>NZ_CP084874.1:2621990-5243981 GCF_020526085.1 Klebsiella africana | reverse complement strand
GGCGGACTCCACTCGAACATAAAATCGATATCAAAGAAAAACTGAAACAATCGTGATTGTTGGCACACGTCGACAAGACCCTGCATTAGCCGAAAAGCCCCTGCACAAAAGGGGTGACGTGCGAACCGCTATCTGCGGTTATTACCCGCTGCGGATCCGGGGATCGCGATCGGGACCGGGGATCATAGCCTAAACTGAGAAAGAGATCTTGTGTTTCTCAACAGATTCTTCCCGATTTATCCACAGGAAGGATCGAAACCGGGTAAGTGTAATCGATCCTGCGGGGAGTGAAGCACGATTTCCGCCGCATATTGGAAAAATTAATGAGCTATGCCGCTTTTGGGCGGAAACGATCTAATAAAGATCCTTGCGGATCCTTGCGCTTTACCAGCCAGGCCGTATAATCCCCCACCCGGCGCGTAATGCCCGTTTTCGTCACGCGTCTCAGCTTATTTTTTGTGCGACGAGGTGCGAGAAATAAGGAAAGAGAATTGACTCCGGAGTGTACAATTATTACAATCCGGCCTCTTTAATCACCCACGCTGAGGCGTAAGTCGTTCGAAGTTCGTTCGGGTCTACGCAAAAGTCAGTGAATTTATTCAAGTTTAGGTAGAAATCGCCATGAAACGCACTTTTCAACCGTCTGTACTGAAGCGCAACCGTTCTCACGGCTTCCGTGCTCGTATGGCTACTAAAAATGGTCGTCAGGTTCTGGCACGTCGTCGTGCTAAAGGCCGCGCTCGTCTGACCGTTTCCAAGTAATAAAGCTAACCCTGCGTGGTTAAGCTCGCATTTCCCAGGGAGTTACGCTTGTTAACTCCCAGTCATTTCACTTTCGTCTTCCAGCAGCCACAACGGGCTGGCACGCCGCAAATCACCATCCTCGGCCGCCTGAATTCGCTGGGGCATCCCCGCATCGGTCTCACCGTCGCCAAGAAAAACGTGAAACGCGCACATGAACGCAATCGGATTAAACGTCTGACGCGTGAAAGTTTTCGTTTGCGTCAACATGAACTCCCGCCAATGGATTTCGTGGTGGTGGCGAAAAGAGGGGTTGCCGACCTCGATAACCGTGCTCTCTCGGAAGCGTTGGAAAAATTATGGCGCCGCCATTGTCGCCTGGCTCGCGGGTCCTGATCGGCCTGATTCGAGTTTATCAGCGCCTGATTAGTCCGCTACTCGGGCCGCATTGCCGTTTCACCCCAACCTGTTCTCAATACGGAATTGAGGCCTTACGCAGGTTTGGAGTGATAAAAGGCAGTTGGTTGACGATGAAACGCGTATTAAAATGCCACCCTTTACACCCTGGTGGTGACGATCCCGTCCCGCCTGGACCATTTGATACCAGAGAACACTAACGATGGATTCGCAACGCAATCTTCTTATCATCGCTTTGTTGTTCGTGTCTTTCATGATCTGGCAAGCCTGGGAGCAGGACAAAAATCCGCAGCCCCAGCAGCAGACCACGCAGACTACGACCACAGCAGCGGGTAGCGCCGCCGACCAGGGCGTACCGGCCAGTGGCCAGGGGAAACTGATTACGGTTAAAACCGACGTGCTTGAGCTGACTATCAACACCAACGGTGGCGATATTGAGCAGGCGCTGCTTCTGGCGTATCCAAAAACGCTGAAATCGACCGAACCGTTCCAGTTACTGGAAACCACGCCGCAGTTTGTCTACCAGGCGCAGAGCGGCTTAACCGGCCGTGACGGTCCGGATAACCCGGCAAATGGCCCGCGTCCGCTGTACAACGTCGATAAAGAGGCGTTTGTGCTGGCCGATGGCCAGGATGAGCTCGTTATCCCGCTGACCTACACCGATAAAGCCGGCAACGTCTTCACCAAATCCTTCACCCTGAAGCGCGGTGGCTATGCGGTGAACGTGGGTTACAGCGTGCAGAATGCCAGCGAGAAGCCTCTGGAAGTCTCGACCTTCGGTCAGCTGAAGCAGACCGCTGCGCTGCCGTCCAGTCGCGATACGCAGACCGGTGGCCTGTCCACGATGCATACTTTCCGTGGCGCCGCGTTCTCCACTGCGGATTCGAAATACGAAAAATATAAATTCGATACCATTCTGGATAACGAAAACCTGAACGTCAGCACCAAAAACGGTTGGGTTGCCATGCTGCAGCAGTACTTCACCACCGCATGGGTGCCGCGGAATAACGGGACGAATAACTTCTACACCGCCAACCTCGGCAACGGCGTTGTCGCTATTGGCTACAAATCGCAGCCGGTACTGGTGCAGCCAGGCCAGACCGACAAACTGCAGAGCACGCTGTGGGTCGGCCCGGCGATTCAGGACAAAATGGCTGCCGTTGCGCCGCACCTGGATCTGACCGTCGATTACGGCTGGCTGTGGTTCATCTCCCAACCGCTGTTCAAGCTGCTGAAATTCATCCACAGCTTCCTCGGCAACTGGGGCTTCTCGATCATCGTTATCACCTTTATCGTTCGTGGCATCATGTACCCGCTGACCAAAGCGCAGTACACCTCCATGGCGAAGATGCGCATGCTGCAGCCGAAGATTCAGGCCATGCGTGAGCGTCTGGGCGACGATAAACAACGTCAAAGCCAGGAAATGATGGCGCTGTATAAAGCGGAAAAAGTAAACCCGCTGGGCGGCTGCTTCCCGCTGATTATTCAGATGCCGATCTTCCTTGCGCTGTACTACATGCTGAGCGCCTCGGTTGAACTGCGTCATGCGCCGTTTATCCTGTGGATCCACGACCTGTCTGCTCAGGACCCGTACTACATCCTGCCGATCATCATGGGCGCGACCATGTTCTTCATCCAGAAGATGTCGCCGACCACCGTGACCGACCCGATGCAGCAGAAGATCATGACCTTTATGCCGGTCATCTTCACGGTGTTCTTCCTGTGGTTCCCGTCTGGCCTGGTGGTGTACTACATCGTCAGCAACCTGGTCACCATTATTCAGCAGCAGCTGATTTACCGTGGTCTGGAGAAGCGTGGCCTTCATAGCCGCGAGAAGAAGAAATCCTGATACTCTTCATTCTTCAAGCCGCAGATGCGTTGGCTTCATTAGTTCGCCCCAGTCACTTACTACCGTAAGCGCCTGGGGCCTCACTAACTAGCCGCCTTTCTGCAACTTGAATTATTTCGAGTATCTACGGTAGCGTTAATGCCAGAGAAGGCGGTCAATCGACCGCCTTTTTTACATCTACATAGAGAGTCACCATGAGCCATAACGACACTATCGTCGCCCAGGCAACCCCTCCGGGACGCGGTGGGGTGGGCATCCTGCGTATCTCCGGCCTTAAGGCGCGCGACGTCGCGCAGGCGGTACTCGGCAAGCTGCCGAAGCCGCGCTATGCCGACTACCTGCCGTTCAACGATGTTGACGGTACGCCGCTGGATCAGGGGATTGCGCTGTGGTTCCCCGGGCCGAACTCCTTTACCGGGGAAGATGTGCTTGAGCTGCAGGGCCACGGCGGCCCGGTCATTCTCGACCTGCTGCTCAAACGTATTCTGACCCTGCCGGGCCTGCGCATCGCCAGGCCGGGCGAATTCTCCGAGCGCGCGTTCCTTAACGACAAGCTCGATCTGGCGCAGGCTGAAGCCATCGCCGACCTTATCGACGCCAGCTCAGAACAGGCGGCGCGCTCGGCGCTGAACTCGCTGCAGGGGGCGTTCTCCGCGCGGGTGAATCATCTTGTGGAAGCGCTCACTCACCTGCGCATCTACGTGGAAGCGGCGATTGACTTCCCGGATGAAGAAATCGATTTCCTCTCCGATGGTAAAATTGAAGCCCAGCTGAACGAGGTGATGGCCGATCTCGACGCCGTCCGTGCTGAAGCTCGTCAGGGCAGTCTGCTGCGAGAAGGGATGAAGGTGGTGATCGCCGGGCGGCCAAATGCCGGTAAATCGAGCCTGCTGAACGCCCTGGCGGGCCGCGAAGCAGCAATCGTCACCGACATCGCCGGCACCACCCGCGACGTGCTGCGCGAGCATATCCATATCGACGGCATGCCGCTGCATATCATCGATACCGCGGGCCTGCGCGACGCCAATGATGAAGTGGAGCGTATCGGCATTGAACGCGCCTGGCAGGAGATTGCCCAGGCCGATCGGGTGCTGTTTATGGTCGACGGCACCACCACCAGCGCCGTTGACCCGGCGGAGATCTGGCCAGACTTTATCGAGCGCCTGCCTGCTAAACTGCCGATTACCGTGGTGCGCAATAAAGCCGATGTCACCGGCGAAGCGCTGGGTATCAGCGAAGTAAATGGCCACTCACTTATTCGCCTGTCGGCGCGTACCGGCGAAGGCGTGGAGGTGCTGCGTAACCATCTCAAACAGAGCATGGGCTTCGATACCAATATGGAAGGCGGCTTCCTCGCCCGCCGCCGTCACCTGCAGGCCCTGGAAGAGGCGGCGAATCATCTGCAGCAAGGCAAAGCCCAGCTGCTGGGCGCCTGGGCCGGGGAACTGCTGGCGGAAGAGCTGCGCCTCGCGCAGCAGGCGCTGAGCGAGATCACCGGGGAGTTCACTTCCGACGATCTGCTGGGCCGCATCTTCTCCAGCTTTTGCATCGGTAAGTAACCGTCAGTCCGTAAATGTTCACTAACCCGCATTAACGTCGCGTTAATGCGGGTTTTTTCTTGCCCTTTGCTGCGCAACGTTCTCTACTTTTATCTCTCTATTACCCTGAGGCTAAAGCATGACCGTTGAATATACCGTGATCGAGAAAGTGCCCTCCGCCGAAGCGTTTTGCCACCTGCGGGTGGCGGCGGGCATGTCGCCGCGCCCCCTGGAAGGCGCCAGAGCCGGACTGCCGCATAGCTGTTACGGCGTACATATCCTCTGGCAGGAGACGCCGATCGCGATGGGACGTATCGTCGGCGATGGCGCGATTAATTTCGATATTGTCGACGTCGCCGTCGATCCGGCTCACCAGGGAAAAGGCCTTGGCCGGCTGGTGATGGAGAAGCTGGTCGCCTGGCTGGACGCTAACGCTTTTGAGGGTGCCTACGTTACGCTGGTGGCGGATGTGCCTGAACTGTACGCGAAGTTCGGCTTCGAAAGCGTTCGGCCGGAGAGCGAGGGGATGGCCCGCGTCTGGCGAACCCGCAGTCGTTAGCTCGCATTTCCTGCCAGGAAAAGAGCGTTGTCCAAATGGCAACTCGTCTTGCGGCGCGTTCCTCACTATGCTGAACGCCATTCACATCGCGAGGATCCCATGACACGCTTTCTTCTCTGCAGCTTTGCCCTGGTTCTGCTCTATCCCTCCGGCATCGATATGTATCTCGTCGGCCTGCCGCGTATTGCGCAGGACCTGGGGGCCAGCGAGGCGCAATTACATATTGCCTTCTCAGTCTATCTGGCCGGAATGGCCTCCGCGATGCTGTTTGCTGGCCGCATCGCCGACCGTTCAGGGCGCAAGCCTGTCGCTATTGTAGGTGCAGCGATCTTTGTTATCGCCTCCCTGATCTGCGCGCAGGCGCACACCAGCAGCCACTTCCTCACCGGACGCTTTATCCAGGGGATCGGCGCCGGCAGCTGCTACGTGGTGGCTTTCGCTATCCTGCGCGATACGCTGGACGACCGTCGCCGCGCCAAGGTGCTGTCGTTGCTCAACGGCATCACCTGCATTATCCCCGTCCTGGCGCCGGTGCTTGGCCACCTGATTATGCTGAAATATCCGTGGCAGAGCCTGTTCTACACGATGACCGGCATGGGCGTCATGGTCGCTGTGCTGTCGGTCTTTATCCTGCGTGAAACGCGCCCGGCGGCGCCTCCGCAGACGGCATCACCGCAGCATGACGCTGGCGAATCGCTGCTGAACCGCTTTTTTCTTAGCCGTATTCTCATTACCACCCTTAGCGTGACGGCGATCCTGACCTACGTGAACGTCTCGCCGGTACTAATGATGGAAGAGATGGGGTTCGACCGGGGAACTTACTCAATGGCGATGGCTCTGATGGCGATGATCAGCATGGCGGTCTCCTTCTCAACGCCGTTCGCCCTGTCGCTGTTTACCCCCCGCACCTTAATGCTGACCTCACAGGTGCTGTTTCTGGCGGCAGGCGTGACGCTGAGCCTCGCCACTCGCCAGGCCGTTACCCTGATCGGGCTGGGCATGATTTGCGCCGGCTTCTCCGTTGGGTTCGGCGTCGCGATGAGCCAGGCGCTGGGGCCGTTCACGCTGCGCGCGGGCGTCGCCAGCTCGGTCCTCGGCATCGCGCAGGTGTGCGGTTCATCGCTGTGGATTTGGCTCGCCGCCATCATCGGACTCAGCGCAATGAATATGCTGATCGGGATACTCATTGCCTGTAGCATAGTGAGCCTTGTTTTGTTACTGGTCGTCATCACCCCGCCGCGGGTTGCGCAATACGATGAAGAAGCCGCTGTCGAGTCTTGATCTTAATTTACTCCTCTGCCTGCAGCTCCTGACCCAGGAGCTCAGCGTTACCCGTACGGCGAAGCGGATGAACATTTCGCCGTCAGCGGTGAGCAAGTCGCTGGCCAAACTGCGTGCCTGGTTTGACGATCCGCTGTTTGTCAAAACCCCGCTGGGCCTGGCGCCCACGCCGCTGGTCAGCAGCATGGAGCAGGATCTGGCGGACTGGATGCAGATGGGCAACCAGATCCTCGATAAACCGCACCATACCATGCCCAGCGGCCTCAAATTCGAACTGGCGGCGGAAGCGCCGCTGCTGATGATCCTGTTTAACACCCTCTCTCAGCGCATCTATCAGCGCTATCCGCAGGCATCGATTCGTTTGCGCAACTGGGACTACGACTCCCTGGACGCCATCATCCGCGGTGAGGTGGATATCGGCTTCTGCGGACGCGAAAGCCATCCGCAGTCGCGGGAGCTGCTAAGCCTGCTGCCGTGGTATATCGATTTTGATGTGCTGTTCACCGACCTGCCGCAGGTCTGGCTGCGCGCCGATCATCCGGCGCTCAGCGAAGAGTGGGATCTGGCGGCATTCTTACGCTATCCGCATATCACTATTTGCTGGGAACAACGCGATACCTGGGCCCTGGACGACGTACTGCAGGAGCTGGGCTATAAGCGTAACGTGGCGCTGACCGTGCCGGGGTTTGAGCAATCCCTCTTTATGGCCGCTCAGCCGCAGCATACGATGCTGGCCACCGCGCCGCGCTACTGCCAGCACTATAATCAGCAGCACCAGCTGCCGCTGGTCTCCCGGCCGCTCCCCCTGGAGACGCAGCATCTGGAAAAGCTGCGCGTTCCCTTCACCCTGCTATGGCATAAGCGCAACAGCTACAACCCGAAACTCGTCTGGCTGAGAGATACGTTAAAAGTACTCTATTCCGGTACGCTGTAAGCCTTGATTTAGGCCGATTCCCCCCTATTGCGCAAGAATTTGTAAAATTCAAACAAATTCTCTTTTCAAGGGGGGATTTCGGCATTAAAACCTGTTAATACCAGGCGATAATAGCGCCCACTTTCTTTACCCATGTCCATTACTCACGGAGCGACGTATGGCAACGCATTTTGCAAGAGGGATTCTCAGTACCGGGGAGCCGCTATCGACACGTTTGTCAGCGGCCTGTCATCAATCCGCACGTCTTCTCCCGACATATCGCCAGGCTCGCTTTTGCGCGTCGCGCTCGCTGCTTGCCGAGCTGCTGTTTATGCTATACGGCATCAGTGAGCTGCCTGAAATCATCAATGAAGCGAATGGCCGACCGGTTTTTAGCGATCGCCATCTTCCCCGCTTCTCTATCTCTTATACTGGTAATATCGTTGGTGTCGCGCTGACCACCGAGGGAGATTGCGGCCTCGACATGGAACTGCAGCGCACTGTCCGCAGCCACGACGCCGACAGACAAAATTTCAGTAACAACGAGAATCTGTGGATTAACATTCAACACGATCCGGACGAAGCGCGCAGCCAGCTGGTTGCGCTACGCCGAAGCGTGCTGAAACTGACGGGTGAAGCACCGGCTCAACTGCAACTGCTGCCGGGCTCTGGTCGCCTGCGTACCGCCGGCAGCCAGCCGATAGAAGCCATCTGTGATGCTGAATCACTGCTGGTTTGGTCGATTGCCGCAACCCCGAATATTGGCCCGCTGAAGGTCTGGGAATATGACGGTAAGGGGGGCGACTGGCACAGCCTGGCGGATGCCCAGCGGCGCGCGCAAGAACCCTCGGCGCGCCTGATGCGCTTTACCAGTTTACCCACGGAAAAAACCCTATCCCTCAATTAACCGGTCTCACCGGCATATCATGATAAAAAGGAGCAATCATGTCAGATACTTTGAAAGTGGTAACGTTACTCGGCAGCCTGCGTAAAGGGTCGTTTAATGGAATGGTCGCGCGTACCCTGCCTGGCATTGCGCCGGCTGGCATGGAAATCGCCGCGCTGCCGTCGATCGGTGATATTCCGCTATACGATGCCGATATGCAGGAGGAAGAGGGATTCCCGCAGCGCGTGCAGGATATTGCGCAACAGATCCGCGAGGCGGATGGCGTGGTGATTGTGACTCCCGAGTATAACTATTCCGTGCCTGGCGGCCTGAAAAACGCTATCGACTGGCTGTCACGCTTGCCCGAGCAGCCGCTGGCTGGCAAACCGGTTCTGATTCAAACCAGCTCAATGGGCGCCATCGGCGGCGCACGCTGCCAGTATCATCTGCGGCAGATTCTGGTCTTCCTCGATGCGATGGTGATGAATAAACCGGAATTTATGGGCGGAGTGATCCAGAACAAAGTGGATCCGCAGTCGGGTGAAGTGGTTGATCAAAGCACCCTCGACCATCTCCGCGGCCAGCTAACCGCCTTTGGCGACTTTATTCAGCGGGTTAAAGCATAAAAAAGCCCGGCAGCGATGCCGGGCTTTTTCATCATGCGTGCGGATCAATGCGCATCAATAAAGACAATTTTCAGCACAAACAGCAGCGAGACGATAACCACGCACGGGCTGAGCTCGCGCAGCCGGCCAGTACCGATCTTCATCACGCAATAAGAGATAAAGCCTAAGGCGATACCTTCGGTGATCGAGAAGCTAAACGGCATCATCACCGCGGTGATGAACGCTGGTACCGCCTCGGTCAGATCGTTCCACTTCACCCGCGCGAGGCTGGAAGTCATCAGCACGCCGACGTAAATCAACGCGCCCGCGGCGGCATAACCAGGAACCATTCCCGCCAGCGGAGAGAGGAAGATAACCAGCAGGAACAGGATACCGACGACAACGGCGGTGAGGCCGGTGCGCCCGCCCACGGAAACGCCGGAGGAAGATTCGATATAGGCCGTCACCGACGAGGTACCGATGAAGGAGCCTGCCACCGACGAGACGCTGTCGACAAACAGCGCTTGCTTCATGCGCGGGAATTTACCATTAGCATCCGCGAGACCCGCTTTATCCGTCACGCCGATCAGCGTCCCGGAGGAGTCAAACAGGTTGACCAGCATAAAAGAGAAGATCACGCCGGCCAGGCCCAGGTTCAGGGAACCCGCCAGATCGACCTGACCAATTACCGAGCTAACGCTCGGCGGCGCCGAGACGATTCCGGTGTAATGCACGTCGCCCAGCATCCAGCCCAGCAGGGTGGTCACGACGATAGAGACCAGGACCGCGGCGTGAATATTGCGCGACGCCAGAATCGCGATGATAAAGAAGCCCAGCACGCCCAGCAGTACGCTGTGGGAGGTTAAATGACCAATGCTGACCAGCGTTTCCGGATTGGCGACAATCACGCCGGCATTTTTCAGGCCCATCATGCCGATAAACAGACCGATACCGCTGGTGATCCCGACGCGCAGACTAAGCGGAATATTGGCGATCATCCAGTAACGTACGCGGAAGATGGTCAGCAGCAGCAGACCCACGGCGCCCCAGAAGATGGCGCCCATGCCCACCTGCCACGGCAGCCCCATCGCCTGCACCACCACAAAGGCGAAAAAGGCGTTCAGGCCCATCGCCGGCGCCAGGGCGACCGGCAGGTTCGCGAACAGACCCATCAGGATACTGCCGAAAGCGGCAATCAGACAGGTGGTCACAAACACGGCGCTGGTATCCATGCCCGCTACGCCAAGAATTTGTGGGTTAACAAAAACGATATACACCATCGTCAGGAACGTGGTGAAACCGGCGATGGCTTCGGTGCGCACCGTGGTGCCGTGCTCGCGCAGCTTAAATACGCGCTCCAGCAGACCCTGGCCAGAAGACTGGCTGGTTTGTTGTTGACTCATTATCGGTTTCCGAACGTAAGGAGGGAAAATTCGAGGCTATCCTATACCAAATTACGGCACCAGGCGCGGTTGTATGGTAATTTTTTTCATTTATTTTGCTTATACGGCAACGATTGCGTCGCGGCATTGGGCATTACGAAAACGTTAAACTTGTTAATATGGAAAGGCTATGACTCAACCAGAAGCAGTATTTTTTGACTGTGACGGCACGCTGGTCGACAGCGAGGTGATTTGCTCCCGCGCTTACGTTCACATGTTTCAGGAATTCGGCATTACGCTGGACCTGGCGGAGATTTTTAAGCGCTTCAAAGGGGTAAAGCTGTACGAAATTATCGACACCATCAACGCTGAGTATGGCGTTAACCTGCAAAAGGCCACCCTGGAGCCGATTTACCGGGCGGAAGTCGCTCGCCTGTTCGATAGCGAGCTGGAGGTGATTCCCGGAGCCCAGGCGCTGCTGGATGCAGTAAGCGTCCCGATGTGCGTGGTTTCCAATGGCCCGGTCAGTAAGATGCAACACTCGCTCGGACGCACCGGCCTGCTGCACCATTTTACTGACCGCTTGTACAGCGGCTACGATATTCAGCGCTGGAAACCCGATCCGGCACTGATGTTTCATGCGGCAGAAGCCATGCAGGTAAAAGCTGAAAACTGTATTCTGGTGGATGACTCCAGCGCCGGTGCTCAGTCGGGGATTGCCGCCGGCATGGAGGTGTTTTATTTCTGCGCCGATCCGCATAACCAGCCGATCGATCATCCCAAAGTGACGACCTTTACCGATCTGGCAGAGCTGCCGGCATTGTGGCAAGCGCGCGGCTGGGATATTACTCGTTAAGACCCGGCGTCGCTACGCTCGGCCGGGCTACGGTTGATCACAATGGTAGCCCCGCTGGTCAGCGGCTTTTTAGTGCTGCAATTCCGCCACTGCCGCCTTATCGGTAATAATCACCAGCGAAGGGTGCAATTTGAGCACTGAAGCCGGCACCTGCTCGCTGACCGGGCCTTCCACCACCTGCTTTAACGCGTGTGCTTTTGCGGCACCGCTGACAATCAGCAATAGATTTTTCGCCGCCATCACGCTTCTCGGCCCCATGGTGACATAGCTGTCCGGTACTGCCGAGATATCCCCGCCCATCTCGCTGTTAGCGACAAGAGCAATCATATCCCCGCGAATCGGCACTTCGAACGTCTGATCATGAAAGCGGGTGGTATTCGGCAAGTTGCCGCAAAAATGGCCGTCAGCCCCCAGCCCCAGCACCATCAGATCAAGGCCGCCAGCCTCTTCCAGCTGACGATCGTGCTGCGCAGCGTTGTCCAGCGTCAGCTTGTGAATGTTCTCTTCTTTGATCTGCGCCGGGGTAAAAAACAGCTGGCGCAGATTAGATATCGTGACGCCTTCTCGCGACTGGCCGCGAAAGGGGATCTCATCGAAGTTGTAATAGTGCACCCGATCATAGAATGCTTTGCCTTTCACGGCGGCGGTTAGATGCTCATACATCCGCTTTGGCGTACTCCCCGCCGTCACCGCCAGATTCACCCGCCGCGGCGCCGTGATATAGCCCAGAACATGATGGCTGGCGACCAGGCTCATCTCTTCATAATCTTCGGTCACAATCATTTTCATCTTGTCGTCCTTCACAAGCCAAAAACGGGGGCTGAAGGCCCCCTAACAGTTATTTAAACAGTTTCTGCACAAACTCGGCGTAGGCCGGGCGCCAGACGTCCATTTCATGGTTCAGGCCAGGATACGAGTGATAGTCGAAGTTAATCTTCTGTTTTTCCAGCTCGCTTTTCAGACCAGCAATGTCTTTACCGGTCACAGAATCTTTTTCTCCGACGACGACGGTAAAGTTGCGCAGTTGCTTATTGATCGCGTCAGGCTGCTTCAGTTGCGCTTCCACGCCGGCATTCGGCACCGTGGTAGTCGTGACGCCGCTAAAGGTGGCGAGCCAGCCAAAGCTCTCCAGATGATTCATTCCGGACACCAGCGCCTGATAACCACCTTGTGAGAGGCCCGCCAGCGCCCGGCCGTCGGCATCTTTACGCACGTTAAATCGGGCATCGATCAGCGGAATAATATCCTGCATGAGCTCTTTATCCGCCGCCTGCGCATTAAGTGGATAGAAGGTTTTGCGCCGCTCCTGCGGCGGGAAGTTTTCCGCTACCGCTTCCGGGATATCGGTTTCGGTATCCGGGACCACCACCAGCATCGGCTTAATCTTGCCCTCCGCCAGCAGGTTATCCATGATTTGCGGGATCCGCCCCTGATCGATGGCCGACAGGCCGCTGTCGCCAAAGCCATGATAGAAATAGAGCACCGGCAGCGGATCGCCGGTTCCGCTATATCCCGGCGGCGTCCAGACATAGAGACGACGTTCAGCGTTCAGTGCCTTCGAGTGATAGGTGAGGGTGCGCAGATCGCCATGTGCTACCGTCCGATCGTCAAGAATACTGCCCGGCACCAGAATCAAACTGGTGTTCACCTGGCGCTGCGGCTTCTGATAGCGGCTACCGGTATCTACCGAGCGGAAGCCATCCACATCGAAATAGTATTCATAGAGATTGGCTTTCATCGGCTCGCTTTTCCATGTCCAGACTCCGCCCGCTGCTTTGGTCATGTCGTGCGAGACAAAAGAGTCCGGCGTGGCGCCGGTGACTACCGAAACCCGCCGGGCATCAGGGGCAAACAGGCGGTAAGTGATACTTTTATCCGCGTTAACCTGGGTGATAAAGTGGCTCACCGGCAGGCCTGGGTCCGGCATCGCGGGTAATGGCGCCGCCTGAAGGGTAAATGCCGCGCCCGCCAGCGCCAGGGCGAAATAAAGGGCATGTCGTTTCATCGTTATTCCTCTTCTGTTGTGTCCGTTTTGTTATCGTCTCACCACCAGATTTCCGCCTGCGCTCCCACGGCAAACTGATCGTTCTTGCCGTCTTCAAAAATACTGGTGGTATTATTCGCGGCCTTATCCAGGTCAATATCCTTCGCTTTAATATAGGTGGCATAGAAGCGAATTTCCGGGCGCGAGGTCAGCATACTGGTATTGACTTTGAAGGTATGGAACAGCGTGGTCTTGTAGCCGGATTCGTTATATTTCTTGCCGGTAACATCTTTGTTTTGCTGTTTGAAGTATCCCAGCTCGACGCCGGTCTGGTTATATTTATCCCAGATATAAGCCGGTCGCAGAACCGTACGGATAGATTCAAAATCGGAGTGAGCTCCGGTTTCGTAGCTATAGACGTCGTTACCAAAGGAGTAGACGATGGCATTCGCCATAATAACGTCATCGCGTAAATAGGTTTCCCCCTGCGAAGTTAAACGCACAGCGGTGCCATTGGTATGATCGCCATAATAGCGGCCATTAAAGGTGGTATAGGGGCTGGATCCGGCATAGCGCGAGAAGCTGCTGGCAATAGAGTTATTGGCCAGTAAGAAAGAGAATTCGTTGAAGCCGCCGTTAGCCCATTTCTGCGTTAACGAGGCCCCCGTCATCCAGGTATCTTTCCACGGATAATAACCTTCATTGCCCTCTTTATATTTCTCAGAGGAACTTTGGTTGGCGGCGACATAGCGCCCGCTAACCATCAGGCTGGCTTTATCCCACAGCGGAATCTCTTTGTAGCGAACGTCCAGGGTGTTGGTGTTAATTTGCTGCTTATTGCTTAAAGAACGGTCATAATCATCGACATCTTCGCGAATCAACGCGATATCGAATTTTCCGGCGCCCACCTGCCAGTTTTCCAGCCCTACGCCGGCCGCCGCATCGGTTCTCTGCGTTTTCCAGTCCAGCATCTGAATTTCGATTTTTGGCGCCCCGTGTTTGCCGACCCAGAAATCGGCTTCCGGGGCAAACGGCAGGAACCCTTTAGTGTTAACGTACATATCCGAGAACTGGATGTAGTTTTCGCCGCCGGCATTGTCACCAAACCAGCCTGAGGAGTACTGCTGGCCGACGTTCCCGTCGAGCATCACGATGGCATCGACGCGTTTATCGCCTTCCTGAAATACCCGCTGCTTCAGCTGCAGATCGAACCAGCCGGAATATTCGTTGCCCAGGCGACCAAGCGAGCCAATCGCCCATGATTTTGGCGAGCCGTGCGAGGCGGTACCCCAGCCGGAACGGAAGTAGCCGTTATAGCTAAAGCCAATTTCATCTTTCACGAACTTGCTAAAGTCGGTCAGCGTCATCGCGCTGTAGGCTGGCGCGCCATCGGTGACAGGTTGTTGATTTTTAACCAGCACCGCATCCGGTTTAACCGCCGTTTTCGGCCCGGCAGCCGCCACCCCGGTCTTGCGCTTCTGACTTTCCGCAGGCGGAGACCATGAGGCCCAAATCTGGTCTCTTTTTCTCTCCTGGTCCTGATATTTTTTGAGCTCTTTTTGCGTGTCTTTGAGCGCTTTTTCCAGCAGCTCAAGCCGTTGTTCCACCGTCAACGGGCTTGCCAGCAGGTGGGTTGAGTAACAAAGCGGCGCCAGCAAGACTATCGCCGAAGCGATCCTGTTTTTTCTCATCATAATATTCCCTTATATAATCATTGGCGTAAATAAAACACGACAGCAACCCCTATTCCGTGCGGTGCTAATAGCCGTATCCATACCGTTTGATGTCGCAATAGCTATTATTTTTGCGGTTAGACAAAAACAAAAAAACCTGAAGAAGACGATCTGCTTTAACAGATAATCCTCTTCAGGTTTTGCCCGCACATCGCGGTAGCAACCCTCATTCAGCCATTATTGGCCCGCATAAAACAAAAAAACCTGATATCGCCGCCGTGGGGCAATATCAGGTTTTGCCTGCTGTCGCAGTCACAATCCGTTTAAACCACCCTGAGCGTTAAAGCTCAGGAGTGGACGCTGATTGTTACGCGATAAAATGAATAACTCAAACGGGCAGATTGTTAATTGTGACGATAATCTCAGCAATCTCGCTGCCGCCGGGAAAAACATATCTAATTCTGATAAAGCCATTTACCAGAATTAGACAGAATGATTATTACTCTTTCGGATCTTTGCCAGCGAGCAGTTTATCCAGCTCATCGCCGCCAACGTGACGGAAATCCTGACCTTTAACGAAGTAGAAAATATATTCGCAGATATTCTGGCAGCGATCGCCGATACGCTCGATGGAGCGTGCGCAGAACAGCGCCGTCAGGACGCTGGGGATAGTGCGCGAGTCTTCCATCATGTAGGTCATCAGCTGACGCACGATGCCTTCATACTCCTGGTCGACTTTCTTATCTTCACGATAGATACGTACCGCTTCGTCGAGATCCATACGCGCAAATGCATCCAGTACGTCATGCAGCATCTGCACCGTGTGGCGGCCCAGCGATTCGAGGCTCACCAGCAGCGGCTGGTGCTGCTGGGAAAACTTCTCCAGCGCGGTGCGGCAGATTTTATCCGCCACGTCGCCAATACGTTCCAGCTCAGCGATAGTCTTGATGATCGCCATTACCAGGCGCAGGTCGCTGGCGGTCGGCTGGCGCTTGGCGATGATGCGCACGCACGCTTCATCGATCGCCACTTCCATCATGTTGACCTGTTTGTCGCCGTCAATCACGCGTTTCGCCAGATCGCTGTCCTGGTTATGCATGGCGGTGATCGCATCAGAAAGCTGTTGCTCCACCAGCCCCCCCATGGTCATCACCTGGGTGCGGATATACTCCAGTTCAGCGTTGAACTGGCCGGAAATATGTTTGTTAAGATTTAGGTTGTCCATGGTGTCTCCTGATTGCCCAACTGGTGAGAGCCTGAAAGCACAAGGGCAAATCAACCGTAGCGGCCAGTAATATAATCTTCAGTTTGTTTCTTCGCGGGCTTGGTGAACAGGTCGTCCGTGTTGCTGAACTCAATCAGCTCGCCAAGATACATAAATGCCGTATGGTCGGAGCAACGCGCAGCCTGCTGCATGTTGTGAGTCACGATAACGACGGTGTAGTCCTGTTTCAGCTCGGTGATCAGCTCTTCGATACGCCCGGTGGAGATCGGGTCCAGCGCGGAGCACGGCTCATCAAGCAGTAGCACTTCCGGGCGGATCGCGATACCGCGGGCAATGCACAGACGCTGCTGCTGACCACCGGAGAGAGAATACCCGCTCTGGTGCAGTTTATCTTTGGTTTCGTTCCATAATGCGGCTTTGGTCAGCGCCCACTGCACGCGCTCGTCCATATCAGCACGGGACAGCTTTTCAAACAGGCGCACGCCGAAGGCGATATTGTCATAAATGGACATCGGGAACGGCGTTGGTTTCTGGAACACCATGCCAACCTTAGCGCGCAGCAGGGCGATATCCTGGGTGTTGGTCAGAATGTTGTCGCCATCCAGCAGGATCTCGCCTTCCGCGCGCTGCTCCGGATACAGTTCGAACATCTTGTTGAACGTGCGCAGCAGGGTGGATTTACCACAGCCTGACGGACCGATAAACGCCGTCACCTGGTTTTTGGTAATATCCAGGTTGATGTTCTTCAGGGCATGGAATTTGCCGTAGTAGAAGTTCAGGTTACGAACTGAAATCTTACCCGGAGCTGTATTCACCATACTCATCTCTATCTCTTCCTCATTCAGCGCAGCAGTTGCTGCGCCGCAAAAAATTAACCGTGTTTCTTCTTGGCGAAGATAACGCGCGCCAGGATGTTCAGCAGCAAGACGCACAGGGTGATAATCAATACCCCAGCCCATGCCAGTTGCTGCCACTCCGCAAACGGACTCATGGCAAATTTGAAAATGGTCACCGGCAGGTTAGCGATCGGCTGCATCATGTCGGTGCTCCAGAACTGGTTGGACAGCGCGGTGAACAGCAGCGGCGCTGTTTCCCCGGCGATACGGGCGATAGCCAGCAGGATCCCGGTCATAATCCCTGAGACGGAGGCTTTCAGGGTGATCGCCGAGATCATCTTCCACTTCGGCGTCCCCAGCGCATAGGCCGCTTCACGCAGGCTATCCGGCACCAGCTTCAGCATGTTTTCGGTGGTACGAATAACGATAGGCACCTGCAGCAGCGCCAGCGCGATAACGCCCGCCCAGCCCGAGAAGTGCTGCATCTGCGCCACCACGATGGTGTAGACGAACAGGCCGACCACGATAGACGGCGCGGAAAGCAGAATGTCGTTGATAAAGCGGATGATTTCCGCCAGCACCGACTTGCGGCCATACTCCGCCAGATAAATTCCGGCGAGGATACCCAGCGGCGTACCAAAGACGGTTGCCCACAGGATCAGCAGGCCGCTGCCGGCGAGGGCGTTAGCCAGACCACCGCCCGCGGTATTCGGCGGCGGCGTCATTTCGGTGAACAGCGCCAGACTCATGCCGTCGAAGCCGCGGGTTATCGTCGCCATCAGGATCCAGATAAGCCAGAACAAACCAAACGCCATGGTCGCCATCGACAGCGCCAGAGCAATACGGTTCTTCATACGGCGTTTGGCCTGCATCTTGCGACGGGACTCCGCCAGTTCGGCGGTAGTTTGCAATTCAATGGTCGCCATTAGCGTGCCCCCTCATTCTTCGCGAGGCGCATAATCATAAACTTCGACGCTGCCAGAACGATAAAGGTGATAACGAACAGGATCAGACCCAGCTCCATCAGCGCCGCCACGTGCAGGCCGGTTTCCGCTTCGGCGAACTCATTAGCCAGCGCGGAGGTAATACTGTTCCCTGGCATATACAACGAGATGCTGTCGAGCTGGTAGGTGTTGCCGATGATAAAGGTAACCGCCATGGTTTCACCCAGCGCGCGGCCCAGACCGAGCATCACCCCGCCAATCACCCCGTTTTTGGTGAACGGTAAAACGATGCGCCAGATCACTTCCCAGGTGGTGCAGCCGATGCCATAGGCCGACTCTTTCATCATCACCGGCGTCTGTTCGAAAACATCGCGCATGACCGCGGCGATATAAGGGATGATCATGATGGCCAGAATGATGCCAGCGGCGAGGATGCCGATACCAAACGCCGGGCCGGCAAACAGCGCACCGACGAACGGGATGGTCGACAGGACGTTGCCGACCGGCTCCTGGAAGTAAGTCGCAAACAGCGGTGCGAAAATAAACAGGCCCCACATGCCGTACACAATGCTCGGGATTGCCGCCAGCAGCTCAATCGCAATGCCCAGCGGACGCTTGAGCCAGGCGGGGGACAGTTCGGTCAGAAACAGCGCGATGCCGAAGCTCACCGGGACGGCGATCAGCAGCGCGATAAAAGAGGTGACCAGGGTTCCGTAAATCGGGACCAGCGCGCCGAAGATCTCGTTAGGCGCATCCCACTCTTTGGTCCACAAAAAGGCAAAGCCAAACTTTTGAATGCTCGGCCAGGAAGAGATGATCAGGGAAACGATGATGCCGCCCAGCATCAATAGCACAATCAGCGCAGCCAGTTTTACCAGCGCACTGAAAATCATGTCACCCTTTTTCCCCGGAGGGGTAAATGCAGGCTTGGTTGCAGCCATAGATTACTCTTTACGTATTAAAACTTGTTCGAATAAATGCCCGGTGGCGTTGGCTCCCGGGCCTACAGTCTGAACCGTAGGGCGGGCAGCGCCTGAACGCCCCCGCCATCTTCGTCAAAAATCTACTGTTAGTACAGCGCTTTACCGCTGCTGTCTTTGACGTTGGTTTTCCATGCTGCGCGAACCTGCTCTACCACGCTTTCCGGCAGCGTCGCGTAATCCAGCGCATTCGCTTCTTTCCCGCCGTTTTTATACGCCCAGTCGAAGAACTTCAGCACTTCAGCGGTCTGTTCCGGCTTGTTGGTCGCCTTATGTACCAGGATGAAGGTGGTTGAGGTGATCGGCCATGCATTTTCGCCTTTCTGGTTGGTCAGGTCCTGAGCGAAAGACTTGCTCCAGTCAACGCCTTTTGCGGCGTTAGCGAAGTTGTCTTCAGTCGGGCTAACCGGCTTGCCGTCGGCAGAGACCAGTTTGGTGTAGGCCAGGTTGTTTTGCTTGGCATAAGCGTATTCAACGTAACCAATCGAACCCGGCAGACGCTGAACAAAGGCGGCGATACCGTCGTTGCCTTTACCGCCCAGACCGGTTGGCCAGTTAACGGTAGAGCCGGCGCCGATTTTCGATTTCCACTCTTCATTCACTTTGGACAGGTAGCTGGTGAAGACGAAGGAGGTACCGGAACCATCGGCGCGGCGGACCACAGCGATGTTCTGCGACGGCAGCTTCAGGCCCGGGTTGAGTTTAGCGATCGCTTCGTCATCCCATTTTTTAATTTTACCCAGGTAGATATCGCCCAGGGTTTTGCCATCCAGCACCAGTTCGCCGGATTTCACGCCAGGCAGGTTAACCGCCAGTACCACGCCGCCAATCACGGTCGGGAACTGGAACAGACCTTCCTGGGTCAGTTTGTCATCAGCCAGCGGAGCATCAGAAGCACCAAAATCAACGGTGTTGGCAATAATCTGCTTAACGCCACCAGAGGAACCAATACCCTGGTAGTTTACTTTATTGCCGGTTTCTTTCTGATAGGTGTCAGCCCATTTGGCATACACCGGCGCAGGGAAAGTTGCGCCTGCGCCAGTCAGGCTTGCTGCTGCGAAGGCAGAGAAAGCGCTCATCGATAAGGTCGCGGCGACAACTGTTGCGACGGTGGTACGCATAACGTTCATAATGTCTCCTGCTGGGATACGTAAATCATTGTTTCGAGGCTATGGTGAGCAAAATAGGTCAAAGAGGTGACAGTAAAATGTACGAATTATGACAGTTTTATGACAGGTCGAAAGAAGGGATTTTACAGCAAATAATAGTCATACAACTCAGATAGTTATCTGTAATCATGACCGTGCAATGACAGAATAATTTTCTTTTTATGACAGCGAAATCGGACCGCAAAACGTTCGTTTGTCATCTACCACCAGCCAAAATATTGCGCACAAAATCGATGACAAACAGCAAGTGAAAATAAAAAAGGGCCGCCGCCGGCAGCCCTTTGCAAGACAGGATGCTTTACTCAACCGTGACCGATTTCGCCAGGTTACGCGGCTGGTCAACGTCAGTGCCTTTGATCAGCGCGACGTGATAAGCCAACAGCTGCAACGGAACCGTATAGAAGATAGGGGCGATGGTCTCTTCCACATGCGGCATCTCAATGATGTGCATGTTATCGCTACCGTTGAAGCCGGCTTCACCGTCGGCAAAGACATACAGTTCACCGCCGCGGGCACGAACCTCTTCGATGTTGGATTTCAGTTTTTCCAGCAGTTCGTTGTTCGGCGCCACCACGATCACCGGCATTTCCGCATCAATCAGCGCCAGCGGGCCGTGTTTCAGCTCGCCCGCCGCATAGGCTTCCGCGTGAATGTAGGAGATCTCTTTCAGCTTCAGCGCCCCTTCCATAGCGATCGGGTACTGATCGCCGCGGCCAAGGAACAGCGCATGATGCTTATCAGAGAAACGCTCTGCCAGCTGCTCAATACGCTTGTCCTGGGAGAGCATCTGCTCGATACGGTTCGGCAGAGCCTGCAGGCCGTGGACGATATCATGCTCAATAGACGCATCCTGACCTTTCAGTCGCGCCAGTTTCGCCACCAGCATCAACAGCACGGTTAGCTGAGTGGTAAAGGCTTTGGTCGAGGCAACACCGATTTCCGTTCCTGCTTTGGTCATCAGCGCCAGATTGGACTCGCGCACCAGTGACGAGCCCGGCACGTTGCAGATAGCCAGCGAGCCGAGATAGCCTAGCTCTTTCGACAGACGCAGCGCCGCCAGGGTATCGGCGGTTTCACCCGACTGGGAGAGAGTGATCATCAGGCTATTGCGACGCACCGCGGACTTGCGATAGCGGAATTCGGAGGCGATTTCCACATCGCACGGGACGCCGGCTAGTGCTTCGAACCAGTAGCGGGAGACCATACCGGAGTTATAGGACGTCCCACAGGCAACAATCTGAATATGTTCAACCTGAGCCAGCATTTCATTGGCGTTCGGTCCCAGCTCGCTGAGATCCACTTCGCCATGGCTGATGCGCCCGGTCAGGGTGTTCTTAATCGCGTTCGGCTGCTCGAAAATCTCTTTCTGCATATAGTGGCGGTAGATACCTTTATCGCCAGCGTCATACTGCAGATTGGATTCGATCTCCTGGCGATTCACTTGTGCACCGGACTTATCAAAAATCACCACCGAGCGGCGAGTGACTTCGGCAATATCGCCCTCTTCGAGGAAGATAAAGCGGCGGGTCACTGGCAGCAATGCCAGCTGGTCGGAAGCGATAAAGTTTTCGCCCATGCCCAGGCCAATCACCAGCGGGCTACCGGAGCGGGCAGCCAGCAGAGTTCCCGGGTCACGGGTATCCATGATCACCGTACCGTAGGCGCCGCGCAGCTGCGGGATGGCGCGCAGGACAGCTTCACGCAAGGTACCGCCTTGTTCCAGCTCCCAGTGCACCAGATGGGCGATAACTTCGGTATCGGTCTCGGTGACAAAGACGTAGCCGCGAGACTGCAGCAGGGCGCGCAGCGGCTCATGGTTCTCGATGATCCCGTTATGGACCACCACAATGTGTTCAGAAACATGCGGATGCGCATTGCTCTCAGACGGTTCGCCGTGCGTCGCCCAGCGAGTATGGGCGATCCCGGTGCCACCGTGTAACGGTTGCTCTTCTACCGCCTGAGCCAGCATCTGAACTTTACCCAGGCGACGCACGCGGGTCATATGACCTTCGCTGTCGACCACTGCCAGACCGGCAGAGTCATAGCCACGGTATTCCAGACGACGTAAACCTTCGAGAAGGATTTCAGCAATATCACGCTGCGCGACTGCGCCAACAATTCCACACATAGTTAAATTTCCTGATAATGGCGATATGCCATGCGTTGTCGCTGACCTGTATTTGCCCGTTTTCCGGGCGCCCCGAGCCTTGTAGAGAGTGGGGTTATTGTTATGGTACTGCCTGCGGACGGGGATCTATGTTGACCCTCTCATCCTGGTTCGCCGGGGAAATTTCCCCGGCGATAATCCAAATTATTTCTTCTTCACCGGACGCTGCCAGC
Source organism: Klebsiella africana (assembly GCF_020526085.1). NCBI lineage: Bacteria > Pseudomonadati > Pseudomonadota > Gammaproteobacteria > Enterobacterales > Enterobacteriaceae > Klebsiella > Klebsiella africana. Next base: position 5,221,803 of record NZ_CP084874.1, on the reverse strand, counting down.
CCTGCTTATGGACCTGCGGTACGCGGCTCAACACCAGCTCGTTATCGGCGATATTGCGCGTAACGGTGGTCCCGGCGGCGATAGTAACGCCGTTGCCTACCATGACGGGCGCCACCAGCTGAGTATCCGAGCCGACAAAGACATCATCGCCAATAATCGTTTTATGCTTATTCGCGCCATCGTAGTTGCAGGTGATGGTGCCCGCGCCGATATTGACATTATCACCGATCTCCGCATCGCCCAGATAGGTCAGATGACCCGCCTTGGAGCCTTTTCCGAGACGCGCTTTTTTCATTTCCACGAAGTTACCAACGTGGGCGCCTTCCAGCAGTTCGGCGCCCGGACGCAGACGAGCAAATGGGCCGATGGTGCAGGCAGCCTGCAGCTGGGCATCTTCCACCACGCTGTAGGGGCTAATTTCGCAGTCATCGCCGATGGTGCTGTTTTTGATCACGCAGCCGGCGCCGATTTTCACTCGATCGCCCAGCACCACGTTGCCTTCCAGAATAACGTTAGTATCGATCTCTACATCGCGCCCATGCTGCAGCGTACCGCGAAGATCGAAACGCGCCGGATCGCGCAGCATCACGCCCGCCAGCAGCAGCTTTTCCGCCTGCTCAGCCTGGTAGACGCGCTCCAGGCGCGCAAGCTGCAGGCGATTGTTGACGCCTTCGACTTCGCTCAGACGCTGCGGATGCACCGCGACGATCTCGTGCCCTTCCTGGTGCGCCATGGCGATGATATCGGTGATGTAGTATTCGCCCTGAGCGTTGTTATTGGTAAGTTTCGCCAGCCAGCGCTTGAGATCTGCTCCGCCAGCGATCAGGATCCCGGTGTTGATTTCCTGAATCTGGCGCTGCGCTTCGCTGGCGTCTTTATGCTCAACGATACCTGTCACCTGGCCATTTTCACGCGTGATGCGCCCATAACCGGTTGGATCATCCAGCTTCACCGTCAACAGGCCAATACCGCCCTGTGGTTTCGCAGCGCGCAGGCGCTGTAGCGTCTCAACGGAGATCAGCGGCACGTCGCCATAGAGCATCAAAATGTCTTCATCATCATTGAAGAACGGCGCCGCCTGCTGCATGGCGTGCCCGGTACCGAGCTGCTCGGCCTGCAGCACCCAGTTCAGGTTGTCTTCATGCAGCGTCTGACGCAGCAGTTCGCCACCGTGGCCATATACCAGATGTACCGCACTGGCGCCTAAATCGTTAGCAGCATCAATGACATGCTGCACCATTGGCTTCCCGGCCAGGGTATGCAGCACCTTAGGAAGATCGGAATACATGCGGGTCCCTTTGCCTGCGGCAAGGATAACCACGCTCATCGCACTATTTGACATACTCATCCTGACGGTAGTTAGAACGAAAAGTAAAAGCCTTTCACGTTGAAATTTCTACATATTTTTCATCATAAAACGAGACGTGGAGAAAACGTCCAGGCTCACAGCTATCCATCATTTTATGACGCTAATTTTGACCACTGCAAATCAGTTTAACGCTGAAAAAGGAGGGCAGGGAGGGTAATCATTGACTATCTCACTGCTTTTGCTGTTTTTTCGCCACCTGAATAAAGCGGCAGCGGCAGGCAGTTTCAGGCATCCACAGCGGGATGAACCAGGATAAATAGTCGCCAGTCGCTGGCGGGGGAGGGCGGTAAAGTGATTGATGCTATCCATAAAAACGAAAGGCCACCTATCAGGTGACCTTCTTTTCCCGGTTGCACATCGCCTGTGTTGTCGTTTTGATGGGCGATACGTCGTGTAAGCGGGTGGAGATAGCGCGGAACTTAGAAGCTCAGTACGCTAAATTTGGCGATGATTTTATGAAACAGTTTCATGATGATTTCCTGACGCAGGTGCAGTTTAATAACGTTCTTTTTTGTGACGTACATCACATAAAAAGAGTCTACGCCTCCTCATTTAACTAATCAATAACAATTAAGCGGGAATTTTGTTTTCGCTTCATCCGCGGATCTGTGGCGAGCCATAAAAAAAGCCAGTCTGGAAAACCAGACTGGCTTTTTACGTTCAAGCCGGTGTTACATCGCTTTTTTGGTCAACTCGATAACGCGCAGTTTAGCGATCGCTTTGGCCAGTTCCGCAGACGCCTGAGCGTAATCCACATCACCGTGAGAGCTCTTAATGTGCTCTTCCGCTTTGCGTTTCGCTTCCAGCGCTCGCGCTTCGTCGAGGTCCTGACCGCGAATTGCGGTATCCGCCAGAACGGTCACGCTGCCAGGCTGCACTTCAAGAATGCCGCCGGACAGGTAGATAAACTCTTCATGACCGTGCTGTTTAACGATGCGAATCATACCAGGCTTAATGGCGGTGAGCAGCGGCGCGTGGCCCGGGTAAATACCCAGTTCACCTTCGCTACCCGTTACCTGGATTTTTTCGACCAGACCAGAGAACATTTGTTGCTCTGCGCTGACGACGTCCAGGTGGTAAGTCATTGCCATATCACCCTCCGATTAAGGCGTTAAAGTTTTTTGGCTTTTTCCACGGCTTCGTCGATGGAACCGACCATGTAGAACGCCTGCTCTGGCAGGTGATCGTATTCGCCTTCCATGATGCCTTTAAAGCCACGGATGGTGTCTTTCAGCGCCACGTATTTGCCCGGAGAACCGGTAAAGACTTCTGCCACGAAGAACGGCTGGGACAGGAAGCGCTGGATCTTACGCGCGCGAGCTACCACCAGTTTGTCTTCTTCAGACAGTTCGTCCATACCGAGGATGGCGATGATGTCTTTCAGTTCCTGATAACGCTGCAGGATGGACTGAACGCCACGCGCGGTGTCGTAGTGTTCCTGACCAACAACCAGCGGATCCAGCTGACGGCTGGTGGAGTCCAGCGGGTCAACGGCCGGGTAGATACCCAGGGAAGCGATCTGACGGCTCAGTACTACGGTTGCATCTAAGTGAGCAAAGGTAGTCGCTGGGGATGGGTCAGTTAAGTCATCCGCCGGTACGTATACCGCCTGTACGGAGGTGATAGAACCGGTTTTGGTGGAGGTGATACGTTCCTGCAGAACACCCATCTCTTCCGCCAGGGTCGGCTGATAACCTACCGCTGAAGGCATACGACCCAGCAGCGCGGATACTTCAGTACCGGCCAGGGTGTAACGATAGATGTTATCGACGAACAGCAGTACGTCACGACCTTCGTCACGGAATTTCTCAGCCATGGTCAGGCCGGTCAGCGCAACGCGCAGACGGTTTCCCGGCGGCTCGTTCATCTGGCCGTACACCAGGGATACTTTATCGATAACGTTGGAGTCGGTCATTTCGTGGTAGAAGTCGTTACCCTCACGAGTACGCTCACCTACGCCCGCAAACACAGAGTAACCGGAGTGCTCGATCGCGATGTTACGGATCAGCTCCATCATGTTTACGGTTTTACCTACACCCGCACCGCCGAACAGACCAACTTTACCGCCCTTCGCGAACGGACACATCAGGTCGATAACTTTGATGCCGGTTTCCAGCAGTTCCTGAGAGCTGGACAGCTCTTCATAGGACGGTGCCGCGCGGTGGATAGCCCAACGCTCTTCTTCGCCGATGTCGCCTTTCATGTCAACCGGTTGACCCAGTACGTTCATGATACGACCCAGCGTTGCTTTACCTACCGGGACTTCGATCGGGTGCTCGAGGTCTTTTACATCCAGACCACGACGCAGACCATCAGAAGAACCCATGGCGATGGTACGTACGATACCGCCGCCCAGCTGCTGCTGAACTTCCAGCACCAGAACTTCATTACCATTCTGTACCTCAAGGGCTTCGTACACGCGTGGTACGGCATCCTGAGGGAACTCGACGTCGACCACGGCGCCGATTACCTGGACAATCTTTCCAGTAGCCATCTTAAATCCTCTACGAAATAACCTGGTTAAACCGCGGCGGCCCCCGAGACGATCTCGGTGAGTTCCTGAGTAATGCTGGCCTGACGAGCTTTGTTGTATACCAACTGCAGCTCTTTAATCAGGCTGCCGCCATTATCGGTCGCGGCTTTCATCGCCACCATACGGGCGGCCTGCTCGCTGGCCAGGTTTTCAACCACGCCCTGATAAACCTGAGATTCGACGTAGCGGCGCAGGAGGGTATCCAGCAGCGCTTTCGGATCGGGCTCATACAGGTAATCCCAGGATTTGCGTTTCAGATCAGCATCTTCTGATGCCGGTAACGGCAGCAGCTGAGTGATCGTCGGAACCTGAGACATGGTGTTAATAAATTTGTTGCTGACAACGTACAGCTTGTCCAGACGGCCTTCATCATAGGCCTGCAACATCACTTTTACCGGGCCGATCAGTTCGGACAGGGATGGGTTATCCCCCATACCGGTCACCTGTGCAACCACGTTGCCGCCAACGGAGTTAAAGAAAGAGACGCCTTTAGAGCCGATCATTGCGAGGTCGCACTGAACGCCTTTATCGGACCATGCTTTCATTTCCGCCAACAGTTTCTTGAACAGGTTAATGTTCAAGCCGCCGCACAGACCACGGTCGGTCGACACCACCAGGTAGCCCACGCGCTTAACGTCGCGTTCTTCCAGGTAAGGGTGCTTATATTCCAGATTACCGTTCGCAAGGTGACCAATCACTTTGCGCATAGTATCTGCGTAAGGACGGCTGGCCGCCATGCGCTCCTGCGATTTACGCATTTTGGAAGCGGCGACCATCTCCATCGCTTTAGTGATCTTTTGCGTGTTCTGGACGCTTGCGATCTTACTACGTATCTCTTTTGCGCCGGCCATGAGCTTCTCCTCAATGCCTTGCGGCCTGCCCTAAGACAGACCGCCAGACGTTACCAGGACTGGGTTGCTTTGAAGGAATCGAGGATGCCTTTCAGCTTGCCTTCGATTTCGTCGTTATAGCCACCGGACTGGTTAATCTCTTGCATCAGCGGAGCGTGATCACGGTCGACGTAAGCCAGCAGAGCGGCTTCGAAGCTACCGATTTTCGCCAGTTCTACATCAGCCAGGTAACCACGTTCTGCTGCGAACAGAACCAGAGACTGCTGCGCGACGGACATCGGCGCATACTGTTTCTGTTTCAGCAGCTCGGTCACTTTCTGACCGTGGTCCAGCTGTTTGCGGGTTGCATCGTCAAGGTCGGATGCAAACTGGGAGAACGCCGCCAGTTCACGATACTGCGCCAGCGCGGTACGGATACCACCGGACAGTTTCTTCATGATCTTGGTCTGCGCTGCACCACCAACACGGGATACGGAGATACCCGGGTTAACCGCAGGACGAATACCAGCGTTAAACAGGTTAGTTTCCAGGAAGATCTGACCATCGGTAATGGAGATTACGTTGGTCGGAACGAATGCGGAAACGTCACCCGCCTGCGTTTCGATAATCGGCAGCGCGGTCAGAGAACCGGTTTTCCCTTTCACTTCACCTTTGGTGAAGGCTTCAACGTATTCGGCGTTAACACGCGCAGCACGCTCCAGCAGACGGGAGTGGAGGTAGAATACGTCGCCCGGGAACGCTTCACGTCCTGGCGGACGACGGAGCAGCAGGGAGATCTGACGGTAAGCAACAGCCTGTTTAGACAGGTCATCGTAAACGATCAGCGCATCTTCACCGCGGTCGCGGAAGTATTCGCCCATTGCGCAACCGGCGTATGGCGCCAGGTATTGCAGTGCAGCAGATTCAGATGCAGTCGCTACCACCACGATGGTGTTGGCCAGCGCGCCGTGCTCTTCCAGTTTGCGCACCACGTTAGAAATAGTGGAGGCTTTCTGACCGATAGCGACATAGACGCACTTAATGCCGGAATCACGCTGGTTGATGATGGCATCGATGGCCAGCGCCGTTTTACCGGTCTGACGGTCGCCGATGATCAGCTCACGCTGACCACGACCGATTGGGATCATGGCGTCAACGGATTTATAACCGGTCTGTACCGGCTGATCGACCGACTGACGTTCGATTACGCCTGGCGCGATCGCTTCAACAGCGGAGAAACCGTCGTTTTCCAGCGGACCTTTACCATCAATTGGCGCGCCCAGGGTGTTAACCACGCGGCCCAGCAGGCCACGGCCAACCGGAACTTCCAGGATACGGCCAGTACATTTCACCTTCATGCCTTCGGCGAGGTCGGCGTACGGACCCATAACTACCGCACCTACGGAGTCGCGCTCCAGGTTCAGTGCGATTGCGTAACGGTTACCCGGCAGGGAGATCATCTCGCCCTGCATACATTCGGCAAGGCCGTGAATGCGGATAACACCGTCACTTACAGAAACAATAGTACCTTCGTTATGAGCTTCGCTCACAACATTGAACTGAGCAATGCGCTGCTTGATCAGTTCGCTGATTTCGGTGGAATTCAGTTGCATGCTCCAGTCCCCTTAAGACTGCAAGACGTCTGCAAGGCGATCAAGACGGCCGCGTACGCTGCCATCAATGACCATATCACCCGCACGGATGATAATACCTGCCATTACAGACTTATCGATTTTGCAATTCAGCTTAACTTTGCGTGACAGACGTTTTTCCATCGCGCTGACGATCCTGGCAAGCTGTTCATCACTCAGTTGGTTGGCAGATATTACTTCTACCTCTGCGATGGCCTCGCTGGCCGCGCGCAGGTGAATGAATTGCTCAAGAACGTCCGGGAGCACCTTCAGACGATTATTTTCCGCCATCACCTTAATCAGGTTCTGGCCGTTTTCGTCGAGTTGCTCGCCGCAGATAGCGATAAACGCTTCTGAGAGCGTTTCCGGCGCCAAAGCACCGGAGAGAAGCTCTGCCATTTGGTCGTTTTTGGTCACTTCGGCGGCAAACGCCAGCATATCCTGCCAGCGTTCAACACTGTTGTGTTCGACGGCAAAGTCAAAAGCTGCTTTGGCGTAGGGGCGAGCTACCGTTACAAATTCAGACATCAGCCCCTCCCTCCTTACAGTTCAGCGACAAGTTTATCCACGATGTCGCTGTTAGCAGCTTCATCCACGGAACGTTCGATGATCTTCTCGGCGCCAGCAACAGCCAGGATAGCGACCTGCTTACGCAGCTCCTCGCGAGCACGTTTACGCTCAGCATCAATTTCAGCCTGCGCTTGTGCAACGATTTTGGTGCGTTCCTGTTCTGCTTCAGCTTTAGCTTCGTCCAGAATCTGAGAGCGGCGCTTGTTCGCCTGCTCAATGATTACCTGGGCTTCCGCTTTCGCTTTTTTCAGCTGGTCGGTCGCGTTGGCCTGTGCAAGGTCCAAATCTTTCTTAGCGCGTTCTGCAGAAGCTAAACCGTCAGAAATCTCTTTCTGGCGTTTTTCGATGGCAGCCATTAAAGGCGGCCATACGTACTTCATGCAGAACCATACGAAGATAACAAACGCGATGGCCTGGCCGAGGATTGTTGCGTTCATGTTCACAGCACAATACCTCTTTAATTAACTCTGTGGCTTAGGTTTCTAACAACTTACTACGCGACGGCGAACATCACGTACAGACCCAGACCTACAGCGATCATCGGGATAGCATCCACCAGACCCATAACGATAAAGAACTGAGTACGCAGCAGAGGAATCAGATCCGGCTGACGCGCTGCGCCTTCCAGGAATTTACCCCCGAGGATGCCGATACCGATCGCAGCACCGATTGCCGCCAGACCCATCATCACAGCGGCAGCCATGTACAGCAGATCCATATTCAGGTTTTCCATGACAGTCTCCAGTTTGTTTCAGTTAAAACGTAGTAGTGTTGGTAAAAATCAATGCTCTTCAGATGCCATCGACAGATAGACAATCGTCAGAACCATGAAGATGAAGGCTTGCAGCGTAATAATCAGGATGTGGAAAATGGCCCAAGGCACATTCAGAACCCACTGTGACCACCACGGCAGCAGACCAGCAATCAGAATGAAAATCAGCTCACCGGCATACATGTTGCCGAACAGTCGCAGACCGAGAGAAACCGGTTTGGACAGCAGGCTTACCCCTTCAAGGATTAAGTTGACAGGAATGAACGCCCAGTGATTGAACGGCTGCATGGTCAGTTCTTTAACGAACCCACCTACGCCTTTCATTTTGATGCTGTAGAAAATAATCAGGATGAACACGCCAAGCGCCATCGACAGGGTGATGTTCACGTCAGCAGACGGAACCACGCGCAGTGCAGGCAGGCCGAAAATGTGTTCGCCGATGTAAGGAATCAGGTCGATTGGCAGCAGGTCCATCAGGTTCATCAGGAAGACCCAGACGAACACGGTAAGCGCCAGCGGCGCGATGACCTTGCTCTTGCCATGGTACATGTCTTTGACGCTGCCATGGACGAAGCCGATGATCATCTCAATGAAGGTTTGGAATTTCCCTGGTACACCGCTGGTTGCTTTTTTGGCAACGCTACGGAACATGGCCAGGAACAGCAGACCGAGAACCACCGAGAAAAACATGGAGTCAATGTTGAGCGTCCAGAAGGTGGCCGGGGGGTTGTGCGGATCCACCAGCGAGAAAGTACGCAGGTCAATCTGAAGGTTATTCAGATGATGACCTATGTATTCCTGCGGCGTCATATTTTCTGAAGCCATGATGCCTTTTACCCTTTGTTGTTGATTACAGCTGGCGCCAGAACTTGTACCACCAGCACCAAAACCCACGTCACGATCAGCGGCAAAAATACCACTTTTAAAACGGCCAGCGCCATCGCCAGAAGGGCGAAGGTTAGCAACACCTTGAAGGCTTCACCGAAGGCGAAGGTCCAGGCCACGCGGCCTTTTGCTGGTGTATGCGCCTGATGACGCCAGGCAAAAATCATAAATATCAGGTTTGGCAAAACTACTGCCAAACCGCCGCATACTGCGGAAATGCCCCAGAAGGGGTCTTTGAGGCTGAACAGCAGTCCACTTGCTATTACGGCCAGTAACTGAATAAACAGAAGCTTGCGAGCAACGTTTCGACTCAAGAGCGACACTGACATCACGTTTTTACTCCTGCTCCCTTTGAGGTATGTCGCGTGTCGTATAAAACGTCCTTTAAGACGAAGAGTCAAGCATCAAAAAGCGGACAAATTATACGGTGACGCCCCGTGATTTCAAACAATAAGTAGCAAAATAGTGAATAAATGTTTAATTATTTTCCAACGGACAACTTTCCGTGCATTTCAGCGTTCTGTGAGCGGTCATACAAAACTGCAAATAACGAGGAAACACGGCAATTAAAGCGTGCATTAGATCACATAATAAACATTTCAAGCGCCCTTTAATGAATCAAGGACATAAAACACTATTTTTCATGTTTTTGATATTCAAGATAAAAAGTGAGGTCATTATCTAAAACAACCCAACATACAATAAAAACCTTTTATTGACATTTATAATAAAAATTTAACATCAACAGGTCACTCATCATTGTCGATTTTTAGCACCCTGATATTTTCAAAGTTGACTATTTTATCAGTGAATCACTTAGCTAAAGTTAACCGCAAGAAAAGCCATAGTAAAAACATGGTTAAATGCAGCCCGATAATATCGGGGGGCGCCTTTTATTTTTGTAACATGCGCGGGCCACATTTTTTCCACATTTTTTGATAAAAATTAACGCGATTTTGGCGTAATCACCACCAGGTGTCGCTCCCCTTCCAGCTGAGGAACATGCAACTCGATCACCTCGGCAATGGCATATCCTTCCGGCAGACTTTCCATCTCTTCTTTTTGCGCTAACCCTTTGAGCGCATAGAAATGCCCGTTCTCTGCCGGCAGATGGTGGCACCAGCTCACCATATCATTGAGCGATGCGAAAGCGCGGCTTATCACGCCGTCAAACGGCGGCTCGGCGGGGAAGGCTTCCACGCGGCTCTGCACCGGGGTGACGTTAGCCAGCTTAAGCTCATGCTGTACCTGACGCAGAAAGCGCACACGCTTGCCGAGACTGTCCAGCAAGGTGAAATGCGACTCCGGGCGCACGATGGCAAGTGGAATACCTGGAAGCCCAGGTCCGGTCCCGACATCGATAAAGCGCGAGCCCTGCAGGTAAGGCGCCACAATGATGCTGTCGAGGATGTGACGCACTAACATCTCATTCGGATCGCGAACGGAAGTCAGGTTATAGGCCTTGTTCCACTTATCGAGCAGCCCGACGTAAGCCACCAGCTGATTTTTCTGGTGATCGGTGAGCGAAATACCCGCTTCATCCAGCAGACGAGAAAGTTTGTTGAGCACGGTAAATCCCTTCAAAAAATAATGAGCCCGGAGGCGCTAACGCTTACCGGGCTATGAATGATAAAGGCGAACGCCGATTATGCAACTGGGAAATCAGCGCTGGCAGGCTACCGCAATCAGGCGCTACGACGCAGCATGCCCTGCTTTTTCAGCCAAACCAGCAAAATAGAGATCGCTGCCGGGGTGATCCCGGAAATACGTGACGCCTGCCCTATCGACGACGGTTTATGGTCGTTCAGTTTGGCGATTACCTCGTTTGACAGCCCGGTAACCTGGCGATAGTCGAGCGTCGCCGGGAGTAAGGTGTTCTCGTTGCGCTGCTGTTTCTCGATCTCATCCTGCTGGCGCGCGATATAACCTTCATATTTCACCTGGATCTCAACCTGTTCAGCCGCCTGTTGATCCTGCAGACCCGGCGCGAACGGCGAAAGACGAACCAGCTGCTCATAGGTCATTTCCGGACGGCGCAGCAGATCTTCACCGCTGGCTTCACGCGACAACGGCGCGGTCAGGTGAACGTTCACTTCGGCGGCGCTTTCGGCCTGCGGGTTCACCCAGGTCGATTTCAGACGCTGGCGTTCACGTTCAATGCTTTCCAGCTTCTCGTTGTAGCGCGCCCAGCGTTCATCATCCACCAGCCCCAGCTCGCGACCTTGTTCGGTCAAACGCAGATCGGCGTTATCTTCACGCAACATCAGGCGATATTCGGCACGCGAGGTGAACATGCGGTACGGCTCTTTGGTACCCAGAGTACACAGGTCGTCCACCAGCACGCCGAGGTAAGCCTGATCGCGACGCGGCGCCCAGCCCTCTTTTTCCGCAGAGAAGCGGGCGGCGTTAAGACCAGCCAGCAGCCCCTGAGCCGCCGCTTCTTCATAACCGGTGGTACCGTTGATTTGGCCGGCGAAGAACAGACCCTGAATAAATTTGCTTTCAAGCGTTGGCTTCAGATCGCGCGGGTCGAAGAAATCGTACTCAATGGCGTAGCCAGGACGGACGATTCGCGCGTTCTCCATCCCCTGCATTGAGCGGACGATTTGCATTTGCACATCAAACGGCAGGCTGGTGGAGATGCCGTTCGGATAAATTTCGTTTGAGGTCAGGCCTTCCGGTTCAAGGAAGATCTGATGCTGATTGCGATCGGCAAAGCGCATGACTTTGTCTTCGATCGACGGACAATAGCGTGGCCCGATCCCCTCGATCACCCCGGCGTACATAGGGCTGCGATCGAGATTATTGCGGATCACGTCGTGAGTTTTCTCGTTAGTGTGCGTGATGTAGCACGGCACCTGACGCGGATGCTGGTCGGCGGATCCCATAAACGAGAACACCGGCATCGGATTATCGCCGTGCTGTTGTGCCAGCACGCTAAAATCGATGGTGCGCGCGTCAATACGCGGCGGGGTACCCGTTTTCAGGCGGCTTACGCGCAGCGGCAGTTCACGCAGTCGACGAGACAGCGGGATTGACGGCGGATCGCCGGCGCGGCCGCCGCTGTAGTTGTCCAGACCAATATGAATTTTGCCATCCAGGAAGGTCCCAACGGTCAGTACCACCGCTTTCGCTCGGAATTTGAGGCCCATCTGAGTGACGGCGCCCACGACGCGATCGTTTTCGACAATCAGATCTTCCACCGCCTGCTGGAAGATCATCAGATTAGGCTGGTTCTCCAGCGCAGTACGCACCGCCTGACGGTACAGCACGCGGTCGGCCTGGGCGCGGGTAGCGCGCACAGCGGGCCCTTTGCTGGCGTTTAGTATCCTAAACTGAATGCCAGCCTGATCGATCGCTTTGGCCATCAAACCGCCGAGCGCGTCCACTTCTTTTACCAGGTGTCCTTTCCCAATGCCGCCAATTGCCGGGTTGCAGCTCATCTGCCCCAGCGTGTCGATATTGTGTGTCAAAAGCAGGGTCTGTTGACCCATACGCGCTGCGGCCATTGCGGCCTCAGTGCCTGCATGACCCCCGCCAATGATAATGACGTCAAAAGGATCCTGATAAAACATGGTGGTCTGCCTCGCATAACGCGGTGTGGAAATGGATTGAAGCCCGGGCCGTGGATTCTACTCAACTTTAGGCTTTCGAGAAAGACTCCGGGATCCTGACTATTAAAAAGAAGATCTTTATATAGAGATCTGTTCTATTGTGATCTCTTATTAGGATCGACTCTCTTTGTGGATAAGTCGGATCCATTAAGTAAGATCAAAAACTTAAGAAGGATCACTATCTGTGAATGATCGGTGATCCTGGTCCGTATAAGCTGGGATCAGAATGAAGGGTTATACACAGCACAAAAACCATACTACGGTTATTCTTTGGATAACTACCGGTTGATCCAAGCTTTTAAGCATGGTTATCCACAGAAGATCGGACGATCTTTACAATTCTCAGAGCAAATTTTTCCAGGATCCCAGCCAGATTTCCGCCGGATCCTCCGGAATTTCGTGTTCCAGGACGTTGATCTTCAGCGTCTCACCGATCTGTTTTGCCCCGCAGTCCTTCAGCGCCGCTTCTACTTTATCGATCGCGCCACAAAAGGTGTCGTATTCGCGGCTGCCGATCCCGATGGCGCCAAAGCGCACGGCGGAAAGATCGACCTGCTTCTCCTGCAGCGCGTCATAGAAGGGAACCAGGTTGTCGGGAATGTCCCCGGCGCCATGGGTGGAAGAGATCACTAACCAGATCCCTTGCGCCTGCAGATCGTCCACCAGCGGACCGTGCTGGATGTCAGTGCTATAGCCCGCTTCTTCCAGCTTTTCCGCCAGATGTTCTGCTACATATTCCGCACTGCCCAGGGTGCTGCCGCTGATAAGTGTAATGTCTGCCATAGATCGCCGATCGCCCGCTCAACTGTTCAGAGTGGCGTATTGTACGCTGTGAGCGAGCTGGGATCTACCTGTGGAAAAATGTGGGATTAAAAAAAGCGATTAGGGCTTGATGGTACGCATGATCGGGTTCTGCAGCACGATCAGCGTTTCAGTGGATTGAATTTCATCGATTGTTTGAATCTTGTTGATAAGTACCTGCTGCAGAGCATCGATGGATTTACACATCACCTTAATAAAGATGCTGTAGTGGCCGGTGGTGTAGTAAGCCTCGGTAACCTCCTCCAGACTTTCCAGGCGGGCGAGGGCGGAGGGGTAGTCTTTGGCGCTTTTTAGAATAATGCCGATGAAGCACCCAACGTCGTATCCCAGCTGCTTGGGGCTAACATCTATACGCGCACCGGTAATAATGCCCGCCTGCTTCATCTTTTCGACGCGTACGTGAATGGTGCCCGGGCTGACGCTGAACTGTTTGGCCAGTTCGGCATAGGCGGTACGGGCGTTAGCCATCAGCGCATCAAGAATGCCGCGGTCCAGATTGTCGATCTGATAATTTTCCATATCTTTTTCTTATGAAGTTTGAGGGTTCTTACTATTTTAGCGCCATATTTTAATGAATTAAAAGTTGATGCGGCTTTTTATTGATTGATTATTGTATTGGGGCGCTGTTTTGTTGCTTAATCAATGGCAACAGGACGCAGGAGTCATAAAAAATGAAAACCGTATATATCGCAAAACAACGCCAGATCAGTTTCGTTAAATCCCACTTTTCCCGTCAGCTGGAAGAGAAGCTTGGCCTGATTGAAGTCCAGGCGCCAATCTTAAGCCGTGTGGGTGATGGGACGCAGGATAACTTGTCCGGCTGCGAGAAAGCGGTTCAGGTAAAAGTGAAAACACTGCCCGACGCCCAGTTCGAAGTGGTTCATTCACTGGCGAAGTGGAAGCGTCAAACCCTGGGACAACACGACTTCAGCGCGGGCGAAGGGCTGTACACGCATATGAAGGCCCTTCGCCCCGATGAAGACCGTCTGACACCGATCCATTCCGTCTATGTCGACCAGTGGGACTGGGAGCGCGTGATGGGGGATGAAGAGCGTCACGTCGGCACCCTAAAGGCAACCGTCGAGGCGATTTACGCCGGGATCAAAGCCACCGAGCTGGCGGTCAGTCAGGAATTTGGTCTGACGCCATTTCTGCCGGAACAGATTCACTTTGTTCACAGCCAGGAGCTGCTGAGCCGCTATCCGGATCTTGACGCCAAAGGCCGCGAGCGGGCGATTGCCAAAGAGCTGGGCGCTGTTTTCTTAATCGGTATCGGCGGCAAACTATCTGATGGCAAGCGTCACGACGTCCGTGCGCCGGATTATGATGACTGGAGTACTGAGGTTTCTGAAGGTTTTGCCGGTCTGAACGGCGATATCCTGGTGTGGAACCCGGTGCTGGAGGATGCGTTCGAGATCTCTTCAATGGGGATCCGCGTTGATGCCGAAGCGCTGAAACGCCAGCTGGCGCTGACCGGCGATGAAGATCGTCTGAAACTGGAGTGGCACCAGGCGCTGTTGCGTGGTGAGATGCCGCAGACTATCGGCGGCGGCATTGGCCAGTCTCGTTTGACGATGCTGTTGCTGCAGCTTGACCATATCGGTCAGGTGCAGTGCGGCGTATGGCCAGCGCAGGTTCGCGAAAGCGTTTCCGCTCTGTTGTAACGTTATCGCCGCCAGCGTCGCAGCAGGCGGCTACGCAACCCGGTATCAAAGCGCCAGATATGATCGAAGATACGCATGATACCGGGCTTGCCATGTACCGACATCGCCACCGCGTGAAAACGGTGCTGATGCTTACGCTGTAACTCCCCCACCTGAGCAATCACCTCATCCGGCAACCGCTGGGCAATAAAGTCAGAGATCACGACAGCATCGGCATCCACCCATTGCGGGTTTTGCAGACGTTCAATAATGGCGCGAAAACAGCTGGCCAAATCGGTACCGCCGCGAAAACGCTGGCTCAGGAAGCGGATCGCCTGCTCCAGTCCGCTCTCGCTGGTCAGCTCGTAATGCACCACTTCGCTGGAGAACAGCATAATAAAGCAGCGGCGGTTATCGGCCAGCGCGATGCGCATCAGGGCCAGACAAAAGGCCTTAGCGCACTGTTCGTTAAAACCGCCCATCGATCCTGACGTATCGACGCAGACAATGAACGGCCCGCGCGGCTGTTCATCAAAATCCTGGCGCGTCACCGGGCGTTCGGTGATTTTCTCGCGCCAGGCGTCGCCGTGCAGCCGGTAAGTGAGCAACTGCTTCTCCACCAGCTTGCGATAAAATTCAAACTCCAGCTCCGTGATGCCGAGCGTCGCCAGCTCCGGCGGCAGCAGGCGCAGAATATCATCGCTCTGCTGGAGGCCGTCGACCTGCTCTGGCACCGTCGCCGGTTCGCGTACCAGGCTGCGGAAAGTTTCCATCGGCGCATCTTTTTTCGGGACGGATTTCGCTTCCCGTGAACGCCCCAGCTGTTCCGCCAGCTGCAGCAGTTCCGGTTGCTGGTTAAGAAAATCGCCATAGCGCACGATCAGCTGGTAGTCGCCTCGTTTGAGTTCGCCAGCGCTCATGTCCCACAGGCGTCCGGCGGCGGTGTCATTGTCCGCCAGCACTGGATCGAGCTGACCGCTGAGCGTCATTCGTTCCTGGACCTCACTGAGCAACTGGTCGCGCTCCTCATCCAGCAGCTGCTGGTTAAGGCTGGTGGCTTGCACCACCAGGCTCAGGCGCCAGCGCTGTAAAAACAGCGTATGCAGCGCCGGAGTAAAGGTGGCATTGTCGTCCACCAGCTTCTGCGCCTGGGCGGCAAAAGGGGACTGGAGCTGGTGCAGTTTGCCGAGGATCTGTGGAAGCTGGACGATAAACTGCGAGGTAGAGAGCAGCTGAGCCTGCTGATAGGTTTGCACTTCGACGTCCAGATCCGGCGGGATGTTAACTTCTTTTAAGCGAGCGCGAACGGCTTCCCGCCAGCGTGGAATATCTGCCGCGATGATGTTTTTCAGCCGGGGAAATTTTTCAAAGAAAATCGCCAGCTGAGGAGAGGCCAGCAGCGCCAGCAGCATCTCCTCGATCATTCCCTCTTCGCTGACTGCCAGCATGACATTCAGCATATCGAGCGTCATGGCTGCTTCGCCTGTTTAATCTGCGCGCCGACGTCCTGCAGGCTGGCTTCAATTCTTCCCAGCCACTCGACCGGGATAAACAGGCACTTTTGCTGCTCGCTGAAGCGGTTATGTTGCTGGTGCCACTCATCATCCAGCGCTTCCAGCTGCTGGCGAATTTCCGCCGGCATATTCTCCTGCGCTGCGCTGCCGGGCAGCGCGAGGCGTGAGCCCTGCAGGCTGACGTCGCGGACCACCAGGTGCTGGCTGGTGTCGACATCCATATTAAGCAGTTGGGGAAAGCCGATCCCGTTAAGCTTTCCGCGGATCTCGCCGCCCTTTTCCAGCCAACTAGATAAAGCATCGCGCTCGAAGGTGATATGTATCACTTCCATATCATGAAGTTTGAGCGGCTGCTGCAGCAGCAGCGTCAGGGTTGCCCCCTGAATCTCCGCTGGCAGTTCATAATGCGGCTTACGGCTAAACATCCCGCCAAGGCGGGTGACCTTCAGCGCCGTTTTGTCGCTTTGCTGCTGTTGGATCTGAATGCGTCGCTGCACAATCGCTCCCAGTCGCGTCAGCATCGCCTGCTGTTGCCAGGCGTGACAGGTCATTAGCGTTTCCAGCTGCTGCGACATCAGGTTCATACTTTCGACGTTGTGCCACAGACAATCTTTCAGCAGGATCAGGTCAATCGGCGCGATACTGTCGCGGCCGCTGAAGAAGGCGCTGGCCTGCAGCAGGCGTATGGCTTTTTTCCAGCGGCGATCTGACACATACGGAGCATTTGGCAGGGCGTCCAGCTGCTGGCGGAGCTGGAATATCAGCTCAAACACAGCGTCCGGCAGTTTGATATTGCCGATCTGCTGCTGCCATTGGGTAAATTCCTCGTCACTGACCTGTAAAGCGCTGGGGACCGGATTGCTGTTTTCATCCTGCTGGCTCAGCAGCATTGAACGGAAATTGCCTTTATCCTGCACCTTATCGAGCCACAGACGGATCAGCATACGGTCATACAGTGCTTCCAGGCTGCTGTCAGCTTCGGGAAGTTCGTTCGACGCGGCCACCAGCAGACGCATCGGGATTTTCTCTTCGTGCGCGCCGTTGCGGAAATGACGTTCGTTAATCGCCGTCAGTAGGGTGTTGAGGATAGCCGGGCCTGCTTTCCATATTTCATCGAGAAACACGATTTCCGCTTCCGGCAGGTAGCCGGCGGTTAAACGTTCGTAACGGCCTTCATCTTTCAGCGCCTGAATGGACAGTGGCCCAAAAACCTCTTCCGGGGTGGAGAAGCGGGTCATGAGGTATTCAAACGCGCGCGCCTGCTGGAAGGCAAATTTTAGGCGGCGGGCAATCAGGCTTTTGGCGATCCCCGGCGGACCGAGCAAAAAAACGCTCTCGCCGCTGAGCGCCGCCAGCAGGCAGAGGCGTATCGCATGACTGCGTTCAAAGAGTCCTTTTTCAAGTGCCGCGCTGAGCCGGGAAATTCTTTCAGCCAGTAAATGTGTTTGAGCCATAATTGTGTTGGATGCTTTGTCGTGTATCGTTATTTGGACGAGTATAGATGTTAGAGCAGGGGCGGTAATAGCCTGAAGAATCGATTTATTTTTTTTGAGCCAGGTTAATATGGTGTCTGTTAGGGGTACGATTTCGCAAATAATCGTGCATACTGTGCGCTTTTTGTGGGCCAAGGGACTAGGCACACATTTGTTTTATAAACGAAAAGACTAGTCTATGAGCACTGATAATAAACAATCGTTGCCGGCGTTAACGCTGGCGGCCATCGGCGTGGTGTACGGCGATATCGGTACCAGTCCACTGTATACCTTGCGCGAATGCCTGTCAGGTCAGTTTGGCTTTGGCGTAGAGCGCGATGCCGTTTTTGGCTTTTTGTCGCTAATTTTCTGGCTGTTAATCTTTACCGTATCAATTAAATACATCACCTTCGTGATGCGGGCGGATAACGCCGGGGAAGGCGGGATCTTAACGTTGATGTCGCTGGCCGGACGCAACACCTCGGCCAGAATGACCTCCGTGCTGGTGATCCTCGGCCTGGTCGGCGGCAGCTTCTTCTATGGCGAAGTGGTGATTACCCCAGCCATTTCGGTGATGTCGGCAATTGAGGGGTTAGAAATTATCGCCCCGCAGCTCGATACCTGGATTGTCCCTATCTCCATTATCGTGCTTACCCTGCTGTTTGTGATCCAAAAGCACGGCACCGGCATGGTCGGCAAGCTGTTTGCGCCGATTATGCTGATCTGGTTCCTGTTGCTGGCGGTGCTGGGCGCGCGAAGCATTTACGCTAATCCGGAAGTTCTGCAGGCGCTGAACCCCTACTGGGCTGTGCACTTCTTCCTGCAGTACAAGACCGTTTCCTTTATTGCGCTTGGCGCGGTGGTGCTGTCGATTACCGGGGTGGAAGCGCTGTATGCCGATATGGGCCACTTCGGCAAACTGCCGATCCGCGTAGCCTGGTTCTCCGTGGTGCTGCCCTCGTTGGTGCTGAACTATTTTGGCCAGGGCGCGCTGCTGCTGAAGCACCCGGAAGCGATTAAAAACCCGTTCTTCCTGCTGGCGCCTGAGTGGGCGCTGATCCCGATGCTGATTATCGCCACGCTGGCGACGGTTATCGCCTCGCAGGCGGTGATTTCCGGGGTCTTCTCTCTGACCCGTCAGGCAGTACGTCTGGGCTATCTGTCGCCGATGCGCATTATCCATACCTCGGAAATGGAGTCCGGGCAGATTTACATTCCATTCATTAACTGGCTGCTATACGTTTCTGTGGTCATCGTTATCGTCAGCTTTGAGCATTCTTCTAACCTGGCGGCGGCGTATGGTATCGCGGTAACGGGCACCATGGTGCTGACCTCCATTCTGTCGGCGACCGTGGCGCGCAAAAACTGGCACTGGAACAAGCTATTTGTCGGCCTGATGCTGGTGGCCTTCCTGTGCATTGATATTCCGCTGTTCTCGGCGAACCTCGATAAGATTGTCTCCGGCGGCTGGCTGCCGTTGTCCCTGGGTATGGTGATGTTTACGGTGATGACGACCTGGAAGAGCGAGCGTTTCCGCCTGCTGCGCCGGATGCACGAGCATGGTAACTCGCTGGAAGCGATGATCTCTTCGCTGGAGAAGTCACCGCCAGTGCGTGTGCCGGGTACTGCGGTGTATATGTCCCGCGCCCTGAACGTGATCCCCTTTGCCCTGCTGCATAACCTGAAGCACAACAAGGTACTGCATGAGCGAGTGATCCTCCTGACCCTACGCACCGAAGATGCGCCTTACGTGCATAACGTTCGCCGGGTGCAGATTGAACAGCTGTCCCCCTCCTTCTGGCGGGTGGTGGCCAGCTACGGCTGGCGGGAAACGCCTAACGTTGAAGAGGTGTTCCACCGCTGTGGCCTGGAAGGGCTCAGTTGCCGGATGATGGAGACCTCGTTCTTTATGTCGCATGAGTCGCTGATTATCGGCAAACGGCCATGGTATCTGCGCCTGCGCGGCAAGCTTTATCTGCTGCTGCAGCGCAACGCCTTGCGCGCGCCGGATCAGTTTGAAATTCCGCCAAACCGGGTTATCGAGCTCGGTACTCAGGTCGAAATCTAATGTAAAAAAGCCCTTCCCTTGTGAAGGGCTTTTTGTTTCTTGTTCCGGCTGTCACGTCCTGTCTCTGTCTCGCGAAACGTTTCGATGGCGATCACATTTCTCTCTTCTGGTGATGGTTTTCTGCTCACACATTGATAATAATTATGTTAGCGAAACGTTTCGCTAGTGGAGCAAAAGAGAAAAATGAAAAAAGGCACCGTACTTAACGCTGATATTTCCGCGGTCATCTCCTGCCTGGGCCACACCGATACGCTGGTGGTCTGCGATGCCGGATTACCGGTTCCCCGCAGTAGCACGCGCATTGATATGGCGCTGACTCAGGGCGTACCTTCCTTTATGCAGGTACTGGAAGTGGTAACGACGGAAATGCAGGTTGAAGCGGCTGTCATCGCGGAAGAGATTAAAATCCATAATCCGCAGCTTCACGCGACGTTGCTCAACCACCTTGAGCAGCTGCAGCAGCACCAGGGAAATACCATTGAAATTCGTTACACCAGCCATGAGCAGTTCAAAAAACAAACCGCAGACAGTCAGGCGGTAATTCGCAGCGGGGAGTGTTCCCCGTTTGCGAATATTATTCTCTGTGCCGGCGTTACGTTCTGAGGTCGTCGTCATGGAAGCCTTATTGCAACTGAAAGGGATCGATAAAGCGTTCCCTGGCGTCAAGGCGCTCTCCGGCGCGGCGCTGAATGTCTATGCTGGCCGGGTGATGGCGCTGGTTGGGGAGAATGGCGCTGGCAAATCCACCATGATGAAGGTGCTGACCGGGATCTACACCCGTGATGCCGGTTCTTTGCTGTGGTTAGGCAAAGAGACGACCTTTAACGGCCCAAAATCCTCCCAGGAAGCCGGGATCGGCATAATTCATCAGGAACTGAACCTGATCCCGCAGTTGACGATCGCCGAGAACATCTTCCTCGGCCGCGAGTTCGTGAACCGCTTTGGCAAAATCGACTGGAAGCGGATGTATGCCGAAGCGGACAAGCTGTTGGCGAAGCTGAATCTCCGCTTTACCAGCCAGAAGCTGGTGGGCGATCTGTCGATTGGCGATCAGCAAATGGTGGAGATCGCTAAAGTGCTGAGCTTCGAGTCGAAAGTCATCATCATGGATGAACCGACCGATGCGCTGACTGATACCGAAACCGAATCGCTGTTCCGCGTCATTCGCGAACTGAAGTCGCAGGGGCGCGGTATCGTCTACATCTCCCACCGCATGAAAGAGATCTTCGAGATTTGCGACGACGTAACTGTGTTCCGCGACGGGCAGTTTATCGCCGAACGTGAGGTCACCTCGCTGGATGAAGACCGTCTGATCGAGATGATGGTTGGCCGTAAGCTGGAAGATCAGTATCCGCATCTCGACAAGGCGCCGGGCGCGGTGCGCCTGAAGGTCGATAATCTCTGCGGCCCGGGCGTGGAAAACGTGACCTTTACCTTGCGCCAGGGGGAAATCCTGGGTGTTGCCGGGCTGATGGGCGCCGGGCGGACAGAACTGATGAAAGTGCTGTACGGCGCGCTGCCGCGCAGCAGTGGTTCCGTCACGCTCGACGGTCGCGAAGTGGTGACCCGCTCGCCGCAGGATGGCCTGGCGAACGGCATTGTCTATATCTCCGAAGACCGTAAGCGCGATGGCCTGGTACTGGGGATGTCGGTTAAAGAAAACATGTCCCTGACGGCGCTGCGCTATTTCAGCCGGGCGGGCGGCAGCCTTAAGCATAAAGATGAACAGCAGGCGGTGAGTGATTTCATTCGGCTGTTTAACGTGAAAACGCCGTCCATGGAGCAGGCGATCGGTCTGCTTTCCGGTGGCAACCAGCAAAAGGTCGCCATCGCCCGCGGGCTGATGACCCGGCCGAAGGTGCTGATCCTCGATGAACCGACCCGCGGCGTCGACGTCGGGGCGAAGAAAGAGATCTACCAGCTCATCAATCAGTTCAAAGCCGATGGCCTGAGCATCATTCTGGTCTCCTCCGAGATGCCGGAAGTGTTGGGCATGAGCGATCGCATCATAGTGATGCATGAAGGGCATCTCGGCGGTGAATTCACACGCGAGCAGGCCACCCAGGAAGTATTGATGGCTGCCGCTGTGGGCAAGCTTAACCGTGTGAATCAGGAGTAAAAAAGATGACTACCCAGGCTGTTTCTGGTCGCCGCTATTTCACAAAAGCGTGGCTGATGGAGCAAAAATCGCTGATTGCCCTGCTGGTGCTGATCGCGGTGGTGTCGACCATGAGCCCCAACTTTTTTACCGTCAATAACCTGTTCAATATTCTGCAGCAAACCTCCGTAAACGCCATCATGGCGGTAGGGATGACGCTGGTTATACTGACCTCGGGGATCGACCTGTCCGTCGGTTCCCTGCTGGCGCTCACCGGTGCGGTGGCGGCGTCGATCGTTGGCATTGAAGTGAATGCGCTGGTGGCGGTCGCGGCTGCGCTCGCATTAGGGGCGGCAATCGGCGCAGTCACCGGGGTGATCGTGGCGAAAGGCCGCGTGCAGGCCTTCATCGCCACCCTGGTGATGATGCTGCTGCTGCGCGGCGTGACCATGGTGTACACCAACGGCAGCCCGATCAATACCGGCTTTAGCGATAACGCCGATCTGTTCGGCTGGTTTGGCATCGGGCGTCCGCTGGGGATCCCGACGCCGGTATGGATCATGGCGATTGTCTTCCTGGCGGCCTGGTACATGCTGCACCATACTCGGCTGGGCCGTTATATTTACGCGCTGGGCGGTAATGAAGCGGCGACGCGTCTGTCCGGGATTAGCGTTAATAAAGTCAAAATTATCGTCTACGCCTTGTGCGGAATGCTGGCGTCGCTGGCCGGGATTATCGAAGTGGCGCGCCTCTCCTCCGCGCAGCCAACGGCGGGGACAGGCTATGAGCTGGACGCTATTGCGGCAGTGGTGCTCGGCGGCACCAGTCTCGCGGGCGGCAAAGGACGCATTGTCGGCACGCTGATTGGCGCGCTGATCCTTGGCTTCCTGAATAATGGTCTTAATCTTTTAGGCGTTTCTTCCTATTACCAGATGATCGTTAAAGCGGTGGTGATCTTGCTGGCGGTACTGGTAGATAACAAAAAGCAGTAACTGAGAACTCTACAGGACATCTTAACTATGAATATGAAAAAACTGGCGACCCTGGTCTCTGCTGTTGCGCTAAGTGCGACTGTTAGCGCGAACGCGATGGCCAAAGACACCATCGCTCTGGTTATCTCTACCCTCAACAACCCGTTCTTCGTGTCGCTGAAAGACGGCGCGCAAAAAGAAGCTGACAAGCTGGGCTACAACCTGGTGGTGCTGGATTCTCAGAACAACCCGGCGAAAGAGCTGGCGAACGTCCAGGATTTAACGGTGCGCGGCGCGAAGCTGCTGCTGATCAACCCAACCGACTCTGATGCCGTCGGCAACGCCGTGAAGATGGCGAACCAGGCGAAAATCCCGGTCATCACTCTTGACCGTCAGGCCACAAAAGGCGATGTCGTGAGCCATATTGCCTCTGACAACGTGCAGGGCGGAAAAATGGCGGGCGATTACATCGCGAAAAAAGTGGGAGAAAGTGCGAAAGTCATTGAACTGCAGGGCATTGCCGGGACTTCTGCGGCGCGTGAGCGCGGCGAAGGATTTAAACAGGCTGTGGCGGCGCACAAGTTCAACGTCCTGGCCAGTCAGCCGGCTGATTTCGACCGCACCAAAGGGCTGAACGTGATGCAGAACCTGCTGACCGCACATCCTGACGTCCAGGCGGTGTTCGCGCAAAATGATGAAATGGCGCTGGGCGCCCTGCGTGCACTGCAGACCGCAGGCAAGTCTGATGTGATGGTGGTTGGATTTGACGGCACTCCGGATGGCGAAAAAGCAGTAAACAGTGGCAAACTGGCGGCGACCGTCGCACAGTTGCCGGAGCAGATCGGCGCGAAAGGCGTTGAGACTGCTGATAAGGTACTGAAGGGCGAAAAAGTGGAAGCTAACTACCCGGTTGAGCTGAAGCTGGTCGTTAAGCAGTAATATGCGATTCGGACTGGCAACGGTCCGAGGGACAATATAAAAAAAGAAAAGCAGGGCATGCGCCACCGGATCCCGGTGGCGCGCTTTCCCGGGAACAGAAATGATGAAAACCGCAGGCAAACTTGTCGTCCTTGGCAGTATTAATGCCGATCACATTCTTAACCTTGACACTTTCCCGACGCCGGGCGAAACCGTCACCGGCAACCACTATCAGGTGGCGTTCGGTGGTAAAGGGGCCAACCAGGCGGTGGCCGCCGGGCGCAGTGGAGCGGATATCGCGTTTATCGCCTGCACCGGCGATGACGATATCGGTGACCGCATCCGTCGTCAGCTGGCGAGCGATAAAATCGACGTGGCGCCTGTGCGCGCAGTCGCCGGGGAAGCGACCGGCGTGGCGTTAATCTTCGTTAACGCCGAAGGTGAGAATGTCATCGGTATTCATGCTGGCGCCAATGCGGCATTATCAGTCGCTCAGGTAGAGGCGGAAAAAGAGCGGATCGCCAGCGCACAGGCGTTGTTGATGCAGCTGGAGTCACCGCTGGAGAGCGTGCTGGCGGCGGCGAAAATCGCTCATCACCATCAGACCACCGTAGTGCTGAACCCTGCGCCAGCGCGTGAACTACCGGATGAACTGCTGGCGCTGGTGGATATTATTACCCCTAACGAAACCGAAGCGGAAAAGCTGACCGGTATTCGCGTTGAGAGTGACGAAGATGCGGCAAAAGCCGCCGACGTACTGCATGCCAAAGGCATTGGTACGGTGATGATCACCCTCGGCAGCCGCGGCGTCTGGCTCAGTGCCGAAGGCGAAAGCCGGCGGATCCCGGGCTTTCGGGTGCAGGCCATTGATACTATCGCGGCCGGTGATACCTTTAACGGCGCGCTGGTGACCGCGCTGCTGGAAGGGACTTCCCTGCCAGAAGCGATCCGCTTTGCGCATGCTGCCGCGGCGATCGCCGTGACCCGCAAAGGCGCGCAGCCGTCCGTGCCGTGGCGCACAGAGATTGATGAATTTTTAGCGCAACAGGGGTAATGCTTGGCTACGATGAAAGATGTGGCCCGCGTCGCGGGCGTTTCCACATCGACGGTGTCACACGTCATCAATAAGGACCGCTTTGTCAGCGAGGCGATTACCGCCAAAGTCGACGCCGCGATCAAAAGCCTCAACTACGCCCCCTCTGCGCTGGCGCGTAGCCTCAAGCTTAATCAAACCCGCACCATCGGCATGCTGATTACCGCCAGTACCAATCCGTTTTATTCGGAACTGGTGCGGGGCGTGGAGCGCAGCTGCTTTGAGCGGGGTTATAGTCTCGTGCTCTGTAATACGGAAGGTGATGAGCAGCGAATGAATCGTAATCTGGAGACGCTAATGCAAAAACGCGTCGATGGATTACTTCTGCTGTGCACAGAGACTCATCAGCCCTCTCCGGAAATCATGCAGCGCTATCCGTCGGTACCGACGGTCATGATGGACTGGGCCCCCTTTGATGGCGATAGCGATCTGATTCAGGATAACTCGCTGCTCGGCGGCGATATGGCGACCCAGTATCTGATTGACCAGGGGCATTCACGCATTGCCTGTATTGCCGGCCCGCTGGATAAAACCCCGGCGCGTCTGCGCCTTGAAGGTTACCATGCTGCGATGGCGCGCTGCGGCCTGCCAGTTGCCGACGGATACGTGGTGACCAGTGATTTTGAGTTTGGCGGCGGGTTTAGCGCGATGCAGCAGCTGCTGGCTTTGCCGCAGCGGCCGCAGGCGGTGTTTGTCGGCAACGATGCGATGGCGGTTGGCGCTTATCAGGCGTTGTACCAGGCCGGTTTGCAGATCCCGCAGGACATGGCGCTGGTGGGCTACGATGATATTGAGCTGGCACGCTATATGACGCCGCCGTTGACCACCATTCATCAGCCAAAAGATGAGCTGGGAGAACTGGCCATCGATGTGTTGATCCATCGAATGGCCGATCCGCAGCAAAAACAGCAGCGCGTTCAGTTAACGCCGGAGCTGGTGGTTCGCGGCTCCGCTTAGCGTTTGTGCCGCTCGCTAATCAGGTTGCGGCCATCCTTCGCTCTTAACAGCATAAACATCAGCGCCGATATGATGGTTATCACGCCCATGGTTATAAAGGTGTAGTGAAACTGCTGTACCGTGCTGGCATTGTCAAAACCTTCATAGAAGCGCAGCACCGCAGCGCTGATGGCCACCCCGAGACTGATTGAAAGCTGCTGGGTCACCGCCAACAGGCTATTACCGCTGCTGGCATTGTCATCCGTCAGATCGGCCAGCGTAATGGTATTCATCGAGGTAAACTGCGTGGACATCGCCATCCCCAGCACAAAAAG
This sequence comes from Klebsiella africana, assembly GCF_020526085.1. Lineage (NCBI taxonomy): Bacteria > Pseudomonadati > Pseudomonadota > Gammaproteobacteria > Enterobacterales > Enterobacteriaceae > Klebsiella > Klebsiella africana. The sequence goes on along the minus strand of NZ_CP084874.1, from coordinate 5,195,729 downwards.
TGGCAGAAGAAGCATCCACAGCGGCATCTCTGGCGACTGCAGCGAGAACTGGGCAATCATAAGGCCAATAAACACCGTGATCCCCACCAGGGTCTTACGATAGCCAAACCAGCGCAGCACCTGGGTAACGGTAGATTTCGCAATAATGGAGCCGATAGCGGTAGGGGCAATCATACAGCCGGCAATAATAGCCGGATAGCCGAAGCCAACCTGCAGCATCAGCGGCATCAGAAACGGCACGCAGCCGGTACCCAACCGCGTGGCGAGGTTGCCGGCGATGCCGACCGAGAACGTGTGGGTCTTAAATAAAGAGAGCGAGATTAGCGGCGCCGGATGGCGACGCGCGTGGCGAATATAGGCCAGGAGCAGTAACAGACTGACGGCAATTACGGCCAGCGCCAGCCATGTCGCCACGATTTTTTCCCCAAACAGTTCAATGCCGCTGGAAAACAGTACCAGGCTTAAGCCGAATAGCAGAAAACCGATCGTATCGAAGCGCCGGCGCGGCGTTGTGAAATTCGGCATATATTTTCGGGCATACAGAATGCCAATCACGCCGATGGGAATGTTTATCAGGAAAATCCAATGCCAGCTGGCCCAGGTGACAAATACCCCGCCGAGTACCGGGCCCAGAATTGGCCCCACCAGACCCGGCATGGTCACAAAGTTCAGCACTGGCAGCAGCTCGCTGCGGGGATAGGCGCGCAGCAGCGCCAGCCTCGCCACCGGCATCATCATCGCCCCGCCGATCCCCTGAATCACGCGAAAAATGACCAGCTCCATTAATGAACTGGAGAGGGCGCAGGCAAGTGAGCCGAGGGTGAACAGACTCACGGCGATAATAAAGACCCGGCGCGTGCCGAAGCGATCGGCCAGCCAGCCGCTGACCGGGATCAGCATCGCCACCGTCAGCGTATAGCTGATAATGGCCGACTGCATTGCTAACGGGGAACGATTCAGGCTGTGGGCGATAGCCGGAAGGGCGGTATTAAGAATGGTGGCATCCAGCGCCTGCATAAAGAAGGCCATCGCCGCGATCCACGGCAGGCCGGCCATGCTGCGCCCTTTTTTTCCGCTCATGCCAAATCCTTGTTATTGATTTACGTGGTGTGGGGCGTTCAACAACGCCTGGCAGGCGAGCAACGCCCCCGGCGCATCACTGTTAAGAATGGCATCGACAATCGCCTGGTGGAGATCGAGCTTCACCACTTCATTTTGCGTAATCGATGTGAAGTAGGTGTGGTAGACCGAATGAAACAGCGAGGCGAAAGAGCTGAGGAAAGGATTACCACTCATTTCATAGATATGTTCATGCCAGGCCATATCGACTTCTATCCAGCGTTCGCGCTGAAAATGGCGTTTCAGAGCAATCATCTCTTCCATTAATGTATTGAGCTGCGCTTTTTGCCCGGCGGTGCCGTGGGTGGCGGCGAGAAAACAGGCCTGGGGCTCCAGGCTGCTGCGCATGACGAGAAAGTGGCTCACCACTTCTTCAAAGTTATCTTCTGTTAGCCACCAGGAGAGCAGTTCCTTATCAAGGAAGTTCCAGCTGCTGCGCGGCATCACCCGGGTACCAATGCGAGGGCGAGGCAGCAACATGCCTTTTGCCGTGAGCGTTTTCACTGCTTCACGGACGGCAGTACGGCTCACACCGAACTGCTCACCCAACTCCATTTCGCCGGGAAGAATGCTTTCCGGCTGATATTCGCCAGTCAGTATTTTTTGGGCGAGCTTCTCGGCCAGTACCCAGGAGATGTTCTTTTGTGCCGCCAGTTGCTGTGCGCTTAAAGACATAAATGCCGTTCCTTTCTTTTCTTTACTCTAACAGTATGCCACCAGGCGCCCCGTTTCGTCGGTTAAAACGCCAAAACGGTGGTTTTTTGCGACTTTCCTCGCCGCATTGTTGAAAAAAGAGACGGTTGAAAAGTTTTTTTGAATTTCCCCTTGTCACCTCAGAATTACTCCCTATAATGCGCCTCCACTGACACGGAACAACGGCAAACAAGCCGCCGGGTCAGCGGGGTTACGGTGAAAACCTCACAGAGAAAAGCAAAAATAAATGCTTGACTCTGCAGCGGGAAAGCGTAATATGCACACCCCGCGCCGCAGCGAAAAACGAAGCGGCACTGCTCTTTAACAATTTATCAGACAATCTGTGTGGGCACTCAAAGTGACATGGATTCTTAACGTCCTCGGACGAAAAATGAATACCAAGTCTCTGAGTGAACATACGTAATTCATTACGAAGTTTAATTCACGAGCATCAAACTTAAATTGAAGAGTTTGATCATGGCTCAGATTGAACGCTGGCGGCAGGCCTAACACATGCAAGTCGAGCGGTAGCACAGAGAGCTTGCTCTCGGGTGACGAGCGGCGGACGGGTGAGTAATGTCTGGGAAACTGCCTGATGGAGGGGGATAACTACTGGAAACGGTAGCTAATACCGCATAACGTCGCAAGACCAAAGTGGGGGACCTTCGGGCCTCATGCCATCAGATGTGCCCAGATGGGATTAGCTAGTAGGTGGGGTAACGGCTCACCTAGGCGACGATCCCTAGCTGGTCTGAGAGGATGACCAGCCACACTGGAACTGAGACACGGTCCAGACTCCTACGGGAGGCAGCAGTGGGGAATATTGCACAATGGGCGCAAGCCTGATGCAGCCATGCCGCGTGTGTGAAGAAGGCCTTCGGGTTGTAAAGCACTTTCAGCGGGGAGGAAGGCAATAAGGTTAATAACCTTGTTGATTGACGTTACCCGCAGAAGAAGCACCGGCTAACTCCGTGCCAGCAGCCGCGGTAATACGGAGGGTGCAAGCGTTAATCGGAATTACTGGGCGTAAAGCGCACGCAGGCGGTCTGTCAAGTCGGATGTGAAATCCCCGGGCTCAACCTGGGAACTGCATTCGAAACTGGCAGGCTAGAGTCTTGTAGAGGGGGGTAGAATTCCAGGTGTAGCGGTGAAATGCGTAGAGATCTGGAGGAATACCGGTGGCGAAGGCGGCCCCCTGGACAAAGACTGACGCTCAGGTGCGAAAGCGTGGGGAGCAAACAGGATTAGATACCCTGGTAGTCCACGCCGTAAACGATGTCGATTTGGAGGTTGTGCCCTTGAGGCGTGGCTTCCGGAGCTAACGCGTTAAATCGACCGCCTGGGGAGTACGGCCGCAAGGTTAAAACTCAAATGAATTGACGGGGGCCCGCACAAGCGGTGGAGCATGTGGTTTAATTCGATGCAACGCGAAGAACCTTACCTGGTCTTGACATCCACAGAACTTAGCAGAGATGCTTTGGTGCCTTCGGGAACTGTGAGACAGGTGCTGCATGGCTGTCGTCAGCTCGTGTTGTGAAATGTTGGGTTAAGTCCCGCAACGAGCGCAACCCTTATCCTTTGTTGCCAGCGGTCCGGCCGGGAACTCAAAGGAGACTGCCAGTGATAAACTGGAGGAAGGTGGGGATGACGTCAAGTCATCATGGCCCTTACGACCAGGGCTACACACGTGCTACAATGGCATATACAAAGAGAAGCGACCTCGCGAGAGCAAGCGGACCTCATAAAGTATGTCGTAGTCCGGATTGGAGTCTGCAACTCGACTCCATGAAGTCGGAATCGCTAGTAATCGTAGATCAGAATGCTACGGTGAATACGTTCCCGGGCCTTGTACACACCGCCCGTCACACCATGGGAGTGGGTTGCAAAAGAAGTAGGTAGCTTAACCTTCGGGAGGGCGCTTACCACTTTGTGATTCATGACTGGGGTGAAGTCGTAACAAGGTAACCGTAGGGGAACCTGCGGTTGGATCACCTCCTTACCTTAAAGAACCTGCCTTTGTAGTGCTCACACAGATTGTCTGATGAACGTAAAGAAGCAAGGCGTCTTGCGATTGAGACTTCAGTGTCCCCTTCGTCTAGAGGCCCAGGACACCGCCCTTTCACGGCGGTAACAGGGGTTCGAATCCCCTAGGGGACGCCACTTGCTGGTTCGTGAGTGAAAGACGCGTGCCGATATATCTCAAAACTCATCTTCGGGTGACGTTTGAGATATTTGCTCTTTAAAAATCTGGATCAAGCTGAAAATTGAAACGACACACTGTTTAAGTGTGTTCGAGTCTCTCAAATTTTCGCAATCTGAAGACATCTTCGGGTTGTGAGGTTAAGCGACTAAGCGTACACGGTGGATGCCCTGGCAGTCAGAGGCGATGAAGGACGTGCTAATCTGCGAAAAGCGTCGGTAAGGTGATATGAACCGTTATAACCGGCGATGTCCGAATGGGGAAACCCAGTGCAATTCGTTGCACTATCGTTAACTGAATACATAGGTTAACGAGGCGAACCGGGGGAACTGAAACATCTAAGTACCCCGAGGAAAAGAAATCAACCGAGATTCCCCCAGTAGCGGCGAGCGAACGGGGAGCAGCCCAGAGTCTGAATCAGCTTGTGTGTTAGTGGAACGGTCTGGAAAGTCCGACGGTACAGGGTGATAGTCCCGTACACCAAAATGCACAGGTTGTGAACTCGAAGAGTAGGGCGGGACACGTGGTATCCTGTCTGAATATGGGGGGACCATCCTCCAAGGCTAAATACTCCTGACTGACCGATAGTGAACCAGTACCGTGAGGGAAAGGCGAAAAGAACCCCGGCGAGGGGAGTGAAAAAGAACCTGAAACCGTGTACGTACAAGCAGTGGGAGCACCTTCGGGTGTGACTGCGTACCTTTTGTATAATGGGTCAGCGACTTATATTCTGTAGCAAGGTTAACCGTATAGGGGAGCCGCAGGGAAACCGAGTCTTAACTGGGCGTTAAGTTGCAGGGTATAGACCCGAAACCCGGTGATCTAGCCATGGGCAGGTTGAAGGTTGGGTAACACTAACTGGAGGACCGAACCGACTAATGTTGAAAAATTAGCGGATGACTTGTGGCTGGGGGTGAAAGGCCAATCAAACCGGGAGATAGCTGGTTCTCCCCGAAAGCTATTTAGGTAGCGCCTCGTGAATTCATCTTCGGGGGTAGAGCACTGTTTCGGCTAGGGGGTCATCCCGACTTACCAACCCGATGCAAACTACGAATACCGAAGAATGTTATCACGGGAGACACACGGCGGGTGCTAACGTCCGTCGTGAAGAGGGAAACAACCCAGACCGCCAGCTAAGGTCCCAAAGTCATGGTTAAGTGGGAAACGATGTGGGAAGGCCCAGACAGCCAGGATGTTGGCTTAGAAGCAGCCATCATTTAAAGAAAGCGTAATAGCTCACTGGTCGAGTCGGCCTGCGCGGAAGATGTAACGGGGCTAAACCATGCACCGAAGCTGCGGCAGCGACACTATGTGTTGTTGGGTAGGGGAGCGTTCTGTAAGCCTGCGAAGGTGACCTGTGAGGGTTGCTGGAGGTATCAGAAGTGCGAATGCTGACATAAGTAACGATAAAGCGGGTGAAAAGCCCGCTCGCCGGAAGACCAAGGGTTCCTGTCCAACGTTAATCGGGGCAGGGTGAGTCGACCCCTAAGGCGAGGCCGAAAGGCGTAGTCGATGGGAAACAGGTTAATATTCCTGTACTTGGTGTTACTGCGAAGGGGGGACGGAGAAGGCTATGTCATCCGGGCGACGGTTGTCCCGGTTTAAGCATGTAGGCTGGTTATCCAGGCAAATCCGGATAATCAAGGCTGAGGTGTGATGACGAGGTACCACGGTACTGAAGTGACAGATGCCCTGCTTCCAGGAAAAGCCTCTAAGCATCAGGTAACATTAAATCGTACCCCAAACCGACACAGGTGGTCAGGTAGAGAATACCAAGGCGCTTGAGAGAACTCGGGTGAAGGAACTAGGCAAAATGGTGCCGTAACTTCGGGAGAAGGCACGCTGGTGTGTAGGTGAAGTCCCTGCGGACGGAGCTGAGACCAGTCGAAGATACCAGCTGGCTGCAACTGTTTATTAAAAACACAGCACTGTGCAAACACGAAAGTGGACGTATACGGTGTGACGCCTGCCCGGTGCCGGAAGGTTAATTGATGGGGTTATCCGTAAGGAGAAGCTCTTGATCGAAGCCCCGGTAAACGGCGGCCGTAACTATAACGGTCCTAAGGTAGCGAAATTCCTTGTCGGGTAAGTTCCGACCTGCACGAATGGCGTAATGATGGCCAGGCTGTCTCCACCCGAGACTCAGTGAAATTGAACTCGCTGTGAAGATGCAGTGTACCCGCGGCAAGACGGAAAGACCCCGTGAACCTTTACTATAGCTTGACACTGAACATTGAGCCTTGATGTGTAGGATAGGTGGGAGGCTTTGAAGCGTGGACGCCAGTCTGCGTGGAGCCAACCTTGAAATACCACCCTTTAATGTTTGATGTTCTAACGTCGACCCGTAATCCGGGTTGCGGACAGTGTCTGGTGGGTAGTTTGACTGGGGCGGTCTCCTCCCAAAGCGTAACGGAGGAGCACGAAGGTTAGCTAATCCTGGTCGGACATCAGGAGGTTAGTGCAATGGCATAAGCTAGCTTGACTGCGAGCGTGACGGCGCGAGCAGGTGCGAAAGCAGGTCATAGTGATCCGGTGGTTCTGAATGGAAGGGCCATCGCTCAACGGATAAAAGGTACTCCGGGGATAACAGGCTGATACCGCCCAAGAGTTCATATCGACGGCGGTGTTTGGCACCTCGATGTCGGCTCATCACATCCTGGGGCTGAAGTAGGTCCCAAGGGTATGGCTGTTCGCCATTTAAAGTGGTACGCGAGCTGGGTTTAGAACGTCGTGAGACAGTTCGGTCCCTATCTGCCGTGGGCGCTGGAGAATTGAGGGGGGCTGCTCCTAGTACGAGAGGACCGGAGTGGACGCATCACTGGTGTTCGGGTTGTCATGCCAATGGCACTGCCCGGTAGCTAAATGCGGAAGAGATAAGTGCTGAAAGCATCTAAGCACGAAACTTGCCCCGAGATGAGTTCTCCCTGAGACTATAAGTCTCCTGAAGGAACGTTGAAGACGACGACGTTGATAGGCCGGGTGTGTAAGCGCAGCGATGCGTTGAGCTAACCGGTACTAATGAACCGTGAGGCTTAACCTTACAACGCCGAAGATGTTTTGGCGGATTGAGAGAATTTTCAGCTCTGATACAGATTAATCAGTACGTCTTAAAGACGGGCTGATAAAACAGAATTTGCCTGGCGGCACTAGCGCGGTGGTCCCACCTGACCCCATGCCGAACTCAGAAGTGAAACGCCGTAGCGCCGATGGTAGTGTGGGGTCTCCCCATGTGAGAGTAGGGAACTGCCAGGCATCAAACAAGTGAAGAGCCCATCCTGCCGGATGGGCTTTTTGCGTTTCAGTCGTCCTGGCAGCGTGCCGGTATGCCTCCCCGGTGGCGCTGCGCTTACCGGGGCTACAAAACCGTAGCCCGGACAAGGTGCGTAGCACCGCCTCCGGGAAAATCCCACCTATATCACCGTCGATAAATGACTATTGCCTCTCTAACCAACTCACAATAAATGTCGCTATCTGTTGAATATCATTTAAATCCAACTGCGGAAGCGAGGTCGCGATGGGCACATCGCTGGCCACGGCGATGGTATGCTCATCAATTACCAGCTCTTCTACACGATGGCCGCTGTTTTGCCGAAAAAGCAGGATCTTCGGCACAGGTTCATGTTTGAACCCCTCCACTAAAACCAGGTCCAGTTTGCTGGCATCCATTCGACTGACCAGCCACGTGAGATCTAATTCCGGCTTCTCTGGCGTCTCGGTCATCAATGCCCACCGCTGTTCGCTGGCGACAATGGTTTGCGCAGCGCCCGCCTTACGCAGTTCATAGCTATCTTTGCCCGGCTTATCCACGTCCATATCATGATGGGTGTGCTTTATCAGTCCCGGGCGTAATCCTTGAGCACACAGATCAGGAATTAGACGCTTTAATAATGTCGTTTTTCCGGTACCGCTCCAGGCGGCAATCGCTAATAGCGGGATCATGATGGCTCCTGCATACGTTGCAAATCCTCTAGCGTATTCACATTCATAAAAGCTGATTTCACCTCGCTGAAGCTGACCGAATGCCCGCCCATCTGGCGCATAAACATCATTACCCGGCGTTCGCCGCTGGCAAGATAAGCCTCCAGATGCGGAATGATTTGACGATGCGCCAGCGCAACGGCGGGATGATCCCGCTCGCCGTCATGGGCCCAAACGACCGGTGCGTCCCCTCTCTGCTGGATAAAGCGCTCAACTAAAAATGGCGGAATGAAGGGCGTGTCGCAGGGGCAAAAAACAAACCATGGACTCGCGACCTGCTGCATCACGGCAAGCATACCGGCTAAAGGACCTGGGTAACCCGTCTGCGTATCGCGAAACACCGGATATCCACTGGCTTGCCACTGCGTAAGGTGACGGTTGGCGCTAATCACTAACTTATCTACCTGCGGGGCTAATGTCTCTGCGACGTGACGCCATAGAGGGCGACCATTGAGCAACTGCAATCCTTTATCAATGCCCCCCATCCGCGTGGCCCTACCGCCCGCCAGCACGACGCCGGTTATCGCCTCGCTTTGCATATGAATATCGCCTCTTTCATTGTGGGATTGACCCTGTTAACTTGTCTCTATCAAGAGTAAGGAGCATGACCATGAAATGTAAACGTCTGAATGAAGTAATTGAACTCCTCCAGCCTGCCTGGCAAAAAGAGCCTGAACTGAATCTGATGCAATTTTTGCAGAAGCTGGCGAAAGAGGCCGGCTATGATGGCGAACTGAGCGATCTTTCCGACGATATTCTGATCTATCATCTGAAGATGCGCGACTCTTCCAAAGATGCCGTTATCCCGGGTATTCAGAAGGATTATGAAGAGGACTTTAAAACCGCGCTGCTGCGCGCCCGCGGGGTAATAAAAGAGTAAAAGGTTGTAAGCGCTACCGCGTAAAACGCAATGAGATGATATCCTGAACTATTCGTACGATTATCGGATGTCAGGATGCACGATAAGGCTTTTACTTTTCAGACGCTTCGCCCGGATACCATTATCGATGGGTTATTCGATCTGGGTATGCGGGTGGACTCCGGTCTCACCCCGCTAAACAGCTATGAGAACCGCGTTTATCAGTTCCAGGACGAAGAGCGCCATCGCTATGTGGTAAAGTTCTATCGTCCTGAGCGCTGGTCCGCAGAACAGATCCTTGAAGAACACCAGTTTGCGCTTCAGCTTGTAGAGGATGAAGTGCCCGTTGCTGCGCCGCTCTTAGTTAACGACAGCACGCTTCATCAGCATCAGGGATTCTACTTTGCCGTGTTCCCAAGCCTTGGCGGCCGTCAGTTCGAAGCGGATAACCTTGATCAGATGGAATGGGTTGGCCGCTATCTGGGGCGTCTGCACCAGACTGGCCGCAAACAGCGCTTTACTGCTCGCCCGGAAATTGGCGTGCAGGAGTATTTGCTGGAACCGCGCCAGGTGTTTGAACAGGCGACACTTATCCCCTCTGGCCTGAAGGCCGATTTCCTGAAGGCGACCGATAAACTCATTGCTGCTGTCATGCAGCAATGGCACGGTTGCGGGAATACGTTGCGTCTGCACGGTGACTGCCATGCGGGTAATATCCTCTGGCGCGACGGGCCACTGTTTGTCGACTTAGATGATGCGCGCACCGGCCCGGCAATTCAGGATCTGTGGATGCTGCTCAACGGCGATAAGGCTGAACAGCGTATGCAGCTGGAGACGATCATCGAGGCCTATGAGGAATTCAGCCCTTTTAACAGCGATGAAATCGCGCTAATTGAACCTTTACGCGCTATGCGACTGGTTTATTATCTGGCGTGGTTGCTCAGACGCTGGGACGATCCCGCTTTTCCGGTCAATTTCCCCTGGTTAACCGGGGAGGATTACTGGCGGGGACAGACGTCGACTTTTCTTGAGCAGGTGAAGGTTCTACAGGAACCCCCGCTTCAGTTAACGCCAATGTATTAATGTGATATATCCAGGAGAGAGTAAATCATGAAAAAAGTTTGGCTGGCGCTGGCTGGTATGATTCTGGCTTTTAGTGCATCCGCTGCCCAGATCACCGACGGCAAGCAGTACATTACCCTTGATAAGCCGATTGCTGGCGAGCCGCAGGTGCTTGAGTTCTTTTCATTCTACTGCCCGCACTGCTACCAGTTTGAAGAAGTACTGCATGTCTCTGACAATGTGCGTCAGAAACTGCCGGAAGGCACCAAAATGACCAAATACCACGTTGAGTTCCTGGGCCCGCTGGGCAAGGATCTGACGCAGGCATGGGCGGTGGCCATCGCGCTGGGCGTTGAAGACAAAATTACTGCCCCGATGTTCGAAGCCGTGCAGAAAAACCAGACTGTGCAGAGTGTGGCTGACATTCGTAAAGTGTTTGTCGACGCTGGCGTGAAAGGGGAAGACTACGATGCCGCATGGAATAGCTTCGTGGTGAAATCTCTGGTCGCTCAGCAAGAGAAAGCGGCAGCCGATCTGCAGCTGCAGGGCGTACCGGCTATGTATGTTAATGGTAAATACCAGCTGAACCCGCAGGGGATGGATACCAGCAATATGGATGTCTTCGTCGCACAATATGCGGATACCGTGAAGCAACTGGTAGAGAAGAAATAAAAAAACGCCGGTCACTGACCGGCGTTACTTTATCTGTTTTGCAATAGCTACTGTTCTTTGTCCCGCATGATGTCAGTCAACTGACGGTCTTTCTCTTCCCATAGGCCATTCAGCCAGCGCTGGAAGCCACGCTTAAAGTTCTTATCGTTAACGTAATCGCCGTGCAGCTCTTCGCCAATAGGGACCAGATTGATACGTACTACAATGCGCGTCAGGCGGCCGCTTAACATATCGTAAAATGGTCTTGTATGATTATCCGGGTAGCACAGCGTGACGTTCAGCAGTTTATCGAACTGCGAACCGAGTACGTTGAGCGCCATGGCGATACCAGCGGCTTTCGGCGGTAACAAGTTGTGGTAAGGAGAGCGCGTTTCGCGCTTTTTTTCTTCGGTAAAACGCGAGCCTTCCACAAAATTGACGATAGTCGTCGGATGCGCGCGAAATTTTTCACACGAACGGCGGGTGGTTTCGACATCTTTACCGCGGCGCTCCGGGTGACGAATAAGATAGCTGCGCGAGTAGCGGCGCATAAAGGGCATATCCAGCGCCCAGCAGGCGAGGCCAATGAAGGGTACCCATGCCAGCTGTTGTTTAAGGAAGTACTTATTCATCGGAATATGCTTGCGGAACAGCACGCACAGCACCACGATATCTGCCCAACTATGGTGGTTGCTGATCAGCAGATACCAGTTCTTTTTGTTCAGGCCTTCCAGCCCCTGAACGTCCCATTTTAGCCAGGGATTGAGATGCAACAGCAGCGCCAGCCCTTCGCACCAGCAGTACATCATAAAATTGCAAAAAATGGATATAGAGCGCCATACCGCAGGAACAGGGACCAGCAGTTTAATCAGCCCGGCGACGATGATCGGTACAGAGCAGATAATGGTGACTAAGATGGTTAAGGCGATACTCAGCGGAAGTGTTATCGCAGCGAGTAATCTCGACATAGTTAGTTTATTCAGAAAGTTAGGCTGACAAAGAGCGCCTTTAAGCTGCGCAAGAGGCTGATTTTACCAGAAAACGCGGCAAATGACGGGTGTTACGAGAACAGAAAAAAACAAGGATCTTCTATCCACATGGAACATTGGGTCATCAAATTGATGCCAGGATCGTCGGTATGTTTTTAACTAGCTGATATATAAAGACTAATAGTATTTATTCATTTATTTTCAAGGTTGGATAAGCTGACGCAGTAAAACTATGCACAAAGTTATCCACAAGCAAAGTTGTCATGCGATCGCGACGATCATTGAATCTTTTCCGCGAAATGCGGGAAAAATTCAGGATTTCATGCCCGTCTGTGGCATCCTTTACCCATAATCTGATAAACAGGCACGGAAATTATGGTTCAGATCCCAGAAAACCCTCTCATCCTCGTTGACGGCTCCTCCTATCTTTATCGGGCGTATCATGCGTTTCCGCCGCTAACTAACAGCGCAGGGGAGCCCACCGGGGCCATGTACGGCGTACTCAATATGCTGCGCAGTTTGATCCTGCAGTATCAACCCACCCACGCCGTCGTGGTCTTTGATGCGAAAGGGAAAACCTTCCGTGATGAATTGTTCGAACATTACAAGTCCCACCGCCCGCCGATGCCGGACGATCTGCGTGCGCAGATCGAGCCTTTGCATAAGATGGTGAAAGCGATGGGGTTACCGCTGATGGCGGTTCCGGGCGTTGAAGCCGACGATGTGATTGGCACCCTGGCGCGGGAAGCGGAAAGGGCGGGTCGTCCGGTGCTGATCAGCACCGGTGATAAAGACATGGCTCAGCTGGTGACGCCGGGGATCACCCTGATCAATACCATGACCAACACCATCCTCGGACCGGATGAGGTAGTCATCAAATATGGCGTCCCGCCGGAGCTGATTATCGATTTCCTGGCGCTGATGGGCGACTCCTCGGATAACATTCCTGGCGTGCCGGGCGTGGGCGAAAAGACCGCCCAGGCGCTGCTGCAAGGCCTTGGCGGCCTCGATACGCTGTATGCGGAACCGGAGAAGATCGCTGAACTGAGCTTCCGCGGCGCGAAAACGATGGCGGCGAAGCTCGAGCAGAACAAGGATGTGGCTTATCTCTCTTATCAGCTGGCGACCATAAAAACCGACGTCGAGCTGGAACTCACGTGCGAAGAGCTGGAGGTGCAGCCACCGGCGGCTGACGATTTGCTGGCGCTGTTCAGGCAGTATGAGTTTAAGCGCTGGACAACCGACGTTGAGGCCGGAAAATGGCTGCAAGCGAAGGGGGGCAAACCGGCCGCTAAACCTGCAGAGCCTACGGCAGCGGCACAGGCAGAAGCAGAGGATGAACCGGCCTCCGCCCTTTCAGCAGAGCATTATGTCACTATCCTTGATGAGGCTACGCTGCTCACCTGGATCGATAAGCTGAAGCAGGCGCCGCTCTTTGCCTTTGATACGGAAACCGACAGCCTGGATAATATTTCCGCCAATATGGTCGGCCTTTCATTCGCTGTTGAGCCGGGTGTGGCCGCCTATGTTCCGGTGGCGCATGATTACCTTGATGCGCCGGATCAGATCCCGCGCGATCGCGTGTTGGCGCTGCTTAAACCGCTGCTGGAGGATGAGAAGCTGCTCAAGGTCGGGCAAAATCTCAAATACGATCGCGGTATTTTGGCCAATTATGACATTGAGCTGCGCGGGATTGCGTTCGATACCATGCTGGAATCCTACATTCTCGACAGCGTGGCGGGCCGCCACGATATGGATAGTCTTTCCGACCGCTGGCTGAAGCATAAAACTATTACCTTTGAAGAGATCGCCGGTAAAGGAAAGAACCAGCTCACCTTTAACCAGATTGCGCTGGAAGAGGCTGGTCGCTACGCGGCGGAAGACGCAGACGTTACGCTCCAGCTGCATCTGAAGATGTGGCCGAAGCTGCAGCAGCATGAAGGCCCGCTGAATATCTTTAAGCAGATCGAAATGCCGCTGGTGCCGGTGCTGTCGCGCGTTGAGCGCAACGGTGTGAAAATCGATCCTGCTGTGCTGCATGCGCACTCGCAGGAGATCGCCCAGCGTCTGGTTGAACTGGAACAGCGCGCGCATGAGATTGCCGGGGAAGCGTTTAATCTCTCCTCCACTAAACAGCTGCAAACGATCCTGTTTGAAAAACAGGGTATCAAGCCGCTGAAGAAAACGCCGGGCGGCGCGCCGTCCACTTCTGAAGAAGTGCTGGAAGAGCTGGCGCTGGATTATCCGTTACCGAAAGTGATTCTGGAGTATCGTGGGCTGGCGAAGCTGAAGTCCACCTATACCGATAAGTTGCCGCTGATGATTAACCCCAAAACGGGCCGCGTGCATACTTCCTATCATCAGGCGGTCACCGCTACCGGTCGTTTGTCATCTACCGATCCCAACTTGCAAAACATTCCGGTGCGTAACGAAGAAGGGCGACGGATTCGCCAGGCGTTCATCGCGCCGGAAGATTACGTCATTGTCTCGGCGGACTACTCGCAAATCGAGCTGCGCATTATGGCGCACCTGTCACGAGATAAAGGACTGCTGACCGCTTTCGCTGAAGGGAAAGATATTCACCGGGCGACAGCGGCTGAAGTATTTGGCTTACCACTGGACAGCGTCAGCAGCGAACAGCGCCGCAGTGCGAAAGCCATCAACTTCGGTCTGATCTACGGTATGAGCGCCTTCGGCCTGGCCCGCCAGCTGAACATCCCGCGTAAGGAAGCGCAGAAATACATGGATCTTTATTTCGAGCGTTACCCGGGCGTCCTGGAGTATATGGAGCGCACCCGCGCTCAGGCGAAAGAGCAAGGGTATGTTGAAACGCTGGATGGTCGTCGACTTTATCTGCCGGATATCAAATCCAGCAATGGTGCCCGTCGCGCCGGTGCCGAGCGCGCAGCGATCAACGCCCCGATGCAGGGGACGGCAGCGGATATCATTAAACGGGCAATGATTGCCGTTGATGAATGGCTGCGAAACGAGCAACCTCGCGTGCGGATGATCATGCAGGTTCACGATGAACTGGTCTTTGAAGTGCACAAAGATGAGCTTGATGTGGTGTCGAAGAAGATCCATGAACTGATGGAGAACAGCACCACCCTGGCGGTACCGTTGCTGGTGGAAGTGGGCAGCGGAGAAAACTGGGATCAAGCGCACTAAGTATACAAAGCACAAAGCGATTTTCTGTAAGTAAGCAACATAACTTATAGCGTTTTGTGAGGATCATTTGAATTTGCTATGTAAATAGTGAAAAAAAACTACAAAAAATGCTTTATCCGTGAGCGAAAGAAGAGTAAAGTTATTCGCGTAGGGTACAGAGGTAAGATGTTCTATCTTTCAGACCTTTTACTTCACGTAATCGGATTTGGCTGAATATTTTAGCCGCCCCGGTCATTTATGACCGGGGCGTTTTTTATTGCGTGAAAGGAAAGTCGTGGAGTAAAAGTACACACAGGTGCACTTTCCTGGTAGAGAATCCGGACAAGGGACTGTTACGCTCTTATCCGGTCGATTATGACGATTACTCTTCGTTTACACTCTCTTCCTGCGGCGGGATGTCATTAAACCAGCTATCCAGCTTCTGGCGCAGTTTATCCACTCCCTGCTTCTTCAGTGAAGAGAAGGCTTCCACCTGCACATCACCGTTAAAGGCAATCGCCGCTTCCCGAACCATATTGATCTGAGCTTTACGCGCACCGCTGGCCAGTTTGTCCGCTTTAGTTAACAGCACCAGTACCGGGATGTTGCTCTCCACGGCCCACTGAATCATCTGCTGATCGAGATCTTTAAGCGGATGACGAATGTCCATCAGCACCACGAGACCCTTCAGGCACAGACGTTTTTCCAGGTATTCCCCCAGCGCACGCTGCCATTTGATCTTCATCTCTTCCGGGACTTGCGCATAACCATAGCCGGGCAGGTCGACCAGGCGTTTGCCTTCTGCGACTTCGAACAGGTTTATCAGTTGCGTACGTCCGGGCGTTTTGGAGGTGCGCGCCAGGTTTTTCTGGTTGGTCAGCGTATTCAGCGCGCTGGATTTCCCCGCATTGGAGCGGCCGGCGAACGCCACTTCAATACCAGTATCGGCAGGAAGATGGCGGATATCTGGCGCGCTAGTGACAAAGTGCGTCAGTTGATAATTCCAGTTGGTCAAGACGGTCGTCTCCGTTAAAACAGGCTATGGCAGGGATTATACCTGAACAGCAGAAAAAGGCTGTTTTTACCGCACGTCGGTTCTGTAAGTAAAAACCATGCTCTTTGTGAGACATTGGCTATTCTTCGTATAGGACATACCTGAGAGAAATGAGACTATATGGTAGTAACTTTCTGAAAATAAATGATTTATAAAAATAGAGAAATCTGAAAATGAATTTTTAACGGCCAGACTGGTTGTCGATTTTTGTCAACAAGGTAAAGTAATACACAACGGCGGGGATGCTGAAAGGATTAGGACTCAGGACGAGGAGTCAGGAAGCGCCAGGAGGCGAAGACCATAGGATTGTCAGGATGACGCGCGTCTTGGAGACGTTTCAAAGGGAAAAGGAAGCAACAAGGATAGTTGGACGCTAAGGGAAAGACAGGGTGAGTCGTTAGCGAACAGGGAAAGAAGAGCCCGTTAAGGGTGGTCAGTGAGGAAAAAGGCGACAGAGTAATCTGTCGCCTTTTTTCTTTGCTTGCTTTCTGCTAGATTCCGCCTCAATTCTATACTGAATATTACTGTCTGAAGATTACACATCATGAAAAAACCGACATCCGCCACCCGTGGCAAATCCGGCCGCAAGTCGCGTGAAGAATTAAATCAGGAAGCTCGCGATCGCAAACGGCAGAAGAAACATCGTGGCCATGCGGCTGGAAGTCGCGCGAATGGCGGCGATGCGGCTTCAGCGGGTAAAAAACAGCGTCAGGCGCAAGATCCGCGCGTGGGTAGTAAAAAACCGATCCCGCTGGGCGTAAGCGAAAGCAGTACCCCAGCTCCCAAGCAGCATAAACCAAAGAGCGAGAAACCTATGCTTTCACCGCAGGCTGAGCTGGAGTTGCTGGAGAATGATGAGCGCCTGGACGCGCTGCTGGAACGTCTGGAAGAGGGCGGCACCCTGAATGCTGAAGAGCAGAGCTGGGTGGACGCCAAACTGGATCGCATTGATGAGCTGATGCAGCAGCTCGGCCTCTCTTACGATGACGAAGATGAAGAAGAGGAAGAACGTCAGGAAGATATGATGCGTCTGCTGAAGGGTGGAAACTAACATTTGCATCCCATCGGATTCCCGGTACTGCTTATAACCCTTCTGGTTATATGTTATCTGCTGTGGTTATTCGTTAAACTACGACGGTTGTCGCGGCGTCAGAAATGGCTGCGCAACCGGCTCATGACCCGCGGTGCGGTGGGGCCGGGACGGCGTACCCGTCGGCGGCACCATCGGAAGGAGTGAGCATGTCTGAGCAGATAATCGACTGGGATCTGGCCCTGATCCAGAAATATAACTATTCCGGGCCGCGCTATACCTCGTATCCCACCGCGCTGGAGTTTTCACCGCAATTCGGCGCGGCGGAATTCGATGCCGCTGTGGCCCGTTACCCACAGCGTCCCCTGTCGCTGTACGTGCATATCCCGTTTTGCCATAAGCTGTGTTATTTCTGCGGCTGCAATAAGATAGTCACCCGCCAACAGCATAAAGCCGATCAATATCTTGATGTCCTTGAACAGGAGATCATTCACCGCGCGCCGCTGTTTGCCAGTCGTCAGGTTAAGCAATTGCATTGGGGAGGCGGCACGCCAACCTATCTCAATAAGGCGCAAATCAGTCGTCTGATGGATCTGTTGCGCAGCCACTTCCATTTCAGCGCGGAAGCCGAGATCTCCATTGAGGTCGATCCGCGTGAGATCGAGCTGGATGTCCTCGATCATTTACGCGCTGAGGGTTTCAACCGCCTGAGTATGGGCGTGCAGGACTTCAATAAAGAGGTTCAGCGCCTGGTTAACCGTGAGCAAGACGAAGCGTTCATCTTTGATTTGCTCCACCATGCGCGGGAGATTGGTTTTACCTCAACCAATATCGACCTCATCTACGGCCTGCCGAAGCAAACGCCGGAGAGCTTCGCCTTTACCCTGCAAAAGGTTGCCGAGCTTAATCCTGACCGTCTGAGCGTGTTTAACTACGCGCATCTGCCCACGCTCTTTGCCGCTCAGCGGAAGATTAAAGATGCCGATCTGCCCTCCGCTGAACAGAAGCTGGAGATCCTCCAGGAGACCATCGGCTCGCTGACGGCGGCAGGCTATCAGTTTATCGGCATGGACCACTTTGCACGCCCAGACGATGAATTAGCGGTCGCGCAACGTCATGGCATACTACACCGCAATTTCCAGGGTTACACCACCCAGGGGGATACTGATCTGCTGGGGATGGGCGTTTCGGCGATCAGCATGATTGGCGACAGCTACGCCCAGAACCAAAAAGAGCTCAAGCAGTACTACCAGCAGGTGGCAGAGCAAGGGGACGCTCTGTGGCGCGGGATCGCGTTAACTCGCGATGACTGTTTGCGTCGCGACGTGATTAAGGCGCTGATCTGTAACTTCCGGCTGGATATCGCGGCGGTCGAGACGCAGTGGGACGTGGATTTTGCGTCTTATTTTGCCGAGGATCTGAAGCTGCTGGCGCCGCTGGCGCATGACGGGCTGGTGGAGGTGGATAGTAAGGCTATTCAGGTAACAGCGAAAGGCCGCCTGCTGATCCGCAACATCTGTATGTGCTTTGATGCCTATCTACGGCAAAAGGCCCGGATGCAGCAGTTCTCACGGGTTATTTAATGTTTTCCCCCTCTCCCGCAGGAGAGGGGGAATAATTAGCTAAACAGCCCGACCAGCGCAGCGCACAGCACGGCAGCGACTGCCGTTTGTGGCGTGTGACTCGCAGCGGCGCCGCTCGATATCATACTCACCAGTGATTCAAACATGATGCTCTCCCCTAATGCCGGGCACGATCATACTCAACTCATCGGAACAGTAAAGTACAAAATAGCAGCACTTTGCGCTGATCGGCGATTTTTCATCATGCCGTTAATCACTACTCCATGCCCAACTCTTTTAGCTTACGTGTCAGAGTATTACGCCCCCATCCCAGCAGGCGCGCAGCCTCCTGCTTGTGCCCCTGAGTATGGCGCAGGGCGGTCGTCAGCAGCGTGCGCTCCATTTCGGGTTGCGCTTCTGAAAGCAAGTTTTGATGACCGGATCGCAGCGCCCGATCGGCCCACTGACCCAGCAGCGTCGCCCAGCTGTCGGGCTGCATCTGCGTCGGGCTGTCCGGAACCGTGGTCTCAAACAGTTCGCTCGGCAGATCCTGCGTCAGCACCTCCTGGCCGGCGGCCATGACGGTGAGCCAGCGACAGGTGTTTTCCAGCTGACGGACGTTGCCTGGCCACGCCAGGCGGGTCAGCGCTGTCTCCGTTTCCGGATGCAGCTGTTTGGCTTCAACACCCAGCTCACGGGCGGCTATCTGCAGAAAATGGCGGGCCAGACGCGGAATATCTTCCCGGCGCTCGCGCAGCGGCGGCAAATGTACCCGGATAACGTTCAGGCGGTGGAATAAATCTTCCCGGAATTTCCCCTCCTGCACCCGTTGCTCCAGATTCTGGTGGGTGGCGGCGATGATCCGCACATCGACCTTCACCGGCGCGTAGCCGCCCACGCGATAAAACTGACCATCCGCCAGTACGCGCAGCAGACGAGTCTGGACATCAAGCGGCATATCGCCAATTTCATCCAGGAACAGCGTACCGCCGTCAGCCTGTTCAAAGCGACCCTGACGGACGGTATTGGCGCCGGTAAAGGCTCCTTTTTCATGGCCGAACAGTTCGGACTCAATCAGGTCCTTGGGGATCGCCGCCATATTCAACGCGATAAACGGCGCTTTTGAACGTGGGCTATGGCGATGCAGGGCATGTGCGACAAGCTCTTTACCGGTACCGGATTCGCCATTGATCAGCACGCTGATGGATGAGCGCGACAAGCGGCCAATAATACGAAAGACATCCTGCATAGCTGGCGCTTCGCCAATGATATCGGCGGTTGGGCTACTTATCGGCGCATTTCGCGGCTGCTGTTGCTCCTGATAGTGGCTTATCGCCCGGTCGACGAGGGCGACGGCTTCATCGATATCAAAAGGTTTGGGCAGATAATCAAACGCGCCCTGCTGATAAGCGCTGACCGCGGCGTCCAGATCGGAATGCGCAGTCATTATGATGACCGGAAGCATTGGATGGCGCTGCTTAATCTGTTTGAGCAGCGCCAGACCATCCATTCCCGGCATACGGATATCTGACAGCAGTACATCCGGGGTTTTGGTGGTGAGGGCATCTAGCACCTCATTGCCGCTTTCGAACGTTGTGCAGCTCAAGCCGGCCCCGGTGAGCGCGCGTTCAAGCACCCAGCGGATGGAGCTATCGTCATCAACGATCCAGGCTATCCCTCGTTGCATAAACACCTCTACTTCCGAATAGGCAGGTATACCGAAAATTCGGTATGACCCGGCCAGCTGGTGAATTCAATTTTGCCGGAGTGCTGATCGATAAGGCTGCGGGCGATAGATAAGCCCAGGCCGGTACCGCCTTCGCGACCGCTGACCATTGGATAGAACAACGTATCCTGGAGATGGGGCGGAATACCCGGGCCATTATCTTCAACGTCAATACGGGCGGCGAGGCGATAACGCACCCCGTGCAGCGTCAGCTGGAAAGCGGTGCGGGTGCGGAGAACAATTTCGCCCCCTTCCGGCCCCAGCGCCTGCAGCGCATTACGGACGATGTTCAGCAACACCTGTTCAATTTGATCCGGGTCGTGGGGCAGTTCCGGTAGGCTGGGGTCGTAATCGCGGACCAACTTCACGTTGTCCGGCAACTCCATGGAAACCAGTTTGACTACCCGTTCGGCGACTTTGTGGATGCTTTCGGTAACGTGCATGCCCGGATGCTGTGGTCCGAGCAGGCGGTCGACCAGATTTCTCAGCCGGTCGGCCTGCTCAATGATCACTTTGGTATATTCCGTTAGCGCCGGGTCGGGCAGTGCTTTGCTGAGCAGCTGGGCCGCGCCGCGCAGGCCGCCTAACGGATTTTTTATCTCATGCGCCAGGCCGCGGACGAGGTCGCGGGCGGCGACCTGCTGCGCATGCTGCAGCTGCTCCTGGCTCAGGCGGCGCTGATTATCCATCGGCGCCATTTCCAGCAGAATAAAGCCTTCCGGCAGCCGCTGGGCGGTCAACGACAGGATGTGCGAACGGCCATCGATAACCAGCGTCACTTCGTTATCAGTAAACCCCTGGCCCGCCTGCAGGCTTTCCTGCATCAGCCCGATATTCAACGAAAAATAGCTCAATAGCTCAGGTAACGGGGTGCCAAACAGCTTGCGCGAACTCTGCGCCAGCAGCTGCTGCGCCGCAGGGTTGGCAAAGTGCACCGCCAGGTCATCATCGACCAGTAAAATACTGTTGATAAGGGAGTTAAGGATCTGCCCAGCATCGGGCAGTGTGCCTGTTGCCATTCGACAGTCTCCTGAAAATGAGTGCACCAATTTAGTGCAGTATAGCTTTTTATCGGTAAAAAGCTCGTGAGATCAGCGTGTTGGTGGAGAAAAAAGCCCATCCTGAGATGGGCTGAAAGTTTCCACGGCAACAAAATATCCTGGGCATCTCGCGCCACAACACGACATACCCTGGATTTACAGCAAAATTAGACGCTGTAGTACAGTTCGAACTCAACCGGATGCGGCGTCATGCGTACGCGGTCGTTCTCTTCCAGACGCAGGGCGATGTAGGCATCGATAGCGTCATTGGTGAACACGCCGCCAGCGGTCAGGAACTCGCGGTCAGCATCCAGGGCCTGCAGGGCTTCTTCCAGAGAGCCGGCAACCTGCGGGATCTCTTTCGCTTCTTCCGGCGGCAGGTCATACAGGTTTTTGTCCATTGCTTCGCCCGGATGGATTTTGTTCTTGATACCATCAAGGCCAGCCATCAGCAGCGCCGCAAAGCACAGGTACGGGTTAGCAGCCGGGTCCGGGAAGCGCACTTCGATACGACGCGCTTTCGGAGAGGTCACCACCGGAATACGGATAGAGGCAGAGCGGTTACGGGCAGAGTAAGCCAGCATAACCGGCGCTTCGTAACCCGGGACCAGACGCTTGTAGGAGTTGGTGGTCGGGTTCGCCAGGGCGTTGATGGCTTTAGCGTGTTTGATGACGCCGCCGATGTAGAACAGCGCCTGCTCAGACAGACCAGCGTATTTGTCGCCGGAGAACAGGTTAGTCCCGTTTTTCGCCAGAGACATATGGCAGTGCATGCCGGAGCCGTTATCGCCGAACATTGGTTTCGGCATAAAGGTCGCGGTTTTACCGAAGCGGTGAGCGACGTTGTGAACAACGTATTTGTAAATCTGAATTTCGTCCGCTTTTTTGGTCATGGTGTTGAAGCGGGTTGCCACTTCGTTCTGACCTGCGGTAGCCACTTCGTGGTGGTGAGCTTCAACAACCAGGCCCATCTCTTCCATGATCATACACATGGTGGAACGGATATCCTGAGAAGAGTCTACTGGCGGAACCGGGAAGTAACCCCCTTTCACGCCCGGACGGTGGCCTTTGTTACCGCCTTCATATTTGGTGGAGGAGTTCCACGCACCTTCGATGTCATCGATCGCGACATGGGAGCCAGAAATAGAGGCGCCGAAACGGATGTCGTCAAACAGGAAAAATTCTGGTTCCGGCCCGAACAGGACGGTGTCGGCGATACCGGTGGCACGCAGATACTCTTCAGCGCGTTTCGCGATGGAGCGCGGGTCACGGTCGTAGCCCTGCAGAGTGCCTGGCTCGAGGATATCGCAACGGATGATCAGGGTCGGTTCTTCGTAGAACGGGTCAATGACCGCGGTGGACGCGTCCGGCATCAGGACCATGTCAGATTCGTTGATACCTTTCCAGCCACCAATCGAGGAGCCATCAAACATTTTGCCTTCTTCGAAGAATTCGGCATTTACCTGATGAGACGGAATCGTGACGTGCTGTTCTTTACCTTTGGTATCGGTGAAGCGCAGATCGACAAACTTCACTTCGTGCTCGTTCAGCATCGTCAAAACGTGTTCAGCGGACATACTTAAACTCTCCCGGATTGGTCATTGTCGTCGTGGTAACGAAAACTTCATACTGCTTAAAAGTGGCGTTGTTGCCTTAAAAAATATAAAGCGAAATCTGTGCCAACTTTTAAATGCCCCATAAAACGCTGTATCATGCGCACCATAGTGCAAAAGGACTGCACCATGATGGAGATAATGCACCAAAGTAGTGCCTCAGTGTGAACATTGAGCACCATTTTGGTGCAATTTTTGTTACGGTGCCCTTTTATCGCTCCGTGAAAGCGGTCACAAAGAAACTCTGCAATACTTGTTTGCGGAGGATGTTTGTGATCCTGTTCAGTCCTTCGCTTAATACGTGTACAATAACGCGCTATTTCTAATGCCTGAGGCAAAGTTGTGATCGAAAATCTGCGTAATATCGCCATCATCGCGCACGTTGACCATGGTAAAACTACCCTGGTTGACAAGCTGCTACAGCAATCCGGTACGTTCGACGCACGTACTGAAGCACAAGAACGTGTGATGGACTCCAACGATTTGGAGAAAGAGCGTGGGATTACCATCCTCGCGAAAAACACCGCAATCAAATGGAATGATTACCGTATCAACATCGTTGATACCCCAGGGCACGCCGACTTCGGAGGTGAAGTTGAGCGTGTTATGTCCATGGTTGACTCTGTGCTGCTGGTGGTAGATGCCTTTGATGGCCCGATGCCGCAAACGCGCTTCGTGACCAAAAAAGCTTTTGCCCACGGTCTGAAGCCGATCGTGGTCATTAACAAAGTTGACCGCCCGGGCGCGCGTCCGGACTGGGTTGTCGATCAGGTGTTCGACCTGTTCGTTAACCTCGACGCGACCGACGAACAGCTGGACTTCCCGATCGTTTACGCGTCCGCGCTGAACGGTATCGCGGGTCTGGACCACGAAGACATGGCTGACGACATGACCCCGCTGTACCAGGCGATTGTCGATCGCGTGCCGGCGCCGGACGTTGACCTTGACGGCCCGCTGCAGATGCAGATCTCCCAGCTGGACTACAACAACTACGTTGGCGTCATCGGCATCGGCCGCATCAAACGCGGTAAAGTGAAGCCGAACCAGCAGGTCACTATCATCGATAGCGAAGGCAAAACCCGTAACGGTAAAGTCGGTAAAGTGCTGACTCACCTGGGTCTGGAGCGTATCGAGAGCGACGTAGCTGAAGCTGGCGACATCATCGCGATCACCGGTTTGGGCGAGCTGAACATCTCCGACACCATCTGCGACCCGCAGAATGTCGAAGCGCTGCCGGCCCTGTCCGTTGATGAGCCGACCGTTTCCATGTTCTTCAACGTCAACACCTCTCCGTTCTGCGGTAAAGAAGGTAAGTTCGTTACCTCTCGCCAGATCCTGGACCGCCTGAACAAAGAGCTGGTACACAACGTGGCGCTGCGCGTTGAAGAAACCGAAGACGCTGATGCGTTCCGCGTTTCCGGCCGTGGTGAACTGCACCTGTCCGTTCTGATTGAAAACATGCGTCGTGAAGGTTTCGAGATGGCGGTTTCCCGTCCGAAAGTTATCTTCCGTGAAATCGATGGCCGTAAACAAGAGCCGTTCGAGAACGTGACGCTGGACGTCGAAGAGCAGCACCAGGGTTCTGTGATGCAGGCGCTGGGCGAGCGTAAAGGCGACCTGAAAAACATGAATCCGGACGGTAAAGGCCGCGTACGTCTCGACTACGTGATCCCAAGCCGCGGTCTGATCGGCTTCCGTTCAGAGTTCATGACCATGACCTCCGGTACCGGTCTGCTGTACTCCACCTTCAGCCACTACGACGACGTTCGTCCGGGCGAAGTGGGCCAGCGTAACAACGGCGTGCTGATCTCCAACGGTCAGGGTAAAGCGGTAGCGTTCGCGCTGTTCGGTCTGCAGGATCGCGGTAAGCTGTTCCTCGGTCACGGTGCGGAAGTTTACGAAGGCCAGATCATCGGTATTCACAGCCGCTCTAACGACCTGACCGTAAACTGCCTGACCGGTAAGAAACTGACCAACATGCGTGCGTCCGGTACTGACGAAGCCACGGTTCTGGTTCCGCCGGTTAAGATGACCCTGGAACAGGCTCTGGAGTTCATCGATGACGACGAACTGGTAGAAGTCACTCCGACCTCTATCCGTATCCGTAAACGTCACCTGACCGAGAACGACCGTAAACGCGCGATGCGTGGTTCTAAAGAAGATTAATTAACGCTTCTTGCTATGAAAAAGCCGCTGATTATCAGCGGCTTTTTTTTGCCTAAAAAACTTAAAAGAAATACTTCACCCCAGCGCGAATCTGGTTTTGCTCCCGGTGGTACGGCTCCACATTGCGATCCAGCCAGCGTAGTTCAAAGTAAGGCAGCCAGTTTTGATTGATCCGATACCTGAAGGTATTGGTAATTTCCCAGTGATGGTCTTTACCGTTGCTACTATTAAAGTCATTCACCCGCGTAAAATAGTGTGGTTCAAAAGTATAAGAGAATTTATCGGTGATAATAAAATTCCAATAGGTACCTACTTCGTAGGTATCATTATTATCTTGCTCACCGTTTAAGTCAGTTGAGCTGTAGTTATTGTGATTATAGCGGTTACGCACGGTCAGATTAAACCATGGGGTAAATTTGTAATTCACATCCAGATAAACCGCACCGCTGGAGCCAATGCTCTTGTCGGTAATTAGCCCTCCCGGCTGAATCGTTAATTTATCCGTTGGTCTGAATAGCGGATACCAGCCTTCGATTTCGTTATAGCCATGCTTTAACTCATCTTTGCGTTGTAGAGTATAGGTGTTGGTGAGCATCAAGCCAGCGCCCATATCAAAGTTATAGCCAACGCGCAGCATGACCTCCATCTGATCGGATGCAAGGTTATACGCCTCGCGATTTTCCACATAAGCACCAGCAAACGCAGAGGTAGAGATAACAGAGGTTAACAGAAGTATCGCGTTTATTTTTTTCATAATAAATCCATTTTTTAACGTAGGGGAGCCGCTATCCATTAAAATGGATAGAGCGGCAATAATTAAAAAAGAGGTCTTTTAGTTATTCACAATACCGGGTTGTGTTGTTTTTTTCGTTGGCCAATTTCCTCGATAATAAAAGCAAAACGGCTTTCATTGAGCTTGTAAAATAAGCCCATAGTGAATGCCGCGATAATCGCCAGACTGCAGGGCCAGAGGAAAATAAGCTGGCGTAAACCGAGTAGCGTAGTTTCACTTTGCGCAACATTGGGGATATAACCAATTTGCGTCAGCATAATTCCTGGCAAGAACCCAGCAAGCGCTGCGGAAATTTTTCGTGAAAAGGTATAACCGGTATAAACCGACCCTTCCGCACGAATACCCGTTTTCCACTCACCGTAATCAACCGTATCCGGAACCAGCGCCCAGTTCAGACTGTTAACGAAGGCAGTGCCAAAGAAGGCCATGCAGGAGAACGTCACAAATAAAAATGATGTACTTCCCCAGAAAAAGTTCAGCACATCGCCTATGGCCCACAATGCCAGTCCACCCAGGTAAACCTGCTTTTTACCGAAGCGCTTCACCGTTGTGGGGACAAGAAAAACACCCACCAGAATGCATCCCATACTGAAAAAGCCCATCCATGACAGCAGATGGATATCGTTCAGTACGTACTGGGTGTAATAAACCTGAATCGCCAGCTTGATGTTAAATGCCGCCAGCGTACACAGGTTAGCAATACACAGCACCAGCAGAGGAGGGTTACGGAAAATCGCGCAGAATGACTTGAGAATACTGGGTTTATGATGATCCGGTACGATTTCAATATAGCGCTCTTTCACCCCGCTAAAGCACCACCACATGCTGAATAACCCGCAAACGGAGAAGATCAGCGCAGCAATCAGATAGCCAAGCGAAGGTGAACTTGTAAAAAGCGCCTGAATGGGCATAAAGCCAACGGTACACAGCAGCAGGCCCAGGGTTGCGCCGCCCTGTCGCCACGCGGCGAGTTCTGCGCGCTGGTGCGGGTTTTTAGTGATGGCGGGAACCATCGCCCCGTAAGAGCAGTTCATCAGGCTATAGAACAGACCGAACAACATAAACAGCACCGTCGCCAGCCCCGTTTTCACCGTTAGCGTAAAATCTGTCGCTAAAAACTGCGCTGTGGCGACCAGCGCGACGGGGAATGAGGCATACAGAATAAAAGGCCTGAATTTCCCCTTTGCGCCGATATTACGCCGCGAGTCCAGTAATATGCCGGTCAGCATATCGGTGAAGGCAGTGAAGAACTTCGCTACCAGAAAGATGATCCCGCCGTAATATGCAGGCATCCCTAGTTCATCGGTATAAAATTTAAGCAGATACAGCGTGCCGATACACAGCATCAAATTTGAGCCGAAGTCACCCACGCCATAGGCGCATTTTTCCCGTAGGCTCAGTTTTAGCGTTAGCGGATCATGGTCAGACATAATCGCTCCTCAATAACGCCCCGTAGGGCGCTATTCATTATTATTATCAGACAGGTTGTTTACGGGCTTCTATCTCTTCAACGATACGGACATACATCTTCTCGTTAAGGTTGTAGAAACAGCCCATCGCCACGATGGTGATCACCGCTAGCGCGCACGGATAAATAAAAATCAGCTGGCGTAAGCCTTCGACGGTACCCGCCGATTGCACCACGTTGGGCACATAGCCAATCTGGGTCAGCATCCAGCCGGGGAAGAAGCCAGCCAGCGCCTGCGACACTTTACGGAAGAAGGTAAATCCGGTGTACACAGTACCTTCAGAACGCACGCCGGTGCGCCATTCACCATATTCCACCGTGTCGGAGACCAGCGCCCAGTTCAGGCTGTTGACGAACGCCGAACCAAAGAAGGCCAGACAGGAGAAAGCAACAAAACTGACCGACCCGCCGCCAAAGAAGTAGTTGAGTAGATCGCCCGCAATCCAAATCAGCAGGCCGCCGATATAAACCTTCTTCTTACCAAAGCGTCTGACCATCATGGGCATTAAAAAGACGCCAATAAAGATACAGCCCATGCTGAAAAATCCCATCCAGGAGAGGAGGATGGGGTCATTCAGGACGTACTGGGTGTAATAGACCTGAATCGCTAGCTTGACGTTAAACGCGCCGAGCGTACAGAGATTGGCAATGCACAGAATAAACAGCGGGCGGTTGCCAGCGATGGCGCGGAAGGATTGCAGTAACCCCGGCTTTTGCGCCGCATCAACGGGCTTAACTTCGACGTAGCGCTCTTTAACTCCCGCATAGCACAGCCACATAAACAGCAGGCCGAACAGGGAGAACAGCGTGGCGGCGAAGATATAACCCAGTTGCGAGTTGCCTTCGATCAGGTTCATCACTGGCACAAAGCCGACGGTGCACAGCAGCAGGCCGAGCGTCGCGCCGCCCTGACGCCAGGCGGCAAGCGAAGCGCGCTCATCCGGGTTTTTCGTTATCGCGGGTACCATCGCGCCATAAGAGCAGTTCATCATGCTGAAGAACAGTCCGTACAGCATAAATAGCACCGTCGCCATCACCGTTTTGCCGGTGATTTCAAACGGCGTGCCGACAAAGTTAGCGATAGCCAGAAGCGTAACCGGGAAAGCTGCGTAAATCAGGAATGGACGGAATTTACCTTTTGGACCGATTTTACGCCGCGAATCGAGCATAATCCCGGTGCCCATATCGGTAAATGCGGTAAAAAACTTGGCGATAAGGAAAATAATACCGCCGTAAGTTCCCGGTAAACCAAGGACATCGGTATAAAATTTGAGTAAATAGAGCGTGCCAATGTCCAGCAGGATATTGGAACCTAAATCACCCAGCCCATAGGCGAGTTTTTCTTTAAAAGGCAAGAGTAGGGTTGCCGGATTAGCTGAATTTTGACTCATTGTTATTCTCCGTTTGCCCGCGAGTCTCCCCGCGGGCGAGCCGTATTAGATGTGGCGTAAAGTGGCAAACAGTGATGCCCACTCGCTCTTCGCGCGATAGAAGACGGGAGGCTGGCCAATGGGTGCATCGACGGTAATTTCGCCACCCTGGTGAGTTTCACCGGTCCAGACGTTGACCCAGCTGTCTTCTGGCAAATACAGCGTCCAGTCGCATTTACCCTGCTCGTGAACCGGTGCAACCAGTAGATCTTGCCCCAGCAGGTACTGATATTTCAGGGTGTAGGTTGTCGCATCGTCTTCGTAGTGCAGGAACAGCGGGCGCATCACCGGCAGGCCGGAGGCGGCGTTCTGCGCAACGGCTTGTTTGAGATACGGTTTCAGGGTGGTGAAGACGGTGGTCATACGGGCAAAGTGGGCGATAGTCTCTGCATCGCCATCAAACTGCCAGTTATCGCCAGGGCGGTTACCTTCGTGGGTGCGCATCATCGGGGTGAAGGCGCTGAAGTCGCACCAGCGCAGCAGCAGCTCTTTCGTGCGCTTCATCTCAAACAGGGTTGTGTAGCCGCCGATATCGCTGTGGTGCAGGCCGTGGCCGGTCATCGCCAGCGACAGCGCCGCAGGGACGACCGAAGCGAGGCCATCATCAAGGCTCCAGTCCACGTTTTGGTCGCCCGCCCACATCATGGTGGAGTACTTCTGGCTGCCGGTGTAACCCGCACGCATAAAGAACAGGATCTCGCCGAGCTTGCCGGTCTCCTGTAGCGCCTCGTAGTTACATTTCGCCCACAGCGCAGGCCAGGCGTTGTGCATGATCTCGGCGCTGACGCCGTTGTGCAGATACGTATCGGTCGGCAGGTATTCACCAAAATCTGCCATCCAGCCGCCGCAACCAAGCTCAATCATGTTCTTCTTGATGACTTCTTTGAACCAATCGTAGGCTTCCGGGTTAGTCAGATCGACCACGCCGCCGTAAAACTCGCCGAACTCAACCAGGTAGTCACCGCCAGCGGCATCTTTTGCCAGATAGCCGCGTTCTGCCGCTTCGGCGCAGAGATCTTTATCGCTGGCAACGTACGGGTTGATATACGAGAGGAACTGCACGCCTTCTTCTTTCCACTGCTTAATACGGCTATCCAGCTGTGGGTAGTTGTCGCTGTTCCACTTCCAGTTCCACATCACGCGCTTGCCAAAGGAGGTCATACGGATCCCGGACCAGTCCTGCGCCCAGATGCCGTTCACCTTCACGCCCGCGTTGCGCATGGTGTCCAGTTTGTTCTGGCAAACCTCGGTGCCGCCCTGAATACCTAGCGTGACGCCGTCGTAAATCCAGTCCGGCAGCTCTGGCTGGCGGCCTAACAGCGCGGTCAGTTTTTCCAGCAGGGAAATATAGGTGTCGGCGCACTCAAAGCGCAGGGTGGTTTTGTCTTCCCACAGCGCCAGTTCGTGATACTCCGGTGCGCTAAAGTCGAAATTCATGTAGCAGCTGTTATCAACGTGGCAGTAGTATTTTTGAGTGCTGACAAAGGTTGGTTGCGGGAAGAAGGTCCAGTAATAGTCGCCGCCCGCGTTCTCTTTGCAGTCCGCCTGCCAGGTGACATAGCTATTTTTATTACGACCTACGCCCTGTTCGCTGGTCCACAGTGGGAACGGCTTGCCGCGTAAATCAAAGTAAGAGAACTGTTCACCGCAGCCGTAGATATGATCGGCCGGGTTAGCGGCCAGCCGCAGCCAGATGCGATTGTGGCTCAGATCGTCGTTTTGCAGGTCCAGTTTCAGGCGGCCCTGTTCATCGGTGGAGATTTTCAGGGTCGCGTTGATGGTGGTGCCGCTGCTGAAATCGACCCGCCAGCCGTCAGACGATTCACTGACCGTGGCACTCGTGAGAGCAATTTTTTCATTCAGTTTGTCTTTAATACTGAAGTTGCCGCGAAACATATCAATATCCGCGACGCCGGTGCCAATCCACAGGCAAGGGGTTTGCGAGGTATGGCGCAGAATCAGGCGCTGTTGATACGTTAGCGCAAAGCCATCCCGTAGGGTTGTGAGTTCTAATGCGCTTGACCGTTGTTGTAACGAATTCATTTTCGTCTCCGTAGATATAGGGTAATTCGGTAATTTTTGTCCGGGGCGGCGTTATTCAGCGCCAATCAAAAAGTGCAGCCGATGCATCTCTCCGGGAGCCAGAGAGATAAGACTGATGCCGGAATTAAAAGCATCAGGCGGGCAGGTCATGGGTTCTACGGCAAGTCCCAGACGATTTAATTTCTCGCCGCTGTAAACCTGCAGCCAGGGCTGGTCGCAGCGTAGAAACGTCGTCATATTTTTTGCTGCGCTGAACATCCTGACTTCCCACTCATCGTCCGGCGCTGTCGTTTTAAAGGTGTGATCGATCTGCGTCGCCGCGATAGGGCGTGGCGTGGTGAAATTTAGCTCTGTGTGCTCAACGCGATGCAATTCCTGGGTATCAATGCTCAATACCTCGTCTGCCGGAAGGGTTAGCGTACAGCTATCTATTTTCTCAAGATCGCAGGTTAAATAGGGATGCGCGCCGGAACCGTAAGGGGCTGGTTGATCGCCGATATTGAGCGTGCTGATAGAAACATGCAGACCGCCTATGGCGTCCAGGCGGTACATGACTTCGACAAGCAGCGAAAAGGGATAGCCGTAAGAAGGTGGCAGAAAAATCATCAGCGACGCTTCCGATGCCGACTGCTGGTTAATCTGCCAATCCCGCCAGGCTAAAAGGCCATGAATCGCGCACTGCGAAGCAAGGTCATTAACGGCAAGCTGAAATGCCTTGCCGTTATGCTGATAGCAGCCGTTTGCTATGCGATTAGGCCAGGGAACCAATATTTTCCCCAGATGCGCCAGCGGCATCTCTTCAGGCTTGTGCGGAATAACAACGTGACGTCCATGGTGCGTCAGTTCCGCCAGTCCCGCGCCAACCGTGACGATTTTTGCCTGATAGTGTCCGGCCTGAAGTTGAATGGTTTTTCCGCCGCTGTGCATGGTTGCTATCCTTATGACCTATTTTGCGTTGATATCCAGAAGACCAGCAGCAACAGCCGGAGCCAGCCCTGGGGCCAGCGGCAAACGTGGGATGACCAGACAGTGCAGCAGGTGGTAAATATCCTGCTTGCCGTCCCAGACTTTGGTGGTCACTTTGTTATCGGTGTCCAGCTCCTGCCACCATGACCCTGTCTCGTAGTCCATCAGATAAGTGATGCAGTAATCCCACCATTTCTGATACCAGGCTTCGTACTGGCTATCGCCGGTGAGGGTGTACAGGGCGTAGGCGGTGCCCATCGCTTCGACTATTGGCCAACGCACTCTCTCGCGGACGATAGGCTTACCATCCCAGTCTACCGAGTAGACAAAACCGTCCGCGCCGTCCGGTGCCCAGGCATCACGGATAGTGGCATGGAACAGGCCTTTGGCATCTTCCAGCAGCCAGGCTGGTGGCGTTTCGAAGCGAGCTTCCAGCGCGGCGTGCAGATGCAGCATCAATCTGCCCCACTCGATCCAGTGGCCCGGAGTGCCGCCGTAGGCGCGGAAGCGATGCGCTGGGTTGTCTTTGTTGTAATCGCGGATAGGGTTCCACTGCGAATCGAAGTGCTCGTTAACGCGATACTCACCGCTGCGGGCCACGTCGTGAATAATCACCGACGCGATGCGTAGCGCCCGATCCAGCCATTTACGATCATGAGTGACGTCGTAAACGATCAGGAAGGCTTCAACTGCGTGCATGTTGGCGTTGCCACCGCGATAATCTTCCGTCTGGCTGAAGGCTTCGTCCCAGGACTCAAGGCACATCTGCTCATCTTCACTCCAGAAGTATTTTTCAATCACTTCGATAGCGTCATCGAGCAGTTGCCTGGCCTGTGGATGACCGGTCGTGACCGCACTTGCCGCGCCAAGCAACACAAAGAAATGCTGATAGCCCTGCTTGGAGGCATCCATCACGCCTTCGTCATTGACGCAGGCGTACCAGCCGCCGTAGCGTTTATCACACAATGCGCCGTTCAGAGCGTTGATCCCGTGACTGACTAACTGATATGCACCAGGGCGACCCATGGATGCGGCAACGGAGTAGACGTGCAGCATGCGGGCTGTGATCCACAGATGCGTTCCCATATCCGTTCTGACCTGACCACTATTTCCCAGCCAGCCAAATCCGGTCGGTACCGCAGCGTTCTTGCCAAAGTTAAAAATGCGGTCGGTTTCCTGTTCCAGCCAGCGGTTGTGGCTCAGGGTGTTAAACCATTTCATTCTTCGATCCTCGTATTAACGGCGACGGGCCATCATTTCGTCGACGATATCGCCCAAACGCTGCAACTTCGGTGCAGAAACATCGCGCAGCATCAGCTCGGTATCCGGCAGCCCCACAACCGATGACCAGACCGCACGCCCCGCCAGGAAGCCTGATGCGCCAGCGGTCATTGCAACGCTGACCGCGCGAGGAAACAGTTTTTCATCGACACCAGAGGAGAGAATGACCCACGGCATGCTGATGTTTTCATTCAGGCGTTGTGAGGCGGTGAGTAGCTCTTGCGCAGAGCCCTTGCCGTACAGCGGCATTTCGACTTTGTAGAGATCGGCACCGCTGTCGCCCAGCTCTTTAGCGGCATCGATAATGGCCTGCTCGCGATCGAACTTATCGCCACGACGCGGCGGACGTACTACCGGTTCGATAATGCTCAGCAGGCCACTGGAGTGACATAGCTCGTTGAACTCTTTCACCATGTCCAGACGCTGCTGGGCATCTTCATCGCTGCGCCACAGCACCAGCAGTTTTAATGCTTTGGCACCGTCCTGCTTCACGGCCTGCGGATCGATATTTTTATCAATCACCACGCTATCAACGGGGATGCCGTTGCCGGGAATAAACTCGTCGGCGGCGACAATCATGGCGCAGCTTTTGGCCACGGCGTTTTGCTCCACCACCTGGCGGTAACAGAATTGCTGATCGACCAGAATGGCCGAGGCATAAGGAGAAAGAATCTTCGCCGCATTCACTTTGAAATCGGTCAGCACGCTGTCGCTGACCGGGGATTTCGCCCCCGCTGCGGCAAACATTAAGCGCATGGCTTCGCGTTGATCGACGGCCAGCATGGCAAAACCGCCGGAAGCTCGGGTTATATCTTTCAGGGTGTACTTCGTCATTGTTCAGTCCTCAGTCCTTTTACTTATCAATGTTGATTGTTCAGTCCGGCAGATGCGCGAACCTGCTCAAGAATGGCGCTCCAGTCTTCCCGGCCACGACCTGCAGCGCGCGCCTGGTTATAAACTTCGCGAGAAGCGGCACCGAGCGGCATCGGCACATGCAGCTGGTTGGCAACATCCAGCGCGATGCCCAGATCTTTGTGGGCTAAATCGATCATGAAAGCGGGGGAAAGATCGCCTTTCAGCACTTTGTTTGGCCAGGAGGTGGTGAAATGGCCTTTTCCGGCGGGGGTACCGCTCATCACTTTTAAGGCCACATCGAAGGAGAGCCCTAGCGCTTCGCACAATACGGCGGCTTCGGCGGAGAGGGCATTCAGCGCGATGCTCATGTAGTTGTTGATAAGCTTTACACGGATACCCATGCCCGGCCCGCCTGCATTGATGAGTTCATTACCCATCGCCATTAACACCGGTGTCGCCTGCTCTACCTGTTCTGCCGTTCCACCCGCCAGCAGCAGCAATGTCCCCGCGACGGCGTGATCTGAAGTGCGCCCGACCGGGCAATCCATCATGTCGAAGCCTTTGGCGCGCATATCGGTAATCAGTTTGTCGGTTTGCAGCGGGTGAATAGTCGACATATCAATCACCAGCGCTTGCGGGGAAAGGCTCTCGCAGATCCCTTGAGCGCCGAACAACACGCTGCGCACCAAATCGCCATTTGGCAGCATCGTGATGACAAACTCCGCGCCGTTTGCTGCCTGAGCCGGGCTACTGGCTGGCTGCGCGCCTTTCTCCACCAGGCGCTGTACGGCATCCGGGTTAACGTCAAAGACGCTGAGTTGATGACCCTGCTTGAGCAAGTTGCTCGCCATGGGTGAACCCATCTGACCTAATCCGATAAATGCTATAACTGCCATAACGTTCTCCTGAGACGTGGATGTCATTTTTTGTCATTTAAGGTCTATTGTTGATGTCTGTTTTTGATCGTATTTGTAATTTATGGTCAAAAAATTGACAGCCGTCACTTTTTAAACATTTTGTGAAATTAAAATGATCCCATCTTGAAACGCCTAAGGAATGACCATGATTCGTGTTGCTTGTGTGGGTATTACCGTGATGGATCGCATCTATTACGTTGAAGGTTTACCGACTGAAGGAGGTAAATATGTGGCGAAACGCTATACGGAAGTGGGCGGTGGGCCGGCGGCCACTGCGGCAGTGGCCGCGGCAAAGCTGGGTGCGCAGGTGGACTTTATTGGCCGCGTGGGTGATGACGATACCGGAAACAGTCTGCTGGCGGAGCTGGAATCCCTGGGGGTAAATACTCGCTACACCCGGCGCTACGTGGGGGCAGACTCTTCACAATCGGCGATTATGGTTGATGCGCAGGGGGAGCGGATTATCGTTAACTATCCCAGCCCGGATTTATTGCCAGATGCTGATTGGCTGAATGAGATCGATTTTTCCCAGTGGGATGTGGTACTGGCGGATGTTCGCTGGCATGAGGGGGCAAAAAAGGCGTTCACGCTGGCGCGTCGAGCGGGCGTCATGACGGTGCTGGATGGCGACGTCACGCCACAGGATATCAGCGAGCTGGTGGCGCTGAGCGATCATGCTGCTTTTTCCGAGCCGGGTCTGGTGCGTTTGACCGGGCTGAAAGAGCCTGAAGCTGGATTGAGGCAAGCACAAACGCTCACAAATGGTCATGTGTATGTGACACGAGGGAGCAAGGGCTGCAATTGGATTGCACATAGTGTGTTGCGACATCAGCCAGGATTCTCAGTTGACGTTGTTGATACCACGGGGGCCGGTGATGTTTTTCACGGCGCACTGGCCTTCAGCCTGGCTTCCGGAAACGCCCCGGCAGAGGCCGTCAGGTTTGCAAGCGGAGTCGCTGCGCTGAAATGTACGCGACCGGGAGGACGCGCCGGTATTCCTGACTGTGATCAAACCCGATCTTTTCTGTCACTTTTTGTATAAAATGCCAGGGCAATGGTTTTTCGAGGAAATTTCATGAGTCTTACCGAACTGACCGGTAACCCGCGGCACGATCAGCTGCTTATGCTGATTAGCGAGCGCGGTTATATGAATATTGATGAACTGGCCAGCCTGCTGGACGTGTCTACGCAGACCGTGCGTCGCGATATTCGTAAACTCAGCGAGCAGGGATTGATTACGCGTCACCACGGCGGGGCGGGCAGAGCGTCGAGCGTGGTCAATACGGCGTTCGAACAGCGTGAAGTCTCCTGGACGGAAGAGAAAAAAGCCATCGCGGAAGCGGTGGCTGACTATATTCCGGATGGTTCAACGGTATTTATTACCATCGGCACCACCGTTGAGCAGGTGGCGCGGGCGTTGTTAAACCATAACCATTTGCGCATCATCACCAACAGTCTGCGGGTGGCGCATATTCTTTATAACAACCCACGCTTCGAGGTCATGGTGCCCGGCGGTACGCTGCGTCCGCACAATAGCGGAATCATCGGCCCTTCCGCGACGGCGTTTGTGGCTGACTTTCGGGCTGATTATCTGGTGACAAGCGTCGGGGCCATTG
Organism: Klebsiella africana; assembly: GCF_020526085.1. Lineage (NCBI taxonomy): Bacteria > Pseudomonadati > Pseudomonadota > Gammaproteobacteria > Enterobacterales > Enterobacteriaceae > Klebsiella > Klebsiella africana. Next base: position 5,159,471 of record NZ_CP084874.1, on the reverse strand, counting down.
AAAGCGATGGCGCACTGCTGGAGTTTGATGTCAACGAAGCCAGCGTGGTGAAAACGATGATGGCGCACTCGAGGCAAATTCTTCTCGCCGCCGATCATACTAAATATCACGCTTCTGCTGCCGTGGAGATTGGTAACGTCGCGCAGGTGACTGCGCTGTTTACCGATGAGTACCCGTCAGGCGGGTTAAAATCGTGGCTGGATGAAAATCAGACAGAAATTATTCTTGCTCAGGAAGAGGTCTAGCCCCGCCTTGCTGTTAAGCGATATTCCTCAGCTTCAGGGGCGCTGGGGAATATTCAGCCAGTACTCTTGAATAGTCAAACCTCTCCTTTCCCGCTACAGTTAATTTTCCACGGTACAAAAGGAGAGGACCATGCTCTATATCTTTGATTTAGGTAATGTGATTGTCGATATTGACTTCAACCGTGTGCTCGGGACGTGGAGTGATTTAACGCGTATCCCTCTTGCAACGCTGAAGCAGCATTTCACTATGGGGGAGGCGTTTCACCAGCACGAGCGCGGCGAAATCAGCGATGAAGATTTTGCGGCGGCGATGTGTCATGAAATGAACATGTCGCTTAGCTACGAGCAGTTTTCCCACGGTTGGCAGGCGGTATTTGTGGCCCTGCGCCCGGAAGTGACCGCCATTATGCAAAAATTACGCGAGCAGGGGCATCGTGTGGTGGTCCTTTCCAATACTAACCGTCTGCATACCACCTTCTGGCCGGATGAATATCCAGAGATACGCGCTGTTGCCGACCATATCTATCTTTCTCAGGAGATGGGGATGCGTAAACCTGAAGCGCGGATCTACCAGAGTGTCCTCGAATCAGAAGGCTTCTCCGCTGACAATGCCGTCTTTTTCGACGATAACGCCGATAATATCGCGGGGGCTAATCAGTTGGGTATCACCAGTATTCTGGTGACCGGGAAGGAGACCATTCCCAACTATTTTGCCAAACAGCTATGCTAAAAACCGTTCATCAAAAAGCCACTCGTCGTATGCGTCCGCTGATTTCCTGGCTAAAGCTGCTGTGGCGGCGTATTGATGAAGATAATATGACGACTCTGGCGGGTAATCTTGCCTATGTGTCGTTACTCTCCCTTGTGCCGCTTATTGCCGTCGTTTTCGCGCTGTTCGCGGCATTTCCGATGTTTTCTGATGTCAGCATCCAGATTCGTCATTTTATCTTTGCGAATTTTATTCCGGCTACCGGGGATGTGATTCAGGGCTACATTGAACAGTTTGTGGCTAACTCCAGCCGGATGACCGCCGTGGGGGCTTTCGGCCTGATTGTAACCTCGCTGTTGCTGATGTATTCCATTGATAGCGCACTGAATACCATTTGGCGCAGTACCCGAACCCGACCAAAAACCTACTCCTTTGCCGTCTATTGGATGATCCTCACGCTGGGGCCGCTGCTGGCGGGGGCGAGCCTGGCGATTAGCTCCTATCTTCTGTCGCTACGCTGGGCCAGCGATCTGAATAGCGTGATTGACGATGTGCTGCGTATTTTTCCGCTCATTTTATCGTGGGTGGCATTCTGGCTGCTCTACAGCATTGTGCCGACGGCCGAGGTGCGTAACCGCGATGCGATAATCGGTTCCTTGGTCGCGGCGCTACTCTTTGAGGCGGGGAAGAAAGCTTTTGCTTTATATATCACTGCGTTCCCGTCATATCAGTTGATTTATGGCGTCATTGCCGTCGTACCTATTTTATTCGTTTGGGTGTACTGGACGTGGTGTATCGTCTTGCTTGGCGCTGAAATTACTGTCACTCTCGGTGAATACCGCAAACTTAAAACAGAAGAAACAGAACAACCATGATTGCATTAATTCAACGCGTATCCCGTGCAAGCGTTACCGTGGCGGACGAAGTGACGGGCGAAATTGGCCCGGGGCTTCTGGTGCTGCTGGGCGTCGAGAAAGACGATGATGAACAAAAGGCGAATCGCCTCTGTGAGCGCGTGCTGGGCTACCGCATCTTCAGCGATGCGGAAGGGAAAATGAACCTGAATGTTCAACAGGCGGGCGGCAGCGTGCTGGTGGTTTCGCAATTTACGCTGGCGGCGGATACCGAGCGGGGGATGCGACCGAGCTTCTCGAAAGGCGCGGCCCCTGACCGCGCTGAGGCGCTGTATGAGTATTTCGTCGCCCGCTGTCGCCAGCAGGAAATGCACACCCAGACCGGAAGATTCGCTGCAGATATGCAGGTTTCTTTGGTCAATGATGGTCCCGTGACCTTTTGGTTGCAGGTATGACCCAGCTTCCGGGCAGGCTGCGGGTAACAAAAGAGAGTACGACTATGTATCACCTTCGTGTACCGCAAACAGCAGAAGAGTTAGAGAGCTACTACCAGTTCCGCTGGGAGATGCTGCGTAAGCCGCTGCATCAGCCTAAAGGATCGGAACGCGACGCCTGGGATGCGATGGCGCATCATCAGATGGTCGTGGATGAAGAGGGTAATCTGGTTGCCGTCGGCCGGCTATATATCAATGCGGAGAATGAAGCTTCTATTCGCTTTATGGCCGTTCATCCCTCGGTGCAGGATAAAGGGCTGGGGACGCTGATGGCGATGACCCTGGAGTCCGTCGCGCGCCAGGAAGGGGTGAAACGGGTTACCTGTAGCGCGCGCGAAGATGCGGTGGAGTTTTTCGCCAAGCTTGGCTTTGTGAACCAGGGGGAGATCACTACCCCGACCACCACGCCGATCCGTCATTTTCTGATGATTAAACCGATCGCGTCGCTGGACGATATTTTGCACCGTGGCGACTGGTGCGCACAGCTCCAGCAGGCGTGGTATCAGCATATCCCGCTGAGTGAAAAAATGGGCGTACGCATTCAGCAGTACACCGGGCAGAAATTTATTACCACCATGCCGGAGGCGGGGAACCAGAATCCGCACCATACGCTGTTTGCCGGCAGCCTGTTTTCGCTCGCTACCTTAACCGGATGGGGGCTTATCTGGTTGATGCTGCGCGAGCGGCACCTGGGAGGCACCATTATTCTGGCGGATGCGCATATCCGTTACAGTCAGCCCATTAGCGGCCGCCCCAGCGCCATCGCCGACCTGGGATCGCTGAGCGGCGACCTCGACCGCCTGGCGCGCGGACGTAAAGCCCGCGTGCAAATGCAGGTGGAGCTTTTTGGCGACGATAAACAGGGCGCCGTTTTCGAGGGGATCTACATCGTGCTGCCGGCGAAGCCCTTTGGCTCGTACGAAGAGGGCGGCAACGAGGAAGAGTAAGCGCCTGGGGCAGTTATAGTCCTGGCGATGCCACACGCCAGGCGATATCCCGCATGGCATTTCGTGCGGCCTGGCTGATGCCTCCCAACTGAAAGAAGCCGTGGATCACCCCCAGATAGCGCTGACAGGAACTCGCCACCCCTTGCTCTGTCAGTCGTCGGTACAGCGCTTCGCCCTCATCACGTAAAGGATCGAACTCCGCCGTCAGAATGTGTACCGGTGGCAGCCCGTGAAAATCGTCGCGCCAGAGCAGACTGGCTTCCGGATGGGTAGCGGGTGTGGCCGCTAAATACATTTCGTAGCCGCTAAGCAGCGTGTCCCGGGTAATGATGTAATCCTCGCCGTTGCTGGCGTAGCTTGCCATGCTGGCGGTAGCGTCGAGCATCGGGTAAATCAGGATAAGCTGCGCAGGTTGCCATGCTCCCGCCGCTTTCAGGCGCAGAGCCGTGACCAGGGTGAGGTGGCCGCCGGCGCTGTCGCCGGCCAGCGTGACGCGCGCGGCGTCAACGCCAAGCCGCTGCGCATACCGATGGATAATGTTGGCGCCTCGTTCCGCATCATCGTGCGCCGCCGGAAAAGGGTACTCCGGGGCCAGGCGATATTGCACGGCGATCACCCGGCACCCACTGAACCAGGCAAGCTGGCGCAATTGATTGTCATGGGTGGCAAAGCCGCCGCTGACAAAACAGCCGCCGTGGTAGTAGATAAGCGTCGGCAACAAGCCGCTGGCCGTGGACGGTGAAACGACGCGGAAGTTCATCCCCTCCAGCGTGATATCCTCCACCCGCACTCGCGTTTCCGTCTCCCCGGCGAGGACCGCGCTGGCGATATAGCCGGCCCTCCTGTCATCAATATGTTGATCGCGTGATGACGGACGACCTGCCGCAATAAATGCCTCAACCAGCGAAGCAATTCCTTTTTCCAGCGCCATATGTAGTTCCTTTTACTGTTTTAATATCCAGTGTTATAGCCTGGATTATGGCGAAAAGACAGGCCTGTTAAAATCGCTTGTGCATTATGGAAAGCGGCTCGCAAAAATGCGTTTATCTGGCAAAATCCTTTTTGTTTCCGATTTCAAAAGCTGTAGATTGCTCATAATTTCATCGCTGGTGATATACTGGAGGTATATATGAGCATGATGGCTGAAAGGGATATGGGCAGAATTCTTCTCGATTTATCAGACGATGTCATTCAACGTCTCGATGACCTTAAAGTGCAGCGTAACATTCCGCGAGCGGAACTGTTACGTGAAGCGGTTGAACAATATCTGGAGAAACAAGATCAAGCTAAAGATATCATCTCCAGTGCGCTGGGCCTGTGGCAAGACTGCGAAGAAGATGGCATGGAATATCAACGTCAGCTACGCAAGGAGTGGTAATGACCTGCGGATCTGCGCTTTTTGATACCAACATTCTTATTGATTTATTTAGCGGGCGTCGCGAAGCCAAACAAGCGCTGGAGGCCAGGCCACCGCAGAATGCGATCAGTCTGATTACCTGGATGGAGGTGATGGTTGGCGCAAAAAAATATCACCAGGAGCAGCGCACGCGAATGGCGCTAAGCGCTTTTAATATCATCAACATCTCGCAGGATATTGCAGAGCGAAGCGTTGCTCTGCGGCAGGAGTATAAGCTTAAGCTGCCAGATGCCATCATTCTGGCGACGGCGCAACTCCATCGTCTGGAACTGATTACGCGAAATACGAGGGATTTTGCCGGCATTCCTGGCGTGGTCACGCCGTACGAACTACACCCTGAATAATTCGAGTAGCAGAGGACGACAAATGAGCGACAAACTCGTCTGAAACGACTCTCTCCAGCCAAAGGCTGGCCACTGATAAAAGTCAGTGACTCGGGTGAATAATCCCTGCCCGCGCTCGTGTCGCAAGAAGTAATACGGGCGACAAGAGCCGCCCGAAATCACACCGCAGAACTTACTCCCCTTCGCCGGGGAACATGAACGGGTTAATTGAGCTTCTGGCGAAGCCTTCCTGCTCCATGCGGGCGTCGAGCACCAGGGAGGCCAAATCGTCGGCGACGGCTTCGACTTTCGGATCCTTCTCCTGATACATAATCTTCAGGTAGGTTCCGCAATCGCCACAGCTTTCGGCTTTCACCGCTGCCTGCTCGTTGTCCAGCGACCAGTAGTGCAGGTCACGGCTCTGTTCACAGTTGCTGCACTTGACGCGTACTACGTGCCACTCAGTTTCGCACAGGTTGCAGTGCAGATAGCGCAGCCCCTGAGTGGTGCCGATTTGCACGATGCTGGAGACCGGCATCGAGCCGCACACCGGGCAGAACTGGCGCTGTTCGCCGTATTCGGCGCGCGCTTTTCCTGGGATCAGACTGGCCATCTGCGCCCAGTAGAGCGACAGCGCGGCCCAGATAAACGGCGCTTTGTCGCTACTGACGGAGGCGAAATCGGAAACAAACAGCGCGCTGGCCATCTGCTCCAGCTCCTGCTCAGAGGCTTTTTCCAGATTCTCAATGACCGCCAGCGCCGGGCCGCTCATCTCCGGCTTCAGCTCGGCAATCAGCGAGTGCAGCAGCTTGTGCCAGTGCTTGTCGCGCGGCAGAACGTGGATATCCAGCGGCGGTTTACCCTGTTCGCTGGCCGCTTTAATGCGGGCGGTGAGATCCATCTGCAGCGGATGGTCGTACAGCACCACTTCCTGGGCATGGGCAATCAGCGCGGCAAAGCGCAGGTAATCGCCCAGCGGGTTATCAGCGGCCAGCTCGCGCAAGCGTTCAGCGCGGCGGTTATACAGATTTTTCAGCCTGGGGAACAGTAACGGCGGAATTGCTTCCGCCGTGCGTTTCTCGCTCGAACCCAGCTCGTCTTGCGGGATTATGCGAATACTCATTCAGATGACTTTTCCTGTTTCTGGCGGACCTCTCGGTACCAGCGCGGGTGATGTTTCTTCGCCCACGTTTTGGTAACCCAGCCTTCCACCATCGCGGTAATGGTGCCTTTCACCCAGAGGGCGGCGTAGATATGCACCATGATAACCACAATTAACGCCACTGCGGCAAATGAATGCAGCATCAGCGCAAATCGGATCACCGGGATTGAGAAAGCCGGCGCAAAATACGGACGCCAGATGATCACACCGCTCACCAGCAGCAGTACCAGCAAAATAATCGCCGCCCAGAACACGCATTTCTGGCCGAAGTTATAGCGCCCGGTATCGCCCACCTCCTCGTTGACGACGATCTTACGAATATTCTTCGCCCAAAAGATATCATCCCGATTGATTAGGTTGTGATGCCAGTAACGGAAAAACATGATGATAAACGACGCGAACATTACCACCCCGACGAACGGGTGGAGAATTCTCGCCAGCTGCGGTGTGCCGAGGATATGCATCAGCCAGTTAAAGGACGGGAAGAAAAAGCCTAACCCGCTCACCGCCGCCAGGACGAAGCAGAAGGCGGTGACCCAGTGGTTGATGCGTTCCGGCGCCGTGTAGCGCACGATGGTGTCACGTCTTTTCATTTGCGCACCTCGTCTTTCTCTTCATGCAGGTTGTCCTCTTCCTCTTCCGCGCGGTTCGGACCGACGCCGACGTAGTGGAAGATACTGGCTGCGAAGGTCGCGGCGAAGCCGACGGCCGCCAGCGGTTTCCAGATGCCTTTCCAGAACTTGACGGTCTGGCTGATCTCCGGATTCTCCGGCAGGCCATGGTATAGATTCGGTTTGTCGGCGTGGTGCAACACGTACATGACGTGGGTGCCGCCGACACCGGCCGGATCGTACAGGCCCGCATTGTCATAACCGCGGGTTTTCAGCTCAGCCACGCGTTCGCCGGCCAGCGTTTTCATATCCTCTTTGGAGCCAAAGTGGATTGCGCCGGTCGGACAGGTTTTCACGCAGGCTGGTTCCTGGCCGACGGTGACGCGGTCTACGCACAGGGTACATTTGTAGACACGGTTGTCTTCCGGGTTCAGACGCGGCACATCGAACGGACAGCCAGCGATACAGTAGCCGCAGCCGATGCACTGCTCGGACTGGAAGTCGACGATGCCGTTGGCGTACTGAATGATCGCGCCTTCTGACGGGCAGGCCTTCAGGCAGCCTGGGTCCGCGCAGTGCATGCAGCCATCCTTGCGGATGAGCCATTCCAGCTTGTCGTTTTGTTCCACTTCCGAGAAGCGCATCACCGTCCATGACTTGGCGGTCAGGTCCGCCGGGTTGTCATACACCCCGACGTTGTGACCGACTTCATCACGAATATCGTTCCATTCGGAGCAGGCCACCTGACAGGCTTTGCAGCCGATACAGGTGGTGACGTCGATAAGCTTCGCCACCTCCTGCTGGTGGTCCCGCGCCTGAGGCGCGGGGGTGAAACCGTTAGTCGCGGAACGACGAATAATATCTTGCGATTGATAAGCCATAAGTCGTCTCCGTTACACCTTTTCCACGTTCACGAGGAAAGCTTTGAACTCCGGCGTCTGCGTGTTCGCATCACCGACGAACGGCGTCAGGGTGTTGGCAATAAAGCCTTTTTTCGCCACGCCCTCATAGCCCCAGTGAATAGGAATGCCGATGGTATCGATATCCTTACCGTCAACTTTCAGCGTGCGAATACGCTTGGTCACCACTGCCTTGGCTTTGATATAGCCGCGGTTGGAGGAAACTTTCACGGTATCGCCGTGACCGATGCCGAGCTTATTCGCCAGTTTTTCCCCGATCTCCACAAACTGTTCCGGCTGTGCGATAGCGTTGAGCAGCGCATGCTTGGTCCAATAGTGGAAGTGCTCGGTCAGACGGTAAGTGGTGCCGACGTACGGGAACTTCTCGGCCTTACCCATCTGCTCGAGATCGCCTTTGAAGACGCGAGCGGCCGGGTTAGAGACCACGTTCGGATGCAGCGGGTTGGTTCCGAGCGGCGTTTCAAACGGCTCGTAGTGTTCCGGGAACGGTCCTTCCGCCATCTTGTCGATAGCGAACAGACGGCCCATCCCTTCCGGCTGCATGATAAACGGACCGACGTCGCTGCCAGGCGCGGCGGCGCTGTAGTCCGGAATATCCACGCCGCCCCATTTGGCGCCGTCCCATTTCAGCAACTGACGCTTCGGATCCCACGGTTTACCCTGCGGGTCCGCGGAGGCGCGGTTATACAGGATGCGGCGGTTGAGCGGCCAGGCCCAGGCCCAGCCCAGCGTGTTGCCGAGACCGGATGGATCGGCGTTATCGCGGCGCGCCATCTGGTTGCCTTCCGGCGTCCAGCTTCCGGCGAAGATCCAGCAGCCGCTGGAGGTTGTGCCGTCGTCGCGTAGCTGTGCGAAGGAGCTCAGCTGTTGGCCTTTCTTGACGATCACCGCGCCGGTCGCCGGGTCGGTAATATCCGCCAGCGCTTTACCGTTGCTCTCCATCGCCACTTCTTCCGATGCCGGCTCGTGTGGCGTGGAGTAGTTCCACGTCATGTTGAGCACCGGCTCCGGCGCCGGGCCACCCTCTTCGGCATACATCTTACGCAGGCGCGTAAAGATACCGGCGAGGATTTCACCATCGGTGACAGCGATCCCCGGGGCGTCCGCGCCTTTCCAGTGCCACTGCAGCCAGCGGCCGGAGTTGACGATAGACCCATTCTCTTCGGCGAAGCAGGTGGACGGCAGACGGAACACTTCGGTCTGGATTTTCGCCGGATCGACATCGTTCGACTCACCGTGGTTTTGCCAGAAGGTGGACGTTTCGGTGTTGAGCGGGTCGATGGTCACAAGGAACTTCAGTTTCGACAGGGAAGCGACAACCTTGTTTTTGTTCGGGAACGAGGCGACCGGGTTAAAGCCCTGGCAAATATAGCCATTCACTTTGCCCTGATTCATCATCTCGAAGTACTGCAGAACGTCGTAGCTCTTATCCCACTTCGGCAGCCAGTCATAGCCCCAGCTGTTTTCCGCGGTGGCATTGTCGCCGAAGAAGGCTTTCATCATGGAGACGAAGAACTTCGGATAGTTGCCCCAGTAGTTGACCTGGTCTTTCAGCAGCGGTTTTGGCGTGTTGGCGCTCAGGTAGGTCTGCAGGTCGGCCTGTTTTTCGTTCGGCAGCGACATGTAGCCCGGCAGGCTGGTGGAGAGCAGGCCGAGGTCGGTCAGACCCTGGATGTTGGAGTGACCGCGCAGGGCGTTGACGCCGCCGCCCGCCATCCCCATGTTGCCCAGCAGCAGCTGGATCATCGCCATGGTGCGGATGTTCTGCGCACCGATGGAGTGCTGGGTCCAGCCGAGAGCGTACAGGAACGACGCGGTCTTATCCGGCGCGCTGGTTTCAGCAATGTATTCACAGACTTTGAGGAAGTCGGCCTTCGGCGTACCGCAGATGTTTTCAACTACATCCGGGGTATAACGGGAAACGTGCTGTTTCAGCAGGTTCCAGACGCAGCGCGGATGTTGCAGCGTAGTATCGCGTTTGGCGAAGCCGTTTTCGTCCAGCTCATAGTTCCAGCTGGTTTTGTCGTACTGACGTTTTTCTGCGTTATAGCCGCTGAACAGCCCGTCGTCGAAGCTATAGTCCTCACGCACGATCAGGCTGGCGTTGGTGTAGGCTTCGGTGTATTCACGGTTGAATTTTTCGTTATTCAGCAGATACAGGATCACGCCCGACAGGAAGGTAATGTCGGTACCGGAACGAATCGGGGTATAGAAATCAGCCACCGACGCTGTACGCGTGAAGCGCGGATCGATAACGATGAGTTTGGCACCGTTATGGATTTTGGCTTCCATCGCCCAGCGGAATCCCACCGGATGCGCTTCAGCGGCGTTACCGCCCATCACTACGATCAGGTTGGCGTTCTTAATATCCACCCAGTGGTTGGTCATCGCACCGCGACCAAATGTTGGAGCAAGACTTGCTACCGTTGGTCCGTGTCAGACGCGCGCCTGGTTATCCACCGCCAGCATCCCGAGGGCGCGGGTGAATTTTTGCGTTAAATAGCCGGTTTCGTTACTGGAGGCGGAGGCGCACAGCATCCCGGTAGTCAACCAGCGGTTGACGGTGGTGCCGGCGTCGTTTTGCGCGATAAAGTTGGCGTCGCGGTCCTCTTTCATCAGCTTCGCGATGCGATCGAATGCTTCGTCCCAACTGATTTGCTGCCATTTATCGGAGCCTGGCGCGCGATATTCCGGGAATTTCAGGCGGCTTTCAGAATGGATAAAGTCCACCAGACCAGCCCCTTTCGGACAGAGCGCACCACGGTTGACCGGATGATCCGGATCGCCTTCGATATGGAAAATGGATGCTTTGGCGTTTTTCGCGCCGTCGCCGAGGCTATACATCAACAGCCCACAGCCGACAGAACAGTATGTGCAGGTGTTACGGGTTTCGCGCGTGCGCAGCAATTTGTACTGCCGTGTCTCCGCGAGCGCAGTTGCCGGGGCAAAGCCCAGCGCTGCTGCCGTGGTTCCCGCCATACCGCCAGCGCAGATCTTAAAGAACTGCCTTCTGCTGACCTGCATGGTTCGCTCCTTGTTTCGACATTGTCACATGTAGTTATTTGCTTTGCGGTGAAGGCCGCAAAGGTTCAGAATTAGGGCAAATTTCCCTCATTCCTGAAGGGATAAAAACAGAATACCACATTGTGTGTATGCCTGTTCCAATACGGTTAAAGCAAAGTGAACAAGAAGCCTCTCGAACAAATCGAAAATGTGACGAATGTCACAGGATATCGCCAGGTCTCCCTCTGGAAGCGCAAGGATCTGCAACACCCTCAGCCAGATGAGTTAGCGGAAGAGGTGCCTGTCGCGCTGGTCTACAACGGTATCTCCCATGTGGTGATGATGGCCTCCCCGAAAGATCTGGAGCAATTCGCCGTCGGCTTTTCCTTATCCGAAGGGATTATCGAGCACCGGCGGGAGATCTTCGGCATGGACGTGGTAGCGGTGTGCAACGGCCTTGAGGTGCAGATTGAGCTCTCCAGCCGGCGTTTTATGGGCCTCAAAGCCCGGCGTCGCGCGCTGGCCGGACGCACCGGCTGCGGCGTATGTGGCGTCGAGCAGCTCAATGATATTGGTAAGCCGGTCCAGCCGCTGCCGTTCACTCAGTCGTTCGATTTAGCCAATCTCGACCAGGCCCTGGCGCATCTTAACGACTTTCAACCGGTTGGCCGGCTCACCGGCTGTACTCACGCGGCCGCGTGGGTCCGGTTGACGGGCGAACTGGCGGGGGGGGTTGAAGACGTTGGCCGGCATGTCGCCCTGGATAAATTGCTGGGCCGGCGGGCGGAAGTCGGCGAGGGGTGGCAGCATGGCGCCGCGCTGGTCTCCAGCCGCGCCAGTTATGAAATGGTGCAGAAGGCGGCGATGTGCGGCGTCGAGATCCTGTTCGCGGTCTCGGCGGCCACTACCTTGGCGGTGGAAGTTGCCGAGCGCTGCAATCTGACGCTGGTGGGCTTTTGCAAGCCGGGCAGGGCGACAGTTTACACCCATCCGCAGCGTTTAATTGCGGGTTAAATATTGGTCAATAAATTTGAACAATGACAGCAAATCCTTCCGCTTTTTGTTTAGCGATGTGCGGGCTACTATTTAACACATCAAGGCACAGCGCCTTATCTAAACAACTAAATGAAAGGGTTTATATCATGAAAAGCATCAAAAATTTTGTCGCAGTAATCGCTATGGCCGCCTCTTTCGCTTCCTTCGCTGCTGAAACCGTGACCGCAACCGCCTCCACAATGGACGGCGCGGAAGCGAAAATCGCCGCACAGGCGCAGGCTGCCGGCGCTTCGTCTTACAAAATCACCGAAGCGTTTACCGGCAACCGCGTGCATATGACTGCCGAACTGAACAAATAAGCGTAAAGCGACTGTCGAAAGAGCGCCTCAGGGCGCTTTTTTTGTTTTCGTTTTCCGCTTCCCGCCTCTGCGAAATTTGCCAATATTTTCCTCTGCTACGAAAAAAATGTGGCACTAATCACGTTTCCGTTCTTTTCTTAAATCCTCCTTTTTATGGCAAAGGAAAGGTCAACACGCCTGAATATCTCGATTTTTTAACGCCATGAAATTTAAAGATATTAAAAACAGAAAGCGATGGAGATCACTCTCTTTAAATGGGATGTGTATCACAGAAATAGGTGTTTCGCCGTACCTGTCAACTATTCATGAACGTAATTTAATACGCATTATGTGATCTTCATTGCAAATAGAAGGCTTGTACTCAGGGAAAAATGTCGTCAGGCAAATGAGCGAGGAAGCGTCATGAAAATTGGCATCGTTATTAGCGGCGGGGATGTTTCGGGAATGAATAATTTTATATTCCAGATAGCCAGGCAGGCTAATGCCGATATCACGCTGTTTAATGGCGGTATTCCAGGGCTACTGGAGAAAAGTCATCAGGATATGGCGTGGCGCGATCTGGTTGATTATTCAATTACCGCAGTGCCGATCATTACCTCGGGGCGAACCAGTCGCAAACTGCAGCGCAGTGAATATGAAAGCATTGCTAAAAAACTTAAATCTCTGCGTATTGATGTGCTCATTATGGCCGGGGGGGATGGCAGCCTGCAGTTTCTGAATACCCTTAGTGAATTTGAGATTAATTGCTTTGGTGTGGGAATGACTATCGATAATGATGTGTATGGCAGTGATTATACGATTGGTTTTTCCACGGCCTGTGAGCAAATTATTAAAGAAGTCTCTCGTTTAAGAAATACCGGAAGAGCGCTGCCCGGTCGGGTTTTTATGGTTGAGATATTAGGAGGCTATTGTGGAGAACTAACATTGCAGTCTGCCATTAAATGTAATGCGGATATTGCCCTGATCCCGGAGGCACAGATGCCGTTGGCCGTGCTCGCGGAACGGATTACCCGGAAGCTGAGTACGCAGAATAGCGTCGTTATCCTCTGCTCAGAAGGCTATACCAAAGAGTACTCTCCCGGCTTTCAGGGGGCGATTGATACCATGATCAAACAGCTGGAACCACAAATTGGCGTCCGTATCCGTAAAACGATCGTCGGCTATGGTTTACGCAGCGGTGATCCAACCTGTGAAGAGATTTATCAGGGCACGATTATGGCCAGTGAAGTGGTTCGCTGTATTCAGTCAGGTATGAAAAATAAAGCCATAATAATTAATTCCAGTAACAAACCTATTCCGATTGATTTAGTCAGTATGAAAAAACGTCTGGTCGATACTGAAGGACATCATTATAAACTTGCCAAGCAACTCAATATTATTTGAGGAGACCCTCCATGCTGAAAATTTTATGCGTATGTGGCTGCGGCCTCGGTTCAAGCTTTGCCATTGAAATGACGGCGAAGGCAGTTTTAAAGAAGCTGGAAATTCCCGCTCATATTGAACACACCACCGTTTCCGAAGCTGGGGCTTTTAAATCGGATATGATTCTGACGCAAAAAACCTTTGCCGACATCTTAACCGCCGATGCCAGTGAAGAAGAAATTAAACGTGTCGTGGTATTGAATAAACTTACTGATAAAGAGGAGATTGAAACTAAGATCGTCGCATTCTTAAAAGAACGTCATCTGAAGGTGGCTGATTATGAATAGCTTCGTTGCGTTTATCGTTAAGGATTTACTCGGCCAGGCATCCATTCTTATTGCTTTTATTGCCATGCTTGGCCTGATCCTGCAAAAGAAATCGCCAGGCAAAACCGCGGAAGGGACATTTAAAACGCTGCTCGGTTTCTTAATTATGATGGCCGGGATAAACATCATTGTCGCCACGCTGACCTTCCTGAATGATATCTTCACCCAGGGATTTGGCATGAAAGGCTATATTACCGATGTGGCCGCCATCGCCGGGTTAGCGAATCGGGAATTAGGTTCGGAGGTGGCGCTGACGCTGCTGGTGATCTTTGCCGTCAATATTATTATCGCCCGGCTGACGCCGCTGAAATATATTTTTCTGACCGGCCAGGCGCTGCTGTGGATGGCGACGATCGGCGCCGTGATTGGCTATAAGTCCGGGCTCACCGGCGTACCGCTGATTTTAACCGGGGGCATCTTCGGCGGCGTGATGGCGGTGTTAATGCCGGCCCTGGCGCAGCCGGTGGTCAGGCGCATTACCGGGTCTGACGATGTGGCCCTGGGACACTTCTGTACTATCGGCTATCTGGTGCAGGCTGCGGTCGCTAAAGTTGTCGGAAGAGGCTCTCGCTCCACGGAAGATCTCGAACTGCCTGATAACTTTAAGTTTCTGCAGGATACCTATCTGGCCATGGCGGTGGTGATGGTGCCGATGTATCTCATCCCGGCTATCGCGGCGGGGCCGCAGTACATCGCGCAGTTCTCCGGCGGCATTAATTACCTGATGTATGCCTTCATGCAGTCCATTCAGTTTGTCGCCGGGGTCTTTGTCCTCTATAGCGGCGTGCGTTTATTACTCAATGAGCTGGTGCCGGCTTTTCGCGGTATCGCGATGCGTATTGTCCCGGATGCAAAGCCTGCTCTCGATTGCCCGGTGCTGTTTCCCTATGCGCCGAATGCGGTGATTGTCGGATTTCTGGCGACAACTGTCGGCTCGATTATCGGCATGCTGGTTTTCCCGATGTTCGGCCTGGCGATGATTCTCCCCGGGCTGTTAACCAACTTTTTCGCCGGCGGTACGGCAGGGGTATTTGGTAATGCGCTGGGCGGACGTCGCGGGGCGATGATCGGCGGGGTGATTCACGGCCTGTTTATCACTTTTCTGCCGGCTATTCTGGTGCCCATGCTGGAGAGCTACGGCTTTACAGGCGTCACCTTCAGCGATTCAGACGTTATCAGCTCCGGCCTGGTATTAGGTCACGCCTTCCAGAATAACTGGCTCTTTGTCGCCGTGTTTATTGTGTTTGTCGCCGCACTGGCATGGTTTGTAAACGGTAAATCCGCTAAGCCGAAAGGGGAAAATGTTCATGAGTCTGTATAATTTTAATGAGATTTTAAATATCGCTCAGGAGAGAAATTTCAAAGCGATTGGCTCGTTTAACTTACACTGTATTGAGATGTTGCCGGCTTTTTTCAAAGCCGCGCAAAAAAGCCACAGCCCATTAATGATCCAAATTTCAACCGGTACCGCAGAGTATCTGGGGTATCGGTTACTGGTCGATGCCGTGCGTTCATTAGCAGACAGCGAAAATATCCCAACCTGCCTGCATCTCGATCACTGCTCCGATATTAAAGCCATCGAGACGGCAATGAATGCGGGCTTTTCTTCGGTAATGTACGACGGGTCTCACTTAAGCCTCGAGGAAAATATCGGTAACACGCGGATTGTGGTGGAAATGGCCCGCCCGCGGAATATTACGGTAGAAGGTGAGCTGGGGGCGATCGGCGGGTCAGAGGATGGAAAAGCGGTGGCTGCCGAAGATATCTGTTTTACTACCGTCGACGACGCGACGCGTTTTGTACAGGAGACGCAGGTCGATATGCTGGCCGTCTCCGTGGGCACTGTGCATGGCCTGTACACCGGTAAAGCGCAGATACAACATGCGCGGCTGAAGGCGATAAGCGAAGCGACGGGCGTGCCGCTGGTGCTGCATGGCGGCACAGGTGTCAGCGATGAGGATATGCGGCTGGCCGTCACCGAAGGGATTAATAAAGTGAACGTCGGAACGGAAATGAACGTGCAGTGGGTCGATCGCTGTAAATCAACGTTTGAGAAAGGAAAAGTAAATGACAGCGTACGGAAATTTTTAATTCCCGCCAACCAGGCAGTGACTGCCGTATTAATGGAAAAAATGGCGCTATTTAAATAGCGTTTTTACCGACACATATCTTTTGTTGCCCTGTCTTCCGCCAGGGAGGGAGCTTGCTATGTTTGAATCATTGAAAACGCTGTGGAAAAAAGAGCAAAACCCGCTGCAGGATTATGATCAACAGTCCCGTCAGCTGGCGGAAGAGATCGCCAGACTGGAAGGCGAATTACAGCGCCAGCCCGATAATAGCGACGTGCAAAAAACACTGATGTTGACTTACAACCGGGCATTATCGGTATATGCCAAAAGTAAGAGCCACCGGCAGGATATCGATGCGCTGTTTCTGCAGATTGATAATTTACGCAATATTATTCGCCGCAATATCTAGGAACAGAGAATGACCATAAAAGAACTGCTTATTGAGGCCGATGCCATTCAGGTTGGCGTTGTGGAGTCCGACTGGCAGCGGGTAATAAAGCTGGCTGCCCGCCCGCTGGAGGCAAAAGGCTTTATTTCGACGGAATATAGCCAGGCGGTGATCGACAATACTTTAAATCATGGCGCTTATTACGTTTTTGATGAAGGGATTGCCATCCCCCATGCCCGCCCCGAATGCGGCGTCAGACGCAACTGCTTTAGCCTGGTGGTGCTGGAAAAGCCTATTCCCTTTGCGGACAGTGAAAAAGCGGACATTGTTATTATGTTTGGCGCCCGGGACAGCAATGCGCATATCGAGGAGGGCATCCGTTCCATCGTCGCGCTGCTGGATAATAATGACACTATGGCCAAACTGCGGACGGCCCGCAGCCGGGAGGAGGTTGTCGCATTACTATGAACAGACATCTGACCCCAGGCTGCAAAACGGCCATTTTAATCAACGGCATTCCGGCGTCGGGGAAGAGCACCATTACCCGTTTGCTGGCGGAGACCTTTAGCCTGCCGGTATTGACTATCGACGGCATCAAAGAGCCGTTTATGGCGCGCCTGGCCCCTGTCGACCGGCCGATGAATCGCCAGCTGGGCTGCGCGGCGTATGAGGTGATCTGGTCGATTGTCGGCGCATCGCCTGCCAGCATGGTCTGGTTGATCGACGCCTGGTTCGGCTTTCAGCCGCGAGAGACCTTGCAGAGACTGCTACAGCAGGCGGGCGTGGAGCAGGTGATTGAGGTCTGGAACCATATCTCTCCGGAGCTGGCCGTCGCGCGCTATGCCTCGCGGCTGGCGACGCGGCCGCCGGGCCACCCCGGAGAAGAGTATTTGCCGGAGCTGGCCCAGCTGGCCGGGCGGGCGCAGCCCATGTCGTTAGGACCTGTACTGACGATAGACCAGCGGCACCCGCTGCAAATCGAACCGGTTATTCAGTGGCTTGAAGGCACGATCGCCGGACAGCACAGCGGTTTTACAGATTACGCTTACTCGTCCTAGGGCATACCCGCCAGGCGCAGCAGCGCCGTCGCTACCGCCGCGGCGATAATCACGCCGATCAGCGGCACCTTGCGCCAGGCGAGGAACACAGCGAAAGCAACGCCCAGAACGCGCGCCATACCGGCGAAATGCGCGCCTTCATAGAAAGTGGTGGCCAGGGCGACGGAAAAAAGCAGCACCGTCGCCGCATCGGAAAGCAGCGCCTGCGAACGCTCGGAAAATGCCAGCCGATTACCAAGCTTCGCGCCGCCAAGACGCATCAGATAGGTTCCCAGCGACAGGATGGCGATACCGGCGATAAACAGCGTCATATTGCCCATTATTTTTTCCTCGACAGTAAACCAAACAGCGAAAGCAGCACCGGCAGCCCGGTGGGCACAAACGGTACGGCGGCAAGCGCTAGCGCGGCGCCGCTGCCCGCGCGGATCAGCGTGGTACGGTTTTTAAAGGCCGGGATCACCAGCGCCAGCAGGATCGCCGGGAAGACCGCATCAAGCCCGATGGTTTCCGGCGCCGGCAGCAGTTTGCCGACTGCCGCGCCGGTTAGCGTACCGAGGGGCCAGATCAGCGCGACGCCAGCGCCGCACAGCCAGTAGGCCGCTTTGCGCTGCGCGGGGGTGGGCTGCGACAAGCCAAAGACCACGCTCTCGTCGTTCATAATGTGGCACCCGATAAAGCTTAAGGCGCGCCGACCAACCAGTTCGCGCACGGTCACCCCGAACGGGATATGACGCGCATTGACTAACAGGCCAGCGGCGGCGGCGGCCAGCGGACTACCGCCGCTGGCGACAATGCCGATAAACATGAATTCAGAAGCGCCTGCCAGCACGGACACTGAAAGCAAGAGCGGCACCCATAAAGGGAAGCCGTAAGCCACCGCCAGCGACCCATAGGACATGCCCACCACCCCGACGGCAAGGCAGACCAAAACAATCGCTTTTATCGTGTCTCCGCTGAGACTGGAGAGAGTTTGTTTCATATCACTTAGCCATATCGAACGAATTTCCATTATAATGAACATATAATGATCGTTTTTCAAGGCGAACGAATTGTTCGATATAAAAAACAAGGGGCGTGTATGACACAGCCAATCAGCGTTATCGCCAAAAGTCTGGTGCGGGAGCGGGCGCGGACCGGGCTTTCGCTGGCGGAAGTCGCGCGTCGGGCGGGTATCGCAAAATCCACACTATCGCAACTGGAGTCCGGCAACGGCAACCCGAGTCTGGAAACGCTGTGGTCGCTCTGCGTAGCGCTGGATATCCCGTTTGCCCGCCTGCTCGAGCCACAGGTGAACAAAACGCAGGTGATCCGCCGCGGCGAGGGGACCAAAGTGGTGGCAGAGCAGGCGAACTATCAGGCCATTTTGCTGGCCGCCTGTCCGCCCGGCGCGCGTCGGGACATCTATTTGCTGCTCACCCAGCCCGGCGCCGACCGCATTTCGCATCCGCATCCGCCAGGCTCGGTGGAACATATTATCGTCACCCAGGGGCGGGCGCGAGTAGGGCTGACGTCGGCGCCGGAAGAGCTCGGCGAGGGCGACTATATCTGCTACCCAGCGGATCAGGAGCATGTTTTTCAGGCGCTAGAGCCGGATACGCAGGCCCTGCTGATCGCTGAGCAAAACTGACATCGCGTCGGCGGGGGACGCGAGCTCGCTGGACGCCATAGCCATATTGCGGGAAACTAGCTTTCCTATGCGAAAACAGGGATTTTTATGTCGCTGAAAGCCATTGCCAAACAACTTGGGATCTCCGTCACGACCGTCAGCCGGGCGTTGAACGGCTACGACGATGTGTCGCAGGAGACCCGCGCCCGGGTTGAGGCTGAAGCGCAGCGCCGGGGCTATCGCCCCAACACTTTCGCCCGCCGTCTGAAAATGGGCACCATTGATGCCGTTGGTCTTGTCTTCCCTGTCCGCCCCGCGCCGCTCAACAATAACGTTTTTCTCGAGATGGTCGGGGAGATCAGCCATGAGCTGGCGCGCCATGACATTGATTTGTTGCTGATCGCCGATGATGAGCAGGCGGATAAACATGGCTATATGCGCATGGTGCAGGGCCGTCGCGTCGATGCATTAATCGTGGCCCATACCCTGGATGACGATCCGCGGCTGGCGCAGTTGCAGGCCTCCGGCTTTCCGTTTCTGGCGCTCGGCCGTAGCCGCCTGGCGCACCCTTACGCCTGGTTTGATTTCGATAACTATGCCGGCACCTGTCGCGCCACCCACCATCTGATTCAGCAGGGCCACCAGCGTATCGCTCTGCTGGGCGAGAACAACAATCAGGCGTTTATTTTGCAACGGCGTAACGGCTACCTCGATGCCCTGCGCGAGGCGGGGTTATCCGATGCATGGTTGCGCAGCGTGTCGCCGACGCGCCGCGGCGGCTATCAGGCCACGCTGGAACTGCTGCGCCTGCCGGAGCCGCCTACTGCGATTATCACCGACTGCAATACCCATGGCGATGGCGCGGCAATGGCGCTCGCCCATCTGGGCCGTTTAACCGGCGACAACCGCGTCGCCTTAGTGGTGTATGACGGGCTGCCGCAGGACAGCATCATAGAGACCGATGTCGCCGCGGTGATCCAGTCCACGCGTCAGGGCGTGGGGCGGCAGATTGCCGATATGGTGCGCCGCTTAATCGCCGGGGAGGATCTCTCCACGCTGCAGGTGCTATGGCAACCGGAATTTTTCCCGGGTGAAACCGCCTGATTTGCCCCCTTTTTAGCCCGTAATTCTGAAGCCGATCACGGATCCGAAACGTTTTGGTTGGCATCCGAAACGTTTCGGATCAACAGTAAGACATTCCTTGTTATGGAGATGTCTGATGTCTGATTCGCTGATTCACCTGCAAAGCGCCGGTGCCGATGTTGTGATTAAAACCCGCCCTTTCGCCGAAATTGTCTACTGGGGGCCGCATTTAAGCCACTTTTCGCCGCAGGATGCCGATAGCCTGACGCGCCCGGTCGCCAATGGCAGGCTGGATGTCGATTCGCCAGTGACCTTAATGGCGGAGCTGGGTCATGGCCTGTTTGGCGCGCCGGGCATTGAAGGCCATCGTCAGGGGCTGGATGCCTCTCCGCTGTTCACCACCAGCGAAGTGTGGCACGAGGGCCAGACGCTGACCCTGGTCAGCGAAGATCCGCAGGCCGGTTTGCGTCTGCAGAGCGAGATCGCACTCGATGCCAGCGGCGTGCTGAGCGTGCGCCATGGCGTAACTAATCTGCGTTCCAGCCCATGGCAGGTGGATCGCCTGGCGGTCACGCTGCCGGTCGCCGAACGCGCTCGTGAGGTAATGGCTTTCCATGGCCGCTGGATCCGCGAGTTTCAGCCTCACCGCCTGACGCTGGAACACGACAGCTTTGTGCTGGAGAACCGCCGCGGGCGCACGTCTCACGAACATTTCCCGGCCCTGATCACCGGGAGCCGCGCTTTTAGCGAGATGCAGGGTGAAGTCTGGGGCGTGCATCTGGCCTGGAGCGGCAACCATCGCCTGCGGGCGGAGGTGAAAACCGATGGCCGCCGCTATCTGCAGGCCGAGGCGCTCTATCTGCCGGGCGAAATGGCGCTGGCGGAAGGGGAAACCTTATGGACGCCGTACCTGTATGCCAGCTACTCGGCGAACGGGCTGAACGGCATGAGCCAGCAGTTCCATCGTTATCTGCGCGAACGGATTATTCGTTTCCCGGGCAACAAGCCGCGCCCGGTGCATCTCAACACCTGGGAGGGGATCTATTTCGACCACGACCCGGACTACATCATGCGTATGGCCGACGAAGCGGCGGCCCTGGGCGTCGAGCGCTTTATCATTGATGACGGCTGGTTTAAAGGGCGCAACGACGACTGGGCGGCGCTTGGCGACTGGTATCTGGATGAGAAAAAATATCCTCATGGCCTGACGCCGGTTATCGATCACGTGAAGTCTCTGGGTATGGAATTCGGTATCTGGGTGGAGCCGGAAATGATTAACCCGGATTCCGATCTGTACCGGGCGCACCCGGATTGGGTGCTGGCGCTGCCGGGCTATACCCCGCTGACCGGCCGCCATCAGTTTGTCCTGAATCTCAACATTCCCGAAGCGTTTGATTATCTGCTGGAGCGGATGAGCTGGCTGCTGGGCGAGCATGCGGTGGACTACGTGAAGTGGGATATGAACCGCGAGCTGGTGCAGCCTGGGCATCAGGGACGCGCCGCCGCGGACGCGCAAACGCGCCAGTTCTATCGCCTGCTGGATACGCTGGTGGCCCGTTTCCCGCACATTGAATTTGAATCCTGCTCCTCCGGCGGCGGACGAATCGATTATGAAGTCCTCAAGCGCAGCCATCGCTTCTGGGCGTCTGACAACAATGACGCCCTTGAGCGCAACACCATCCAGCGCGGCATGAGCTACTTTTTCCCGCCCGAGGTAATGGGCGCGCATATTGGCAATCGCCACTGTCATGCCACCTTCCGCCAGCATAGTATCGCCTTCCGCGGCCTGACGGCGCTGTTCGGTCATATGGGGCTTGAGCTGGATCCGGTGAGTGCTGATGACGAAGAGCGCGCCGGATACCGCAAATATGCGGCCCTGCATAAGCAGTGGCGCAACGTGATCCATCACGGCGTGCAGTGGCGAATAGATATGCCGGATGCCACTACTCTTGCCCATGGTGTCGTCAGCCCGGATAAAGCGCAGGCGATTTTCCTTGTCAGCCAGCTGGCGATGCCGGACTACACCCTGATGGCGCCGCTGCGCCTGGCGGGGCTGGAGGCGAGCGCCCGCTATCAGGTGACGCTCCTCGATCATCCGAACATTCAGATCACCGGTGAGGGCGGCCACACCATGCGCAAGCTGCCGGCATGGATGACGACGCCGCAGACGGTGAGCGGTGAGTGGCTACAGCAGGCGGGGCTGGCGCTGCCCATCCTCGACCCGGAAAGCGCCATTCTGATTGGCCTGCAACGCGTGTGATGGTATCGGGCCGCGTCGCGGCCCTTCTTGAGGAAAATATAATGAACCCGACCGTCTGTACCCACAAAAACAACCCCAACTTCTGGATTTTCGGGCTGTTCTTCTTTCTCTACTTTTTCATCATGGCCACCTGCTTTCCGTTTCTGCCGATCTGGCTGTCGGACGTCATTGGCCTGAATAAAACCGAAACCGGCCTCGTTTTCTCCAGCCTGTCGCTGTTCGCCATCTGTTTCCAGCCGGTTCTCGGGGTGATCTCTGACAAGCTGGGGCTGAAAAAACACCTGATGTGGATCGTGACCGTTCTGCTGGTGCTGATCGCTCCCTTCTTCCTCTATGTTTTCGCTCCGCTGCTGAAAGCCAACATCTGGCTCGGGGCGCTGAGCGGCGGCGCCTATATCGGCTTTGTTTTCTCTGCGGGCGCCGGCGCGATGGAGGCCTATATCGAACGGGTAAGCCGCAACAGCGGGTTTGAATACGGCAAGGCGCGCACCTTTGGTTGCCTGGGCTGGGCGCTGTGCGCGACTACTGCCGGAATGCTGTTCAGCATTAATCCCGAATGGGTGTTCTGGATGGGGTCAGCCGCCGCGCTGCTGCTGGTGGTGCTGGTGGCCATCGCCAAACCACAGACCAGTCAGGCCGCGCAGGTGATGAACTCGCTCGGCGCCAATCGCCCGGCGGTCGATTTGAAAACGGCGGTGCGCATGTTCCGCCAGCGTAAAATGTGGATGTTTATTCTGTATGTCATCGGCGTGGCCTGCGTGTATGACGTCTTCGATCAGCAGTTCGCCACCTTCTTCAAATCATTCTTCGCGACCCCAGAAGCGGGCACCCGCGCCTTTGGTTTCGCCACCACCGCGGGAGAAATATGTAATGCCATCATTATGTTCAGCTCGCCGTGGATTATTAACCGCATCGGGGCGAAGAATACCCTGCTGATCGCCGGGATGGTGATGGCGGCAAGGATGATTGGCTCTTCCTTCGCCACTACCGCCGCGGAAGTCGTAGCGTTGAAAATGCTTCATGCGCTGGAGGTGCCGTTCCTGCTGGTGGGCGCCTTTAAATATATTACCGGCGTGTTTGATGTCCGGCTGTCGGCGACCATTTATCTGGTGGGCTTCCAGTTTGCCAAGCAGGTGGCGGCGATCTTCCTCTCCGCCTTCGCCGGCAATATGTACGATCGGATCGGCTTTCAGGATACCTATATGATCCTCGGCGGTATTGCCCTGACCGTCACCTTAATCTCCGCGTTTACGTTAGCGGGTAAAGCGAAAACCGAGCCGCTACGCGATAATGCGATGACCGTTTAATCGACCGGCCTCCCGTCTGGAGGGAGGCCAGTTATTTTCACGCCAGATAAAACACTTCTTTGAGCTCCGCGCTCAGCGGGCTGTTATCCGGGTTGCTGGGCATCACCTCGCGCATGTATTTCCACCAGCGCTGGCACACTTCCGTGCTGGCGACCGCCTCCCAGCGGGCTTCCGATTCAATCTCCACCGTCGCGAACAGCAGATGGCGTTCTTTATCGAGATAAATGGCGTAATGGTGCGCGCCGTGTGCTTTCAGCACTGCTTCCAGCTCTGGCCAGATGGGGTTATGGCGGCGCTGGTACTCCTCGTGCGCGTCGGGGTTCACCTGCATGACGAAGGCTTTGCGGATCATAAGGCCTCCAGATAGAGCTCGCGAACCTCATCGCGGCTGGCGGTGCGCGGGTTACACGGTGCGCACGGGTCGGCCAGCGCTTTGTCCAGCCAGCCTTCGATATCGGCTTTACTAATGCCAAGCTGGCTGAAACCCTGGGGGATCCCTACGCGTTTGCTCAGCGCGCGGATGGCATTGATGGCCTCCATGCTGGCAGCTTCATCGCTCATGCCGCGAGTATCGACGCCCATCGCCTGCGCCACGCGGGCAAAGCGCGCCACCGCGTTCGGGCGGTTAAAGTTTTCGATGATCGGCAGCAGGATGGCGTTGCATACCCCGTGCGGCAGGTTGTGGGTGGCGCCAGGCTGATGGGCCAGGGCGTGTACCAGCCCGAGACCGGCGCTGTTGAACGCCATGCCCGCCAGATACTGGCCAAAGGCCATCTGCTCGCGGGCCTGCAGATCGTGTCCATCGTCTACCGCTTTTGGCAGCCACAGGTTGATCAGGCGGATCGCCTCGAGGGCGTTGGCGTCGGTCAGCGGATGGGCGCCAACGGAGACAAAGGCCTCGATGGCGTGGGTCAGGGCATCCATGCCGGTGGCGGCGGTAACGGCTGGCGGGATGTCGAGCATCACGCTGGCGTCGTCGACGGCGATATCCGGGATCAGGTTCGGGTCGATAATCACCTCTTTCACCTGTCGCTCGCTATCGATAATCACGGCATTGCTGGTCATCTCCGCCGCTGTGCCGGCGGTGGTGTTGATAGCCACCAGCGGTACGCCTGCGTTTTTCACTTTGCCGACGCCGGAGTAGGCGGTGGAGGGGCCAGGGTTGGCGGTGAGGATTTTTATCGCCTTGGCGGTATCAATCGGGCTGCCGCCGCCGAAGGCGATCAGAAAATCGCAGTGTGTCGCCTGGTATGCCGCATAGCCTTGCTGTACCAGCGCTTCGGTGGGGTTAGGGAACACCTCGTCAAACAGCTGATAAGCCATCTGCTGTTCATCCAGCGCGGAAAACAGGCTGTCCAGCAGGCCCAGCTTCACCAGCTGGCCGTCGGTGACGATCAGCGCCTTGCCCCACTGTTTACCGGCCACCAGCTTGACCATATCGCCGATAGCGCCTGCGCCGTGGAGGCTGATTTTGGGTAGTGCCAACATAAAGCTCATGATAATTCTCCTTAATGTTTATTTTGGAAAATCCGTTTCCCCTCACCCCGACCCTCTCCCGCAGGGAGAGGGGGAAAAACCGGCCCCGGACTGCAGGCTGTCTGTGTGCGCCGGGCAGTTCCCTCTCCCTTGGGGAGAGGGCCAGGGCGAGGGGGAAATTAACATCGTCTTCGCTGCATCATCCGCCGGGTAATAATCGGCAGGGAGATCACCACGATCAGCATGGCGCCGATAATTACCGACATCACGATGCCGGGGACGTTCAGCAGGCTCAGGCCGAAGGTCACCAGCCCCATCAGAAAGGCGGCAATGATCACCCCGGGCATGCTGCCGGAGCCGCCGAGAATATTGACGCCGCCGAGCACCGCCATGGTGACAACCGCCAGCTCCCAGCCCATCGCCAGGGTGGGGCGGGTACTGCCGAGCCGTGAGGTCAGCAGGACCGCCGCCAGCCCGGCCATCAGCCCGACCAGCGCGAACAGCACCAGGTTATGACGCTTAACATTGATCCCCGAAAACCAGGCGCCAGTCGGGTTATTGCCGATGGCGTAGGTCCGGCGACCAAAGTTGGTTTTATGCAGCAGGAAGGTGAAGGCGGCGGCGAGGAGGATAAACAGCGCAAACTCAAAAGAGAGCGCCCCCCACACGTACCCCTGGCCGAACCAGGCAAAGCTCTCCGGATAGTGGTTGAGCGCCTGATCGCCCAGTATGATATAGGTGATGCCGCGATACAGGCTCATGGTGCCGATGGTGATCACAATGGACGACAGGTTAAAGCGGGTCACCAGCAAGCCGTTGAACAGACCGCACAGCAGACCTACGCCCAGGCCGATGACCACCAGCAGCGGAGTATCAACCCCCGCTGCCGCGCAGAAGCCCATCACCGTTGAGCTGAGCGCCATCGTCGAGGCTACCGACAGATCGATTTCCCGGGCGATAATTAGCATCGCCATCGGCAGGACGACGATCGCCTTCTCGGTAAAGGTAAAGGTCGCGTCCGACAGGTTCCAGATATTGAGAAAGTACGGGGAAGCCACCGCATTGCCGATAAATACCGCCAGGGTGACCGCCAGTAAAAACCCTTCCCAGCACAGCAGGCGGCGCAGCGGCGACGGCGCGGCCGGGGCGTTTTTCATCTCTTCCGATACCATCATCTTGCTCATGATTTCACCGCCTGTTTCTGTCTGGCTAACGCCGCATTGCGCAGGATTAACCGCCCATGACCGCGATTGCCGCGCTCGTTGAGCAGCACCGCCATGACGATCACCGCCCCGGAAATCGCCATTTGCCAGAAGGGCGAGATGCCGATCACCGGCAGGGCGTTATTGATGACGCCGAGGAACAGCGCGCCGCACAGGCAGCCCAGCACCCGTCCGCTTCCGCCCATGGTGCTGATACCGCCGATCACGCAGGCGGCGACCACCTGGAGTTCAAAACCGTTGGCGACGTCGACATAGGCGACGGCGAAGCGCGAGATCCACAGATAGCCGCAGAAGCCGGCCAGCGCGCCGGAGAGACAGAAGCTGACGAACTGCATTTTCCCGGCGTTAATGCCGGTGTAGTACGCCGCCGTCGCGTTGCCGCCAGCGGTATACAAGGCCCGGCCGGTGCGGCTGTAGCGCAGGAAATACCCCACCAGCAACAGCGCGGCGATGGCGCACCAGCTCAACAGCGGCAGCCCCACGAGCGTGCTGCGCGGCAGACTGAGAAAATCAGCGCTCATCTGATGTGAGTTAACCCAGCCGCCGTCAGTCAGCAGGAAGATAATGCCGCGATAAATGCTCATGGTGCCCAGGGTCACCACGATGGCGGGAATGCCGAGGCGCCAGACCAGCAGGCCGTTAACTACCCCCATCAGCAGGCCCAGCAGAGTCGCCAGCGCCAGCAGCGCTACTACCGGAATACCCGGATAGTGGGCGTTAATCAGGGCGACGATCATCCCGGTCAGCGCCAGGTTGGCGGCCATCGACAGGTCGATGCCTTTGGTGAGTAACACCATCATCTGCCCGAGGGCGAGGATGATAAGGATGGCGGTATCGTTAAACATCTCCACCAGATTGCCCGGTGAAACGAACGACGGCGCCCGGCTGCCGATGGCGCCGATCATCAAAATAATGACCACCGCCAGCAGCGCTTCGCGATGTTTAAGCCATGCGTGTCCCATCATGCTGCCTCCTGGCCGATGCCGCTGGCGGCGCTAACGATAGTTTCCGCCGTCGCTTCCCCGGCCTGGTATTCAGCGACCATCAGCCCTTCGTGCATTACGATAATCCGATCGGCCATGCCCATCACTTCCGGCAGCTCTGACGACACCATAATCACCGCCAGCCCCTGGCTGACCAGCTCGGACATAAACTGATGCACGGCGGCTTTTGAGCCGATATCGATGCCTTTGGTCGGCTCGTCGAGGATAATCACCTCGGGCTGGGTTGCCAGCCATTTGCCGATCACCACTTTCTGCTGATTGCCGCCGGAGAGGGTCTCCACCGGCTGGCGCCAGCTGAAGGCTTTAACCTGCAGGCGTGAGGCGTACTCGTCGGCCAGCCGCCATTCCCGGGCGTCGTTCAGGACGCCGTTAGGATTGAGCTTGCTGAGCTGCGGCAGACTGATGTTCTGGGCGATGGGCAGGGCGATGATCGCCCCCTGTTTCTGCCGCTCTTCCGGCACGCAGACGATGCCCGCGCGGATGGCATCGGCAGGCTGGTCAAAGTGCATGGATCTACCGTTCAGGCGGATCTCGCCGGAGGAGGGACGCGACACGCCGGAGAGCGCCTGCATCAGCTCAGTGCGTCCGGCGCCCACCAGACCGTAAAAGCCGAGAATTTCTCCCTTGCGCAGGCGGAAGCTGATATGGGCAAACTCGGTAGGATGACAGAGATCGTTTACCTCCAGCACCGTTTCTCCGGGTGTGCAGCCGACTTTCGGGTAGGTTTGGCTGATCGCCCGGCCCACCATCATCGACACCATCCGCTCTTCGGTGATGTCACTCATTGCCCCGGAGCTGACGTACACCCCATCGCGCAGGATGGTGTAATAGTCGGCCAGCTCGAAAATTTCATCGAACTTATGCGAGATAAACAGGATCGCTTTGCCGTCCTGCTTCAGACGCTCAACGATGTGATAAAACTCCAGAATTTCATGTTGCGAGAGCGCGGCGGTCGGCTCATCGAGGATCACCACCTGGGCGTCGAAAGCCAGTGCCCGGGCAATTGCCACCATGTGCCGCTGGGCGATGCTAAGCGTTTTCAGCGTGGCCCGCGGGTCGATCTGGACTTCCAGCCGGGCGAGGATCTCGCTGGCTCTGCGGTGCATCGCCGGCCAGTCGAGCGTTTTTAACAATCCCTTATACAGATACTGGCCGACGAAAATATTTTCACTGACCGAGAGTTCGTCAAACAGCACGGTTTCCTGGTGAATGGCGGTGATCCCTACCTTATGCGCCGATTCCGGCGTTGGCAGATGAATAGGGATCGCTTTATAGAGGATCTCGCCCTCTTCGGGCTGATAAATACCGGTCATCACTTTGACCAGCGTGGATTTCCCCGCGCCGTTTTCGCCGATTAAGGCGGTCACTTTGCCGGGCCAGAGATCAAGCTGCACGTTCTCAAGGGCGCGCACACCGGGAAAAATCTTGGTGATCCCCTTCAGCGACAGCAGTGGCGTTGATGCTGACATGATAGTTCTCCGCAAAAATCACCCCTCACCCTAACCCTCTCCCCAAAGGGGCGAGGGGACCGTTTGGTGCGCCCTGATAGCATTGCGCAGAGGGCTGGACTTCCCTCTCGCCAAAGGAGCAAGGGGGCTATTTAGTGCTCCCTGGCTGCATCGTGCAGAAGGCCAGTCTTTCCCCCTCTCCCTCCGGGAGAGGGCCGGGGTGAGGGAACAAGGGTTAGAAAATTTTCGAGAACTTATCAATGTTGCTCGCATCGTAGACAAACGGCTCGGCCATCGCGCCATTCCCCTCGGTATCCAGCTTCACTTTGCCCAGCTTGCCCATACTGGCTTCGGTTTTGGTCGCTGTGCCTTTGACTAAATCGTCGGCCAGATAGGTGGCCGCGTAGCCCAGGTCAATCGGGTTCCAGATGGCGAAGCTTTTGCTGGCGCCGGACTTGATCGCGCCGGCCATTTCCGACGGCAGCCCCAGCCCGGTAACATAGACTTTGCCGATTTTGCCTTGATCCTTCACCGCCTGCGCGGCAGCAACAATCCCCACCGATGACGGTGAAACAATGACTTTCAGGTCCGGATATGATTTCAGCAGGCCCACCGCTTCGCGGTAGCTTTTATCTGACAGATCGTCCCCGTAGGCGACGGTGACCAGCTGCACGGACGGATACTGCGGCAGCACCTTTTTCATCTCCTCAATCCAGATGTTCTGGTTAGTGGAGGTTGGGGTGGCGCTTAACACGGCCACCTCGCCTTTCTCAACGTTCAGCGCCTTCAGCGCCTCGGCGGCGAGCTTGACGTTGGTTTCGCCAATTAAGGCGTTATTCGAGGGATTAAGATGGATCTGACGGCCTGCCGGCGCCACGCCGGAGTCCCAGGAGACCACCTTGATGCCGCGCTGCATCGCTTTTTTCAGCACCGGCACTACCGCGTCCGGATCGTTAGCGGAAATGGCGATCGCATCCACCCCCTGGGCGATCAACCCGTTCAGCACGTCGATCTGCGCTTCGGCGGTGGTGGTGGTCGGGCCGGTGTAAATCACTTTGACATCACCTAACTCTTTGGCTGCCTGTTGGGCGCCAACGTTGGCGGCTTCGAAGAAGCCATTTCCCAGCGATTTCGCCACAAGGGCGATTTTAACTTCGGCTAAGGCGGAACCGGACAACGCCAGGGCGGCAACGGTGAGGATCAAGCTTGTCTTTGTTTTCATTGCTTTTACTCCACATGAGTCAGTTTGTAGGGTTTGCAGGTGATATTTCGCCCCGTCTCGGTGAGCGGGGCGCGATGTTGTTATGGATAAAGATCTAACGCGGACTGCAGCGGCTGCACGTTGAAGCGTTTGCCAAGGGCGATGAGCTCTTCGCGGGTGATGGTCTGCTTCATCCCGCCCATGGACAAGACTTTCACCAGTACTTCGGCGGACTTCTCGGCGGTGTCGATCAGGCCGAAGGTCTCATCCAGCGTGGGGCCGCTGCCGAAGACCCCGTGGAACGGCCACAGCACTAGCGAGTGTTTTTGCATGGTTTCGGCGGTCGCCTGACCGATTTCATCGGTCCCCGGCACCATCCACGGCAGAATGCCGACACCGTCCGGGAAGACCACCAGACATTCGGTGCTGCCTTCCCACAGCTTGCGGGTGAACAGATCGCTGTGATTCTCCAGAACATAGGTCAGGGCGATCAGATTGGTGGCATGGCAGTGCATGATCACCCGGTCTTTGCCGCCGGTCAGTTTGATGCGCTCGCTGTGCGACAGGAAGTGTGCCGGCAGCTCGGAGGTCGGTACGGCATCCCCCGTCAGGCCCCACAGGATATGGTATCCCGCGCCGTCGCTGTCGACCTTCACCACGCCGAGGTTAGCGGCCGGGTCGAGCTGGACGTTACGGAAGAATTTGCCGGAGCCGGTGACGATAAACGGCTGGTTGGCCAGGGTTGGCATCGGTTGGCTGAGGGCGATATAGCGCGGTTTGGCGTGGAAATCCGCCGCGTAAGGTTCGATATCCGCTTCATCCAGACGCAGCGTCAGGTTGCCGCCGTTGCGTTCGTCCCAGCCTTTCAGCCAGGCGTCGGAGGTGGCTTTGATCATGCCCTGGACGAACCAGGCGTCGATAATGGTCTGCATAGTCTTGTCTTTCCTGTTGATTCGGTGCGGGGTTGACCCCCTCACCCTAAATATGTGCGTGCCCCCGGATTGCGCCGTAAACGGCTTATCCGGGCTACCGGTTCTTTCTCCCTCTCCCTTGCAGGGAGAGGGTCGGGGTGAGGGTTTACCCGCGCTGGCTCAGAACCGCATTCTCATAAGCCCGCACGTTATCCAGCCACTGACTGCCCGCCGGTGTGTCGTGACGCTGACAGTACATCTCCCAGATGGCCTGCCACGGCAGCGATTTTTGCTCTTCGAGCAGCGCCAGGCGGGCGGTGTAATCGCCGTCGTTCTCCAGCTGGCGCAGCTGGGCGGTCGGTTCCAGCAGGGCGCGCAGCAGCGCTTTTTTCATATTGCGGGTACCAATCACCCAGGCCGCGATGCGGTTGATGGAGGCATCGAAGAAGTCGAGGCCGATGTGCACGCGGTCAAACAGGTTATGGCGAATGATTTCGCTGGCGATAGCCTGGGTTTCATCATCCAGCAGCACCACGTGGTCGCTGTCCCAGCGTACCGGGCGGCTGACGTGCAGCAGCAGGCGCGGGATGTAGAGCATGGCGGCAGAGATTTTGTCGGAGATCACTTCCGTCGGATGGAAGTGGCCGGCATCCAGGCACAGCGCGGTCTGGCGGCTGGTGGCGTAGCCCATATAGAACTCGTTGGAGCCGACGGTGTAGCTTTCGGCGCCGATGCCGAACAGCTTGCTCTCCACGGCGTCGATATGATGCGCCGGATCGAACTTCTCGCTGATCACCTCATCCAGGGCGTTCAGCAGCCGCTGGCGCGGGGCGAAGCGGTCAACGGTAATATCTTTCATGCCGTCCGGCACCCAGATGTTCATCACCGACGGCGTGCCCAGCTGTTCGCCAAAATAAGCGGATACGCGACGGCTGGCTTTGCAGTGGTCGATCCAGAACTGGCGGATTTCATCGTTGGCATGCGACAGGGTAAAGCCGTCGGCGCTCAGCGGATGCGAGAAGCAGGAGGGGTTGAAATCCAGCCCCAATTTGTTGGCTTTCGCCCACGTAACCCAGTTTTTAAAGTGCTCTGGCTTAATCTCATTGCGTGCTACCGGCGCGTCGGATTCCAGGTAAATAGCGTGCAGGTTAAGACGCTTTGGCCCCGGGATCAGGCTCAGCGCCTGCTCAAGGTCGGCGCGTAGCTCTTCCGCATTGCGCGCTTTGCCCGGGTAGTTGCCGGTCGCCTGGATGCCGCCGGTCAGGCTTCCCGCCGGGTTTTCGAAACCGGCGACGTCGTCACCCTGCCAGCAGTGCATGGAGACGGGCAGACGGTCCAGCTGGCGCAGGGCCTCCTCGACATCCACGCCGACGGCGGCGTAGCGCTGCTTAGCAATTTCCCAGGCTTGTTCAAGTTGAGTGGTCATGCGCAAAGCTCCTTGGTCTGTTGTGGCTGAAACTGCGCCACGAAACGGGCAATTTCACTATCAGGATTGGGGGTAAAAGTGGTGAGCGCCGCGTTGCCGCGCACTACCTGACGAAACTCATCGACATTGGCCAGCTCGTCGAGGGTCATTAACTGGATGCCGATATTGCCGAGGGTGGAGGCCTCTATCGGGCCGGCCACGACGGCGATCCCGCAGGCGTCAGCGCACAGCTGGTTGAGCAGCGTGTTCTGACAGCCGCCGCCAACGATATGCAGCTGGCTGAAGGGCTGGCCGCGCAGCGCCGCCAGCTCGTTAAGCACCCGAGCGTAGAGCAGCGCCAGGCTGTCGAAAATACAGCGCGCCAGTTCGGCATCGCTTTCAGGAACCGGCTGCCCGGCGTCGCGGCAGGCGGCCTGGATCTCGGCGCTCATACTGGCCGGGTTGATAAAGCGGTCATCGTTGCAGTCAATCATGAAGCGGCACGCCGGTAGCGCGGCGGTGCGGGCGATCAGCCCCTGCAGGTCGCTAACGTTTTGTTCTTTCAGCACGCGCTGCAGCAGCCACAGGCCCATGATATTTTTCAGCACCCGATAGCGGCCTTCGGCTCCGCCTTCGTTGGTGATATTGGCCTGCAGCGCCGCGTCGCAGGTGTATGGGGTCAGGCTTTCAAATCCCATCAGCGACCAGGTGCCGGAGGAGAGATAGGCGGCATGACGGTCGGCCAGCGGGGAGGCGATCACCGCGCTGGCGGTGTCGTGGCTGGCGACCGCGACTACCGGAATACGGTTACCCTGCGGGCAGATCCAGTGGCCTATCACATTGCCGGGGTGGGTCGGTTTTCCGAACCACGCCAACGGCGCGCCTGTCCAGTTCAACAGTGTCTCATCCCAGCTATCGCTGTTAATGTTGACCAGCTGGGTGGTGGTGGCGTTGGTATATTCCCAGTTCAGATTGCCGGTCAGGCGGAAGCTGAAATAGTCGGGGATCAGCAGGGCATGGGCAGCCTGACTGACCAGCTCCGGCTGCTGCTCCACCAGAGCGCGCAGCTGATAAAGCGTGTTAAACGGCAGAAATTGAATGCCGCTGCGGCGATAGATTTCCGCCCGGCCCAGCTGCGCTTCAGCGTGACGCAGCAGGCCCTGAGTGCGGTCGTCACGATAGGAGATCGGCAGCCCGACGCGCTGGCCCTGCTTATCCAGCAGGACATAATCCACCCCCCAGGTATCGATGCCGATACTGTCTATCAGAATGCCCTGCTCACACACTTTCTCCAGCCCGCGGCGGATCTCGCCTTCCAGGCTATCTACATCCCAGCAGTCGAAGCCGTCTACTTTCTGCAGACTATTGGTGAAGCGATGAATTTCGCGCAGCGTCAGGGCGCGCGGCCCGGGCTGGTAGCTGGCGAGCATCACCCGCCCGCTGGAGGCGCCTAAATCGACGGCGACACAATGACGAATTCCCATGAAACGATCCTTCTTAAAATCATTGTCAGCAGTCTAAAAAAGGCCGCTTTGCGACACCTTCTCGTTACGGACAGCACCAACAGGCCGCTGGCAAGAAAGCAAAGGTGACCGTGAGGGACATCACAGTTTGCGGTTTTAGGGGGTGGCGAGGGGGATGTGATGGCGTCGGCAGTTCCGCATCTTTCCGGCTGATTCTTGAAAAAGCGGCAGGATTTACGAATTTCGCGGTCAAAAATTGAAGGCCGGATAGCCAACCCTTCATTACTATCAGCCGGTGACTGATAATTTTTCTCATTACGAGGGCGGCATCATGACCATATTGCACAGTACGGATTTCTTTAAGGCCGGGATCTCGACGGTGGCTATTGAACCCCGCCTCCCTCAGTCGGCCTTTCCGGAACATCACCATGATTTCCATGAAATAGTTATCGTGGAGCAGGGATCGGGTATTCATGTCTTCAATGGCCAGCCGTATACCATCGGCGGCGGCTCGGTCTGTTTTATCCGCGATCACGACCGGCATCTTTACGAGCACACGGACAATCTGTGTCTGACCAATGTGCTCTATCGCGCGCCGGATGCGTTTCGCTTTCTCGCCGGGGTCAGTCAGCTACTGCCCCAGGAGCAGGAAGGAAACTACCCCTCGCACTGGCGGGTGAATCAAACCGTCCTGCAACAGGTGCGGCATATCGTGGCGCAGATCGAGGCCGTGGGGAGCGACACGGATACCCATGCCGTCGCCAGCCGTGAGATCCTGTTTATGCAGCTGCTGGTGCTGTTACGTAAAAGCAGCCTTGCGGAAGAGGCCACCAACAACGATGCGAGGTTGAATCAGCTGTTGGCCTGGCTCGAAGACCATTTTGCGCAGGAGATCTGCTGGGAGGAGGTGGCGGCGCAGTTTTCGCTGTCGCTGCGTACACTGCACCGCCAGTTGAAGCAGCAGACCGGCCTGACGCCACAGCGCTATCTTAATCGGGTGCGCCTGATGAAAGCCCGCCATCTGCTGCGCCACAGTGATGAAAGCGTGACAGATATCGCTTATCGCTGCGGATTCGGCGACAGTAACCACTTTTCGACGCTTTTTCGCCGCGAGTTCGACTGGTCGCCGCGCGATATCCGCCAGGGGCGCGACGCCATTCTTCAGTAACGCGAGAAGAGTCAACGTATTGCAGACTAAAAACGCGAATAATGCGCCGTTATCCGCGTTTGGAGTGTGAGCCGTGACCGGTCTGATTCTACGTAAAGAGGAGTTTTTCCCTTCCGCCACACAGGCAGTGGCGGTGGCAGACCGCTACCCGCAAAATGTCTTTGCCGAACATACCCATGAGTTCTGCGAGCTGGTGCTGGTGTGGCGGGGCAACGGGCTGCACGTCCTTAACGATCGCCCCTGGCGCATTACCCGCGGCGATCTGTTCTATATTCGCGCCGAAGATAAACACTCCTATGCTTCCGTTAACGATCTGGTTCTGCAGAACATCATCTATTGCCCGGAGCGGCTGCAGCTCAATTTTGACTGGGCCGGGGCGATCCCTGGCCTTTTCGGCACGCCGTGGAAGCCCCACTGGCGCATGGGCAGCACCGGTATGGCGCAGGCGCGCCAGGTGATTAGCCAGCTTGAGCATGAGTGCGCCCGGCGCGACGCGCAGGGAAATGCGATGGCCGAACTGCTGTTTGCCCAGCTGGCGCTGACGCTGCAGCGCCATCGCTACGCGACGGATGATCCGGCGGCGACGCAGCGCGAAGCACTACTCGACAAACTGCTGGCTGCGCTGGCGTCCAGCCTCAGCCGCCCCTTTGTTCTGGAGCGTTTCTGCGAGCAGGAGGGCGGCAGCGAGCGGGCGCTTCGCCAGCAGTTTCGCCAGCAAACCGGGATGACCATCAATCACTATTTACGCCAGCTGCGGATCTGCCATGCGCAGTATCTGCTGCAGCATACCGAGCGCTTAATCGGCGATATCGCCATGCAGTGTGGCTTTGAGGACAGTAACTACTTTTCGGTGGTTTTTAGCCGCGAAATCGGCATGTCGCCGGGGCAGTGGCGGCAGCGCAGTCGCACCGCCGCCTGAAGGCCGTTATTGTCTGGCTGATGGCCCGATGGTTAACTGGCCATTCCCAGGCCGACGATATTGGCGGCGATGATGATCACCACGCAGCCGAGGCTCAGGACGCTCACCGGACGACGGCCGGCGTTGTTCCACTCCTTCAGCACCAGACCCACCACACCGCCGCACAGTACGTAGAAACTCATGTGCAGCATCCAGCTCATATAATCATACTGCGCCGGAATGCTGGCATGGCCCCAGGCATAGAAGAAGAACTGGAGATACCACATCAGGCCGCCGAGGGCGGAGAGCAGCAGGTTGCTGATGATAAGCGGTTTTGCCAGCGAGAAATCGGCTTTGACTGACAGGTTCTTCACTTTCGCCAGACGAATAAAGCAGAAGCCAAGGTTAACCAGCGCCCCGCCGCCCATAATGACCACATAGCTTGGCAGCGCTGCGTACAGCGGGTCGACGCCGAGCGCCGCGGCGGCATCATGCATCGGTTTGGCGGCGTTCATCGCAAACGACATCCCTGCGGAGAAGATACCGCACATCACCGCCAGCAGAAGCCCTTTCTTCAGATTGAACTCTTCGGCTTTAATGCCCATTTTACGCTCTTTCAGCTGGCCCGCGCGGGTGACGATGCCGACGCCAATCACCGCCACCAGCACGCCGAGCAGCGTCATTTGACCGCCCTGGGTGTGCATCAGCACGGCAAACTGACCGTTAATAATGGGCGTCATCAGCGTGCCGACAATCAGCGTGATGCCAATGGCGATGCCAATCCCCATCGACATGCCGAGATAGCGCATGGTCAGGCCATAGTTAATATTACCGATGCCCCACATGGCGCCGAACAGAAAGACCGGCAGCAACGTGGAGGCGCTAAAAGAGCGGTAGTAGGCCCAGAAATCGGGTAACAGCGTGGCGCTGATGGCCCAGGGCAGGATCAGCCAGGAGACAATCCCCCCGACCGACCACATGGTTTCCCACGACCAGTGTTTTACTTTCTTGAACGGGGCATAGAAACAGGCGGCACTGGCGGCCCCTATCAAATGCCAAAAAATACCCATCGTAATCGCGTGGTTCATTGATTTTATCCTCATCTTTTTTTATCGGAGACGGCGGCTTCCGATGGGATGAGTGTAAAAATTGGCCGCTTTGGCCGCCTTCAAGTCCTTGCCACAGGATGACGAACCCTGGCAACCACTGACTTAATTAGTTGTTCTACATCACAAAACGGCGGGTATTTCTTCTGGTTATATCCATATGAAAAATACGGCATTGATAAGCATTTTCAATACCATTTAATTAACTATAATGGACAAACTGCTTACGCGGCATTAACACTTGAGCCGCTCGACAATAATGGAGATGATTATGAGCTATACCCTGCCATCCCTGCCTTACGCTTACGATGCTCTGGAACCGCACTTCGACAAGCAGACGATGGAGATCCATCACACTAAACACCACCAGACCTACGTGAACAACGCTAACGCCGCGCTGGAAAGCCTGCCGGAGTTCGCTAACCTGTCCGCTGAAGAGCTGATTACCAAGCTGGATCAGCTGCCGGCTGACAAAAAAACCGTACTGCGTAACAACGCCGGCGGCCACGCGAACCACAGCCTGTTCTGGAAAGGCCTGAAAACCGGTACCACCCTGCAGGGCGACCTGAAAGCGGCTATCGAGCGCGATTTCGGTTCCGTGGAGAACTTCAAAGCGGAATTCGAAAAAGCCGCTGCGACCCGTTTCGGTTCCGGCTGGGCGTGGCTGGTCCTGAAAGGTGACAAACTGGCCGTTGTCTCCACCGCTAACCAGGATTCCCCGCTGATGGGCGAAGCCATTTCCGGCGCTTCCGGCTTCCCAATTATCGGCCTGGACGTCTGGGAACACGCTTACTACCTGAAATTCCAGAACCGCCGCCCGGACTACATTAAAGCCTTCTGGGACGTGGTGAACTGGGACGAAGCTGCAGCGCGTTTTGCCGCTAAAAAATAAGGTTGCATTGCGCTAAGAGAGAAGCGAGTCTGATGACTCGCTTTTTTTATATCTGTAGCAAGGAGAGCAGCCATGCATTATCCGGTGAATGTCTTTATCGGCAAAATCAGGGACTACGCAGGTAGTCGTCCCAGTGCGATCGGTAAAATCCAGGTTGATGGCGAACTGCAGCTCGGCGATCTCGGTCTCGATGGGGACCAGCAGGCGGAGAAGAAAATCCACGGCGGGCCGGACCGCGCACTGTGTCATTATCCGCGCGAACATTATGCCGACTGGATCCGTGAATTCCCCCAGCAGGCCGATCGGTTCTGCGCCCCGGCGTTCGGCGAAAACCTCTCTACCACCGGGCTTACCGAGCAAAACGTTTATATCGGCGATATCTTTCGCTGGGGCGAGGCGCTGATTCAGGTCACCCAGCCGCGATCGCCGTGCTTCAAGCTCAACTTTCATTTTGCGATCAATGATATGGCGCAGCTTATGCAAAACAGCGGAAAAACCGGCTGGCTATACCGGGTGATTGCCGGAGGACAAGTTTCCAGCGATGCGCCGCTCGAGCTGGTTTCCCGGCTGAGTGATGTCAGCGTTCATGAGGCCGGGGCGATTGCCTGGCAGATGCCGTTTGATGATGATCAGTACCACCGCTTATTGTCGGCAGCGGGCCTGTCGGTGAGCTGGAGCCGAACGATGCAGAAACGGCGTTTAAGCGGCAAGATAGAGGATAGTTCGCGGAGATTATGGGGGAAATAATCCCCCATACTAAGTATTTCCGGGGATGCTCCCGGCCAGCGCAGGCCGGGTCGGCGTCAGGTTCGTTTATACAGCGGCAGCCAGATTGTTAAACGCAGGCCACCCAGCGGGCTGTCGTCGGCCTTCACCCAGCCGCGGTGCTGCTGAATAGCGGTTTCGACAATCGCCAGCCCCAGGCCGGTGCCGCCGGACTCGCGGTCGCGCGCCTCGTCGGTCCGGTAGAATGGCCGGAAAATCTGCTCGCGATCCTCCGGGCTGACGCCCGGGCCGTCGTCATCGACGTTAACCGTAATCCCGTCTTTATCCACCGAGAAGCTGACGGAAATTTTCGTATGCGAGTAGCGCAGGGCGTTGCGGACGATATTCTCCAGCGCGCTTTCCAGCGCATTGGGGTTACCGTACAGCGGCCATGGGCCCGGCGGATACTCAACGGTGAAAGATTTCCCCATCTGCTCGGCTTCAAACGCCGCGTTGTCTAACACTTCATTCCACAGCTGATTGGCTTTCACCGTCTCGCTGACCAGGGCGTTTTTCGCCTGATTACGCGACATCACCAGCAGGTCGTTAATCATGCTGTCCAGCCGGTGCGCTTCGGTTTCGATCCGCTCCAGCTCCTTGCTCTCTCCGCTGCGGCGGCGCAGCAGGGCGGTGCCCAACTGCAGGCGTGTAAGCGGCGTGCGCAGCTCGTGCGAGATATCGGACAGCAGCCGCTGCTGGCTGGTCATCATCCTTTCCAGCGCGGTGACCATCTGGTTAAAGCTGGCGCCAGCGGCTAAAAACTCCTGCGGCCCGGCCTCCAGCTCCGGATGCTGGCGCAGGTTACCCTGGGCAACTTCGTCGGCGGCATTTTTCAGCTTACGCGCCGGTTTCGCCAGGCTCCACGCCAGCCACAGCAGCAGCGGGGCGCTGACCAGCATCGTGACGATCAGCAGCAGCAGCGGCCGGTCAAACAGCAGGTTGATAAAGTCGGATTGTGAGGTGCTGGCGGGACGAATCAGATAGAGCTGATAGTTATCCTCCCCGTCCCGGACGGAAAACGGGCCCACCATTTCCAGGCGGCCATAGCGTTTTTTCTGCGGATGATCGGCGTTATCGGCCTGGCCGATAAAGTTACGAATGATCTGCATCTCGTTGCGTTCTGCACCGATCACGCGGCCTTCGCTGGTTACCAGCAGCAGGCGTTGTCCCGGCGGCGCCCATTTATCGATGGCACGAAACAGACGGCGCCACCACATCAGGTCGTTTGGCGGATCGTTGGCCAGCTCGGCCTCGACGTGCTGCTCGATCATGATGCCCTGACGCTGCTCGCTTTCCAGCAGCTCGGTCATCTGCCGGGAATCCAGTTTGGGCAACATCAGCACCAGCATCAACACCAGCGCCAGCGTGAGCCAGAAGATGGCGAAGATGCGTGCAGTCAAACTTCCAATCATGAAGCGGAAACCATCAGATACCCGCGGCCACGCAGTGTTTTAAACCACGGATGGCCATCTTTGCGCTCCGGCAGCTTACGCCGCAGGTTGGAAATATGCATATCGATAGCGCGGTCGAACGGCGTCAGGCGCTTGCCTAACACTTCCTGGCTTAAATGTTCACGCGACACCACCTGGCCGAGATGCTGCGCTAACAGATAGAGCAGGGTGAACTCGGTGCCGGTGAGCTCCAGCGTCTGGCCATCGAAATTGGCTTCCTGACGGCCCGGATTGAGGCTTAAGGCATCCACTTCCAGGGTTGGTGAGCCGGCTTC
Source organism: Klebsiella africana (assembly GCF_020526085.1). Classification (NCBI taxonomy): domain Bacteria; kingdom Pseudomonadati; phylum Pseudomonadota; class Gammaproteobacteria; order Enterobacterales; family Enterobacteriaceae; genus Klebsiella; species Klebsiella africana. The sequence goes on along the minus strand of NZ_CP084874.1, from coordinate 5,119,226 downwards.
GGTCGTCTGCTGCTGCTCGCTCCAGTGGGAGCGGCGTAGAATCGCGCGTATACGGGCCACCAGCTCGCGATCGTTAAATGGTTTAGGCAAATAGTCATCTGCGCCCAGTTCGAGGCCGAGAACGCGATCCAGCTCGCTTCCGCGCGCTGTTAGCATGATAACCGGAGTCTGGTGTGTCTGACGCAGCTCTTTCAGCGTATCGATACCGTTTTTCTTCGGCATCATCACGTCGAGCAGCAATAAATCAACGCTGTCGTCCAGAAGGGCCAGCGCCTGTTCCCCGTCATGGGCTACGAGCACATTAAAACCTTCCATATCGAGCAGCTCTTTTAACAGGGAGGTGAGCTCCCGGTCATCATCAACTAACAGGATTTTATTCATTGTTTAAATACCTCCGAGGCAGAAATTACGTCATCAAGGCCCGCTAATCCATGACTTTACGTTGTTTTACACCCCCTGACGCATGTTTGCAGCCTGAATCGTAGACTGTCTCTCGTTGAATCGCGACACAAACGTTTTGGGAGTATGTGATGCGCAATGTTATCGCTGCCGTCATGGCCTCAACGCTGGCGCTAAGTGCATATAGCCAGGCCGCTGAAGTCGTTACCAGCGTTAACTGGCTCCCCGGAGACGACGGGGGACAGCGCGGTAGCCAGAGCCATATGTTTGACGGCATAAGTTTAACCGAGCAGCAACGTCAGCAGTTACGGGATCTTATGCAACGGGCACGCCACGACAGGCTCCCCGTTAATGTTAGCGAAATGGAGACAATGCATCGCCTTGTCACCGCAGAAAATTTTGATGAAAACGCTGTGCGCGCTCAGGCAGAAAAGATGGCGCAGGAACAGGTTGCCCGCCAGGTCGAAATGGCTAAGGTCCGCAACCAGATGTACCACCTGCTTACGCCAGAGCAGCAAGCGGTTTTAAATGCTAAGCACCAGCAACGTATGGATCAGTTGCGTGAGGTTGCAAGGATGCAGAAAGGCTCAGCGATGATGCTTTCGAGTAGTAGCAACACCCTGCAACCCCAGTAACAAACCCTGTTTTCCTTGCCATAGACACCATCCCTGTCTTCCCCCACATGATGTGGGGGTTTTTTTTGCCCTTTTTTCGGCGAATCAACTTCTTCGCGCATCCCGTGAGCGTCACAACTTCGGGTTATACTAAGCGCATTGCAGGAGAAGGAGCCTATATGAATCAATCTTATGGCCGGTTGGTCAGCCGCGCCGCTATTGCAGCGACGGCTATGGCCTCCGCGTTACTTTTGATCAAAATTTTTGCGTGGTGGTATACCGGTTCTGTCAGTATTCTGGCTGCGCTGGTGGATTCACTGGTGGACATTGCCGCCTCGCTGACCAACCTGCTGGTGGTTCGCTATTCGCTGCAGCCTGCTGATGAAGAACACACCTTTGGCCACGGCAAAGCGGAGTCGCTGGCGGCGCTGGCGCAAAGCATGTTTATCTCCGGCTCGGCGCTGTTTCTGTTTCTCACCGGCATTCAGCACCTGGTGCGTCCGGAGCCGCTGCAGGCCGCCGGCGTCGGGGTTGTCGTCACGTTGATCGCCCTGTTCAGCACACTGGCGCTGGTAACCTTCCAGCGCTGGGTGGTGCGAAAAACCCAGAGCCAGGCGGTGCGGGCGGATATGCTTCATTATCAGTCTGATGTTATGATGAACGGCGCCATTCTGGTGGCGCTGGGCCTCTCCTGGTACGGCTGGCATCGCGCCGACGCGTTGTTTGCCTTAGGGATTGGCATCTATATTTTATATAGCGCGCTGCGGATGGGCTATGAAGCGGTTCAGTCATTACTTGACCGCGCCTTGCCTGACGAGGAGCGTCAGGACATTATCACCATCGTGACCGCATGGCCCGGCATCCGCGGGGCGCACGATCTACGAACGCGGCAGTCAGGGCCGACCCGCTTTATTCAGATTCATTTGGAAATGGAAGATAACCTCCCGCTGGTGCAAGCCCACGTGATTGCAGACCAAGTGGAGCAGGCGATTCTGCGCCGTTTCCCGGGTTCCGATGTCATTATCCATCAGGATCCCAGTTCTGTGGTGCCAGCGGCGCAGCAGGGCTTTTTTGAGCGTTAGGTTATAGTCTGTAAACTCGATGTAAAAATGTGGGGCAGATCGGCATTTTTTGTATAAATTACCGCCGTTTGGTCTGACCTGAATCAATTCAGCTTGAGGCGTTTGATATACTATTGTCATTAGCGTCGTGCACTCCTGGTGAGGGAGCGCTTCAGGCAACAGAATTATTTTTTGCTTCCTAAGTTCAGAGGTAGTCATGATTAAGAAAATCGGTGTGTTGACAAGTGGCGGTGATGCGCCGGGCATGAACGCAGCAATTCGTGGCGTTGTGCGCGCGGCATTAACGGAAGGTCTGGAAGTTTTTGGAATCTATGACGGTTACCTCGGATTGTATGAAGACCGTATGGTTCAGCTCGACCGTTACAGCGTTTCCGACATGATCAACCGCGGCGGCACCTTCCTGGGTTCCGCTCGCTTCCCGGAATTCCGCGAAGAACACATTCGCGCTGTGGCTATCGAAAACATGAAGAAGCGCGGCCTGGACGCGCTGGTGGTTATCGGCGGTGACGGGTCCTATATGGGGGCGATGCGCCTGACCGAGATGGGCTTCCCGTGCATCGGCCTGCCGGGCACTATCGACAACGATATCAAAGGCACTGACTACACCATCGGCTTTTTCACCGCCCTGAGCACCGTGGTAGAAGCGATTGACCGTCTGCGCGACACCTCTTCTTCACACCAGCGTATCTCCGTGGTGGAAGTGATGGGCCGTTATTGCGGCGACCTGACCCTGGCGGCGGCGATTGCCGGCGGCTGTGAGTTCATCATGGTGCCGGAAGTGGAATATACCCGTGACGATCTGGTGGCAGAAATCAAAGCCGGTATCGCGAAAGGGAAGAAACACGCTATCGTGGCCATCACCGAGCACATGTGCGACGTTGACGAGCTGGCAAGCTACATCGAGAAAGAGACTGGCCGTGAAACTCGCGCCACCGTCCTCGGCCATATTCAGCGCGGCGGTTCCCCGGTTCCTTACGACCGTATCCTGGCTTCCCGCATGGGCGCCTATGCGATTGAGCTGCTGCTGCAGGGCCATGGCGGCCGTTGCGTCGGCATCCAGAACGAGAAGCTGGTGCACCACGACATCATCGATGCCATCGAGAACATGAAGCGTCCGTTCAAGAACGACTGGCTGGATTGCGCGAAGAAACTGTACTAAGTTAAGCGCCGGATAAACAAAAGGCCTTCTCATGGAGAAGGCCTTTTTTATGGCGGAAGGTTTATTCGATATCCAGCGGGTCTTCCGAGAGGATCATCCCGGTGTTATCGGCATACAAATGGTCGCCGGAGAAGAAGGTCACCCCGCCGAAATTGACGCGCACGTCGCTTTCGCCGATGCCTTCGCCAGCCGCGCCGACCGGAATAGCCGCCAGCGCCTGAATACCAATGTCCAGTTCCTCAAGGTCGTCAACCTGGCGCACCGCGCCATAGACCACCAACCCTTCCCATTCATTCTGGACGGCCAGACGCGCCAGGTCTGCGTCAATTAACGCGCGTCGTACTGAGCCGCCGCCGTCGATCAGGAGAATATGACCACGGCCATTCTGCTCGAGCAGATCGTAGAGCAACCCGTTATCCTCGAAACATTTAACCGTAATGATCTGTCCACCAAACGACGACCGTCCTCCAAAGTTAGAGAACAGCGGTTCCACGACGTTGACATCTTCCTGGTAGATGTCACAAAGCTCGGAAGTATCGTATTTCATAGGCTTAACGTTCAGTTGCTGCGAGAGTTTTTAGTATATCCCGCGAATCGCATTGTTGGCAAAATCATCAATTGTTAATTGATATTTGTCAGTTAAGCCATCAGCTTACTGGCAATAATTCCGATAACAAACAGCAGGTTGGTCAGTAAAGCGCCTTTGACCGTCTTTTCGAGCATCGGGCGCATCGCCACCGGATCGGATTCGCGCAGGACGTAGCGCGCCTGTTTCACCAGCAGCGGTGTGGCGAGAATAAACAGCCAGCCCCAGACTGAATGTAGCGCCAGCAGGTTAAACAGCGCCAGACACAGCAGGGCGCCGAGTAACAGGCAGGCATGATAGCGGCGGGCATTGACCGGGCCCAGGCGCACGGCGAGGGTGTTCTTCCCGTTCTGCCGGTCGCTGTCGATATCACGCAGGTTATTGATGTTCAGCACGGCGGTCGCCAGTAAACCGCAGGCCGTCGCCGGCAGAAAAATGGCCGCTTCCACATTATGGGCTTGCAGATACCAGCTGCCGAGGACGCTCAGCCAGCCGAAGAAAACGAGTACTGAGATATCACCCAGACCAATATATCCATACGGACGGGTGCCTACCGTGTAGGTGATGGCGGCCACGATAGACAGGCCACCCAGGGCGAGGAAGCCGATGAAATCGCCGACGCTCTGCCAGGCGGCGCACAGCAGCGCCAGACCAAACAGACAGATCAGCACGACGGTGACGATCAGGGCCCGCTTCATCTGCTGGGGGGTTATCACCCCTTTCTGCATGCCGCGCAGCGGCCCGATGCGATCCGGTTTGTCGCTCCCTTTGACCGCGTCGCCATAGTCATTAGCCAGGTTGGAAAGAATTTGCAGCAAGCCGGCGGTGATCAGCGCCAGCAGGGCGACCCAGGGATCAAAATGGCCCTGTTCCCAGGCCAGGGTAGTGCCAACAATAATCGCGGCAAATGCCAACGGTAACGTTTTAGGACGCAAGCTTTCCAGCCACGCCTGTGAACGGCTGATATCAGTCATAGTTATTTTAGCCAATAAAAATGGGGGCTATAGCCCCCATCAACAGTGATGAAAATGCATTGCACCGGATTATAGGATAAAACGGCTCAGATCTTCATCTGCCACCAGAACATCCAGGTGTTTACTCACATATTCGGCATCAATAGTGACGGTCTGGCCGTTCATCTCGCTGGCATCATAGGAAATATCTTCCACCAGGCGCTCCAGCACGGTGTGCAGGCGACGCGCACCGATGTTCTCGGTGGTTTCGTTTACCTGCCATGCAGCCTGGGCGATGCGCTTGATACCGTCTTCGGTGAATTCGATATTCACCCCTTCGGTCGCCATCAGCGCCTTGTACTGCACGGTGATGGAGGCATTCGGCTCGGTCAGGATGCGCTCGAAGTCCTGGGTGGTCAGCGCTTTCAGCTCAACGCGGATCGGCAGACGCCCCTGCAGTTCCGGGATCAGATCGGACGGACTGGCCACCTGGAACGCGCCGGAGGCGATAAACAGGATGTGGTCGGTCTTGACCATCCCGTGCTTGGTGGAGACGGTGCAGCCTTCCACCAGCGGCAGCAGGTCGCGCTGTACGCCTTCGCGAGACACGTCCGGGCCGGAGGTGTTGCCGCCGCGCTTACAGATTTTGTCGATTTCGTCGATAAAGACGATACCGTGCTGCTCTACAGCGTCGATGGCTTCCTGCTTCAGCTCTTCCGGATTGACCAGTTTGGCCGCTTCTTCTTCAATCAGCAGCTTCATGGCGTCTTTGATTTTCAGCTTACGCGGTTTCTGCTTCTGGCCACCGAGGTTCTGGAACATGGACTGCAGCTGGCTGGTCATCTCTTCCATGCCCGGAGGGGACATGATTTCAACGCCCATTGGTGCCGCAGCAAGATCGATTTCGATCTCTTTATCGTCCAGCTGGCCTTCACGCAGTTTCTTGCGGAACGCCTGGCGCGCTGCAGACGGTTCCTGCGGCTGTTCAGCCTGGCCCCAGTTGTTTTTTGCCGGAGGGATCAGCACGTCAAGCACGCGCTCTTCCGCCAGCTCTTCCGCGCGGTAACGGTTTTTATCGATGGACTGCATGCGAACCATTTTGATCGCCGCGTCGGTCAGATCGCGGATGATAGAATCCACTTCTTTACCGACATAGCCCACTTCGGTGAACTTGGTCGCTTCAACTTTAATAAACGGCGCGTTGGCCAGTTTCGCCAGACGACGGGCGATTTCGGTTTTACCAACGCCGGTTGGGCCGATCATCAGAATGTTTTTCGGCGTGACTTCATGACGCAGCTCTTCGTTAAGCTGCATCCGGCGCCAGCGGTTACGCAGAGCGATAGCAACAGAACGCTTGGCGGCGTCCTGACCGATAATGTGTTTGTCCAGTTCGCTGACAATTTCGCGTGGGGTCATTTCAGACATGGGAGATCCTTACGCTTTAGAAGGTAATTCTTCGATGGTGTGGAAATGGTTGGTATAGATGCAGATATCACCTGCAATATCCAACGCTTTCTCGGCGATGTCGCGCGCGCCCATATCGGTGTTTTCAAGCAGCGCGCGGGCCGCGGCCTGGGCGTAAGGACCGCCGGAGCCGATAGCAATCAAATCGTTTTCTGGCTGTACCACGTCGCCGTTACCGGTGATGATAAGCGACGCGTTTTCGTCCGCGACGGCCAGCAGCGCTTCCAGCTTGCGCAACATCCGATCGGTTCGCCAGTCTTTGGCCAGCTCAACGGCGGCCTTCACCAGATGGCCCTGGTGCATTTCCAGTTTACGTTCAAACAGTTCGAACAGCGTGAAGGCGTCAGCAGTGCCGCCAGCGAAACCGGCAATTACTTTGTCGTTGTACAGACGACGCACTTTTTTCACATTGCCCTTCATCACGGTGTTGCCCAGCGTGGCCTGGCCATCACCGGCAATAACAACATGGCCGTTACGGCGAACACTTACAATTGTAGTCACGAGCAGACCCCTTGGTTGCAAAAGCGGAACAGGGGCCCCGCGCTGTTCGCGGGGCCGAATGCAATTATAGATGGGGGGGATTTTGAGGGTTTCAACCCCTGGCGGCGAGACGAATGCAGTTCGCGTGACCAGCCATCTTCAGGCGAGTGATCATCTCGTTGGCGCTTTCTTTGCCTTTCAGCGGGCCAATGACCACGCGGTTCCAACCATTGTTGGTGGTAATGTGCGAAGCAAACCCTTCGAAAGCCAGCTGAGCACGGACGGTTTCGGCCTGCTCGGCGCCCTTAAAGGAGCCGCACTGGATCATCCAGCTACGATCGTCTTTCTTCTCGGCGGTGGTTTTCGGCGCTTCTTCCACCCGAGTTACCGGCGCCGCGGCCTGGGTACGCGGCTGCGTGGTATTGGTATGCGCCGGCGTCTGCAGCAGATCCTGGTACGGCTGCTGGTTTGACGCGGTCTGCTTCGGCTGTTGCTGCTGAACCGGCTTCGGCTGCTGAACGCGCGGCTGCTGTTGGACGGTCTGCGGCTGAGTTTGCGTCCACTGTTGCTGCTGCGCCTGCTGCTGTTGCTGCGCTAAACGCTGACGCTGAAGCGTCTGCTGGCGCTGCGCCGGCGTTTGTTCGTTCCACGGCACTTCGGTCAGCTGGGTCGGCTGCTGGCGCATATCGGCCTGCATCTGGGCGAGCAGCTGGCGCTGCTCGTCGGTCAGCTGTTCCGGTTTCATGACTTCGCCACCGGCGGTCGGTTCGGTCGGCGCACGGACGCCAGGCTGACGGCTTTCCAGCTCTTTAATATAGCGCCAGCGCTCTTCCGGTTTGGGCGGCAAGCCGTTGCCGGCGGCCTGGCGATTTTGCATCGCTTCCGCTTCTTCTTTCTTATGATGCGTAATGAAATAGAGGCCACCGATAAAGGCCACCAGCACAGCCGCCGCGATCGCCACCATCGCCGGTGAAATCGCCGGAAGGCTGCTTTGCTTATTCCTTGAGCTTCGGGTCGTGCTCTTTTTGCGCCGCGAAGAAGCCGGTTGGCTGCGGCGTACATAATCTCGTTGTGCCACTATCGTTTCGCTGTCTTATATTCGTTCGTCAGCCCGCCATGTTACTTAAGCGGCGGGCCTTTGACCAGAAGAGCAGGCCCGAAAGCCTGATGGTTATCGTCTGATTTTTTGCGTACTGCCGCGAACAATCAGTTCGCAATCGAGCAGACGCGAGCCGCTGTTCACGTTATGCCCCTGCATTTGCTCCAGTAATAGCAGCATTCCTTCACGGCCGATATCAAACCGTGGCTGTGAAACCGTGGTCAACGGCGGGTCGCAAAATTCAGACAACGCGATGTTATCGAAGCCGACAATTGACAAGTCGTCCGGCACCTTCAGGCCGCGGCGTTTCGCCAGCGATAAGGCGCCCAGCGCCATCACATCGCTATGGCAGAAGACGGCGGTCGGCGGCACCGGCTGCGCCAGCAACTGCTCCAGCGCGTTGGCACCGGCTTCGAAGGTAAAGTTGCCGCGAGCAATATAGTGTGGATCGACGGTGATACCGCTGCGGCGCAGCGCCTGCACGTAACCCTGCAGGCGATAATGGCACAGCGGCATATCTTCCGGGCCGGCGATACAGCCGATACGCTGGTGTCCCAGCTCGTGGAGATAGTTCACCGCGTTAAAGGCTGCCGTCAGGTTATCGATGTGGACGGTGGGCAGCTCCAGCTCCGGCGCGAACTCGTTCGACATGACCATCGGCGGCAAATTGCGCTGCTCTTCCACGCTGGCGTCGAACGGCAGGCGCGAACTGAGCAGCACCATACCGTCGATCTGCTTGGTGATGATAAGGTCAATAAAGGTTTTTTCTTTCTGGTTCTGGTGGGCGCAATCGCCGATTAACACCAGATAGCCGTGCTCGGCGGCAGTGACTTCAATACCGCGGATGACTTCACTAAAAAAGGGATCGCAGATATCCGGAACGATCACGAGGATCGTTCGCGATTCGTTGCGCTTCATATTACGCCCGAGCGACTGCGGTAAATAGCCGACTTCCAGCGCCGCCTGCTCGACCCGGTTACGGGTGGCTTGCGACACCTTATCAGGGTTCATCAACGCTCGGGACACGGTTGCCGTGGAAACGTTTGCCTTGAGGGCGACGTCTTTCATGGTGGCGGCAACCACTTGTTTTTTGGGCTTCACCTGGTTTCTCCTCGCTGAATGGCGCTGGCATTTCCCTTGGGCGCTAACTGCTGCATCATTTTTATCAGATAGTCGCAGCAGTGAGTTACAGAATTTTCATGAAAAACGTGATGCTTGTTGAATTTTTCGATCCGGCTCGCAAGAGAAGCCTTACCCTTCAATAGGATCGACATCCAGTACCCACTTCACTTTTCTCGCCTCCGGAAGCGTGTTAATCAGCGCCAGCGTACCGCTAACGATATGCTGCAGGCGCACCCGCGAAGGATGCTGCAACAATATTTGCCAGCGCCAGCGGCCGCCGCGCTTCGGCGCCAGCGCCGGAACCGGACCGAGCACCCACAGTTTATCGTCGGCCAGCGGGCTGGCCTGCAGCAAATTGCGCAACTGCTGTAAAAACAGCGGCGCCTGCTGATTGTTATGGTCTTCCGCACGAATCAACACATGGCTGGTCCATGGCGGCAGCTGCATTGTCTGCCGCTCTGCCAGCGCCTGTTCGGCAAAGGCGTCGTAGCCTTTATACAGCAGGGTCTGCAAAAGAGGGTGTTCCGGATGGTGAGTTTGAAGAATGACCTCGCCCTGTTTTCCTGCCCGGCCCGCTCGTCCGGAGACCTGGGTATAAAGCTGAGCGAAACGCTCTGCGGAGCGGAAATCAGCGGAAAACAATGCTCCGTCGACGTCCAGCAGGGAGACGAGGGTGACGTCCGGGAAGTGGTGGCCTTTGGCCAGCATCTGGGTGCCAATCAAAATACGCGCCCCGCCGCGATGGACAGCGGCGAGATGTTCCTCCAGCGCCCCTTTGCGGCTGGTGGTATCGCGGTCGATACGCGAGATAGGCACGTCAGGGAAGAGCGGCGTCAGGGCCTGCTCGAGCTGCTCGGTGCCGATACCCACCGGCACCAGATGCGTGGAGCCGCAGGAGGGGCACTGGCGTGGGATAGGACGCTGACTATCGCAATGGTGGCAGCGTAGATGGTGCTGCGCCTGGTGCAACGTATAGTAGCTGTCGCAGCGCGGGCATTCCGCTATCCAGCCGCAGTCGTGGCACAGCAGCGCTGGCGCAAAGCCGCGGCGGTTAAGAAACAGGATCACCTGGTTATCCGCCTGCAGGTGCTGGCGCATACGGCTAATCAGCGCGGGAGACAGCCCCGCCTGCAGCGGTTGCCCTTTGAGATCGAGCACGTGCTGCTGGGCCGGGCGCGCATTGCCCGCACGTTTGCTTAAGGTTAACTGCCGGTATTTGCCCTGGCGAACGTTATGCAGAGTCTCCAGCGCCGGCGTCGCCGAGCCGAGAATTATCGGGATCTGCTCGCTGTGGGCGCGCCATACCGCCAGGTCGCGGGCATGGTAGCGCCAGCCTTCCTGCTGCTTGTAGGAGCTGTCATGCTCTTCATCGATAACGATGACGCCAAGATCTTTAAATGGGGTAAATAGTGAGGAACGGGTGCCGATCACAATGGCCGCTTCGCCGTTTTTCGCCTTCAGCCAGGCCGAGAGACGTTCGCTGTCATTGAGCCCGGAGTGCAGCACTTCCACCGGCGCGTTAAAGCGCTGGCGAAAACGGGCGATGGTTTGCGGCGTCAGGCCGATCTCCGGCACCATCACCAGCGCCTGGCGCCCCTGCGCCAGCACATTCTCCAGTACGCTCAAATAGACTTCCGTTTTCCCGGAGCCAGTAATGCCGGCCAGCAGCCAGGCGGAGAAGCGATCGGCGGCGCTGTGGATCGCCCCGACGGCGGTGGCCTGCTCGGTATTCAGGCGCAGGCGTTCGCCGGCAACCGAATACGCGCTGCGCCAGTCGGTGAGGGCGGGCGCTTCGCAGGCCAGCTCCGCCAGCCCTTTGCCGCGCAGCGCCTGCAGCGCCGCTTCATTGAATTCCAGTTCGCCAACCTGATGACGCCAGATTTTGCCCTGGCGCAGCGCCGCCAGCGCCTGCTGCTGCTTCGGAGAACGTTTCAGACTGTTAAGGTCGACAACCTGCCCCTGCTCGGTGGCGAACCAGTACCACAGCGGCGTGGCGCTGGCGGGTTTGCCCTGGCGCAGCAGAATAGGTAATGCATGGAACAGCACATCGCCGATCGGGTGATGATAATATTCAGCCGCCCACATCAGCAGTCGCCAGACCGTCGTAGAGAAGACCGGCTCGTCGTCCAGCGCTTCCGCGACCGGTTTTAGCTCCTCCAGCGGCAACTCGCTGCGCTCGCTCACCGCCGCGACAATGCCGATCCGCTCCTGTTTGCCGAACGGCACCCGCACCCGACAACCCGCTTTGACCGCCATGCCTTCAGGCAGCAGGTAGTCAAAAGTGCGCGGTAGCGGAACGGGTAGGGCAACGTGGGCGACGGGCATGTCATCTTCCTGACTTGAAATCTGGCGGGATAGTATACACATTACGATAAGGCGGCGCGGATCAGTTTGCATATGCTGGTTAAATTCTGTATGATTCGCCGCCTTTGATGCGCTTTATATCGCATTGAAGATTGACCATTACCGCGTGCTTCACGCTGTCAGCAGCGTAGAAGGCGACGGGAAATTACTAATATCGCGTGGTGTCTGGCGTTAGGGCTGGAAGAGCGACGCGGCCTTAACTGAGGTTCTCCCATGAAAAAAGGTATTCACCCAAATTACGACGAAATTACTGCTACCTGTTCTTGCGGTAATGTCATGAAAATCCGCTCCACCGTTGGTCACGACCTGAACCTCGACGTGTGCGGCAAATGCCACCCGTTCTTCACCGGCAAACAGCGTGATGTTGCTACCGGTGGCCGTGTTGACCGCTTCAACAAGCGCTTCAGCATCCCGGGCAGCAAGTAAGTTGCCAGAAGAAGCCGCCTCAGGGCGGCTTTTTTGTTTCTCTCGCCTGCCTGGGCGGGAAAGAAAAAAGGGCGGAAGATTATTCCGCCCTTTTTATCGTCTCAGTATTCCCACGTATCCGGGTCGATTCCCAGTTCACGCATAATCGCTTTCGCCGCTTCCGGGATCTCATCGCTGCGCTCTTTACGCAGGTCTTCATCGTTAGGCAACGGTTGTCCGGTAAAGGCATGCAAAAACGCTTCGCACAGCAGCTCGCTGTTGGTCGCGTGACGCAGGTTATTCACCTGACGACGCGTGCGTTCATCGGTGAGGATTTTTAACACCTTCAGAGGAATGGAAACCGTAATTTTCTTTACTTGTTCACTCTTCTTACCGTGCTCAGCGTATGGGCTGATATATTCGCCGCTCCATTCAGCCATGAGATACCTTAATCCTCTGTTTATTAGTGAAGGGCCAGAATATTCCGCCCGGGCTATAATTGCGCGTAGTTTACCGTATGCGCGGGCTTTCTGACATGAGATAAGCCGCCGCCGACGTGCGCTAATGCATATAATTTTAACGGCTATTTGCACTTTGCTCAATCTATACGCAAAGAAGTTTAGATGTCCAGATGTATTGACGTCTATTGTGACAATGATTACTCTGGAGCCTGACTTTTCACCGACTCAGCCCAGGAACTTCCCAACATGACGCGTAAACAGGCCACCATCGCAGTGCGTAGCGGTTTAAATGACGACGAGCAGTACGGTTGCGTTGTCCCGCCGATCCACCTCTCCAGCACCTATAATTTCACCGGCTTTAATGAACCTCGCGCCCACGACTACTCCCGTCGCGGCAACCCGACTCGCGATGTCGTACAGCGCGCGCTGGCGGAACTGGAAGGCGGTGCGGGTGCGGTACTGACCAATACCGGAATGTCGGCGATCCTACTGGTGACCACAGTGTTCCTGAAACCTGGCGATCTGCTGGTGGCGCCGCACGACTGCTACGGCGGCAGCTACCGTCTGTTCGATAGCCTGGCGAAGCGCGGCTGCTATCGTGTTCAGTTCGTCGATCAAAACGATGAGCAGGCACTGCGGGCAGCGCTGGCGGAAAAACCGAAGCTGGTGCTGGTGGAAAGCCCAAGTAATCCATTGCTGCGGGTGGTGGATATTGCGAAAATCTGCGGCCTGGCGCGCGAGGCGGGGGCGGTGAGCGTGGTGGACAACACCTTCCTGAGCCCGGCGCTGCAAAACCCGCTGGCGCTGGGCGCCGACCTGGTGTTGCATTCCTGTACCAAATACCTCAATGGCCACTCCGATGTGGTGGCCGGGGTGGTGATTGCCAACGATCCGGCGACTGTCACCGAACTGGCATGGTGGGCGAATAATATTGGCGTCACCGGCAGCGCCTTCGATAGCTACCTGCTGCTACGCGGTTTGCGGACGCTGTCTCCACGTATGGAAGTAGCGCAGCGCAATGCTCTGGCGATCGTTGAGTATCTGAAAACCCAGCCGCTGGTGAAAAAGCTGTATCATCCGTCGCTGCCGGAAAACCAGGGGCATGAAATTGCGGCGCGTCAGCAAAAAGGTTTTGGCGCGATGTTAAGCTTCGAGCTTGACGGTGACGAGCAGACGCTGCGCCGTTTCCTGAGCGGGCTGTCGCTGTTTACACTGGCGGAATCGCTGGGGGGCGTTGAAAGCCTGATTTCCCATGCGGCAACGATGACGCATGCCGGCATGGCGCCTGAAGCGCGTGCTGCCGCCGGAATTTCAGAAACGCTCCTGCGTATATCGACCGGTATTGAAGATGGTGAAGATTTAATTGCCGACCTGGAAAATGGCTTCCGGGCAGCAAACGAGGAATAAAGATGAGTGTGATTGCGCAGGCAGGGGCGAAGGGTCGTCAGCTGCACAAATTTGGTGGGAGTAGTTTAGCGGATGCGAAATGTTACCTGCGCGTCGCGGGGATCATGACGGAGTATTCGCAGGCGGGGGACATGATGGTCGTCTCTGCCGCTGGCAGCACCACCAACCAGCTGATCAGCTGGCTGAAGCTTAGCCAGAGCGATCGCCTCGCTGCGCATCAGGTCCAGCAGTCGCTTCGCCGCTATCACACCGAGCTGATTGGTGGTCTGCTAGAGCCCGCCGCGGCGGATATATTGATCGCCGCTTTTATCCATGACCTTGAGCGTCTGGCTGGCCTGCTGGACGGGGGGGTCACCGAAGCGGTTTATGCGGAAGTGGTCGGCCATGGTGAAGTGTGGTCCGCGCGCCTGATGGCGGCGGTCCTCAACCAGCTGGGTATGGAAGCCGCCTGGCTTGACGCGCGCGCGTTCCTGCGCGCAGAACGTGCCGCGCAGCCGCAGGTGGACGAAGGATTATCCTATCCACTGCTGCAGCAGCTGATGGCGCAGCATCCTAACAAACGTCTGGTGGTGACCGGCTTTATCTCCCGCAACCAGGCCGGTGAAACCGTCCTGCTGGGCCGTAACGGTTCCGACTACTCAGCCACGCAGATCGGCGCGCTGGCGGGCGCCTCCCGGGTCACTATCTGGAGCGACGTCGCCGGGGTCTACAGTGCGGATCCGCGCAAGGTGAAAGACGCCTGCCTGCTGCCGCTGCTGCGTCTGGACGAAGCCAGTGAGCTGGCGCGCCTGGCCGCGCCGGTGCTCCATGCCCGAACGCTACAGCCGGTTTCCGCCAGCGATATCGATCTGCAGTTACGCTGCAGCTATACGCCGGAACAGGGCTCCACGCGTATTGAGCGCGTGCTGGCCTCCGGTACTGGTGCCCGGATTGTCACCAGTCATGACGATGTCTGCCTGGTGGAGTTCCAGGTGCCGGCCGGTCACGATTTCAAACTGGCGCATAAAGAGCTGGACGCTCTGCTCAAACGCGCTCAGCTGCGCCCGTTAGCCGTTGGCGTCCATGCCGACCGTAAGCTGCTGCAGTTCTGCTATACCTCCGAGGTGGCCGACAGCGCGCTGAAACTGCTCGATGAAGCCGGTCTGCCGGGCGAGCTGCGTCTGCGTCAGAAGCTGGCGCTGGTGGCGATGGTGGGCGCGGGAGTCACCCGTAACCCGCTGCACTGCCACCGTTTCTGGCAGCAGCTGAAAGGGCAGCCGGTGGAGTTCACCTGGCAGTCGGAAGAAGGAATCAGCCTGGTGGCCGTGCTGCGCGCCGTGCCGACGGAAAGCCTGATCCAGGGGCTGCATCAGTCCTTGTTTCGCGCCGAAAAGCGTATTGGCCTGATGCTGTTCGGCAAAGGGAACATTGGTTCCCGCTGGCTGGAGCTGTTCGCTCGCGAACAAACTACGCTCTCGGCGCGCACCGGTTTCGAGTTTATTCTCGCCGGCGTAGTCGACAGTAAACGCAGCCTGCTGAACTACGAGGGGCTGGACGCCAGCCGGGCGCTGGCTTTCTTTAACGACGAAGCGGTGGAGCAGGATGAAGAGTCGCTGTTCCTGTGGATGCGTGCGCACCCGTACGATGATTTAGTGGTGCTGGACGTCACCGCCAGCGAACAGCTGGCCGACCAGTATCTTGATTTCGCCAGCCATGGCTTCCACGTCATTAGCGCCAACAAGCTGGCGGGCGCCAGCAGCAGTGATAAATATCGTCAGATCCACGATGCGTTTGAGAAGACGGGGCGCCACTGGTTGTATAACGCCACCGTGGGTGCCGGCTTGCCGGTGAACCATACGGTGCGCGACCTGATCGACAGCGGTGATACCATCCTCGGCCTGAGCGGTATCTTCTCGGGAACGCTCTCCTGGCTGTTCCTGCAGTTCGATGGCACCGTGCCGTTCACCGACCTGGTGGATCAGGCGTGGCAGCAGGGGTTGACCGAGCCGGATCCACGCGTCGATCTGTCCGGTAAGGATGTGATGCGCAAGCTGGTGATCCTCGCGCGGGAAGCGGGCTATGACATCGAACCCGATCAGGTACGTGTGGAATCACTGGTGCCGGCGCACTGTGAAGAGGGGTCGGTCGATCACTTCTTTGAGAATGGCGAAGAGCTGAACGAGCAGATGCTGCAGCGCCTGGAGGCGGCCCGTGAGATGGGGCTGGTGCTCCGCTACGTGGCGCGCTTTGATGCCAACGGCAAAGCACGCGTCGGTGTGGAAGCGGTACGCGAAGAGCACCCGCTGGCGGCGCTGCTGCCGTGCGATAACGTGTTCGCCATCGAAAGCCGCTGGTATCGCGATAATCCGCTGGTGATCCGCGGGCCAGGCGCCGGGCGCGATGTGACCGCCGGGGCGATCCAGTCGGATATTAACCGCCTGGCGCAGCTGCTGTAGTTCCGAGAAAAAGACCAGGCGCTGCCTGGTCTTTTTTGTTAGTGCGCCGCAAAAACCGCTTTGGCGGCAAACAGGCCGTTTAGCGCCGCCGGGAATCCGGCATAGACTGCCATCTGCATGATCGCTTCCGTAATCTCCTCTTGCGTCAGGCCAACGTTTAATCCCGCGGCAATGTGTACTTTCAGCTGTGGCTCGGCGTTACCCAACGCCGTGAGTGCGGCGATGGTAGCGATTTCCCGGCTGCGCAAATCAAGCCCTGGCCGGGCGTAAATATCGCCGAAGGGGAACTCAATCAGATAGCGGGCGAAATCGGGGGCGATATCCCGTAGGCTGTCGACGACGGCTTCCCCGCCCTTACCATCCACCCGCTGAAGCATTTCCTGACCGATGATATAACGTTCGCTGGACATCGTTTTTTCCTCTCTGTGATGGTGCGTTAAGAGGAAGGGTAGGGAAGTGTGCCGGACTTGAGTAATACCCTTTTCGTGATACCTTTTCAGTATGACAACTTCACGATTACATTCCCTCGATATTCGCCTGCTGCGCGCCTTTGCCGTGGTAGCGGAGGAAAATAACATCAGTCGGGCGGCGCAGCGGTTATTTATCTCGCAGCCGCCGCTGAGCCGCCATATGCGCCATCTGGAAGCGCAGCTGGGGGTGACGCTGTTTCAGCGCCATAGCAAGGGCCTGATCCTGACCGACGCGGGAAGAGAGGTGCTGGAGATGATTCGACCTCTGCTGGCGCTCCAGGAACGCACGCTGGCGGCATTGAGCCAGCTCTCCGCTCACTCGCCGCAGCCCTTGCGTCTGGGCGTGACGACCGCCTTCGAACAAGGCATTTTCGCCGCTGTTGAATCTGCGCTGAGCGAACATACCCGCGCGTTGCATATCACTCGCCACGCTTCACCGGCGCTGGCTCAGCAGGTGCGCAAAGGCAAACTCGATGCGGCGCTGGTCGCGCTGCCGCTCAATACCGAAGGGCTGCACCTGCATCCTTTGCCGTATCAGGAGCCGCTCATCGCGGCATTACCTGCCTCCTGGGCGGAAGCCGCCAGGCCAGGGCTGACGTTAAGCGCGCTCAATCATCGGCCGCTGTTCTGGTTTAAACGCGAGCGCAATCCCGATTTCTTTGACTACACGCGCCGCATTTTCGACCGGGCTGGCTATGCCCCGACGTATGTGGAAGAGCCGGCCGAGCATGATGTGCTGCTGGCGCGTATTGCGCGCGGGGAAGGCATGATCCTGCTGCCGGCGTCCTTTTCCGCGATCCAGCGTCAGGGGGTGGCGTTCTGCCCGGTGGCTGAGGGCGACACGATGCCGTTAAGCCTTGGAGTAATCTATGCGCCCCACCAGGCAGAGTCCGTGCAGCAATGGCTTTCTCTGCTGGATGATCACCTGACGACTCGCTAGTCTCAGGCTGAACATCGTGCTACCCCATATTGACTGCAGAGCGAGCTCTTTCGGCTGGCAAAGCGCCGGAATATGAATTTTTTTCATTTTAGAGGCCTATTCCTCACTCTTTACGCAGATTTTTCTATTGACGCCCGCGCGCTTTTCCGTCATTTTTACATCTGGACGTCTAAACGTATAGAAGTTCGCAATATAACAGCCATTACATGCGATTGATGAGGTAAGGTATGAGCTTTTTTCACGCCAATCAGCGGGAAGCCCTGAATCAGAGCCTGGCGGAAGTCCAGGGCCAGATTAATGTGTCTTTTGAATTCTTTCCGCCGCGCACCAGTGAAATGGAGCAAACCCTGTGGAAATCCATCGATCGCCTGAGCAGTCTGAAACCGAAGTTTGTTTCGGTAACCTATGGCGCGAACTCTGGCGAGCGCGATCGCACCCACAGCATCATCAAAGGCATTAAAGAACGAACTGGTCTGGAAGCAGCGCCGCACCTGACCTGTATCGATGCCAGCCGCGATGAGCTGCGCACTATCGCTCAGGATTACTGGAACAACGGTATTCGCCATATCGTCGCCCTGCGCGGCGACCTGCCGCCGGGCAGCGGTAAACCGGATATGTATGCCGCCGATCTGGTGACGCTGCTGAAAGAGGTGGGCGATTTTGATATCTCTGTCGCCGCGTATCCGGAAGTACATCCGGAAGCGAAAAGCGCACAGGCGGATTTACTGAACCTGAAACGCAAAGTAGAAGCAGGGGCCAACCGCGCGATCACCCAGTTCTTCTTCGATGTGGAAAGCTACCTGCGTTTTCGCGATCGCTGCGTCTCGGCGGGCATCGACGTGGAAATCATTCCCGGAATCCTGCCGGTCTCCAACTTTAAACAGGCGAAAAAGTTTGCGGATATGACCAACGTCCGTATCCCGGTGTGGATGTCAAAAATGTTCGAAGGGCTGGATAACGACGCCGAAACCCGTCAACTGGTGGGGGCGAATATCGCCATGGATATGGTGAAGATCTTAAGCCGGGAAGGGGTCAAGGATTTCCACTTCTACACCCTGAACCGCGCTGAGATGAGCTACGCCATCTGCCATACGCTGGGCGTACGCCCGGCCTGAGTTTTCATTAACGTTTAGTGCGATGGCGAAGCCGGTATTCGCCATCGCTTTTTTTTTGCCCAAAACGCTGATACAGGTCAGGGGTGAGCAGAAGATAAAGCGCGTATAGTGCCAGCCTGATAATTGACAGGGATGGGTTATGGTAATGGCAAGGCAGAGCGATCCACTGGCGTTTGGCGGGTTGGTGTTATTAACGCTGATCTGGAGCTTTAGCTGGATCGCGATGAAGCAAGTGACGAGCTATATCGGCGCTTTTGACTTCACGGCGCTGCGCTGTATTTTTGGCGCCGTAGTGCTATGGATAGTGATGTTGATCCGCGGTAAAGCGCTCAAGCCGACGCCTTTCGGCTACACCCTGGCAATCGCGTTATTGCAAACCTGTGGCATGGTCGGTCTGGCACAGTGGGCGCTAATGAGCGGTGGCGCCGGTAAAGTGGCGATCCTGAGTTATACCATGCCATTCTGGGTAGTGGTGATGGCCGCGTTATTCTTAGGTGAGCGCATGCGGCGATGGCAGTATATCGCCATCGGGGTGGCCTGCGTGGGCCTGATACTTGTACTTCAGCCGTGGCAACTCGACTTTACTTCCCTGAAAAGCGCCTTGCTGGCGATCCTCTCCGGCGTGAGCTGGGGGGCAGGTGCGATCGTCGCGAAGCGTATGTATACCCGGTATCCGCAGGTTGATTTGCTGGCGCTAACGACATGGCAGATGCTATATGCCGCCGTAGTAATGAGCGTAGTGGCCTGGCTCGTCCCGCAACGGGCGGTAGACTGGCAGCCCCCCGTTTTCTGGGCCCTGGCTTACAGCGCGATCCTGGCAACGGCGCTGGCCTGGAGTCTGTGGCTTTTTGTACTGCGTAATTTACCGGCAAGTATAGCCGGTCTGAGTACGCTGGCCGTACCGGTCTGTGGCGTGCTATTTTCCTGGTGGCTACTACATGAAAATCCAGGAAAGGTGGAAGGTTGTGGCATTGCGTTGATAGTACTGGCGTTGGCGATGATCAGTATCAAGAGACGAGGGGCATAGCCTGTTCCGGCCCGCAGAGATGCATAAAAAACACCCGACTGACGCCGGGTGTTTTGCTCTGGTTTATTCCCATTCCTGCAGGAAGCGCTGACCGTACTGGTCGGCCACCAGCAGCGCGGCGTAGACCTGGT
This sequence comes from Klebsiella africana, assembly GCF_020526085.1. NCBI lineage: Bacteria > Pseudomonadati > Pseudomonadota > Gammaproteobacteria > Enterobacterales > Enterobacteriaceae > Klebsiella > Klebsiella africana. Next base: position 5,099,513 of record NZ_CP084874.1, on the reverse strand, counting down.
CGGAATCAACGCCGCCCGGCATATTGTGAATGGTTTCGCCTTCAGCGCAGGCGGCTTCCGCCACCAGGCGCATTTTGGTCGGGATATCACCTTTGATATCCAGCTGCGCCAGGGTGATCGGCAGCCCAACGCTGTGGCACAGCGCGGCGACGGTCTCTATTTCGTCCACCGGCGCATTTTCCAGCACTAGCTGCGTCAGGGTACCGAACGCCACTTTTTCCCCGTGATAATAGTGGTGGGCGTCAGGGATGGCCGTCATGCCGTTATGAATCGCGTGCGCCGCCGCCAGACCGCCGCTTTCAAAGCCGACGCCGCTCAGGTAGGTGTTGGCTTCCACCACTCGCTCCAGCGCCGGGGTGACCACGTGCTGTTCGGCGGCCAGCATCGCTTTTTCACCCTCTTCGAGTAAGGTGTTGTAGCACAGCTCGGCCAGCGCCAGCGCCGCCTGAGTGCATTTCCCGCCCGCCATGGTGGTGGCGCCGCTACGGGAGCAGGCGCGGGCTTCGAACCAGGTGGCCAGCGCATCGCCAATCCCGGCAGCCAGCAGGCGGGCCGGTGCGCCGGCAACAATCTGCGTATCGACAATGACCATGTTGGGGTTGTGCGGCAGCATCAGGTAGCTGTCGAACTCCCCTTCGTCGGTGTAAATCACCGACAGCGCGCTGCACGGCGCATCGGTGGAGGCGATGGTGGGGGCGATCGCCACCGGCACATTCATAAAGTGGGCCAACGCTTTCGCGGTATCCAGCGTTTTACCACCGCCGATCCCCAGCACGGCGGTGCACTTCGCACTGCCGGCGATATCGCGCAGACGGTTGATTTCATTATGCGAACACTCACCGCCGAACGGCGCGATTTCCGCCGCCAGGCCGGCGTCGGCCAGGCTTTTACGCAGCATCTCTTCCGCAAACCCCAGTACGAACTTATCACCGACCACCAGCCAGCGTTCGGCCAGCGGTTTCAGATAGTCGCCGAGGCGCTTGATGGCGCCTGCGCCCTGGATATATTTGCCTGGTGATTGAATAATGCGATCCATTTCGATTCCTCCTCGATGACCGTGACGCCGCCCGCAGGCGGCGCGCGGATCCGGTTACAGGTTCAGCGTGCCAAAGGCGTTATTCCAGTCCTGTTCAAACTTCTCTATGGCTGACTCTACCGCAGGGGTGCCGAGCATTTGTTGCGCTACATCTAGTGGAAGGGTGATTGCTTCGCAGCCAGCCAGCAGACAATCCAGCGCCTGGCGCGGCGTTTTGAAGCTTGCCGCCAGAACTTTGCTCTCGGGCGCATGCATTTCCAGTAGAGATTGCAGCTCCTGCACCATGCGGATGCCATCCCCGCCCTGGGCGTCGACGCGGTTAACATAAGGTGCGACGTATTTTGCTCCGGCCAGCGCGGCCAGCAGGCCTTGCGAGGCGCTGTAGACGGCGGTACCCAGCGTTGGAATGCCTTCTTTCTTCAGCAGTTTGATAGCGGCGAGCCCTTCGGCGGTGACCGGGATTTTAACCACGATGCCCGGCACGGCGTTGCTCAGGCGTTTGGCCTCTTCCACCATACCCTGCGCGTCGCGGCTCATGGTTTGCGCGAAGAGGGTGCCCTCTGGACCAACGGCTTTTTGCAGGCGCGGCAGTACATCCCAGACCGGGGTTTTACCGGCGGCGATAATGCTCGGGTTGGTCGTTACCCCGGCCAGCGGGTAGATGCGGGCCAGGCGTTCCACTTCGGCGACGTTGGCGGTATCCAGATAGAGTTCCATAATGTTTTCCTCAATACTTAATTCGGTTCTGTCGTTGAGGTAAGCATACGGCTTTCGTTCGAAGGATCACCAGATGACAAATTTGCCAAAAACTGGATAAATGTACGCATCACGAGTAAGGATGATTTAGATCACATTTATCGACGATGCCTGGGATGGGAGGAAACTTTAGCGCGCACAAAAGTCAGGTTTAACACACAAAAATCTAGTTTTTGGCCGGGGATGATTTTTCCGTCAGCTGGCTGTGATATTGACGGCGATACTCAGACGGTGAGCGCTCTGTGGTTTTGCGAAACAGCCGGCAGAAGTAATTGCTGTCGGCGAAGCCGCAGGCGTGGGCGATATCCTTCACTTTCATGTCGTGGCCCTTCAGCAGCATACGGGCTTGTTCGAGACGAATATGGTTCAGATATTCATTGAAGCCCATTGGCCCACATTTCTGGAATAAATGAGAAAGATAGTTGGGAGAGAGGTAGAACGCCTGGGCCACCGATTCCCGGCTCAGCGGTTCCGCATAATGGATGTCCATATATTGGCGGATCGCTTCAAACAGCGCCTGGCTGCGCGAGGAAGTTTGTGCCTGGCTGCCGAGAAGATCATGGCAGTGGCTCAGCAGGCTGACGACGATGCTGCGGGCAGTTCGCTGCTCCTGCGGTTGCATCCGGAGCTCATTGAGCGCCTGCAGCAGAAATGAGCCGACACGCGGCCCGCGGCGCAGCGCCTGCCGCTTTTCGACAACGGTTATCGCCTTGCCATTCCAGTGCTGCAGCGAGCACTCCAGCTGCTGCTTATCGAACAGGATGCTTAACAGCAGGCAGGGCGCTTGCCACTGCGGGCAGTTCCAGCTATCGCCAGGAATATAGAGCACGTCGTTGGCGTCGAGGGGAGGGGCGTTATCGCCGAGCGCCTGGTCGCGCAACTGCCCATCGAGGAGGATATTCAGACGGGGAAAATCCACTTGCACCACCGGCTCAGCAGGCGAGCGCACCTCGCCGGTAAAATGAACCCGGCCGATGCCATTCTGCTTTTTTAGCAATGAATCAATAAGCTGATTGATATCGTTGTCCATCATTCTTCCGTTCAGCGCATCACCTCTTTCATCATACCGAACATTATTCCAGCGGTAAAAGCGCCAGTCTGTCGCTCTTGCTTCTCAGTGAAGATATGTTATATCGTAACAATTTGTCGCCATTGATATCAAACTCAGGAGAGAGTAATGACCAGAAAGATCCCCCTACTGGCCTTGGGATTCGGCATGGCGTTAGCCAGCGCCCAGGCGTTCGCCCACGGCAACCATAGCCATGGACCGGCGTTAACCGAAGTCGAGCGTCAGGCCAGCGAAGGTATTTTTGCGGATAAAGATGTGCAGGACCGCGCGCTGAGCGACTGGGAGGGCGTCTGGCAGTCGGTGAACCCGTATCTGCTCAACGGCGATCTCGATCCGGTGCTGGAGCAGAAGGCGAAAAAGCCCGGCGGCAAGAGCGTGGAGGAGTATCGTGCCTATTATAAGAAGGGCTACGCCACCGATGTGGAGCAGATTGGCATTGAAGATGACGTCATTGAGTTCCACGTTGGCCAGACCGTTAATAGCTGCAAATACCGCTATTCAGGCTACAAAATTCTGCATTACGCCTCCGGCAAGAAGGGCGTGCGTTATCTGTTCGAGTGCCAGCAGGGCGATGCCAATGCGCCGAAATTTGTGCAATTCAGCGACCATATCATTGGCCCGCGTAAATCGCAGCATTTCCATATTTTCATGGGCAATGAATCACAGGAGGCGTTGCTGAAAGAGATGGATAACTGGCCGACCTATTATCCCTATGCGCTGCATAAAGAGCAGATCGTTGATGAGATGCTGCACCACTAGAATGGGTGAAAAATCCCCCGGCCGGGCGGCCGGGGGTGATAGATTAGCCGGTGTTACGCATCCCGGCGGCAACGCCGGCGATGGTGACCATCAGCGCTTGTTCAACGCGCGGATCCGGGTCCTTACCCTCTTCTTCAGCCTGGCGTGAACGGTGCAGCAGTTCCGCCTGCAGGACGTTCAGCGGGTCGGTATAGATATTACGCAGCTGGATAGACTCGGCGATCCACGGCAGGTCTGCCATCAGATGGGAGTCGTTGGCGATGGCCAGCACGACGTTGATATCGGCAGCCAGCAGCTTACGCAGCTCGGTACCCAGCGCCCACAGCTCTGGTTTCACCAGGCGCTGATCGTAGTACTCCGCCAGCCACAGGTCGGCCTTCGAGTAAACCATCTCCAGCATACCAAGGCGAGTAGAGAAGAACGGCCAGTCGCGACACATGGCTTCCAGTTCACTCTGTTTTCCACCTTCGACTACCTTCTGCAGCGCAGCGCCAGCGCCCAGCCAGGCTGGTAGCATCAGGCGGTTCTGGGTCCAGGCGAAGATCCACGGAATGGCGCGCAGCGACTCGACGCCGCCGGTTGGGCGACGTTTTGCCGGACGCGAACCCAGCGGCAGTTTGCCCAGCTCCTGCTCCGGGGTCGCGGAACGGAAGTAAGGCACGAAATCTTTGTTTTCCCGCACGTAGCCGCGATACATCTTGCAGGAGACGTCGGACAGCTCAGCCATGATATCGCGCCATTCGGCTTTCGGCTCCGGCGGCGGCAGCAGGTTGGCTTCCAGAATGGCGCTGGTATACAGCGACAGGCTGCTGATGGTCACTTCCGGCAGGCCGTACTTAAAGCGGATCATCTCGCCCTGCTCGGTGACGCGCAGGCCGCCTTTCAGGCTTCCCGGCGGCTGCGAGAGCAGCGCCGCGTGGGCTGGCGCGCCGCCGCGGCCGATAGAGCCGCCGCGACCATGGAACAGCGTCAGTTCGATACCGGCTTTTTCACAGGTTTTGATCAGCGCGTCCTGCGCCTGATACTGCGCCCAGGAGGCGGCCATCACACCAGCATCTTTGGCGGAGTCTGAGTAGCCGATCATGACCATCTGCTTGCCCTGGATAAAGCCGCGGTACCAATCGATATTCAGCAGCTGGGTCATGACGTCGTTGGCGTTGTTCAGGTCGTCCAGCGTTTCGAACAGCGGGGCCACCGGCAGAGCAAAGCCAATCCCGGCCTCTTTCAGCAGGAGATGAACCGCCAGCACATCGGACGGCGTTTTCGCCATCGAGATCACGTAGGCGGCGATCGATCCGCGCGGCGCCTCGGCGATCACCTTGCAGGTGTCGAGAACTTCGCGCGTCTCTTCGCTGGGCTCCCACTGGCGCGGCAGCAGCGGACGTTTGGAATTCAGTTCACGGATCAGGAAAGCCTGTTTGTCGGCTTCTGACCAGCTTTCGTAATCGCCGATCCCGAGGTAACGGGTCATTTCACCCAGCGCTTCGGTGTGGCGGGTGCTTTCCTGACGGATATCAATACGCACCAGCGGTACGCCGAAAGACTTCACGCGGCGCAGGGTGTCGAGCAGCTCGCCGTTGGCGATAATGCCCATGCCGCAGGCCTGCAGCGATTTATAGCAGGCGTACAGCGGCTCCCACAGCTGCTCGTTCTGCGTGATCAGTCCGGCCGGTTTCGGCAGCTTCTGACCTTTCAGACGCGCTTCCAGCCAGGCCTGGGTCTCCATCAGCTGAGCGCGCAGTTTTTTCATCAGGTAACGGTACGGTTCCTGAGCGCCCTCGGCGCCGGCCAGGGCGCGCAATTCGTCGGTACACTCCACCATCGACAGCTCGGAGATCAGCACCTGCACGTCTTTGAGGAACAGGTCGGTCGCTTTCCAGCGGCTGAGCAGCAGCACGTGGCGGGTGATATCGGCGGTCACGTTCGGGTTGCCGTCGCGGTCGCCGCCCATCCACGAGGTGAAACGCACCGGGACAAAGTCCACCGGCAGCTGGTAGCCAAGGTTGGCTTCCAGCTGTTCGTTCAGCTCGCGCAGATAGTTAGGCACCCCCTCCCACAGGCTGTTTTCCACCACCGCGAAACCCCATTTGGCTTCATCGACCGGGGAAGGGCGGTGCTTACGAATTTCATCGGTATGCCACGACTGGGCGATCAGCTGGCGCAGACGGCGCATCAGCTGATGGTGCTCGTAGTCAGCGATATCTTTGTTGTCCAACTGCTTAAGGCAGTTGTTCACTTCCACCATTTTATGGATTAGCGTCCGGCGGGTGATCTCGGTCGGGTGGGCGGTCAACACCAGCTCCAGAGACAGAGATTCCACCGCTTGTTTGATGGTCTCTTCGTTGAGATTGGGTTGGTCTTTGAGCTTTCTCAGGGTACGCGCAATGACTTCCGGATTGCTGGCCGCTTCGCCATTGGCCGAAATGCTGTGGTACTGCTCAGCGGTGTTGGCCAGATTCAGAAACTGGCTGAAGGCACGGGCCACCGGCAGCAGTTCGTCGTTAGACAAATTCTGCAGCGTGGTCAGCAGCTCCTGGCGGTTAGCTTCGTTGCCGGCGCGTGAAGATTTGGACAACTTACGGATAGTTTCGACACGATCAAGAATATTTTCTCCCAATGCATCCTTGATGGTATCGCCCAGCACCTTGCCGAGCATACTGACATTACTACGCAATGCGGAATATTGTTCGTTCATGTTACCCCAGACACCCCATCTCATTTTATTTTGTTATATCCGCTGCGCTGGAACGTGAGCAACGGATAAGCAACCCGTCTTTTATAAAGCCACGTAAATACCCCCACGTCAATTACTGCGAAATCGCTTCAGCAAACGAGTAAATCGCCGTAATTTGCGAAATTTAATTCAGGGGTCGCTGGATAAGCATCGCTTATGGAAATGTGACGATCGTCACCGTTCCGCCCCGGGAGAGCGGGGCGGAAAAAGAGGGCGATTTTAGTGCCAGCAGAAGTGGTGGACCACCTGGCTAATCAGCTCCCGGGTCGGCTTGATAAAGCGCGTCTCCAGATACTCGTCAGGCTGATGGGCCTGATTGATGGATCCCGGGCCGAGCACCAGCGTCGGACACAGCGTCTGGATAAACGGCGCTTCGGTGCAGTAGTTCACCACATCGGTCTGGGCGCCAAGCAGTTTCTCAACCACCTGCACCAGCTTATGGTCCGGCGGGCACTCGTAGCCAGGGATCGGCGGATGCAGCTCTGAGACCGTCAGGCGGCCCGGCCAGCGTTCGCTGACCGGGGCCAGCGCCTCGCCCAACAGACCATTAAGATCGTTAAGGGTCATCCCCGGCAGCGGGCGGATATCCATATGCAGTTCACAGCAGGCGCAGATACGGTTTGAGGCATCGCCGCCATGGATAGCGCCCAGGTTGAGGGTTGGGTAAGGGACCGTAAACGCCTCGAAGTGGTAGCGCTCCTTTAGCAGATCGCGCAGCTGCATAATGCGGCCGATGGCGTCGTGCATCAGCTCAATGGCGTTGATCCCGCGCGCCGGATCGCTGGAGTGGCCGGACTGGCCCTGAATACGGATCGCGTTGGACATATGGCCTTTGTGGGCGCGGATCGGCTGCAGGGAGGTGGGCTCGCCGATGATGGCACAGTCCGGGCGCAGCCGGGTGGTTTCGGCAAAATAGCGCGCGCCGGCCATGCTGGTCTCTTCGTCGGCGGTGGCCAAAATATACAGCGGCTTTTTTAGTGTGGTGACGTCGACATCGCGCAGGGCGTCGAGAATAAAGGCGAAGAAGCCTTTCATATCGGCCGTGCCGAGGCCGTAGAGCTTGTTATCGTGTTCGGTGAGGGTGAACGGGTCGCGCGTCCAGCGGCCATCATCGAACGGCACGGTATCGGTATGCCCGGCGAGCAGCAGGCCGCCGGCGCCGTGTCCGGTGCTGGCCAGCAGGTTGAATTTATGGCGCGTATCCGGCACCGGCTGTACCTCAACATTGAAGCCGAGATCGCGGAACCAGCCTGCCAGCAAATTGATTAAAGACTCATTGCTTTGATCGAGAGCCTCTTCGGTCGCGCTGATGGACGGTGTGGCGATCAACGCGCGGTAAATCTCGATAAAGGGCGGTAAATTGTTTTTCATTGTTGACACACCTTGGGTCGTGATAGTATCAATATTCATGCATTTATTGTGAATAAAAATACAATATCGTTGAGCGTAAGAAAACCCATCGAATGTAAGGAGATGCGCTTCCAATGTTAAATACGCTGATTGTGGGTGCCAGTGGTTATGCCGGCGCAGAGCTGGTGACCTATATCAATCGTCATCCGCATATGAACATAACCGCTTTAACGGTCTCCGCGCAAAGCAATGATGCGGGAAAATTAATTTCCGACCTGCATCCGCAGCTCAAAGGCATTGTCGATATGCCGCTGCAGCCGATGTCCGATATCAGCGAATTCAGCGCTGGCGTGGACGTGGTGTTTCTCGCCACCGCGCACGAAGTGAGTCACGATCTGGCGCCGCAGTTCCTTGCTGCCGGCTGCGTGGTGTTCGATCTCTCCGGTGCCTTCCGCGTTAACGATGGGGCGTTCTACGAAAAATATTACGGTTTCACTCATCAGCATCCCGACCTGCTCAAACAGGCGGTGTATGGTCTGGCGGAGTGGAGCGCGGATGCGCTTAAAGACGCGCAGTTAATCGCAGTGCCAGGCTGCTACCCGACGGCGGCGCAGCTGTCGCTGAAGCCGCTGATTGATGCCAGTCTGCTGGATCTGAACCAGTGGCCGGTAATCAACGCTACCAGCGGGGTGAGCGGCGCGGGTCGTAAGGCCGCGATCGGCAACAGCTTCTGTGAAGTTAGCTTGCAGCCGTACGGCATATTTAACCATCGCCATCAGCCGGAGATTGCCAGCCACCTCGGGGCAAAGGTAATTTTTACCCCGCACTTGGGTAATTTTAAGCGTGGCATCCTGGAAACCATTACCTGCCGCCTGAAGCCGGGCGTTGGCCATGCGCAGATCGCGGCGGTTTACCAGCAGGCTTACGCCGATAAACCGCTGGTACGTTTATATGATAAAGGCGTACCCGCATTGAAAAGCGTCGAGGGTCTGCCATTCTGTGATATCGGTTTTGCCGTGCAGGACGACCATCTTATCGTCGTCGCGGCTGAAGATAACCTGCTGAAAGGCGCCGCAGCGCAGGCGGTGCAGTGCGCGAATATTCGTTTCGGCTTCGCTGAGACGCAGTCTCTTATTTAAGGTGTGATGATGAACCCATTAATTATCAAACTCGGCGGCGTTTTACTCGATAGCGAAGAAGCGCTGGAGCGCCTGTTTACCGCACTGGTTAACTACCGTGAAGCGCATCAGCGTCCGCTGATTATCGTCCATGGCGGCGGCTGCGTGGTGGATGAGCTGATGAAACAGCTTAACCTGCCGGTACAGAAGAAAAATGGTCTGCGCGTTACGCCGGCTGAGCAAATAGACATCATCACCGGCGCGCTGGCGGGTACCGCCAACAAGACGCTGCTGGCGTGGGCGAAAAAGCACGGTCTGGCCTCTGTCGGCCTGTTCCTCGGCGATGGCGATAGCGTGAAGGTGACGCAGCTGGATGCTGAGCTGGGCCATGTCGGGCTGGCGCAGCCGGGCTCCCCGACGCTGATCAATACCTTGCTGGCCGGCGGTTACCTGCCGGTGGTGAGCTCTATCGGGGTGACCGACGAGGGCCAGCTGATGAACGTCAATGCTGACCAGGCGGCGACGGCGCTGGCTGCCACCCTGGGGGCGGATCTTATCCTGTTGTCTGACGTTAGCGGTATCCTCGATGGTAAAGGGCAGCGTATTGCCGAGATGACCGCCGAGAAAGCGGAACAGCTGATCGAGCAGGGGATTATCACCGACGGCATGATTGTGAAAGTGAATGCGGCCCTCGACGCCGCACGTGCCCTGGGCCGTCCGGTCGATATCGCCTCCTGGCGTCACGCCGAGCAGCTACCGGCGTTATTTAACGGCACGCCGATCGGCACACGTATTCTGGCTTAAGATTTCATGCCCGGCGGCGCGTTGTCTGCCGGGCTTACAGACTGTAGGCCGGGAGGCACAACGCCGCCGGCAGAACTAACGAATAAAGGAAGCAAGTTATGGCACTTTGGGGCGGGCGTTTTACACAGGCAGCAGATCAACGGTTCAAACAGTTCAACGACTCGTTGCGCTTCGACTATCGTCTGGCGGAGCAGGATATCGTTGGCTCTGTCGCCTGGTCGAAAGCGCTGGTAACGGTCGGCGTTCTGAGTGCCGCTGAACAGCAGCAGCTGGAAGAGGCGCTGAACGTGCTGCTGGAAGAGGTGCGCGCTAATCCGCAGCAAATTCTCGCCAGCGATGCCGAAGATATTCACAGCTGGGTGGAAGGTAAACTGATCGATAAAGTGGGCCAGCTGGGCAAGAAACTGCATACCGGCCGCAGCCGTAACGACCAGGTCGCCACCGATCTTAAACTGTGGTGTAAAGATACCATTGTCGAACTGCTGTCGGCCAATCGCCAGCTGCAGAGCGCGCTGGTGGAGACCGCCCAGCAGAATCAGGACGCGGTGATGCCGGGGTACACCCACCTGCAGCGCGCCCAGCCGGTGACGTTCGCGCACTGGTGTCTGGCCTACGTGGAAATGCTGGCGCGCGACGAAAGCCGTCTGCAGGACGCGCTGAAGCGCCTCGACGTCAGCCCGCTGGGCTGCGGCGCGCTGGCGGGGACGGCGTATGAAATCGACCGCGAGCAGCTGGCCGGCTGGCTGGGCTTTGCCTCTGCCACCCGCAACAGCCTCGACAGCGTTTCCGATCGCGACCATGTGCTGGAGCTGCTTTCCCATGCGTCTATCGGCATGGTACATCTGTCGCGCTTTGCGGAAGATCTGATTTTCTTCAACTCCGGCGAGGCGAACTTCGTCGAGCTTTCTGATCGCGTGACCTCCGGCTCCTCGCTGATGCCGCAGAAGAAAAACCCGGACGCGCTGGAATTAATTCGTGGCAAATGCGGCCGCGTGCAGGGTGCGCTGACCGGCATGATGATGACCCTGAAAGGCCTGCCGCTGGCCTACAACAAAGACATGCAGGAAGATAAAGAGGGGCTTTTCGACGCCCTGGATACCTGGCTCGACTGCCTGCATATGGCGGCCCTGGTGCTGGACGGCATTCAGGTAAAACGTCCGCGCTGTGCGGAAGCGGCGCAGCAGGGCTATGCCAATGCCACTGAGCTGGCGGATTATCTGGTGGCGAAAGGCGTTCCGTTCCGCGAGGCGCACCATATTGTTGGTGAGGCGGTGGTGGAAGCCATTGCGCAAGGGAAACCGCTGGAAGCGCTGGCCCTGGCCGATCTGCAGAAATTTAGTCCGGTTATTGCAGACGATGTGTACCCGATTCTGTCCCTGCAGTCCTGCCTCGAGAAACGCGCAGCGAAAGGCGGCGTCTCGCCGCAGCAGGTAGCGCAGGCTATCAACGAGGCGAAGGCTCGCTTGAGCTAATCTTCTGGCATCCCCTTCCCGAACCCGGCCGAGCCCAGCGACGCCGGGTTTTTTATGCAAAAAAAAGCGGACGCAAGGTCCGCAAAAGTTCACGTTGGCTTTAGTTGTTCGGGTAGAGAAACAGTGTGACGGGCCAGTGGTTTTCACAGGTTGACCGTCTTTATGGGCGTATTATTGAACAGAAAACTTGATAGGGATAATCGTTCGTTGCTATGCTATCTATCGCCATGGACTATCGTGGCGATGGAGGATGAATAATGAATATTCGCGATCTTGAATACCTGGTAGCGCTCGCCGAACACCGCCACTTTCGGCGGGCGGCTGACTCATGCCATGTGAGCCAACCGACGCTCAGCGGACAGATCCGCAAGCTGGAGGATGAGCTTGGCGTCATGCTGCTGGAGCGCACCAGCCGTAAGGTTCTGTTTACCCAGGCGGGGCTGTTGCTGGTGGATCAGGCGCGTACCGTGTTACGCGAAGTAAAAGTGCTCAAGGAGATGGCAAGCCAACAAGGGGAAACCATGTCCGGGCCGCTGCATATCGGCCTGATCCCGACAATTGGCCCGTACCTGCTACCGCACATCATTCCGATGCTGCATCAAACCTTCCCGAAGCTGGAAATGTATCTGCACGAAGCGCAGACCCATCAGCTGCTGGCTCAGCTCGACAGCGGTAAGCTCGACTGCGCCATCCTGGCGCTGGTCAAAGAGAGCGAGGCCTTTATCGAGGTGCCGCTGTTCGATGAGCCGATGATGCTGGCTATCTATGAAGATCATCCGTGGGCGAACCGCGACCGGGTGCCGATGTCGGATCTGGCCGGTGAAAAGCTGCTGATGCTGGAGGATGGCCACTGCCTGCGCGATCAGGCGATGGGCTTCTGCTTTGAAGCGGGGGCGGATGAGGATACCCACTTCCGCGCGACCAGCCTGGAAACGCTGCGCAATATGGTGGCGGCAGGCAGCGGTATTACCCTGCTGCCGGCGCTGGCGGTGCCACAGGAAAGGAAACGCGATGGCGTGGTCTACCTGCCGTGCATTAAGCCAGAGCCAAGACGCACCATCGGTCTGGTTTATCGTCCGGGCTCACCGCTGCGCAGCCGCTATGAACATCTGGCGGAGGCCATCCGCGGTACGATGGATGGCCATTTCGACAAGGCGTTAAAACAGGCGGTTTAAGCCGTTCAGCGCGGCGACCCGGTACGCTTCCGCCATGGTCGGGTAGTTAAAGGTGGTGTTGACGAAGTACTCAATGGTGTTGCCACCGCCTTTCTGCTCCATGATCGCCTGGCCGATATGAATAATTTCGGCCGCGCGCTCGCCAAAGCAGTGAATGCCAAGGATCTCCTTGGTTTCCCGATGGAACAGGATCTTCAGCGTACCAACGCTCATACCGACGATTTGCGCCCGCGCCAGGTGTTTAAACTGGGCGCGGCCCACCTCATATGGCACTTTCATCGCCGTCAGCTGTTGCTCGGTTTTCCCGACGGAGCTGATTTCCGGAATGGTGTAAATCCCGGTCGGGATATCTTCAATCAGATGCGCTGAGGCTTCGCCTTTTACCAGCGCCTGGGCGGCGATGCGTCCTTGATCGTAAGCGGCAGAAGCCAGGCTTGGATAGCCGATGACATCGCCAACCGCATAGATGTGCGGGAGGGCGGTCTGGTACATGCTGTTAACCTTCAGCTGACCGCGACTGTCGGTCTGCAGACCGATATTTTCCAGCGCCAGAGTGTCGGTATTGCCGGTGCGGCCGTTGGCGTACAGCAGGCAATCGGCCTTCAGCTTTTTGCCGGACTTCAGGTGCATGATCACCCCGTCATCCACCCCCTCAATTTTCTCATACTCCTCGTTATGGCGAATGACCACGCCGCTGTTCCAGAAGTGATAAGAGAGCGAGTCTGACATCTCCTGATCGAGGAAGGCCAGCAGACGATCGCGGGTGTTGATCAGATCGACTTTCACCTCCATGCCGCGGAAGATCGACGCATATTCACAACCGATCACCCCGGCGCCGTAAATGATCACATGGCGCGGCTCATGCTGCAGGCTGAGAATCGAATCACTGTCATAGATGCGCGGGTGGTGGAAATCGACATCCGCCGGATGGTAGGGGCGAGATCCGCAGGCGATAACGAATTTCTCCGCGGTCACTGTTTCGACCGTGCCATCATGGCACTCCAGCGCCAGGGTATGCTCATCCACGAAGTGGGCATTGCCCTGCAGAATTTCACAGTGGTTGCGCTCATAGAATCCCTGGCGCATATGAGTCTGCTGGTTGATGACGCTGTCGGCATGGTTAAGGATGTCGGCGAAAGAAGAGCGAAGAAGGCGGGAGTGGTCGCTGTAGAGGGGGTTTTGGTTAAACTCGATAATACGGCTGACGGCATGGCGGAGGGCTTTCGACGGGATGGTACCCCAGTGGGTGCAACCGCCGCCGACATTATGGTAGCGCTCGATGACGGCAACGCGTGCTCCCTGTTTCACCAGTCCCATGGCGGCGCCTTCCCCGCCAGGACCGGAACCAATCACTATTGCATCATAATCCCAAGAGTGTGACATGGCATTACTCACCTGTTTTATACATAAAATAAACACGATGATAACATTCGCTGCGCTTTAACCCAATTATCGTTGTGCTTTTTTGCAGCATAAAAGCAGAAACGGCTCGTAAACAATCATTCACAATCCAGGGCAAACCGATTAGTTTTAATCTCTGGTATAGTGCCAGCAGGGCTATTGGAAGGATTCATACATCGTGATGGGCGTAAGAGCACAACAAAAAGAAAAAACCCGCCGTTCGCTGGTGGAAGCGGCATTCAGCCAACTTAGCGCTGAGCGGAGTTTCGCCAGCCTGAGCTTGCGTGAAGTGGCGCGGGAAGCAGGGATCGCGCCGACGTCCTTTTATCGTCATTTTCGCGACGTCGATGAGCTGGGCCTGACGATGGTCGATGAGAGCGGACTGATGCTGCGCCAGCTGATGCGCCAGGCGCGCCAGCGGATTGCCAAAGGCGGCAGCGTGATCCGCACCTCGGTCTCCACCTTTATGGAATTTATCGGTAACAACCCGAACGCCTTCCGCCTGCTGCTGCGCGAGCGCTCGGGAACCTCTGCGGCGTTTCGCGCCGCCGTCGCACGCGAGATCCAGCACTTTATTGCGGAACTTGCCGACTATTTAGAACTCGAAAACCATATGCCGCGCGCCTTTACCGAAGCGCAGGCTGAAGCTATGGTGACCATCGTTTTTAGCGCTGGCGCGGAAGCGCTGGATGTCGGCCCTGAGCAGCGCCGACAGCTGGAAGAACGGTTGGTACTGCAGCTTAGAATGATCTCGAAAGGCGCGTATTACTGGTATCGCCGTGAACAAGAAAAAATGTCACATCATTCCGAATAACGTGAAGGACGAGCAATGAAACACTCAGTTCAAGATAAAGGTACGCTGCTGCTGGCACTGATTGCCGGGTTATCCATTAATGGCGCCTTTGCGGCGCTGTTCAGTTCGATAGTTCCGTTTTCCGTCTTCCCCATTTTATCCCTGCTGCTGACGGTCTACTGTCTGCATCAGCGCTATCAGAATCGCAGTATGCCCGTTGGGCTACCGGGCCTGGCTGCCGCCTTTTTTATTCTCGGGGTGCTGTTGTACAGCACCGTCGTGCGTGCAGAGTACCCGGATATCGGTTCTAACTTCTTCCCGGCCGTTCTGTCCGTCGCGATGGTCTTCTGGATCGGCTACAAGATGCGTAACCGCAAAAATACGGCGGCCGAGTAAGCCGCCAACGGAAAAAAACCGGCAACATGACGTTGCCGGTTTTTTTTGGCCTATTTCCGGGTCAGCAGAACGCCGCACTCCATGTGATGGGTATACGGGAACTGGTCGAATAGCGCCAGCCGGGTAACGTTGTGCGTCTGGCTTAGCGTCTCCAGATTGCGACACAGCGTTTCCGGGTTGCACGAAATGTACAGAATACGC
This sequence comes from Klebsiella africana, assembly GCF_020526085.1. Taxonomy (NCBI): domain Bacteria; kingdom Pseudomonadati; phylum Pseudomonadota; class Gammaproteobacteria; order Enterobacterales; family Enterobacteriaceae; genus Klebsiella; species Klebsiella africana. The sequence goes on along the minus strand of NZ_CP084874.1, from coordinate 5,084,449 downwards.
GGATAGGCCTGCACCATTTTTTCCGTTTCACTGTCCAGCCCGCTACGCGGCGGATCGACGAAAATGGTCTCGCACTGATAGCTTTGCAGATCGATACCCTGCAGCCGGTTGAACTCCCGCACGCCGTTCATCGCCTGAGTAAACTCTTCCGCCGCCATGCGGATAATCTGCACGTTGTCGATATGGTTAGCGGCGATGTTGTACTGCGCCGCCGCCACCGACGGTTTGGCGATTTCGGTGGCCAGTACGCGATCGAAATTACGCGCCAGCGCCAGCGAGAAGTTACCGTTGCCGCAGTACAATTCCAGCAGATCGCCGGTCGCCCCTTTGGTGACATCCAGCGCCCACTCCAGCATTTGAATGTTCATGGCCGCGTTCGGCTGGGTAAAGCTGTTTTCTACCTGACGGTAGATCATCTCTCGCCCACCAACCGGCAGACGTTCATCTATATAGTCTTGATCGAGCTCGATTTTGGTTTTGGTCGCGCGTCCAATCAGATGCACATTGAGTCCCTGGGCTCGCAGGGCGTCACGCAGCGCCTCCGCTTGCTCACGCCAGGCATCATCGAGTTTTTTATGATACAGCAGCGAAACGACCGCCTGGTTGCTGAGGGTGGTCAGATAGTCAATCTGGAACAGCTTATGGCGTAGCACGGGATTGTTGCGTACGCCCTCCAGCATGGCGGTCATCAGCTGATTGATCAGCGCGCTGGCTGCCGGAAAGCTATCAACGCGAATCCGCGACCGGGTCTGCTGATCGAAAATAATATGGTACAGATCATCGCCATCGTGCCACAGACGGAACTCGGCGCGCATACGATAGTGGCTGACCGGCGAACGAAACACTTCCGGAACCGGCGCGGCAAAAGGCGCCATCATGGTTTGCAAACGGACGACTTTTTCTGCCAGCTGCGCTTCGTATTGTTCGGTAGGAAGGTGTTCGGGGGTCATGATGCATCCTGAATAAAATAAGTACGCGGGGATTGTAGGGAAAGCGCCGGGGATGTCCAGCCTCGAATGCCGCGGGAAATATAATTAGCAGTCTGGACATCTATATGATTCTGATTGTAGCATTCGCCTACCGGTCCTGTGAGTTAAAAGGGAACCCAGTGGAAATCTGGGGCTGACGCGCAGCGGTAAGGAAGGTGAGAAATGAGCGCACTCGGTGCAGACACTGCGGCTAGCCGTGGGAAGTCATTATTTCTTGAAACAGCCTCCAAGCCCGAAGACCTGCCGGAATACGTCGCACTGGGTTTTATCGTCGCGAGCAAATGATAAAACCTGCGGCATCCTTTTTCTGTTTCGGATGCTTTTACAATGATTAAAAAAGCTTCGCTGATGACGGTCTTATCCGTCACGGCATTTTCCGGCTGGGCGCAGGATAGCAATTCAGATACGCTGGTAGTGACAGCAAACCGTTTTCAACAGCCGGTGAATACCGTGCTGGCGCCGACCGACGTTGTGACGCGCGATGACATCGACCGCTGGCAGTCCAAAGATTTAAACGATGTGATGCGTCGTCTTCCCGGGGTTGATATTTCCCGCAACGGCGGCATGGGGCAGAGTGCTTCGCTGTATGTTCGGGGGACGGAGGCTCGCCACGTGCTGGTGCTGATCGACGGTGTGCCGATGGCGCGTCCGGGAATCTCCAACGGCGTAGATATCAGTCAGATCCCTATCTCACTGGTCCAGCGGGTGGAATATATCCGTGGCCCGCGCTCCGCGGTTTACGGCTCTGGAGCTATCGGCGGGGTGGTGAACATTATCACCATGACCGACGCTGAGCGTTCGCAAATCAACGCTGGCGCGGGCACGAATGGCTATCAGTCTTATGACGGCGCCTTTAACAAGCGGTTTGGCGATACGCTGGTTACCGCTGCCGGCGCCTATCAGACCACCAAAGGATTTAACGTCCAGCCAAATTCCTCTTATAGCGGCGACAGCGATCGCGACGGCTACCGCAATAAAATGCTGTGGGGCGGGGTACAGCATCAGTTCGACGACAACTTCTCGGGTTTCTTCCGCGGCTATGGTTATTCCGCCAACGCTGACTATGACCAGGGTAACTGGGGCTACGCAGGCGGAAACGATGAAGACCAGTCCTACACCCAGTCCTGGGATACCGGTTTGCATTATCACTCCGGGATTTACTCCTCTCAGTTGATTGCAAACTATCAGCGCATCAAAGATTACAACTACAGCAGCGACGCTGGCCGCTATGCCGCGGGCACCACCCTGGATGATATGGAACAGCGCTATATCCAGTGGGGGAATAATGTTGTGGTGGGTCATGGCGCAGTGAGCGGCGGCGTAGACTGGAAACAAGAGAAGCTGAAATCCAGCGGAACGACCAGTACCGACGTGTATAAGCGTGACACCACCGGTCTTTATCTCACGGGCCAGCAGCAGATTGACAGCGTGACGCTGGAAGCTTCCGGCCGAGAGGATCATGACGAGCAGTTTGGCTGGCACGGTACCTGGCAGACGGCGGCAGGCTGGGAATTTATCGACGGTTATCGGACAACGCTCTCGTACGGCACTGGATTCCTCGCCCCCTCCCTCGGGCAGCAGTACGGCGCAGAACGCTTTGGCATCGCCTCTAACCCGAACCTGAAGCCCGAGGAGTCGAAGCAGTGGGAAGTGGGCCTCGAAGGGCTGACGGGGCCGGTCGACTGGCGTCTCTCTGCGTATCGCTATGAGATTCAGAACCTCATCGATTACGACAACAACGCCTACTACAACGTCAAGTCGGCGACGATCAAGGGGCTGGAGTGGACGGGGAATGTCACCACCGGGCCGGTGGAGCATCATCTGACGCTGCAGTATGTTGACCCTCGCGATGATGAAACCAATAAGATCCTCTATCGCCGGGCGAAGCAGCAGGTGAAATATGAGCTGAACGGCCAGGTCTACGATCTGGGGTGGGATGTGACGTATCACTACATCGGCAAGCGTTACGATTATGACTACGACAACTCGCGTACCGTCAATATGGGTGGCTTGAGCCTCTGGGATGTCGGTTTATCGTATCCCGTCACCTCACACCTGACAGTTCGTGGTAAAATAGCCAACCTGTTCGATAAAGATTACGAGACAGTTTATGGCTACCAATCTGCAGGACGGGAATACACCTTGTCTGGCAGCTACACCTTCTGATCCACGTCCCACCGTGCTGGTGTTTGATTCCGGCGTCGGTGGGTTGTCGGTTTATAATGAGATTCGGCAGCTGCTGCCGAATCTGCATTACATCTATGCTTTTGATAACGTCGCTTTCCCGTACGGCGAGAAGAGCGAAGAGTTTATCGTTGAGCGCGTTGTGGAAATCGTCACCGCTGTCCAGCAACGCTATCCTTTGGCGCTGGCGGTGATCGCCTGCAATACCGCCAGTACCGTCTCCCTGCCTGCCCTGCGTGAAAAGTTCGCCTTCCCCGTCGTTGGCGTAGTGCCGGCGATCAAGCCCGCCGCCCGCTTAACGGCGAACGGGATTGTTGGCCTGCTGGCGACGCGCGGTACCGTTAAGCGTCCTTATACCCGTGAGCTGATCGACCGCTTTGCCAATGAATGCCGAATTGAAATGCTGGGGTCGGCGGAGCTGGTGGAGCTGGCGGAAGCGAAGCTGCACGGCGAGCCTGTGCCGTTAGAAGAGCTCCGCCGCATCCTGCGGCCGTGGCTGCGGATGCAGGAGCCGCCGGATACGGTGGTGCTGGGCTGCACCCACTTTCCTCTTCTACAGGAGGAGCTGCAGCGCGTTCTGCCGGAGGGCACGCGGCTGATCGATTCTGGCGCGGCGATTGCCCGTCGCACTGCCTGGCTGTTAGAGCATGAAGCGCCGGATGCGAAGTCCAGCGACGAGAATAAAGCATTCTGCATGGCGCTGACGGCAGAAACAGAACAGCTTTTACCCGTTCTGCGTCGCTATGGCTTTTCAACGCTGGAAAAATTACCGCTCTAAGGGCGTTTTGCACAAAAAAGAGACGGTTGAATAATTTTTTGAAAACAGGGCTTGTCAACGTCTCAGAACTCCCTATAATGCGCCTCCACTGACACGGAACAACGGCAAACAAGCCGCCGGGTCAGCGGGGTTTCAGCGGTGAAGTTCAGCGCTGAAAACCAACAGAGAAAAGCAAAATAAGGGCTTGACTCTGAATGAGGAAAACGTATTATACGGGACCTCGCAACGGTGAGCTTAACGCCGCGTTGCACCGCTCTTTAACAATTTATCAGACAATCTGTGTGGGCACTCAAAGTGACATGGATTCTTAACGTCCTCGGACGAAAAATGAATACCAAGTCTCTGAGTGAACATACGTAATTCATTACGAAGTTTAATTCACGAGCATCAAACTTAAATTGAAGAGTTTGATCATGGCTCAGATTGAACGCTGGCGGCAGGCCTAACACATGCAAGTCGAGCGGTAGCACAGAGAGCTTGCTCTCGGGTGACGAGCGGCGGACGGGTGAGTAATGTCTGGGAAACTGCCTGATGGAGGGGGATAACTACTGGAAACGGTAGCTAATACCGCATAACGTCGCAAGACCAAAGTGGGGGACCTTCGGGCCTCATGCCATCAGATGTGCCCAGATGGGATTAGCTAGTAGGTGGGGTAACGGCTCACCTAGGCGACGATCCCTAGCTGGTCTGAGAGGATGACCAGCCACACTGGAACTGAGACACGGTCCAGACTCCTACGGGAGGCAGCAGTGGGGAATATTGCACAATGGGCGCAAGCCTGATGCAGCCATGCCGCGTGTGTGAAGAAGGCCTTCGGGTTGTAAAGCACTTTCAGCGGGGAGGAAGGCAATAAGGTTAATAACCTTGTTGATTGACGTTACCCGCAGAAGAAGCACCGGCTAACTCCGTGCCAGCAGCCGCGGTAATACGGAGGGTGCAAGCGTTAATCGGAATTACTGGGCGTAAAGCGCACGCAGGCGGTCTGTCAAGTCGGATGTGAAATCCCCGGGCTCAACCTGGGAACTGCATTCGAAACTGGCAGGCTAGAGTCTTGTAGAGGGGGGTAGAATTCCAGGTGTAGCGGTGAAATGCGTAGAGATCTGGAGGAATACCGGTGGCGAAGGCGGCCCCCTGGACAAAGACTGACGCTCAGGTGCGAAAGCGTGGGGAGCAAACAGGATTAGATACCCTGGTAGTCCACGCCGTAAACGATGTCGATTTGGAGGTTGTGCCCTTGAGGCGTGGCTTCCGGAGCTAACGCGTTAAATCGACCGCCTGGGGAGTACGGCCGCAAGGTTAAAACTCAAATGAATTGACGGGGGCCCGCACAAGCGGTGGAGCATGTGGTTTAATTCGATGCAACGCGAAGAACCTTACCTGGTCTTGACATCCACAGAACTTAGCAGAGATGCTTTGGTGCCTTCGGGAACTGTGAGACAGGTGCTGCATGGCTGTCGTCAGCTCGTGTTGTGAAATGTTGGGTTAAGTCCCGCAACGAGCGCAACCCTTATCCTTTGTTGCCAGCGGTCCGGCCGGGAACTCAAAGGAGACTGCCAGTGATAAACTGGAGGAAGGTGGGGATGACGTCAAGTCATCATGGCCCTTACGACCAGGGCTACACACGTGCTACAATGGCATATACAAAGAGAAGCGACCTCGCGAGAGCAAGCGGACCTCATAAAGTATGTCGTAGTCCGGATTGGAGTCTGCAACTCGACTCCATGAAGTCGGAATCGCTAGTAATCGTAGATCAGAATGCTACGGTGAATACGTTCCCGGGCCTTGTACACACCGCCCGTCACACCATGGGAGTGGGTTGCAAAAGAAGTAGGTAGCTTAACCTTCGGGAGGGCGCTTACCACTTTGTGATTCATGACTGGGGTGAAGTCGTAACAAGGTAACCGTAGGGGAACCTGCGGTTGGATCACCTCCTTACCTTAAAGAACCTGCCTTTGTAGTGCTCACACAGATTGTCTGATGAAAATAGAGCAGTAAGTAATCTCTGCAGGCTTGTAGCTCAGGTGGTTAGAGCGCACCCCTGATAAGGGTGAGGTCGGTGGTTCAAGTCCACTCAGGCCTACCAAATTCGCTCTCGTGCTTTGTTGTGGCAAAGCTCGCATACTTCAGTATGCTTCGCTTCACCACGCCGCGCCCGAAAACGAATTAAGGTTAAAGAGATTCATTCGATGGGGCTATAGCTCAGCTGGGAGAGCGCCTGCTTTGCACGCAGGAGGTCTGCGGTTCGATCCCGCATAGCTCCACCATCTTTACTGCGAACACAAGAAAACTTCAGAGTGAACCTGAAAAGGTGCACTGCGAAGTTTTGCTCTTTAAAAATCTGGATCAAGCTGAAAATTGAAACGACACACTGTTTAAGTGTGTTCGAGTCTCTCAAATTTTCGCAATCTGAAGATGACACTGTAAAAGGTGACGTGAGCAAAGTGAAGCCAAGGCGTACCGCACGCAGCGAGCGGAGTGGACTCTATGTCCATGAGCATCGCGAGTACGGAACAACGCAGGATTCACGATGCGCAACGAACCGGACAGAACAAGACGTCTTCGGGTTGTGAGGTTAAGCGACTAAGCGTACACGGTGGATGCCCTGGCAGTCAGAGGCGATGAAGGACGTGCTAATCTGCGAAAAGCGTCGGTAAGGTGATATGAACCGTTATAGCCGGCGATGTCCGAATGGGGAAACCCAGTGCAATTCGTTGCACTATCGTTAACTGAATACATAGGTTAACGAGGCGAACCGGGGGAACTGAAACATCTAAGTACCCCGAGGAAAAGAAATCAACCGAGATTCCCCCAGTAGCGGCGAGCGAACGGGGAGCAGCCCAGAGTCTGAATCAGCTTGTGTGTTAGTGGAACGGTCTGGAAAGTCCGACGGTACAGGGTGATAGTCCCGTACACCAAAATGCACAGGCTGTGAACTCGAAGAGTAGGGCGGGACACGTGGTATCCTGTCTGAATATGGGGGGACCATCCTCCAAGGCTAAATACTCCTGACTGACCGATAGTGAACCAGTACCGTGAGGGAAAGGCGAAAAGAACCCCGGCGAGGGGAGTGAAAAAGAACCTGAAACCGTGTACGTACAAGCAGTGGGAGCACCTTCGGGTGTGACTGCGTACCTTTTGTATAATGGGTCAGCGACTTATATTCTGTAGCAAGGTTAACCGTATAGGGGAGCCGCAGGGAAACCGAGTCTTAACTGGGCGTTAAGTTGCAGGGTATAGACCCGAAACCCGGTGATCTAGCCATGGGCAGGTTGAAGGTTGGGTAACACTAACTGGAGGACCGAACCGACTAATGTTGAAAAATTAGCGGATGACTTGTGGCTGGGGGTGAAAGGCCAATCAAACCGGGAGATAGCTGGTTCTCCCCGAAAGCTATTTAGGTAGCGCCTCGTGAATTCATCTTCGGGGGTAGAGCACTGTTTCGGCTAGGGGGTCATCCCGACTTACCAACCCGATGCAAACTACGAATACCGAAGAATGTTATCACGGGAGACACACGGCGGGTGCTAACGTCCGTCGTGAAGAGGGAAACAACCCAGACCGCCAGCTAAGGTCCCAAAGTCATGGTTAAGTGGGAAACGATGTGGGAAGGCCCAGACAGCCAGGATGTTGGCTTAGAAGCAGCCATCATTTAAAGAAAGCGTAATAGCTCACTGGTCGAGTCGGCCTGCGCGGAAGATGTAACGGGGCTAAACCATGCACCGAAGCTGCGGCAGCGACACTATGTGTTGTTGGGTAGGGGAGCGTTCTGTAAGCCTGCGAAGGTGACCTGTGAGGGTTGCTGGAGGTATCAGAAGTGCGAATGCTGACATAAGTAACGATAAAGCGGGTGAAAAGCCCGCTCGCCGGAAGACCAAGGGTTCCTGTCCAACGTTAATCGGGGCAGGGTGAGTCGACCCCTAAGGCGAGGCCGAAAGGCGTAGTCGATGGGAAACAGGTTAATATTCCTGTACTTGGTGTTACTGCGAAGGGGGGACGGAGAAGGCTATGTCATCCGGGCGACGGTTGTCCCGGTTTAAGCATGTAGGCTGGTTATCCAGGCAAATCCGGATAATCAAGGCTGAGGTGTGATGACGAGGTACCACGGTACTGAAGTGACAGATGCCCTGCTTCCAGGAAAAGCCTCTAAGCATCAGGTAACATTAAATCGTACCCCAAACCGACACAGGTGGTCAGGTAGAGAATACCAAGGCGCTTGAGAGAACTCGGGTGAAGGAACTAGGCAAAATGGTGCCGTAACTTCGGGAGAAGGCACGCTGGTGTGTAGGTGAAGTCCCTGCGGACGGAGCTGAGACCAGTCGAAGATACCAGCTGGCTGCAACTGTTTATTAAAAACACAGCACTGTGCAAACACGAAAGTGGACGTATACGGTGTGACGCCTGCCCGGTGCCGGAAGGTTAATTGATGGGGTTATCCGTAAGGAGAAGCTCTTGATCGAAGCCCCGGTAAACGGCGGCCGTAACTATAACGGTCCTAAGGTAGCGAAATTCCTTGTCGGGTAAGTTCCGACCTGCACGAATGGCGTAATGATGGCCAGGCTGTCTCCACCCGAGACTCAGTGAAATTGAACTCGCTGTGAAGATGCAGTGTACCCGCGGCAAGACGGAAAGACCCCGTGAACCTTTACTATAGCTTGACACTGAACATTGAGCCTTGATGTGTAGGATAGGTGGGAGGCTTTGAAGCGTGGACGCCAGTCTGCGTGGAGCCAACCTTGAAATACCACCCTTTAATGTTTGATGTTCTAACGTCGACCCGTAATCCGGGTTGCGGACAGTGTCTGGTGGGTAGTTTGACTGGGGCGGTCTCCTCCCAAAGCGTAACGGAGGAGCACGAAGGTTAGCTAATCCTGGTCGGACATCAGGAGGTTAGTGCAATGGCATAAGCTAGCTTGACTGCGAGCGTGACGGCGCGAGCAGGTGCGAAAGCAGGTCATAGTGATCCGGTGGTTCTGAATGGAAGGGCCATCGCTCAACGGATAAAAGGTACTCCGGGGATAACAGGCTGATACCGCCCAAGAGTTCATATCGACGGCGGTGTTTGGCACCTCGATGTCGGCTCATCACATCCTGGGGCTGAAGTAGGTCCCAAGGGTATGGCTGTTCGCCATTTAAAGTGGTACGCGAGCTGGGTTTAGAACGTCGTGAGACAGTTCGGTCCCTATCTGCCGTGGGCGCTGGAGAATTGAGGGGGGCTGCTCCTAGTACGAGAGGACCGGAGTGGACGCATCACTGGTGTTCGGGTTGTCATGCCAATGGCACTGCCCGGTAGCTAAATGCGGAAGAGATAAGTGCTGAAAGCATCTAAGCACGAAACTTGCCCCGAGATGAGTTCTCCCTGAGACTATAAGTCTCCTGAAGGAACGTTGAAGACGACGACGTTGATAGGCCGGGTGTGTAAGCGCAGCGATGCGTTGAGCTAACCGGTACTAATGAACCGTGAGGCTTAACCTTACAACGCCGAAGATGTTTTGGCGGATTGAGAGAATTTTCAGCTCTGATACAGATTAATCAGTACGTCTTAAAGACGGGCTGATAAAACAGAATTTGCCTGGCGGCACTAGCGCGGTGGTCCCACCTGACCCCATGCCGAACTCAGAAGTGAAACGCCGTAGCGCCGATGGTAGTGTGGGGTCTCCCCATGTGAGAGTAGGGAACTGCCAGGCATCAAATTGCAGTAAGCCGGGATGACAACCGGTGGTAATAAAGCGAAGAAATTCGGTGGAGCGGTAGTTCAGTCGGTTAGAATACCTGCCTGTCACGCAGGGGGTCGCGGGTTCGAGTCCCGTCCGTTCCGCCACTTATTTAACATTAAGCCTGCTCAGATAGCAGGCTTAGTGGTAAGAAAATTTTAGGGGCGTAGTTCAATTGGTAGAGCACCGGTCTCCAAAACCGGGTGTTGGGAGTTCGAGTCTCTCCGCCCCTGCCATTTATAAGAATCCTTTGCTCAGGCAAAGGATTTTTTTTTATCTCAACTCTCCAATTGCAATAGCCCCTACGAAAATACCTTGCTGATCTCCGTCCATGGAGAGTAGCGCTTATTCCAGGATAGGGTTTTTCAGGATCTCATGGATCGGCGCCTGCTTATCGCTATTTTGTAACCAGATCGCATAGAGTGGACGGGAAAGCGTAGCGCTGTCCATGACCGTATGTAACCCATGCTTCTCTTTCGCCCAGCGAACAGGTAGCCAACAGCAGCCGTTCAGGCGCGATAATTGCTGATAGATCAGTTCAGCTGAAGAGGTAGTGAGCAGCGGAACATCATCGCTTCCTATCAGTCCCACTTCGTTTTGCTGAAAATCAGGCCCCCATTCAAGGCGCAGGTAATTCAATTCATTTCTGTTTTTTGCAGGCGATGCGCAATACAGGGCAAGAGTAAAATTACCCAACAGCTGGCTGCTTAATTCATCCATCTTCGGCGATTCGGTGGTGATCAGCAGATCCAACTGGCGTTCGTGAAGCTGTTTAACCAGCGACTGTCGCTGCGCAATACGCGCTTCAAACTGGAGATTGTAGGGAGCGTTATAAAGCGTGCCTAGCCAGCCGTTAAGCATACATTCCCATAGGGAGGCGCTGGCCCCGATGGAGAATTCATTATGTCGGGAAGAGTGTGCCACCTCCTTGCGCGCAGCCTGCCAGGTATTCATTAGCGTTTCAGCGTAGGGCAGGAGCTTTTCGCCGGCAGTCGTCAGGCGAATGTTATTACGATGACGGGTGAACAGGTTCACACCAAGTTGATTTTCCAGCTGACGAATACGAAAGCTGACCGCTGACTGCGTCAGGTAAAGCGCCTCTGCTGCTCGCCCAAAGTGACGAGTTCTGCTCACTTCCAGGAAAGTCTTGAGCAATTCCGTATCCACACCGTTCTCCACAAAATTATTTGTCGTGATGATTTAAATGTTTTGTTTGACGCTCTGTCAAGCGTAACTAATACTCCGCGCCATAAATAGCTCGGCCAAAGAATCAGGAGCGTGTAGGATGGCGGAAAGCTTTACGACGACTAATCGTTTTTTCGACAATAAAAATTATCCACGCGGGTTCTCCCGTCACGGTGATTTCACCATCAAAGAGGCGCAACTGCTGGAACGTCATGGTTATGCCTTTAACGAACTGGAACTGGGTAAACGCGAACCTGTTACCGACGATGAAAAGCAATTTGTCTCGGTGTGCCGTGGTGAACGTGAGCCGGTAACGGAAGCAGAACGTGTATGGATCAAGTATATGGCGCGTATCAAGCGGCCGAAGCGTTTCCATACTCTTTCCGGCGGCAAACCGCAGATGGAAGGCGCTGACGATTACACCGAAAGCGATGACTAAGAAAAAAGGGCGTAAGCCCTTTTTTTACGCCATCATCTTCTGCAGATGGCTGAGCATTCGGTCTATTGCCCGATAACTGAGCGCTTCCTGCAAATGATGGCGTTCAATCTCTTCAGCTTCTGCCAGGTCGGCAATGGTTCTCGCCACCTTTAACAGACGCTGCCAGGCTCGAATAGAGAGCCCCAGCTGCGTTAGCGTCTGTTCCAGCCAGACAGCGTCTTCCCGGCGTAAGTGGCAGCAGCTCTTCATTTCACGATTCTCAAGATGGGCATTGAGCTTATTTTGCCTGCGTATTTGCCGTTCACGCGCTGCCAGCACCCGTCGTCGAACCGTTGCGCTAGACTCTTCACCCTGCGTGCCCTGGCTCAGTATCCCTGGCGGCGGCAGCGGGATCTCTAAGGAGAGATCGAAGCGGTCAAGGAAGGGGCCTGACAGACGTCCAAGGTAACGCAAGGTCTGCTCAGGCGAGGCACGATTATGTTTACCCTGATAATGCCCTGTCGGGCTTGGGTTCATCGCCGCGATAAGCTGAAAGCGTGCCGGATAGTCAATCTTGGCGCGCGATCGTGATATGTGGATCTTGCCTGACTCAATGGGCTCACGCAGCGCGTCCAGTACCCGCCGTTCAAACTCTGGCAGTTCATCAAGAAACAGCACGCCATTGTGGGCCAGTGAAATCTCCCCGGGAACAGGTATTGAGCCTCCGCCTACCATGGCTGCCAGCGAGGCGCTATGGTGAGGAGCGCGAAACGGTCTTTGCCGCCACCGCGACTTCGCGGTGTGGAGATTAACCAGACTCTGTATGGCTGTGCTCTCCAGTGCTTCCTGATTGCTTAATGGCGGCAGGAGACCGGGGAGTCGGCTGGCAAGCATGGTTTTCCCGGTGCCGGGGGGGCCTATCAGGAGCAGATTGTGGCCACCGGCTGCTACAATCTCCAGCGACCGTTTGCCCTGCTGCTGGCCGATAACATCGCGCAGATCGTCGTAGTGTTTATCCAGAGCAGGCGCCTCGGCGAGAGGCGGCGAAAGCGATGTCTGACCCGCAAGAAAGGCGCACACCTCCTGCAGATGGTCGGCGACCAGACAATCGCTGCCGCCGATTAGACCCACCTCAGCCGCATTGTCAGAGGAGACGACAATGCGCCGGCCGGCTTTGATGGCTTCCATTGCGCTGGGGATCGCCCCTGGAACGCCGCGTAACCCACCTGTAAGGGCGAGTTCGCCTACAAACTCATATTGAGTCAGTCGCGTCGTGTTGAGCTGCTCTGAGGCAACGAGAAGCGCGAGAGCGATGGGCAGATCGTATCGTCCGCCTTCTTTGGGCAGATCTGCTGGCGCCAGGTTAATGGTTATCTTCTTCGCAGGGAAAGCGTAGCCGCTGTTGATCAGGGCGCTGCGGACCCGGTCGCGGGCCTCTTTCACGGTGGTTTCCGGCAGCCCGACCATAGTCAGACCTGGGAGACCGTTGCTGATATGAACCTCAACAGTAATCAATGGCGCTTCGATACCGAGCGCCGCGCGAGTATAGACGATAGCGAGCGACATAAATCCTCCTGGACAGAGAAGAATTATGGTGGGCGTGACGTAAAGCGAGAACGGAAAAAGTGCGAAGTTAGAACGACGTATCCATACTTTTCGCGGCATATCGTTACATTTAGCCGAAAATGGAAGTTCGCTCGCAAAGCAGAGCTATGTTGGCAAAAAGGGCGCAGAAGAGCCCGGCCGGCGTGAGAAAACTGAATTTTTTTCATTTTTAATTTTTTTCATATAAAACAATTATTTTTATTGAAACCGTTAGTCTGCTCAGCAACGAAGATATAAAAAAATCTTGTGTTTTATGTGATGTCTGTGGTACCTCTTTAGGTATTCCTTCGAACAAGAAGCCAGAAAGTACAGAAAATGACAGCCCTTCTACGAGTGATTAGCCTGGTCGTGATTAGCGTGGTGGTGATTATTATCCCACCGTGCGGGGCTGCACTTGGACGAGGAAAGGCTTAGAAATCAAGCCTTAACGAACTAAGACCCCCGCACCGAAAGGTCCGGGGGTTTTTTTATAACTGAAATAACCTAAGCGAGGAGCAGATGATGACTTTTAGCATAAAATTCTGTTTCTCCCGATTTATGACGGGGAACTAACTATGAATGGCGCGCAGTGGGTGGTACATGCTTTGCGGACACAGGGAGTCGACACAGTTTTTGGCTATCCGGGTGGCGCAATTATGCCGGTTTACGATGCACTGTATGACGGCGGCGTGGAGCATCTGCTGTGCCGGCATGAGCAAGGGGCAGCCATGGCGGCCATTGGTTATGCGCGAGCAACTGGTAAAACCGGGGTGTGTATCGCGACGTCCGGCCCGGGCGCGACCAATCTGATCACCGGCCTGGCGGACGCCCTGCTTGACTCTATACCCATCGTAGCTATCACCGGCCAGGTGGCCGCACCCTTCATCGGCACGGATGCGTTCCAGGAAGTAGACGTTCTCGGTTTGTCACTGGCCTGTACTAAGCACAGTTTCCTTGTGCAGTCTCTGGACGAGCTGCCGCGGGTTATTGCTGAAGCTTTCCAGGTGGCAAACTCAGGCCGTCCAGGTCCGGTGCTGGTTGATATCCCTAAGGATATTCAGATGGCGCAGGGCGACCTCGATCCCCATTTCTCTACCGTTGCCGATGAGATGGCATTTCCGCAAGCGGAAGTGGCGCAGGCTCTGCAGATGCTGGCTCAATCGCAGCAACCGATGCTGTATGTTGGTGGTGGGGTCGGCATGGCGCAGGCGGTACCGGCGCTGCGCGAATTCCTGGCGGCGACCCGAATGCCGGCAACCTGTACCCTGAAAGGGCTGGGGGTGGTGGATGCCGATTATCCCTATTATCTCGGCATGCTGGGAATGCACGGCACTAAGGCGGCCAACCTGGCGGTACAGGAGTGCGATCTGCTGATCGCCGTCGGCGCGCGCTTTGACGATCGCGTGACCGGTAAGCTCAATACCTTCGCGCCGCATGCCAAAGTGATCCACATGGACATCGATCCGGCAGAACTGAACAAGCTGCGCCAGGCGCACATCGGTTTGACAGGCGATCTGAACCGCTTGCTGCCAGCGCTGCAGCAGCCGTTAGCGATCGATGGCTGGCGCGAGCGGAGTGCCGCACTGCGTGCCGAGCATGCCTGGCGTTACGATCATCCCGGTGAGGCAATCTACGCGCCGCTGCTGCTGAAGCAGCTTTCCGACCGCAAGCCGGCGGACAGCGTAGTGACAACCGACGTTGGCCAGCACCAGATGTGGTCGGCTCAGCATATGACCTATACCCGCCCGGAAAACTTCATCACCTCCAGCGGCTTAGGCACCATGGGCTTTGGCCTGCCGGCCGCCGTTGGCGCCCAGGTGGCGCGTCCGGACGATACGGTGATCTGTATCTCCGGTGACGGCTCCTTCATGATGAATGTGCAGGAGCTGGGCACCGTTAAACGCAAGCAGTTACCGCTGAAGATCGTATTACTCGACAACCAGCGGTTAGGGATGGTTCGACAATGGCAGCAGTTGTTTTTCCAGGAACGTTATAGCGAAACCACTCTGACTGATAACCCTGATTTCCTCACGCTGGCCAGCGCCTTCGGTATTCCTGGCCAACACATCACCCGTAAAGACCAGGTTGAAGCGGCACTCGACACCATGCTTTCGAGCCAGGGGCCATACCTGCTTCATGTCTCAATCGACGAACTTGAGAATGTCTGGCCGTTGGTGCCGCCCGGCGCCAGTAACTCTGAAATGCTGGAGAAATTATCATGATGCAACATCAGGTCGCTTTACAGGCACGTTTCAACCCGGAAACCTTAGAGCGCGTGCTGCGCGTTGTCCGCCACCGGGGTTTTCAAATCTGCGCAATGAACATGGAAACCGCGGCAGATGCGCAAAATATAAATATCGAATTGACCGTTGCCAGCCCGCGGCCCGTCGAATTACTGTTTAGTCAATTAAGCAAACTGGTCGACGTTGCCTGCGTCGAGATCCAGCAACCCACATCACAACAAATCCGCGCCTGAGCGCAAAGGAAGAAAAATGACGACGAAAAAAGCTGATTACATTTGGTTCAATGGCGAGATGGTTCCGTGGGGCGAAGCGAAAGTTCATGTCATGTCCCATGCGCTGCACTACGGTACCTCGGTATTCGAAGGGATCCGTTGCTACGACTCGCACAAAGGCCCGGTGGTGTTCCGTCATCGCGAACATATGCAGCGTCTGCATGATTCAGCCAAAATTTATCGTTTCCCGGTCTCCCAGAGCGTCGAGGAACTGATGGAAGCCTGCCGCGAAGTCATTCGTACCAATAATCTGACCAGCGCTTATATCCGTCCGCTGGTGTTTGTTGGCGATGTCGGTATGGGGGTTAACCCGCCTCCGGGTTATAACACTGACGTGATCATCGCGGCGTTCCCGTGGGGAGCCTACCTCGGCGCAGAAGCGCTTGAGCAGGGGATCGATGCAATGGTTTCTTCCTGGAACCGCGCGGCGCCGAACACTATCCCGACGGCAGCGAAAGCCGGCGGTAACTATCTTTCCTCGCTGCTGGTCGGCAGTGAAGCGCGTCGCCATGGTTATCAGGAAGGTATCGCTCTCGATGTTAACGGCTATATCTCCGAAGGCGCAGGGGAAAACCTGTTTGAAGTGAAGGACGGCGTACTGTTCACCCCGCCGTTTACCTCTTCCGCGCTGCCGGGCATTACCCGCGACGCCATTATCAAGCTGGCGAAAGATCTTGGTATCGAAGTCCGCGAGCAGGTGTTGTCCCGTGAATCCCTGTATCTGGCGGATGAAGTCTTCATGTCCGGCACCGCGGCGGAAATCACCCCGGTACGCAGCGTGGATGGTATCCAGGTCGGCGCAGGCCGTCGCGGTCCGGTAACCAAACGCATTCAGGAAGCCTTCTTTGGCCTCTTCACCGGTGAAACAGAAGATAAATGGGGCTGGTTGGATCCGGTAAGTAAGTAATTAAAAATGGGACGGCACGCACCGTCCCATTTAATAAACACAGATGGGAGTAAAAAGAGCATGCCTAAGTACCGTTCCGCCACCACCACACATGGCCGCAATATGGCGGGCGCCCGCGCGTTGTGGCGCGCAACCGGGATGACCGATGCCGATTTCGGCAAACCGATTATCGCCGTCGTTAACTCCTTTACCCAGTTTGTTCCCGGGCACGTGCACCTGCGCGACCTCGGCAAACTGGTTGCCGAGCAGATTGAAGCCGCCGGAGGTGTGGCCAAAGAATTCAACACCATCGCAGTGGATGATGGGATCGCTATGGGCCACGGGGGTATGCTCTATTCACTGCCATCCCGCGAGCTGATCGCCGACTCGGTGGAGTATATGGTTAACGCCCACTGCGCTGATGCCATGGTCTGTATCTCCAACTGCGACAAAATCACCCCGGGGATGCTGATGGCCTCCCTGCGCCTGAACATTCCGGTGATCTTTGTTTCCGGCGGCCCGATGGAAGCCGGGAAGACCAAGCTGTCAGATAAAATCATCAAGCTTGACCTGGTGGATGCGATGATTCAGGGGGCGGATCCGAAAGTGTCCGACGAGCAGAGCAATCAGGTAGAGCGTTCCGCCTGCCCGACCTGCGGCTCCTGTTCCGGGATGTTCACCGCGAACTCCATGAACTGCCTGACCGAAGCGCTGGGCCTGTCGCAGCCGGGCAACGGCTCGCTGCTGGCGACCCACGCCGATCGTAAGGAGCTGTTCCTGAACGCCGGGAAACGTATCGTGGAGCTGACCAAACGCTATTACGAGCAGGATGACGCTTCCGCGCTGCCGCGCAATATCGCCAGCAAGGCGGCTTTTGAGAACGCCATGACGCTGGATATCGCCATGGGCGGTTCCACCAATACCGTCCTGCATCTGCTGGCGGCGGCGCAAGAAGCTGAAATCGACTTCACCATGAGCGATATCGATAAGCTTTCCCGTAAAGTGCCGCAGTTGTGTAAGGTGGCGCCGAGCACGCAGAAATACCATATGGAAGATGTGCATCGCGCCGGCGGCGTGCTGGGCATTCTGGGCGAGCTGGACCGTGCCGGGCTGTTGAACCGCGAGGTTAAAAACGTCCTCGGTCTGACGCTGCCGCAGACCCTGGAACAGTACGATGTGATGGTGACCCAGGACGACGCGGTGAAAAAAATGTTCCGCGCCGGCCCGGCGGGCATCCGCACCACCCAGGCGTTCTCGCAAGACTGCCGCTGGGATACCCTGGATGACGATCGCGCCGAAGGCTGTATCCGCTCTCTGGAACACGCTTACAGCAAAGATGGCGGCCTGGCAGTGCTGTACGGCAATTTCGCGGAAAACGGCTGTATCGTGAAAACCGCCGGCGTTGACGACAGCATCCTGAAATTTACCGGTCCGGCGAAAGTGTATGAGAGCCAGGACGATGCGGTAGAGGCTATCCTCGGCGGCAAAGTCGTTGAAGGCGATGTCGTGGTGATCCGCTACGAAGGGCCGAAAGGCGGGCCGGGGATGCAGGAGATGCTTTACCCTACCAGCTTCCTGAAGTCGATGGGGCTGGGTAAAGCGTGCGCGCTGATCACCGATGGCCGTTTCTCCGGCGGCACCTCAGGGCTCTCTATCGGTCACGTCTCTCCGGAAGCGGCGAGCGGCGGCAACATTGCGCTCATTGAAGATGGCGACATGATTGCTATCGATATTCCGAACCGTAGCATCCAGCTGCAGCTGAGCGATGCGGAAATTGCGGCGCGTCGTGAAGCCCAGGAAGCGCGTGGCGACCAGGCGTGGACGCCGAAGAATCGCCAGCGTCAGGTCTCCTTTGCCCTTCGCGCCTACGCCAGCCTGGCGACCAGCGCCGACAAAGGCGCGGTACGCGATAAATCCAAGCTGGGTGGCTAATCATGGCGGATTCACAACCCTTGTCCGGCGCCCCTGAGGGCGCCGAGTACCTGCGAGCAGTGCTGCGCGCACCGGTTTATGAAGCGGTGCAGAAAACGCCGCTGCAAAAAATGGATAAGCTCTCGTCGCGGCTGGATAACGTTATTCTGGTGAAGCGTGAAGATCGCCAGCCGGTACACAGCTTTAAGCTGCGCGGCGCTTACGCGATGATGTCCAGCCTGACGGCGGAACAGAAATCCCACGGGGTGATCACCGCTTCGGCAGGCAACCATGCCCAGGGCGTAGCGTTTTCCGCATCGCGGCTGGGCGTTAAGGCGCTGATTGTGATGCCGGTAGCGACCGCCGATATCAAAGTCGATGCCGTTCGCGGCTTTGGCGGCGAAGTGCTGTTGCACGGCGCCAACTTTGACGAAGCGAAGGCGAGAGCGATTGAGCTGGCGCAACAGCAAGGTTTTACCTGGGTGCCGCCGTTCGATCATCCGATGGTCATCGCCGGTCAGGGAACGCTGGCGCTGGAGCTGCTGCAGCAGGATGCCCATCTTGACCGCGTATTCGTCCCGGTGGGCGGCGGCGGTCTGGCGGCGGGCGTGGCAGTGCTGATCAAGCAGTTGATGCCGCAGATCAAAGTGATCGCGGTGGAGGCGGAAGATTCCGCCTGCCTGAAAGCGGCGCTTGATGCCGGTCATCCGGTGGATCTCCCGCGCGTCGGCTTGTTTGCCGAAGGTGTGGCGGTCAAACGCATCGGCGATGAAACCTTCCGTTTGTGCCAGGAGTATCTGGACGACATCATTACCGTTGATAGCGATGCTATCTGCGCGGCGATGAAGGATCTTTTCGAGGATGTGCGGGCGGTGGCGGAGCCTTCCGGGGCGCTGGCGCTGGCGGGGATGAAGAAATATGTCGCCCAGCACAATATTCGCGGCGAGCGACTGGCTCACATTCTGTCCGGGGCCAACGTCAACTTCCACGGTCTGCGCTACGTGTCTGAACGCTGCGAGCTCGGTGAACAGCGCGAAGCGCTGCTGGCGGTGACGATCCCGGAAGAGAAGGGCAGCTTTCTGAAATTTTGCCAGCTGCTGGGCGGGCGTTCGGTGACGGAGTTTAACTACCGCTTTGCCGATGCCAAAGACGCCTGCATTTTTGTCGGGGTACGCCTGAGTCGTGGCCTGGAAGAGCGTAAAGAGATCCTCCAGTTACTGAACGATGGCGGCTACAGCGTCGTTGACCTTTCCGATGACGAAATGGCCAAGCTCCATGTGCGCTATATGGTCGGCGGCCGGCCGTCAAAAGCGCTGCAGGAGCGTCTGTTCAGCTTCGAGTTTCCGGAATCGCCAGGGGCGCTGCTGAAGTTCCTGCATACCCTTGGCACCCACTGGAATATTTCGCTGTTCCACTACCGCAGCCACGGCACCGACTATGGTCGGGTGTTAGCGGCCTTTGAGCTGGGCGAGCACGAGCCGGACTTTGAAACCCGTCTCAATGAACTGGGCTATGAGTGCCACGACGAAACGCATAACCCGGCATTCCGCTTTTTCCTCGCGGGTTAGTGGTTAGGCAGAATTTTCCAGAAAGCATCAATAAGCGGCTCATGCAGCCGCTTTTTTTGTGCGCAAACGCCCAGCTCAAACGGAGTTTGCTCATCGCTGCGTTCCAGGATCATCACCCGGTTGCGTACCGGTTCCGGACTGTTTTCCAGCACTACCTCCGGCAGTAGCGCCACGCCGCAGCCGAGCGCGACCATCGACACCATCGCTTCGTGTCCGCCGACGGTAGCGTAGATCGACGGGTTACTGATTTTATGCCGCCGAAACCACAGCTCGATGCGCCGACGTACAGGCCCCTGATCGGCCATGATAAAAGGCACCGTCGACCAGTCGGGGCGATCGACGGTTACCTGGTTACGTACCGGGCAGGGAAGGGCTGGGGCAATTAACACCACGGCGAGATTCTCCAGCATCGAAAACGCCACCGACCCCGGCAGGGTCTCCGGTTTACCGGCAATCGCCAGGTCGGCTTCGCCGGTGACCACCTTCTCCATGGCGTCGGCGGCGTCCCCGGTCGAGAGCTTGATCTCCACCGAGGGATGCGCGGCGCGAAAGCGGTCGAGGATTGGCGGCAGATGGCTATAGGCAGCGGTGACAGAGCAGAAGATATGCAGCTCGCCGGAGAGCGAAGGGCCCTGCTGATCGATCGTGTGGCGAAGCTGCTGGTACTGCAATAAAGTTTGCTGGGCAAAGGTGCGTAACTCTTCCCCGGCTTCGGTGAGGGTTACCGTGCGATTATCACGCACGAACAACGGCTGGCCGAGGTCCTCTTCCAGGCGCTGGATCTGGCGCGAAAGCGTCGATGGACTGACGTGCATGGCCCGCGCGCTGCGGCCAAAATGGCGGCTTTCCGCCAGATGCAGAAAGGTTTTCAGATCGCGTAAATCCACGGCGCGTACTCCCCGGTTTTGTATTTCATAAAATGCAACGTGACGTTGTGAATATATCAATTTCCGCAATAAAATTCCTGTCATATAGTAAGTTCATTCTCGCAAAAGCGAACCGAACAATAAGCACGACACAACATCACGGAGTTACAGACATGGCGAACTACTTTAATACACTGAACCTGCGCCAGCAGCTGGCACAGTTGGGCAAATGCCGCTTTATGGCGCGCGACGAATTCGCCGATGGCGCAAGCTACCTTCAGGGTAAAAAAGTGGTCATCGTCGGCTGCGGCGCGCAGGGCCTGAACCAGGGTCTGAATATGCGTGACTCCGGCCTGGATATTTCCTATGCGCTGCGTAAAGAAGCGATCGCTGAGAAGCGCGCCTCCTGGCGTAAAGCGACTGAAAACGGCTTCAAAGTCGGAACCTATGAAGAGCTGATCCCGCAGGCCGACCTGGTCGTTAACCTGACGCCGGACAAACAGCACTCAGACGTTGTGCGTTCCGTACAGCCGCTGATGAAAGACGGCGCAGCGCTGGGTTACTCCCATGGCTTCAACATCGTGGAAGTGGGCGAGCAGATCCGTAAAGACATCACCGTGGTGATGGTGGCGCCGAAGTGCCCGGGTACCGAAGTGCGTGAAGAATACAAACGTGGTTTCGGCGTACCGACGCTTATCGCGGTACACCCGGAAAACGACCCGAAAGGCGAAGGCATGGCCATTGCCAAAGCATGGGCGGCGGCGACTGGCGGCCACCGTGCGGGCGTCCTGGAGTCTTCCTTCGTGGCGGAAGTGAAGTCTGACCTGATGGGCGAGCAGACCATCCTCTGCGGCATGCTGCAGGCGGGTTCTCTGCTGTGCTTCGACAAGCTGGTGGCGGAAGGTACCGACCCGGCGTATGCAGAAAAACTGATTCAGTTCGGCTGGGAAACCATCACCGAAGCGCTGAAGCAGGGCGGCATCACCCTGATGATGGATCGCCTCTCCAACCCGGCGAAACTGCGCGCTTATGCGCTGTCCGAGCAGCTGAAAGAGATCATGGCGCCGCTGTTCCAGAAACACATGGACGATATCATCTCCGGCGAATTCTCCTCCGGCATGATGGCTGACTGGGCAAACGATGATAAGAAACTGCTGACCTGGCGTGAAGAGACCGGCAAAACCGCTTTCGAAACTGCGCCGCAGTATGAAGGCAAAATCGGCGAGCAGGAGTACTTCGATAAAGGCGTTCTGATGATCGCGATGGTGAAAGCGGGCGTTGAGCTGGCCTTCGAAACCATGGTGGCCTCTGGCATCATCGAAGAGTCTGCTTACTATGAATCACTGCATGAGCTGCCGCTTATCGCCAACACCATCGCCCGTAAGCGTCTGTATGAGATGAACGTGGTTATCTCCGATACCGCTGAATACGGTAACTACCTGTTCTCTTACGCTTGTGTACCGCTGCTGCAAGAGTTCATGACCACCCTGCAGACGGGCGACCTGGGCACGGCGATTGCCGAAGGTGCGGTAGATAACGCTCAGCTGCGTGACGTGAACGAAGCGATTCGCAGCCACGCAATCGAAGAAGTGGGCAAAAAACTGCGCGGTTATATGACTGATATGAAGCGTATTGCCGTCGCCGGTTGATAAAACAAAAGGTGCGGGCGGATGCCCTCACCCCAACCCTCTCCCACAGGGAGAGGGTGCAAACATTAAAGGCCTTCTCTTTGAGAAGGCCTTGTTGTTTATTTCCGGTACAGCACTTTGATGATGTGGTAGCCGAACTGGGTATGCAGCGGGCCGGTTGGCTCCAGTTCAGGGCAGGAGAAGACCACTTTATCGAAGGCCGGTACCATCTGGCCCTGACGGAACTCACCCAGATCGCCGCCGCGTTTGCCTGACGGACAAATGGAGTGTTTCTTTGCCAGCTTGCCGAAATCGGCGCCGTTCTTAAGCTGCTCAAGCAGATCAAGAGCCAGTTTCTCTTCTTTTACCAGGATGTGCAGTGCTGCCGCGGTTTTAGCCATGATTGCGCCTTGATTGAGTTGGGAAAATCAGGGCGCCATAGTAGCACGCGCTAGCGGCGATACAGCACCTTGATAATATGGTAGCCGAATTTGGTTTTCACCGGGCCATAGGGTTTGAGTAGCGGACAGCTGAAGACGGCTTGATCAAACGGGCCGACCATCGCGCCTTGCTGAAACTCGCCTAAGTCGCCGCCGTTGCGTCCCGACGGACATTTAGAATAGCGCTTTGCCAGATGATCGAAGCTGACGCCCCGCTCCAGTTTGGCGAGGATCTCCAGTGCAAGTTTCTCTTCTTTGACCAGGATATGCAGGGCCGCTGCGCTTTTTGCCATGGCATTATTCTCAGGATGGTTTGCGTGGCTGACACTTTACCATCAGTCAGTAAATCTCGGCTCCGCTTTCTGCTACAATCCCCACCCCGTTCGAAGATTGAGCAAGACTCCCATGCGTTTAAACCCTGGCCAACAACAAGCCGTCGAATTCGTTACCGGACCGTGCCTGGTGCTGGCGGGCGCCGGTTCCGGTAAGACCCGCGTTATTACTAATAAAATCGCCCACCTGATCCGCGGCTGCGGCTATCAGGCGCGCCATATCGCGGCCGTAACCTTTACCAACAAAGCCGCGCGCGAGATGAAAGAGCGCGTTGGGCAAACGCTGGGGCGCAAAGAGGCGCGCGGCCTGATGATCTCCACTTTCCACACCCTGGGGCTGGATATCATCAAGCGGGAATACGCTGCGTTGGGTATGAAGTCTAACTTTTCCTTATTCGACGATACTGACCAGGTGGCGCTGCTCAAGGAGCTGACCGAAGGGTTGATCGAAGATGACAAAGTGGTGCTTCAGCAGCTGATCTCGACGATCTCCAACTGGAAAAACGATCTGAAAACCCCGGCGCAGGCCGCCGCTGGCGCGAAAGGCGAACGGGATCGTATTTTCGCCCACTGCTATGGGTTATACGATGCGCACATGAAGGCCTGCAATGTCCTCGATTTTGACGATCTGATCCTGCTGCCGACGCTGCTACTGCAGCGCAACGAGGAGGTGCGCGAGCGCTGGCAAAATAAGATCCGCTACCTGCTGGTGGATGAGTATCAGGATACCAATACCAGTCAGTATGAGCTGGTGAAGCTGCTGGTGGGTCAGCGGGCACGCTTTACCGTGGTAGGTGACGATGATCAGTCGATCTACTCGTGGCGCGGCGCGCGGCCGCAGAATCTGGTGCTGCTTAGCCAGGACTTCCCGGCGCTGCAGGTGATCAAGCTTGAGCAGAACTACCGCTCATCCGGGCGTATTCTGAAAGCCGCCAACATTTTGATCGCCAATAATCCACACGTCTTTGAAAAGCGGCTGTTCTCCGAGCTGGGATATGGCGCGGAGCTGAAAGTGCTCTCTGCCAACAATGAGGATCATGAAGCGGAGCGCGTGGCCGGGGAGTTGATCGCCCACCACTTTATTAATAAAACCAACTATAAAGATTACGCGATCCTTTACCGCGGCAACCATCAATCGCGGGTCTTTGAAAAGATGCTGATGCAGAACCGCATCCCGTACAAAATCTCCGGCGGCACGTCGTTCTTTTCGCGTCCGGAAATTAAAGATTTGCTGGCCTATCTGCGCGTGTTGACCAACCCGGATGACGACAGCGCCTTCCTGCGTATCGTCAACACGCCGAAGCGCGAGATCGGCCCGGCGACGCTGCAAAAGCTCGGCGAATGGGCGATGGGCCGTAACAAAGGCTTATTCACCGCCAGCTTTGATATGGGCCTGAGTCAGACGCTGACCGGTCGTGGCTATGAATCCCTCACCCGTTTCACCCACTGGCTACGGGAGATCCAGCAGCTGGCCGAACGCGAGCCGGTCAACGCCGTGCGCGACTTGATCCGCGGAATTGACTACGAAT
This sequence comes from Klebsiella africana, assembly GCF_020526085.1. Lineage (NCBI taxonomy): Bacteria > Pseudomonadati > Pseudomonadota > Gammaproteobacteria > Enterobacterales > Enterobacteriaceae > Klebsiella > Klebsiella africana. The sequence goes on along the minus strand of NZ_CP084874.1, from coordinate 5,059,925 downwards.
CCTGGCTGTATGAAACCTCGCCCAGCCCGAAAGCCGCGGAAATGCGCATGAAAAACGTCAACCAGCTGTTTACCTGGATGACCGAGATGCTGGAAGGCAGCGAAATAGATGAGCCGATGACCCTGACGCAGGTGGTCACCCGCTTTACCCTGCGCGACATGATGGAGCGCGGCGAATCGGATGAAGAGCTGGATCAGGTGCAGCTGATGACCCTCCATGCATCGAAGGGGCTGGAGTTCCCGTACGTCTATCTGGTGGGAATGGAAGAGGGGTTACTCCCGCATCAGAGCAGCATCGATGAAGATAACGTCGATGAAGAGCGCCGCCTGGCCTACGTCGGCATCACCCGTGCGCAGAAAGAGCTGACTTTTACGCTCTGTAAGGAACGCCGGCAGTATGGCGAGCTGGTGCGTCCAGAACCGAGCCGTTTTCTGCTGGAGCTACCTCAGGACGACCTTATCTGGGAGCAGGCACGCAAAATCATTACGCCTGAAGAGCGGATGCAAAAAGGCCAGGCCAACGTCGCCAATATTCGGGCGATGCTGGCAAAGGCGAAAAAAACTTAACGTCTCAGGCTACAAACTGCTGCCAGGCGGCGGAGAAGGGCATCACCAGAATCAGCGAGGGTAGCATATTGGCGGTGGGAAAGGCGCGGATCCCGCACAGACGAAAACCGGTCGCCAGCATAATGATGCCGCCACAGGCGGTGAAGTCAGCGATCATTGACGGATTAATTAACGCCATGATAAAGGTTGCCGCGAAAAACAGGATAATGAAAACAATCAGCTGGGGAATAAAGATCACGGTGATGATATACCCCAGCGTGGAGGCGAAAATCGCGGCAGTGAAAAAGTCGAGGATCGACTTGGTCAGCAGAATGGTCGGGTCGCCGGTCATCCCTTCGGTTAAGGCACCGAAGATGCCGGTACCGCTGGCGCAGAACAGGATCAACACAGCGATAAACTGATTCATAAAGTCTTCCGCACTGACGCTGGCGCTGGACTGCGCCGGGAAAATACGTTCAATGGGGCTGCGCAGCTTGGTTCCGGCTCGTTCAATCCATTTTTCAATATTCAACAGGCCGCCAATAATCGTGCCGACAATAATAGCCAGAGCAATGGGTGGCAGGTTATGTAATTTATTGACAAAGAATATGCCCATACTGATTGAGATCAGTCCGGCGATCAACGGTAAGGTTTTTTTGAAATGTTCCGGAATAAAACGATTCAGTGAAGCGCCCGCCAGCGCACCGACGAGAAGTGAACCGCTACAGACAAATATACCTATAGCCATAATTTATTATCCCTAATAAAAGTCAGGGCCTGAATATACAGGCCCTGAAATATTTAAATTAATTATTTAATGTTAAATACGCGGCTGGCATTACCCCAGGCGATTTTATCTTTCAGGCCTGCTTCAAGTTCTAAAGGATCAAACCAGTCACAAGCCTGATGAATATCTTCATATGGATAATCGACAGAGAACATCACGCGATCCGCACCCATGACTTCAATGGCATTATTCAGTGAATGGGTATTGAAATGGCCGCTGGTGGTGACAATGAAGTTATTCTGCAGATAGTGCATTAACGGTTTTTCCGCTTTACCCAGACCGCAGCCGAAACGCTGACGATAGAGACGATGTTGAGTACGCGGCAGCATATGAACCAGCCCTTCGCCGAGGTGGCCCAGGACCAGATTGAGGTTAGGATAACGATCGAACAGGCCGCTCATCATCAGACGAATAGCATGAACGGCTGTTTCCTGAGCGAAGCCCCAGGCGGAGCCGATCAGGCTTTCGTAACCGGTGTAAATGCCACGAGCCGGGCCTTCCAGCGGTTCACGAGGATGCAGGTAAACAGGCACGTTCAGCTCGTTGACCTTATCCCAGAATACCAGCATGGATTCGTCATCAAGATACAGGCCATGCTCGCTATCTTTAACGTTGGTGTAGCCATTGATCAACGCACCTTTCATGCCTAATTTTTTCACGGCGCGTTCCAGCTCTTCCGCCGCCGCTTCCGGATTCTGCAATGCCAGGGTCGCGAAGGCGCTGAATTTATCCGGATTTGGCTTCACATAATTCTCAACGATAAAATCGTTAGTGTCACGAGCAAAAGAGACCGCTTTGGCTTTATCTAAAATAGATTGCGCACCAGGTGAGGTCAGGGAAAGAATTACATGGTCAATATTACGCTGCGCCATTTCTTCCAGCTGAATACTGCGATCCAGCAGGCGACGTTCAACGTCTTTCATATATTCTGTACCGTTACGGCCGGCTTCACCAGTTGAATCCCACAGACGGTTGTTTTCAGGAGTGGAGACGTGTTCTTCTAAAGCGATTTTTCCGCGCATGATATATTCCTTACTATATTAGTCAGTGTGGCTTGATGCGAGGAGAATAAAAGCTTTCACGTATTGACAGCAATAAACCAAACGTAATACGGGTTATCAATAAAACCAATACAGCAGGATATCGTGCAGCTTAAATCTTAATAGAGTCACTTTGCTGAGCGGGATCGGCAAGCGTAGCGACCAGCGAGCGCAGCCAGATATGGCCGGGATCGCGATGCAGCCGCTGATGCCAGACCTGACGGATGGCAATATTGGCGAGGGGAAAAGGCAGCGGCCAGCTCCGGCAGGGGTAGCGCCGGGTGATATGCCGCGCTACCTGTTCCGGGACGACGGCAATCATGTCGCTCTCGGCCACCAGCTCCCCAGTCCCTAAAAAGCTCGGCAGCGTCAGCGCGATTCGCCGGGGCATACTGTGTTCATCCAGCAATTTATCCATATCGCCATGGGCGGTACCCTCCACGCGGATCGCCAGATGTTTTTCCTGCCGCCAGTCTTCGGCGCGAAGCTGCGTTCGAATACGCGGGTGATTTTCCGCCGCCAGGCAGACATACGATTGATCGAAGAGATGTTGTTGATAGATGCTGTCCGGAAGCTGGGTCAGATAGCCGATCGCGAGATCACATTTCCCTGATTCAAGGGCGTTGAGGGTCTGCTCATCCAGATTCTGCACTGTAAAGGTGATCCCGTCCGCCGCCTGCTGCTGGAGCGCAATTTGTAATAAAGGCAGCAGTGTCATTTGGCTGATATCGGTCATACCGATCGTAAAATTACGCTGGCTCTGCTGGGGAAGAAATTCAGGTTTGACCGCTAAATCGTTATCGGCAAGCTGGAGAAGAGTCGAGATGGTGGGGGCGATCGCGTCCGCTCGCGGCGTCGGGATCATCCGCTGCCCGACCCGGACAAACAGCGGGTCAGCAAAATGGTCCCGTAGTTTTTTCAGCAAAAGGCTGCCGGTGGGCTGGCTGATATCGAGCGCGTCCGCTGCTGGAGAAACATTGCCCAAGCGGTAGAGCGCAGAGAAAAAGCGTAGCGATTTGAAATCCAGTTCTTCCCGCATCCGCCCTCCTGGCTGGATATTATTTCAGCGTATCGCCGCTGGCGACCCGAAGTATCCAGTGGACGTAGCTTTGCCACTGACACTCCTGATCGACCATCTCCCGACCCAGCGGATGTTCATCAAGCCAGTTTCCCGGCAATATCAGCGTCAATTGTTCGTCTTGAGCGGTCAGTTGAATAGCGGGCAACAGATCGTCGCGCCGTCGGCTGGCAAACAGGATTGCCAGTCGCAGCAGACGACACAGATGCTCAGCCACCCGCGGCGGGACGGCATTCTGCTGATGAAGCGAAGAGAGGTCGATAGCGTTCGTCTGGTTAAGGAGCAGCGTGGCAATCAGCTTCTTCTGCGCCGGGGTAAAGCCCGGCAGGTCGAGGTTATTGACCAGATAGGCAGCGTGCTGTGGCGCGCGTTTGAAATCCACGCTCAATCCAATCTCATGCAGCGCACAAGCGCTGAGGAGCAAATCCCGGCTCAGCGGATCCAGCTCCCAACTGCCATCCAGCTGGTTTAGCAGATGGCTGGCGAGAGCGGCCACACGCTGGGCCTGTTCGGTGTCGATCATAAAACGACGCTGAATATTGCGCAGGGTGCGGCTGCGGATGTCCTGTTCAACAGAGAGATGCAGCATGCCGTACACCAGACCTTCGCGTAACGCGCCGCCCGCGAGGGTCATACACTGAATATTGAGTTCGCTGAAGATAGCGATCAGGATCGCCAGCCCGCTAGGAAACACCAGCGCCCGCTCAAGGGTTAAGCCTTCGATCTCCAGCTCTTCCAGACGTCCGCACTGGATGGCGCGCTGTTTAAGCTGCTGGAGTTTGGCGAGGGTGATGCGTTCATCCATCCCCTGCGCCATCATAATTTCCTGCAAAGCCTGAACGGTGCCGGAAGCGCCGACGCACACTTTCCATCCGTGATAGCGCAGCACATCGGCGACAGGCAGTAACACCTCGCGTGCAGCCGCTTCGGCGAGATCGAAATTTTCTTTCGTCAGACTACGGTCGGCAAAATAGCGTTCAAGCCAGGTGACACAGCCCATCGACAGGCTAAACAGCGAGGTTGTTTGTGCGCCGGTCCCGGTCACCAGCTCGGTACTGGCGCCACCGATGTCGACCACCAGACGCTGATCGGCGCCGCCGGTGGTGTGGGCGACACCCTGATAAATCAGACGTGCTTCTTCTTCGCCGCTGATCACCTGCACTGGGGTGCCGAGGATCTCCTGCGCTTTCGCCAGAAAATCACCCGCATTGACGGCAAGGCGTAGCGTGGCGGTGGCCACGACGCGAATTTGCGTCGGCGGAATATCCTGCAGGCGTTCGGCAAACAGGCGTAAACACTGCCAGCCACGCTCCATCGCCTCAGCGGAGAGCGTATTGTCGCTATTTAGCCCGGCCGCCAGACGTACCTTGCGCTTAATGCGGCTCAGCGTCTGGATACTGCCTGCCACCTCGCGCACCACCAACATATGGAAACTATTGGAGCCCAAATCAATGGCAGCATACAGCGAGGTGGAGCTCATACTCTTCATCGTTCAGAAGACTCCCTGGTCGACAGGGCAGTGGTGCCCAAGCCATATAACTGAGCGGGTTGCCGGGGAAAGGCGCCCTGGCTGATTCTGAATGACGGAGTGTATGACATAAGATTTCTTAACCTGAACGACGACGATTGCGCGGTGGACCGCTGCGGCGCGGGCCGTTGCCAGGGCGCGCACGGGTCAGGCGCAGCGGCTTAGGCAAATCGGTCATCAGCGCGTCCGGATTGTATTTACTGACCGGAATGGAATGACCAATATAGGTTTCGATAGCCGGCAGGTTCAGCGCATACTCTTCACAGGCGAGGCTGATAGAGTGCCCGCTGGCGCCAGCGCGACCGGTACGGCCAATGCGATGAACGTAATCTTCGCAGTCGTCCGGCAGATCGTAGTTAAAGACATGAGTCACGGCCGGAATGTGCAAGCCACGAGCGGCAACGTCAGTCGCGACCAGAATATCGAGGTCGCCACGAGTAAATTCGTCGAGAATACGCAGACGTTTTTTCTGCGCCACGTCGCCGGTCAGCAGACCTACGCGATGGCCGTCGGCGGCGAGATGGCCCCAAATATCTTCACAGCGGTGCTTGGTATTAGCGAAGACGATGGCGCGATCGGGCCACTCTTCTTCCAGCAGCGTCTGCAACAGGCGCATTTTTTCTTCGTTGGAAGGGTAGAAGAGCTCTTCTTTAATACGGTGGCCGGTTTTCTGCTCCGGTTCTACCTCCACGTACTCGGCGTTGTTCATTTGTTCGAACGCCAGTTCGCGGACGCGGTAAGAGAGGGTGGCAGAGAACAGCATGTTAAGACGCTGTGCGGCCGGCGGCATACGACGGAACAGCCAGCGGATATCTTTAATAAAGCCGAGATCGTACATGCGATCGGCTTCGTCCAGCACGACAACCTGAATCGCGCCGAGGTTAATGTGGTTCTGTTTTGCGTAATCGATCAGACGACCGGTGGTACCGATCAGAATATCGACGCCGCTTTCCAGCACTTTCAGCTGTTTATCGTAGCCGTCGCCGCCGTAAGCCAGACCCAGCTTCAGACCGGTGGCCTGCGCCAGCGGTTCAGCGTCCGCGTGGATCTGTACCGCCAGTTCACGCGTCGGCGCCATAATCAGCGCGCGCGGTTGGTTAACCTGGCGATCGGCGATAGCCGGGTGAGAGAGAAGATAATGAAACGTTGACGTCAGAAACGCCATCGTTTTACCGGTACCGGTTTGCGCCTGCCCGGCGACATCGCGGCCTTCCAGCGTCAGCGGAAGGGCGAGGGCCTGAATGGGTGTACAATTATGAAACCCTTTCTTTTCAAGGGCTTCAATGACTGCCGGGTGCAGGGCGAAGTCGGAAAACTTCTGTTCTGTTAAATGTGTTTTGCTCATAGTGTGGTAGAATATCAGCTAACTATTGCATTAAGAAAGCGTATCCGGTGAAATAACGTCAACCTTTCGTTGGCGATGTACGAAATTATTCAAGGTACGTCTACGGTAACTGAACGAATCCAGGATAGCTTAGACCACTAAGCGAGTCGGGAGCGATAAATCTGCAGCATGCAGTTCGCGTTCGGGCACCCTGGCGTCAACAGGCGAGTCCATGATGGATTGCGCCAGTTGGCAGGCCAGAGAATTGAGGTATCCTGAAGAATAGCGTGCATAACGTAGCCGCAGCGCGTCGTTGATGGCTACGACACCAACACACCAGGCTTATTCCTGTGGAGTTAAATATGAGCGATAAAATTATTCACCTGACTGACGACAGTTTTGACACGGACGTACTCAAGGCTGACGGGCTGACCCTCGTCGATTTCTGGGCAGAGTGGTGTGGTCCGTGCAAAATGATCGCCCCGATTCTGGATGAGATCGCTGAAGAGTATCAGGGCAAACTGACCGTAGCTAAGCTGAACATCGACCAGAACCCGGGCACTGCGCCGAAATACGGCATTCGCGGTATCCCAACCCTGCTGCTGTTCAAAAACGGCGAAGTGGCGGCCACTAAAGTTGGCGCACTGTCCAAGGGTCAGCTGAAAGAGTTCCTCGACGCTAACCTGGCGTAAGCGAATTGCTGTTCCGGCGTCCAGATTCCTATTTTTTGCGGAACTCTGGACGCCCGGCTGGAGTCGTGCTAAGTTAATCCACAGACTTCGTTTTAAACATACCTTGTTTGAATCTTGTTTTACCCGAAGCATCCCGCATAAATGCGCGTGAAGCTAATAATTCCGGGCTTTTCACTCATTCCGTCTAGTCGTTTCAGTTCTGCGTTCTTTCCTGTGACCAGGCAACGTACAGACACGAGATGAAGGCCGTTAACAGGCATGGAAGTTCCTGCCATACCATTCACAACATTAAGTTCGAGATTTACCCCGAGTTTAAGAACCCACACCACTATGAATCTTACCGAATTAAAGAATACGCCGGTTTCTGAGCTGATTACTCTCGGCGAAAATATGGGGCTGGAAAACCTGGCTCGTATGCGTAAGCAGGATATTATTTTTGCCATCCTCAAGCAGCATTCGAAGAGTGGCGAAGATATCTTTGGCGACGGCGTACTGGAGATACTGCAGGATGGATTTGGATTCCTCCGCTCCGCAGACAGCTCCTACCTCGCCGGCCCTGACGACATCTACGTATCCCCCAGCCAAATCCGCCGTTTCAACCTCCGCACTGGTGACACCATTTCCGGTAAGATTCGTCCTCCGAAAGAGGGTGAACGTTACTTTGCGCTGCTGAAAGTTAACGAAGTTAACTACGACAAGCCGGAAAACGCGCGTAACAAGATTCTGTTCGAGAACTTAACGCCGCTGCACGCGAACTCTCGCCTGCGTATGGAGCGTGGTAACGGTTCTACCGAAGACTTAACCGCTCGCGTACTGGATCTGGCCTCCCCGATTGGCCGCGGCCAGCGTGGCCTCATCGTCGCGCCGCCGAAAGCCGGTAAAACCATGCTGCTGCAGAACATCGCGCAGAGCATCGCATACAACCACCCGGACTGTGTGCTGATGGTACTGCTGATCGACGAACGTCCGGAAGAAGTGACCGAGATGCAGCGTCTGGTGAAAGGTGAAGTGGTTGCTTCCACCTTTGACGAGCCGGCATCCCGTCACGTGCAGGTTGCCGAGATGGTTATTGAGAAAGCGAAACGTCTGGTTGAACACAAGAAAGACGTTATCATCCTGCTCGACTCTATTACCCGTCTGGCGCGTGCCTACAACACCGTGGTTCCGGCTTCCGGTAAAGTGCTGACCGGTGGTGTGGACGCCAACGCCCTGCACCGTCCGAAGCGTTTCTTTGGTGCGGCACGTAACGTCGAGGAGGGCGGTAGCCTGACCATCATCGCCACGGCGCTGATCGATACTGGCTCCAAAATGGACGAAGTTATCTACGAAGAGTTTAAAGGCACCGGTAACATGGAACTGCACCTCTCTCGTAAGATTGCTGAAAAACGCGTCTTCCCGGCTATCGACTACAACCGTTCCGGTACCCGTAAAGAAGAGCTGCTTACCACTCAGGAAGAGCTGCAGAAAATGTGGATCCTGCGCAAAATTATCCATCCGATGGGTGAGATTGATGCGATGGAATTCCTCATCAATAAGCTGGCAATGACCAAGACGAATGATGACTTCTTCGATATGATGAAGCGCTCGTAAGGTAAAAAAAGCCAAAAACGCCACGCCTTTGCGTGGCGTTTTCATTTTTGGGTTTGTATGATCCAGAGACAGAGAAAGCCGGACAAAAGTTGTCGTATAATGGCGCCGGATCGGCAGGCGGAGACAGCTTTAACAGACTAAAATCTATACAATAAATTTGTAATGTTCTGCTTTTCCCCTTCTGGAGTTGGGGCATCATCGCTATACTTCCCGGATTAACTATGCTGAGAGCACATGCGTTGTGAATTTACTCACTGCTATTACTGAATTAATCAGTATTTTCTTATTCACGACCCTCTTTATTTTTGTCGCGCGGAAAGTGGCAAAAAAGATTGGGTTAGTGGATAAACCAAACTATCGCAAACGGCATCAGGGGTTGATTCCGTTGGTTGGTGGTATCTCAGTTTATGCAGGCATCTGTTTTACCTTCGCCATCGCCGATTATTATATTCCTCACGCCTCACTGTATCTGGCCTGTGCGGGGGTATTGGTGCTGGTTGGCGCGCTTGACGATCGCTTCGACATCAGCGTAAAAATCCGCGCGGTCATCCAGGCCGCGATCGCCGTGATTATGATGATGGCAGGAAATCTGCATCTGAGTAGTCTGGGCTTTATTTTTGGCTCGTGGGAACTGGTGCTGGGGCCTTTTGGCTTCTTCCTGACCCTGTTTGCCGTATGGGCCGCCATCAATGCGTTTAACATGGTCGACGGTATCGACGGCCTGCTTGGCGGCCTCTCTTCGGTCTCCTTTGCGGCAACCGGGATCATCCTCTGGTTTGATGGTCAGTACAGCCTGGCGATGTGGTGTTTCGCGATGATCGCCGCCATTCTGCCCTATATTCTTCTCAACCTTGGCGCCCTCGGCCGCCGCTATAAAGTCTTTATGGGTGACGCCGGCAGCACGATGATTGGCTTCACCATTATCTGGATCCTGCTGGAAACCACCCAAGGTAAAACGCATCCCATTAGCCCAGTTACCGCGCTGTGGATTATCGCTATCCCGTTGATGGACATGGTGGCGATTATGTATCGCCGTCTGCGCAAAGGCATGAGTCCATTCTCACCGGACCGTCAGCATATTCATCATTTGATCATGCGCGCTGGGTTTACTTCCCGCCAGGCGTTCGTCCTGATTACCCTGGCCGCCGCTCTGCTGGCGCTGGTTGGCGTCGCGGCGGAATATACCCGCATCGTGCCGGAATGGGTAATGTTGATTCTCTTTTTGGTAGCCTTCTTTCTTTATGGCTACTGTATTAAGCGCGCCTGGAAAGTGGCGCGCCTGGTTAAGCGCATCAGACGCAGAATTCGGCGACACAGCGGCAATAATCCGAAACTAACCAAATAAAGCTGGGGAAGTGATGACTCAACCATTACCGGGAGCACAAGCAGTGAACGTTGAGAACGAGCTGGATATTCGCGGGCTGTTTCGCGCTTTATGGGCAGGAAAAGGTTGGATAGTCGGCGGCGCCGTACTCTTCGCCGCCATCGTGCTGGTGTATACCTTCTTTGCTCGTCAGGAGTGGAGCGCCACGGCGATCACCGATCGGCCTACTGTCAATATGTTGGGGGGGTACTATTCCCAGCAGCAGTTCTTACGCAATCTGGACATTAAAGCCGACCTCGCCTCGGTCGATCAGCCTTCCGCCATGGATGAAGCGTATAAAGAGTTCATCATGCAGCTGGCTTCCTGGGATACCCGGCGCGATTTCTGGCTGCAAACGGACTACTACAAGCAGCGTCAGTCGGGTAACGCCCGCGCGGATGCGGCGATGCTGGATGACCTGATTAACAATATCCAGTTTATGCCAGGCGATGCGGCCAAGAGCATTAACGACAGCGTCAAACTGACCGCCGAAACCGGGCAGGATGCCAATAATCTGCTGCGTCAGTACGTGGCTTTCGCCAGCCAGCGGGCGGCAGGCCATCTTAACGACGAGCTTAAAGGCGCTTGGGCGGCGCGGACGGTGCAGATGAAGGCGCAGGTAAAGCGCCAGGAAGAGGTGGCGGAGGCTATCTTCAACCGCCGGACGCACAGCGTGGAGCAGGCGCTGAAGGTTGCCCAGCAACACAATATTTCACGTAGCGAAACGGATGTGCCTGCCGATCAGTTGCCGGATTCAGAGCTATTTTTATTGGGCAGGCCGATGCTGCAGGCCAGGCTGGAAAACCTGCAGGCCGTCGGGCCGGAATATGATCTTGATTACGACCAGAATCGCGCCATGCTGAGCACGTTGAACGTCGGTCCAACGTTGGATCCGCGTTTTCAGACTTACCGGTATTTGCGGACGCCAGAAGAACCTGTAAAACGCGATAGCCCGCGCCGTGTGTTTCTGATGGTGATGTGGGGGATTGTGGGTGCGCTCATCGGCGCAGGCGTGGCGTTATCGCGTCGTCGTGTCCTGTGATTGCGGCCTGTGGTGAAGGGCAGATGACCTTCATTGCCTAATCGAAGAGAATCGATGTGAAAGTACTAACTGTATTTGGCACGAGGCCGGAAGCCATCAAGATGGCGCCTCTGGTCCATGCGCTGGCAAAGGATCCTCATTTTGAGGCGAAAGTATGCGTGACTGCGCAGCATCGGGAGATGCTCGATCAGGTGTTGAAATTATTCTCAATCGCCCCGGACTACGATCTCAACATCATGAAGCCGGGGCAGGGGCTGACTGAGATCACCTGCCGTATCCTTGAGGGGCTGAAGCCGGTGCTGGAGTCGTTTAAACCCGACGTGGTGCTGGTGCATGGCGATACCACGACCACCATGGCGGCGAGCCTGGCGGCATTTTACCAGCGGATACCGGTGGGGCACGTAGAGGCCGGCCTGCGCACCGGCGATTTAAGTTCGCCTTGGCCGGAAGAGGGCAACCGTACGTTGACCGGCCATCTGGCGACATACCATTTCGCCCCCACGGAAACCTCGCGGCAGAACCTGCTGCGGGAAAATATTGCCGACAGCCGCATCACGGTTACCGGGAATACGGTCATTGACGCCCTGTTCTGGGTGCGGGATCGGGTGCGGGGTGATGAAGCGCTACGGGAGACCCTGCTGCAGCGCTATCCTTTCATCAGCCACGGTAAAAAGATGATTCTGGTTACCGGCCACCGGCGGGAAAGCTTTGGGCTCGGTTTTGAACAGATCTGCCAGGCGCTGGCGGAGATAGCCCATACCCACCCTGAGGTGCAGATTGTCTATCCGGTTCACCTGAATCCTAACGTCAGCGAGCCGGTGAATCGTATTCTTGGTCATATTGACAATGTGATGTTGATTGAGCCGCAGGATTACCTGCCGTTCGTCTGGCTGATGGATCGCGCCTGGCTGATCCTGACCGATTCTGGCGGCATTCAGGAAGAGGCCCCTTCTCTCGGGAAACCGGTACTGGTCATGCGCGATATGACCGAACGTCCGGAAGCAGTGGCCGCTGGCACGGTGTGTCTGGTCGGCACCGACAGCCAGCGCATCGTGGCGGAAGTCACGCGCCTGCTGGAGGATGATGCCGCATACCAGGCGATGAGCCGCGCGCATAATCCCTATGGCGATGGCGAAGCATGTCGTCGCATTTTGTCTGCACTTAAAAATAATCAGGTAACGTTATGAGTTTTTCTACCATTTCAGTGATTGGCCTTGGCTATATCGGGCTGCCAACCGCTGCCGCGTTCGCCTCCCGGCAAAAGCGGGTGGTCGGCGTTGATGTTAATCAACATGCCGTGGAGACCATTAACCGTGGAGAGATTCATATCGTGGAGCCGGATCTGGCGAGCGTGGTGAAAACCGCGGTCGAGCAGGGGTATTTAAGCGCCACCACCACCCCGGTGGCGGCGGATGCTTACCTGATTGCCGTGCCGACGCCGTTTAAAGATCGCCACGAGCCGGATATGGTGTTTGTCGAGTCGGCCGCCAAATCCATTGCGCCGACGTTAAAGAAAGGCTCGCTGGTGATCCTCGAGTCCACCTCGCCGGTCGGTTCCACCGAACAGATGGCCGAGTGGCTGGCGGAGATGCGCCCGGATCTTAGCTTCCCTCAGCAGGTGGGCGACGCCGCGGACGTGAATATCGCCTACTGCCCGGAGCGGGTATTGCCCGGTCAGGTGATGGTCGAGCTGATTAAAAACGACCGCGTTATCGGCGGCATGTCGCCGGTCTGCTCCGCTCGCGCCAGCGAGCTGTATAAAATTTTCCTCGAAGGTGAATGCGTGGTGACCAACTCGCGCACCGCCGAGATGTGCAAGCTGACGGAAAACAGCTTCCGCGACGTCAACATCGCCTTCGCTAACGAACTGTCGCTGATTTGCGCCGACCAGGGGATTAACGTCTGGGAACTGATCCGCCTGGCAAACCGCCATCCACGGGTCAATATCCTGCAGCCGGGCCCGGGTGTCGGCGGCCACTGCATTGCTGTCGATCCGTGGTTTATCGTGGCGCAAAACCCGCAGCAGGCGCGTCTGATCCGCACCGCTCGCGAGGTCAACGACCACAAGCCGGAATGGGTTATCGAACAGGTGAAAGCCCAGGTCGCGGACTGCCTGAATGCCACCAACAAACGGGCCAGCGAACTGACGATCGCCTGTTTTGGCCTCGCCTTTAAGCCGAATATTGACGACCTGCGCGAAAGCCCGGCGATGGAAATTGCCGCGCAGATTGCCCGCTGGCACAGCGGCACGACCCAGGTGGTTGAGCCCAACATTCACGTGCTGCCGAAGAAACTCGACGGTCTGTGTACGCTGGCGACCCTTGAGGCGGCGCTGGCTAGCGCCGATGTGCTGGTGATGTTGGTCGATCATAACCAATTTAAAGCCGTTAGCGGCGATAGCGTTACCCAGGCGTTTATCGTCGACACTAAAGGAGTGTGGCGGTGAGAACCATTCTGGTCACCGGCGGCGCGGGCTTCATTGGTTCGGCGGTGGTGCGGGAGATTATCCAGCACACCGCCAATCGCGTGGTGGTGGTGGATAAACTGACCTATGCCGGCAATTTAATGTCGCTGGCGCCAGTGGCGCAGGATGCGCGTTTCGCCTTTGAACAGGTAGATATCTGCGACCGCCGCGAGCTGGACCGTATTTTCCGTCAGCATCAACCGGATACGGTGATGCACCTGGCGGCGGAAAGCCATGTCGATCGTTCGATTGACGGCCCGGCGGCGTTTATCGAGACCAATATCGTAGGCACCTATACGCTGCTGGAGGCGGCCCGCAGCTGGTGGAATACCCTGGCTACGGCGCAAAAATCGGCGTTTCGTTTTCATCATATCTCGACCGACGAAGTGTATGGCGATCTGCACGGCAGCGATGATTTCTTTACCGAGACCACGCCCTATGCGCCAAGCAGCCCCTATTCAGCCTCGAAAGCCAGCAGCGACCACCTGGTGCGCGCCTGGCTGCGGACCTATGGCCTGCCGACGCTTATCACCAACTGCTCCAATAACTACGGCCCGTATCACTTCCCCGAGAAGCTGATCCCGCTGACGATCCTCAACGCGCTGGCGGGCAAGCCGCTGCCGGTGTATGGCAATGGGCAGCAGATCCGCGACTGGCTATATGTGGAAGATCATGCCAGGGCGCTGTATCTGGTGGCCACCCGCGGCGAACCGGGCGAAACTTATAATATCGGCGGTCATAACGAACGTAAAAACATCGAGGTGGTGGAAACCATTTGTCAGCTGCTGGAAGAGCTGGCGCCGCATAAACCGCAGGGCGTGGCGCACTATCGCGATCTGATCACCTTCGTTGCCGACCGTCCGGGCCACGATCTGCGCTATGCCATTGATGCCTCTAAGATTGCCCGCGAGCTGGGCTGGACGCCGGCAGAGACCTTTACCTCCGGTATGCGTAAGACCGTGGCGTGGTATCTGGCGAATGAGACATGGTGGCGTCAGGTTCAGGACGGAAGCTATCAGGGCGAGCGTCTTGGGCTGCAAGGCTAATCATCTCTGGGGGGAATGATGAAAGGTATTATTCTGGCGGGTGGTTCCGGAACGCGACTGCATCCCATCACCCGCGGCGTATCGAAGCAGCTGTTGCCGATCTACGATAAGCCGATGATCTACTACCCGCTGTCGGTATTAATGCTGGCCGGGATCCGTGAGATCCTGATCATCACCACGCCGGACGATCTGCGCGATTTCCAGCGCCTGCTCGGCGATGGTTCAGAGTTTGGCATTGCGCTGCACTATGCCGTACAGCCGACGCCGGATGGTTTAGCCCAGGCGTTTATCATCGGCGAAGCCTTTCTTAACGGCGAACCGGCGTGCCTGGTGTTAGGCGACAATATCTTCTTCGGCCAGAGCTTTAGCCCGAAGCTGCGCAGCGTGGCTGCCCGTACGGAAGGAGCGACGATTTTTGGCTATCAGGTGATGGATCCTGAGCGCTTTGGCGTGGTGGAGTTTGATGATAACTTCCGCGCGCTGTCGCTGGAAGAGAAGCCGAAGCAGCCGAAGTCGAACTGGGCGGTCACTGGCCTCTATTTCTACGATGGCAAGGTGACGGAGTACGCCAAACGGGTCAAGCCGTCCGAGCGCGGCGAGCTGGAAATCACCTCCATCAACCAGATGTATCTTGAAGATGGCGCATTGACCGTCGAACTGCTCGGCCGTGGTTTTGCCTGGCTGGACACCGGCACCCACGATAGCCTGATCGAGGCCAGCATGTTCGTGCAGACGGTAGAGAAGCGTCAGGGCTTTAAAATCGCCTGTCTGGAAGAGATCGGCTGGCGCAACGGCTGGCTGGACGACGATGGCGTCAAACGCGCCGCGAAAAGGCTGGAAAAAACCGGCTACGGCCAATATCTGCTGGACCTGCTCCGTGCCCGTCCGCGCCAGTATTGATCCCCTGGAGTGGGAGAACCGCTTCTTTGCCGTGAACAGCGCGATCGTGCGCTTTGACGAGCACGCGCCGCGGCTGACGCCTGAGGCGCTGGCGGGGTGGTCGCGGGTGCAGGCGAAGATCGCCGCCAGCGACACCGTCCGGCTGGACGCGCTACAGCAGCTGGGTTTTCAGCTGGTGGAAGGTGAGGTCGATCTGACGCTACCGGTGGGCAACCCTGCTGATGCCGGCGCCGACGTCGCCGTGGAATCGGATATTGCGCCGCTGCGCGAGCAGGCGGCGCAGGCCTTTGCCATGAGCCGCTTTCGTGCGCCCTGGTACGCTGCCGATGCCAGCAGCCGCTTCTATGCCCAGTGGATAGAAAATGCGGTGCGCGGCACCTTCGATCATCAGTGCCTGATTTACCGCCATCCTGAGGGCGATATTCGCGCTTTTGTCTCCCTGCGCCAGCTCAGTGCCACCGAAGCGCGTATCGGCCTGCTGGCCGGGCGCGGCGCCGGGGCGCAGCTGATGCAGGCGGCGCGGTACTGGGCCGCTTCGCGCGGACTTTCTACACTGCGGGTGGCGACCCAGATGGGCAACACCGCCGCGCTTAAACGTTATATTCTCAGCGGTGCTAACGTGGAAAGCACCGCCTACTGGCTATACAGGTGACCCCATGATCCCATTTAACGCGCCGCCGGTGGTTGGAACCGAGCTTGATTACATGCAGTCTGCGATGAACAGCGGCAAGCTGTGCGGCGACGGCGGCTTTACGCGCCGCTGCCAGCAGTGGATGGAACAGCGATTTGGCACGGCAAAAGCCCTGCTGACCCCGTCCTGCACGGCTTCGCTGGAGATGGCCGCGCTGCTGCTGGATATCCAGCCGGGCGACGAAGTGATTATGCCCAGCTATACCTTTGTCTCCACCGCCAACGCCTTTGTGCTGCGCGGGGCGAAAATCGTCTTCGTTGATATCCGTCGCGATACGATGAATATCGATGAAACGCTTATCGAAGCCGCCATCACCGATAAAACCCGGGCGATTGTCCCGGTGCACTATGCCGGCGTAGCCTGCGAGATGGACACCATCATGGCCATCGCCGACAAATACAACCTGTTCGTGGTGGAAGACGCCGCGCAGGGGGTGATGTCTACCTACAAGGGGCGTGCGCTGGGTACTATCGGCCATATCGGCTGCTTCAGCTTCCATGAAACCAAAAACTACACCGCCGGCGGTGAGGGCGGGGCGACGCTTATCAACGATCGCACGCTGGTGGAACGCGCGGAGATCATTCGCGAAAAAGGCACCAACCGCAGCCAGTTCTTTCGCGGCCTGGTGGATAAATATACCTGGCGGGATATTGGCTCCAGCTATCTGATGTCCGACCTGCAGGCCGCTTATCTGTGGGCGCAGCTGGAAGCAGCGGAGCGCATCAACCAGCAGCGCCTGGCGCTGTGGCAGAACTACTACGATGCGCTGCTGCCGCTGGCGCGCGCCGGGCGTATCGAACTGCCGACGGTTCCGGCCGACTGTGGGCAAAACGCGCACATGTTCTACATTAAGCTGCGCGATATCGAGGATCGCAGCAAACTGATCGCCTGGCTGAAAGAGGCGGAGATCCTCGCGGTATTCCATTATATTCCGTTGCACAGCTGCCCGGCCGGCGAACACTTCGGCGAATTCCATGGTGAAGACCGCTACACCACTCAGGAGAGCGAGCGCCTGGTGCGTCTGCCGCTGTTTTATAATCTGTCTGTGGTGAACCAGCGGACGGTGATTAACTCGCTGCTGAGCTATTTCTCCTGATATGTCGTTAGCAAAAGCCTCATTGTGGACGGCGGCATCGACGCTGGTCAAAATCGGCGCCGGGCTGCTGGTTGTGAAGCTGCTGGCCGTCTCGTTTGGGCCGGCGGGTGTGGGCCAGGCCGGTAACTTCCGGCAACTGGTTACCGTGCTCGGCGTGCTGGCCGGGGCCGGGATATTTAACGGTGTCACGAAGCTGGTGGCTCAGCATCACGACGATCCCCCGCGCCTGAAGCAGGTGGTGGGCACCTCGTCGGCGATGGTGCTTGGCTTTTCCACGCTGCTGGCGCTGGTGTTTTTAGTCGCGGCGGCGCCGATAAGCCAGGGGCTGTTCGGCCATACGCACTATCAGGGTCTGGTACGGCTGGTGGCGCTGGTTCAGATGGGGATCGCCTGGGCGAACTTCCTGCTGGCGCTGATGAAAGGCTTTCGCGATGCGGCGGGTAACGCCTTCTCGCTGATTGCCGGGAGCCTGATTGGCGTCGCGGCCTATTATGCCTGTTACTACTTCGGTGGTTACCAGGGGGCGCTGTTGGGGCTGGCATTAGTGCCGGCGCTGGTGGTGATCCCGGCGGGCATTATGCTCTGGCGGCGGGGGAATATTCCGCTGAGCGCCCTGCGCCCGCGCTGGGATAACGGTCTGGCGGGACAGCTATCGAAATTTACCCTGATGGCGCTCATAACTTCGGTGACCCTGCCGGTAGCCTATGTGATGATGCGTAATCTGCTGGCGGCGCATTACGGCTGGGAGGCGGTCGGCATCTGGCAGGGGGTGAGCAGCATTTCCGATGCCTACCTGCAGTTTATTACCGCCTCGTTTAGCGTCTATCTCCTGCCGACGCTGTCGCGGCTGAGCGCCAAAACGGATATCACCCGCGAGATAGTCAAGTCGCTGAAATTCGTCCTGCCGGCAGTAGCGGCGGCGAGCCTGACGGTCTGGCTGCTGCGCGATTTTGCCATCTGGCTGCTGTTTTCCGATCGCTTTACCGCGATGCGTGATCTGTTCGCCTGGCAGCTGGTGGGCGACGTTTTAAAAGTAGGCGCCTACGTCTATGGCTATCTGGTGATCGCCAAAGCGTCGCTGCGTTTTTATATTCTGACGGAAATCAGCCAGTTCGCGCTGCTGACCGCATTCTCACACTGGCTTATACCGGCGCACGGCGCGGTTGGCGCGGCGCAGGCGTATATGGCCACTTATATTGTTTATTTCGCCCTTTGTAGTGGCGTGTTTTTACTCTGGCGTAAACGGGCATGACAGCACTGATACATGTACTGGGATCGGATATCCCGCATCATAACCAGACCGTACTGCGGTTCTTTAACGACGAACTGGCCGCCGATCCGCAGGCCAGGAGATTTATGGTCGTCGGTAATGAGGCCAGCGTGCGTGATGGATATCCGGCACTGGACATCACCTGCTATCCAGGAAAGAAAGCGCTGGCGCAGGCAGTGATTGCCACAGCGAAAGCCAACCGCCAGCAGCGCTTTTTCTTCCACGGCCAATTCAATACCGGGCTGTGGCTGGCGCTGTTGAGTGGCGGCATCCGCCCGTCGCAGTTTAACTGGCATATCTGGGGGGCGGATCTGTACGAAAACGCTACCAGCCTGAAATTTCGCCTGTTCTATCCGCTGCGCCGCCTGGCGCAGGGGCGGGTAGGGCGCGTTTTCGCCACCCGCGGCGATCTCAGCTGGTTCGCTAACCGCCATCCACGCGTCCCGGGCGAGCTGCTCTACTTCCCGACCCGTATGGATCCGGCGCTGAATACCCTGGCCGATAACGCTCCGCGCGGTGATACCCTGACTATTCTGGTCGGCAACTCCGGGGATCGCAGCAATGAACATATTGCCGCGCTGAAGGCAATCCATCAGCAGTTTGGCGATACGGTAAACGTGATCGTGCCGATGGGCTATCCAGCGAAAAACGACGCCTATATCAACGAGGTTCGCGAGGCGGGGGCGGCGCTGTTTAGCGGTGAGCATCTGCAGATCCTCAGCGAGAAGCTGGAGTTTCATGATTATCTGGCGCTGCTGCGCCGCTGCGATCTGGGCTATTTTCTGTTTGCCCGCCAGCAGGGGATCGGCACCCTGTGCCTGCTGATTCAGGCGGGCATCCCCTGCGTGCTCAATCGGGAAAACCCGTTCTGGCAGGATATGGCCGAGCAGCATGTGCCGGTGCTGTTCACCAGCGACGCGCTGGACGTCAGCGTGGTGCGCGAAGCGCAGCGTCAGCTGGCGAGCGTGGATAAATCCGCTATCGCTTTCTTCCGGCCGAACTATCTGACGGGCTGGCAGCGGGCGCTACGGTTAGCGGCGGAGGGGCAGGCATGACGTTAATGCAATTTAGCGGGCTGCTGGTGGTCTGGCTGCTGTCGACGCTGTTCATCGCCACCGCCACCTGGTTTGAGTTCCGTCGGGTACGCTTTAACTTCAACGTCTTTTTCTCGTTGCTGTTTCTGCTGACCTTTTTCTTCGGCTTCCCGCTGACCAGTATTCTGGTGTTCCGCTTTGACGTCAGCGTGGCGCCGCCGGAGATTTTGCTGCAGACGCTGCTGATCGCGGTGTGCTTCTACGCAGTCTACTACGTGACCTATAAAACACGGCTGCGTCCGGCATCGCGTGAGGTTGTGCATCGCCCGCTGTTTACCATGAACCGGGTGGAAACCCATCTGGCCTGGGGCATACTGATGGGGCTGGCGCTGCTGTGCGTCGGCATCTTCTTCGCCCACAACGGTTTCCTGCTGTTTAAGCTCAACTCCTATAGCCAGATCTTCTCTGCCGAAGTGTCTGGCGTGGCGTTGAAGCGCTTCTTCTACTTCTTTATTCCGGCGATGCTGGTGGTCTATTTCCTGCGCCAGGATTATAAGGCGTGGATCTTCTTCCTCGTCAGCACCGTGGCCTTTGGTCTGCTGACCTACGCCATCGTCGGCGGGACGCGCGCCAATATCATCATCGCCTTCGCCATCTTCCTGTTTATCGGCATTATTCGCGGCTGGATCAGCCTGTGGATGCTGGCGGCGGCGGGCGTGCTGGGTATCGTCGGCATGTTCTGGCTGGCGCTGAAGCGCTACGGAATGAACGTCAGCGGCGACGAAGCGTTTTATACCTTCCTGTATCTCACGCGCGATACCTTCTCACCGTGGGAAAACCTGGCGCTGCTGCTGCAGAACTACGACAAGATCGATTTCCAGGGTCTGGCGCCGATGATCCGCGACTTCTACGTCTTTATCCCCAGCTGGATGTGGCACGGTCGCCCGACGATGGTGCTCAATACCGCCAACTACTTCACCTGGGAAGTATTAAACAACCATTCGGGGCTGGCGATCTCGCCGACGCTGATTGGCTCGCTGGTGGTGATGGGCGGCGTCTGGTTTGTGCCGCTGGGCGCCGTGGCGGTCGGGTTGATTATTAAATGGTTCGACTGGCTGTATGAGCTGGGCAACCGGGAGAGCAATCGCTATAAAGCGGCTATCCTGCACAGTTTCTGTTTCGGCGCTATCTTCAACATGATAGTGCTGGCGCGCGAGGGACTGGATTCGTTCGGCTCACGCGTGGTGTTTTTCCTCGTGATCTTTGGTATCTGCTTGCTGGCGGCGAAACTGCTGTACTGGTTCCTGGATAGCGTGGGACTGATTCATAAGCGCGTAAAACCGCTTTCGCAACCGCAAGTCTGAGAAGGATGGACATGACTGGGACCATTTCCGCGCCGTTGTACCTGTTAAGAGGGCTGCAGCTCATAGGCTGGCGCGATATGCAGCACGCTCTGGATTATTTGTATGCCGACGGCGCTCTCCGGGAGGGAACGCTGGTGGCGATTAATGCCGAGAAAATGCTGGCCATAGAAGATAACCCGGAGGTGCGGGCGCTGATTGAGGCAGCAGAGTTTAAATATGCCGATGGCATCAGCGTGGTGCGTTCGCTGCGCAAAAAATACCCGCAGGCGCAGGTGTCCCGCGTGGCGGGGGCCGATCTCTGGGAAGCGCTCATGCAGCGCGCCGGCGCTGAAGGGACACCGGTGTTTTTGGTCGGCGGTAAACCTGAGGTCCTGGCGCAGACAGAATCCAGGCTGCGTCAGCGCTGGCAGGTGAACATCGTCGGTAGTCAGGACGGTTATTTCACCCCTGAGCAGCGCCAGGCGTTGTTCGAACGCATTCGCGACAGCGGGGCGAAAATCGTCACCGTCGCGATGGGGTCGCCGCGCCAGGAGATCTTCATGCGCGACTGCCGGCGCCTGTATCCGCACGCGCTGTATATGGGCGTCGGCGGCACTTACGATGTTTTTACCGGGCACGTCCATCGGGCGCCGAAGTTCTGGCAGGATCTGGGGCTGGAGTGGTTCTATCGCCTGCTTTTGCAGCCGAGCCGCATCAAGAGACAGTTCCGCCTACTGCGCTATTTACGTTGGCATTATTCCGGTAAGCTCTGATATTCCACTGCAACCAGGCGAGTTTGCATACATATTCTATGTAATCTCTTCACTCGCCTGATACTTTATTTGCCATTTCCGCAAAATTAATTAACCATTCGCAGGCTTCATACGCGCGGGGGAGACCTGCGCGTCGGCAAGGCTATGGTTTCAGTTAATAACAATAACCGGGAGTACCCGGAATACAGCAAACACAAGAGGATATATGACTGAGAAAAAAGCGGAGCTCCAGCGTGGACTGGAGGCCCGGCATATTGAACTGATCGCCCTTGGCGGGACGATTGGCGTGGGATTGTTTATGGGGGCGGCCAGTACCTTGAAGTGGGCTGGGCCTTCCGTGCTGCTGGCGTATATTATCGCCGGTTTATTTGTTTTCTTTATCATGCGTTCGATGGGCGAAATGTTGTTCCTCGAACCGGTAACCGGCTCGTTCGCTGTTTACGCGCACCGTTATATGAGCCCGTTCTTCGGCTATCTCACGGCCTGGTCCTATTGGTTTATGTGGATGGCGGTGGGCATCTCGGAGATTACCGCCATCGGGGTCTATGTGCAGTTCTGGTTCCCGGAGATGGCGCAGTGGATCCCGGCGTTAATTGCCGTGGGGCTGGTGGCGCTGGCTAACCTGGCGGCGGTCCGGCTGTACGGTGAAATCGAGTTCTGGTTCGCCATGATTAAAGTGACCACCATTATCGTGATGATCGTCGTAGGCCTGGGCGTCATTTTCTTCGGCTTTGGCAACGGCGGCCACTCCATTGGTTTTGGCAACCTGACCGAACATGGCGGTTTCTTTGCCGGCGGCTGGAAGGGCTTCCTGACGGCGCTGTGTATCGTGGTTGCGTCCTATCAAGGGGTGGAGCTCATCGGCATTACCGCAGGTGAAGCGAAAAATCCGCAGGTGACCCTGCGCAGCGCGGTGGGCAAAGTGCTGTGGCGGATCCTGATTTTCTACGTCGGCGCGATTTTCGTTATCGTCACTATCTTCCCGTGGGATCAAATCGGCTCCAACGGCAGCCCGTTCGTACTGACGTTTGCCAAAATCGGGATTACCGCGGCGGCGGGAATTATCAACTTCGTGGTGCTGACGGCGGCGCTTTCCGGCTGCAACAGCGGAATGTACAGCTGTGGACGTATGCTGTACGCCCTGGCGAAGAACCGCCAACTGCCGGCGGCGATCGGTAAGGTATCGCGCAACGGCGTTCCGGTCGTCGGCGTGGCGCTGTCGATTCTGATCCTGCTGGTGGGCTCCTGCCTGAATTACATCATTACTAATCCGCAGCGGGTGTTTGTCTATGTCTACAGCGCCAGCGTGTTGCCAGGGATGGTGCCATGGTTTGTGATCCTGATTAGTCAGTTACGTTTCCGTCGCGTTCACCGGGCGGCGATTGCCAGCCATCCGTTCCGTTCGCTGCTTTTTCCGTGGGCCAACTATTTCACGATGGCCTTCCTGATCTGCGTGCTGGTCGGGATGGGACTGAATGATGAAACCCGGATGTCGCTCTTTGTCGGCATTATTTTCCTGGCCGCCGTTACCCTGATTTATAAGCTGTTTGGCCTCGGGAGACAGGGACAAATCAATAATACGGCTGAATAAGCGTCAAAACGAACAAAGCATGAGCAAACGATAATTTTCTTTAAAAAGGCACTAGACAGCGGGGGAGGAAGTCCGTATTATCCGACCCCGCAACGGCGCTAAGCGCCCGTAGCTCAGCTGGATAGAGCGCTGCCCTCCGGAGGCAGAGGTCTCAGGTTCGAATCCTGTCGGGCGCACCATTAACCCGGTGCTGGAGCTGCGGTGGTTTTAATACCGCGTAAAAGGTTTGCAGTGGTGGCTATAGCTCAGTTGGTAGAGCCCTGGATTGTGATTCCAGTTGTCGTGGGTTCGAATCCCATTAGCCACCCCATTATTTGATAGAGTTGTGAATTTGCGAAGGTGGCGGAATTGGTAGACGCGCTAGCTTCAGGTGTTAGTGTTCTTACGGACGTGGGGGTTCAAGTCCCCCCCCTCGCACCACGACTTTAACGAATTGAACTAAAAATTCAAAAAGCAGTATTTCGGCGAGTAGCGCAGCTTGGTAGCGCAACTGGTTTGGGACCAGTGGGTCGGAGGTTCGAATCCTCTCTCGCCGACCAATTTTGAACCCCGCTTCGGCGGGGTTTTTTGTTTTCTGCCGTTTCCTGTCATTCCTTATTCCCCTGATCTTGCTAATAAAAAATCTTCGACGCGCATAAGAATATGGGTCAGGAAAACTCTCAATTCATCACTGTGGTAGATGCAATTCCCCGGGATCCTGTGCGATAATAACTGGGTAGATGCTCATTCCATCTCTTATGTTCGCCTTCGTGCCTCATAAACTCCGGAATGATGCAGAGCCGTTCTTACGGTGCTTATCGTCCACTGACAGATGTCGCATTTATGCCTCATCAAACACCATGGACATTACGTTGAGTGAAGCACCCAATTTGTTGTCAAACAGACCTGTTTTAACGCCTGCCCTGATTTCAGCGCAGGCGTTTTTTTCTTTCAGGGATCCGTCAATGCGAAGGGGGGGAGAAGGGCTATCGCCCCACAAGAGGCGATAGCAAAGGCAGGTTATTGCAGAGGGTTCTTCTGCAGCGTTAGCAGCAGACCATCGCGGCGCATCGTAGCGGCTTCCTCTGGCTGATGCAGGCGGTCAAGGGCATCGGCTAACCAGGCGTAATCAAAGGCATCCGGACGCTGCTTAAGCGCGGCGCGGAAGGCGATGCTGGCCTCCTGCCATTCGCCGTGTCGCATCAGCGACTGGCCCAGGGTGCTCCACAGTAGCGGACGGTCGCCAACGGCTTTGATTTGCTGGCGCAGCACTTTCTCCAGCTGTTCCGGGTTATTGGTCTTCAGACGCGGGATCGGCATCACCAGACGGTCATCATACTGTTTCTTCAGACCATCAATGATAATTTGCTGTGCGGTATCGTGATCGTCGCTCTCGATGAGGCGCTCGGCCATCGCTACCTGCAGCGGCACCAGCGCCCGCGTTTTACGGCTCTGGTTGCGCCACCATTCGCGCAGCCCTTCACTGCCGCCGTCGGCCAGCGCTTTATCCATCAGGCCAACCCATGCCAGCTGTTCCAGCGCAGCGCGATGCTCTTCATCGCCGACGTTAGCTTTCGCCATCGACGGAATGATGTCCAGCAGCGACTGCCAGGCGCCGGTGCGGGTGTATGCCTGTTCGGCGAGGCGCAGCACTTCCGGATGACGCGGGGTAATTTCCAGCAGCTTATCGATGCCATGGCGCGCGGCGTGATTTTCATTACGTGCCAGCTGCAGGCGAACGCGGGTGATTTCCACCGGGATCAGGTCATCGCCCGCCAGCTCGGTGGCGCGCTCCAGATGCTGGTTGGCCCGCGCTTCATCGCCGCGCTGCTGGGCCGCTTCCGCCGCCAGCAGATAGTTCACCACCGGCTGTTCGGCGTGATCGGCATTTTTCGCCATCAGCTTCTCAACCTGCTGGTAATCACCTTCCGCCAGTTTGAGCAGCGCCTGCTCGGTTTGCTTACGCGCGCGACGGCGTTTACGGCCGACAAACCAGCCGCGCGTATGCGCCCCGGTGCGGAAAATGCGGCGCAGCAGCCATTCAATGGCGAAAAGCACCACCATGGCGAGGATCAGGATGATCACCAGCCCGGTCACGCTGGTCTCGATATTGTAATTATCGGTCTGGATCAGGACGTAGCCCTGATGCCCGGCGATCATCGGGCCAAGCACGATCCCGGCGATCAACAGTGCGAAGAGTAAAAGAATTTTCAGCATGCGTTACTCTCCTTGCGGCGCAGCAGGGGCGGCCGGTGCAGCAGGGGCTGGTGAGGGCGCACTGCTCGCGGAGACGGCAGGCTGTGCCATCAGGTTACGCACCCGGGTCTGCATCAGTTTTTCCAGCAACGCCTGGCTCTGCAGCGTCTCTGGCACCGTCATGGTAATACTTTGCTGACTGAGCTTATCCACCTCGTCGAGGAAGGCTTTGGTGGTGGCATCATCGGTATCGTAATAGGCGCGTACCCAGGTCGAGACGTTATCCAGCGACTGTTTCCAGGTCTCTTCCTGATGGCGCGGCACTGCCTGCGCGGCGACCAGCAGGCGAGAGCGAATATTTTCCCGCAGGTAGATATCCTGATTTGGCGCCAGCAGCGGGACCGCTGTTTCATCGCGGCGGCGCACGGTGATAAAGTTGTCCATAAAATTCTGCCAGCTTTTCTGCAAATTGACGCGCCATTCGCTGATAGAGCTGGAGAGCTCGTCGCTATCAGAGTCCATCGGCGAATCGTCATCGTTATTATCGGCCAGCCGCAGGTTGTCGATTTGGTTTGCCAGCTGATTCACCTTGAGGATCATACCGTCGTAGTCCACCTGGCTTACTGCTGAGAGGGTGGCGATGTCGTCGGTGATCGCCCGGCGGGCGCCGATGAGGCTCGGGTCGTTCATGTCGGCGAGGCTGGCGTCGGCGCTTTTCAGCAGCGCGGCGGCGGTGGTGACATCCTGATCGCTCCAAAGCTTACGTCCCGCCAGTTTGACGAGAAAATCGGCCTGGGCCAGTAGCCAGGTTTTGGCATCGCTACCGGAAATCACCGCCACTTTTTGCTGCAGCTCATCCAGCTGTTTGGCCAGCGTCTCCTGCTGGTGTTTGGCTTCGTTTAGCTGGTCGGCCTGCTGTTTGATAATACCTTCCAGTTCACTTTTTTGATTTTCCTGCGCTTTTTGCAGCGCCGCGACCTGGCTTGATAATTCAGAGGTGGTTTCGTTTTGCCGCGTGGCCTGCTGTTTGTTCAGGCCATACAGGCCGATGCCGGCGGCTATCGCGATGGCGATAGCGATCGCGCTGAGCGCCAGGCTGGTTTTATTGCCTGCCTTCTTCTTCTCAGTGTTCTCTGGCTGTGGTGTGGTATCCACGGCCTCCCTGGTCTCTTCAACCACGGCGGATTGATTTTGTTGTTCCGTCATTATGGCTTCCAATGTTGAGAGTTATTGTAATGCGCGTAGCAGCGCATCGTTGTCGGCGCTATCGGCAACCTGAATCGCCTGCCAGCCCAGTTCCCGGGCCTGAAGGGCCAGACGTTCACTGACAACGATAACGCGGCAGTGCAGGAGCCATTGTTCGCGATACCATTGCGGTATTAACGACCACAGCTGCTGCAGCATCTCGCCGCTGGTGACCACCAGCGTGGTGACCCCGCGAGATTGCCAGCGCATCGCTTCTTCTGCGCCATCGTAATGTTTTGCACTACGTTGATAACATTCACAAAATGTGACCCTGGCGCCGCGCTCGGTCAGCGTCGCGCCTAAGAGTTCCCGCCCACCATTGCCGCGTAAGATCAGCGCATTTTTTCCGGCAATGTTTTGTAATTCAGGTAATTGTAGCAAGACTTCGCTAATTTCCCGATCTAACGGGTAACGGATATGCTGCCCGCTGACCGTATGCAGGGCCAGCGCCGTCGTGCGGCCAATGGCAAAATAGTGCGGAGAAGTGGGCCAGAGCAGGCCCTGCTGCTGCAGACGGGCATGGGCGAATTCCACCGCATGTTGGGATAGCGCAAACAGCAGATCCTCGGACCCCAGATGGGCAAGATGGTCGCTCAGCGCGGGAAGCTCCCGCCCGGGGGTAAATTCTATCAGCGGAAAGCTCCAGGCCACGCGTCCCAGCGCGCGCAGGCGGCTGACTAACTCTTCACCTTGCGGTAGCGGACGGGTGACCAGGATGCTCATCGCGGGGCTTCTCCATCATAAACCGCCGCGAGGATGTCGCGGGCGCCGTTATCCAGAAGCTCTTCCGCCAGCGAGATGCCGAGGGCTTCCGCCTGTTCCGCTGGCCCGCGTCGTTCGCCGCGCACCAGCTGTGAACCATCCGGAGCGCCAACCAGCGCCCGCAGCCACAGTTCCCCGTCCTTCAGTTCCGCATAGCTGCCGATCGGCACCTGGCAGCCGCCTTCAAGGCGGGTATTCATCGCCCGCTCAGCGCGCACGCGTACCGCGGTTTCCGCATGATTGAGGGGCGCTAACAGCGCCTGGGTCCATGCATCATCAAGACGGCATTCTATACCTACCGCACCCTGGCCGACGGCCGGCAGGGATTGCTCGGGCGACAGCGGCTGGCGAATACGCGCTTCCAGTTTCAGGCGCTTCAACCCGGCGGCAGCAAGGATAATGGCGTCATACTCGCCGTTATCCAGCTTACTCAGCCGGGTACCGACGTTACCGCGCAGAGAGCGGATCACCAGGTCCGGACGGGTAGCGGCCAGCTGACACTGACGGCGTAAACTTGACGTGCCAACGACGCTGCCGGCCGGCAGCTCATCAATCGAGGCATAGTGATTGGAGACAAACGCGTCGCGCGGATCGTCGCGCTCGCAGATGGTGACCAACCCCAGGCCCTCCGGGAATTCCACGGGCACATCTTTCATCGAATGGACGGCGATATCGGCCCGCCCTTCGAGCATGGCGAGCTCTAACTCTTTTACAAATAAGCCCTTGCCGCCCACCTTTGCCAGGGGCGTATCAAGGATGACATCCCCGCGCGTGACCATCGGCACTAACTCGACGTTCAGTCCAGGATGCGCTTGTTCCAGGCGTGCTTTAACATACTGCGCCTGCCATAGCGCAAGCGGGCTTTGCCGTGTGGCAATTTTCAAAACTTTGTCTAACATGCTTGTTACCGTCATTATCGACCACTATCCATCCTAACATTGTTGTCTTACGGATGTTAGTTTTCACGGTTTATGTGGGAGATGGCTCCGGCCTACTCTTTTTTAACCTTTCATGCGCGAGGCGGTTGCCGGAGGCGTAGTGAGGAATTTACAGGCAATAAACGGTGCTACACTTGTATGTAGCGCATCTTTCTTTACGGTCAATGAGCAAGGTGTTAAATTGATCACGTTTTAAACCATTTGTCCGTCCGCTGCTCATCACAACCACACCGACGACGAATGGTGACGGTTTTTGTTGAAATACTGAAATCCTCCGTACTATTGTACCTCGGGTTTTTGAACATCAGGCGATATGTCTTGTACCTCTATATTGAGACACTGAAACAGAGACTGGATGCCATCAACCAATTGCGCGTGGATCGCGCCCTTGCTGCCATGGGACCCGCTTTCCAGCAGGTTTACAGTCTACTGCCAACGTTATTACATTATCATCACCCGCTGATGCCGGGTTACCTTGACGGTAACGTTCCCCGTGGCATTTGCCTCTACACGCCTGATGAAACCCAACGCCACTATCTTGAAGAGCTGGAGCTGCATCGCGGTATGCAGACCCAGGAGCCGCCGAAAGGCGAGCTGCCGATCACCGGCGTCTACTCGATGGGCAGTACTTCCTCCGTCGGCCAGAGCTGTTCTTCCGATCTTGATATCTGGGTATGTCACCAGGCCTGGCTCGATAGCGAAGAGCGTCAGCTACTGCAGCGAAAATGCAGCCTGCTTGAGAGCTGGGCAGCCTCGCTCGGCGTGGAAGTCAGCTTCTTCCTGATCGACGAAAACCGCTTCCGCCATAACGAAAGCGGTAGCCTCGGTGGCGAAGACTGCGGTTCGACCCAGCATATTTTATTGCTCGATGAATTCTACCGCACCGCCGTGCGTCTCGCCGGGAAACGTATTCTGTGGAATATGGTGCCGTGCGACGAAGAAGAGCATTACGACGATTACGTTATGGGGCTGTATGCCCAAGGCGTGCTGACGCCTAACGAATGGCTCGATCTTGGCGGCCTCAGTTCGCTGTCGGCGGAAGAGTACTTCGGCGCCAGCCTGTGGCAGCTGTATAAGAGTATTGATTCCCCCTATAAAGCAGTGCTGAAAACGCTGCTGCTGGAAGCCTACTCCTGGGAATACCCCAATAACCGCCTGTTGGCGAAAGATATCAAA
This sequence comes from Klebsiella africana, assembly GCF_020526085.1. NCBI lineage: Bacteria > Pseudomonadati > Pseudomonadota > Gammaproteobacteria > Enterobacterales > Enterobacteriaceae > Klebsiella > Klebsiella africana. The sequence continues at coordinate 5,030,432 of NZ_CP084874.1, read as the reverse complement.
CAGCGTCTGCATGACGGCGAGATTGTCTCCTTCGGCCTCGACCCGTACTGCATGATGCTGGAGCGCGTGACCACCTATCTGCAGGCCATCGAAGATGAAACCCGCCTCGACCTGGTGCGCCGCTGCTTCTACCTGAAAGTGTGCGAAAAACTCAGCCGCGAACGCGCTTGCGTCGGCTGGCGTCGCGAAGTTGTCAGCCAGCTGGTGAATGCCTGGGGCTGGGACGAAAAGCGTCTGATGATGCTCGACAACCGCGCCAACTGGAAAATTGATGAAGTGCGCAAGGCGCACAACGAACTGCTCGACGCCATGATGCAGAGCTATCGTAATCTGATCCGCTTCGCACGGCGCAATAACCTCAGCGTCTCCGCCAGTCCGCAGGATATCGGCGTGCTGACGCGTAAGCTATATGCGGCCTTTGAAGCGCTGCCGGGGAAAGTGACGCTGGTGAACCCGCAAATTTCGCCGGATCTGTCGGAACCGAACCTGACCTTTATCCACGTGCCGCCGGGCCGTGCCAACCGTACCGGTTGGTATCTGTATAACCGCGCGCCGGATATGGAATCGATCATCAGCCATCAGCCGCTGGAATATAACCGTTATCTTAATAAGCTGGTGGCCTGGGCCTGGTTTAACGGCCTGCTGACCTCACGCACCCGCCTGTTTATTAAGGGCAACGGCATCGTCGATCTGGCGAAGCTGCAGGAGATGGTGGCCGACGTGTCGCACCACTTCCCGCTGCGCCTGCCGGCGCCGACGCCAAAAGCGCTGTACAGCCCATGCGAAATCCGCCACCTGGCGATTATCGTCAACCTCGAATATGACCCAACCGCGGCCTTCCGCAACCAGGTGGTGCACTTCGATTTCCGTAAGCTGGATGTCTTTAGCTTCGGCGAAGAGCAAAAATGCCTGATCGGCAGCGTCGATCTGCTGTATCGCAACTCGTGGAACGAAGTGCGTACGCTGCACTTTAACGGCGAGCAGGCGATGATCGAGGCGCTGAAGACGATTCTCGGCAAAATGCATCAGGACGCCGCGCCGCCGGACAGCGTGGAGGTGTTCTGCTATAGCCAGCACCTGCGCGGCCTGATCCGCACCCGTGTGCAGCAGATGATCTCCGAGTGCATCGAACTTCGTCTGTCCAGCACCCGCCAGGATACCGGGCGCTTTAAAGCGCTGCGCGTCTCCGGCCAGACCTGGGGGCTGTTCTTCGAGCGTCTCAATGTTTCGGTGCAGAAGCTGGAAAACGCCATTGAGTTCTATGGCGCTATCTCGCACAACAAGCTGCACGGGCTGTCGGTGCAGGTGGAAACCAATCACGTTAAGCTGCCGGCGGTGGTGGATGGCTTCGCCAGCGAAGGGATTATTCAGTTCTTCTTTGAAGATGCGGATAACAACGACAGCGGCTTTAACATCTATATTCTCGACGAGAGCAACCGCGCCGAGGTCTATCATCACTGCGAGGGCAGTAAAGAGGAGCTGGTGCGCGACGTCAGCCGCTTCTATTCGTCATCGCACGATCGTTTCACCTACGGCTCCAGCTTTATCAACTTCAACCTGCCGCAGTTCTATCAGATTGTCGAGGTAGACGGGCGTACGCAGGTGATCCCTTTCCGCACCCAGGCGATTGCCGCCGCGATACCCACCAGCCAGGACGTTACCGCCTCGCCGGTGCTGCAGCAGCGCTACTCGTAGATTTGGCCTGGATAAGGCGTGAGCCGCTATCCGCAGATATTCCCTGCTGGTGTTGCGCTTAGCAGGGCTACGGTTCCAGGTCGTCGGGTAGCCCGGATAAGGCGCGATGCGCCGCCATCCGGGAAACACGTCATTAACGGAATTTCACTGTCTCACCGGCCTGCTGGCTCGCCGCCTGCTCCAGCAGATCCCAGAAGGTCTCGCCGCTGCGATCGCAGATCCACTCGTCGCCTTTGCGATCGAAGTGATACCCGCCCTGTTTGGTGGCCAGCCACACCTGGTGCAGCGGCTCCTGACGGTTAATAATGATTTTGCTGCCGTTTTCAAAGCTGATGGTCAGCACGCCGCCGTTGATTTCGCAGTCGATGTCGCTATCGCCGTCCCAGTCGTCCAGATGTTCTTCGATGGTCATCCACAGGCTATCGGCCAGGCGATGGAATTCACTGTCGTTCATAATTTTATTCTGCTTTTTTGATTTTTGAAGATGGGTCGCAGTATAGCGCGAAACAAAAGCGCGCGCAGTCGGATGCTAAAGGCTTGCTTTTACGTCTTCTCCTGCGATGATAGAAAGCAGAAAGAATGAATCACGGGCAACTATCAATGAAAAATGTTTTTCCTACGCTTGCCGTTTTGTTTGCGATCTTCAGCCTGACCGGCTGCGGTCTGAAAGGGCCTCTCTATTTCCCGCCGGCGGACAAAACTGCGCCGCCGCCGACCAAACCGGTTAACCCAGGTATTCAGAGCTCAACGCCGGATCGTAACGATCGTGGCGATACTGGTGGTCCGAGCCAGGTCAATTACTAACGATAACGTTCTGTTCCGCGCAACTGGAGTAGATGATGCAGTTCTCTAAAATGCATGGCCTTGGCAACGATTTTATGGTCGTTGACGCGGTAACGCAGAATGTTTTTTTCTCGCCGGAGCTGATTCGCCGTCTGGCGGATCGCCACCTTGGTGTCGGGTTCGATCAGCTGTTGGTCGTCGAGCCGCCCTATGATCCGGATCTGGATTTCCATTACCGGATCTTTAACGCCGACGGCAGCGAAGTGTCGCAGTGCGGCAACGGCGCGCGCTGTTTTGCCCGCTTCGTCCGGCTGAAAGGCCTGACCAATAAACGTGATATCCGCGTGAGTACGGCCAACGGGCGTATGGTATTAAGCGTAACGGAAGACGATCTGGTGCGGGTGAACATGGGTGAGCCCAACTTCGAGCCGTCCCAGGTGCCGTTCCGCGCCAACAAAGCGGAAAAGACCTATATCATGCGTGCCGCCGAGCAGACAGTATTGTGCGGCGTGGTGTCCATGGGAAATCCGCACTGCGTCATCCAGGTGGATGATGTGGATACAGCAGCGGTGGAAACGCTCGGCCCGGTGATGGAAAGCCATGAGCGTTTTCCGGAGCGCGCCAATATCGGCTTTATGCAGGTGGTCGGCCGGTCCCATATCCGTCTGCGCGTCTACGAACGCGGTGCGGGGGAAACCCAGGCCTGCGGCAGCGGCGCCTGCGCCGCGGTGGCGGTGGGGATCCAGCAGGGGCTGCTGGCGGAAACGGTACGCGTGGAATTACCCGGCGGTCGTCTTGATATCGCCTGGAAAGGCCCGGGCCAGCCGCTGTTTATGACCGGCCCGGCGGCCCATGTCTATGATGGATTTATTCATTTATGAAACCAATCGGGGAAGAACAGCAGGAGATTGCCAGCGCGTTGAACGATCGCGCGGTGGTGGACTATCTGTTGCAACATCCTGAATTTTTTATTCGTAATGCCGCCCAGGTCGAACATCTCCGCGTCCCGCATCCGGTACGCGGTACGATTTCGCTGGTGGAGTGGCACATGATGCGGGCGCGTAACCACATTCATGTGCTGGAAGAGAATATGTCGCTGCTGATGGAGCAGGCGGTCGCCAATGAGAGCCTGTTCCAGCGCCTGCTGCAGCTGCAAACGCGGCTGGCGGCGGCGGATAGCCTCGATGATATGCTCAACCGCCTTCATCGCTGGGCACGCGAGCTGGGGCTGGCGGGCGCCACGGTGCGCCTGTTCCCTGACAGCTGGCGCCTCGGCGCCCCCTCGAAGTTTACCCATCTGGCATTAAGCCGGCAGGCGTTTGAGCCGATCCGCATTCAACGTCTGGGCCAGGCGCGCCACTATCTTGGGCCGCTGAACGGTCCGGAGCTGCTGGTGGTGCTGCCGGAGGCGAAAGCCATTGGATCCGTGGCGATGTCGCTGCTGGGCGGCGATAATGCCCCCGGCGTGATGCTCTTTAGCAGCCGCGATGCGCAGCATTATCAGCCAGGGCAGGGGACGCAACTGCTGCAGGAGATTGCGCAGATGCTGCCTGGCCTGCTGGAGCGCTGGATTGAACGCGCATGACCGATTCTCCTCTCTTCTCCGCCGTCGCTCGCTTTTTGCGCCACCTTGGCGTTGAACGCCAGCTCAGCCCGATCACATTACTGAATTACCAGCGGCAGCTGGACGCGCTGATCGCCCTGGCGGATGAGGCGGGACTGAAAAGCTGGTCGCAGTGCGATGCCGCTCAGGTGCGAAGCTTTGCGGTGCGTAGTCGCCGCGCGGGGTTAGGCCCGGCGAGCCTGGCGCTTCGCCTGTCGGCGCTGCGCAGTTTCTTCGACTGGCTGGTCGGCCAGGGCGAGCTGGCCGCTAACCCGGCGAAGGGAATTGCGGCGCCGAAAATTCCTCGTCACCTGCCGAAAAATATCGATGTCGATGATGTGAATCGGCTGCTGGATATCGATCTCAACGATCCGCTGGCGGTGCGCGACCGGGCGATGCTGGAGGTGATGTACGGGGCGGGATTGCGTCTGTCCGAACTGGTCAATCTTGATATCAAACACCTCGATCTCGAAAGCGGTGAGGTTTGGGTGATGGGCAAAGGCAGCAAAGAGCGCCGTTTACCGATCGGTCGTAACGCGGTGACGTGGATTGAGCACTGGCTGGATTTGCGCGGCCTGTTCGGTACCGACGACGACGCGCTGTTTTTGTCGAAGCTGGGCAAACGTATTTCGGCGCGCAACGTACAGAAGCGGTTTGCCGAGTGGGGGATTAAGCAGGGGCTGAACAGCCATGTGCACCCGCACAAGCTGCGCCACTCCTTTGCCACCCATATGCTGGAGTCGAGCGGCGATCTGCGCGGCGTGCAGGAGCTGCTGGGGCATGCTAACCTCTCCACCACCCAAATCTATACCCATCTTGATTTTCAACACCTTGCCTCGGTGTACGATGCCGCGCATCCGCGCGCTAAACGGGGGAAATAATGCGTTTTTACCGACCTCTGGGCCAGATTTCCGCGCTGACGTTTGACCTGGACGACACCCTATATGATAACCGCCCGGTGATTGATCGGACGATGCATGAATCGCTGGCCTTTGTGCGCAATTACCATCCGTCGCTCAGCCAGTTCGACGCCCATGAGCTTAACCAGCTGCGTCAGACGCTGCTGGCATCTGAGCCGGAGATCTACCACGACGTGACCGTCTGGCGCCACCGCGCGCTGGAGTTAGGCATGCGTAATGCCGGGCTCTCCGCCGAAGCGGCGAAAGCGGGGGCCGATGCGGCGATGGAAAACTTCGCCCACTGGCGCAGCCGCGTCGATGTTCCGCAGGAGACCCACGATACGCTGGCGAAGCTGGCGAAGAAATGGCCGCTGGTGGCTATCACCAACGGTAACGCTCAGCCGGAACTGTTCGGGCTGAATGACTATTTCCGTTTCGTGCTGCGCGCCGGGCCGGATGGCCGCTCCAAGCCGTTTGCCGACATGTACCACCTGGCGGCGGAGCGTCTGGACTTACCGCTCGGGCAGATTCTGCACGTCGGCGATGACCTGACGACCGACGTGGCCGGATCGCTGCGCTGTGGGATGCAGGCCTGCTGGATCAAACCGCAAGGCGCGGACCTGATGCACACCGCGGACAGCCGCCTGCTGCCGCATATTGAAATTTCACGGTTGGCATCTCTGACCTCGCTGATATAATCACCAGTCACTCTGTATATATTAACAGGGGTTCGTGGAACCCCTTCTCTTCCGGCGGTGCCAATGGACGTTTCTTACCTGCTCGACAGCCTTAATGACAAACAGCGTGAAGCCGTAGCGGCCTCGCGCACCAATATGCTGGTTCTGGCAGGGGCGGGCAGTGGTAAGACGCGTGTTCTGGTGCACCGTATCGCCTGGCTGCTGAGCGTGGAGAACTGCTCGCCGTACTCGATTATGGCGGTGACCTTTACCAACAAAGCGGCGGCGGAGATGCGCCACCGTATCGGCCAGCTGATGGGCACTACCCAGGGCGGCATGTGGGTGGGCACCTTCCACGGCCTGGCGCACCGCCTGCTGCGTGCGCACCATCTGGACGCCAACCTGCCGCAGGACTTCCAAATTCTCGACAGCGAAGACCAGCTGCGTCTGCTGAAGCGTCTGATTAAGGCGATGAACCTCGATGAGAAACAGTGGCCGCCGCGTCAGGCGATGTGGTACATCAACAGCCAGAAAGATGAAGGGCTGCGTCCGCATCATATTCAGAGCTACGGCAACCCGGTCGAGCAGACCTGGCAGAAGGTCTATCAGGCCTACCAGGAAGCCTGCGATCGCGCCGGGCTGGTGGACTTCGCCGAGCTGCTGCTACGCGCCCACGAGCTGTGGCTGAACAAACCGCATATCCTGCAGCACTACCGCGAGCGCTTCACCAATATCCTCGTCGACGAATTCCAGGATACCAACAACATCCAGTACGCCTGGATCCGCCTGCTGGCGGGCGATACCGGCAAGGTGATGATCGTCGGCGATGATGACCAGTCGATTTACGGCTGGCGCGGCGCGCAGGTCGAAAACATTCAGCGCTTTCTCAATGACTTCCCGGGCGCGGAAACTATTCGTCTGGAGCAGAACTATCGTTCAACCAGCAATATTCTTAGCGCCGCCAACGCCCTGATTGAAAACAACAACGGGCGCCTGGGCAAAAAACTGTGGACCGACGGCGCCGACGGCGAGCCGATCTCGCTGTACTGCGCCTTCAACGATCTCGACGAAGCACGCTTCGTGGTGAACCGGATTAAAACCTGGCAGGAGAGCGGCGGCGCGCTGGAGCAGTGCGCCATCCTCTATCGCAGCAACGCCCAGTCGCGCGTGCTGGAAGAGGCGCTTCTGCAGGCCAGCATGCCGTACCGTATCTACGGCGGCATGCGCTTCTTCGAGCGTCAGGAAATCAAAGACGCGCTCTCGTACCTGCGCCTTATCGCCAATCGCAACGATGACGCGGCGTTCGAGCGCGTCGTCAATACGCCGACCCGCGGTATTGGCGACCGCACGCTGGACGTGGTGCGCCAGACGTCGCGCGATCGCCAGCTGACGCTATGGCAGGCCAGTCGCGAGCTATTGAAAGAGAAAGCGCTGGCCGGTCGCGCCGCCAGCGCCCTGCAGCGCTTTATGGAGCTGATTGACGCGCTGGCGCAGGAGACCACCGATATGCCGCTGCACGTTCAGACCGATCGGGTGATTAAAGACTCCGGCCTGCGCGCGATGTACGAGCAGGAGAAAGGCGAGAAGGGCCAGACCCGTATTGAAAACTTAGAGGAGCTGGTGACGGCGACGCGTCAGTTCAGCTACAACGAAGAAGATGAAGATCTGATGCCGCTGCAGGCGTTTCTCTCTCACGCCGCGCTTGAAGCGGGCGAGGGGCAGGCGGACACCTGGCAGGACGCGGTTCAGCTGATGACCCTGCACTCGGCGAAAGGGCTGGAGTTCCCGCAGGTGTTCATCGTCGGCGTCGAAGAAGGGATGTTCCCGAGCCAGATGGCCCTTGATGAAGGTGGCCGTCTGGAAGAGGAGCGTCGCCTGGCCTACGTTGGCGTAACGCGCGCCATGCAGAAGCTGACGCTGACTTACGCGGAAGCCCGCCGTCTGTACGGCAAAGAAGTTTATCACCGCCCGTCGCGCTTTATCGGGGAGCTGCCGCAGGAGTGCGTAGAAGAAGTGCGTCTGCGAGCCACGGTGAGCCGCCCGGTAAACCATCAGCGACTGGGCGCACCTATTGCCGAGAGCGATACCGGTTACAAGTTAGGCCAGCGCGTACGGCATCCGAAGTTTGGCGAAGGCACTATTGTCAACCTCGAAGGCAGCGGCGAGCACAGCCGGCTGCAGGTGGCTTTTCAGGGCCAGGGAATCAAATGGCTGGTGGCGGCTTACGCCCGGCTGGAGGAAGTGTAACTTTAAGAAAAATATCATTATTTTGTAATATTCTGCTACCTTTATACGTTAAGGCGCCTGATTTGCGCTTTCGCGTTCCGTTGCGTGTTGACGCCGATTTTGCGCTGGCGTAACATGCGCGCACGATTACGCTAAGAGGACATTCGCCTTGGACACACCCAGTAGATGCTGGCTCAACTTCCTGTCATTCAGGAACAACTCCTAAGGCTATCCTCTTATGCTGATAGCCTTAGCGGTTGTCAGCGACCTGCCCCATTCCCGTCGCGCTGAGTCAGGCTTAATGGTCTGAAACCCAATTTGTTTCTGTGTGCCCACCGAACTGTCCGATAATTTTTTTGCATTGGGAGTCCCGGTCATGCTGAGCGCATTTCAACTGGAAAACAATCGTTTAACGCGCCTGGAAGCCGATGAGATCAAACACCTCGCCAGCTCGGTGTGGGTCGATCTGGTCGAGCCTGACGACGATGAGCGAAGCCGCGTGCAGACGGAACTGGGTCAAAACCTGGCGACGCGCCCGGAACTGGAAGATATCGAAGCCTCCGCGCGTTTCTTTGAAGATGAAGACGGGTTACACATCCACTCGTTCTTCTTTTTTGAAGATGCCGACGATCACGCCGGTAACTCTACCGTGGCGTTTACCATCCGCGAAGGCCGCCTGTTCACGCTGCGCGAGCGCGAACTACCCGCTTTCCGCCTCTACCGTATGCGTGTACGTAACCAGACGCTGGTCGACGGCAACGCCTACGAACTGCTGCTCGACCTGTTCGAGACCAAAATCGAGCAGCTGGCGGATGAAATTGAAAACATCTACAGCGACCTGGAAAAGCTGAGCCGTGTCATTATGGAAGGCCATCAGGGCGACGAGTACGACGAAGCGCTGTCGACGCTGGCGGAACTGGAAGATATCGGCTGGAAGGTGCGCCTCTGTCTGATGGATACCCAGCGCGCGCTGAACTTCCTCGTGCGCAAGGCGCGCCTGCCAGCGGGCCAGCTGGAGCAGGCACGAGAGATCTTGCGCGATATCGAATCCCTGCTGCCGCACAACGAATCGCTGTTCCAGAAGGTGAACTTCCTGATGCAGGCGGCGATGGGTTTTATCAACATCGAACAGAACCGCATCATCAAGATCTTCTCGGTGGTCTCGGTGGTGTTCCTGCCACCAACCCTGGTGGCCTCCAGCTACGGGATGAACTTTGAATTTATGCCGGAGCTGCACTGGAGCTTCGGCTACCCGGGGGCGATCGTCTTTATGATGCTGGCCGGCCTGGCGCCGTATCTCTACTTCAAGCGCAAAAACTGGCTGTAAAAAAAGGGAGCGTTGGCTCCCTTTTTTACTGGCTGAGGCAGGCTTAGCCTCTGCGCAGCCTGCGCTGGGTATACAGCGCATCGACGATAAACACCGCCAGCGCGACCCAGATAAAGCCAAAGGTCACCATTTTATCCTTGCCCGGCACTTCGCCGTAAAACGTCACCGCCAGCAGGAACATCAGCGTTGGGCCGATGTACTGGAAAAAGCCCAGCGTGGAAAGCCGCAGACGCGTTGCCGCGCCAGTGAAGCACAGCAGAGGAATGGTCGTGACCACGCCTGCCGCCATCAGCAGCAGATTGAGCGACCAGGGGTTCTCGCCCATATGGCTGGTCGGGCTGTCGGTGATGCCGAACAGCCAGATTGCCGCCACCGGCAGCAGCCACAGCGTTTCCACCAGCATGCCGGTTTGCGCATCGACAGCGATTTTCTTTCGCACCAGGCCGTAAAAGGCAAAGCTGAAGGCCAGCCCAAGGCCGATGATCGGCAGCGAACCAAAGGTCCACAGCTGGACCAGCACGCCGCAAAAGGCGAGGAGCACCGCCAGCCACTGCAGACGACGGAAGCGTTCGCCGAGGAAAATCATCCCCAACAAAATATTCACCAGCGGGTTAATAAAGTAGCCGAGGCTGGCTTCCAGCATATGGTGGTTATTCACCGCCCAGATGAACAGCAGCCAGTTACCGCCGACCAGCACTGCCGAGAGTGCCAGCAGGAAGATCTTGCGTGGCGTTTTCAGCAGCTTTTTCACCTGCGGCCACTGGCGGCTGACGCTGATGAGCGCCACCATGAAAAAGAAAGACCAGATCACGCGATGGGTCAGAATTTCATCGGCGGGAACATAGTAGATAAGTTTGAAGTACGCTGGCGCGATACCCCAGATAAAGTAGGCGGCGAGGGCCAGAATGATCCCCAACCGCGTCTGTTTCGCATCCATCGGTAAAATCCATTGCCAAAGAGAGTGATGTTACTCGATTTTGGCCAATCAACCCACCATATAGGTGGCCGTTGCGCTGGCAATATAGACCTGCGCTTCGTTATGCAGTTCCACGCGGGCAACCGCCACTTTATTGCCGGCGCGCAGCAGGGTGCTGGTGGCGGTAAAACGTTCGCCGCGGCCCGGACGCAGGTAGTCCACGCGCAGGTCGATGGTTCCCATGCGGGAAAGCCGCTGGCGCAGCTCTTCTTCGTTGATGGTGTCATGCCGGGTGAGGGTGCTGCCGACGCAGACCAGGCCAGCGGCGACGTCCAGCGCGGAGGCGATCACCCCGCCATGCAGAATGCTTTGCGCCCAGTTGCCGACCATCATCGGCTGATTATTAAAGCTAAGCTGCGCAAACGCTTTTTCATAGCGTTCCAGTTCGAGACCGAGGGCGCGGTTAAACGGCATGTGATAGACGAAAATCTCACCCACCAGTTTCAGGGCTGCTTCGGCAGTAAGTTCAGACATAACACCGGTTCCATTCGTTAACAAAATGTTGATTTTATGCTTCTAAAATATTGATTTCCACTTTCGGAACGGATTAGGGGGCAGGTGATTAATAAACAGGTAGAATGTCTTCAGGTTAAACAAAAATAAAAACTATTTATCAGGAGACCAGCATGCGTATCTCTTTGGCCTGCCTGGCGGCGCTGTGCGCGCTACCGGCTGGTGTTATGGCGCAGGACGCGTCGGTACACGACAAACCAGCAGTGCGCGGCAGCATTATCGCCAACCTGCTACAGGACCATGATAATCCTTTCCTGCTTTACCCTTATGAGAGCAACTACCTGCTCTATACGTGGACCAGCGACCTCAATAAAGAGGCGATCCGCAGCTATGACTGGGCCGAAAACGCCCGTAAAGATGAAGTAAAGTTCCAGCTGAGCCTGGCGTTCCCGCTGTGGCGCGGTATCCTGGGCGATAATTCCCTGCTCGGCGCGTCGTACACCCAGAAATCCTGGTGGCAGCTCTCCAATAGCAAAGAGTCGGCGCCATTTCGCGAAACCAATTACGAGCCACAGCTGTTTTTAGGCTTTGCGACCGACTATCAGTTTGCCGGCTGGACGCTGCGCGACATTGAGATGGGGTATAACCACGACTCAAATGGCCGTTCCGACCCCACCTCGCGCAGCTGGAACCGGCTTTACGCCCGGCTGATGGCGCAAAACGGCAACTGGCTGGTGGAAGTGAAACCCTGGTATGTGGTGGGCAGCACCGATGATAACCCGGACATTACTAAATACATGGGCTATTACCGCCTGAAGGTGGGCTACCAGTTGGGGGAGGCGATCCTCAGCGCGCAGGGACAATATAACTGGAACACCGGCTACGGCGGGGCGGAGTTTGGGGTGAGCTACCCCATCACTAAACATGTTCGCGCCTATACGCAGATCTACAGCGGCTATGGCGAGTCGCTTATCGACTATAACTTTAACCAAACGCGCGTCGGGGTCGGGCTAATGCTCAACGATCTGTTTTAATCGTTGCACTCTGGCTCGCAGGCGCTGAAAATAGCGCCTGTTTTCTTTTCAGGCAAATGGGGTCAACGTGGCACAGGCGGAAGTATTAAATCAGGAATCGCTGGCTAAGCAGGTTTTACAAGAAACCTTCGGCTACCAGCAGTTCCGTCCTGGCCAGGAAACGATTATCGAGACGGCGCTCGAAGGCCGGGACTGCCTGGTGGTCATGCCGACCGGTGGCGGCAAGTCGTTGTGCTATCAGGTGCCGGCGCTGGTCATGGGCGGTCTGACGGTGGTGGTCTCACCGCTGATCTCGCTGATGAAGGACCAGGTCGATCAACTGCTGGCCAACGGCGTGGCGGCGGCTTGTCTGAACTCGACGCAGAGCCGCGAGCAGCAGCAGGAGGTGATGGCCGGTTGCCGCAGCGGGCAGGTTCGTCTGCTGTATATCGCGCCGGAACGGCTGATGCTGGATAACTTTCTTGAGCATCTGGCGAACTGGAACCTGGCGATGCTGGCGGTAGACGAAGCGCACTGTATCTCCCAGTGGGGCCATGACTTCCGTCCGGAATATGCCGCGCTGGGCCAGCTGCGTCAGCGGATGCCGCAGATCCCGTTTATGGCGTTGACCGCCACCGCCGATGACACCACCCGCCGCGATATTGTCCGCCTGCTGGGGCTTAACGATCCGCTGATTCAGGTCAGCAGCTTCGACCGGCCGAACATCCGCTATATGCTGATGGAGAAATTCAAGCCGCTCGACCAGCTGATGCGCTATGTACAGGATCAGCGCGGCAAATCAGGCATTATCTACTGCAACAGCCGTTCAAAAGTGGAAGATACCGCCGCCAGGCTGCAAAGCCGCGGTATTAGCGCGGCGGCTTACCATGCCGGTCTGGAAAACGATGTGCGCGCCGACGTGCAGGAGAAATTCCAGCGCGACGATCTGCAGATCGTGGTGGCGACGGTGGCCTTCGGGATGGGTATCAACAAGCCGAACGTCCGCTTTGTGGTGCATTTTGATATCCCGCGCAATATTGAATCCTACTATCAGGAGACCGGCCGCGCCGGGCGTGACGGCCTGCCGGCGGAAGCGATGCTGTTTTACGATCCGGCGGACATGGCGTGGTTGCGCCGCTGTCTGGAAGAGAAGCCCGCCGGGCCGCTGCAGGATATCGAACGGCATAAGCTGAACGCGATGGGGGCGTTTGCTGAAGCCCAGACCTGTCGTCGTCTGGTGCTGCTGAACTACTTTGGCGAAGGACGCCAGGAGCCGTGCGGCAACTGCGATATTTGTCTTGATCCGCCAAAGCAGTACGATGGCTTAATGGACGCCCGCAAGGCGCTTTCAACGATTTACCGGGTGAATCAACGCTTCGGGATGGGTTACGTGGTGGAGGTTCTGCGCGGGGCCAACAATCAGCGCATCCGAGAGATGGGCCACGATAAGCTGCCGGTTTACGGTATCGGCCGGGAGCAAAGTCACGAGCACTGGGTGAGCGTGATCCGCCAGCTGATTCACCTTGGGCTGGTGACGCAGAATATCGCCCAGCACTCCGCGCTGCAGCTGACCGAAGCTGCGCGACCGGTGCTGCGTGGCGACGTGCCGCTGCAGCTCGCCGTGCCGCGTATCGTGGCGCTGAAGCCGAAGGCGATGCAGAAATCCTTTGGCGGCAATTATGACCGTAAACTGTTTGCCAAGCTGCGCAAATTGCGTAAAGCGATCGCTGACGAAGAGAATATCCCGCCATACGTGGTCTTCAACGACGCGACGCTTATCGAGATGGCCGAACAATCGCCGCTGACCGCCGGCGAGATGCTCAGCGTCAACGGCGTGGGGACACGCAAGCTCGAGCGTTTTGGGAAGCCGTTTATGGCGCTGATCCGGGCGCATGTTGATGGCGACGATGAGTAGTCAGCTGGCTGAAAAAGTGCCAGAATAGTTTCTCTCTTCATTATTTTCCTGCGAGTTAACTATGCTGATGCTTTTCCTCACCGTGGCGCTGGTGCATATCATTGCGCTGATGAGCCCGGGGCCGGACTTTTTCTTTGTCTCACAAACGGCCATCAGCCGCTCGCGCAGAGAGGCGATGATGGGTGTGCTGGGGATCACCTGCGGCGTGATGATCTGGGCGGGGGTTGCTCTGCTCGGCCTGAACCTGATCCTTGCGCAGATGGCGTGGCTGCATAACATCATTATGGTCGGTGGCGGCCTGTATCTGTGCTGGATGGGCTACCAGATGCTGCGTGGCGCGCTGAAAAAAGAGGCGGTGGCCCCGGCGGAGCCGCAGGTGGAGCTGGCCCGTAGCGGACGCAGCTTCGTGAAGGGATTGTTGACCAATCTGGCGAATCCGAAAGCAATCATCTACTTCGGCTCGGTGTTCTCGTTGTTCGTCGGTGATAGCGTTGGCGCCGGCGCGCGCTGGGGTATTTTCCTGCTGATTATCGTCGAGACGCTGGCCTGGTTTATGGTGGTTGCCAGCCTGTTCGCCCTGCCGGGGATGCGCCGCGGCTATCAGCGGATGGCGAAGTGGATCGATGGTATCGCCGGTACGCTGTTTGCGGGCTTTGGCATCCACCTGATTATCTCGCGTTAACCGGCATGCTGTGTCCCCACCCGGTTGTTTCCGGGTGGGAAAGTATCAGTGGCGAAGCCGCTGCAGCTCATCCTCAGCCAGACCGGTCATTTCCATAATCGCCTGGTCATCAATACCGCGATTGCGCATCGCTTCGGCAACCTGCACCAGAGCCTGGTGTTTACCTTCTTTTATGCCTTGCTGTACGCCTTTCTCCATACCTTCTGCAAGCCATGTTTCCGCCAGCGTCATCAGTAATCCTCCATGCTGCGGCACGCGCTGTGCCAGCCCGTACAAGAGTGTCCGAGTATCTTCGGCATCCCCTGCCTGAGCCATATAGTTTACCAATACGGTGATTTGTTGTCCGCTCATCTGCTCCAGCATTAAGAGGTGGGTCAACTTATCCAGCAATTGCGCCATATCGCGCTGGCGGATGTGCTTTTGCACCAGCGTCAGGGCTGCCATGCTGCGGTGCTGCATGATGTCGTCATCGGGGATCACCGTGATATCGACCAGCGGAAACGCCCCGCTATAGAGCTGGCGGGCGGTTTCAGGATCGGCAAAATTATCCAGCCAGCGCATCGACCAGGGATAGGGGCTGCGTCGTCCCTGATAAAAGAGAATAGGGATAACCAGAGGCAGCGTTTTATGGCCGCTCTCCAGGTGCCGTTGCATGGCGGCGACAGCATAGCGCATTAAGCGAAAGGCCATCAGCTTATCAGGTGCGCTCTGGTGCTCGATCAGAACATGGACATAGCCCGCACCGCGGGTGGTTTCCAGCGAATAAAGGATATCGCTGTAGTAAGGCCTGAGATCGTCTTCGAGAAAGCTGCCGGATTTCAGACGCAGGGTATCCAGTTTGCAGATCTGTATTAACGACGAAGGCAGGTGGAGCTCGATAAAATCGCGCGCCGTCTCTACTCGCGAGAGAAAACTTTTAAATACTGCATCATGAGGAGTCGCCGTTTCCGCCATCGCCGTTCATCCGTGAATCACGTATCTGGCGGCATCCTGACACGGTAGGTTCAACGCCGACAGCGGGTAAAAAAATTAATTACCCGCTTTGCGTGTCGGCTCGTGTAGAGAGAAAGCGTCGTTCACCTGGCGAACCTCTCTTTGCGAGCGAGATTCCATGATTCAGGCGTGACGGGCGGAGGCGAGCAGCGCTCCGACCAGCATAAACAGCGAACCAAAGACTTTGTTCAGCGCCTTCATCTGCTTTGGCCCTTTAATCCATGCTGAAATGCGCTGCGCCAGGGTCGCATAGCCAATCATCACAATGATATCGACGACAATGG
The DNA here is from genome assembly GCF_020526085.1 of Klebsiella africana. NCBI lineage: Bacteria > Pseudomonadati > Pseudomonadota > Gammaproteobacteria > Enterobacterales > Enterobacteriaceae > Klebsiella > Klebsiella africana. The sequence goes on along the minus strand of NZ_CP084874.1, from coordinate 5,014,906 downwards.
TGGTGACGCCCAGAACAAGATACTGCATCACCTGCGGCTGGTGCGGCAGGATAAACTGCGGAAACAGGGCGGCCAGAAACACAATGCTTTTGGGATTGGTGAGATTTACGAACACCGCGCGCTGGAACAGTTTGCCGCGCGTCTGCGCCTTCGCCAGCGTATTCAGGTCGATGGCCCCTGCCGCCCGCCATTGCTGAATACCCAGCCAGATAAGATAAGCCGCGCCGGCCCATTTCAGCACTTCAAAGGCCAGTACCGAGCGGGAGAAGAGGGTGCCGAGACCAACGCCAACCAGCACGATATGAATGGCCAGCCCAGTCTGCAAACCGGCAATCGACGCCGCCGCGCCGCGGTAACCGTGGTTAATGGAGGTGGTCATGGTATTAATCGCTCCGGAACCCGGCGACAGGCTGAGAATAATTGATGTCAGCAGGTAGGCGAACCACCACTCAATGGTCATGAGAAACTCCCTGATTGTCTGTTTTTATGCCACAATACGCTATTGTGTCAGCATTGTGTGATACACGGTAAAAAAACGATTTTCAGCGGTTAACAGGGGTGTAAACCCGATGTTTGGGCAGAAAAAGGACTGGGAAACACGAGAAAACGCGTTTGCGGCCTTTAGCATGGGGCCGCTGACGGATTTCTGGCGACAGCGCGAAGAAGCTGAATTTAAAGGCGTCGACGATGTACCGGTACGCTTTGTCCGCTTTTGCGCGCAACATAACGATCGTCTGGTGTTGATTTGCCCCGGGCGCATTGAAAGCTACGTGAAGTATGCTGAAGTGGCCTACGATCTCTTTCACAGCGGCTTTGACGTGATGATCATTGACCATCGCGGGCAGGGACGCTCGGGCCGCCTGCTGTCAGATACCCACCGCGGACATGTGGTTAATTTCAGCGACTATGTTGATGACCTGGCCGCGCTCTGGCAGCAGCAGGTGGTTCCTGGACACTGGCGAAAACGGTTTATCCTTGCCCATTCTATGGGCGGAGCGATTGCCACGCTTTTTCTGCAACGTTACCAGGCGCATTGCGATGCAATAGCGCTCTGCGCGCCGATGTTCGGGATTATTATTCGGCTGCCGGACTGGATGGTGCGCCATATTCTCGACTGGGCTGAGGGCCATCAGCGCATTCGCGAAGAGTATGCCATCGGCACCGGGCGCTGGCGGGCATTGCCTTTTGCCGTTAACGTGCTGACGCACAGTCGACAACGCTATCGTCGCAACCTGCGCTTCTATGCCGATGAGCCGCGGCTGCAGGTCGGCGGCCCGACCTGGCACTGGGTGCGTGAGGGCATGCTGGCTGGAGACGAAGTGCTGGCGAATGTGGAAAAAGATACCGCCCCGACGCTGCTTTTACAGGCGGAAGAGGAGCGGGTGGTCGATAATCTGATGCACGACCGCTATTGTGAATTACGGGCCGCTGCCGGCCATCCCTGTGAGGGCGGTAAGCCGCTCGTCATTGAAGGGGCATATCATGAGATCCTTTTTGAAAAGGACGCTATGCGCTCAGTCGCGCTCAATGCCATCGTCGAGTTTTTCAATCGACATACTTAATCCGACGATAACGCTCGTCGCCCTGCTTAGAGGTTAACTTTTTTATGTACCAGGTTGTTGCGTCTGATTTAGACGGCACGCTGCTTTCCCCCGGCCATTTCCTGACCCCGTATGCCAAAGAGACGCTGAAGCTGCTGACCGCCCGAGGGATCAATTTCGTCTTCGCCACCGGCCGTCACTACATCGACGTCGGGCAGATCCGCGATAATCTCGGCATCCGGTCGTACATGATCACCTCTAACGGCGCCCGGGTTCACGATAGCGATGGCCAGCAAATCTTCGCCCATAACCTCGACCGCGATATTGCCGCCGACCTGTTTGAGATCGTGCGTAACGACCCGAAAATCGTCACTAACGTCTATCGGGAAGACGAGTGGTATATGAACCGCCATCGTCCGGAAGAGATGCGCTTCTTCAAGGAGGCGGTGTTTAACTACAAGCTGTATGAGCCGGGCGAACTGGATCCGCAGGGGATCAGCAAGGTCTTCTTTACCTGCGAGGATCACGAGCACCTCCTGCCGCTGGAGCAGGCGATGAACGCCCGCTGGGGCGATCGGGTGAACGTCAGCTTCTCCACCTTAACCTGCCTGGAAGTCATGGCGGGTGGGGTATCGAAGGGGCATGCGCTGGAGGCGGTAGCGAAAATGCTCGGCTACAGTCTGTCAGATTGCATCGCTTTCGGCGACGGTATGAACGACGCCGAGATGCTGTCGATGGCCGGCAAAGGCTGCATCATGGCCAACGCCCACCAGCGGCTAAAGGATCTGCATCCGGAGCTGGAAGTGATCGGCAGCAACGCCGACGATGCGGTTCCGCACTACCTGCGTAAGCTATACCTCGACTGAAAAAGATTGACGACTGGCGAATAACTGTCCAGTCGTCAACCTGACTCTTCGCTACAATGCCTGTTCTTTATCCAACGAGACGACCATTGTGGCGCTGTTAATTATCACCACTATCCTGTGGGCCTTTTCTTTTAGCCTGATTGGCGAATACTTGGCCGGTAGCGTCGACAGCTATTTTTCGGTGCTGATGCGCGTGGGCCTGGCGGCGCTGGTGTTCCTGCCTTTCCTGCGCACGCGCGGCCAGTCTCCGCGCACGATCGTGCTCTATATGCTGGTGGGCGCGATGCAGCTAGGCATCATGTACCTGCTGGCTTTCCGCGCCTATCTCTATCTGACGGTCTCGGAATTTCTGCTGTTTACCGTGTTTACTCCCCTGTATATCACGCTGATCTACGACTTGCTTAGCGGACGTAAGCTGCGCTGGGGCTATCTGCTGAGCGCCGCGCTGGCGGTGCTGGGGGCGGCGATTATCCGCTATGACAAAGTCAGCGATCATTTCTGGACCGGGCTGTTACTGGTGCAGCTGTCAAATCTCTGCTTCGCCATCGGCATGGTGGGGTATAAGCGCCTGATGGAGGTGCGTCCGATGCCGCAGCACAATGCCTTTGCCTGGTTCTATGTCGGGGCTTTTATCGTGGCGGTTGCGGCATGGTTTATGCTCGGCAACCCACAGAAGCTGCCGACCACCACGCTGCAGTGGAGCGTGCTGGTGTGGCTCGGCGTGGTGGCCTCCGGGCTGGGTTACTTTATGTGGAACTATGGCGCCACGCAGGTGGATGCCGGCACGCTGGGGATCATGAATAACGTCCATGTCCCCGCCGGGCTGCTGGTTAACCTTGCCATCTGGCAAGAGCAGCCGCACTGGCCGAGCTTTATTAGCGGAGCGTTGGTGATCCTGGCCTCGCTGTGGGTCCATCGCCGCTGGGTCGCTCCGCACTCCGGACAAACGGCAGATGATCGCAGGCATGGTTCCGCGCAGAGCGAATAAACGCTTCGGTGACCGGTTGACGTTGTTCGCCATCGCGAACGGCCGCGTACAACCGGCTCCATAATCCCTCGCCCAGGGTTTTGGTGACCACCAGGCCCTGGCGTTCAAAGCTTTCCACCACCCAGTGCGGCAGTGCGGCAATGCCCATCCGGGCAGCCACCATCTGGATCAGCAACAGCGTGTTATCGACGCTTTTCAGCTGCGGGCTGATGCCGGCCGGCTGCAGGAAGTGGCGCCAGATATCGAGGCGCCCGCGCTGCACGGGATAAATCAACAGCGTTTCCGCGGCCAGATCCTCCGGGGTAACCAGCGTCTTCATGGCTAACGGATGCTCGGGCGCCAGTACCAGACGCACCTCATAATCAAACATTGGCGAGTAGTGCAGACCGCTGCGCGGCAGGATATCGGAGGTCATCACCAGATCCAGTTCGCCCTGCTGCAGCGCTGGCTGCGGGTCGAAGGTCACCCCGGAATGGAAGTCGACCTCCACATGTGGCCAGCGGGCGCGGAAATTCTCCAGCGCCGGCGTCAGCCACTGAATACAGCTGTGACATTCGATAGCCAGGCGCAGTTTGGTCTGCTGCGGTTCGTTACAGTCCTGCAGGGCGCGGGCGATCTGCGGCAGTACCTGGTTGGCCAGCTGTAAGAGGATCTCCCCCTGAGGGGTAAAACGCAGCGGTTGGCTCTTACGCACAAACAGACGAAAGCCAAGGCGCTGTTCCAGATCGCTGAACTGGTGAGACAAAGCGGATTGGGTCTGGTGCAGGGCCGCTGCTGCGCCCGCCAGTGAACCGCTGTTCCGCAACGCTTGCAGCGTTTTCAGATGTTTAATTTCGATCATGAAAGTCCTTCACTTCGCCATGAGCAATTTGCGCTTGAGGAATATACAGTAACTGCCAATTATGGATGTGTAAACATCTGGACGGCTAAATCCTTTATCTTTCGAATTTATGGTGCGTTGGCTGCACTTCCTCACCCCAGTCACTTACTTCAGTAAGCTCCTGGGGATGAGCAAGTTTGCCGCCTTCCCTAAATCCGAAATCTTTCGGATTGCAATTATGAGGCTCAAAAAATGACAATTCTTAACCACACCCTCGGTTTTCCTCGCGTTGGCCTGCGCCGCGAGCTGAAAAAAGCGCAAGAGAGCTACTGGGCGGGCAACGCCACTCGCGAGGAACTGCTGGCGGTAGGCCGTGAGCTGCGCGCCCGTCACTGGGAGCAGCAGAAACAGGCGGGCATTGATCTGCTGCCGGTGGGGGATTTCGCCTGGTACGACCATGTTCTGACTACCAGCCTGCTGCTTGGCAACGTGCCGGCTCGTCATCAGAACAAAGACGGATCCATTGACATCGATACCCTGTTCCGCATTGGGCGCGGCCGCGCGCCGACTGGCGAACCGGCCGCCGCTGCGGAAATGACCAAATGGTTCAACACCAACTATCACTATATGGTGCCGGAGTTTGTGAAGGGCCAGCAGTTCACACTGAGCTGGACCCAACTGCTGGATGAAGTGGACGAAGCGCTGGCGCTGGGCCACAAGATCAAGCCCGTGCTGCTGGGGCCGGTGACTTATCTGTGGCTGGGCAAAGTGAAAGGCGAACCGTTTGATCGTCTGAGCCTGCTGAATGCCATCCTGCCGGTTTACCAGCAGGTGCTGGCCGAACTGGCGAAGCGCGGCATCGAGTGGGTGCAGATTGATGAACCGGCGCTGGTGCTGGAGCTGCCGCCAGCGTGGCTGGAGGCCTTTAAACCGGCTTATGACGCCCTGCAGGGCCAGGTGAAGCTGCTGCTGACCACCTATTTTGAAGGAATTAGCGACAATCTCGCGACCATTGCTGCGCTACCGGTCCAGGGGCTGCACGTCGATCTGGTGCACGGCAAAGATGATGTCGCCGAACTGCATAATCGCCTGCCGGCCGACTGGCTGCTGTCCGCAGGCTTGATCAATGGGCGTAACGTCTGGCGCGCCGATCTCACTGAAAAGTATGCGCAAATTCTAGACCTCGTCGGTAAGCGCGAGCTATGGGTCGCGTCATCCTGCTCTCTGCTGCATAGCCCGATCGATCTGAGCGTGGAGACGCGCCTTGATGCGGAAGTGAAGAGCTGGTTTGCCTTCGCGCTGCAGAAATGCGGTGAGCTGGCGCTGCTGCGCGATGCGCTGAACAGCGGCGATACGGCGGCGATTACCGAGTGGAGCGCGCCAATCCAGGCCCGTCGCCATTCGACCCGCGTGCACAACGCGGAGGTGGAAAAACGGCTGGCGGCGATCACTGCTCAGGACAGCCAGCGCGCCAGCCCCTATGAGGCTCGCGCGCAGGCACAGCGCCAGCGCTTTAACCTGCCGAAATGGCCGACCACCACCATCGGGTCATTCCCGCAGACGACCGAGATCCGCGGCCTGCGCCTGGACTTCAAAAAGGGTAACCTTGACGCCAGTCATTATCGGACGGGGATTGCGGAACATATTAAGCAGGCGATCGTCGAGCAGGAGCGGTTAGGTTTAGACGTACTGGTGCACGGGGAAGCCGAGCGGAACGACATGGTGGAATACTTCGGCGAATATCTGGACGGTTTTATCTTCACGCAAAACGGCTGGGTGCAGAGCTATGGTTCCCGCTGCGTGAAGCCGCCGGTGGTGATCGGCGACGTCAGCCGTCCGCAGGCGATCACCGTCGACTGGGCGAAGTACGCGCAGTCGCTGACCGACAAGCCGGTGAAAGGGATGCTCACTGGACCGGTGACCATTCTGTGCTGGTCCTTCCCGCGGGAAGATGTCAGCCGTGAAACCATCGCGAAACAGATTGCGCTGGCCCTGCGTGATGAAGTGGCGGATCTGGAGGCGGCGGGGATCGGCATCATCCAGATTGATGAGCCGGCGCTGCGCGAAGGGTTACCGCTGAAGCGCAGCGACTGGGATGCCTATCTGCAGTGGGGTGTGGAAGCCTTCCGCCTTAATGCTGCGGTCGCCAAAGACGACACGCAGATCCATACTCACATGTGCTATTGCGAGTTCAATGACATCATGGACTCCATTGCCGCGCTGGACGCTGACGTGATCACCATTGAAACCTCGCGGTCCGATATGGAGCTGCTGGAGTCGTTCGAAGCGTTCGAGTACCCCAATGAGATCGGGCCGGGAGTATATGATATTCACTCGCCAAACGTGCCGAGCGTGGAGTGGATCGAAGCGCTGCTGAAGAAAGCCGCGCAGCGTATCCCGGTGGAGCGGCTGTGGGTTAACCCGGACTGCGGCCTGAAAACTCGCGGCTGGCCGGAAACCCGCGCCGCGCTGGCGAATATGGTGCAAGCGGCGCGAAATCTGCGCCAGTCCGCCTGATCGTCACGCGAAAAATCAAAAAGGAGGCATTTGCCTCCTTTTTTCATGCTTAGGGCGATTACCCTTTTTTACCGCCATACTGCGCAAACCACGCGAGCATTCGCTGCCAGCCATCTTTGGCTGACTCTTCATGATAGCTGGCGCGATAGTCGGCGTTAAAGGCATGATCGGCTTCGGGATAGACCACGATTTCCGCCGTGGCGTTGGCTGCCCGCAGCGCCTGACGCATAGTCTCGACGGTGTCCTGCGGAATGCTGGCGTCTTTAGCCCCGTACAGACCAAGCACCGGGGCGTTGAGATCGACGGCGATATCTACCGGGTGCTTCGGCGAATTCAGTGATTTTTCTCCCACCAGCTTACCGTACCAGGCCACGCCTGCCTTCAGCTGCGGGTTATGCGCGGCATACAGCCAGGTAATGCGTCCGCCCCAGCAGAAGCCGGTGATCAGCAGACGATGGGCATCGCCGCCGTGACGTGCCGCCCAACTGGCGACATGGTCGAGATCTGCCAGCACCTGCGCGTCCGGCACCTTGGTAACCAGCTCTTTGAACAGGGTCGGGATATCGTGGTACTCATTCGGATCGCCCTGACGGAAGTACAATTCAGGCGCAATAGCCAGATAACCTTCCTGCGCCAGGCGGCGACAAAGATCGCGAATATGCTCATGCACGCCGAAAATTTCCTGTACCACAATAACAATCGGCAGTGGGCCATCGATGTTTTTCGGGCGGGCGTGGTAGGCCGGCATGTTTTCACCCTGAGAGGGAATAGACGTCTCTCCGGCGATAATATGCTCTTCCGGCGTATGAACGGCGGTGGCGGCGTGTGGTGAAGCTGCAGGTGCGAATCCAGGTTGCTTGGTGGTGGTCATGGTATTCTCCGTACCCTTATTTATTAGCGCATCAGTAACTATAGACCCTTTACCTTTAGTTCGGGCGGTAATAAAGCACAGTGCCTGAAAGCGGCTATCTTTTGTTCTGTGACGATGAATATAACTTGTTAATGTGATGTATATCACTATTTACTGAAAAACAACTGCAATCATTATCGGTCTTGGTGACTATCATCACAAAATGTTGCCTGGGGCTTCTGTACAGTACCGTTTTGCTTCTGCTGATAATTCGACCCACAGAGGAGTTTTTTATGTCCAAGTCTGATGTTTTTCATCTCGGCCTCACCAAGAACGATTTACAAGGGGCTACGCTGGCTATCGTCCCTGGCGATCCGGAGCGTGTGGAAAAGATCGCCGCGCTGATGGATAAGCCGGTTAAGCTGGCATCTCACCGCGAATTTACCTCCTGGCGCGCGGAGCTGGACGGCAAACCAGTGATCGTCTGCTCTACCGGCATCGGCGGCCCGTCAACTTCTATCGCCGTGGAAGAGCTGGCGCAGCTGGGGGTGCGTACCTTCCTGCGTATCGGCACCACCGGCGCGATTCAACCGCACATTAACGTTGGCGATGTGCTGGTGACTACCGCCTCCGTTCGTCTGGACGGCGCCAGCCTGCACTTCGCACCGATGGAGTTCCCGGCCGTCGCAGACTTCGCCTGCACCACCGCGCTGGTGGAAGCGGCGAAATCTATTGGCGCCACCACCCATATCGGCGTGACCGCCTCCTCGGATACCTTCTACCCGGGCCAGGAGCGTTACGACACCTTCTCCGGCCGCGTGGTGAGCCGCTTCAAGGGCTCGATGGAAGAGTGGCAGGCAATGGGCGTGATGAACTATGAAATGGAATCCGCCACGCTGCTGACCATGTGCGCCAGCCAGGGCCTGCGCGCCGGGATGGTAGCCGGGGTTATCGTAAACCGTACCCAGCAAGAGATCCCTAACGCAGAAACCATGAAGCAAACCGAAAGCCATGCGGTGAAAATCGTCGTGGAAGCAGCGCGCCGTCTGCTGTAATTCAACACTGTCCCTGTCAGGCCGGGTCCTCCGGCCTTTCTTTTTTGCGTTGCTCCTCGCAGGAAATTCCTTTTAAACTGGACGTTTGTACAGCACAATTCTATTTTGTGTCATCAGGTTATCGCAGGGGGCGTCGTGGATCTCTCCATTATTATCAGCGCGGTTATCGCACTGGCTGCCGGGTTAATTGTCGGCTGGCTGGCGACCAAAGCGCGCGCCGATCAAATTCGGGCCGATTTGATCGAGGAACGGCGAGAGCTGGATATTGAGCTGAGCGCCGCCCGCCAGCAACTGGCGCAGGAGGCCCATTGGCGTGAGGAGTGTGAGCTGCTGAACAACGAGCTGCGCAGCCTGCGGGATATCAATACCTCGCTGGAAGCCGATCTGCGTGAGGTCACCACCCGGCTCGAATCCACCCAGCTGCATGCGGAAGATAAGATCCGCCAGATGGTGAACAGCGAGCAGCGCCTGAGCGAGCAGTTTGAAAACCTCGCCAACCGCATTTTCGAACACAGTAACCGGCGCGTCGATGAGCAAAACCGCCAGAGCCTGCATGGCCTGCTGACCCCGCTACGCGAACAGCTGGACGGCTTCCGCCGCCAGGTGCAGGAGAGCTTTGGCCAGGAGGCGCGGGAAAGACATACCCTGGCGCATGAGATCCGCAATCTGCAGCAGTTGAACGCGCAGATGGCACAGGAGGCGCTGAACCTGACCAAAGCGCTGAAGGGGGATAACAAAACCCAGGGCAACTGGGGGGAAGTGGTCTTAACCCGCGTGCTGGAGGCCTCGGGCCTGCGCGAAGGCTATGAGTACCAGACTCAGGTCAGTATTGAGACCGACAACCGCTCGCGGATGCAGCCGGACGTCATCGTGCGTCTGCCGCAGGGTAAGGACGTGGTGATCGACGCCAAAATGACCCTGGTCGCCTATGAGCGCTATTTCAACGCCGAAGACGACTACACCCGCGAAGTTGCGCTGCAGGAACACCTTGCCTCGGTGCGAAACCATATTCGCCTGCTGGGACGCAAGGATTATCAACAGCTGCCTGGCCTGCGTTCGCTCGACTATGTGCTGATGTTTATTCCCGTTGAGCCGGCGTTCCTGCTGGCCATCGATCGCCAACCCGAACTCATCAGCGAGGCGTTGCAAAATAATATTATGCTGGTCAGCCCGACGACGCTGCTGGTGGCTCTGCGCACTATCGCCAATCTGTGGCGCTATGAGCACCAGAGTCGTAACGCGCAGAAGATCGCCGAGCGGGCGGGGCGCCTTTACGACAAAATGCGCCTGTTTGTGGATGACATGTCCGCCATCGGCCAGAGCCTGGATAAGGCGCAAGAGAGCTATCGCCAGGCGATGAAAAAGCTCGCTTCCGGGCGTGGTAATCTGCTGGCTCAGGCGGAGGCCTTTCGCGGCCTGGGCGTGGAGGTCAAGCGCGGGATTAATCCTGATTTAGTCGAACAAGCTACGGCTCAGGACGAGCAATATCGCCTCGAAGATGAGGATAACCTGCCGGAATATGACGCATTTTCACCCGACTCTGCCGAGACGGTGCGTAGCCGGGAGGCGGCTCCGCCACGCTGAAACGTATGGGAAATGCGCTGAGTCTGATACACTCAGTGAACATTTTCTTGAAAAGCAAGCAGGCATAGAGATGGTTGAGGATTCACAAGAAACGACGCACTTTGGCTTTCAGACGGTCGCTAAAGAGCAGAAAGCAGATATGGTGGCGCATGTATTCCATTCTGTCGCCGCAAAGTATGATGTGATGAACGACTTGATGTCGTTTGGGATCCATCGTTTGTGGAAGCGTTTCACCATCGACTGCAGTGGCGTACGTCGCGGGCAGACCGTGCTGGATCTGGCGGGCGGTACCGGTGATTTGACGGCCAAGTTCTCCCGCCTGGTAGGGGAAACCGGCCGCGTCATGCTTGCTGATATCAATGATTCTATGCTCAAAATGGGCCGCGAAAAGCTGCGCAATATCGGCATCGTGGGCAACGTTGAGTATGTTCAGGCCAACGCGGAAGCCCTGCCTTTTGCTGATAATACCTTTGACTGCATCACCATCTCTTTCGGTCTGCGTAATGTGACCGACAAAGAGAAAGCGCTGCGTTCGATGTACCGCGTACTGAAACCGGGCGGACGCCTGCTGGTGCTGGAGTTTTCTAAACCGATTATCGAACCGCTGAGCAAAGCCTACGATGCTTACTCCTTCCATATCCTGCCGAAGGTGGGCGAGCTGGTGGCAAAAGACGGCGACAGCTATCGTTACCTGGCGGAATCTATTCGCATGCATCCAGACCAGGAAACCCTGAAAGGGATGATGCAGGACGCGGGCTTCGAAAATGTGGATTACTACAACCTGACGGCGGGTATCGTCGCTTTGCATCGCGGTTACAAGTTCTGACAGGAGGGACGCTATGCCTTTCACACCCCTGGTGACCGCTGGCATTGAAACAGCGCTGAATACTTTCCTCTGGCGCGACAAAGCGCTTAAACCCGCTCGCCAGCGCCTGCTGGGCAAGGTGTTGCGGGTCCAGCTGCAGGATTTCGCCACGCCCGTGGTGCTGGTTTTCAGCGAACGCCAGGTTGACGTCCTGAGCGCCTGGGACGGAGAGGCCGATTGCACCGTGATTACCCGGCTCAGCGTGCTGCCAAAACTGCGCAATCGTCAGCAGCTCACGGCGCTTATTCGCAGCGGAGATCTGGAAGTGCAGGGCGATCTGCAGGTGGTGCAGAACATGGTCTCCCTTTGCGATCTGGCGGAGTTCGACCCTGCTGAACTGCTGGCGCCCTATACCGGTGATATCGTGGCCGAAGGCGTCGGTAAAGTCCTGCGCGGCGGCGCTCAGTTTCTGCTGAAGGGCGCAGAGCGCCAGCAGCGCTATGTCGCGGAAGCGATCACTGAAGAGTGGCGGCTGGCGCCGGGGCCGCTGGAACTGGCCTGGTTTGCTGAAGAGACAACGGCTATTGAGCGCGCGCTGGCCGCACTGGAAAAACGGCTGGAAACGCTGGAGGGCAAATGACGCCAGGAGAATTACGGCGCCTGTATTTCATCATCCACACCTTTTTGAGCTACGGGCTCGATGAGCTCATCCCCAAAATGCGGATCACGCTGCCGCTGCGTATCTGGCGGCGGATGCTGTTCTGGATGCCAAACCGACATCAGGATCAGCCTCTTGGCGCCCGTCTGCGGCTGGCGCTCCAGGAGCTGGGGCCGGTGTGGATAAAATTCGGCCAGATGCTTTCCACCCGCCGGGATCTCTTTCCGCCACAAATTGCCGATCAGCTGGCGCTGTTGCAGGACCGCGTGGCGCCCTTTGAAGGTAAGCTCGCGCAGCAGCAGATAGAGAAAGCGATGGGCGGCCTGCCGGTAGAGGCCTGGTTTGATGATTTTTCCGTTGAGCCGTTAGCCTCGGCGTCCATCGCCCAGGTGCATACCGCGCGTCTGAAAGAGAATGGCAAAGAGGTGGTGATCAAGGTTATCCGCCCGGATATTTTGCCGATCATTAAAGCGGACATGAAGCTCATCTATCGCCTGGCGCGCTGGGTACCGCGTCTGTTGCCTGACGGCCGCCGTCTGCGCCCGCAGGAGGTAGTCCGCGAATATGAAAAAACGCTGCTGGACGAGCTGAACCTGCTGCGGGAATCCGCCAACGCTATTCAGCTGCGGCGCAATTTCGAAGACAGCCCGATGCTGTACGTGCCGGAGGTATACCCCGACTACTGTAGCGAAAGCATGATGGTAATGGAGCGCATTTACGGTATCCCGGTGTCCGATGTGGAGGCGCTGGAGGCCCAGGGCACCAACATGCAGCTGCTGGCGGAGCGGGGTGTGCAGGTCTTCTTCACCCAGGTGTTCCGCGACAGCTTCTTCCATGCCGATATGCACCCTGGCAACATATTCGTCAGCTACGAGCATCCGGAAGATCCGCAGTATATCGGCATCGACTGCGGTATTGTCGGCTCGCTGAACAAAGAAGATAAACGCTATCTGGCGGAAAACTTTATCGCCTTCTTTAACCGCGATTATCGTAAGGTGGCTGAGCTGCACGTCGATTCCGGTTGGGTACCACCCGATACGAATGTCGAAGAGTTTGAGTTCGCGATCCGCACGGTCTGCGAGCCGATCTTTGAGAAGCCGCTGGCGGAGATCTCCTTCGGCCATGTGCTGCTTAATCTGTTCAATACCGCGCGGCGTTTCAATATGGAAGTCCAGCCGCAGCTCGTTTTACTACAGAAGACATTACTTTACGTAGAAGGGGTAGGCCGGCAGCTCTATCCTCAGTTAGACTTGTGGAAAACGGCGAAGCCTTTCCTCGAGTCGTGGATCAAAGATCAGGTCGGCATTCCGGCGCTGGTGCGCGCGTTTAAAGATAAAGCGCCGTTCTGGATCGAAAGAATGCCTGAAATACCTGAGCTGGTGTATCAGAGCCTGCAGCAGAGCAAACAGCTGCAGACCAGCGTCGATACTATCGTGCGGGATATGCATGTGCGTCATGTCCGCCAGGGGCAGTCCCGTTACCTGTTTGGTATAGGCGCGGTTTTATTGCTCAGTGGTACGCTGCTCTTTATCCATCGTCCTGAGTGGGGAATGATGCCCGGCTGGCTGATGGCCGGCGGTGTGGTGACCTGGCTTATTGGCTGGCGGAAAACCCACTGATCGGTTCGCTCTTCATGACGCAGGCTTATTTGCGCAAAATCATGTCGGTGGCCTGACGAAGAGGCAGCTCGCAGGATGGCGTGTATAATGCGTCCACACAATTCATCATCTGTCATAGGGGAACGTGTATGGGTGGTATCAGTATTTGGCAGTTATTAATTGTTGTCGTCATCGTAGTTCTGCTTTTCGGGACGAAGAAGCTGAGCTCACTGGGGTCTGACTTAGGGGCATCTATCAAAGGCTTTAAAAAAGCCATGAGTGATGATGATAAACCCGAAAAGTCGGCGCCAGACGCAGATTTCACGGCGAAAACCATCGCCGATAAACAGGATGATGCAAAAAAAGACGAGACAAAACGCCACGACAAAGAGCAGGTGTAACTCGTGTTCGATATTGGTTTTAGTGAACTACTGCTGGTGTTTGTGATTGGCCTCATTGTTCTGGGGCCACAGCGGCTTCCCGTAGCGGTTAAAACGGTAGTTGGCTGGATCCGTACGTTACGTTCGCTGGCGACCACGGTACAAAATGAGCTGGCCCAGGAGCTAAAACTGCAGGAGTTCCAGGAGAGCCTGAAGAAGGTGGAAAAGGCTAGCCTGAATAACCTGACTCCGGAGTTGAAAGCCTCGATGGATGAACTGCGCGAGGCCGCGGAGTCGATGAAGCGCTCCTATAGCGCCCACGATCCCGAAAAGGCCAGCGACGAAGCCAATACCATCCATAATCCGGTGGTCAAAGGCAGCGAAGCGCAACGCCAGGACGTCACGCCGGCGACGGCAGAACATCAGGCCAGCGCTCCGGCTCATGCGCCGGATCCGGTTGTCGATGAGCCACCCGCGCCACCGGCTGACCTTCAGGCAGAGAAAACATCCGCTACGGCGGCAGCCCCCCATTCTTCCCCCGCATCGAGTGATAAACCGTAAACATGGGCGTAGACGATACACAACCGCTAATTTCGCATCTGATTGAGCTGCGCAAGCGTCTGCTCAACAGCATCATTGCTATTCTGGTGATCTTCCTGGCGCTGGTCTATTTCGCCAATGATATCTACCAGCTGGTCTCGGCCCCGCTTATCAGCAAGATGCCGGTGGGCGCGACGATGATCGCCACCGATGTGGCTTCACCTTTCTTTACGCCGATAAAGTTGACCTTCATGGTGTCGGTGATCCTGTCGGTGCCGATTATTCTTTACCAGGTATGGGCCTTCGTCGCGCCGGCGTTGTATAAGCACGAACGCCGGCTGGTAGTGCCTTTACTGGTATCCAGTACCTTGCTGTTCTATATCGGCATGGCTTTCGCGTATTTTGTCGTGTTTCCGCTGGCGTTCGGCTTCCTGACCCATGCGGCGCCGGAAGGGGTGCTGGTCTCGACCGATATCCGCAGCTATCTCGACTTCGTGATGGCGCTGTTTATGGCTTTCGGGGTCTCCTTTGAGGTACCGGTCGCTATTGTGCTGCTCTGCTGGATGGGCGTTACCACGCCGGAAGAGTTGCGCAAAAAACGGCCGTACGTGCTGGTGGGTGCCTTCGTGGTGGGCATGCTGCTGACGCCGCCGGACGTGTTTTCGCAGACGCTGCTGGCTATTCCGATGTACTGTCTGTTTGAAGTCGGGGTGTTCTTCGCCCGCTTCTACACCGGGAAGCGCCTGACGCGCGATGACGACGCTGCGGCCGAAGCTGAAGCCGCAGAGCACAGAGAAGAGTAATACCGCCAACCGCCCGTCAGGGCGGTTGTCATATGGGAGCGATCATGTTTGATATCGGCGTTAATCTAACCAGTTCGCAATTTTCCCGCGACCAGGATGAGGTAGTGGCGCGCGCTCGGGCGGCGGGGGTTCACGGTATGCTGCTGACCGGCACAAATTTGGCGGAGAGCCAGCAGGCCCAAAAAATGGCGAGCCGCTATTCCGGCTGCTGGTCCACGGCGGGGGTTCATCCCCATGACGGTAGCAGTTGGACGCCAGCGGTCGCCGAGGCGATTTATACCCTTGCCCGCGAGCCGCAGGTGGTGGCGATAGGTGAGTGCGGTCTGGATTTCAACCGTAATTTCTCCACGCCGCAGGAGCAGGAGGCAGCGTTCAGCGCCCAGCTAGCGCTGGCCGCTGAGCTGTCGATGCCGGTGTTTTTACACTGCCGCGACGCCCACGGCCGGTTTCTGGCGCTGCTTAAACCCTGGCTTGAGAAGATCCCGGGCGCGGTGCTGCACTGCTTTACCGGCAGCCGCAGCGAGGTGCAGGAATGCCTGGAGCTGGGTCTGTTTATCGGTATTACCGGTTGGGTATGCGATGAGCGGCGGGGTCTGGAGCTGCGCGAGCTGCTGCCGGCGATCCCGGCAGATCGTCTGCTGCTGGAGACCGATGCGCCTTATCTGCTGCCGCGCGACCTCAAGCCAAAGCCGGCCTCGCGGCGTAACGAGCCCGCGTATTTGCCGCATATCCTGGCAAGCGTCGCGACCTGGCGCGGCGAAGAGGCGCAATGGCTGGAGGCACAAACGGATGCAAACGTCAGGACGCTGTTTGGCATCGACGTTAACGGCGTTTAGATTTTCTGGAAGTCGGTATTTTTAACGCTCTGCAGGACTTGCTTATTCAGCAGGTTTAACAGCAACATAGAGCGCGCTTCGCCGTCAGGCTCGGTGAAAATCGCCTGCAGGCCTTCAAACGCGCCGTCGGTGATCAGTACGCTATCGCCCTCATGCGGCGTTTCCGGGTCGGTGATACCTTCTGGTTTATAGATAGAGAGCTGATGAATCACCGCCGAGGGAACGACAGCGGGTAGGGCGCCAAAGCGCACAAAGTTGTTAACCCCGCGTGTGGCGCTGATGGTGGTGGTATGAATCACCTCTGGATCGAACTCAATAAACAGGTAGTTTGGGAACAGCGGTTCGCTGACCATGGTGCGTTTACCGCGAATGATTTTTTCCAGCGCAATCGTCGGCATCAGGCAGTTCACTGACTGACGTTCCAGATGTTCCTGGGCTCGTTGTAGCTGCCCACGTTTGCAATACAGTAAGTACCAGGCTTGCATAATGACTCATTCCACTTCCAATAACGGCAAGCATAACAAATGGCTTGGGCAATCGCGAAAGCCATTATAATTGAAATCCAATTTTCAGCGTTCTTTCACGCTAATTTAACAAAATTACAGCATCGCGCCGTTGAACACCGTATAATTAGCCGCCTGTAGAGAGGTCAATAACACTTTCATGAAATACCACGATCTTCGCGACTTTCTGACACTGCTGGAACAACAGGGCGAACTGAAACGTATCACTCTGCCGGTCGATCCTCATCTGGAAATCACCGAAATTGCCGACCGGACTCTGCGCGCCGGCGGCCCGGCGCTGCTGTTTGAGAATCCAAAAGGCTACAGCATGCCGGTGCTATGCAACCTGTTCGGTACGCCGCGGCGCGTGGCGCTGGGGATGGGCCAGGAGGATGTCAGTTCGCTGCGCGAGGTGGGTAAGCTTTTAGCCTTCCTGAAAGAGCCGGAGCCGCCCAAAGGCTTCCGCGATCTGTTTGATAAGCTGCCGCAGTTCAAGCAAGTGCTGAATATGCCGACCAAACGCCTGCGCGGTGCGCCCTGCCAGCAAAAAATCATCCAGGGCGATGACGTCGACCTGAATAAAATCCCGATCATGACCTGCTGGCCGGAAGATGCCGCGCCGCTGATTACCTGGGGGCTGACGGTGACCCGCGGGCCGCACAAAGAGCGGCAGAATCTGGGGATTTATCGCCAGCAGCTGATTGGCAAAAACAAACTGATTATGCGCTGGCTGTCTCATCGCGGCGGCGCGCTGGATTTCCAGGAGTGGTGCGCGGCGCATCCCGGCGAACGCTTCCCGGTTTCCGTGGCGCTCGGCGCCGATCCGGCAACCATTCTTGGCGCAGTGACGCCGGTGCCCGATACCCTGTCGGAATATGCTTTCGCAGGCCTGCTGCGCGGCACCAAGACCGAAGTGGTGAAGTGCGTTTCCAATGACCTTGAAGTCCCGGCCAGCGCGGAAATTGTGCTTGAAGGTTACATTGAGGCCGGGGAGATGGCGCCGGAAGGCCCGTATGGCGATCATACTGGTTACTACAATGAAGTGGACAGCTTCCCGGTATTTACGGTGACCCATATTACCCAGCGCGAAGACGCGATTTATCATTCGACCTATACCGGCCGACCGCCCGATGAGCCAGCGGTGCTGGGCGTGGCGCTGAACGAAGTCTTTGTGCCGATTCTGCAAAAACAGTTCCCGGAAATCGTCGACTTTTATCTGCCGCCGGAAGGGTGTTCCTATCGCCTGGCGGTGGTGACCATGAAAAAACAGTACGCGGGCCATGCCAAGCGCGTGATGATGGGGGTCTGGTCGTTCCTGCGCCAGTTCATGTATACCAAATTCGTGATCGTATGCGATGACGACGTCAACGCACGCGACTGGAACGATGTGATTTGGGCGATCACTACCCGTATGGACCCGGCTCGTGATACGGTACTGGTAGAGAATACGCCAATTGATTATCTGGATTTTGCCTCGCCGGTTTCCGGCCTGGGTTCAAAAATGGGGCTGGATGCCACCAATAAATGGCCTGGCGAAACCCAGCGTGAATGGGGTCGTCCAATCAAAAAAGATCCTGAGGTGACGGCGCGCATCGACGCCATCTGGGATGAACTGGCCATCTTTAAATAACAGTAAGCGGGGCTAACGCCGCTGTTTTGCTCTATTGACCCGACAGAGGGGACGCATGACAACCTTAAGCTGTAAAGTGACCTCGGTGGAGGCGATTACCGATACCGTATATCGTGTTCGATTAGTGCCGGAAGCGGCATTTTCCTTCCGTGCCGGCCAGTATCTGATGGTGGTAATGGATGAGCGCGACAAGCGCCCATTCTCTATGGCTTCCACGCCGGCGGAACAGGAATTTATCGAGCTGCATATCGGCGCCTCGGAGCTCAATCTGTACGCGATGGCGGTCATGGATCGCATTCTGAAAGAGCGCGAAATTGAGGTTGATATCCCACACGGTGAAGCCTGGCTGCGTGAAGATGAAGACCGTCCGCTGATTTTAATTGCCGGCGGTACCGGCTTCTCTTATGTGCGTTCGATTCTGTTAACCGCGCTGGCGCGTAATCCGGATCGCGATATTACCATCTACTGGGGCGGTCGTGAGACCAAGCACCTGTACGATTTGGCCGAGCTGGAAGCATTAAGCATCAAGCATCCGAATCTGCGCATTGAGCCGGTGGTCGAGCAACCGGAAGAAGGATGGCGCGGGCGTTCCGGTACGGTACTGACTGCCGTACTGCAGGATTACGGCACGCTGGCCGAGCATGATATTTACATTGCCGGTCGTTTTGAGATGGCCAAGATCGCCCGCGACCTGTTCTGCAACGAACGCGGCGCGCGCGAAGATCGCCTGTTTGGCGACGCGTTTGCCTTTATCTGAAAATAAAAAACCCGCCCCTGACAGGCGGGAAGAACGGCAACTAAACCTGCTCTCTTCGCCATTGCTGCCTGTTTCTGGTCGCAATGGCGTTGAGATAACCCTTCGATTAAATCCGCTCAAACACAGTGGCAATACCCTGACCTAAACCGATACACATGGTGGCGAGACCGAACTGAGCGTCTTTGCGCTCCATCTGATTAATCAACGTGGTGCTAATACGCGCCCCGGAGCAGCCCAGCGGATGTCCGAGCGCGATCGCCCCGCCGTTGAGGTTGATCTTCTCATCGATCTGCTCCATCAGGCCCAGATCTTTAATGCACGGCAGGATCTGCGCGGCAAACGCTTCATTCATTTCAAAGACGTCGATATCGCTGGTGGATAAGCCCGCTTTTTTCAGCGCCAGTTTTGAGGCCGGAACCGGGCCATAACCCATAATGGACGGGTCGCAGCCGACCACTGCCATCGAACGGACGCGGGCGCGCGGCTTCAGCCCCAGCTCGCGGGCACGGCTTTCGCTCATCAGCAGCATCGCCGCCGCGCCATCGGAAAGGGCAGAAGAGGTGCCCGCCGTTACCGTGCCGGTCACCGGGTCAAACGCCGGTCTCAGCGCCGCCAGCGCTTCGACGGTGGTTTCCGGGCGGATCACTTCGTCATAGTTAAAGGACTTGAGTACGCCATCGCCATCGTGGCCGCCGGTGGGGATAATCTCGGCTTTGAAAGCGCCGGACTGGGTCGCGGCCCAGGCACGAGCGTGAGAGCGCGCGGCGAACTGATCCTGCATCTCGCGGCTAATACCGTGCAGACGCGCCAGCATCTCCGCAGTCAGTCCCATCATTCCTGCCGCCTTTGCGACGTTGCGGCTCAGGCCCGGGTGGAAATCGACGCCGTGGCTCATCGGCACATGGCCCATGTGCTCCACGCCGCCAATCAGGCAGACGCTGGCATCGCCGGTCATGATCATACGGGCGGCATCGTGCAGCGCCTGCATGGAAGAACCGCACAGACGGTTAACCGTATTTGCCGGTACCGAATGCGGGATCTCCGCCAGCAGCGCCGCGTTACGGGCGATGTTAAAACCTTGCTCGAGGGTTTGCTGTACGCAGCCCCAGTAGATATCGTCTATTGCGCTCGCCTCAAGCGACGGGTTGCGCGACAGCAGGCTACGCATCAGGTGCGCGGAGAGGTCTTCCGCGCGCACGTGGCGAAATGCGCCGCCCTTCGAACGGCCCATCGGGGTGCGAATTGCATCGACAATGACAACCTGTTCCATTGTGACTCCTTAAGCCGTTTTCAGAGCGCCAACCGGACGGGCTGGCTCTACCTGGGGATAATACGCTTCGTTATGGCGCGCTTTGTCACGCAGACCGGCTGGCACGTCATACAGCGGGCCAAGGTGCTGGTATTGCTGTGCCATATCGAGATACTTCGCGCTGCCGATGGTGTCCAGCCAGCGGAAGGCACCGCCGTGGAACGGAGGGAAGCCCAGGCCGTATACCAGCGCCATATCCGCTTCCGCCGGGCTGGCGATAATACCTTCTTCCAGGCAGCGGACGACTTCGTTAACCATCGGGATCATCATGCGGGCGATAATCTCTTCATCGCTGAAATCTCGCTTCGGCTGGCTAACGTCGGCCAGCAGGCTGTCGACTGCGGCATCTTCTTCTTTCTTCGGCTTGCCTTTGTTGTCTTCTTTATAGCGCCAGAAGCCGAGGCCGTTCTTCTGTCCGAAACGGCTGGCGTCAAACAGGGCGTCGATAGCGTCGCGATAATCTTTCTGCATCCGCTGCGGGAAGCCCGCCGCCATGACCGCCTGAGCATGGTGCGCGGTATCGATGCCGACCACGTCCAGCAGATAAGCCGGGCCCATTGGCCAGCCAAACTGTTTCTCCATCACTTTGTCGACTTTGCGGAAGTCCGCCCCGTCGCGCAGCAGCTGGCTAAAGCCGGCGAAGTAAGGGAATAGCACGCGGTTGACGAAGAAGCCGGGGCAGTCGTTGACCACGATCGGCGTTTTGCCCATTTTGCTGGCCCAGGCCACGACTGTGGCAATGGTCTTATCCGAGGTTTTTTCGCCACGGATGACTTCAACCAGCGGCATGCGATGCACCGGGTTAAAGAAGTGCATACCGCAGAAGTTTTCCGGGCGCTGCAGAACGCTGGCCAGCTCGCTAATGGGAATCGTTGAGGTATTAGAGGCCAGCACGGTATCCGGACGTACTTTTGCCTCGGTTTCCGCCAGTACCGCTTTTTTCACTTTCGGGTTTTCGACCACCGCTTCAACAACCACGTCCACGCGATCAAAACCGCTGTATTCCAGGGTTGGCTGAATGGTGCTTATCACTCCTGCCAGCTTCAGACCGTCGATTTTGCCGCGTTCCAGCTGTTTATTCAGTAGTTTCGCCGCTTCGGTCATGCCCAGGGTCAGCGATTTGTCGTTAATGTCTTTCATCACCACCGGCACGCCCTTCCAGGCTGACTGGTAAGCAATGCCGCCACCCATAATGCCGGCGCCTAATACGGCAGCGTGCTTCGGCGTCTCGATATCTTTGGTCAGCTTTTTCGCTTTCGCTTTGACGTACTGGTCGTTCAGGAAGATACCAACCAGCGCGCGGGCCTCGTTGGTATGGGCCAGCGGGACAAAGCTTTTATTTTC
Organism: Klebsiella africana; assembly: GCF_020526085.1. NCBI lineage: Bacteria > Pseudomonadati > Pseudomonadota > Gammaproteobacteria > Enterobacterales > Enterobacteriaceae > Klebsiella > Klebsiella africana. The sequence goes on along the minus strand of NZ_CP084874.1, from coordinate 4,993,522 downwards.
CAGCACCAGGGCTTCTTCACGACCAAGACGTGCAGCGGCTTCAATAGTTTTCACCGCGGTGATCGGCGCCGGGTAATGCTTCCCGGCCGTTTGCGCGACCATGCCTTTGGCAATCGTAAAGCTCATGGCGGCTTCAATTTTGCTGAGCTTCAGCGGCTCCAGCTTCGGTTGACGTTTCGCTTTCCAGTCCAGGTCGCCATTCATGGCCTGACGCAGGATCGCCAGCGCGCCGTCGTGCAGTTTTTCCGCGGCGACCACGCCATCCACCAGGCCGATTTTCAAGGCTTGATCGGCGCTGACATCTTTCCCGGCAGCAATGATCTCCAGCGCGCTATCGGCGCCGAGCAGGCGTGGCAGACGGACTGAGCCGCCAAACCCGGGCATAATGCCGAGCTTGGTTTCCGGCAGCCCAATGCGCAGGTCCGGCGTCGCCAGGCGGTAATCGGTCGCCAGCACACATTCGCAACCACCGCCCAGCGCGTAGCCATTGACGGCAGAGATAGTGGGGACGGGGAGATCTTCCAGACGATTGAAGACACTGTTAGCAAAATGCAGCCACTGGCTTAACTGCTCCTCAGGGACCAGGAACAGCGAGAGGAATTCGGTGATATCCGCGCCGACGATAAACGCCGCTTTTTCAGAGCGCAGCAGCAGACCTTTGAGATCGCTTTGTTTTTCCAGTACGTCCAGCGCATGACCGAGGCTGGCTACGGTTGCGGTATCAAGCTTGTTGACCGAACCTGGGGCATCGAACACCAGTTCGGCGATGCCATCTTCCAGCCAGTCGAGGTACAGGGTGTCGCCTTTGTAGAGCATGTCAGTCTCCTGAATCCAGCAATATGATCTGGTCATACCAGATGAAACGGAGTGTGGAATTTATGTTAAAGAATTGCAAATGACTCTTTAAATAATTGCTGGTCGGATCACATCCGGCGGAAATCACCCGCACGCAGGGCGATGTGCTAAGATGCGGTGTATCACGATCCCATAAAAGCAAAGGACAAAAGATGGAATCCCTGGCCGCGCTCTATAAAAATCATATTGTTACCCTACAAGAACGTACCCGCGACGTCCTGGCCCGTTTTCAGATGGATGCTCTGCTGATTCACTCCGGTGAATTGGTTAACGTCTTCCTCGATGACCATCCGTACCCGTTCAAGGTCAATCCGCAGTTTAAAGCCTGGGTGCCGGTGACCCAGGTGCCTAACTGCTGGCTGCTGGTGGATGGCGTCAACAAACCGAAGCTGTGGTTCTATCTGCCGGTCGATTACTGGCATAACGTCGAGCCGCTGCCAACCTCGTTCTGGACCGAAGAGATTGACGTCATTGCGCTGCCGAAGGCCGATGGTATCGGCAGCCAGTTACCTGCCGCTCGCGGTAATATTGGCTATATTGGGCCGGTAGCGGAGCGCGCGCTGGGCCTGGGTATCGCCGCGGATAAGATCAACCCGAAAGGGGTTATCGATTATCTGCATTACTACCGGGCTTACAAAACGGATTACGAGCTGGCCTGCATGCGTGAAGCGCAGAAGTCAGCGGTCAATGGCCATCGTGCGGCCTACGAAGCTTTCCAGTCCGGAATGAGCGAATTCGATATCAACCAGGCCTATCTTACCGCCACCGGCCATCGTGACACCGACGTGCCTTACAGCAACATTGTCGCGCTGAATGAGCATGCCTCCGTCCTGCACTACACCAAACTGGATCATCGCGCCCCGGTGGAGATGCGCAGCTTCCTGCTCGACGCTGGCGCAGAATATAACGGCTATGCCGCGGATCTGACCCGGACCTGGGCGGCACACGGCGACAACGACTTTGCCCATCTGATTAAAGACGTTAACGACGAGCAGCTGGCGCTGATTAGCACCATGAAAGCCGGGACGCGCTACGTTGATTATCATATTCAGTTCCATCAGCGCATTGCGAAGCTGTTACGTAAACACCAGTTAATCACTGACATGAGCGAAGAGGCGATGGTGGAGAATGATCTGACCGGGCCATTTATGCCGCACGGGATTGGTCATCCGCTGGGTCTGCAGGTGCATGATGTTGCAGGCTTTATGCAGGATGACACCGGCACGCATCTGGCAGCGCCGTCGAAATACCCCTATCTGCGCTGCACTCGTATTATCGAGCCGCGGATGGTGCTAACCATTGAACCCGGCATTTACTTCATCGAGTCGTTACTGGCGCCGTGGCGTGAAGGCCCGTTCAGCAAGCACTTCAACTGGCAAAAAATTGACGCCTTGAAGCCGTTCGGCGGGATCCGTATCGAAGATAACGTGGTGATTCACGAAAACAGTATCGAAAATATGACGCGCGATCTGAAGCTGGCCTGATGGAGAGCTGGTTAATCCCGGCGGCGCCGGTTACCGTCGTTGAGGAGATTAAAAAAAGCCGTTTTATCACGCTGTTGGCGCATACCGACGGCGTGGCGGCGGCAAAAGCTTTTGTCGAGTCCGTCAGAGCGGATCACCCTGATGCCCGCCACCACTGCGTGGCGTGGGTCGCCGGGCCGCCTGATGATTCGCAACAGCTGGGGTTTTCTGACGATGGCGAACCGGCGGGGACGGCGGGTAAACCGATGCTGGCGCAACTGATGGGGTGCGGCGTCGGCGAGATAACCGCTGTCGTCGTGCGTTACTACGGTGGTATCCTGCTGGGCACCGGCGGTCTGGTGAAGGCCTATGGCGGCGGGGTTCATCAGGCGCTGGCGCAGTTGACGACGCAGCGCAAGACGCCGTTAACGGCATATACTTTGCAATGTGAGTATGGGCAACTGGCCGGTGTCGAAGCGCTGCTCGCCCAATTTTCCGGGCGCGTAGTCGAAAGCGAATATCTGGCGTCGGTTCGGCTGCGCGTGGCGCTTCCCCAGGCTGAAGTGGCGGCTTTTTCAGCAAAACTGGCTGATTTTAGTCGTGGTTCATTGCAATTACTGAAGATTGACGAATAATCCCCTCTGTTTTTTTGCCTATCAAAGGAAGCGCCAGAGATGCATTTTCGCGCCATAACCCGAATCGTTGGACTGCTGGTCATCTTGTTTTCGGGGACGATGATCGTCCCGGGATTAGTGGCCCTGATATATCGCGATGGTGCGGGACGGGCCTTCACTCAAACCTTCTTTGTCGCTCTGGCGATCGGCTCCATGCTGTGGTGGCCGAATCGTAAACAAAAAGGCGAGCTGAAATCCCGTGAAGGGTTTCTGATCGTGGTGCTGTTCTGGACCGTGCTGGGGAGCGTGGGGGCCTTGCCCTTTATTTTCGCCGAACAGCCGAACCTGACGGTGACCGATGCCTTCTTCGAGTCATTTTCCGGCCTGACGACAACCGGGGCGACCACCCTGGTGGGGCTGGATTCGTTACCCCATGCAATCCTCTTTTACCGGCAGATGCTGCAATGGTTCGGCGGCATGGGGATCATTGTGCTGGCGGTCGCGATTCTGCCTATCCTCGGCGTCGGGGGGATGCAGCTCTATCGCGCGGAAATGCCCGGCCCGCTGAAGGATAACAAGATGCGTCCGCGTATCGCCGAGACGGCGAAGACATTATGGCTCATCTATGTGTTACTCACGATCGCCTGCGCATTAGCACTTTGGTTTGCCGGTATGCCGGCGTTCGATGCGATCGGGCACAGCTTCGCTACTATCGCCATCGGCGGTTTCTCGACGCATGATGCCAGCGTCGGCTATTTCAACAGCCCGATGATCAACTCCATCATTGCCATCTTCTTGCTGATCTCCGGCTGTAACTACGGTCTGCATTTTTCGTTGTTGAGCGGTCGCAGCCTGAAAGTGTACTGGCGTGATCCTGAGTTTCGCATGTTCATTGGTGTCCAGTTGACGCTGGTCATCGTCTGTACGCTGGTGCTATGGCTTCATAACGTGTACGGCTCGGTGTTGACGACGCTGAACCAGGCGTTTTTCCAGGTAGTGTCAATGGCGACCACCGCAGGATTCACCACCGATAGCATAGCGCGCTGGCCGCTGTTCCTGCCGGTGCTACTGCTGTGCTCTGCATTTATCGGCGGCTGCGCCGGTTCCACGGGTGGTGGATTAAAAGTGATCCGTATCCTGTTGCTGTTCAAGCAGGGCAACCGTGAGCTAAAGCGGCTGGTTCACCCGAATGCGGTGTATAGCATTAAATTAGGTAACCGCGCGCTGCCGGAACGTATTCTGGAAGCGGTATGGGGATTTTTCTCCGCCTATGCGCTGGTCTTTATCATTAGCATGCTGGCTATTATCGCCACTGGGGTGGATGACTTCTCTGCTTTCGCCTCCGTGGTAGCGACATTGAACAACCTCGGGCCTGGGCTCGGCGTTGTCGCGGACAACTTTGCCACCATGAATCCGGTCGCGAAATGGATCCTGATTGCTAATATGCTGTTTGGTCGTCTGGAAGTGTTCACCTTACTGGTGCTCTTTACCCCCACTTTCTGGCGCGAATAACAGGAGTGCTCGTGAAAACTTTAATTCTTTTCTCCACCCGCGACGGGCAGACCCGTGAAATCGCTTCTTTTCTCGCCTCCGAGCTGAAAGAGCTGGGCATCGACGCGGATACCTTGAACCTGAACCGTACCGATGTCGTTGAATGGCATCACTACGATCGGGTGGTCATTGGCGCGTCGATTCGCTACGGGCACTTTCATCCGGCGGTGGACCGCTTTGTGAAAAAGCATCTGGCATCATTGCAGGCGCTACCGGGGGCATTCTTTTCAGTTAACCTGGTGGCGCGTAAACCCGAGAAGCGCACGCCGCAGACCAACAGCTATACGCGTAAGTTTCTGCTGAACTCGCCGTGGCAGCCACAGAGCTGCGCGGTGTTTGCCGGCGCGCTGCGCTACCCGCGCTACAGTTGGTACGATCGGTTTATGATCCGTTTGATTATGAAAATGACTGGGGGGGAAACGGATACCCGTAAAGAAGTGGTCTATACCGACTGGCAACAGGTATCCCGATTTGCTCGGGAAATCGCACAAATGATCGGCAAACAGGGCGTTTAAACAGCGTCTTGATGGAAAAGCGAGCGAACGAAAAGTTTTTTTGAATTTCCCCTTGTCACCTCAGAATTACTCCCTATAATGCGCCTCCACTGACACGGAACAACGGCAAACAAGCCGCCGGGTCAGCGGGGTTACGGTGAGAACCTCACAGAGAAAAGCAAAAATAAATGCTTGACTCTGCAGCGGGAAAGCGTAATATGCACACCCCGCGCCGCAGCGAAAAACGAAGCGGCACTGCTCTTTAACAATTTATCAGACAATCTGTGTGGGCACTCAAAGTGACATGGATTCTTAACGTCCTCGGACGAAAAATGAATACCAAGTCTCTGAGTGAACATACGTAATTCATTACGAAGTTTAATTCACGAGCATCAAACTTAAATTGAAGAGTTTGATCATGGCTCAGATTGAACGCTGGCGGCAGGCCTAACACATGCAAGTCGAGCGGTAGCACAGAGAGCTTGCTCTCGGGTGACGAGCGGCGGACGGGTGAGTAATGTCTGGGAAACTGCCTGATGGAGGGGGATAACTACTGGAAACGGTAGCTAATACCGCATAACGTCGCAAGACCAAAGTGGGGGACCTTCGGGCCTCATGCCATCAGATGTGCCCAGATGGGATTAGCTAGTAGGTGGGGTAACGGCTCACCTAGGCGACGATCCCTAGCTGGTCTGAGAGGATGACCAGCCACACTGGAACTGAGACACGGTCCAGACTCCTACGGGAGGCAGCAGTGGGGAATATTGCACAATGGGCGCAAGCCTGATGCAGCCATGCCGCGTGTGTGAAGAAGGCCTTCGGGTTGTAAAGCACTTTCAGCGGGGAGGAAGGCAATAAGGTTAATAACCTTGTTGATTGACGTTACCCGCAGAAGAAGCACCGGCTAACTCCGTGCCAGCAGCCGCGGTAATACGGAGGGTGCAAGCGTTAATCGGAATTACTGGGCGTAAAGCGCACGCAGGCGGTCTGTCAAGTCGGATGTGAAATCCCCGGGCTCAACCTGGGAACTGCATTCGAAACTGGCAGGCTAGAGTCTTGTAGAGGGGGGTAGAATTCCAGGTGTAGCGGTGAAATGCGTAGAGATCTGGAGGAATACCGGTGGCGAAGGCGGCCCCCTGGACAAAGACTGACGCTCAGGTGCGAAAGCGTGGGGAGCAAACAGGATTAGATACCCTGGTAGTCCACGCCGTAAACGATGTCGATTTGGAGGTTGTGCCCTTGAGGCGTGGCTTCCGGAGCTAACGCGTTAAATCGACCGCCTGGGGAGTACGGCCGCAAGGTTAAAACTCAAATGAATTGACGGGGGCCCGCACAAGCGGTGGAGCATGTGGTTTAATTCGATGCAACGCGAAGAACCTTACCTGGTCTTGACATCCACAGAACTTAGCAGAGATGCTTTGGTGCCTTCGGGAACTGTGAGACAGGTGCTGCATGGCTGTCGTCAGCTCGTGTTGTGAAATGTTGGGTTAAGTCCCGCAACGAGCGCAACCCTTATCCTTTGTTGCCAGCGGTCCGGCCGGGAACTCAAAGGAGACTGCCAGTGATAAACTGGAGGAAGGTGGGGATGACGTCAAGTCATCATGGCCCTTACGACCAGGGCTACACACGTGCTACAATGGCATATACAAAGAGAAGCGACCTCGCGAGAGCAAGCGGACCTCATAAAGTATGTCGTAGTCCGGATTGGAGTCTGCAACTCGACTCCATGAAGTCGGAATCGCTAGTAATCGTAGATCAGAATGCTACGGTGAATACGTTCCCGGGCCTTGTACACACCGCCCGTCACACCATGGGAGTGGGTTGCAAAAGAAGTAGGTAGCTTAACCTTCGGGAGGGCGCTTACCACTTTGTGATTCATGACTGGGGTGAAGTCGTAACAAGGTAACCGTAGGGGAACCTGCGGTTGGATCACCTCCTTACCTTAAAGAACCTGCCTTTGTAGTGCTCACACAGATTGTCTGATGAAAATAGAGCAGTAAGTAATCTCTGCAGGCTTGTAGCTCAGGTGGTTAGAGCGCACCCCTGATAAGGGTGAGGTCGGTGGTTCAAGTCCACTCAGGCCTACCAAATTCGCTCTCGTGCTTTGTTGTGGCAAAGCTCGCATACTTCAGTATGCTTCGCTTCACCACGCCGCGCCCGAAAACGAATTAAGGTTAAAGAGATTCATTCGATGGGGCTATAGCTCAGCTGGGAGAGCGCCTGCTTTGCACGCAGGAGGTCTGCGGTTCGATCCCGCATAGCTCCACCATCTTTACTGCGAACACAAGAAAACTTCAGAGTGAACCTGAAAAGGTGCACTGCGAAGTTTTGCTCTTTAAAAATCTGGATCAAGCTGAAAATTGAAACGACACACTGTTTAAGTGTGTTCGAGTCTCTCAAATTTTCGCAATCTGAAGACATCTTCGGGTTGTGAGGTTAAGCGACTAAGCGTACACGGTGGATGCCCTGGCAGTCAGAGGCGATGAAGGACGTGCTAATCTGCGAAAAGCGTCGGTAAGGTGATATGAACCGTTATAACCGGCGATGTCCGAATGGGGAAACCCAGTGTGATCCGTCACACTATCGTTAACTGAATACATAGGTTAACGAGGCGAACCGGGGGAACTGAAACATCTAAGTACCCCGAGGAAAAGAAATCAACCGAGATTCCCCCAGTAGCGGCGAGCGAACGGGGAGCAGCCCAGAGTCTGAATCAGCTTGTGTGTTAGTGGAACGGTCTGGAAAGTCCGACGGTACAGGGTGATAGTCCCGTACACCAAAATGCACAGGTTGTGAACTCGAAGAGTAGGGCGGGACACGTGGTATCCTGTCTGAATATGGGGGGACCATCCTCCAAGGCTAAATACTCCTGACTGACCGATAGTGAACCAGTACCGTGAGGGAAAGGCGAAAAGAACCCCGGCGAGGGGAGTGAAAAAGAACCTGAAACCGTGTACGTACAAGCAGTGGGAGCACCTTCGGGTGTGACTGCGTACCTTTTGTATAATGGGTCAGCGACTTATATTCTGTAGCAAGGTTAACCGTATAGGGGAGCCGCAGGGAAACCGAGTCTTAACTGGGCGTTAAGTTGCAGGGTATAGACCCGAAACCCGGTGATCTAGCCATGGGCAGGTTGAAGGTTGGGTAACACTAACTGGAGGACCGAACCGACTAATGTTGAAAAATTAGCGGATGACTTGTGGCTGGGGGTGAAAGGCCAATCAAACCGGGAGATAGCTGGTTCTCCCCGAAAGCTATTTAGGTAGCGCCTCGTGAATTCATCTTCGGGGGTAGAGCACTGTTTCGGCTAGGGGGTCATCCCGACTTACCAACCCGATGCAAACTACGAATACCGAAGAATGTTATCACGGGAGACACACGGCGGGTGCTAACGTCCGTCGTGAAGAGGGAAACAACCCAGACCGCCAGCTAAGGTCCCAAAGTCATGGTTAAGTGGGAAACGATGTGGGAAGGCCCAGACAGCCAGGATGTTGGCTTAGAAGCAGCCATCATTTAAAGAAAGCGTAATAGCTCACTGGTCGAGTCGGCCTGCGCGGAAGATGTAACGGGGCTAAACCATGCACCGAAGCTGCGGCAGCGACACTATGTGTTGTTGGGTAGGGGAGCGTTCTGTAAGCCTGCGAAGGTGACCTGTGAGGGTTGCTGGAGGTATCAGAAGTGCGAATGCTGACATAAGTAACGATAAAGCGGGTGAAAAGCCCGCTCGCCGGAAGACCAAGGGTTCCTGTCCAACGTTAATCGGGGCAGGGTGAGTCGACCCCTAAGGCGAGGCCGAAAGGCGTAGTCGATGGGAAACAGGTTAATATTCCTGTACTTGGTGTTACTGCGAAGGGGGGACGGAGAAGGCTATGTCATCCGGGCGACGGTTGTCCCGGTTTAAGCATGTAGGCTGGTTATCCAGGCAAATCCGGATAATCAAGGCTGAGGTGTGATGACGAGGTACCACGGTACTGAAGTGACAGATGCCCTGCTTCCAGGAAAAGCCTCTAAGCATCAGGTAACATTAAATCGTACCCCAAACCGACACAGGTGGTCAGGTAGAGAATACCAAGGCGCTTGAGAGAACTCGGGTGAAGGAACTAGGCAAAATGGTGCCGTAACTTCGGGAGAAGGCACGCTGGTGTGTAGGTGAAGTCCCTGCGGACGGAGCTGAGACCAGTCGAAGATACCAGCTGGCTGCAACTGTTTATTAAAAACACAGCACTGTGCAAACACGAAAGTGGACGTATACGGTGTGACGCCTGCCCGGTGCCGGAAGGTTAATTGATGGGGTTATCCGTAAGGAGAAGCTCTTGATCGAAGCCCCGGTAAACGGCGGCCGTAACTATAACGGTCCTAAGGTAGCGAAATTCCTTGTCGGGTAAGTTCCGACCTGCACGAATGGCGTAATGATGGCCAGGCTGTCTCCACCCGAGACTCAGTGAAATTGAACTCGCTGTGAAGATGCAGTGTACCCGCGGCAAGACGGAAAGACCCCGTGAACCTTTACTATAGCTTGACACTGAACATTGAGCCTTGATGTGTAGGATAGGTGGGAGGCTTTGAAGCGTGGACGCCAGTCTGCGTGGAGCCAACCTTGAAATACCACCCTTTAATGTTTGATGTTCTAACGTCGACCCGTAATCCGGGTTGCGGACAGTGTCTGGTGGGTAGTTTGACTGGGGCGGTCTCCTCCCAAAGCGTAACGGAGGAGCACGAAGGTTAGCTAATCCTGGTCGGACATCAGGAGGTTAGTGCAATGGCATAAGCTAGCTTGACTGCGAGCGTGACGGCGCGAGCAGGTGCGAAAGCAGGTCATAGTGATCCGGTGGTTCTGAATGGAAGGGCCATCGCTCAACGGATAAAAGGTACTCCGGGGATAACAGGCTGATACCGCCCAAGAGTTCATATCGACGGCGGTGTTTGGCACCTCGATGTCGGCTCATCACATCCTGGGGCTGAAGTAGGTCCCAAGGGTATGGCTGTTCGCCATTTAAAGTGGTACGCGAGCTGGGTTTAGAACGTCGTGAGACAGTTCGGTCCCTATCTGCCGTGGGCGCTGGAGAATTGAGGGGGGCTGCTCCTAGTACGAGAGGACCGGAGTGGACGCATCACTGGTGTTCGGGTTGTCATGCCAATGGCACTGCCCGGTAGCTAAATGCGGAAGAGATAAGTGCTGAAAGCATCTAAGCACGAAACTTGCCCCGAGATGAGTTCTCCCTGAGACTATAAGTCTCCTGAAGGAACGTTGAAGACGACGACGTTGATAGGCCGGGTGTGTAAGCGCAGCGATGCGTTGAGCTAACCGGTACTAATGAACCGTGAGGCTTAACCTTACAACGCCGAAGATGTTTTGGCGGATTGAGAGAATTTTCAGCTCTGATACAGATTAATCGATGCGTCCGTGAGACGTGTTGATAAAATAGAATTTGCCTGGCGGCACTAGCGCGGTGGTCCCACCTGACCCCATGCCGAACTCAGAAGTGAAACGCCGTAGCGCCGATGGTAGTGTGGGGTCTCCCCATGTGAGAGTAGGGAACTGCCAGGCATCAAACAAGTGAAGAGCCCATCCTGCCGGATGGGCTTTTTGCGTTTCTGTCGTCCGGCCAGCGTGCCGGTATGCCTCCCCGGTGGCGCTGCGCTTACCGGGGCTACGGGCCTGTCGCGTTCTGTAGCACGCACCGGTACACCACATCATCACCGCTAACGCCCCGCAATGTTATTGCCCCTGCAATCAGGCAAGCCTTCCCCCGCCAGATACGGTAAACTAACGCCGATTTTGCATCAGGAAGCCACTATGAACCACTCCCTCAAACCCTGGAATACCTTTGGCATTGAGCGCTCCGCTAAGACGATAGTACGCGCCGAAACTGAGCAACAGTTGCTAAGCGCCTGGCAAACCGCTGTCGCGGCAGGCGAACCCACGCTGATCCTTGGGGAAGGTAGTAATGTCCTGTTTCTGAATGACTATGCCGGTACGGTGATCCTCAACCGGATTATGGGGATCGAGGTGAGCGAAACGCCAGAAGCCTGGCGCTTGCACGTCGGTGCCGGCGAAAACTGGCATCAACTGGTGCAGTTCACACTACAGCATGCGATGCCAGGTCTGGAAAATCTGGCATTAATCCCTGGATGCGCAGGATCATCGCCGATCCAGAATATTGGCGCTTACGGTGTTGAGCTACAGCGGGTTTGCGAATATGTTGACTGCGTTGAGCTGGAAACCGGGCGTAAGCAACGTCTTTCAGCGGCGGAATGCCGTTTTGGCTATCGCGATAGTATCTTCAAACATGAATACCAGGATCGCTACGCCATCGTCGCGATTGGCTTAACGTTAGCGAAAGCATGGCAGCCTGTACTGAGTTACGGTGATTTAACGCGTCTCGATCCGCAGACTGTCACCCCACAGCAGGTATTCGATGCGGTCTGTCATATGCGAATGACTAAATTGCCGGATCCAAGGATTAACGGTAATGCCGGAAGCTTCTTTAAGAACCCGATCGTCAGCGCTCAGGTTGCTGAAGCACTGCTGACCCAATTCCCTCTTGCACCGCACTATCCGCAGCCAAATGGCAGCGTTAAGCTGGCCGCTGGCTGGCTAATCGATCAATGTGAGCTCAAAGGACAACGCATCGGCGGCGCGGCCGTCCATCGACAGCAAGCGCTGGTACTGATTAATGAAGATCAAGCGACCAGCGAGGATGTGATAAAGCTTGCCCATTACGTTCGCCAGCAGGTGGGTGCGAAATTCAATGTATGGCTTCAGCCGGAGGTGCGCTTCATTGGCACGCATGGTGAAGTCAACGCAGAGGAGAGCATTGCGTGAAAGACCATACTATCCCTTTAACGCTAATTTCTATCCTTGCTGATGGTGAGTTTCACTCTGGCGAACAGCTTGGCGAGCAGTTAGGCATGAGCCGGGCGGCGATTAATAAGCATATCCAGACCCTACGCGACTGGGGAGTCGATGTGTTTACTGTGCCAGGCAAGGGTTACAGTCTACCAGAGCCAATTCACCTGTTGGATGAGAAAAAGATTTCCCAACAGATTGAACATGGCCGAGTGACAGTCCTCCCCGTGATTGACTCCACTAATCAATATTTACTGGACAGGCTGGATGAGCTGACATCCGGCGATGCCTGTGTGGCTGAATATCAGCAGGCAGGCCGAGGCCGGCGAGGCCGAAAATGGTTTTCTCCCTTTGGCGCGAATCTCTATCTCTCAATGTACTGGCGTCTGGAGCAGGGGCCGGCGGCGGCTATTGGCCTAAGCCTGGTGATCGGTATTGTGATCGCTGAAGTTCTGCAGCAGCTTGGGGCCGAACAGGTTCGCGTGAAATGGCCAAACGATATTTACCTGCAGGATCGTAAGCTGTCAGGGATCCTCGTGGAACTGACGGGGAAAACGGGCGATGCCGCACAAATCGTCAGCGGCGCGGGTATCAACCTTGTGATGCGTCGCGTGGAGTCTGATGTCGTCAATCAGGGATGGATCAGCCTTCAGGAAGCGGGGGTGGTCATCGACCGTAACCTCCTCGCCGCGCGCCTGATTAAAGAGCTGCGCCTGGGACTGGAGCTGTTCGAGCAGGAAGGGTTGGCTCCTTATCTACCGCGCTGGGAAAAACTGGATAACTTTATTCATCGCCCTGTAAAATTGATTATCGGTGATAAAGAAATTTACGGAATTTCGCGTGGCATTGACGCCCAGGGCGCACTATTGCTGGAGCAGGATGGTGTAATAAAAGCCTGGGTGGGTGGTGAAATATCATTGCGCAGTGCAGAATAAAAAAGGGAGCTTCGGCTCCCTTTTCGTTATTTACGTAAGCGTACCTGATTCACTGAGTGATTGGCACTCTTGGTCATAATCAGGCTGGCTCGCTCCCGTGTTGGCAGGATATTTTCTTTTAGATTTAGTAAGTTAATCTCATTCCATAGCGAAGTGGCAATATCCACTGCTTCTTCCTTAGATAGCTTGGCGTAATTGTGAAAATACGAATCTGGATCGGTAAAGGCCCCTTCCCGGAATTTGAGGAAACGGTTGATATACCAGGTTTTCAATAATTCTTCCGGGGCGTCGACATAAATAGAAAAGTCGACAAAATCGGACACAAATACATGATGGGGATCATGTGGATAATCCATTCCACTTTGCAGAACATTGAGTCCTTCAAGAATTAAAATATCCGGTTGTGCGACGGTTTTGTCGCCATCGGGAATAACATCATAAATCAGATGGGAATAAACCGGGGCGGTTGCCTGTGGTACCCCTGATTTGAGATCGGAGACAAACTTGACCAGTCGATGCATATCATAGGACTGCGGAAAGCCTTTCTTCTTCATTAACCCACGTTCTTTCAAAACCGAGTTAGGGTGCAAGAATCCGTCAGTGGTAATGAGTTCGACATGGCGATGCTCTGGCCAGCGGCTAAGCAAGGCCTGCAGTACACGAGCGGTGGTGCTTTTTCCTACCGCAACGCTGCCGGCGATACTAATAATATAGGGAATTCGTTGACCGTTAGTGCCAAGAAATTGTTCGAGGACAGCCTGACGACGCAGATTAGAACTGATATAGAAGTTGAGCAAACGCGACAGCGGCAAATAGATCTCGGCAACCTCTTCCAGAGAGAGATCTTCGTTGATGCCTTTTAACCGCGTGATTTCTTCCTCGGTTAATGTCATCGGGACAGAATCACGAAGTGCAGCCCATTGGTGGCGGTTAAATTGTAGGTACGGTGTCATTAACGTCTGCTCTTTTTGGCTCATAAGCATGTTCTTACCATCACCGAATACGTTGAAACGGCGATGCTTCACACGAGTTAATCAGGACAATGGGCAGGAGGGTAACACCAGATTGCCGGGAATAATAAGAAAAAAACTCATCGAATGCTGCTTTCTCGCGCCAGCATCACAAGAGAGGAATAAGTTTGTTATTCATTGCAAAAATGTCCTTTGCTCGCTGGACGGTGCTCATGGCCTGTTACCTTTCTATCAGCCGTCAGATGTATCCAGGGTGATCGCGGATGACCGAAACCCACTCCGATGAGCCGGGTTGCTGGCGAATATTTGCACTCCTCTGTTTGAAATTACACCGTTTTTTCGCGTAAGAGCACAAAATGTGAGCAAGAGAACGTTTTATGCAAATTTTTAGTTGCATGAATGCGCTCCTCTCCCTAGAATGCGCGCTACTTGATGCCGACTTAGCTCAGTAGGTAGAGCAACTGACTTGTAATCAGTAGGTCACCAGTTCGATTCCGGTAGTCGGCACCATAACAATTTGGGTGGGGTTCCCGAGCGGCCAAAGGGAGCAGACTGTAAATCTGCCGTCATCGACTTCGAAGGTTCGAATCCTTCCCCCACCACCACTTTCTGGCGACGCTTTGCGTAGCCGGAGTTGGTTGGGTAAACTAATCAGCTCAATACTAAGGAGAGCAGTCTCTTTAGTATTACAGAAAGAACTGGGTAGCCGAGTTTCAGGATGCGGGCATCGTATAATGGCTATTACCTCAGCCTTCCAAGCTGATGATGCGGGTTCGATTCCCGCTGCCCGCTCCAGACGTGCTGATATGGCTCAGTTGGTAGAGCGCACCCTTGGTAAGGGTGAGGTCCCCAGTTCGACTCTGGGTATCAGCACCACTTCTTTTCTCTCCTTCCCTGTTTCTCTTCTGTTATTTTCATTCAACAAGTCGGGCATGTTGCCTGGTTGATGTGGTGATATCACCGATTTATCCGTGTCTTAGAGGGACAATCGATGTCTAAAGAAAAGTTTGAACGTACAAAACCGCACGTTAACGTCGGTACTATCGGCCACGTTGACCATGGTAAAACAACGCTGACCGCTGCCATCACTACCGTTCTGGCTAAAACCTACGGTGGTTCCGCTCGCGCATTCGACCAGATCGATAACGCGCCGGAAGAAAAAGCTCGTGGTATCACCATCAACACCTCTCACGTTGAATATGACACCCCGACTCGCCACTACGCACACGTAGACTGCCCGGGCCACGCCGACTATGTTAAAAACATGATCACCGGTGCTGCGCAGATGGATGGCGCGATCCTGGTTGTTGCTGCGACTGACGGCCCGATGCCGCAGACTCGTGAGCACATCCTGCTGGGTCGTCAGGTAGGCGTTCCGTACATCATCGTGTTCCTGAACAAATGCGACATGGTTGATGACGAAGAGCTGCTGGAACTGGTTGAGATGGAAGTTCGTGAACTGCTGTCTCAGTACGATTTCCCGGGCGACGACACTCCGATCGTTCGTGGTTCTGCTCTGAAAGCGCTGGAAGGCGACGCAGAGTGGGAAGCGAAAATCATCGAACTGGCTGGCCACCTGGATACCTATATCCCGGAACCAGAGCGTGCGATTGACAAGCCGTTCCTGCTGCCGATCGAAGACGTATTCTCCATCTCCGGTCGTGGTACCGTTGTTACCGGTCGTGTAGAGCGCGGTATCATCAAAGTAGGTGAAGAAGTTGAAATCGTTGGTATCAAAGAAACCGCGAAAACCACCTGTACTGGCGTTGAAATGTTCCGCAAACTGCTGGACGAAGGCCGTGCTGGTGAGAACGTAGGTGTTCTGCTGCGTGGTATCAAACGTGAAGAAATCGAACGTGGTCAGGTACTGGCTAAGCCGGGCACCATCAACCCGCACACCAAGTTCGAATCTGAAGTGTACATCCTGTCCAAAGACGAAGGCGGCCGTCATACTCCGTTCTTCAAAGGCTACCGTCCGCAGTTCTACTTCCGTACTACTGACGTGACTGGCACCATCGAACTGCCGGAAGGCGTAGAGATGGTAATGCCGGGCGACAACATCAAAATGGTTGTTACCCTGATCCACCCGATCGCGATGGACGATGGTCTGCGTTTCGCAATCCGTGAAGGCGGTCGTACCGTTGGCGCGGGCGTGGTTGCTAAAGTTCTCGGCTAATTGCTGATAACATTTGACGCAATGCGCAATAAAAGGGCATCATTTGATGCCCTTTTTGCACGCTTTCACACCAGAACCTGGCTCATCAGTGATTTTATTTGTCATAATCATTGCTGAGACAGGCTCTGAAGAGGGCGTTTATACACCAAACCATTCGAGCGTCAGGGCGACGGCCAATCAACTCCTTTTTTGCAACAGCAGGGCAGGGGTGACACGACCGTCAACATTGAAGCAATTTGAATAGTTAAGTGTATAATCCGAAACTTAATTTCGGTTTGGATCGCCTCGCCCCCGCGGGGTGAAATTGTTTGTAGAATACTTCTGACAGGTTGGTTTATGAGTGCGAATACCGAAGCTCAAGGGAGCGGGCGCGGCCTGGAAGCGATGAAGTGGATTATCGTTGCCGTGCTGCTGATCGTGGCGATCGTGGGCAACTTCCTTTATCGCGACATTATGCTGGCGGTGCGTGCGCTGGCCGTGGTTATTCTTATTGCTGCTGCCGGTGGCGTCGCGCTGTTGACGACGAAAGGTAAGGCGACCGTTGCTTTTGCTCGCGAAGCGAGAACCGAAGTTCGTAAAGTGATTTGGCCGACTCGCCAGGAAACGCTGCATACTACGCTGATTGTTGCTGCCGTGACTGCAGTAATGTCACTGATCCTGTGGGGACTGGATGGTATTCTGGTTCGCCTGGTCTCCTTTATCACTGGCCTGAGGTTCTGAGATGTCTGAAGCTCCTAAAAAGCGCTGGTACGTCGTTCAGGCGTTTTCCGGTTTTGAAGGTCGCGTAGCCACGTCGCTGCGTGAACATATCAAATTACACAACATGGAAGAGTTGTTTGGCGAAGTCATGGTTCCGACCGAAGAAGTGGTTGAGATCCGTGGCGGCCAGCGTCGCAAAAGCGAACGTAAATTCTTCCCGGGCTATGTCCTTGTTCAGATGGTCATGAACGACGCAAGCTGGCACCTGGTGCGCAGCGTACCGCGCGTGATGGGCTTCATCGGCGGCACCTCTGACCGTCCGGCGCCGATCAGCGACAAAGAAGTCGACGCTATCATGAACCGCCTGCAGCAGGTTGGCGATAAGCCGCGTCCGAAAACGCTGTTTGAACCGGGTGAAATGGTTCGTGTTAACGACGGTCCGTTCGCTGACTTTAACGGCGTGGTTGAAGAAGTGGACTACGAGAAGTCTCGCCTGAAAGTTTCCGTTTCTATCTTCGGTCGCGCGACCCCGGTAGAACTGGACTTCAGCCAGGTTGAGAAGGCGTAAGCCGGCGATCAAAAAAGCAGCGATTTAATCGTTGCATAGGGCGCGAAATTGGCATACAATTTCGCGCCTTTTGTTTTTATGGGCCCGGCCCGTAAAACGATGTTTAATCACGGGGAGCTTCTCTGAAGCGTTAATACCCAATTTGAGGATTTAAGAATGGCTAAGAAAGTCCAAGCCTACGTCAAGCTGCAGGTTGCAGCTGGTATGGCGAACCCGAGCCCGCCGGTCGGCCCAGCACTGGGTCAGCAGGGCGTGAACATCATGGAATTCTGCAAAGCGTTCAACGCCAAAACTGATTCCCTGGAGAAAGGTCTGCCGATCCCGGTTGTTATCACCGTTTACGCTGACCGTTCCTTTACCTTTGTTACCAAGACTCCGCCGGCTGCTGTTCTGCTGAAGAAAGCTGCAGGCATCAAGTCTGGTTCCGGTAAGCCGAACAAAGATAAAGTGGGTAAAATCTCCCGCGCTCAGCTGCAGGAAATCGCGCAGACCAAAGCTGCCGACATGACTGGTGCCGACATTGAAGCGATGACTCGCTCCATCGAAGGTACTGCACGTTCCATGGGCCTGGTAGTGGAGGACTAAGAAATGGCTAAACTGACCAAGCGCATGCGCGTGATCCGTGAGAAAGTTGATGCAACTAAACAGTACGACATCAACGAAGCCATCGCTCTGCTGAAAGAGCTGGCCACCGCTAAATTTACCGAAAGCGTAGACGTTGCCGTTAACCTCGGCATCGACGCGCGTAAATCTGACCAGAACGTCCGTGGCGCAACTGTACTGCCGCACGGTACTGGCCGTTCCGTTCGCGTAGCCGTATTTACCCAGGGCGCAAACGCTGAAGCTGCTAAAGCTGCAGGCGCTGAGCTGGTAGGTATGGAAGATCTGGCTGAGCAGATCAAAAAAGGCGAAATGAACTTTGACGTTGTTATTGCTTCCCCGGATGCAATGCGCGTTGTTGGCCAGCTGGGTCAGGTTCTGGGTCCGCGTGGCCTGATGCCGAACCCGAAAGTAGGTACCGTAACGCCGAACGTTGCTGAAGCGGTTAAAAACGCGAAAGCAGGTCAGGTTCGTTACCGTAACGACAAAAACGGCATCATCCACACCACCATCGGTAAAGTGGACTTTGACGCTGACAAACTGAAAGAAAACCTGGAAGCTCTGCTGGTTGCGCTGAAAAAAGCAAAACCGACTCAGGCGAAAGGCGTGTACATCAAGAAAGTTAGCATCTCCACCACCATGGGTGCAGGTGTTGCAGTAGATCAGGCTGGCCTGAACGCTTCTGCAAACTAATGCCTTTACGTGGGCGGTGATTTTGTCTACAATCTTACCCCCACGATTCTGTCAATAAGACAGACGCTATGCGAGTCATTTGAATTGCAGCAAGGCAGTAATCGAGTGAATCACCGGGAGTGTAGTTAACTACATGACCGGTGTGAACGAGAGCAGATAACGCCGCTGCGGTTCGAAGGACGAAGTCATAGGAAGAATTTGTTCGTTGGAGCCTGGCCTATCCAGGCCTCCGTCGAAGACCGCAGGTGTTTCGCAAGAAACTTAATCCCCTGCGTAGACGGTGACAGAACGCTAAGATTATTTTTGGATATTCTGGCTTGTTTCTGCTCACCGTATTTAGACGCTCTTTTCGTTGAATTGAGTGAAGTGAGTTCCAGAGCATAGGCTCTGGCAAACATCCAGGAGCAAAGCTAATGGCTTTAAATCTTCAAGACAAACAAGCGATTGTTGCTGAAGTCAGCGAAGTAGCCAAAGGCGCGCTGTCTGCAGTAGTTGCGGATTCCCGTGGCGTAACTGTAGATAAAATGACTGAACTGCGTAAAGCAGGTCGTGAAGCTGGCGTATACATGCGTGTTGTTCGTAACACCCTGCTGCGCCGCGTCGTTGAAGGTACTCAGTTCGAGTGCCTGAAAGACACGTTTGTTGGTCCGACCCTGATTGCATACTCTATGGAACACCCGGGCGCTGCTGCTCGTCTGTTCAAAGAGTTCGCGAAAGCGAATGCAAAATTTGAGGTCAAAGCCGCTGCCTTTGAAGGTGAGCTGATCCCGGCGTCGCAGATCGACCGCCTGGCAACTCTGCCGACCTACGAAGAAGCAATTGCACGCCTGATGGCAACCATGAAAGAAGCTTCGGCTGGCAAACTGGTTCGTACTCTGGCTGCTGTACGCGATGCGAAAGAAGCTGCTTAATCGCAGTTATCTTTGTAAAGCATTCGCTTACGTATAAACTTATTCTGATATTCAGGAACAATTTAAATGTCTATCACTAAAGATCAAATCATTGAAGCAGTATCCGCTATGTCCGTAATGGACGTTGTTGAGCTGATCTCTGCAATGGAAGAAAAATTCGGTGTTTCCGCTGCTGCTGCTGTAGCTGTAGCTGCTGGCCCGGTTGAAGCTGCTGAAGAAAAAACTGAATTCGACGTAATTCTGAAAGCTGCTGGCGCTAACAAAGTTGCTGTTATCAAAGCAGTACGTGGCGCAACTGGCCTGGGTCTGAAAGAAGCTAAAGACCTGGTAGAATCTGCTCCGGCTGCACTGAAAGAAGGCATCAGCAAAGACGACGCTGAAGCTCTGAAAAAATCTCTGGAAGAAGCTGGCGCTGAAGTTGAAGTTAAATAAGCCAACCCTTCCGGTTGCAGCCTGAGAAATCAGGCTGAGGCTGGTGACTTTTTGGTCACCAGCCTTTTTGCGCTGTAAGGCGCCAGTAGCGTTTCACGCTGTTTGACTACTGGTTTGCCTCTCAATGCTTGTTTCTATCGACGACTTAATATACTGCGACAGGTTAGGGTTCCTGGGCTGTGTAAATCGCAATGAAATGGTTTAAGCGTGATAGCAACAGGCATTGCGGAAAGTGTTCCATTTTCCGGTCAACAAAATAGTGTTGCATAAAAAACTGCCCTCTGCGGGCAGATGGGTCGACTTGTCAGCGAGCTGAGGAACCCTATGGTTTACTCCTATACCGAGAAAAAACGTATTCGTAAGGATTTTGGTAAACGTCCACAAGTTCTGGATGTTCCATATCTCCTTTCTATCCAGCTTGACTCGTTCCAGAAGTTTATCGAGCAAGATCCTGAAGGGCAGTATGGTCTGGAAGCTGCTTTCCGTTCCGTATTCCCGATTCAGAGCTACAGCGGTAATTCCGAGCTGCAATACGTCAGCTACCGTCTGGGCGAACCGGTTTTTGACGTTAAAGAATGTCAGATCCGTGGCGTGACTTATTCTGCACCGCTGCGCGTAAAACTGCGTCTGGTGATCTACGAGCGCGAAGCGCCGGAAGGCACCGTCAAAGACATTAAAGAACAAGAAGTCTACATGGGCGAAATTCCGCTCATGACCGACAACGGTACCTTTGTCATTAACGGTACCGAGCGTGTTATCGTTTCTCAGCTGCACCGTAGCCCGGGCGTCTTCTTTGACAGTGACAAAGGTAAGACCCACTCCTCCGGTAAGGTTCTGTATAACGCACGTATTATCCCTTACCGCGGTTCCTGGCTGGACTTCGAATTCGACCCGAAAGACAACCTGTTCGTTCGTATCGACCGTCGTCGTAAGCTGCCGGCTACCATCATCCTGCGCGCGCTGAATTACACCACTGAGCAGATCCTTGACCTGTTCTTCGAAAAAGTGGTCTTTGAAATTCGCGACAACAAGCTGCAGATGGAGCTGATTCCGGAGCGTCTGCGCGGTGAAACCGCCTCCTTCGATATCGAAGCCAACGGTAAAGTGTACGTTGAGAAAGGCCGTCGTATCACGGCTCGTCACATCCGTCAGCTGGAAAAAGACGATATCAAGCATATCGAAGTGCCGGTTGAATACATCGCGGGCAAAGTGGCGGCTAAAGACTATATCGATGAAGCGACTGGCGAACTGATCTGCCCGGCGAACATGGAGCTGAGCCTGGATCTGCTGGCTAAGCTGAGCCAGTCTGGCCACAAGCGTATCGAAACGCTGTTCACCAACGATCTGGACCACGGCCCGTACATCTCTGAAACGGTACGCGTCGACCCGACTAACGATCGTCTGAGCGCGCTGGTAGAAATCTACCGCATGATGCGCCCTGGTGAGCCGCCGACTCGCGAAGCCGCTGAAAGCCTGTTCGAGAACCTGTTCTTCTCCGAAGACCGCTACGATCTGTCCGCGGTTGGTCGTATGAAGTTCAACCGTTCTCTGCTGCGCGACGAAATCGAAGGTTCCGGTATCCTGAGCAAAGACGACATCATCGAAGTGATGAAGAAGCTCATCGATATCCGTAACGGTAAAGGCGAAGTCGATGATATCGACCACCTTGGCAACCGTCGTATCCGTTCCGTTGGCGAAATGGCGGAAAACCAGTTCCGCGTTGGCCTGGTGCGTGTAGAGCGCGCGGTTAAAGAGCGTCTGTCTCTGGGCGATCTGGATACCCTGATGCCTCAGGATATGATCAACGCCAAACCGATTTCCGCAGCAGTGAAAGAGTTCTTTGGTTCCAGCCAGCTGTCTCAGTTTATGGACCAGAACAACCCGCTGTCTGAGATTACGCACAAACGTCGTATCTCTGCACTCGGCCCAGGCGGTCTGACCCGTGAGCGCGCAGGCTTCGAAGTTCGAGACGTACACCCGACCCACTACGGTCGCGTATGTCCAATCGAAACGCCTGAAGGTCCGAACATCGGTCTGATCAACTCCCTGTCCGTGTACGCACAGACTAACGAATACGGCTTCCTTGAGACTCCGTATCGTAAAGTGACCGACGGTGTGGTTACCGACGAAATTCACTACCTGTCTGCTATCGAAGAAGGCAACTACGTTATCGCTCAGGCGAACTCCAACCTGGATGAAAACGGCCACTTTGTAGAAGATCTGGTTACCTGCCGTAGTAAAGGCGAATCCAGCTTGTTCAGCCGTGATCAGGTTGACTACATGGACGTATCCACCCAGCAGGTGGTATCCGTCGGTGCGTCCCTGATCCCGTTCCTGGAACACGATGACGCCAACCGTGCATTGATGGGTGCGAACATGCAACGTCAGGCGGTTCCGACTCTGCGCGCTGATAAGCCGCTGGTTGGTACCGGTATGGAGCGTGCTGTTGCCGTTGACTCCGGTGTTACTGCGGTGGCTAAACGTGGCGGTACCGTTCAGTACGTGGATGCTTCCCGTATCGTTATCAAAGTTAACGAAGACGAGATGTACCCGGGCGAAGCAGGTATCGACATCTATAACCTGACCAAGTACACCCGTTCTAACCAGAACACCTGCATCAACCAGATGCCTTGCGTGTCCCTGGGCGAACCAATTGAACGCGGCGACGTGCTGGCAGACGGCCCGTCCACCGACCTCGGTGAACTGGCGCTGGGTCAGAACATGCGCGTAGCGTTCATGCCGTGGAACGGCTACAACTTCGAAGACTCCATCCTCGTATCCGAGCGTGTTGTCCAGGAAGACCGTTTCACCACTATCCACATTCAGGAACTGGCATGCGTGTCTCGTGACACCAAGCTGGGGCCGGAAGAGATCACCGCTGATATCCCGAACGTGGGTGAAGCTGCGCTCTCCAAACTGGATGAGTCCGGTATCGTTTATATCGGTGCGGAAGTGACCGGCGGCGACATTCTGGTTGGTAAGGTCACGCCGAAAGGTGAAACCCAGCTGACGCCGGAAGAGAAACTGCTGCGTGCGATCTTCGGTGAGAAAGCGTCTGACGTTAAAGACTCTTCTCTGCGCGTACCGAACGGTGTCTCTGGTACCGTTATCGACGTTCAGGTCTTTACCCGTGACGGCGTAGAAAAAGACAAACGTGCGCTGGAAATCGAAGAGATGCAGCTGAAGCAGGCCAAAAAAGACCTGTCTGAAGAACTGCAGATCCTCGAAGCTGGTCTGTTCAGTCGTATCTACGCGGTACTGGTCTCCGGTGGCGTTGAAGCTGAGAAGCTCGACAAACTGCCGCGCGATCGCTGGCTGGAACTGGGCCTGACCGACGAAGAGAAACAAAATCAGCTGGAACAGCTGGCTGAGCAGTACGACGAACTGAAACACGAGTTCGAGAAAAAACTCGAAGCGAAACGCCGCAAAATCACTCAAGGCGACGATCTGGCACCGGGCGTGCTGAAGATTGTTAAGGTATACCTGGCCGTTAAACGCCGTATCCAGCCTGGTGACAAGATGGCAGGTCGTCACGGTAACAAGGGTGTTATCTCTAAGATCAACCCGATCGAAGATATGCCGCACGATGCTAACGGTACGCCGGTAGATATCGTCCTGAACCCGCTGGGCGTACCGTCTCGTATGAACATCGGTCAGATCCTGGAAACGCACCTGGGTATGGCTGCAAAAGGCATCGGCGATAAGATCAACGCTATGCTGAAACAGCAGCAGGAAGTCGCGAAACTGCGCGAATTCATCCAGCGTGCCTACGATCTGGGCGCTGACGTTCGTCAGAAAGTTGACCTGAATACCTTCAGCGATGAAGAAGTTCTGCGTCTGGCTGAAAACCTGCGTAAAGGTATGCCGATCGCAACGCCGGTGTTCGACGGTGCGAAAGAAGCGGAAATTAAAGCGCTGCTGCAGCTGGGCGACCTGCCGACTTCCGGTCAGATCACCCTGTTTGACGGCCGTACCGGTGAACAGTTCGAGCGTCCGGTAACCGTAGGTTACATGTACATGCTGAAACTGAACCACCTGGTCGACGACAAAATGCACGCGCGTTCCACCGGTTCTTACAGCCTGGTTACTCAGCAGCCGCTGGGTGGTAAGGCACAGTTCGGTGGTCAGCGCTTCGGTGAGATGGAAGTGTGGGCGCTGGAAGCATACGGCGCGGCCTACACCCTGCAGGAAATGCTCACCGTTAAGTCTGATGACGTGAACGGTCGTACCAAGATGTATAAAAACATCGTGGACGGCAATCACCAGATGGAACCGGGCATGCCGGAATCCTTCAACGTACTGTTGAAAGAAATTCGCTCGCTGGGCATCAACATCGAACTGGAAGACGAGTAATTCTCGCTCAAACAGGTCACTGCTGCCGGGTTAACGCCCGGCAGCGGAATGTGCTAACTCCGACGGGAGCAAATCCGTGAAAGACTTATTAAAGTTTCTGAAAGCGCAAACTAAAACCGAAGAGTTTGATGCGATCAAAATTGCTCTGGCTTCGCCAGACATGATCCGTTCATGGTCTTTCGGTGAAGTTAAAAAGCCGGAAACCATTAACTACCGTACGTTCAAGCCTGAGCGTGACGGCCTTTTCTGCGCCCGTATCTTTGGGCCGGTAAAAGACTATGAGTGCCTGTGCGGTAAGTACAAGCGCCTGAAACACCGCGGTGTGATCTGTGAGAAGTGCGGCGTTGAAGTGACCCAGACTAAAGTGCGTCGTGAGCGCATGGGCCACATCGAGCTGGCATGTCCGACTGCGCACATCTGGTTCCTGAAATCCCTGCCGTCCCGTATCGGCCTGCTGCTGGATATGCCGCTGCGCGATATCGAACGTGTACTGTACTTTGAATCCTATGTGGTTATCGAAGGTGGCATGACCAACCTCGAACGCAACCAGATTCTGACGGAAGAACAGTACCTGGACGCGCTGGAAGAGTTCGGTGACGAATTCGACGCGAAGATGGGTGCGGAAGCGATCCAGGCGCTGCTGCGCAATATGGATCTGGAGCAGGAATGCGAGCAGCTGCGTGAAGAGCTGAACGAAACCAACTCCGAAACCAAGCGTAAAAAGCTGACCAAGCGCATCAAGCTGCTGGAAGCATTCGTACAGTCTGGCAACAAGCCGGAGTGGATGATCCTGACCGTTCTGCCGGTACTGCCGCCAGATCTGCGTCCGCTGGTTCCGCTGGATGGTGGTCGTTTCGCGACGTCTGACCTCAACGATCTGTATCGTCGCGTGATCAACCGTAACAACCGTCTGAAACGTCTGCTGGATCTGGCTGCGCCGGACATCATCGTACGCAACGAAAAACGTATGCTGCAGGAAGCGGTTGACGCCCTGCTGGATAACGGTCGTCGCGGTCGTGCGATCACCGGTTCTAACAAACGTCCTCTGAAATCTTTGGCCGATATGATCAAAGGTAAACAGGGTCGTTTCCGTCAGAACCTGCTCGGTAAGCGTGTTGACTACTCCGGTCGTTCTGTTATCACCGTAGGTCCATACCTGCGTCTGCATCAGTGCGGTCTGCCGAAGAAAATGGCGCTGGAGCTGTTCAAACCGTTCATCTACGGCAAGCTGGAACTGCGTGGCCTGGCCACCACCATCAAAGCCGCTAAGAAGATGGTTGAGCGCGAAGAAGCTGTCGTTTGGGATATCCTGGACGAAGTTATCCGCGAACACCCGGTCCTGCTGAACCGTGCGCCGACCCTGCACCGTCTGGGTATTCAGGCATTCGAACCGGTTCTGATCGAAGGTAAAGCCATCCAGCTGCACCCGCTGGTTTGTGCGGCATACAACGCCGACTTCGATGGTGACCAGATGGCTGTTCACGTACCGCTGACGCTGGAAGCCCAGCTGGAAGCGCGTGCGCTGATGATGTCTACCAACAACATCCTGTCCCCGGCGAACGGCGAACCAATCATCGTTCCGTCTCAGGACGTTGTACTGGGTCTGTACTACATGACCCGTGACAGTGTTAACGCCAAAGGCGAAGGCATGGTGCTGACTGGCCCGAAAGAAGCTGAGCGTATCTATCGCGCCGGCCTGGCCTCTCTGCATGCGCGCGTTAAAGTGCGTATCACTGAATACGAAAAAGACGACAATGGTGAGTTTGTCGCGAAAACCAGCCTGAAAGACACGACCGTTGGCCGTGCCATTCTGTGGATGATCGTACCGAAAGGTCTGCCGTTCTCTATCGTGAACCAGGCGCTCGGTAAGAAAGCGATCTCCAAGATGCTGAACACCTGTTACCGTATTCTGGGCCTGAAACCGACCGTTATTTTCGCGGACCAGACGATGTACACCGGCTTTGCTTATGCAGCGCGTTCAGGTGCGTCCGTTGGTATCGATGACATGGTCATCCCGGAGAAAAAATACGAAATCATCAGCGAAGCGGAAGCGGAAGTTGCTGAGATTCAGGAACAGTTCCAGTCCGGTCTGGTGACCGCGGGCGAACGCTACAACAAAGTTATCGATATCTGGGCTGCGGCGAACGATCGTGTATCCAAAGCGATGATGGATAACCTGCAAACCGAAACCGTGATTAACCGTGACGGTCAGGAAGAGCAGCAGGTTTCCTTCAACAGCATCTACATGATGGCCGACTCCGGTGCGCGTGGTTCTGCTGCACAGATTCGTCAGCTGGCCGGTATGCGTGGTCTGATGGCGAAGCCGGATGGCTCCATCATCGAAACGCCGATCACCGCGAACTTCCGTGAAGGTCTGAACGTACTCCAGTACTTCATCTCCACCCACGGTGCGCGTAAAGGTCTGGCGGATACCGCACTGAAAACAGCGAACTCCGGTTACCTGACTCGTCGTCTGGTTGACGTTGCCCAGGACCTGGTCGTCACTGAAGACGACTGTGGCACCCTGGAAGGCATCACCATGACGCCGGTTATCGAAGGTGGCGACGTTAAAGAGCCGCTGCGCGATCGCGTACTGGGTCGTGTGACTGCGGAAGACGTTCTGAAGCCGGGTACTGCGGATATTCTGGTTCCACGCAACACGCTGCTGCACGAGCACTGGTGTGACCTGCTGGAAGCGAACTCCGTTGACTCCGTCAAAGTGCGTTCCGTTGTATCCTGTGACACCGACTTTGGTGTATGTGCGCACTGCTATGGTCGTGACCTGGCACGTGGTCACATCATCAACAAAGGTGAGGCTATCGGCGTTATCGCGGCACAGTCCATCGGTGAGCCGGGTACACAGCTGACGATGCGTACGTTCCACATCGGTGGTGCGGCATCTCGTGCGGCTGCTGAATCCAGCATCCAGGTGAAAAACAAAGGTAGCATCAAGCTCAGCAACGCGAAGTCGGTTGTGAACTCCAGCGGTAAACTGGTTATCACTTCCCGTAACACCGAGCTGAAGCTGATCGACGAATTCGGTCGTACCAAAGAGAGCTATAAAGTGCCTTACGGTGCGGTTATGGCGAAAGGCGACGGTGAGCAGGTTGCCGGCGGTGAAACCGTCGCAAACTGGGATCCGCACACCATGCCGGTCATCACCGAAGTTAGCGGCTTCATTCGCTTCACTGACATGATCGACGGCCAGACCATTACTCGTCAGACCGACGAACTGACCGGTCTGTCTTCGCTGGTGGTTCTGGATTCTGCAGAACGTACCGCAGGTGGTAAAGATCTGCGTCCGGCGCTGAAAATTGTTGATGCTCAGGGCAACGACGTTCTGATCCCAGGTACCGATATGCCTGCTCAGTACTTCCTGCCGGGTAAAGCGATTGTTCAGCTGGAAGATGGCGTACAGATCAGCTCTGGTGACACCCTGGCGCGTATTCCGCAGGAATCCGGCGGTACCAAGGATATCACCGGTGGTCTGCCGCGCGTTGCGGACCTGTTCGAAGCACGTCGTCCGAAAGAGCCGGCTATCCTGGCTGAAATCAGCGGTATCATTTCCTTCGGTAAAGAAACCAAAGGGAAACGTCGCCTGGTTATCACCCCGGTAGACGGTAGCGAGCCGTACGAAGAGATGATCCCGAAATGGCGTCAGCTCAACGTGTTCGAAGGTGAACGTGTAGAACGTGGTGACGTGGTTTCCGACGGTCCGGAAGCACCGCACGACATTCTGCGTCTGCGTGGCGTACATGCTGTGACTCGTTACATTGTTAACGAAGTCCAGGACGTATACCGTCTGCAGGGTGTTAAGATTAACGATAAACACATCGAAGTTATCGTTCGTCAGATGCTGCGTAAAGCCACCATCGAAAGCGCAGGCAGCTCCGACTTCCTCGAAGGCGAGCAGGTGGAATACTCCCGCGTCAAGATCGCGAACCGCGAACTGGAAGCGAACGGCAAAGTGGGCGCAACGTTCTCCCGCGATCTGCTGGGTATCACCAAAGCGTCTCTGGCCACCGAGTCCTTCATCTCCGCGGCATCGTTCCAGGAGACCACTCGCGTGCTGACCGAAGCCGCCGTTGCGGGCAAACGCGACGAACTGCGCGGTCTGAAAGAGAACGTCATCGTGGGTCGTCTGATCCCGGCCGGTACCGGTTATGCGTACCACCAGGATCGTATGCGCCGTCGCGCTGCTGGCGAACTGCCGGCGGCACCGCAGGTGAGCGTGGAAGAAGCATCTGCCAACCTGGCAGAGCTGCTGAACGCAGGTCTGGGCGGTTCTGACAACGATTAATCGTTGATGCACTGCTAAAAAGCCGGTCAGGTTTCCTGACCGGCTTTTTTATTGTCTGTTGTCCGCCGCCTTATCTGCCATGATTACATTCACGTCATATTAAATCTTCATTTTCTTAGCAATTAATTCATACAAAAGATCAATTAAAAGCCTATTCCTAAAACCTTTGTTTATATATGGGTAAAACTTCTACTCATATCAAATAATAATCAATTCAAAGGGGATATATTCAAAATACCTGATGAATCATGGGATTACTTTTGCTGCTTTATCTTCGGCGCGACGGCTCTGGAGAGGGAGAGCTGCATCTCATGCTTCCCCCAACAAGGCGCACAAATAATCCCGACAGGCAGGTAGGGATCATTTTTAGGTCTGAGCGGACAGGCTCTGGGGGCTGCATGGAATTCGCGTTACAACTCATTATTATCTTAATTTGTCTGTTTTATGGTGCCCGAAAAGGCGGTATTGCGCTGGGGCTGCTGGGCGGGATCGGTTTGGTGATCCTCGTCTTTGTTTTTCATCTCCAGCCGGGTAAGCCGCCGGTTGATGTGATGCTGGTGATCATTGCGGTGGTGGCGGCTTCTGCGACGCTGCAGGCATCCGGCGGTTTAGACGTGATGCTACAGATTGCCGAGAAGCTGCTGCGGCGTAACCCGAAATATGTCTCTATTGTGGCGCCTTTTGTCACCTGTACGCTGACCATCCTCTGCGGTACCGGCCACGTGGTGTATACCATCCTGCCGATTATCTACGATGTGGCAATTAAGAATAACATTCGTCCGGAGCGGCCGATGGCCGCCAGCTCCATTGGTGCCCAGATGGGGATCATCGCCAGCCCGGTTTCGGTGGCGGTGGTCTCGCTGGTGGCGATGCTGGGGAATTTTACCTTTAACGGGAAACACCTGGAGTTTCTCGATCTGCTGGCGATAACCATCCCGTCCACACTGCTGGGCATTTTAGCCATCGGTATCTTCAGCTGGTTCCGTGGCAAAGATCTGGATAAGGATGAAGCCTTCCAGGCGTTTATTGCGGTACCGGAGAACCGCCATTACGTCTATGGCGATACGGCGACGCTGCTGGATAAAAAGCTGCCCACCAGTAACTGGATTGCGATGTGGATTTTTCTGGCTTCCATCGCCGTGGTTGCTCTGCTCGGCGCCTTTTCCGAACTGCGCCCGGAATTTAACGGTAAGCCGCTGTCGATGGTGCTGGTGATCCAGATGTTCATGCTGCTTTCCGGAGCGCTGATCATTATCATCACTAAAACTAACCCGGCGTCGATTTCCAAAAATGAGGTCTTTCGTTCGGGAATGATCGCTATCGTCGCGGTGTACGGCATTGCGTGGATGGCGGAGACCATGTTCGGCGCGCACATGGCCGAGATTAAAGGCGTGCTCGGAGAGATGGTAAAAGAGTATCCGTGGGCTTATGCCATCGTGCTGCTGCTGGTGTCGAAGTTTGTGAACTCCCAGGCGGCAGCGCTGGCGGCGATTGTGCCAGTAGCCCTGGCCATCGGCGTCGATCCGGCCTATATCGTGGCTTCTGCGCCGGCTTGCTACGGCTACTATATTCTGCCGACTTACCCAAGCGATTTGGCGGCGATCCAGTTTGACCGCTCAGGAACCACCCATATCGGCCGCTTTGTGATTAACCACAGCTTTATCCTGCCCGGGCTCATCGGCGTCGGCGTCTCCTGCGTGTTTGGCTGGGTATTCGCTGCGATGTACGGCTTTCTGTAAGCGGGGACGGGCGCCGGCAGCGACGCCCGTTAAATCCGAGAGATTATTGCGCGAGGGGCAGACGACGATAGAGTTCAATCATATCGGTCGCCAGATCCTGGATGACCATGGCGTTCATCAGGTGGTCCTGAGAATGCACGGTGATCAGGTTGACCGGTAGCTTACCGCTGCCTTCATCCAGGCCAATAAGCTGGGTCTGAATTTTATGCGCATGCTTGACGAACTCATGGGACTCGGTCATGGCCTGTTCGGCTGCGGCAAAATCGCCTTTCCGCGCCAGCTGGAGTGCGGTGAGCGCCGCGCTACGTGCGGAACCGGCATTAACTAACAGCTCCATGATGATCGTTTCTAAATCTTCCATCGATTACTCCAGCATCTTAAGGGCTTTATCCAGGACGGCATCACCTTTCATCATGCCGTAGTCCATCATATCGATCACGGCGACCTTCTTGCCGAACGGGTCGGCCAGCGCCTGCAGCTTCGCCTGCTCATATTTCACCTGCGGGCCGAGCAGAATAATGTCGGCAGCGGCCAGATTATCTTTAAATTCAGCGACCGGTACGGCCTTGATTGAGACCTCAACACCCTTCTTCTGCGCGGCATCTTGCATACGTTGAACCAGCATGCTGGTAGACATACCGGCGGCACAGCACAAAACGATATTCTTCATAGTCAGTGGCCCTTGTGTTCCGTGATGTCTTATCTTTATCGCGGCCCCGGCGATGCGACAACCGCTTTACCGTGATTGTGTGTAAGGCATCACACAATACTTGAAACCGGTTTCATTTTTGCCGGGAAAAATAAAAAAGCCCACTGATGTGGGCGGTTGTGGCCCTGAACGCCTACGCGCGCAGGATGCGGTTTTTACCCTGCTGTTTGGCTTTGTACAGCGCTTCATCGACGCTCACCACCAGCTTATCCAGCGGCTCCATGTTCCATTCCCCCAGCCCGGCGCTAAAGGTGACCGTCAAGCCATCTTCGCGCCAGGTACGCCGCTCGACATTTATCCGCCATGTTTCCAGTAACGTTCGGGCGTTATCGATATGTTCGGCAGGAAAGACCACCGCGAACTCTTCACCGCCGTAGCGATAAAGGGAAATCTCAAGCGGCTGGAGCACCTGTAGCCCTTCGCGGGCGACGTTACGCAGGACGATATCGCCATTGAGGTGGCCCCAGGTGTCGTTGATCGATTTAAAGTTATCGATATCGACCAGCGCGAGGGCGAATGGCTGGTGATCGTTCATCAGGGCGGCAATATCGCTGTCGAAGGCGCGGCGGTTTTTGCAGCCGGTGAGGGCGTCGATGGTCGCCTGGCGGACGTAGGTCAGTTCGCGCTGTTTATTGGTTTCAATCGCTTTACTCAGCATTGCCTCAAGGCGCGGGGCGCGTTTGACGTCACCGGTTTTAATCGCATTGATGATATTTATTAGTACAGTACGGGAGGCATGACGCAGATAAAGACCGAACAGGATGATGATGATCGCTGCGAGGGTGAAACCGCCAATCACTAAATTGGTTTCATGGCGCGTCAGATTGACCAGGGTGGCGTTATCGACACGGAAAATCACGAACCAGTCGGGATTGGTAAAGGAGTAGTAATAATACCAGGTGTCGCTCCTGGGATCATAAAGCTGCCCCTCGCCGCTGGTCATTTTATCCATCAGCTCGTCGCTGACGAAGGGTTTAAACAACGCGCCCGGGTCGGAGTGCAGGACCACTTTGCCATCCCGCTGCACCACAAAGAATTCCCCCTGCACGGGCGCCACCATCTGCCGGAGCGCGAACCCCATGGAGGTGAGATCGAGATGAAACGCCAGACTGCCCTTGAGTTTCCCCTCCGGGGTGATGACAGGTTTGAAAATGGTAATTGTCGGATGGTGGGTGAAATAGTCCATATATGGGCTGGTGTAATGGCTAAAGGTGCTAGCTTCCGCCTGTTTGATAAACCAGGGACGTGTTTTAGGATCGAAAGCCCGGCTATCTTCATTTTCCAGCACCTCCGGGGCGCGCAGATAGTGGCCCTCGGTATCTGCCAGCGAAATGGAAGAGACGCTTGGCATCATGTTCTGTAACTGCATCAGGGTGGTTAACCCTTTCTCCGGCTCTACATTTACCGCGCGATTCAGTTCGTCATTACGGGCAAAGAAGATGGCTGCGCGCCCGAGAATAAAATCGTTTTCCCGCAGCAGGGTTTCCGTATAGTTGATCGCCAGGTTATGGGTAAAGTTGCGGTTAATATCGTGATAATCTTCGAGAAAATCTTTTTGCTGCGCCAGGGTGACAAAAATAGCAATCAGCATAAAACTGAGTAAAATTCCGGCAAACCCTACGACGATCGGTGTCGTAAAAGAGAGCTTTCTGTTGTGTAGCGCCATGAATCGTTAATCGTCCCGGATGTATAAACCAAGGGTCCGAACGCAGATTGCGTCTACGACGCCTGCCGATCGAATCAGTTAACTATCGCTTAATTATAACTCTGAGACTTTCATCTATCGTGATTTATATTTGTGGATGATGAATTGAGCTCGTGCAGCGCGGAGAGGCAGGGCGAAAATGAGGAAGAAAAGGTTCGCCCTGGTCAGCGTCCGCTGCTGACCCGGGCAGAATAGAAAAACGGCGGCAGTTCGGCGAGCCTCCGTTTTTCATCTCTCGTGCAGGCACGCAAAATTATCAGGCGCTTACACTGTGCATCATGAGGTTTGCGAAGCGCGTCCCAGCCAGCTATCCCAATCTTTCCATACCGGCTGCAGGCCGCGAGCGGCCAGCGCGCTGGCGACCTCTTCAGGGCGGCGATCGTCGTGCGGGGCAAATTGCTCGAGCTCCGGATGATCGTCGGCGTAGCCGCCGGGCTGGGTTTTAGAGAAGGCGCTGACGTTATTGATCGCCAGCGGGATCACCCGGTCGCGGAACCAGGGTGATTCGCGGGTCGATAACGACAGCTCAACCTCCGGCGCCAGCAGGCGGAAGGCGCAGATGGTCTGCACCAGCTGGCGCTCATCCATTAGCGAGGCCGGTTCAATGCCGCCAGCGCAGGGACGCAGGCGCGGGAAGGAGACCGAATAGCGGCTACGCCAGTAGCGCTGCTGCAGCCACAGCAGGTGCTCAGCGACCATAAAGCAGTCCACCCGCCAGCTGTCGGAAAGGCCGATGAGCGCGCCAAGACCGATCTTATCGATCCCCGCCGCGCCTAAGCGATCCGGCGTATCCAGCCGCCAGAAGAAATCCTGCTTTTTCCCTTTCAGATGGTGCTGGGCGTACATACTTTCATGATAGGTCTCCTGATAGACCATCACCCCGTCGAGCCCCAGGGTTTTCAGCTCCGCATACTCTTCGGTCGCCAGCGGCTGTACCTCCATATGCAGCGAGGCAAACTGGCTACGGATAGCTGGCAGATGCTGGCGGAAATAATCCATTCCTACCTTGCCCTGATGCTCGCCGGTGACCAGTAGCAGATGCTCAAAGCCCAGGCTGCGGATCGCGGCGCACTCGCGGGCAATCTCGGCGGCATCCAGCGTCTTGCGCTTGATGCGGTTGCTCATCGAGAAGCCGCAGTAGGTGCAATCATTGGCACACAGGTTGGAGAGATACAGCGGCACGTAGAAGCTGACGGTATTGCCGAAGCGCTGGCGGGTGAGGCGCTGCGCGCGCTGGGCCAGCGGTTCAAGATAATCGGCCGCCGCCGGCGAAAGCAGGGCCATCATGTCGTCGCGGGTGAGCTGTTTGGCCGCCAGCGCCCGTTCGACATCGGCGGCAGTTTTGCTGTTGATGCGCAGGCGGATGTCGTCCCACTCCAGCTGCCGCCAGCGATCGCTGAAGGTTTTCATGCCAGCGCCTCCAGGAATCCGGTCAGCGGGCTGGTGGCCTGCGCCTGCGTACTGCGTGTCCCCGGTCCGGCCTGACGTGCCAGTAAACCGGCATCGACTGCCATACGAAAGGCGCGGGCCATAGCCACGGGGTCGTCGGCGACGGCAATGGCGGTATTGACCAGCACCGCATCCGCGCCCATCTCCAGTGCTTGCGCTGCATGGCTCGGCACGCCGATCCCGGCGTCGACCACCACCGGGACCGTCGCCTGTTCGATAATAATCTCCAGCATGGCTTTAGTTTCCAGTCCCTGATTGGAGCCGATCGGCGCGCCCAGCGGCATCACCGCCGCACAACCCACCTCTTCCAGCCGTTTACACAGCACCGGATCGGCGCCGCAGTAGGGCAGGACGATGAACCCTTCGCGGACCAGTAGCTCCGCCGCTTTCAGGGTTTCAATCGGGTCGGGCAGCAGCCAGCGGGCGTCCGGGTGGATCTCCAGCTTCAGCCAGTGGGTACCCAAAGCTTCCCGCGCCAGGCGGGCGGCAAACACCGCCTCTTCCGCCGTCTTGGCGCCTGAGGTATTCGGCAGCAGGTTAACCCCCGCCGCCAGCAGCGGGGCGAGAATCGCGTCATTGTGCTGACGTAAATCGACGCGCTTCATTGCCAGGGTGACCAGCTGGCTGCCAGAGGCGCGAATCGCCTCGACCATCACCTCCGGGGCGGCGAATTTGCCGGTACCGGTAAAAAGATGGGATTCAAACGTTTTGTCTGCAATACGTAACATGTCAGCCTCCAGCGATAACCTGAAAAAGCAGGATCCGATCGCCTTCCTGCAAGAGATGATCTTCCCACCGGTCGCGCGGCAGGATGTGTTGATTGAGCGCCAGCGCAACGCCCGGCTGGCGCTGTTCCAGTTGGCTGAGTAGGGCGCTGACGCTGAGATTGTCCGCGCACTCCAGCGGCTCGTCGTTAAACCAGATTTGCATCATGGCCTCCGCATACCGGGCAGCTCTGAGCCTTTTGCAGCGCAAGGTTGCGCCAGTTGCTGGTGCGGGCGTCAAACAGCCGCAGGGTGTTGCGCGGCGTCGCCATGCCGCTAAGGAGCTTTATGGCCTCCAGCGCCTGCAGCGTCCCCATTATGCCGACCACCGGGCCGACGATCCCCGCGGTGCGGCAGTTGCGCTGCGGTTCGTCGCTTTCCGGCCACAGGCAGCGATAGCAGCCCTGCGTCCAGGGTGGGGTGAGCACCATCAGCTGACCGCCGAAGCCGACGGCGCTGGCGGTCACTAATGGGGTATCGAGGGCCACGCAGGCGGCATTGATCGCCTGGCGGGTGACCATATTATCGGTGCAGTCCAGCACCACGTCCGCCTTCGCCACCTCAGCGCGCAGCGCCTCGCCGCTTAGACGCTGCGGCAGCGCAACGAGGTTGATCCGCGGGTTTAGCTGACTGAGCCGGGTCTGAGCCGCCGCGGCTTTTGGCTGGTCGATATCCTCGCTGGTGAACAGGATCTGCCGCTGCAGGTTGCTGAGATGCACCGCGTCGTCATCGGCCAGGATCAGCGTCCCGACGCCCGCTCCGGCCAGATAGAGCGCCGCCGGGGAGCCCAGCCCGCCAAGGCCGATGATCAGCACCCGACTGGCTAACAGCTTCTGCTGCCCCTCGATGGCAATATCCTCCAGCAGCAGCTGGCGGCTATAGCGCATGAAGTCATGATCATTCATCGCCCGCTCCCGCCAGCGCCAGCAGCTGGTCGGTCGCTGCCCGCCAGTCCGCCGCCTGGGTGATGGCGCTGACCACCGCGATGCTGCCGACGCCGGTCGCCAGTACCTCCGGCGCCTTTTCCAGGCTAATTCCGCCGATCGCCACGGTGGGGTAATCCGCCAGGCGTTGAATATGTCTGGCAAGCTGCTCGAGGCCCTGCGGCGCGGAAGGCATCTGTTTGGTTTGCGTCGGGAAGACGTGACCCAGCGCGATGTAAGAGGGACGCGCCGCAAGGGCGACATCAATTTCCATATCATCGTGAGTAGAGACGCCAAGGCGCAGCCCGGCCTGGCGGATGGCGCTCAGATCGGTGGTTTCCAGATCCTCTTGTCCGAGATGGACGCCGTAGGCCTGGTGCTTAATCGCCAGCTGCCAGTAATCGTTAATGAACAGTCGGGCGTGATAGCGGCGACCAAGGGCGATGGCGGCGATGACGTCATCCTCCACTTCGCTGTCGCGCCGGTCCTTGATCCGCAACTGAAGGGTACGTATCCCAGCTTCAAGCAGGCGTTCAATCCACGCCACGCTGTCCACCACCGGGTAGAGTCCGAGACGAAACGGGACGGGTGGAAAATCAGGTTGATACATCAGGCTTCCTCCTGTTTCAGGTAGATTTCGCCGCCGCGGGCGCGGAAGTTATTCGACATATCGGCCATGCCGGCTTCGATACTTTGCTTCGCGGCGTAGTCGCGGACCTCCTGAGTGATTTTCATCGAACAGAATTTCGGCCCGCACATGGAGCAGAAGTGGGCGACTTTGCCGGACTCCTGCGGCAGGGTTTCATCGTGATAGGCCCGCGCGGTGAACGGGTCGAGCGCGAGGTTAAACTGGTCTTCCCAGCGGAATTCAAAACGCGCTTTTGACATCGCGTTGTCGCGGATCTGCGCCCCGGGGTGGCCTTTCGCGAGGTCGGCGGCGTGGGCGGCGATTTTGTAGGTAATCAGCCCCTGTTTGACATCCTCTTTGTTGGGCAGACCGAGATGCTCTTTCGGCGTGACGTAGCACAGCATCGCGCAGCCAAACCAGCCAATCATTGCCGCGCCGATACCGGAGGTGAAATGGTCGTAGCCCGGTGCGATATCGGTGGTGAGCGGGCCTAAAGTGTAGAATGGCGCTTCGTGGCAGTGCTCCAGCTCTTCGGTCATATTGCGGCGGATCATCTGCATTGGCACGTGGCCGGGGCCTTCAATCATCACCTGCACGTCATATTCCCAGGCGATTTTCGTCAGTTCGCCGAGGGTATGCAGCTCGGCGAACTGCGCCTCGTCGTTGGCATCCTGAATCGAACCGGGGCGCAGGCCATCGCCCAGCGACAGCGAAACGTCATAAGCGGCGCAGATTTCGCAGATTTCGCGGAAGTGCTGGTAGAGGAAGTTTTCCTGATGATGCGACAGGCACCACTTAGCCATGATTGAGCCGCCGCGCGAAACGATACCTGTCAGGCGCTTCGCCGTCATCGGCACGTAGCGCAGCAGCACGCCGGCGTGAATCGTGAAGTAGTCGACGCCTTGCTCGGCCTGTTCCAGCAGGGTATCGCGGAAGGCTTCCCAGGTGAGGTTCTCGGCGATGCCGTTGACCTTCTCCAGCGCCTGGTAAATCGGGACGGTACCAATCGGCACCGGGCTGTTGCGCAGGATCCACTCTCGGGTTTCGTGGATATAGCGGCCGGTGGAGAGGTCCATCACCGTGTCGGCGCCCCAGCGGGTTGACCAGACCAGTTTTTCCACCTCCTCTTCGATGGAAGAGGTCACCGCCGAGTTGCCGATATTGGCATTCACTTTCACCAGGAAATTGCGGCCGATAATCATCGGCTCAGACTCCGGATGGTTGATGTTGGCGGGGATGATGGCGCGCCCGGCGGCCACTTCATCGCGGACAAACTCGGGGGTAATGTTTTCCGGCAGGCGGGCACCGAAGCCTTCTCCGGCATGCTGCTGGCGCAGAATCTCGCTGCGGATACGTTCGCGCCCCATGTTTTCGCGAATGGCGATGAATTCCATCTCCGGAGTGACGATCCCCTGACGGGCATAGTGTAGTTGCGTCACACATTTCCCGGCGACGGCGCGTTTGGGGGTCAGCAGGCCGCCGAAGCGCAGTTCATCAAGGCCATCGTCGGCCAGCCGCGCTTTGGTATAGGCCGAGCTACGTTCGCTGAG
Organism: Klebsiella africana; assembly: GCF_020526085.1. Classification (NCBI taxonomy): domain Bacteria; kingdom Pseudomonadati; phylum Pseudomonadota; class Gammaproteobacteria; order Enterobacterales; family Enterobacteriaceae; genus Klebsiella; species Klebsiella africana. The sequence goes on along the minus strand of NZ_CP084874.1, from coordinate 4,955,590 downwards.
CGGCGCGCAGTCGTTACGCGCGTCGATCCACGGCTGGCGCAGCTTTGCCAGCCCCTGGCGGACATCAATGCTAATATCCGGGTCGCCATACGGGCCGGAGGTGTCATATACCGGGATCGGTTCGTTGGTTTCGTACCGGGGATTATTTTTATCGCCGCCGACAAGGGTCGGGCTGAGCTGAATTTCACGCATCGGGACGCGGATATCAGCTTGTGAGCCGTGAACATAGATGCGGCGTGAATTGGGAAAAGCGGTACCTGCCAGCGTATCAATGAATCGCTGCGCGTGCTCGCGTTGTTCCCGACGGGTTAGTTTGGTAGTAGACATAGCGCATTCCAGTTAAAAAAGGAGATGGCTTGTCAGACGACGGATGGAGTAACAGATGCGACCAGTCCAGAACGGACAGGTGCGACCAGCAGTTAACTCTTGTTCCCTTCGCAGGTATTAGCCTGATCAGGTTCCGCGGATCCCGAATTAACGGTCTCAGCCTTTTCCACGTTAGCCTGCACATGGAAAATAGGCACTCCGACAAGATGAAATCCCTCCGCAGAGGGATAATGTACGTAAATTACTCGTTAACGGTTCACAACTCAAGCGGTCGGCGCAATATTATCGTGCACGTCATTGCTCAGATTATGGGCGACGGCGAGGGCGATCAGTTTATCTTCCAGCGCGAAACGCGCCTCAAGCGACTCGCCGATATCCGACAGCGCCTGCTGAAATTCGAGGTAGTTATCGTGATCGATAGCGTTTTCGAGGCAGGTATCGTAGTAATCCATCATCTGCTGGGTATTGGCTTCCAACTGCGGATAAAGCCGGGTGGCGGCTAAAAGTGGGGTATCGCCTTCCATTTCGCCAATAATGCGTTCATAAATACTAAAATGACCGGATGAGAGGTAATCCACCAGACTTTGGCAAAAGTCATCCAGCGCCTTTTCGTTTAGCCGCATAAATGACTCTTTGCCCGGTTTCAGGCCAACCAGATTGTAGTAAGCCACGAGCAGATGCTTACGCACTTGTAGCCAGCGATCGACCAGTTCATTACTACCGCCAACGCGCTCCGTCAGATTTTCCAGCTGGTTTAGCATGATTGACTCCGCTAGTTTTGATTTAAATCTGCTCACCATAATGTAAATATAATGTTAACAACATGCCAGTGAAGCAAAGGTAGTGCAATAGATATGGATCGTATTATTGAAAAATTAGATCGCGGCTGGTGGGTTGTCAGTCACGAACAAAAATTATGGTTGCCTGGTGGAGAATTACCACATGGCGAAGCGGTTAATTTCGATCTTGTCGGCCAGCATGCGCTGCATATTGGCGAATGGCAGGGCGAATCGGTATGGATGGTGCGCCAGGATCGCCGCCATGACATGGGATCGTTGCGCCAGGTGCTGGATCAGGATCCGGGCCTCTTCCAACTGGCGGGGCGAGGGATCCAGCTTGCCGAATTTTATCGATCGCATAAATTTTGCGGCTACTGCGGCCACCCGATGCATGCCAGCAAAAGCGAATGGGCGATGCTGTGCAGCCACTGCCGTGAACGCTACTATCCGCAAATTGCCCCCTGCATTATCGTCGCCATTCGTCGCGACGATTCGATCCTGCTGGCGCAGCATACCCGCCATCGTAATGGTGTCCATACGGTGTTGGCCGGATTTGTCGAAGTTGGCGAAACCCTTGAGCAGGCGGTGGCCCGCGAGGTGATGGAAGAGAGCGGCATCAAGGTGAAAAATCTGCGCTATGTGACCTCTCAGCCGTGGCCGTTCCCGCAGTCGCTGATGACCGCCTTTATGGCGGATTATGCGGATGGCGATATCGTGGTCGACAAAAAAGAGCTGCTGACCGCGGACTGGTATCGCTATGACAATCTGCCGCTCCTGCCGCCGCCGGGGACGGTGGCGCGCCGGCTTATCGAAGATACCGTCGCGATGTGTCGGGCAGAGTTCGAGTGACATGTTACACTGGGCGTATCAACGCTAAAGGAATGTAAAAATGACCGAACTGAAGAACGATCGTTACCTGCGCGCGCTGCTGCGTCAGCCGGTTGATGTCACCCCGGTGTGGATGATGCGCCAGGCGGGCCGCTATTTACCAGAGTACAAAGCCACCCGTGCGCAAGCGGGCGACTTTATGTCGCTGTGTAAAAATGCCGAGCTGGCCTGCGAAGTGACGCTCCAGCCGCTGCGCCGTTACCCGCTGGACGCGGCGATCCTCTTTTCGGACATCCTGACCATCCCGGACGCCATGGGCCTGGGGCTGTACTTTGAGGCAGGGGAAGGTCCGCGCTTCACCTCGCCGGTAAAAAGCAAAGCCGATGTCGACAAGCTGCCGATCCCGGATCCCGAGCAGGAACTGGGCTATGTAATGAACGCCGTGCGTACCATTCGCCGCGAACTGAAAGGCGAAGTGCCGCTGATCGGCTTCTCCGGCAGCCCATGGACGCTGGCGACCTACATGGTCGAAGGCGGCAGCAGCAAAGCGTTCACCGTGATCAAAAAGATGATGTATGCCGAACCGCAGGCGCTGCATGCGCTGCTGGAGAAGCTGGCGAAAAGCGTCACCCTGTATCTCAACGCGCAGATCAAAGCCGGTGCGCAGTCGGTGATGATTTTCGACACCTGGGGTGGGGTGCTGACCGGCCGCGATTACCAGCAGTTCTCCCTCTACTACATGCATAAAATCGTCGACGGCCTGCTGCGGGAAAACGAAGGCCGCCGCGTGCCGGTGACTCTGTTCACCAAAGGCGGTGGTCAGTGGCTGGAAGCGATGGCGGAGACCGGCTGTGACGCGCTGGGTCTCGACTGGACCACCGATATCGCCGACGCTCGCCGTCGCGTAGGTCACAAAGTGGCGCTCCAGGGCAATATGGACCCGTCGATGCTCTATGCGCCCGCTCCGCGTATTGAAGAGGAAGTGGCGACCATTCTCGCTGGATTTGGCCAGGGTGAAGGCCACGTCTTTAACCTTGGTCACGGTATTCATCAGGATGTTGACCCCGAACATGCGGGCGTTTTTGTTGAGGCTGTGCATCGTCTTTCCGCACCCTATCACCAGTAGGAGATAAGCCCTATGGATTTAGCCGCACTCCGTACCCAACAGCATCAATTAGCCGCGTCGGTCGAGCGTGCGGATCGACTGGATCGCGACCCGCCGGCGTTGATCGGCGGCGCGGATGTCGGGTTTGAGCAGGAAGGGGAGGTCACCCGGGCCGCCATGGTAGTGCTGACCTGGCCTGAACTTGAGCTGGTGGAGTATCAGGTGGCGCGCGTCGCCACCTCTATGCCGTATATTCCCGGCTTTCTCTCATTTCGTGAAACGCCTGCGCTGCTGGCGGCGTGGGAGCAGCTTTCGCAAAAGCCGGACCTGCTCTTCGTTGACGGCCACGGCATTTCCCATCCCCGGCGGCTTGGCGTCGCCAGCCATTTTGGTCTGATGATTGATGTACCGACCATCGGGGTGGCGAAGAAACGCCTGTGCGGCAAAATCGGCGAACTGGGTGATGAACCCGGCGCGCTGGCCCCGCTGATGGATAAAAATGAGCAACTGGCCTGGGTCTGGCGCAGCAAAGTACGCTGCAACCCGTTGTTTATTAGCACCGGCCACCGGGTGGGCATGGACAGCGCCTTAATGTGGGTTGAGCGCTGCATGCGAGGCTACCGTCTACCCGAGCCGACGCGCTGGGCCGATGCGGTGGCGTCCCGCCGTCCGTCGTTTGTGCGTTGGCAAGCAAATCACAGCTGATTCAGGTACACTGCGCCTAATTTCTGACTTCGAGAATTCATCATGTTACAAAACCCGATTCACCTGCGCCTGGAGAAGCTGGAAAGCTGGCAGCATGTCACTTTTATGGCCTGCCTGTGCGAGCGTATGTACCCTAACTACGCGATGTTCTGCAAGCAAACCGAGTTTGGCGACGGCCAGCTGTACCGTCGTATCCTGGATCTGATCTGGGAAACGCTGACGGTCAAAGATGCAAAGGTGAATTTCGACAGTCAGCTGGAGAAACTGGAAGAGGCGATCCCGGCGGCAGATGATTTCGACCTGTACGGTGTTTATCCGGCCATAGACGCCTGCGTGGCGTTGAGCGAACTGATCCATTCGCGCCTGAGCGGCGAAACGCTTGAGCACGCGATCGAGGTGAGCAAGACTTCCATCACCACCGTGGCGATGTTGGAAATGACCCAGGAAGGTCGCGAAATGACCGACGACGAGCTTAAAGCGAACCCGGCGGTAGAGCAGGAATGGGACATTCAGTGGGAAATTTTCCGCCTGCTGGCCGACTGCGAAGAGCGTGACCTTGAGCTGATAAAAGGCCTGCGCGCGGACCTGCGCGAGGCTGGCGAGAGCAATATTGGTATAAATTTTCAGCAGTGAGACCAGAAAACGTGATTTACCGCCTGAATTGTAGCGTCTGAAGGCTTCCATTCCGCCCCCCGTCTGGTCTACATTTGGAGGGCGAAAAAAAGTGGCTATCGGTGCGTGTATGCAGGAGGGTGCTTTTTTGGCATTTCCGTCGCACTCGATGCTTAGCAAGCGATAAACACATTGTAAGGATAACTTATGAACAAGACTCAACTGATTGATGTAATTGCGGACAAAGCTGACCTGTCCAAAGCACAGGCTAAAGCTGCCCTGGAATCTACCCTGGCTGCAATTACTGAGTCTCTGAAAGAAGGTGATGCTGTTCAACTGGTTGGTTTCGGTACCTTCAAAGTGAACCACCGCGCTGAGCGTACTGGCCGCAACCCGCAGACCGGTAAAGAGATCAAAATCGCTGCAGCTAACGTGCCGGCATTTGTTTCTGGCAAAGCACTGAAAGACGCAGTTAAGTAAGACCGCGTGGCAGTGAACAGTTTTATCGAAGGGGCTATTAAGCCCCTTTTGTCTGTCTGGCGCCGGCCTCTGGCGCTGGCGGGCATCCTGTTGCTGACTGCCTGCAGCCATAATGCGTCGTTACCCCCGTTTACCGCCAGCGGTTATGCGGACAACCAGGGGGCGATGCGCATCTGGCGTAAAGATTCTGGCGATGAAGTCCATCTTCTCGCCGCCTTCAGCCCGTGGCGTCATGGGGATACCTCGACCAGCGAATATCGCTGGCAGGGCGATCAATTGACGCTTATCGAACTCAATGTCTACGGCAAGCCACCGGAACATATTCGCGCCCGCTTCGACGCGCAGGGCGATCTGAGCTTTATGCAACGGGAAGTGGACGGGCAGAAGCAGCAGCTCTCCAGCGATCAGGTCGCGCTGTACCGTTATCGCGCCGAACAGATCCGCCAGACCAGCGACGCCCTCCGCCAGGGACGGGTCGTCCTGCGGCAGGGACGCTGGAACGCTGCCGCGCATACCGTGCTGACCTGTGAAGGGCAGACGGTTACGCCCGATCTCGATAGCCGGGCCCTGGCGCATATTGAACGCCGCCAGAGCCACGCTTCCGCCGCAGTGAGCATTGCCTGGCTGGAGGCGCCGGAAGGCTCTCAACTGCTGCTGGTCGCCAATGAAAACTTCTGCACCTGGCAGCCGACGGAAAAAAGCTTCTAACGATTACCAGTGGTTCATACCCATATGACCACCGCCGTTACCGCGGCAGCCGCTGTATCCCATCCCTGCGCCGCGGGGAACGCCTGCCTCAGCCAGGGCGACATCAAACTTCACCCGCTGTTGATCCAGCTTCTGGCGTAAGCCTTCCATCTCCTGAGCGACAGCTTCAATCTTGCCGCTGTCCGGCTTTTGCGCCGTGAGCAGCGCATTGTACTCATAGCGTTTGGACTGCAGCTGCTGGCGCAGGGCGCTGGTTTGCGCATAGTAATCGTTATGCAGCTTTTGCGCGGTAGCCTGCTGCTCCTGGGTCAGCTGACTGTAGCCCTGGTAGCCCATCCCGGTATTGTTGCCCCAGTGGTGGTTGGCCCAGGCCGCGTTGCTGGCGAAGGTCAGCGCGGCAAAGGTGACGAGGGCGAGAGGTAAGGTACGGTTCCGTTTCATGGCATTTTCTCCTGTGTGGTTTCCCTCGGTATTGCATCTTCCATGCCAGTCAGAAAAAGCCCGTCTGTGTGGGCCTGCCGAAGCGGTTGCCGAGAAGAGCGAGTAAAAATGACCCGTTCCGCCAGGGGCCGGCGAGTCATTTTTACTCGCTAAAGCGTAGGCGATATGTTTGAGAGCAGGTTTGGCCGCGCGGAAACATGGCATGATTTCTGCTGAAGGAGCCTGCAGGTAGTGAAAAAGAGATGACAAGGACTCGCCGATGAAGATTAAACCTCTCTCCCGGGACGCCGCCGCAGGCGCGCTGAGCTGGCTGCTGACCGGCACGGTTGTGCTGCTGGTCATGCTGTTTTCCGCGATGATCGTCCGCGACTATGGTCGTGAAACGACCGCCGCCCGACAAACCATTGAGGAGAAGGGGAGCGTGCTGATCCGCGCGCTGGAATCCGGCACGCGCGTCGGGATGGGGATGAGAATGCATCATGCGCAGCTGCAGGCCCTGCTGGAAGAGATGGCCTGGCAACCGGGCGTTCTGTGGTTCGCGGTGACCGATGAAAACGGTAAAATCATCGCCCACAGCGATCCGCAGCAGGTGGGTCAAACGCTCTACAGCCCCGCGCAGATGCGTGCGCTGGCGGTTAGCGAACAGGCCCGCTGGCGGCGGCTTAGCGAGCCGCAGCCGGCGTTGGAGATCTATCGCCAGTTTCGCCCGCTCAATCCGGCCCGCGGCCATCATATGAGTATGATGAACCGCGGCAATAGCGCCCTGGCTCAGGCCACCGTCCCGCAGGTGATTTTTATCGCCTTTGATAGCCGCGAGCTGGATGCCGCGCAGGCCCGCGGGCAGCGGAATATAGTCATCATGCTGGGTGCCGCCGCGCTGGTGATAGCGGCGACGATCCTCGCTCAGTTCTGGTTCCGCCGCTATCGTCGCTCGCGGAAACAGCTGCTGGAGGCGATGGCCCGCAAAGAAAAGCTGGTGGCGCTTGGCCATCTGGCGGCAGGGGTCGCGCATGAGATCCGCAACCCGCTCTCGTCGATTAAAGGGCTGGCGAAGTATTTTGCCGAGCGCACGCCCCCTGGCGGCGAGTCGCATCAGTTAGCCCAGGTGATGGCCAAAGAGGCTGACCGTCTGAACCGGGTGGTCAGCGAGCTGCTGGAGCTGGTCCGGCCCGCGCATTTAAATTACCAGCCGGTGGATATCAACGCACTTATCCACCACTCATTGCAGTTGGTAAGCCAGGATGCGCAGAGCCGCGGGATCGCGCTGCAATTTACTCCGCGACCTGAGTTAACCACGATCAGCGTCGACCCCGATCGCCTGAATCAGGTGCTGTTGAATCTGTACCTGAATGCAATGCAGGCGATTGGCCGTGATGGCGTCATTCGCGTATCAGCAAGCGAAGCCGATCGTCAGCGAGTGAAAATCGTCGTCACGGATAGCGGTAAGGGGATGAGCGATGAAGAGCTGCAGGCTATCTTCACGCCGTATTTCACCACCAAGGCGGACGGCACAGGGCTGGGGCTGGCCGTAGTGCAGAATATTATCGAGCAACATGGCGGGACGATCCGCGCCGAAAGTCAGCCGGGAGCTGGAGCGATATTCACGCTTTGGTTACCGGTGGATGCTCAACGGAGGGAAGATGAGCAGCGATAAAGTACAGATTCTGGTTGTTGATGATGACGTCAGCCACTGCACAATCCTGCAGGCGCTGCTGCGCGGCTGGGGCTATCAGGTGGCATTAGCCCACAACGGCCTGCAGGCGCTGGAACAGATCCATCACCAGGTCTTCGACCTGGTGCTATGCGATATCCGCATGGCGGAGATGGACGGTATCGCGACGTTAAAAGAGATTAAGGCCTATAACCCGGCGATACCGGTGCTGATCATGACGGCATTTTCCAGCGTCGGCACGGCGGTTGAGGCTATTAAGTCCGGGGCGCTGGATTATCTGGTCAAGCCGCTGGATTTTGACACTCTACAGCAGACGCTGGTTCAGGCATTGGCGCATACCCGGCAGAGCGAGAGCGACTCCAGCGTTGCGACGGATTCACGGTGGGGCATGATTGGCGACAGCCCGGCGATGCAGGCGCTTCTTAACGATATTACGCTGGTGGCCCCTTCGGACGCGACGGTACTGATTTATGGGGAGTCGGGAACCGGTAAGGAGCTGGTAGCGCGCGCCATCCACGCCTGCAGCGAGCGTTGTGACAAGCCGTTGGTCACGCTGAACTGCGCGGCGCTGAATGAATCACTGCTGGAATCGGAACTCTTTGGCCATGAAAAAGGGGCGTTTACCGGCGCGGATCGGCGGCGGGAAGGGCGCTTTGTCGAAGCGGATGGCGGCACGCTGTTTCTTGATGAGATTGGCGATATCTCGCCATTGATGCAGGTCCGCTTGCTACGGGCGATTCAGGAGCGGGAGGTGCAGCGGGTCGGCAGCAACCAGACGCTTGCCGTTGATGTGCGGCTGATCGCCGCCACCCACCGCAACCTCGTCGAAGAGGTGAGTGCCGGGCGCTTTCGCCAGGATCTCTATTACCGACTCAACGTCGTGACCATCGAGATGCCGCCGCTGCGCCAGCGACGGGAAGATATTCCGCAACTGGCGCAGCACTTTCTCAAACGCTATGCCGATCGCAATCGCAAGACGGTAAAGGGGTTCACGCCGCAGGCGATGGACCTGTTGATCCACTATGCCTGGCCGGGCAATATTCGCGAGCTGGAAAACGCGGTGGAGCGGGCGGTGGTGCTGTTGACCGGAGACTATATTTCCGAGCGAGAACTGCCGCTGGCGATCGCCGGTACGCCGCTGCCATCAGGCGGGAGCGAGGAAGGGGGGATTCAGCCGTTAGTGGAAGTGGAGAAAGAGGTGATTCTGGCGGCACTGGAAAAAACGGGCGGCAACAAAACCGAAGCCGCCCGTCAATTAGGCATTACGCGCAAAACGCTGCTGGCAAAACTTAGCCGTTAGCCTTTTCACGTTCGATGGCGCGCCAGCCGATATCGCTACGGCTAAAGCTGCCGTCCCAGCGAATATCGGTCAGCAGTTGATAGGCGCGCTGCTGCGCCTGCGCCACGGTATCGCCCAGCGCGGTGACGCACAGTACGCGCCCGCCGTTGGTGACCACGCGCTGGTCGTCAGACAGTTTGGTGCCGGCGTGGAAGACTTTACCGTCTACGGCTTCCTGCTGCGGCAGGCCGTGGATCTCATCGCCCGTATTGTAGCTGCCCGGATAGCCGCCGGCGGCAACCACCACGCCCAGCGACGCGCGGTCATCCCACTCGGAGGTTTTCTCGTCCAGCTTGCCCGCGCAGGCGGCGAGGCACAGCTCGACCAGGTCGGATTTCATGCGCAGCATGATCGGCTGGGTTTCCGGGTCGCCAAAGCGGCAGTTGAACTCAATCACCTTCGGATTGCCCTGCTTGTCGATCATCAGACCGGCATACAGGAAACCGGTATAGGTGTTGCCTTCAGCAGCCATGCCTTTCACGGTTGGCCAGATAATCCGCTCCATGGTTCGCTGGTGGACTTCATCAGTAACCACCGGCGCCGGGGAGTACGCCCCCATCCCGCCGGTGTTCGGGCCGGTATCGCCGTTGCCGACGCGCTTGTGATCCTGGCTGGTGGCCATCGGCAGGACGTGCTCGCCGTCGACCATCACAATAAAGCTAGCCTCTTCGCCATCGAGGAACTCTTCAATGACGATGCGGTGGCCTGCGTCGCCAAAGGCGTTGCCGGCCAGCATATCTTTAACCGCCGCTTCGGCTTCCTCAAGGGTCATCGCCACGATAACGCCTTTACCCGCCGCCAGACCGTCGGCTTTGATGACGATCGGCGCGCCTTTCTCGCGCAGATAAGCCAGCGCAGGCTCGACCTCGGTGAAGTTCTGGTATTCCGCCGTCGGGATATGATGACGAGCGAGGAAATCTTTGGTGAAGGCTTTTGAACCTTCCAGCTGCGCGGCGCCTTCGGTTGGCCCGAAGATGGTCAGCCCTGCGGCACGAAACGCGTCGACCACGCCAATGACCAACGGCGCTTCCGGGCCAACGATGGTCAGATCGATGTTCTCATCCTGGGCGAAGCGAAGCAGGGCCGGAATATCGGTAACGCCGATGGCGACGTTTTGCAGCGACGGCTCCAGGGCGGTACCAGCGTTGCCCGGCGCGACGTAGACGGTATCAACCAGCGGCGACTGGGCCGCTTTCCAGGCCAGGGCGTGCTCACGCCCGCCGTTGCCGATTACTAATACTTTCATCTGCTGCTCCATGAATTAATGGCGGAAGTGGCGCATGTCGGTGAAGATCATGGCGATGCCGTGTTCGTCAGCGGCGGCAATCACTTCGTCGTCACGGATAGACCCACCCGGCTGGATAACACAGGTGATGCCCACTGCGGCTGCGGCATCGATGCCGTCGCGGAACGGGAAGAAAGCGTCAGAGGCCATGGCGGAACCTTTCACTTCCAGACCTTCGTCACCGGCTTTAATCCCGGCAATTTTCGCCGAGTAGACGCGGCTCATCTGGCCGGCGCCTATGCCGATGGTCATATTATCTTTGGCATACACAATGGCGTTGGATTTGACGAATTTCGCCACTTTCCAGCAGAACAGCGCATCGCGCAGTTCCTGCTCGGTTGGCTGACGTTTGCTGACCACGCGCAGTTCACCTGCGGTGACCATGCCGAGATCGCGGTCCTGAACCAGCAGACCGCCATTAACGCGTTTGAAATCGAGGCCAGCAACGCGAGTATCCCACTGGCCGCAGGTCAGTACGCGAACGTTCTGCTTCGCGGCGGTGATTTTCAGCGCTTCTTCGCTGGCGGATGGCGCGATGATCACTTCGACGAACTGGCGAGAGATGATCGCCTGCGCGGTTTCAGCATCCAGCTCGCGGTTAAAGGCAATGATGCCGCCGAACGCGGAGGTTGGGTCGGTTTTGTAAGCGCGATCGTAGGCGTCGAGGATCGAGTCGCTGACGGCCACGCCGCATGGGTTGGCATGCTTAACGATAACGCAGGCCGGTTCGTTGAACTCTTTCACGCACTCCAGCGCCGCATCGGTATCGGCAATGTTGTTATAGGAGAGCGCTTTGCCCTGCAGCTGAGTGGCGGTCGCCACGGAGGCTTCTTTGACATTCTCTTCTATATAGAAGGCAGCCTGCTGGTGGCTGTTTTCGCCGTAGCGCATATCCTGCTTCTTAATGAAATTCAGATTCAGGGTGCGTGGGAAGCGGCCAGCGGCTTCTTTGCTTTCGCCGTGATAGGCCGGAACCATGCTGCCGAAGTAGTTAGCGATCATGCTGTCATACGCGGCGGTGTGTTCGAAGGCTTTAATGGCGAGATCGAAGCGGGTTTCCAGCGTGAGGGAACCTTCGTTAGCGTCCATCTCATTAATGATGGACTCGTAGTCGCTGCTCTTCACTACGATAGCGACATCTTTATGGTTCTTCGCTGCGGAGCGGACCATGGTCGGGCCGCCGATATCGATGTTTTCCACCGCGTCTTCCAGTGAGCAGCCTTCGCGAGCGACGGTTTGGGCAAACGGGTAGAGGTTAACGACCACCATATCGATAGGCGCGATCCCGTGCTGCTGCATGATGCCGTCATCCTGACCGCGACGACCGAGGATGCCGCCGTGCACTTTCGGATGCAGGGTCTTCACGCGTCCATCCATCATTTCCGGGAAACCGGTGTAGTCAGAGACTTCGGTTACCGGCAGACCTTTATCTGCCAGCAGGCGAGCGGTGCCGCCGGTGGACAGCAGCTCGACACCACGAGCGGAAAGCGCCTGCGCGAATTCGACGATACCGGCCTTGTCAGAAACACTGAGCAGAGCGCGGCGGACTGGACGACGTTGTTGCATGGTATTAAATCCCCAGGATTTGAACATTACAGAGAGCGTTAGGTGAGTTTTTGCCTAAAAACTCACCTAACGCACCCAACCGGGCATCCGTGTCATAGCGCGGCATTGTAACGAAAACGTTTGCGCAACGCTCGCGAATTTTTATGTTTCTCTCCAGGCCGGTGATTCTCCTTCTATATAGCTGGCGATCCACGGGGCTAGCGGTCATGTTTTTACGCTCTCCTGTGGATAATTCTGTGTGTAACGAGGTATAAAGCGGGGTTTTGCTGGGGAATGCAGCAGTCAGTCATTTTTCTGCCATTTTTCTATTGCGGACGCTCGAGAACTCCCTATAATGCGCCTCCATCGACACGGCGGATGTGAATCACTTCACACAAACAGCCGGTTCGGTTGAAGAGAAAAATCCTGAAATTCAGGGTTGACTCTGAAAGAGGAAAGCGTAATATACGCCACCTCGCGACAGAGCGCTAAAGCGCGTCGCAACTGCTCTTTAACAATTTATCAGACAATCTGTGTGGGCACTCAAAGTGACATGGATTCTTAACGTCCTCGGACGAAAAATGAATACCAAGTCTCTGAGTGAACATACGTAATTCATTACGAAGTTTAATTCACGAGCATCAAACTTAAATTGAAGAGTTTGATCATGGCTCAGATTGAACGCTGGCGGCAGGCCTAACACATGCAAGTCGAGCGGTAGCACAGAGAGCTTGCTCTCGGGTGACGAGCGGCGGACGGGTGAGTAATGTCTGGGAAACTGCCTGATGGAGGGGGATAACTACTGGAAACGGTAGCTAATACCGCATAACGTCGCAAGACCAAAGTGGGGGACCTTCGGGCCTCATGCCATCAGATGTGCCCAGATGGGATTAGCTAGTAGGTGGGGTAACGGCTCACCTAGGCGACGATCCCTAGCTGGTCTGAGAGGATGACCAGCCACACTGGAACTGAGACACGGTCCAGACTCCTACGGGAGGCAGCAGTGGGGAATATTGCACAATGGGCGCAAGCCTGATGCAGCCATGCCGCGTGTGTGAAGAAGGCCTTCGGGTTGTAAAGCACTTTCAGCGGGGAGGAAGGCAATAAGGTTAATAACCTTGTTGATTGACGTTACCCGCAGAAGAAGCACCGGCTAACTCCGTGCCAGCAGCCGCGGTAATACGGAGGGTGCAAGCGTTAATCGGAATTACTGGGCGTAAAGCGCACGCAGGCGGTCTGTCAAGTCGGATGTGAAATCCCCGGGCTCAACCTGGGAACTGCATTCGAAACTGGCAGGCTAGAGTCTTGTAGAGGGGGGTAGAATTCCAGGTGTAGCGGTGAAATGCGTAGAGATCTGGAGGAATACCGGTGGCGAAGGCGGCCCCCTGGACAAAGACTGACGCTCAGGTGCGAAAGCGTGGGGAGCAAACAGGATTAGATACCCTGGTAGTCCACGCCGTAAACGATGTCGATTTGGAGGTTGTGCCCTTGAGGCGTGGCTTCCGGAGCTAACGCGTTAAATCGACCGCCTGGGGAGTACGGCCGCAAGGTTAAAACTCAAATGAATTGACGGGGGCCCGCACAAGCGGTGGAGCATGTGGTTTAATTCGATGCAACGCGAAGAACCTTACCTGGTCTTGACATCCACAGAACTTAGCAGAGATGCTTTGGTGCCTTCGGGAACTGTGAGACAGGTGCTGCATGGCTGTCGTCAGCTCGTGTTGTGAAATGTTGGGTTAAGTCCCGCAACGAGCGCAACCCTTATCCTTTGTTGCCAGCGGTCCGGCCGGGAACTCAAAGGAGACTGCCAGTGATAAACTGGAGGAAGGTGGGGATGACGTCAAGTCATCATGGCCCTTACGACCAGGGCTACACACGTGCTACAATGGCATATACAAAGAGAAGCGACCTCGCGAGAGCAAGCGGACCTCATAAAGTATGTCGTAGTCCGGATTGGAGTCTGCAACTCGACTCCATGAAGTCGGAATCGCTAGTAATCGTAGATCAGAATGCTACGGTGAATACGTTCCCGGGCCTTGTACACACCGCCCGTCACACCATGGGAGTGGGTTGCAAAAGAAGTAGGTAGCTTAACCTTCGGGAGGGCGCTTACCACTTTGTGATTCATGACTGGGGTGAAGTCGTAACAAGGTAACCGTAGGGGAACCTGCGGTTGGATCACCTCCTTACCTTAAAGAACCTGCCTTTGTAGTGCTCACACAGATTGTCTGATGAACGTAAAGAAGCAAGGCGTCTTGCGATTGAGACTTCAGTGTCCCCTTCGTCTAGAGGCCCAGGACACCGCCCTTTCACGGCGGTAACAGGGGTTCGAATCCCCTAGGGGACGCCACTTGCTGGTTCGTGAGTGAAAGACGCGTGCCGATATATCTCAAAACTCATCTTTGGGTGATGTTTGAGATATTTGCTCTTTAAAAATCTGGATCAAGCTGAAAATTGAAACGACACACTGTTTAAGTGTGTTCGAGTCTCTCAAATTTTCGCAATCAGAAGTGAAACATCTTCGGGTTGTGAGGTTAAGCGACTAAGCGTACACGGTGGATGCCCTGGCAGTCAGAGGCGATGAAGGACGTGCTAATCTGCGAAAAGCGTCGGTAAGGTGATATGAACCGTTATAACCGGCGATGTCCGAATGGGGAAACCCAGTGCAATTCGTTGCACTATCGTTAACTGAATACATAGGTTAACGAGGCGAACCGGGGGAACTGAAACATCTAAGTACCCCGAGGAAAAGAAATCAACCGAGATTCCCCCAGTAGCGGCGAGCGAACGGGGAGCAGCCCAGAGTCTGAATCAGCTTGTGTGTTAGTGGAACGGTCTGGAAAGTCCGACGGTACAGGGTGATAGTCCCGTACACCAAAATGCACAGGTTGTGAACTCGAAGAGTAGGGCGGGACACGTGGTATCCTGTCTGAATATGGGGGGACCATCCTCCAAGGCTAAATACTCCTGACTGACCGATAGTGAACCAGTACCGTGAGGGAAAGGCGAAAAGAACCCCGGCGAGGGGAGTGAAAAAGAACCTGAAACCGTGTACGTACAAGCAGTGGGAGCACCTTCGGGTGTGACTGCGTACCTTTTGTATAATGGGTCAGCGACTTATATTCTGTAGCAAGGTTAACCGTATAGGGGAGCCGCAGGGAAACCGAGTCTTAACTGGGCGTTAAGTTGCAGGGTATAGACCCGAAACCCGGTGATCTAGCCATGGGCAGGTTGAAGGTTGGGTAACACTAACTGGAGGACCGAACCGACTAATGTTGAAAAATTAGCGGATGACTTGTGGCTGGGGGTGAAAGGCCAATCAAACCGGGAGATAGCTGGTTCTCCCCGAAAGCTATTTAGGTAGCGCCTCGTGAATTCATCTTCGGGGGTAGAGCACTGTTTCGGCTAGGGGGTCATCCCGACTTACCAACCCGATGCAAACTACGAATACCGAAGAATGTTATCACGGGAGACACACGGCGGGTGCTAACGTCCGTCGTGAAGAGGGAAACAACCCAGACCGCCAGCTAAGGTCCCAAAGTCATGGTTAAGTGGGAAACGATGTGGGAAGGCCCAGACAGCCAGGATGTTGGCTTAGAAGCAGCCATCATTTAAAGAAAGCGTAATAGCTCACTGGTCGAGTCGGCCTGCGCGGAAGATGTAACGGGGCTAAACCATGCACCGAAGCTGCGGCAGCGACACTATGTGTTGTTGGGTAGGGGAGCGTTCTGTAAGCCTGCGAAGGTGACCTGTGAGGGTTGCTGGAGGTATCAGAAGTGCGAATGCTGACATAAGTAACGATAAAGCGGGTGAAAAGCCCGCTCGCCGGAAGACCAAGGGTTCCTGTCCAACGTTAATCGGGGCAGGGTGAGTCGACCCCTAAGGCGAGGCCGAAAGGCGTAGTCGATGGGAAACAGGTTAATATTCCTGTACTTGGTGTTACTGCGAAGGGGGGACGGAGAAGGCTATGTCATCCGGGCGACGGTTGTCCCGGTTTAAGCATGTAGGCTGGTTATCCAGGCAAATCCGGATAATCAAGGCTGAGGTGTGATGACGAGGTACCACGGTACTGAAGTGACAGATGCCCTGCTTCCAGGAAAAGCCTCTAAGCATCAGG
The DNA here is from genome assembly GCF_020526085.1 of Klebsiella africana. NCBI lineage: Bacteria > Pseudomonadati > Pseudomonadota > Gammaproteobacteria > Enterobacterales > Enterobacteriaceae > Klebsiella > Klebsiella africana. The sequence continues at coordinate 4,939,647 of NZ_CP084874.1, read as the reverse complement.
TAACATTAAATCGTACCCCAAACCGACACAGGTGGTCAGGTAGAGAATACCAAGGCGCTTGAGAGAACTCGGGTGAAGGAACTAGGCAAAATGGTGCCGTAACTTCGGGAGAAGGCACGCTGGTGTGTAGGTGAAGTCCCTGCGGACGGAGCTGAGACCAGTCGAAGATACCAGCTGGCTGCAACTGTTTATTAAAAACACAGCACTGTGCAAACACGAAAGTGGACGTATACGGTGTGACGCCTGCCCGGTGCCGGAAGGTTAATTGATGGGGTTATCCGTAAGGAGAAGCTCTTGATCGAAGCCCCGGTAAACGGCGGCCGTAACTATAACGGTCCTAAGGTAGCGAAATTCCTTGTCGGGTAAGTTCCGACCTGCACGAATGGCGTAATGATGGCCAGGCTGTCTCCACCCGAGACTCAGTGAAATTGAACTCGCTGTGAAGATGCAGTGTACCCGCGGCAAGACGGAAAGACCCCGTGAACCTTTACTATAGCTTGACACTGAACATTGAGCCTTGATGTGTAGGATAGGTGGGAGGCTTTGAAGCGTGGACGCCAGTCTGCGTGGAGCCAACCTTGAAATACCACCCTTTAATGTTTGATGTTCTAACGTCGACCCGTAATCCGGGTTGCGGACAGTGTCTGGTGGGTAGTTTGACTGGGGCGGTCTCCTCCCAAAGCGTAACGGAGGAGCACGAAGGTTAGCTAATCCTGGTCGGACATCAGGAGGTTAGTGCAATGGCATAAGCTAGCTTGACTGCGAGCGTGACGGCGCGAGCAGGTGCGAAAGCAGGTCATAGTGATCCGGTGGTTCTGAATGGAAGGGCCATCGCTCAACGGATAAAAGGTACTCCGGGGATAACAGGCTGATACCGCCCAAGAGTTCATATCGACGGCGGTGTTTGGCACCTCGATGTCGGCTCATCACATCCTGGGGCTGAAGTAGGTCCCAAGGGTATGGCTGTTCGCCATTTAAAGTGGTACGCGAGCTGGGTTTAGAACGTCGTGAGACAGTTCGGTCCCTATCTGCCGTGGGCGCTGGAGAATTGAGGGGGGCTGCTCCTAGTACGAGAGGACCGGAGTGGACGCATCACTGGTGTTCGGGTTGTCATGCCAATGGCACTGCCCGGTAGCTAAATGCGGAAGAGATAAGTGCTGAAAGCATCTAAGCACGAAACTTGCCCCGAGATGAGTTCTCCCTGAGACTTTGAGTCTCCTGAAGGAACGTTGAAGACGACGACGTTGATAGGCCGGGTGTGTAAGCGCAGCGATGCGTTGAGCTAACCGGTACTAATGAACCGTGAGGCTTAACCTTACAACGCCGAAGATGTTTTGGCGGATTTGAGAGAATTTTCAGCTCTGATACAGATTAATCAGTACGTCTTAAAGACGGGCTGATAAAACAGAATTTGCCTGGCGGCACTAGCGCGGTGGTCCCACCTGACCCCATGCCGAACTCAGAAGTGAAACGCCGTAGCGCCGATGGTAGTGTGGGGTCTCCCCATGTGAGAGTAGGGAACTGCCAGGCATCAAACAAGTGAAGAGCCCATCCTGCCGGATGGGCTTTTTGCGTTTCTGTCGTCCGGCCAGCGTGCCGGCATGCCTCCCCCGGTGGCGCTGCGCTTACCGGGGCTACAAAACCGTAGCCCGGACAAGGTGCGCAGCACCGCCTCCGGGGAGGCCCCTGTCTAAGGGGCAGCAGTTGCGACGTCAATCTTAGTCTGCTTCAGCCTGCTGCTCGTGTATCAAATTCAATAACGGATACGGTTGCCCCAGATCGTCCGTTTCAGAGCGTCCTGTCACCCTAAAACCCATCTTCTGATAAAACCCGACCGCTTGCTCATTCTGCTCATTTACGTTGGTCGTCAGCTTCGGCGTTAACGACAGCGCATGCTCAATCAGCAATTTCCCCACGCCGCAGCCGCGGACATCTGGATCGACGAACAGCGCATCCATATGATCTCCCGTCAGCAGCATAAAGGCGATCGGCTGGTCTTCCGTATTAACCGCCACCCACAGCGGAGCCTCCGGTAAAAATGCGCGTACCATCTCCTCCAGCTCCTTTCGATACGCTTTTGACAGAAAGTCGTGGGTGGCGTCGACCGATCGACACCATATCGCAATCAGTTTATCCCCTTCATCAGGCCGGGAACGGCGGATGCTAATAACCATATTTTCTCCTTTTATTCATTCTTATATTCTAACTCAATGTGCGCCGTGAAATTTTCTCACCGTGAACATGCAGACTCGACATTCACCCGATTCCTGGTTATCTTCAGCTATCTGGATGTCTAAACGTTTATACGTATGCTATGAGGTAATAGAGTTATGCCAATTCGGGTGCAGGACGAGCTGCCAGCCGTCAATTTCTTGCGCAATGAAAACGTCTTTGTGATGACGACAACACGTGCAACGACTCAGGAAATCCGCCCCCTGAAGGTGTTAATCCTCAACCTGATGCCGAAGAAAATCGAGACGGAGAATCAGTTCCTGCGTCTGCTGTCGAACTCTCCGCTGCAGGTGGATATCCAGTTATTACGTATCGATGCGCGCGAGTCACGTAATACCCCAGCGGAGCATCTGAATAACTTTTACTGTAATTTCGATGAGATCTGCGATCAGAACTTTGACGGACTGATCGTCACTGGCGCTCCCTTAGGTCTGGTTGAGTTTAACGATGTTGCTTACTGGCCGCAGATCAAACAGGTGCTTGAGTGGGCCAAGGATCACGTCACTTCGACGCTGTTCGTCTGTTGGGCGGTTCAGGCCGCGCTGAACATTCTGTACGGCATTCCCAAGCAGACCCGCGCCGAAAAGATTTCCGGCGTTTATGAACACCATATTCTTCATCCGCACGCCTTACTGACCCGTGGTTTTGACGACTCTTTCCTCGCCCCACACTCACGCTATGCTGACTTTCCGGCAGGGCTTATCCGTGACTATACCGATCTCGAGATCCTCGCGGAGACGGAAGAGGGCGATGCGTATCTGTTCGCCAGTAAAGATAAGCGTATCGCCTTTGTCACCGGCCACCCGGAGTACGATGCCAATACCCTGGCAAGTGAATATTTCCGCGATGTGGAAGCCGGTTTGAATCCTGAGGTACCTCATAATTATTTCCCGCAAAACGACCCGCAGAACAAACCGCGCGCCACCTGGCGCAGCCACGGCAATCTGTTGTTCGCTAACTGGCTTAACTATTACGTCTACCAGATTACGCCATACGATCTGCGTCATATGAATCCGACGCTGGAATAATACTCTATGTGAGACGATCCTAAAGCGTTTCAGCATTTTGCCTCTGGCACCTTCGGGTGCCTTTTTTATTTCCGAAATTCACTTCATGCACGATGATAACTTTAATTTCATTGTTATCAATGTGTTAATGATAATTTAAAATTAAAATGGAAATTGTTTTTGATTTTGAAAATTAATTGAGTAGTCTTAATTGTGCTGAGCGAAAACTGCACAACGATCTTTCGCTCGCTTCCAGCGGATCAACCAAGAGGAGCAGCATAATGACGCAGCAGGCGACAATCACCGATGAACTGGCCTTTAGTCAGCCCTATGGCGAGCAGGAGAAGCAGATCTTAACGCCTGAGGCGGTAGAATTTCTGACGGAACTGGTGAGCCGCTTTACGCCGGCGCGCAATAAGCTGCTGGCCGCGCGTTTGCAGCAACAGCAGGCTATTGACGATGGGCAGCTTCCGGATTTTATTTCGGAAACTGCTTCCATTAGAAATGGTGACTGGACTATTCGCGGTATCCCGGCTGATTTGCAGGATCGCCGCGTTGAAATCACCGGCCCCGTCGAGCGCAAGATGGTCATTAACGCGCTGAATGCCAACGTCAAAGTCTTTATGGCGGACTTTGAGGATTCGCTGGCGCCTGACTGGCGCAAAGTCATTGATGGTCAAATCAACCTGCGCGATGCCGTAAACGGGACCATCAGCTACACCAACGAGGCCGGCAAAATCTATCAGTTGCAGCCCAATCCCGCTGTGCTGGTATGCCGTGTGCGCGGCCTGCACCTGCCGGAAAAGCATGTGACATGGCGTAATGAGGCCATCCCCGGCAGCCTGTTCGATTTTGCGCTCTATTTCTTTCATAACTACCAGGCGCTGCTGGCGAAGGGGAGCGGTCCCTACTTCTATCTGCCAAAAACTCAGGCCTGGCAGGAAGCGGCATGGTGGAACGATGTCTTCAGCTTTACGGAAGATCGTTTTGATCTGCCGCGCGGCACCATCAAGGCCACGCTGCTGATTGAGACGCTGCCGGCGGTGTTCCAGATGGACGAGATCCTGCATGCGCTGCGCGATCACATCGTCGGCCTGAACTGCGGCCGCTGGGACTACATCTTCAGCTATATCAAGACGCTGAAAAACCATCCAGACCGCGTCCTGCCTGACCGCCAGGTGGTGACGATGGATAAACCGTTCCTCAGCGCCTACTCACGTTTGTTGATTAAGACCTGCCACAAACGCGGCGCATTTGCGATGGGCGGCATGGCGGCCTTTATCCCGAGCAAAGAGGCCGAACGTAACCGTCAGGTGCTGAATAAAGTCACCGCCGACAAAGAGCTGGAGGCCAACAACGGTCACGATGGCACCTGGATCGCCCATCCGGGACTGGCGGATACCGCCATGGCGGTGTTTAACCGCGTGCTCGGCGATAAGCCGAATCAGCTCTCGGTCACCCGAAGCGAGGATGCGCCAATTACCGCTGAACAGTTGCTGGCTCCCTGCGAGGGCGAGCGCACTGAAGCCGGGATGCGCGCCAACATTCGCGTGGCGGTGCAGTACATCGAAGCCTGGATCTCCGGCAACGGCTGCGTACCGATTTATGGCCTGATGGAAGACGCCGCGACGGCCGAGATCTCGCGCACCTCTATCTGGCAATGGATCCATCATCAGAAAACCCTGAACGACGGTACCCCGGTCACTAAGGCGCTGTTCCGCCAGTGGCTGGCGGAAGAACTGATGGTGATTCAGGAGGAGCTGGGAGAGCACCGCTTCAGCCATGGCCGCTTTGACGATGCGGCGCGGCTGATGGAGCAGATCACCACCTCTGACGAACTGATTGATTTTCTGACATTACCGGGCTACCGCCTGCTGGCCTAATCGCCAGATTGTGTTGTTCGCCATTTAGTCCTTCACCAATGAGCCTGGGGAGCCAGGAAATTATATGGAGCATCTGCACATGAAAACCCGTACCCAACAAATCGAAGAATTAAACAAAGAGTGGACGAACCCGCGCTGGGAAGGTATTACCCGCCCGTACAGCGCGGAAGAGGTGGTGAAGTTACGCGGCTCGGTGAATCCGGAATGCACGCTGGCGCAGCTTGGCGCGGCGAAAATGTGGCGTCTGCTGCACGGTGAGGCGAAGAAAGGGTACATCAACAGTCTCGGCGCGCTGACCGGCGGCCAGGCCTTGCAGCAGGCGAAGGCCGGCATCGAAGCCATTTATCTCTCCGGCTGGCAGGTTGCCGCGGATGCTAACCTGGCGTCCAGCATGTATCCGGATCAATCGCTGTATCCCGCCAACTCGGTACCGGCGGTGGTGGATCGGATCAACAATACCTTCCGCCGCGCCGATCAGATCCAGTGGTCAGCCGGGATTGAGCCGAACGATCCGCGCTTTATCGACTACTTCCTGCCGATCGTGGCGGATGCGGAAGCCGGTTTTGGCGGCGTCCTTAATGCCTTTGAGCTGATGAAATCGATGATTGAAGCCGGTGCAGCGGCTGTTCACTTCGAAGATCAGCTGGCATCGGTGAAGAAGTGCGGCCATATGGGCGGTAAAGTGCTGGTCCCGACCCAGGAGGCGATTCAGAAGCTGGTGGCAGCGCGTCTGGCGGCCGACGTGATGGGAGTTCCGACGCTGGTGATCGCCCGTACCGATGCTGACGCGGCCGATTTAATTACCTCTGACTGCGATCCGTACGATCGTGAGTTTATTACCGGGGATCGCACCAGCGAAGGGTTCTTCCGCACCCACGCCGGGATCGAGCAGGCGATCAGCCGCGGGCTGGCCTACGCGCCGTATGCCGATCTGGTGTGGTGTGAAACGTCGAAACCGGATCTTGAGCAGGCGCGCCGCTTTGCCGAGGCTATCCATGCGCGTTTCCCGGGCAAACTGCTGGCCTATAACTGCTCCCCGTCGTTTAACTGGAAGAAAAATCTCGATGATAAAACCATCGCCAGCTTCCAGCAGCAGCTGTCGGACATGGGATACAAATACCAGTTTATTACCCTCGCCGGGATCCACAGCATGTGGTTCAACATGTTCGACCTCGCGCATGCCTACGCTCAGGGTGAGGGGATGCGCCACTATGTTGAGAAAGTGCAGCAGCCGGAATTCGCCGCCGGGCCGGAAGGCTACACCTTCGTCTCGCATCAGCAGGAGGTGGGCACCGGCTACTTCGACAAGGTCACCACCATTATCCAGGGCGGCACCTCGTCGGTAACAGCGCTGACCGGCTCGACCGAAGAAGATCAGTTTTAAGCCATGCCCGGTGGCGCGACGCTGACCGGGCCTGTGAAGGGACGCAGGCCGGATAAGCGAGCGCGCCATCCGGCATGACGTGGTGCCGGATGGGGGAGAGCGATGACGCGTGGTCTGGAATTACTGATTGCCCAAACGATATTGCAGGGATTTGACGCCCAGTACGGGCGTTTCCTCGAGGTGACCTCCGGCGCGCAGCAGCGCTTTGAACAGGCTGACTGGCACGCGGTGCAGCAGGCGATGAAGCAGCGGATCCATCTCTACGACCACCACGTGGGCCTGGTAGTAGAGCAGCTGCGCTGCATCACCGAAGGGAAAAGCACCGATGTCGATTTTCTTTTGCGGGTGAAACAACAATACACCCAACTGTTGCCGGATTACCCTCGTTTTGAAATTGCTGAGAGCTTTTTCAATTCAGTCTACTGCCGGCTGTTTGACCACCGCTCGCTGACCCCCGAACGGCTCTTTATTTTCAGCTCGCAGCCCGAGCGACCCTTTCGTACCCTTCCGCGACCGCTGGCGAAAGATTTCTTTCCGGAACGCGGTTGGTCGCACCTGCTGGGTAAAGTACTGTCCGATCTGCCGCTGCGGCTGCCGTGGCAGAACAAAGCGCGGGATATCGGCTATATCATTGCCAGTCTGCAGGAAGCGCTGGGGGAGGAACTGCTCGCCAGCTGTCATCTGCAGGTCGCCAATGAGCTGTTCTACCGGAATAAAGCCGCCTGGCTGGTGGGCAAACTGGTCATGCCGATGGCGACGCTGCCTTTTTTGCTGCCGATCCACCGCAGCGACGAGGGCGAGCTGTTTGTCGATACCTGCCTCACAACCCATGCCGAAGCGAGTATCGTTTTTGGCTTCGCGCGTTCCTATTTTATGGTTTATGCGCCACTGCCCGGCGCCCTGGTGGAATGGCTGCGCGAGATCTTGCCGGGTAAAACGACGGCCGAGCTGTATATGGCGATTGGCTGTCAGAAGCATGCCAAAACCGAAAGCTATCGCGAATATCTACACTACATTACTCGCTGCGATGAGCAGTTTATTGAAGCGCCGGGCATTCGCGGGATGGTGATGCTGGTGTTTACCCTGCCGGGGTTTGACCGGGTGTTTAAGGTGATCAAAGACCGCTTCGCGCCGCAGAAAGAGATGACCGCCGCCCACGTGCGCGCCTGCTATCAGCTGGTAAAGGAACATGACCGCGTCGGGCGGATGGCGGATACCCAGGAGTTTGAAAATTTCGTGCTGGATAAACGGCAAATCGCGCCAGCGCTGCTGGCGCTGCTGCAGGCGGAAGCGGGGAACAAACTCACCGATCTTGGCGACCGCATCGTCATCAGCCATCTGTATATTGAACGGCGAATGGTGCCGCTCAACCTGTGGCTGGAGCAGGTTAACGGTCAGGCATTACGTGATGCGGTAGAAGAGTATGGCAATGCTATCCGCCAGCTGGCCGCCGCCAATATCTTTCCTGGCGATATGTTGTTTAAAAACTTCGGCGTCACCCGCCATGGCCGGGTGGTGTTCTACGACTATGATGAAATCTGCTATATGACGGAAGTGAATTTCCGTCATATCCCGCCGCCGCGCTATCCGGAGGATGAGCTGGCCAGCGAGCCGTGGTATAGCGTCTCGCCGGGCGATGTTTTCCCGGAGGAGTTCCGCCACTGGCTGTGCGCTGACCCGCGCATTGGGCCGCTGTTTGAGGAGATGCATGCCGACCTGCTGCGCGCCGACTACTGGCGCGAACTGCAGACGCGGATTAAAAACGGCCATGTGGAAGATGTCTACGCCTACCGGCGCAAGCAGCGCTTTAGCGTGCGCTATGGCGCCGATCTGCCTGATGGCGCTACGCTTATCAGGCCTACTTAAAATGCCCCTGTGGGGCATTTTCTTTATTTAACCCCGCCATACGCCAGCGTCACTTCCTTCGCCGCTTTGATCACCAGCGCGCCCAGCTCGGTCACCCGGTCATCGGTCATGCGTGAGATGGGACCGGAGATGGAGATTGCCGCGAACGGTTCGCGGTGTTCATCGTAAATGCAGGCGGCTACACAGCGCAGGCCGAGCGCGTGTTCCTCATCATCGAAAGAGTAGCCCCGCTTGCGGGTCTGGGCTAAATCTTCCTTCAGATGCAGCGGGGAGACCAGCGTGGCATGCGTATAGGCATGCAGCCCTTTACGGTGCAGGAGGCTGGTAACCTGCTCTTCGCTCAACTGCGAGAGGAACGCCTTCCCGGCGCCGGAAGCGTGCATCGGCAGTTTACCGCCGATCGGCGCCGACATCCGCATTAGCTGGGTGCACTGCACCTGGTCGATAATGATCGCCTGGTGGTCGCTCTGGTCGAGCACCGCCAGATTCACCGTTTCACCGGAATCTTCCATCAGCTGGCGCAGGATCGGGTGGACAATGGCCAGCAGATTGCGGCTTTGTAGAAAGCTGCTGCCGACTACGAAAGCATGTGCCCCGACGGCCCAGTGACCCAGCTCGCCCACCTGGCGGACGAAGCCCAGCTGTTGCATGGTGGTCAGCAGACGGTGAGTGGTGGAGTTGGGCAGACCGGCCTGCTGCGCCAGTTCGGTCAGCGCGACGCTGCTGTGGGACTCGGCAATCCATTCGAGCAATTTCAGGCCGCGGGTCAGCGACTGAACCTGACCGCCAGCCTGCTGGGCAGTGGCAGCCGCGGGTTTTCTGCCGCGTTTCGCGGGAACGGGGGTAGTGGCCATCGCGGACTCCTTTTTCTGTATCGTGGAAATAATTTTCGTTTTATTTGGCGAGAATGCAATCACAACCAGACTCATCGGAGGAGTGAAGCTGAACATGTCTCATATTGCCCGTTGTTGTCTTTTCCGCTCCGGTGGTTTGTGCCAGTATGGTTCGTTGGCTATTTGGCCTGAGTTGAGCGTTGTCGGGAGCAAGTGTGAGCAGCAAAGTTGAGCAACTGCATCAGCAGTTAAAAGAACGTATTCTGGTTCTGGATGGGGGCATGGGCACCATGATCCAGGGCTATCGTCTGAGTGAGCAGGACTTTCGCGGTGAGCGCTTTGCTGACTGGCCGTGCGACCTGAAAGGCAACAACGACCTGCTGGTGCTCAGCAAGCCCGAGGTGATCCGCGAGATCCACGACGCCTATTTCGAGGCCGGCGCGGATATCATCGAGACCAACACCTTTAACTCGACGACCATCGCGATGGCGGATTACCAGATGGAATCCCTGTCGGCGGAGATCAACTTTGCGGCGGCGAAGCTGGCCCGCGCCAGCGCCGACGCCTGGACGGCCCGCACGCCGGACAAACCGCGCTATGTCGCGGGCGTGCTTGGCCCGACCAACCGTACCGCCTCTATCTCGCCTGATGTGAACGATCCGGCGTTCCGTAATATTACCTTTGACCAGCTGGTGGCCGCCTATCGCGAATCCACCCGGGCGCTGGTGGAAGGTGGTGTGGATCTGATCCTGATTGAAACGGTATTTGACACCCTGAACGCCAAAGCGGCTATCTATGCGGTGAAAGAGGAGCTGGAGGCGCTGGGCGTTGACCTGCCGCTAATGATCTCCGGCACCATTACCGATGCCTCTGGCCGCACGCTTTCCGGGCAGACCACCGAAGCTTTCTATAACTCGCTGCGCCACGCCGAAGCTTTATCGTTTGGTCTTAACTGCGCCCTTGGGCCGGATGAACTGCGCCAGTACGTTCAGGAGCTGTCGCGCATCGCCGAATGCTACGTCACCGCGCACCCGAACGCCGGTTTGCCCAACGCCTTCGGCGAATACGATCTGGACGCCGACACTATGGCGGCGCAGATCCGCGAATGGGCGGAAGCCGGTTTCCTCAATATCGTCGGCGGCTGCTGCGGTACGACTCCGGAGCATATCGCCGCCATGAGCCGGGCGGTAGCGGGCCTGCCGCCGCGTCAGTTGCCGGAAATTCCGGTGGCCTGCCGCCTCGCCGGTCTGGAGCCGCTGAACATCGGCGACGACAGCCTGTTCGTTAACGTCGGTGAACGTACCAACGTCACCGGCTCGGCGAAATTTAAACGCTTGATCAAAGAAGAGAAGTACAGCGAAGCGCTGGACGTTGCCCGTCAGCAGGTGGAAAGCGGCGCGCAGATTATCGATATCAACATGGACGAGGGGATGCTCGACGCGGAAGCGGCGATGGTGCGCTTCCTCAACCTGATTGCTGGCGAGCCGGACATTGCCCGCGTGCCGATCATGATTGACTCCTCCAAGTGGGAAGTCATTGAAAAGGGCCTGAAATGTATTCAGGGCAAAGGCATCGTTAACTCGATTTCGATGAAAGAGGGCGTCGAACCCTTTATCCACCATGCGAAGCTGGTGCGCCGTTATGGCGCCGCGGTAGTGGTGATGGCCTTTGACGAAGTGGGCCAGGCCGACACCCGCGAACGCAAAATTGAGATCTGCCGTCGCGCTTACAAAATTCTCACCGAAGAGGTCGGCTTCCCGCCAGAAGATATCATCTTTGACCCCAATATCTTTGCGGTAGCGACCGGTATCGAAGAGCATAACAACTATGCGCAGGACTTTATCGGCGCCTGCGAAGACATCAAACGCGAGCTGCCGCATGCGCTGATTTCCGGCGGTGTCTCCAACGTGTCGTTCTCGTTCCGCGGTAACGACCCGGTACGTGAGGCGATCCACGCCGTGTTCCTCTACTATGCGATCCGCAACGGCATGGACATGGGGATCGTCAACGCCGGTCAGCTGGCCATCTATGATGACCTCCCGGGCGAGCTGCGCGACGCGGTCGAAGACGTGATCCTCAACCGCCGCGATGACAGTACCGAACGGTTACTTGAGCTGGCGGAAAAATATCGCGGCAGCAAAGTTGACGACGGCGCGAATGCTCAGCAGGCGGAATGGCGCAGTTGGGACGTGAAAAAGCGTCTCGAATATTCGCTGGTGAAGGGCATTACCGAATTTATCGAACAGGACACCGAAGAAGCGCGTCAGCAGGCTGCCCGCCCGATTGAGGTGATTGAAGGGCCGCTGATGGACGGCATGAACGTGGTCGGCGATCTGTTCGGCGAAGGCAAAATGTTCCTGCCTCAGGTGGTGAAATCCGCCCGCGTAATGAAACAGGCGGTGGCCTACCTTGAGCCGTTTATTGAAGCCAGTAAAGAGCAGGGCTCCAGTAACGGCAAAATGGTGATTGCCACGGTAAAAGGTGACGTTCACGACATCGGCAAAAACATCGTCGGCGTGGTGCTGCAGTGTAATAACTACGAAATCATCGATCTTGGCGTGATGGTCCCGGCGGACAAAATTCTCAAAACCGCCAAAGAGGTGAACGCGGATCTGATCGGTCTTTCCGGGCTGATTACCCCGTCACTGGACGAGATGGTTAACGTGGCGAAAGAGATGGAGCGCCAGGGCTTTACCATCCCGCTGCTGATAGGCGGCGCGACTACCTCGAAAGCGCATACGGCGGTGAAAATCGAGCAGAACTACAGCGGCCCGACCGTTTACGTACAGAACGCCTCGCGCACCGTCGGGGTGGTGGCTGCGCTGCTCTCGGATACGCAGCGCGATGAGTTTGTCGCCCGCACGCGCAAAGAGTATGAGACCGTGCGTATCCAGCATGGACGTAAAAAACCGCGCACGCCGCCGGTGACCCTGGCCGCCGCACGGGAAAACGATCTGGCCTTTGACTGGGAGAGCTACACACCGCCGGTGGCTCATCGTCTGGGGGTACAGACGGTGGAAGCCAGTATCGAGACCCTGCGCAACTACATCGACTGGACGCCGTTCTTCATGACCTGGTCGCTGGCGGGTAAATATCCGCGCATTCTGGAAGATGAAGTGGTAGGGGAAGAGGCGCAGCGCCTGTTCAAAGACGCTAACGAGCTGCTGGATAAGCTGAGCGCAGAGAAAACCCTGAACCCGCGCGGCGTGGTGGGTCTGTTCCCGGCCAACCGCGTGGGCGACGATATTGAAATCTATCGCGATGAAACCCGCACCCACGTACTGACGGTGAGCCATCACCTGCGCCAGCAGACGGAGAAGGTCGGCTTTGCCAACTACTGCCTTGCCGATTTTGTCGCGCCGAAGCTGAGCGGCAAAGCGGACTACATCGGTGCCTTCGCCGTCACCGGCGGCCTGGAAGAGGACGCGCTGGCGGACGCCTATGAAGCGCAGCACGACGACTATAACAAGATCATGATCAAAGCCATCGCCGATCGTCTGGCGGAAGCCTTCGCCGAGTATCTGCACGAGAAAGTGCGCAAGGTCTACTGGGGATATGCGGCCAATGAGAACCTCAGCAATGAGGAACTTATTCGCGAGAACTACCAAGGGATCCGTCCAGCGCCGGGGTATCCGGCCTGTCCGGAGCACACCGAAAAAGGGACCATCTGGCAGCTTTTGGACGTGGAAGCCCATACCGGCATGAAGCTCACCGAATCGTTCGCCATGTGGCCGGGCGCATCGGTTTCCGGCTGGTACTTCAGCCATCCGGACAGCAAGTACTTCGCCGTGGCGCAGATCCAGCGCGACCAGGTCGAAGACTACGCGCTGCGTAAAGGAATGACGCCGGCGGAAGTCGAACGCTGGTTAGCGCCTAATCTGGGCTATGATGCCGACTAAATCGTCACCTTTCCTTACAACAAACAAGGCGCTCTGTGAGCGCCTTGTCTCTTTATTGAGGTTAACCCCTTATACTGAGAGAGGTTCCTGATCTTCGGAAAACCTATAACGATAAGGAGAAGCTGATTCCGTGTTAACTCTGCTACACCTGTTGTCCGCGGTTGCTCTGCTGGTGTGGGGCACGCATATCGTGCGTACCGGGGTGATGCGCGTCTATGGCGCTCGCCTGCGTACCGTTCTCAGTAGCAGCGTAGAGAAAAAGCCGCTCGCCTTCTGCGCGGGTCTTGGCGTCACTGCGCTGGTGCAAAGCAGCAATGCCACCACCATGCTGGTGACCTCGTTTGTCGCCCAGGATCTGGTGGGCCTGACGCCAGCGCTGGTGATGGTGCTGGGGGCCGACGTCGGGACGGCGCTGATGGCGAGGGTACTGACCTTCGACCTGTCGTGGCTGTCGCCGCTGCTGATATTTATCGGGGTAATTTTCTTCCTTGGCCGCAAGCAGACCCGCGCCGGGCAGCTGGGGCGAGTGGGGATCGGTCTGGGGCTGATCCTGTTGGCCCTGGAGCTGATTGTCCAGGCCGTACATCCCATAACCCAGGCCAACGGCGTGCAGGTGATTTTTGCCTCGCTGACCGGAGATATCATGCTGGATGCCTTGATTGGCGCCGTATTTGCGATCATCAGCTACTCCAGCCTGGCGGCGGTGTTGCTGACCGCGACGCTGACTGCGGCGGGAGCGATCTCTTTCCCGGTGGCGCTGTGTCTGGTGATTGGCGCCAACCTGGGATCGGGGCTGTTAGCGATGCTCAACAACAGCGCGGCCAACGCGGCAGCGCGCCGGGTGGCGTTGGGCAGCCTGCTGTTTAAGCTGGTGGGGAGCCTGATTATTCTGCCGTTCGTCCATCCGCTGGCCGCGGTGATGCACAAGCTGCCGTTGGCGGAGTCCGAGTTGGTTATCTACTTCCACGTCTTTTACAACCTGCTGCGCTGCATCGCGATGGTGCCCTTCGCCGGGCCGATGGCGAAGCTGTGCCAGCGTCTGATCCGCGATGAGCCCGAGCTGGATAACCATCTCAAACCCAAGCATCTCGACCCGTCGGCGCTGGATACCCCGGCGCTGGCGCTGGCCAATGCCGCGCGCGAGACGCTGCGCATTGGTGATGCGATGGAGCAGATGCTGGAGAGCCTGCATAAGGTGATGCATGGCGAACCGCGTCAGGAGAAAGAGCTGCGCCGCATGGCGGACGATATCAACGTCCTCTACACCGCCATTAAGCTCTATCTGGCTCGGATGCCAAAGGATGAGCTGGCGGAAGAGGAATCCCGGCGCTGGGCGGAAATTATTGAGATGTCGCTAAACCTCGAGCAGGCCTCCGATATCGTCGAGCGGATGGGCAGCGAGATCGCCGATAAATCGCTGGCGGCGCGACGCGCTTTCTCGGTGGAAGGGTTAAAGGAGCTGGATGCGCTGTACGATCTGCTGCTCAGCAATTTGCAGCTGGCGATGTCGGTCTTCTTCTCCAGCGATGTGCCCAGCGCCCGTCGCCTGCGACGCAGCAAACACCGGTTCCGCATTCTTAACCGCCGCTACTCACATGCGCACGTTGACCGTCTGCATCAGCAGAACGTGCAGAGTATCGAAACCAGTACGCTGCACCTGGCGCTGCTGGGGGATATGAAGCGCCTGAACAGCCTGTTTTGTTCAGTGGCCTACAGCGTGATGGAGCAGCCGGATGAAGACGACGAACGGGATGACTACTGAGACGGATTATTTTCCCCGTTTTTGTCGCTTCTTTTGTGGCGCGATAGCCCTCCCGGGAGGTGGCTGACGTCTTTCCCGGGAGGGATATACTAGCTTCTGGCAAACGCCGAGGCTTCTGCCACCAGCGCATTATCCGGCCGTACGCCGGTATAAAGGGCGAACTGCTCGACAGCTTGCAGGGCAATGACTTCCGCGCCGCTAATGGTCTGCTTACCCCGTTGCTGCGCCAGGCGAATCAGCGGAGTTTCTGCCGGCAATGCGACCACGTCAAACACGACGCTGGCCTGGGCCACCATGGCCGGACTGAATGCCAGCGTGGTGCTTTCCTCTCCCCCCGCCATGCCCAGCGGTGTGACATTGACCAGAATCTCAGCTGCGATCCCTTCCGGCAGGGGCTGCCACTGGAAACCATACTGTTTTGCCAGCGCCAGGCCGCGCTGGCGATTGCGGGCCGCAATGATCACGTCGCGAAAACCGGCATCACGGAAGGCAGCTATGACGGCTTTCCCCATACCGCCGCTACCCTGAATCATTACTCTGGCGTTGGTATCGAGCCGATGGCTGGCGATCAGGCTTTTAACCGCGATGTAATCGGTGTTTAGCCCGGTTAACTTCCCGTCGTCATTGACAATGGTGTTGACGGAGTCGATGGCTTTTGCCGACGGATCGATCGCGTCAAGAAACGGTATGCAGCTCTCTTTAAACGGCATGGAGACTGCACATCCGCGGATACCCAACGCGCGAACCCCTTTTACCGCCGCCTCAATATCCGTTGTCGTAAAGGCTTTGTAGAGGTAGTTCAACCCCAGCTTGTCATACAGATAGTTATGAAAGCGGGTGCCGAAGTTGCCGGGGCGACCCGCCAGAGAGATACACAGCAGCGTATCGCGGTTAATCATGCGTAATATCCTCTGCGTGGGCCAGCAGATACGCCTCAGCCTCCTGGGACCAGATCCCATGGTGACGCGCCACAATCGCTGCCAGTTCGGGATCGGCGATCTCGCCCAGCGGCGTGAGCGGGAAAGCTTTTCCGGTATACACCAGCTTTTTCCCCCCGCCGACGGCAGGCAGATCGAGGGTGGTTTCGCCCGCGGCATTCAGGCCGAGAATATGGGTGACCACTTTCGCCGTCTGGACCTTTTTCGCCTGCATCAGCGCCACCGCGGCGCGCATATCGTCAGTATTGCCGCCGGAGGTGCCGACGTAGTGGGTAAAGGCGTAGTGCACGTCATAGAAGTTGATTGGGGCGCTGAATTGCTTATCCTGGGGGCCAGCAAAGAAATTCAGGCAGCCGTCCGGGGCCAGCAACGAGGAGGCCAGGGTGATCAGCTGTTCGTTTGGCACAAACACGAAGATATCGTCGAAGCCATGGCCGCCGCTGAGCGCCAGCAGCGTATCGCGACTGGCCTCATGGCCGTCGAGGTAGTGGATCAGCGTCTGCGGCTCAGAGGGGTAATGACGGCGGGCGTAGCTGAGCTTCGGCTTATTGGTATCGGTCACTACCAGTAGTGAAGGATTGATGGGGCCGTGTAGCGCATAGTCGATGGCCAGCAGCCCCATCGGCCCCGTCCCGCCCAGGATCAGGGTGCGTCCCTGCGGACGGATCCCCATCACGTGGTTGTAACTCCCCTCCTGCAGATGATAGTTGGCGTTGAAAGCGCCAATGACGCAGGAGAGCGGCTCGACCAGCGATCCTTCAAACCAGGTATCCCCCTCCCAGGTGAGCAGACAGTCCTGCGCCATCACCTCGTTGGGGATCACCACATGGGTGGCTTCACCACCGATCCATGGGAACGAGTAGCCGGGACAGTCGGGCCGGTCGGGCAACTGTAGGTTGGCCTGGATCACGTAGCGCTGCCCTGGCTGAAACTTATGCTGCCACTTTTTACCGACGGCAAGGATTTCGCCGCAGAATTCATGACCGATAATAATAGGCCTGGTGGCCACATCATCTGGCACCTTTTTATGATCGGCACCCTGATTGGCCTCTTTCCATGAAGAAAGGCACAGGCTGTCAGTGACCACCCGAGCGAGGATCTCATCGTCCTGCATCGCCGGGAGGGTAAAGGTTTCCAGGCGCAGGTCACGTTTGCCATACAGGCGCAGAGCCGTTGTTGTTTGCATAAACCACCTCATCCCCTTCATCTTTCGGGGCTATGTTGTTGACGTCACCCCGGCATCGCCGGGGCGGAATAATCAGGATAGAAAGCCGAGCGCGTTGCCGATAATGCCTAAGCCGAACAGGGCGAAAATCAGCCAGACTGGATTCACTTTCTTATTCAGCAGACGCACCATCAGTAGCGTCAGGCCCAGCGCCAGCAGGCCGGGGCAGAGCTGATCGAGGATGTTCTGGACGGTCATGGTGACGGTGGCGCCGTCTGCACCGGGCGTTTGGGACACCACCAACGGCACATTGATGGTGGTCCATTTGGTCACCAGCACCCCCATGACAAACAGGCCGAGAATGGAGGCGCCTTCGGTCAGCTTCTGCAGCAGGTTACCGCCCATATCGCTGACGATATTGACCCCCTTACGGAAGCCCAGCTGCAGGCCATACCACTTCATTGCCAATCGCACTGCGTTGAAAATAAAGAAAAATAACAAAGGCCCCAGAATATTGCCGGAGAGGGCCAGCGAGGCGCCGAGGGCCGCGGTAATCGGCCGCAGCGTGCCCCAGACCAGCGGGTCGCCGACGCCGGCCAGCGGGCCCATCAGACCCACTTTGATGCCGTTGATAGCGCCATCGTCAATGGCCGCGCCGTTGGCCCGGGCCTCCTCCATGGCGGCGGTGACGCCGATCACCGGGCCACACACCGCCGGCGTGGTATTAAAGAACACCAGATGACGCTTCAGCGCCGCGACCTGATCGGCTTTGAGCGGATACAGGCGTTTGATCGCTGGGATCATGTCGTAGCAAAATCCCAGGCCATGAATACGTTCGAAATTAAAGGAGGCCTGCTGAAGGTTGGAGCGGAGAAACATGCTTACCAGGTCGCCTTGCGTGATTTTTTTCTGTTCCATTTTCGGCTCCGTTAGTCGTCAAGCTGGTCAAGGGCGGGTGCAGAGGGGGCGGTGGAGGCGGCGGGTTCAGCCTTACGCCACTGTGGATTGAGCTGGAGGTAGATCAGCGCGATGATGACGCCCACGCCGCCGAAAGCCAGCAGGCTGAAGTCGAGATAACCGCCAGCGAGAAAACCGAGGAAAAAGAAGGGCATCAGGTACTTCACGCCCATCATTCGCAGCACCATCGCGTAGCCCACGACGACAATAAAACCGCCGGCGATCTGCAGACCGTGAGTGACGAATTCCGGGATCGCGCTAAGCATACTGCTGACCATGTCCGCGCTAACGAACAGCGAAACCACCAGTGCCGGGATCGCCACGCGCAGCGCCTGCACCCCCAGCGCGGAGACATGCAGCAGGTCGATGGTGCGAAAGCGCGCCTCCTCGGCCGCTTTGTCCGCGGCGTGCTGGAACACCACGGTAATGGTGCGGGCGAAAACGGTCAGCACCTGCCCGGCGGCGGCCACCGGCAGGGCAATGGCGATGCCGGTGGCAATACTCTGGTGGCCCACAATCACCAGAATGGCGGAGATAATGCTGGCCAGCGCCGAATCTGGCGACTGCGCTGCCCCCACGTTCATCCAGCCGAGGGCGATCAGCTCCAGCGTGCCGCCAAGCATAACCCCGGTTTTTAAATCACCCAGGATGAGGCCAACCACGGTACAGGCGATAAGGGGTCGATGGGTCTGAAATTCGTCCAGCACGCTGCCCATTCCGGCAATACAGGAAAAAATAAATATGGCTATTATCTGTAGGGTACTAATTTCCATAATTTTGACCTTTAAGGTGTGAGTTAACCTGCCTGCTACGGCATATCACAACAGGCGCTATTTTTTATTCGCAGAAAGTCGTTTCGTTAATTTTGTCGAGAATATTGACTGACGGGTCTGATGCGACCACGCGTAAATCAAGTTTTACGCCCAGTTTATCGAGTTCACGGAATGCCTGAATATCCTGCGGATCCAAAGAAACGGCTTTGGTTAGCTGTTTTTTTCCGGGTCGCCAGGCCATGCCACCAATATTTAACGTGGCGATCTGCACGCCCTGGCGCACCATCGTTAAAACATCGTGTGGATTGGTAAATAAATAAAAGACGGTCTCATCCTGATATTGCGGGTTATGATAGACCGCTACCGCTTTTTCCAAACTGACAACATTTACCTTCATGCCTGGCGGGGCCGCCTGGCGCAACAAGGTCCGGCGAACCTCATCGTTAAATACCTCATCATTGCAGATAATTATCCGCTGGGCGTTAGCGACTTTTGACCAGACGGTGGTGACCTGGCCATGAATGAGTCGGTCATCAATACGGGCGAGCGTAATATGCATCAGAACTCCTCCTCAACGGTTTCTGGCTGCTGCCAGACCACACAGCACTGGCTGGCAATGGTTTGCAGATGCTGACATAAGTCATCGGCGCTCAGGGTATGCTGGTTATCCACCAGCTCAAGCGCCAGCGGCAGCGACAGGCCGCTAATCACCCGGATCTGCGGGTGACGCATTGCCAGACCGGCTGCGGCATTCCATGGGCTTCCGCACTGTAAATCTACCGCGATTACCCACTCCTCATCGGTGTGGGCGCTTACTAACTTTTCCAGGTTAACGGCGATATCCGCCGCGTTTTCACCGGGGACAAACGCGACGGCGCTGACGTTAACCTCGCCATAGACCATGCGTACCGAATCAAGCATGGCCCCGGCCAGCTGGCCGTGGGCGCAGAAGATAGCGTGAACCATACTTCCTCCTTAACCGCGCGTTTTTCCGCCGGCAATGTTAGTGGTGACTCCGGTGATGTAGCTGGCGCGCGCTGACAAGAGATAGCAAACAAAATCAGCCACTTCCGAGAGCTTTCCTGCCCGTCCGATGGGAATGGCGTTTTTGGTATATCCCTCGCGAAGTTGCTCGACGGTGATATTGCGCGTCCAGGCCAGCGCTTCTTCATATTCCGGCGTCCGCAGGCCGGTTTTTTCGAGGATCCCCGGCGCAACGCCGACCACGCGGATCCCATATTTACCCAATTCTTTGGACCAGGAGCGGGTAAAGCTATTGAGCGCGGCCTTGGTCGCGGCGTAGCAACTTTGACCTTCAGAGCCTTCCAGGCCGCTCTCCGAAGAAACATTTACTATCACCCCGGCACGCTGTTTGACCATTTGACGCGCCACCGCCTGCGACATGAAAAACACCCCTTTCTGGTTGATATTGACCATTTTTTCAAAAGCGGCTTCGTTTAATTCATAGCGGCCGGCCGGTGCTTTTTCGTCGACTAATAAACGTGGAAAATTCACGCCGGCGTTATTGACCAGGCCATCAATACGCGACCAGCGCTGAATAATGGCATCGATAGTCTGCTGTACCTCTGTCGCGCTGGAAATATCCGTCGGCCAGAAATGATAATTATCGCCATTGTGATGGCGATCGCCGCCATGAATATCAATCATCTGGACATGTGCGCCTTGGGATAATAATTCATCGACAATAGCCAGCCCAATTCCTGAGGCGCCACCGGTTACGATAATGACGTTATCTTTTAAATTTAACCAAGTGTTCATTATGCTCTCCCATTTCTTTAGATAAAGGGATCCCCCGCAGCGCGTGCTGCGTGAAATCATATCCTGTGTGTTATTTCAGTAATAATTCAGCCGTTTCTCTGTTTGTCACCAGACAATTAATATAGCGTCCATGCAATGCGCCAAGAATGCCCGAGTATTTCTCTTGCCCCATGGCGATGCCGATGGAATAACGAGCCTGGCGTAGCTTCGCCATTTCGATCGACAGCGTTTTTTCGCTCATATTGGTATCGACTAACCCGCCGTTAATATCGTAGAAACGCGAGCAGATATCCCCGGCGACGTGGCGGGCGTTGAGATCGTCGCTCTCTTCGCTGCCGTAGAAGGCGTGCCAGTTTGCGCCGTCGCGAATGGCCGGTGA
Source organism: Klebsiella africana (assembly GCF_020526085.1). Lineage (NCBI taxonomy): Bacteria > Pseudomonadati > Pseudomonadota > Gammaproteobacteria > Enterobacterales > Enterobacteriaceae > Klebsiella > Klebsiella africana. The sequence goes on along the minus strand of NZ_CP084874.1, from coordinate 4,918,790 downwards.
ACCAATACCCACCAGCGCGACATCCAGGCTGTCCCAGTAGGATGAGATGGTTTTAAAGTGCTGGGACTGCATGATGCCGTTGCGGATCAACGGGTTATCCAGCAGGGCTGGAAAATCGGCAAGGTGGGATTCCGCTTTCAGCCTGGCTGCCGCGCCGTAGGTTAACGTGTTCACATGGTAGCGGCTCTCCAGTTTACCGGAAGGCCCGCCGATGATGGGGACGCAGATCACCTGGCGTGACTGGCTGGCCTGCGGCAGGTTCTCCACCAGCGAACGTACGGCGCGGCCCCATGAAAAACCGATGATATCGCCGGGTTCCAGCAACCGATCGACAAGCTGGGCGCCATGCTGGCCCATCGCGCTCAGCTGTTCTTCTTCCTGCAGCCCATCGCTACTGGCAACCACCGCCTCTTTCAGACCAAATTTTTGCTTGAGCTGTTGTTCGAGCCACAGGTTTTCGTTGTAGTCATAGTTGATGGCGATGGTGACAATGCCCTGCTCACGGCCGCGCTTCAGCAGGCGACTAATGGTGGTGCGATAGATCCCCAGCTCGCGAGCGATTTGCGCCTGGGTCATATCCTGCTCGTAATAGAGCTGGGCGATTTTAACAATCAACCGGATATCATCGCTGTTTTCCATAGTCATCTGCTGGCTCCTGCACATTTGTGCAAATCGCGGGTTTGTGCTGTTGATCTGATATAACCCTATTAGAGCCGCCGTTTAAAGGGATTTTCTTTTATTTCATCACCCTAATCTGGCGAATAATCTTGCACATTTGCGTTATCAATAGCGGGTTGTTGGCACCTTTGTGCATTGCACGCTAAATCGCTGATTCTGTGATATTTCATCATGCAAAGTTGCCAGGCGTTGAGCGGGACACTTTTGTGAAAAAAGGCGTAGTCGATCACACCTTGCGCCGGCGGGCGCAAAGGCACATCTTTTTTCTCGCCCACAAGGTAGGGTATATTTCGCTTTTACAGGAGAATCTATGCTGCCCGACTCATCAACCCGATTAAATAAATACATCAGTGAAAGCGGCATCTGCTCGCGTCGCGAAGCGGACCGCTTTATTGAACAAGGCAACGTCTTTATTAATGGCAAGCGCGCCACCATTGGCGATCAGGTGAAGCCTGGTGATTTAGTCAAAGTTAACGGACGGTTGATTGAGCCGCGTGAAGCGGATGATCTGGTGCTGATTGCGCTGAATAAGCCGGTCGGTATTGTGAGCACCACCGAAGATGGCGAACGCGACAACATTGTGGATTTCGTCAACCACAGCAAGCGTATCTTCCCTATCGGCCGTCTGGATAAAGATTCTCAGGGGCTGATCTTCCTCACCAACCACGGCGATCTGGTAAACAAAATCCTGCGCGCCGGCAACGACCATGAAAAAGAGTATCTGGTGACGGTCGATAAGCCGGTGACCGATGAGTTCATTCGCGGGATGGGCGCGGGGGTGCCGATTCTCGGGACGGTGACGAAAAAATGTAAAGTGAAGAAAGAGGCGCCGTTCGTTTTCCGCATCACTCTGGTGCAGGGGCTGAATCGCCAGATCCGTCGTATGTGCGAGCACTTTGGCTATGAAGTGACGAAGCTTGAGCGTACGCGGATTATGAATGTCAGCCTGACGGGGATCCCGCTGGGAGAGTGGCGCGATCTGACCGATGACGAGCTGATCGACCTGTTCAAACTGATTGAAAATTCTTCTTCCGAAGCGAAGCCGAAAGCCAGGCCGAAGGCCAAAGCGGCGACTCCCGGGATTAAGCGCCCGGTGGTGAAGATGGAAAATAGCAACGATAAGAGTCGCCCGGCTGGTAACGGGAAACGTTTCACCCAGCCGGGACGTAAAAAGAAAGGGCGTTAACGCCTGCCGCGGGTCGGCGTATTCGCCGACCAGGAAAAGGTCGCTTCCTTATCCGTTTTATACGCCTGCTGTTTTCTCAGCTGGCGGGCTTTCTTCGCTTCCGCTTCACGCTGCGCCATCAGCTTATCGATATATTCCTTTTTCACGCTGTTCGTTTCCGCATTGCTCAGCGGGCGGCCATGCGCAATACGCGCGCGGTCAAGCAGCGTTTTCAATTCGCGCTGTTCGCGCTCGGTCATCTCTTTTTGTGTAATACGGGGGAGTGCCATGGTGGTGCCCTCAGTCAGACCAGAGCACCCAGTGTAAGGCAATCAGCGCAAAATAGAACGCATCCGGAAAGCGCCTCGCAGAATATTTCCCTCGTTCGTGACCAGTGAGCGGGTCTGGCTTAGGGTAATGGCACGTCTTCCGTCCAACGACGACATATTTTGGGTGGGTGATGTATAAAATTTTATACAAGGATGTGGTATGCTCAATCAGCAACAGAGATTAAGGCGTATCGTCTGGATGGGCTCTTCCTTTGACGATCTGCGCCAGTTTCCTGAGGACGTCCGCAGAGATGCCGGATTCCAGCTTTATCGTTTACAGTCGGGTTTAGAGGCTGCGGACTGGAAAGCGATGCCTCAACTGGGGCGGGGCGTTGAAGAAATCCGCCTGCGCCACTTTTCCGGTACATATCGGGTAATTTATCTGGCCCGTTTTGCAGAGGCGATATATGTCCTGCACTGTTTTAACAAAAAGACGCGACGTACCGCCGAACACGAAAAACAGATTGTCAGAAGCCGTTTGCAGGTTATACAGCAGGAACACAGGAGTCATAAATGAATCGTAAGAGTGTGGATGGTATCCGTCATGTGACCTCTGAAGAGAGCAATATATTCAGTGAACTGGGCTTTGATGATGCTGACGCAGAGCAGCTTCGGGGACAAGCGGAAAAAGAAGTTGAGCAGTTGATAGCGCTTAAACGACAGTTAATGCAGGAAATCGCTGAGTGGATAGATGAACATCAATTGAAGCAGGCCGATGCTGCCGCGAAGTTGAGCATTTCGCGCCCGCGTATTTCAGATGTGGTCAACCAGAAAACCAGTAAGTTTACCCTGGATGCGTTAGTCATGATGTTAATGAAGTTAGGTAAACCAGTACGTTTGCAGATTGGATAACGCACACGTCCGGGCCTGCGCCCGGACGTATCACGCTTAGCGTTTGTCGGTTTTTCTGGCGATAGGTTTCCCTGACCAGTACCCGGCCAGCAGCGAACCGGACAGGTTATGCCAGACGGAGAACAGCGCGCCCGGCAGTGCCGCCAGCGGGCCGAAGTAAATTTTACCCAGCGCGGCCGCCAGGCCGGAGTTCTGCATTCCCACCTCGATCGCCAGCGTACGGCAGGTGGATTCATCAAAACCAAACAGACGTCCGCCCCAGTAGCCGCCAAGCAGGCCAATAGTGTTATGCAGGATCACCGCGATAATCACCACCAGGCCGACGGAGGCGATATGGGCGGCGGAACCCGCCACCACCGCGCTGATGATCGCCAGAATGCACACCATCGAGAAGGCGGGCAGGAACGGCTCTACCGCTTTCACCACCTTCGGCAGCAGATGATGGACAATCAGTCCCAGCGCGATGGGAATGACCACAATTTGCAGAATGCTCAGCAACATGCCCATGACGTCGACCTGAATATGGGCGTCGACGTACAGACGGGTGAGCAGCGGTGTCGCTACGACGCCGACGAGGGTGGAGACCGAGGAGATGGTCACCGACAGCGCCACATCCCCTTTGGCAAGAAAGATCATCACATTGGAGGCAGTCCCGCTGGCGACGCTGCCGACCAGCACCATCCCGGCGGAAAGCTCAGGCGGCATGTGAAACAGCAGCGCCAGCAGCCAGGCGGCGAGCGGCATCACCAGATAATGGAGAAAGATCCCCGCAGCGACCGGCGCTGGTCGCGACAGGACGCGTTTGAAATCCTCCAGCTTCAGATGTACGCCCATACCGAACATGATCAGCATCAGCAGGGTGGTCACCCATGGGCCAATTGGGGTGAAGGTGGTGGGGGTGTAATAAGCCAGAACGGAGAGCAGCAGTGCCCATAACGGGAACAGCCGCGTCAGAGTTGCGAGCATGTTGTGTTCCTTGCGATACGCGAACCGGGCCGCGCCATCCCGATGGGGCGGCGAGCAGGTCAGCTGGTTGTGTTGATGTTGTTATAAAAAAGCCGGGTTCGAGCCCGGCTATAGGTATTGTTTATCGTGCTAATGAATTTTATTCAAACAAATTATGATGCAGCTTCTGCACAACCTTCTCCGCATCGGCGCCAGGCACCAGGAAGCAGAGGTTATGGCTGGAGGCGCCATAGCAAATCATGCGAATGTTAAACGGCTCGAGGACGCCAAAGACCTCTTTGCCGACGCCGCAGGCTTTCGACAGCGCATTGCCAATCAGGGCCACCAACGCCAGGTCTTCCTCCACTTCCACGCGACACAGCGAAGAGAGCTCGGTCAGCAGCGCCTGAGTCAGCAGGGTGTCCCCTGCAGAGGTCGAGCCGGTGGTGTCCATCGTCAGGGCCACGCTCACTTCGGAGGTGGTGATCAAATCGACGGAGATATTATGGCGCGCCAGAATACCGAACACTTCGGCGAGGAAGCCGCGGGAGTGCAGCATATTCAGGCTGTGCAGCGTCAGCAGCGTCTGACGACGACGCAGCGCCAGCGCGCGGAACAGCGGCGGGTTCTCAGTGGTTTTACACACCAGGGTACCGCCCGCTTTCGGCTCTTTACTGGAGCCGACAAACACCGGGATATCGCTGCGCACGGCAGGCAGCAGGGTCGCCGGATGCAGTACCTTGGCACCAAAGGTGGCCATTTCCGCCGCCTCTTCAAAGGCGATGACGTCGATGCGTTTCGCCGCCGGCGCCACGCGAGGATCGGTGGTATAGATCCCCGGGACATCGGTCCAGATATCGACGCGGGTGGCATTCAGCGCTTCGCCGAGCAGTGCGGCGGTATAATCACTGCCGCCGCGGCCGAGGGTGGTGGTGCGGCCTTTTGCTTCGCTGCCGATAAAGCCCTGGGTCACCACCAGGCCTTCCGCCAGGCGCGGCGCCAGCTGCAGCTGAGTCAGTTCGGCGACGGCGGCGATATCCGGTTCGGCGCGGCCAAAACGATCGTTGGTACGCAGCACCTTACGGGCGTCAAACCACTGCGCCTGAATCCCACGCTCACGCAGAATTTCCACAAACAGCAGGGTAGACATCAGTTCGCCATGGCTGACCAGTTCGTCGGTCAGGGCGGTGGAGGAGGCGAGCGCGGCGGCTTCCGCCAGCGTGGTGATATTTTCCAGCAGGCGCTCAATCTCTTCGCGGATCACGTTGGGATAGCGCAAACGCTCCAGAATATTGAACTGGATCTGGCGCAGGGCATCCAGCTGGGAAAAACGTTCGGTAGGTTCCAGCCCTCCCGCTAAGGCCACCAGAATGTTGGTCACGCCGGCAGAGGCGGAGAGCACAACAATACGGGTATTGGCATCGAGCAGCGCTACATCGATGCTGCGGTTCATAGCGTCAAAATCAGCAACGCTGGTGCCGCCGAATTTGGCGACGACTAGATCTGTCATAACAACCTCGTGTCAGGGGGCCTGACTTATTAAAACGATTCCTGACCACCGATCCTGGCAGGGGCTGGACGCCGCCGGATCGCAACAAAATGTCTTAATAAGCCAGGCCAAATTATTCAGCCATGGCACAAGGGAAGAGCGATAAACAGGGTGGCGCAGAGTGATAAACAACTACGATGTCACCCAGAAGTGCTCCACCTTGTAGACCCGACTCACCGCTTTGGGCGCTGAGGTGTTCGGGTATGAAACGCCCGACTGCGAACGTTTCTGGTGACAACCCAGGGGATTCAGCCCCTGTGGCCGGTGAGGAGCGCGACCAGACGCTCTTTCACCTCGGCGTTGCTCCCCCTCACGTATTTTCCCCGGACTGGTTCCTCCAATACGGTTACCTGGGCAACGCACCTCTTCTGGCAATTACCGACGTCTTTCACCTGGCCGGGGGAGCCGGGACATTATATCCCCCACGAATACCCTTTCGCTGTAGCGTGAAATGCGCGAGCAATAGATACCTACCAATACGTAAGCACTGCGGATATATAAAGGCTTAACACCAGCTATGTCAACGCTGCGGTTATGCGGATTTTTCATGCCCCTGCGGCTAACAGAAAAAAGCCTTATGATAGCTATACTAATGGGGCTTTTTTACTCCGTTTTGAACCGATTCCTGACCCGGGTCAGGGACAAGTCACAAAAATCATCACAATTTTCCGCCACCGGCGCTACAATCGACCGAAGTCACAATCTCAAATCAGAAGAGTATTGCTAATGAAAAACATCAACCCAACGCAGACCTCTGCCTGGCAGGCATTACAGAAACACTTCGACGAAATGAAAGATGTCACTATCAGCGAGCTATTCGCCAAAGATAGCGACCGTTTTTCCAAGTTTTCCGCGACGTTCGACGATCTGATGCTGGTGGACTTCTCCAAAAACCGCATCACCGAAGAGACGCTGGCTAAACTGCAGGACCTGGCGAAAGAGACTGACCTGGCAGGCGCCATTAAATCGATGTTCTCTGGCGAGAAGATCAACCGTACGGAAGATCGCGCGGTACTGCACGTCGCGCTGCGCAACCGCAGCAATACGCCGATTGTGGTTGATGGCAAAGATGTGATGCCGGAAGTGAACGCTGTGCTGGAGAAAATGAAAACGTTCTCCGAAGCGATTATCTCTGGCAGCTGGAAAGGCTACACCGGCAAACCGATCACCGATGTGGTTAACATCGGCATCGGCGGCTCCGATCTTGGTCCGTTCATGGTGACCGAAGCGCTGCGTCCGTACAAAAACCACCTCAACATGCATTTTGTCTCTAACGTCGATGGCACCCACATCGCCGAAGTGCTGAAGAACGTCAACCCGGAAACCACCCTGTTCCTGGTGGCGTCCAAGACTTTCACCACTCAGGAGACCATGACCAACGCCCACAGCGCGCGCGACTGGTTCCTGGCGACCGCGGGCGACGACAAGCACGTGGCCAAACACTTCGCGGCGCTCTCCACCAATGCGAAAGCGGTTGGCGAATTCGGTATCGACACCGCCAACATGTTCGAATTCTGGGACTGGGTGGGCGGCCGTTACTCCCTGTGGTCAGCGATTGGTCTGTCCATCATTCTCTCCGTGGGCTTCGACAACTTTGTTGAGCTGCTGTCCGGCGCGCATGCGATGGATAAGCACTTCTCCACCACTCCGGCGGAGAAAAACCTGCCGGTGCTGCTGGCGCTGATCGGTATCTGGTACAACAACTTCTTTGGTGCAGAAACCGAAGCGATTCTGCCGTACGACCAGTACATGCACCGCTTTGCCGCTTACTTCCAGCAGGGCAACATGGAGTCCAACGGTAAGTATGTTGATCGTAACGGCCACGCGGTGGACTACCAGACTGGCCCGATTATCTGGGGCGAGCCGGGCACCAACGGCCAGCACGCGTTCTACCAGCTGATCCACCAGGGCACCAAAATGGTACCGTGCGATTTCATCGCTCCGGCTATCACTCACAACCCGCTGTCCGACCATCATCCGAAGCTGCTGTCCAACTTCTTCGCCCAGACCGAGGCCCTGGCTTTCGGTAAATCCCGTGAAGTGGTAGAGCAGGAATATCGCGATCAGGGTAAAGATCCGGCGACTCTGGAGCACGTGGTGCCGTTCAAAGTGTTCGAAGGCAACCGCCCGACTAACTCCATCCTGCTGCGTGAGATCACCCCGTTCAGCCTCGGGGCGCTGATTGCTCTGTACGAGCACAAAATCTTCACCCAGGGTGCCATCCTTAACATCTTCACTTTCGACCAGTGGGGCGTTGAGCTGGGCAAACAGCTGGCTAACCGCATCCTGCCGGAACTGAAAGACGGCAGCGAAGTCAGCAGCCACGACAGCTCCACTAACGGTCTGATTAACCGTTATAAAGCCTGGCGCGCCTAACGCTTGCGCAGCTAAGACGGAATGCCGACCTTATGGTCGGCATTTTTTTACAGCCGCCGCAGCAGGCGGGCTGGATTCCCCGCCCACACGCCTTTCTCGGTGATGGACTTCGTCACCACGCTGCCCGCGCCAATCACCACACCGTCGCAGATGCTGACGGCCAGAATCGTGGCGCCGCTGCCGATCGACACGTCATCGCCAATCTCGATCCGCCCCCAGCTGGCGCGGTCGGCGTTTGGTTTACCCTCGCGAAACAGATCGTTGGCAAACATCACGCCGTGACCGATAAAGCAGCGCTGGCCGATGGTGACGTACTCGCAGATAAAGGTGTGGGACTGAATTTTACTGTTCGCACCGATGCGGGTATTGCCCTGGATCTCAACGAATGGCCCGACGAACACGTTATCGCCAAGGATACAGTCGTAGAGGTTGGCGGGCTGGTAGATCACCACGTTTTCGCCGCTGGTGACGTTGCGGATCGCCGTTTCCCGAAGGATATGCATACTGCCTCTCAGATTGGTTTGGCCAGAATATGTAAGGTGCTTCGCTGGCTGGCGGAATGAAAGGTGACATCTTTCACGTGCTGCATCCCTTGGCGTTCGTAAAAACGGCGCGCGGCGGGATTATCAGCGAGTACCTCCAGCCACAGCCAGCTTTCACCGGCCGTTTTTGCTCGCGTCTCGACGGCGTGAAATATCTGCTCGCCGTAGCGGTGGCCGGTCTCACCCGGCAGCAGATAGAGCTTGTGCAGCAGCGTGCCGGACGGACCTTCGGCACTCAACGCCTGACAACAGGTGTACTTAGCAAAGCCGACAGGGTGGGGGGCTTCAGCAATCAACCAACAGCACTGCGAATCGGTCAGGCTACGTTGCAGCGAGGCCAGGGAATACTCTTGTTGCAGGTAATGCGCCAGTTCATTGGCGTTATGCCAGTGGTGAGCAAAGTGATGGCGATAGCTGGCATTACCCATTTCGTTGAGCAAAGCCGCATCCTCTGCCAGTGCGGTACGAATTTTTAGCATGGTTGTTTCCTTTTTACCCCGTCCGTCTGGCCTGTGATTGTTACATCCTGGCCGAGGGTGGCAAAAAGTTAGCGAATAATATCGATCTGGATCACATTTTTGCGTTATACAGGTCTCAAAGAATCATAATGATGAGGTGAATGTATGTCGTCGGTTTATCGCCCTCTGGTGAATTTTATCGCCACTGCGATGCAAACGGTTTTAAATCTTGGGCTGTTGTGTCTGGGGATTATTTTGATCGTCTTCCTCGGGAAAGAGACGCTGCATCTGGCCGATGTCCTCTTTACCCCGGAGCCAACCAGTAAATACCGGCTGGTGGAAGGTCTGGTGGTTTACTTCCTCTACTTCGAGTTTATCGCGCTGATCGTCAAGTATTTTCAGTCGGGGTTCCACTTCCCGCTGCGCTATTTCGTCTATATCGGTATCACCGCGATTGTGCGTCTGATCATCATCGATCATGAATCGCCGCTGGCGGTGCTCATTTACTCCGCGGCGATCCTGATCCTGGTGATTACGCTCTGGCTGTGTAACTCCAATCGCCTGAAACGCGAATAAAAAAAAAGCGGCCTCCAGGGCCGCTGACCAACAGTCACAAATAAAATTTATGTAGGGTCCAGTTGAGGATAGCAGTGGCATTGACCTTACTTTTTCAGCTGAGGGCGACGGCGACAATACCCGGTTGGGGTCGTGTATTGCGGCTAGACCGTCGGCCCTCATCTGAAATTTGGGGCCGGTGTTACAAAAAAACTTAACCTTTCACCCCACCCGCCGTCAGGCCGTTAACCAACCAGCGCTGCGCCAGCAGGAAGACAACCGTGATCGGAATGGCGGAGAGCACCGCCGCGGCGGCGAAGTCGCCCCACAGATAGTTCTGCGGGTTGAGATACTGTTGCATACCTACCGCCAGGGTATAGCTGTTCACATCGCGCAGCAGCAGCGAGGCGACGGGCACTTCGGTGATGGCCGCGATGAACGACAGAATAAACACGACTGCCAGAATCGGCACCGACAGCGGCAACAGCACCAGACGGAAAGCCTGCCATGGCGTCGCGCCATCCAGCGCCGCCGCTTCTTCCAGTGAACCATCGATGGTTTCGAAGTAGCCTTTAATCGTCCAGACGTGCAGCGCGATACCGCCCATATACGCGAAGATGACGCCGCCGTGGGTGTTGAGGCCGACGAACGGGATGTACTGGCCCAGACGGTCAAACAACGCGTACAGGGCTACCAGCGACAGCACCGCCGGGAACATCTGGAAAATCAGCATCCCTTTCAGCAGGGTCGCTTTCCCCGGGAAGCGCATACGGGCGAAAGCGTAAGCGCAGGTGGTGGAGAGGGCGACGATACCGATCGCGGTGATCCCGGCGACCTTAATCGAGTTCCACAGCCACAGTAGCACCGGGAACGGCGGCGGCGTGACGCGGCCATCCGCATGCTCCACGCTGAAGCCTAACGCCAGGCGCCAGTGCTCCCAGGAGATGGTCTCCGGGATCAGGCTGCCGGTGGCGAAGTTGCCTTCGCGCAGCGAGATAGCGATAACCATCAGCAGCGGAAACATAATCGCGGCGATAAAAATCAGTAGCAGGAGATGCGTGGTAAATAAACGTAGCTTCTGCGATTTGGGTTGGACCATAGCCATTGTCGTTATCTCCCTTAATCAAACTTCATGCGCGTGGCTTTCAGATTCACAATCGCTAACGCGCCAACCAGCAGGAAGATAAGCGTTGCGATAGCCGCCGCCAGGCCGAAGTCCTGACCGCCGCCGCCTTCAAAGGCGATGCGATAGGTGTAGCTCACCAGCAGGTCGGTATAACCAGCCGGGGTGGTGGTGCCGAGACGGTCCGGGCCACCGTTGGTCAACAGCTGAATCAGCACGAAGTTGTTAAAGTTAAAGGCGAAGCTGGCGATCATCAGCGGCGTCAGCGGCTTAATCAGCAGCGGGAAGGTAATTTTAAAGAAGTTCTGGAACGGGCCGGCGCCATCCATTGCCGACGCTTCGTACAGATCGTCCGGAATCGCCTTCAGCAGCCCCATGCATAGGATCATCATGTACGGGTAGCCCAGCCAGGTGTTGACGATGATGATCATGGTGCGCGCGGTGGTCGGGTCGCTAAACCAGGCCGGCTTAATGCCGAACAGCGTGCTGAGCATCATGTTGATTTCACCAAAGCTCTGGTTGAACAGCCCTTTGAAAATCAGAATCGAAATAAACGACGGTACGGCGTACGGCAGAATCAGCAGGACGCGATAAATCGCTTTGCCTTTCAGCGCTTCCCACTGCACCAGGCAGGCGAGGATCATTCCCACCGCGACGGTCAGCACTACGGTCAGTACCGAGAACACTACCGTCCAGACAAAGATTGCGAAGAACGGTTTCTGAATGCCTTCATCGTGGAAGACGCGGGTAAAGTTGTCCCAGCCGATAGTCACAGTGTAGCCAGGGCTCAGCTTCTCATTGCCCCAGCTGCCGTCGGCGTTAATTGACTGGTAGAAGCCGACGTCGTTGTTCGGGCGGTATTTAACATGGGTCTGATTGTTGGTCAGTACCCCGTCTTCGCCGAGGGTATACAGAGGCTGGGTACCGGAGAACTGGCGCAGCGAGCTCATGATGACTTTGCTGTCATCCGGCAGCACAGCGGTCAGCTGGTTCAGCGCGGTGCGATTCTGGGTAATCACGCGCAGGTTGGCGCGCTCACCTTCCGGCAGGGCGTCGGTTTCTTTTAACGCCAGTTTCTGCTCGCCGCCAAATTTAAAGGCGTCAGAAAGGTAGTTTTTACCGCTTTCGCCGTCGGTCAGCGCCAGCTTCCACTCGTCACCCGCCGGGATCAGCGTGAAATTATAAGCTTTGCCGGCCTGGAAGGAACGATCCATCAGCACCTGCTGCGCACGCTCAAAGGTCAGCTGGTTGGTGCTGCTGTAGTTGGTAAACGCGATAGCGATAGTGCAGATCAGCGGAAACAGGACAAACAGGCCCATGCCGGCAAGGCCGGGATAAACATAGCGCCAGGCATAAGCCTTGCGATTAGCGAAAATATACAGGCCAACTGAGCTTAAAATCAGCGTCATGATGGCGAACAGGTACTCCCCCTGGGCGTACATCAAAACAACAAGGTAACCCACCAGCAGGCACAGTAAGCCAATCACAGACCATGTGAGTTGCGGACTTTGCCACCAGTGTCTCTTTTTAACGGCATCCATGGGGATCATCCTCTACAGCGGTGAAAACTTATTTGTCAGGTGGCGCTTCGCTTACCTGACCTACGGTCCGAGCCGTAGTGGTAGGGCGGGTAGGCGCACGCGCCACCCGCCGTTTTCTTACTTAGTGATACGGCTCTGTGCATCTTTCAGTGCAGCATCGACAGTCTGGCGACCGCTGGCGGCGTTGATAACCGCGGTACGAACGGCATACCAGAAGGCAGACATCTGCGGGATGTTAGGCATGATTTCGCCTTTCTGGGCGTTCGCCATGGTGGCAGCGATGCGCGGGTCTTTCTCCAGTTTTTCCTGGAAGGATTTCAGCGCCACGGCACCCAGTGGTTTGTCGTTGTTAACGGCTTCCAGACCCTGATCGGTCATCAGGTAGTTTTCGAGGAACTCTTTAGCCAGCTCTTTGTTCGGGCTGGCGGCGTTGATCCCTGCGCTCAGCACGCCAACGAACGGTTTAGATGGTTTGCCTTTAAAGGTTGGCAGCAGGGTCACGCCGTAGTTAACCTTGCTCTTATCGATGTTAGACCACGCCCACGGACCGTTGATGGTCATCGCAGTTTCGCCTTTGTTGAAGGCCGCTTCCGCGATGGAGTAGTCGGTGTCGGCATTCATGTGCTTGTTCTTGATCAGGTCAACCAGGAAAGTCAGGCCCGCTTTCGCGCCTGCGCTGTCCACGCCGACGTCTTTCACGTCGTACTTGCCGTTTTCAAACTTGAACGCGTATCCACCGTCGGCAGCGATCAGTGGCCAGGTGAAGTACGGTTCCTGCAGGTTGAACATCAGCGCGCTCTTACCTTTCGCTTTCAGTTCTTTATCCAGCGCCGGGATCTCTTCCCAGGTCTTCGGTGGGTTCGGCACCAGGTCTTTGTTGTAAATCAGGGACAGGGCTTCGACCGCGATCGGGTAGGCGATCAGTTTGCCGTTATAGCGAACCGCATCCCAGGTGAACGGGTAGAGTTTGTCCTGGAACGCTTTGTCCGGGGTGATTTCCGCCAGCAGGCCGGACTGTGCGTAGCCGCCGAAACGGTCATGTGCCCAGAAGATGATGTCCGGGCCGTCGCCGGTTGCCGCAACCTGCGGGAATTTTTCTTCCAGCTTGTCCGGGTGTTCTACGGAAACTTTAATGCCGGTGTCTTTCTCAAACTTTTTACCCACTTCAGCGAGGCCGTTGTAGCCTTTATCGCCGTTAATCCAGATAACCAGCTTACCTTCTTCAATTTTCGCGAGGGCAGAGGCGGAAAACATCATCGTGGTCAGTGCCGACAGCGCGAGGATGCGAGCGCCAGTTTTGATTTTCATATACCCGTCCTTTTTGGTGATGTACTCGTGGATACACTTCGGTGGCTTAACGATGATGAGTTTCCTTTTTTAACAACCCCTTTCCATCCTCCCCGGGTCTACGCCCCACCCGCTGGTTGTGTGATCTCCATTGCAAAAACGGCCGTATTGCGTCCTGGAGCACAGAAAAAAGTGCCCAATTTTGTTGCCTCCATCACGAAATCACCCGCCATCCGCCATCCCCCGCGGCGAGAGCCAATCTCTCATCCTCCCATCTCCTCCCCCATAAAAAAGCCGGGGGGTGGAGGATTTGTCCGCGTAATGAATGCCGCATAGTCGACCCATCTTGAATGTGACTGTTAGTGACAGGTTGTAACGAAGGGAGAAGGGCATGGCGAGCGTACAGCTGCGAAATGTAACGAAAGCCTGGGGTGACGTGGTGGTATCGAAAGATATCAATCTCGATATCCACGAAGGGGAATTCGTCGTGTTTGTCGGGCCATCGGGCTGCGGCAAATCTACCCTGCTGCGTATGATTGCCGGGTTAGAAACTATTACCAGCGGGGACCTGTTTATCGGTGACACCCGCATGAACGAGATCCCACCGGCAGAACGCGGCGTTGGGATGGTATTCCAGTCTTATGCGCTCTATCCCCACCTTTCCGTTGCGGAAAATATGTCGTTTGGCCTGAAGCTGGCCGGCGCGAAAAAAGATCTGATTAACCAGCGGGTAACCCAGGTTGCGGAAGTACTGCAGCTGGCCCATCTGCTGGAGCGTAAACCGAAGGCCCTCTCCGGCGGTCAGCGCCAGCGCGTGGCGATTGGTCGTACGCTGGTGGCAGAGCCAAGCGTCTTCCTGCTGGATGAGCCGCTTTCCAACCTCGATGCCGCGCTGCGCGTTCAGATGCGTATCGAGATCTCTCGTCTGCATAAGCGACTGGGCCGCACCATGATCTATGTGACTCACGATCAGGTGGAAGCGATGACCCTCGCCGACAAGATCGTGGTCCTCGACGCTGGCCGTGTGGCGCAGGTTGGGAAACCGCTGGAGCTCTATCACTATCCGGCTGACCGCTTCGTTGCTGGCTTCATTGGTTCACCGAAGATGAACTTCCTGCCGGTCAAAGTCACCGCGACGGCTATCGATCAGGTACAGGTTGAACTGCCGAACCGTCAGCAAATCTGGCTGCCAGTGGACAGCGCCAACGTGCAGGCGGGCTCCAACATGTCCTTAGGTATCCGTCCGGAGCATTTACTGCCCAGCGATATCGCCGATGTAACCCTCGAAGGCGAGGTCCAGGTCGTCGAACAGCTCGGCCACGAAACGCAAATTCATATCCAGATCCCCGCCATCCGTCAGAACCTGGTTTACCGCCAGAACGACGTGGTGTTGGTAGAAGAGGGAGCCACATTCGCCATCGGTTTGCCGCCAGAACGTTGCCACTTATTCCGTGAGGATGGCACCGCTTGTCGTCGGCTGCATAAAGAGCCGGGCGTGTAAGGCTTCCCATTAAAAAAAGGCGCGAACCCGGCTGGCGGTACACCGGCGAAGCGTGCAAAGAAAAGCAATGATCTCAGGAGATAGAATGATGATTACTCTGCGCAAACTTCCACTGGCGGTCGCCGTCGCAGCAGGCGTAATGTCTGCTCAGGCGCTGGCTGTCGATTTCCACGGTTATGCTCGTTCTGGTATTGGCTGGACCGGCAGCGGCGGCGAACAGCAGTGTTTCCAGGCTACCGGCGCCCAAAGTAAATACCGTCTTGGTAACGAATGTGAAACTTACGCCGAATTGAAACTGGGCCAGGAAGTCTGGAAAGAAGGTGATAAGAGCTTCTACTTTGACACCAACGTCGCTTACTCGGTATCGCAACAGAACGACTGGGAATCCACTAACCCCGCTTTCCGTGAGGTGAACGTACAGGGTAAAAACCTGATTGACTGGCTGCCGGGCTCCACGCTGTGGGCAGGTAAGCGCTTCTATCAGCGTCATGACGTTCACATGATCGACTTCTACTACTGGGATATCTCCGGTCCGGGCGCCGGTATTGAAAACATTGATCTGGGCTTCGGTAAACTCTCTCTGGCAGCGACCCGTTCTTCTGAATCCGGTGGCTCGGCAACTTATGCAGACCGCGATCCGCTGACTGGCGACCGTGTTTACGATCATCTGGTACCGAACGACGTATTCGACGTGCGTTTAGCGCAAATGGAAACCAACCCAGGCGGTACGCTGGAGCTGGGCGTGGACTATGGCCACACGAACATTCCTGACGACTACTACCTGCAACCGGGTGCGTCTAAAGATGGCTGGATGTTCACCGCTGAACACACCCAGAGCATCCTGAAAGGCTACAACAAGTTTGTGCTGCAATACGCGACCGATGCCATGACCTCCAATGGTAAAGGCGTACCGCAGGGCGGCAGCATTAACAACGATGGCTCCATGTGGCGTGTGCTTGACCACGGCGCGGTTTCTCTGGCGGATGATTGGGACATGATGTATGTCGCCATGTATCAGGACGTCGATCTGGACAACAACAACGGTACTAAGTGGTGGACCGTCGGCGTGCGTCCTATGTACAAATGGACGCCGATCATGAGCACCCTGCTGGAAGTCGGTTACGACAACGTCAAGTCGCAGAAAACGGGCGACAGCAACAACCAGTACAAAATCACCCTGGCGCAACAGTGGCAGGCGGGCGACAGCATCTGGTCTCGTCCAGCCATTCGTCTGTTCGCAACCTATGCGAAGTGGGATGAGAAGTGGGGTTACACTGACAGCGGCGTGGCCATGCGCGATACCTCTGGTACCGGCATCAACACTTCCAGCCGCGGCGATAGCGATGAGTGGACCTTCGGCGCTCAGATGGAAATCTGGTGGTAAACCAACCCAAGTCATCATGAGTCAAAGAGGGGCATTAGCCCCTCTATTTTCGGCCCAGCGCGCTATTGCCTGGCTAACGCTCGGCCATAGGAATTGAGGTGATAACAATGAATATGAAGAAAAGTCTCGTTGCCCTCTGCCTGTCCGCCGGCCTGCTGGCCAGCGTACCCGCAGTCAGTTTTGCTGATGTGAATTTTGTGCCGCAGAACACCGCTGCCGCACCGTCTATTCCGGCCTCCGCGCTGCAGCAGCTCACCTGGACACCGGTCGATCAATCGAAAACCCAAACCTCTAAAGTGGCGATCGCCGGACAAACGCTGAATGTACCCGGCATCACCGGGCCGGTGGTGGCCTATAGCGTACCGGCAAATATTGGCGAGTTAACCCTAACGCTGACCAGCGAAGTCGACAAACAGACCAGCGTCTATGCGCCAAACGTTCTGATCCTCGATCAGAGCATGACGCCGTCTGCCTTCTTCCCGAGCAGCTATTTCACCTATCTGGAACCGGGTGTGATGAGCGCCGACCGACTGGAAGGGGTGATGCGCCTGACGCCGGCGCTGGGACAGCAGAAAATTTATGTACTGGTGTTTACCACCCCGCAGGATCTGCAGCAGACCACCAAATTAATCGACCCGGCGAAAGCCTACGCGAAAGGCACCGGTAACGCGGTACCGGATATTCCGGATCCTATTGCTAAACATACCACTGACGGCACGCTGAGCCTGAAAGTGAAGACCTCTTCGAGCTCCAGTGTACTGGTTGGCCCGTTGTTTGGCTCCTCTGGCCCAGGTCCGGTGACCGTCGGCAATACCGCGGCGCCGGTCTATAACGCACCAGCTACGGCGCCAGCTGCTGCGCCAGCCGCCGCCGCGCCGGCCGCCAAAAGCGAACCGATGCTCAGCGATACCGAAACCTACTTCAACAATGGTATTAAGCAGGCGGTGAAACAAGGTGACATCGACAAAGCCCTGAAATTGATGAACGAAGCTGAGCGCCTCGGCTCGAAATCCGCTCGTTCCACCTTTATCAGCAGTGTAAAAGGCAAGGGGTAATCGTCTCCCCACAATGCTGATGTTTAGGCACAGCCTTTAGGTGCATCCTCCGGGATGCACCTTTTTTTGCACGCGCGGCAGCCTGTTGCATGGCTGTTGCGTGAATGATCGTATATTGACGTTTGCCCGCCACCAACCGCCTATTCTGCGATACAATGCTTTCACGTTATGTACCGGAGAATCAGGCATGTCCCATCCTGCGCTTACGCGACTGCGTGCGCTGCGCTATTTTGCCGTTATGCCATCCCTGGCGCCGCCCCTGAGTGACTGGCTGCTGCTGGAGGACTCAATGACCCAGCGCTTTGAACAACAAGGAAAGCAGGTCACTGTGACCCTGATTAACGAAGGGTATATCGGCCGCGATGCGCTGGCTGACGAAGCGGCGCTGCTGCCCGACGAGCCGCGCTACTGGCTACGGGAGATTATACTCAATGCCGATGGCGAGCCCTGGCTGGCCGGGCGTACGGTGGTGCCGGAGTCGACGCTGTGTGGTCCGGAGCTGGCGCTACAGCAGCTCGGACAAACCCCGCTGGGCCGATACCTGTTCACGTCGTCGACGTTAACCCGCGATTTTATTGAAATTGGTCGCGATGCAGCGCTATGGGGACGTCGTTCCCGTCTGCGGCTGAGCGGCAAACCCCTGTTGCTGACCGAGCTGTTTTTGCCTGCGTCGCCGTTGTACTGAGAGGAAGAAAAAATGGAGTGGAGTCTGTCGCAGAATAAGCTGTTGGCGTTTCATCGCCTGATGCGCACTGACAAACCGATCGGCGCCTTGCTGCTGCTGTGGCCGACGCTGTGGGCGCTATGGGTAGCCTCGCCGGGCGTACCGCCGCTGTGGATCCTGGCGGTATTTATCGCTGGCGTCTGGCTGATGCGCGCTGCCGGTTGCGTGGTAAATGACTATGCCGACCGAAAATTTGATGGCCACGTGAAGCGTACCGCCCGCCGTCCGCTGCCGAGCGGCGATGTCACCGAGAAAGAGGCGCGAACGCTGTTTATCGTGCTGGTGCTGCTCTCCTTTCTGCTGGTACTCACCCTCAACACCATGACTATTTTGCTGTCGGTGGCGGCGCTGGCGCTGGCGTGGGTCTATCCGTTTATGAAGCGCTACACTCATCTGCCGCAGGTGGTGCTGGGCGCGGCCTTTGGCTGGTCGATCCCGATGGCCTTCTCGGCCGTCAGTGAATCGCTGCCGCTGAGCTGCTGGCTGATGTTCCTCGCCAATATTCTGTGGGCGGTGGCCTACGATACCCAGTATGCGATGGTGGATCGCGATGACGACGTTAAGATCGGCATCAAGTCGACGGCGATCCTGTTTGGCGAAAACGATCGTCTGATTATCGGTATTCTTCAGGTAGCTGTGCTGGCGCTGATGGGCGCGGTGGGTTGGCTGAATGGGCTGGGCTGGGAATATTACTGGTCGCTGTTCGTGGCGGCGGGCCTGTTTGGCTGGCAGCAGAAGCTTATCTTCAATCGCGACCGCGATAACTGCTTCAAAGCGTTTATGAACAATAACTACGTCGGGCTGGTGCTGTTCCTCGGCCTGGCGATGAGCTACCTGTAACCTCCTGTCCGCTGCCCCCCGGCATACCGGGGGGCAGCAAACGCCGCGTTACGCGTCGTCCTGCGTGACGCTCTCAATCGTCAGTCGGACATCCGACGTAATCAAGTCCGCCAGCATCCGATAAACCTTCAGTGTCTCTTCCGGCTCGGCGTCGCCGGTGTCGCTGATATAGCCTTCATCGCGCAGGGTCAACACCAGGGTGCTGAACACCGCTTTGTCGAAGAACTCCGGCGCATTGATGCCGTGCAGTACCGACAGACGCTGGGCCACGGTGCGACTCTCTTTTTCCAGCGAACTGCGGTTAATCGACGGGTTGGCGCTCAGCAGCCAGAAGGTGATGGCATAGCGCTGCAGCGTCTCGCGCGCGCCGGCGGCCAGTAGCTGCAGGGAGCGAGAATGAGATGGATTGAGGCTCATCACATCGCCATCGACGACGATCAGCTCCTGACGCAGCATCTCGGCAATCAGCGCATCCACCACGGCGGCCAGATCCGCTTTTTCCCAGCGCAGGAACAGCTCGGCCTTGAGGAACGGATAGAGCGTTTCGACATGGCGCAACACTTCGGCGCGGCTGAGATGACGATGCTGAGTCACCAGGGCGGCTAACAGCGACGGCATCACCAGCATATGGGCGATATTGTTGCGATAGTAGGTCATCAGCACCGCCTGCTCGCGCGGCAGGATGATGATATCGCCAATGGTGTCCTTCTCCACTTCGAACTTGTTCATCTGCAGCGCATGATCGATGAGCTCGCTGGCCGAAGCGGACGGGGCGGTCGCATCCGGCGAATAGGGCACATTGCGCAGCAGCGCGAGATAGCACTCCAGCTGCTGGGTAAGTTGCTCACGGGTCAGCGAACGCTGGCGAGAGGCCAGCAGCGCTGTACAACACAGGTTCATGGCGTTGGCCGCGCCAGCATTGTTGATACGCACCATCAGGTCAGCGGCAATGTTATTTACCGTCGGCGTCAGCCAGGAAGGGCGGACCGCTTCGATCGGGTCGATCGCTTCCCGCCACTCTGGCACATGATGGTTCAGGTAGGTCATCAGCGGCAGCGGTTCGCCGAAGTTAACGTAACCCTGGCCCAAATTGCGCAGCTTACTTAAGCCGCGCAACATTTGCGGCAGACTCTCTTTCTCTTTGGTGGCGCCGCGCAGCTCTTTGGCGTAGGTTCCCACCTCCATCACGTGCTCATAGCCGATGTAAATCGGCACCAGGGTGATCGGTCGGGTACCGCCGCGCAGCATCGCCTGAATGGTCATCGACAGCGTGCCGGTCTTCGGATCGAGCAGACGGCCAGTACGGGAGCGACCGCCTTCCACAAAGTACTCGACCGAATAACCACGGCTGAACAGTTCCCCAAGATATTCGCGGAACACGGTGGAATAGAGTTTGTTACCCTTAAAGGTACGGCGAATAAAGAAGGCGCCGAGGCGGCGGAAGATCGGCCCGGCTGGCCAGAAGTTGAGGTTGATGCCCGCCGCGATATGCGGGGGGACCAGTCCCTGATGGTACAGGACGTAAGAGAGCAGCAAATAGTCCATGTGGCTGCGGTGGCAGGGAACATAGACAATTTCATGGCCGTCGTGCGCCAGCTGGCGAACACGCTCGGCGTTATGCACGTTGATGCCCTGGTACAGGCGGTTCCAGGTGAAGCCGAGAATGCGGTCGGTCAGGCGGATCATCTCGTAAGAGAAGTTCGCGGCAATCTCTTCCATCAGCGCAATCGCGTTCTGCTGGGCCTTCTCGTGGGAAATTTTCTTGCTGCGCGCTTCGTCTTCTACCGCGCGGGCGATCGCTTTCGAGGCCAGCAGTTTGTTAAACAGATCCTGGCGAGCCGGCAGACGCGGGCCGACGGCGGCCAGACGCTGGCGGGCAAAGTGCATGCGGGCGACGCGAGCCAGCTTCTGGGCGATGATCTTATCGGTACCGTGCTCATCCGCCATGCGGCGCAGCGATACGGAAGGCGAGAAGCGCACGAAGCTGTCGCGGCCGAGCCAGGAGACGGCGAAAAATTTCTGGATGCCGTTCAGCATCCGCAGCGGCGGATTGACTTCCCCTTTCTCGCGACCTGGCGAACGGCCAAACATCACCGAAACCGGCACCATTTGCACATCGAGATCCGGATGGTTGCGGTGCAGATCGAGGTAGTCGTGGAACAGCTTGATGGACTCTTCTTTTGGCGTGTAATAGGTAAACACGCGTGGCCCGCCGTGGATGAATACGTAACGCGGCAGCAGCGTGCCGTCGATCTCCAGCGGTTCAAGCGGGTCAGGTAAATCATGCGCCAGACATTGGGCGCGCAGCGTCAGCAGGTCCGCCTTCGAGTTATAGGGCAGGACGTACATGACCGGACGCGAGGTATCGAGTCCTAATTCCTGGGCGGGCTCTGCCGGAATAGACTTGCTTTTTACCAGCACCCGTAATGGTAAATTCAGTAATTTATAGTAAATTCGTTGCCAGCCGGACATAAACGATGTGAAGCCTCTGGTTAATCATGCAAATGCGCGGCAAGAATAACAGAAAGCGGGCAAAATTTCCGTTACCGCGCGGCAAACGCGTACACTCATCGACGTCATTTACATAAAAAGGTTTTGCGATGGCCAATAATACCACCGGGTTAACCCGAATCATTAAAGCGGCAGGTTACTCCTGGAAAGGATTTCGCGCGGCGTGGGTCAACGAGGCCGCGTTTCGTCAGGAGGGCGTCGCCGCCATCGTGGCCGTCGCGATCGCCTGCTGGCTGGACGTCGACGCCATCACCCGCGTATTGCTGATTGGCTCGGTCCTGCTAGTGATGATAGTCGAAATTCTCAACAGCGCGATTGAGGCGGTTGTGGATCGTATCGGCTCGGATTTTCACGAGCTTTCAGGGCGCGCCAAAGATATGGGATCGGCGGCGGTTCTGCTGGCGATTATCATCGCGCTGATCACCTGGGGGACGCTGCTGTGGAGCCATTATCATTAACGTTCTTCGCTAACCCTCGCAAAATCTAAACAATCTGCCGATTTTTGTGTGCCATGTGGTTCCAAAATCACCGTTAGCTGTATATACTCACAGCATAACTGTATATACACCCAGGGGGCGGAATGAAAGCGTTAACGACCAGGCAGCAAGAGGTGTTTGATCTCATTCGGGATCATATCAGCCAGACGGGCATGCCGCCGACGCGTGCGGAAATTGCTCAGCGCTTGGGGTTCCGTTCCCCAAACGCGGCGGAAGAACACCTGAAAGCGCTGGCGCGTAAAGGCGCGATCGAGATCGTCTCCGGTGCCTCTCGCGGTATTCGTCTGTTGACGGAAGAAGAGCACGGCCTGCCGCTGATCGGCCGCGTTGCCGCCGGTGAACCGCTGCTGGCGCAGCAGCATATTGAAGGCCACTACCAGGTCGACCCGTCGATGTTTAAACCGAATGCCGACTTCCTGCTGCGCGTTAGCGGTATGTCGATGAAAGACATTGGTATTCTGGATGGCGATCTGCTGGCGGTGCATAAAACTCAGGACGTGCGTAACGGCCAGGTGGTTGTCGCGCGTATCGATGAAGAAGTGACCGTAAAGCGTCTGAAAAAGCAGGGCAATGTCGTTGAACTGCTGCCGGAAAACAGCGAGTTTTCCCCGATCGTCGTCGATCTGCGCCAGCAGAGCTTCACCATTGAAGGTCTGGCCGTCGGCGTGATCCGTAACGGTGAGTGGCTGTAACTCCCGTCTTAACGCAGCGTCATCATGATGCATGACGCTGCGATGTTTCTCCTCTGTCTGGTCCCTCTTCATGCTGCTCAACGCCGCCGATAAAGCACTGTGGCGCCTCGCGCTACCCATGATTTTCTCCAATATCACCGTTCCGCTGCTGGGGCTGGTGGATACGGCCGTGATCGGCCACCTGGACAGCCCGGTATATCTCGGCGGTGTGGCGGTCGGAACGACGGCCACCAGTTTCCTCTTTATGCTGCTGCTGTTTCTGCGTATGAGCACCACCGGGCTCACCGCTCAGGCCTGGGGCGCCAAAGATCCGCAGCGGCTGGCGCGGGCGCTGGTGCAGCCGCTGGCCCTGGCGCTGGGCGCCGGGGTGCTGATTATCCTGCTCCGCCTGCCGCTGATTGACCTCGCTCTGCATATTGTCGGCGGCAGCGAGGCAGTTCTCGAGCAGGCGAGACGGTTTCTCGAAATCCGCTGGCTCAGCGCTCCCGCCTCGCTGGCCAACCTGGTGCTGCTCGGCTGGCTGCTGGGCGTCCAGTACGCCCGGGCGCCGGTTATTCTGCTGGTGGTGGGTAATCTGTTGAATATTGTGCTCGACCTGTGGCTGGTGATGGGCCTGCGGATGAACGTCCAGGGGGCGGCGCTGGCCACGGTCACCGCCGAGTACGCGACCCTGTTCATCGGCCTGGTGATGGCGAAGCGGGTGCTGACGCTGCGCGGTGTGTCGCTGGTCATGCTGAAAAACGCCTGGCGTGGTGATCTACGCCGTTTATTGGCGTTGAATCGCGACATCATGCTGCGCTCTCTGCTGCTGCAGCTGTGCTTTGGCGCACTGACCGTATTCGGTGCCCGTCTGGGCAGCGACATCGTGGCGGTTAACGCCGTACTGATGACCATGTTGACCTTTACCGCCTACGCGCTGGACGGCTTTGCCTACGCCGTGGAGGCTCACTCCGGCCAGGCCTACGGCGCGCGAGACGGAAGCCAGCTGCTGGAGGTGTGGCGAGCGGCCTGCCGGCAGTCCGGCATGGTGGCGCTGGCGTTTGCCCTGATTTACAGCCTGGCGGGGGAGTACATTATCGCGTTATTAACCTCATTGCCTTCCCTGCAACAGCTGGCCGATCGCTATCTGATCTGGCAGACCATCCTGCCGGTGGTCGGCGTCTGGTGTTATCTGCTGGACGGTATGTTCATCGGCGCGACGCGTGGCGCGGAGATGCGTAACAGTATGGCGATAGCCGCAGCAGGGTTTGCCGTGACGCTGCTTACGCTACCGGTGCTTGGCAATCACGGTCTGTGGCTGGCGCTGGCGGTGTTCCTCGCTCTGCGCGGCCTGTCGCTGGCGCTGATCTGGCGTCGCCACTGGCGACGCGGCACCTGGTTTAGCTAGTTATTGCCGTTCATAGCGGCTAGCCGTGAATTCCCGCGGTCGCGCGTCGCTTACCGGGGCAGCGCAGTAGCCCGGCTCAGCGTAGCGCAGGCCGGGAATATCCCCTCGGTGTTATCAATCGCTGCGATGGTTAAAAATTCCGAATAACGAATCCACCCCAGCATTCTCATCTATAGTTAATACCATGTCCGGCACAAAACGGGCTGTAAACCCACCGAATGATGAGGACGTTATCATGAATAAAGATGAAATCGGCGGTAACTGGAAACAGTTTAAAGGTAAAGCCAAGGAACAGTGGGGCAAACTTACCGATGATGACATGACCGTAATCGAAGGGAAGCGCGACCAGCTGGTCGGCAAAATTCAGGAGCGTTACGGCTACGCGAAGGATCAGGCTGAGAAAGAAGTCTCAGACTGGGAGCATAAGAACGACTATCGCTGGTAGCGTTCCTTGATCCAAAGAATGAAGCATTTGTGTTAGTGCCTGTCTGAATGGCGCAGGGACGCGCCGTTAACCCTTTTTCCCGCTGCGGCTCACGCTCAGCGGGCTTTCTTTTTGAGCTGGATGGTATGATCGTGATCGCAGTGTCCCGGGGTGCTGCAGGCTTCCACTTCCACACAACCAGCGCAGAGCCCGTGGGCTTCAATCACGTTGTGGCGCAAGGCAAACCCCATGCGGGCCGCCAGCGTATGCATGATATCTTCCACCCCTTCCGCCGCTTCTTCTTTTACCACACCGCAGCGGTCGCAGATAAACATGGCCGAGCTGTGGGTCGGCTGGTCGAACAGATGGCACAGCACATAGCTGTTGGTTGACTCTACCTTGTGAACAAAACCCTGCTCGAGTAAAAACTCCAGCGCACGATAAACCGTCGGCGGCTTCGCCTGGGGCTCTTTCTCACGCAGCAAGTCCAGCAGGTCGTAGGCGCTGATCGCCCCTTGCTGCAGACTCATCAGGCGCAACACCTCCAGACGCTGTGGGGTCAGGCGCACGCCGCGCTGCGCGCATAGCTTTTCAGCATGCGCTAACATCTCTTGCGAAGGGGTCTTATCCATGAGCATCCTCGGGTTGCGTGAATTTGAATCTGTTACTTTATCACGTTCCAAAGAAAACACCGAGAGCCGACGGGTGATACGGGTCATACTTCAGGTTGTCGACACCTGCGCCAGTCCTGGGCGCTGGCCGCCTATTCTTGTGCAGACTACGCCTTAGCCGCTCGCTAAAACCGCCATGTCCGATTTAATCACAACACGCCTGACCCTGGGTATGCTATATCTGAAATGTCTCATTTTCGGGAGAAAACGATGAAACGACCTGATTGCATTCGCCACTGGCGCGAACTGGAAGGGCCCGACGATGCCACTTATCCCGACAGCCCGGAGCGTTTTTCCATAGGCGCACCGCTGGGACGAGGTTTACGTCTCAACCGGCTGGGGATCCACCACGAGCGGCTGCCGCCCGGGCGGCGCACCTCTTATCCACACGCTGAGAGCGATGAGGAAGAGTTCATCTACGTGCTGGAGGGCTATCCGGAAGTGTGGATAAACGGCTATCTCTGGAAGCTGGAGCCTGGCGACAGCGTGGGCTTTCCCGCGGGTACCGGCATCTGCCACACCTTTCTTAACAACACCGAGCAGGAAGTTCGTCTGCTGGTGGTGGGCGAGGCCAACAAGAAGTACAACCGCATTTATTACCCGCTCAATCCCGGCTATGCCGCGACGCGCCAGGATCGTTGGGTTGACCATCCGCCGCAGTTCTTCGGTCCACACGACGGCAAGCCGCGGAAAAAGTAATCATTCCAGGTGTGGGGCGAAGCGCGGCGCACTATGCGCCTGTGGTGTATCTTTGTGCTATAGTAGCGCCCCTTTTTACCCGGATGCTTATTTATTCGCCATGATGCCTGAATCAACGTCACCTGTTTTCCCTGCTCACCGTTTCTCCATCGCGCCAATGCTCGACTGGACTGACAGACACTGCCGCTACTTCCTGCGGCTGCTGTCGCGGCATACGCTTTTGTATACCGAAATGGTGACTACTGGGGCGATTATTCACGGCAAAGGTGACTATCTGGCCTATAGCGAAGAAGAGCACCCGGTTGCTCTGCAGCTTGGCGGCAGCGATCCGCAGGCCCTGGCACAGTGCGCGAAGCTGGCCGAGGCGCGCGGCTATGATGAGATCAACCTCAACGTCGGCTGCCCCTCTGACCGCGTGCAGAACGGTATGTTTGGCGCCTGCCTGATGGGCAATGCGCAACTGGTGGCCGACTGTATCAAGGCGATGCGCGATGTGGTGTCGATTCCGGTCACGGTGAAAACCCGTATCGGGATTGACGACCAGGATAGCTATGAGTTTCTGTGCGATTTCATTGAGACGGTCTCCGGCAAGGGCGAATGTGAGATGTTTATCATTCATGCCCGCAAAGCCTGGCTCTCTGGCCTGAGCCCGAAAGAGAACCGCGAGATCCCGCCGCTGGATTACCCCCGCGTCTGGCAGCTGAAGCGCGATTTCCCCCACCTGACGATGGCGATCAACGGCGGCATTAAATCGCTGGACGACGCCAGACTGCAGCTTGAGCATATGGATGGGGTGATGGTCGGGCGAGAGGCCTACCAGAACCCGGGCATTCTGGCCTCGGTCGACCGCGAAATTTTCGGCGTCGCAGGCGCGGATGCCGATCCGGTAGCGGTGGTGCGAGCCATGTACCCGTATATTGAGCGCGAGCTCAGCAAGGGCACCTATTTGGGCCATATTACCCGCCATATGCTGGGGCTGTTTCAGGGCATCCCCGGCGCCCGCCAGTGGCGCCGCTACCTGAGCGAGAATGCGCATAAAGCTGGCGCCGATATTGCTGTGCTGGAGCATGCGCTGAAGCTGGTGGCCGATAAGCGTTAATTTCTGACGAAAACCTGGTGAAATTGACCACGCCTCGCGCAATGACGCGGGCGTTTTCTTTTAAAGTCATATAGTTATTGTTGGCATGTTTTTTGTAACACCTGCAGAGTGAAGTATTCATTCTTTGGGGAGAGAATCATGCTGGAACTGCTATTTATCATTGGATTTTTTGTCATGCTGCTGGTCACCGGTGTATCGCTGCTGGGGATTATCGCGGCTATCGTGGTGGCTACCGCGCTGATGTTCGTCGGCGGGTTGTTCGCCTTGATGATCAAATTACTGCCGTGGCTGCTGCTGGCGGTGGCGGTGGTGTGGATTATTCGGGCGCTAAAATCCCCGAACGGAAACGCTTTTCGCGACAATAACCGTTGGCGTTACTAAGGTATTGAGGGGTGCGTCACAACCTGAACAATTTTGCAGACAACCGCGTAGGCATTACTGCGCAAATCTGTCACTATTAGCGCGTTAACGAATTCATCGCGCTGTACCCTACATACAGCCGAACTAAAAAAAAGTAAGGGCTTCCCAGGTGGAAGCCCTAAACTTTTGTCCCTTCTGCCAGCTTATGGCAGCAGCAAACTCGACCCCTGTGTTACCCGGCTCTCCAGAACTTCATGCGCTCGCCGCGCTTCGCTCAGCGGATAGATCTGACTTTCAGCCACGTCCACTTTAATCACCCCGCTGGCGATCAGCGAAAACAATTCACTACAGGCTTCCGCTAGCTCTTCACGGTTGGTGATATAGCCCTGCAGCGATGGGCGGGTGACGTACAGGGAGCCTTTCTGATTCAGGATCCCCAGATTGACGCCGGTGACCGGGCCGGAGGAGTTACCAAAGCTGACCATCAGGCCGCGTCGTTGCAGACAGTCCAGAGAGGCCTCCCAGGTATCTTTTCCCACCGAGTCGTAGACCACGGCCACTTTCTTACCGTCGGTGAGCGTCTTGAGCCGCTCCACGATAGACTCCTCGCGATAGTTAATCACCTGCCAGGCGCCAGCCTCTTTGGCACGCTGTGCTTTCTGCGCGCTGCCGACGGTACCGATAAGTTTCGCCCCCAGCGCTTTCGCCCACTGACAGGCAATCAGCCCCACGCCGCCGGCGGCTGCGTGAAACAGGAACACCTCATTAGGCTTAATTTCATAGGTTTTGCGCAGCAGATACCAGACCGTCAGCCCTTTAAGGAACGATGCCGCGGCCTGTTCGAAAGAGATGGCATCCGGCAGGACCGCGGCTTTGTCGGCCAGCACATTGTGCACCGTGCTATAGGCGCCGAGCGCCGACTGGGCGTACACCACCCGATCGCCAACTTTAATGTGCGTCACCCCGTGACCAACTTTACTGACGATACCGGCCGCCTCGGTGCCCAGACCGCTCGGCAGCGACGGCGGTGGATAGAGGCCGCTGCGAACATAGGTGTCGATATAGTTGATGCCGATGGCTTTGTTTTCGACCTGAATTTCATGCTCCGCAGGATCGCGAGGGGTAAACTCAACCGCCTGCAGCACCTCCGGTCCCCCGTGTTTCGAAAATTCGATGCGTGTTGCCATGTTCGCTCCTGTGTTGTACTGAGATTATCCAGTAAGCTTAACAGCCTGCGCGGGCGGTGACGGATTTTCTTACCTGCCTCAGGCCTGCCCCGCTTAATGGGTTCTTTAGCGGCAATGGCTTTCTCGCTATACTGTCACGCTCTTTTCCGTATCGGTGAAATGTTAGGCTATGGCAGGAAATAAACCCTTCAACAAACCACAGACAGAAACCCGCGAACGCGATCCGCAGCTCGCCGGGCTGAAAGTCCCGCCGCACTCGATTGAAGCGGAGCAGTCGGTGTTGGGCGGTTTAATGCTGGATAACGAGCGCTGGGACGACGTCGCCGAACGCGTCGTTGCCGACGACTTTTATACCCGTCCGCACCGTCATATTTTTACCGAGATGGCGCGCCTGCAGGAGTCCGGCAGCCCGATTGACCTGATTACGCTCGCCGAGTCGCTGGAGCGTCAGGGGCAGCTGGACAGCGTCGGCGGCTTCGCCTATCTGGCCGAACTCTCCAAAAATACGCCCAGTGCGGCGAACATCAGCGCCTATGCCGACATCGTGCGCGAACGTGCGGTCGTGCGCGAGATGATTTCGGTGGCCAACGAGATCGCCGAAGCCGGCTTCGACCCGCAGGGGCGAACCAGCGAAGATCTGCTTGACCTCGCCGAGTCCCGGGTTTTCAAAATCGCCGAAAGCCGGGCCAATAAAGACGAAGGGCCGAAGAACATCGCCGATGTGCTCGATGCCACCGTCGCCCGTATTGAACAGCTGTTCCAACAGCCGCACGACGGCGTCACCGGGGTTAACACCGGCTACGACGACCTCAACAAAAAGACCGCAGGCCTGCAGCCGTCGGATCTGATTATCGTCGCCGCCCGTCCGTCGATGGGTAAAACGACCTTCGCGATGAACCTCGTGGAAAACGCGGCGATGTTGCAGGACAAGCCGGTATTAATCTTCAGTCTCGAGATGCCCTCGGAACAGATCATGATGCGTTCTCTGGCCTCGCTGTCGCGCGTCGATCAGACCCGCATTCGTACCGGTCAACTGGACGACGAAGACTGGGCGCGGATCTCCGGCACCATGGGCATCCTGCTGGAAAAGCGCAATATCTATATCGATGACTCCTCCGGCCTGACGCCGACGGAAGTGCGCTCCCGCGCGCGGCGTATCGCTCGCGAGCATGGCGGCATCGGACTGATTATGATCGACTACCTGCAGCTGATGCGCGTGCCGTCGCTCTCGGACAACCGTACCCTTGAGATCGCCGAAATCTCCCGCTCGCTGAAGGCGCTGGCCAAAGAGCTGCAGGTGCCGGTGGTGGCGCTGTCGCAGCTTAACCGCTCGCTGGAGCAGCGCGCCGATAAGCGCCCGGTCAACTCCGACCTGCGTGAGTCCGGCTCTATCGAACAGGATGCCGACTTAATCATGTTCATTTACCGTGATGAGGTCTATCACGAGAACAGCGATCTTAAAGGCATCGCGGAAATTATCATTGGTAAACAACGTAACGGCCCGATCGGCACCGTGCGACTGACCTTTAACGGCCAGTGGTCGCGTTTCGATAATTATGCCGGTCCTCAGTATGATGATGAGTAATCCTTCCGCCTTCTTTTATTAAGGAATTCAAATGCAAGCGGCAACTGTAGTTATCAACCGCCGCGCTCTGCGACACAACCTGCAACGTCTGCGTGAACTGGCGCCCGCCAGCAAACTGGTTGCGGTAGTGAAAGCGAACGCCTACGGACACGGTCTTCTCGAGACCGCGCGAACGCTGATCGACGCCGATGCCTTTGGCGTCGCCCGCCTGGAAGAGGCGCTGCGCCTGCGGGCAGGGGGCATCGCCCAGCCGATCCTCCTGCTGGAGGGCTTTTTTGCTGCGGAAGACCTGGCGGTGATCGCCGCCCAGCGCCTGCATACAGCGGTGCATAGCCCCGAACAGCTGGCAGCGCTGGAGCAAGCCGACCTCCCCGAGCCGGTGACCGTGTGGATGAAGCTGGATACCGGCATGCATAGATTAGGCGTTCGCCCGGAGGAAGCCGAGGCGTTTTATCAGCGTCTGAGCCAGTGTAAAAACGTCCGCCAGCCGGTTAACGTGGTGAGCCATTTCGCCCGCGCCGATGAGCCGACCTGCGGCGCTACCGAACGCCAGCTGGATATCTTCACCACCTTTACCGAAGGCAAACCAGGGCTGCGCTCAATCGCCGCCTCGGGCGGCATACTGCTGTGGCCGCAATCGCATTACGACTGGGTGCGTCCGGGGATTATCCTGTATGGCGTGTCGCCGTTGGACGATCGCTCCACCGGGAAAGATTTTGGCTGCCAGCCGGTGATGACCTTGACGTCCAGCCTGATTGCGGTGCGCGAGCATAAAGCAGGGGAGCCCGTCGGCTACGGCGGCACCTGGATCAGCGAACGAGATACCCGTCTCGGCGTGGTGGCGATGGGCTATGGCGACGGTTATCCGCGCGCGGCGCCGTCGGGCACGCCAGTGCTGGTCAATGGCCGCGAAGTGCCGATCGTCGGCCGGGTGGCGATGGATATGATCTGCGTTGACCTCGGACCGCAGGCCAAGGATAAAGCCGGCGACGCGGTGGTACTGTGGGGAGAGGAACTTCCGGTAGAGCGCATCGCCGAGATAACGAAAGTGAGTGCTTACGAACTTATTACGCGACTGACTTCCCGCGTCGCCATGAAATACCTCGACTAAGCACCAGCCGTCCCGGATAACCCTGATGGTAATCCGGGACGCCATCGGCACAGCCGCGAGCGAATAAGCGGTTTATGCCACCTCGCGGTCATTTTCCCCTCAACATCCTCTCGACCTGCCGTCATATCCGGTTTATTGTGTAAGAACCTGCCCTATGTAAACCTGGAGATACATCGCGTGTTTCAAAAAGTTGACGCCTACGCCGGCGACCCTATTCTTTCTCTGATGGAACGCTTCAAAGAAGATCCGCGAAGCGACAAAGTCAACCTGAGTATCGGGCTATACTACAACGATGACGGCATTATTCCGCAGCTGCAGGCGGTGGCGGAAGCGGAAGCACGCCTGAACGCCGAGCCGCATGGCGCTTCGCTGTATCTGCCGATGGAAGGGTTGAGCGGCTACCGTCAGGTGATTGCGCCGCTGCTGTTTGGCGCAGAGCATACCGCGCTTAAGCAAAACCGCATTGCCTCCATTCAGACGGTCGGCGGTTCGGGCGCGCTGAAGATCGGGGCCGACTTCCTCAAACGCTACTTTCCGGAGTCTCATGTCTGGGTCAGCGATCCGACCTGGGAAAACCACATCGCCATTTTTGAAGGGGCTGGCTTCGAAGTAAGTACTTACCCCTGGTTTGATAAAGCCACCAACGGCGTGCGCTTTGAGGACCTGCTGGCGACGCTGCAAACGCTGCCGGCCCGCGATATTGTGCTGCTGCACCCCTGCTGCCACAACCCGACCGGCGCCGACCTGACGCCAGCCCAATGGGACCGCGTGGTTGAGGTGTTACAAGCGCGTCAGCTAATCCCGTTCCTCGACATCGCCTACCAGGGCTTTGGCGCCGGGTTGGAAGAAGATGCCTACGCCATTCGCGCCATCGCCAGCGCCGGGATGCCGATGCTGGTCAGCAACTCGTTCTCCAAAATCTTCTCGCTGTACGGGGAGCGCGTCGGCGGTCTGTCCGTGGTCTGTGAAGACAGTGAAACTGCAGGCCGCGTACTCGGTCAGCTGAAGGCCACCGTGCGCCGTAACTACTCCAGCCCGCCGAGCTTTGGCGCGCAGGTAGTGGCGACGGTGCTGAACGATGCTGCTCTGAAAGCCACGTGGCAGGCGGAAGTGGACGCCATGCGCACGCATATTCTGACTATGCGTCAGGCGCTGGTCGACGCGCTGCAGCAGGTTGCCCCGGGCAGCAAGGTCGATTATCTGCTTAAGCAGCGCGGGATGTTCAGCTATACCGGCTTCAGCGCGGCGCAGGTGGATCGTCTACGCGACGAGTTTGGCGTCTACCTGATTGCCAGCGGCCGTATGTGCGTGGCGGGGTTAAACTCACGTAATGTTCAGCAGGTGGCGAAAGCCTTTGCTGCGGTAATGTAAGCCGCTCTCCAGTGGCTTGCCTTTGCCGCTCAACTGGCAAAGGCAAGCCCTCTCTGATTGTGATCATCCTCTTTTTCTATGACATCTACGCGATAAAAGGCTTTTCATCCACGCGACCTGCGGGTAAGGTCGGGGCGTTGCTAAGCATGCACATTATTAAAAATAATAATGATTGATAAATTTAGGGATAAATATGCGCAAACTTACTCTCGCCTTTGCGGCGGCTTCTCTCCTGTTCACGCTGAACAGCGCCGTTGTGGCGCGCGCCTCCACGCCACAGCCGTTGTGGGTGGGCACCAATGTGGCCCAACTGGCCGAGCAGGCGCCGATCCACTGGGTTTCGGTGGCGCAAATCGAAAACAGTCTGCTGGGGCGGCCGCCGATGGCCGTCGGCTTTGATATCGATGACACCGTCCTCTTTTCCAGTCCGGGCTTCTGGCGCGGGCAAAAAACCTTTTCTCCCGGCAGTGAGGATTACCTGAAAAACCCGCAGTTCTGGGAAAAAATGAACAATGGCTGGGATGAGTTCAGCATGCCGAAAGAGGTGGCGCGCCAGCTGATTGCGATGCATGTGAAGCGTGGGGATAGCATCTGGTTCGTCACCGGCCGCAGCCAGACCAAAACCGAAACCGTTTCTAAAACCCTGCAGGATGATTTTCTCATCCCGGCCGCCAATATGAATCCGGTGATTTTCGCTGGTGATAAGCCAGGCCAGAACACCAAGACCCAGTGGTTGCAGGCGAAGCAGATAAAGGTTTTCTACGGCGATTCGGATAACGATATCACCGCCGCCCGCGAGGCAGGCGCCCGTGGGATCCGCGTGCTGCGGGCCGCCAACTCCTCCTATAAGCCGCTGCCGATGGCCGGGGCGCTGGGCGAGGAAGTGATCGTCAATTCCGAATACTGATGACCGCCTGAACGCGATAAACGGCAGCGACGGCGCTGCCGTTTTTTTATGCAAAATCAGGGGTGGAAGGTTTTACCTTTTCACGTATTGCTGCACACTTAGAGAGATTCATTCGCAAAAGGAGTCGATGATGTGGTATCAGCAAACCCTGACGCTTGGGCCCAAATCCCGTGGTTTTCATCTGGTCACCGACGAAATCCTCGGCCAGATCCGCGGGTTGGCCGGGGTGAAGGTCGGCCTGCTGCACCTCCTGCTCCAGCATACTTCTGCTTCCCTGACGCTCAACGAAAACTGCGATCCCACCGTTCGGTATGACATGGAGCAGTATTTTCTCAACGCCGTGCCGGATAACGCGCCGTACGAACATGATTATGAAGGCCCTGATGATATGCCTTCGCACATCAAATCATCGATGCTTGGCGCGTCGCTGATGCTGCCGGTCGAGGACGGGCGCGTCAGACTGGGAACCTGGCAGGGCATCTGGCTGGGGGAG
This sequence comes from Klebsiella africana, assembly GCF_020526085.1. Lineage (NCBI taxonomy): Bacteria > Pseudomonadati > Pseudomonadota > Gammaproteobacteria > Enterobacterales > Enterobacteriaceae > Klebsiella > Klebsiella africana. Next base: position 4,884,892 of record NZ_CP084874.1, on the reverse strand, counting down.
CATCGGATACACGGCGGTTCGCGGCGCATCGTTGCGACGCTCATGGGGGAATAAAAGATGACAATTTCGGAGTTATTGCAGTACTGCATGGCGAAACCGGGAGCAGAGCAGAGCGTCCACAGCGACTGGAAAGCCACGCAGATTAAGGTCTCAGACGTGCTGTTTGCCATGGTGAAGGAGGTTGAGGACCAGCGGCCGGCGGTCGCGCTGAAGGCGAGTCCGGAGTTGGCGGAGCTGCTGCGACAGCAGCATCGCGATGTCCGGCCCAGCCAGCATCTCAATAAAGCGCACTGGAGCACCGTCTATCTGGATGGCTCGCTGCCGGATTCGCAAATCTACTACCTGGTCGATGCGTCTTACCAGCAGGCGGTGAAAATGCTGCCGGAGCCGGTCCGGCAGCAGCTTACCCGCTAATTATTTCAGCATCGGCTTCAGGAAGCGCGCGGTGTGCGAGGCTTCGCACTCTGCGACGGTTTCCGGCGTACCGGAGACCAGGATTTCGCCGCCGCCGCTGCCGCCTTCCGGGCCGAGATCGACAATCCAGTCTGCGGTTTTAATCACATCGAGGTTGTGCTCAATCACCACGATGGTATTGCCCTGATCGCGCAGCTGGTGCAGCACTTCCAGCAACTGCTGGATATCGGCGAAGTGCAGACCGGTGGTCGGCTCATCGAGGATATACAGCGTCTGGCCGGTACCGCGCTTGGACAGCTCGCGCGCCAGCTTCACGCGCTGCGCCTCGCCGCCGGACAGGGTTGTCGCCGACTGGCCGAGACGAATATAGGTCAGGCCGACGTCCATCAGGGTTTGCAGCTTACGCGCCAGCGCCGGTACGGCATCAAAGAATTCACGCGCCTCTTCAATGGTCATATCCAGCACTTCGTGGATGGTCTTACCCTTGTACTTAATCTCCAGCGTTTCGCGGTTATAGCGTTTGCCTTTGCACTGGTCGCACGGCACGTAGATATCCGGCAGGAAGTGCATCTCAACCTTAATAACGCCGTCGCCCTGGCAGGCTTCGCAGCGCCCACCACGAACGTTAAAGCTAAAGCGCCCTGGCGTATAGCCGCGTGAACGAGACTCCGGTACGCCGGCGAACAGCTCGCGCACGGGGGTAAACACCCCGGTATAGGTTGCCGGGTTGGAGCGCGGCGTCCGGCCGATCGGGCTCTGGTCGATATCGATAACTTTATCGAAATGTTCCAGCCCCTGGATGTCGCGATATGGCGCTGGTTCGGCGATGGTCGCGCCGTTGAGCTGGCGCTGGGCAATCGGGAACAGGGTATCGTTGATCAGCGTGGATTTACCCGAGCCGGAGACGCCGGTGATGCAGGTAAACAGGCCCACCGGCAGGGTCAGCGTTACATCCTTCAGGTTGTTGCCGCGCGCGCCGGTCAGCTTGAGGACTTTCTCCGGGTTGGCGGGCACGCGCTGCTTCGGCACTTCAATTTTGCGTTTACCGCTCATGAACTGGCCGGTCAGGGATTCCGGGACCGCCATAATGGCCTCCAGCGGCCCTTCCGCTACTACCTGGCCACCGTGAACGCCAGCGCCGGGACCGATATCGATCACATGGTCGGCGGCGCGAATCGCGTCTTCGTCGTGCTCAACGACGATCACTGTGTTACCTAAATTACGCAGGTGGATCAGGGTGCCGAGCAGGCGTTCGTTATCGCGCTGGTGCAGGCCGATAGAGGGTTCATCCAGGACGTACATCACGCCAACCAGCCCGGCGCCAATCTGGCTTGCCAGACGGATACGCTGGGCTTCGCCGCCGGAGAGCGTTTCCGCCGAGCGGGAGAGCGTCAGGTAGTTGAGGCCGACGTTGACGAGGAATTTCAGACGATCGCCAATCTCTTTCAGCACTTTTTCGGCGATTTTCGCCCGCTGGCCGGAGAGCTTCAGATTGTTGAAGAAATCCATCGCGTGGCCGATGCTCATATCGGAAATGGTCGGCAGCGGGGTGTTTTCCACAAACACGTGGCGCGCCTCGCGACGCAGGCGCGTGCCGTCGCAGCTGGCGCACGGACGGTTGCTGATGAACTTCGCCAGCTCTTCGCGTACCGCGCTGGATTCCGTCTCTTTGTAACGGCGCTCCATGTTATGCAGCACGCCTTCGAACGGGTGACGGCGCACCGAGGTGTCGCCGCGGTCGTTCATGTATTTGAATTCAATACTTTCCTTACCGGAACCATACAGCACCACTTTCTGCACGCTGGCGCTGAGGGTGCCCCACGGCGCTTCGACGTCGAATTTATAGTGCTCCGCCAGCGACTTCAGCATCTGGAAGTAGTAGAAGTTACGCCGATCCCAGCCGCGGATGGCGCCGCCCGCCAGCGACAGCTCCGGATTTTGCACCACGCGATCGGGGTCGAAATATTGCTGCACGCCGAGACCGTCGCAGGTCGGGCAGGCACCCGCCGGGTTGTTAAAGGAGAACAGGCGCGGCTCCAGCTCGCGCATACTGTAGCCGCAGATCGGGCAGGCGAAGTTGGCGGAAAACAGCAGTTCTTCCGCTTTCTCATCATCCATATTGGCCACAATGGCGGTCCCGCCGGAAAGCTCCAGCGCGGTTTCAAACGACTCGGCCAGGCGCTGCGCCAGATCGTCGCGTACTTTGAAGCGGTCAATCACCACCTCAATGGTGTGCTTCTTCTGCAGCTCCAGCTTCGGCGGATCCGACAGATCGCAGACCTCGCCGTCGATCCGCGCGCGGATGTAGCCCTGACTGGCGAGGTTTTCCAGGGTTTTAGTGTGCTCGCCTTTGCGCTCTTTAATAATGGGCGCCAGCAGCATCAGGCGCAGGCCTTCCGGCTGGGCGAGGACATTATCGACCATCTGACTGACGGTTTGCGCCGCCAGCGGCACATCGTGATCCGGACAGCGCGGCTCGCCGACGCGGGCGTACAGCAGACGCAGATAGTCGTGAATTTCGGTAATAGTACCCACCGTCGAGCGGGGGTTGTGAGAGGTTGATTTCTGTTCGATGGAAATCGCCGGCGACAGCCCTTCGATATGGTCGACGTCCGGCTTCTCCATCAGCGACAGGAACTGTCGCGCATAGGCGGAGAGCGATTCGACGTAGCGACGCTGGCCTTCGGCATACAGGGTGTCGAAAGCGAGTGAAGATTTGCCAGACCCGGAAAGCCCGGTGACGACAATGAGTTTGTCGCGCGGGATAACGAGGTTGATGTTTTTGAGATTATGGGTGCGGGCGCCCCGAACTTCGATCTTATCCATTCACCTTTCCCGGTAGGTAGATACACGGATTGCCTGGTTTGCTTGAAGGACAAACGGCAGAAACGGCTAATTATGACACAATTTAACCTGAATGAATATACAGTATCGGAATGCAAATTCGGGTCGAGTGTGCAACAATGTCGTAGCCGGGTACTATCTCTGGAATCAGCCTCGCAGCTATTAAAATGCTACGTGGAAATGGTACACTCGCGCGTTTACACTATTAAGAAACGTATTCAGGAGACACGAACATGGCCAGCAGAGGCGTAAACAAGGTGATTCTCGTCGGTAATCTGGGGCAGGACCCGGAAGTACGCTACATGCCAAGTGGCGGCGCAGTCGCCAACTTCACGCTGGCAACTTCCGAATCCTGGCGTGACAAGCAGACCGGCGAAATGAAAGAGCAGACCGAGTGGCACCGCGTTGTGCTGTTCGGCAAACTGGCTGAAGTCGCTGGTGAGTATCTGCGCAAAGGCTCTCAGGTATATATCGAAGGCCAGCTGCGTACCCGCAAGTGGACCGATCAATCCGGTCAGGACAAATACACCACCGAAGTCGTGGTTAACGTTGGCGGCACCATGCAGATGCTGGGCGGCCGTCAGGGCGGCGGCGCACCGGCAGGCGGCGGCCAGCAGCAGGGCGGTTGGGGTCAGCCTCAGCAGCCGCAGGGCGGCAACCAGTTCAGCGGCGGCGCGCAGTCCCGTCCGCAGCAGCAGGCCCCGGCAGCGCCTTCCAACGAACCGCCGATGGACTTCGACGACGACATCCCGTTTTAAGGCTTGCCTTAAGCGCACGATCTGCGTAGTCGAAAACAGAAAGCCCCGGTTTCGCCGGGGCTTTTTCTTTGTTATTCCTGCTCCGTCATTTCAGGATGAGATTTGACCCTCGGTGACGAGCGATTCAGATGACGGGCACCTGAGCGGTGGCGGGGGGCGCCACGCTGGGCTGCGGTTTGGCTGGCTGCGCCACCGGCTCCTGCCGCGGTACGGCCGTCGCTTTCTGTTTACGAGCTATATCATCGACGATCAGCCGATAGGCGATGTAATACTTATAGATATTGCTGACGTAGGTCACCGTTTCCGCGCCGATTTTTTCTGCCGCCAGATTTTCGACGTTACCGAACCAGACGTTTGGATCAAACCCGCGCTGTTTGGTCAGGGTGCGCAGGCGGGCGATACGCGCCGGACCGGCGTTGTAGGAGGCAAAGGCAAATAGCGCTTTATCGAGCCGGGTCATGGGCTCATCGGCATAGTAACGATCTATCATCCAGCGCATGTATTTCACGCCAGCATGGATATTGGGATCCAGCTGTTTAATATCGCCCACTTTCAGCTCTTTTCCGGTGCTGGGCATCACCTGCATAACACCGACGGCACCGACGTGGCTTCGCACCGACTGGTTCAGTCGCGATTCCTGGTACCCCTGGGCCGCCATCAGCAGCCAGTCGACATCGTAGCGGTCGCCATATTTGCGGAAGACTTCCACCATGGCGAGGAACTTGCGCCGTTCCTTACTCGCGGCGGCATTTTTGACATATTTAGCATTTTTCAGGTAACGCAGCAGGAGGGTATTACCCAGCGTGGTGCCCTGACGATTCTTTTTGACGAAGTTGTTCAGTACCGCCAGCAGCTGCGGGCTGTCTTTGCGTACCGCCCAGGCAATGTTGCCGCCGTCGCGCAGCACCACGTTGTCATGGACCTGAATTTTTGGAAACACCTGTTTCCAGAACATCGCTTTATGCTGATCGACGACGATCAGCGGAATCAGCCCGGCGTTGAGCATTTCCAGTAGATCTTCATCCTCCAGCGCTTCCGGCGCTGCCTCCAGTATTACCGGTGGGCGCGCCTCACTGGCAAATCGAGCGTTCAGCGCCTGCAGGCTGTCGTAATAGCTGGAGGAGCGGCGAACAAAGACGGTTTGGCCGGAGAGCTGCTCCAGGCTGTCGACCTTCGGCGATGCCGGCCCGGAGATCAGTAATTCTTTCACGTTGCTGTAGAGCGGCTGGGCGAAATCGACCTGGGCTTCCCGCGAGGGCGTGATGGTCAGGTTGGCGGCGGCAATATCGCCTTTACCTTCATTAAGCGCGGTAAAGAGATTATCCCGACTGACCGGCACAAAAACGATATGCAGCTTCAGGTGGCGCTGTTTTAGCTTTTTATCCTTCGCCAGCTGTTTATTCAGATCGTTTTCCAGCGCGATAAAGATGTCGTGCGTCGCCCCGCGCTGAGTGCCTTTATCAATAAAAAAGAAGGTCTTGCTGTAGGTGGTTAATACCCGAATGGTACGACGGTCGATCATGCCAGGCAGATCGCCTTTCCACGGCTGTAGCATATCGTCAATATGAATCGACAGCGTATTGTCTTCGGTTGCGACTGGCGGCGTTTTTTCCGCCTCCGCCGCAAGCAGGAAAGGGGCGAATAACAGCGCCGCGAGGCAGGTATGCCAGGCGATAAACAGGCGTGATAGCAAGGTGGCGTTCATGGAGGAACACTCCGCAGGGGGATGTGATTATTTTAGCAGAACGGCCACCGTTAGCTGAGTATGAGACGCGGGAAAAGGTGTAACGATACCGACAAATAGTCTTTCGCAAATATTATTGCTTACTATTAATGTGCTTTTATCTTTAATTTAACTATGGAGATAATATGATGGAAATATGTTTTTTTAATGATGAATAGAAAGTGGTGATTTTATTTTTACTTTATTGCCTTTTGTTTGCTTTATGGTAACCGGTTGATTGGTAAATATTATTTTATTTTTCCCTGATATTGATTATTATCATCTTGATAATGAATCTCATTTTTATTACCGTAACACGGCACATTACTCTAATGACACGCTGTCTGGATTACGCTATCAAAGAATAGCGCGCAGCGCTTTTTCGCTAATGATGAAACAGGGCACTTAATTTTATTATGTCTCACGCTGTTTTCTTATTTCCATTAATGCCGGGAAGGCGCTGACCTGCGCCAAAATCTGGCGACGCGCTGAGGCAAGTATCTTATCCCATTGTTTTTTCAATTGGAGAAGGCGTTATGCCCGACAGCAACAGAAAACAGGGCATATTCTATGAAATACACGTCTCACTTCCCGCTGGGGATCGTCATTCCTCTGCTCACCTGTAGCGTGCCGCTGCAGGCGGCAGAAAACGTGACCGAACAATCGACGCCTGACGAGCGCGCCGCCACTGCCGATAACCACGAGGAGACGATGGTCGTAACCGCCGCCAGGCAGAACCTGCAGGCGCCGGGCGTGTCGACCATCACTGCAGAAGAGATCCGCAAACATCCCCCCGCCCGCGATGTGTCGGAGTTAATTCGTACCCAGCCCGGAGTAAACCTGACCGGCAACTCTACCAGCGGGCAGCGCGGTAACAACCGGCAAATTGATATCCGTGGCATGGGGCCCGAGAATACGCTGGTGCTGGTCGATGGTAAACCGGTGACCAGCCGTAACTCGGTGCGGTATGGCTGGCGCGGCGATCGAGACTCCCGCGGCGATACCAGTTGGGTGCCAGCGGAGATGATCGATCATATCGATGTGATCCGCGGCCCGGCGGCGGCACGCTATGGTAATGGCGCGATGGGCGGGGTCGTCAACATCGTGACCAAACCGACCACGCCAGAATGGCATGGGTCGTGGAATACCTATATGAATGCTCCGCAGCACCGTAAAGAAGGGGCGACGAAACGTACTAACTTTAGCCTCAATGGTCCGCTGTCGGACAGTGTCAGCTTCAATCTCTGGGGTAATCTGAGTAAAACCCAGGCCGATGCTCAGGATATTAACGCCGGGCATGAAGCGGAACGTACCGGTTCCTACGCCGGTTCTTATCCCGCCGGACGTGAAGGGGTGGTGAACAAAGATATTCACAGTAAGCTGCGCTGGGAGTTTGCCCCGATGCAGGCCCTGGAGTTTGAGGCCGGTTACAGCCGCCAGGGTAATCTCTATGCCGGCGACACGCAAAACACCAATACCAGTACGCTGGTGAAGAGTATGTACGGGAAAGAGACCAACCGTCTCTACCGGCAAACTTACGGCGTAACATGGACCGGCGGCTGGGATAATGGCGTGACCAGCAACAGCTATGCCCAGTACGAACACACCCGTAACTCGCGAATGGATGAAGGGCTGGCGGGCGGTACGGAAGGGATCTTCTCCAGTAGCGCGTTTTCAGATATCGATCTGGCCGATGTCCTGCTACATAGCGAAGTGAATATTCCGTTTACGCTGGGGGTCGATCAGAATCTGACGCTGGGGACAGAATGGAATCAGCAGCGGATGAAAGATGGCGTATCGACAACCCAGGCGCTCTCTTACGGGACTATCGACGGTGTGTCGGCTACCGGTCGTAGCCCGTACTCCAGCGCCGAGATCTTCTCGCTGTTTACCGAAGATAACATGGCGCTAACGGACAGTACCATGCTTACCCCCGCGCTGCGCTTCGATCATCACAGCATCGTCGGCAATAACTGGAGCCCGTCACTGAACCTGTCCCAGGAACTGACGGAGGACTGGACGCTGAAGCTGGGCATTGCCCGCGCTTACAAGGCACCCAACCTCTACCAGTTGAACCCGAACTATATTCTCTACAGCAACGGTCAGGGTTGTTACGCCAGTAGTTCCGCCTGCTATCTGATGGGGAATAGCGACCTGAAAGCGGAGACCAGCGTTAATAAAGAGATTGGTCTTGAGTACAAGCATGATGGCTATCAGGCGGGGATCACTTGGTTCCGTAACGACTATCACAATAAAATTGAGTCAGGGTACGCGGCGGTGGGCACCGCCAGCAACGGCACCACCAATATCTATCAGTGGGAAAACGTACCAAAGGCGTTAGTGGAAGGCCTGGAAGGAACGCTGAATCTTCCGGTGGGGGAGACGGTTAACTGGAGCAATAACCTGACCTGGATGCTGCAGAGCAAGAATAAGACGACCGGCGACCGGCTGTCAGTGATCCCGCAGTTTACCCTGAACTCGACCCTGAGCTGGCAGGTTCGTGAAGATCTCTCCCTGCAGAGCACCTTTACCTGGTATGGCCGACAGAAGCCAAAACGCTTTAATTATAAAGGTGAGGCGGTCAGCGGCAGCGAACTAAACGAAGTCAGCCCATACAGTATTGTCGGTCTCAGTGCGACCTGGGATGTGAACAAAAACCTGAGCTTCACCAGCGGGATAGATAACCTGTTTGATATCCGCCACTACCGGGCAGGGAATGCGCAAACGACCGGCAACGCGACGACGGGAGCTTATCTGTATGGCGCGGGTGCGGAGACCTATAACGAATCGGGGCGGACCTTCTTTGTGAGCGTAAATACTCACTTCTGATGGGGCTGATGAGGATCAAACCGGGTGCAGCGCGGCCCGGTTTTTTATTTCCGATATTTTTAATTTCAGATAATAGCGGTCGAGGCGGTTATAAATGGTGACAAAATCTTCACGCCCTCTACATTATTAGCTCAAAATATCCTTTTATACTGCTTTCCGTCGCGCAAGGTCGTTGATCCCGACCGGGTTCGATAATAGCAGCCTGCTATTTCCCTTCTGCAATATCCCCTGTCCCCCTTCCATTCCCAACCGCAGCGATGCGGAGGAGGGGGACCTTCCTTATTTTTGCCGCGTGACCTGATAGCGATACTGAGTGGGTGTGAGCGCATGATATTTTTTGAAGGTACGATTAAACGCACTGAGATCGTCATAACCGACCATTATACAGATATCGACAATTCGGTAACCAGGCGTCGTCAGCAATAAACGGCGACACAGCGACATGCGCTGCTGGCGGATATATTCCATCGGCGATCGATCAAAATAATGACGGAAGAGCCGAAACAAATGCCAGGGGGAATAACCAGAGATATCGCTCAGATCGTCGACGGTCAGTTTCTTATCCAGATTATTATCGATCCACAAGAGCAGGTCGCTTAATACCGATTGCTGGAGCGTTTTGCTACGCATAATTGCGGCTAATCCCATAACGTATGGCTCCTCAGTGAGGAGCCCTGGGGTTTATTGAACAGTGAGTTCGCCGTGGCGAACCTGATAATTTTTTTGGTTATCAGGGCCAATATAGTCGCTGGCGGGTTTTGCCAGCGGCAGATTATCAAACGTGGTTGATTGCTCTGCATGATAATTTTCGCCGTCTTTCACGTCGCCGCGCCCGTTATACCGGGCAATGGCTGGGAAGGGGTACACCGGGCGAGTCGCGATAACAGCTGGAACGGCGTCGGCGTAAGGCTGACTGACTTTCTGCACGCCGTGAAACTGCGTTTGCGCATCTGCTTTTTCTGTCATCGGCGGCAGGTCGGCAGCGGCGGTTGCCCGTTTGCCGGCCATAATCTCCTGCGGCGCGATGCCTTCCTCGGTCCAGCGCATCAGCGGAGTCAGGAGATCAATTTGATCGTAACCTTCGCCATTACCGCAATGGGCTACCCCAGGCAGCAGGAATAACCGCAGGAAGGTATCCGTTGCGGCATGGCCCATCTCTGCTTCTACGCCGCGATAATAGGCGATAGAAAAGGCCGGGCTGACGGAGTCATCGGCCAGACCGTGCCACAGGATAAGCTTGCCGCCGCGCTGTTGATAGGCATGAAGGTTGGTATTTGCCGCGTTATAGAGCGGCGCCAGTTGGGCGACGGCGTCAAAATTCTGCTGGTTAAGCGGGAAATCCCGCATCGATTGGATCTTCTGTTTTTCTCCTGGCAGGAGCACGGATTGCAGAGCCGGTAGTACCATCATTTCCGACATTGAGTGGCCGGTCGGCGTCTCGGGCACCGGCCAGCGTAGCTCGGAACCCAGCGGCAGACCGCCCGCGACGAACTGGGCGCCGTGGCTGTCGTAAGCGCCGCGGTAGAGCTTTTTCACCACCTCGATCTCTTCCTGCGTCAGGCAGGTAGAACGGTCCCGAGCATCGGCAGGACAGCGGGGGAGCCATGACTCAGAGAACTGGCAGGCATACGGATTTTGCAGGATACCATCCTGCACACCGGAAAGCGTCGGGCAGTGAGCCAGCACGGCCTGGTGAATCAGAGGAAGACGATTTTTCAGCAGGATAGCGGTACCATCCGGGCGCTGATTGGCGGCCACATTCCAGCCGTGGAAGAAGGAGTTCTGAAACTGGAAAAAGGCCGCTGGCGCGCCAGCGCTGATACCGTCAAAATCCTGTGGAAAGCGCTGCGCTTCCATCAATGCTTCGCGACCGCCGTCTGAGCAGCCCATAAAGTAGGCATACTTTGGCGGCTGGCGGTAAAGCGTCTGCATCACCGCTTTGGCCAGCACGGCGGTCAGGTGGTTGGCGCGCCAGGCAAAATCGATGCGCTTTTGCGGATCTTCGGCCCATGACGCATCCATCATACTGCCATGGTGCCCCATATCGGTTGCTGCTACCACAAACTCGCCGTTCATTGCCGGCAGGCAGCCGTTGGCATTCGACAGGCTCAGGTTAATACTCCCGCACAGTCCGCCACAGCCGACCTGCAAAAAACGTTGACTCCAGCGTTGGGTCGGCAGGGCAATCTGCACGCCAATCGCAGGGGCGATAGTGGCGCTCACCTTGCACCAGTTTCCCTGCGCGGAGGTCTGCATTTCAGTGTGGTTGATAGTAACTTTTGCGCCAACGGCCGCGCTGAAGTCGGTAGTGCTTAGCGCATCGCATGTCAGCGCGGGAAGAACAATCGGCAGACTGGCGGCAGCCTGCGCTGGAGAGGCGAACGATAACCCGAAGAGGACGCAGAGGATGATGGGCAAGATTGTCTTGAGTAAGCGTGTCATACGCAGTTCCCTGTGGCTGATGATGGGAGGTGGCAGGATGGCGAAGCCTATGCCTCACCTTCCCTGGCGAGGCGCCACTGCTTGGCTATTGTAGATAACGATAGACTTTCCTTGATGCCTTGATAAGGCGACCCTACTGTATTCTGCTATTTTGAGGAAAATATGGAGATGTTTGCCAACGGCGTCTGGCGGTGAATTCGGGGTAGAATGTTGTGATATCAGTTGCATAATTTATTCAATTTCTCTTCATAAAATCTGCTGGGTTGCAGGTTATTTTCCTCCCTGTTCCTGGTGATCCCAGAGAGCATCATTCCTAACGAGATCCTTCCCCCTTTCCATTAATAAGAAAGGGGGCTTTTTATTAATAAAACGTTCAGGTAAATCTAAATATAGTACTGGTGTTGGCCATTAGAACCATGCGTCTCATAAAAAGTTCCATCATTAAATATATTTTTAAAGATGCTTTAACATCCATTTTTTCTCCATTTTGTCGCCATAATTGCATGTAATTCTGCGCCTCGCTCAGGTTATTTTCTGTCGCATATTTCAGATATGCATCCTGAACAAATAAGCCCAACGCCAGCAGAACACTGCTATTGCTCATTATCTCGTAGACGACACATTCATGTTAAAAAAGACCCATATCATCAACGGATTATTGATTGCTCCTTTAACGTTGTACGCCGCAACATCATATCAAGTTGATGATATCCGCTTTGCAGGGCTGCAGCGCGTGACCGTTGGGGCGGCGCTATTAAGTATGCCGTTGCACGCGGGAGATGCGGTGACGCCAGAGGAAGTCAGCGAGGCAGTGCGCGCGCTGTATGCGAGCGGCAATTTCGAAAATGTGCAGATCCTGCGCGATGGAAAAACGCTGGTGGTGCAGGTTAAGGAGAGGCCCACTATCGCCAGCGTCAGTTTTTCCGGGAATAAGTCAGTGAAGGATGATGCGCTAAAGGAAAATCTCACCGCGTCCGGTATTTCTGCAGGTAGCGCACTGGATCGAAATTCGCTTAGCGAAATAGAAAAGGGGTTGCAGGATTTCTATTACAGCGCGGGGAAATACAGTGCGCAGGTTCACGCTGTGGTGACACCGTTACCGCGTAATCGCGTTGACTTAACGTTCGTTTTTCAGGAAGGCGTATCGGCGAAAATCGCACAAATTAATATTATCGGCAACCAGGCGTTTCGGGAAGAGACGCTCCTGGACCAGCTACAGCTACGTGATAATGTGCCGTGGTGGAACGTGGTAGCGGATAAAAAATACCAGAAACAGAAGCTGGAAGCCGATCTGGAAACCCTGCGTAGTTTTTATCTCGATCGCGGCTATGCGCGCTTTGCTATTCAGTCCACGCAGGTCAGTATGACGCCCGATAAAAAATCCCTGTATATCACTATCGCCCTCAATGAAGGCGAACGTTATCAGGTCGACCGAACTCAGGTGACTGGCGATCTGGCTCAGCATGGGCCGGAGATCGAGGCTCTTGCCCAGCCGCTGGCGGGGGCATGGTATAGCGGGGCGCAAGTCACCACGGTTGAAAATGAGATCAAAAAGCGTTTTGGTAAGTATGGTTATGCCTGGCCACAGGTGACGACCACGCCGGAAATCGATGATGCGCATCACCGCGTGACGCTGCATATTCAGGTCAACGCCGGCCGCCGCTACTCGGTACGCCAGATCCGCTTTTCCGGTAACGACACCTCCCGGGACGCGGTGCTGCGTCGTGAAATGCGCCAAATGGAAGGGGCGTGGCTCAACAACGAAAAAGTCGAGCAAGGGAAAGTACGTCTTGATCGAACGGGTTTTTTTGAGAACGTTGAACAGCAGATCGTTCCGGTCAATGGGACGGCGGATCAGGTCGATGTGGTCTACAAGGTGAAGGAGCGCAACACCGGCTCATTCAACGTGGGCCTGGGATTTGGTACGGACAGCGGCGTGAGCTATCAGCTTGGCGTGACGCAGGATAACTGGCTGGGTACGGGCAATAGCGTGAGCTTCAATGGGACGCGCAACAGCTATCAGTCTTATCTTGAACTGGGGGCGACGAACCCGTGGTTTACCGTCGATGGCATCAGCCTGGGCGGAAAGATTTTTTATAACAGTTATGATGCTTCTGATGCGGATGCCGGGAGCTACAACCAGCAGAGCTATGGCTTAGGCAGTACGCTAGGGTTTCCCATTAGCGAAAATAACTCCCTGAACCTGGGACTGGATTATGTCCATAATCGCCTGACCAATATGGATCCGGAGCTGACGACCTGGCGCTACCTCAGCTCTCGGGGAATTGAGCCCAGCGTGGTGACGAAAGATGGCGACAGCGGCGCGAAATATAGCGCCAACGATTATTTTGTGAGTCTTGGCTGGGGCTACAACGATCTCGATCGCGGCTTCTTCCCGCGTGCGGGAAACAAGAGCAGCCTGAGCGGTAAAGTGACGCTCCCCGGTTCGGATAATAGCTACTACAAACTCTCTTTTGACACCGCCCAGTATCTGCCGCTGAGCGAGAACAAGCGCTGGGTCTGGATGGAACGCCTGCGCGCAGGCTATGCCGGCGGGTTAGACGGCAAAAGTGTGCCGTTCTACGATAACTTTTACGCTGGCGGTTCGTCGTCGGTGCGCGGCTTCTCTTCTAACACCATTGGGCCTAAAGCGGCCTATTACCGCTGCAATGGTAGCGAAAGCAGCTATAGCGCCTGCCCGCTGGACGCCTCGTCTGATGCGGTCGGTGGGAATGCCATGGCGGTGCTGAACAGCGAATTTATCATTCCAACCCCCTTTGTGAATGACAAATACGCCGATAGTCTGCGAACCTCGCTGTTTGTTGACGCGGGGACGGTCTGGAGTACATCCTGGCGCAACACCGCGCAGACGCTGGCGGCAGGGATCCCTGACTACGGCGATCCGAGTCATATTCGTCTCTCTGCGGGGATTGCCGTGCAGTGGATGTCTCCCCTCGGTCCACTGGTCTTCTCCTGGGCAGAGCCGTTTAAAAAGTACGATGGTGATAAAGCAGAACAGTTTCAGTTTAATATCGGCAAAACCTGGTAGGGCTCCAACGGGGCCTGATAGACCAGCGTGGCAATAGTCTGTGGACTGTCCTCCGACATAGCGATTGAGCAGAATATACTCAATCGCTATGTCGATATTATCGCTAAGAAATGCAATCTGGCGGGACACCCGCGACATTTACCCGAGCGCGATCTGAGGGCCTCGCAGGCCTGATGACGTACGACGAGGTAACCGCGCAATAAATAGCTGCCTGCTATGGTCCTCTCTTCTTGCAAACCGCGGGTAATACTCAACGCTGCATCATCTAATACCAATGACTGAGGCCTCATCCGGAGGGACTAAGACGTATTGTCAATTATGTTTATATTATCTTATTTTTTATTATATTTTCTTTTGTTAGGTTAATTTGGCTGATTTTTTATAAGACCTAACCATAAATATAAAGAGGAAAATGAAACGTTACTAATAATGGAGTAGATTGTTAGGAATTGTCTTAAATCACATAATTGTCAGGGACGCTTGCGGTTTATAATAATGAATGCTATCACTATATACGGTAACAATTTGTAGCATCTATATAAGGAAGGAATATGAAATGGACTATTCTTAATACCCTGATCTGCCCGCAATCCGGCATCGCCTTCTCGGCAATATCCAGTCTGCGTTTCTTAAAATTTATCATGTGGTACGAGGCCGATGTGATCCTGCTGCCCGGCGAGTCGATGAAGCTCTATTCCTCGAGAGTTTTAATTAATGACCAATATCATTCATTAAAAATCTACAATATTACGGTGTACGACGAGGCGCAATGGGAAAAATTACGTGAGCGGCCATCTTGCCCATACCATGCCGGCGGCGAGCGGTCTGACTCCTGTTTTTACCAGTCCTTTTGCGCAATTAAGCGCTGTCCGAATAATATACCCCGCAGCGAACCCTGGCGTTAGTCAGTCCACGCCGCCGGCCAGCCGCCGGCGGTGTGGTGTCATTTCGCCAGCAGGGCCGCCAGCCGCGGCTGGACGCTTGCGCAGCCGGCCAGCACAAGGTTGCCTCGCCGCAGGCCCGCATCGGCGAGAAACGCATTGCACGTTCCGCCCGCCTCCTCAATCAACAGCATGCCTGCCAGCGCGTCCCAGCTGTTCATATGCGCTTCATAATAGGCATGGAGCTGGCCGGCGGCGACATGCGCCAGCATCAGGGCGCCCGCGCCGAAGCGGCGATATTCCAGGCCTGCGTCGAGCAGGGTAGCGATGGCCCGGGCGTAGTCGCTGGCCGGGGCGCGGCTGGAGCGCCCCATACCCACCACCACCGCATCCGGATCCGGTTCGCGTAACGTCAGGCGCTGGCCGTTGAGATACGCGCCCTCGCCGCGGGCGGCGAAGAAAAATTCATCGCGATCGGGGGCGTAGATGATGCCGTGCGACAGTTCGCCCTGGCACACTCGCGCCAGCGAGACACACCAGTAATCCATGCCGAGGATAAAGTTGGTGGTGCCATCGACGGGATCCAGTACCCAGACGGTCTGGTCGTCACCTGCGAAACCGCTCTCCTCGCCGAGGAAACCCTCCTGTGGAAAGTGCGCCTGCAGCCAGCCTTTAATCTCCTGTTCTACCGCGAGATCCGCTTGCGATACGAAGTCCTGGCGCGCTTTTTTATCGACCTGCAATCCCGCATCGCGCAGCGCCTGGGCGTGGGCGCCAGCCCGGCGAATCAAGGCGCATAATGACTCTCGTTGTGCTTCCGTCATAGTCCTGCTCTCAGATAACAAAGGGCGACGTGCGCCGGTGAATTAACGTCACCTCCACCCAGGTGGTGCGTGAAGGTCGTAAAGGGTCGACGGTACGCTCCTGCAGCCGGGCGAGCGCCTGGCGGGCGATCGCCGCCACATCCTGATGTAGCGTGGTGAGCTGGTAGCTATATTGCGCGGTCGGCGGCGTGTTATCAAAACCAATCAGCTGGAAATCCTCAGGCGCCTCTCTGCCGCGCTGGCGCATTCCATCGAGAAAGCCGCAGGCAAGCTGGGCGTTGGCGCAGAAGACCCCCTCCAGCGCCTCGTCGGCGAGCGCCGCGGCCTGGAGCCCGCCCGCGTAACCTTCTTCCGGACAGGCGAGGATCGCCAGGTGGCGTTCGACGTCCACTCCGCGCGTCTGCAGCGCTCGGCTGAACGCCTCCCCGCGCATGCATCCGGCCCAGGTGGAAGGCGAGTAGTTGAGCCAGCCAAACCGCTGGCAGCCGCTGCGCAACAGCTGGTCGGCCGCCAGTTCGGCGCCGGCGGCGTTGTCAGAACAAACGTAATCCACGCCGGGGATCGTCGGCTGACGGTTTATGCCCACGACCGGAATATGCTGTTGGACGCACTCGTTCACCAGCGCCTCCGGCGGTTGGCCGGAGGTGACGATAACCCCGGAGACGCGAAACTGAGCGAAACGACGCAAGGTCTGCGCCAGATCCTGCTCGCTGTGGATCTCGCTCACCAGCGCCTGAAAGCCCTGACGCTGGATCTCGTTAAGCAGCGCATCAAGCAGGGTACTGCGAAAAGGATCGCTGATGCGCGAGACGATCACGCCGATTAAGTGGCTGCGCTGGCGATTCAGCCCCTGGGCGAGGAAGTTAACCTGATACCCCAGCTCTTCAGCGGCGCGCAACACCCGCGCCCGGGCGTCGGGAGAGATGCTGCCGTTGTTGCTCAACGCCCGGGACACCACCGCCCGGGAGACGCCCGCTCGCCGGGCAACATCCTGGGCGGTGACGCTGGGTTTACGTGGGTTCATAGGATGTGCGTCTCGTCAGTGAGCGTGGGACGCGGCAGCGTTAAGGTGAGTCCATCCCGGGAAACGAATAAGCCCGGCCACGGCTGACAGGCCTGCTTCAGCGCCAACAGGGAAGCATCCTCGCAGTGATAGAGCCCCAGCGCCGGGAGCTGCAGCGTTCTGAACAGCATCAGGCAGGAGGGAAAGTCGCCATGGGAGGCGTCATCGTCCAGGGCTGCTACCGAGGCGCACTCCTGAAATGCCAGCCCGGCGCCAGCCATCAGGGACAATGAGTCGGCGGTTGGCCGGCCATCACCGCTGTAAAACAGCGTCTGCCCGGCAATGGTGATGCGGATGGCACGATTACTCAGTTCATGCTGGGTGGAGGCAGTGCGGATCTGCCAGTCCTGCCACGTCCAGGCTTCGCGGCATTCCTGCCAGTCGATGGTGAAACCAAGGTCCGCCTGCGGCCAGTTCGCCAGCGCGGCCAGCTGCATGAGCACCGGCTGCTGCGCTGGTTGGCAGTAGATAATCAGCGGCTTCTGGCGGGAACCGCTTTTCCAGTTATTCAGCAGCACCGTCAGACCGGTGCAGTGATCCGGATGGACGTGGGTGAAGTAGATCGCGTCAATATCATTGACCCCGCCGCCGCGCTGCCAGAGCGCGCGGGGAACGGTGGGGCCGCAGTCGATTAACCACTGTTTATTGTCCGCGTCGATCACCCGCAGCGCGGAGGTATTTTGCGTGCAGGAAAAGGCGCTCCCGCAGCCAAGCACATCTATTTTCATTTACCCTCGCCAAAATTTTTTGCCGCTTAATTAAATTGTCATAAATACCCGACAAAGTAGGCTCACATCATGTCGAGTTAACGTTGCATTTTTTTTACGGCCAAATGAACACGTGTTCACCTTGCTAAAAAAATGCCGCAGCAGCGCTTTCAGGTAGCGAATATGAGTTATTTACAGATCTCCGGCCTTAAAATTAGTTATGGCGATAAGGTGGTTTTACATAATATCGATCTGGCGGTAGAGCAGGGAGAGATGATTGCTCTACTGGGCCCGTCGGGATGCGGAAAAACCACGCTGCTGAACGCCCTCTGCGGCTTTATCCCGGTGCAAAGCGGCGAGGTGGCTATTGCCAGCCGAACGATCACTCATCTTGCGCCGGAGCAGCGCAATATCACTATGGTATTTCAAAGCTACGCCCTGTGGCCGCACCTGACGGTAGCGCGCAATATCGGCTATGGCCTGAAGCTGCGCAAATGGCGCGGGGCGGATATCGCGCGGCGGGTGGCGGAGCTGTTGCGAATAGTGAACCTTGAAGGGCTTGGCGAAGTGAAAGTCACCGAACTGTCGGGCGGTCAGCGGCAGCGGGTGGCGCTGGCGAGAGCCCTGGCCATAGAGCCCCAGGTGCTGGTGCTGGATGAGCCGTTATCTAATTTGGATGCCAAAGTACGCCTGAATGTGCGCCATGAAATTAAATCGCTACAAAAGAAACTGGGCTTTACGTCATTAATTGTCACCCACGATCAGCAGGAAGCCTTAGTGATGGCGGATCGTATTGCGGTATTAAATCAGGGGCGTATTGAACAAACCGGCACGCCGGAAGAAATATATCAACGCCCGGCGACGCCCTTCGTCGCTGATTTTATGGGCGCCGATAATAAAATAACCTCCGGTGAATTATCCGCTACCGCAATATCCGGTTTATCTGCCGCTCAGCAGGGTGACAACGTTATTTATTTTCGCAGCGCCGATGCCGCGCTTGTTGAATTAACGCAGCCCGCGCCGCAGGAGGGACTCGCTCTGGAGGGCGTGGTGGAGCAAAGCGCGTTTCTGGGCAATCTGTATCGCCACAGCGTGCGCTGCCATGACCGCCTGCTGCTGGCCGATGCCGGGCAGTGCTGGCCGACGAAAAGCCGCGTTCGGCTCCATGTGCCAACGCCGGCCCTGCATATTTTTCCTTTACCACCATCATCGTGACATCAGTATGTTCATTCTGGGGACAGTCCATGTTTACTAAAACGAAAGCAGCGATCGTAACGACCCTCTTCCTGAGCGTTGGCGCACAGGCCGACACCATTCTCAACGTCGCCACCGCGGGCGATCAGAATATGGTGGATTATGTAAAAACCTGGCTGGGGCCAAAATTTGAAGCCGCTCATCCCGGCGTCAAGGTGCGAGTGATCGGTACCGGCCCCGGCGACGCCGGGTCGAATAAAATTAGCGAGAAGCTAACGGCCCAGCAAGAGAGCGGCGCGCAGCAATGGGACATCGACGTCGCGGTAGTGCACCAGAAGGCGGGCGGTGAGCAGGTGGAAAAGGGATTACTGCAAAAATACCGTCAGGATATTCAGACCGGCGGCATGGTGAGTTCGCCGAGCGCCGCCCAGGCGCTGGGCGTTAACGTTGACGGATACGTGATGCCGATGTTCTTAAGCCAGACCGCTATCGCCTGGAACAGCGATCTGGTCACTACCCCACCGGCGTCGTATGACGAGCTGGTGTCCTGGACGCAGAAACATCCGCAGGCTTTTGGCTATAACGGCATCAAGAACGGCATGTCTGGCGTCAGTTTTGTGGTGGGCTGGATCTACGCCTACGGAACTGACGCCCAGCGCCTCGCCAGCGCGCCCTATGATAAAAGCGTCGAGAAGGACTGGCAGCAGGCCTATGAGAAGCTGAAGGCGTTCAACAAAAACGTCACCTTCACCCCGGGCAATGCCGGGACGCTCGACATGCTGAGCCGAGGGGAAATCGCCATGGGTCCGGTGTGGGTCGATATGTTCTATAGCTGGAAAGATCAGGGCAAGCTGCCGCCGTCGATCAAGCTTGCTTTACTGGCGCCGGGCATGCCGGGCCAGCCGATGTATTACGTCATCCCGGCGAAGGCGGCGAATCCGCAGCTGGCGCGTGACTTTATCGCGCTGGCCACCAGCCCGGAAGTGCAGGCGCAGGGGATCGTCAAGCAGTTCAACTGGTATCCGGGCATCGACGCCGGGCAGGTGAAGCCGAAGCTGGATGCGGCGACCTGGCAAAAGCTGTTTGCCGAAATCTCGCCGGAAGCACTGGCGAAGTATGGCAAAAGCTTCCCGATAGCCCCTTACTTTGACGATATCAAAGAGGGTTACGAAAGCCAGGCGGCTAATTAACCCTTTTTCCAGCCCGGGCCGCCGTCCCGGGCGCTTGCTTGTGCTGACGCCAGGTCCATTATGTCCAGTTCATTAAAATATCTGCTGCTGGTTGCCCCGGCGGCGCTGATGATTGCGATCCTGTTTTTGTATCCGCTGGGGTTTTCGCTGGTCTCGGCGTTTACCGCGCCGGGACAGCCGTTCACCCTCGATCACTTCCGCAAGGTCTATGCGCTTTACGCCAGCGATGTGCTCTTTTCACTGATTATCGTGCTGATCTCGGTGGCGCTGTTAGCGCTGATTGCCATTACTCTGTCGGCAGTGATTGCGCTGTCACCGTATCGAACCATTGTTCGCCTGCTGGGTTTTTTGTATCGCTTACCGCTGTTTATTCCCTTTATCGTTGTCGCCCAGATGATGCGCACTTTTCTCGCCAAAAATGGCCTGATGAACAATGCGCTGGTGGCGGCCGACCTGGTCACGCCGCTGGAGACCCTCTCCTGGCTGGGATGGAAAGGGATAGTGATCACCTTTGTCTGGAAGCAACTGGCCTTTGCCACGCTGCTGATCTGCGGGGCGATGGCGGCGCTGGAGTCGTCGCAGATCCTTGCTGCACGTAATCTTGGCGCCTCCCGGCCGCGGATCCTGTTCGATATCATGCTGCCGCAGGTCCTGCCGACTATCGGTGTGGCGCTGGTGCTGTCGACGGTGACTATGATGTCGGTGCTGTCGGTTCCGTTGATGATCGGCGTGGGGACCCCGACGATGCTAACTGTGGATATGGCGTTTCGCGTCAACTCCTACGGTGATTACGCGGTGGCGAATGCGCTTGGCGTGGTGTCGCTGGCGATCTGCGGTGCGCTGTCGTGGTTTTACCTGCGCCACAGCCTGCAGCAAAAAGGCGGTGAATCATGAAAGCGCTGGCCCTAGTATCAACCTCGGCATGGTGGGTGAAAGGACGCCGTAAAGTGCGCGCCAGCCCGGTGCTGCAGACCCTGCTGCTGCTGTTTATGCTGCTGGCGATGTTTGGCCCGCTGCTGAACCTGTTGATCTGGACCGTAGCGGAAAGCTGGTATTTTCCCCATTCGCTGCCCAGCCAGTGGGGCCTGAAGTACTGGTATCAGGTCTTCAATCCATACAGCGATGTCTCCAGCTCGCTGTTAACCAGCGTGCTGATCGCTCTGTTATCGGTGGGGGTCTGTTTGCTGATTTCCGTACCCGCCGGCTATGCGCTTTCCCGGCGGAAAATGCCATTACGGATGCTGTTCATGCTGCTATTTCTTATCCCGCAGGCCTTTCCTAACCTGACGGTATACATGAACGTTGCCCGATTGTTTTATCAGTGGGGATTGAACGGCAGTATCGCAGGGGTGGTACTGGTGCATAGCGTTCACGGCCTGATGTATTCGGTGTGGATCTGTGTGGCCGCCTTTTCATCCATCGACCCGCTGCTGGCGCGGGCGTCGCGTAACCTTGGCGCCGGGCCGGTGTATACCTTTTGGCACATTGTGCTGCCGCAGGCAGCGCCGGGTATCGTTGCCGCCAGCATCTTTGTTTTTCTGGAGTCGCTGGATGAGTTTACTGGCACTTTCTTCGTCGGGGCACCGGATATCACCACGCTGCCACTGCTGCTCTATAACGCCAGCATGTCGGGCAATTACCAGGTATCGTCGATTACCGCGCTGATTTTGCTGGTGCCGTCGCTGCTCTTTATGGTGGTGATCCATAAATTCATGCGTCCGGAGATGATGGCGAAACTGGGGAAGTAGGGCGCGCAAAAAACGAAAAAGCTTCCCGGCGGGAAGCTTTTTAACTTCAGGTCATCATCATTGGCCATTCTGGTGGCGTTTGACTCATGACTTCAATCATCACATCTTTGATATTGCCCCAGATTTTGGCAATATCGAGCAGGGTGATGCCCAGCAAACCGGTGGCGAACCAGCAGGCAGCGGCCAGGCCGAGGCAGCTACAGATCACTGCCAGACCGGCATAATCGCTTTTGCGAAGCTGAATATTCAGTGAGCTGGCGAGAAACATCAGTACTGCGCTCACCAGGGGCCAGCGCAATAAAACGACACTGGTAGTAATGGAAGCCATTAACCTATCCTCAAAGAAAGTCGGGAAGCCATAGATGACCTGGCGCGACTGACGATGGCATAGCGCTCTGGTCTCGACTGGCAAACGAGAGAGTGATGAAACGTCATTTCTGTTTCATCAACTTGTGTGAACTATATCACACTTGTTGCTTTATTCACCAGTCAAAAAATGAGCTTTCGCTGCGCTTAATAAGCCTGTTATTTGTGTGGATATGATGACATAAAAGCCGATTCCTTATTTTCTTCTCTTGCTAATGATTATTATTCTGCGGGTTTTATTACCTGTTCCAGTTTATTACACGGAGAAACCGAGTCAGATGCGAGTCTATTCTTAATCTTATGAGAATATCTTTCGAATACTGGATAAATAAGTATTATTCAACACCACCGGCTGGAAAGCTGACGCCCTGAAGGGCTGGCAGATATCTGCTGATGTCTATCGCAGTCGCGATTGCTAACGTGTTTGGGCTACCTTAATTAAGGCATATCGCATGGATGAAAGCGTAAATGGCTGACAGTGCGCCGCATAAGGCGCTTAGACTCGTCGGAATGGGGTTGGTTATTTTATTGCCGGTAGTGCTGGCACTGTGGTTTGCCCAGATCAGGGCGAAAGCCGAAACTATTGATCAATTACACTCATTTTCGCAACTGGCGCTGCAAAAAACGGAAATGGTCATCCGGGAAGCGGATCAGGCGCGGGCAAAAGCCAGCGAGTATCGCGGTGAACTGTGTTCAGCGGATCATCAGCGTTATTTACTGCATATCGTGCGCGGTCTGCTGTATGTGGAAGATCTGATCTATGCCAACGGTCAGCGCTTTATCTGTTCGACGTCCGTTCATCCTGAGACCGGCTGGCGAATGCCGGCGGCGAATTACACCAGAAAGCCCGACGTGGCGATTTATTACTATCGGGATACGCCGTTTTACCCGGGCTTTGCCATGAATTATATGCAGAAGGGGCCCTATGTGGTGGTGGTCAATCCCTACTCGTATAGCTCAGTGATTGCCAGCGATCGCGATTTAGCCTATGGCGTTTTCGATACCAAAACTAACCTCTTTTTCTCGCTGAGCAATAATGTTGAGCCTGCTGAACTTCAGAGGCTAATTCGCGAAGGCGATACCTTTTTTAATCAAAATGGCCGGGTGTATACGATTGCCCGCTCCGCTATCCGGCCGATCGCGGTCATCATGTCCACCTCACGGGCCAGTTACTACCACAACTTCTGTAACCAGGTCAGCCTGACGCTGCCGCTGGGGATCATTTGCAGTATTTTACTGGTACTGGTGTGGTCGCGTACCCGGCGACAGTATCATTCGCCGCGCAATATGCTGCAGCGGGCCCTGAGCTGCCGCCAGTTGCGCCTGCACTACCAACCGATTATCGATATTAAAAATAACCGTTGTGTCGGGGCGGAAGCGCTGCTGCGCTGGCCGGGGTTTGACGGTCCGGTGATGAATCCGGCGGAGTTTATCCCGTTGGCGGAAAATGAAGGCATGATTGCCCAGATCACGGACTATGTGGTGGACGAACTGTTTTATGAGATGGGGGAGTTTCTGGCCAGCCATCCGCAGCTGTATGTGGCGATTAATCTTTCTGCTTCAGATTTCCATTCGGCGCGGCTCATTTCACAGATTAGTGAGAAAGCGCAGAGCTATGCGGTGTGCATTGGGCAGATCAAAATTGAAGTGACCGAGCGCGGGTTTATCGATGTGGCGAAAACGACGCCGGTGATCCAGGCGTTCCGTGAAGCTGGCTACGAAATTGCGATCGATGATTTTGGCACCGGCTACTCGAATTTGCATAATCTGCACGCGCTGAACGTCGATATCCTCAAAATCGATAAAACCTTCGTGGATACGCTGACCACCAACAACACCAGTCATCTGATCGCTGAGCACATCATCGAGATGGCGCGCGGGCTGCGTTTAAAGACTATCGCGGAAGGGGTGGAAACCCCGGAGCAGGTAAGCTGGCTCTACAAGCGCGGTGTACAATTTTGCCAGGGCTGGCTGTTTGCGAAAGCGATGCCGGCGCGGGAGTTTATGCACTGGTTAGCCAATGCTCCCACGCCGATGCGCGTGCCTCAACCACCGCGTCACGCGGAGATCTGATGACGGTAGTCGCTGGGGGTACGGTCGAATTCCCGGCGGAACACCCGCGAGAAGGTTTGCTGCGAGACATAGCCCAGATCCATCGCGATATCAAAGATCGGCCGCTGGGTGGTGCGCAGCGCTTCCGCGGCCAGCAGCAGGCGGCGCTGACGAATGTAATCCCCCAGCGTCTGATGCATCACGGTGCGGAACATCCGCTGCAGATACCACTTCGAGTATCCTGACTTTCTGGCGACTATATCAATGTTAAGTGGTTGATCGATATGTTCATCAATCCATTCAATCAGTGTTTGAATAATATCCTGATGGGACATAAAGCGGCCTCTCTCAATTCTCGATTCGTCGTTTTGTCTGCGGGCGAGTATAATTCCTCAAGTTAACTTGAGGTAAAGCGCTTTATGGAAAAGAAATCACCCCGCATCAAAATGCTGCTGACGCCCGGGGAAGTGGCAAAACGAACCGGCGTGGCGGTCTCGGCTCTCCATTTCTATGAGAGTAAAGGGCTGATCCACAGTCAGCGCAATGCCGGCAATCAGCGGCGCTACCGGCGCGATGTCCTGCGCGCGGTGGCGATTATCAAAATTGCGCAACGCATCGGCATCCCGCTGGCGACCATCGGCGACGCGTTTGGCGTACTGCCGGAAGGGCACAATCTCAGCGCAAAAGAGTGGAAGATGCTGTCATCGCAGTGGCGTGAGGAGCTGGACCGGCGGATTCATACCCTGACGGCGCTGCGCGACCAGCTCGACGGCTGTATCGGCTGCGGCTGTTTATCACGACGCGACTGCCCGCTGCGCAACCCAGGCGATAAGCTGGGGGAAGAGGGGACCGGCGCCCGGCTGCTGGAAGAGGAGTAATAAAACTAAAGCGCCACAACTGGGCGCTTTAGTTGTTTTCCGGTCTTGGTCTTTCGCATTATCTCGCTGGTTCACGAGAGGGTTTCCCCCGACGTCGGCGCCCCTCAGTATTGCGCAATCTGTTGATGGAGGTTCCGGTTTGCGTCGACACTTTAACTATGGCAGCTGCCGCCGTTTTTTTCTCATTATTTTGCCGAAATTTTCCCGGCAATGAGCGCCTGTTCCTATAGTTAATTTGAACAAACGACGGGAGAGGCCCATGCTGACGGTACATCATCTTAATCAATCACGATCGCAACGCGTACTGTGGGCACTGGAAGAGCTGCAGCTGCCTTATCAGATAGTCCGCTATCAGCGGGAAAAGTCGATGCTGGCGCCAGCGGCGCTGAAGAAAATCCATCCGTTAGGGAAATCGCCGGTGCTGGAAGACAACGGCTATGTGCTGGCGGAGTCCGGGGCCATTCTCGAGTATTTGCAGGAGACCTGGGACAGCGGTGGGCTGCTGAAGCCGCAGGGAATTGACGACAAACTGCAGTACCGCTTCTGGCTGCACTATGCCGAAGGCTCGCTGATGCCGCTGCTGTTAATGAAGCTGGTGTTCGCCAGCCTGGGCAAACCCCCCGTGCCCTTTGGCGTCCGCTCATTAGGCTCGCTGTTGGGTAAGGGCATACAAAAAGCGTGGCTCGATCCGCAGCTGGCCACCCATGCGCGTTTTATTGATGACCATCTTGCCACGCGGCCATGGTTTGCTGGCGAGCGGCTGAGCATGGCCGATATTCAGATGAGCTTCCCGGTGATGGCGTTGTTAGCCCGCGGCGGTATGCATGACCTCGTCCATATCGAGGCCTGGCGTCAGCGGGTGGAACAGCGTCCGGCCTGGCAACGGGCCATCGAGCGTGGCGGCCCCTTTTCTTTACCCGGCACCTGAAGTATTAGCGGATCCGATGACCCGGCTAAATGAAAGCAACTCACTAAAAAAATGTTAGCGGATTGCGCATAGACGATAACGTTTGCGCATCTGCTGGTTATTTTCTGTTCGTCATAAGCGAAATTTAGCGAAATACGATAAACATCGGTTGAAAAGGGTTATCTAAAGGCCGGATAATCGTTTGCCTTTCTGCTTTGCTCCCGCTTTTTTCTGCTACCCGGGGGGAGCCGACAAGGTTGACCACCGTAGTGTATGCGCGGAGTTAAACGTTTGCTTTTTTGCAGCCCCCCTTGCGTTGCAATTCGGTACAAGGAGATCGCGTTTAACTGGCAGTGGAGGGTCCACCACGCATACCCACGAACGATAAAAATTTTCAGGGGAAGTTTTCTATGTCTACGCCTTCAGCGCGTACCGGCGGTTCATTAGACGCCTGGTTTAAAATTTCTGCGCGCGGCAGCACCGTGCGTCAGGAGATTGTTGCAGGTCTTACTACCTTTCTGGCGATGGTGTATTCCGTCATCGTGGTGCCGGGTATGCTCGGTAAAGCGGGCTTTCCGCCGGCCGCGGTATTTGTCTCCACTTGTCTGGTGGCGGGCGTTGGCTCGCTGGCGATGGGGCTGTGGGCGAATCTGCCAATGGCGATCGGTTGCGCCATCTCGCTGACCGCCTTTACCGCCTTCAGCCTGGTGCTGGGGCAGCAGATCAGTATTCCGGTAGCCCTTGGCGCGGTATTCCTGATGGGTGTCCTGTTTACGGTGATTTCCGCAACCGGCATCCGCAGCTGGATCTTGCGCAACCTGCCGCAGGGCGTGGCGCACGGTACCGGGATCGGGATTGGCCTGTTCCTGCTGCTGATTGCTGCCAACGGCGTTGGCCTGGTGATCAAAAACCCGTTGGACGGTCTGCCGGTGGCGCTGGGTAAATTTGATAGCTTCCCGGTGGTAATGTCGCTGATTGGTCTTGCGGTGATCATCGGTCTGGAAAAGATGAAGGTGCCTGGCGGTATTCTGCTGACCATCATTGGCGTGTCGATTGTCGGCCTGATTTTCGATCCCAACGTTCATTTTTCCGGGGTTTTCGCCATGCCATCCCTGAGCGATGCGCAGGGTAACTCGCTGATCGGCAGCCTGGATATCGTCGGTGCCCTAAACCCGGTCGTGCTGCCAAGCGTGCTGGCGCTGGTGATGACTGCGGTCTTTGACGCCACCGGTACCATCCGCGCGGTGGCTGGCCAGGCAAACCTGCTGGACAAAGACGGGCAGATCATCAACGGCGGAAAAGCACTGACCACCGACTCCCTGAGCAGCGTCTTCTCCGGTTTAGTCGGGGCGGCGCCGGCGGCGGTGTATATCGAATCGGCGGCAGGTACCGCGGCTGGCGGTAAAACCGGGCTGACCGCGGTGACGGTCGGTGTCCTGTTCCTGCTGATCCTGTTCCTCTCCCCGCTCTCTTATCTGGTGCCGGCCTACGCGACCGCACCGGCGCTGATGTACGTCGGCCTGCTGATGCTGAGCAATGTGGCGAAAATCGATTTCAACGACTTCGTTGACGCGATGGCAGGCCTGATCACCGCGGTGTTTATCGTGCTGACCTGTAACATCGTGACCGGCATTATGATCGGCTTTGCTACCCTGGTTATCGGTCGTCTGGTCTCTGGCGAGTGGCGCAAGCTGAACCTCGGTACAGTGGTGATTGCCGTGGCGCTGGTGGTGTTCTACGCCGGCGGTTGGGCGATTTAAACCCTTCGTGCTCCTCACGGGCGGCTCAGGCCGCCCGTTTTATTTTTAAACCACATCTTGTTTCCATTTGCGTTAATCTGGGTAGCGTATGATTCACAGGCACGACGCCTTACAGGTATAAAAGAAAACGCAGCAAACAGGGAACACATGGAAATATTCTTTACCATCCTCATCATGACCCTTGTGGTCTCACTCTCCGGGGTAGTGACGCGTGTACTGCCCTTTCAGGTTCCACTCCCACTGATGCAAATCGCCATTGGCGCGCTTCTGGCGTGGCCGACCTTCGGTTTGCACGTTGAATTTGATCCAGAGCTATTTCTGGTCCTGTTTATCCCGCCGCTGCTGTTCGCCGACGGCTGGAAAACGCCAACCCGCGAATTTATTGAGCATGGGCGCGAGATCCTTGGTCTGGCGCTGGCGCTGGTGGTCGTGACGGTGGTCGGCATCGGCTTTCTGATCTACTGGATTGTGCCGGGCATTCCGCTGATCCCGGCGTTTGCGCTGGCGGCCGTGCTGTCGCCGACCGACGCCGTGGCGCTTTCCGGCATCGTCGGGGAAGGGCGGATACCGAAAAAAATCATGGGTATCCTGCAGGGAGAGGCGTTAATGAACGACGCCTCCGGCCTGGTCTCGCTCAAGTTTGCCGTCGCGGTGGCGATGGGCACCATGGTCTTTACCGTTGGCGGCGCCACCGTTGAATTTCTGAAGGTGGCGATCGGCGGTGTGCTGGCCGGGTTTGTGGTGAGCTGGTCGTATGGCCGCTCGATGCGCTTCCTCAGCCGCTGGGGTGGGGATGAACCCGCCACGCAGATTGTCCTGCTGTTTCTGTTGCCGTTTGCTTCCTATCTGATTGCCGAACATATCGGCGTCTCTGGTATCCTGGCGGCGGTGGCGGCGGGGATGACCATCACCCGTTCCGGCGTAATGCGTACCGCGCCGCTGGCAATGCGCCTGCGCGCCAACAGCACCTGGGCGATGCTGGAGTTTGTCTTTAACGGCATGGTCTTCCTGCTGTTGGGCCTGCAGCTGCCGGATATCCTCTCCAGCTCGCTGGTGGCGGCGGAGGCTGACCCCAACGTCGAGACCTGGATGCTGTTTACCGACATTATCCTGATCTATGCCGCATTGATGCTGGTGCGTTTTGGCTGGCTGTGGTCGATGCGCAAGCTCAGCCAGCGCTTCCTGAAGAAGAAACCGATGGAGTTTGGTTCCTGGACTACCCGTGAGCTGCTGATCTCCTCTGTTGCCGGGGTGCGCGGGGCGATTACCCTTGCCGGTGTGCTCTCAATTCCGCTGCTGCTGCCGGACGGGAATGTTTTTCCGGCGCGCTATGAGCTGATTTTCCTCGCCGCCGGGGTGATCCTGTTCTCGCTGTTTGTTGGGGTGATTGCGCTGCCGATCCTGCTGCGTCACATTGAATCGAGCGATAATGTGCAGCAGCGGAAAGAGGAGCGTCTGGCGCGCGCGGCAACGGCCGACGTGGCGATTGTGGCGATCCAGAAGATGGAAGAGCGTCTGGCGGCGGATACTAAAGAGAATATCGATAACCAGCTGCTGACCGAAGTCAGTTCGCGGGTGATCGGTAATCTGCGCCGTCGCGCCGATGGTCGTAACGACGTGGAAACCACCATGCTTGAAGAGAGCCTGGAGCGCCGCTTCCGCCTGGCGGCGCTGCGCTCTGAGCGCGGCGAGCTGTATCATCTGCGCGCCACGCGGCAGATCAGCAACGAGACGCTGCAGAAGCTGCTGCACGACCTCGACCTGCTGGAAGCGCTGTTAATCGAAGATCAATAACCTGTAATCCGGATAGCGCGACGCTTATTCGGACTACTGGCGAGACGGCAGTATATGTGTAGCCCCGGTAAGCGTTAGCGCGACCGGGGGAAACCCGGGCAGCGGCGCAAGCACCTGACCCGGGCTACCCCTTCCTCTGCGGAACGCGTTGTCACCAGGGAATTATTCCAGCCAGAACGCTTTACTACACGCCAGCCATGCCTCGGCGCTACGCGACATGTACACGCCCTCCCGCCAAATCATCCCCAGCTCCCAGCGCAGCTCGCTTTGCAACGGGATCCAGCAAAAATTCTGCCGGTCGAGACGCTGGCAAATCGGCTCGGGCAGGATCGCTACGCCAATGCCCGCCTGCACCATGGCGGCGAGAAAATCCCACTGGCCGCTGCGCACCGCGATACGCGGCTTCACGTCATGCTCGGCAAACAGCCGCATCAGCTGCTGGCTAAGGGCAAATTCCTCGTTGTAAATAACCAGCGGATGCGACGCCAGCTCGGCCGGTGAGAGCGAGGTTTTACCTTCCCACGCCGCGGTTCTTGGCGTCAGAACGCACAGCGGGTGATTGAACAACGGCAGGATGGTGAGGCTGCTATCCTCCTCGACAGGCAGGGCAGTCATCGCCATATCAAGTTCGCCATTGCTGACCGCCTGCTGGACCGTCAGGCCGCCAAACTCGGCGATCTTCAGCTCGACACCCGGGTAGCGCTGGCGGAAGCGACTGATCGGCTCGGCCATCAGCATCCCGACCATCGGCGGAATGCCAAGCCGCAGCACCCCTTTATGCAGGTGATTGATATCACTCAGCTCTGACTCCAGCTGGCTGAACTCGCCAAGGATCGCCTGACCGCGTTCAAAAACCACGCGACCGGTATCAGTGAGCAACAGTTTGCGGCCATCGCGGATCAGTAGCGTGCAGTTCAGCTCATCTTCGAGATTTTTGAGCATCTTGCTGATGGTGGGCTGTGTGACAAACAGCTTTTCCGCCGCGCGAGTAAAACTCTGCTGACGAACCACTTCAACGAAATAGCGCAGCGTTCGGATATCCATAATTATTCCCTGAGACTATACCTGCGATGATTTTAATTCATTTCTGTCCGCTTCGGCGGCTCTCTATACTGCACGTCTGACTTCTTTTTTCAGGACTATCGCACATGGCCTTCGCGCCAGCTCGCGTTGCTCCCGCCGTGGCGCAGCGACTTCAAATCCCGGTACAGGTTCTGCTCTACGTCGGGTTATTCATCTTCGCACAATATCTGGTGAACAGGTGGCAGGTACCGCTGCCGGCTAACCTGGTCGGCATGGTGATGCTCCTGCTGCTGATTGTCTGCCGGGTGATACCGGTAAGCTGGGTGCGCGCCGGCGCCCGCTGGCTGCTGGCGGAAATGCTGCTGTTCTTCGTCCCGGCGGTAGTGGCGGTGGTGAACTATGCCCAGCTGTTGATGGTTGATGGTTGGCGGATTTTTCTGGTGATTGCCTTAAGCACGCTGATGGTGCTCGGTGCCACCGCCTGGGTCGTTGACAAGGTCTATCGTTACGAAGTGAGCAGGTTAAAAAAATGAGCGATGCCGTGCTGAGTATCCTGTGTCTGGTGGCGACGCTGGGCCTCTATTACGCCAACAAAAAACTGTATCGCCGTTTTCATAAACTGCCGCTGATGCCGCTGGTGTTCACGCCGATCCTGCTGGTGCTGATCCTGGTGGTAGGCCACATCTCTTATCAGAGCTATATGGGAGAGACCCACTGGCTGCTGTGGTTGCTGGGCCCGGCGACCATCGCCTTTGCCGTTCCGGTGTATGAAAATGTCACGGTGATTAAACGCCACTGGATGTCGCTCAGCGCCGGGGTGATAACGGCGGTGGTAGTGGCTGTCACCAGTTCCGTATGGCTGGCGCGCGGGTTTATGTTGTCTGATGAAATCCAGCGTAGTCTGGCGGTGCGCTCGGTGACCACGCCCTTTGCGCTGGCGGCGGCGAAACCGCTCGGCGGTCAACCCGATCTGGTGGCGCTGTTTGTGGTGATCACCGGCGTGTTTGGCATGGCGGTGGGGGATATGCTGTTTTTACGCCTTGCTATCCGGGAAGGGATGGCGAAAGGCGCTGGTTTCGGTGCGGCTTCCCATGGCGCGGGGACGGCGCGCTCCTATGAGCTTGGCCAGCAAGAGGGCGTGGTGGCCAGCCTGGTCATGATGCTGTCAGGTGTAGTGGTCGTGCTGGCGGCACCGGTAGTGCGCTGGCTGCTGTTTTAACATTATCGCCAGAGTAAATGTTAAGAGATATTGAGAAGGGGAATAACTATCGGCTATTCCCTTTTTTTGTTATTGATGCATTTAACGGTTCATCATAAAGGATTAAGCCAAGTCTTAAATCAGCATTGAGTTTGTAACTAAATGTTTCTCTGTGTGGTTGAATTTAATTATGAGGTAAATATCATATAAATATCCAATTATCTTTGCGAATTTTATAGATTTTTATCTGATTGATTTTTATTGGTTTTCATATAACCATCCGTACGTGGTGATGCTATCTCGTAAAAAATCAATTTTTACATTAATAATTGAGTTCTTACCGCATGCTAGTTATTATTTTTACGCGAGCTTGTATTATTGAATGGATTCAAATGCTGGTCGTTTATTTATGAATAATATTAATTGTCATAAACCATATGTCATGTAAATACATGCATGACGCCGCGCTGCTTGAATTTCATTCTCTAATATCGCTGCATAAAGCAATTGACGGACTGATTGTCGTTTATAATGGATATGGGAATAAATATGAAGATGAGTAAAAAATTTCTGGCGGGTGCCCTGATTTTCTCTGCCTGCAGCGTGCTGTCTACCGTTGCTCAGGCTGATAACACCATTACCTTTAATGGTGTTGTTTCCGATACGACCTGTACGGCGACCATTGATGGCGGCGTAACGGCTATTGATATGGGCACCACCTCAGTGGCCGATCTGAAAGCGTATACCTTCGGCGCTGCCAAGAACTTCTCCTTTAGCTTAGCTGATTGCCCGACCGCGGAAGAAGGTGGCAACAGTATCGCACGTGTCACTTTTGGCGGTGTTTCTGATACCGCGAACAGCGATTATTTTAAAAACCAGGCGACTGATGAGCCAGCAACCGGCGTCGCTGTGGCCCTTTTCGACGAAGCGGGCAATGTGATGAAGAATAACGAAGAGGGTTCGGATGTTGATATCTCTTCGGGTGCCGCTACCATTCCGTTCACCGTTAAAATGGTGAAATCGGGTGACGCCGATCCGACGAAAGGTACCGTTCAGACAACCGTAACTTATAACGTGACCTATCATTAATTCGGCTTTTTGTTGAATGGAGAAAGGGGAATCGCCTGCTATTCCCCTTTAATTAAACATATGAGATATCCTTTTTTTGCGATCGGTTTATTGCTGTCTTCTTCCCTCGCGCAGGCCAGCGTGGTCGTTGGCGGTACGCGTCTGGTGTTTGATGGTACGAAAAATAACGCTGTAATAACGGTTGAGAATAAAGATCATAACAGCAATATCGTCCAGTCCTGGCTCTCGGTGGTCGATGCCGCCTCACCCGCCAAAGACGCATTTATTATTACGCCGCCGCTGTTTCGTCTCAAAGCCGGGGAGAAAGGATTTGTCCGTGTAGTTCGATCAGGCAAGAAATTACCCGACGATCGCGAATCGATGTTTTGGCTCAATATTAAAGGGATCCCGGCAACAGAATATGTTCCTGATAAAAATGTCGTGCAGTTTGCGATTAATTCGAAAATAAAATTGATTTATCGACCCGCCACATTAAAAGGTAATACACCGGACGCCTATGCCGACAAATTACAGTGGGGAAAAGACGGGACGTCCGTAACGGTAAAAAATAGTTCGCCGCTGTATATGAATTTCTCGCAGGTCAGTTTTAACGGTAAAAATATTTCTGGCGCATGGTTTGTTGCCCCGTTTTCTACTTTAAAGATACCCGTGCAGAGTAACTTGTCCGCCACAGGAAAAAAAGAGATCACATGGAGCGTGATTAATGATTATGGTATGTCAGGGAAAAAATATACCGCTATCATTCAGTAGCGTAGAGCTGCTTTTTTCAGCCAAAAGTATTTGCGTCGTTATTGTTTTATGTCTGAGTACCCTGTCTTCTCGCGCTGAGGCCGGCGAATATTTCAACCCGAATTTACTCGAAGTCGCTGAGGATCCTGCGACTTCGGTGGACTTGTCCTATTTTTCGCAAGATGGCGTCCCGCCGGGAACCTACCATCTGGATGTGTACATCAATGATAAATATGTCGGCTCCGAAGCGCTGACGTTTCAGAAAAATGAAAATGACGCCAGCGCGGCCGTTTCTCCCTGTCTTTCCGGGGAACTGCTAAATTCATGGCTCGTCAATACCGCTGCCTATCCGCAATTGTTCAATGAAAGGGAAACCTGCGCGCGATTGTCGGCGATCCCAGGGATAATGTTTACGGTGACGCTCGCTCAGCAGCGGATAGATTTTACCGTCCCCCAGGCCGCCATGCTGAATCGCCCCAGAGACTATATTCCCGAGAGCCAGTGGCAGCAGGGGATCAACGCCGGTCTGCTCAACTATAGTGTCACCGGGCAGCGCAATGCGCCACGGCATAACGGCACCACTATCGACAGTCAGTTTGTCAGCCTACAGCCTGGAGTAAATCTGGGTCCATGGCGCCTGCGTAACTACAGCACCTATAGCCACAGCGACAATAATAGCCGCTGGGAGTCGGTTTACTCCTATCTCGCCCGCGATATTCATACTCTGCGCAGCCAGCTGGTGGTCGGTAATACGTATACCTCTTCCGGCATCTTCGACAGTTTGAGCTTTACCGGTCTGCAGCTTAGTTCGGATAAAGAGATGCTGCCTGATAGCCAGCATGGCTTCGCTCCCACGATCAGAGGTATCGCGCGCACGACTGCCGAAGTTTCGGTTTATCAGAACGGTTACAGCATCTATAAAACCACCGTGGCGCCAGGCGCCTTTGAAATTAACGATCTGTACGCCACCGGTAGCGCCGGCGATCTGTACGTCACCGTTAAAGAATCGGACGGCAGCGAGCAAAACTTTGTGGTGCCTTTCGCCTCGCTGGCGATCCTGCAGCGCGAGGGGCAACTGGACTATGCGCTGAGCAGCGGCAGGACGCGATCGGGCAGCTCTGACGATAAAGAATATAACTTTATTCAGTCTTCCCTGGCCTATGGGGTAACCAGCAACGTTACCCTCTATACCGGTTTTCAGCAGGCGGAAGATAAATACACCAATGTACTTTTCGGCGCTGGCTTTAACCTCGGTACTATCGGTGCGCTGTCGTTTGATGGCTCTCAGTCATGGGCTGATGTTAAAGCGAGCGAAACGGCTACCTCGACAAATAAAGAACAGGGGCAATCGTATCGCGTCCGCTTCAGTAAAAGTTTTCTCGAGACGGGGACCAGCTTTTCCGTGGCCGGCTACCGCTACTCCACCTCGGGATACTATTCGTTTCAGGATTTTGTCGATAACTCCTCCACGCAGGGCGACTGCTGTATGCAGAGCGGCAGAACGAAGGGCCGGTTTGACGCTTCGTTGTCGCAGACGTTATTCGGCTATGGCTCGCTCTCACTTTCGTTGGTCAATGAGACCTTCTGGGACAGCTCGCGCATGGAATCGGTGGGCGTGGGATATAGCGGGTCGATCGGTAAAGCGTCTTACTTTATTAACTATTCCTATAACCGCAATGTGCAAAGCACCGATGACAGCAGCAATAACCGGCCATCCAGCGATACGGTCGTCTCTCTAACGTTAAGCATCCCGCTCGGAGATACGCTCTCCGCAAATTACACCATGAACCATGGCCGCCATAATGACACGACACATAGCGTGGGACTCAACGGCTCGGCGTTCGAGGATCGTTCCCTGAACTGGAGCGTACTGGAAGGGTACAACACGCAGGATAAAAGCACCTCCGGCAACCTCAACGTCAACTACCAGGGCTCAAAAGGCGACGTAGCTGGCGGCTATGGCTACGACCGCTACAGCAATCACTACAACTATTCGCTGCGCGGGGGCATGGTCGCCCATGCGGGCGGACTCACGTTATCACGCTTTCTTGGCGAGAGTTCTGCGCTGGTCGAAACGCCTGGCGTCAGCGATGTGACAGTGCGCGGTCAGACAAACGTGACGACGGATGCCGCCGGATATGCAGTGGTGCCTTACGTCCGTCCGTATCATCGTAACAGCCTGGCACTGGATGAACAGGAAGTACCCGGCGCAGAAGTGGATAACGTCGCCAGAACGGTGGTTCCGACGCGCAATGCGATCGTCAAAGTGAAGTACGACACGCGAATTGGCTATAAGGCGATGCTCACCCTGCGCACTCGCGGCGGCGTGGTGCCTTTCGGCGCGCTGGTGACCCTCGATAATGATCACGGTAGCGCGTCGCGCAGCAATATCGTTGGTGATGAGGGGCAGGTATATCTGACGGGGCTGCAGAAAAAAGGCCAGCTGTTAGCGCGTTGGGGAGAAAAAAGCAGTGAGCAATGCATCGTTCATTATGACTTTTCCAGCATCGCCCTCAGCGACGATATTCTGTTTTATCAGGCCAAATGTCGGTGATGGATGCACGTGTTCAACAGGGAAAGAAGAGGGCTGATATGAATACGAGAGAATATGGCACAGGGGGCATTATACTGGCCAGCCTTTTGCTGCTCTCCCTTCCGGCGCGGGCTTATGAGGGCAGCAGCACGATCAATTTTAACGTCACGGGCACCATCGAGGCGCCTTCCTGCGAGGTGGCCGTGGAGCCGTCGAACAGTATCGATTTAGGCACCGTCTCCTCGCAGACGTTCTCCGGACATGCCGGGGCGAGCGGAGCCAGCGTGCCGGTTAAGCTGGTTTTTACCCGCTGTTCCGCCGATGCGTCGGCGGTGACGATCGCATTTAGCGGTACCAGCTTCGATAGCACCCACGCTTCAATTTATAAAAACGTCCAGACTGGCAGCAATGGTGCCAGTGGCGTCGGTTTGCAGTTGCTCAGCATGAGCGACCAGCAGCCGCTGGGCCCCGGCGATCAGTATCTCTATACCTTGGTTAACGAGACGGATGTACATACGTTTGACATGGTGGCACGCATGTATGCGCCCTACGGTCAGGTGAGCCCCGGTATCGTCGGCTTTACCGCCACGTTTGATGTGGCATACAAATAATGTTTTCGACAGGGAAGGGTATGAAAAAACTAATCTTGCTATTCATGATGATACTGGTTCCCTCCTACAGCTGGGCGATATGTGGCGGGGTGAATTATGGTGATGTCTCAATGACTAACCTGCCGGAAAAAATTTTGGTTAACGCCGGAAGTTACACCGCAGGCACGATACTGTACGATTCAGGGAAAATTACCCGCTCGCAAACAGAAATGACCAACTGTGAGGGGAGTATTTACGCGGTATTTGCCTGGTCTTCAAACAATGCAGGGGCGCTAGTCGGGGATAATATCTATGCCACCTCGGTGCAGGGGATCGGTATTCGGGTCAAAGTGTGGCTGAATATTAGTGGTGAATATGACGGTGATACCGATGATTTCAGCCCCGACTCGCAGGTGCATTATATTGGGGATGTGAATTATTATCTGGGTAAGCCCTCAGGCTTTATCGATTATTACGCTTCCACACATTACACTCCGGCGTACCAGCTGCAGCTGGTGGCTACTGGCGGGGTCATTGCCAGCAATAGCACATTATCATTTAGCGATCCGGTGGCGACAGTATCGGCAAAGGACAGACAGAGCACGGTATCGATTTCCCGACTCCACATCAGCGGTACCACCAGCATTCAGCTAATCCCAATGGGATGTATTACCAACAGTAGTGGCCTCAACTTTGCCATGGGCTCGGTCAACGCGAGCGAATTTAATACCGCGACAAAAGTGGGCAGCGCGCGGGAGTACCTGACTCTCTCCTGCGAGCCGGGAACCAATGTTTCAATGCGGGTAGTGGCCGCGCAAGCCAGTGGGGATAATCCCGATAACACGGTCATGGCCTTAACGGCGGAGACAAATGCGGCGACCGGTGTGGGGGTCCAGTTAAATTTAAAAGGTGAAGCGCTGCCGCTGAATACTGATATCAGCCTTTATACCTCAAACCGAACGACGGTGACCAACAGTGGTGCAGATGCCAGTTATAGTTATTTCACCAACCCCGACAGCCCCGGCGGGGCAGCGGCCATGCAAACGCTCGCCTTTTCCACTAACTATTACAAGACGGGGAGTACGGTGACCCCGGGGACAGCCAACGCCACCGGGGTAATCACCTTCACTTATAACTGAGGATCCTGGCCCTTCCCCTGACAACGCCGGGGAAGGGCCAGGACGATTAATGCGCCTGGCCGCGTTCGATACCAATCCCGGTTTGGGAACGGATAAACTGGGCGCGGAACTGCTCGCGCTCGCGCATCCCTTCCGGTGAGTTATCGGTCACGGAGAAGACCCATATGCCGATGAACGCGATGGCGATGGAGAACAGCGCCGGATATTCATACGGGAACAGCGCTTTCTCATGGCCGAGGATCTGCACCCAAATGGTGGGGCCGAGGATCATCAGGATTACTGCGGTCAGCAGGCCCAGCCAGCCGCCGACCATCGCGCCGCGGGTGGTCAGCTTCGACCAGTACATCGACAGCAGAATAATCGGGAAGTTACAGCTGGCGGCAATGGAGAAGGCCAGGCCGACCATGAAAGCAATGTTCTGATTTTCAAACAGAATACCCAGCAGGATCGCCACGACCCCAAGGATCAGCACGGTGATCTTGGAGACCTTCAGCTCCTGACGCTCGGTCGCGCCCTTGCGGAAGACGTTGGCGTACAGGTCGTGCGACACCGCTGACGCGCCGGCGAGGGTCAGGCCCGCCACTACCGCCAGGATAGTGGCGAAGGCCACCGCAGAGATAAAGCCGAGGAACAGATTGCCCCCCACCGCATCCGCCAGATGCACTGCCGCCATGTTATTACCGCCGATAAGCTGTCCGGCCGCGTCTTTAAACGCCGGGTTCGCGCCGACCAGCATGATGGCGCCGAAGCCGATGATAAAGGTCAGGATATAGAAATAGCCCATAAAACCGGTGGCGTAGAAGACGCTTTTACGCGCTTCTTTGGCGTCGCTCACGGTAAAGAAACGCATCAGAATATGCGGCAGGCCAGCGGTACCGAACATTAGGCCAAGACCAAGAGAGAGCGCGGATATCGGATCTTTCACCAGTCCGCCGGGACTCATAATCGCCGCCCCTTTCGGGTGGACGGCCATCGCTTCGGTAAACAGATTATTGAAGCTGAAGCCGACGTGTTTCATTACCATAAAGGCCATAAAGCTGGCGCCGCACAGCAGCAGAACCGCTTTAATAATCTGCACCCAGGTGGTCGCCAGCATGCCGCCGAACAGGACATAGAGCACCATCAGCACGCCAACCAGCACCACAGCGACATGGTAATTGAGGCCGAACAGCAGCTGGATCAGTTTACCTGCGCCCACCATCTGGGCAATCAGATACAGGGCCACCACCACCAGCGAACCGCAGGCGGAGAGGGTGCGGATCGGCCCCTGCTTCAGGCGGTATGAAGCGACGTCAGCAAAGGTATAGCGACCAAGGTTGCGCAGACGTTCAGCGATCAGGAACAGGATAATCGGCCAGCCGACGAGAAAGCCCAGCGAGTAGATCAGCCCGTCGTAGCCGGAGGTATACACCAGCGCGGAGATACCGAGGAACGACGCTGCCGACATAAAGTCGCCGGCAATCGCCAGCCCGTTCTGGAAGCCGGTAATATTGCCGCCGGCGGTGTAGTAATCGCTGCGCGAACGCACCCGTTTTGACGCCCAGTAAGTAATGTACAGCGTCAGGGCGACGAAAATCAGGAACATGACAATCGCCTGCCAGTTGGTCGGCTGGCGCTGTACCGCGCCGGTAATGGCGTCTGCGGCGTGAGCGCCAAGGGGCAGCAGCGTGGCGGCGAGCGCCGTCAGGACTCTCTTGATCATGCTTTTACCTCGTTGAGAACGCTCTTGGTCAAACGGTCGAATTCACCATTGGCCCGCCAGACATAAATACCGGTCAGGATAAACGAAATGACGATCACGCCAATGCCCAGAGGGATCCCGCGGGTGACGCTGGTTCCGGCGTGCAGCGGGGTGCCGAGCCAGCCGGGTGCAAAGGCGATAAGCAAAATAAAGCCCACGTAGATCACTAACATAATCACTGACAGAATGGCGGCAAACCGTTGCCGTGATGCAACTAACTCCCTGAAATGCGCACTATTTTCTATCCGCTGACAAAGTTGTTCATTCATCTTAGCGTCTCCAGAGGTCTCCCTTTCGTCATCCACTCGGTAGACGCTGGCGACAGCAACCCCTCCGGCGTCGGAGCCGGGACAGGTTTTGCTGACGGCGTTCCTGCGAGTGAAATCCTGGGGGAGGGACTTATTTTTATCCTCTCCCCGGCGGGGGAGAGGGTGTAGGGAATCGGTCCTTGCTTACGATGGCATGGTAATGGCCTGCTTCTCTTCGAGCAGTTTTTCCACGACGCCAGGATCGGCGAGGGTCGAGGTATCGCCGAGGTTGCTGGTGTCACCCGCGGCGATCTTGCGCAGAATGCGGCGCATGATTTTGCCCGAGCGGGTTTTCGGCAGCGAATCGGTCCAGTGCAGCACATCCGGCGTTGCCAGTGGGCCGATCTCTTTGCGCACCCAGTTCCGCACTTCGGCATACAGCTCCGGCGTCGGTTCTTCGCCGTGATTGAGCGTCACGTAGGCGTAGATGGCCTGGCCTTTGATGTTATGTGGGATCCCCACCACCGCTGCTTCGGCGATTTTCGGGTGCGAGACCAGCGCCGATTCGATCTCGGCGGTACCCAGACGGTGTCCGGAGACGTTCAGGACGTCATCCACCCGGCCGGTGATCCAGTAATAGCCATCTTCATCACGACGCGCGCCGTCGCCGCTAAAGTACATATTTTTGAAGGTGGAGAAGTAGGTTTGCTCGAAGCGCTCGTGGTCGCCGAACAGGGTACGCGCCTGACCAGGCCAGGAGTCGGCGATGGCAAGGTTGCCCTCGGTGGCGCCATCCAGCGGCAGGCCTTCGTTATCCACCAGCATCGGCTGGACGCCAAAGAACGGACGCGTCGCGGAGCCGGCCTTCAGCTCAATCGCGCCCGGCAGCGGGGTGATCATAAAGCCGCCGGTTTCGGTCTGCCACCAGGTGTCCATCACCGGGCACTTCTCGTTACCGATCTTCTTCCAGTACCACTCCCAGGCTTCCGGGTTAATCGGTTCGCCGACCGAGCCGAGAATGCGCAGCGAGGAGCGGTCTGTGCCTTCGATAGCTTTGTCGCCTTCCGCCATCAGGGCGCGAATAGCCGTCGGGGCGGTATAGAGAATGCTGACCTTGTGCTTATCGACGACCTGGCACATGCGCGCCGGCGTAGGCCAGTTCGGTACCCCCTCGAACATCAGGGTGGTGGCGCCGCAGGCCAGCGGGCCGTACAGCAGATAGCTATGGCCGGTGACCCAGCCGACATCGGCGGTGCACCAGTAAATATCGCCCGGATGGTAGTCGAAAACGTATTTGAAGGTGGTGGCCGCGTAGACCAGATAGCCGCCGGTAGTGTGCAACACCCCTTTTGGTTTACCGGTGGAGCCGGAGGTATAGAGGATGAACAGCGGATCTTCGGCGTTCATTTCGACGGGCCGGTGTTCGGCGCTGGCGTTCGCCATCAGGTCGCTCCACCACAGGTCACGGCCTTCCTGCCAGTCGATGTTGCCGCCGGTGCGTTTCAGGACCACCACGTGTTCAATGCTTTTCACGTTCGGGTTTTTCAGCGCGTCATCGACGTTTTTCTTCAGCGGGATGGCGCGACCGGCGCGCAGCCCTTCGTCAGCGGTGATCACCAGGCGTGAGCTGGAGTCGATAATGCGTCCGGCCACCGCCTCCGGCGAGAAGCCGCCGAAAATGACCGAGTGGATCGCCCCGATGCGCGCGCAGGCCAGCATCGCCACCGCGGCTTCCGGCACCATCGGCATATAGATAGCGACCACGTCGCCTTTTTTAATCCCGAGGTCGAGCAGCACATTGGCGAAACGGCACACGTCTGCATGCAGTTCACGGTAGGTGATGTGCTTGCTTTGGCTGGCGTCGTCACCTTCCCAGATGATGGCGGTTTGATCGCCACGTTCGGCGAGGTGGCGGTCGAGACAGTTAGCGGCGAGGTTCAGGGTGCCATCTTCATACCATTTGATGGAAATATTACCCGGTGCGAAGGAGGTGTTCTTTACACGGGTATAGGGCCGCATCCAGTCAAGGATCTTGCCCTGCTCGCCCCAAAATGTATCAGGGTCGGTTATGGATTGTTGGTACTGCGCCTTGTACTGATCCGGGTTAATCAGGCAACGTTCCGCAATATTAGCGGGAATAGGGTGTTTGTGAATTTGGCTCATGGCTTTTTTTCTCCTTTGAACTTGTTAAATATATGTCAAACAAACGTTAAGAGTAGGGGTTTTGACAGCTTTGTTTGTTAATTGGGGGGCAGATCACGCAATGATTAGACTGAGTGAAATTTCATCAAATGAAACTTTGAAGTGAAATAATTACGTAAATGAATTTATAGAAACTGATGGTGTGAAATATTTTTTATTACAAATACTTATGCAATGTAATTGGGGGAAATTCGCTGCTTTATGCATAAAAGTAGAGGAAAGCCCTGTTCTTAAAGGCTTGCACAGCATGCCGTGCAAATGATACTGATATTGCGCGTTAAATAACCCTACAAAGCAACGCAACACAATTCATACCCCCTGCAGTGGGTACCATGACGAAAAGGAATGGTGCCTTTCATTGAGGAAGTCAGTAGTGAAGAAAACAAAAAAAGTCAGTCTGGCCTGGCAAATTTTGCTAGCCCTGGTGCTGGGTATCCTTCTGGGCAGTTATCTGCATTACCACGCCGAAAGTCGCGATTGGTTAATTAGCAATTTGCTGACGCCGGCGGGCGATATCTTTATCCATCTGATTAAAATGATCGTGGTCCCGATTGTCATTTCGACCCTGGTGGTCGGGATCGCCGGCGTGGGCGATGCCAAGCAGTTAGGCCGGATCGGCGCCAAAACCATTATCTATTTCGAAGTGATCACCACGGTGGCGATTGTGCTGGGTATCACCCTGGCCAACGTTTTCCAGCCGGGAACGGGCATTGATATGTCGCAGCTGGCGGCGGTTGATATTTCGAAATACCAAAGCACTACTGCCGAAGTGCAGAGCCATGCGCACGGCCTGATGGGCACCATCCTGTCGCTGGTGCCGACCAATATCGTGGCGTCGATGGCGAAAGGCGATATGCTGCCGATTATCTTTTTCTCGGTGCTGTTCGGTCTGGGGCTCTCCTCGCTGCCGGCGACCCACCGTGAGCCGCTGGTGACGGTCTTTCGCTCCATCTCCGAAACCATGTTTAAAGTCACCCACATGGTGATGCGCTATGCGCCGATCGGGGTATTCGCCTTGATTTCGGTGACCGTCGCTACCTTTGGTTTCGCCTCGCTGTGGCCGCTGGCCAAGCTGGTGCTGCTGGTTTACTTCGCGATCCTGTTCTTCGCGCTGGTGGTGCTGGGGATTGTCGCGCGTCTGTGCGGTCTGAGCATCTGGATCCTGATCCGCATCCTGAAAGATGAGCTGATTCTGGCTTACTCTACCGCCAGTTCGGAGAGCGTGCTGCCGCGCATTATCGAGAAGATGGAAGCCTACGGCGCGCCGGCGTCGATCACCAGCTTTGTGGTGCCGACCGGTTACTCCTTCAACCTCGATGGTTCAACGCTGTATCAGAGCATCGCGGCGATCTTTATCGCCCAGCTGTATGGTATTGACCTCTCCATCTGGCAGGAAATCACTCTGGTGCTGACCCTGATGGTGACCTCGAAAGGGATCGCCGGCGTGCCGGGCGTCTCCTTCGTGGTACTGCTGGCAACCCTGGGTAGCGTAGGGATCCCGCTGGAAGGCCTTGCCTTTATTGCCGGCGTCGACCGTATCCTCGACATGGCGCGTACCGCGCTGAACGTGGTGGGTAATGCGCTGGCGGTGCTGGTTATCGCCAAGTGGGAGCATAAGTTCGACCGCAAAAAAGCGCTGGCGTATGAACGCGAAGTGCTGGGCAAGTTTGATAAAACCGCCCAATAAAACACAAAGCCCGGCGCGAGCGCCGGGCTTTTTCTTATCCTTTACTGATCCGGTCAAACTCTTCGCAGCCGGTATCAAACCCCTCCAGGCAACTGACGTTGAGCCAGTGCAGCGCCTTCTGCTTATTCGGTTCGATAAAGCCTTTCTCTCCCTGCTGGAACATCATGCCGGCCCAGTATTCGGCATAGCCGGTGCGGGAAAGTGATGAACTGCCTTTGAAGTATTCGCTTGCTTTCACATCATCTTCCGGGCCGTGCACGCCGCTGGCGTAGATCAGCCCCAGCAGCATCTGGGCGTCCACCGCCGCATCGCTTTCGCTATCCCGGGCGGCATCCTGCAGCAGCGTGATGGCGTGCGCTACGTCGGTGGCGCCAGCCTGACGGTTGACCAGCACCCGCGCCAGAACGATCTCCCCGGATTTACTGCCGGCCTTGACGGCTTTTTCCGCCAGCTGGCGGGCCTGTGGGTAGTCCGCCTGTTGGGGATTACGGATTTTGAGCTGCGCCAGCAGCGCCAGCGCATCGCCATCGCCCTGGGCGGCCGCTTTCTGCGCCCAGTATTCGGCTTTTTGATAATCGCCGGAGCTGACCCAGGTGTCGGCAAGGTAATATTGCGCGCGTCGATCGCCGGCTTCCGCCTGCTGTTGATACTGACTGCCGGGTTCGGTGGCCACCGCTGCGCCGCTGGTGAAAACCAGTAGAAATAAATAGAGGTATTTCATTTGTATTTATTATCAGTAAGGAACATAGCGCGCAGTATAAAGGGAGGCGAAAAAGAAGAAAATGGTGGGTATCGGTAGGTAGGGCCGATTTGCGCTACCTGACCGTAGGCCCGCGCAAGCGCAGCGCCGCCGGGCGGCAGACTGCGAACACGGAGCCGTTTATGTGCCGAATGGCGGCTGCGCCTGACCCGGCCTACGCATCGCGCGAGCCGGGTCAGACCGCCGAACCTTAACCCATCGCGCTTTCGCGCAGGCGAGCTTTCAGCTTGTTGTACTCATCGATCACGTACTGTTC
Organism: Klebsiella africana; assembly: GCF_020526085.1. Taxonomy (NCBI): domain Bacteria; kingdom Pseudomonadati; phylum Pseudomonadota; class Gammaproteobacteria; order Enterobacterales; family Enterobacteriaceae; genus Klebsiella; species Klebsiella africana. Next base: position 4,840,274 of record NZ_CP084874.1, on the reverse strand, counting down.
TGCCGCGCGCTGATCGGCAATCCGTTCAACGTTGACTGCGCAGTACTTGTACTCCGGCGTTTTGGTTATCGGACTCAGGTTCTCTGAGACCAGCTCGTTACAGGCGCCGATCCACCACTGGTAAGTCATGTACACCGCGCCTTTATTCGGCCGATCGCTGACCTGCGCACGGGTAATGATGCGCCCCTTACGCGAATTGACCCACACCAACGCTTCATCTTCGATGCCTAACCGTTCGGCGTCGGCGGTGTTGATTTGCGCATAGCCTGGTTCATCTGCCAGCGCCGCCAGCGCCGCGCAGTTACCGGTCATTGAACGGCACGAGTAGTGGCCGACTTCGCGCACCGTCGACAGCACCATCGGGTACTCGTCGGTAAGCTTATCGATCGGCGCGACCCAGTCGCAGGTGAAGAACTGCGCCAGCCCGTTCGGGGTATCGAACTTCTCTTTAAACAGATACGACGTCCCCTGATCGGCGTCGGACTCATCGCGACACGGCCACATGACATAGCCGAGCTCACCCATTTTCTCGTAGGTGGCGCCGTAGAAGTCCGGACACAGATGCCGCAACTCATCCCAGATCTCCTGGGTGTTGTTGTAGTGCATCGGATAGCCCATCCGGGTGGCGATTTCGCTGATGATCTGCCAGTCGGTTTTCAGGTCCCACTTCGGCTCCACCGCTTTAAAGAAGCGCTGGAAGCCGCGGTCCGCTGCGGTATACACGCCTTCGTGCTCGCCCCACGAGGTGGACGGCAGGATGACGTCGGCCGCGGAGGCGGTTTTGGTCATGAAAATGTCCTGGACGATAACCAGTTCCAGATCGTCGAACGCTTTGCGGACCGCCGAGAGTTCGGCGTCGGTCTGCAGCGGATCTTCACCCATAATGTACGCCGCCCGCACTTCACCGTGCGCCGCGCGATGCGGCAATTCGCTGATGCGATAGCCGGTATGCGCCGGCAGGCTTTCCACGCCCCAGGCTTTAGCGAATTTCTCGCGGTTTTCCGGGAACTTGACGTACTGATAGCCCGGATAGGTATCCGGCAGCGCGCCCATATCACAGGCGCCCTGAACGTTGTTCTGGCCGCGTACCGGGTTGACGCCGACGCTCGGCTTGCCGAGGTTTCCGGTGAGAATGGCCAGGCTGGTCAGCGACCGTACCGTCTCCACGCCCTGATAGAACTGGGTCACACCCATGCCCCACAGGATGGCGGCGGATTTGGCGCTGGCGTACATCCGGGCGCAGGCGCGGATCTCCTGGGCGCTGACCCCGGTGATCTCCTCCACCGACTCCGGCGTGTAGCCTTCGACGATTTTGCGATACTCCTCGAAGCCTTCGGAACGGCTGGCGACGAAGGCTTTATCGTACAGATCCTCTTCAATAATCACGTGGCCAATGGCGTTGAGCAGCGCGATGTTCGAGCCGTTCTTCAGCGCAATGTGCATATCGGCGATGCGCGCGGTTTCAATTTTGCGCGGGTCGCAGACGATAATTTTCGCCCCGTTGCGTTTAGCGTTAATGACGTGATTCGCCACGATAGGGTGGGAATCCGCCGGGTTGTAACCGAAGATAAACACCAGATCGGTGTTATCGATCTCCGTGATGGCATTACTCATAGCGCCGTTACCGACCGACTGGTGCAGACCTGCAACCGAAGGGCCGTGTCAGACGCGAGCGCAGCAGTCGACGTTATTGGTACCAATAACGGCGCGCGCGAATTTTTGCATCACATAGTTGGTTTCATTACCGGTGCCGCGGGAGGAGCCGGTAGTTTGGATCGCATCCGGGCCATATTTGGCTTTAATGGCGCTGAGGCGGGTGGCGACGTAATCCAGCGCCTCGTCCCAGGAGACAGCTTCCAGCTTGCCGCCGCGTTCACGACGGATCATAGGGGTTTTCAGGCGCGGCGTCAGGATCTGGGTATCATTAATGAAGTCCCAGCCATAATAGCCCTTCAGGCACAGGGTTCCCTGGTTGGTTTTCCCCTGCGCCGCTTCAGCCCGAACGATTTTGCCGTTATCGACCACCAGGTTGATTTTGCAACCTGATGCGCAATACGGGCAAACCGTGACGACTTTTTTCATCGGTCTTGCTCCAGTTATTCAATGGGCGCGTTTGCGCTATCGCGCCGACACTATGCATCTTCTATGCCATATTTTCACTGTGGGTATTCCTTGATGATACGTGGCTTTTTTGGGCGAAATGCTGACGAAAAACAGCCTGTCGACAGATTTGACGTGTCGATACGCTGGAGATGTGACGGCGCTTGAAAAAATGTCACCGGGAGAGGAATTTGTCGGCGCGGCCTTGCAGAATCGATCAGACTGACACTAATTACCGGCGGGCAGAGGCAAAAATGAAACCAGTCATTTTAGTGGTGGATGATGACAGGGAGATGGGCGAACTGCTCAGCGATGTGCTCGGCACGCACGCGTTTGACGTGCTGGTCAGCCAGACCGGCAACGACGCGCTGGCGACGGTGACGCAGCGGGTGGATATCGCGCTGGTCTTACTGGATATGATCCTGCCGGATACCCATGGCCTGCAGGTGCTCCAGCAGCTGCAGCGCACGCGGCCGGAGCTGCCGGTGGTGATGCTCTCCGGTCTGGGCAGTGAGTCTGATGTGGTGGTGGGCCTGGAGATGGGGGCCGATGATTACATCGCCAAACCGTTCAGCTCGCGGGTGGTGGTGGCCCGGGTAAAGGCGGTGCTGCGGCGTAGTGGGGCGTTGGCCAGCGAGGTGCCGGGCGCCGCTGCTGGCCTGACATTCAACGGCTGGCGGCTGGATACCACCCGCTGTGAACTGTATAACCCGCAGCAGCAGGCGATCCCGCTGACCCAGGGAGAATACGGCCTGCTGCTGGCGCTGGCGCAGAACGCGCGCCGGGTATTGAATCGCGAACAGTTGCTGGCGCTGACCCATAACGAAAGCACCGAGGTATTCGACCGGACCATCGATGTGCTGATCATGCGCCTGCGGCGCAAAATCGAGTTAAACCCGCATCAGCCGACGCTGATTAAAACCCTACGCGGTCTGGGCTATGTGTTTTCCGCCGACGTGACCCACAGCGAGAAAGCGGCATAAGGTGGGTTTGCTGCCAACCCGCTGTTGACTTTATTTGGCGCAGGGAGTTTACTTTTTTTATTAAAGTGACACTCTGGGTTAATCTATGCCAACAAAATTAAACTGGCTGCTGCAAAACAGCGCTCCCGGAGATGTGATCCTTCAGTCCTGGTTAAGCCAGCATGCCATCTCGCCCTCTCTGGCCTTTAAATACACGCAAAGTGGCTGGTTAAAAAAACGAGGTAACGGCGTATACGCGCGTGCGGGACGTGAGCCGGAGTGGAACGATGCATTAGCATGTTTGCAAAATCAGCTTGCCGCTCCGGTGTATGTTGCGGGGCTCAGTAGCTTAGTCTGGCTGGGCCGTTCACACTATCTACAGCTAAAACAAAACCAGTGCTGGCTTAGTGTGGAAAATAAAGCGCTGCTGCCGAAATGGTTCAGGGAATTTCCGGGTGTGGAGTGGATAGTCATATCGGGGAAAAAACTGCCGGTGCTGGATGATAGATACCGTGTAACGCTTGATGTAAAAGGGAAAATACTCATCGGCAGTGCGCCAGAACTGGCTGCTTACGAGTTGCTGAGCGCGGTACCGGGGACCCTCTCATTTAACCACGCTGCAGAGCTTTTCCAGGGGCTGGTTAATCTTAATCCTCGTAAAGTAGAGTATCTGCTTTCTGTCAGCCAGTCTGTGCAGGCCAAGCGTTTGTATCTCTTCTTCGCCAGTTTTTACGAGCATGGCTGGTTCAAACGAATCGATAGCCAAAAAATCGATCTGGGAGCGGGCAAACGGCAAATCGTGGTAAATGGCAAGTTCAATGCTCAATACCAAATCACAGTGCCTGAACGCTTTCAAAAGGAATAAAAAATATGGATATACAGGCGCCCTATTATCGGCAGGTTGCTCTGCTAATGCAGGTTTTACCCTATGTTGCTGTCGAACGGGAATTTGCGCTGAAAGGTGGCACGGCCATCAATCTTTTTATCCGCGATTTCCCTCGATTATCGGTGGATATCGACCTCGCCTGGGTGCCCCTGGAAAGCAGAGCGATCGCTTTACCTCATATACGGGATGCGCTTGCACGTATTGCCGACAATCTGCAACAACAGGCAGGTATGAGCGCTGTATTACAAGCCAATCGTTCCGATGAGATGCGTGTTATTGTTACTACCGATAGCGCACAAATAAAGATAGAGGTCTCACCGGTCGCCCGGGGGACATTATATCCACCGCAGGAGCGAGAAGTGGTGGGGGCGGTAGAAGACGTTTTTGGCTATGCCAGCCTTGCAGTGGTTTCGTTGCCTGACCTCTACGGTGGAAAATTATGCGCGGCGCTGGATCGCCAGCATCCCAGAGATTTTTATGATGTGAAATTACTTCTTGATGCGCGGGAGCTTGACCGTCCCATTTTCAATGGGTTTATCGCGTATCTACTGAGCCATAATCGGCCTCTGGCTGAAGTGCTGAGTCCTCGCTGGAAAGATATTGCTGAACCCTTTTACCGTGAGTTCAGTGGGATGACATTTGAGACGATAGGCCTGGAGGAACTGACAGCAGTCCCCAACAGGATGATTGCTGCGTTAAAATCCTGTTTCACGCAACAGGATGTTGATTTTTTGCTGTCATTTAAACGAGGCGAACCAGACTGGCGTTTAGCGCCGGAAATGCGTATTCAGGATTTACCTGCCGTGCAGTGGAAATTGCGCAATATTCATCAGATGCCAGCGATAAAACGCGCTGAGTCATTAGCAAAACTGGAAAAGGTGCTGGCCGAGTGTCGCAGTTAGTTATTTGGTTCGCCGTTGTTGAACTCAGCGTAAAACAGACGTGATTTGAATAAACCGTATCCCTTTTCTCGCCATGATACGTCGTTCTCCTGTGGCATCGCCCTGATAGCGGGATCTACTCGATCTAACCATTCTGCAACTGAATAAACGCCTGCAGCTCAGGGAGCGTTTTGGCGCCGTCGATCGCATTGGCGGCCTGCAGACTGGCGCTGGCGCAGGCGTGGGCCAGCTGCAGACTGTCGGTTAACGGCCAGCGTTCGTGGCTGCCGTACAGCAGGCCGGCGCAGAAGGCGTCCCCGGCGCCGACGCTGCCGATAATCTCTTCCGGCGGCAGCCGCCATGACGGTACCCAGCGCCCGTCTTCGGTACGGGACACGCCCCATGCCCCCTCCGGACAGTGGATCACTACCCGCTGGCGTACGCCGGCGTCAAGCAATGCGCTGGCGGCGCGGGCGATATTGGCGACGTGCGGCTCGCCGTTGGGTAAACGGATCTCCAGCCCGCTAAACTCGCTGGCTTCCAGCTCATTGATGGTCAGATAGTCAAGATGCTTCAGCGCTGGCAGGACCAGCGGGCGGTAGTGCGGATCGCCTTTGCGCGACACCAGGTCGAGGGACACTTCATAGCCTCGCTCGCGCATCTGCGCCAGCAGTCGCGCGCTGCGGGTGCCGTACACTTTATCGGAGCGATCGAGACTCTCAAGCAGCAGCAGATAGCCGAGATGGAAAATTTTCAGCGGCGCATCCAGCGGCTCAAAGGCCGGGAGGTCAAGCAGTCGGTTGGCGCCGGGAGAGTGAAAGAAGGTACGCTGACCGTCGGCGTCGGTCATCACCTGAGTCATCGAGGTGGGGGCGGAGCTGGTGCGCTGTACGAGCTGGCGATTGATATGGTACTGATCGAGCATGGCGGTAATGTAGTCGCCATCGTTATCCTCGCCAATCAGGCCAACCGCCTGCAGCGGCAGTCCGGCATGCATTTTAGCCAGGGTCAGCAGGACATTCAGCGGCGCGCCGCCGGTGGCACGTTCGCTATGTATAATTTCCACCAGCCAGCCGCGCTCCGGCCACTGCCTGATCTGGTGGACATGATCGACCAGCATGTTGCCTGCGGCAATAATGCCTTTCCGTTCCATGATCGCTACTCCGCGCCGTCATACTCGTTAAGCGTAGCGCACAATCGGCGGAACGATTGTGCGCCGGGTTGCGCTTATTTCACGGTCCAGCCTTTGTAAGAGCTGACGTTATTTTTGTCGATCATCGTCACCGGGATCAGTACCGGTGCGGTCGGTGCCGGTTTGCCCTGCAGGATGTCGTAGCCAATTTCCACCGCCTTCGCCGCCATCACCTGTGGATCCTGCGCTGGGGTGGCGACGAACAGCGAGTTCTTACGCTTCAGCGCCTCTTCGCCGTCCGGGCTGCCGTCGACGCCCACGATGAAGAACTCGCTGCGCTGCGCCTGTTTCGCCGCCAGATCGGCGCCAATCGCCGTCGGATCGTTGATCGCGAACACGCCGTCAATCTTCGGATTGGCCGCCAGCAGGGAAGTCATCACCTCCAGGCCGCCTTCCCGGCTGCCTTTGGCGTTCTGGTTGGCGGAGAGGATTTTAATATCCGGGTGTTTTTTGAACTCCGTTTCGCAGCCTTCAACGCGGTTTTGTACGGCGGAGACCGGCGGCCCGTTGATGATCACCACGTTGCCTTTGTTGTTCAGGCGGTCGCTAATGTATTTACAGGCCAGCTCGCCCGCCTGGGTGTTATCGGAGGTGATGGTGGCGTCGGCCCCTTCGGCGGCGACGTCAACCGCCACCACCACGATCCCGGCCTCTTTGGCCCGCTTCACCGCCGGGCCAATGCCTTTCGAATCAGCGGCGTTGAGGATGATCATATCGACTTTAGCGGCGATAAAGTTATCGATCTGCGCCACCTGCTGGCCCAGATCGTAGCCGCTGGAAACCAGCGTCACTTTGACGTTATCCCCCGCCAGCTTGCGGGCCTCCAGCTCCGCCCCTTTGGTGATCTGCACAAAGAACGGGTTGGCAAGGTCGCCCACCGTCACGCCAATCGCTTTTAGCTCTTTGGCCGATGCAAAAGGGGAGGCGGCCAGCAGCGCGCCAGCACACAGCGCGGTCACTATCGGTTTTAAACGCATTCGCTTTTCCTCGCAGGTAAGATGGTGTTGTTATGCACTTTGATGATGTCGGGTACGGTATTTGTCGATCAGCACCGCAATGATGATCACCGCCCCTTTGATCACCAGTTGCCAGAAGTAGGAGACCCCCATCAGGGTCATGCCGTTGTTGAGGGTGGCGATAATTAGCGCCCCCACCAGCGTACCGGTGATGGTGCCGATGCCGCCGACGAAGCTGGTGCCGCCGAGAATGACTGCGGCGATGGCGTCCAGCTCGTAACCGACGCCGAGGTTGCCGTTGGCGCTGTACAGCCGCGAGGCGCTCATTACCCCGCCAAGGCCGGAGAGCAGGCCGCTCATGCCATAAACAAACAGCAGCACCAGCCAGACTTTGATGCCGGTCAGCCGCGCCGCCTGCATGTTGCCGCCCACCGCATAGATATGTACCCCAAGGGTGGTGCGGCGCAGGATAAACCAGCACACCGCGATAACCGCCAGGGCGATGACCACCAGCCACGGCACCGGGCCGAGGTAGTCATTGCCGATCCACTCAAAGCTGATATCGGAGTTGATCACCGTGGTGCCGTCGGCCAGCAGATAGGCGGCGCCGCGCAGCGCCGTGTAGGTGCCGAGGGTGACGATAAATGGCGGTAGCCCGGCGAAGGCGACCAGCGCGCCGTTGAACAGGCCGAGCAGCAGGCCGAGCATCAGCGCCGCCGGAATCGACAGCAACGCAAACGCCGGGATCAGCGACACCACCATCGCGGCCACCGCGGTGGTGCCAAGGATGGAGCCGACGGAGAGGTCAATGCCGCCGGTGAGGATGATGAAAGTCATTCCCGCCGCCAGCACAATGTTGATCGAGGCCTGGCGGGTGATATTCAGCAGATTGCTTTCCGTGAAAAAGTTGGGGGCGATAAAGCCGAAAACGGCGACGATCAGGATGAGGATCGGCAGAATGCCGACGGTCTGCATCAGGTCGCCCATCAACATTTTTTTCGCCGAAGCGGATTTCGCGACCGGCGCGGAGGTCTCTTTCGGTATGCTCATAGTTGCCCTGCCTTAAGGTGAGAGTCGTTCACGCCGGTGGCCAGCGTCATGATACTTTCCTGGCTGATATCGCCGGCCTGTAGCTCGCCAGCGATAGTGCCCTCGCGCATTACATAGACCCGGTCGCTCATGCCCACCACTTCGGGCAGCTCGCTGGAGATCATCAGAATGGCGACGCCCTGGCGCGCCATGTCGTTCATGATGCGGTAAATCTCGCTTTTCGCGCCGACGTCGACGCCGCGGGTGGGTTCATCGAGGATCAGAATGCGCGGGTCAATCGCCACCCAGCGTGAAATCAATAATTTCTGCTGGTTGCCGCCGGACAGCCCGCCGGCGCGCACCTGGGCGTGCGGCACGCGGATGTTAAGCAGCTGGATGGCGTCATCGGAGATGGTTTGCGCCTTCCGGCGGTTGAGCATCCCCCAGGTCGCGTCGCGCTCCAGCGTCGCCATAGTAATGTTCTCCTGGGCGGCCAGTTCGAGAAACAACCCCTGTTCTTTGCGGTTTTCGGTCAGAAAGCCGATCCCGAGGTCGATGGCTTCCCGCGGCGAGTGGATCACCACCGGCTCGCCGTCGATCTCAATCACCCCGGCGGTGGCTTTGCGCACCCCGAAGATCAGCTGCGCCAGTTCGGAACGCCCGGCACCGACCAGCCCGGCGAGGCCGACGATTTCGCCGGCATGCACCACCAGGCTGCTGGGCTTAATCTTGCCGCCATCGGTCAGATCCTCGACCCGCAGGCGCGGCTGGCCGCGGAGAATGTCACGTTCTTTATTGAACAGATCGCTGAGCGGGCGACCGACCATCATGCGCACCAGCTCCGGCGCGTTGAGCTTGTCGCGCACCAGGCTGCCGACATACTGCCCATCGCGCAGGACGCTGACCCGGTCGGAAAGCTCATACACTTCCGCCATGCGGTGGCTGATATAGATAATCGCCATCCCCTCATCGCGCAGACGCAGGATGAGATCGAACAGGCGCTGGGTTTCCCGCGAGGAGAGGGCGGCGGTAGGTTCATCCATCACCAGAATGCGGCTGTTACGGTGCAGCGCGCGGGCAATCTCCACCTGCTGCTGTTCGGCGATGGTCAGGGTCATCACCCGGTCGCTGGCTTTGAACTGGGCGCCGAGACGGTCGATCACTGCCTGCGCCTGGCTGAGCATCGCTTTACGCTGCACCAGACCACCGCGCGCCAGCTCGCTGCCGAGGAAAATGTTTTCCGCGACGGTCAGGTTCGGCGCCAGCTGCATCTCCTGGTAGATCAACGTGATCCCGGCGGCCAGCGCGTCCTTGGGGCCGCGGATGGTTTGCGGTTTTCCGTCGATCAGGATCTCGCCGCTGGTGGCGGTATAGGCGCCGGCGAGGATCTTCATCAGCGTGCTTTTTCCGGCGCCGTTCTCCCCCATCAGGGCATGGATCTCGCCGGGCCAGACCGTCAGGTCGACGCCCTTCAGCGCGTAGAATTTGCCAAAAGCTTTGGCGATATGGCGCATTTCCAGTACCGGGGTGGCGGTCATCGCGGCGCTCCTGTCTATGAGAACAATAGCTACAGTCCACCACCGGAAAATAAATGCAGAATGTCAGAATCCATTCATATTTGTCATAGTGATAAATAGTTAACCGCGATCACAGTTACGCGGCGTCATTTTCTGCACCGTCACGCCTATCTGCCGACCGATCCTTCACCGGAGTTGCTATGACCGCTCGCCGACACCCGTTTTTCACCAGCGCCCGTGGCCGCCTGCTCTCCTTTAATCTGCTGATGGGCGTGGTCACCCTGCTGGTCAGCGGCGTGGCGGTGTTTGGCTTTCACCACGCCAGCCAGCTGCAGGAGCAGGTGCAGCGCCAGACTCTTAACGACATGCGCGGCAGTATGGATCTGGCGCGGGACACGGCGAATGTCGCCACGGCGGCGGTGCGCCTGTCGCAGGTGGTGGGGGCGCTGGAGTACAAAAGCGAAGCAGAACGGCTGCTGGCGACGCAGCAGGCGCTGAAGCACTCGCTGGCCCAGCTGGCGGCGGCCCCGCTGGCGCAGCAGGAGCAGGCGCGGGTGGCTAATATTATTCGCCGCAGCAACGCACTGCAGCAGAGCGTAGCGGAGATGCTGGAGCGCGGCCAGCGCCGCCATCTGCAGCGCAATGCGCTGCTGAGTTCGCTTTATCAGAATCAGAGCAACCTGCGCCATCTCGTCGATCTTAACGATCGCGGCGGGGATAAGGCGATCGATCCACGCCGGCTGGCCGAGATGGACCGGCTGATCGTGGCCGCGATCCATACCGTTACGCCGCGGTCGATCGTTCTGCAGCTCGACCAGCTGCGCGAAGACCTGCCGACCTATAGCGCCGATCCCGCGCTGGCGTTTTTCCTGCCCGACGTCACCCGGGAGCTGGCGACGCTGGCCCCGCTGTCGGCCCAGCTGGAGGAGAGCGACCTGACGATCAGCTGGTACATGTACCACATCAAAGCGCTGGTCGCGTTGCTTAACGAGGACATCAATCAGTACGTGACCCGGGTGGCGGAAGCCTCAGAGCAGCGGGCGGCGCAGAGCCATCGGGAGCTGCGCTCCATCAGCATGTTTATTTTGCTTTCCGCGCTGCTGGCGCTGGCGATCACCGGCTGCGCCGGGTGGTATATCTACCGTAATCTCGGCTCTAACCTGACCGCTATCTCGCGGGCGATGTCGCGGCTGGCTCAGGGGGAGCCGAACGTCTCGGTGCCGGCCCTGCAGCGGCGCGATGAGCTGGGCGAGCTGGCGCGGGCCTTTAACGTCTTCGCCCGCAATACGGCGTCGCTGGAGCACACCACCCGGCTGCTGAAAGAGAAGACCACCCAGATGGAGATCGATCGGATTAAGCGCCAGGAGCTGGAGGAGGCGCTACTGCACAGCCAGAAGATGAAGGCCGTCGGCCAGCTGACCGGAGGTCTGGCGCATGACTTTAACAACCTGCTGGCGGTGATCATCGGCAGCCTCGAGCTGGTGGAGCCGGATGCGCGCGATGCCCCGCGACTCTCCAGAGCGCTGAAGGCGGCGGAGCGTGGGGCGCTTCTGACCCAGCGGCTACTGGCCTTCTCGCGCAAACAGGCGCTGCATCCCCAGGCGGTGGCGATGGCGCCGTTGCTGGAGAACCTCAGCGAGCTGATGCGTCACTCCCTGCCGGCGAACCTAAGCCTGGAGATTGAGGCGCAGTCGCCGGCGTGGCCGGCATGGATAGACGTCGGCCAGCTGGAAAACGCCCTGATCAATCTGGTGATGAATGCCCGCGACGCCATGGCCGGGCGCGACGGAATCATCAAAATACGCACCTGGAATCAGCGGGTCACCCGCAGCAGCGGTCAGCGGCAGGATATGGTGGCCCTGGAGGTGATCGATCATGGCAGTGGGATGTCGCAGGCGGTGAAAGCCCGGGTGTTTGAACCATTCTTCACCACCAAAGCCACCGGCAGCGGTAGCGGCCTGGGGCTGTCGATGGTGTATGGCTTTGTGCGCCAGTCGGGCGGCCGGGTGGCGCTGGAGAGCGCGCCGGGGCAGGGGACGACGGTGCGGCTGCAGCTGCCGCGGGCGATGACCGAGGTTGAGACGACGGTGGCGTCAGCGGAGGACGAGCCGCTCCCGGCGGGGGAACGGCTGGCGCTGGTGCTGGAAGATGAAGAGGATGTCCGCCAGACGCTGTGTGAACAGCTGCATCAGTTGGGCTGGCTGACGCTGGAAACCGCCAGCGGTGAAGAGGCGCTGCAGCTGCTGGAGGCCTCGCCGGATATTGCCCTGTTGATTAGCGATCTGATGCTGCCCGGCGCGCTGAGCGGCGCCGACGTGATCCATACCGCCCGACGCCGCTTTCCGGCGTTGCCGGTGCTGCTGATCAGCGGCCAGGATTTGCGTCCGGCGCAGAATCCGGCCCTGCCGGAAGTGGAGTGGCTGCGTAAGCCGTTTACCCGCGCCCAGCTGGCGCAGGCGCTGAGCGCGGCGTACGCGAGGATTTGAGATTCCTCCGCTACTCGGGGGTTGTACGCTTGATTAAGGTAGCGGCAGGACTCTGACGAGATTGGCCCCGATGAAACGTTACGCAACCGCACTGCTCTTTTGCACCCTGTCGCTGACCAGCCTGGCCGCTCGCGCCGATATTATCGACGACGCGATCGGCAATATTCAGCAAGCCATTAACGACGCCTATAATCCGGGTAGCAACCGCTCCGATGACGACGACAGATATGATGATGATGGCCGGTATGATGACGGCAGCTATCAGGGCAGCCGTCAGCAGCGTAGGGATAATCAGCAGCAATATAACGATCGCCAGCGCCAGCTTGACGACCGCCGCCGCCAGCTGGATGAACGCCAGCGTCAGCTCGATCAGGATCGTCGTCAGTTAGAAAGCGACCAGCGTCGTCTGGATGATAGCTACTGATCGCCCCGCAACGGACCAGCACTTAATCTAGCACGATTTCCATCCCGTCATAGCCCGCTTCGAAACCTGTCGGTAGCGGGTTATCCATCATCCAGACGTCAAACTGGTGGCTGATATGGGTGAGGATCACGCGCGGACAGCCAATCACCTGGTTAAGGCTGCGGACGGTGTTTAGATCGTTATGGTTACGCGGAGTCTGCGCGCGCGGCTCATGACTGCAATCGATGATCATCGCCTGCGGGCGGTTGTTGAGTAAAAACTTCAGCGTTTTGTCCGGCAGCCCGGCGGTATCCGAGAGCCAGGCCACCCGGCTGTGGGCCGACTCCAGCAGATAACCAAAGGTGAGCTTCGAGTGATTAAGGGGTAGGGGTGTCACCCGCAGCCCCTGCAGGTTAAACATCACAAACGGCGTGACGGTATGGTTAAAGTCAAGCAGACCGGGGTGTTTGAGCAGATCGTCGCAGCCGGCGTCATCCGGCGGGCCATAGACCGGGATCGACGCGCCGACTCCCCAGCGCAGCGGAAACAGCCCCTGTACATGATCCAGATGGTAGTGGGTCAGCAGCACCTGCAGAAAACTACCGGCGGGATGATGTTCCATCAAATCCGGTCGTCCGGCATCGAGCAGCGTCACGGCGCTGTTGAACATGACCACTCCGCTACAGGGGCGGCGGCGGTGATTTTCCTCGCGGCGGGCGCGGCGGCAGGCCGCGCAGTCGCAACCGAAGACCGGCACCAGCTGGGCGCCGCCGGTGCCGGTTAAACGGATTGTCAGGCTCATCGTGTCACCTTTCACTCATACCGGCTGATCCTCTTCGCGTACCACGTGGCTGCGCAGCAGGCGGAAGAAATCGTCAACCGATTGTCGGAGACTGCCGTCATTATTCAACGTCAGGCAGTTGTCCGGCTTATAGCGCGCGGCGCGATCCAGACGCTGGGCGATTTCCAGCGCATTTTCCCGGCCGCGCTGCTCCAGCCGCTGGCGCAGTACCGGCGGCGAGACGGCGAGACAGATCGGCACCAACACCTCGCCGTAGCGTTCCCGGGCCAGCGCCAGATGGGCGCGGGAGCCGTTGGCCACTACGTTAAAGCCGGCATGTAGCCAGAGGTCGATCTCCACGCCAATGCCATAGTAAGTATTGTTGGCGTGCCAGCTGAGAGCAAAAAGATGCTGCTCGGCGCGGGTAAAAAATTCATGTTCGCTGAGGGCGATATGATTCTCGCTGCCCGCGTTAAACGGGCGGGTTATGTAACGATGGGCCACCAGCAGCTGCGGGTGCTCGCGCTGGCGCAGCGCCGCCAGCAGGCTGTCTTTACCGGAGCCGGAAGGGCCCACCAGCCAAATCAGTTTTCCCGGCATTAAAAGACCCTCGTTCCCTGGCGCCAGACATGGTCGATGTGTACATGCTCGCCGCGACGGTGGGCCAGCACCAGGTCGGCGCGTTTCCCCTCGGCGATGACGCCGCGATCGTCAAGGCCCAGCGCCTGCGCCGGATGCTTGCTGACCAGACGGATCGCCTGTGGCAGGGTGAAGGCATTGTCCTCGGCGTCGGCGATGCGGAAAGCGGCATCCAGCAGGCTGGCGGGGTAATAGTCAGATGAGAGGATGTCCAGCAAACCGTGGCTCGCCAGCTGGTGGGCGGCGACGTTGCCGGAGTGGGAACCGCCGCGCACGATATTCGGCGCCCCCATCAGGACGTGCATCCCGTGCTGACGTGAAGCCTGCGCCGCGGCCAGCGTGGTGGGAAACTCGGCGATCACGCTCCCAAGCTGATGGGATTCGGCCACATGCGCCTCGGTGGCGTCGTCGTGGCTGGCGAGAGCGATACGGCGGGCGCGGCACATGGCGGCGATGGTCTGGCGATTGGGCTGCGACCAGGTGGCGGCCAGAGCCATCTGCTCGGCTTCAAAACGGTCCATTTCGTCATGCGTCAGATGATATTTGCCCTGATAGTAATCGCGGTACTTGCTGCGATCGGCGTACTGACGCTGGCCTGGCGAGTGGTCCATCAGAGAGACCATGCTCACTGACTCGCGATCGATCAGCTTTTCAAACAGCGGCAGCGTGGTGTGATGCGGCAGTTCACAGCGCAGGTGCAGGCGGTGCTCGGCGCGGTTGAGGCCGCGCTTTTGCGTCTCCTCCACGGCATTGACCATCTTCTCGAGATTCTCAAGACGATCGCCACCATCGCGCACGTCGCCAATCGCCACGGCGTCGAGCACGGTGGTAATGCCGCTGGCGACCATCATGGCGTCATGGCTGCTCATTGCCGAGTGGGCTGGCCAGTCCACCTTCGGCCGTGGGGTAAAGAATTTATCCAGATTATCGGTATGCAGTTCGATTAGGCCCGGCAGCAGCCAGCCGCCTTCCTCATCCAGCGCCTGCGGCAGCCGGCTCTGGCTTTCGGCGAAGGCGAGGATGCGACCGTGCTGGACTTCCAGTGAGCCGTGGACCACGTCGTCGTCGAGAACCAGTTTTACATTATTGATAATCATGCTGTCATTCCCATGGGGTGCAGTCGGTCGGCGACCTGACGGCGTACCCCTTCGTCATGGAAAATCCCCACGATGGCCGCGCCGCGCGCTTTGGCATCGTGGATCAGGTTGACCACGGCAGCACTGTTTTTGCCATCCAGTGAGGCGGTGGGTTCATCAAGGAGCAGAATCGGATAGTCGACCGCAAAACCGCGGGCGATGTTGACCCGCTGCTGCTCGCCGCCGGAAAAGGTCGACGGCGCAAGGTGCCACAGGCGTTCCGGAACATTGAGACGGGTGAGCAACTGGGCGGCTTTGGCGGCGCTCGCTTCACGCGGCATCCCGAGGTCGAGCAGCGGCTGCATCACCACCTCCAGCGCCGAAATGCGCGGGATCACCCGCAGAAACTGGCTGACCCAGCCGATGGTGGTTTTGCGCACCTCCAGTACCTTGCGCGGCGTGGCGGTGACCAGGTCCACCCATTCGTCGCCGTGGCGGATATGGATATGCCCGCTGTCCGGCAGATAATTGGCGTAAAGCGAACGCAGCAGGGTCGATTTGCCGCTGCCGGAGTGGCCGTGGAGCACCACGCACTCCCCGGCGTTTACGGTCAGCGAGGCGTCGGCCAGCACCGGCAGGCGGACGCCGTGCTGCTGGTGCAGAACAAAGGTTTTATGGATGTTTTCAACGCGGATCATGTTAGCCCTCGCGGGGTTGGGTTGCCGGGTGGCGCTTCGCTTACCCGGCCTACGAATAACGCACCTGTAGAATTTGTAGCCCGGCCAAGCGCAGCGCCGCCGGGAATGGCACCGAGGGTTAATTCTGCAACACCGACGACACCAGCAGCTGGGTGTAAGGATGGTGCGGATCGTCGAGCACCCGATCGGTTAAGCCACTCTCCACCACCTGGCCCTGCTTCATCACCAGCAGACGGTTCGCCAGCAGGCGGGCGACGCCGAGATCGTGGGTAACAATCACCACCGCCAGATTCAGCTCCACCGCCAGGCTGCGCAGCAGGTCAAGCAGCCGCGCCTGTACGGACACATCCAGCCCGCCGGTGGGTTCATCCATAAACACCAGCTTCGGCTGGGTAACCAGATTGCGGGCGATCTGCAGACGCTGCTGCATGCCGCCGGAGAAGGTGGTGGGCAGGTCGTCGATGCGCGAGGGTGGGATCTCCACCTCCTGCAGCCACTTTTCAGCGGTGGCGCGAATGTTGCCGTAGTGGCGGGCGCCGGTGGCCATCAGCCGTTCGCCGATGTTGCCTCCGGCGGAGACCTGGCGACGCAGGCCGTCCATCGGGTGCTGATGCACCACGCCCCATTCGGTGCGCAGCAGGCGGCGGCGTTCGGCTTCGCTCATGGCGTACAGCGAGCGCTGTTGGTACAGCACCTCGCCCTGCTGCGGCGTCAGGCGGGCGGAGATCGCCTTCAGCAGGGTGGTTTTACCGGAGCCGGACTCCCCGACGATGCCGAGCACTTCTCCCGGCCACAGTTCGAAGGAGACGTCGCGGAAACCTTTGTCCGGAGCGTAGAGATGGGTCAGGTTATTCACGGCAAGTAATGGCTGGCTCATTTTTTCTGCCCCTCGCTCTGCTGGCGGCAATAGTCGGTATCGGAGCAGACAAACATCCGCTGGCCGCTGTCATCCAGCACCACTTCGTCGAGGTAGCTGTGGCGCGAGCCGCAGATGGCGCAGGGCTCATCCCACTCCTGCACGGTAAAGGGATGGTCGTCGAAATCGAGGCTTTCGACTGTGGTATAGGGCGGCACCGCGTAGATCCGCTTTTCGCGCCCGGCGCCGAACAGCTGCAGCGCTGGCATCATGTGCATTTTCGGGTTATCGAATTTCGGGATCGGCGAAGGGTCCATCACGTAGCGGCCATTGACCTTTACCGGATAGGCGTAGGTGGTGGCGATATGGCCGAAGCGGGCGATATCTTCATACAGTTTCACCTGCATGACGCCGTACTCTTCCAGGGCGTGCATGGTGCGGGTTTCGGTTTCACGCGGCTCGATAAAGCGCAGCGGCTCCGGGATCGGCACCTGGTAGATCAGGATCTGATCCTCCACCAGCGGTGTCTCCGGGATGCGGTGGCGGGTCTGGATCAGGGTGGCGTCTTCGGTACGCTCGGTGGTGACGACGCCGGTGACGCGCTTGAAAAACTCGCGAATCGACACCGCGTTGGTGGTGTCATCCGCGCCCTGGTCAATCACTTTCAGCACGTCGTTCTCGCCGATGACGCTGGCGGTCAACTGGATGCCGCCGGTGCCCCAGCCGTAGGGCATCGGCATTTCGCGCCCGCCGAACGGCACCTGGTAGCCGGGAATAGCCACTGCTTTCAGTATCGCCCGGCGAATCATGCGCTTGGTTTGCTCGTCGAGATAAGCAAAGTTATAGCCAGTCAGTGGATTAGCCACGTTCGTTCTCCCGTTGCAGGCGTTTCAGCAGCGCCAGTTCGGCCTGGAAATCGACATAGTGCGGCAGCTTCAGATGCGAGACGAAGCCGGCGGCTTCAACGTTATCGGCGTGGGCCAGCACAAACTCTTCATCCTGGGCGGGACCGGTAATCTCTTCGTCATAGTCCGGCGCCTGCAGCGCGCGGTCGATAAGAGCCATCGCCATCGCTTTGCGCTCGCTCATGCCGAAGGTCAGGCCGTAGCCGCGGGTGAAGTGCGGCGGCTCCGCCTGCGGGGCGACGAAGCCGTTGACCATCTCGCATTCGGTCAGCAGCAGCTCGCCAATATTGACGCTAAAGCCCAGCTCTTCCGGGACGATTTCCACCTGCACGTAGCCGCTGCGGATCTCGCCGGCAAACGGATGGTTGCGGCCATAGCCGCGCTGAGTCGAATAGGCCAGCGCCAGCAGGTAGCCTTCATCGCCGCGCATCAGTTGCTGCAGGCGCGAGGAACGCGAGCAGGGGTAGACCGGCGGGGTGCGGGTGATATCGTCGGGCGGCGTGCCGTGGTCCTGCTCCGCTTTTGCCAGCCCCTGCTGCGCCAGCAGGTGAAAGACGTGCGGCGTCGGCTGGGTGTCGCACTCGGTTGGCTGCACAGACGGCGCTTCGCCGTTGGCCAGCAGGGTAAAATCGAGCAGGCGATGAGTGTAGTCGTAAGTGGGACCCAGCAGCTGGCCGCCGGGGATATCTTTGTACACTGCGGAGATGCGGCGTTCGAGGCGCATCTCTGCGGTATTAATCGGTTCGCTGACCGCCAGCCGCGCCAGGGTGGTGCGGTAGGCGCGCAGCAGGAAGATCGCTTCGACGTTATCGCCGCTGGCCTGCTTTAGCGCCAGCGCCGCCAGTTCGCGGTCGGCGATGCCACCCTCGGTCATCACCCGGTCCACCGCCAGATTGAGCTGGTCGCCTATCTGGTCAACGCTCAGTTCGGGAAGCCGTCCATCGCCCCGTCGCTTCAGTTCCTGTAAGGCGTGAGCGGCGTGGATCGCCTTCTCGCCGCCCTTGACGGCAACGTACATTTAGCACACCTCCACATGGGTGGTGCGCGGGATCGCCAGCAGGCGCTCGCCGCAGGTGAGGATCAGGTCGATGCCCAGCGGGAACGGGTGCGGGCGTTCGGTTAATTCGTCGATGATGCAGTCCGGCAGCTGCGGCGCGATCATTCGCTCTTCAGCAATGCCAGCCCCGGTCAGGCGCAGCATGCGTCCGCCGCTGAGGCTGGCAAGCTGAACAATCAGTGTGACGCCGGTTTCCGGCGCGGTGACGGTGCCAGCGGAAAGTACGTTGAGCTGCTCGGCGCTAATGCCGTCATTGGCGACGGCAAAGACCGCCTGCTGCGGCTGGTCCACCAGCGGCGCACCAGTATGAAAGCGCAGATTCTGTCCCACCAGATCGTTACGCAGGGCGCTGGCAAGCCAGACCGGCGTTTCGCGATCGGCAAGGGTCAACAGCAGGCTGGTGGACGCCACGTTCAATGGCTGCCAGCCGTGCTGAAGCTGCTGCAGGGAGACAATCACCCCCGGCTCGCTCATCGCTTTCAACAGGCGACGAAAACTGTGTTGGGCATCCTGCACAGCCAGGGTAAAAGCGGGTTGTAAGGTCATGCGTTATCTCCGCGAACCAGGGTAAAGAAGTCGACCCGGCTGGCATTGACTTCGGCGCGTCGGGCTTCAATGCGCGCGCTGCGTAGCGCTTCCAGCGGGGTTATCAGGGTTTCCATTAACGTGTGAAAATGGTGGGGCGACTGCAGCAGGGCGTCGATCGCCGCGCAGCGTTCAGCGTGTGGGCGGTCACGGCCTAAAATCCAGCTGTAGCCGAGCGTACCGTCGGCCAGACGTACCGCCGCGCGGGTAAGCGTGGCATCGCCGGCAAAGAAACGGTCGCCGATACCGCCCATGCGTGCCTGGAGCTGTACCAGCCCGGTTTCCGGGGTGCGAATCAATTCATATTCCGGCGCCAGCTGCAGGGACTGCATGCGTGCCAGAAGATCTTGCGGTTCACTGTGGGCCAGTACGGACATCCAGCGCTGGCGGGTGGCGGTATCGAAGTGCATTCAGTGCTCCATGGTAAATTCAATCATGTCGGCGCGGGTCAGGCTGACGGAGTACTCCGTCGTGACCGACTCGCCCTCACGGCTATTGAGCGTGCGGACGCAGAGCAGCGGCGCCATGTTGGGGATTTCCAGCAGCTTGCTCTCTTTTGCCTGTGCGCGGCGGGCGCTGATTTTGGTGCGTACGCGGGTCAGTTCGACGTCGAGCCGATCGCGCAGCAGATCGTGCAGCGAGCCGTGGCTGAAGGTCTGTAGCACCGGCCAGAAGCGCAGGTCGGCGAAGTAGTGGTCGATCAGGCACAGGGCGACGCCATTGACCCGGCGCAGGGTGCGCAGGTGGATCACGTTGTCGCCCTCATTGATGCCAAAGGCCTCGGCGACATGGGCGCTGGCGGGGCGCAGCACCGAAAGCAGCTTTTCGCTGGTGGGATCGCTGCCCTGTTCCAGCAGATTCTGACTGAAGCGCGCCTGGGCATTGAGCGGGTAGTCGATCGGCCGCATCAGCACCAGCACGCCCACGCCCTGACGGCGCTGGACCCAGCCGCGCTCAACCAACTGGTCGATAGCCCGGCGCAGGGTATGGCGGTTAACGTCAAAGCGCGTCGCCAGCTGCTGCTCGGCGGGCAGATAGTCGCCGCAGCGATAGTGGTGGCGCAGCTCTTGCTCAAGTCGGGCGGCGATTTCCTGATAGCGCGTGGGGTAACTGGTCGGATGTCTGGACAGGTGCATGGTCATCAAGCCTCACACAGCATAGGCGAGGAGGTCCCTCGCGTTGTGGGCCGATCCTGACCGGTTTATGTTGCATTTCGGTTAAGTGACGATGACCAAAGGATGAAGAGTTGATGCCAGGCGGATGACAGGGCGGCCGGGCCGCCCTGGGGCGTCAGCCTTGTTTGACCACGTTGATCATCCAGGGGACGCCAAAGCGGTCGACGACTTTGCCGAAGCCATGGGCCCAGAACGTTTCCTGCCAGGCCATCTCAATGCGCCCGCCGACGGCCAGCGCGTCGAACCAGCGCTGGCCTTCAGCGACATCGCTGGGATCGAGGACGAGGGTGAAGCCGGCGTAATGCACATCGGGCCCGAGAGCGCTGTCGCTCAGCATCAGCTCGCCATTGTTGATGCGCAGGCTGGCGTGGGCGATGGCATCATCTGCTATCTTCTGGCCAGACGGACAGCCGTCTGACGCTTCCTGCGCCGAGGGCGGCATTTCGCCAAAGGTCATTTTAAACATCAGCTCTGCGCCCAGCGTCTGCTGGTAGAAGGCGATCGCCTCGGCGCAGTTGCCTGCAAAGGCAAGGTAGGGACTTAAGGACATGGTGAATACCTCCGTGACCGTAACCCGTAAAGCGTAGTCGCCCGGCAGGCGATTGAGCCAGACGGCAGAGCGAAAAGGGGCGCTGGAATATGGCGGCGGGCGACAGCGTAAATAGCGGTTACTGGCGAGGGAAATAACAGGATGCGCAGCGGGACGAACGGCTAGCAGGATATCGGGAGCGGCGACGGCGACGGGGAAAAATAATCGCGCCGCCACCCCGAAAATAAATCAGTTCTTTTTGACGAATTCCGATTTGAGCTTCATTGGGCCAAAACCGTCAATTTTGCAGTCAATATTGTGATCGCCTTCGACCAGACGGATATTCTTCACTTTGGTGCCGATTTTCAGCATCGAAGAGCTGCCTTTAACCTTCAGATCTTTCACAACAGTGACGCTGTCGCCATCGGCCAGTAAATTGCCATTGGCATCTTTCACGATCAGAACGTCGCTCTCTTCTGTCGCCTCAGCAGGGTTCCATTCATAGGCGCACTCCGGGCAGATATACATGCCGCTATCTTCATAAGTGTAAGTCGAATCGCATTTGGGGCAGTGTGGCAGTTGCATGACGTTCCTCGTGATGTCGTCGAAAAACAGGACGTTGGTCCTTTAAACAGCGGCTGAGAGCCGAAAGTGGGTGTGATTATAGCGCAATCACCCACTTTTGTCGGGTGTTTTTTTGCTGAAAATCACCTCTGGCGCTATTGCGTTGAAAACAGAATAACCGCGAAAATTAACCTCTCGTAGAGGCTAAAAATCGACGAAATAATTTCCGGGCGATCGCCAGAGAATGAACTTATTTATTTTCCGACACTCTGTAATGAGGCGGTAAATTTCTGTGAAGTTGATCGCAGATATAAACACTGTTAGGGTAAAAAAGGGGAGCAGGTCAATTTCATCAATTATCACGATGAGCCGCTCTATTTATTCACCAGTAGCCAGAGCAGGCGTCAACAGGTTCGGTTGTACATTCTGTCAGCAGACAGTGCAGGCAAACCTGCTACGCTTGAAATGAGGAGCACAGCAATTCACCGCTCCTGACGCACGATGCGAATGGCCTTGCCATTCGGCGAAGAGGCGTGCACTCAAGGCGGAGTAGCAGAGGAAAAATATGCTTAAAAGGAAAAAAATAAAGCCCATCACCCTTAAGGATGTGACCATCATCGATGATGGTAAACTGAAAAAGGCGATCACCGCGGCCTCCCTGGGCAACGCGATGGAGTGGTTCGATTTCGGCGTCTACGGCTTTGTGGCCTACGCCTTAGGTAAAGTCTTCTTCCCCGATGCCAACCCAAGCGTGCAGATGATTGCCGCACTGGGGACCTTCTCCGTACCATTTTTAATTCGTCCGTTAGGCGGCCTGTTCTTCGGGATGCTGGGCGATAAATATGGTCGGCAGAAAATTCTCGCGATAACCATCGTGATCATGTCGATAAGTACTTTCTGTATCGGCCTTATTCCGTCGTATGCCACGATAGGTATCTGGGCGCCGATCTTGCTGCTGCTGTGTAAAATGGCGCAAGGCTTCTCGGTCGGTGGTGAATATACCGGGGCGTCGATCTTCGTCGCGGAATACTCCCCTGACCGTAAACGCGGGTTTATGGGTAGCTGGCTGGACTTTGGCTCCATCGCCGGATTTGTGATGGGGGCCGGCGTGGTGGTTCTCATCTCCAGCGTGGTGGGTGAACAGAACTTCCTCGACTGGGGTTGGCGTATCCCGTTCTTCCTGGCGCTACCGTTAGGCATCATTGGTCTCTATCTGCGCCATGCGCTGGAAGAGACGCCAGCGTTCCAGCAGCATGTTGACACCATGGAGCAGGGCGACCGTGAAGGACTGCAGGACGGGCCGAAGGTCTCTTTTAAAGAGATTGCCACCAAACACTGGCGTAGCCTGCTGACCTGTATCGGTCTGGTGATTTCCACCAACGTGACCTACTACATGCTGCTGACCTACATGCCGAGCTATCTGTCACATAACCTGCACTACTCGGAAGATCATGGGGTGCTGATCATCATCGCTATCATGGTCGGGATGCTGTTTGTACAGCCGGTTATCGGTATGCTTAGCGACCGTTTCGGCCGTCGCCCGTTTATCCTGATTGGTAGCGTAGCGCTGTTTGCCCTGTCGATCCCGGCCTTCATTATGATCAACAGCAACGTGACTAGCCTGATCTTCGCCGGTCTGCTGCTGCTGGCGGTGGTGCTGAACTGCTTTATCGGGGTGATGGCTTCCTCGCTGCCGGCGATGTTCCCGACGCACATCCGCTTCAGCGCCCTGGCCAGCGCCTTTAACATCTCGGTGCTGATTGCTGGTCTGACGCCAACCCTGGCGGCGTGGCTGGTGGAGACCACCCAGAACCTGATGATGCCGGCATACTACCTGATGGTTATCGCGGTGGTGGGTATGGCGACAGGCCTGTCGATGAAAGAGACGGCTAACCGTCCGCTGAAAGGGGCGACCCCGGCGGCGTCGGATATTCAGGAAGCGAAAGAAATCCTTGGCGAGCACTACGATAATATCGAGCAAAAAATCGAAGATATCGATCAGGAGATCGCCGATCTTCAGGCAAAACGGTCGCGTCTGGTGCAGCAGCATCCGCGTATCAACGACTAACTGTTTTCACTGCTAATCATGCCGCCTGGGGAAACCCCGGCGGCATTTTTTATGCCTCCGGCAAGGCCAGGCCGTGACGTCGCTGCTGGCTGAGTTTACGGTACTGCTGCGGCGGCATGCCCACGTAGCGGGTAAAGGTGCTGTAGAAGCGGCTGCTGGAGCGAAAACCGGCGGTAAGGGCAATATCGAGGATGGTCTTGTCGGTATCGCTCAGCAGCGCCCGCACATGATTGATACGCATGGCGGTAATGTACTGCTTCATGGTCTGCTGCATCACCCGCTGAAAAATCCCCATCGCGTAATTTGGGTTGAGCTTCACGTGCTCGGCAACGGCATTGACGGTCAGCGCCTGGTCATAGTGGGCGGCGATAAACTCCAGCATCTGGCTGACATAAAACTGCGCATGGCGCGAGACGCTGTTCTTGTGGGTGCGTGAGGTTTTATTGACCAGAATCGGCTGCCAGCCGGCGAGGCTCAGCCGCTTCAGCATCAGGGCAATTTCATCGATCGCCAGCTGACGAATCTGTTCATTCTCGTGACTCAGCTCCTGCTGCCAGCGGCGCACTTCGAAGGCACTCAACTGCTGCGCAGCGAGGGATTTAATCACCATCCCATGGGTGACGTGGTTGATAAGCTCCCGGTCCAGCGGCCATGAGAGAAACAGATGCATCGGCAGGTTGAATATCGCCATCTGCTGGCAATCGCCGGGACGGGTCAGCTGATGCGGCGTACAGGCCCAGAACAGAGTGATATAGCCTTTCTCAATACGCACCACTTCGTTATTAATCAAATACTCCACGTCGCCATCGAACGGCACGTTGACCTCCACCTGGCCGTGCCAGTGGCTGGTGGGCATGGCGTGCGGCGGGCGCAGCTCGATATCCATACGCTGATACTCGGAGTAGAGCGCCAGCGGGCTACGGCTCTGCTTTTCGTCGCTGCTGCACATAAAGGGATCGGGGGGCAGGGAAGTAAAGCGGTGTTCCATCATTAACGTATTCCTGGATTATCAGAGTGGCTGCATTTTTCGCCAGAACTGACGACAGCTTAGCGGAAGAATCGGCCCATTTTCTCTCCTTTTTGCTCAATCTGTTCCCGGAATCTCAGATTTTGTGGCGCTTAATGGCCGATCTGAGTTTTCGGGAATGCTCCGGCGGGAACAGGGCAGCGCAGCGGGGAGCGGCGTGCCACTCTGCAAGTGTTCAATGACCTGATGGAGAGTGCGTGATGTCTGCCCCAAAAATTACTTTTATCGGCGCCGGTTCGACGGTGTTCGTCAAAAATATTCTCGGTGATGTTTTCCAGCGCCCGGCGCTGAAATCGGCGCATATCGCGCTGATGGATATTGATGAAACCCGGCTGGAAGAGTCCCATATCGTGGTGCGCAAGCTGATGGATTCGGTGGGAGCCAACGGCGAAATCAGCTGCCACCGCGACCGGAAAACCGCCCTGCAGGGCGCCAATTTTGTCGTCGTCGCTTTTCAGATTGGCGGCTATGAGCCCTGCACTGTCACCGATTTTGCAGTCTGTAAGCGCCACGGCCTGGAGCAAACCATCGCCGATACGCTGGGGCCGGGGGGCATTATGCGCGCCCTGCGCACTATTCCCCATCTGTGGGCTATCTGCGACGACATGACCGAGGTCTGCCCGGACGCCACCCTGCTTAACTACGTCAACCCGATGGCGATGAACACCTGGGCAATGTACGCCCGCTACCCGCATATTAAGCAGGTTGGCCTGTGCCATTCGGTACAGGGGACAGCGGAAGAGCTGGCGCGCGACCTCGATCTCGATCCGGCGGATTTACGCTACCGCTGCGCGGGAATTAACCATATGGCGTTCTATCTCTCGCTGGAGAAAAAGCTCGCGGACGGCAGCTACGTCAGTCTCTATCCCGACCTGCTGCAGGCCTACGCCGAGGGACGGGCGCCGAAACCGAACCTGCACGGCAACCCGCGCTGCGAAAACATTGTTCGCTATGAAATGTTCAAAAAACTGGGCTACTTCGTCACCGAGTCCTCGGAGCATTTCGCGGAATACACGCCATGGTTTATCAAGCCGGGCCGTGATGACCTTATCGCGCGCTATAAAGTGCCGCTGGATGAATACCCTAAACGCTGTGTCGAGCAACTGGCCAACTGGCATCAGGAGCTGGAGAGCTATAAGCGCGGGGAGCGCATTGAGGTGAAACCATCCCGCGAATATGCCAGCACCATCATGAACGCCATCTGGACCGGCGAGTCAAGCGTGGTGTACGGCAACGTGCGCAACGATAATCTTATCGACAATTTGCCACAGGGCTGCTGTGTGGAAGTGGCTTGCCTGGTGGACGCCAACGGTATTCAGCCGACCAAAGTGGGCGCGCTGCCAGCGCATCTGGCGGCGCTGATGCAGACCAATATCAACGTGCAGACGCTGCTCACGGAGGCGATCCTCACCGAAAATCGCGATTACGTCTATTACGCCACAATGATGGATCCGCACACCGCCGCGGTGTTGGGGATCGACGAGATCTACGCGCTGGTGGACGATCTGATCGCCAGCCACGGCGACTGGCTGCCGGCCTGGCTACACCGTTAATCCTCTCATGCCGCCGGGGGCAATGAACCCGGCGGTGCCTGTCACGCTCTATCAAACGCTGAAGGAGGCGCTGGCGACAGCGACCTGTACCCTATGAGTATTTCAATGACAACAAAGCTCAGCTACGGATTTGGTGCCTTTGGTAAAGATTTCGCTATCGGTATCGTCTACATGTACCTGATGTATTACTACACCGATATTGTCGGGTTATCGGTTGGAGTGGTTGGCACCTTGTTCCTGGTGGCAAGGATCCTCGATGCGATAGCCGATCCGATTATGGGATGGATCGTTAACTGTACGCGATCGCGATGGGGGAAGTTCAAACCGTGGATCCTGATCGGCACGATAACCAACTCGGTGGTGCTGTATATGCTGTTCAGCGCCCACCACTTCAGCGGCGGGGCGCTGCTGGCGTGGGTGTGGCTGACTTACCTGCTGTGGGGCTTCACCTACACCATCATGGATGTGCCGTTCTGGTCGCTGGTGCCGACCATTACCCTCGATAAACGCGAACGCGAGCAGCTGGTACCGTATCCGCGTTTTTTCGCCAGCCTTGCTGGGTTTGTTACGGCCGGCGTCACGCTGCCGTTTGTCAGCGCCGTCGGCGGCGCCGATCGCGGTTTCGGTTTCCAGATGTTCACCCTGGTGCTGATTGCCTTCTTCGTGGTTTCCACCCTCGTTACCTTGCGCAATGTCCATGAGGTTTATTCCTCGGATAGCGGCGTAAGCGAGGATGCCAGCCATCTTTCACTGCGCCAGATGGTGGCGCTGATCTATAAAAACGATCAGCTGGCCTGCCTGTTAGGCATGGCGCTGGCCTATAACACGGCGGCGAACATTATCGCTGGCTTTGCGATTTACTACTTTACCTACGTCATTGGCAGCGCGGAGATGTTCCCGTATTACATGTCCTACGCGGGGGCGGCGAATTTGCTGACGCTGATCCTGTTCCCACGACTGGTGAAAGGGCTATCGCGGCGCATTCTGTGGGCGGGAGCATCGATCATGCCGGTGCTGGGTTGCGGGGTACTGTTGCTGATGGCGCTGAGCGGCGTTTACAACATTGTGCTGATTTCGCTGGCCGGGGTGCTGTTGAACATTGGAACCGCGCTGTTCTGGGTGCTACAGGTCATTATGGTGGCCGATACCGTCGACTACGGCGAATATACGATGAATATCCGCTGCGAAAGCATCGCCTACTCGGTACAGACGCTGGTGGTGAAAGCGGGCTCGGCGTTTGCGGCCTGGTTTATCGCTATCGTGCTCGGTATCATTGGCTACGTGCCGAATGTTGTGCAGTCGTCCCACACGTTGCTGGGGATGCAGGCGATTATGATTGCGCTGCCGACGCTCTTTTTTGCCCTGACGCTGTTTCTCTATTTCCGTTATTACAAACTGAATGGCGATATGCTGCGACGTATTCAGATTCACCTGCTGGATAAATATCGCCGGGTACCAGAAAATGTGGCTGAGCCGGAACGGCCCAGTGTGTTACCCAACCAGGTGTAAAAAGTGTTAGAAAACCGCTGACGAAAGAGGGGAGGGATGCTCTCTTTTGGTACAAAAAACCGTGTCCAAAACAGACAGAAAGAGAGAAACTTTAGTTCTCTATTTTGTCTCAGTAATTTCTCTTTCCAGGTGCGTTGGATTATTTGTTTCTCCATTTGTTCTCCAATAAAACTCAGAATTGTCTCTTTTTCATGCTATTGCGCTACTTTTTAACTCTTGCTACTCTTTTTGGGTCTTATGTTTTCTCTTATTTGTCTCAGTGATGGAGCAATGCGATGCGCATTTTTATCGATGATGGTTCAACCAATATCAAAATGCTGTGGGAGCAAGATGGCGAAACTTTCACCCATATCAGCCCCAACAGTTTTAAACGCGGCTGGTCTGCCACCTTCGGTTCCGGGAAGCCATTTAACTACACCGTGGATGATGAAAAGTACTCATTCGACCTGATCACTCCCGATGCGCTCCCCACCAATAACATTGACTGGCAGTACAGCCCGTTGAACTCCATCGCTGTCCATCACGCGCTGCTGACCAGCGGTCTTGAGCCACAGGATGTTGAAATTGTGGTCACCCTGCCGCTGACCGAATTTTATGATGAAGATGCGCAATATCGCCTCGACAATATTGAGCGCAAGAAAAAGAGCCTGCTGCGCGACGTTAAACTGAATAAAGGCGTGGTGTTCAATATCACTAAAGTTACCGTGCGCCCGGAATCGATTCCGGCGGGTATTAGCCTGTGCGATGAACTGAAGCCTTCCCATTCGGTGCTGATTATCGACCTTGGCGGCACCACGCTTGATATTTCAATGGTCGCCGGGCAGATGACCTCGGTTTCGCGCATTTACGGCGACCCGAAGCTGGGCGTATCGCTGGTGACCGACGCCGTTAAGCTGGCGCTGGCCCGGGCGAATACCGACACCTCCAGCTATAACGTTGACCAGATTATTATCAATCGTCATGACGAAGAGTACCTGACCGACAACATCAACGATCCGGATGCGGTTTCTGAGGTGAAGAAGGTGATCAATAACAGTATCGAACGTCTGACCACGCGTGTCCTGACGGCCATCGATAGCTTTAAAGGCTATTCGCACGCCATCGTGATTGGCGGCGGCGCGCCGCTGGTTGCCGATGCGATTCGTGAACGTATGGGTCTGCGCGAGGACCGTTTCGTGGTGGCTGAAGAGCCGCAGTTTGCCCTGGTGCGTGGTCTGAAAATTATTGGCTAAGGAGCGTCTATGACTCTGGATCGCAGAAAAGTGCTGATTTACCTGCGCCCGGATATCAGCGCCAGCGAGCGCTTCGCGGACGCAAAAATTGAGGCCCATCACCGTGGCGACCGCGGCGATATGTCGCGTACCGCGCTGCTGGCGGGGCTGGCGTTAGGGGAAGTCGATAGCCGCTTGCCGTCAATGCTGGCGGCGCTGCTGGCGGAAGATACTAAACCGGAAACGCTGCGTAAGATGCTGGCCTCGTTCCTTGAGATCCAGCCGGCCTCTTCCGCCCCGGCAGCCGCGCCAGTGACCGCCCCGGCTAAGGCGCCGGAGCCGCCCGCGCCGGTGGGCGAGAGCGTTTCGGCGCGCAACCTCGCCGGTTCGTTACCGGATTAAGCGCTATTCCCGGTTTGCGCTATCCGGGAAACTCCCCGGCTTGCGCTGCGCTTAGCCGGGCTACTTTTTGCACTGTCCGGTAGCCCGGGTAAGGCGGAACGCCGCGACCCGGGAAATTCCCCGGCTTGCGCTGTGCTTAGTTTGTAGGCCGGGTAAGGCGTAGCCGCCACCCGGCATACAGGCGGCTCCATGGCTGTGGCCATGCCCGGCGGTGCTACGCTTGCGCGGGCCTACGGATCCATTTCAATGGTGGGCCCAGTGCCGTTTGTAGGCCGGATAAGGCGTAGCCGCCATCCGGCATACAGGCGGCTGCCTGGCTGTGGCCATGCCCGGCGGCGCTACGCTTGCGCGGGCCTACGGATCCAATGCAATGGTGGGCCCAGTGCCGTTTGTATGCCGGGTAAGGCGTAGCCGCCATCCGGCACGAAGGCGGAACGCTGCCACCCGGGATGTTGCCCCTATCCGTGGGCGAGGAAGCGCGCCAGGCGCTGCTGCAGCAGGCGATTTTCGCGGGTCAGCCGCGCGTTCTCATCCAGCAGGGTCAGCGCCACCGCAATCCCCGGCCAGTCCAGCTCCAGCTCGTTACGCAGGCGTACCGCGCGATGGACAATCGTCACCGCGCTGTCGTCGAACAGCCAGGTGTCCGCCTGCGGCTGGTGTGGTTCAATCATCCCTAAGCCGACGATCTCCGTCAGCTCCTCTTCCGACACCCCGGTACGCAGGCACAATTCGGTAATGGTAAACGTCACTGTTACTGTAGCCATCAGGCTTTCCCCCATGTCTTACGCGGATCGAAGCTGGCTTCGGCGGCGGCCAATTGTTGCCAGAGCTCACGCGCTTTTTCATCTGGTTTTGGCGGCATGACAATTTTGATGACGGCGAACAAATCGCCAGTGTGGGCTTTGCTCACCAGCCCTTTGCCCTTGATGCGCAGGCGCTGTCCAGCCTGACTGCCCGGCGGCACCGTTAGCAGAATGCTCTCTTTCAGGGTGGGCACCGTCACTTTCGCGCCCAGCGCGGCCTCCCATGGCGACAGCGGCAGGACGATCTCCAGGTTATGGCCGACGATGTCGAACAGCGGATGCGGGGCAATGTGGATCACCAGCCACAGATCGCCGTTCGGACCGCCGTTTTCCCCCGGCGTCCCCTGGCCTTTCAGGCGGATACGCTGACCATCGACTACCCCGGCGGGGATCTTCACATTCAGCGTTTTCGGCGTTTCACTTTCGATCATGCCAAACACGTTGTACACCGGCAGGTTATAGCTGATGGTGCGAGTTTGCTCGGCCAGCGTCTCTTCAAGGAACACCGCCACTTCGATCTCCAGATCGTGGCCGCGCGCCGCGTGTTGACGACGGCGCTGATGCGCCTGCTGGCCAAACATGGAGGAGAAGATGTCGTCGAAATCTTGCTGACTGTAGCTCTGCTCGTGGGTCTGCTGCTGGCGACCGAAGCCGGGATCGTTGCGATGTTGCCAGAGCTGATCGTATTCGGCGCGCCGTTGCTCATCTTTCAGGACTTCCCAGGCTTCGGCGAGATCCTTGAATTTGGCTTCGGCATCGCTTTCTTTACTGACGTCGGGGTGATATTTGCGCGCCAGGCGGCGGTAGGCGGTCTTGATGGTTTTAAGATCGTCGGTTGGTTGCACCCCGAGAATGGCATAATAATCCTTCAATTCCATGATTTTATCTCATCTATGCTCAGTGCGGTGGTTACATATTCCCTGGAACAGGCGTCAGTATAAAGCGTAGGGCAAATGCGCCCTGAAGGGGAAGAAAAGTGGCGGAAACTTGACGCCGTCGGGGTCGACGGCGCCGTGGATACGATTAGTCTTTCGCCTGCGGCCGTGGACGGCGGCGCCATCCGGTGAATAGCACCAGCAGCGCGCCGATGGCGCCGGTCAGTCGTGCAATGCCCTCGCCAGCGCTGGGAAACAGCTGGCGAATGGTAGGGTCGCTGACCAGCATTGACCCGGCAATCCAGCCGATGAGCATCCCGCCCAGCAGCACCACCGTGGGAAAGCGGGTGAGCAGAACCAGCACCAGCTTGCTGCCGGCGACGATAACCGGAATGCTGATCGCCACGCCGAGGGCGACCAACGCAATGTGCCCTTTTCCCGCAGCAGCTACCGCCAGCACGTTATCCAGCGACATAATCACATCGGCAACGGTGATGGTGATCGCGGTGCGCCACAGGCTGCCAGAGCTGCTAACCTCGCTCTCTTCTTCCTCATTGCTGACCAGCTTGATGCCAATCCACAGCAGGAGCAGCGCGCCGACTATTTTC
The DNA here is from genome assembly GCF_020526085.1 of Klebsiella africana. NCBI lineage: Bacteria > Pseudomonadati > Pseudomonadota > Gammaproteobacteria > Enterobacterales > Enterobacteriaceae > Klebsiella > Klebsiella africana. The sequence goes on along the minus strand of NZ_CP084874.1, from coordinate 4,808,941 downwards.
AGCCACGGCAGCGACAGAAGATACAGAGCGATCGCCAGCAGCAGAACGCGCGCCAGGATGGCGCCCACGGTACCGATGATAATCGCTTTGGTACGTTTCTGCGGCGGCAGTTTGCGGCAGGCCATGGCGATCACCACGGCATTGTCGCCACCCAGCAGTAAGTCGATGGCGACAATCTGCAGCATAATTACCGCCATGTCCCATTGTTGAAGAAATGCATACATATCGAGAGAAACCACCTGAAAAAAGAGCTAGAAAAACCGCTGCGCAGGGTACTCCGCCTGGGCCGCGTTGACCACTGGCGCAGACCTGCGCCGTCGCGCGGGAAAGAGAGAGCCTGAAAAATAAAGTTACGAATCAAGGCGCCGTTGGGCAAGGCTTCGGCGAAAAAGGGTGATATTTTGTCATCCAGACTCACCTGCCGTTCACTTATCGCAAGGATCCCCACTATGTCTGGCCACAAGAACTATCTCTCTGTCGCCCTGCTAAGCGCTGTCTTACTGCCAGCGATGGCCTCTGCCGCTGACGCGCCGGCGACCTTTACCCCGGAACAGGAGGCGCAAATCGGCAAAATCGCCGCCGACTATCTGGTCGCCCACCCGGAAGTCCTCCTGCAGGCGAGCCAGAAACTGCAGCAAATTCAGGCTGAGCAGCAGGCCAGCGCGGCCACTCAGGCGGTGCTGAAGAACGCCGCCGTGCTGACCCAGGATAAAAATACCCCGACCTACGGCCCGGCCAACGGCAAAGTCACGGTGATCGAGTTCTTCGACTACCAGTGCGTGTACTGTAGCCGTCTGGCGCCGGTGATGGAGCAGGTGATTAAAGCGCACCCGCAGACCCGCTTCGCCTTTAAAGAGTGGCCGATTTTTGGCGGCCGCTGGGAAAGCTCGCTGGAGGCAGCGAAAACCGGCCTGCAGATCTATCAGCAGAAAGGGGCGGATGCCTATCTGGCCTACCATAACGGGATTTACGCTACCGGCCATAACGAAGGCAAGCTGACGATGGCGGATATCCAGCAGCAGGCGAAGAAAGCCGGCTTTGATGCGAAGAAGGCCGCCGACGTCGAACCGGTGCTGCAGAGCATTAACGATCTGGCGCAGGAGATTGGCCTCAGCGGCACGCCGGGCGTGATCGTGATGCCGACCACTGGCGCTACGGAAGCCAGCATCACCGTCTTCCCGGGGCTGGCAGACAAAGCCTCGCTGGAAGCCGCCATCAAAAAAGCCGGCGGCTGATCCCCGGCGTCGTTACCCATACAGGCCGCCGACGGCGGCCTTGCTCTCATGCGTCATCGCTCTCTTCCTGCGGCGACGGTAACGCGTGGCTTTTTAAATCAATAATCTGCCCGATTTGATCGTGGTAAACGGTGAGCAAATTATAGCGGCTCATTTCCGAGATAATTTGCGGCGCGACGTTAAAGCTGCTCGCCAGCTCATCGTCGCGCAGAGCGAGCACCGCGGTATGACGCCGGGTACGGGCGCGGCGCCGGTTGTAGTGGTACCAGAGGATCAACAGCCAGCCGTTCAGCGCGGCAATCAGCAGATACACCAGCGCCGTATTCAGGGAGTCCATCAGCGATTCCCAGCGCGGGGAGGGCGGCGCGATAAACTGCATCAGCAAATTGGCGTACAGAAAGAACAGAAAACCGAGCCAGGCCAGCAGCGTTAAAACGGCGTCGACCAGCCGGGGCAGCACCCGATGTTCGGTTAAGATGAGCGTATTTTCATTCATCACAGGCTTCCTTTTCCCCGGTCCGGACTCACCCAGCGCGCGCGGGAACGTTGACGTTTCACCATCACTTTCGGAAAAGCGACCAGCGTGGTCAGCAGGCCGATCATCCAGTAGACCATCGGGAACCAGATCACCCAGAACAGCGATTTGGCGACCTTTTTCTCATAGCGCCGCTCGATATACAGGCTGACGACGAACTGCAGCAGGCACATCAGGCCGAGCAGCATGCCGGTGAATTCCGGTGGAAACAGGCTATGCACCGCCAGATTGTCAGGCAGCGGCATCAGGCGGCTGAGGATAAACAGCAGAATGGTGATCGCGTAGGCAAAGGCCCACAGCGTGGAGCAGGCATACTCCAGAAACAGCGGCCACATCCGGTGATGCTGCCAGTGAAACAGGCGGCGCAGATTGACCAGAAAGACTTCGGCGCCGCCCTGGGCCCAGCGCAGACGCTGCTTCCATAACCCTTTGAGGGTCTCCGGCATCAGGATCCAGCACAGCGCCCGCGGCTCGAAAAAGATGTCCCAGTGGCGGAGCTGAAGCTTCCAGCTGATATCAATATCTTCGGTGATCATATCCGGGCTCCAGTAGCCGACGTCCGCCAGCGCCTGGCGCCGGAAGGCGGCAATCACGCCGGAGACGGTAAAGACCCGGCCATAGATCCGCTGCGTCCGCTTGATAAGCCCAATGATCGACGAAAATTCTCCCACCTGAATGCGACCGATCAGTGTGGATCGGGTGCGGATCCGCGGATTGCCGGTGACCGCCCCGACGTGCGGATAGTGGATCAGCGGCGCGACCAGCCAGGCCGCGGTATCCCGGTCCAGCAGGGCGTCGCCATCGATACAGACCAGCAGATCGCCGCGGGCGGCGGCGGCGCCTGCTTTGAGTGCCACCGCTTTTCCCTGATTGGCGGCCAGGTGGATCACCCGCAGCCTCGGCTCCTCCTGCGCCAGCTGCTGAAGCACCTGGGCGGTGTTGTCCGAAGAGCCGTCGTTAATCGCGATCACTTCGAGATTGGCGTAACGCTGGGCCAGCGCTGCGCTGATGGTTTCCCGGGCGTTTTTCTCCTCGTTGAAGCAAGGGATCAGGATCGAAATCAGCGGATTGCCCGGCAGCGTCGGCGGCGGGGTATCCTCCCCCCACGGCCAGTGACGTTCCAGCTGAAACCAGAAGTACAGACCCCCGGTGATCCACAGTACCGACATAAACAGCGGCCAGAAAAAGACAAAATCGAGGATAAGCTCGCCGGTAAATACCGCTGCGACACCTAACGGCAGCCCGAATACGAGGCATAAAATGCACAATGCGATAATGCGATCAGTCATGGTCAGGGTACCACCAGGAAGAAAATTGCGGCCTGATACGAGAGATATCAGGCTGGTTGTTAATAAAATCGTCAGGGTAGTAGCCGTAGTTTTTGACGCCGTTCAGCCGCAGCAAACGCATCCAGTCCGCCAGCTGCTGGTCGGGAATGGCGTTTTGCTGGCGTCGATTCCAGTCTCTCGCCTGCAGTTCAAAGATGGTTTTCTTCAGTGCGCCCGGGTGGCGGGCGACGGCCTGAATCAGCCGCGTCAGCCAGGCCTGGCTGGCGTCAATCGGCACGGACTCCATCAGCGGCATCGCCATGGGGACCGTCCAGTCATAGGCTGCAAGGAAGTCATCCAGATTCTGCGCAAACCAGGCTTCGCTTTGCGGCTCCAGGATCGGCAGGGCGAAGAGATTACGCGCCGTTTTCACCTGTGGGCCGCGGATGGCCTGCACCGCCTGGCGTAGATCCAGAGTGAAGCGGGTCAGGGTTTGGCTTTTGAAACGCATCCATGCCTGGCGCTCTTGCGGACGTTGGGGCACCGGGTCGGCATCGTGCGCCATACCCGTCTGCCGCCAGGCGGCGAGCGCCTCCGGGCTCACGTCTTCAAAATCGGTCAGCACGGCGTCGTCGTGAAACAGAATCCCGCTGAAGCTGGCGTGTCGGGCCAGATCTTCGTAGATGTCGGTGATCTGCTGGCGAACCCGGGGATCCCAGGGCGACAGGCGGACGTACGGCTGGCGGGCAACTAATGCCTTCCCGGTTTGCGGATCCCAGCGCTGAACGCGCGGCAGATCGGACGAGAGATCGAAGGCCAGCACCGGCATCCAGGCATAAACCTTCACTCCGCCGCGGGTCTGTAACTGCCAGGAGACGAAGTTAAACAGGTCAGCGCGCATCGGCAGCCAGCGGTTGGGGAAATAGAGCGACTTGACCGTGCCGTCGCCCTGCGGGTCGGAAAAGGCCTGCAGGAAGACATGACTGATTTTCATGTCATAGACGCGCTGTACCAGCTTATCGATATTCTTTGCCTGCTGGACGGGATTGGGATCATAGACATAGTCCAAATCCACATGCATCACCCGAACAGAATCGGCTTCCTGAATCTGGGTCACGGCGTTGGCAAAGGCCTTGATCGACGGATTCCCGGCGATCAGCAGGCGCGGAATATTGTCCAGATCATGAACGTTGCCCAGGCCGTCGTTCAGCGTAAATGCCAACTGATAGCCCTGTTGTTTCGCGATGGACAGGGTCGTGCCGCTGGCGGCGCCGTAGGGCCACACCCAGGCGCGCGGCGCTTTCCCTGCAACCTCGTGGATTTTCGCCGTCACTTTCTGCACGTCATCGGTCATCCGCTGGATAAACTGCGCGTCGCTTTCATAGCGGCCGGTGGTTTTATCCCAGCCGCGGTTGGCGGCGGCAGGCTCGCGGCTGCCCTGCGGATTGGCCGGCAGACCGTAGTGCGAGGCCCAGGTGTGAGCGCCGATCTCCACCAACGGTGAGCGGCTGAGCTCGCGCACCATCTCCCAGGTAGCGAAGCGCTCGCGCGGCGTCATCAAGCCGCCAAAATTCACGGGCTGGCCAGCGGGAGTGTCCACCCAACTGCCCACCGGCGCCCACAGCGCCGGGACGTTCCAGGCCTTAAGCAGCGGCCATACGCGGGTATAAAAACTGCTGTAACCATCGTCGAAACTGAGGAGAAAAGCCTTAGGTGGAAGAGATTTAACTCCTTGGTTCGCATCCAGAATGTCCTGGACGCTAATTGCATGGTAGCCATGATGCAGCAGCCAGGCGATCTGCTCATTGAGCGCGCTGGTGCGCACCGAAAGATAACGCTGGTCGGCGGCATCGTCTTCGACGTCATGGTAGGCCAGCACCAGAAAGCGATCCGCCGGCCAGGGTTGATTGGCCTCCAGTTGGGGGCGCTGCTGCGGGGCGAGGAAGGGAACTTCCTCAGCACGCACGCTGAAGATAAGGCACAGCCAGACGAGAAGCATCAGGCCATTGCGCAGGGTCGTGTTCAGCATGGTCATCCTTAAAACCGTATATTTGCATCAAGAGTGATAGCGAGATTGTTTTCGCGTTTACCGTCGTAGGGGCGCTTATCCCAGTTCAGCATCACCCCGGTGTCGACGACGTTGTTCCAGCGCAGGCGCTGGCCGTACCCCAGTATCGTTATCGCCCCAGCGGCGTGATTTTTTTGCCAGTAGCCGCCGCCGCCGGCGAGTAACTGCTGGCTCCAGACGGTGTCATAGCGCTGATAAAGCGTATGATCGACGGCCAGCGCCGCGGTGGCGGCGAGGTCGCGCGCCGGACTGTAGTAGGCGGTGTCGGTGCGGCTATTGGCGCTGGCCGACAGACCGGGCTGCAGATCCAGCGTTAACCATGGCGTCTGCCAGAGGCGCTCTTTACCGGAAAGGGTGTACTCCTGACGACGGTTGTGGTCGGTAAAGCGGCTGGCGGCCGCGCTGATGCGGTACTCCCGGCGTTCGTTTTGATACCAGCGCAGCCAGCCTTCGCCGCGGTTAGCGCTGACGCCATTGCGTAACGCGCGCAGCGGCGTCTGCTGCGAAATTCGCTCCAGTTCGCCGCCCAGTTGCCAGCGATCGCTAACGTCGTGCGCGGCTGAAAGGCGGAGGCCGGGCTTGTTCTCGCCGTGAAAATTGACGCTGGAGAGCTCAAGCTCGCCCCAGTAGTCGCGCGGACGCCATTCAATACCGGCGAACAGCTGGCGACGGCTGCCTTTCCCCTCCTCAAAATTGCCTTCGGCAAAGCGGTGGCCGCCGAACAATCGCCAGCTGTCGGCTAGCGGCGGGCTGTAGATCGCCGTCTCAAAACTGAGGTCATGCGTGCCGCTCACCGGGTTGTCAGAATGCAGCCCTTTGCCGACGCTCAGCCGCAGCTCAGAGAGATGGTGGATCTCGCGCGCCTGGGCTAAGCGTTGGGTATTCAAATCCCGTGGCGATCGGGCGACGACATCGTCGGTCAGCAGATCCATTTGCCGCCACTCCTGCAGATCGAGGGCGACCCAGGCCTGCTGGCGCTCCAGCTGCAGGCTGGTGGGCTCCAGAGATTCCGCCGCTTTTAGCTGGCGTTCGGCTGCCCGTGGCAACCCTCTCTCCTGCAGAAGGGCGGCATAGTCTATCTGCAGGCCCTGGTTTCCAGGGGCTGTCTCTGCCAGGCGCTGCATCCGGGTTTCGGCCTGCGGCAGGGCGTTGGTGGCCGCTAAATAGTGCGCGTTAAGCGACTGTGCGGTAAGCCAGTCGTCGTTCGGCTGTGGCGTTGGCGAGCCGTAGAGACGACGGATGTAGGGCGCATTCCGGGTGAGGCGGGCGACATACCGTTGCGCAGCCGGATACTGACCGGTGTCCAGCAGCGCGTAGAACAGCTCGTGTTCCTCATTCTGTTGGCTTGTCAGCCACGAAGGATGTTGTTGAATGAGCGTCAGCGCAGGCTCAATCTGTTTAAGGGCGATATAAGAGGAGATGACCCAGCCGATGGCCCAGCCGGGCACGGCCTGCTGCTGCGCGATCAGGCTTTGGTATTCGCGGATGACCTGCGCGTACTCGGCGCTGGCGTACAGCGCGCCCAGACGGTCAATGCGCGCCCGGATGATGTCGGACGCAGCCTGCGGGTCGGTGTGCCAGGCGGCAATCATCGCGTCATACTGCGTGAGCGCCGTGCGGGCCAGCGCGTAACGCGCGTCTTCTTCACGGGAAGGCGTATCGGCAAGGCGCACCAGTTCGGCGGCGGCGTTCAACTGCAGATTGCGCTTTTCCGCAGGCGTCAGTTCGACGCTATCCGCCAGGCCGAGAGCGGGGGTATCAATCCGGTTGCGGGTTAGGGTCGCCATCAGGCTGGCCAGCGCGGCTTTGTTTTGCGGCTCACGATCTAGGAGCTGCGTGTCCACCAACAATTGGTCCCAGCTCTTGCCCAGCCGCAGGTAGACATAAGAGAGTGTCTGCAGGTGCGCAACGCTTGCCTGCTCGGCCACCAGGCGACGCGCTTCGCTAAGCGCCTCGCCGTCCCTACGAGCATCGGCCAACGTTTTGATATAGCCGATACGATAGTCGTCACTGTCAGGGGCCTGGCTGAGAGCCTGCTGCCAGAGGGTGAGCGAGGCTTGCCATTGTTTCTGGTTGCGCAGGGCCTGCGCCGCGGCGGCGGTCCCCCGTGCGGGAATCGGCATATAGATCTGGTAGCGTCGCCAGACTTTCACCACTTCATCGTCCTGACCGGCCCAGAGAGCTACCTGCAGCCAGTCCGCCACCTGAGAAGGGGCTAAGGCATGCCGCAGCTGGTACTGCTGAAGGTAACTGAGAAAGGGGCCGTACTGGCCTTCACGTGCTTGCAGGATCTGCTGGTCATAGCGCGAATCCGCTCCTTGAACCAACGCAGGAAGGAGCAAAAGCAAGCCGATTGACAGCGAGAGTTTCGTGTTGCGATTAAACAATAACGTATTTGAATAAGGTGATCTTTCCATTTCTATTTGCCATATGTTCATCAAGAATCCATTGCACAACACGACCGTCCTTTGACGGTGAGTTAAAGGATGAGGATGGTCCCATTTAGCTGACTGGCACTGCCGGTGAATGACTTATTGCAAGCTATTAAACATATCTCCGGTTGATAATTGGATGGATAATTTATACCCGATATGACAGCGGATAAATATGGCTTAATGATGAGCTGCGTTTTAAGATAAATCTGTAAAATCGCCTTAATTAACACGGTGATGTTGAACGGGGTTTTGTTAACTGACTGAAATAGATAAAAAATAATGCTGGGTGAAATTTTGTTTCAAAAATGACCTGGAACATATATAGGGGAAGGGATAAGCGTTTTTTGCGGATATTTAAGATGATTTCTGACAAAAATTCTCAATAGCAAAAAAAGCATCTTTTCTGTGGGATTTTTTTATTTATAATTAATCCGTTTATTTTCTATCAGCACCTAAGGAGGTTTTTCTCAGCCTGATTCAGATGCCGCGCTAATGATAAATCACAGCTCTCGTTATTTTCACCGCCATGCGAAGCGTTCCATAGGGCGAAGGATACGTCTGGTTGACGAGAATTTGTTGATTAAATGTAAAAGGGACGATTTGTGGCAACTTCAATGATATTGGTTACCCAGGATTACTATCTTTTTCAAGGTGTTAAGAATTTCTTTCCTGATATCATTCAGTTAGATTCTAGCGGAAAAACGAGTTTAGATAATGAGGTTGATGAAGTCTCTCTGCTGGTTGATAGCCGCGCGCCGCTTTGTCATTACGATTACCTGGTGATGGAGGTAGCACAGTCCCGAAAGCGAATATGCTGTATTGTCCTCGATATGCGCCATCGGGAAGAGCATTTACTCAGTCTGAAGTCGTTTTTAAACATGTCATTATCACCTGCGGATATGGCGACATTATTTGGTCTTTTTCTGGAAATGAAGAGCAAACGACTGACCAAAGAGTGGTTTGACGATCTGCGCTTAAGTATGACCGAGCAGTTGATGCTGCGTTTGCTTTGGACAGGAATGACAATGGAGGAAGTGGCGGTGAATCTGAATACGTCGGTAAAAAGCCTTTACCGCAAGCGCACCGCACTTTATGAACGGCTGGGATTAGATAATTTTAATGAAGCCTGCTTATTTATCTTTAGAAATAAACTGCTGGAGCAGGCCGGTGCATCCCCTTAAGGCTTTGCTGTACAGGGAATGGATAACATCGCAAGGTATTTGATGACGAAAATATAATAAATTAAATGGCTATTGATAGGTATAACCGTCGTTACCATTCGGTATCACTGGCTACGTCGGCATATAATTTCGGAGCTCTTTGGAAGTAATTACCGCCAATGCGGTTTGCTATGCACAGCGATTATTATAATGAATATATTCCTTGCGCCGCACAGGAATAGTTTTGTCATAAATTAACTCTATCATGGTATTCCGGATCATGCGCCGGAATACCATGAAATTTCGTGAAAGCATCAGAGGAGCGAGGTGGATGAGAATAAGGGACAGTATTGCTGAACGGTTAGAGGCGTGCGGGCTCTACCGCCGGGCGGCATCAAGATGGATAGAGGTGATGCAGCGCTGTCTGGACGATGATGACAGAGAATGGATCCGTCACCATCGCAATCAGTGTCTGAAAAAGGCGCAACGTCCGCCGACGCCGAAAGAGGCGTTTGCCGATCTCCACCAGGCGGCCAAAGAGACGCAGTATCGCATGGGCATTGCGAAGCCCTATGGCGAAGCATTCAGGCTGCCCGGCAAAGGGAAGACGGCCGCCGAGTAATCCCTTTCTTTATGGCGTTTGCCTGACGGCTTCGCCTTATCCGGCCTACGAGTCCTCTGCTGGTTCAAACAGCGTAGGCCCGCGCAAGCGCAGCGCCGCCGGGCGATACACATCAGACGCCGTACCTGTGTTGTGCCGGATGGCGGCATAAATGCCTTATCCGGCCTACGGGTCCTCCACAGGTTCAAATAGCGCAGGCCCGCGCAAGCGCAGCGCCGCCGGGCGATACATATTAGACGCCGTACCCGTGGTTGTGCCGGATGGCGGCATAAATGCCTTATCCGGCCTACGGGTCCTCTGCTGGTTCAAACAGCGTAGGCCCGCGCAAGCGCAGCGCCGCCGGGCGATACACATCAGACACCGTACCCGCGGTTGTGCCGGATGGCGGCATAAATGCCTTATCCGGCCTACGGGTCCTCCACAGGTTCAAACAGCGTAGGCCCGCGCAAGCGCAGCGCCGCCGGGCGATACATATTAGACGCCGTACCCGTGGTTGTGCCGGATGGCGGCATAAATGCCTTATCCGGCCTACGGGTCCTCTGCTGGTTCAAACAGCGTAGGCCCGCGCAAGCGCAGCGCCGCCGGGCAGGGGATCATAGAGTGGAGTTCGATGAAGAGTCCGGATGCAGAAAAGCAAAAACCCAGCCATAGGCTGGGTTCTCTAAATAAGTGGTGCCCGGACTCGGAATCGAACCAAGGACACGGGGATTTTCAATCCCCTGCTCTACCGACTGAGCTATCCGGGCAACGGGGCGCATTAAACCGTAATCCGCCCACCCCGTCAACCAAATTTCTTAAATTACTTGTCGATTGCTTATCTTTGCGGCAATTCCGTGTTCAAAGGCGCGTTTTGGCTTAACTTCACTGCATGCCGTTATCGCCCTCGCGGGTTTTCCAGCCGCTGGTAATGGCGATAACGTGGCGTAGTCCGGAGATGAGATAATCACCAATGACCTCCTCGTCCTCTCGCGGCGAGCTCAGCGTAATTTCCGCATCCACGCCGTGGCGATAGGCGCCATGGTGGCTGAAAATGGTGCCGATATAACATTTCCCGTTCAGCCAGACTGGAATATAGGCCACCGTCTCATAGATATAGTTAACGGCGACGCCGCTGTAGTAGTTATCCGCCTCGTCAGCGGAGGTGCCCGGCGGGATGGGGCAGATCGGCGCGTCGTTGTCGCTGGCGGGTCTGTCTTTCAACAGGCTGCCCTGCATGACCTCCAGCGAGCGCAGCAGGTCCGCTTTATCGCCGTCGCTCAGGCTGGGGGTCAGCGGCTGGTCTTTCTCCGGCGAACGGATGCTGTTCAGCGTATAGCGATAGCGAACCGTCACCGCGGGCGTCTGGCTGGTGGTGCTGAACGGACGCAGCAGGTAAAGGTTATCTTCGCCAAACTGGCCGTTGTACCACAGGGCATACACTTGACCGTTGATTTTGACCCAGTGGTTCCACTGGTTAGCCCCGCGGCCATTAATGGAAAAGAGGGCACCGGGCACTCCGGCATCGAAATCATCACCGTTATCACTGTCGCTGCCGTTGACGGCGGCAAAATCATCATCACCTCGCTTGAGCACCCCGGTGTAGCTGAAGAGCCCGGTGCCGCCCACGTAGCTGTCGATGATCAGATCGCGTTTGCCGTCGCCGTCGAGATCGATAAGCGTGAAGCTGACTTTGCCGTTTTCTGAATCCGCGCTGATCGCGGAGCGCAGAAACGCCTGCCACTCATCATCGCTGATATCCGGAGACGGTTTACTGGTCGTGACCAGCGTATCGTCGGCGTAAGTGAGCGTGAAGTCGGTAATATGGCCGGTTAACGGAAACTGCTCGGCGATCTTATTCAGCGACAATTCTGGATCGCTTTTTTGCGCTTTCAACACTGCGTTATACAGCGTGCGCAGAGCCAGGTTATCCGCCTCTTTCTGCTGTCTGGGGATCACCTGGCTGACAAAGGTCGGCAGCATCCAGGTGCCACCCGGGGTGATTTCCCGGCACATACCAGTGCTGTACTTCAGACTGGGGGTAAAAGTTTTACCATCCCAGACGCGCGTCTCGCCGGTTACGCAGTCGGCCATGCCCCGTTCTTTGTGCAAAAAAACGATAGTGCCGTTGGCGTAGCTGGAGGCCTCGGTAGTGAGCAGCCGCGGTTTGCTCAACTGGGCGTTATCGACCAGCCACAGGGCATAGCCGTCGTTATAGGGCGCTCGCCAGCAGAGCGCCTGCACCAGAGAATGGGTTTTATCCAGCGCGGTCAGCGTGATCTGGCGATCTGCCGCCGGGATGGCCTGGTTCTGCCAGTCGTCGCAGCGCTGGTTCAGCAGCGGCGTCAGGGTGGGCAGCAGTTTCTGGCGCTGAAGCATACTCAACGGCACTGGCTGCGCGTTATGGAGAACCGGGGCGGCGATAATTTCCGGGGCGGGAGTGGCTGGTAAAATAGCATCGTCGCCGGCATCGCCTTTATCCAGCAGCGCGTCGGCGGTGCTTGTGCGTCGCTGAAAAGCATCCATTTTACCCAGCACCTCGCGGCTGCCAGCGCTGGAAAGCGGCAAGTGCTGGCCGTTAAGGGTGAATTCGATTTTGCGCTGATTCGTTAACGCCTGCAGCAGGGCGGTAGTCTGATCGCTGTCGAGGAGAAAGTGGCTGTCATCGACAGCGTCCAGCGCGCCGAGATCCCGATCGTCGATCAGCAGGCTGGCGGTGGAGTCGGCGGGGATATCGTGCTCGATTTGCGCAAAGGTGACCGTGGCGGCGAGATGCTGTTCACTGCCCGCATTGCGGGTTAACAGCACGCTGACCTCGCCCATGCGGACACCATAGCCTGCTGCCCGGCAGGTGCCGGTATTATCGCAGGCGAGCTCCCAGTCGTTTTGTGCAAAGGAAAAACCTTGCAGGGGAGCCGCCAGCAGGGGCGTAGAGCAGAGGCCCAGCCAGGCAGCCCAGAAGAACGCGCGCATATCAATCCCTGTCAGCAATCAGTGAGGGGGAAATTATAGGCGCGACGTGACGGTTAGGATATCAGAATCAGGTTAAGGCGCCGCCCATACGGCACTGGGCGAAGCGCAGAATATCTTCAGCCAGCCTCCGTGCGGTATCCACATCCGTCTGGCTACGTTTGACCAGCAGACGGCTCAGGCAGCCCTCGACAATCAGCTCCATCTGCTTGGCGACCATTTCCGGGTCATCCACTTCCAGCTGAGTTAGCAGCTCGTGAGTATAGGCAAGCGAAGCCTGCTTCTGCTGTTCCGCCAGCTGATGAATCGGGTGCTGAGGATCCGGGTAGAAGGTGCAGGCGGCGATAAACAGGCAGCCCGGGTACCGCTGGTTGCTGACGCAGGTGGTAAGCGCGGCATAGCGTGCCAGCAGCTTTTGCTCTGCGCTTAAGTTTTCGTCCAGCAGGAGCTGACGACGCCAGGCATCCACCTGCTGGCTCAGATAGCGAAGCGCGTCGTACAGCAACGCTTCGCGGTCAGGCCAGAAGCGTTTCAGGTCGCTCGTCGGGCAGGACACGCGCTCAGCGACCATCTCCAGCGACGTGTTGGCGATACCTTCAATTTCAAGAATTTTAATGGCTTCTGCCAGGACGTCTTCACGTAGCACGGTGTTCTCCTCCATCTTTCCTCCTAAAGTGTCGCTCACGCTTGCCAATCGCGCAAATGGGCGCTGAATGCCGCGCCATCCATAAAGCCGGTGACTCGCCGCTCAGGCTGTTCCTGACCCTCAGCGTTGAAGAACAGAATCGTCGGCAGACCCAACACCTGCAGGTGCTTCAGCAGCGCAACGTCTTGCGGGCTGTTCTTCGTCACATCAACCTGTAATAACACGGTGCCTTTCAGTGCCTGCTGCACGTCAGGTGAACTAAAGGTGTATTTTTCAAACTCTTTGCAGGCTACGCACCAGTCGGCGTAGAGATCGAGCATCACCGGCTGGCCTTTTGCCTGCGCCAGCGCCTGGTTAAGCTCGGCCACCGAGCTGACGCGGGTGAAGGCCAGATGCGCCTGTTGCTCGACTGCCGGGGCGCCAAACGCCCAGTCCTGCAGAGGCCGCGCGCTGACCAGCGCGGCGGCAAGAAGAATGATCTGTACCAGCCGCATCCACGGCCGGGTAGCGCCCAGCGAGGTGATAAACGCCCAGCTGAAGAAGGCGACACCGAGCATTGACCACAGCCGTAATCCCCACTGCTCGCCGAGGATGCGTTCCAGCAGGAAGACGGGCAGGGCAAGGATCACAAACCCGAAGGCGGTTTTCACATGGCTCATCCACGGGCCGCTCTTCGGCAGCAGGCGATTGCCAAACACGGTCACAAGGATCAACGGCAGACCCATGCCCAGCGCGTAAAGGTACAGCGTGCCGCCGCCCAGCCACAGATTACCGCTCTGGGCGATATACAACAGAATGGCGCTTAGCGGCGCGGTGGTGCAGGGGGAGCAGATCAGCCCGGCAATAGCGCCCATCGCAAAGACCCCGCCGGGCGAGCCCCCCTGGCGCTTATTGCTGAGCAGCGTCAGCCGGGTCTGGAGCGACGACGGCAGCTGCAGCGTGAACAAGCCGAACATGGAGAGCGCCAGCAGTATAAAGACCGCCGACAGGCCCACCAGGACATACGGGTGCTGCAGGGCCGCCTGGAACTGTAGCCCTGCGGCGGCTACCACCAGCCCCAGCGCGGTATAGGTCAGGGCCATCCCCTGAACATAGATAAAGGCCAGCAGCAGGGCGCGCGCTGTGGAAAGCCGCTGTTTTCCGCCCAGCACGATGCCCGAAATCAGCGGGTACATCGGCAGCACGCAAGGGGTGAAGGCGATACCAATGCCAATCAGCAGCGCCCACAGGGCGGTGAAGGGCAGACGAGCGGGGGCCTCCGCTGGCGGCGCCATGGCAGGCGCCTGCGGCACGGCGTTCTCCTCCATCGGGCGCGGCTCGACCGGCAGCGGCGGATTGAAGACCGGACGATTGGTCGGCGACGACACGGGCACGGCGGCGGTTGACTGAGCATCGCTCGAGGCCGCCAGCACGGCGCTCAGCGGGATCACTTTAGTCTCCGGCGGATAACAGAATCCGGCATCGGCGCAGCCCTGCCAGGTGACGGTGAGAGTAGCCTCTTTGTCCGCCTCCTTCACCGTCACTGGCACGGTCAGGCGCTGGCGAAAGATCTCGCTTTTGCCGTAAAACTCATCTTCATGCCACTCTCCCGCTGGCAGTGCCGGTTCGTCGATCGTTGCGCCAGCGGCGCTGAAGGTAAATTGTTGACGATAAAGATAATAACCATCCTTGATTTGCCAGGTCAGGTTGACGTCATGCTGTTGCTGCTGAAAGTCAAAGGCGAAAGCTTGATCAGCAGGCACGAAGTTCGAGCGTCCCGGCGCGTCGAATAACCCGGCGGTGGCTGACGCGCTGCACAGCAGCAGAATCAGCGTAATGATGCGGTAAGCCATGAGAGGTAATCGTTGTCTCCATGAATGACGGGCAGAACCAACAGTTCAGGGGTTTGATACGGGTGATGAGCTTTCAGGCAATCCAACAGCGCCTGCTGATGGGCAAGGTCAGTTTTGAGCAGCATCTGAACTTCATACTCCTGCTCCAGCTTTCCTTCCCAGTAATACAGCGAAGTGGCGCCAGGCAGCAGCGTGGCGCAGGCTGCCAGCTTTTCCGCCAGCGCTTTTGCCGCCAGATCCTGGGCGGTCGCTTCGTCCGGCGCGGTACAGAGCACAACAACAGCATCAGGCGTAGTCATCATGAACCTCGTATCAGCGAAAAGAGGCACTATAACACGCAAGATGCGGGGATATTAGCGTAACGAGCGGGGAAAGTGAGGGCAACGGAAGGCGGGCCCGTAGTGGGCCCGCCGCCAGCGGTATTTACAGCATAATCCCGCCAAAGATAAAGCCGAGGATCACGCACAGCGTGATAGCGATAACGCCGGGGATCAGGAAGGCGTGGTTAAAGACATATTTGCCAATACGCGTCGAGCCGGTATCGTCCATTTCTACCGCCGCCAGCAGGGTCGGGTAGGTTGGCAGGACGAACAGCGCGGAGACGGCGGCAAACGAGGCAATCGCCGTCAGCGGGCTGACGCCCAGCAGCAGCGCGGCGGGCATCAGGGCTTTGGTAGTGGCCGCCTGCGAGTAGAGCAGCGTGGCGGCGAAGAATAACACCACCGCCAGCAGCCACGGATAGTTGTGCAGCAGGTCGCCGGCCACGGCCTGGATATCGCTGATGTGCGCTTTAACGAAAGTGTCTCCCAGCCAGGCAACGCCGAGCACGCAGACGCAGGCGCTCATGCCGGACTTAAAAGTGCTGGCGTTGAGCACTTCACCGGTGTCGATTTTGCAGGTGATGCTAATCAGGGTGGCGATGGTCAGCATAAACACCACGATCGCCTCGTTACGCGGCAGCACCGGGTTCTTGATCAGGCCGACGGTATCGCTGATGGCCGTGGCGTAGAACATCACCGCCACGATGCCGATCAAAAACAGCAGGACGGAACGTTTGGCGTGCGGCTTCAGCTCAAATACCTGGCTGCCGCGCAGTCTGACTTCCCCCTTGGCCAGCCGCTCCTGATAAACCGGGTCATCTTTCAGTTCACAGCCGAGAAAGTTGCAGACGATGGCGGTGAGCATCACCGCCAGCAGGGTGACGGGAATACAGATGGCCAGCAGCATCAGGTAGCTGACGCCCAGCGGCTCAAGGAGCCCGGCAAAGAACACCACCGCCGCGGAGATAGGCGAGGCGGTGATCGCTATCTGGGAGGCCACCACCGCAATCGACAGCGGACGAGATGGACGAATACCTTGCTCTTTGGCCACTTCGGTGATCACCGGCAACGTGGAGAAGGCGGTATGGCCGGTGCCGGCGAGCACGGTCATAAACCAGGTCACCAGCGGGGCAAGGAAGGTAATGTACTTCGGGTGGCGACGCAGCATGCGTTCGGCGAGGCTAACCAGATAATCCATCCCGCCGGCGACCTGCATGGCGGCGATAGCGGCAATCACCGCCATAATGATTTCAATAACGTCGAAGGGGATTGCGCCCGGTTTAATTTGGAAAATAAGCGTCAGGACAAGGACGCCAAGGCCACCGGCAAAGCCGATACCGATGCCGCCGAGCCTGGCGCCGAGATAAATCGCCAGCAGGACAATAACCAGTTCTGCACCAAACATATATGCCTTCCTTGTTTTTTAACAAGTTGATATTGAATTGTTGTATTTTAGTAAAACTAAAAAGCAAAAAAGGCATGTCATCGCTGACATGCCTTTGAATGACTAGCCTGAAAGATTACTGTTCGCTTTCATCGGTATAACGCTTTGCTTTATAAGCGGGATGCATCAGGTTTTGCGCGGAGAAAATATCATCCAGCTCCGCCGCCGTCAGCAGTCCGCGCTCCAGCACCACTTCCCGTACGCTCTTGCCGGTTTCGGCACAGATCTTGCCGACGATATCGCCATTGTGGTGGCCAATAAACGGGTTGAGGTAGGTGACGATGCCGATGGAGTTATACACGTAGCCTTCACATACCGCTTTATTGGCGGTGATGCCGTTAACGCATTTCTCCAGCAGGTTGTAGCAGGCGTTGGTAAGGATATGAATGGACTCGAACATCGCCTGGCCGATGACCGGCTCCATCACGTTCAGCTGCAGCTGGCCGGCTTCGGAGGCCATGGTCACAGTGGTATCGTTGCCGATAACTTTGAAGCAGACCTGGTTGACCACCTCCGGCACCACCGGGTTAACCTTGGCCGGCATAATAGAAGAGCCAGCCTGCAGCTCAGGCAGGTTGATTTCGTTAAGGCCCGCGCGCGGTCCGGAAGAGAGCAGACGCAGGTCGTTACAGATCTTGGACAGTTTCACCGCCAGGCGTTTCAGCGAGCTATGAACCATAACGTACGCCCCGCAGTCCGAGGTGGCTTCAATCAGGTCTTCTGCCGGGACGACCGGTAAGTTGCTCACTTCCGCCAGCTTCTGCACCGCCAGCTGTTGATAGCCGTCCGGGGTGTTGAGGCGAGTACCAATGGCGGTTGCGCCGAGGTTCACCTCCAGCAGTAATTCCGCAGTGCGCAGAATGCTTTTGGTCTCTTCATTAAGCAGCACATTGAAGGCATGGAACTCCTGGCCGAGGGTCATCGGCACGGCATCCTGCAGCTGAGTGCGGCCCATTTTGAGGATGTCCTGGAACTCCACGGCTTTCGCCTGGAAGCCCTCGCCCAGCTGTTTAATCGCATCGATTAACTTAAGGATGGAGGCATACACCGCAATGCGGAACCCGGTGGGGTAGGCATCGTTGGTGGACTGACATTTGTTGACGTGATCGTTTGGGTTTAGGTACTGATATTCGCCTTTCTGGTGGCCCATCAGCTCAAGGCCGATGTTTGCCAGGACTTCGTTGGTGTTCATATTTACGGAGGTGCCGGCCCCGCCCTGGAAGACATCGACCGGGAACTGGTCCATGCATTTGCCGTTGTTCAGGACTTCGTCACAGGCGGCGATAATCGCATTTGCCGCGCTTTTGGGAATGGTCTGCAGCTCCTTGTTCGCCAGCGCCGCGGCTTTCTTCACCATCACCATGCCGCGCACGAATTCTGGTATGTCGCTGATTTTGCTGTTGCTAATGTAGAAGTTTTCAATCGCTCGCAGAGTATGAACGCCGTAGTAAGCGTCCGCGGGAACTTCCCTGGTGCCCAACAGATCTTCTTCGATACGAATGTTGTTTAACATGTGAACCTTCTTTTCAAGCTGCCAATGAATTCACCAAATACACAGAATATCCAGGATTCAGTATATTTTCTGGCCGACGATTATTTCCTTAACCGGCCCGGTGCCCAAGATCATATGCTGATGATAGCGAATATCAGTAAGCTTGATCACTTATTACATCGCGGGTATGTGAAGATTTATTAATCTGTGAAATGAATCACCGCTTTTCTATTCCTGATAAAAATAAGCATTTCCGCTGATTGAAAATTCGCGCAGTACCCCCATCTTAGTGGGATGCGATCAGCAAATTGATGATTACGGGCGCTGAACGCAGCGTCCGTCGATGAAGGAGACGCCAGTGCGTTGGATTCCGTTTATTGCCTTTTTTCTTTACGTTTACATTGAGATATCGATCTTTATCCAGGTCGCGCACGTGCTGGGCGTCTTTATGACGCTGATTCTGGTGATCTTTAGCTCAGTGGTAGGGATGTCGCTGGTGCGTAACCAGGGCTTCAAAAACTTCCTGCTGATGCAGCAGAAGATGGCCGCGGGCGAGAGCCCGGCGGCGGAGATGATCAAGAGCGTATCGCTGATTATCGCTGGTCTGCTGCTGTTGCTCCCGGGATTCTTTACCGACTTCCTCGGCCTGCTGCTGCTTCTGCCGCCGGTGCAAAAGCACCTGACGATGAAGCTGATGCCGCATCTGCGCTTCAGTCGAATGCCGGGCGGCGGCTTTAGCGCCGGAACTGGCGGCGGAGATACCTTCGAAGGGGAGTTCCAGCGCAAGGATGAGCAGCACGACCGTCTGGACCATAAGGACGATCGCCGCGATTAACATCCCCCCGGCCCGGTCAGCAGATGCGTCCGGGCCGCTTTCTTTCCTGGTCTATATGCTTCCCGTCGCCAGCTTGCGCCTCGGTAAAAACAGCCACAGCACCGCGAGCATGATCAGCGCGTACAGACTTTTCCAGCCGACCATCGCCAGCAGCAGCAGGCAGAGAATACTGCCCACCACCGCCAATAGCCGATAGCGTCCGCGCAGCAAACGACAGCCCGCCAGCATGCACAGCAGATAGATCATGATGAAAATCCCATTGGCGTAAACGATCAGCGCGTCCAGATTGATATCGAGCAGATAGATACACAAGGTACTCACCACGCAGGAGCCCAGCACGGCGTTAAGGGCGTTGCGCGGGATCTGCCGCGGCGACAGGCGGGCAAGGTAGCTTTCTGGCTTATGTTGTGCCTGTGACCAGACCAGGCGGGCGAAGCTTTGAATATAGATGTTGAGGCTGGCGAAACAGGCGAGATAGCCGATGACGCAGGCCACCCACAGCGCTTCAACGCCGAACAGCCGGACCACGATATTCGGTAATGACGCCGCCGCCGCCATCTCCTCGCCAAAGGCGTGGAAGTGCAGCACCAGCACGGTACAGGCCCAGTAGACCGAGCCGGCAAGCAGCAGGCCTATCATCAGCGCCCTGGGGAAATCACGCTCGGGATGTTTAAACTCCGAGGCGAGGTGCGCGAAGGCTTCCAGACCGACAAAGCACCAGAACATCACCGACAGCGCCGAAAAGAGCTGCCCGCGGTCAATCTCCGCCGGGGCCGGGAAGGGGATCTGCGCCGGGCTTATTCCACCGCGCCACCAGACGGCGACGATCAGCGCCACAATCAGTATGGCAACCAGCGTCTGCAGGTTGGCGCTGGAGCTGGCGCCACGCGAACCGACCCACCAGACGATGGCCAGGGTGCCCAGCTCTGCCAGCAGCAGCTGCGCATCATGCCAGCCGAACAGCGCCTGGCCAAAACCGGTGGCGATGTGCAGAGCGGCGGGGAGTCCGACCGGGATTACCGATAAAAACAGCCAGCCGGTGACGCTGGCCAGACGTGGCCCAAAGGCCATATCGACAAAGTGGGCCACGCCGCCCGCGCTGGGAAAATGGCGGCCCAGCAGGGCGAAGACGATGGCGACCGGGAAAACGAGGAGAATGAGCAGCGGCCATGCCCACAGGCTGTTATCACCAGCGACCAGCGCCGCCAGCGCCGGGACGGCGAAGACGCCGGTACCCAGCAATGAGGTGGAAAGCAACCCAACTCCCTGTCCCAGCCCTAACTCCTGTTTTAAACCACTCATGATTCAATCCTGCGCCAGTGAAAAAAAAGAGAGTATCACAATCGCTTTTCCTTATGACCGATTGCCTGGCCTGGCCGCTTTTTGTGCGCCAGCGCAAAGGTAAAAATTTTTTTTAATTTTGCCCTTGAAGCCGGAAATGGCCATCCCCATCTCTCTCTGCACTAGCCGGTAAACCGCGTTCGGCCCGGCGTCACCCATAACTGATAATGACTTTCTCGAAGGAGAGCTATCAATGAGTATTCGTCCGTTACATGATCGTGTGATCGTCAAACGTAAAGAAGTTGAAACCAAATCTGCGGGCGGCATCGTTCTGACCGGTTCTGCAGCAGCTAAGTCAACGCGTGGCGAAATCATCGCTGTCGGTAAAGGCCGCATCCTGGAAAACGGGACCGTGCAGCCGCTGGACGTTAAAGTTGGTGACATCGTGATTTTCAACGATGGCTACGGCGTGAAGACTGAAAAGATCGACAACGAAGAAGTACTGATCATGTCCGAAAGCGACATCCTGGCAATTGTTGAAGCTTAATTCGCACGACCCTGAACGAATTTGAGGAATAAAAGAAATGGCAGCAAAAGACGTAAAATTCGGTAACGACGCTCGTGTAAAAATGCTGCGCGGCGTAAACGTACTGGCAGATGCAGTTAAAGTGACCCTGGGCCCGAAAGGCCGTAACGTGGTTCTGGACAAATCTTTCGGCGCGCCGACCATCACCAAAGATGGTGTTTCCGTTGCACGTGAAATCGAACTGGAAGACAAGTTCGAAAACATGGGCGCGCAGATGGTGAAAGAAGTTGCCTCTAAAGCGAACGACGCAGCAGGCGACGGTACCACCACCGCAACCGTACTGGCTCAGGCTATCGTGAACGAAGGCCTGAAAGCTGTTGCAGCAGGCATGAACCCGATGGATCTGAAACGCGGTATCGACAAAGCAGTCCTGGCTGCAGTTGAAGAGCTGAAAGCGCTGTCCGTTCCGTGCTCTGACTCCAAAGCTATCGCTCAGGTAGGTACCATCTCCGCTAACTCCGACGAAACCGTCGGTAAACTGATCGCGGAAGCGATGGATAAAGTTGGTAAAGAAGGCGTGATCACCGTTGAAGACGGTACCGGTCTGGAAGACGAACTGGACGTAGTTGAAGGTATGCAGTTCGACCGCGGCTACCTGTCTCCATACTTCATCAACAAGCCGGACACCGGTGCCGTTGAGCTGGAAAGCCCGTTCATCCTGCTGGCTGACAAAAAAATCTCCAACATCCGCGAAATGCTGCCGGTTCTGGAAGCCGTAGCGAAAGCAGGCAAACCGCTGGTTATCATCGCTGAAGACGTTGAAGGCGAAGCGCTGGCGACCCTGGTGGTTAACACCATGCGCGGCATCGTTAAAGTGGCTGCGGTGAAAGCTCCGGGCTTCGGCGACCGTCGTAAAGCTATGCTGCAGGACATCGCTACGCTGACTGGCGGTACCGTTATCTCTGAAGAGATCGGTATGGAGCTGGAAAAAGCGACTCTGGAAGACCTGGGCCAGGCGAAACGTGTGGTTATCAACAAAGACACCACCACCATCATCGATGGCGTTGGCGAAGAATCCGCAATCCAGGGCCGTGTTGCTCAGATCCGTAAGCAGATCGAAGAAGCGACTTCCGATTACGATCGTGAAAAACTGCAGGAACGTGTCGCTAAACTGGCTGGCGGCGTGGCAGTGATCAAAGTCGGTGCCGCTACCGAAGTTGAAATGAAAGAGAAAAAAGCACGCGTCGACGACGCCCTGCACGCAACCCGTGCTGCGGTTGAAGAAGGCGTGGTGGCTGGCGGTGGCGTAGCGCTGGTTCGCGTTGCAGCGAAAATCGCTGGCCTGACCGGTCAGAACGAAGATCAGAACGTCGGTATCAAAGTTGCGCTGCGCGCAATGGAAGCACCGCTGCGTCAGATCGTGTCCAACGCCGGTGAAGAGCCGTCTGTTGTGGCAAACAACGTGAAAGCAGGCGACGGTAACTACGGTTACAACGCAGCAACTGAAGAATACGGCAACATGATCGACTTCGGTATCCTGGACCCAACCAAAGTAACCCGTTCTGCACTGCAGTACGCGGCTTCCGTGGCTGGCCTGATGATCACCACCGAGTGCATGGTGACCGACCTGCCGAAAGGCGACGCGCCTGACTTAGGTGCTGCTGGCGGCATGGGCGGCATGGGCGGTATGGGCGGCATGATGTAATCGTGCGCTCTACGGCATAAAAAAGCAGAAACCCCTGGCCAGCAATGGCTGGGGGTTTTTCTTTTGGCGCGCTTTTTAGTATAAGGCTTATACATAAAAATCATTTAAGCTGCATCAGAGCGGCAAGCACCTCCGTTTCGGTAGCGACCTGGTAAGCGCTGCCGGGGAGGGAATGAACGCGGCTCATGCCGACGCAGTTTGAAGGATGATAGATTTACATCCGGGCCAGTGCGTCCAGCTCATCGATCATGGGGAATAACATGCAGGTAAAATATTTAGCAGGGATTGTCGGCGCAGCCTTACTGTTGGCAGGTTGCAGTTCCAGCAATGAATTAACCTCTGCCGGCCAGAATGTGCGCTTCGTGCAGGAGAAGCCCGGCGCAGAGTGTCAGCTGTTAGGGACCGCGACAGGTAAACAGAGCAACTGGCTCTCCGGCCAGAATGGCGATGAGGGTGGTTCCATGCGCGGTGCGGCGAACGCCTTGCGCAACCAGGCGGCAGCCATGGGTGGCAACGTGATCTACGGCGTCAGCAGCCCGACACAAAACCTGTTATCGAGCTTTGTACCTACCGACAGCGAAATGAACGGCCAGGTTTATAAGTGCCCGAACTGATGCGTGACGCCTCTCTCTGTAAGCGCGGAGAGAGGCGTGGTCGCTAGATGAGGATCAGGCGTTAAGCTCTGCTTTCTTTTCAAGGTAGAAGGCGTGCAGGGGACGCAGGCACTCTTCCAGACTGAGCATTCTTCCCGGCTGGGAAGGAATGACAGTACTGAAGATCTGACATGGCGCCAGCTCCGCGTGCATCGCCTTGAGCTTGGGGCTTTTCTCGATAATCCGCGTCACAACGTTATTTTCCAGTTCTGATAAATGCGGGGCGCTGGTTTTGACCACCGCCCCGGAGACAATTTTCTTGCCTTCGTCTGTCTCGCAGCAGTACAGCACGCCCAGATAATGAGAAAATAGGTTTAGCTTCCAGTCTTCCTGAGTGTGTTGCTGGTAGTCAATATTCGGCTGGGTAGTCAAGTCGACAGTGTAGCATATTAAAAAATCCATATTTGAAGTTAAGTACTCAATAACCTCCTGATCGCCGACTGTTTTTAAAGCTTGCTGAATAGCTATTATCAGAGCTTCGACCTGCATATCGTCAATATGTAAAGTGTTAATTTCCCCGCCCTGTAACACTAGAATTAGCGTTGATTGTGTTTCGCCAGCCTTTAGCGTAATAGACATAATACGTCGCTGCGGGGACGGTTGTTGTACTTCTGCCATTTCTACAGTGGGGATATTGGCAACAAGTGTCTCGTTATAAGTGATAAGCTCGTCTTTATAGGCCTCCCCTTCGACTTCATATCGTTGGAGAATTACAACCATTCTGCTCTGCAATATCAGCAGCAGATCGGCAAGTACAGGCGCCTGAAGATAGTAGAGCTGATCAGAGCCCTTTCCCGTCTTGACCTTCAGCAACAACGCTAAAAATCGTTCCTCGAAAGTAATGCCTGCAGTATTAAATCCAATAAACGTTCCTTGCATCGTTTTCTCCTTTTCAAATGAGTGCGAGTGTCTTCGACTGTGAAAGATCGATAACGCGATCGGCGGATGCGATGGTTGATGGCCGATGCGCGACAATAATTCGTGTGACATTTAACGCTGATATAGATTGATTGATAACGGATTCATTTTTTAGGTCGAGATGGCTGGTGGCCTCATCCATAAACAGAATGCTAGGTTTACGGTATAAGGCACGTGCGATCAATATACGTTGCTTTTGCCCCCCAGAGATGCCCAGACCGAGTTCGCCGATAATAGTTTCATAGCCCATCGGCATTTTCATGATTTCATCATGAATATTGCAGCGTTTGGCACACTCCATCACAAAATTAAGGTCGACGTTATCTTCGAAGCCACTAATGTTATCAATAAGCGAGCCGGAAAAAAGACGATCCTCTTGCAGAACGCAGGCGGTACCGTGACGATAGTTATTCAAACCGATCTTGGTGATATCGAGATTATCGACTAACACATCACCACTGGTCGGTGAAAGTAAGCCACACATCACTTTTAAAAGAGTGGTTTTACCGACACCAGAAGGTCCAATTAAAGCAACGGACTCCCCGGGATCCACCGTAATATTTAAATTAGAAAATATTGGCTGAGAAAAAGGGTCATATTGATAAGAAAGATTTTTGACTTCCAGTTTGGCACCTAACTCCGTAGAAAAGACTTCTCGTATAGGAAGCTCTTTTTCAGGTTCACTGAAGACAATCTCTGATAATCGCTCGTTATGCAGAGAGAGCATACGTAGTTGCATAAACAGATCGACCAGGCTGGAGGCGCGCTGTGAAAATTGACCACGATAGGCGTTAAAAGCCATAAACATCCCGAGAGTCATTTCGTTATCAATAACCATAATCGCGCCCAGCCAGAGCACGGCTACTTGATCAATAGCAGTAATGAAGGTATTGATCCCACTAAATAACATATCAAAACGCGTTTGTTTAATACCTGCATTACAGGCCTCGATATTGATATTGAGCCAGTGCTGGGAACGACGTTCTTTTAGGTTCAGTGCCTTGATGGTTGAGATGCCATATAGCGACTCCATAAAATGCGAGCTAGAGCGTGCGCCTTTAATAACCTGTTCTTCAGCAACGCGGCGATAAAATCGGTAGGTTGCAAGACGTATTATTGCATAGCATAGAGTAAAACCAACAACGACCCAGGTCAGCCAGCCGCCATACAGTGTCAGCATCACCAGCAGACCAATAGTCATGATCGAATCAATAATGCCACTGACGATACTATTGGTAAATGTTGAGCGGATAGTATCCAGGGAGGAAAAACGTGACTGAATATCGCCTAAGTGACGTTTTTCGAAGAACGATAGGGGCAGGCTGGCCAGATGGTCGAACAGGGTGGTTTTCCACTGAATATTGGTCAGCGTATTTAGTGTCAACGACGTCCATGCACGCAGCATACTGATGAAGGTGCGAAATAGAGTAAAAAAGACCAGACCGATACAGATTACGGATAGTAGGCTCTGATCGTGAGCTATAATCACATGGTCGGTAACCAGTTGAGTCCCTATTGGCAGCAGTAAGCCAATAGCTTCAACGATCACTGAGAAAGCAAAAATTTTCAGCAGTGCCGACTTTAGACCGACAATATTACGCATCAGATCTAACAGGCGCAGACGGGACTTAGATTTTTCCTGCTGGAAATTATGATCGGGCCAAAGCTCCAGGGCAACACCGGTAAAGTTATTCGACATTTCCTGAACACCAATGACTCGTTTACCCAGCGCGGGATCATGAACGATAAAGCTGCATTTACGTACCTTTGTGAGCGTAACGTAATGGTTCATACCCCAGTGAATAATGCAAGGTAACTTAAGTTGTTTGATCTCATCTAGGTCAAGAGATAAAGCCCGCGCTTTTAATCCAGCACGCTCTGCCGTTTTGCTCAACGACATGAGTGTAACACCCTGCGAAGGGCTGCCATAACGTTGGCGAAAATTGAACAGGTCAATGTCCAGACCATAGTGGCCGCAAACCATGGCCAGGCATGCAATGCCACATTCAGATGCTTCGGACTGTAAAATAATCGGCGCTTTATGCCGGAGCGAGAAATTCAGCTTATCCGTAATTTTTTTAAACAGTTCTTTATTCATCGATCGGACCACTTACGCTTTGTGTCATTTTATAAAAAGGGGTAAACATCCACATATAAAGCGGGCGTTCTTCGAGGAATACAACAGCTTGGGCTTTTAAACCATTAGATAAAGTGAGTGTTTTCCCATTATAACTAAAAGTTTTATCTTTAATTTTAATAATGGCCTTGTAGAGAGCGAGCTCCTGCTGATTCGTACCGTTATTGACGTTAGTATATTCTGACATTTCCTGCCGAGATGCTGGAACGGAAGATATACTTACAATTTTCCCTGGAAACTGACCGAATTTGTCAGATGGAAATGCATCATAGCGAATATTTACCGTATCCCCAGGTTTAACATAAGGGATAGTATTGTTTGGCAACCAAAGGATAAGGTAGTACTCGATATCTCCTGTTGGCTTAATCTGGGCAAGGCTGCTCCCGTTTTCCACCATTTGACCTTTGGTGACGGCTAATGACTCAATTTTTCCGTCAGTAGTCGCTTTTATAATAATATTACCATTAGCGTTTGATTCCACCAGCTGATTTTTATAATCGTTAATTTGGTTATTTTGGCTTGATATTTGATTGTCAAAGTCTGCTGCTTTAGTGACTTTATCGCTATTGGTCTGTGTTAGTTGGGATTCCAGCTGCATCTTTTGGCTTACCAGAGATTGATAGGTGCTTTGTTGCTGGAAATATAATGAATGTTGATAATTATATTGATCTTTGGTAATCATACCATCTTTCAGATATTTATCGTAGCTAGAAAGATTGGTGTGCATTTTTTTTAGACCCGTTTGAGCATTTGTCAGCATACGATTAGTTTCTACCAGTGAGTCTTTGATGGTCTTTATTTGTTTGTCCAGTGCATTGAGAGTTTCAGATTTATTATATGAAAGTTTACTGATAATATCCTGTGCATTGGCTATTTTTTCATTGATGACTTCAATCTGTTCTAAGTTGACATTACCATTAATGGTATTCCGGGAAACATCCAGTTTATAGAGAGTTTGCCCTTTTTTAACAATATCTCCCTCTTTTACGTACTGATTGACAACGAAACCCTGCTGTGGTGCGAAGACATTAACTGAGTGAGGAAGCGTAATAATCTCACCCCGCACATCGATACGTTGAGTAAAAGTGAAAAATATGAGTGAAAGTATAAGTGATACAAGGAATAAGAATGCTAATAGAGTAACCAACCATGCAGGGGCCCCTGATAACAACAATGCCTTTCCTTTCCAGTGGTGCTTTTTATACTCAATGGCTTCTTTTCTAAAAATTTCCGATAGCATACCATTCTTTTCATTTATATTGTCTAGTGAGTAAAGGTCTGGAAGATCCAGACCTTTGGGTAACACTTTAGGGGGTGTTATATATTACAATTATGACCAGAGATTGAAGGTACCATCAATAAGACCTGCAACACCGTCTTTGAAATAACCTATAGCAGTATCATAACCAACCATTGCTCCTACGACGCCACCTCCAACGGCACCTGCGAATAATCCCCAAAGGAACCCGACTGCGTTACCAAGAAGACCGAAACCAAGAAGACCGCCGTTAGAACCCGCATAACGACCACCGAGAGTTGTACCTACTAAACCCAAACCAATGGCACCAACGATCGCTCCACCAACCGCTTGCGTAATTAACTGTGCTGCATCAGCAAGATCAAAGGTACCACCAGCGATTGATTCCATTTCAAAAATTGTTAATTGTTTCATAGCTATTATTCCCTTAAATAATATTATAAGTTGATAATTACGGGCCGATCTAAGTAATCGCCCGGTGAAAGACATTAGAGGAAGTTTTTAATTTATTCAATAAAAACATTATGAATTGTATGTGAATAAAGAAGTTGAGATTCATTTTATGTCTTAATTTTTTGTTGATGTGTGTTCAGCTAAAAAAAGAGCTGCACAATGGTTTTATGTGATTGCATGATGCTATTAATGTTCTATATCATGATTTTGTTTAATAGTTTTGGATATTTTGTCTATGTTTTTAATAGGTTAAGGGCGGTATTTTATTCTCTTTGTTTTAATGCTTTGGGGCAATGGATGCCCCAATTATTTTAATGTATTAGAAACCTATTCATGCCCCGAGAGGTTTTTGATGATAATTAGTCTTCTTGAATCACAACTTCCATCATTCCTTTAACAAAGCCCAATGTAATATCGGGGCTGCTATCACTTTGTCGATAATAATCCGCTGTCAGGTTAATGGTTTTATTGAGGTCGTTACTGGTATTTATTTTATAATTGTAAGCGTCAGTGTCATAGAAAACCACTGGGCTACCTGATAGTTTGAATATAATCCCTACATTATTGGCAGCATCACTGCCAGTAAACATATTGTCAACAATACCATTACCTGAAACACTAACCCCGCCGATCGGGTTAAACCAATAGGTGACCGTGTTTCCTATAGAATCATTCGGACAGCTAATGTTCATGGCAATGGTCTTTTGCGATGGTGTTATTGCACCTCGAGCCAGAGACATGAGTAGTGTTTTTTCGATACGATTCAGAGTGACTTGCGAACGTGGCGTAGAAATATTACACGATGTAGTCCGATAGTTAATGTCTTTGATTGTGATTGATGTTGCTTCATATAATAATCTCTCGCTGGCGCTTGGGTTGGTTTGTATATTTCCAACGGAGAAGGATACGGAGGGGTTTGAAGAAGACTTAGTACTAGTATCAATTACGGTCTTAGTTTTTATTAACCATACTGTAATAAATTTATAATTATTCTCAGATGAACTGGATATAGGAACAAGCGTTGAGCCCGCCTCGGCGGCAACCAGAGAGCCGTTCTTACTGCGCAATAAATCTGAGACCTGGAAACCGATCCCATCGATTCCTGTTTCATATACCGGCCCCCCCTGAAGGCCGGTGACACCTGGAACGACGGCAGCACCGATGTTAATAATATATTGGTCATTTAGATTCTTATTACAAGTAAAAGTTTTGTATGCACCGATACCAAACTTACGGCTATACAATACCGTGCCCACCGGAATAGATGTATCCGTTGGTATTTTTACACTACTTAGCGTTAACCCCTGGCGTCTAGCATTACCATCATACGTACACTTAGCAGTAGCCTCGCTACCAAGCATTAGTAATGTCATTAGAATAAATATTCTTTTCATCAATAAATTCCCCTAAAGATGACTAACGGCAAACCGTTTCGATTTGACTAATACCGGTCGCCTTACCTTCCCTGGCCGGTAAAGTAAATGAAGCATTGCACTGCTGCGCGGCGCTTTTGCCCCACTGGACGTTAAGGATCCCGGTCTGCTGCAACCCGGACATATAGACCATACCGGCGTCGCTGACGATACTTGGCTGCGATTTGCTGTCGCCGGCGAGTAGAACCATCGCGCCATAAGGCACGTCCTGACCGCTGGCGGTTTTCAGATGCACAAAGGCCCTCTGGCCGATATTGCCGTCATAATTAGCACGCACGATGGCACCGCGCGTCGGAACAACGCTCTTCGTGGTTTCCGGCAGTTCCATATCTTCACCAAGCGTGGTGCTGTCGAGCGTAATATCGGTGCGACGATAAGGCGTAACGTATGGGACGATAGCGTAGCCGCGATAGTCGGTAGAAATGGTGTTGTCGTTAGTCAGTCTGACGTTATCCAGCCCCGGTGCTTTAACCAGTACCGCTGCGTCGGTGATGTCCTGACCCAGAGTGATGCCATCGACATGAGCAACAATACTGCCGTTGGCGCCGTAGTCAATGCGCTCGCTGCTGCGATCATAGCTGTAGCCAGCGTTGACGCTGCCGCGGGCACCGTTATAGGTCGCCCGCATATCACCGCTGTAGTATTCGCGGTTGCTGTACCCTTGCTGTAGGCTCCATTCCAGACTGTCGTTTTCCAATGCGTTACCACCGATGGATACAGACTGATCGGTTGATCCCGGATTGCTGTTGGTTAATTGATAGCTGGTGTAGGTGCCAGGCAGCCAATTGCTCAGCGGCAGCGTTACGGTCAGTGTAATGCGCTGGTCGTCCCGCGCATCTTTCCCGGAGTTATCTCCGCTCCAGGTATAGCGGTTATAGCTGTAGCCGAGGTAGTAGTTCACATTGCGGAAGCCGCCGTTATAGCCCACGCTAATCGATTTGTTGGTACGCTTATCATCCCAGTAATCTTCGATTAATCCGCTTATCGACAGGCTACCGAGACCTTTACCCAGGCTTTGGTTAACTGTCAAATTGGTACGGTTGCGCAGCGAGCGCGAAGTGTAGTTGCCGTCATTAGAGTAGCTATCCAGGACCTCCGAGAGAGTATGAAATCCGCGGGTGGAGTAGCGGTAGCCGGCGATGGTCACGTTTGTACCCGTTTCAAGAATGTTTTTCCCGTAACGAACGCGCCAGGACTGTCCGGAGGTCTTTTCATCCTCTTTCATTTTTGACCAGGCCTGGGTGACGTCTGCCGAGGCGGCGCCCAGTTCACCAAGGTTATAGCCAAGCCCTGTCGACAGCGCCTGATATCGCGAAGCCGCCTGCATGCCGCCATATAGCGTCAGGCTGCTGGAGACGCCGTAGGTCGCGGTGGCTTGGGTAAACGGCGTTTCATCGACGCCGCCATCGTACGGGCGATATTTACCAGATGTGATCTCATATTCCAGCTGATCCTCACGGACCATCACCGGCAGGGTGGCGAACGGCACGACAAATTCTTGTTTCGATCCGTCGGATTCTTCCACTGTGACGTAAAGGTCGCCGCTACCGCCGCTCGGGTACATATCGGTGATTTCAAACGCCCCGGGAGCGACATAGGTCTGGTATACCTGATAGCCGTTTTGTTTAATGATGACGCGGGCATTGGTTCTGGCGATACCGCGAATAATTGGCGCATAGCCGCGCATACTTTCCGGCAACATCGTCGTATCGGTGGCCAGCTGAATACCGGTAAATGGCACGCTGTCGAAGATACCGTTGAGCGATGAACTCTCACCCATCACAAGGTTACTGTTGATGGAGCGGATGCTGCGTTGCATATAGAGATAGGCGGAATCCCAGTCCCCGGCACCGCTGTTGTTTTTATTCCAGGTGCTGAGGTTACGGATGCGCCACGGGCCAACGTTGAGGCCGGACTGCAGATTCAGACTGTAGTATTCATCATTGGCCTGCATGTCGTTTGAGCCGCTGAACTGATAGTTCACCAATAACGCGTTGATGCCGTCATCAAACTGATCCGGTGGAATATATCCCTGCGCGGTGGTGGATAAGGCCGCCTGCGGAATAGAGATATTTAAGCGCTGCGCGGTAAAGTCAAAATCCGCTTTTGTGTCCGGAATGACAGAAAAGTTTGCACAGCCGTTTTGATCCTCGGCTAACTCTGGAAAGGCTTTTATCCTTACGCCATATTCCGCGAGTGCTTTTAGACTCAGGCAGGGAACCAGAGCTGGTTCGCGGTTATCGCTGCTGGCGCGATTGTTGGCGACAAACTTTATCGTCCTGGTGTCCAGGTAGCGGCCATTAAACATAATATCGACCCGATAATCTCCTGGCGCCTGCGCGTTCTGAGTCTGAAATATGGATAAATCGGGAGTAGTTGATGGATCGCTACCATTCAATGAGCTAATGAATGAGGGATCGAAAAAGTCACGTGCTTGCGCTTTATTACTCAAACCAGAAAGCAATGCCGGAAGCATTGCGAGAAAGACGGTGGATAGTTTGAATAATCCATTATTCTTATTTGGCATAGACACATCCCTATAATGATAAAATAAATTTCTTATTACAGCGATGAGGAATAGAGCGACCCTGCTCCGCCATAATCATTGACTACTTTCCAGGTAATGCTGGAGGCATTAATATTTTCTTTTAGCGTCACTTCTTTGGTCGTCATTGGGGCGACGGAGTTGACTTCCGGCTTCACTTCTTTTCCACCAAGCTGGATACTATTGAAATAAAAGAAAAACGGTGTCGGATTTTTGATGGTCAGCTTTTTGCCGGCCTTACGCCATTCGAGCTTTTTCGCTTCCGTATTAGGGGAGAGGTCGAAAAGTGTTTTGGGACGATAGACCAGACGCATGCGGTGACGAACCGCCAGTTGAATAGTATTGTTATTCGCTTTGGCATCATCTGCCGGAGGAATCGCCATCACGTTAAAATAGTACATGGATTCCCGGTCGGTCGGCGCATTAACGTTGCCGGTGGCAAACAGACGAACCGTATTCTGTTGTTTCCCCTCGAGACGAAAAAGCGGTGGGGTAGCCATAAACGAAGGCGCTTTCCCTGCAGGCGTTTCAACCCAGGATTTAATCAGATAGGGAATATCATCTTTATTTTCGATTTGCGCGGTAATTTCACGCGCACCTTCCTTATAGAGGTAGCGGGTGGATTCAACGACAATACCGGCATGAGCAATACTGCTGAGGAGTAATGCACAGGATACGGTGAGATTTAATAAGGTCCTGAACATGGCTTTTCTCTGAATGCAAAAAAAGGGCCCGCCGTGAAGCGGGACCCTTTAGGGAAAAATTAGAGGGTGTAATCGATAGTAAAGGTCGCAACACCTTTAACCGGACCTTCGGTAACCGGAGTCGCGGCGTTAGTTCTTACATAACCAGTGGTGTACTTCAGCTGAGTACCGTTGGTTGCAGAGTAGCTTTCGGACATAGTGTCGGAGCCGTCGAAGGCTACGCGATGTGCATCGCTGACGCGCTGGATACCGATGCCGATACCGGCTGCACCGTTAGCGGCGGTGTTGTCCAGAATGGTTGCATCGCTGCTGGAGGTGCCACTAACATTTACGGTCACAGCGGTTACCGGTGTAGTGCTGCCTTGGGCACAGTCTTTAACATCAAAACCGAAGTCCTGAGTTTTGAACAGTTTACCAGCCGCTTCAGCGTTCGCTTCGGTGGTGGTAACAGTGATCAGCTGTACGATACCGTTGTTCAGGGTACCCGTCGGAGTCACGACGCAAGAGTTAGCTGCGTCTGACACTTCACCCAGAACAGTTACCTGAGCGGTGTTAGTTGCCATTGCCTGAGCACTCAGTACTGCAGATGCAGCGACCATTACAGCTACGATTGTCTTTTTCATTTAATTAATCCATATATAGATACTTAGTCCTGTGTAGAATCGATAACAGTTATCAAGGGAATGGAGTATGCATTCGCATTGATATTGAAAATAAGCGTCAGCCTTCCTTTATATAGTGCTGAGACCAATCATCCTGTTGAACGACGCTACCATATCGCTTGCCATAGCGAACCATGGAGAAGCGGGAGTAATTTAAAAGTCTGGTGCAAAAAATGCTTGTGAATTGTTGATGAAGCACCCGTGAATTTAATTCTTACCCATTTCTAATGAGATGCGGATTCCTGTTGGTATTAATTTAATCTGAAAATGCGACCATTAAGCAAGTTAGCTATCGCTTGTTTTTTATCTGCGGTATCCTGTGGGCTAAACTTCAATGTGAAATGAACATGTTTTCGTCTGAAACAATAATCTTCACATAATCGTTTGGTTGAAATCATTTGATTTTATTATGGATAATAGGGTTGCGTGGGGCAAGGATATGGATGAAGCAGTATTATTTAATGGGTGTATAATTAATCAGGAGATTATATTTAATGCCAATATGAATGAGCTGCGGCCGCTTGCCGGGGACGGGGAGTGCATCAGCCTTAATGCGCCTACCGCCAGATGTTTGCTGCTGCTTTTGCAGAATCGCGGCAAAGTGATTTCACGGGATGAGTTCCTGGCGGCTGTATGGGAAACACGGGGGGTGGTCGTTTCGCAAAATACGTTCTATCAAAATATTTCTTTGCTGCGAAAATCGCTGGTAAAAGCCGGGCTATCTGAGGATATCATTATTACTGTCCGGCAAAAAGGCTTTAGCGTCGCCCCGAATACATTGGTCATTCCTCTTTCTGATGAAGAGTGCGAGAATATGAATCGGGCAAGATTAACGTATTACCAGAATAATAAAAGTGCTGATAGCATTTCTAATGACAGACAAAAATTTGATCCTGAATTAACGCTTCCACTACCCGTAAATTTTCCAGACCAGAAAGATGATGTACGAGAAAATAGCGTGGAGGGAACTGAGAAAGTAGCGGAACGATTACATGTTACCTTTAAAATGCCCACATGGTTAATTTTGCTGATTGTCGTGATGATAATCATCAATATCATCGTGCTGGTAGTGTTACGTCGGTAATGACCCGTAACTGGAGGTATTGATAAGGACACGCCAGGGGATATCAATTCCTTACTGGCGATGCCTTCACATAAAGCGGTCTGTCAGAGCGCACTGACAGACAAGGAAGTACTAACGCTGCTTCAGCCCTAAATCCAGCGGCGTCTTGCTGGGTTCCCCGCCGATCTCGCGCGCCAGCTTCGGCACCATATAGCCGGAGATGAGGGTCAATAGTTCGCGCATGATTTCACGGGCTTCATCATCGCTGACCATGAAGTGCGCCGCTCCTTGCACCCGATCCAGCACGTGCAGGTAGTAGGGCATTACCCCGGCGTCGAACAGCGCATTACTGAGGTCGGCCAGGGTTTGCGCGTTGTCGTTCACCCCGCGCAGCAGCACGCTCTGGTTGAGCAACGTGACGCCCGCCTGGCGCAGCATGGCCATCGCCGCGCGGAACTCACCGTCAATTTCATTGGCGTGGTTGACGTGGTTAACCAGGATTACCTGCAGCGACGAACGCTGGAAGCGGCTGGCCAGCGTCTCGGTGATGCGCGCCGGGATCACAATCGGCAAGCGGCTGTGAATACGCAGGCGCTTAACGTGCGGAATAGCTTCCAGCTGGGTCATCAGCCAGTCAAGCTCATGGTCCTTTGCCATCAGCGGGTCGCCGCCGGAGAAGATGATTTCATCAAGCTGCGGATGCGCCGCGATGTAGTCCATCGCCGTCTGCCAGTTGCGCCTGGTGCCCTGATTTTCGGCATAAGGGAAGTGGCGGCGGAAACAATAACGGCAATTGACTGCACAACCGCCTTTCACCAGCAGCAGGGCTCGGTTGCGATATTTGTGCAACAGACCGGGCACCACGCTGTGCTGTTCTTCCAGCGGATCGGTGGAGTAGCCGGGGGCGACGATAAACTCTTCCTCGGCGGTAAGTACCTGACGAAGCAGCGGATCGTTAGGGTTGCCTTTCTCCATGCGGGCGATAAACGCGCGCGGGACGCGCAGCGGGAACAGGCGTCTGGCCTCGCGTCCGGCCAGTAGTTTTTCATCAGCGTCTACATTTAAAAGACGCAGCAGTTCATCAGGACTGGTCACAACATTGGCAAGTTGCGTTATCCAATCTTCTCTGGATGGGGTATTTAGGGTTACAATATGCGCCATTTTGTGGCTTAGCTACCAGTTAAACAATTTCAGAGGGCCTTATGGCGACTTACTATAGCAACGATTTTCGTGCTGGTCTTAAAATCATGTTAGATGGCGAACCTTATGCGGTAGAAGCCAGCGAATTCGTTAAACCGGGTAAAGGCCAGGCGTTCGCGCGCGTTAAGCTGCGCCGCCTGCTGACCGGTACCCGCGTTGAGAAAACCTTCAAATCTACCGATTCCGCAGAAGGCGCGGACGTTGTCGATATGAACCTGACTTACCTGTACAACGATGGTGAGTTTTGGCACTTCATGAACAACGAAACCTTCGAGCAACTGTCTGCTGACGCGAAAGCGATCGGTGACAACGCTAAATGGCTGCTGGATCAGGCTGAGTGCATCGTGACCCTGTGGAACGGCCAGCCGATCGCGGTCACCCCGCCGAACTTCGTTGAGCTGGAAATCGTAGAAACCGATCCAGGCCTGAAAGGCGACACCGCGGGTACCGGCGGTAAACCAGCAACCCTGTCTACTGGCGCGGTGGTTAAAGTTCCGCTGTTCGTTCAGATTGGCGAAGTGATCAAAGTGGATACTCGCTCTGGCGAATACGTATCCCGCGTGAAGTAATTTCGCGTCATGATGACCGGCGTAGCCTCCGTGCTGCGCCGCTCTTTTCGTACAGGCACAACGAGCACGATACATGAAGCGCAGCGTTAAACTCCTGGTGTTACTCTTTCTGAGCAGCGCGCTGTTGGCTGGCTGCAATACCGCCCGCGGTGTGGGTGAAGATATTCAGGGCCTGGGTCACGCTATCTCTCACGCTGTGAGCTGAATTTCCCTGCCGTTTCGTTAATGGCGCTTGCCTCCCGGTATGTCAGCTTCCTCCACGCATACTCCTTTTCTCTTAAAAATCGCAAAGATCCCTTCATCTTTGGACGGTTTGTCTATGCTTATAGGGCATGAAAACAAAACTGACACTAAGGATGACATTATGGTGAAAAAAACGATTGCAGCGTTCTTTACGGTTTTGGTCCTCTCTTCAGCACTGACCGCTTGTAACACCACGCGCGGTGTCGGTGAGGATATTTCAGACGGCGGCAACGCAATCTCTGGCGCGGCAACCAAAGCTCAGCAATAAACGCCGTCGACGGTACGGTTTAGCGCCGTACCGTTCTTCACTTCTCTCATTCCGTTGGATATACTCACCACGACTTTTCATCCACCTTACGGGACGACCCGTAAGCGTTTCTCATCCGGGGACGGCCCCAGCAAGGAGCCTTATGTCCTGGATAGTCTTGTTTATCGCTGGCCTGCTGGAAGTGGTGTGGGCCGTCGGCCTGAAATATACCCATGGCTTTAGCCGTCTGGTTCCCAGCGTTATCACCATCGTGGCGATGGTGGCCAGCATGGCGCTGCTCTCATGGGCAATGAAAACGCTACCGGTAGGTACCGCCTACGCCGTCTGGACCGGGATCGGCGCCGTGGGCGCCGCCGTGACCGGTATTGTGCTGTTAGGGGAGTCCGCCAGCGCCATGCGTATCGCCAGCCTTGTCTGTATCGTGATCGGCATCATTGGCCTGAAGATCAGCGCGCACTAATCATAGCGCTGATTGACCCAGACCAGTTTGCTGACATCAAAGCCCTGTCGGGTGGCAATGTCCAGCATCTGCTGCCTGACCTCGGGGGCGATGGTCGGCGCCCGGGCCAGCAGCCAGAGATAGTCGCGATCGGGGCCGCAGACCAGCGCGTAACGATACTCCTTATCCAGGGCAATGACGTTATAGCTGCCGTAGAAAGGGCCGAAGAAGGAAATCTTCAGCGCGGCGCGGCTGGGCTCCCCGGTAAAGTACGCTACCCCGTCCGTTTTCTGCCACATGCCGCGGTCGGGGTTATAACCTTTATTCACCACATCCAGACCTCCGTCATCACGTGGGTGCCAGGCGATCGTGACCTTTTCCAGACCGCTTTCAAAAGGGTGGTCAAAGCGGGCGATTTCATACCAGGTACCCAGATAGCGCTGAACGTCGAAGGGACTGACCACGGTGACGCCCGGCGGCGGGGCGGGCGTGCTGCAGGCGACAGACAGGAACGAGACGGCAATCGCGGTGATTATCGGCAGGATACGCATGGCATGCTCCTTGCTGGCTTTTAAGCTAAGTGTAGAGTCCAGCAGGGAAAAGGCGGCAAGATTTTTCTATGAAGCGAGCCCGGTAGCAGAAATGCAGCCGGGCTCTTGCAGGATCAGATAAACAGCACGCCAACGAGGGTGATGACGCTGAGGATTGCCGCCAGGCCGTAGAAGACCCATTTACCGTTTGGCACATGGATTTTCAGATCGTGCATGGCGTGGTGAATACGATGCAACCCACACCACAGCGGCAGGACAATCATCAGAAAGATGAATGCGCGGCCGATAAAGCTTTGGGCAAAAGCCAGCACACGCTCATAGCTGAAGGCGTCGGCCGGAGCGAGCCCCAGCGGCAGCAGGATGCCGACCAGCAGCACCATCACCGGCGCGACAATCGCGCCCCACATGCCGCCTGCGCCAAACAGCCCCCAGAATACGGGTTCATCGGAACGTTTTGGATTGGGATTAATCATCTCAGCCTCCTTACCAGAACAGGGCGACAAACAGGATCACCACAGTGACCACCGCCGTCACCACCCAGAGCCCTTTAATGACCGGCTCTGGCCCCATTTTTTCGCCTTTGATGATGACGTTGGCGGCTTTCGGCGCCAGCTCAAACCAGGTTTTGGTATGCAGCAGCGCTGCCGCCAGGGTGATCAGGTTGAGGATCACCACCACCGGGTTTTGCAGGAATTCGATATATCCTGCCCAGCTCTCGGCGCCGTGCTTGAGGGCAAACAGCCCATAAATCAGCACAATGCTAAACCATACCGTCGGTACCGCCGTGCCTTCCCGCACCATGTAGAAGCGATAAAACGGCAGCTTTTTCCACCAGGTGGAGGTCATTGGCCGCACGTAGGGTTTGCGTTTCGTCGTCATAATGCACTCCTTAGCGTGGTTTCAGGGTGGCGATAAGAAAGTCTTTCGAGCTTTCCACCTTGCCCTGCTGGATCGCGGCCGCCGGGTCGACGTGCTTCGGACACACTTCCGAGCAGTAGCCCACGAAAGTACAGGTCCAGACGCCATTCTGGCCGTTAAGCTGCGCCATGCGTTCCTTTTTACCGTGGTCGCGGCTGTCTTCGTTATAGCGGTGGGCGAGGGTGATCGCCGCCGGGCCGATAAATTCCGGGTTCAGGCCGAACTGTGGACAGGCGGCATAGCACAGCCCGCAGTTGATGCAGCCGGAAAACTGATGGTATTTCGCCATCTGGGCCGGGGTCTGCTTGTTTGGCCCCTGGTCTGGCGTGCGGTTATTGCCGATGATATACGGCTTAATGGCTTCCAGGCTTTCGATAAAGTGGGTCATGTCCACCACCAGATCGCGCTCGATAGGGAAGTTGGCCAACGCCTCCACCTTGATGCCTTTGGTGTAATCGCGCAGGAACGTTTTGCAGGCCAGCTTCGGCACCTTATTGACCATCATGCCGCAGGAGCCGCAGATTGCCATTCGGCAGGACCAGCGGTAGCTCAGGTCTGGCGCCAGGTTGTCTTTAATGTAGCCCAGCGCGTCCAGCAGCGAGGTCTGCTCATCGTAAGGCACGTCATAGAACGCGCTGTGCGGTGCGGTATCGACCTCCGGATTGTAGCGCACCACTTCGACTTTCAGGTTTTTCATCTCAGCCATGGGTGGTCTCCTTCTTCTCAGCCGCGTCCGCTTCTGCGCCATAGACACGTTTTGCCGGCGGCAGCGTGGTGATCTTCACATCGCCATATTCCAGACGGGTAGTGCCATCGGCCTCGCGGAAGGCGAGGGTGTGCTTGAGGAAGTTGACGTCGTCGCGTTCGGTACAGCCTTCATCCAGACGCTGGTGCGCACCACGTGATTCTTTACGGGCGATGGCCGAGTGCGCCATACATTCGGCAACGTTTAAACCGTGCCCCAGCTCAATGGTGTAAAGCAGATCGGTATTGAACACGCTGGAGTTATCGGTAATACGCACGCGCTTAAAGCGCTCCTGCAGCTCAGCCAGCTTGTCGATCGTTTTCTGCATCAGCTCCGGCGTCCGGTAGATGCCGCAGCCTTCCTCCATCGACAGCCCCATTTCGTCGCGAATTTTCGCCCAGTTTTCGTTACCCTCCTGGTTGACGAGATCTTTCAGGCGTTGCTCCACATCGGCAGCCTGCGCATCGAGGGCGGCGCCGTTTGCCTCGCCCGCCTGAGCGGCGCGCTGCATAGCCTGCTCCCCGGCCAGGCGGCCGAAGACCACCAGCTCGGCCAGCGAGTTGGAGCCCAGACGGTTGGCGCCATGTAAGCCAACGGACGAGCATTCGCCTACGGCAAACAGCCCTTTGATCCGGGTTTCGCACTGCTGATCGGTTTCAATACCGCCCATGGTATAGTGCGCGGTCGGGCGCACCGGAATCGGCTCTTTCACCGGATCGACGCCGACGTAGGCTTTCGCCAGTTCACAGATAAACGGCAGACGCTCCAGCAGTTTTTTCTCGCCGAGGTGGCGGAGAT
This sequence comes from Klebsiella africana, assembly GCF_020526085.1. NCBI lineage: Bacteria > Pseudomonadati > Pseudomonadota > Gammaproteobacteria > Enterobacterales > Enterobacteriaceae > Klebsiella > Klebsiella africana. Next base: position 4,769,034 of record NZ_CP084874.1, on the reverse strand, counting down.
CGAGGTAGACCACATCGCCGCGCGGCGTCGGGATGGTGTTCCCTTTCCGCCACTCGTGCCAGAAGGCCTGGGACACTTTGTCGCGTGGGCCCAGCTCCATATATTTATTCTTCGGTTCGCCGAGCGGGGTTTCCGGGCCCATGCCGTAATCCTGCAGATAGCGGTAGCCGTTTTTGTTGACCAGAATCCCGCCTTCGCCGCGGCAGCCTTCGGTCATCAGGATCCCGGAGCCCGGCAGGCCGGTCGGATGATACTGAACGAATTCCATATCGCGCAGCGGCACGCCATGGCCCAGGGCCATCCCCATCCCGTCACCGGTGACGATGCCGCCATTGGTATTGTAGCGGTAGACACGCCCGGCGCCGCCGGTAGCCAGCACCACGGCGTTGGCGCGGATCTGCACCAGGGTGCCTTCCATCATATTCATCGCCACCAGGCCGCGGGCCTGCCCGTCATCGACCAGCAGGTCAAGGACGAAATGTTCGTCAAAGCGCTGAATTTGAGGAAACTGAAGGGAGGTCTGGAAGAGAGTATGCAGCATGTGGAAACCGGTTTTGTCGGCGGCAAACCAGGTGCGTTCGATTTTCATGCCACCGAAGCGCCGGACGTTGACGCTGCCGTCGGGACGGCGGCTCCATGGGCATCCCCACTGCTCCAGCTGGGTCATTTCCGTCGGGCAGTGATGAACAAAATAATCGACGACATCCTGCTCGCATAGCCAGTCGCCTCCCGCGACGGTGTCGTGAAAATGGTACTCAAAGCTATCGTGATCCTGGGCAACGGCTGCGGACCCCCCTTCTGCAGCGACCGTATGGCTGCGCATCGGATAGACTTTAGAAATCAGGGCGATTTTAGCGTTGGGGTTGGCCTGAGCGGCGGCGATAGCGGCACGAAGGCCTGCCCCGCCGGCGCCAATTACGGCGAGATCGGCTTGAAAAGTTTGCACGACATTCCTCCAGTTTTAGTGTATTTCGCCGCCGGGCTGGCGAAAATGTATCACTGCTCCTTTATAGGTACAGGAGTATAGCCTTAGGGTCAGTATGGAAAATTGACGTGTTCGATTTTTTTATCGATATGTGCGGTTATTTATCAGTGGTATTTATGCGTCAAGGTTAACGATAGATTAATGGCATGTAATCTGCCGGAGATTGCACAAAATTTGTTTCACTCGCCGGTTGCGAGTAGACTTCGTGCCCTTAATTTGCAATCGGAGAAAGTACCATGAGCGAGACGGCAACCTGGCAGCCGAGCGCACCCATTCCCAATCTGTTGAAACGCGCGGCGGTGATGGCGGAAATCCGCCGTTTCTTTACCGATCGCGGCGTGCTGGAGGTGGAGACGCCTTGCATGAGTCAGGCGACGGTAACGGATATCCATTTGTTCCCGTTCGAAACCCGTTTCGTCGGCCCAGGCCATTCTCAGGGGCTTAACCTGTACCTGATGACCAGTCCGGAATACCACATGAAGCGCCTGCTGGCGGCGGGTTGCGGCCCGGTCTTCCAGCTGTGCCGCAGCTTCCGTAATGAAGAGATGGGGCGTCATCACAATCCGGAATTCACCATGCTGGAGTGGTATCGTCCATGCTATGACATGTATCGCCTGATCAACGAGGTGGACGATCTGCTGCAGCAGGTGCTGGAATGCCAGCCGGCGGAAAGTCTCTCCTATCAGCAGGCGTTTCAGCGCCATCTGGAAATTGACCCGCTCTCTGCCGATAAAGCACAGCTGCGTGAAGTCGCAGCGAAGCTGGATCTGAGCAATATCGCCGATACTGAAGAAGATCGCGACACCCTGCTGCAACTGCTGTTCACCATGGGCGTGGAGCCGCATATCGGCAAAGATCGGCCAACGTTCATTTATCATTTCCCGGCGACTCAGGCCTCTTTGGCGCAGATCAGCCCGGAAGATCATCGGGTCGCTGAGCGCTTTGAGGTCTATTACAAAGGGATTGAGCTGGCGAATGGTTTCCACGAGCTAACCGACGCCCATGAACAGCGCCTGCGGTTTGAGCAGGACAACCGCAAACGCGCCGCGCGCGGCCTTCCGCAGCAGCCCATCGATAACAATCTGCTGGCGGCGCTGGAAGCGGGTCTGCCGGACTGCTCCGGCGTGGCGCTGGGCGTTGACCGTGTGGTCATGCTCGCGCTGGGCGCTGAAAGTATCGGCGAGGTCATCGCCTTTACGGTAGACCGCGCCTGATCGCTTTTTCACCTCCTTCCACCGCCGCGTGGGGGGAGGTGACAGTCCAGCCCTGAACCTGACCATCGCCCTTCGATTTTAGCCCGAATACCCACAATTTCTCTCTGTGCTTTTGCTACTATCCGCGCTCTTTTTATGAGGCCAGGCGTCGCCGTCAGGCGATGCCCACGTTTGGATAGATTTATGCATCAACAACTCAAGAAGATGAGCCTGATTGGGCTGATTCTGATGATCTTCACCTCGGTGTTTGGCTTTGCTAACAGCCCGTCGGCGTTTTATCTGATGGGCTATAGCGCGATGCCGTTTTATCTTTTTTCCGCTCTCTTTTTCTTTATTCCGTTCGCGCTGATGATGGCGGAGATGGGCTCAGCTTATCGTCGCGAAGAGGGCGGGATCTATTCCTGGATGAACCACAGCGTCGGGCCGCGCTTTGCCTTCATTGGCACCTTCATGTGGTTTGCCTCGTACGTAGTGTGGATGGTGAGTACCGCCGCTAAGATCTGGGTCCCGCTATCTACTTTTTTGTTTGGTGCGGACAAAACCCAGACCTGGGCGCTCGGTAGCCTGACGCCGACGCAGACGGTCGGTATTCTGGCAGCCTGTTGGATGGTCGTGGTGACCTTTATTGCCGTCAAAGGGATTAATAAAATCGCTAAAATTACCGCCGTCGGCGGTATCGCGGTGATGGGGTTGAACCTGGTGCTGCTGCTGGTGAGCGGGGCGATCCTTCTGCTTAACGGCGGTCATTTCGCCCAGCCGTTAAACTTCACCCTTTCGCCTAATCCCGGGTATCAGTCGGGCATGGCGATGCTGTCGTTTGTAGTGTTTGCCATCTTTGCCTACGGCGGAATTGAGGCGGTCGGCGGCTTAGTGGATAAGACCGATAAGCCGGAAAAGAACTTTGCCAAAGGCATTATCATCGCGGCGATCGTTATCTCGATCGGTTACTCGCTGGCGATTGTGCTGTGGGGCGTGAGTGCCAACTGGCAGCAGGTGCTTGGCGCGCGTTCGACCAACCTCGGTAACATCACCTATGTGCTGATGACCAGTCTCGGGACGACGCTGGGCCAGGCCCTGCACCTGACCCCTGCGGCGTCAGCCCTGACCGGGGTCTGGTTCGCCCGTATTACCGGCCTGTCGATGTTTCTCGCCTATACCGGCGCGTTCTTCACCCTCAGCTATTCTCCCCTGAAAGCGATTATCCAGGGCACGCCAAAAGCGCTCTGGCCGTCGGTGATGACCCGTCTCAACGTCAACGGCATGCCCGCCGCGGCGATGTGGCTGCAGTGTCTGCTGGTCGGGGTGTTTATCGTATTGGTATCGTTCGGTGGGGATAGCGCTTCCGCGTTTTATAACAAGCTGACGCTGATGGCCAATGTCTCTATGACCTTGCCTTATCTGTTCCTGACCATCGCCTTCCCGTTCTTCAAGGCGAAAACGCATCTTGACCGGCCGTTCGTGATCTTCAAAAACCGTTCGTCGATGCTGCTGGCGACCGGCGTGGTGCTGCTGGTGGTGACCTTCGCCAATATCTTCACCATTATCCAACCCGTCATCGACAGCGGGGACTGGAACAGCACCCTGTGGATGGTCGGTGGGCCGATCTTCTTCTCACTGCTGGCGCTGGGGATCTACGAAAGCTACCGTCGGCGCATGGCGTCCGGTGCGCTGGTGATGGAGAGTTAAAGAGCCTGCCCGGCGGTGCCGCCGGGCAGGGAAAGGTTTACAGGCTACCAGCCGTACGGCGGCTGGTTTTTCCGGCCGAGGTCATGGTTTTACTGCTTTGCCTGCCGTCGATACTTTCCAGACGCATCTGGAACGGAGGGAACGGCATATCAATGCCATGCTCGCGGAAGCCCGCCAGAATCAGCTGATGCATCTCATGGCGCAGCGGCATGCGGTGCCCCATTTCCGCGGCAAAAATACGTAACTCGAAAATCTGGATCCCTTGCTGCAGGTCGACGAGAAACGCCTCCGGCGCCGGGGTATCGATGACCAGCGAGCAGCGATGTGCGGCGGCAATAAGAATTTTCGTGACTTCGTCGGTATCAGCATCCACGGGCGCTGGCACCGTCAGCACCACGCGGGTAACCGAGTCCGACAGCGACCAGTTGATAAACTGTTCGGTAATGAACGCCTTGTTCGGCACGATAATCTCTTTCCGGTCCCAGTCGCTGATGGTGGTCGCACGGGTATTAATGCGGGTAACGCTGCCCGTCAGGTCGCGAATGGTGACCGTATCGCCGATGCGGATCGGCTTCTCAAACAGGATGATCAGGCCGGAGATAAAGTTGGCGAAGATCTCCTGCAGGCCAAACCCGAGACCCACACCCAGCGCGGCGACCAGCCACTGCAGCTTCGACCACTCAATACCGATCATTGAGAAGCCCACCAGCCCGCCGACCAGCATCAGCAGATACTTGGTGATGGTGGTGATGGCGTAGCCGGTGCCGGGCGTTAAATCAAGATGCTGGAGGATCGCCAGTTCCAGCAGCGCGGGCAGGTTGCGTACCAGCTGAGTGGTGATGATCAGCACCAGAATGGCAATCAACACCGCGCCAAGCGTAATAGGCTCAAGGCTTTCCACTCCTTGTACCGTTGAGGTCACATCCCACAGCGAGATATTCTCAAGGAAGCCAAACGCCGAGTGTATTTCCGACCACAGGACGATAACCGACAGCAACGCGATCAGCATCAGCAGAGAGCGTACAAGCCGCAGCGACTGGGTACTGATGGCATCGAGGTCGACCTCGCTGACCTCCGTCTCCACCGACCCTTCCGGGCTGCTGACGTGGACGGGCTCATCTTCGCCGCGGGCGCGCTGAGCGAGAATTTCTGCGCGACGATGGCGAGCCCGGTCGAAGGCCAGCCGGCGGCGCTGGATCAGCATCCAACGGCGGATGATGTGATAGACCACCAGCAGCAGGAACCAGATGGCGACCGAGGTTTCCAGACGGGCAAGCAGCGCCTGAGCGGTGGCGAGGTAGCCGACGGCGGCCGCCAGCATCGCCACCAGCGGTGCGCCAAGCATCAGGTTCCACAGCAGGCGGTTCACCATATTATCGCCATTCCCCTCTTTATCCAGATAGAGCGGAATACCGGCGTGCTTAAGGCTCAGGGTGACCACCGCCAGCGCGCCGCAGATCAACAGGAAGCACAGGCGGCCCAGCGAAGCGGAGAATTCGCGGTCGTTAAGATTATCGAACATGATCAGCGCCATAATCAGCGGCACAATCAGCCCGATGCTCATCAGGTAGTAGCGCATCGCTTTCGCCACGCGGCTACGCGGCCAGCCGAAGTGGGCGATAAACAGCCCGTTTGGCCGGGCGAAGGTAGCGCAGATCATCACCACCCACAGCAGAGGCACCGTCGCGGTGACTCCATCGCCAATCGCCACCGCCAGCGGGAAGGGCCAGGCGGACTGCAGACCATAGCCGAGCGTCATCCACAGCACCGGCAGCGGCGAAGCCACCAGTATCGACCAGAAGACCGTGCGCAGCGTCAGCCAGAAGTGATCCTGGGTGACTTTCCCCACCCGGGCGCTGGAGCGCTCAAGGAAGCGGGTGAAATGGCGCCGCGAGCTGATGCTAAAGCCAACCAGCAGCAGGGCGGCAAACAGCGGCAGCAGGGTCTCTTTACTGGTGAGCATCATCGCGCTGGCTTTACCCAGTTCGCTGATGGTATCCAGGGAGATCAGGCGCCGCAGATCCTGGACGATTTCCAGCGGCCAGGAGAAGCCGATGGGGCTGACGTCCGAAGTCCAGAACAGATAGCGGTGGGTGGCTTCGTTGATCTCCTTCAGCGCGTCTTCCAGCTGGCCGTTGGCGACCTTCAGCTTGGTGAGCTCCAGCATCAGGGTATCGCCGCCGCGCAGCAGCGAGTTCAACAGCTCGTTCTGCGTGCGCAGCTGCGCCTGCAGGATCTTGTTCTGCTCGCTGGTCAGCGGTTCGCCGTCGGCCTGGCGGATCTGCCGCAGCTGCGGCTGCTTACTGAGTAAATCCTCAAAGCGCAGACGCTGCACGCGCAGCTGCGCCATTTCGGTATCCAGCTGCTGCGGGCGAGGGCGTTCGGGCAGCCGCGCTACCTGGGCGCGCAGGGCTTCGCCCAGCAGATTGGAGGAGCCCAGCCACTGCGACTGCTCGCGCAGGGTGTTTAACGCCTGGCGCACCTGCAGCGTTTGATTCGTCGCCTGCCGCTGCTGGGACGCCACCAGATCCATGCGCTGCGCCTGTTGGTTTAGCGCCTGGGAGAGCTCTCGGTTGACCTTAAACTGGGCGGTGATGTCCGGCGGCAGGTTTTCACTGTTCTCCGCCAGCAGTTCGGTACTCTCAAGCGCCTTTTCCGCTTCCCGCTGGCGCTGGCTGTTTTGCAGATTGCGCAGCGCCTGCAGATAGGCATCCAGTTGTTCGCTCTGCTTTTGCGCCAGCTCGGAACGTGCGCGCGACAACTCCTGGCGGTTGTTGGCGGAGAGCTGGGCAAGGTCGAGTTCATCCACCAGCGCTTTCAGACGCGCCGATTCCGCCTGCAGGGCAAGATTTTGCGCCTGGGCGAGGGAGTTATTGCCGGTTTGTGTGCCGATGCGGCGCTCAACCTCATTGAGCTGACGACGGGCATCGGTTTGCTGCTGCGGCAGCTGGTTCAGGGAGTCGGCGATTTCACGCGCGCGATCCTGCTCCTGCTGCGCCTGGCGGCTCGATTCCAGCAGCTGGCTGCTGACCTGCAGGATCTCCTGGTTCAGCGCATCGGCGGTCAGGCCGGTTGGCACCTGGCGCGGTTCTTCGCTCAGATTGTTGAGCTGGGAGCGCAGGCTTTGAAACAGTTTGGGGAAATTATCGATAACGTCCTGATACTGACGGGCGCGCTCGAGGGACGACTTTTGCTCCTCAAGCGCGTTCAGCGCGGACTGCAGAACTTCAACGGTTTCAGGCTGGGCGGGCTTTGCCGCCTTCGCCTGTTCCAGTTCCTGGGTTATCTGTTTAGCATCCGGGGCTGTCGCAGCGTACGCCCCGAAACTGAGGCTCAAGGCCAACAGGAAAGTGTATATCAGGCGCACGGCATAACCCTTTTGCTGAAGAATTAACCTTGGTCTTGTTTATCGTCAACCAACGGGCTGGCGTGGTGTTCGGCGCGGATCTCTTCTTCCGGTAACGGCGCCGGTTCAGCGGCGGCGGTCGCTTCCACTGCTGTCGCCAGCGGTTGGCCGATCTTGGTCACGGACAGGCTTTGCAACGTGTCGACCAGCTTCACCTGGCCCGGAGCAAACAGATTGATCACGGTCGAACCCAGTTTGAAACGGCCCATCTCCTGGCCTTTCAGCAGGGCGATGGAGCCTTCGCTGTCGCCAGCGGGCCAGGTCCAGCGTTTAATAATACCTTCGCGCGGTGGGGTCACGGTGCCGGACCACACGGTCTCGATGCTGCCGACGATGGTTGCGCCCACCAGAATTTGCGCCATCGGGCCAAACTCAGTATCAAACAGGCAGATGACGCGCTCGTTACGGGCGAACAAGTTCGGGACGTTTTGCGCCGTCAGATGGTTAACCGAGAACAGATCGCCAGGAACGTAGATCATTTCGCGCAGGATGCCGTTGCACGGCATGTGTACGCGGTGATAGTCGCGCGGCGACAGATAGGTGGTGGCGAAGCTGCCGTTACGGAACAGGTCGGCCATCTGATAGTTGCCGGCCAGCAGGGCTTCCAGACTGTAGTCATGACCTTTAGCCTGCAGGATTTTATCGTCCTCAATGGCGCCAAGCTGGCTGATCACGCCATCGGCCGGCATTACCAGCACGTTGGGGTCGGTATTCAGCGGGCGAACGTCGTCGCGCAGCGGGCGCACGAAGAAATCGTTGAAGGTGCGATAAGCCGCGGTGTCCGGCTTCTGCGCCTCTTTCATATCGACCTTGTAGTATTTCACGAACAGATCGATGACCAGTTTCGTCAGCCAACCTGCGCGTTTGCTCGCACCCCAGCCTGCGAGGCGGGTGAGCCACAGTTTAGGCAGAATGTATTGCAGTGAAAGTTTAAGATCGTTTAACACAGTAGCCTCCAGGCCATGATATGTCGTTCCTGACCCCACCCGCGGGCGGGGACCTGAAAAAAGGGGACGATTCTATACGTAAATCTCGCCAAATGGCATCCACGTGAGCTGCATAATGATCGCGATCGGGCAGCGCCTGGCGTAAGGCCCAGCTTAATGATCAGTCATCGGACGAGGAAAAGTTTTTACGCGTTTTTACCTGTACCTGCGCCATGCTTTCCAGGATGCGGTGGTAGTTCTCAAAACGGCTTTCGGCGATTTTGCCGCTCTCTACCGCTTCGCGAAGCGCACAGCCAGGATCGGTATCGTGTTTACAGTCGCGATATTTGCAACGGCCTAGATAATCATGGAATTCGACAAAGCCGTTGGTGATTTGTTCCGCTTCCAGATGCCAAAGGCCGAACTCACGTACCCCCGGCGAATCAATCACATCGCCGCCGTGCGGGAAGTGGTAGAGGCGTGCCGCGGTGGTGGTGTGTTGGCCTAAGCCGGAAACGTCAGAGACATCATTGGTAAGGATCTGATCCTCGTTCAATCCGAGCAGGGCGTTGAGCAGGCTCGATTTACCGACCCCGGACTGCCCGGCGAAGATACTGATGCGGTCGGTCAGGGCGGCTTCCAGCGGCTTAAGGCCGTCCTGAGTACGACTGGAAACCAGCAGCACGCGATAACCGATGTTGCGGTAGATATCCATTTGCTCATTGACGAAGCGCAGACCATCGTCATCCAGCAGATCGATTTTATTCAGCACAATGAGCGGTTCGATATCCTGCGCTTCGCAGGCCACCAGATAGCGATCGATAATATTCAACGACAGCTCTGGCAGGATCGCGGAAACCACCACGATCTGATCGATATTGGCGGCAATAGGCTTCACGCCGTCGTAAAAATCCGGACGCGTCAGGACGGAGGCGCGATCGTGAACCGCCTCGACGATCCCTTTAACGTTTACGCCATCGGCGGCGTCTTTACCCGGTCGCCAGACCACGCGGTCGCCGGTCACCAGCGACCGGATTGTCCGGCGAATGTTGCAGCGATGCACGCTGCCGTCAGCGGATTCGACGTCGGCATGCATGCCAAAGCGACTGATGACAATGCCTTCGGACGTTTCGCCAAACAGGTTGTCATCGTAGTCGGCCTTCTCCGCAGTGGTTTTCAGACGGCGCTGGTGGTTGGCTTTGACGCGGCGCTGCTGGCCTTTGGAGAGTTTATTTTTACTCAATCGAACTGGCTCCTGGTCGCCCTGATGGGGCAAAACCTCTATGATACACGCTATTTTAGATGAATATAGTCACGCAAGAAGGGTGGAAAATAGCATGAGTGCAAATGAAAACAACCTCATTTGGATCGATCTTGAGATGACAGGGCTGGATCCGGAGCGCGATCGCATTATCGAAATCGCCACCCTGGTGACCGATGCCAACCTGAACATTTTGGCTGAGGGGCCGACCATCGCGGTGCATCAGTCAGACGCCCAACTGGCATTAATGGACGAGTGGAATGTGCGGACGCATACCGGCAGCGGTCTGGTGGATCGCGTAAAGGCCAGCACCGTCAGCGAGCACGATGCCGAACTGGCGACCATTGAGTTTCTTAAACAGTGGGTGCCGGCGGGCAAATCGCCGATCTGCGGCAACAGTATCGGCCAGGATCGTCGCTTCCTGTTTAAGTACATGCCGCAGCTGGAAGCCTATTTCCACTATCGCTATCTGGACGTCAGCACCCTGAAAGAGCTGGCTCGCCGCTGGAAGCCGGAAATTCTCGACGGCTTTAAAAAGCAGGGCACTCATCAGGCGATGGACGATATCCGCGAGTCGGTCGCCGAACTGGCTTACTATCGCGAACATTTCATTAAGCTGTAAACCGCGACCGGGCCTGGTGTGCGGCCCGGTATACTTTTCTGCGTTATTTAAACCACTTTTGCTGCATCTGCTGGAAGTCAGGCGTCGCCATGACCGCGGTCAGGGCATCGTTGATGGCGTTCAGCAGCTCAGGGTCGTCTTTGCGTACTGCAATCGCATACTGTTTACCGTAATAAGCCGGGTCGGTGGCCCGCTCATCCATGATGGCGTAGTCAGGGTTCTCTTGTTGCCAGGCGTCAAGGGTGGCGAAGTCGCCCATGACGCCGGTTATTTCGCCGGCTTTCAGTGCGGCCAGGGCGCTGGCGACATCGTCGTAAGGGACAGCCTGTACAGTTTTCTGCTTATCACGCAGGTAGCGCTGGTGAAGCGTGCCTTTCACCACACCGACTTTTTTAGCCTTCAGATCGGCAAAGGTATGGGCGACATCTTTGTGGACGATCACCACCCCGGAGAGGGCCTGGCGATAGGGACGGCTGAATGCGACCTGCTTCTCACGCATCGGGAGTACTTCCATGCCGGCAATCACCGCATCAAACTTCTTAAAGCGCAATGCCGGGATCAGTGTATCGAAACGCTGCGCTGTGAACTGGCACTGCGCCTGCATCTGCTGGCACAGGGCATGCGCGAGATCGATATCGAAGCCGACGGGCTGATTTTTACCGTTGGTGGTGACAAACGGCGGATTGGCCGTGCTGGTGCCAAAATGGAGCGTCTCGGCTGACGCGGTTCCGATGGTCAGCGTGCCCAGCAGCAGGACGGTGAGGACTTTTCTCATGCTAATTCCCTGTTTGGCGTCGTGGTGGCCTCGTTGTACGTCGCGCCACCGCAATATAATGCGAGCGATTTTGCGTCATTCAGCCGGGCGGAAAAAGCGATTTTGCCCGTTGTGACGCTTATTTATACAATTCAGCGGCGTAGATGGCGAGAAAATGTCCATTTAAACAAAAAACGCAAAAAAGTGATCGTCAGGGGGTTGCAGGGGCATCGAATTCTCGTATAATGCGCCTCCCGTAACGACGCAGAAATGCAAATTACGACGCCATCGAAATATGGCAAAAAATGCAGTAACGCGGGAATAGCTCAGTTGGTAGAGCACGACCTTGCCAAGGTCGGGGTCGCGAGTTCGAGTCTCGTTTCCCGCTCCAAAATTTGAAAGCACCATCCTTATCAAAGGATTTCATCTCGCAGATGCGGGGCGAAAGCCGAAGATTAAGCGGGAATAGCTCAGTTGGTAGAGCACGACCTTGCCAAGGTCGGGGTCGCGAGTTCGAGTCTCGTTTCCCGCTCCAAAATTTGAAAGACACACCACACCAGTCGCAGTTTTCAGGTTGCTACACGGTAGCTTGAATGACGATGATTAAGCGGGAATAGCTCAGTTGGTAGAGCACGACCTTGCCAAGGTCGGGGTCGCGAGTTCGAGTCTCGTTTCCCGCTCCAAATTTTCTTCCATCTCTTATTTATCCACAGTGCAATCCAGCGCCGGGGATGATTTTCGTTTGGTCTGCAGAAATACTGTGAACAGAGTTATCCACAGCTTGTCGTTTCGTCTTTGACGACGTAAATGCTTCGCTTTGTAAATAGTATCTTGTTATCTGGTTGAAATTTAACAATTAAATTTCATTTCGAAATGTTAATCCGATCACTTGACCTCGGTCTGCGCCTTGAAACGCAATGTGTTTTAGATTTTATTCACAGCCTGTGAATGAATCAGGCGTCCCGCGGCAAGCCTTTCTCTACCACCCTGACCAGACGTAATTTTTTCGGTAGCTGTACTTCGACTGCGTCGGCGCTCCGCTTTTTCAGTTGCTGGGCAATCGCCCACTCAATGTGTTCGTCGAGAAGCGGGTGCTCGCCCCGGCGGCTCTCCAGCGCGCGAAGATGGGCTTCATCCCAGGGCGCATTGCCCAGCGCGACGGCGATATTGCGCAGCCAGCGCAGGTGGCCAATGCGACGAATCGCTGACCCTTCGGTCACCTTTAGAAACCACGCTTCGCTCCAAGCGAACAGCTCTACCAGCGGCGGGGCATGTAGCGCTTTGCGTGGGCTGAAATCCTCTTCATCGGTGAGCTGTGAGAAACGGTTCCACGGACAGATCAGCTGGCAATCATCACAACCGTAAATACGGTTGCCGATAAGTGGACGGAACTCCTCGGGGATAGCGCCTTCCAGTTCGATGGTGAGATAAGAGATGCAGCGGCGGGCGTCGACGGTATAAGGCTCAACGATGGCCCCGGTGGGACAGATGGTCATGCAGGCAACGCAGCGCCCACACTCCTCCGCAACCGGGCTGTCGACCGGCAGGGGTAGGTCAATCAGCAGTTCGCCGAGGAAAAAGAATGAGCCGGCGTCGCGGCTTAAGATAAGTGAGTGCTTACCTGTCCAGCCAAGGCCCGCTTTTTCTGCGATTGGCCGTTCCAGGATAGGCGCGGAATCGACAAAAGGTCTAAAATTGAGCGAAGCACACTGTTCCTGAATCTTCTCCCCCAGTTTTTTCAGGCGATTACGTAGCAGCTTATGATAATCACGCCCGAGGGCATAACGGCTGACGTAACCCAGCGCGGGATCTTTCAGGGTGCGGGCAAAGGCGGCGTTGGCGGGCAGATAGTTCATCCGCACGCTGATGACGCGTAACGTACCGGGCAGCAATTCGTGGGGACGGGCGCGCATCATACCATGACGGGCCATCCACTCCATTTCGCCGTGGTATTGTTTATCCAGCCATGCCTGCAGTTTGGGTTCACTGGCGCTGAGGTCGGTATCGGCGATCCCCACCTGCTGGAACCCAAGCTCTGTGCCCCATTGTTTGATTTGTTGCGCTAACTGAACGAGATCGAGGGGCTGTGACATGATGGACCATACAATGACGAAAAACCCTGACAGTATACCATACAACATTTGGCCTGCGGAGGCGCTGCGCCTGGCCGAACGAGAGGCGGCGGACAGCCTGGGGCTGACGCTGTTCGAACTCATGCAGCGCGCGGGCGAGGCGGCCTTTCAACTGGCCAGCCGCGCTTATCCCGCCAGCGCGCACTGGCTGATCCTGTGCGGACATGGCAACAATGGCGGCGACGGATATGTCGTTGCGCGTCTGGCACAGGCCGCGGGGCGGCGGGTGACGCTGATGGCGGTGGAGAGTGACAGCCCGCTGCCGGAAGAGGCGCAGGCGGCGCGGGAGGCATGGCTTAACGCCGGCGGTGTGATCCATGCGGCGACCATCCCATGGCCCGACGATATCTCACTGATTATCGATGGCCTGCTCGGCACCGGTCTGCGCAGCGCGCCGCGCGATCCCGTTGCGGTGCTCATCCACCAGGCGAACCACCACCCGGCGCCGGTGGTGGCGCTGGATATCCCTTCCGGCCTGAACGCGCAGACGGGCGCGACGCCAGGCGCAGTGGTTCAGGCCGACCATACGCTGACCTTTATCGCCCTCAAACCGGGGCTGCTGACCGGCAAGGCGCGGGATGTCGTCGGGCAACTCCACCATCATGCGCTGGGGCTCGAACGCTGGCTCGCCGGACAAAGCACTCCTCTGACGCGGTTTTGCGCCGCCCACCTCGCCGACTGGCTGCCGCCGCGGCGGGCCACCTCCCATAAAGGCGATCACGGTAAACTGGTGATTGTCGGCGGCGATCGCGGCACGGCAGGCGCTATCCGTATGTGCGGTGAAGCGGCCCTACGCAGCGGCGCGGGACTGGTGCGAGTACTTACTCACCCGGATAACGTGGCACCCATTGTCACCGTACGGCCGGAATTAATGGTAGATGAGCTGACGCCGCAGACTCTGAAAGCCGCGCTGGAGTGGGCGGATGTGGTGGCGATTGGCCCCGGGCTGGGGCAGCGCGAATGGGGGCGCAGCGCCCTGCGTACGGTGGAAAGTTTTAACAAACCGATGGTCTGGGACGCCGACGCGCTGAACCTGCTGGCATTCAATCCCGATAAACGTCACAATCGCGTGCTAACGCCGCACCCCGGCGAAGCGGCCCGTCTGCTGAACGTCAGCGTGGCAGAAATTGAAAGCGATCGCTTACTTTCTGCGCAGCGTCTGGTAAAACGGTATGGCGGCGTGGTTGTGCTGAAAGGCGCGGGCACGGTGGTGGCTAGTGAAAGCGGGGCGATGGGCATTATCGATGCCGGCAATGCCGGGATGGCCAGCGGCGGGATGGGCGATGTGCTTACCGGCATTATTGCCGCATTGTTAGGACAGCACCTGACGCCGTATGATGCTGCCTGTGCCGGGTGCGTCGCTCATGGCGATGCCGCCGACCGACTGGCCGCCCGCGAGGGCACCCGCGGCATGCTGGCGACCGATCTCTTTTCCACGCTCAGGCGTGTTGTTAACCCGGATGTGATTGACGTAGACCATGATTAACCGAGTGATTCCTTTACCCGATGAGCAGGCCACGCTGGCCCTTGGCGACCGCATCGCGCAGGCCTGTACCGGCGCCACCGTGATTTATCTGTATGGTGATTTAGGCGCGGGGAAAACGACCTTCAGCCGCGGCTTTTTGCAGGCGCTCGGTCACCGCGGCAATGTCAAAAGCCCAACTTATACCCTGGTGGAGCCCTATACCCTCGAGAACCTGATGGTGTATCACTTCGATCTCTACCGTCTGGCGGATCCTGAGGAACTCGAATTTATGGGGATCCGTGATTATTTTGCCGACGATGCCATCTGCCTGGTGGAATGGCCGCAGCAAGGCGCAGGTGTCCTGCCTGACCCGGATGTTGAAATTCACCTTGATTACCAGGCACAAGGGCGTGAGGCACGCATTACCGCGGTCTCCTCACGGGGTGAGTCTTTACTGGCGCGTTTAGCCATTTAGCCTGAAGGATGACGGGATGAAGTATCGCATAACCACCTGGCTTGCCGCTGCGCTGATGCTGTCGAGTCTTCACGCCACTGCGGCGAGTTTATCCGATATCCAGGTCTCCAACGGGGACCAGCAGGCCCGTATTACTCTTAGCTTTGTCGGTGAACCGGAGTACTCTTTTACCCCGCAGGGCAAACGACTGGTGGCGCTGGATATCAAACAGAGCGGCGTATTGCAGGGACTACCGCTGCAGTTTAGCGGCAGCAACCTGGTGAAGAGCATTCGCGCCGGCACGCCGCAGGATACGCAGACGCTGCGTCTGCTGGTGGATCTGACGGAAGATGGCAAAACGCGGGCGGTGAAGCAGCAGAACGGGGCGAATTACACGGTGGTCTTTACCATCAATGCCGACGCGCCACCGCCGCCACCGCCGCCTCCCGTGGTGGTGAAACGGGCCGACCCGCCGCCGGTGATGCCATCCCGGACGACGACGCCAGGGCGTAACCCGTTCAGCTCGTCGGGCCATGAACGGCAGACGGTGATGACCAACAATCAGACCGTGACTCGCCCGGCGGCCCGCACGGTGTCGGCGGATGATAAGGTCATTATCGCCATCGATGCGGGACACGGCGGCCAGGATCCTGGGGCGATTGGCCCGAACGGCACCAAAGAGAAGAACGTGACTATCGCCATCGCACGCAAGCTGCGGGCGCTGCTGAGCGCCGATCCGCAGTTTAAGCCGGTGCTGACCCGCGACGGAGATTACTTTATTTCGGTGATGGGACGCTCGGACGTAGCGCGTAAGCAAAACGCCAATTTCCTCGTCTCTATCCACGCCGACGCCGCGCCAAACCGCGATGCGACCGGCGCCTCGGTGTGGGTGCTTTCGAACCGTCGCGCCAATAGCGAAATGGCTGGTTGGCTGGAACAGCATGAGAAACAGTCTGAACTGCTCGGCGGGGCGGGCGACGTGCTGGCAAACAGCCAGGCCGATCCCTACCTAAGCCAGGCGGTGCTGGATCTGCAGTTCGGTCATTCCCAGCGCGTCGGCTACGATGTAGCGACCAACGTGCTGAGCCAGCTGCAGCGCATTGGCAACCTGCACAAACGCCGCCCGGAGCATGCCAGCCTTGGCGTGCTGCGTTCGCCGGATATCCCGTCGATCCTCGTGGAAACGGGGTTTATCAGTAACAACGGCGAAGAGCGGCTGCTGGGGAGCGATGATTACCAGGAGCAGATCGCACAGGCGATTTATAATGGCCTGCGCAACTACTTTATGCAGCATCCGCTGCAGTCGGCGCCTCGCGGCGAGGCGGCGCAGACCGCCAGCGCTGCGGCGCCGGGCGGGATGTTGATTAACTAAGGAGCAGGGGATGCCGATTCAGGTTCTGCCACCGCAGCTCGCCAACCAGATTGCCGCCGGCGAAGTGGTGGAAAGGCCCGCCTCGGTGGTGAAAGAGCTGGTTGAAAACAGCCTTGATGCGGGCGCCACGCGGATTGATATTGATATCGAACGCGGCGGCGCGAAGCTCATTCGCATCCGCGATAACGGCTGCGGCATCAAAAAAGACGAGCTGGCGCTGGCCCTGGCTCGCCATGCGACCAGTAAGATCGCCTCGCTTGACGATCTGGAGGCCATTATCAGCCTCGGTTTTCGCGGCGAAGCGCTGGCCAGTATCAGTTCGGTAGCGCGCTTAACGCTGACTTCGCGCACGGCGGAGCAGCAGGAAGCCTGGCAGGCGTATGCTGAAGGCCGCGATCAGGCGGTGACGGTGAAGCCGGCGGCGCACCCGGTTGGCACCACCCTGGAAGTCCTCGATCTGTTCTACAACACTCCGGCGCGGCGCAAATTCATGCGCACCGAAAAAACCGAGTTCGGCCACATTGACGAGGTGGTGCGCCGCATTGCGCTGGCACGCTTCGACGTCACCATTAACCTCAGCCATAACGGCAAGATAATGCGCCAGTATCGGGCAGTCGCTCAGGATAGCCAGCGCGAGCGGCGGCTGGGAACCATCTGTGGCGCCGCCTTCCTTGAACATGCGCTGGCGATCGAGTGGCAGCATGGCGATCTGACCCTGCGTGGCTGGGTTGCCGATCCGCTCCATACCACCCCGGCGCTGGCGGAAATTCAATATTGCTACGTTAACGGGCGGATGATGCGCGACCGCCTGATCAACCACGCTATCCGTCAGGCCTGTGAAGACAAGCTGGGGGCCGATCAGCAGCCGGCGTTTGTGCTGTATCTGGAGATCGATCCCCATCAGGTGGATGTGAACGTCCATCCGGCCAAGCATGAGGTGCGTTTCCATCAGTCACGCCTGGTGCACGACTTTATCTACCAGGGCGTATTGAGCGTACTGCAGCAGCAGCTTGACGCGCCGCTGGCGGAAAAAGACGACCCGCCGGCGCCGCGCCAGATGCCGGAGAACCGCATCGCCGCGGGCGGCAACCAGTTTGCTCGGCCATCGCCTGCCCGGGAACCGGCGGCGGGTTATGATACCCGCGCGCTGCGTGAACCTGCCGCCTCCGGCGGCGGCTATAGCGCAGGCGGCGCCAGCTGGCCCCACGCGCAGCCGGGTTATCAAAAACAGCAGGGGGCGCTTTACCGTCAACTGCTGCAAACCCCGGCGGTGGAAAAGCAGCCCGTTGCGACAGCGCCTGCGGAAAGTCTGGCAGCCCACAGCCAAAGCTTTGGCCGGGTGCTGACTATTATCGGCAGCGATTGCGCGCTGCTCGAGCGCGGCGGCACATTGGCGTTGCTGGCGCTGCCGGTGGCGGAACGGTGGCTGCGTCAGGCGCAGCTAACGCCGGGCGCGGAAGCGGTTTGCGCCCAGCCGCTGCTTATCCCGCTACGTCTTAAAGTGAGTGAAGCAGAACGTAAGGCGCTGGAAAAGGCGCAGCCGGCGCTGGCGCAATTGGGCATCGATTTACAAGCAGATGCCCAGCACGTGACGGTCCGCGCGGTCCCTTTACCCTTAAGACAACAAAATTTACAAATCTTGATTCCTGAACTGATAGGCTACCTGGCGCAGCAAAACGCATTCGACGTCGGCAATATCGCCCAATGGATGGCGCGTAATCTGACGAGCGAACAGACGTCATGGAATATGGCGCAGGCGATTGCGCTGCTGGCGGACGTTGAGCGTCTTTGCCCGCAGCTGGTGAAAGCGCCGCCGGGTGGCCTGTTACAACCTGTAGATCTCCATTCGGCGATGAATGCCCTGAAAGATGAATGATGTAACCGAGGCGAGCCTGCCCAAGGCAATTTTTTTAATGGGCCCGACGGCCTCCGGCAAAACCGCGCTGGCGATAGCCTTACGTAAAGTTTTGCCAGTAGAGTTGATTAGCGTTGATTCCGCCCTCATTTATCGGGGAATGGATATTGGCACCGCCAAACCGGATGCTGCGGAGCTTAGCGCGGCGCCGCATCGGCTGTTGGATATTTTGGATCCTGCGGAGGCCTATTCCGCGGCGGATTTTCGCCGCGATGCGCTGGCGGCGATGGCGGATATTGTCGCCGCCGGGCGAATTCCGCTGTTAGTCGGCGGAACGATGTTGTATTTCAAAGCGTTGCTGGAAGGATTGTCGCCCTTACCGTCGGCTGACCCACAGGTCAGAGCACGGATTGAGCAGCAGGCCGCAGAGCAGGGGTGGAACGCGTTACATCAGCAATTACAGGAAATTGATCCCGTGGCTGCTGCGCGTATTCATCCAAATGATCCGCAAAGGCTTTCCCGGGCACTGGAAGTTTTTTTCATTTCGGGTAAAACTTTAACGGAACTGACGCAAACGTCAGGAGACGCTCTGCCATATCAGGTGCATCAGTTCGCCATCGCCCCGGCGAGCCGTGAACTGCTCCATCAACGCATAGAACAGCGTTTTCATCAGATGTTAGCTTCAGGTTTTGAAGCAGAAGTACGGGCGCTTTTTGCCCGCGGAGATTTGCATACGGATATGCCTTCCATCCGTTGTGTTGGATACCGCCAGATGTGGTCATATCTCAATGGCGAGATCCCGTATGATGAGATGGTTTATCGAGGTGTTTGCGCCACGAGACAGTTAGCCAAACGTCAGGTCACCTGGCTGCGCGGTTGGGAAGGTGTGCACTGGTTAGACAGCGAACAACCTGAACAAGCGCTCAACAAAGTATTACAGGTTGTTGGTGCGAGCCAGAACTGAACGTGTACAATTAAACGGTATCGTGCGTAATTTTTTAAGAATCGTAAGGTTCTGAGTACAAAACAAGCATACATATAAGGAAAAGAGAGAATGGCTAAGGGGCAATCTTTACAAGATCCGTTCCTGAACGCTTTGCGTCGGGAACGCGTTCCGGTTTCTATTTATTTGGTGAATGGTATCAAGCTGCAAGGGCAAATTGAGTCTTTCGATCAGTTCGTGATCCTGTTGAAGAACACGGTCAGCCAGATGGTCTATAAGCACGCAATTTCTACTGTTGTCCCGTCTCGCCCGGTGTCTCACCACAGCAACAATGCTGGCGGCGGTTCCAGTAACTATCACCACGGTGGTAGCGCGCAGGGCTCTTCTGCGCCGCAACAAGACAGCGACGACGCCGAATAAGGCCAGTGCTGTTTTTCCACGCCGGGGAGCCAGGTTTTCTGCGTTCCCCGCTGGTATTTTATAAGGGGTTTACGCTTGTTTGACCGTTATGACGCCGGTGAGCAGGCGGTACTGGTACACATCTATTTTTCGCAAGACAAAGATATGGAAGATCTCCAGGAGTTTGAAACTCTGGCCTCTTCCGCCGGTGTCGAAGCAATGCAGGTGATTACCGGTAGCCGTAAAGCACCGCACCCGAAGTATTTTGTTGGTGAAGGTAAGGCAGTCGAAATTGCGGAAGCCGTTAAAGCGACCGGCGCGTCGGTCGTGCTCTTCGATCATGCCCTGAGTCCGGCGCAAGAACGCAACCTGGAACGCCTGTGCGAATGCCGGGTTATCGATCGCACCGGTCTTATTTTAGATATTTTCGCCCAGCGCGCGCGCACCCATGAAGGGAAACTGCAGGTCGAGCTGGCGCAGCTGCGCCATATGGCGACACGCCTTGTCCGCGGCTGGACCCACCTTGAAAGACAGAAGGGCGGGATTGGTTTGCGTGGCCCGGGTGAAACTCAGCTCGAAACCGACCGCCGTTTATTGCGTAACCGTATCATGCAGATCCTGTCGCGACTGGAAAAAGTCGAGAAACAGCGTGAGCAGGGACGACGGTCGCGCGCGAAAGCCGATATTCCTACCGTGTCGCTGGTGGGCTACACCAACGCCGGAAAATCAACGCTTTTTAACCAGATCACCGCCGCTGAGGTCTATGCCGCGAACCAGCTGTTCGCCACCCTGGACCCGACGCTGCGCCGCATTGACGTCCCTGACGTCGGCGAAACGGTACTGGCCGATACCGTCGGCTTTATTCGCCACCTGCCGCACGATCTGGTCGCGGCGTTTAAAGCGACGTTGCAGGAGACGCGTCAGGCGACGCTGCTGCTGCATGTGATTGATGCGGCGGATGTCCGCGTGCAGGAAAACATTGATGCGGTAAATACGGTTCTCGCTGAAATTGAGGCCGATGAGATCCCGGCGCTGCTGGTGATGAACAAAATCGACATGCTTGACGATTTTGAACCGCGCATCGATCGTGATGATGAAAATAAACCGATTCGGGTCTGGCTTTCAGCCCAGACCGGGGTTGGCGTACCACTGCTTTTTCAGGCATTAACGGAGCGTCTTTCCGGTGAAGTGGCCCAGCATACGCTGCGCTTACCGCCGAAAGAAGGGCGACTGAGAAGCCGTTTCTATCAGCTTCAGGCGATAGAAAAAGAGTGGATGGAGGATGACGGCAGCGTGAGTCTGCAGGTGCGCATGCCGATCGTTGACTGGCGGCGCCTCTGTAAGCAAGAGCCAACGCTTGTTGACTATGTGGTTTAACCTTGCAGCTTGCCTGAAGATATTGACCCCTGTGGGGATATCAAAAACAAATATGGAGCATATACATGGCGTGGAATCAGCCCGGTAATAACGGACAGGACCGCGACCCGTGGGGGAGCAGCAAACCTGGCGGCAACTCTGAGGGAAATGGCAATAAAGGCGGTCGCGAGCAGGGGCCGCCGGATCTGGATGATATCTTCCGCAAGTTAAGTAAAAAACTTGGCGGGCTCGGCGGCGGCAAGGGCGGCCTGGGCGGCGGCAATAGCGCGCAGGGGCCTCGCGGACCAATGGGCGGGCGTATTGTCGGCATCGTTGCCGCGGCGGCAGTGATTATCTGGGCGGCCAGCGGTTTCTATACCATTAAAGAAGCCGAGCGCGGCGTGGTCACCCGTTTTGGTAAGTTCAGCCATCTGGTTGAGCCTGGCCTGAACTGGAAACCGACCTTTATCGATAACGTTCAGGCGGTGAACGTGGAGTCGGTGCGCGAACTGGCGGCTTCCGGCGTCATGCTGACCTCTGACGAAAACGTGGTGCGCGTTGAGATGAACGTGCAGTACCGCGTCACCGATCCGGAGCGTTATCTGTTTAGCGTGACCAGCGCGGACGACAGCCTGCGTCAGGCCACCGACAGCGCGCTGCGCGGCGTGATCGGCAAATACACCATGGATCGCATCCTGACTGAAGGTCGTACCGTGATCCGTAGCGATACCCAGCGCGAGCTGGAAGAGACGATTCGCCCGTACAACATGGGTATCACTCTGCTGGACGTCAACTTCCAGACGGCACGTCCGCCGGAAGAGGTGAAGGCCGCGTTTGACGATGCCATTGCCGCGCGTGAGAACGAACAGCAGTACATTCGCGAAGCGGAAGCGTATACCAACGAAGTCCAGCCGCGGGCGAATGGTCAGGCGCAGCGTATCCTCGAAGAGGCTCGCGCCTACAAGACCCAGACCGTACTGGAAGCCCAGGGTGAAGTGGCTCGCTTTGCGAAGATCCTGCCGGAATATAAAGCCGCGCCGGAAATTACCCGCGAGCGTCTGTATATCGAAACCATGGAAAAAGTGCTGAGCCACACCCGTAAAGTGCTGGTCAATGACAGCAAAAACGGCAATCTGATGGTTCTGCCGCTGGACCAGATGCTGAAAGGCGCCGCTGCGCCGGCAGCAAAGAGCGATAGCAGTGACGCCAGCGAGCTGCTGCGCCTGCCGCCAGCATCCAGCTCAAGCAGCGCCAGCACCTCATCAACCTCGAGCTCAACCGGGGGTAGCATTATGGACCAACGCCGCGCTAACGCGCAGCGTAACGACTACCAGCGTCAGGGGGAATAACGATGCGTAAATCTGTTATCGCGATCATTGTCATCGTGCTGGTAGTGCTCTACATGTCAGTCTTTGTTGTAAAGGAAGGCGAGCGCGGTATCACGCTGCGTTTTGGTAAAGTCCTGCGCGACGACGAGAACAAGCCGCTGGTGTATGCGCCGGGCCTGCACTTCAAGATCCCGTTTATCGAATCGGTGAAGATGCTGGATGCGCGTATTCAAACCATGGACAACCAGGCTGACCGTTTCGTTACTAAAGAGAAGAAAGACCTGATCGTCGACTCCTATATTAAATGGCGTATCAGCGACTTCAGCCGTTACTACCTGGCCACCGGCGGCGGCGACGTCTCCCAGGCCGAGGTGCTGTTGAAACGTAAATTCTCGGACCGTCTGCGTTCTGAAATTGGTCGTCTGGATGTGAAAGACATCGTGACCGACTCCCGTGGTCGCCTGACCCTGGAAGTACGCGATGCGCTGAACTCGGGTTCGGCTGGTACGGAAGATGAGGTTAGCACCCCGGCGGCTGACGACGCGATCGCCAAAGCGGCAGAGCGTGTAGAAGCCGAAACCAACGGTAAAGTGCAGGTGATCAACCCGAACAGTATGGCGGCGCTGGGTATCGAAGTTGTCGACGTACGTATCAAACAGATCAACCTGCCGGCGGAAGTGTCGGAAGCGATCTACAACCGTATGCGTGCGGAGCGTGAAGCGGTTGCTCGTCGCCACCGTTCACAAGGCCAGGAAGAGGCTGAAAAACTGCGCGCGACTGCGGACTATGAAGTCACCAAGACGCTGGCGGAAGCCGAGCGCCAGGGCCGTATCCTGCGTGGTGAAGGTGATGCGGAATCCGCGAAACTGTTTGCCGACGCGTTCAGCCAGGATCCAGGCTTCTATTCCTTTATCCGTAGCCTGCGTGCCTATGAGAAGAGCTTCCAGAGTAACCAGGACGTGATGGTCCTGAGCCCGGACAGCGATTTCTTCCGCTATATGCGTTCACCGGATTCGGTGCGTAAATAAGCCGGAGAAGGTGTAAACCTGAAGTAATAATGCGAAAAGGCGCCTGAGACAGGCGCCTTTTTTCATACTGCAAGGGCGGGAATTAGTTGCCTAGCAGTTTGTTCAGCAGGCCACCAACTACCGGCAGGCTCGCCAGCGCACTTTCGATAGTACCACCGATGGTAGACCCGACGCTTTCGCCCAGGGTTTTGCCCAGATCCGGCGCCAGGTCGGCCAAATTGAGGGTGCCAATCAGCGGCAGGTTGATGCTCAGGGCATCGGTGCCCATGGTCCATGCGGCAGCGCCGACTTTGCTGCCTAAGGAAGCCAGGCCATCCTGTAACCAGCCTGCGCCGCTCACATTTTCGATTTCGAATGTGGTTAATTCTCTCATGATAATCTTCCTGATTATGTAGACGTACCGGGTTGTAGTACGCGATGGCATAGTTACAATTTAAAAAATATCCAGCAATACAATTAGTTGTGAATTTTGTTTCACCTTGCCGGTTCATAATGAAGATGAAATACGGGACAATGTGAAATGAGGGAATGAATTCACCATGCTGGCTACCGACGCCCGCGAGGGCGGCAATAATACTTTTCAATTAAGGTTGACGATGAACTCCACCATTTGGCTGGCGCTGGCGCTGGTTTTAGTACTCGAAGGGCTTGGCCCGCTGCTCTATCCTCGCGCCTGGCGCAAAATGGTCGCCAGCCTGAGCCAGCTACCGGATAATTTATTGCGCCGTTTTGGTGGCGGACTTGTGGTTGCCGGGATTGTGATCTACTACATGTTGAGGAAATCGATTGGCTGATCAAAAAGTGGTCGGATTTGCCTTATTTTGGATGCAAAAAGTGCTGTAACTCTGAAAAAGCGATGGTAAAATCCATTTTTAAGCAAACGGTGATTTTGAAAAATGGGTAACAACGTCGTCGTACTGGGCACCCAATGGGGTGACGAAGGTAAAGGGAAGATCGTCGATCTCCTGACTGAACGGGCTAAATATGTTGTGCGCTACCAGGGTGGTCACAACGCCGGCCATACTCTCGTAATCAACGGTGAAAAAACCGTTCTCCATCTTATTCCATCAGGCATTCTGCGTGAAAACGTCACCAGCATCATCGGTAACGGCGTCGTGCTGTCTCCGGCCGCGCTGATGAAAGAGATGAAGGGCCTGGAAGACCGTGGTATCCCGGTTCGCGAGCGTCTGCTGCTCTCTGAAGCCTGCCCGCTTATCCTTGACTATCACGTGGCGCTGGACGTGGCGCGTGAAAAAGCGCGTGGCGCGAAAGCGATCGGCACCACCGGTCGCGGCATTGGCCCGGCTTACGAAGATAAAGTCGCTCGTCGCGGTCTGCGCGTTGGCGATCTGTTCGATAAAGCAACCTTCGCCGATAAACTGAAAGAAGTGATGGAATATCACAACTTCCAGCTGGTGAACTTCTACAAAGCAGAAGCGGTTGACTACCAGAAAGTGCTGGACGATGTGATGGCGATTGCCGACATCCTGACCAGCATGGTGGTGGACGTATCCGACCTGCTGGATCAGGCGCGTCAGCGCGGCGACTTCGTCATGTTCGAAGGCGCGCAGGGTACGCTGCTGGATATCGACCACGGTACCTATCCGTACGTTACGTCCTCCAACACCACCGCAGGTGGCGTGGCAACCGGATCCGGCCTGGGCCCGCGTTATGTGGATTACGTTCTCGGTATCATTAAAGCGTACTCGACTCGCGTCGGTGCAGGTCCGTTCCCGACCGAGCTGTTTGATGAAACTGGCGAGTTCCTCTGCAAGCAGGGTAACGAATTCGGCGCTACCACCGGCCGTCGCCGTCGTACCGGCTGGCTGGACGCGGTTGCAGTCCGTCGCGCGGTGCAGATTAACTCCCTGTCCGGCTTCTGCCTGACTAAACTGGACGTTCTCGACGGCCTGAAAGAAGTGAAAATCTGCGTTGGCTACCGTATGCCGGATGGCCGCGAAGTGACCACCACTCCGCTGGCTGCCGATAACTGGGAAGGTATCGAGCCTATCTACGAAACCATGCCGGGCTGGTCCGAAACCACCTTCGGCGTGAAAGAGCGCAGCGGCCTGCCGCAGGCAGCCCTGAACTACATCCAGCGTATTGAAGAGCTGACTGGCGTACCGGTGGATATCATCTCTACCGGTCCAGACCGTACCGAGACCATGATTCTGCGCGATCCGTTCGACGCGTAATCACTCTCAAGGGGCGCCGTTCGGGCGCCCTTGTTTTTGCTGTTCGCCCGCCCCATTTCAAATAAATTAGCGGCCTGAGCGCTGGCTGGTTTATCATCAATAATAATGATGTCGCTCGACATACCCTGATTTCTTTTCCCTGAGGTTTATGTGCAGTTAACGAGTTTCACCGATTACGGACTACGCGCGCTGATTTATATGGCGTCGCTGCCGGCAGGACGAATGACCAGTATCTCGGAAGTGACCGAGGTCTATGGTGTCTCCCGTAATCATATGGTTAAAATAATCAATCAGTTAAGTCGCATGGGCTATGTGACTGCTGTGCGGGGGAAGAACGGGGGCATTCGCCTCGGCAAACCAGCAGCACAGATCCGCGTCGGTGACGTGGTGCGCGACCTTGAACCCTTATCGCTGGTCAACTGCAGCAGCGAGTTTTGCCACATTACACCAGCCTGTCGTCTGAAACAGGCACTAGCTGAAGCCGCGCAGAGTTTTCTCAAGGAACTGGATAACTATACGCTGGCTGATTTGGTTGAAAAGAATCAACCGCTTTATAAATTATTGCTGGTGGAGTGACGCCACTCTGCCGGAGATGACAACGGAGGAACCGATATGTCACAAGATCCATTCCAGGAACGCGAAGCTGAGAAGTACGCGAACCCAATCCCGAGCCGGGAATTTATCCTCGAACATTTAACCAAACGAGAAAAGCCTGCCAGCCGCGATGAGCTGGCCATCGAGTTAAATATCGAGGGCGAAGAGCAGACCGAAGCGCTGCGCCGCCGCCTGCGAGCGATGGAGCGCGACGGTCAGCTGGTCTTCACCCGCCGCCAGTGCTATGCGCTGCCGGAGCGCCTCGATCTCCTTAAAGGAACCGTTATTGGCCACCGCGATGGCTATGGTTTCCTGCGCGTTGAAGGGCGCAAAGACGATCTGTACCTGTCGTCAGAGCAGATGAAAACCTGTATTCACGGCGACCAGGTGCTGGCTCAGCCGCTGGGCGCGGACCGTAAGGGCCGCCGCGAAGCGCGCATCGTCCGCGTCCTGGTACCGAAAACCAGCCAGATAGTTGGCCGCTATTTCACTGACGCCGGCGTCGGCTTTGTCGTCCCGGACGACAGCCGCCTGAGCTTCGATATCCTGATCCCGCCGGAAGAGATAATGGGCGCGCGGATGGGCTACGTGGTCGTGGTGGAGCTGACCCAGCGACCGACCCGCCGCACCAAAGCGGTGGGGAAAATCGTCGAAGTGTTGGGCGACAACATGGGCACCGGCATGGCCGTCGATATGGCGCTGCGTACCCATGAAATTCCTTATGTCTGGCCGCCGGCGGTGGAAAAACAGGTTTCCGGCCTCAAAGAGCAGGTGCCGGAAGAGGCTAAGGTCGGGCGCGTCGATTTACGCTCTCTGCCGCTGGTCACTATTGATGGCGAAGATGCCCGCGATTTCGATGACGCTGTGTACTGCGAGAAGAAACGCGGCGGCGGCTGGCGCCTGTGGGTAGCCATTGCCGACGTCAGCTACTATGTGCGCCCGGGGACGCCGCTGGATGCTGAAGCACGCAGCCGTGGTACCTCGGTCTACTTCCCGTCGCAGGTGGTGCCGATGCTGCCGGAAGTGCTGTCTAACGGTCTATGCTCGCTGAACCCGCAGGTCGATCGCCTGTGCATGGTGTGCGAAATGACGATTTCGTCAAAAGGCCGTCTGACCGGCTATAAATTCTATGAAGCGGTGATGAGTTCACATGCTCGCCTGACCTACACCAAGGTCTGGCATATGCTGCAGGGTGACCAGGAGCTGCGTGAACACTACGCGCCGCTGGTGAAGCACATTGAAGAGCTGCATAACCTCTACAAGGTACTGGAGAGCGCCCGCGAAGAGCGCGGCGGTATCTCATTTGAAAGTGAAGAAGCTAAATTCATCTTCAATGCTGAACGCCGTATTGAGCGTATCGAACAGACTCAGCGTAACGATGCGCATAAGCTGATTGAAGAGTGCATGATCCTGGCGAACATCTCCGCCGCGCGCTTCGTTGAGAAGGCGCAGGAGCCGGCGCTGTTCCGTATCCATGATAAGCCAACCACCGAAGCGATTACCTCCTTCCGTACCGTGCTGGCTGAGCTGGGACTGGAGCTGCCTGGCGGCAACAAGCCGGAGCCGCGTGATTACGCCGAACTGCTAACCTCCATCGCCGATCGTCCGGATGCGGAAATGCTGCAGACGATGCTCCTGCGCTCCATGAAGCAGGCGGTCTACGATCCGGAAAACCGCGGTCACTTTGGCCTGGCGCTGCAGTCATACGCCCACTTCACCTCGCCGATTCGTCGTTACCCGGACCTGTCGCTGCACCGCGCTATCAAGTATCTGCTGGCCAAAGAGCAGGGACATAAAGGCAACAGCACCGAGACCGGCGGCTGGCACTACAGCATGGAAGAGATGCTCCAGCTGGGTCAGCACTGTTCGATGACCGAGCGCCGCGCCGACGAAGCGACGCGCGAAGTGTCTGACTGGCTGAAGTGCGACTTCATGCAGGATCAGGTGGGCAACATCTTCTCCGGCGTGATCGCCAGCGTGACCGGCTTTGGCTTCTTCGTCCGCCTGAACGATCTGTTTATCGACGGTCTGGTGCATGTTTCCAGCCTGGATAACGACTATTATCGTTTCGACCAGGTGGGCCAGCGTCTCATTGGTGAGTCCGGCGGCCAGACCTATCGCCTGGGCGACCGCGTGGAAGTCCGTGTGGAAGCGGTCAACATGGACGAGCGGAAAATCGACTTTACCCTGATCTCCAGCGAGCGTGCGCCGCGTAATGTCGGCAAGACCGCCCGTGAGAAAGCAAAAAAGAGCACCTCTGGCAAGCCGGGCGGCCGTCGCCGTCAGGTGGGTAAGCAGGTAAACTTCGAGCCGGACAGCGCTTTCCGTAAAGAGAAAGAGACTGCCCGACCGAAGAAAGAGAAAAAAGCGAAAAAACCGTCGGCGAAAACACAGAAAATCGCCGCCGCGACGAAAGCCAAGCGCGCGGCAAAGAAGAAGATCGCCGAGTGATTGACCTCCCTTCACCCTGAAGTCTGCTGGCGCAGGATGGGGTGAAGGGGGTGGATAACAGAACCTAAAACGAGTACATCAATGAGTGAAATGATTTACGGCATCCATGCGGTGCAGGCACTGCTGGAGCGCGCACCTGAGCGTTTTCAGGAAGTTTATATTCTGAAAGGCCGTGAGGATAAGCGCCTGCTGCCGCTGATCCATGCCCTGGAAGCGCAGGGCGTGGTGATTCAGTTAGCCAACCGTCAGTTTCTTGATGAGAAGAGCGAAGGCGCAGTGCATCAGGGGATCATTGCCCGCGTGAAGCCGGGACGTCAGTATCAGGAGAACGATCTGCCGGATCTGCTGGCGCAGCTCGATCAACCGTTCCTGCTGATCCTCGACGGCGTGACCGATCCGCATAACCTCGGCGCCTGCCTGCGCAGCGCCGATGCTGCCGGGGTTCACGCGGTGATTGTGCCGAAAGATCGTTCCGCACAACTGAATGCGACGGCGAAGAAGGTCGCCTGCGGCGCGGCGGAGAACGTCCCGCTGATCCGTGTCACCAACCTGGCGCGCACCTTGCGTTTGCTGCAGGAAGAGAATGTCTGGATCGTCGGAACCGCAGGGGAAGCCGACCATACGCTGTTCCAGAGCAAAATGACCGGCCCGATGGCGCTGGTGATGGGCGCGGAAGGCGAAGGCATGCGTCGCCTAACCCGCGAACACTGTGATGAGTTGATCAGCATCCCGATGGCGGGCAGCGTCTCCTCGCTGAACGTGTCGGTGGCTACCGGTATCTGTCTGTTTGAAGCAGTACGCCAGCGCAGCTAAGTTGGACCGTCGACGAATCAAAAAAAGCCATCCTCCGGGATGGCTTTTTTGTGACCGCTCTCGCGGGCGAGTATCCCCCCGGATAACCATACTTATGGCTATCGCCATTGATGGAGGGAGACACGATGCACTGGCAAACGCATACCGTTTTTAATCAACCCACCCCGCTGAATAACAGCAATCTGTTTCTGTCCGATACCGCTCTGCGTGAAGCAGTGGTCCGCGAAGGCGCTGGCTGGGATGGCGATCTGCTCGCCAGCATTGGCCAGCAGCTGGGGACCGCCGAATCGCTGGAGCTGGGACGTCTGGCCAACAGCAATCCACCGGAGCTGCTGCGCTATGATACCACCGGCGCCCGGCTGGACGACGTGCGCTTTCATCCCGCCTGGCACCTGCTGATGCAGGGGTTGTGCGCGAACCGGGTACATAATCTCGCCTGGCCGGAGGATGCCCGCGAAGGCGTATTTGTTGCCCGCGCCGCCCGCTTTCTGCTCCATGCCCAAGTGGAGGCCGGGACGTTGTGCCCGATTACTATGACCTTCGCCGCGACGCCGCTGCTGCAGCACGCCCTGCCCGCACCCTTTCGTGACTGGCTGTCGCCGCTGCTGAGCGACCGTTACGATCCCCACCTTGCGCCGGGCGGCCAGAAGCGCGGCCTGCTGATCGGCATGGGGATGACCGAGAAGCAAGGGGGATCTGATGTGCTGAGCAATACCACCCGCGCGGAGAAAACGGCGGAAGGGTTTTACCGGCTGGTGGGACACAAGTGGTTCTTCTCGGTGCCGCAGAGCGATGCTCACCTGGTGCTGGCTCAGGCTCCGACGGGGCTCTCATGTTTCTTTGTGCCGCGTCTGCTGCCCGACGGGCAGCGCAACGGCGTGCGTCTAGAACGTTTAAAAGAGAAGCTCGGCAACCGCTCCAACGCCAGCAGCGAAGTGGAGTTTTATGAGGCCTGCGGCTGGCTGGTCGGCGACGAAGGCGACGGCGTGCGGCAGATCCTCAGGATGGGCGGCCTGACCCGCTTTGACTGCGCGCTGGGCAGCCATGCCCTGATGCGTCGCGCCTTCTCGGTGGCGCTGTATCACGCGCTACAGCGTCAGGCGTTTGGTAAAAACCTTGTCGATCAACCGATGATGCGCCAGCTGCTGGGGCAAATGGCGCTCCGTCTGGAGGGGCAGACCGCGTTTCTGTTTCGCCTGGCGCGGGCCTGGGATCGTCGGGATGATGCGCGAGAAAGCGCCTGGGCGCGCTTGTTTACGCCTGCGGCTAAGTTTGCCATCTGTAAGGCCGGCATCCCGTTCGTCGCCGAGGCGATGGAGGTGCTGGGCGGCATCGGCTATTGCGAGGAGAGCGAACTCCCGCGCCTCTATCGTGAGATGCCGGTCAACAGCATCTGGGAAGGCTCCGGCAATATCATGTGCCTCGATGTGATGCGGGTGCTGAGCAAGCAGCCGGCGGCGATGGAGCTGCTGGCCGCGGAGTGTGCGGAGGTGAAAGGACAGAACCGCCATCTCGACCGCGCATGGCGTCAGCTGCAGCAATTGCTGAAACGACCCGCCGAAGAGCAGGGCAGAGAGATTGCCCAGCTGGTCTATCGTCTGGGGGCGGGGGCGCAGATGCTGCGTTTCGCTTCGCCGCCGCTGGCCGAAGCCTGGTGCCGGATGATGCTCGACACGCGCGGCGGTATGCGTCTTGATGCGCCGACCCTCGACGACCTGCTACTGCGGGCTATGGGGCGTGGGCGCCAGGCGCCTCAGGCATAAAGAATAGCCTGTACACGCCAGCTATCCGGCTGTTGTTCTTCATACATCTGAATAATGCGATACCAGGAGGCGCCTTGCTCGTCCGCTTTGCGGGCAATGGCGTGCTCCACATCCTGTTGGCTGCCGGAAAGATTAGTGACGGAGATCAGACCGATTTCATTCAAGCCAGTGACGCAATCCGCGCTGGCGAATTCGGCTGACTGCGCGGACGTGTTGGCCGTCGCAGCGGTAAACAGCAGGCTGGGTAAGGTAAAAGATCGTTTCATCGTCAGCTCCATTTCACATAGTCCCAAGGGCAGTCCGTTGCTAACGTCCTGCCAGGTGGCTGGCCGAACGTTATTATGCACAGGAGAACGTGAATGGACGCAAAGCTGTGTAAAGCAGATTTAAAGACGCCGCCTCGTCATCGACGATAGAGGATCGCCTGCGAATACCACTGGCCGGGTACCATAGTGTCATCGATCATGATGATGACGTAGTAATCGGCTTTGGCCGCTTCTGCTTTGGCCTTCAGTGCCGCTTCGACATCCATCGGCGAACCGTACATCAGTACGCTCACCGTGGCCATTTTCTGCAGGCCAGCCGTCTGGTTGCGCTGGATCTCCTGCGGATGGTCGGTGGCGGGCGGCGGGGCTACCGGCGTTCCCTGCAGAGCGCTACACCCGCTGAGGACGATAGCCAGTAACCACGGTGAAAACCTGCGCATAACCATATCTCGTTTCCTGATAGTGATAGTGTAGTGGTAGCCTTAACAGGATTTCCGGGGAATGTTCCCGAACTGTTATCTCTGACGCGATTTTCGAATGAAAATGTTGTGAAAGCGTAACCGGGTTCTCAACATTATGAATCGTAGCAAACTGGGTTGCCTGGTGAATGAATTTTCCCATGACGCCTAACCACGATAGAGAAGAGAGACGATAAATGATTGCACTAGAAATGCGCAACCTCGGCGGCGGTGAAATTTTGCATGCCTGTCCGCAGGAAAGTCTGGATAAGCCCTTGCCCTGTATCGTCTTTTATCATGGCTTTACCTCGTCGAAGCTGGTCTACAGCTACTTTGCGGTGGCGCTGGCCGAGGCAGGGTTCCGGGTGATCATGCCGGACGCGCCGGAGCATGGGGCGCGTTATCAGGGTGATGAGGCCGGGCGGATGCAGCGCTTCTGGCCGATCCTGCAGCAGAATTTCAGGGAGTTTCCTGCGCTGCGCGAGGCCATTATGGCTGAAGGATGGCTGGAGGGGGCGCGGCTGGCGGTGGCGGGCGCTTCGATGGGAGGAATGACGGCGCTGGGAATTATGACGCATCACCCCGAGTTGAACAGCGTCGCCTGTCTGATGGGGTCGGGCTATTTTCGTTCCCTGTCGCAAACCCTGTTCCCCTCGCCCGGCTTTGATGCTGATAGCCTCAGCGAGTGGGATGTCAGCCATCAGCTGGCGTCCCTGGCCCGGCGACCGCTGCTGCTCTGGCATGGCGATGCCGACGATGTGGTGCCGCCGGAAGAAACCTTTCGACTAGAGCAGGCGCTCAGGCAGACGGACCTTGCCGCCAGGCTGACCTGCGTCTGGCAAAAAGGCGTCCGCCATCGCATTACGCCAGAGGCGCTGGCTACCACGGTCGCCTTTTTTCAGCAGCATCTTTAAACGCGGATCACGCTGACGCCCTGATCCTCAAGCTGTTTGAGGATCGCGGCATCGGCCTGTTTGCCGGTGATCACTACATCAATTTGCCCGGCCTGGCTGAATAACATCCCGGCGCGCTCGCCGATCTTGCTGCTGTCGACCAGCACCGCCAGTTTGCCGACCACGTTGAGCATTTTTTGCTCGGCCATGGCGGTCAACATATCCGTTTTGTAGAGTCCTTCCGCAGTTAACCCTTTACCACTGGTAAACATCCAGTGTCCGGCATACAGGCTGTTTTCGCTACCGTGGGGGCTGAGGGTGATGGCGTGGCTGCGGTTGTACTGCCCGCCCATGATAATGACGCTGTCGTGCTCCTGGTCGATCAGATAGTTAGCCAGCGGCAGATAGTTGGTGATGATCTGCACCGGTTTGCCGCACAGTTCCCGTCCCAACAGAAAGGCGGTGGAGCCGCAGTTGATGACGATACTTTCTCCAGGGGCGATCAGCTGTGAAGCGGCGCGTGCAATACGCACTTTTTCATCCAGGTTTTGCGCCTGATGGATGTTCATTGGCGTCCAGCGGGGGCGCTGCTCGCTGATGGCTTCCGCACCATTGCGAACCTTTTTTAGTTTGCCGCTTTCGTCCAGTTTGTTGATATCACGTCGGGCCGTTGCTGGTGAAATCCCGAGCCGCGACATCACCTGCTCCACGGTAACAAACCCCGTTTGGGCGAGCAGATCCAACAAAATTTGATGCCTTTGCGCTTCCGTCATGAGCAAATCCGATTAAAAGTGAACGGCAAAGATGATATTTGAAATCCTGTGAAAATACTAACCCTGAGGCAGGGAATTTCCGGCAGACAGAGCCTGCCGGAAGTGGCTTAGAGGAAGGATTTGAACGGCAGATCCGGCTCGATGGTAAAGCAGTCGTCAAAGCCGCGCGGGTAGTGATATTCGAAATTGTCTTTATCCAGCGGCCAGGTAAATTTACCGCCGACCTGCCAGATAAACGGCTTGAAGCCGTACTTCAGACGATCCTTTTTCATCTCCCACAGAACGCGGATCTCCTGCGGATCGGCCTGAAAGTTTGACCAGATATCATGGTGGAACGGAATGACCACTTTGGCGTTGAGCGACTCTGCCATGCGCAGGATATCGGCGCTGGTCATTTTATCGGTGATGCCGCGCGGGTTCTCGCCATACGAGCCGAGGGCGACGTCAATCTGATGTTCGTTGCCGTGCTTCGCATAGTAGTTGGAGTAGTGGGAGTCGCCGCTGTGATAGAGATTGCCGCCCGGGGTTTTAAACAGATAGTTGACCGCGCGTTGGTCCATGCCGTCCGGCAGTACGCCAGCGGCTTTTTGGTCCGCCGGAAGGGTGATCAGCGCGGTGCGATCGAACGCATCGAGCGCATGGATCTCAATGTCTTTGATCTTCACAACATCGCCAGGTTTCATCACGATACAGCGCTCTTTCGGCACGCCCCAACCGATCCACAGGTCGACGCAGGTCTTTGGTCCAATAAAGGGAACATCGGCCGGGCAGTTCTGCATGACGGCGGCGGCGACGTTAACGTCAATATGATCGTTGTGATCGTGAGTCGCCAGTACAGCGTCGATCTGGCGAATAGCGAATGGATCCAGCACGAACGGCGTGGTGCGCAGGTTAGGCTGTAATTTTTTCACGCCTGCCATTCGCTGCATCTGGTGGCCGGTTTTCATTAGGGGATTACCGTGGCTTTGTTTACCGGTGCCGCACCAGAAATCGACGCAGACGTTGGCACCGCCTTCTGATTTTAACCAGATGCCGGTACAGCCGAGCCACCACATGGCGAAGGTGCCGGGCGCAACTTGCTCCTGCTCAATTTCCTCATTCAGCCAGCTACCCCATTCCGGAAAGGTATTCAGGATCCATGATTCACGGGTGATGGTCTGTACTTTACTCATCGTGGTCTTCCTCATGCATTTTCAAAAGTAATCAATATTTGATTGGTTTTGATTTATGTTGTCACCGTATTTTCAAAAATGCAATCCTGTTTTCCCGCGGTTATGTGAGGCGTTGCGCAAAAACTGGCTATCAAGCACCTGGCGTACATGCAAGGGTTTGAATTTATCTGGCTGATTTAAAAATGTTTATTTATGTTTCTATGTAAATGATTAGTCATAACCATGATGAAAGAGGGATTATTGCGGCGTGCGTCACATTTAATCAAATTCAATCTTGTTGTGATTATTTTTGATTATTAGAGTGGGCTGCAAGAAATGCTGAGCGTAAAGCGCGTTCAGCGCCTTCACCATCGGGAGTGTGTTATGGCAATCCTCTACAACATCTTTACCGTTTTCTTTAATCAGGTGATGACCAATGCCCCGCTGCTGCTGGGTATCGTGACCTGTCTGGGCTATATCCTGCTGCGTAAAAGCGTTAGCGTGATTATCAAAGGCACCATCAAAACCATTATTGGTTTCATGCTGTTACAAGCCGGTTCCGGCATCCTCACCAGCACCTTTAAGCCGGTGGTGGCGAAAATGTCAGAGGTGTACGGCATCAATGGCGCGATTTCCGACACCTACGCCTCAATGATGGCGACCATTGACCGGATGGGCGAGGCGTACAGCTGGGTGGGATACGCGGTGCTTCTGGCGCTGGCACTTAACATCTGTTACGTCCTGCTGCGCCGAATTACCGGTATTCGCACCATCATGCTCACCGGACACATCATGTTTCAGCAGGCGGGGCTGATCGCCGTCTCGTTCTTTATCTTTGGTTACGGGATGTGGACGACCATTATCTGCACTGCGGTGCTGGTCTCCCTGTACTGGGGGATCACCTCCAACATGATGTATAAGCCGACTCAGTTGGTCACCGACGGCTGCGGCTTCTCCATCGGTCACCAGCAGCAGTTTGCTTCGTGGATAGCCTACAAAGTGGCGCCTTATCTGGGCAAAAAAGAGGAGAGCGTCGAAGACCTTAAGCTCCCCGGCTGGCTGAATATCTTCCACGACAACATCGTCTCCACCGCGATTGTGATGACCATTTTCTTCGGCGCCATCCTGCTCTCCTTTGGCCTCGATGTCGTACAGGCGATGGCGGGGAAAACCCACTGGACGGTCTATATCCTGCAGACCGGTTTCTCCTTCGCGGTGGCCATTTTCATCATTACCCAAGGGGTGCGGATGTTCGTCGCCGAGCTGTCCGAAGCCTTCAACGGTATCTCGCAGCGCCTGATCCCCGGCGCGGTGCTGGCGATTGACTGTGCCGCAATCTATAGCTTTGCGCCGAACGCGGTGGTGTGGGGATTTATGTGGGGCACCATCGGCCAGCTGATTGCCGTCGGTATTCTGGTTGGCATCGGCTCTTCAATTCTGATTATTCCGGGCTTTATCCCGATGTTCTTCTCCAACGCGACGATTGGCGTCTTTGCCAACCACTTCGGCGGCTGGCGCGCGGCGCTCAAGATCTGTCTGGTGATGGGCATGGTTGAAATCTTCGGCTGCGTGTGGGCGGTGAAACTCACCGGTATGAGCGCCTGGATGGGGATGGCGGACTGGTCGATTCTGGCGCCGCCGATGATGCAGGGCTTCGCCTCCATCGGGCTGGCGTTTATGGCCGTCATCATCTTGATTGCACTCGCTTATATGTTCTTCGCCGGCCGCGCGCTGCGCGCCGAGGAAGATGCGGAAAAACAACTGGCAGAGGCCTCTGCCCAATAAGGAGTTCTGATTATGACCGTACGTATTCTGGCTGTGTGTGGTAACGGGCAAGGAAGTTCCATGATCATGAAAATGAAGGTGGACCAGTTCCTGACGCAATCCAATATCGACCACACGGTAAATAGCTGCGCGGTAGGGGAATACAAAAGCGAACTGAACGGCGCGGATATCATCATCGCTTCAACCCATATCGCGGGTGAAATTACCGTCACTGGCAATAAATATGTAGTGGGCGTGCGCAATATGCTTTCGCCGGCGGATTTTGGCCCAAAACTGCTGGAGGTGATTAAAGCCCACTTCCCGCAGGATGTGAAATAAGGAGCGGCCATGAAACTCCATGATTCCCTGGCGCAGAACCACTCCATTCGCCTGCAGGCGGAAGCGGAGACCTGGCAGGAGGCGGTGAAAATCGGTGTCGATTTGCTGGTGGCCGCTGATGTGGTTGAACCCCGCTACTACCAGGCCATTCTCGACGGCGTCGCGCAACACGGGCCCTATTTTGTGATCGCTCCCGGGTTGGCGATGCCGCACGGCCGGCCGGAAGAGGGCGTCAAGAAAACCGGCTTTGCGCTGGTCACGCTAAAAAAACCGCTGATTTTCAATCATGAAGATAACGACCCGGTCGACATTCTGATCACCATGGCGGCGGTTGACGCCACCACCCACCAGGAGGTGGGCATCATGCAGATCGTTAACCTGTTTGATGACGAAGCTAATTTCGACCGTTTACGTGCCTGCCGCACCGAGCAGGAAGTGCTGGATTTAATCAAAAACGCCACCGCGGCGGCTGTTTAAAAGGAACACCATCATGTCATTACCTATGTTACAGGTCGCTCTGGACAACCAAACGCTGGCCAGCGCCTATGAAACGACCCGTCTGATCGCCGAAGAGGTGGATATCATTGAAGTCGGCACTATTCTCTGCGTCGGCGAAGGGGTGCGCGCGGTACGCGATCTGAAAGCGCTGTACCCGCATAAAATCGTGTTGGCGGACGCCAAAATCGCCGATGCCGGCAAAATCCTGTCGCGGATGTGCTTTGAAGCCAACGCCGACTGGGTGACCGTGATCTGCTGCGCCGATATCAACACCGCCAAAGGGGCACTGGATGTCGCCAAAGAGTTTAACGGCGATGTACAAATTGAGCTGACCGGTTTCTGGACCTGGGAGCAGGCGCAGGCGTGGCGTGAAGCCGGCATTCAGCAAGTGGTCTATCACCGCAGCCGCGATGCGCAGGCGGCAGGCGTGGCATGGAGTGAGGCGGATATCAGCGCGATTAAGCGTCTGTCTGATATGGGCTTCAAAGTGACCGTCACCGGCGGTCTGGCGCTGGAAGACCTGCCGCTGTTCGCCGGGATCCCTATCCATGTCTTTATTGCCGGACGCAGCATCCGCGATGCCGCCTCGCCTGTGGAAGCGGCGCGCCAGTTTAAACGCTCTATCGCCCAACTGTGGGGCTAAGGAGCGGCTATGTTGGTGAAATCCATTCCGCTCGGCATCTATGAAAAAGCCCTCCCCGCCGGGGAGGGCTGGCTGGAGCGGCTAAAGCTTGCAAAAACGCTGGGCTTTGATTT
Organism: Klebsiella africana; assembly: GCF_020526085.1. Lineage (NCBI taxonomy): Bacteria > Pseudomonadati > Pseudomonadota > Gammaproteobacteria > Enterobacterales > Enterobacteriaceae > Klebsiella > Klebsiella africana. The sequence continues at coordinate 4,731,134 of NZ_CP084874.1, read as the reverse complement.
CGTTGAGATGTCTCTCGATGAAACGGACGCTCGCCTTGCGCGGCTGGACTGGAGTCCCGAGCAGCGTCTGGCGCTGGTCAAGGCGGTGGCCGAAACCGGCGTCCGGGTACCGTCAATGTGCCTTAGCGCCCATCGTCGTTTTCCGCTGGGTAGCGAAGACGACGCGGTGCGACATCAGGGGCTGGAGATCATGCGTAAAGCCATCCGCCTGGCTCAGGATGTGGGGATCCGCGTTATCCAGCTGGCAGGCTACGACGTCTATTACCAGCAGGCGAACGATGAGACGCGCCGCCGCTTTCGCGACGGCCTGAAAGAGAGCGTCGGGATGGCCAGCCGAGCCCAGGTAACCCTGGCGATGGAGATCATGGACTATCCGCTGATGAACTCGATCAGTAAAGCGCTGGGCTATGCCCATTACCTGAATAATCCGTGGTTCCAGCTGTACCCTGATCTTGGCAATCTGTCGGCGTGGGATAACGACGTCCAGATGGAACTGAAGGCGGGGACGGGGCACATCGTGGCGGTACACGTCAAAGACACGAAGCCCGGCGTCTTTAAAAACGTGCCGTTCGGCGAAGGAGTGGTCGATTTTGAACGCTGCTTCGAAACGCTCAAGCAGACCGGCTACTGCGGACCGTATCTGATTGAGATGTGGAGCGAAACCAGCGCTGACCCGCTGGCGGAGGTGGCGAAGGCGCGTGACTGGGTGAAGGCGCGGATGGCCCGCGCCGGGCTGATGGAGGCGGCATAATGCGACAGCTGAAACAGCAGGTATTCGAGGCCAATATGGATCTGCCGCGCTACGGCCTGGTGACCTTCACCTGGGGCAACGTCAGCGCCATCGACCGGCAGCGGGGGCTGGTGGTGATTAAGCCCAGCGGCGTCGCCTACGAATCAATGACCGTCGAGGATATGACGGTAGTCGATCTTGAGGGCAACGTGGTGGATGGGCGTTGGCGTCCTTCCTCTGATACCGCCACCCATCTGGCGCTCTATCGCCGCTATCCCGACCTTGGCGGAGTGGTGCATACCCACTCGACGCATGCCACCGCCTGGGCGCAGGCGGGGCTGGCGATCCCGGCGCTCGGCACCACCCATGCGGACTACTTCTTCGGTGATATCCCCTGCACTCGCGCGCTTAGCGCACAGGAGGTGGACGAAGCCTACGAGCTGAACACCGGGCAGGTGATTATTGAAACGCTGGGTGAGGCCAATCCGCTGCATACCCCGGGGATCGTCGTCTATCAGCACGGGCCATTTGCCTGGGGCAAAGACGCCCACGAGGCGGTACACAACGCGGTGGTGATGGAAGAGGTAGCGCGCATGGCGTGGATTGCCCGCGGTATTAATCCGCAGTTGCAGCCAATCGACAGCTGGCTGATGGAAAAGCATTTTCTGCGTAAACACGGGCCAAACGCCTATTACGGGCAGAAGTAAGCAGCGCGCTCCGGGGCTTTCACCCCTCATGGTGAAGCAACTGGTCTGGCCCCGGAGCCGTTTTTTTAATCCTGACGATAGGCCGACGGCATCACGCGCATGCCGATGAGCGTGACCACGCAAATTATCGCCCCGGCGTAAAACGTCGAGGCGGCGCCGAAGGTTTCCCACAGTACCCCCGCGCCGGTACTGGCCAGCAGCAGCGCCAGGCCGCTCATCAGGTTAAACATACCGAACGCCGTACCGCGTAGCTCGGGCGGCGCCGTATGGGCGACCATCGCCGCCAGCAGGCCCTGGGTCATTCCCATATGAATCCCCCACAGCGCGACGCCGATCAGCAGCGTACTCCAGTGGCCGCTGAGCGCCAGCACGATATCGGCGAGGATCAGCACCAGCAGTCCCCACTGCAGCAGTTTGCTGTGGCTCATACTGTCTGAGAGTTTGCCGAACGGGTAGGCTGTGAGGCTGTAGACCAGGTTCATCGCCACCATCACCAGCGGGATGGTATAGAGCGGGATCTCCATCTGCTGGGCACGCAGTACCAGAAAGGCTTCGCTGAAGCGGGCGAGGGTGAAGATGCTGCCGATCGCGACCACCCACCAGTAGGCGGCGGAGAGCTTTTTCAGGTTTTCGCGCTTCAGCGGATTGCTGCGTTTATGCGCGATGGCGGATTTTGGCTCCTGCAGGCCAAATCCGAGCAGGAGAATGGAGAGCACGGCGGGAATGACCGCCACCCAGAAAATAGCGTGAAAATCGTTGGCCCAGATAAACATCAGCAACACCGCCAGCAGCGGGCCGAGAAAGGCTCCGACGGTATCCAGCGCCTGGCGTAGTCCGTAGGCTGCACCGCGGATCTCCGGCGGGGTGACGTCGGCGACCAGCGCATCGCGCGGCGCGCCGCGAATACCTTTGCCTACGCGGTCAATCATGCGGGCGCTAAACACTACCCCGGCGGTTGGGGCGATGGCAAACAGCGGCTTACTGAGCGCGCCCAGGCCGTAGCCCAGCAGCGCCAGTCCTTTACGCTTGCCGACATAGTCGCTGATCGCGCCGGAGAAGACTTTCAGGATCAGGGCGGTGGCTTCCGCCAGTCCCTCGATAAGACCGATAATTATCACGCTGGCGCCGAGAGTGGTGGCCATAAACAGCGGTAAGAGGCTGTGGATCATCTCGGAGGAGACATCCATCAGCAGGCTGACGCCGCCAAGTACCCAAACGCCTTTGGGGATGCGGCCTAAGGTGGCGAAACGCGGAACCATCAATCACTCCTGATTATCAAATGGCGAGTGCTGATTAAATCAGGTTGCGATGACGCTGATAAGTCGCTTTGTAAAATAATTCTCAATTGCGTTTAGGTGAAAACCTCGCTTCGCCCCTCGCGAAGAGAGGCGAAGAGTCGGCCTGGCGCTAACGGTATATCACCGCGCTGGCGCGAAGCGGGCCGTTGGTTTCTGGTTCGTGCATCAGGATGGGCTGAAAGTATTTTGCCCCCTGCGCATCGCTCAGCTGGCTAAGGGCCTGTTCGGCCTCGTGCTCAGTGGCCATGTTATGATTGATATAGATAACGCCGAGGCTCTGCACGTCGTCCATGTTGCGGGCCTGACGTTCGGTGATTTGGATAGCTGCCAGCGCGTTGGCGCTGAAGAAAAGCGCAGCCATCATGGCGATGATTTTCAGTTTCATATACTACGCTCCTGACTGACAGTCCTGACACTGACTCGGGGCTCTCCTGTGGTCGTTAGGCTTTGATATAAGTGTAATCGCTGCGCGTTCATCGCATGGCGACCTTTTCTGATGCAGTTGTTCAAAAAAATGCCGCTTCCTTTATTGGTTAATTTTAAATCACCCACTTAGCCCAGCTTGGCGCTTAGTGCGAATTATTTGTGCAAATGCGCTTGTGTTCCTGAGGGGCCGCCATTAGAATGACGCGTCAATTTTTCAGCCGCCCTTTAACACGTTCCTTGCCTCCATGGGCCGCGGCTGACCCAGACAGGAGGCTGAATAATCCGTAAGGAGCAATTCGATGCGTCATTACGAAATCGTTTTTATGGTCCATCCTGACCAGAGCGAACAGGTTCCGGGCATGATCGAACGTTACACTGGTGCAATTACTGCAGCAGCAGGTACGATCCACCGTCTGGAAGACTGGGGCCGCCGTCAGCTGGCTTATCCGATCAACAAACTGCACAAAGCTCACTACGTTCTGATGAACGTTGAAGCGCCGCAGGAAGCGATCGATGAGCTGGAAACTAACTTCCGCTTCAACGACGCCGTTATCCGCAGCATGGTAATGCGTACTAAGCACGCTGTTACCGAAGCATCTCCGATGGTTAAAGCGAAAGACGAGCGCCGTGAGCGTCGCGAAGATTTCGCCAACGAAACCGCAGATGATTCTGAAGCTGGGGATTCTGAAGAGTAATCCTGATGACCAACCGTCTGGAGCTGTCCGGCATTATTTGCAGGACTCCACTTCGTAAGGTCAGCCCGTCAGGAATTCCTCACTGCCAGTTCGTGCTTGAGCATCGTTCAGTGCAGGAGGAAGCCGGCTTTCACCGGCAGGCATGGTGTCAGATGCCCGTTATTATTAGCGGTCACGAGAACCAGGCCATTACTCACAGTATAACGGTCGGTAGCGCAGTAACCGTTCGAGGGTTCATCTCTTGCCATAAGGCAAAGAACGGCTTGAGCAAAATGGTTCTGCATGCCGAGCAGATTGAATTGATAGATTCTGGAGACTAGCCATATGGCACGTTATTTCCGTCGTCGCAAGTTCTGCCGTTTCACCGCGGAAGGCGTTCAAGAGATCGACTATAAAGATATCGCTACGCTGAAAAACTACATCACCGAAAGCGGTAAGATTGTCCCGAGCCGTATCACCGGTACCCGTGCAAAATACCAGCGTCAGCTGGCTCGCGCTATCAAACGCGCTCGCTACCTGTCCCTGCTGCCGTACACTGATCGTCATCAGTAATCGGTCACGGTCCATTAATACGACTTTGAGAGGATAAGGTAATGCAAGTTATTCTGCTTGATAAAGTAGCAAACCTGGGTAGCCTGGGTGATCAGGTTAACGTTAAAGCGGGCTACGCTCGTAACTTCCTGGTCCCGCAGGGTAAAGCTGTTCCTGCTACCAAGAAAAACGTTGAATTCTTCGAAGCACGTCGCGCTGAACTGGAAGCCAAACTGGCTGACGTTCTGGCAGCAGCTGAAGCTCGTGCTGAGCAGATCAACGCCCTGGAATCCGTAACCATCGCGTCTAAAGCTGGCGACGAAGGTAAACTGTTCGGTTCCATCGGTACTCGCGACATCGCTGACGCTGTTACTGCAGCAGGCGTTAAAGTTGCTAAGAGCGAAGTTCGCCTGCCGAACGGCGTTCTGCGTAACGTTGGCGAGCACGAAGTGAACTTCCAGGTTCACAGCGAAGTATTCGCTAAAGTTATCATCAACGTGGTTGCTGAGTAATCGGCCTCTGACGTTCTGGTAACAACAAATCGCCGGCCTTGTGCCGGCGTTTTGCTTTTTAGCGCCTTTCATTGTTATTCTGTTTTTTCTTACCCTGTTCCGGGGAATCATTCAACACGTATAGAGCAAGAAGTCGCAGCAGACAGCGCTGTGGTGACCCCTGTTCAGATGAAAGTCTGTATCAGGAGATGATGTATGGCTCTGGCGTGTTTCGTCCCGGCATGGCGCCGGAACGATTTACGTCAGGTGGTGAGTATTGGCTCTCTGACGGCGCGCTGCGGATCGATAACCGTTAGCCAGATAATAGCCGCCGCAATAAGGTCGAGAATACTGAGCGCAATAAAGAAGGGCGTGTAGCCAATCTGATGCACCAGCAGCCCCATCACCATGGTGAAGAGCAGCTGTCCCAGCCAGGCGGCAGAGCCTGCCATACCGCTGACGGTAGCAACCTGGTTCTTTTTAAACAGATCGGAAGCTAAGGTCATCGCCATGGTCGACAGCATCTGATGGGCAAAACCGCCAAGGCTAATTAATGCGATGGCAAAGTAGACGTTTTCCACAAAGCCGACGGCGGACAACGAGGTCATCAGTAGCGCGCCAATCGTAAAACCTATCCGTCGGGAATTGACCGTCGTGACGTTAAATTTTGTGATTAGCAGATTAGAAAGCACGCCTCCCGCCACGCAGCCGATATCCGCTGCCAGGAAGGGGAGCCAGGCAAACATCGCGATTTCTTTTAATGGCAGGTGGCGGACCTGGATTAAATATAACGGCAACCAGAAACTCAACGTTCCCCAGACGGGATCCGACAGAAAGCGGGTCATGGCAATGCCCCAGAAATTACGCTGTTTTAGCAGCGCTCTCAGCGGTGGACGTTTATCGCCATCAGACTGTAATTCCTTTTCCTGACCGGCGGCAATATATTGCTTTTCTTCTTCGGATATCCATTTATGTTTTTCTGGTGGGCGATATAAAAACAGCCATAAAAAGGCAAAGATAAGCCCGAATGAACCTGTGAAAATAAAGGCGAACTGCCAGTGCATATAGATAATCGCCCATACCACAATCGGTGGCGCCAGCATCGCGCCGAGGGATGTCCCAATATTGAATAAACCGCCGGCGATGCCGCGCTCTTTCGAAGGAAACCATTCCGATGTGGCTTTGATACCCGCCGGGATCGCGGCTGATTCACTCAGGCCAAGCAGACCGCGGCAGAACGCCAATGACTGCCAGTTAATCGCCAGCGCATGCGCCATGTTAGCAAATGACCAGGCGAGGGCAAAAATAAAGAAACCAATACGTAAACCAATCGAGTCTAAAATATATCCGCAGACCGATTGCGCTAAGGTATAGGCCATCTGGAATGACATTATGACCCATGAATATTGCTGTTCAGTAATATGTAACTCAGTAAATAATGTCGATGCAGCGACGCTAAGAGAACTTCTTGCCAGATAGTTAATGGCAGTGCCCAGCGCGACCAAACCGATTATCCACCATCGGAGTCCTTTTATTTTCATATTAGTCACCTTAACAGGTAGGGTACAAGAAAGATTAAATACTTTATAAGTTACTGCTTGCGGTATATTTCTCCACAGAGAAAATCAGGCCAGTTCTTTTCAAAATAATTACCTTTTAAATCCGGTAATTTTCTTAATGATTGTTGCTGGAAAATAAATTTATTTTCCCGATACTGAATGGTGAGCTTCGTCTTTTTGTCGGCCTGTTGTTCTGTCCGAAAACGCCATTGCGCTAAGGGGCCGTGGCGGGTTAACGGCAGGGAGTCACCTTGCGGGTCAAGAATAATTCGCGCGCCCCGGCTTCCGCCGCCTGCGGCGACATACTCCTCCAGCATGGTCAGGATAGCCGCCGAGGCCATCGTCAGTTGACGCCACATGAAAAGCCCCGGGATCTCAGCCAGGTGCTGAATTGAGAGGGCGTCATGGGCGAGGCTTGCCAGCAGCTGCCGGGCCTCCTGCGCGGCCGGGCAGATGGTGTCCACATGACAGATAAATCCGGCGTAATCAGACATCCGCGCCTGTATTTCCTCTCTCAGACTTGATAACGAGCGCCCTGAGGCGTTATCCAACGCCTGTTGGATCACCGCATTAATCTGCTTGAGGGGGCCGGTAGCGAGCGCTTCCACCGCGTCGCTTTCCCCTCGCCAGCCCGCTTCGGCGATATAGCGCGCCAGACGCACGGCAAAGACCTGTCCGGCGTTCAACGCGGCCCCACCGGGGCGGGTCACGCCGTGCGTACCGGCCACTTCGCCGACCGCAAAGCAGCCGGGCAGCGAAGTCTGTCCCCAGATATCGACCTCAATACCGCCATTCATATGCTGATTATTCATGGCAAACTGCAGCGGCGCCTGGGTGAGATCGTGGCCATGCATGCTGTACAGGCTGATGGATAAGGGATTCATCCGCTGCAGGCGTTCGATGGGCAGCGCGGCCAGCGCGTCGTTGTTCTCCAGATAGGCGCGAACGTCGTTGTCGAGCCGGTCGAGCGAGAAAGGCAGGTCGCCCGGTACCGGCTGCGGGTTGCGCAGAAAATCCATATAGATTTTGCGGCCCAATTGCTGCTCGTGCGCGACGGCCATATCCAGCAGACTGGAGCCAAAGTCCAGCACTCTGGTGGCATGGAATGGCCACTGGTATCCCTTGCGAAAGATGTTCGACGCCAGCTCCTGGGTGGTACGGTAGTAGTCAGCCAGAAAGTTATGTTCGTTACCTTCGTTATCCACGGAGTAGATATATGGGATCACTTGCACATAGGTGCCGGATAAATTCCACGGAAAAGCGCTGCGCGGCGTACCGATGCCGAACTGGCTTTCCGTCAGATTAGCGAGCGTGATCCCTTCTTCCAGCGCCAGTCCCAGCGAGCCAAAACATTTATGTGGGTAAACGCTGTCGCGATACAGCTCCCCCGGGCCGCCGGTAGCCAGGACGACATTCGGCGCGGTGACAATCGCCAGGCCGGATGTATTCCAGGCCCGTGAACCGGTCGCCAGAATTGCGCCAGCCACACGGTCAACGCCAGAGGCATCGCGCTGGTGCAGCAGCTTAATGATGGTTGCGCTGGTTAACAGCGGGATCCCCAGCCGTTTCACCTCACCGAGCAGTACCTTCACCATCAGACGCGAGGTGCGCGGTCCGCAGGAGGTGGCCCGACCGGCCTCGTCGTGGTCCGTCTGGTAACGCAGAATGGCGCCGTAGCGATCTTCCGGCAGCTCCAGACCGAGATATTGTAATCCCCCCAACGTATGTAACGAGCCGACGGCTTCCACATAGGCAGTATCGAGATCCATCGCTCCGCCGCTGGCTAACGCCTCCGCCAGCGCAACGAAGTTATCGCCATTGCCCGCGGTGGCTGCGGTGAACAACGTCTGCTTATCCGAACCGGAGCAGGCGGAGGTGCCCATATAGAGGCCCGCCGTCGCCAGCAGGACGTTTTGCTGGCGACGCTGAAGCTCCACCGCCGCGCGCAGCCCGGCCGCACCGCTGCCGACGACCAGCGCATCGGCCCGCCAGACGGGATAGGTCACGTTATCAATGGTCACTACCGAGGAGGGCTCTGCCTGGGCGAAGCCTTTCGGAAAAGCAACGTGCGTCAGCGCATCAAGGATGGCGTCACTCACCTGGCTCATGCTTCCTCCATTGGCATAAACAGGTTGCTGTCCATCAGACGCGGGTGCCTGATAATCGGCCGGAACGCCATATACGGCAGAATATCGCGCTCAATGTTGACCCCAGGGGCGACTTCGGTAAGCTCCACACCTTCAGCCGTTAGCTGGAATACTGCGCGTTCGGTGATATACAGCACTTCCTGTCCGCTCTGACGGGCGTAATCGGCACTAAAGGTGATCTTTTCCACGTTGGCGACCAGCTTGGGAATTTGCCCGGACTGCGTGATATGCAGGCCGTCTGGAGTAACGTCAATTATGCTGCCTTTGGCGTCGAAAGTGCCGCAGAACACTACCTTGCGGGCGTTCTGAGCGATCTCCAGAAAGCCGCCGGGGCCAATCAGATTGCCGTTGATGTGGGAGACATTGACGTTGCCGCACTGATCCATCTCGCCCATGCCGAGGAAGGTGATGTCGATCCCACCGCCGCTGTAGAATTCAAACTGATCCAGTGAAGGAAGAATGGCGTCGGCGTTGCGTGCGCAACCGAATAACGCATCGTCCAGCATCATGCCGTTATGGACGCCTTGCTCCACGCTGAGCCATAAACTCTGGTACGGTACGCCTTCGCGCAGCGCGATGCCGGGGATGCCGCCGGGAATACCAAAGCCGAAGTTGGTGGACGCACCGGCAACCAGTTCGCGGGCCGCGCGGCGGGCGATCAGGCGGCGTACCGGATGGCTGACCAGCTCAATGGCGTCGCTGGAGCAGAGGCGGCGGTGTTGGCCGCTGATGGTCAGGTCGTAGCCGCCGAGATAGGTCTGTGGCTGTTCGCGATATTCCACAATGCCGTCTACCAGGATCCCCGGCAGGGTGACGTTACGCGGGGCAATTGCGCCCGCTTCCAGCACGTCGCGCACCTGAGCAAAGACCTTGCCGCCGCTGTTATGCGCTGCCAGCGCCATCGAGTAGCTATCCATGTTGATGGCTTCTTCTTCGAGGCTGATGTTGCCGCGCGCGTCGGCATAGGTCCCGCGCACAATGGCGTAATCGACGGCAAACGGGCGATAGCGCAGTTTGGTTTCGCCATCGATCTCGATAAGCTCCACCAGATCTTCGCGGGTGATGGCATTGGATTTGCCGCCGTCGTGACGCGGGTCAACGAACGAGCCGAGGCCAACGTGGGTGATAAGCCCCGGACGTCCGGCGCCGATCTCGCGCAGCAGCGCCTGGATGACCCCGCCGGGGAAGCAATAGGCTTCAATCTCTTCGTTCTTCACCAGCGCCTGCATCTTGGGCGACCAGGTAAAATGGCCGGCAATCACCCGTTTCAACATTTTCGCGTGAGCGAAACGGTTCGAGCCTTTGCTGTCGCGATCGCCGACACCCAGGGAATGCACCAGCGTCAGATCGCAGGGATGGCCGGTTTCCAGAAAGCGTTTTTCGATCGCCGCCAGCAGATAATCGGCCTCCACCATGCCGCCGCCGTTACCGCTGATAGCGATCGTCGCGCCATCCTCAATCTGGGCAGCCAGCGCGTCAGCCGTTGTCATTTTATTCATCGTTTATTCCTTACTGGTTGCGGAAGGTCACATTGCCTTTTTCCGCGAACGCGCGCGTCGCCTGCTGGCAGTCCTCGGTGGCGGACATCAATCCGGCCAGCAGCTGGTGCGGATAATCCGCATGTTTATTCTCGAGGGCCAGAATGAGCTGTTTAATATGCGCCAGCGCCACCGGGCCGCATTTCTCCACGGTAGTGAGCTGATTTGCCATCCAGCTCTCCACCTGCGCTTTTTCGACCACCTCGTTAATTAAGCCTGCCGCCTGTGCCTGCTGGGCGGTAAGGCGTTTGCCGAGCATCAGCATCTGGCGGCCCACCGTGGGGCCCACCTGGTTAAGCACGCGTTCAATGCCCATCCAGCCGGGGATCATGCCGAGCGTCACTTCCGGTGTGGAGAACTTGGCCGCCGGGCTCGCGATGCGAATATCGCAGCACAGCGCCAGTTCGATGCCGCCGCCGATGGTATGGCCGTTAATATTGGCGACGGTCAGCTGTGGCAGATTGCGCAGGCGGGAAAAAACTTCGTTACCGCGTTTAATCCACTTTCTGCCCATATCCAGCGGCGAGTAAGCGGACCAGGATTTAATATCGCCGCCTGCGCAGAAGAATTTGTCGCCGGTGGCGGTTAATTCCACCAGCCGTAATGTGGTGTCATTTTCTATTTCGCTTAAATAACGATCGAGTAATTCGATCATCTCTTCATTAATCGCGTGACATTTATCTTCGCGGTTCAGCGTCAGGCGGCAGGAAGCCGCCGTTCTGCTGAACAGAACGGGGTATGCATTCATGGTTAATCCTTAGCAATAATGCGCGATGCGATCGACGCTAATATCCAGGGTGCTATTAATGTCTTTTTGCCACCAGTTGTGCGGCGAGAATATTTCTAATTCCACGGCGCCATGAAAACCGGCACTTTCCACCAGACGACGAATCGAAGGGATATTAATCACGCCATCGCCCGGCATACCGCGGTCATTGACCAGATCGGTGGTCGGTACCAGCCAGTCGGAAACGTGAAACGCCAGGATCCGTTTACCCGCCCGCTGGATCTGACTGGCAAGGTCGGGGTCCCACCAGACGTGGTAGACATCCACCGCGACGCCGAGGCCATATTCGCCGTCCGGGTCGAGTTCATCGCACCAGTCCAGCGCCTGCCGCAGCGTACACAGGCAGGAGCGATCGGCGGCGGTCATGGGATGCAACGGCTCCAGGGCAATAGGCACCCCGACCTCCCGGGAGTGCGGCAGCAGCTGACGGATACCGTGTTTCACCTGCTCACGCGCGTCATACAGATCTTTGCTGCCCTGCGGCAACCCGCCGACCACCTGCATATAGCAGGCGGCGTTGAGCGTCGCGGCATCGTCCAGCGCCCGGCGGTTTTCGTCTATTGCGCGCTTACGTTCTGCCAGCGTAGGGGCGGTGTAATAGGTGCTGCGACAATATCCCGATACGGCCATATGATTCGCCGCCAGCTGGCGGGCAATCGCCGATACGTTCTCGCCGTCCAACTCCCTTCTCCAGGGGGCGATGGCGCCAATGCCGCGAGCCGCACAGGCATCAATGATGGCGGGAAGCGGCGTTTTATAGCCAAGCGTCGCGGTATTGATGCTGAACAGATCGGGGCGCTGCAGAAGATTTCTCATTTTCGGGCCTCAGAAGCGCGGCATGCTCAGGCCGCCGTCGATGGCAACCGCCTGGCCGCAGGTGTAGATCAGCTTGCCTTCCGCCATGGCGCGCACGGTAGAGGCAATATCCGCCGGGAAGCCCCAGCGTCCCCACGGCACCAGCCCTTTGGCGATCAGTTCGTCATAGTAGGCGGTGGCCGGGATCGTCATTTCCGTTTTGATAAGACCTGGACGGATTTCATATACGCCGATCTGCTCTTCGCACAGACGGGCGGCGAACAGGCGGGCGGCCGCGGACACCGCGGTTTTGGCAATGGTGTATTCCCCGCGGTTCATCGCCAGCATGATGGCGTTGATGGAGCTGACAAAAATAATCGAGCGATGCGGTAATTCGTGTTCCGGTTTAGGCTGCGCCAGCAGGCGTTTGCTGAACGACTGCGCGAGGAAGAAGGGCGCACGGGTGTTGATGGTAATATTTTCATCAAAACTGTCCGGCTGCAGATCCAGAATATCACCGCGCTTTTTCACCGAGATCCCGGCGTTATTGAGCAGGCAATCCAGACGTCCCCACTGATTTTGCGCTGCATCCAGCATCTCTTCATGCAGGGATAGGTCGCCGATATCGGCAGGGAAACAGATCACTTCTACGCCTTCGGCAATGCATTCCTGCTGGGTCGCCTTGAGTTTTTGCACACTTTCCGCATCGGGGCGGTCGTTGATCAGCAGATTGAACCCGCCGCGGGCCAGCTCAAGCGCGCAACCTTTGCCAATACCGCGAGCCGCACCGGTGATAACGGCAACTGGATTATTCGATTTCATCGTAAACCTCATCTTGTTTATGGTTTTTGTGTGGTGGCTAACAAGATGCGATTAGATCATTTAAAGATCAACCATCTGGTTGGTTGATCTGTGATGCCGATCACCGGTAACTTTATAACTTAATGAAAAACAGGTGTTTTTGCTTTTTACTGAAGCATCGACTAAATCGGGTTATGATAGGCATAGCGAAGGGACGATGGGGACGCGGCATGTATATTGATACCAGCAACGCGCAAAGTCTGAAGGAAAAACTCCTTCTCAGCGCGGTGAATGAATTCGCAGAATATGGCTATGAAGGCGCCAGGGTAGATAATATCGTCAAGGCGGCGGATTGCAGTAAACAGACGGTCTATCACCATTTCGGTAATAAAGAGAATTTATTTATTGAAGTGCTCGAATATACCTGGAACGATATCCGTCAGAAAGAAAAGTCACTGGATGTTTCAGGATTATCTCCAGCGCAAGCCATTGAGAAAATTATTGATTTCACCTGGGATTATTATATCGATAATCCGTGGTTTTTAAAAATCGTGCATAATGAAAATCAGAGTAAAGGCATCCACTATCAGAAATCAAAGCGTCTACCTGAAATTAACCATTCGCACCTCGAGTTGATGGCCTCATTGTTGGATGAAGGAAAGAAATTAAATATTTTCAAACCGGATATCGACCCGTTGCAGGTGAATATTAATATTGCTGCGCTTGGTGGGTATTATTTAATTAATCAACACACGCTTGGACTGGTTTATCACATCAGTATGGTATCGCCACAGGCATTAGAAGCCAGACGCCAGGTCATCAAAGAGACGATCCTGAGCTGGCTGCTGATTGATAAGACTGCGATTTGAGAATACCACTATCGCGCACGCACAAAGCTGCCGTTCGACTGGCGGGTAAACAGCACCTGCTGGCCGTTGCCGGTATCGATAGTGAGCCCGGTGACCACGCCGTTGGCGTTCTGCCGAATCTGCACGGTCTGTCCGCTCTGCAAAGTACTTAGTGGCTTGCCAGCGCCTTCAACCTGCGCCATGGCGTAGACGTCAGTGGCCGGCAGCCCATGATCGCGGAACAGCTGCGCCAGGGTTTTGCCTGACTCGATGCGATAGGTCCGCCATTGCTGCTCAATACCCGGCGCGGACTGCTGTGATGAGGATTGATAAGGCTGGGAGGCAGCGGGCGTCTGCGCCTGATCCGGCTGCTCATCCTGAATCGGCTCCGGAGCGACCGGGGCCATCTGATCGGCGTCGCTCACGGTAGGCGTATTAGTGATCGGCGGCAGCGGAACGGCCTGATTGCCGCCAGCTTGCGGCTGGGACTGTGACTGCAGGTTCAGATTCGCTTCACGGCTGGTGGGGGCCGGGCTTTGGTTATCGTCGGCGGGGAGCAGAATACCGATAATGACTAACAGAAAGCCAGCGATGATACCCCGGCGGTGCATCGGAGGCAGCGGGTCCAGGAGGCGAAAATCATCCGGAGCGTGCCAGATTTTCGCCAGAATAGATGTCAGTTCAACGCGCCCGGGCATGGCTTTCCTCCTGCTCCGCATATTTTTATCCTGCCTATGAGTATAGATGGCTAACGTCCTGATGACCGGAACAAAGTAAAGTTAACCTGCTGCTGCCTATTGTTTCTGTTTCGCTGAGATTTGTCATCATCCGCCGACAAAGTTTTACCCATTTCGCTATGGCTGTTATGCTTTCGCACGCTTTTCTCTTGATGTTTATCACCCAAAAAGGAACAACGATGGCAACCCCAACTTTTGACACTATCGAAGCGCAGGCAAGTTACGGTATCGGCTTGCAGGTTGGACAACAGCTGAGCGAATCCGGCCTGCAGGGGCTGCTGCCGGAAGCGCTGGTGGCGGGTATCGCCGATGCGCTGGAAGGTAACCAGCCGCAGGTGCCGGTGGAAGCCGTTCACCGCGCGCTGCGTGAAATCCACGAGCGTGCTGACGCTGTGCGTCGCGAGCGTTTCCAGGCCATGGCCGCTGACGGCCAAAAATACCTTGATGAAAACCGCGAGAAAGAGGGTGTGAACAGCACCGAGTCCGGTCTGCAGTTCCGCGTACTGACCCAGGGCGAAGGCCCGATTCCGGCGCGTACCGATCGCGTACGCGTGCACTACACTGGCAAACTGATCGACGGCACCGTCTTCGACAGCTCCGTCGCTCGCGGTGAACCGGCTGAATTCCCGGTAACCGGCGTGATTGGCGGCTGGATTGAAGCGCTGACTCTGATGCCGGTAGGTTCCAAATGGGAACTGACGATCCCGCACAACCTCGCCTACGGTGAGCGCGGCGCTGGCGCATCAATTCCTCCGTTCAGTACCCTGATCTTCGAAGTTGAACTGCTGGACATTATCTAAACAGCAGCGGCTTCCTCTTCCCCCGCGGCAGGGGAAGCCATGAAAATAGCGTAAAATCCTTAAGTTAAAAATTAATTGGAATTATGTTTTGCATTCATCACGTATGGGTGTATTTTTGTGAGCTATTTCGCGTTAGATGAGTGATATAACACTCACTTTAAACATAAAATTAACATTATATCTAAATCATAGTATTCATCCCTCCGATTCTTACCTAATATCGACTAGCCCTTGCTGGGGTTAATGACAGACGACGGGCCATCAGAGCCTGAACAACACAGACAGGTACAACAGGAAGAAATCACATGGTAGATCAGGTTAAAGTCGCTGCTGTCGAGCAGGAGCCGACTGAACAATCGCTACGGCGAAATCTCACAAACCGACATATTCAGCTGATCGCGATTGGCGGAGCGATCGGCACCGGGTTATTTATGGGTTCTGGCAAAACCATCAGCCTTGCCGGACCATCCATTATTTTTGTTTATATGATTATCGGTTTTATGCTGTTTTTCGTGATGCGTGCCATGGGCGAATTACTGCTGTCGAACCTCGAATATAAATCCTTTAGTGACTTCGCGGCCGATCTGCTGGGGCCGTGGGCGGGCTACTTTACCGGCTGGACCTACTGGTTCTGCTGGGTAGTGACCGGAATGGCGGACGTTGTCGCCATCACCGCCTACGCGCAGTTCTGGTTTCCCGGACTCTCCGACTGGGTCGCCTCGCTGGCGGTGATCCTGCTGCTGCTGGGCCTGAACCTGGCCACCGTCAAAATGTTTGGCGAAATGGAGTTCTGGTTCGCGATGATCAAAATCGTCGCCATCGTGGCGCTGATCGTCGTCGGCCTGGTGATGGTGATGATGCATTTCAAATCGCCGACCGGTGTCGAAGCCTCTTTCGCCCATCTGTGGAATGACGGCGGCTGGTTCCCGAAAGGGCTGAGCGGCTTCTTTGCCGGCTTCCAGATTGCGGTGTTTGCCTTCGTGGGGATTGAGCTGGTGGGGACCACTGCCGCTGAAACCAAAGACCCGGAAAAATCCCTGCCACGGGCGATTAACTCCATCCCGCTGCGTATCATTATGTTCTACGTCTTCGCGCTGATTGTGATTATGTCGGTGACGCCGTGGAGCTCCGTGGTGCCGAGCAAGAGCCCGTTCGTTGAGCTGTTCGTGCTGGTCGGCCTGCCGGCGGCGGCGAGCCTGATTAACTTTGTGGTGCTGACCTCCGCGGCCTCCTCGGCCAACAGCGGCGTGTTCTCTACCAGCCGTATGCTGTTCGGTCTGGCGCAGGATGGTCAGGCGCCGAAGATGTTCGCCAAGCTGTCGAAGCGTGCGGTGCCGGCGAAGGGCTTAACCTTCTCCTGCATGTGCCTGCTGGGCGGGGTGGTGATGCTGATGGTCAACCCGAGCGTGATTGCTGCGTTCACCATGATCACCACGGTGTCGGCGATCCTGTTTATGTTCGTCTGGACCATCATCCTTTGCTCTTACCTGGCGTATCGTAAAAACCGCCCTCAGCTGCATGAAAAATCGAGCTACAAGATGCCGTTGGGTAAAGTGATGTGCTGGGTGTGCATGGCCTTCTTCGTCTTTGTACTGGTGCTGTTGACCCTGGAAGACGATACCCGTGAAGCGCTGATGGTCACTCCGCTGTGGTTTGTGCTGCTCGGCGCGGGCTGGCTGTTTGCCGGCAAAAAACGTCTGGCGAAATAAAAAAGGCCACCCGGAGTGGCCAAATAAGACGGACAATGTCGAGGGCGCCTGCGGGCGCCTTTTTTTACTTCCCGCCGAGGGCGCGCGGAAACAGTACGTTATTTTCCAGACTGATGTGCTCCATCAGATCGTCAATCATCGCGTTGATACCGTTATACATCGCCTTCCAGGTGGTGCAGGCTTCCGGCGGCGGCGTCACGTTATGGGTGATGTGCTTAATGACTTCCAGCAGTTCGCCCGCTTCATCATGCTCGCTTTCCATCACGCTGATCGGGCCTCCGGCCTGGGCGCCCATTCCCTGTTTGATCATCGGGAACAGGATCTGCTCCTCTTTCATCATGTGGCTGGAGAGTTCCTGATGCAGCATGGTCAGGTATTTGGTCAGCCCTTTTGGCACGTTCGGTTTATCGGCATGCACACGTTCAACCTTGGTGGCCTGCAGGATCAGCTCCGGCAGCTGTTCACGGTGCCGCTCGTGATAGCGAACAATAATATGGTCGATAATCTCCGGGAGGGGCGCCGCGCGCCAGTCGCGGGAGAGAGGCTGCTCGGCCAGTTTCGCCAGCTCGGCTTCAATCACCGCGACATCCAGCGCTTTGCGCGATGCGGCCCGCGCCAGGGTCTGTTTGCCGCCGCAGCAGTAATCCATATCGTATTGACGGAACAGGGCGGAGGCGCGCGGGATGGTCAGCGCCAGCTCGCCTAAAGGTTGGTCACGGAAAGCCATAGCAGTTACCTCGTCATCAGGAATATAAGATGCATTTTAAATGCATCTTTGTGGCGAGGGAATACCCCTTAAGGAGGCGAGGCTACTTTTTTTCGTCCGCCAGCGGCTGCAGCATCGGTTTTTCCGGTCTGGCGCGTACGGCGGAGACCACGCCGAGCACCAGCAGCAGGATCCCGCTCAGGGTCAGCAGCGGCGGTAAACTTTGCCGCAGCAGGAAGGTATACAGCAGCCCGGCCAGGGTTTCGAAGACGATTAGCGGCCCGAGGATCACCGTCGGCAACCGCTGGCTGGCAATATTCCAGCACAGCGCGCCGACCCATGAACAGAGCACCGCGATGGCCAGCATCAGCGTAATAAACACCGCCGGGCGCGGGCCGAAGGGCAGGGGAAACCCGGCCTGCTGACCGTGCAGCCAGGCGCAGGCGGCGAGGTAACCGGCCAGCGAAACAGGAAGCGTCACCAGTGCCTGAGCGGTAGCCCACATCATTGGCGGATGATGGGGATTTTCCCGCAGCCAGCGGGCGTTGCGCAGGGCATACCAGGCCCAGCAGACCACCGATCCCAGCGCCAGCGCAATGCCGGAGCCGTAGCGCCATGGGCTAAAATTCGGCAGCCCCTGACGCAGTTCCGCAACGTTAACGCAGATCAGGCCCACAGCGATGCAGATCAGCGCCGGAAACAGGCGCCGCCACGGCAGCTTCCCGTCGCGCTGGCTGTAGAGCAGATTGGCGAACACCGGCAAGACCACCGGCAGCGTGCCGATAATCATGGTGGAGACCGGCGCTCCGGTGCGCTGAATGGCGCTGGCCAGGCAGACGTAATAGATAAGATTTCCCATCATCGTCAGGCCCAGCGCGGTCCACCAGTCGTTGCGGCTCAGCTGGCGCAAACGCGCGCGCCCGAGCCACGCCAGCGGCAGGGCGATCAGGCCCAGCGCCAGATAGCGCCCCATCGACTGCAGCATCGCCGGGTACTCTGGCACCAGCAGAGGCCCGACAAAAATTAACCCCCACATCAGCCCCGCCAGCAGGGCGTACAACACACCACTAATCATCATTGCATCCGTTGTCATTACCGTTGTCTGCAGTGTAGAAGGGGGCCGGGCAGGAATATTGTATGAGATTGCGCATTAGCGCCTGGCGACCTGCTTCTGATAGCGCACTGGCGTAATGCCGTAACGCTGGGTGAAGGCGCGGGTCAGGTGGGACTGGTCGGTGAGGCCGACGGCAATCGCTACTTCGGCGGCGGGCATGCCGTGGGTGAGAAACGCCTTGGCGCGCCACAGACGGATAGCCATCAGCATCTGGTGGGGCGTCACGTGATAGTGGGCTTTAAACTGGCGCTGAAAGTGGTACGGGCTCAGCGCCGCCACCTGCGCCAGCTCGTCGAGGGTGATGGCGCGCATATAGTTATCGTGCAGGTAGTCGCGCACGCGGTCGAAGCGATGCCCGGCTTCACCCTGCGCCGAGGCATAGTGGGCCAGAGGGCGGAAGGTGTCGATGAGGTCGAGCAGCATTCCCTGCTGGGCCAGCGGATCGTCGCTATGCCACAGGCCATAAATCAGCTGACCAATCTGTCGGGAACGCAGGGGATCCTCGCGGACCACCTCGCTGAACCACCAGTCGCGCACCCCGGTGATGGCTTCCAGACGGTCCGGCTCCAGATAAATCATCCGGTAGCGCCAGCCGTCGGCGGTTGCCGCTTCACCGGTGTGCAGCTCGTCAGGATTCATGGTGACAATGGCGTTGGCGGCGGCGATGTGCTGACTGCCGCGATAGCGAAAGCGCTCCGCGCCTTGCTCGATCACGCCGATGCCGAAGGCTTCGTGGGTATGGGGTTCAAAGGCGTAACGGGAGATATGGGCGTGGTAAAGCTCTACCCCGGGCAGCTGTTCGAGATGGCGAAAGCGCGCGCGGTCTTTTTCATCACTAAATTGCGGTGGTACGCCCTGCATGCCTGCCTCCCGACGGTTGATCTCTTCAATATGAGAGAGGAACCGCCGGGACGCAACCGCAAAAGCTGAGAGGGGCGGTTACAGAATGCCTTTCACGCTTTCAGCAAGGGAGGTGGTCGGACGGCCGATCAGCGTACTCAGGGTGCGGCTGTCGTCAAACAGTCCGCCTTTTGACGCGCCGACGTCGGAATCCGCCAGCATATCGGCAAGCCCGGCCGGCAGGCCGACGCTTTTCAGCGCGGCGGCGAAATCGGCTTCGCTGAGGTTCTGGTAGACCACGTTTTTTCCGCTTTGCGTGCTCAGCTCAGCAGCCAGGTCGCTCAGCGTCCAGGCGTTATCCCCCGACAGTTCGTAAACTTTCCCTTCATGGCCTTCACCGGCGATAACGCGGGCGGCAGCGGCGGCATAATCCGCGCGGGGGGCGGAGGCAATTTTCCCCTCGCCGGCGGCACCGATAAACACGCCATGCTCCAGCGCCGGCGGTGCGCTGGCCAGATAGTTTTCGGTATACCAGCCATTGCGCAGCAGGGCGTAAGCGATACCAGAGTCGGCCAGCATCTGCTCGGTTTCGATATGTTCTGCGGCGAGGCCCAGCGGCGAAGTGTCGGCATGCAGCAGGCTGGTGTAGGCGATGAATTTCACCCCGGCAGCTTTGGCAGCGTTGATGACGTTGCGGTGCTGTACGGCACGCTGGCCGACTTCGCTGGAGGAGATTAACAGCAGTTTGTCCACGCCCTGCAGCGCGGCGGTCAGCGCCGCTTCGTCGCTATAGTCGGCCTGACGGACAACGACGCCCTGCTGGCTGAGCGCCTGGGCTTTGGCCGGGTTGCGGACAATCGCCACAATCTGGCTGGCAGGGACGGTGTTAAGCAGGTCTTGCAGAACGTAGTGGCCAAGCTGGCCGGTGGCACCGGTAAGAGCGATCATGGGTCTTCTCCTTCGTGTTTATTGGCAGTTGTGATAAGCTACCACCTTAACTAACTTTTAGTAAGTACGTACAAAAAGGTAAGTGTGAAATGGCCGAACCGACGCTGAGCGAGAAACTGCGCACCGGCAACCTGTTTGCGGAACAGTGCCCGTCGCGCGATGTGCTTAAACATGTCACCAGCCGCTGGGGCGTGTTGATTCTGGTGGCGCTGCGCGAGGGAACCCACCGTTTCAGCGATCTGCGCCGTAAGATGGGCGGGGTTAGCGAAAAGATGCTGGCGCAGTCGCTGCAGGCGCTGGAGCAGGATGGTTTTATCGACCGCGTCTCTTATCCGGTGGTGCCGCCACACGTTGAATATAGCCTGACACCGCTCGGCCTGCAGGTGAGCGAGAGGGTGGCGGCGCTGGCGGACTGGATCGAGGTCAATCTCACTGCGGTGCTGGCTAACCACGGGGAGTAAAAATGTATCACTCCCTGTCGCCCCGCCACCGGGGAGATGTTCCCGGATAGCGGCTGGCGCCTTATCCGGGCTACCCGTCAGCCCCGGTTTGTAGCCCCGGTAAGCGTAGCGCCACCGGGGAACAGGCATTACTTGCTCAAATCCAGCTGATAAATGGCGAAGCCGATATCATCGGTGGCCACCTGGCGCATTGGATACTGCGCTTTCTCTTTGATAAACGCCGCGGCTTTGTCGCCTGGCGAGGTCTCAAAACGAATATCCAACGGCGTGTTGCTGTGGATCGGCGCCAGACGCCAGTTGTTATCCGCCGCCGGATGGATCGCGCCATCCTTCTTCGATTGCGCGCCTATCCATGCCGCCAGCACCGAACGGTTTTCATCCGGTGAGGCAAAGGCGATATGGCTCTCACCGGTGCCGGCGAATTTGCCGCCGTAAGCGCGATAGTTATTGGTGGCGACCAGGAAAGTGGCCTGCGGATCGACAGGTTTACCGTTGAAGGTCAGGTGCTTAATACGCTCTGCCTGCGGATGGATCAGCTGACATTCGCCGTCATAGCGGGCCGGCTGGGTGACGTCAATCTGGTAATTCACCCCGTCAATTACGTCGAAGTTATAGGTGCGGAAGCCGTCCCAGTTGATCAGCGACTGCGGCTTACTGCTGGTAGGATCGATCTGGTTAAACTGTCCGGCAGAGCATTCCAGCCACTCCTTAACCTCTTTCCCGCTGACCTTCATCACCACCAGGGTGTTGGGGTAGAGATAGAGGTCGGCGGCATTGCGGAAGGTGAGCTGGCCTTTCTCCACTTCGACAAAGCTCGCCGGATCGTTTTTACGCCCGCCGACTTTAAACGGTGCGGCGGCGGAGAGTACCGGCAGCTTCGCCAGATCCGGATCGCCCTGAATATAGTGTTCGACGTAGGCTTTCTGCGCCATGTTGACCACCTGCACCGTCGGGTCGTCCTGCACCAGCGCCAGATAGCTGTACATGTTGTCGGCGGACTTGCCGATCGGCTTACTGACGAATTCGCGAGTGGCGTCATGATCGGCTTTCAACACTGCCACCAGCTTGCCATCTTCGGCCACCAGTGATTTCTTCGCCACCGCGTCATAGATTGGCCGCGCTTCCGCTTTACTCTGAGTTACCTGCCATTTACCGCTGTCGTTATTTAGCACCAGATCGACCACCCCGAGATGATCGCCCCACATTCCCGGCATCACCGCCGGTACGCCGTTTAGCGTCCCTTTGGCGATATCTGCACCTTTGATGTTGGCGAAGTCTTTACCCGGGAAGACCGCGTGGGCATGGCCGAACATAATGGCGTCCACGCCGGGCACCTGGCTTAAGTAGTAAACCGAATTCTCGGCCATCGCCTGATACGGGTCGGCGGAGAGGCCGGAGTGCGCGACCACTACCACCACATCAGCCCCTTTCGCCCGCATCTCCGGGATATAGTTGCGCGCGGTTTCGGTAATGTCATTGACCGTCACCTTGCCGTTAAGATTGGCTTTATCCCAGGTCATGATCTGCGGCGGCACAAAGCCGATATAGCCGATGCGCAGGGTGTGGGGTTGACCGTCGCTGTCCACGACCCGGGTATCCTGAATCAGGTACGGCGTAAACATCGGTTTGCCGGTTTTGGCATCGATGATATTGGCGTTCACGTAGGGGAACTTCGCCCCGGCCAGCGCCTTGTGCAGGAAGTCGAGGCCGTAGTTGAACTCATGGTTGCCCAGGTTGCCGACGGCGTAATTCAAGGTGTTCATCGCCTTATATACCGGATGTACATCGCCCTCTTTGAGCCCTTTTGCCGCCATATAGTCGCCTAACGGGCTCCCCTGGATCACATCCCCGTTATCCACCAGCACGCTGTTTTTCACTTCTGCCCGCGCCTGTTCGATCAGGGTGGCGGTACGCACCAGGCCGAATTTTTCCGTGGCGGCATCTTTGTAATAGTCGAAGTCCATCATATTGCTGTGCAGATCGGTGGTTTCCATGATCCGCAGGTCGATCGTCGCGGCGTTGACGCTGGTGGCGATCAGCGTGGCCAGGAGCGTTGCGCTAAACTTAATCATCAGAGGCGTCCTTTTTTATGAGCGATAGCACAGAAGAAAATGTATTTATATTCTGTTGCTTACAGAAATGTGAATCTTGCCAGAAAAGCGGGCAGAGAAACCGCCATCGTTATCACAGATAGCGGAACTCGCGGTGATGCGATATAAATAAAACAACGAGTTAACGCCACTGTAACCAGACGAGGTGGAGAATGTTAGAACAAGTATGTCAGCTTGCACGGAACGCGGGCGATGCCATCATGGAAGTCTACGATGGAAACCAGCCGATCAACGTCACCAGCAAGAAAGATGATTCTCCGGTCACGGCGGCGGATATCGCAGCGCATAAAGTCATTGTCAGCGGCCTGCAGGCGCTGGATCCGGATACCCCGATCCTCTCCGAGGAGGACCCGCCGTCCTGGGAAGTGCGCCAGCACTGGCAGCGCTACTGGCTGGTCGACCCGCTGGACGGCACCAAAGAGTTTATTAAGCGTAACGGCGAATTCACCGTCAATATCGCGCTGATTGAAAACGGCAAGCCGACGCTGGGCGTTGTCTATGCGCCGGTGATGAAGGTGATGTACAGCGCGCAAAATGGCAAAGCCTGGAAGGAAGAGTGCGGCGTGCGCAAGCAGATCCAGGTCCGCGATGCCCGTCCGCCGCTGGTGGTGATCAGCCGCTCTCACGGCAACGATCCGGAGCTGCAGGAGTATCTTGAGCAACTGGGCGAGCACCAGACTACCTCAATCGGTTCGTCGCTGAAATTCTGCCTGGTGGCGGAAGGTCAGGCCCAGCTCTATCCGCGCTTCGGGCCGACCAGCACCTGGGACACCGCTGCCGGCCACGCGGTCGCGGTCGCCGCCGGGGCGCATGTTCACGACTGGCAGGGGAAAACCCTCGACTACACGCCGCGTGAATCCTTCCTCAACCCCGGCTTCCGGGTCTCTATTTATTAAGCAGTTTATGCAGCAGGTCGATCACCTGCTGCACCTCCTGCTGGGTCAGCGCACCGTCTTTGGCCCACTGCACACGCCCGTTCTTATCCAGCACCACGATCGCCGAGCTCTTCTCGTCCAGCTGCCAGGCTTTCCGCACCAGGCCGTTGCTGTCGACGATAAATTGCGACCATGGGAAGAGCTTTTTATTACTTTCAATGCTGTTGCGTACAAACATCCCGGTGCCCGGAATGGCGTCGTCGGTGTTAACGATGGTGGTGGTCTGATAGCGATCGTGCGGGAAACCTGCCGCTTTAATCGCCTCGATCAGGTTGGCATTTTTCTCTTTTGCTGACGAGCGGCCAGCAATGTGCTGGACCACGCGCACTTTTCCCGCCAGCTGGGCGCTATTCCAGTTTTTATAGCTAAACTTATCCTTATCCAGAATAAGTTCTCCCCGATCCGCGACGCCAACGGGCGCCACGCGCTGGCCGTCGACAAAATTATGCGCTGTGGCCAGCAGCGGGAGAAGCAGTAACGAGGCGGCCAGTATGCTACGTAGGGTCATGCGCAATCCTTAATCATTTTTATGCAGGTGATCCGACCACTTGGTCTCGTTTAATCATAAGTGCGATTGGCGGTGATTACCCGCAATGAGGATGCCAGTTTGCGTGTTGACGCACAAATTAGTCGTAAAACGGCGACTTATACTTACTTCATCGTATGTCTGAAACGAAAATTCTGAATTATTGTCATCAAAGGGTAAATAAACTTATACATACTGGGTCCCTCTGAGATTCTGGACTATAGTTTTAGGGCATTAAAATTTGCGCTCCCGAGACGTGGGCTAACTGTGGCACCACAAGAGCGTAACCCTGGCAGGAGAGAAGAATGAAAATTTTCCAACGCTACAATCCGCTGCAAGTGGCGAAGTACGTGAAGATCCTGTTTCGTGGACGGTTGTACATCAAGGACGTTGGCGCATTTGAATTTGATAAGGGCAAAATCCTTATCCCGAAGGTCAAGGACAAGCTGCATCTGTCAGTGATGTCCGAAGTCAATCGTCAGGTGTTGCGTCTGCAAACTGAGATGGCATAACCTGAAACGTAGCAGTGCGTAGTTGGTAAAAGACGGCTCCCGATGGGAGCCGTTGATGTTTTTAGCCCTTCATTTCCGCATAGCGTTTGCGATATTCGCCCGGTGGGATGCCGTTATGTTTACGAAACAAGCGGGTGAAATAGACCGGATCGCTATAGCCTACCGATAAAGCAATTTTGTTAAGCGGGAGCGAGGTGCTCTGAATAAGCCACCTGGCGCGGTTGATGCGTTGCGTTTCCCGCCACGCATAGACCGTTTGCCCCAGTTCATTTTTGAAAAGGTGCGCCAGACGTGAAGGGGAGATAAACACCATTGCCGCCAGGGTCTCGATTTTTACCTCCTGCGCAATATGGGCGTTAAGATAGTCGCAGATGGCGTTAATTCGTGGGTCGTGGGCATGGCGGTTGCTAATGGGCTGCAGCTGAAAGCAACTGAGAATTAATCTCTCCAGCGCGTTCATTGCCAGCGCTTCTGATAGCGGTACGGACGCAGAGTGATGGCGTATCACTTCGTAGAACAGATCGCGCAGATGCTGGAGCTGTTCGGGATCGTTAATGGTTGTTTTGCCGATACCGTGGGTAGTTTGGTCCCACTTCAGCCAGTCTATCCAGTAGGGGCGGGGGATAAAGTAGATCCACAGATGGTCCCAATACTCGCTGTGCTCGTCCCTGCCGTAGTGATGGGGCACCCCGGGAGGAAACAGCAGCAGATCGTTTTCCCGGCACAGAAGGAAGCCATCGCCCGCCTTCGCCCGCGCCTGGCCGCGCAGGGTCAGATTAATGATGTAACCTTTCATTCCCTGCGGGCGGTTAATGTAGTAGTCCAGCGTGGAGCCGCGGGTAATCGGCGTGAAGCCTGCGACGACCCAGGCATTGAAGGTAAAGGTTTTCATCAATGGCGAGAAATTCAGTAGCTCATTGATATCCAGTTCCATTCTCTCTCCCACCTGAGCGTCGCCGCGTCGTTAGCTTTCGATGATAGTAAATTCCCATGCCCTGAGGCGCAACGGCTGGCCGACATATACTGTCTCCCCGCTCAGCAGCGCGGTACCCGCGGTCTCGCTGACAAATTCCAGCGCCTCGCCGGAGTAATTGAACAGGAAGTGGATATTTTTCCCGGCGCGGTTACGCATCTTTTTAACCACTAATGGATAGCGATAAGCGGAAGTTCGCGAGTTCAGCGTGAGATCCGCCGTCAGGACATCAAACAGCTGATTAATCAGGCCCTTCTGCGGCAGAAAGCCAACGTACAGGGCGCGACCCTGACCGTAATCCGCCTCCGTTGCGGCGGCGTATTCGCCCCATGCCGGATGCTGATAGCGCAGCAGGGTGCGGGTCCCGTCATCGGGCGTCAGCAATTCCATCCACAGCTCAGCCTGATTGTCATTGCGGCAATCAATCTC
The DNA here is from genome assembly GCF_020526085.1 of Klebsiella africana. Classification (NCBI taxonomy): domain Bacteria; kingdom Pseudomonadati; phylum Pseudomonadota; class Gammaproteobacteria; order Enterobacterales; family Enterobacteriaceae; genus Klebsiella; species Klebsiella africana. The sequence goes on along the minus strand of NZ_CP084874.1, from coordinate 4,704,980 downwards.
TGCACAGCAAGCGCTTACCGTCGTCTCTTCCGGCAGGGTGAACTGGCTATAGCTGACGCCGCAGCTCTGGCGCAAAATCCCCGGCTGCGCGCTGCTACGCACCTTGACGTTTTCATCGCTAAAGCCTGATTTAAAGCCGATCAGCGCTCTGCCGCCCCGGGCGATATAGTCGTTAATCCGCGTTAGCAGGCCCTCATCGGCGGCGTACAGACCAGGCACGATCAGCACCCGGTAGCGCGAGGTTTCCTCGTTCACATCGTGGATGATGTCGAGGCTGATGTTGTGGTCATACAGCGCATCGTGGAAGCGGCGGAAGATATCGTTATAAATGTTGCCCTCGGCATCGCCGGGACGGAAGTGATTGAGGGCGTCCATCGCCTCATTGCTGATTAGCAACGCGACGTCATTTTCGGCCTTCAGCTCCGCCAGCTGCGGCGACAGGCGGGCGAAATCAGCACCAATAGTGTTGGCTTCCTGCCAGGTCGGATTACGCGAGAAGTCGTGGCTGAGCAGCCCCTTCCAGTAGGTTTCGAAGGCGTTGTGAATCGAATGCCAGTGCCAGTAAGAGACCATGGCGGCGCCGGAAGCGATATGGCTAAACGCCTGCAGGCGCAGCTGGCCCGGGAAGGGAGTCCACTGGGCGAAGCCCTGTGCCTGGGTTTCCAGCACGAAGTAGTTCTGGCCCTGCTTGAGCGAGCGGGTGATGGCGCCGCCAAAGGCGATTTCCCGCCCGGTCAGGTGCGCCTGACTCGGGTGATAGATATCGACGCCGGCGATATCCAGCGCCTGCGCCGCCGCGAAATGATCGACCCGCGGCTGCACGCCGTAAGAGTAACCGCGCCATTCGAAGTCGAAGTTGTGGGTGACGAACTGGTGCGGCTGGGCGTATTCCCGAACGATGGCCGCCTGCCAGGCCAGATACTCGGTGACCTGCTGGCGCTGATAGCGGGAGAAGGCGCAGGCGAGGCTGGCGTTGATGGTGTTTTCCACCGGCGGAAAATCCTGCCAGCGGTCAATGCGGTTGCTCCAGTAATCCAGGCCGAAATCGTGATTCAGCTGTCGGAGGTCTGGATATTTCTCCTGCAGGCTGCGCACGAAGCCCTCCTGCATATAGCGGCCAATATTGTCGTAATGCTTGGTTTCGTTATCCAGTTGCCAGCCGATAATCGCCGGATGGTGTTGCACATGGGCCATCAGCGCGCGGATAATTTTTTCGGCATAGCGGCGAAAGGTCGGGTTGACGATATCCATGATCTGCCGCGGACCATATTTTTGCTGCCCCGCGACGGTGGTGACCAGAATATCGGGATGTTTCGCCGCCAGCCAGGCCGGTACCGCGTAGGTGGGCGTCCCGACGATGACCGCAATGCCGGCCTCATGCATCGCCTCGAGCACCCGGTCGATATGGTAGAAATTATACTGGCCCTCTTCAGGCTCCAGCGTACTCCAGGTGGACTCGGCAATACGCACCACGTTAATGCCGGTTTCGCGCATTAAGGCGATATCCTTAGCCAGCCGATCTTCCGGCATATATTCATCGTAATACGCCACGCCATAAAATAAATGAGACATACACACTACCTCCTGACATTAATTCGCGGGCACTGGTTGTGAAGAGAAGACACGCGCTTTATCCAGCGTAATAAAAGAAATAAGCGTGAAGCACAGCGCGATACCGCCGAGTACGATATAGCTACTGGTAAAGCCCATGCTCTGGTACATATGGCCGATACCGGTCGAGAGAAAAATAGAGCTAAAGCTTTTCGAAAACTGGAAGCCGATTAAGTAAACGGTCGCTGATAGCAGGGGGTTAAAGTTAGCCGTAATATATTTTAACGCCGCGACAAGTAGCACCGAGCTTTCAAAACCGTGGAGGAGTTTAATCAGACTGATGGAGACGGGGCCAATAGCCCACGCGGAGCCGATAATGCGCAAGCTCATAATCAGCCCGCAGTATAACAGCGCATTTTTCGGGCCGATTTTATTCACAAACCATGGCGCAAAGAACATCACGATGGCATCAAGGAAAATCTGCCCCGTGGTTAAATAACCGAAGACTTCTGCACCCCGGGCTTTACTCTCAAAGAAATGGCTGTAGTAGATAGCGAACTGCTGGTCATAGGTTTCATAGACCGCCCCGACGCCAATGACATAGAGGGCGAAGAACCAGAATTTTTTAATTTTTAACAGCGAGACGGCATCGCGGAGGGTAACCGGCGAGGCCTTGCCGGACAGCAGCCCCTGCTGCGGGTGGGCGCTGATCTGCATTTTCCAGACAATCGCCAGCAGACAGACGCCTGCGCCGCTGGCCAACCAGAAAATCATGTTCTGATCGATGCCGTAGAGTTTTCCTGCCGCAAAGGTGCCGATCGCAGCGCCGATGCCGCCGAACATCCGCGCCCGGCCAAATTCGAAGCCGGAGGCGCGGCTGACTTTATCAATGTAGGCTTCGCAAATCCCGCAGCCGGCGCCGTAGGCCATGCCAATATAAAGGCCGCCAGCCAGCGCACCGAGGAACACATTTATTTTTAACAGGGGAGCAAAGACATAAATCCAGTAAGGGGCGAATAACGTGATAATAATCGCCAGCATCCACATCAGATTCTTACGATACACCAGTTTATCGGAGATGAAGCCGAATAATGGCTGAACGCAGACGGCGACAATGGCGGTGAAAGAATAAACCAGACCGACGTCTGTGTAGTTAATACCGATGGTTTCCGTCAACCACAGTGATAAATAGGGGTAGCAGCATCCCCAACCTATAAAGAAGAACAGGAAAAACAGACAGCTGATAAAGTAATTTTTATTTGACGTTATCATGGTAACCCTCGCTTCCTTTATTCAGGAATATGATCGTGTTGATGCGAGCAACGTTACCTTTTTGCGCGTCGGGGAGTCATGAACGTTTCGCTATCGAGCAGGAGTAATCTGCTATTGGCAGAGGGTCGTGAGCCGCTTCACATTCGGCCATAAAAAAGGGCGGATGGTCATCCGCCCTTAGGAGAGAGAAAAGATTACGCTCAGGCGTTCTGGCTTTCCGCCGTTTCCGCCTGCTTGGGCACCAGTACCGTTGGCTTGTTATCGATGCGGGTCACCAGCAGCTGGTCGATACGGTAGTTATCGATATCCACGACCTCAAACTTATAGCCGGAGAACTTCACTGCGTCGGTGCGTTTGGGTATTTTACGCAGCATAAACATCATAAAGCCGCCGATGGTCTCGTAGTTCCCGGACTGCGGGAACTCGTCGATATCCAGCACGCGCATCACGTCATCAATCGGCGTACCGCCATCGATTAGCCACGAGTTTTCATCGCGAGCGACGATCTGCTCTTCCAGCCCCTGGCCGACAAGGTCGCCCATCAGGGTGGTCATCACATCGTTGAGGGTGATGATCCCGACGACCAGCGCGTATTCATTCATGATTACCGCGAAGTCTTCCCCGGCGGTTTTGAAGCTTTCCAGCGCTTCCGACAGGGTCAGGGTGTCCGGCACGATCAACGTGTTGCGGATCTGTACGCCGCCGGTCAACACCAGGCTCTGGTTCGCCAGCACCCGGTTCAGCAGATCTTTTGAATCGACGTAACCGATAATGTGGTCGATATCTTCATTACAGACGAGGAATTTAGAGTGCGGGTGCTCGGCCACTTTATTCTTCAGGCTCTGCTCGTCTTCGTGTAAATCAAACCAAATGACGCTTTCACGCGGGGTCATAGAGGAAGGAACGGTGCGGGACTCCAGCTCAAAGACGTTCTCAATCAGCTCATGCTCCTGCTTGCGCAGTACCCCGGCCAGCGCGCCGGCCTCGACCACGGCATAGATATCGTCGGAAGTGATATCGTCTTTCCGCACCATCGGCAGTTTAAAGATGCGGAAGATCATGTTGGCCATGCCGTTAAACAACCACACCAGCGGGCGGAAGACTAACAGGCAGAAGCGCATCGGGTTGATGATGCGCAGGGCCACAGTTTCGGGCGCAATCATACCGATGCGTTTCGGAGTCAGGTCAGCAAACAGGATGAACAAGCTGGTGACCAGGGTAAAAGAGATGATGAAGCTCAGTTGCTCGGAGAGCTCCGGTGACAAATACCCGCTGAGCAGGCTATGAAACGCCGGTGAGAAAGCCGCGTCGCCCACAATACCGCCAAGAATGGCGACGGCGTTGAGGCCAATCTGCACGACGGTAAAGAAGGTGCCCGGGTTCTCCTGCATCTTCAGCACCCGCTGTGCGTTGACGTTGCCTTCATCGGCCAGCAGTTTCAGTTTGATTTTACGTGAGGCGGCCAGTGAGATTTCCGATATCGAAAAAAACGCACTGACGGCTATCAGACAGAGTATTACTAAAATACTGTTTAACATATCTTTTCTGACCGTTGAGGCCAGATCCTCGGAAGGGAAGTTGATAACTTAAATGTGGAATACATAAAAAACCGGTCCGAAGGCGCTGGACCGGCTGTCACACTGGGTAGTATAGCGTAAGGGAATGTAAAGCCGCCAGAGCGTTCATTAACCGCCTCGCTGTAGAGGCGGAAATCAGAATTACGCCTGAGGCGGCAGGCAGACGCCAATGCCGCCGATGCCGCAATAGCCGTGCGGGTTTTTATACAGATACTGTTGGTGATCGTCCTCGGCATAGTAAAACGGTTTGGCGGTGGCGATCTCGGTGGTGATGTGACGGGTATCGTGCGCGTCGTTCATCGCCGCCTGGAAGCGCGCGAGGCTGGCCTTTGCCGCCTCCGTCTGTTCCGGCGTCAGCGGGTAAATCGCCGAGCGGTACTGGGTGCCGTGGTCGTTACCCTGTCGCATGCCCTGTGCCGGATCGTGGTTTTCCCAGAACACCTGCAATAACTGCTCATAGCTAATCACCTGCGGATCATAAACCACGCGTACCGCTTCCGCGTGGCCGGTCTGGCCGCTGCACACTTCGCGATAGGTCGGATTGGGCGTATAGCCGCCAGTGTAGCCTGCGGCGGTGCTGTAAACCCCCGGCAATTGCCAGAACAGGCGCTCAACTCCCCAGAAGCAACCCATGGCGAACAGCGCCACTTCCATACCCGCCGGAACATTGGTCATCGAGTGGCCGTTAACTGCGTGGAGCGTCGCCACTGGCATGGGGGTATTGCGTCCAGGCAGCGCATCCGCCTGGGCGACAAGATGCGTTTTATCAAATAGACTCACGGTTGGCCTCTCAATACAGAAATCGTCGTTAAGGTTGTAACGAAGCGTGTCTTTTAACACAATAAACACGCGTAATACGTCTAGATTAATACATAAGAATTATTTGGGTTATTGCCACTTTTTCAACCCTAAGTTGTTAGGGTTTTGTTAAGCCGTGGAACGGCACCAGTGTTTCCTGTAGGGGGAAACAGGGATATTCAGGAGAAAATGTGCTAAAAATCCGCCAGTTATGTGTCACCAGCCTTTTGCTGGTCAGCGGGATCGCCAGCGCAGCGAATGTGCGTTTGCAGGTTGAGGGGTTATCCGGGGAGCTGGAGAAAAACGTTCGCGCCCAGCTTTCCACCATCCAGAGTGATGAAGTCACGCCGGATCGCCGCTTTCGCGCGCGCGTGGATGACGCCATTCGCGAAGGTTTGAAAGCGTTGGGTTATTACGAGCCGACGATTGAATTTGATTTGCGTCCGCCACCGAAAAGGGGACGTCAGGTGCTGATCGCTAAAGTGACCCCGGGCGAACCGGTACGCATTGGCGGAACCGAGGTGATTCTGCGCGGCGGTGCTCGCACCGATAGCGACTATCTGGCGCTGCTGAAAACCCGCCCGGCTATCGGGACGGTGCTGAACCATGGCGATTACGACGGTTTCAAGAGCTCACTGACCCGCGTTGCCCTGCGCAAAGGTTACTTTGACAGTGAGTTTCTTAAGAGCCAGCTCGGCGTCTCCCTCGACCGTCATCAGGCGTTCTGGGATATTGATTACGACAGCGGCGAACGCTATCGCTTTGGCCACGTCACTTTCTCTGGGTCGCAAATCCGCGATGAGTACCTGCAAAACCTCGTGCCGTTTAAAGAGGGCGACTATTACACCTCGCAGGACCTGGCCGAGCTAAACCGCCGCCTGGCGGCGACCGGCTGGTTTAGCTCGGTGGTGGTGGCGCCTGATTTCGCTAAATCACGGAAAACCAAGGTGCTGCCTCTGCAGGGCGTTGTCTCGCCTCGCAAAGAGAACACCGTGGAAACCGGGGTCGGCTATTCCACAGACGTCGGTCCGCGGGTGAAAGCCACGTGGAAAAAACCGTGGATGAACTCGTATGGCCACAGCCTGACCTCCAGCGTCAGCCTCTCCGCCCCGGAGCAACAGTTCGACTTCACCTATAAAGTCCCGCTGCTGAAAAGCCCTCTGGAACAATATTATCTGATGCAGGGCGGCTTTAAGCGTACCGACCTCAATGACACCCAGGCTGACTCTACCACTCTGGGGGTCTCGCGTTTCTGGGAGATGTCGAGCGGCTGGCAGCGAGCGATTAACCTGCGCTGGAGCCTGGACCACTTTACCCAGGCGAACGTCACCAACACCACCATGCTGATTTACCCTGGGGTCTCGGTGAACCGCACCCGCTCTCGCGGCGGTCTGATGCCCACCTGGGGCGATTCCCAGCGCTACTCCGTGGACTACTCCAACACCATGTGGGGCTCGGACATCAACTTCATCGTGATGCAGGCCCAGGACGTCTGGATCCGTACCCTCTATGACCGCCACCGTTTTGTGGTGCGCGGCAACCTTGGCTGGATCGAAGCGGACAACTTTGACAAGGTGCCGCCGGATCTGCGCTTTTTCGCCGGGGGCGATCGCAGTATTCGCGGCTATAAATACAAATCCATCTCACCGAAGGACGATGACGGCAAGCTGATCGGGGCCTCGAAGCTGGCCACCGGCTCGCTGGAGTATCAGTACAACGTCAGTGGCAAATGGTGGGGCGCCGTCTTTGTCGATAGCGGCGAAGCGGTCAGCGATATTCGCGAGAGCGATTTCAAAACCGGCGCCGGGGTGGGCGTGCGCTGGCAGTCGCCGGTAGGGCCGATCAAGCTGGATATCGCCCGGCCGATCGGCGACAAAGACGAGCATGGTTTACAGTTTTACATCGGTCTGGGGCCTGAATTATGAGTTTATGGAAGAAGATAAGCCTCGGCGTCTTAATCGTGTTGGTGCTCCTGCTGGGCTCCGTCGGGTTCCTGGTGGGGACCACCACCGGCTTGCATCTGGTGTTCAAAGCGGCGGATCGCTGGGTACCGGGGCTGGAAATCGGCAAAGTGACCGGTGGCTGGCGTGATTTAACCCTTGATAATGTCCGTTACGAACAGCCCGGCGTGGCGGTGACCGCTGGTCAGTTTCACCTCAGCGTCAGGTTGCGCTGCCTGTGGGACAGCAGCCTGTGCGTAAACGACATCGCGCTGCGCGATATTTACGTCGCCGTCGATACCAAGAAGATGCCGCCCTCAGCGCCGGTCGAGGAAGAGGACAGCGGGCCGCTGAATCTCTCCACTCCTTATCCGATCACTCTCAGCCGGGTCGCGCTGCATAACGTCAACGTCAAAATCGATGATACCGCCGTCTCCGTACGCGATTTTTCCACCGGCCTGAACTGGCAGGAGAAAAACCTGACCCTGACGCCGACCTCGCTGCAGGGGCTGCTGATCGCCCTGCCGAAGGTGGCGAAAGTGGCGCAGGAGCAGGTGGTTGAGCCGAAAATCGACAACCCGCAGCCGCAGGAAAAACCGCTCGGCGAGACGATGACCGACCTCTTCTCGCAGCCGGTACTGCCGGCAATGACCGATGTGCACCTGCCGCTGAACCTCAATATTCAGTCGTTCCGCGGCGAGCAACTGCGCCTCACCGGCGATACCGACATCACCGTGTATAACCTGCTGCTGAAAGTCAGCAGTATCGACGGCCAGATGAAGCTCGACGCCCTCGATATCGACTCCGATCAGGGTAAGGTCACCGCCTCGGGCAGCGCGCAGCTGCAGGATAACTGGCCGGTGGACATTACCCTCGCCGGAACCCTGAACGTCGACCCGATGAAAGGGGAGAAGGTGCAGCTGAAGGTGGGCGGCGAAGTGCGTAAAACGCTCAAAGTCGGAGTTGACTTAAGCGGGCCGGTCGCGGCCACGCTGCGCGCGGATGCGCAGCTGGCGGAGGCCGGGCTGCCGCTCAATATGGAGCTGAAGAGTAAGCAACTCGCCTGGCCGTTCAGCGGCGAGAAGCAGTTCCAGGCCGATGATGTCCAGCTGAAGTTCAGCGGTAAAATGACCGACTACGCGCTGGCCTTCTCCACCGCGGTAAAAGGTCAATCGCTACCGCCGGCGAAAATCGTCCTCAACGCCAAAGGCAATGAGCGACAGATTAACCTCGACAAGCTGACGGTCAATGCCCTGGAAGGGAAAACCGAGCTGAAGGCGCTGCTTGACTGGCAGCAGGCGATCAGCTGGCGCGGCGAGCTGACCCTCGACGGGATCAACACCGCCAAAGAGGTGCCGGACTGGCCGTCGAAGCTCAACGGCATGATCAAGACCCAGGGCAGCCTGTACGGCGGCAGCTGGCAGATGTCGGTGCCGGAGCTGAAAATTACCGGCAACGTGAAACAGAACAAGGTGGATGTTTCGGGCTCGCTGCAGGGCAACAGCTATCTGCAGTGGAAAATCCCGGGGCTGCATCTGGCGTTAGGCCCGAACAGCGCTGATATCAAAGGTGAGCTGGGGGTGAAGGATCTGAATCTCGACGCCACCATCGATGCGCCGCACCTGGATAATGCGCTGCCGGGGCTCGGCGGGACGGCGAAGGGGCTGGTGAAAGTGCGCGGCACTGTCGATGCGCCGCAGCTGCTGGCCGACATCACCGCCCGGGCGCTGCGCTGGCAGGAGCTGACCATCGCCCAGGTCAACGTCAAAGGGGATGTGAAATCCACCGATCAGATTGGCGGCAACCTGGACGTACGGGTGGATCGCATCAGCCAGCCGGGGGTTAATATCAGCCTGGTGCAGCTCAATGCCAAAGGCACCGAAAAGCAGCATGAGCTGCGGCTGCGCGTGCAGGGCGATCCGGTTTCCGGCCAGCTGGCGCTGGCAGGCAGCTTCGATCGTCAGGCCGAACGCTGGAAAGGCTCGCTAAGCGATACCCGCTTCCAGACGCCGGTTGGGCCGGTGGCGTTGACGCGCAGTATTGCGCTGGACTATCGCAATCGGGAGCAGAAAATCAGCATTGGGCCACATTGCTGGGCCAACCCGAACGCCGAGCTCTGCGTGCCTGAAACCATTGACGCGGGCGCCAGCGGACGGGCGCGGGTGAATCTCAACCGCTTCGATCTGGCGATGCTTAAGCCGTTTATGCCGGAGGCGACCCAGGCCAGCGGCGTGTTTACCGGTAATGCCGATGTAAGCTGGGACACCACCAAAGAGGGGCTGCCGCAGGGCAAAGTGACCCTTAGCGGGCGTAACGTTAAGGTGACCCAAGTGGTCAACGACGCGCCGTTGCCGGTGGCGTTCGATACGCTGAACCTCAGCGCCGACCTGCACAACAATCGCGCCGAGCTGGGCTGGCTGATACGCCTGACCAACAATGGCCAGCTGGATGGGCAAGTGCAGGTTACCGACCCGCAGGGGCGGCGTAACCTCGGCGGCAACGTCAATATCAGCAACTTCTCACTGGCGATGATCAACCCGATTTTCGCCCGTGGTGAAAAGGCAGAGGGAAGGCTCAACGCCCGTCTGCGCCTGGGCGGCAACGTGAAAAGTCCGCAGCTGTTCGGCCAGATGCAGCTGAGCGGGGTGGATATCGACGGCAACTTTATGCCGTTTGATATGCAGCCGAGCCAGCTGGCGATGAACTTCAACGGCACGCGCTCGACCCTGCAGGGGACGGTGAACACCCGCCAGGGGCAGATTGCCCTCAGCGGTAACGCCGACTGGACGCAGATCGATAACTGGCGGGCGCAAATTGCGGCGAAAGGCAGCCGGGTGCGGATCACGGTGCCGCCGATGGTGCGTCTCGATGTGTCGCCGGACGTGGTGTTTACCGCCACGCCAAGCCTGTTCAACCTCGACGGCAAAGTGGATGTGCCCTGGGCGCGGATCGTGGTCAACGAGGTGCCGGAGAGCGCGGTCGGCGTCTCCTCTGATGAAGTGATGCTGGATAAAAACCTCAAGCCGATTAAGCAGCAGAGCGCCGGTATTCCGATCAACAGCAACCTGACCATTCACGTCGGCAACAACGTTCGTCTGGAAGCTTTCGGCCTGAAAGCGCGTCTGACTGGTGATTTGAAAGTGGCGCAGGACAAGCAGGGGCTGGGCCTCAACGGGCAGATTAATATTCCGGACGGCCGTTTCCACGCCTATGGTCAGGACTTGATTGTCCGCAAAGGGGAACTACTGTTCTCCGGTCCGCCGGATCAGCCACTGCTGAACATCGAAGCGATTCGTAACCCGGATGCCACCGAAGACGATGTGATCGCCGGCGTTCGCGTCACCGGCTCCGCCGATCAGCCGAAAGCGGAGATCTTCTCTGACCCGGTCATGTCCCAGCAGGAAGCGCTGTCTTATCTGCTGCGCGGCCAGGGTTTGAGCAGCGGCCAGAGCGATAGCGCCGCGATGACCTCAATGCTTATTGGTATGGGGGTTGCACAAAGTGGTCAGGTTGTGGGTAAAATCGGCGAGACGTTTGGCGTAAGCAATTTGGCGTTGGACACCGAAGGGGTAGGCGACTCTTCCCAGGTGGTGGTCAGCGGCTATGTACTGCCGGGTCTGCAGGTAAAATACGGGGTCGGTATTTTCGATTCCCTGGCGACGCTGACTTTACGTTATCGCCTGATGCCTAAGCTATATGTGGAAGCGGTGTCTGGTATCGACCAGGCGCTCGATTTGCTCTATCAGTTTGAGTTTTAGCAATGCGAATATTTGTTTACGGCAGTTTACGACGCAAACAAGGCAACAGCCACTGGATGACCAACGCCCAGTGGCTGGGCGCTCATAGTGTCGACGATTATCAGCTGTACAGCCTGGGCCACTATCCAGGCGCGGTGCCCGGCGAAGGCACAGTACATGGTGAAGTTTATCGTATTGATGCATCGACGCTGGCCGAACTGGATGCGCTGCGCACCAAGGGGGGCGAGTATGCGCGCCACCTGATTCAGACGCCTTACGGCAGCGCATGGATGTATGTCTATCAACGTTCCGTTGAGGGTTGTACGTTGATAGCGAACGGCAACTGGTTGGATCGCGACCAGTATTAACCACGACAGCGCCACCTTCGGGTGGCGTTGTTTTTTCTGCTCCAGGCCTTACCAGAGTGGCAGACGATCCTTCGCCAGCCACATCGCGGAAGCCAGCGTCGTCAGCGCGAGGAATAATAATCGTCGTGTTGGGGTGCTGAACATTACATGATCTCCTCGAGCGTGGTATGGCGGGCCGCTCCCTGCAGGTAGCGCCGCATCGCCGAGCGCATCTTCATCCAGTCAGTCACCCGGTGTGACAATAACCAGGCCGTTGGGCCAATCAGCTCCAGTACCGCCAGGATCCCGCCGAAACTGAGTAATAATAGGGACAACATGTCCAGTGAATCCTGAACCTGCCACCAGACGCTCCGGCCTGACTGACGGGCACTGATGAGTTCAACAGCGAGAAATAGCAGATACATCACCAGCGCGAGGCCGTAAAACAGGTAATAGAGCAGCGCCAGTTGTCGGCGGCCTGGATAGAGTGGATGGTTTTTTATATAAGCCGCGCCGTCGCTGGCATTGTATAGCGCGTGGATCGCATGGCTGTCGCGCTCGTACACGGCGACGAGGCGATCGCCACTGGCGATAAACGGTGGCTGACGACGATAGAGAATGGGATGCAGCGCGAAATTGGCGCAGCCTGCCTGCCACCAGAAGGCCAGCGGTACGGAGCCGCATTGTATCCCGAGGCCGTGATATTCCCGGGTTGGGTTGCCCGCATACCACTTTTTAAAGTGGGTTTCGGTGATTATTTCTGTCTTAACGGCATAGCGTTCCGGCAGGGCTTGCGTAAAAGGCATTGCCGTCTGGCGGAGGGCTTTCGCCGTTACGGGTAGTGGCTGGCAAAAGGAAAAGTCGCGGCGGCGGGCCTGCGCCATCTTCGCCAACAGATCGCGCATGGCGGGGTGCCGTTTTAGCGCCGGGTGGAACAGAAGCTCGTAGAGCCCGGTTAACAGCGCGATGAAGGCCAGTATGGCGATAATGCCGCAGCCGAACCTACCCCATTCCGAGGCGCTTACCAGGAGCGGGATAAGGGTGACGATGAGTGTCAGCAGGCTGATAAACAGCAGCGGCCGGGCCCAGCGCTTTACGCGTTGACTGGGCTCAAGGAGCGTTTCGCCATCGCTGAGCCAGTGGATCCAGTAGCAACCGTTGCGCAGGCGGCGGGCGCCGATGTGTAGCGGTTGGTTGACCCGTAAGCGGTCAAAAAGCGTGGGATCGCTAAAATAGCGTTTATCGGTATAAAAGACATGTTCGCCAGCGATAAGGCGCAGATATCCCTGCTTTTCACAGGCGGCGGCGGTGAAACCGGTATAGTTCAGAGTGAAATAGCGAACGCTTTTCACGGGACACCCTCCATGGTGTTATCGCGGCTATCCGTGCCGCAATCAGGCAGGGGATGACCCTGCCTGAGACAGAATTACTTCTGCTTAGCGCGCTCGAAAGAGGCAACGATTTCAGCTTTCGCCGCTTCCGCGTTGTCCCAACCGTCGACTTTAACCCACTTGCCTTTTTCCAGATCTTTGTAGTGCTCAAAGAAGTGAGTGATCTGGGCTTTCAGCAGTTCCGGCAGGTCGTTCACATCGTTGATGTGATCGTATTCTTTGCTCAGCTTGGTGTGCGGTACGGCAACCAGTTTCGCATCTTCACCGGATTCGTCGGTCATCTTCAGAACGCCAACCGGACGGCAGCGGATCACGGAGCCCGGCTGCAGCGGGTACGGGGTCGGGACCAGTACGTCAACCGGGTCGCCGTCCAGGGACAGGGTGTGGTTGATGTAACCGTAGTTGCACGGATAGAACATTGCCGTGGACATGAAACGGTCAACGAACAGTGCACCGCTCTCTTTGTCGACTTCGTATTTGATTGGGTCTGCGTTCGCCGGGATCTCGATCACGACGTAAATGTCTTCCGGCAGATCTTTGCCCGCAGGTACGTTGAGTAAGCTCATGTCTGTTTCCTTTAAAATGTATGGCAAACAAGTGCTCGGTATTATAGCCAACTCACATCGAATGTCTTCGCTTCTTTTTCCCGATATCGCCGGGGAGTGCTCTGAAATTTGCGCGTCACAATGACATGAAAATCCATAAACATAGCCACATCATGAATAAATTTATGTAACCGTTTTCATGGCATGTGATTGATTTATCAAACTGCTTAAAAAAACGTCATAAACCGCGATTACCGCGTACCCCGCGAAGCCTTATCGGCTCTCTGCTCGACAAATGACCATGTATTAACATCTCATTTACTTTTTTGAAGTGTGATGTAACGCATTCAGTTACATCACCGATTGTCTATAGTTTGTCCGCAGGTGAGACTTTAACCAACAATAACCCTACGAGGATCCCCTTATGTGGAAGCGCTTACTTCTTGTCACAGCAGTTTCCGCAGCTATGTCGTCTATGGCGATAGCTGCCCCGCTAACCGTAGGTTTTTCGCAGGTCGGTTCTGAATCCGGCTGGCGTGCGGCAGAAACCAGCGTCGCGAAAGAGGAAGCCGCCAAGCGCGGTATTACGCTGAAAATCGCTGATGGTCAGCAAAAACAGGAAAACCAGATCAAAGCAGTGCGCTCTTTTATCGCCCAGGGAGTAGACGCGATCTTCATTGCGCCGGTGGTGGCCACCGGCTGGGAACCGGTGCTGAAAGAGGCGAAAGAGGCCAAGATCCCGGTCTTCCTCCTCGACCGTTCCATTGATGTTAAAGATAAAGATCTCTACATGACCACCGTGACCGCCAACAACGTGCTGGAAGGCCAGCTGATTGGCGACTGGCTGGTGAAAACCGTCGACGGTAAGCCGTGTAATGTCGTTGAACTGCAGGGCACCGTTGGGGCCAGCGTGGCCATCGACCGTAAGAAAGGGTTCGCCGACGCGATTGCCAAAGCGTCCAACATCAAAATCATCCGCTCTCAGTCCGGTGACTTCACCCGCAGCAAAGGGAAAGAGGTCATGGAGAGCTTTATCAAAGCTGAGAATAACGGCAAAAACATCTGCATGGTCTTCGCCCATAACGACGACATGGTGATCGGCGCCATCCAGGCGATTAAAGAAGCGGGTCTGAAGCCGGGCAAAGATATCCTCACGGGCTCCATCGACGGCGTGCCGGATATCTATAAAGCGATGATCGCCGGAGAAGCCAACGCCAGCGTCGAGCTGACGCCAAATATGGCCGGCCCGGCGTTCGATGCGCTGGAGAAATATAAAAAAGACGGCACTCTGCCGGAGAAGCTGACCATCACCAAATCGACGCTGTATCTGCCGGATACGGCGAAAGAAGAGTTAGAGAAGAAGAAAAATATGGGCTACTGAGTGGGGGGCCTTTTATCCCGGCCCTCTCCTCAACGGGAGAGGGGGGAAAGCAGCTTTCCAGTGACCCCGGCAAGCCCAGCGCGATCCGGGGCAACCTGACATCATTTGAAGGTGACATCGATTATGAGCGCCGAGGCACACCAGGAGATCCTTCGCACCGAAGGACTTAGTAAATTCTTCCCCGGCGTTAAGGCGCTGGATAACGTCAACTTTAGCCTGCGGCGCGGCGAAATCATGGCCCTGTTGGGCGAAAACGGCGCCGGAAAATCGACGCTGATCAAAGCGCTGACCGGCGTTTACCATGCCGATCGCGGCACCATCTGGCTGGAAGGCCAGGCTATTTCGCCCAAAAACACCGCCCATGCCCAGCAGCTGGGGATCGGCACCGTCTACCAGGAAGTGAACCTGCTGCCCAATATGTCGGTGGCGGACAACCTGTTCATCGGCCGTGAGCCGCGGCGGTTTGGTCTGCTGCGACGTAAAGAGATGGAGGCCAGGGCGACGGCGCTGATGGCATCCTACGGCTTTTCCCTCGACGTGCGCGAGCCGCTGAACCGCTTTTCGGTGGCGATGCAGCAGATCGTCGCTATCTGTCGGGCCATCGACCTGTCGGCCAAAGTGCTGATCCTCGACGAGCCCACCGCCAGCCTCGATACCCAGGAGGTGGAGATGCTGTTCACCCTGATGCGCCAGCTCAGGGATAACGGCGTCAGCCTGATCTTCGTCACCCATTTTCTCGACCAGGTCTATGCGGTCAGCGACCGGATCACCGTGCTGCGTAACGGCACCTTTGTGGGCTGCCGCGAGACTCGCGAGCTGCCGCAGATTGAACTGGTGAAAATGATGCTGGGTCGCGAACTGGACCACAATGCCCTGCAGCGGGCGGGTCGTACCCTGCTGAGCGATAAGCCAGTGGCGGCGTTTGAAGGCTACGGTAAAAAAGGCACCATCGCCCCGTTCGACCTGCAGGTCCGCCCGGGCGAAATAGTGGGCCTCGCTGGCCTGCTGGGTTCCGGACGCACGGAAACCGCCGAGGTGATCTTCGGCATTAAAACGGCGGACAGCGGGAAGGCGTGGATCAAAGGTAAACCGCAGACCTTGCGCTCTCCGCATCAGGCTTCCTGCCTCGGGATCGGCTTCTGTCCGGAGGATCGCAAAACCGACGGCATTATCGCCGCCGCTTCGGTGCGGGAAAATATCGTTCTCGCCCTGCAGGCGCAGCGCGGCTGGCTGCGGCCGATCCCCCGGCGTGAACAGAACGAGATCGCCGAGCGCTTTATTCGCCAGCTGGGGATCCGTACCCCGAGCGCCGAGCAGCCGATCGAGTTTCTCTCCGGCGGCAACCAGCAGAAGGTGCTGCTCTCCCGCTGGCTGCTGACCAAACCGCAGTTCCTGATCCTCGATGAGCCGACCCGCGGCATCGACGTCGGCGCCCATGCGGAAATTATTCGCCTGATTGAAACCCTCTGCGCCGATGGCCTGGCGCTGCTGGTCATCTCCTCTGAACTGGAGGAGCTGGTGGGTTACGCCGATCGGGTCATTATCCTGCGCGATCGCCGACAGGTGGCGGAGATCCCGCTCGCCGAGCTCTCTGTTCCGGCGATCATGAACGCTATTGCGGCATAAGGAGTACCCCATGATGCCTCGATCTCTTTCGCAAACCGGCCCTGAGAAGCGACGCTTCACCTGGCCGAAAGGCACCCCACAGCTCATTGCCCTGCTGCTGGTGCTGCTGGTCGACAGCCTGGTCGCGCCCCATTTTTATCAGGTGGTGCTCCAGGATGGCCGCCTGTTTGGCAGCCCGATCGATATTCTTAACCGCGCCGCGCCGGTGGCGCTGCTGGCGATTGGCATGACGCTGGTGATCGCCACCGGCGGTATCGATCTGTCGGTGGGGGCGGTGATGGCGATTGCCGGCGCGACGGCCGCCTCGATGACCGTCGCCGGGCATAGCCTGGCGGTGGTGGTGCTGGCCGCGCTGGGGGCCGGGGCGCTGGCCGGGCTGTGGAACGGAATTCTCGTCGCGGTCCTTAAGATCCAGCCTTTTGTGGCGACGCTGATCCTGATGGTGGCCGGGCGCGGCGTCGCGCAGTTGATCACCGCCGGGCAGATCGTCACGTTTGATTCTCCGGCGCTGGCGTGGCTCGGCAGCGGATCGTTTCTGCTGTTCCCGATGCCGGTGATCATTGCCGCCGCCACCCTGCTGCTGTTCTGGCTGTTTACCCGTAAAACGGCGCTGGGGATGTTTATCGAAGCGGTGGGGATTAACATCCGCGCGGCGAAAAACGCTGGCGTCAATACCCGCATCGTGGTGATGCTGGCCTATGTCCTGAGCGGCGTCTGCGCGGCGATCGCCGGGATCATCGTGGCGGCGGATATACGCGGCGCGGATGCTAATAACGCCGGACTGTGGCTCGAGCTGGACGCCATTCTGGCGGTGGTCATCGGCGGCGCTTCGCTGATGGGCGGGCGCTTCAACCTGCTGCTGTCGGTGGTGGGGGCGCTGATTATCCAGGGGATGAACACCGGGATTTTGCTCTCCGGCTTTCCGCCGGAGCTCAACCAGGTGGTGAAAGCGGTGGTGGTGCTGTGCGTACTGATTGTCCAGTCGCCGCGCTTTATCGGTTTACTGAAAGGGGTACGCGGCCATGATAAAACGTAATTTACCGTTGATGATCACCCTGGCGGTGTTTGTGCTGGGCTACCTCTACTGCCTGACCCAGTTCCCCGGCTTTGCCTCAACGCGGGTGATCTGCAATATCCTGACGGATAACGCCTTCCTCGGGATCATCGCCGTGGGCATGACCTTCGTGATCCTCTCCGGCGGGATCGATCTGTCGGTGGGGTCGGTGATCGCCTTTACCGGCGTCTTCCTCGCCAAAGCGATTGGCTTTTGGGGAATATCACCGCTGGTGGCGTTTCCGCTGGTGCTGGTGATGGGCTGCGCCTTCGGTGCATTTATGGGGTTGCTGATTGACGCGCTAAAGATCCCGGCCTTTATCATCACCCTCGCCGGCATGTTCTTCCTGCGCGGGGTCAGCTATCTGGTGTCGGAGGAGTCGATTCCGATTAACCATCCGGTCTACGACACCTTGTCCGGGCTGGCATGGACCATTCCCGGCGGCGGTCGTCTCAGCGCCATGGGACTGTTGATGCTACTGGTGGTAGTGGCCGGTATTTTTGTCGCCCATCGCACCCGCTTTGGCAACCAGGTATATGCCATCGGCGGCAACGCGACGTCGGCGAATTTAATGGGGATTTCCACCCGTAGCGCCACGATCCGTATCTATATGCTTTCCACCGGGCTGGCGACGCTGGCCGGGATCGTCTTTTCTATTTATACCCAGGCGGGCTATGCGCTGGCGGGCGTCGGCGTCGAGCTGGACGCGATTGCCTCGGTGGTGATCGGCGGTACGCTGCTCAGCGGTGGCGTCGGTACCGTGCTGGGAACGCTGTTCGGGGTGGCGATCCAGGGGCTGATTCAGACTTACATCAACTTCGATGGTACCCTCAGCTCATGGTGGACGAAAATCGCCATCGGCATTTTGCTGTTTATCTTTATCGCGCTGCAGCGTGGGCTGACGGTGCTGTGGGAAAATCGGCAGAATGCGGCGGTGACGCGGGTGAGCGGAGCGGGGAATCATTGAGAAATGCTCCTCCCGCAGGCGCGGGAGGAGCGGGCAGGGCGCTTAGGCGTCCGGGAACGCTTTAATAAAGTTCTCGACGTCTTCCACCATGTGGTTGTTGCCGACGAAGAACGAGCGACGCTGGTGCAAGCTTTCCGGGATAATATCCAGAATACGCTCTTTACCGTCGCTGGCCTTACCGCCCGCCTGTTCGGCGAGGAAGGCCATCGGGTTGCATTCATACAGCAGGCGCAGCTTGCCTTCCGGGTGGCTGGCAGTGCTCGGATAGAGATAGATGCCGCCCTTCAGCAGGTTGCGGTGGAAGTCTGCCACCAGCGAGCCGATATAGCGTGAGGTATAAGGACGCTGAGTCGCTTTGTCCTCTTCCTGACAGTACTTAATGTACTTCTTCACGCCCTGCGGGAATTTGATGTAGTTGCCTTCGTTGATGGAGTAGGTATTGCCCTTCTCCGGGAAGCGCATGCGCTCCTGGCACAAACAGAAGACGCCGAGGGACGGGTCGTAGGTGAAGGCGTGGACGCCGCAGCCGGTGGTATACACCAGCATCGTCGACGATCCATAGACCACATAGCCCGCGGCCACCTGCTTGTTGCCCGGCTGCAGAAAATCTTCTTCAGTCACCGGCGTGCCGACAGGCGTGACGCGGCGGTAGATGGAGAAGATCGTGCCGACAGAGACGTTAACGTCGATGTTAGAGGAGCCATCCAGAGGGTCCATCAGCACCACGTATTTGGCGTGTTCACACCCTTCGAAGACAACAATTTCATCTTCTTCTTCGGAGGCGATCCCGGCAACAATATCGCGTGCTCGCAGTGCGGCTTTTAATTTCTCATTAGCGAACAGATCGAGTTTTTGCTGAACCTCGCCCTGAACGTTTTCAGCACCGCTGGCACCCAGGATATCGACCAGACCGGCCTTGTTGATATCGCGGTGGATGATCTTGGCGCCCAATTTTATTGCTGACAACAAAGCAGTCAGCTCACCGGTGGCGTGGGAGAACTCGTGCTGCTTTTCAACAATAAACTCACCTAACGTTTTCATAACTCGTTCCCTGCATTTTTATGTTGAGTAAAACGAACGCAACAATCTTAACAAAGAATCAAAAAAGTGCGCACTGGTGAATCGCGCCAGCAAAATACAGATTCGCCTGAAATGCATTTCGCCAGGGCCCGGGATATGGGTAAAATGTGCCCCGGATAAAAGAAGGAAATGACGAATGCGCATTCATATTTTAGGAATCTGTGGCACGTTTATGGGGGGCCTGGCCATGCTGGCGCGCTCCCTCGGTCATGAGGTAACGGGGTCGGATGCTAACGTCTATCCGCCGATGAGCACCCTGCTGGAAAACCAGGGGATTGATTTAATTCAGGGTTATGACCCCAGCCAGCTGGAGCCCCGGCCGGATCTGGTGATCATCGGTAACGCCATGACCCGCGGCAACCCGTGCGTTGAAGCGGTGCTGGAAAACAATATTGCGTATATGTCCGGCCCGCAGTGGCTGCACGACTTCGTGCTGCGCGATCGCTGGGTGCTGGCCGTCGCCGGGACCCACGGCAAAACCACCACCGCCGGGATGGCGACCTGGATCCTTGAAGCCTGCGGCTATAAACCGGGGTTCGTGATTGGCGGCGTTCCGGGCAATTTCGACGTCTCCGCGCGCCTGGGCGACAGCCCGTTCTTCGTCATTGAAGCAGATGAATACGACTGCGCCTTCTTCGACAAGCGCTCCAAGTTTGTTCACTACTGTCCGCGGACGCTGATCCTCAACAACCTTGAGTTCGACCACGCGGACATCTTTGATGACCTGAAGGCGATTCAGAAACAGTTCCACCATCTGGTGCGCATCGTGCCGGGCAAAGGCAAAATTATCCTGCCGGAGAACGACATCAACCTGAAGCAGGTGATGGCGATGGGCTGCTGGAGCGAGCAGGAGCTGGTGGGCGAACAGGGCCACTGGCAGGCGAAGAAACTGAACGCCGACGCCTCGCAATGGGAAGTGCTGCTCGACGGCGAAAAGGTCGGCGAAGTGAAGTGGGCGCTGGTCGGCGAGCATAATATGCATAACGGTCTGATGGCGATTGCCGCGGCGCGTCACGTCGGCGTGCTGCCGGCGGATGCTGCGAACGCGCTGGGCAGCTTTATCAACGCCCGCCGTCGCCTGGAGCTGCGCGGCGAAGCCAACGGCGTCACCGTGTATGACGATTTCGCCCATCACCCGACGGCAATCCTCGCCACGCTGCAGGCGCTGCGCGGTAAAGTAGGCGGTACCGCGCGCATTCTCGCCGTGCTGGAGCCGCGCTCTAACACCATGAAAATGGGCGTCTGCAAAGACGATCTGGCGCCGTCTCTCGGCCGCGCCGATGAAGTGTTCCTCCTGCAGCCGCAGCATATTCCGTGGCAGGTGGCGGAAGTGGCGGAAGCCTGCGTCCAGCCGGCCCACTGGAGCGCCGACGTCGATACCCTGGCGGAGATGGTGGTCAAAACCGCCCACCCGGGCGACCATATCCTGGTGATGAGCAACGGCGGCTTCGGCGGCATTCATCAGAAGCTGCTGGATAAGCTGGCGCAAAAAGCGGCCGCAGCTGAATAAGCGCGTACGCCTCCGGTCACTGCCCTCCGCGTGAGGGCAGTTTTGTTTTCGCCACCAGGGATTGTGTGATGCTGACCTGCGAAAGATTACGTTCTACCAACTCGCCCCATTTCGCCATGCTGGACGCGCTTTACGCGCGCGCCTTTCCGTGGCACGAGCAGCGCGAAAGCGAGGCCAAACGTCAGGGGCTGAGCCACCCGCACTACGCGCTGGAAGCGTGGTTCGATGACGGCGTATTTATCGGCCTCAGCGGCTGCTGGCAGTTTGCCGGCTACGGTTATATCGAACATCTGGCGATCGACGATACGCTGCGCTCCCGCGGCTATGGTAAACAGCTGCTGGCGCAGATCCTGACGCGCGCGCCGCTGACCATTCTGGAAATCGATCCGCTAACCACGGCAATCGCTCATAAACGGCTGCGCTTTTATCAGTCGATGGGATTTCATGCCAATGCGTGGGCGCATCATCACCCGAGCTATCATCAGGGCATCGCGGATCATGAGTTGCTGGTGCTGAGCTACCCGCAGCCGATCGATGAGCGACAGTACCAGCAGTTTGCCCGGGATCTCGGGCGCGAGGTGATGGGGCGGGAGTAGCCCGGAACGGGGCGTCGCCCAGCTCCGGGAATTCACTGGTTACTATCTTACTCTTTGGCGATCGGCGTCTCGTTCTCCGCGACTTTATTGTCGCCCTGAATCTGCGCGATTTTCTGCTCAACGGCGGCCACCTGAGCGCTGTCGTGCAGCAGGGTGTAGGTCAGATCAAACTGCGCGCTGGCGCCCGGCTGCAGCTGCTTCACGCGTTTTTGTTCGCGTTCAATGGTGACCGGATAGGCGTAGCTGGTGCCCGGTTCGATACCGGTGACGTAGCCCTGTTTGATGGTGTCGGTGTTTTTCCATAGCGTCAGGACCGGCAGCTGACGGGTGTCGAACTGAATGGAGGCCCCTTTATCGCCCGCTTTGTTGACCACCGCGGCCAGGGTCTGGTGATTTTCATCGGCCAGCGGCTGAATATTAAATACCATCTCGTCAAAATCTTTGGTCGGCCCCTGATAGGTCTGCCAGGTTTTTAACCCGCTCTTCGCGTAATCATTGAACGGGCTGATGCTGGACATCGGGGCGAGGAAACGCGCGCCTTCTTCCAGAATCGGGGTGCCGAAGTTGCTGTGGTAGATGATCTGATAATCATGCGGATAGTCGGCATGGTTGGTTAAGACGTCGTGCAGGCTGAAGCTGTTGCTGCCCGGGACGTAGCGCAGTTCGGTCAGGGTCTGCAGATCGGCTTTTTTGAAGGTGCTCTCTTTCACCAGCCCGCGGATGCGGATTTCATACGGCGCGCTGTCGGCTACCTCGACTTCTACCCGCGAGGCCGGGGTGTTGCCCGCCTTGCCGTGTAGGGTATAAATTTGCCCGTCCGCGGTCACCGGATGGCCGGTCCATTCATAGCCGCAGCGGACCATCATCTCGTTGAACCCTTCCAGCCAGCCCAGCCCGTTGCGGCTTTCCAGGTTGATAAACGCCGGGTTGACGACCTCTTTAACCGGTGAATCCCAGCCCATCCGGCTGCCAAAACCCTCAATACGCAGTAAGTTCATGCCGCGGGTTGGGCTGAGAGTGATGGTCAGGCCGTCTTTACTGTGAATGGTGAGGATTTTGCTGCCTTCCTGCTTACCGCCGTGCAGGACTTTTTGCTCAATGCTGAATGCATGGTCTTTCACCTTCAGCTGATCGCTGCTGATCTGCCAGTTTCCTTTATCCATCCCCTCTTCAGCGTTCGTCAGCACCCATGTTTTTGCCGCGGCCGAGCCGGAAACCAGCAGGGCGATCGTCGTCAGAACCAATGTCTTTTTCATTTTTATTCCCTTTTTGCTGAATCGATTGTGTCGTTGACGTGTGAAATCTACCGGGATGAGGGTGGTGAAAATGTGAAGCGCCTCACCTGGTGAGAAAGTGGCCTATTTGATGATGTTAAATGCGATTAATGTCGTATTACTGTGCTAAATCATGCTCAGTTATCACCACAATATGTGATCTACATTGTTTTTAGCTTTAACGATTCAGCTTGGTGGTAAGGCAATAAACAAACGTATCGTCGAGTGGATGAGGGGACTCAGGCGATGCGACGGGAATCCCCCTGCTGGCGCAAGCCTTAGAGCTGGGGTGAAGGTAGGCCGGATAAGGCGTAGCCGTCATCCGGCACAACGACGGGAAGGGAGTCTGGTACAGCTTGCCCGGCGGCGCTGCGCTTGCGCGGGCCTACGAAACAGAGTAATCGGTTGATATATAGGGCTCTGTAGGCCGGATAAGGCGTTAGCCGTCATCCGGCACAACGACGGGAAGGGCGTCTGGCACAGCTTGCCCGGCGGCGCTGCGCTTGCGCGGGCCTACGAAAAGAATAACCGTTTGATATATAGGGAACCGTAGCTCTGTAGGCCGGATAAGGCGTTAGCCGCCATCCGGCACAACGACAGGAAGGGCGTCTGGTGCGGGTTGCCTGGCGGCGCTGCGCTTGCGCGGGCCTACGAAACAGAGTAACCGTTTGATATATACGGAACCGTAGCCCGGATAAGGCGCAGCGCGCCGCCATCCGGGAGACTATTGCGGGCAAAAACGGCGGGGCTTAGCCCTCGTTTTCCGCCAGTTCGCGCAGATACTGGAAGATCAGGCGCGCCGATTTCGGCGGCTTGTTGCCTTCTTTCTCTTTCTTCGCATTGCGGATCAGCGAACGCAGCTGCTGACGGTCAGCATCTGGCCACAGGTTCAGCACTTCAGCGACAGCGTCATCCCCGTCGTCAATCAGGCGATCGCGGAGCTGCTCCAGCTTGTGGAACAGCGCAACCTGCTGGTTGTGACGGTTTTTCAGCTTGTCCAGCGCCTGACGAATCGGATCGACATCGCGGTTACGCAGCATCTTACCGATAAGCTGCAGCTGACGGCGGCGACCCTCTTTTTTGATTCGCTGGGCGAGTTCAATGGCGTCGCGCAGGTCGGTATCCAGCGGAATTTTATCTAGCGCGTTTTTCCCCAGGTCAACGAGTTCCGCGCCAAGACGCTTCAGTTCTTCCGCGTCGCGCTTAATTTCACTCTTACTGACCCAGATGATTTCATCATCTTCATCTTCAACGTCATCACCGGGCACGTCGTCGAGCCAGTCATCGGGCTGCTTTGTCATCTCAGGCTCCTTAAAAAAAGAGGCTAATGTTACCAGTTAAGGCGCGCACTGAAAAACGGTTCTCTGTTAGACTTCAGTTAACTCCTTCTTACATTATGGCATTAGCAATGAAAGTCATCTCTCAAGTTGCACAGCAGCGTAAGACGCTGGAAGAAGCCGTTACCACGGCACTGGAACTGGCGGCAGGTAAATCCGATGGTGCGGAAGTCTCCGTCAGCAAAACGACGGGCATCGGCGTCAGCACCCGCTATGGCGAAGTGGAGAATGTAGAATTCAACAGCGATGGGGCATTAGGCATCACGGTTTACCATCAAAACCGTAAGGGCAGCGCTTCCTCCACCGATCTCAGCCCGGACGCCATCGCCCGCACCGTACAGGCGGCGCTGGATATCGCGCGCTATACCTCCCCGGACCCGTTTGCCGGCGTAGCCGATAAAGATCTGCTGGCCTTTGACGCCCCGGATCTGGACCTGTTCCACCCGGCGGAGGTCTCCCCGGACGACGCCATCGAACTGGCCGCCCGCGCGGAGCAAGCGGCCCTGAAGGCCGATAAACGCATCACCAACACCGAAGGCGGCAGCTTTAACAGCCACTATGGCATTAAAGTGTTCGGTAACAGCCATGGCATGTTGCAGAGCTACTGCTCGACTCGCCATTCCCTCTCCAGCTGCGTCATTGCGGAAGATGACGGCGATATGGAGCGCGACTACGCCTACACCATTGGCCGGGCGATCGAGGATCTGCAGTCCCCGGAATGGGTCGGGGAAGAGTGCGCTCGCCGTACCCTGTCGCGTCTGGCGCCGCGTAAGCTGTCGACCATGAAGGCACCGGTCATTTTCGCCAACGAAGTGGCGACCGGGCTGTTTGGCCACCTGGTGGGAGCGATTGCCGGTGGTTCGGTATACCGCAAATCGACCTTCCTGCTCGATTCGCTGGGCAAACAAATTTTACCGGAGTGGCTGACCATCGAAGAGCATCCGCATCTGCTGAAGGGCCTGGCGTCTACGCCGTTCGACAGCGAAGGCGTGCGCACCGAACGTCGCGATATCGTCAAAGACGGGGTGCTGACCCAGTGGCTGCTGACCAACTACTCCGCCCGTAAGCTGGGGATGAAAAGCACCGGTCACGCCGGGGGCATCCATAACTGGCGCATCAACGGCCGCGGCCTGAGTTTTGCAAAGATGCTTAAAGAGATGGGCACCGGTCTTGTGGTTACCGAACTGATGGGGCAGGGTGTCAGTGGCGTCACCGGCGACTACTCACGCGGCGCATCCGGCTTCTGGGTAGAAAACGGCGAAATTCAATACCCTGTCAGTGAGATCACCATTGCAGGAAATCTGAAAGAAATGTGGCGTAATATCGTGACCATTGGCGATGATATTGAAACGCGCAGCAACATTCAGTGTGGTTCTGTGCTGCTGCCGGAGATGAAAATCGCCGGGCAATAACACCTGTTTGCTTAAATAATAAAAAGGAAGTGAGCAATGCGTAAAAAATTGTTAGCGATGCTGGCTGTCTCTGCTTTTGCGCTCGGTTCAGCGTCGGCCTTCGCCGACCTGGGCGAAGACATGGACACTCTGGCAGAAAACCTGCAAGTGGTACAGAAGACCTCCGACGCCGGCGAGCTGAAAGCGGCGTTGAATAAGATGCGTACCGCGGCAGTCGATGCCCAGAAAGAGACCCCGCCGAAGCTGGAAGGCAAAGCGGCAGACAGTGCCGAAATGAAAGATTATCGTCACGGTCTGGATATTCTGATTGGCCAGATCGACGGTGCGCTGAAGCTGGCGAATGAAGGCAAGGTGAAAGAGGCGCAGGCCGCCGCAGAAGCGTTTAAAACTACCCGCAACACCTACCACAAGAAGTATCGCTAATCGCTGTTTTCGGGAGGCATCAGCCGATGCCTCCCGCCTGAAAGCCTACCGACATCACAATTTCCCGCTCTCTTTTTCTGGTCTTTGCGCTGCGGCGGCCTGCTTATTCACACGCATTGTTGTGATACATCTCACGTCATAGTCGTCATTTTTATATTTCCCCTGTGAATATGTGGACTCGATCACGCCCGCCGCTTCTCTTTCCACTTCGAAGTGGAAAACAACTCGCTACAAACTCCTGACCCCCGGCGCTACTTTGGATTCCAGAGACATCAGCGGGGTAACACAAGTGAATAACGGAGCGGTAATAAACGACGTAGGGGAGCAGGCGGCGCAGACCGAACGCCTGGCTGACAAGATGTTACAGCAGGTATTCGCCCTGTTAAGCCGTCACGACATCGTCCCTAACGACGTTCAGGAGCAAATGCTGACTTCCCACGTGCGGGCCATGGCTCACCGGTCAATCAGCGGCGAACCGCTACCGGAAGTGGATGCCAGTCTGTTCGAAGAAATTTCTGAAGATTCAATGATGCTGGCCCGCGAAGTGGTCGCACAGTTCGGCAACCTGCCTGATGAAGAGGCCTGGTTGTTGTCCGTCCACTTCGAAGTCGCAAAAGAAAACCTGTAAGGAGCAAAACATGGAACAAATCACCGTAGTTATTGGCGACCGTCTGGGTAAAGGCCAAAAAGTCGCGGCAGGCGCAGAAAAAGCCGGCGCACGTGCAGTGGTCGTCCCTGGCGTTGCGGCCGATATGAAACTTGGCGACATGATGAAAGCAGAAAACGCCTCTTTCGGCATCTCCTTCTGCGGCAGCGGCGGCGCCGGCGCTATCACCGCGCAGACTAAATACGGCTACAAAGCAAAATACGGCATGCGTTCTATTGAAGAAGGCGTCACCGCCATCAACGAAGGCTGCAACGTGCTGGGCTTCGGCTTTATGGATAAAGAAGAGCTGGGCGAGCGGCTGGTAGAAGCCTGGAAAAAGAAATACGGCGCATAAGTATGAAAGAGCAATTCACCACCACGGTGAGGGTTGCCGGCAAAGGCGAAAGCAAATCACGGGCCTTCGCCGATGCCCTGAACCATGTGCAGGCTGCGGTGATGAAAACGTCATCGCATATCCTACTGCGTATTGAGCCACAGGACGTGACGGTTGTTCATGCGCGCGAAGCGGTACGAAAAGAGGCGTTTCTGTTCTTCTTTTTGCGCCGTGAACGACGGACCTACAGCGTGGAGCTGGACGTCACCGTCAACGTGACCGCCATCGATCTCGATAAAGTGGATTTCGTCACGCAAACCTGATTGTTACCAAAGGGTCAGACTATGTTCCTGATAATTTTAATAAAATCGCTCATCATCGGCGGCCTGGTCGGCGTCGGCGTGGGCGCCGGAGCGGCACGCATGTTTCACGCGCCCACCACGCAGGGGATGGGGGCGTTTCGTACCCTGGGTGAGCTGAATTCCTGCGAAGGCGATCCGGCTTCTCATTTCTCCTTTGGCCTTGGCTTCTTCTTTAACGCCTGGGCCTCTTCCGTTGCAGCAGGTTCCTTCACCCAGGACGTCGACCACCGCATTATCCCTAACTGGGGCGCGGCGGCGCTGATGCTGAAAAATCGTAACGTCGGCGAAACCCTGCACGATCCGAAAAAAATGGCCATTGCCTGCGGCATCATCGGCATGATTGTCGTCGCCTTCCTCAACCTCACCGCCTCGTCCGTACCGGAAGCGCTGCAGGTGACCGCGGTTAAGGTCCTGGTGCCGGCGGCAAACCTGCTGGTGAACACCGTGATGCCGGTGATCTTCTGGCTGGCGGCTATCGATGCCGGTAAGAAATCAGGCTTCTGGGCGACGATTTTCGGCGGCGCCGCGCAGCTGATTATGGGTAACGCCGTACCGGGTCTGGTGCTGGGGATCCTGATCGGTAAAGGCGTCGAAGAGAGCGGCTGGAACCGGGTGACTAAAGTGATGATGGTGGCCATCGTCGCGCTGTTTGTCCTCAGCGGCTTCTTCCGCGGCTTCGACATGAAGATGATCGAATCCTTCCATCTGACCGTGCCGAACTGGCTGGACATGATCCACAACTCACTCAGCGGCAAGTAACGGGAGCCTGATAATGGAACAGAATAAAGGTTTTTGGTATGCCGACTGGTCGTTCCCGATCTTTGTTGGCCTGCTCTCCTCCGGCGTCTTTGCCGGGACGCACATGTACTATCTGTACGGCATTGGCGCCTTTAACGAAGTGGCCTTCGTGGCGATGCTGAAGTCGGGGATTGATACCGGCGTTTACGGCGCGGTGGCGGCGTTTGGCGCCAGCTTCCTGTTCGCCCGCATCATCGAAGGGTCGCTGGTGGGGATTCTGGATATCGGCGGCGCTATCCAGACCGGTATTGGCCTTGGCGTGCCGGCGCTGCTGCTCGGCGCGGGCTTTGTCTTCCCGGTGGCGAACTTCGCTGCGTCGCTGGTCACCGGCCTGGTCCTTGGTCTGGCAGTGGGCTACATCATCATTCTGGCGCGTAAGTTCACCATCAACCAGAGCGATTCCACCTACGGCGCCGACGTGATGATGGGGGCCGGTAACGCCTCCGGCCGCTTCCTCGGTCCCTTGATCATCCTTAGCGCGATGACCGCCTCGATTCCTATCGGGATTGGCTCGCTGGTTGGCGCACTGCTGTTCTACATCTGGCAGAAACCGATCACCGGCGGCGCCATCCTCGGGGCGATGATCCTCGGTTCCATCTTCCCGGTGGCGATTAGCTAACCGCCCGAGGACGCTGCGCTTATTGGGCCTACACGTCAGCGTGATTGGTAGGCCGGATAAGGCGATACGCCGCCATCTGTACACTCTTTTCATCAGGAGATAGCTATGTTTGATTTACTCCTGCGCCGTGCGCGCCTCGTCGACGATACCCTGACTGATATCGCCATCCAGGACGGGAAAATCGCGGCGCTGGGCGAGATTAGCGCGCCCTCCCGCAAAACCATCGAACTGAACGGCAAGGTTTACGTCAGCGCTGGCTGGATTGACTCTCACGTTCACTGCTACCCAAATTCGCCGATATATCACGATGAGCCGGATAGTGTGGGTATCGCTACCGGCGTCACCACCGTGATCGATGCCGGCAGTACCGGCGCCGACGACGTCGATGACTTCTATCAACTGACCCGCAAAGCGGCGACGGAAGTTTACGCCCTGCTCAACATCTCCCGCGTTGGGCTGATTGCGCAGAATGAGCTGGCGAATATGGCCAATATCGACGCCGCCGCGGTGAAGCAGGCGGTGCAGCGTCATCCCGACTTTATCGTCGGCCTGAAGGCGCGGATGAGCAGCAGCGTAGTGGGCGAAAACGGCATTACGCCGCTGGCGCGCGCCAAGGCCATTCAGCAGGAAAATGGCGATCTGCCGTTGATGGTGCACATCGGCAATAACCCGCCGAACCTCGATGAAATCGCCGATCTGCTGAGCAGCGGCGACATCATTACCCACTGCTATAACGGCAAGCCGAACCGCATTCTGAATCCTGCCGGCGAACTGCGCAGCTCGATTACTCGCGCTCTGCAGCGCGGCGTGCGCCTTGATGTCGGCCACGGTACCGCCAGTTTCAGCTTTGAGGTGGCGCGGCGGGCGATTGCGATGGGCATTCTGCCGCACACCATCAGCTCCGATATTTATTGCCGTAACCGGATCGACGGCCCGGTGCGTTCGCTGGCGCTAGTGATGTCGAAGTTCCTCGCCATCGGCATGACCCTGCCGCAGGTGATTGACTGCGTGACCGGCAGCGCCGCCGAAGGGCTGCGTCTGACGCGTAAAGGGCGCCTGGAAGTGGGCTTCGACGCCGATTTAACGCTATTCCGCCTGGAGCATCGGCCCACGCTGCTGGTGGATGCCGAAAAAGAGAGCCTGCAGGCTGACAACATTCTGGTGCCCCTGGCCGCGATCCGCGCGGGCAAGGGCTATCTGACCGAACAAGGGAGCGCGGAACATGCCTTCGATTTTTGAGAAATATCATTTAAAACAAGTCATTAATACTTCTGGCCGCATGACGGCGCTGGGCGTTTCCACGCCGCGCCCGGAAGTGGTGGAAGCCGCGATCGCCGGCATGAACCAGTACTTTGAAATGAAAGACCTGGTGAATAAAACCGGCGAGTACATCGCCAGGCTGCTGGATGTGGAAGGGGCGACCGTCGTCTCCTGCGCGTCGGCGGGTATTGCCCAGTCGGTAGCGGCGGTGCTGGTGAAAGACAGCGACTGGCTGCTGGAGAACCTGCACGTTACGCCGATTGAAAATAACGAAATCGTGTTGCCGAAGGGCCACAACGTCAACTTCGGCGCGCCGGTTGGCACCATGGTGGCGCTGGGCGGCGGTAAGCTGGTGGAAGCGGGCTACGCCAACGAATGCTCTGCCCAACAGCTGGCGGCGGCGATCACTCCGCGTACCGCGGCGATTCTGTATATCAAATCCCACCACTGCGTGCAGAAAAGCATGCTTAACGTGGCGCAGGCCGCGGAAGTGGCGCGCCAGCATAACTTGCCGCTGATCGTCGATGCGGCGGCGGAAGAAGATTTGCAGTGCTACTACCGCATGGGCGCCGACCTGGTTATCTACAGCGGCGCGAAAGCGATTGAAGGGCCGACCAGCGGGCTGGTCATCGGCAAAACCCAGTACGTCGAGTGGGTTAAGCGCCAGTCGATGGGGATTGGCCGGGCGATGAAAGTGGGTAAAGAGGGGATCCTCGGCCTAACCTGCGCCATTGAACACTACCTGACGGCGAGCAAAGAGAGCGGCGAGCAGATGGTGGCGAAGATGACGCCGTTTATCGAACAGCTCAACACGCTTAACGGCGTGACCGCGCGAGTGGTGTGGGATAGCGCGGGCCGCGATATCGCCCGCGCCGAAATTAAATTCGACGAAGCGGTGACCGGCGTGAAGACCGGCGATCTGGTTAACGCGCTGAAGCAGGGCGAATACGCCATCTACTTCCGCGGCTATAAAGCGAATGAAGGCATTATCGAAGCCGATGTCCGCAGCGTAAACGCGGAGCAGCTGGCGGTGGTCGCTCGCCGCATCGCAGAAGTTCTGAATAAGGAGAAACAAGCATGAAACTGACCCCAAACTTTTACCGTGACCGCGTGTGCCTGAACGTCCTGGCGGGCAGCAAAGACAACGCCCGTGAAATTTACGACGCGGCGGAAGGTCACGTCCTGGTTGGCGTGCTCTCCAAAAACTATCCTGACGTCGCCAGCGCGGTGGCCGATATGCGTGACTACGCGAAGCTGATCGATAACGCGCTCTCCGTCGGGCTGGGCGCAGGCGATCCAAACCAGTCGGCGATGGTGAGCGAAATTTCTCGCCAGGTGCAGCCGCAGCACGTCAACCAGGTTTTCACCGGCGTGGCCACCAGCCGCGCGCTGCTCGGGCAGAACGAGACCGTGGTCAACGGCCTGGTCTCGCCGACCGGTACGCCGGGAATGGTGAAGATCTCCACCGGGCCGCTGAGCAGCGGCGCGGCGGATGGCATTGTGCCGCTGGAAACCGCCATCGCGCTGTTAAAAGACATGGGCGGCAGCTCCATCAAGTACTTCCCGATGGGCGGCCTGGAGCACCGCGCCGAGTTTGAAGCGGTGGCCAAAGCCTGCGCCGCGCACGATTTCTGGCTCGAGCCGACCGGCGGTATCGATCTGGAAAACTACAGCGAGATCCTGAAAATCGCCCTCGATGCCGGGGTGAGCAAAATCATCCCGCATATTTACAGCTCGATTATCGATAAAGCCAGCGGTAACACCCGCCCGGCCGATGTTCGCCAGCTGCTGGAGATGACCAAACAGTTAGTGAAGTAGTGCCATTGCCCCTCACCCTAACCCTCTCCCTGAGGGAGAGGAAACCGTCCGGCGCGCTTCCTCACCTCAGCAGGAAAGGGGGCCACCGGTTTTCTCCCTTACCTCAGCAGGAAAGGGGGCCACCGGTTTTCTCCCTTACCTCTGCAGGAAAGGGGCTACCGGCTTTCTCCCCCACCTCTGCCGGGAAGGGCTGCCCCCTTACCTCTGCAGGGAAGGGGGCTACCGTTTTTCTCCCTCTCCCTTTGGGAGAGGGCCGGGGTGAGGGGAAACATCCCCCACTGAACCATCAAGGAGTTGCTATGCCTGTCGCTCGTCATCTGCTTGTCGCTTCACTGTCCCTGTTTGCCGTCGCCGCGGGCGCCGCGCAAACCCACTACGCCTGGGTAGGCACCTATAACCCCAATGGCGAAGGTCTGTACCGCTTTACCGTCGATGCCAACACCGGCGCCCTGCGCGATAAGGCGCTGGTGAGCTCGTTGCCGAACGTCGCGCAGCTGACCGTCTCGCGCGATGGCAAAACGCTGTATGCCGCCAGTGAAGTCATAAAAGGCGTGGTGCAGGCGTGGCGCATTGAGAAAAACGGCGAGCTGACCGCGCTCAGCCAGGTCGCCTCCGGCGGCGCCGGGCCAGTGTATCTCTCCCTGACGCCGGATGGTAAACATCTGCTGGTGGCTAACTATGTCAGCGGCAGTATCGCCGTGCTACCGGTGCAAGAAGATGGTAGCCTGGCTGAGGCAGTGGACAGGCATCAGGATGAAGGCCCGGCTGGCGCCGAACGCCCGGCGGCGGCCGTCGAGGGCAGTTTCGCCATCAGCGATCACAATGGCCCGCACGCCCATATGATCGCCGCCGATCCCAGTGGGAAGTTTGTTTACTCCACCGATCTGGGTCTGGATCGGATCTATCAGTACCGGCTGGATAGCGCCAGCGGCAAGCTGACGCCGAACGATCCGCCGTTCATCGCCGCTTCCTCGCCGGGCGCCGGCCCGCGCCACTTCGTCTTTACGCCGAAGGGCGATGGCCTGTGGCTGATTAACGAGGAAGCGTCGACACTGACCTTCTATCATCTGGATAAGCAAAGCGGCCTGCTGCGCGAAGGCAAAACTGTCTCCGCGCTGCCGAAAGAGTATAAAGGCACCAGCTTTGCCGCCGGCCTGGTGCTGAGTAACGACGGCAAACAGCTGTACGTCGCCAACCGTCTGCATAACAGCATCGCCCACTTTACGGTGCAGGCTGATGGCAGTCTGAGCCATCAGGAAGATATCTGGACGCGTGGCGATTACCCTCGCACCCTGACGCTGGATAATCAGGGGCAGTGGCTGTACGTCATGAACCAGCGTAGCGATAATATTACCCGCTTCAGCGTGGCGCCGAAGGATGGAAAATTAACCTTTGCCTCCGACTATACGCCGGTCGGTAGCCCATCGCAGATGGTGATATCCGCCCAACCCTGAGCCGTAACCACAAGGAACTGACATGCGATTTCCCAACCAACGCTTAGCGCAACTCTTCACCCTGCTGCGGAATGAAACGCTGCCGCAGGATGAGCTGGCGCAACGCCTGTCGGTTTCTACCCGTACCGTGCGCGCCGATATTACCGCCCTGAACGCGCTATTGGCGCAGTATGGCGCGCAGTTTACGCTCAACCGCGGCAGTGGCTATCAGCTGAAAATTAATAACCCGGCGAGCTTCCAGGCGCTGGAGGAGACCGCGCCGAAGGCGCAGCACGTGCCGCGTACCGCCCAGGATCGCATCACGTTTCTGCTGGTGCGTTTCCTGACGTCGGCGTTCTCTATCAAGCTGGAAGACCTGGCGGATGAGTGGTTCGTCAGCCGCGCCACGTTGCAAAATGACATGGTTGAGGTGCGCGAGCGCTTCCAGCGCTATCAGCTGACTCTTGAAACCCGCCCGCGCCATGGTATGAAGCTGTTCGGCAGCGAGGTGTCAATTCGCGCCTGCCTCACCGACCTGCTGTGGGAGCTGACCCAGCAGGGCGGCATTAATCCGTTGATTAGCGCCGAGGCGCTGGAGGCGGAAGTGCCTGCGCAACTGGAGCCGGTGCTGCAGGAGACGCTCACCCGGCATCATATTCGCCTCACCGACGTCGGCGAGCGCTTTATCTGCCTCTATGGCGCAGTGGTGGTGCGCCGCGTTAGCGAAGGCTATCCGCTGGCCGATTTTAACGCCGAAGACGTGGCGCAGAACGTCCGCGACGCCGCGCGCGAACTGGCGGGTGAACTGCAGAAGCTGGCCGGTAAACCCTTCTCGCCCGCCGAAGAAGAGTGGCTGTGCGTACATATCGCCGCCCGTCAGGTGCAGGACGTCGATCCGGAAACCATCAGCGCTGATGATGACGAAGCGCTGGTCAACTACATCCTGCGCTACATCAACAGCCAGTATAACTACAACCTGCTGGACGACGCCCAGCTGCATGCCGATCTGCTGACCCACATTAAAACCATGATCACCCGAGTGCGCTACCAGATCATGATCCCCAATCCGCTGCTGGATAACATCAAACAGCACTACCCGATGGCCTGGGATATGACCCTCGCCGCGGTATCGAGCTGGGGCAAATACACGCCTTATACCATCAGCGAAAACGAAATCGGCTTTCTGGTGCTGCATATCGGCGTCGGGCTGGAACGCCACTACAACATCGGCTATCAGCGCCAGCCGCACGTACTGCTGGTGTGCGATACCAGTAATGCGATGGTGCGGATGATTGAGGCGATCCTGCAGCGTAAATATCCGCAGCTGGCGATCGCCGCTACCATTTCCCAGCGTGAATATGAGCAGCGGGAGGCGATCGATGAGGATTTTGTTATCTCAACGGTGCGGATCGGCGAAAAAGATAAACCGGTGGTGACCATCGCGCCGTTCCCCACCGATTACCAGTTAGATCAGATTGGCAAGCTGGTGCTGGTGGATCGCACCCGTCCGTGGATGTTGAATAAATACTTCGATGCCGCCCACTTCCGGGTGATCGATAAGCCGATGGATCAGCAAACGCTGTTCTCTGAGCTGTGCCAGCAGCTGTTGGAGGAAGGCTTTGTCGATGCGGAGTTTCATGCTTCGGTGGTCGAGCGTGAGGCGATTGTCAGCACCATGCTAGGCGACGGTATTGCGCTGCCGCACTCCCTGGGGCTGCTGGCGAAAAAGACGGTGGTCTATACGGTTATCGCCCCGCAGGGCATCACCTGGGGCGACGAAACCGCCCATATCATCTTCCTGCTCGCTATCAGCAAGCGCGAGTATGAAGAGGCGATGGCGATCTACGATATTTTCGTGACTTTCCTGCGCGAGCGCGCCATGAGCCGCCTTGCCGCGACCCGCAGCTTCGATGAGTTTAAAACGGTGGCGATGGAGTGCGTCAGCCGGTTTTGAGAGGCGTTTTCCAGATTCGAATGTAATTCAAATGTAATGCTATACTGCATTACAAAATTCCCCTTTCTGGAGGCATAATGGCCACGCTCAATGTTCGACTGGACGATAAACTCAAAAAAGAGGCTTATGCCGTGCTGGAGAAACTCGATATGACACCAACGGAGGCGGTACGCCTGCTGTTTCAATACATTGCAGAAAATGGCCGCATGCCGGTGAAAAGTATGACCATCAGCGATGGCGAAGCGGCGTTGTTACGCACCGTTCGCGAACGGCTGGAAAACCCACGGCCGGGGGTTAAGGTGACTCTGGATGACCTATGAACTGGAGTTTGATCCACGAGCCTGGCGCGAATGGCAGAAGCTTGGCGAGACGGTCAAAAAACAGTTCAAAAATAAGCTCCAGCAGATTGTGCAGAATCCGCGAATAGAGTCGGCCAGGCTGAGCGATTTACCGGATTGCTACAAAATCAAGCTTAAGGCGCCAGGTTATCGGTTGGTGTATCAAGTACGAGATAGTGTGGTGGTGGTTTACGTTATTGCCATTGGCAAAAGAGAGAAAGCGGCCGTTTATCATCAGGCGAATAAACGGCTCTAAACGCTATCGCAAATGATGCACGACCTGGTTGCTGCTGCCGCGCCAGATAAGCGCCGGGTCTTTTAAATCCTGCACAAACTTACCGTCGACCAGCACGTTAATCAGGTTCACGACTTCCATCTGCTCGGTGTTCAGTTCGTCAATCTTATAGCCGGTCCACACCCAGATATCTTTGCCAGGGCATTCGGCGCGCACGCGCTGAACCAGATTGAGGATCTCCGCGATATTTTGCGGATGCAGCGGATCGCCGCCGGAGAGCGAAATTCCCTGGCGTTTAATGCGGGTATCGTTGAGGTCGGCGATGATGCGATCGGCCATCTCAGTGGTAAACGGCATGCCGGAGTTTACTCGCCAGGTGCTTTTGTTGTAGCAGCCGGGGCACTCGTGGACGCAGCCGGCAACAAACAGGGTGCAGCGGGTGCCGGGGCCGTTGACGATGTCGACGGGGTAGTATTGATGGTAATTCATGTTTCCTCTTCTCATTTGCCGCTGCAGCGTTGTTGGCTGCGCTCGCTCGCCCGGGTCACTTACTCCAGTAAGCTCCCCGGGACTTACTCGTTTGCCGCCTTGCTACAACGCCAACTGATTTGAGGAAACCCACCAGGCAGTCTGGGATCCCTTCGTTTGCCGCCTTGCTCTGACGTTAATGGCTTTGCGAAAACGGAGGCGTGCGGCCATTTCCCGGCGTCGCTGCGCTCGGCCGGGCTACCAGGAGCTGATGCCCTCACCCCGGCCCTCTCCCACGGGGAGAGGGGGAAAACCAGCGCCGGGCTTAATGCTGTGCTCGAACGGTTCCCTCTCCCACGGGGAGAGGGGGAAAATCAGCGCCAGGCTTAATGCCGTGCTCGAACGGTTCCCTCTCCCTTGAGGGAGAGGGTTAGGGTGAGGGTGAAAACCCTGTGTAGAACTTAACCAATCTGCCCATTGCCCAGGTGCTTAACGCGGCGCTTCACTTCTTCCTGCTTGCCGGCGTTGAACGGACGCGCGTCCGGGCTGCCGAGATAACCGCATACCCGACGGGTCACCGACACGCGGGCGGCGTCGTGGTTACCGCATTTCGGGCAGGTAAAGCCCTTGCTGGTGCACTCGAACTCGCCGGTAAAACCACACTCGTAGCATTCATCGATCGGCGTATTGGTCCCGTAGTACGGCACGTGCTGATAGCTGTAATCCCACACGTCTTCCAGCGCCTTCAGGTTGTGCTGGATGTTCGGATATTCGCCGTAGCAAATGAAGCCGCCGTTGGCCAGCGGTGGGTACGGCGCTTCGAAATCGATCTTGTCGTACGGATTGACCTTCTTCTCCACGTCGAGGTGGAAGCTGTTGGTGTAGTAACCTTTGTCAGTCACTCCCTCCACCACGCCAAACTCGGCGGTGTCGAGACGGCAGAAACGGTCGCACAGGTTTTCGCTCGGTGTGCTGTACAGACTAAAGCCGTAGCCGGTCTCTTCCTTCCACAAATCGACGGCGTCGCGCAGGCGCTGGACGATGGCTACGCCTTTCTCACGCAGCGCCTCGCTGTCGTACATATGCTGGTTGCCGTACAGCGCATTGATGGTTTCATGGATACCGATATAGCCCAGTGAAATGGACGCGCGGCCGTTTTTGAAGATCTCGGAGACGTCGTCGTCGGCTTTCAGCCGCACGCCGCAGGCGCCTTCCATATACAGGATCGGCGCCACGCGAGCCTTCACTCCTTCCAGGCGGGCGATACGGGTCATCAGCGCTTTGCGCGCCAGCTGCAGGCGCTCGTCCAGCAGCGTCCAGAAGGCGGCTTCATCGCCTTTCGCTTCCAGGGCGATGCGCGGCAGGTTAAGGCTAATCACGCCGAGGTTATTACGGCCATCGTGTACCTGCTCGCCGTTCTCGTTTTCCCACACCCCGAGGAAGCTGCGGCAGCCCATCGGCGTTTTAAACGACCCGGTGACTTTCACCACCTGATCGTAGTTGAGGATATCCGGGTACATGCGCTTGCTGGCGCACTCCAGTGCCAGCTGTTTGATGTCGTAGTTCGGGTCGCCGAACTTATGGTTCAGGCCGTCGCGGATCGCGAACACCAGTTTCGGGAATACCGCGGTCTTACGGTTTTTACCGAGGCCGGCAATGCGGTTGCGCAGAATCGACTGCTGGATCAGCCGCGATTCCCAGCTGGTGCCAAGGCCGAACCCGAAGGTGACGAACGGCGTCTGCCCGTTGGCGGTATGCAGCGTGTTGACTTCATACTCCAGCGACTGGAAGGCGTCGTAGCACTCTTTTTCGGTACGGGCGCGGGCATAGCCTTCGGCATCCGGGATCTGCCACTCTTCGGCGATTTTGCGATGCTTTTTGAAGCTTTCGCTGACGAACGGCGCCAGCACTTCATCGATGCGGTTGATGGTGGTGCCGCCGTAAATATGGCTGGCGACCTGGGCGATGATCTGCGCCGTCACCGCGGTGGCGGTAGAGATAGACTTCGGCGGCTCGATCTCCGCGTTGCCCATCTTAAAGCCCTGGGTCAGCATGCCTTTCAGGTCGATCAGCATGCAGTTGAACATCGGGAAGAAGGGCGAGTAATCGAGGTCATGATAGTGGATCATGCCGCGCTCGTGGGCCATCACCACATCGTGGGGCAGCAGGTGCTGCCGGGCGTAGTGCTTGGCGACGATCCCGGCCAGCAGGTCGCGCTGGGTCGGGATGACTTTACTGTCCTTGTTGGCGTTCTCGTTGAGCAGCGCGGAGTTGGTCTGCTCGACGAGGCCGCGGATCTCCTGATTGAGACGGCCGCGCTTCTCACGCTGGCTATCGCGGTCATGGCGATACTCAATGTAGGCGCGCGCCAGCTGCTTGTAGGGGCCGGACATCAGCTGGTTTTCCACCGCGGTCTGGATCTCGTTGATGTCGACCTGGGCGCGGCCCTGCATTTGTTGGCTAACGACTTCTGCGACGGTGGCGCAATAGTCTGCGTCATCGACTCCCGCTGCTTTAGCTGCACGCAGAATTGCTTCCTGAATGCGCTCTGACTTGAACGGCACTTTACAGCCATCACGTTTCATCACATGCGGTGTCATGATCACTCCATATATAGAACAGGTTATCCACAGAGGCGGAGGTTATCCCGAAGACGCTGCACGCTACGGCTCGTGCTGTTCGCCTTCAGATCCGGCCCATTTTATCCACATCTCATCACCGCCAGACATCGACAAGATATGGTGACATAATAGACGATTAATACAACATGTAGGGCCGGGACGCATTTTAAGTTCTATATGTAGTGATTTGCATCAAAGATGTTTGCGATTTTATTGACCCAGAACAAGGTAAAAAGGTGAGAGTACGGATGATGGGCGCTGGCGATAAATGTAAATTTATCTGGCTGGAAAATAAGCAAAAATGCCTGGCATCTACCTCCGATGCCAGGCATTACGCTCCGGTTTCTGTCGGGCAAGAAGTACCTTACGCCTGCAGCCACCATACCGCTTCGAACGGCCGCAGCGTCAGACCGGTCGGGCGCGGGGTGGTCTCGGCATAGTTGCTGATGATCATCTTCCACTCGCCCGGGGCATCCTCGGGCTGCCAGGCCTGCAGCTCGCGGCTCAGGTTAGCGGCGACCACCAGCGTTTGCCCCTGCCACTGACGGCGATAGCACCACAGCGACGGATGCTCTGGCAGCAGATCCTCGTAATCGCCCCAGGTCAGCACCGGCAGGGTTTTACGCAGCGTAATCAGCTGCTGATAGGCGTAAAACACCGAATCGGGGTCCGCCAGCGCTGCCTCGACGTTGATCTCCTGGTAATTATCGCCAAGGCCGATCCACGGCTCACCGTCGCTGAAGCCACCGTTCTTGCCGGCGTGCCACGGCATTGGCGTACGGCTGTTGTCGCGCGACTTGCTGGCGAGGATCGCCAGCAGCTCGTCCGGGCTTTGCCCCTGCGCCGCGCGCTCGATAAACATATTGTGGCTCTCGACGTCACGGTAATCGTTAATGCTGCTGAAGTGCGGATTGGTCATGCCGATCTCTTCGCCCTGGTAGATATAGGGCGTGCCCTGCATGCCGTGCAGCACCATCGCCAGCATCTTTGCCGCCGGCACCCGGTACTCGCCCTCGTCGCCGAAGCGCGACACGATGCGCGGCTGGTCGTGGTTACACCAGAACAGCGCATTCCACGCCCGGTTGTGCATCCCCTGCTGCCAGTGGCGGAATAGCGCTTTCAGCGCCACATAGTCCGGACGGGCGAGGGTCCATTTTTCGCCGCCGGGGTAATCGACCTTTAAATGGTGGAAGTTAAAGGTCATCGACAGTTCGCGGCCATCCAGCGCGGCGTATTGCTGGCAGTGCTCAAGCGAGGTGGAGGACATCTCGCCGACGGTCATCAGGTTACGTGGGGTGAAGACGTCGCGGCTCATCTCCTGCAGGAACTCATGCACCCGCGGGCCGTCGGTATAGAAGCGGCGGCCATCCCCGTCCAGATCGCAGGGAAAGGTCTGGTCTTTGGAGATCAGGTTGACGACGTCGAGGCGCAGACCGTCGACGCCGCGGTCGGCCCAGAATTCGCAGACCTTTTTCAGCTCGGCGCGCACCGCCGGATTCTCCCAGTTGAGATCCGCCTGCTCAATGGCGAACAGGTGCAGATAATATTGCCCGCTGTCGGCATGCCACTGCCAGGCGTTGCCGCCAAACTTGGAGCGCCAGTTGTTCGGCAGCGCGTCGGGTTCGCCGTCACGCCAGATATAGAACTGACGGTAGGGGCTTTCCTTATTAAGCGACTGACGGAACCATTCGTGTTCGGTCGAGGTATGGTTCAGCACCATATCCAGCACGATGCGAATGCCGCGGGCCTTCGCCGCCGCCACCAGCGCGTCAAAGTCGGCCATTGTGCCGTAGGAGGGATCGATGGCGGTGTAGTTCGCCACATCGTAGCCGTTATCCACCTGCGGTGAGACGTAGAACGGCGTCAGCCAGATAGCGTCGACCCCAAGCTTTTGCAGATAGTCGAGGCGGGAGGTGACGCCGCGCAGATCGCCGGTACCGCTGCCGGTGGTATCCTGAAAACTCTTCGGATAGATTTGATAAATAACGCCGTTTTGCCACCAGTGGGGGAGATGATTCATAGTACTTTCCTGCTGCAACGAGGGGCGCCAAAGGCGCCCCGAAAGAAGAAGTTAAACAATCTGCAAGGTGCCCTGACGGTACTTGCGCTGATACAC
The DNA here is from genome assembly GCF_020526085.1 of Klebsiella africana. Lineage (NCBI taxonomy): Bacteria > Pseudomonadati > Pseudomonadota > Gammaproteobacteria > Enterobacterales > Enterobacteriaceae > Klebsiella > Klebsiella africana. Next base: position 4,664,160 of record NZ_CP084874.1, on the reverse strand, counting down.
CACGGTAGTGAGGATAATCGGCACCACCACCGCGATGGCCATCGCCATGGCGTACACCTGCCAGTAGGTTGGCTGGATGGAGAGGATCCCCGGCAGGCCGCCGACACCGATACCGTTCGCCAGTACGCCGTTCAGGCCGCACAGCAGGCCGGCGAGGCCAGAGCCAATCATGGCGCACAGCATCGGGAAGCGGTATTTCAGGTTGATACCGTACATCGCTGGCTCGGTGACCCCGAGATAGGCGGAGATTGCCGCCGGTACCGAGATTTCACGTTCATTCTGCTTGCGGCTGGCGATAATGATGCCGACCACCGCCGACGCCTGAGCAATGTTGGACAGCGCAATCAGCGGCCACACCGGGGTGCCGCCCATGCTCTGGATCATCTGCATATCAATGGCGAGGGTGGTCTGGTGGACACCGGTAATCACCAGCGGCGCGTAGAGGAAGCCGAACAGCGCGGCGCCGATCGGCGCGAAGCTGCCGGTTAACAGATGGCGCACCGCGAACGCCACGCCGTCGCCGATCAGGCGGCCGAACGGACCGATAATGGCGTGTGCGAGGAACACCGCGAGGATCAGCGAGCAGACCGGGACAATCACCAGGTAGAGGTAGTCAGGCACGATGCGCTTGAGGCGCGTCTCGATAAAGCCGAGCGTCAGGCCCGCCAGCAGGGCCGGGATCACCTGCGCCTGGTAGCCGACTTTGGCAATGGTAAACAGGCCGAAATTCCACACCTCCGGCACCTGCTGGCCGAGGAGATAGGCGTTCATCAACTGCGGGGAAACCAGGGTGACGCCAAGGACGATCCCGAGGATCGGCGTGCCGCCCATCTTCTTCACCGCTGACCAGCAGATCCCCACCGGTAGATAGAAGAAGATCGCCTCGCCAATCAGCCACAGGAAGTCATAGATGGTTTTCAGCGACGGGTGCATCTGGGCCAGCGTCTGGCCATTGCTCATGGGCAGGTCGCCGATAACGTTGCGGAAACCGAGGATCAGACCGCCGCTGATCAGCGCCGGCAGCAGGGGAAAGAAGATCTCGGCGAAGTGCGAGATTAACTGTTCATGCCACTTCATATTTTGCCGCGCGGCCTGCTTGACCTGCTCTTTGTCGGCGGAGGTCTGGCCGGTGGTCGCCAGCAGGGCCTTGTAGTAATCGCCCACCTCGGTGCCGATGACCACCTGGAACTGGCCGGCGTTAGTGAAGCATCCCTTCACCATGCGCAGCTGCTCAATCTCTTTTGGTCTGGCGATGGCCGGGTCGTTCAGCACAAAGCGCAAACGGGTAATACAGTGGCTGACGGTGGCGATGTTACCGCGCCCGCCCACCAGTTCGATCAGTTTATCGATGTCCTGCTGGTTTACTTTGCTCATGATGAAGCCTCAAAAACAGAGGGGAGAGATGCCGTTTTTACCTTGAGGGCATCCTAACCGTTCCGCTTGATTTGCAAAATGGGAACGTTCCCGAAACCCGGCGACGATCACATAAATCGTCCGAGCGAGATTAATTGAGGGTGGCGGGAATCACGATCTGGCGGGGGTCAACGCTGCCGTCGATCTGCTCGATCAACTGCCGGGCGGCCTGGCGTCCGGACTCGGCATAGCCCGGATCGACGGTCAAGATTTCCGGGTGGAGAAACTTCATCAGCGGCGTGCTGCCGACGCTGGCGAGCTGCAGCGCATCGCGGCCCTGCTGCTGGAGGTACTTGCTGGCGCCGAGGGCGAGGGTATCCGTCGCGCAGACCAGGGCGCTGGTTTCGGCCGTCAGCACGCTGGCGACGGTGTCATATCCCTGCTTCATGCCCAGCCCCGGCAGGGCGGCGGTGGGCGTCAGACGATGCTTTTTACAGAAGGCGAGGTAGGCGAGATGGCGGCGTTCGCCGGTGGTGACGTCGCTGTGCGGTACGCCAAGAAAACTGATGTGGCGATGTCCGCGATCGTAGAGCCGCTGCATCAGCAGCGTGATGGCCCCTTCGTCGTCATAGCACACCGAGGCGAAGCCAGGGGCGTCGCGGGCCATCAGCACCAGGGTGTCGCGCCAGGGGGCAAGCATCGCTTCGTCGATGCCGGTAAAACCGAACAGTACCACGCCGTCAATATTGCGCCGGGCGAGCATGCCGAGATGCTCCTCCACTAGCGCCGGGGAGAACTGGCTCTCCATCATAATCGGATCGTAACCCTGCTCATAAAAGGCGGGCAGCATGGTCTGCACGGCAAGGTTTTCCGACAGTGAATCAAGACGGGTGACGATAATCGCCACCACTTTATCGCTCTGGCCGCGCATGGCGCGGGCGGAACGGGAGGGCGAGAAACCGTGCTGCTGCATCACCGCTTCGACGCGCTCGCGGGTCCGTTCGCTGACCCCGCTCTCGTTGTTGAGGACGCGGGATACCGTCGATTTCCCTACGCCGCTTAAGCGCGCGATATCTTTGATGGTCAGCCGGTTCTGCATGCGGAATTCTCGTCAGGGTTGGTAGAAGTGAGCCTAATGCTACTCAACCAAACCGCAATGAGCAAAGTCTGGTTTACGTTCGGTTTAGTTGCGCGGGTTTATCATCGCCATTATTGCCACACAATCCTCAACGAGGGCGCTATAATTCGCGCCGTTTATATTCACTTACCGGAGATAGTTATGGACCCCGATCCCACTCCTCATCCTCGATGGAGCAACCTTTCTTTCCGGTAAGCCTGTTTAACACTGCTTTACCGGAAAGCGTAAAGCAGTGACGTCCTTGATGTCCCTGCCATAAAAATAACATGCCTGACAGGTAGGTTTTGCTACGCCCGTCGGCAACGCTGCGTTCGCTTTGGCGAGCGCGGAGGGACTGTTTATGCTGAAAAATTATACCCGGCAGCTGTTCGCGCAGCTTAGCCGCCATCTGCCACGTCGTTTAGTCCAGCGCGATCCGCTGCCGGATGCCCGCCATCTGGCGAGCAGCCCCATTCCTGAATCGCTTGGTCAGCATTGCCTGAACGTAGCGGCGATGGACGAGCAGGAGATCTGGCGCGCCTTTGACAGCCACCCTGAAGGGCTCAATGAAGGCGAAGTGGCGGCGAAAATCCTCAAACATGGTGACAACCAGATCCCGGCGCAGAAGCCCTCCCCGTGGTGGGTGCATCTGTGGACCTGCTATCGCAACCCGTTCAACCTGCTGCTGACCGTGCTCGGCATCGTCTCCTATTCCACCGAGGATCTGTTCGCCGCCGGGGTTATCGCCCTGATGGTGGGGATCTCGACGTTACTCAATTTCATCCAGGAGGCGCGCTCGACCAAAGCGGCGGATGCGCTGAAGGCGATGGTGAGCAATACCGCCACCGTGCTGCGGGTGGTCAACGAGCAGGGGGAGAGCCGCTGGCTGGAGCTGCCTATCGACCAGCTGGTGCCGGGGGACATTATCCGGTTGTCGGCGGGGGATATGATCCCGGCGGACCTGCGTATCCTGCAGGCGCGGGATTTATTCGTCGCCCAGGCCTCGCTGACCGGCGAATCGCTGCCGGTGGAGAAAGTGGCCCGCAGCCGCGATCCGCTGCAGCAGAACCCGCTGGAGTGCGACACCCTGTGCTTTATGGGCACCAACGTGGTGAGCGGCTCGGCGCAGGCCATCGTCTTCGCCACCGGCGGCCGCACCTGGTTTGGGCAGCTGGCCGGCCGCGTCAGCGAGCAGGAGAGTGAGCCGAACGCCTTTCAGAAAGGCATCAGCCGGGTCAGCATGCTGCTGATCCGCTTTATGCTGGTGATGGCCCCGGTGGTGCTGCTGATCAATGGCTACACCAAAGGCGACTGGTGGGAGGCGGCGCTGTTCGCGCTGTCGGTGGCGGTCGGCTTGACGCCGGAGATGCTGCCGATGATCGTCACTTCGACGCTGGCGCGCGGGGCGGTCAAGCTGTCGAAGCAGAAAGTTATCGTTAAGCACCTCGACGCCATTCAGAATTTCGGCGCGATGGACATCCTCTGCACCGATAAAACCGGCACCCTGACCCAGGATAAGATTGTGCTGGAAAACCATACCGACGTCTCCGGCAAGGTCAGCGAGCGGGTGCTGCATGCTGCCTGGCTCAACAGCCACTACCAGACCGGCCTGAAAAACCTGCTCGACACCGCAGTGCTGGACGGGGTTGAGCTGGATGCCGCCCGCGGGCTGGCGGAACGCTGGCAGAAGGTGGATGAGATCCCCTTCGACTTCGAACGCCGCCGCATGTCGGTGGTGGTGAAAGAGCAGGACGATGCGCATCAGCTGATCTGCAAAGGGGCGCTGCAGGAGATCCTCAACGTCTCGACCCAGGTGCGCTACAACGGCGAAATCGTACCGCTGGACGACACCATGCTGCGCCGTATCCGCCGGGTCACTGATACTCTGAACCGTCAGGGGCTGCGGGTGGTGGCGGTGGCGACCAAATACCTGCCGGCCCGTGAAGGCGACTATCAGCGCGCCGATGAGTCAGACCTGATCCTCGAAGGTTACATCGCCTTTCTCGATCCGCCGAAAGAGACCACCGCCCCGGCGTTGAAGGCGCTGAAGGCCAGCGGCATCACGGTGAAAATCCTTACCGGCGACAGCGAGCTGGTGGCGGCGAAGGTGTGTCATGAAGTAGGGCTGGATGCCGGCGAGGTGGTGATTGGCAGCCAGATCGAAGCCATGAGCGACGACGAACTGGCGGCGCTGGCCAAACGTACCACGCTGTTCGCCCGCCTGGCGCCGTTGCATAAAGAGCGCATCGTGACGCTGCTCAAGCGTGAAGGTCATGTGGTGGGCTTTATGGGCGACGGCATCAACGACGCCCCGGCGCTGCGCGCGGCGGACATCGGTATCTCGGTCGACGGCGCGGTGGATATTGCCCGCGAGGCGGCGGATATCATTCTGCTGGAAAAAAGCCTGATGGTGCTGGAGGAGGGAGTGATCGAGGGCCGCCGCACCTTCGCCAACATGCTTAAGTACATCAAAATGACCGCCAGCTCCAACTTCGGTAACGTCTTTAGCGTGCTGGTGGCCAGCGCCTTCCTGCCGTTTCTGCCGATGCTGCCGCTGCACCTGTTGATTCAGAACCTGCTGTACGATGTCTCCCAGGTGGCGATCCCGTTCGATAACGTCGATGATGAGCAGATCCGCAAACCGCAGCGCTGGAACCCGGCCGATCTCGGGCGCTTTATGGTCTTCTTCGGCCCGATCAGCTCGATTTTCGATATCCTCACCTTCGGCCTGATGTGGTGGGTGTTCCACGCCAATACCGTGGAGATGCAGACCCTGTTCCAGTCCGGCTGGTTTATCGAAGGGCTGCTGTCGCAAACACTGATCGTGCACATGATCCGCACCCGGCGCATTCCGTTCGTTCAGAGCCGCGCCGCCTGGCCGCTGTTCGCCATGACCCTGGTGGTGATGGCGGTGGGTATCGCGCTGCCGTTCTCGCCGCTGGCGGGCTATCTGCAGCTGCAGGCTCTGCCGCTGAGCTACTTCCCATGGCTGGTGGCGATCCTGGCGGGCTATATGGTGCTGACCCAGACCGTGAAGGGCTTCTACAGCCGCCGCTACGGCTGGCAGTGAAGGGCGCATTTTCGGATGAACCACGTAAAAAAGGCAGCCACTGGCTGCCTTTTTTCTTACCGACGATAGCGATCAGCGACGCACGGCGATGGCTTCGATCTCGATCTTCACGTCTTTCGGCAGACGAGCGACTTCAACGCAGGAGCGCGCCGGGAAGGTGGCATTATGCTCGGTGAAGAACGCTTCGTAGGTGGCGTTAACGGTAGCGAAATCGTTGAGATCTTTCACGAACACGGTGGTTTTCACGATATCGCCCACTTTCAGGCCTGCGGCTTCAACAATCGCTTTCACATTGTTCAGCGACTGGCGCGCCTGCGCGGACACGTCTTCCGGGACGCTGCCGGTTTTCGGGTCGACCGGGATCTGGCCAGAGGTGATGATCATGCTGCCCAGGTCAACGCCCTGAACGTAAGGGCCAATCGCTGCTGGTGCATTTTCCGTCGCAATAGTTTTGCTCATGTTATCTCCAGATGAACTGAGTAATGTTACGCAAAATCATTCAGGTTCCCGCCAGAGGACTGCGCTGTGCCGCCGGCGCAGACGCCGCCTGAAGGACGAAGCGTAGGGTGGTAGCCATTATAGGGAGGCCTACCACCAATACCAACCGCATTTAGTTGGCCAGCACCACATAATGAGAAAACTCTTTTTCACAGTATTTGCATTTGAGTGCGATATCATCGGCGCGTTTTTTCACTGCAAAACTGGAAGAAACGGGTTCAGCATGGCTGATACAGTTGCTGTTCGGGCAGACCAGCACGCTGTCAATGCGATCCGGCAGGCTCGGGCGGGATTTGCCCACCACTTCGTAATCATCAATGCGGTTTACCGTCGCCTGCGGAGCGTACAGCGACAGCTGATTAACCTGCTCGTCCGTCAGGAAGGTGTTCTCGATTTTAATTAAATCTTTACGGCCCATCTCGCCGGAGGGCAGGTTCAGGCCGATGGTGATGCGCTGGTCGGTTTCGGTCAGTTTGAACAGGGTGAGCAGCTTAAAGCCGACCTGCGCCGGGATATGGTCAATCACGGTGCCGCGTTTGATCGCTTCTACCTGCAGTTTATTGTCGTGTGTCATCTCTCATTCCCCCTTACAGTGCCAGCTCGCTATTCAGTACCAGTGCCAGTAACGCCTGGCGGGCGAAGATGCCGTTACCGGCCTGCTGGAAGTACCAGGCGTGCGGTGTTTTATCGACATCGGTGGTGATTTCGTCAATGCGCGGCAGCGGGTGCAGCACCTTCATGTTGGCGCGCGCCCCTTCGAGGTCGGCGGCGCGCAGGACGAACTGCGCTTTGACGTTGGCGTATTCCGACGGATCCAGACGCTCTTTCTGCACGCGGGTCATGTACAGAATATCCACTTCCGCCATTACGTCGTCGATGGCGCTATGCAGGCTCCAGGCGATACCTTTTTCATCCAGCATATCGAGGATGTATTGCGGCATGGCCAGCGCGTCCGGGGCGATGAAGTAGAAGCGGTTGCCGCTGAATTTGGCCAGCGCCTGGGTCAGGGAGTGGACGGTACGGCCATACTTCAGATCGCCGACCATCGCCACGTTGAGGTTTTCGAGGCGGCCCTGGGTCTCCTGAATGGTGAACAGGTCGAGCAGGGTCTGGGTCGGGTGCTGGTTAGCGCCGTCGCCGGCGTTCAGTACCGGCACGCCGCCGGAGAATTCGGTCGCCAGACGGGCGGCGCCCTCCTGCGGATGACGCATCACGATGGCGTCAACGTAGGTGCTGATGACGGAGATGGTATCCGCCAGCGTTTCCCCTTTTTTGCCCAGCGAGGTGTTGGCGCTGTCGGAAAAGCCGACCACGCTGGCGCCCAGGCGGTGCATCGAGGTTTCAAAAGAGAGGCGGGTACGGGTCGAGGCTTCAAAGAAACAGCTGGCGATAACCTTATGCTTCAGCAGCTCGGGTTGCGGATTGGCTTTCAGCTTTGCCGCCGTCGCCAGCACCAGTTCGAGGTCTTCGCGGCTGAGATCGTTTATGGAAATGATATGTTTTTGATATAGCGGGTTAGCCATGCTTATCTCCTGACGCCTGGGCAAAAAAAAAGCCCCTTAAATAAGGGGCTTCGGGAATCCAATGAGCAACGGAAAGAAAAACGGCAGGCCAGCGTCTGCGTTCAGACGCGCTAAGACAGAATGTCGTACGCAATTGGCCATGCTTCCTCCCGGCAAAACGACTGGCATTATACGCAGACCGTTATGACGATCAAGCGATTCATTCACAAACAGGTAATCGTTTGCCTGTCGAAAAGTGCGCCAGCGCAAAGAACCGTGAAACTGTACTGGTATGGCAGCGGTGATGGGGGTATAAAACAAAGAAATGAAATGCTGTTTTATATTTGAGGTAAGCAATGATTATTGGCAATATCCACCATCTGCAGCCGTGGCTGCCTGCCGCGCTGCGCGAGGCTATCGAACAAGTTATCGCTCAGGTCAGCGAGGCGACGCCGCTGGGTAAGCACGATATCGACGGTAACAATTTGTTTTATCTGATTTCTGAAGACACCACCGAGCCGCAGGCCGCACGCCGCGCGGAATACCATGCTCGCTACCTTGATATCCAGATTGTGCTCCGCGGCAGCGAGGGGATGACCTTCAGCACCTTGCCGCCAGGAGAGCCGCAGACCGACTGGCTGGCGGAGAAAGACATCGCTTTCCTTGCCGAAGGCCAGCAGGAGAAAACGGTGATCCTTAACGAAGGGGACTTTGTCGTGTTTTATCCCGGCGAAGTGCATAAACCGCTGTGCGCCGTAGGCGCCCCGGCGAAGGTGCGCAAAGCGGTGGTGAAGATACTGATGGCGTCGTAAATGGCGAGCCGAATCCCGGATGAACGCCGTGCCATCCGGGATGCGAGCGCCAGCGAGGGACTATTTGCTCAGCGTCGCCACCATCACCGCTTTGATGGTGTGCATCCGGTTTTCCGCCTGGTCGAAGACCACGCTCGCCGCCGACTCAAACACCTCGTCAGTCACCTCCATGCCGCCGTGCAGGCCGTAATCGGCAGCCATCTGTTTGCCCAGCGTGGTCTGGTCGTCGTGGAACGCCGGCAGACAGTGGAGGAACTTGACCTGCGGATTGCCGGTCAGCGCCAGCATCGCGCTGTTAACCTGATAATCGCGCAGCAGGGCGATACGTTCGGCCCATTTTTCCTTCGCCTCGCCCATTGAGACCCAGACGTCGGTATAGATAAAATCGGCGCCTTTCACCCCCGCGGCGATATCTTCCGTCAGGGTGATGTTGCCGCCCTGCTGTTTGGCCAGCGCGGTGCAGGTTTCCACCAGCGCGGCCTCCGGCCAGCAGGCCGATGGCGCCACCAGGCGCAGATCCAGACCGGTCAGCGCCGCGGCTTCCAGCATCGAATTGCCCATGTTGTTGCGCGCGTCGCCGGCGTAGACCAGCGTCATCTGGTTGAAGGCTTTGCCCGGCAGGTGCTCTTTCATGGTCAGCAGATCCGCCAGCAGCTGGGTGGGGTGGAACTCGTTGGTGAGGCCGTTCCACACCGGCACGCCGGCGTATTGCGCCAGGGTCTCCACCACTTCCTGGCCGTGGCCGCGGTACTGAATGCCATCGTACATCCGCCCGAGCACGCGGGCGGTGTCTTTGATCGACTCTTTATGGCCAATCTGGCTGCCGCTTGGCCCCAGATAGGTCACGCGGGCGCCCTGATCGTATGCGGCAACTTCGAAAGAGCATCGTGTACGGGTTGAGTCTTTTTCGAAGATGAGCGCGATGTTTTTCCCTGCCAGTTTCTGGACTTCGATACCGTTTTTCTTATCGGCTTTCAGCTTTGCCGCCAGCTCGAGCAGGGCGGTGATTTCTGCAGGCGTGAAATCGAGTAACTTTAAAAAATGCTTCTGGTAAAACGCAGACATGGTTCCCTCACCTGGCATAGGCCACTAATTGAATTAAAATTCAATTTATATGTATGAATATTCATTTGCAAGTCTGTGATCGAAATCTTTCACTGAGAAGTGGAGGCAATGACGGCGGTATGTGACAATAGGGATAACTGCCGCACATTATGAGGAACGAGCCATGGCAAACCCGGAACACCTGGAAGAACAGCGTGAAGAGACGCGTCTGATTATCGAAGAGCTGCTGGAAGATGGCAGCGATCCGGACGCACTGTACACGATTGAGCATCACCTCTCTGCAGACGATTTCGAAACCCTGGAGAAAGTGGCGGTGGAAGCGTTTAAGCTGGGCTACGAAGTGACCGAGCCTGAAGAGCTGGAAGTGGAAGAGGGTGACATGGTCATCTGCTGCGATATTCTGAGCGAATGCGCGCTGAACGCAGACCTGATCGATGCCCAGGTGGAACAGCTGATGACGCTGGCAGAAAAATATGACGTCGAGTATGACGGTTGGGGCACCTATTATGAGGACCCGAACGGTGAAGACGGCGACGACGATGACGAAGAGTATGTCGATGAAGACGACGATGGTGTTCGCCACTAAGTCGCAGATGTTGTAGATGGATACGGCGGCGCCTGCCGCCGTATAGCAAGGAACTTTCATGGATTACCCGCAGATTCTTTCCCCGATTATCAACTTCCTGCACTGCCCGACGCCGCAGGCGTGGATTGACGAAGCCCGCAAGCCGGAAAACCTGCCGCTGCTACTGACCGACCATATGGTGTGCGAGCTGAAAGCGGCGCAGAACGCCATGCTGCTGGTGCGTCGCTACGTCGCGGATAAAGCTGACGCCGACGAATTGTTGGCCTGCCTGAAGCCGTACGAAGACTTCACCTACCGCCGGGGGCCGGAACCGGATTTTGTCGCTCTGCATAAACGGATCAACAAAAGCGCCATGCCGCAGACCGACGACCCGTGGGGCCGCCAGCTACTGGACAGCATGATTTTATTGATTAAAGAGGAACTACATCACTTCTGGCAGGTGCGGGAGATGATGCTGGCGCGCGATATCCCCTACGTCAAAATTACCGCCAGCAACTATGCCCGTGGCCTGCGGCGCGAAGTACGCTCGCATGAGCCGGTGATGCTGATCGATAAGCTGATCTGTGGTGCCTATATCGAGGCCCGCTCCTGCGAACGCTTTGCCGCCCTGGCGCCGTGGCTGGACGACGATCTGCAGAAATTTTATCTATCGCTGCTGCGCTCCGAGGCGCGTCACTATCAGGACTACCTGGATCTGGCGCAGAAGATTGCCGGAGAAGATATCAGCGCGCGGGTGCACCAGCTTGGCGAGGCGGAAGCGGCGCTGATCCTCAGGCCGGAGGCCGAGTTCCGCTTCCACAGCGGCGTGCCTCTGGCGGCGTAACCCAAGGTATTCGGGCCCTGTAGCCCCGGTTGCCACTAACATCGGCAGTTTCAGTAGCTATGGGGAGAGAGATAGCGTTGAGAGCTTCAGCTCGCAATGGTGCGGGCCGTAGGTCGGGTAAGGCATTAGCCGCCACCCGACAAAAAAACGGCACCGTGTGCACGGGTAAGGTGTCAGCGGTGCCATTCGGGACATACCCGGCTCGCGCTACGCTTAGCCGGGCTACCGAACTGTAGCCCCGGTAAGCGTAGCGCTACCGGGGACGCCTGCGATATCGAGGCGCTACAGCGTTTTCAGCATCCGCACTTCACAGTCCACGTGGCCGGTGCAGCCCAGCGGCCCGTCAATGTGCTCGAAGCCAAGATGTTCATATAAGCCGATCGCCTCCGTCAGGAAGGCGGTGGTTTCCAGATAGCAGCGCTTAAACCCTTGTTCGCGGGCGTAGTCCAGCGCCAGCAGCGCCAGCTTCTTCGCCAGCCCCTGGCCGCGGGCGCTGGTCATAAAATACATTTTCTGCAGCTCGCAGATATCCGGCTCGCTGCAGGCGAGCGGCGCGACGCCGCCGCCGCCAACCACTTCCCCCTCTTGCTCCACCACCCAGTAGGCGGAGCCCGGCTGGCTGTACAGCTCATACAGCTCATCGAGATTCGGGTCGGCGACCGTATAGCCTTTATCGGCAGTCAGGCCATATTCAGCCGAGACCTGGCGGATGACCCTGGCGATGGCGGCATTGTCTGCCGCCGTAATGCGACGCAGCAACGTCGCCGCGGGGACGCTCGTATTCATACAATGACTCATTACCCAAAAAAGACGAATGATGATGTTAATAACATCGCGGCAGGGGAAAGCGCAAGCGAGGATGTTTCATAAAAAATGCCCCTTGCCGGGTGGCAAGGGGCGGGAGGATCACAGCGCGGCGATCACCGCCTGCTGTTCAATCAGCTTCGCTTTCGCTTCCGCGTAGCCTTCCAGCTTCTCGCGCTCTTTAGCGATCACCGCTTCCGGCGCGCGGGCGACAAAGCCTTCGTTGGCCAGCTTGCTCTCGATGCGGCCAATTTCACCTTCGATTTTGGCCACTTCTTTCGCCAGACGTGCCAGTTCATCTTCTTTATTGATGAGGCCCGCCATCGGGATCAGCAGCTCGGCGCCGTCGATAATCTTGGTCACCGAGACCGGACCTTTATCATCGGCAGGCAGCACGGTAATACTTTCCAGACGCGCCAGGTTCAGCAGGAAGCTGCGGTTGTCGTTCACACGACGCTCGGCCTCTTTGCTGCAGCCGCGCAGCAGCAGTTCCAGTGGTTTGCCCGGCGCGATGTTCATTTCCGCACGGATGTTACGCACGGCGACGATCGCCTGCTTCAGCCATTCGGTGTCGGCCAGCGCTGCGTCATCCACCTGAGATGCATCGTACTGCGGGAACGGCTGCAGCATGATGGTGTCGGCGGTGATACCGCAGATCGCTTTCACGCGCTGCCAGATGGTCTCGGTAATGAACGGAATGATCGGATGCGCCAGGCGCAGCAGACCTTCCAGCACGGTCACCAGCGTATGGCGAGTCCCGCGCAGCTCCGCTTCGCTGCCACCGTTCATCACCGGCTTGGTCAGCTCCAGGTACCAGTCGCAGAACTGGTTCCAGGTGAACTCGTACAGGATGCCGGCGGCGATATCGAAGCGGAAGTTATCCAGCGCTTCGCGATACGCTTTCACGGTGTGGTTGAATTCCGCGATGATCCAGCGGTCGGCCAGGGAGAGCACCATTTCACCACCGTTGAAGCCGCAATCCTGATCTTCGGTGTTCATCAGCACGAAGCGGCTGGCGTTCCACAGCTTGTTACAGAAGTTACGGTAACCTTCCAGACGCTTCATATCCCAGTTGATGTCGCGGCCGGTAGAGGCCAGCGCCGCCAGGGTGAAGCGCAGGGCGTCGGTGCCGTGCGGCTCGATGCCGTTCGGGAACTGTTTCTCGGTGCGCTTGCGGATTTTCTCCGCCAGCTGCGGCTGCATCATGTTGCCGGTACGTTTTTCCAGCAGCTCCGGCAGGGTGATGCCGTCAACCATATCCAGCGGGTCAATGACGTTACCCTTGGACTTGGACATCTTCTGGCCTTCGTCATCGCGGATCAGACCGGTCATGTAGACGGTCTTAAACGGAACCTGCGGTTTACCGTTTTCATCTTTGATGAAGTGCATGGTCATCATGATCATGCGGGCGATCCAGAAGAAGATGATATCGAAGCCGGACACCATCACGCTGGTCGGGTGGAACTGACGCAGGGCGTCGGTGTTTTCCGGCCAGCCGAGGGTGGAGAAGGTCCACAGCGCGGAGGAGAACCAGGTATCGAGAACGTCTTCATCCTGACGCAGGGCAACATCGGCGCTCAGGTTGTTTTCCTGACGCACTTCGTCTTCGCTACGGCCTACGTAGACGTTGCCGTCGTTGTCATACCATGCCGGGATGCGGTGACCCCACCACAGCTGACGGGAGATACACCAGTCCTGAATATCGCGCATCCAGGAGAAGTACATGTTTTCGTACTGCTTCGGCACGAACTGAATGTCGCCATTCTCAACGGCTTCGACTGCTGGCTTGGCCAGCACGTCCGCGCGCACGTACCACTGGTCCGTCAGCATCGGCTCGATCACCACGCCGCCGCGATCGCCGTAAGGGACGGTCAGGTCGTGCGGTTTGATCTCTTCCAGCAGGCCGAGGGCGTCAACCGCCGCAACGACGGCTTTACGCGCCGCGAAGCGTTCCAGTTTCTGGAACTCTGCCGGGATCTCGCTGGAGTAGACGTCGGATTCGTTACCTTTGGTGTCGTACACTTCCGCGCTTTCACGGATGTCGCCGTCAAAGGTGAGGATGTTGATCATCGGCAGCTGGTGACGACGACCCACTTCGTAGTCGTTAAAGTCGTGCGCCGGGGTGATCTTCACGCAGCCGGTGCCTTTTTCCATGTCGGCGTGCTCGTCGCCCACGATCGGGATGCGACGGTTAACCAGCGGCAGCACCACGAATTTGCCAATCAGATCTTTGTAACGCGGATCTTCCGGGTTAACGGCCACGCCGGTATCGCCCAGCAGGGTTTCCGGACGGGTGGTGGCGACCACCAGGTAATCTTTACCATCAGCGGTTTTCGCGCCATCGGCCAGCGGGTAGCGGATGTGCCACATGGAACCTTTCGATTCGCGGTTTTCCACTTCGAGGTCGGAAATGGCGGTGCGCAGTTTCGGATCCCAGTTAACCAGGCGTTTGCCGCGGTAGATCAGGTCTTCTTTGTACAGGCGAACAAAGACTTCTTTCACGGCATTGGAAAGCCCCTCGTCCATGGTGAAGCGCTCGCGCTCCCAGTCCACGGAGTTGCCGAGACGGCGCATCTGACGGGTAATGGTGCCGCCGGATTCCGCTTTCCACTGCCAGATTTTGTCGATAAAGGCGTCGCGGCCGTAGTCGTGGCGGGTTTTACCTTCTTCAGCGGCAATCTTACGCTCAACCACCATCTGGGTAGCGATACCTGCGTGGTCGGTACCGGCCTGCCACAGGGTGTTTTTGCCCTGCATGCGCTGGTAGCGAATCATGGTATCCATGATGGTTTGCTGGAAGGCATGACCCATATGCAAACTGCCGGTGACGTTCGGCGGCGGGATCATGATGCAGAAGCTCTCCTGGCTTTCATCACCATTCGGTTTGAAATAGCCCTGCTTTTCCCAGTGCTCGTAAAGCGGCTGTTCGATATCTTGTGGGTTGTATGTCTTTTCCATTATTTCCAGGTTGCCGTGTTCAGGTTGAAACCAGCCATGCGGTACGCCTTATAGCGTTCGCGCGCCAGTTGTTTCAGATTGTCTTCGTAAGGGACAAAGTCTATCACTTCTGTGAAAGCGGTGGCAAAATCTGCAAAGTTTAGCCGCAGGCTGATAAGAATATCCCGCGGGCTGCTGTTGCGCTTTTGCGGCCAGGCAATCTCTACCGGCGCGCCGCCTCTCGGGCCTTCGCCCGCCAGATTATGCGGCACAAAGCTCTCCGGCGGTCTTGCCCATAACGCTTCATCCAGACGGATAGCCTGCTGTTCATCTTCGCAGGCGATCAGGACGCGCTTGCCGTTGCGCCAACGTTCTGCGGCAATGTCACACACCAGCTGCTCGACGGCGCTCAGGCCGTCGACGGTGTCTTCGTTGTCCAGAAGGTAGAACGTTGCATTCTTCATATATGGGGCTTCTTGTCGTGGATTTAAATGCAAAGCCGGGTGGCGCTACGCTTACCCGGCCTACAAACGGCATCTTTCCGTAGGCCCGGTAAGCGTAGCGCCACCGGGCATCAGACGGCAATCACTCTTCGCCGTTAAAACCCGCACGATTGAGCAGGAACTGCGACAGCAGCGCCACCGGACGACCGGTGGCGCCTTTGGCCTTACCGGAACGCCAGGCGGTACCGGCGATGTCGAGGTGCGCCCAGTTGTACTTACGGGTAAAGCGCGACAGGAAGCAGCCGGCGGTAATTGCGCCGCCAGGACGACCGCCGATGTTCGCCATATCGGCAAAATTGGACTCCAGCTGATCCTGGAACTCGTCGGCCAGCGGCAAACGCCACGCGCGGTCGCCCGCCAGTTCGGAGGCGCCGATCAGCTCATGGGCCAGCGGGTTATGGTTCGACATCAGGCCGGTGATGTGATGGCCGAGGGCAATCACGCAGGCCCCGGTCAGCGTCGCCACGTCGATAACCGCTTCCGGCTCGAAGCGCTCAACGTAGGTCAGGACGTCGCACAGCACCAGGCGGCCTTCGGCGTCGGTGTTCAGCACTTCCACCGTCTGGCCGGACATAGTGGTCAGGACGTCACCCGGACGATAGGCGCGGCCGCCAGGCATGTTTTCACAGCCCGCCAACACGCCGATCACGTTCAGCGGCAGCTGCAGTTCGGCAACCATCCGCATCACGCCGTACACCGCCGCCGCGCCGCACATGTCGTACTTCATTTCGTCCATGCCTTCGGCAGGCTTGATGGAGATACCGCCGGAGTCGAAGGTCAGGCCTTTACCGACCAGTACGATAGGGCGCGCGTCTTCAGCCGGGTTACCTTTATATTCGATGACCGACATCAGCGACTCGTTCTGCGACCCATTGCCGACGGCGAGGTAGGCGTTCATCCCCAGCTCGCGCATCTGCTGTTCGCCGATCACCCGGGTAATGACGTTTTTGCTGTAGGTGTCGGCCAGCTGGCGCGCCTGAGAGGCCAGATAGGCGGCGTTACAGATATTCGGCGGCATATTGCCAAGATCCTTCGCCGCTTTGATGCCGGCGGCAATCGCCAGGCCATGCTGAATGGCGCGTTCGCCGCTGGTCAGTTCACGACGGGTCGGCACGTTAAAGACCATTTTACGCAGCGGGCGACGCGGCTCGCTTTTGTTGGTCTTCAGCTGGTCGAAGCTGTACAGCGTCTCTTTGGCGGTTTCAACGGCCTGGCGAACTTTCCAGTAGTTGTTACGGCCTTTGACGTGCAGTTCGGTCAGGAAACAGACCGCTTCCATTGAGCCGGTATCATTCAGGGTATTGATGGTTTTCTGGATGACCTGCTTATACTGACGCTCATCCAGCTCGCGCTCTTTGCCGCAGCCAATCAGCAGAATGCGCTCAGACAGAATGTTTGGCACATGGTGCAGCAATAACGTCTGGCCAGGTTTGCCTTCCAGCTCGCCGCGACGCAGCAGGGCGCTGATGTAGCCGTCGCTGATTTTATCGAGTTGTTCGGCGATGGGGGAGAGGCGACGTGGTTCAAAGACGCCGACCACGATACAGGCGCTCCGCTGCTTCTCCGGGCTACCGCTTTTTACACTGAACTCCATGCACTATGCTCCTGAATCTTAAAGACAACAGTGGTGGCTACGGCTATACTCGTCGCCTTTCAAGTTGCAGATGCGCCGGCTGCGCCTGCTTACCCTGACGTGGCACATTGTGCGCGCCAGGGGCCACAGCCCTGCTGCCTTCTTACAACTCGAAATCCATTGAGTATATAATTGCAAGCTTTCGTAACTCATATCCGCTGTTGCGGTGACTTCGTGTTAATCTTAACGTTATTAAGGCCTGGGTTCGTCAGAAAAGATCCTGACATGCAGAACCGATGAGTCATTTAATCTTAGCGACGTTTTCGACGACCAAAGAGAATAAATGACGTTTAAGCCATGAAACAAGCAATTTTCCTGCACTAAAACGGGTTTTTACGGGCGTATTTATAGTGATAATCATAAGATATCTGGTTCGTGAGACGCTGAAAAGCCAGTTGGCGATCCTATTCATCCTGTTACTGATTTTCTTTTGTCAGAAATTAGTCAGGATCCTCGGCGCCGCGGTGGATGGCGATATCCCAACCAATCTGGTGCTCTCGCTGTTGGGGCTCGGCATCCCGGAGATGGCGCAGCTTATCCTGCCGTTAAGTCTATTCCTTGGCCTGCTGATGACCCTCGGCAAGCTGTACACCGAAAGTGAAATTACGGTGATGCACGCCTGCGGCCTGAGCAAAGCCGTACTGATCAAGGCGGCGATGATCCTCGCGCTGTTCACCGGCGCGGTGGCGGCGGTCAACGTTATGTGGGCGGGGCCGTGGTCGTCGCGCCATCAGGACGAAGTGCTGGCCGAAGCTAAAGCTAATCCCGGTATGGCGGCGCTGGCCCAGGGCCAGTTCCAGCAGGCCAGCGATGGTAACGCGGTGATGTTTATCGAAAGCGTCAACGGCAACCGCTTCCATGACGTCTTCCTTGCTCAGCTGCGTCCGAAAGGCAATGCGCGCCCCTCGGTGGTGGTGGCGGATTCCGGCGAGCTGTCGCAGCAGAAAGACGGCTCGCAGGTGGTGACCCTCAACAAGGGCACCCGCTTTGAAGGCACCGCGATGCTGCGCGATTTCCGCATCACCGACTTCAATAACTATCAGGCTATTATCGGCCACCAGGCGGTGAGCGCCGATCCGGACGACACCGAACAGATGGATATGCGCACCTTGTGGCAAACCCACACCGACCGCGCGCGCGCCGAACTGCACTGGCGCTTCACGCTGGTGGCGACGGTCTTCATTATGGCGCTGATGGTGGTGCCGCTCAGCGTGGTGAACCCGCGTCAGGGCCGCGTGCTGTCGATGCTGCCGGCGATGCTGCTTTACCTGGTGTTTTTCCTGCTGCAGACGTCGATTAAGTCGAACGGCGGCAAAGGCAAAATGGACCCGGCTATCTGGATGTGGGCGATTAACTTGCTCTATTTTGCGCTGGCGGTGCTGTTAAACCTGTGGGATACGGTGCCGATGCGCCGCTTCCGCGCCCGTTTTAATAAAGGAGCGGCCTGATGCAGGCGTTTGGCGTACTTGACCGTTATATCGGTAAGACGATTTTCAACACCATCATGATGACCCTGTTCATGCTGGTGTCGCTCTCCGGCATTATCAAGTTTGTCGATCAGCTGAAAAAGTCCGGGCAGGGCAGCTACGATGCGCTGGGAGCTGGTCTCTACACCATCCTCAGCGTGCCGAAGGACATCCAGATCTTCTTCCCGATGGCGGCGCTGCTTGGCGCGCTGCTGGGGCTGGGGATGCTGGCCCAGCGCAGCGAACTGGTGGTGATGCAGGCATCCGGTTTCACCCGGCTGCAGGTAGCGCTGGCGGTAATGAAAACCGCGATCCCGCTGGTGCTGCTGACCATGGCCATCGGCGAATGGGTGGCGCCGCAGGGCGAACAGATGGCGCGCAACTACCGTGCCCAGCAGATGTACGGCGGCTCGCTACTTTCCACCCAACAGGGGCTATGGGCGAAAGATGGCCATAACTTTGTCTATATCGAACGGGTGAAAGGCAACGATGAGCTTGGGGGCGTCAGCATTTATGCCTTCAACCCGGAGCGTCGTTTACAGTCGGTGCGCTATGCCGCTTCGGCAAAATTCGATAGCGAAAATAAAGTGTGGCGTCTGTCGCAGGTGGATGAATCCGACCTGACCGATCCAAAGCAGGTGACCGGGTCGCAGATGGTGAGCGGCACCTGGAAAACCAACCTGACGCCGGATAAGCTCGGTGTGGTTGCCCTGGATCCGGATGCGCTGTCGATCAGCGGGCTGCACAACTATGTGAAATACCTGAAGTCCAGCGGCCAGGATCCGGGACGCTACCAGCTCAATATGTGGAGCAAAATCTTCCAGCCGCTGTCGGTGGCGGTGATGATGCTGATGGCGCTGTCGTTTATCTTTGGCCCGCTGCGTAGCGTGCCGATGGGCGTGCGGGTGGTGACGGGGATTAGCTTCGGCTTTATCTTCTACGTACTCGACCAGATTTTCGGCCCGCTGACCCTGGTCTACGGCATCCCGCCGATCATCGGCGCGCTGTTGCCGAGCGCCAGCTTCTTCCTGATAAGCCTCTGGCTGATGATGCGCAAGGCCTAGCGGGTAAGCCTGAAACGTAAGCCCCCTCAGTGATGAGGGGGCTTTTTTTAGCGCTTGCGTCCGCCCAGCAGGCTGCCCAGCATGCCGCGGACGATCTGATTGGTGACCTGGCGAACCGCGCTTTTCGCTGCGGTCTGCACGATACCGTCGCGTTTACCGCCGCGCGGGCCGGTGCTGCCGAACAGGATATCTTTCAGGCCGCCGAGCAGCCCGTCGTCATCGCCGCTCTGCTGGCCCTTCGCCGGCGGGGCCGACTGCTGCCCGGTGGCGACCTGCACCTCTTGCTGCAGCATTTCGAAGGCCGACTCGCGGTCCACCTCCTCCTCATACTTGCCGTACAGCGGCGAGTGGTTCAGCAGACCATTGCGCTCGTCATCGCTGACCGGCCCCATTCGCGAGCAGGGGACGATAACCATCGCCCGCTCGACCACCGACGGGCTGCCTTTCTCATCGAGGAAGGAGATCAGCGCCTCGCCGGTGCCCAGCTCCTGGATCGCCTGCTCGGTACTGAAAGCCGGATTGGCGCGCATGGTCTGGGCGGCGGTTTTCACCGCCTTCTGGTCCTTTGGCGTAAAGGCGCGCAGGGCATGCTGTACGCGGTTGCCCAACTGGCCGAGCACCGCGTCGGGAATATCCGCCGGGTTCTGCGAGACAAAGTAGACGCCGACGCCCTTGGAGCGGATAAGGCGGATCACCTGCTCGATTTTATCCAGCAGTACCTGCGGCGCGTCGTTGAACAGCAGATGTGCCTCATCGAAGAAAAACACCAGTTTGGGCTTGTCGAGATCGCCCGCCTCCGGCAGACGCTCGTAAAGCTCGGAAAGCATCCACAGCAGGCTGGCGGCGTAGAGCTTCGGCATCTGGTAGAGCTTTTCGGCGCTGAGGATATTGATCACCCCTTTACCAGTGGCATCGACGCGCATCCAGTCGGCGATATCCAGCATCGGCTCGCCGAAGAAGTGCTCGGCGCCCTGTTGCTCCAGGGTCAACAGCCCGCGCTGGATGGCGCCGATCGAGGCGCTGCTGATATTGCCGTACTGGTTCTGGAACGATTTGGCGTTGTCGCCAATAAACTGGGTGATGGCGCGGAGGTCTTTGAAGTCGAGCAGTAGCAGGCCGCGGTCGTCCGCGATGCGGAAAATAATGTTCAGTACGCCACTCTGCACCTCGTTGAGATTGAGCAGGCGCGCCAGCAGCAGAGGGCCGAGATCGGAGACCGTCGCCCGCACCGGGTGGCCCTTCTCGCCAAAAATATCCCAGAGCACTACCGGGTTGGCGTGCGGCTCCCAGTCGCTGACGCCGATCTTCTCCAGCCGCGCCTGCAGTTTTTCTGAGCTCTGCCCCGCGGCGGCAATGCCGGTCAGGTCGCCCTTGACGTCGGCCATAAATACCGGCACGCCAATCTCCGAGAACGACTCAGCCAGCTTCTGCAGGGTGACGGTTTTACCGGTGCCGGTCGCACCGGTGATCAACCCATGGCGGTTGGCCATCGCGGGCAGCAAATACAGCGCGTTATCCAGCGTGCGCGCAATCAACAGGGGTGAGCTCATGATCGATTCCTCCATTTATCCTGCGACGATTATAGGCAACCTCGTCGTCCGGCGTTGGGGAAATCGTCACGCGTCGCGCACGCTGTCCAGAACAGGCCTCAGGCGCAGTGGCGTTGAATAAGCGCGATGCTCTGCTCAATTTCGCGCTCGATATCCGCTTCGCTCCACTGCGCCAGCTCGGGCGCGAAGGGCTCAAAAGCGTACACCCCCTGATAGCCGCGGGCTTCCAGCGCTTTAACCTGCTCGCAGGTGCCGAGACGATCCTGTGGGGTCAGCATGATGCGCTCGGCATCGGTGAGCCGCTCGCGCGGACGGGGATCGTCCACCCCAGAGAGGTGGACCAGCCCGATGTCCGCTATCTCCACCTGGCTGAACTCCTCCGCCGCCTGCGGGTAGAGATGGTGATGGAAGGTGTCGATCAGCAGCTTAAACGGCACGCGGGCGTCGTGGATCAGCGTCTGCGCCTGGTGTGCAGAACGCAGCGAGCTTTGCAGGAAGCCCAGCGGCTCCACCAGGCCGTGGATGCCGTAGAAGGCGAATAGCGGCGCCAGGTCGCGCAGGGCGCCCAGGGTGTCGCTGGCCGGCACCTCGCTGCCGTCGTTGAGCGGACAGAGCACCAGCGATTTGGCGCCGATGGCCTGGGCCTCTTTCAGCAGCGACTCGGTCAACTGCCGCACCTCTTCGCTACGACGATTAAAGGGGTAGACCGCGTTAATCGTCAGGATCTCGATGTGGTAGCGCGCCGCCAGCTCGCGCACCTGCTGATGGCTCAGATCGTCGGTCACTTTTCCGCTGGGTAAATCGTTGCGCAGCTCGACCTTATTCAGGCCCAGACGGTTCACCAGCCGGAAAAACGCTTCAATGCTGAGCGCTGGCGCGATTTTGCGGTTAATACAAAAACGTTGCATTGCGATGGCCATAGGACACTCCTGACGGAAGAGGGGGTAGGTTCGTTCAATTGGCTAACAGTCAAAACGTTTATTCCAAAATTAGCAAGAATGGAAATGATGAATGTTTGAGCTGTCTCGCAAAATATCACCGGCCCCGACTGCCGGGGCGACAGCGGCGGGAAGCCTGGTGTCGTGAGGGAGTGAAGCGCGATGCGGGAAGCGCACAGGCGAACGGACAGCGCAAAATGCGACTGTTATCACCAAAATGGAATTTCATTTCACATCAATGTTGAAATATAAATTTCATTTTACTACGGTTATAGCACAGCAGAATCAGCGACGGGCCGGTGTGTTGGCCCCCCTTCACTATGAGGCGAGAACATGACGATCACAGGAAACTTTATTGGCGGGAAAACTGTTATCAGCAGCAGCAACGAAACGATGCCGGTGTACGATCCGGCGACGGGCAAAGCGGTGCGCGAAGTCACGGTGTCGACCGCGCAGGAAGTCTCCGAGGCGATTCAGGTTGCTCGCGATGCGTTTGACAGCTGGTCCCGTACCACGCCGCTGCGCCGCGCCCGCGTGCTGTTCAACTTCAAAATGTTGCTGGAGCAGCACGTGGAAGAGCTGGCCGGGATCATCGTCAGTGAGCACGGTAAAGTGTGGTCGGATGCGCTGGGCGAGCTGACCCGCGGCATGGAAGTGGTCGAATTCGCCTGCGGGATCCCGCACCTGATTAAAGGCGAATACTCCTCTGACGTCGGCACCGGCGTCGACAGCTACTCGCTGATGCAGCCCCTGGGCGTGGTGGCAGGGATCACCCCGTTTAACTTCCCGGCGATGGTGCCGATGTGGATGTTCCCGCTGGCGCTGGCCTGCGGCAACAGTTTCGTCCTCAAGCCGCCCGCGCTGGCGCCGACGGCCGCCGTGCGTCTGGCAGAGCTGCTGAAAGAGGCCGGTCTGCCGGACGGCGTGTTTAACGTCGTGCACTGCAGCAATGAAGATGCCGAGCAGCTGTACACTGACCCGCGTATTGCGGCGGTGAGCTTCGTCGGCTCCTCCGGCGTGGCGGAGTATATCTATAAGACCGCCAGCGCCCACGGCAAGCGCGTGCAGGCCTTCGGCGCCGCCAAAAACCACGCGATTGTGATGCCGGATGCCGATCTCGACGCTACCGTTAACGCCATTATGGGCGGCGCTTTTGGCTCCGCAGGCGAGCGCTGCATGGCGCTGCCGGTGGTGGTGGCGGTGGGAGATGAAACCGCCGACAAACTGATCGCCCGCCTGAAGCCGCTGGTGGAAGCGCTGAAAGTAGGTCCGGGCTGCATGCGTGGCCAGGAAGAGAACGAGATGGGACCGGTGGTGTCTGATACCCACCAGAAAAAAGTGCTCGGCTATATTGATAAAGGCGAAAGCGAAGGGGCAAAACTGGTGGTCGATGGCCGCAAACTGCGCGTGCCGGGTTACGACGCGGGCTACTATGTCGGCGGCACCCTGTTCGATCACGTCACCCCGGAGATGACCATCTGGCGCGAAGAGATCTTTGGCCCGGTGCTGGGGATTGTGCGCGCGGCGGATTATGACAGCGCTCTGGAGCTGGTCAACAGCCACGAATTTGGCAACGGCAGCGCCGTTTTCACCAGCAACGGCCACACCGCGCGTGAATTCGTCCACGATGTGCAGGCGGGGATGGTTGGGGTGAACGTGCCGGTCCCGGTGCCGATGGCATTCCACAGCTTTGGCGGCTGGAAGCGCTCGGTGTTTGGCGCGTTGAACGTCCACGGGCCGGACGGCGTGCGCTTCTACACGCGCATGAAGACCGCCACCGTACGCTGGCCGGCAGGGCAGCAGACCGTATCTGAATTCAGCATGCCGACATTAGGTTAATCGGCGAAGGAGAGCGCCATGTCGTTACTGGCTAAATCGCGAAAAGAGGGACAGATCCAGCATATTACGCCGCAAAGCGCCGGTTGGCGCTATATCGGCTTTGATGTCTGGATGTTGAAAAAAGGGCAGACCGTGACGCTGGAGAGCGGCGATCGCGAGCTGTGCCTGGTGCTGGTCGCCGGGCTGGCGTCGGTGAAAACGCAACATGCCGATTTCCCGAATCTCGGTAAACGGATGTCGCCGTTTGAACGCACCCCGCCGTGGTCGGTGTACGTGCCGCCGCAGGATAAAGTCGAGGTAACCGCCGATTCCGATCTGGAGCTGGCGGTATGCAGCGCGCCCGGCAAAGGCAGCTTCCCGGCACGCCTCATTCGGCCGGAAGACGTCGGCGTAGAGCACCGCGGGAAAGGGCGCAACCAGCGCCGGGTGCATAATATTCTGCCGGACAGCGCCGAGGCGGACTGCCTGCTGGTGGTGGAGGTGTACACCGACGAGGGGGCCACCAGCTCGTGGCCGTCGCATAAGCACGATACCGCCCAGCCGGGCAAAGAGACGCAGCTGGAAGAGACTTACTATCACCGCTTCGATCCGCCACAGGGCTTTGCCTTCCAGCGGGTCTACACCGACGACCGTAGCCTGGACGCCTGTATGGCGCCCTATAACCACGACGTGGTGATGGTGCCGCGCGGTTACCACCCGGTGGCGGCGATTGCCGGTTATGACAGCTACTATCTGAACGTGATGGCCGGGCCGGACCGGAAATGGCTGTTCACCTGGGAAGATGACCACGCCTGGATCAACACGCCGGAGTACCCGCGCCACGACTGACGCGCGGTGCAGAAGCGGCTACAAAAGGCCGGTTAGCGATGCTAACCGGCCTTCTTATTTGAGGGTAGCGGGTGTTTTTAGCGAAACGCTCCGCGGAATCCCACTCCCGACCCGGCAAGCGCAGCGCCGCCGGGGAGGACACCTCCGGCGCCATACCCGCCTTTGTGCCGGATGGCGGCTTCGCCTTATCCGGCCTACGGCATCCTCCCGTAAGCCCCTATACCGTCGGCCCGGCAAGCGCAGCGCCGCCGGGCAGGAACCTTCGGCGCCATACCCGCCTTTGTGCCGGATGGCGCTACGCTTATCCGGCCTACGGGATCCTCCCGTAAGCTCCTATACGCCAGGCCCGGCAAGCGCAGCGCCGCCGGGGAGGACACCTCCGGCGCCATACCCGCCTTGTGCCGGATGGCGCTACGCTTATCCGGCCTACGGTTCGTGCGACCTGCCGTTAATTTATTCACCATTCTTGCTGAAACTGCCGGTGCTGACGGCCTCAACATCGCTGAGACGTTCCCGGAAGGCCGGGGCAGCCCGCATGGATGCGGGCTGAGGGCCGTGTTTTGCACGGACGCTGCCTCGGCCCGACCCGAAGCCTGCAGGGATAAGTCGAAGGGACCGCGTAGCGGCGATGTTGCTGGCCGGAGCCCGGGGGTACAGGGGGCGGCGGCGAATGGCCGCCCCCTGTGCGCTCCCTGCGCCATGAGTGACATAACGCAGACGATTAACCGGGAGCGCAAATTTCGCTGAAGTTACATGTGATAAACGCTTTTGCCTGGCTGAGAAAGTTGCAAACCGATAACAGTCTCTACGGCATCCCGCAGGCGCATATACCCCAGGCCCGGCAAGCGCAGCGCCGCCGGGCAGGAACCTTTGGCGCCATACCCGCCTTTGTGCCGGATGGCGCTACGCTTATCCGGCCTACGGGATCCTCCCGTAAGCTCCTATACGCCAGGCCCGGCAAGCGCAGCGCCGCCGGGCAGGAACCTCCGGCGCCATACCCGCCTTGTGCCGGATGGCGCTACGCTTATCCGGCCTACGGCATCCTCCCGTAAGCCCCTGTACCCCAGGCCCGGCAAGCGCAGCGCCGCCGGGGAGGACATCCCCGGCGCCATACCCGCCTTGTGCCGGATGGCGCTACGCTTATCCGGCCTACGGGATCCTCCCGCAGGCTTATGCCACTCCGCCGGGCAACTGACGCCAGGCAGCCTATCTCACGCCTTTTGCTTGGCCTCGGACTCCTGGCTGCTGTTCAGCGCCAGCGAAACCGCCAGCGTCTGGGCCAGGCACAGGGAAGCAACCTGCGAGCGGAAGCCATCCACCTGCGCTTCCCGCACCACAAAGCAGACGTCGCTGAAGGCCGCCAGCGGGCTGACCTGACTGTCGGTAATGGCGATCTGCCGCGCTTTGCGCTGCGCGCCCAGCTCCACCAGCTCGACCACTTCCCGGGCGTACGGCGAGAAGCTCACCGCCACCACCACGTCTTTCGGGCCGACCAGACTCAACTGCTCGGTGAACATGCCGCCGAGGCCGTCGATCAGAAAGGCTTTGCGATCGAGGTGGCGCAGCGCATAGGTCAGATAGGAGGCGACGCTGAACGACCGGCGCAGACCAATGACGTAAATATTTTCCGCCTCGCCCAGCAGGGCCACCGCGCGCTCCAGATCATCGCTGGAGGTCTGCATCGCCAGCTGCTGCAGGGCCTGGTTGTTCACCATCGTGAACATATTGAGGATTTCCGTCGGCGTTTCCGGCGGGCTGGACTCATCGCTGGTGGTCTGGCGGAACAGACGGGCGCGCTCGGTATAGTTGGCGGTCTCTTCCATCAAATGTTGCTTGAACATCTGTTTCATTTCGTTAAAGCCGCTGAAGCCGAAGGCGTTGGCAAAACGAATCAACGTGGAAGGGGGAACATCCGCCTGTTGCGCAATGGAGGCCACGGTATCGAAAGCCACGCTATTGCTGTTATCAAGGATATAGCGGGCGACCTGTTTCAGGCGTTTGCTTAACGTATCGTAGCGACGCCTGATTTCATCCTGCAGGATGGTCAGCTGTGTTGGGTTATTGGCCATAGAGTGCGCTCTGAGAAATTGGAAGGAATATGGCTTCCAGTGTACCAAATGAAGCGAATTTTTCATTTATTGCGACGAAATACGCGATTCATTTCACGAAGAAACAGAAAAACGCCCGCTCCGCAAGGTGACAGAGACGGGCGTTGGGGGATCAGCGGCGGGCTTCGCGCCAGTAGCCAATAAGCGTCAGGTAGTTGCGTTTCACTTCCTCTATCAGGGCCTCATCGCTGAGCTCACCCTGCATCCAGCGCCGCGACGGCTGGCCAAAGATGGTGCGCCCGACGGCGAAACCTTTGATCATCGGGTGTGCGGCCGCCTCGGCGAAACCGGCGCGCAGTTTGTCGGAAGGCGCGTCGAGGCCGAGGATCAGGATCCCGCGGCTCCACGGATCTTCGCGCTCGATAAGGGCGGTGATCTGCTGCCAGCTGGCGCTGGAGAGCGGCGGCAGCTTCCACCAGTCCGGCTTGATCCCCAGCTGATAGAAGTGTTCCAGCATGGTGTGGTAATGGCGCTCGTCTTTATCCGGGCCATTTTCCGGCAGGATCACCTCCAGCAGCAGCTCGTGGCCTGATTTGTTACAGGCCTGCCACACCTCAAGCAGCAGGGCATCCTGTTCTGCACGCAGCGCCGCCGGGTCGTCCGGGTGATAGAAGACCAGGCATTTGACGACATGCTCCAGCGGCCAGTCGATCAGCTGTGAGCCGATGTTGCCATGCTCCAGACGCAGCGGCCGCGAGCTGGGCAGCTCGATAGGGCGCCCGATCCACCAGCCCTTGCCGGTAATGGCGTTCAGCGCACGCTGGCCGTAGGTGCCGTCGGCCAGAATGCCGCTGCGTTGCTCGAGACCCGCCTCCTGCGCCGCCGCTTCGGCCGCGGCCAACAACAGCAGCTTGAGCTGCGGAATGCAGGCTTCATCGCGCCCGGTCTCCCGCGCCAGGTCGGCCAGCTGTTTACGATGGTCAAAGGCGAAAATGCACAGCTCCGGCCACTGCTGACGGCGGCTGGTGACCCGGTGCAGGTGGTTTAGGCGCTCGTCGACGTCCGGGCGCGGCACCGATTCGGCACGCTGCAGGTAGTCATCCAGTTCGACTTTGGTCGGCATCGCCGGCGCGCAGCCGTGGCGGGAGACCACCAGCGCGCCGCAGGCGTTGGCATAGCGGCAAGCCTGCTCCCAGCCCTCGTCGTTAAGCCAGCCGCGCAGCAGACCCGACATAAAGGCATCCCCGGCGCCCAGCACGTTGAGCACCTCCACGCGCACGCCCTGCTGCAGCGGCACCTGGTCCCAGCTGTCCGGGATGTCGCCTTCCAGCACCACGCAGCCCATCGGCCCGCGCTTACAGACGAGGGTGGCTTTGGTGGCATTGCGCACATTTTTCAGCGCGGTCAGGGTATCGGTGCTGCCCCCGGCAATATGAAACTCTTCTTCGGTTCCCACCACCAAATCGAACAGATGCAGCACTTCCTGCAGCTGGCTGGTGACCGGACCGGACTCAATGAAACGCGTTTCGCCATCGCCGAGCGAGGTGAGCCCCCACAGCACCGGACGGTAATCGATATCCAGCGCGGTACGCAGGCCGTGACGGCGAGCGTATTCCAGCGCCTTCAGCACCGCGGCGCGGGTATTGGCGTGCGACAGATGGGTGCCGGTCACCGCCAGCGCCCGGGAGGAGGCAATATACTCCTCGCTAATGTCGTCAGGCGTTAAGGCCATATCGGCGCAGTTATCGCGGTAGAAAATCAGGGGGAAGGTCTCCTGATCCTTAATCCCCAGCATCACCAGCGCGGTCAGGCGAGATTTGTCGGTAATCAGATACTCAGTATCCACCCCGGCGCGGTTGAGCGTTTCGCGCAGGAAACGGCCGTTGTGTTCATCGCCAACGCGCGCCAGCATGGCCGATTTCAGCCCCTGAATCGCGGTGCCAAAGGCCACGTTGCCGGAGGAGCCGCCCAGATATTTAGAGAAACTGGCAACGTCTTCTAGCCGCGAACCGATCTGCTGGGCATAGAGGTCGACGGCCACCCGACCTATACAGATGACGTCGAGCCGCTTTACTGCTGCATTCATAGCTAGGATTTCCTTTTTGGTGTCTGCTGCCTGGAAGGGTCGGGATCCCGACGTCGACTCCGTGAACAGCCTGAGGGTTATTGGTTACCCTTAGTTTGAGAAATAAATATTTCATTTGCAAACTCGTTCGAAATTAAAAAACCAAAAGTGTGAGGGATCTACCACTCTGCCGCACTGAGCCTCGCGTGAGCGCGGATCGCCCCCTCTGTCGCCCCAGGGGAAAATGAAACGCCACATGACATCGATTTACCTATGATTTTTAAGGGGATATTGCCGTGCGGCGCGGCAAAAAAGGGTCCGAAAACGTGTCTGGAATGTAAGTGAAACGTATGAAATGGGTAGAGAGTTTGATCCTTCTCGCAAAATGAAATATTTCTTCTGTATTTGTGTTTAATGAAAAAAATGTTTGCCTATAATCCACAGGTATTCCAGTGACGTGAACGACGGCCCCGGCGGCATCGGCGCGACGCCACACACAAATACTGAACAATAAGGATTGTGCATCATGGGCAAACTGAGACTGACAACGGCGCAGGCGCTGGTGAAGTTCCTCGATAACCAGTACCTGGAAGTGGATGGCGTAGAGCTGAAGTTCGTGAAAGGCATTTTCGCGATATTCGGCCATGGCAACGTCCTCGGGCTGGGGCAGGCGCTGGAGCAGGACAGCGGCGATATGCGCGTCTATCAGGGGCGTAACGAGCAGGGGATGGCCCACGCGGCCACCGGTTTTGCCCGCCAGGCCCTGCGCCGGCAGATTATCGCCTGCACCTCCTCCATCGGTCCGGGGGCGGCCAACATGATCACCGCCGCCGGCACCGCCAGCGCCAACCGCATTCCGCTGCTGCTGCTGCCGGGCGATGTCTTCGCCACCCGCCAGCCGGACCCGGTGCTCCAGCAGATTGAACAGAGCTACGATCTCAGCATCAGCACCAATGACGCATTCCGCGCGGTCAGCAAATACTGGGACCGCATTACCCGGCCGGAACAGCTGATGAGCGCCTGCATCAACGCCATGCGCGTCCTGACCGACCCGGCGGAAACCGGCGCGGTGACGCTGTGCCTGCCGCAGGATGTGCAGGGCGAAGCCTGGGACTACCCGGAATCCTTCTTTGCGCGCCGCGTGCACCGACTCGACCGCCGCCCGGCCAGCGCCGCGCAGCTGGCGGACGCCGTGGCGGCCATCAAAGCCAGCCGTAAACCGCTGATCGTCTGCGGCGGCGGGGTGAAATACTCCGGCGCGGGCGAAGCGCTGTTCCGTTTCGCCGAGCGCTACGGGGTGCCCTTCGCCGAAACCCAGGCCGGGAAGGGGACGGTGGTCTCTTCTCACCCCCTGAACGTCGGCGGCGTCGGCGAGACGGGCTGCCTGGCGGCGAACCTGCTGGCGAAAGAGGCCGACCTGGTGATCGGCGTCGGCACCCGCTTCAGCGATTTTACCACCGCCTCGAAATGGATTTTCCAGCACCCGGAGGTGCGTTTCCTGAATATTAACGTCAGCAACTTCGACGCCTGGAAGCTGGACGGCATTGCCATGCTGGCGGACGCCCGGGAAGCAATGACCGCCCTCGACGCGGCGCTGGCGGACAGCGGCTGGCAGGCCGGCTGGGGCGCGCAGATCGAGAGCGTGCAGAGCCGTCAGTTAAAAGAGACCCAGCGCGTCTACCAGGCGGTGTGGCAGGAAAAATCTTTTGTGCCGGAGATCGACGATCATCTCGATCGCGAATCGGTGTATCGCGAGTTCCGCCAGATCACCGACTCCACCCTGACCCAGAGCAGCGTCCTTGGAGTACTGAATGAAACGCTGCCGGCCGAGGCGGTGATCGTCGCGGCGGCGGGCAGCCTGCCAGGCGATCTGCAGCGCGTCTGGCGCAACCGCGCGGAAAACACTTACCACGTGGAGTACGGCTACTCCTGCATGGGATACGAAGTCAACGCCGCGCTGGGCGTGAAGCTGGCGCAGCCGCAGAGCGAAGTCTACTCCCTGGTCGGCGATGGCTCGTTCATGATGCTGCACTCTGAGCTGGTCACCTCCCTGCAGGAGCGGGCGAAGATCAACGTCGTGCTGTTCGACAACATGGCCAACGGCTGCATCAACAACCTGCAGATGGAGCACGGGATGGACAGCTTCGGCACCGAGTTCCGCTACCGCCAGCCGGAAACCGGCCAGCTGCAGGGCGGCCTGGTGCCGGTGGACTTCGCCACCATCGCCGCCGGCTACGGCTGCAAAACCTGGCGCGTCACCACCCTGGACGAACTGCGCCACGCGCTGGACGCCGCCCGTCGCGAAACGGTCAGCACCCTGATTGATATTAAAGTGCTGCCGAAGACCATGGTGCACAAATACGGCAGCTGGTGGAACGTCGGGGTCGCCCAGACGGCGCTCTCTGAGCGGATCCGCAAAGTGGCGCAAATGATTAATGAAAAGCGCGCCCAGGCGCGTGATTACTAAAACGAACATCCACTCTGAATCCTACAGACTTACGGAGAAAACCATTATGTCGCTCAAATTAGGTGTCATCGGCGCTGGCGCTATCGGTAAAGAACACATCCGTCGCTGCACCCAGGTTCTGCAGGGCGCCACCGTTGTGGCGGTGTCTGATATCAATGCCGACAACGCCCGCGCGGCGGTCGCGCTGCCGGGCGTGCAGGCGGAAGTCTACGCCGACGGCCACGACGTGATTAACGCCAGCGATGTCGATGCCATCCTGGTCACCTCCTGGGACCCGACCCACGAAGAGTACACTCTGGCCGCCATCGCCGCCGGTAAGCCGGTATTCTGCGAAAAACCGCTGGCGATGACCGCGGAAGGCTGCCGCCGCATCGTCGATGCCGAAATGAAGGCCGGCCGTCGTCTGGTGCAGGTTGGCTTTATGCGCCCGTACGACGAAGGCTATCTGGCGCTGAAAAAAGTGATCGACGATGGCGATATCGGCGCACCGCTGATGCTGCGCTGCGCCCACCGCAACCAGTCGGTCGGCGAGAACTACACCACCGATATGGCGATCACCAACACCCTGATCCACGAGCTGGACGTACTGCGCTGGCTGCTGAACGATGACTACCGTTCCGTACAGGTGCGCTTCCCGCGCTCCACCTCGCACACCCATGCGCGCCTGAAAGATCCGCAGATCGTCTCCTTTGAAACCAAAAAAGGCACCCTGATCGACGTCGAAGTGTTCGTGAACTGCCAGTACGGGTATGACATCCAGTGCGAAGTGGTCGGCGAGACCGGGATTGCCCGTCTGCCGGAGCCGTCTGCCGTCCAGATGCGCAAGTCCGCCAGCCTGTCGACCGCCATTCTGACCGACTGGAAAGACCGCTTTATCAAAGCCTACGACGTCGAGCTGCAGGCCTTTATCAACGACGTCAAAGCCGGTCAGCTGCACGGCCCGTCGGCCTGGGACGGCTACGCGGCGTCGGTGGCGGCGGACGCCTGCATTAAAGCGCAGGGAACCAGCGAGCCGGTTGAAGTGACGCTGCCTGAGTGCCCGGCATTCTACAAACGTTAAGCACGTTTTGCTGACGGAACTTCTTTGCACAGGTAACGACGATGAAAATTGCCTTTGATGTGGATGTGATTAAGGACCTCGGGATCACCCGCATGGTCCATCAGGTAGCGGAGTGGGGCTACAAGTACATTGAACAGTCGCCGCACCCGCAGATTAACCCGTTCTACAAGCACCCGCGCGCCAGCCGGGAGATCATGGCGGAGTACAAGCAGGCGCTGCGCGATACCGGCCTTGAGCTGTCGTCGTTTATCTGCGTCTACCGCTGGTCCGGCCCGGACGAACTGCGCCGTCAGGCGGCGGTGAAAAACTGGAAACGGCTGGTGGAAATTGCGGTGGAGATGGACGTTCAGGTGATCAACACCGAGTTCTCCGGCGATCCGAATCAGCCTGAGATCTGCGATGAAATGTTCTATCGCTCAATGGAAGAGCTGTTGCCGATTTTTGAGCGGGAAGGCATCCGCGTGGAGATCCAGGC
Organism: Klebsiella africana; assembly: GCF_020526085.1. Classification (NCBI taxonomy): domain Bacteria; kingdom Pseudomonadati; phylum Pseudomonadota; class Gammaproteobacteria; order Enterobacterales; family Enterobacteriaceae; genus Klebsiella; species Klebsiella africana. The sequence goes on along the minus strand of NZ_CP084874.1, from coordinate 4,631,657 downwards.
GCATCCCTGGGATTTCTGCGAAGAGAACAATGAAACCGTCGATATCGTGAAGTCGTTCCGCAGCGATAACGTGAAGTACGTCTACAGCGTGCCGCACACCTTTTTCTACGACAAAGGCGTCGGCGACGTGGCGAGCATGCTGCGCTATGCCGGGAGCGATCTCTCCCATGTCCTGATTGCGGACACCCGCAATCATACGAAACATTGCCGCTATATCGTTAACCCGCCGGGCGTGGATGCCGTGGTGCACCAGCACGTAGGCGTCGGAGAAGGGGATGTGGATTTCGACGCGCTGTTCCGCACCCTGCGCGAAATGAAATTCGCCGAGCAGACCTTCAAGGTCGGCGGGGAGCCGATTGTCGCCACCTCGCTGTTTGGCTACCCGGAAAAAATGAAATACCAGGCAGTGGAAACCCGTGAACTCATTGAACGTGAATTGCTGCGCCGCTAAGGCGCAGCGGCAGGAGCCCTACTATGAACAAAGATAACGTCAAACTGGCTATCGCCCCGATCGGCTGGACTAACGATGATATGCCGGAGCTCGGCAGCGAAAACACTTTCCAGCAGATCGTCAGCGAAATGGCGCTGGCCGGCTTTACCGGCAGCGAAGTCGGCAGCAAATATCCGCGCGACCCGGCGGTTCTCAAGCCGATGCTGGATATTCGCGGCATTCAGATCTGCAACGCCTGGTTCAGCACCTTTTTCGCCAACGGCCAACGGGAAAAAACCATTGATGAATTCGTCAATCACATGAACTTCCTTCATGCGATGGGGGCGAAAGTGATTGGCTGCTCCGAGCAGAGCGGCAGCATCCAGGGGCTGGATAAACCGATCCTCGGCGATGCGAAGCCGTGCTTCAGCGAAGAAGAGTGGCAGCGGGTGGCAGAAGGCTACAACACCCTCGGCCGCCTGGCGGCGGAGAAGGGGATGCAGGTCTGTCTGCATCACCACATGGGCACCGGCATTCAGACCACCGCGGAAATCGACAAATTTATGTCGCTGGTGGACGAGCGCGTCTTCCTGCTGTTCGACACCGGCCACGCCTGGTATTCCGAAGGCGGCGAAGCGCCGATGCTGGCGATCCTCAAAAAGTATCTGCCGCGCATCAACCACGTTCACCTGAAGGACGTCCGCCCGCCGGTGATCGACCAGGTGCGCCGTGACGGCCTGTCGTTCCTCGATGGCGTGAAAAAAGGCACCTTCACCGTCCCGGGCGACGGGGTGATCGATTTCCGTCCGGTGTTCAAGCTGCTGGACGACTTTGGCTATAAAGGCTGGATGGTAGTGGAAGCCGAGCAGGATCCTGCTCTGGCCAATCCTTTCGAATACGCCGTCAAAGCGCGCAAATATATCCGCGAAACGGCAGGGATCTAATCGTTGTGACATTTTCAGGCCATACCGGGTATGGCCTGCTTTTTTTCTTTCTCAACCGGACCCAGGGCTTAACCACAGCGCCGGACAGTTCCCTCTCCCGGACTCAGGGCTCAACCACGGCGCCGTACCGTCCCCTCTCCCTCAGGGAGAGGGCCAGGGTGAGGGTGACGATGACGGATAACACGTCACTTCACTTCCGCCAGCGCGGTCTTATCCACATACGGTTTCATCAGCGCGTCGGCTTCCTTCTGCGCCGCCTGCACCGCTGCTTCCGGCGTCACTTTGGCATCGTTAACCACCGCCGCCAGCTGGTTCTCCATCGACTTACGCACCGCCACGGTCTCCCAGGTGGAGTACCACGGATGGGCGTACTTCAGCTGCTCAAGGGCGATCGCCGCCCGCGGATCCTGCTGCAGATAGGCCTTCATCTCCGGCGTATCATATGACGCCTTGCGCGGCGAGAAGTAGCCGGTGAAGCGGCTCCACGCGCCGTTCACGTCGGGGCTCACCAGATAGGTCAGGAACTGATACGCCGCTTTCTTCTGCGCCTCGTTGATGCCTTTAAAGCTCACCAGGCTGGCGCCGCCGATCGGCACCGCACGCAGCTCTTTGGCCGGCAGCATCGCCACCCCAAGCTCAAAGTCTTTGCTGTTCTCGCGCATAAAGCCCAGCGCGCCGGTGCTGAGCATCGCCATCCCGAGCTTGCCGGAGAAGAACGCGGCGCTGATCTGTTTCGAGTTCAGCACCCCGGACGGCATCACCTTGTCCTTGTAGATCAGATCCTGCCAGAAGCGCAGGGCGCCGATGGCGGTCGGCGAGTTGTAATAGACCTCGCCCGGATAGTCTTCGTTAAAGTATTTCCCGCCGTTGGCGCGCACCAGTGCCGAGAAGATCCAGCCGCCGTAGTCGTCGTTGGTCGACGGTAGCATGATCCCCCACTGGCCTTTGCTCTCGTCGGTCAGCTTTTTGGCATCAGCCAGCAGCTCGGCCCAGGTCTGGGGCGGCTGTTTGATCCCGGCTTGATCGAACATCGTCTTGTTGTAGTAGAGGATCGGCGTCGAGTTATGGAACGGGATCGCATAGGTGGTGCCCATCACCTGGGCGTTCTTATGCATCGCGGGCCAGAATTCCTTTTGCAGAAAATCGCCGGCCTTTTGATCGCCATATTTAAACAGCTCGTCCATCGGCAGGATCTCATCTTTCAGCGCCAGATCGGTGGTGAAGTTGGCGGACATGATCACCAGCGCCGGCGGCTGGCCGGCCTTCTGCGCCGATTCGGCTTTGATCTTGGTGGTGTCGTAGTTGCCGGTGAAGATCCCGCGCACTTCGACATCCTGCTGCGAGTCGTTGAATTGCTTAATGACGCGGGTCATCTCCATGGTCAGCTTGCCGTCCACCGGCGCCGGGAACATGAAGTCTATTTTCTCTTTTGCCAGCGCCGCGCCGCTCAGGGCAAGGCTGAGGCCAACCGCGACTAGCGTAAAAGGTTTAAACATGATTACACTCCATCAATAAATTATGCTGGGTCTCAGCATGAAAAAGATGCACATCGGCAGGCGAGAAGCCGATCGGTAGCGACTCGCCTTTCTCCGGCACCGTGCCGCGGTGGCGGCGGCTAAAGCGCAGGGTGCCGATCGGGGTGCTAACGTGGAGCAGGTAATCGGCTCCCATCAGTTCTCGTTGCAGAACGGTGGCCGGCAGGCGCAGATGGCCCTCCTCCACGCGGTCGGTAATATGTTCCGGGCGAACGCCCAGCCAGACGCGGGTCTGATCCCGGTGGCGCGGCGGCAGCGGATGGCGCTGTTCTCCCAACAGTACTTCACCGTTGGCGCAGGGCAGCGACAGCAGGTTCATCGCCGGCGAACCGATAAACCCGGCGACGAACAGGTTGGCCGGGTTGGCATACAGGTACTCCGGGCGCCCGACCTGCTGTACGTGGCCGCCGTTCATCACCACGATGCGGTCGGCCATCGACATCGCCTCGGTCTGATCGTGAGTCACATAGATGGTGCTGGTTTTCAACTGCTGGTGGAGGGCCATAATGCTGTCGCGCACTTCGCTGCGCAGGCGGGCGTCGAGGTTGGAGAGCGGCTCGTCCATCAGGAACAGCCGCGGATTACGCACGATCGCCCGGGCCATCGCCACCCGCTGGCGCTGGCCGCCGGAGAGCTTCGCCGGTTTGCGGTCGAGCAGCGCCTCCAGCTGCAGCATCTGCGCCACTTTGTCCACCCGCGGCTGCCAGCTGCTTTTCTCTTCCTTGCGCACCTTCATGCCGAAGGTGATGTTGTCGCGCACCGACAGATGCGGAAACAGGGCATAGTTCTGGAAAATCATCGCGAAGTTGCGCTCGCGCGGCGTGGCGGCGGTGATGTTCTCATCATGCAGCCAGATTTGGCCTTCGCTGACCGGCTCCAGCCCGGCGAGCAGGCGCAGCAGGGTGCTTTTCCCGCAGCCCGACGGGCCGACCAGCACCACGAATTCGCCTTCGTGGATATCCAGCGACAGGGCGCTGAGCGCCGGTTTGCCGTCGAAACGTTTACTGATGTTTTGCAGACTGAGCATGGCGGTTAGCGCTCTTCCGTTGGGCAACTGATGTTTTCGTCGTACAGCCACGGCCCGGCGTAGTGGGCCAGCGAGTGCTGGTAGCTCACCCACTGCTCGCCGACCTGACGGTGCATCAGGCACGAAGCCGGGGAGAGGTCGTAATAGGGCTGGGTGTCTTCGTGGCAGTACGGCACTTGATGGACGGTGCCGGGAATGGTGGAGATCAGCGCCTGGCGATACTGGGTCATGGTCAGGCTGTGGTTATGGCCGCAGAAGATGCGCGTCAGCGACGGGAAACGCTCCACCAGCGCCAGCAGACGGTGGCCGTTTTCGCAGGCGATCGGGTCCATCTGCGCATTGCCCAGCGGCAGCGGCGGGTGGTGCATAAACACCGTGGCCGGTTTGTCGCCGCCCTCGAACAGCTGGGCTTCCAGCCAGCTGATGGTCTCGTCGGTCAGCCAGCCCTTTGAGGTGCCGGCGCGACTGGAGTCGATAAACAGCAGGCGTGTGGCGAAGTCATCCACCGCATAGCGCATATTTTGCGGATCGTTGCCCAGCAGCGGGCACAGCGGATGAAGATGCTCGAGAAAATGGGCTTTGTCGTCGTGGTTGCCGGGGAGCAGATACAGCGGATAGTTCAGGCTGCCGAGGATCTGGCGGGCCACCTGATACTCCTCCGGGCGGCCGCAGTTGACGATATCCCCGCTCACCACCACCGCGTCCGGGCGCTCGCGCAGCGCGTTAAGCTGGGAGACCACGTCGGCGTTGGCGGCATTGACGTCGATAAAGTCGTACAGCTTCTCGCCGCGGCTGCGGAAATGGGTATCGGAAATGTGCGCTAACAGCATGAATCACTCCTTATTTGATCCCGGAGAAGCCGAAGCTCCGCAGGAACTGTTTCTGAAAAAGGATGAACGCCAGCATCAGCGGCAGGCAGACCATCAGCGTCCCGGCGCCGATGGTGCCCCACTGGCCGCCGGATTCGGCGCCCATGGCGAAGGAGACCAGCCCGACGGTCAGCACCTGCTTATCGGGATCGTTGAGCATCATCAGCGGCCACAGGTACTCGTTCCAGTGGTAGGTAATGCTGACGGTGGCGAAGGCCAGCACCGACGGCCAGGACATCGGCAGCAGTACGCGGAACAGCACCTGCCACCAGCGGCAGCCCTCCATCAGCGCCGCCTCCTCCAGCTCTTTCGGGATGGCGAGGAACGCCTGACGCATCAGGAACACGCCGAACGCCGAGGTGAAGTAGGGCATCATCACCCCGGTGAGGGTGTTGAGTAGGCCGAAGGTTTTCAGGGTCAGCATGTTCGGTACCATCATCACTACCGGCATGATCATCAGCTGCACCAGGAACAGGAGAAACAGCGTCTGCTTGCCGCGAAACTCGTGGCAGGCGAAGACGTACCCGGCGGTGGTGATGGTCAACAGCTGCACGCAGAAGGTGCCGAAGGTGAAGATAAGGGTGTTGGCGTACAGGCTCAGCCAGTCGGCGCTGTTCCAGGCGTCGCGGAAGTTATCGAGGGTCAGCGGCAGGCGGGGCAGCAGCGAGGCCATATCTTCCCCGAAGGTGGTGGCGCTGAACGAGGTGGCCAGCATCCAGATAAACGGGCTGATCCACAGCAGCGCCAGGCAGCACATTAATACTGTGAGCGTAAAGGGCGACGAGCGGCGCAGGCGTAGCCACAGCGGACGCGTAGCGGTAGGCGTGCGGACCAGCAGCGGCGAGATGTCAGCGCTCATAGTGGGCTCCTTTCTCCAGCAGTTTCAGGTTAATCAGCGAGAAGGCGAACAGCCCGGCCAGGGTCAGGAAGGTGGCGGCGGAGGCTTTACCAAGGTCGTGGGTATCCCAGGCGAGATTCTGAATGTAATAGAGCAGCACGGTGGTGGCGTTGTCCGGCCCGCCGCGGGTCATCACCGCCACGTGGTCGATCTGGGTGATGGAGTAGATCAGCGCGGTGGTGATCACAAAGCTCAGCGTCGGGCGCAGCAGCGGTAGCGTGACCTTAAAAAAGACCTGCGTGCGGGTAGCCCCTTCCATCAGCGCCGCTTCCCGCGTCGAGGCCGGAATGCTCTGCAGCCCGGCGAGGAAAAACAGCATGTAATAGCCGGCGAACTTCCACACGCCGATCAGCGCCAGGGCCAGCAGCGCGCTGTTGCTGCGCCCCAGCCAGTTATTATTCATCGGCCCGAACAGCTTCGCCAGATAGTGGTCGAGCAGGCCGAGGCCGGGCATAAAGATAAACAGCCACAGCGCGGCGGCGCTGACCATCGGGATAATCATCGGGAAGAAAAAGGCGGTGCGCAGCCAGCGGTTGACGCGATGGTTCTCGCTCAGGGCGACCGCCAGCAGCAGGGCGAGGGTCACCCCGGGCACCACCGTCAGCAGGATATAGAGCAGATTATTGACCAGCGACTGCCAGAAAACGCCGTCGGCAAACAGGCGGGCAAAGTTATCCAGCCCGACGTACTGCGCGCCGTCGCTGGCCATGCGGGTATCAAACAGGCTGTCATACACCGAACGCCCCAGCGGGAACCAGGTAAACAGCAGTAAAAACAGCAGGGAAGGCGACAGGATCAGCCAGGGAAGCCAGGTCTTTCTCATGGTGACGCGCATCTCGTTCAGCCATTTATCGAAGCCCGGATTGTGGGAAGCAATGACTACAGAGGCATGGCGGGGAGATGACGGTTTGATGAAGCGACGGGGAAAACGCCGGGCGAGCGGGCCGCCCGGCGGGAGAGAACCATCAGAAGTCGGCTTTCAGTACCGCGCGGTAGCGGGCTTTGCCTTCGCGAACGTGCTTCAGCGCTTCGTTAATCTGCGACATCGGGAACAGCTCGGTGGTTGGCGCCACTTTGCTGCGCCCGGCGAACTTCATTAGCGTGCGCAGTTCGGACGGGTTACCGGTCGCCGAGCCGGAGATGCTGCGGTCGCCGCCGATCAGAGTAAAGGCCGGCACCGGGAACGGCTTCATCACCGCGCCGACGGTATGGAAGTTGCCGCCGTAAGCCAGGGCTTCGAAGTACGGCTGCCAGTCGAGGTCCACCGCCACGGTGTTGATGATTAGGTCGAACTGACCGGCCAGCGCTTTTAAGGCTTCAGGATCGCGGCTGTTCACCACGCGATCGGCGCCCATCGCCAGCACTTCCTGCTCTTTCGCCGGGTTGGAGCTGAAGGCGGTCACTTCCGCGCCCATCGCCCGCAGCAGCTTAATGGCGATATGGCCGAGGCCGCCGATGCCGATCACCCCGACGCGGCTGGTGGCAGTGACGTGGTGGCTCAGCAGCGGTTTAAAGACGGTGATGCCGCCGCACAGCATCGGGCCGGCGGACGCCAGATCGATGCTCTCCGGCAGGGGGATCACCCACTGCCAGTCGGCGCGCAGCTTATTGGCGAAGCCGCCGCGGTTGAGAATGGTCGGCACCGAGCCTTCCAGACAGTTGATCTGGTTGCCGCTGATGCAGGCGTCGCAATGGCCGCAGCTGCGCGCCGTCCAGCCGATGCCGACCTTCTGGCCAATCTTCAGCCCTTTATCCTGCGCCGCGCTGCCCAGCGCCGCCACCCGACCAATCACCTCGTGGCCGGCCACCAGCGGGTAGCTCGACATCCCCCATTCGTTGTCGATCATCGACAGGTCCGAATGGCAGATCCCGCAGTATTCCACTTCAACTTCGACATCTTCCGGCTGCAGCTCGCCGGCATCGTATTCCCACAGCGACAGATCGGCGCCCGCTTCTTTGGCGGCGTAGCTTTTAATGATGCTCATGTTTATTTCCTTGGGGTTGGCTTGATAACCCAGAAAGTGTAGAGCATGGCATTCCACGGCGCTTGGCAATCGGAGGGGTCGCGAAGCGGGCGGACCAGCCGCCCGTTAAAGTCAGCGGCTGGCCAGCGGCCACTGATTAAGGCGGATGCCGCGCTGCGGGGCGCTCTCGGCAAAATCATCCAGCACCGCCCGCACGTCCGGGTCGAGATAGCCAACGCTGTCGTGCTCGACGATCACCACGCTCTTTTCCGGAATCTTCGCCAGCAGGGCCAGCAGATGCGGATTGTGCATAAAGGTCAGATTCTGCTGGATGCGCAGCACGTAGTGGTCATCGTAGCGCGCCAGCTGCAGCGAGTGGCGATGGCTGCGCCAGAGGCTGAACGCCATCTGGGTGGCAAGACCAATCCCAATCCCCGCCAGCATGCCGAAGGCGATAATCCCGCCGATGGTGGCGAGGAACGGGACGTACTGCGCCGCCCCCTGGCGGAACTGCTCGATGAACAGCCGCGGCGTCGCCAGCTTATAGCCGGTATACAGCAGCACGGCGGCGAGGCTGGCGAGCGGGATTAAGGTTAGCAGGCCGCTGAACCACAGACCGCAGATCAGCAGCAGGACGCCGTGGATAAAGATCGACAGTTTGCTTTGCGCGCCGTTGCTGACGTTCACCGAGCTGCGGACGATGACAGCGGTGATCGGCATTGCCCCCAGCACGCCGGAGAGCAGATTGCCCACGCCCTGGGCGACCATTTCGCGGTTCGGCGAAGGCGGCGGATTTTGCGGGCGCAGCTTTTTCAGCGCCTCCTGGCTGAGCAAGGTTTCGAGGCTGGCGACCAGCGCCAGGGTCAGCGCCACCACCCATACCGACGGATTGCGCCATGCGCTCCACGCCGGAGATTCCAGCTCGCCCAGTAGATCGCCGAGGCTGCCGAACGCCGGCAGGGTAATACGCGGCAGAGCGGCCAGCTGCTGCGGCGCAAAATGGGTCAGCAGCAGGGTGGTTACGCAGCCGAGCAGAACGGCGATCAGCGGCCCGGGGATCCAGCGCAGGCTCTTCACCCGGCGGATAAGCGGCGAACCCCACAGCCAGAGTACCAGCAGGCCGCCCGCGGCGACGGCAATCGCAGTGACAGAGAAAGCGGCATTGCCTTGCACCACTTCGGCAAGCCCGGTCTCTTCCGCTGTGCCAAGCGCGACGGGGATCTGCTGCATAATCAGCAAGATGCCGATCGCCGCCAGCATGCCTTTGATGACGCTGGCGGGAACCAGCGAGATAAAGCGCCCGGCCCGCAGGATGCCGAACAGCAGCTGCAGCACGCCGGCCAGCACCAGCGCCATCAGGAAGACGGAGAAGGAACCCAGGGATTCAATGGCGGCGACGACGATGGTGACCAGTCCGGCGGCGGGGCCGCTGACGGCGAAGCGGGAGGGGCTGAGGGCGGTGACGACCAGGCCGCCGATAATGCCGGTCAGCAGGCCGACGAAGGGCGGTAAGCCGCTGGCCTGGGCGATGCCGAGGCACAGCGGCAGGGCGACAAGGAAGACGACGATGCCGGCGAGAGAGTCCTGACGAAACGTATTCATGGGGCGTGCTCCTGCGGTGAGAGGTGTTCGACGAGGGTGGTTAAATGGCCGGAAGCCAGATCGTAGACGCAGCCGTGCAGGCTGAGGGGCCGCTGCCCGTCGATCCATTTTTCGAAATAGTACGGGTCATACTGATACTTCTGCCGCACCCAGCAGCGATTGCGGGCCAGCAAAGGTTTTAACGTCGTCACAAGTATTCTCCTGAGTTAATTCACCGAGTGAATATGTCCATCAAGACTCGTACAGCGACTAGTAAAAATAGTGTTTACCGGAACCCTTCACGCCTGAGGAAAATCCTGGAATAAACGGCAAAAAGAAAACTTTTCATTAATGTAAAGTTATAAAAATATTGATGAAATTAATATTTGACTGCGGGGCGGATGAATAACAAAAAGGCATTGGCTAAAACTTTCTGGAATATATAGGAATGGTGGTGGATGGGGTTGGGGGAAGTATTGGGGGAGGGGATATTGGGGATTGGTTTGGGGAGAAATGGATGGTGATAGGAATGCAGGTGAGAGTGAAATGAGAAAAATTTGAGATAATTTTGAGTGGGGTTTGGGGGCTTAACGGGGAAAGGGTATAGCTGGCAGGCGGAGTTGGGGTCGCGGGGTTGTGAGAGGAGGGGGTTGGTGGCAGTCGCGCCCCGAAACGATCGTAAAAGGTGACGCCGCGCAGGATAGCGCTGTTTTTTTCAACACTTAGCGCAATGGCGACACGCTGTCGCTTGCATGACCGCCGCCGACAGGTATAATCCAGAACGTTTCCGCATCCCCTTCAGTGCCGAAGTGGCGAAATCGGTAGACGCAGTTGATTCAAAATCAACCGTAGAAATACGTGCCGGTTCGAGTCCGGCCTTCGGCACCAAGTATTCTTCCAAGACCTTCTGAGTAAGTCTAATTATCCCTTAAAAATCAATGATTGCAGCGATTTTTACGTCTGAGTGGTCCGAGTCCGTCCGTTGAAATCCGGATGCCATTGGGGGCATTTTAACTTCGATTAGAAATGTGTCCCAAATGAAGCTCAACGGCAGACAGGTCGAGACCGCAAAACCAAAAGATAAAAACTACAAAATGGCCGATGGCGGTGGTTGTATCTCGAGGTTTCGGCCAAGGGGTCTAAATACTGGCGCATGAAATACAGACGCCCCTCCGACAAGAAAGAGGATCGCCTCGCGTTTGTTGTTTGACCTACTGTGACGCTTGCTCAGGCATGAGCAAAGCGTGATGAAGCTAAAAAGCTGTTAATGCAGGGCATTGACCCAAAAGCCGAACAGAAAGAAGCTCAGGCCGAGAATTCGGATGCATATACTTTCGAAACCATCGATCGCGCGTTCTTCGCTATCTTGAGCTTTATATCTTCCCTCATATCGGTTCGTCCGACATTTGCCAGCTCAAAATCAGCCGCCTGTTAGCCCCGATTAAAAAAGTTGATGCCAGTGGTAAACACGACGTTGCTCAGCGCCTGCAACAGCGCGTCACGGCCATTATGCGTTATGCCGTACAGAACGATTACATCGACTCAAATCCAGCAAGTGATATGGCCGGTGCGCTATCGACAACCAAAGCGCGACATTACCCCACTTTACCTTCAAGCCGGTTCCCTGAGTTTCTTGCTCGTCTTGCTGCATATCGCGGTCGAGCTTTCCTTACTAACTTTTGTGCGTTCCAGTGAGTTACGTTTCGCGCGTTGGGATGAGTTCGACTTCGATAAATCTCTCTGGCGAGTACCTGCAAAACGAGAAGAAATTAAAGGTGTGCGTTACTCGTACCGTGGCATTAAGATGAAAGAGGAGCATATCGTTCCGCTTAGTCGGCAGGCGATGATTCTGTTAGACCAGTTAAAGCAGATTAGTGGTAATAAAGAGCTGCTGTTTCCGGGGGATCATGACGCAACTAAGGTTATGAGTGAAAACATGGTAAACAGCGCATTGCGTGCGATGGGATATGACACGAAAACCGAGGTTTGCGGGCATGGATTCAGGACGATGGCGCGTGGTGCGCTCGGTGAGTCAGGGTGATGGAACGATGATGCGATAGAACGCCAGTTGAGTCACTCAAAGCATAACAATGTGCGTGCAGCTTATATCCATACGTCCGAATATTTGGATGGGCGGAGATTGATGGTGCAGTGGTGGGCTGATTATATTTATAGTAATTCTAATGGCTACATATCACCATTCGATTTTGCTGAGTCTACCCCCTCATTTAAAATATATGAATGAGGGGGGGGGGTTACCAATTCATATTCTCCTTTAATTCAACTCGTGCAATCTCAACTTGTTGGACTAAAGTTTTTAAACTATCAATTAATTCTTGATGGCTACCTTTACTGGTTTTGTAAACAAGCATGTTGACATTTAATGTTTTTTCGATAACAGGCATCATGTCTTTATGAATACTCTTGTCTGAGACAACCATATAGTGTGGTTTTACGGCATTATGTTTGAAAAATGCATCTTCAAGCAGCAATCTGATATCCGGATCATTTGCCCCACATCCTATAAATAAGAATGTGTGTGTTAATCCTAATGCATTGAGTATTTCATAAAAATCTCTGTGCTGCGATCTTGCACTGGCGTAATCGGTCCTAGAGAAAATTAATTTTGAGGTATTGTCAATTGTACCGTGAATCTTCAAAACGACCCTGCCGCTATCCTTCACTGCAGAAACTATATCTGTATCATAATAGTTCCGAACACTTACCGTGCCTTCAGTTTCTCTTATCGCAAAAGTTTCATAAATTTTATCAAAATTTGGAGTAACTACAATTCTACAATCCAACTTGAATAAAAGTTCGTGTATTTCTGCTTTAGTATACTGTGGGGTTAAAAATGCATTCTTAGCTATGTGGTCGAATTTACCTTTTGCTAATTTTGACTTGATTAGCTCACATGCCGTTAAGTAATCTTCATTTTTTATTAGTTTTTTTATTTGGGTTGAAGAAGCCGCGTTCAGTTCCGGCAAACAGTTTTCCAAAAACTCCTTCCAACTTGGAGGCCTGACTCCTCCGTTACCAGTGCTATTCATTGATACACCTGCACCAAGGAAAAGAATGCATTTTCTTCTGGCTAGATCAGATATTAAAGCTTCATCCCAATTTATCATGGTTTAACTGCCTCAATATTTTTTAGGATATTTAAGCAAATGCTGTCAAATAATTTCTTGGCGTCATTTACTTTGGAAAAATGTGACCCCACGACACCATCTTTATTCTTAAGGCAAAAAATAGGTGCATTGGCCAGTTGTGATAATGGAATTAGGCTATACATGTTCTCAATTTGACCCAGTTCAAAATCAATGTTTTTATTGTGAGAGTAGTTTGCCACTATTTCTGTCTTTATAATTTTAGGGACTTTTAATGCTATTTTTTCATAAGCATTAACTTTTACTTTCTCACCTCGTACTGTTTTTCCTCGGTATTGCTGCATTGCATAACCTAAAAATTGCAAATTACATTCCAAGCTTTCATTTCCAATTGTGAATTCTTCCCCTTCTTCGGCTATATGGTTTTTTAAGCCGGCTTTAATACCATTCATCCAATTTTTTAATGACAGGTTAATGTTGTTTAATGCCAACAAACTAAACATGTCAACAGACATTGGAATTATGAAAAAGTCGCATGATATAATTATTGCTCTATTCAAAGCACCTAAGGATGGACCAACATCATATAATACATAATCATAGTCATTATATAGTGAGGAAAGATGAGAGAAGACAAATGTTGTTTGCATGCCTCGAGGTTTCCCAGCTACTGCTGGATCCCAATCGGATGCTAAAAAATCTTCGCTCAGAGCTAATTTGGGGTCTCCTGGTATTAGATCAAACCCAAACCTACCTGTTTTGATAGGGACTATTCTTTCCGAAGCATATCCTTTTCCTCGACGCACGGGGTTTAAAAAGTGCTCGATAGTAATTCGTTTTTCATTGCTATATATTTGAGATATCTTCTGCTCACCTAAACAATACGAAGTAGTATTACATTGAGGATCAGCATCAACGACCAGTACCTTTTTGTTAAGTTCCAAACTTAGATAGGCAGCAACATTACACAGTAAGGTGGTTTTACCTACACCACCTTTGTTATTAAAAAAAACTATGCTTTCCATAACTTTTCCCGTTTTTAGATTAACACCCTCTGGGGGCCTAACTTGGAAGATTGGTTTCATACTAATTGTTTAATGTTATCAAAGATTACATTAAATCTATAATGTCTTAAGTAAATTGACTGTACTCCCTGCGCCACTTGTCGAGTTTGTCCTGCGCATCTTCCAGCGACAGGAACCAGTGAATGTTCAGGCATTCATCCCGCAGACTGCCGTTATCTGTCTGAAAACGTACTGGCAGGCGCTTGCCCGGCACCCGCAACCTTTCCATCACACCGACCACATCCTCACCTTTCAGCGACCTTCCGGCATGGATCGCCACACACTCCCGACTAAAATTATCCACTACAGTCAGCGCCCGGAAACGTCGTCCGTTAAACAGGTTATCCGACACGAAATCCATACTCCAGCACTGATCGACACCGGTCAGGACCGGACGTTGCTGACGATGTGCTGCACTGACATGCCTGCGGGGGCGCTTTCTGCGCAGGTTGAGGCCTTTTAGACAGTAAATCAGGTGTGTTTTCTTGTGGTTAACAGGCCAGCCTTCCCGCCGCAGCTGAAGCAGCTGAATATGAAAACGCGGGCAACCGTAGCGGATCCGGGTTTCCGCTATTTACCGGATACGCAGGGTTATCGCCCGATCACCCCGCCGGCTCTGCCAGTGGTAAACGGTTCTGCTCTGCATCAGCAGTCCGCATCCCCGTCGGACACTGATACGGTAAGCCTCCCGCAGAAAATGCACCGCCTGATGCTTCTGAGGCGGCCTCAGAACTTTTTTTGATAACTTCCTGCAGCATCTCCTTGTCCAGACTTAAATCAGCCACCAGACGTTTCAGACGCTGGTTCTCTTCCTCAAGCTGGCGCAGGCGGCGCAGTTCTGTCACGCCCATGCCGCCAAACTTTTTCTTCCAGTTGTAAAATGTGGCTTCAGAAATGCCCATCTTTCTGCAGACTTCCTCCACCCGAGTGCCGGTTTCGGCCTGTTTCAGCGCAAATGCTATCTGTTCTTCGGTATAGCGGGTCTTTTTCATGGCGATGTGCCTCTCTGTGAGATGGAAGAAAGACCGAAGACTTCGGTTTAGCCTGGCACTGTTTTCAGGGAGGAGATCAGTTTTCAGGGAGGAGATCAAAGGAGATCACTAGTATGTGAATGTTACTGTGCATGTTATTCTTTAGGTTAACTGTTTAGCATTGCCACCAGATAATGTGGCCGTATACTGGAATTATTAGGATTTTAATTATGACTACGCAACCGCTTGATTTTTTGAAAGAAAAGACTAGCTCTCTTCTGCAAAAATATCAAACCTGCAAAATCATGGCTAAAAATCATGCAAGTGGCATTAAGGTTGACAACGAACGATTGATTTATGCTCGCTCTTACTGTTCATGTATTGTGGCAGCATATTGGAATACTCTAAGCAAGAAGCATAAAAGTTCAATCCGACTTAGATCAGTTCCTGCCTCAGTAGAGTTCATTTTACTTTCAGATGAAACTAAAGAGTTAGCATCAGCAACAGGTGTACTGATTTCTCGATTTCCTTCAGAAGATGCAGGCTATCTGATTGGATCAATTTACACAGTGATGCTGCCGGTTACATATAGATCAGATATGGGTGCTTATTATACACCTCCACCGTTGGTCTCAAGGTTACTTGATCTCTCAGAACAAGCCGGAGTTGATTTCTCAAAAGCCAGCGTAATTGATCCTGCGTGTGGAGGTGGAGCGTTTCTCGCTCCAGTGGCTCTAAGGATGCTCAGTAAAGAAAAAGGAAATTCTCCTGAATGGATATTTAGGCGCTTGGTTAAAAGATTGAAAGGAATCGAAATTGATCCTTTCGCGGCTTGGATGAGTGCGGTATTACTTGAGTCTGTGTTAATTAAACTTTGTATTGAAACGAAGCGTAGATTACCAGCAGATATAATAATCGTTGGAGATGCATTGACGCAGGAAAATATAGGAGAATTTGACCTGGTAATTGGCAACCCTCCTTATGGAAGAGTGACTCTTTCTCCTGAAATGCGAAGCAAATTTTCTCGTTCGTTGTTTGGACATGCGAATCTCTATGGTTTGTTTACTGATTTAGCAGCAAGATTCGTTCGGCCTGACACTGGCGTTGTGGCTTTTCTCACGCCAACGTCATTTTTAGGGGGGCAGTATTTTACTGCGCTAAGAAAACTACTAACCGAAACAATGTCACCTCTGGCATTCGACTTTGTAACTGATAGAGACGGAGTATTTGATGATGTCCTGCAGGAAACAATGCTAACAGTATTCAAAGCAGGGCAACATAAACAACAAACTAATGTGTCGCTACTCATTCCTAAAGGGTTGAACAAAGCTCGAGTAGAGAAGGTAGGTAATGTTTATATTGAAAAAGGTGGAAAAACATGGTTATTACCACGCGGTAAACAAGATATCAATTTCCTTAACAGATTAAGACATATGCCCACTCGATTGGCTGACCTTGGTTATTCAGTTTCTACTGGACAGTTGGTCTGGAATAGATTTAAAGATCAGCTACGAAAAAGTAAAAATGCTATTTCTTACCCCTTGATATGGGCTGAATCAATCACTCCTGTTGGCTTTAGTTTTAATGCTGCTCGTAAAAACCATGTCCCATACGTTGAAGTCCGACAGAAACAGGAATATCTTTTAACCTCGAAAGAATGTGTCTTAGTACAAAGGACAACTTCGAAAGAGCAAGATAAGCGAATTTTAGCTGCTCTCTTACCTCAGAATTTCATTGATATATCAGGTGGTGTTGTGGTTGAAAACCACATAAATATTGTATATCCGAATGGTATCTTAAATCAGATCA
Source organism: Klebsiella africana (assembly GCF_020526085.1). Taxonomy (NCBI): domain Bacteria; kingdom Pseudomonadati; phylum Pseudomonadota; class Gammaproteobacteria; order Enterobacterales; family Enterobacteriaceae; genus Klebsiella; species Klebsiella africana. The sequence goes on along the minus strand of NZ_CP084874.1, from coordinate 4,615,458 downwards.
GTCCAGAAGTAATTTCTGCATTACTTAATTCTCGGGTCGTTGACAGAGCCTTTAGATGCATTAGCGGTAGTGTTGCGGTTTCTGCCTTTGAGCTTAACTCAATACCGTTGCCAGCTCTGGAGCAGCTTAGTGAACTGCAAATGCTACTGAATTCCACTTCAGAAAAAGAACTTATCGAAGAAAAGATCGCTAGTTTCTATGGAGTAGTTTGAAATGAGTCTACCTACAGTTCCTGACTTGACAATTATTCATGAAAGATTGCCTAAAATTTTCCCAGAAGGTACCGAAAATCGTAATTATCTCATTAGAGAGATGGCTGGTAAGACAATTTTTGTTATGTTTTATGCTGGGGCAATTGAGGGGCAAGAAAGATGGATCAGGCCTAATCAAGTAGTGAATATGGGAGATTCACAAGCAGTACTTACTGGAGAAGAAGAAAGGCTTCAATGGGTAGCTAATTCTCTTAAGAGAAAAAGAATCCAGCCTTCGGATGCGTGGTATGCCGAAAATACTCGAGAACCGATTAGGGATGAGACTATCAAAAATGGTCTTATCCCATGTCGTGCAGTTTTATTACGAGAAGGTATCGCGACAACTTCGTCTGCTCCTCGATATTGTTTAAATAAGGTATTTGCAGATCTTTTTGATGCTGATTTATCAGCAAATGATTTAGAGATAGCGATAGATAATTGGCAAAAAAATTATTTAAACAAAGCCGCTTTGTCTAGAATTAGATTGCTTAAGTCTGGAGCTAAGATTGCTACCGATGCAGTCGCAGTTACTTTTCCTAATGGCGAAATTAGAATGCTTGCTCCAGGGCCGTCAAGTGTTATAGCAAAGGCTGTTATTGAAAAATTTGCTGTGGACTTTTTAAAAACACCTGCAGTACTTTGGTTATCAGAGTCGGGTAATAAAGTTGTAGCTAGGGATGAGGCTTTAGCAACTGATTTAGGCTTAGCTATAGATCCCTCCAAAGCACTACCCGATATCATTCTTATAGATTTGGGGGAGGATGAATCTGGTGATGATATGCTCTTTGTATTTGTTGAAGTTGTTGCCACTGATGGACCAATTAATAGAGAGCGAAAAATTACATTAACCAAAATAGCTCTCGAGGCTGGATTCAGTGAAAAGAACTTGGCCTTCCTCACGGCTTTTTCAGATAGAGGGTCACCTCAATTTAGAAAAGCAATTTCGGAGATTGCTTGGGGGTCTTCTGCTTGGTTTGCGTCAGAACCTGAACATTTGATTGTACTGCGTGACAACAATCCAATGAAGTTATCCACTAAAAAATTATAGTGTGATTAATAAATAACCCCGCTCTGCGGGGTTATGCATAGCTTTTTTCGCAAAGTAGACAATGTTAAAATAACTTAACTCGATATTTTAAAAACAAATCCTGATGTTAGTAATTTATTTATTCTTAATGTGATTGCATTATTCCGATAAGATTTTTAGATTAGTGTCCGACGCGAAGCTGGAATCATAATTTCTGCCCAATATCAAAGCCTCAAAAATATAAAAAGATGTGAGGCTAAAAAGTTATGTTTATAGAAGGTGTTGGTAAAATGCTCGTTCATTTATAAGCTGAATGTCAATTTTCTCTGAAATAATAACAAAAAACTGCCACTACATGCTACCTAATGCTTTAACCCCAACGCCTAATAAAATTAATATTATCTGAAAATTATAGCCTAACTCTGGAACCTTTCTAAACCAGCCACTACCATATCTCAAATCACTAAGGAACGATGGTATATCATGGCATTACAGGGGAAGTTGATATTAAATGGTGCCGATTATGCGCCTTTCAATTTGTACGGCGTCGGTGTTTTTATGGCCATTCAGGGCGGGGTGTATATCGCAATAAAGCTGCATGCAGCGCAGTAGTGAAAGATGGTCCGCTGCCCTTGGGAAAATACTGGATTGTTGACCGCAATGAAGGAAACTGGTTTTCCCAAAAGGGACGAGAAATTAAGGATACGGTCAATAAGATTATAGGTTATCGTGAATTTGGTAAAAGCGATTGGTTTGCATTATGGCGTGACGACCACGGAATCGACGATGAGACGTGGGTCGAAGGTGTGAAACGTGGTAACTTCCGTTTGCATCCGGGTACGGTTTCCGAGGGTTGTATTACTATCGGCCATAATTCTGATTTTGCCATGATCCGGAATGCGCTTATGAATACATCACTGGTTCACGTTCCCTGCATGCGTTCCCTTATGGCTCGTGGTTGGGTGGAGGTTATTGCCAGTGGCTCTAACATCTCTTGCTCGTAAAATAAGTAAGATTATTTATTTTATATTGCTGTTTTTGGTTCTGGGACGTGCACTTCCAAGGCCGGAAATCTACCTCGATTATGATATCGCAAGGGATGTTTGCCACTTCTTATTCGGGAGTGTGAATGCCGATACGATGTATGACACTTTCTTTTATATATCGCTGATAATAGTGATATTCCTTTCAACTGTACTTTACATTATGACATTGAAGTTAATTTCAACGATAAGGAGCAAATGAGATGCCAATTCCTCCGTATATGTGGCTTAAAGACGATGGTGGCGCAGACATTAAAGGGTCTGTTGATGTTCAGGATCGAGAGGGAAGTATCGAAATCATCGGATTGAGTCATGGTGTTAACCTGCCTGTGGACAGTGCTAATGGGAAAATTACGGGCACGCGTCAGCATTCGTCAATGATGATTGAAAAAGAAGTGGATAGTTCGACCCCATACCTTTACAAGGCCGCCGCAACGGGGCAGACGCTACAAAGTGCAGAAATCAAGTTTTACCATATCAACCACGCAGGGCAGGAAGTGGCCTATTATTCTGTACTTATGGAGCAGGTCAGAATAACCGGGGTTAACTGTGGTGTACCTAATTGCAAACTTTCCTCGAATGACAAAATTAACCATGTTGAAAGCGTTAGCCTGCAATATGAGAAAATCACCTGGAGAATCCACGACGGGAATATTCAGTTCAGTGATGCATGGAACGAGCGTCCTTCAGCCTAATTCTGTGGGGCGTTTGATCCCCCTTTATGTTTCCCCGGCGTGTTTGATGCCTGTTTAGAAGGTTGACGACAGGCTGAGGGATGCAAAGCTAAGCAAACACAAATCCCGCTCATTGCCACACACCCTCCCCCCTTCATCCCCTGAACACCTCCCGCCGGTGCCACGCCACAAATCCCTCCTGCGGATAGCATTCTTTCCCCTGCGGCAAGGTAATCGGCTTACCATCAAAATCCCAGAACAGCCTGCCAACGATGCCCCCGCCGTTCACCGCCGGCGAAACCTGGATGCGCATATCCTCATCCAGACCAATGGAGCCTTTATCAAAAGCCTTATGGTGAATCGCGCAGAGCGCCAGACCGTTAGGGATTTCGCAGGGGCCGCCGTGCTGCTTCCATTTGATATGAGCCGCTTCCAGGGCGACGGAAGTATTATCATGGCGCATATTGAAGCCGCAGATCGCGCACTCATAGTTATAGGCGCGCAGCACCTGCTGGCGAAAATGCGGGTCGCGTTCTTTGCGGATCTGCTGCAGATCAAACCCCATCTCTTCAGCCAGTTCTTCCTGAATACTCTCCGGAAAGTGCGCCTCGAGGATCTGATGGGCGAGGGTATTTATCAGCCTCTTATTTCTGTTGAGTAGCGCAAAATGTGGCTCATCGAAGCCGCCGGCGACGTGGCAGAGCTCCAGCTCTTTGCCGGGCGGCTGTCTGCTGCCCTGGGTTGAACACTGGTCGCTGTTGTGCAACTCCCAGAAGCCGTCGCCTTTCAGGCGCCAGAAGGGCATGTCCGGCCGGTACTGGCGACGCTGCGGGCCAAAGCGTTCCAGCAGGCTATGCAGCTCATCGCGTATCTCCGAGGCGTAGTCGAACATCCGCGCATGGCCGCGCTGGTACTGCGAGAGGACGTACAGCAGCAACAGTGGCTTATGCGGCGCACGCTGTTCGCCTTTGCGCCAGATGGTGATGTTCTCGATCGCGTGTTGCAGGGTCGTGCTGGAGGGCATAGCGTTACAGTGGCAGCTAAATAAATGCGATGATGCTCGCAAAATCCTTGCCGATCAACCCACCAGATGCGCGATTCCAGGTGGATCGCTTTTTAAATATCACAACGGATCTTGCTGTGGGAGTGGAGACCGTGTTCGCCTTCTGCGGCGCAAGCCTGAAAAAAATCGGAAGCGCATAACCGTTGCGTTCCCGCATTCCACAAACCCCACGCTACCTTACCGGTAGCGTGGGCCTGTTCTCCCTTACTTATCCCGCGCCTCGCCAGCCTCCCAGCTATAGCTGCCATCGGCCGCTAACCTATCGCCCAGCTCCTGATACTCGAACTGATAAAACTCAGCCTGGGTGCCGTACCCGGCGTAGTCTACCGCCGCCAGGCCGACGAACGCCCCGGTAAAGAACCCGCCGTAGCTCTGCAACACATAGTCATCGGACAGTACCGCGGCATCCAGCTGGACCGGGATCTCGGTGAACGTCACGCCATCGAAGCTGTATTCATAGCTGTAGGTCTGCTTGCGGACTTTGGTCCGGAACCAGACGTATTCCACGCCGTCCGGCACCTTGATGGCGTTATCCTTCAGGTACGATGTGTATTTCCCGCGGTTATTTTCGCCGACTTCGATGACCTTGCCGTTAATTTCATTCCAGGTCAGGAAGACAAAGCTCCAGTGGCGGTCGTTATAGTAATTCGTTAATCCGGCCATCTGCTGGTAGCTGAAGGGCTCGAATTTCACCTTCACCGCGGCGTCAAAATAGAAGGCCTGCCAGCGGCGGGCAATCAGCGACAGGTCATGCGTATTGGCTAACGAACCCTGGCCGATTAAGGTTAATTTGCCGTTACCGGTGGTGCCCATCTTGGCCGTAAACGGCACCCGCAGGGTATTCCAGTTCGGGTCGAGCGCTGGCGACGTAAAGTCATCCTGCTGGCTATTATCGCTGGCGCTTTCGGTGAAGAGGGCGTCTTTCGGCCCTTCGACGAAGGTTTTCCCGCCGTGACCGCCTTCAATACGCGGCCAGCCCTCGTCGTCCCAGTACACTTTCTGGATCGCGGTTTCCCGGCCGAGGGTTGACCAGCCGCGTGGATCGTAGATGGATTCCCCCGGGCGATTCCACGGCCGGGCGCAGAGCGAGGCGTAATACCATTCGCCTTCCGGGGTGGAGACCAGTGCGCCATGACCCTGTTTCTGGATGTAGCTGTCCGGGGTGTCGACGTTGGTTAAGAACACGTCGCCCGGCTCGGTTTCGAAGCTGTCGGCCTCGAGGGTTTTCGACCGCGCCACCACCTCCTGGTGGGTAAACACGGTGCCGCCCTGGGCGGCAAACAGATAGTAGTAGCCGTTCAGTTTATAGAGGTGCGGCCCCTCGACCAGCGCCACGGCGGTGCCGCGGTAGATGGTGCGCGCGGTTTCCGGCATTAACTTCAGCGTGTTGGTATCCAGCTCCGTTAAGGTAATGCCATCGAAGGGGTGATGGTACTCCCGGTGATCCCAGGTTTGCTGGACGATATATTTCCGGCCATCGTCGTCATGGAACAGCGAGGCGTCAAACCCGACGCCGTTCAGCTTGATCGGGTCGCTCCACGGGCCCCGAATATCCTTCGCGGTGGTCAGGTAGTTAGTCATGTCTTTAAAGGCGCCTTCGGTGACCTTCACATCGGTATACACCAACCAGAATTGCCCATCGGCCCAGGAGAGCGCCGGCGCCCAAATGCCGCCGGAGGAGGGGTTGCCCTTCATGTCCAGCAGGGTGGTGGTGGAGAGCGGCGAAGGCAGCAGGTTCCAGTTTTTCAGGTCTTTCGACTCATGTAAACGCACGCCCGGGAACCACTCAAACGTCGAGTTGGCAATATAGTACGTATCCTCGACGCGAATAATACTGGGGTCGGCATTGAAGCCGCGTAATATCGGGTTTTGAATAAGTGACATTTCATTACACCTTTTAAAATGGAAAGTTAAGGATCGGTCTGATTTATAATTTTTTTAACTACACGCGGATCTCATCCAGCTGACGGTTGATGTCGGTAATATGTTTATCGGAGATGGGATAAACCTGAATAATCACCATCGAAATAGCCGCCAGCGCGATCGGGATCCACACGGCGGTCATAATGATCCCATCGATGGCGCTGGCGCTCTGCACGGCGCCGCTTTCATTAAATCCATACACCGCCAGCAGCCACAGCGGGATCGCGCCGCCGATAGTGAAGCCGATCTTGAAGAAGAGTCCCATAATGGCATTGATAATGGCGGCATTGCGTTTGCCCGATTTTAATTCGCCGTACGCGATAACTTCCGGTACCAGCGCCCACATAAAGCCGGTGGCGGAGGTTAAGCCCCATTGTTTAATAAAGGTGGCGATGTAGGCCAGCCACAGGGCGTCGTGCATCCCTTCGCGGGACCAGACGTAGGTCAGCAGTTCGCCGACGATGAACATGGCGAGGAACAGATGGAAGAAGCCTTTTTTGCCAAAGATTTTTTTCAGTTTCGGCCAGAACACCGGGAAGGCGATGCCGGGAATAGACGCGACGAGACCCACGGCGCCCATCCATTCGGAATGGCCGACGACGAACTGGTTGAAGAAGCCGTTAACGGTGTTCATGAAGAACATGAAGGTAAAGGCCAGCATGAAGAACATGCCGAGGATCACCAGCGGGCGGTTATGTCTGAGTTCGTGGAAAAGGTCAGTAGTTTTGACGTTGGCGGTCTGCTCGGCGGTCGCGACAACGCGTTCTTTGGTGAATTTATAACAGATAAACAGGGCCACCGCGCCGATGATCATATAGATGGCGTACACACCAAACCAGGCGTAGTTCGCTGACGGATCGGTATAGTTGCCCAGATTCAGCTTAAGGCCGAAAAAGCCGGTGTCCTTCAGGCTGCGATCTTTCGGCGCCGCCATCTGCACAAACATCGGGAACAGGGTATAGACCAGCAGGTTGGCGCTGTTGGCCAGCATCATGCGGGTACTGGTCAGTTTATCGATCGATTCCGGGTCGCGGGTCAGCGAGGCATTCAGCGAGCCATAGGGAATATTGACTAAGGAATAAACCAGGTCCAGCGCCAGATAAATAATAAAGGCGAAGGCCACCGAACCTTTCACTCCAGGGATGGGCGCGAACAGTAATGCCGACAGGATCACCAGCGGCACGCCGGCTCTTAACAGCCATGGACGATATTTCCCTGCTTTCGAGGTTCGTTTATCCACATAGGTTCCGACCATCGGATCCCAAAACACATTAATGATACGGACAAAAAGAAAAATAAAGCCTGCCGTTGCCGTGCTGATGGTATTTACCGTCAGCATATGCAAAGCCAGAAAACCCCCAATTGTGCCGAAAACCAGGTTTTGCGCAAAGTCGCCCATGCCATAACCAATTCGTTCTCCGCGGGTTAATTTATGATATTCATCATGCCGACTGTGCATTATGTTTTTACTCATTCTAAGCAGACTCCGGTTTGTTTTGTGTAGGTGAAACACTTTCTGACACAGTTGACCTGGAAGAATCTATTACGTTTTTAAATTACGTAATTATGTTTTTTTACTTCTGTGATCCTCGAAGCAAAGGCCTGTATCGCCTGCGTTGAACCGTTATCCGCCACTAATTTTTTGGCAGGCAGACATTGCGACAAAACCGGCATTTTAATTTGGTATGGATACCTGAATTCCCCAGGGAGTGTACTCTATACGCGCGCGAAGCGAGATATTTAAAATAGTTTTATTTGCGAGATGGCTCACATTTGAGCATTTTCTCAATCGCCGAGTGAAATAACGTAATTGAGCAACCGACGATGAGAATACACGATGTGTCACAGTTGTTAATTTTCCTGTTTCTCAATTTCGGAGTTCATCATGCAAACCTATTTCGACCAGGTTGATCGCGTTCGCTTTGCCGGACCCAAAACCGATAATCCGCTGGCGTTTCGCCACTATAATCCGGATGAAATCGTGCTGGGAAAACGCATGGCCGATCATCTGCGTTTTGCCGCCTGTTATTGGCATAACTTCTGCTGGAATGGCGCGGATATGTTTGGCGCCGGCTCGTTTGAGCGTCCCTGGCAGGCCGCGGGCGATGCGCTGGAAATGGCTAAACGCAAAGCGGACGTAGCGTTTGAATTTTTCTATAAACTCAACGTGCCGTATTACTGCTTCCACGATGTCGATGTCTCGCCAGAAGGCGCGTCGCTGAAAGAGTATTTGCATAATTTCGCCATCATGACCGAGGTGCTGGCGGAGAAACAGCAGCAAACCGGCGTGAAACTGCTGTGGGGCACCGCCAACTGCTTTACCCACCCGCGCTACGGCGCCGGGGCGGCGACCAACCCCGATCCGGAGGTATTTGCCTGGGCGGCCACGCAGGTAGTGACCGCCATGAACGCCACCCACCAGCTCGGCGGCGAAAACTATGTTCTGTGGGGCGGCCGCGAAGGTTACGAGTCCCTGCTGAATACCGACTTGCGCCAGGAGCGTGAGCAGATTGGGCGCTTCCTGCAGATGGTGGTAGAGCACAAGCATAAGATTGGCTTTGGCGGCGCGCTGCTTATCGAGCCGAAACCGCAGGAACCCACTAAGCATCAGTACGATTACGATGTCGCGACGGTGTATGGTTTCCTGAAGCAGTTTGGTCTGGAAAATGAGATCAAGGTGAACATTGAAGCCAACCACGCCACCCTGGCGGGGCACTCTTTCCACCATGAAATCACCAGCGCCATCGCGCTGGGCATTTTCGGCTCCGTTGATGCCAACCGCGGCGATGCGCAGCTTGGCTGGGATACCGATCAGTTCCCGAACAGCGTGGAAGAAAATACCCTGGTGATGTATGAGATCCTCAAAGCCGGGGGATTCACCACCGGCGGCCTGAACTTTGACGCCAAAGTTCGCCGGCAGAGCACCGACAAATACGACATGTTCTATGGCCATATTGGCGCCATGGACGTGATGGCGCTGTCCCTTAAACTGGCGGCGCGCATGATTGAGGATGGCAAGCTCGAACAGGGGCTGGCAAAACGCTATGCCGGCTGGCAGGGCGAGCTGGGGCGGAAAATTATGAGCGGGCAGATGTCGCTGGATAATATTGCCCGGTACGCTGAGCAGCATAATCTGAATCCGCAGCCTCACAGCGGGCGTCAGGAATTACTCGAAAATCTCGTCAATACTTATATCTTTGGTTAAATTTTGCTGACATGCCCCTACGGGGGCATGTATTACGCCGTCTGTCCGCTGCCGGAAAATAGCGTTTATTTGTTCATGCTGTTTTTTTTGTCAGTGCCTAAAGACCATCTGTTTAATATCAGTGAAGGAGGAAAAGTAGCGATAATTGTGTAATGCCTCTGTGACCGTACAAAATAAAAAATAACTTGTTCTGATGATAGCGACATATTCTGTCAGCTCAGAATAGGCTGGTTATTGTCTGAATAAAATTAACCTATATTGAGAAACTCATGACAATGATAAAAAAGCTTCCATTAACTATGGCGGTTATCGCCGCGTTTTTTCCGCTTACCTCTGTAATGGCCCAAGAATTTACGCAGGAACAGATCGACGCCATCGTCGCCAAAGCCGTTGATAAAGCGCTGGCCGACCGCCAGGCGAAAATCGACGCCGCGGCCGACAAAAAGGTCGACGTGATCACCAACCCGCAGACCACCGCCGCCTCGCCGGATATGGCCATTCCGTTCGGCCTCAAGTTCAGCGGCTACGCCCGCTATGGCGCCCACTTCCAGACCGGCGACCAGAAATATGTCGGCGTCGACGGCTCTTACAACGGCGCCTCGGCGATCGGCCGTCTGGGCAACGAAAGCAACGGCGGCGAATTCCAGATCAGCAAGGCCTTCAAAAGCGCGCAGGGGGCTATCTGGGATCTCAACGTGATGTTCGACCACTGGAGCGATGAAGTTAACCTGAAGAAAGCCTACGTCGGCGTCACCAACGTGCTGGAATCCAACCCCAACGCCTATATCTGGGCCGGCCGCGACTTCCACCAGCGTCCGCAACAGGGGATCAACGACTACTTCTGGATGAACCACGACGGCCAGGGCGCCGGAGTGAAGAACTTTGATATCGGCGGCGTGCAGTTCGACGTGGCGGCGGTGTCGCAGGTGAAATCCTGTAGCCCGGAAGTGATGGCCGACGAGACCAACCCGTCGCGCATCACCTGTACCGGCAGCTCCGATACCGGCGACAACGGCCACTACGCGCTGACCACCAAAACCCACAACATCAAGGCCGGGCCGATCGACGTCGAGGTGTACGCCAACTACGGCTTTGACTCGAAGGCGGTGGACAGCGACGCGCGTCTCGAAGCCTGGCAGGGCGGCCTGGTGCTGAGCCACACCAACGACAGCGGGGTGAACAAGGTGATCCTGCGCTACTCCGACAACTCGGATAACAGCGTCTACAACAAAACCGACGACCTGACCACGGTCTACGCCAGCTTCGAGGGCAGCCATAAGTTCACCCAGCAGGCGCAGATTGAGTATCTGCTGGCCTTCCACGACTACGACAACGGCAAGGACAACACCGACAACCGTAAAAACTACGGCGCCATCGTCCGGCCGATGTACTTCTGGAACGACGTGCACTCCACCTGGCTGGAAGCGGGCTACCAGCGCGTGGATTACGACCAGGGCGGGGATAACCACGGCTGGAAGCTGACGCTGTCGCAGAACATCGCCATCGGCATGGGGCCGGAGTTCCGCCCGATGCTGCGCTTCTACGTGACCGGCGGCCAGGTGGACAACGAGCACACCGCGAAGGTCAACAACACCAAAGACCAGCAGCTGGATTCGCTGAACGTCGGCGGGATGTTTGAGGCGTGGTTCTGATGCGATAGCGTTGTTGAAAGAGCGTTCCCGGCTGGCGCTACGCTTAGCCGGGCTACAACTGGTGCGCTCCATTTATGCCGGATGGCGGCATATATGCCTTATCCGGTCTACGTTCCTTCCTGCGGGCTCACACCCCGTAGGCCCGCGCAAGCGCAGCGCCGCCGGGCGGTCAGGCGCCGTACCCGCGGTAGTGCCGGATGGCGGCATACATACCTTATCCGGCCTACATTCCTTCCCGCAGGCTCACACACGTAGGCCCGGCAAGCGCAGCGCCGCCGGGCAGGGCACTTCAAGCTCCGTACCTGTGGTTGTGCCGGATGGCGGCATAAATGCCTTATCCGGCCTACGTTCCTTCCTGCGGGCTCCCCCGTAGGCCCGCACAAGCGCAGCGCCGCCGGGCGGTCAGGCGCCGTACCCGCGGTAGTGCCGGATGGCGGCATACATACCTTATCCGGCCTACATTCCTTCCCGCAGGCTCACACACGTAGGCCCGGCAAGCGCAGCGCCGCCGGGCAGGGCACTTCAAGCTCCGTACCTGTGGTTGTGCCGGATGGCGGCATATATGCCTTATCCGGTCTACGTTCCTTCCTGCGGGCTCACACCCCGTAGGCCCGCGCAAGCGCAGCGCCGCCGGGCGGTCAGGCACCGTACCTGCGGTAGTGCCGGATGGCGGCTGACGCCTTATCCGGCCTACAGAAAACCTCCTTCCCCCAGGACCAGCAAGCGCAGCGCCGCCGGGCAGCTGGCCCTGGTCCCCCTCAGTTCACCGTCAGGCGCAGGGCCAGATCCTGCGGGTAGGGGTCAAAATAGTTCTGCGCCTGCAGGTAGCGATCCGGATACTCGGCCAGATAGTGCTTAAGCAGCGTCAGCGGGGCGAGGATCGGCAGCAGCCCGGCGCGATAGTTGAGGATCACCTCCCGCAGCTCGCCGCGCTGGCGGCTGTTCAGCTGGTCGCGGAAATAACCCTGTATATGCATCAGCACGTTGGTGTGGTTTTTCCGCGAGGCGGGCCGCTTGAGGATCGCCATCAGCTTCTCACGGTAGACCTCGAAGAACGCCTCCAGATCCTCCCATTCATGCAGTGAGGCGACGAACGGGCCGATCTCCCGGTAGCCCGCCTGATGGTGAGCCAGCAGCTGCAGCTTGTAGCGGCTGTGAAAGGCCAGCAGGCCGTGACGGGTCAGGCCGCGGGCGCGCAGGGCGTTGAGTTCATGCAGGGCGAAAACGCGCTCGACAAAATTCTCCCGCAGCAGCGGATCGTGCAGCCGGCCATCCTCTTCCACCGGCAGCCACGGGTAGCGCGCCATCAGGGCGCCGGTAAACAGCCCCACGCCTTCCTTACGCCCGCGATTGCCTTTTTCGTCATACAACCGCACGCGCTCCATCCCGCAGCTCGGCGATTTGGCGCAGACGATAAAGCCCGACAGCTCGCCCAGGGTTGCCAGGTGGGCGCTGGCGAAATCAGCCATCTTCTCCGTCACATCCTCGTGTGGGGCGTGGCTGAAGCGCATGCGGATCTCCCCGACCGGGGTTTGCACCAGGCGGAGCGCCGGGCGGGGAACGGGCAGGCCGATCGCCATCTCCGGGCAGACGGGTTTAAACGCCACCCACTGCGCGAGCTCATCCATCACAAAGCCCATACGCTTATGCCCGCCGTCGAATCGCACGGCTGAGCCGGTTAAACATCCGCTGATCCCAATGACAGGTTGCGTGTTCATGGCGCTGTCCTCTCTTCTGCTGTGGTTCGGGTAAAGAAAAGGGTCACGGTGGCGACCGTAATGCCGAATTTCTTCATCTCGGTTTTGTTAAACAAATGGCTGCCGTCCTGCAGGAACATCCAGTCGTCAAAGTGCAGCAGCCACCGGCTGCCGCTGGCCTCGACGTTCATGCTGTAGCGCCAGTGAAAGGCATTGCCTGCCGCCTGGCCGCTGGCCACGCCTTCGATATCCCCGGCGGTGCCCTGATAACGGTTATCGCCGGTGCGGCGAATGCGCCACACCCGCTGCTGCTTCTCGCCATCGTCATAGACAAAGCGCTCATGGAGCGTCAGGGTGTCGCCGACGACATCGCCATCGATCTCAACATGGAAGCGGCGCAGCTGCTTGCCGCTACGATCCTGTACCATCCCCCACGCCTCGGTTCGCCCCTGAAAATAGTGAAAGATGTCGAGGGCGGGCTGCTGCTGCCGGTACTCCGCGACCTCGGTGCTGCAGCCGGCGAGGATCAGCATCAGCAGCGCCAGGCCAAGGGTCAGAATGCGTTTCATGGTGTACCTCCGATCAACTGCTGACGCAGTTCGGGATAAGTGGTGCGCGGATCGAGCCAGATGGCGAGAAAGCGGGTGCTGAACGCCGCCGACTGACGCGTGCCGAGCGGGGTAAAGGCGGTCTGCGCAGCGCTGGCGCGGTACCAGAACTGCCCCTCGCCGCCGCTGACCACGAACGCCAGCTGGCTGCCCGGCGCGACGTCCGGCCAGATCTCCTGCAGCATGCGCAGCCAGGCTTCGCTGCGCGGCTCCTGCTGCAAAATACCCTGCGCCTGCCACTGGTCGCGGGTGGCGTCCACCAGCGCCTCGCGATCGATGTCGCGCCGGTAGGTGATGATCAGCGCCCGATCCTGCTGCGGGCCGTCATACCGGCCATTGGGCGTGCGCAGCTGCGAGTGATAGACGGTGAACGGCCCCCAGGTGAGGGTCGCCTCGCCGACGCGGCGCCACGTCAGCCAGTCGGCGGCGTGGGCCGCCGGGGCGAGGACGGTCAGCCACAGCAGTAACAGGGCGAATCTCATTTTTGCCTCCCCATCCCCAGATGGAACAACAGCATGAGCACCAGCCAGCCGCAGGCCATGGCGCCCACGGCAAGCGCCATCGGCACCAGCAGGGTCATGGCTCCGAGGCGAGCGCCAATCAGGTAGGCCACCGGGCCGCCGACGGTTGCCGTTGCGGCCAGCACCCAGCCGGGAAGCGTCGTGGTGCGGGTCAGTCGGGTCCAGACGACGGCGAACATCAGCCACAGGGCCACCATCCACAGGGGCAGCAGGCTGTCGCCGCGAAAATCGATCAGCCCCGCCAGCGCCCAGCACGCGTCCAGGCCGCAGCCCGCCGCGGCCAACAGCAGGGCGGGCGGACGACTGGCCGCCGGCAACCGCAGCCAGGCGAAAATGGCCAGCGTCAGCCAGATCAGCAGACCGCGCTCGCGCAACATCACCACCAGCGTCCAGTAAACATCGAACGCGAGGGCCATCAGCAGGTGCTGCGCCGGGCGTGTCATACCCGCTCCGCGGTGAGCTGCACCACGCTGATGGTGCGGGCGTTAAATCCGGCTTCGCAATAGCCGAAGTAGTAGAGCCACATCCGGCGGAAGCGCTCATCAAAACCGAGCTTTTCAATATCCTGCCAGGCGTGGGTAAAACGCTGCCGCCAGTGCGCCAGGGTGCGGGCATAGTCCGGGCCCATGTCGAACAGGTTGCGCACCACAAAATCGGTATGGCGGGTCATCAGCTCGCTCATCGCGGTGATGCTGGGCAAAAAGCCGCCGGGGAAGATGTAGCGCTGGATAAAATCGACGCTTTTGCTGTAGTCGCGATAGCGCTGATCCTGGATAGTGATCGCCTGCAGGGCCATTCTACCGCCCGGGCGCAGGCGCGCCTGGCAGGTGCGGAAGAAGGCCGGCAGGTAGCGCTGGCCCACCGCCTCAATCATCTCCACCGACACCAGTTTGTCGTACTCGCCGCGCAGATCGCGGTAGTCGCAGAGCAGCACCTCGACGCGATCCTGCAGCCCGGCGCGGGCCATGCGCTCGGTAGCCCAGCGGTGCTGCTCCCGGGAAAGGGTGGTGGTCGTGACCCGGCAGCCGTAATGGCGGGCGGCGTACTCGGCCAGCGCCCCCCAGCCGGTGCCAATCTCCAGCAGATGATCGCCGGGAGTGAGCGCCAGCTGGTCGCACAGGCGCGCCATCTTGGCCCGCTGGGCCTGGGTCAGATCCTGCTGGTCGTCGGTAAACAGCGCGCTGGAGTAGAGCAGGTCGTCATCCAGAAAGTGGGCATAAAATTCGTTGCCGAGGTCGTAATGGGCGGCGATGTTCTCCCGCGCCTGAGCGCGGGTGTTGCGGCGGGTCCAGTGGCGCAGGCGGGCGACGGGCTTGCCCAGCAGACGAAAGCCGCGCTCCAGACGCCCCAGCACCTCGCCGTTGCGCGCGAGGATCTGCAGCAGCGCCGTCAGCTGGTGGCTCTCCCAGTCGCCGTCCATCCAGGCCTCGGCCGCCGCGAGACTGCCGCCGGTCAGCAGACGCCAGTACACCTCCGGTGTGCAGACCCGCGCCTCGGCGCGCAGTGCGGCGGCGGGGTCGCCAAAATGAAAAGTCTGCGCCCCTTCGCGCACGGTGAGCGAGCCTTCGCGGAGGCCGCTCAGCAGACGAAAAAGCAGCCAGCGCGCGAGCCGCACGTTGCGCGGCACATCGGGTTCAAGCGCAAAGACGGGATCGGTCATGAGCGTTCACTCCTGCTGACAGGATGGTTGTACAGCGGCACGCGCTTCAGCCACAGCCGCAGCGCCTGCCAGTAGATGGCGAGGACGGTTTTCAGGGTCATCAGCGGCAGACGCAGCAGCAGCCCGCGCAGGTTGGCGCGGGTCAATGGCACGCGGCTCAGGGCCAGGGTGGCGTCGAACACCTTGCTGGCCTGATGGTTTTCAATGTGCATGTGCAGCGTTTTGCCGGGCGCGTTGAAGCGCCAGTGATAGACCATGTCCATCGGGTTAAACGGTGAAACGTGAAAGGCTTTCTCCAGCGGGCGCGCCTGCTGGCCGTCCACCGCGTAGTAATGACGTTCATTCCACGGCGTGTTGCGCACTTCGGCCAGCACCCAGCGCAGGATGTCGGCTTCGTCATAGCAGTAGTAAAAGTTGACCGGATTAAAATGGAAGCCGAAGTAGCGCAGCTGGGTCAGGAGCATCACGCGTCCCGCCGGGCGGCTGCCGGTCAGGCTCTCCAGCCGGTTCAGCACCTGGGCCTTCAGCGGCGCGCCCAGCGGATAATCGGCGTCGTACCAGGCGGCGGCGGCCAGGCGGTTGCGGCGGATGCCCGCCTCAGGCAGCCTGTCCAGTTCGTCGAGGTCGAGCCAGGTCATAAACAGGCGGTAGACGAAGTGGTGCGCCTTCGGCTGCAGGCGACGGTGGCGCAGGACGCCCTGATAGAGGCAGCTGTTCATATCACTTGCCCTCCGCCGCGGCGATGCCCTGTACCACGTCGAGCGCGCTGCGCACCCCATCCTCATGAAAGCCGTTGTACCAGTAGGCCCCGCAGTACCAGCTCCGCTGCTGGCCGTTAATCTCTTCGCGCCGCAGCTGGGCCGACCAGCTTTGCGGGTTAAACAGCGGATGCTCATAGACGAAGCGCTGCCAGACATAGCGATCGTCCACCGGCGCGTCCGGGTTGAGGGTGACGCAGAACAGCGGCGCGCCCGCGGGCAGCCCCTGGAGAATATTCATGTTGTAGGTGACGCAGGCCCGTGCCCGATCCCCGTCGCTCAGGCGATAGTTCCAGCTGGCCCAGGCGCGCTGGCGCTCCGGCAGCCAGCGCGGATCGCTGTGCAGCACCACCTCGTTACGCTGCCAGCCGATGTCCCCGAGGACTTCTCGTTCGGAATCGGTGGGCGCCGCCAGCATCGCCAGGGCCTGTGCGGAGTGGCAGGCGAAAATCACCTGGTCAAAATGCGCCTCCCCGGACGCCAGCCGCAGGGTGACCCCCGCCGGGTGGCGGTCCACCTGCTGCACCGGCGCGTTGAGCCGCAGGTCCAGACGATCGCCGAGCCTGGTGAGCAGGGCGCGAACGTACTCTCGGGAACCGCCGGGCACCACGTACCATTGCGGGCGATCGCGAATATCCAGCAGACCGTGGTTTTCAAAGAAGCGCAAAAACAGCGGCAACGGGAAGCGGCGCATCTCCTGCAGCGACGACGACCAGATGGCCGCTCCCATCGGCAGAATATAGTGGCGGGCGAAGAAGGGGCTGAAACGGTGGCGGGCGAGGAAGCTCTCCAGCGTCGCGCCCGGATCCAGCGCCTCGGTCAGCGCCAGTTTCGCCAGCCGGTTGAAGCGGACGATCTCGCTCAGCAGCCCCCAGAAGGCCGGCTTCAGCAGATTGCGCCGCTGGGCGAAAAGCGAGGTCAGGCTGTGACCGTTGTACTCCAGGCCGCTGGTCGGGTTGTGAACCGAGAAGCTCATCTGCGTTTTTTGCCCGTCGATCCCCAGCTCGCTGAGCAGGCCCATAAAGCGCGGATAGGTGCGATCGTTGTAGACGATAAATCCGGTATCGATGGCCCAGGTGCCCTGCGGCGTGGCGACATCCACGGTGGCGGTGTGGCCGCCCGGCGTGGCGCCCGCTTCGAACAGCGTCACCTGATGGTGTCCGGCCAGCCGCCAGGCGCAGGTCAGCCCGGCGATGCCGCTGCCGATGATGGCGATGTTCATGAGCGCACCATCCTGCGCAACAGCAGGCGCTGGATACCCGATGGCAGGCTGGCCAGCAGCCGCAGGGCCAGGCTGAAACCGGTGGGGAAGGCGATGTGGTTTTTGCCCTTCACCAGGCCATGGCGGATCGCCGTCACCGCCCGATCCACGCTCACCCGGCCGGGCATGGCGAAGTCGTTTTTGCGCGTCAGCGGGGTGTCGACGAAGCCCGGAGAGACCACCGTGACGGCCACCCCTTTGGGCTCCCAGTCCAGACGCAGGCTGTTGGCAAACCAGGTCAGCGCCGCCTTGGAGGCGCCATAGGCTTCCGCGCGCGGGAAGGGTAGCCAGTGCGCCATCGAGCTGACCAGCACCACCCGATCGCCTGCCTCCAGCTGCGTCTGCAGCGCCGCCAGGCAGTTCACCGGCCCGAGAAAGTTGGTGGCCATCACTCGCTCCACGAGGGCGGCATCCACCTGCCCGTGGTCGAGGTATTCGCAGGTCCCGGCGCAGAGAATGATCAGGTCGGCAAAACAGCCCGTCAGCGCCTGGCGACAGGCGTCCCTGTCTGTCATATCGAACAGGCGCCCACTGATGTTGGGGCTGAACTGCTGGAGCGTTGCCAGGCGCGAAGCATCGCGCCCGCAGGCGATAACCAGATGGCCATCCGCCGCGAAGGATTTCGCCAGACCGGCGCCGATCCCGGAGCTGGCGCCGGTGATGAGCACCGTCATCATGAGCGCACCCTCCGCTTCACGCCGCGTACCGCCCAGCCCAGCAGGGGAAGATGCTCGTAGATCATCTCCCCGGCGTCGTAGTAGTCGCGCTGATGGAGGATCTGCTCCCCGGCGATGTCCACCACCGAGCAACCCGGCAGGGCCAGGGTTTCTCCACCGGCAATGCGCGGATGCGACCAGTGCATGGTCCAGGTCACGGCGAACCGTTGGCCGTCGCAGAGCGGCGTGTCGATGGTGAACCGGCACTGCTCCACGTTGGCCAGCAGATGGGTAAAGTAGCGCTGGATGGCGAACAGCCCCTGATGCTGCCCAAAAGGATCGCTCAGCGTCGCGTCCGGATGGTACAGCGCGGCCAGCGCCGCGGGCGGCTGCGCGTCCAGCCCAGCGTAGTACTCAACGAAACGACGAATCACGGACGGCGAGGTGCTCATGGATCACATCCTGGCTAGATAGGGTGGCGTTATGGCATACTTAAAACTTACACAAATAAAATTATTTGTCCAAGTTTGTGATAAAATATATTTTATTTGTGTTAAAAATCATGTTGTTATGATTAGTGTTTTAAGGGGTGAAAATCGCGAGTGGTGCGAAGGGCAAGCGTGTGCCGGCCGCGCCACCGGGCGCTGGCGGAACAGAGAGTGGGGGTAAGTGAAAACAGGGGGTTAGAGCGGAATTACCTCGAGGGAGACGACCTGCTGCTGCCAGAGTTCCACCTGCCTCTGGCGGGCGGCGGAAAGTTTGCCGCTGGTAACCAGCAGCCAGTTGCGCTGGGGGAAAATCTCCGGCGCCAGGGCGGCGGGAGGCACCGGCAGGACGTCGATGCGATGACCCTGGCCGGTACGTTTGAGCGCCTCAAGCCAGATTTCGCAGGCGTCGGTCAGGTGCCAGCCGGTGATCAGAAAGTTATCCCCGGGCGCCTTCTTGTCGCCTTCGAGGCAAAACGAGGTATAGGCGATGATGATGCCGTCGAGGATTTCGCGCAGCGTCATGATGGCTGGCACGTTGGCGGAGACCTGGCTGCGCAGCGGACGCAGCACTTCGGTTACCAGCTCCTGACGCGGATATTCGCGCCCGGCGTCGTAGATCAGCTGGCGCAGGGACTCGATTTTTCCCTCTTTCAGCCGCTGCAGCATGGTCTCCTGCAGCGTCAGCCAGTTGTTGGTGCGCCGCGCGCCGGGGCGCGACAGCAGGGGCTTCACCTGGCTAACCGGCACCCCTTTTTTCACCCAGTCGAGGATCTTCAGCGCCTGCTGGACGTCGTCATCGCTGTACAGACGGTGTCCACCATCGGTGCGCAGCGGCTTAAGCAGGCCGTAGCGGCGCTGCCAGGCGCGAAGCGTGGTCGCATTTATCCCGCATAGTCGGGCAAATTCGCCGATGGAGTAAGGCATGGAGGCCACCTGTTAACAAAGAATATTCTCAATATACTACGAATCACGTCGGCTGGCGTGAAGTGTAGTGGCTTTGCACTACACTTTCCCCAACCGCGTAAATGAAAGGAGTTCTCATGAAGCTATGGCCTGTTGTCACTGGCGTTGCTATCGCGTTAACCCTGGTGGCCTGCAAATCGCCCACCCCGCCGAAGGGCGTACAGCCGATTAGCGGGTTTGACGCCAGCCGTTACCTCGGGAAATGGTATGAGGTCGCCCGCCTGGAGAATCGCTTCGAGCGAGGCCTGGAGCAGGTGACCGCCACCTACGGCACCCGCAGCGACGGGGGGATCAGCGTCGTCAATCGCGGTTATGACCCGGTCAAAAAACGCTGGAATGAGAGCGACGGAAAAGCCTACTTCACCGGCGCCCCCACCACCGCGGCGCTGAAGGTGTCGTTCTTCGGGCCATTCTACGGCGGCTATAACGTGATCCGCCTGGACGATGACTACCAGTACGCGCTGGTCAGCGGCCCCAACCGCGACTATCTGTGGATCCTGTCGCGCACCCCCACCATTCCGGCGGCGGTGAAGCAGGATTACCTGAATACCGCGCGCGAGCTGGGCTTTGACGTCGATCGCCTGGTGTGGATCCGCCAGACGCCGCGCTAGCCTCGCCGCTTAGCGGCTGAGCAGATGGGTATAAACCACGTACAGCCCGGCCAGCGCCGCCACGTTGAGCGCTACGCTGATGAAAAACCGCGTCCGGAAGGGCTGCTTTTGCGTTTTATGGCGAAAGCACTGCTGGCCGAGGATGGCCCCCGGCCAGCCTCCCGCCAGGCCCAGCACCAGCAGCGTGGTTTCCGGCACCCGGCGCCAGGCTTTGCGCGCCGCCAGCTTGTCGGCGCCATAGATAAGCCATGTCAGAAGGCTGCTCAGTAAAAACCACATCGCCAGCGGGTAGGGCAGCAGGGCGCTGCCCACGGCGGTGAGCAGCAGCAGGGAATAACATACCAGGTTCAGATTCATAGGGACGTTCACGCCGGCCAGAAGAATGGCGCCACTATAGCCAATTTCCCGGACCGGCGTAAACGCGGCGGGCTATTGGCTACGCTTGCCCCGATGCCGGGACAGCCACATCAGCTTATACGCCGCCGGAATGATAAACAGCGACAGCAGCGGGGCGGTGATCATCCCGCCAATCATCGGCGCGGCGATACGGCTCATGACTTCCGAACCGGCGCCGGTGCCCCATAAAATCGGCAGCAGGCCGGCGATAATCACCGCCACGGTCATCGCCTTCGGCCGCACGCGCAGCACCGCCCCCTGGTACAGCGCCTCGTCGAGCTTATCGACGCTGAAAGTCTGCGGATTCTCCAGCGATGGCTCCGCCTCAATGGCATGGCGCAGGTACATCAGCATCACCACGCCAAACTCCGCCGCCACCCCGGCCAGGGCGATAAAGCCGGTCCCGGTGGCTACCGATAAATGGAACCCCATCCAGTAGAGAAACCAGATCCCGCCGACGAGGGCGAACGGCACGCTGGTGATAATCAGCAGCGCCTCGCCGACGCGGCGGAACGCCAGGTACAGCAGCACGAAGATAATCATTAGCGTCATCGGCACCATCAGCTTCAGCTTCTGATTGGCGCGCTCCAGCAGCTCAAACTGCCCGGAGTAGGAGACGCTGATGCCCGGCTTCAGCTTCACCTCCTTGCCGATGGCCTGCTGCAGATCGCGCACTACCGACACCATGTCGCGGTCGCGGGCGTCGATGTAGATCCAGCTGGTGGGGCGGGCGTTCTCGGTCTTCAGCATCGATGGCCCGGTAACGACCTTGACCTCAGCGACGTCGCCGAGAACGATCTGTTGCTTCAGCGGGGTGAGGATCGGCATCTGGCGCAGGGTCTCCGGGCTGTCGCGATAGCGCTGCGGGTAGCGGATGTTGATTGGATAGCGCTCGACGCCCTCCACCGTTTCGCCGACCATCGCCCCGCCGATAGCGGACGAGACGAACAGCTGCACGTCGCCGACGGTCATTCCGTAGCGGGCCGCCTTCTCACGCTGGATATCAATGTCGAGGTAGCGCCCACCGACCAGCCGCTCGGCTAATGCCGACGTGACTCCCGGCACAGTGCGCGCCACGACCTCAATTTGCCCGGCGATGGCGTCGATATCAGCCAGGTTAGTGCCGGAAACCTTAATGCCGATCGGGCTCTTGATGCCGGTGGAGAGCATGTCGATGCGGTTGCGGATCGGCGGCACCCACAGGTTCGCCAGCCCCGGCAGGCGCACGGTCTTGTCCAGTTCGTCGACGATCTTCGCCATGGTCATCCCCGGTCGCCACTGATCCTGGGGCTTAAGTTGAATCGTGGTCTCTACCATCTCCAGCGGCGCCGAGTCGGTGGCGGTTTCGGCCTTGCCGGTTTTGCCGAACACCCGGGCCACCTCCGGCACCGTCATGATCAGTTTATCGGTTTTCTGCAGCATATCCGCCGCCTGCGCAGCGGAGATCCCCGGCAGCGTGGACGGCATATACAGCAGATCGCCCTCGTTGATCTGCGGCAGAAACTCGCCGCCGACCCGGTTAAGCGGCCAGACAACTGTCAGGATCGACAGGAGCGCGATCAGCAGAGTGGTCTTCGGCCAGTGCAGCACCTTCAGCAGCAGCGGGTGATAAATGCGGATCAAAAAGCGGTTCAGCGGGTTGCTGCTCTCCGCCGGGATCTTGCCGCGGATCCAGAAGCCCATCAGGATCGGGATCACCAGGATCGCCAGCAGCGCCGCCCCGGCCATCGACCAGGTTTTAGTGAAGGCCAGCGGGCCGAACAGTTTGCCCTCCTGACCTTCGAGGGTGAAAATCGGGATAAACGACAGGGTAATGATCAGCAGGCTGATAAACAGCGCCGGGCCGACCTCCACCGAGGCCTCGGTAATGATTTTCCAGCGCCTGTCGTTGCCGAGCTTCTGCCCTGGATGCTGATGCTCCCACTCCTCCAGCCGTTTGTGGGCGTTCTCAATCATCACGATGGCGGCATCGACCATCGCCCCCACCGCAATGGCGATCCCGCCCAGCGACATGATGTTGGCGTTGAGGCCCTGGAAATGCATCATGATAAAGGCGAAGCACAGACCGAGCGGCAGCGAAATAATCGCCACCAGCGCCGAGCGCACGTGCCACAGGAACAGGGCGCAGACCAGCGCGACAACGATAAACTCTTCCAGCAGCTTGTAGCTGAGGTTGTCGATGGCGCGGTCGATAAGCTGGCTGCGGTCGTAGGTGGTGACCACTTCCACCCCTTCCGGCAGGCTGCTTCGCAGCGACGCCAGCTTCTCTTTGACCGCTGAGATCACCTCGCGGGCGTTCTTGCCGGAGCGGAGGATCACCACGCCGCCGGCCACTTCGCCTTCGCCGTTAAGTTCGGCGATACCGCGGCGCATCTCCGGGCCGATCTGCACCCGCGCGACGTCGCCGAGATAAACCGGCACGCCGTTATCCCCGGTTTTCAGCACGATATTTTTGAAATCGTCGAGCGTCTGCAGGTAGCCGCTGGCGCGCACCATATATTCGGCTTCCGCCAGTTCGACGGAAGAGCCGCCGGCTTCCTGGTTAGAGGCGTCCAGCGCCGATTTCACCTCGCCGAGGCTGATGCCGTACTGGGTCAACTTCATCGGGTCGACAACAATCTGGTACTCCTTGACCACGCCGCCCACCGACGCCACTTCCGAGACATTAGGAATGGTTTTCAGCTCATATTTTAAGAACCAGTCCTGCAGGGAGCGCAGTTCGGCGAGGTCGTGCTTGCCGCTGCGGTCGACCAGCGCGTACTCGAAGACCCAGCCGACGCCGGTGGCGTCCGGGCCCATTTCGGCGCTGACCCCGGCGGGCAGTTTGCCCTGCACTTGGTTGAGATACTCCAGCACCCGCGAGCGCGCCCAGTAAGGATCGGTGCCATCTTCAAATATTACATACACGTAGGAGTCGCCGAATTGCGAGAAGCCGCGAACCGTTTTGGCACCGGGCACCGACAGCATGGTGGTGGTCAGCGGCCAGGTGACCTGGTTTTCGACGATCTGCGGCGCCTGCCCCGGATAGCGGGTTTTGACGATCACCTGTACATCAGAGAGATCCGGCAGGGCATCCACCGGGGTGTGGATGATGGTCCAGGTTCCCCAGATGCTGAGAAACAGCGCCGCCATCATCACCAGGAAGCGGTTGGCCACCGAGCGGCGGATAATCCATTCAATCATGGTTCCGTTCCTCAGTGCGCGTGGGCGGCAGGAGCCGCGGTACCGGGAGCCTGCGCGCGCATTCGCTCCAGCGCGCCGGCGATATTGGCCTCCGAGTCGATCAGGAACAGGCCGCTGGCGACGACTTTCTCACCCTCTTGTAGCCCGCTGCGAATGGCTGTGACGCCATTGGATTCATGGAATACCTGCACGAGTTTCGGCACGAAGCGGCCCTCGTTATCCACGGTAATCACTCGCTGCTCGCTGCCGCTGTCGATCAACGCTTTGGAGGGGATCAGCAGCATCGGTTCGCTTTCACTGGTCAGTTGCAGATAGGCATTCATCCCCGGCTTCAGCGCTTCATCCGGGTTGTTGACCTGCAGGCGTAGCTGCAGGGTGCGGGTGGCGTTATCGACGCTGGGGAGAAGGGTCCATTTGCTGATGCGGAAGGTTTTGTCCGGCCAGGCGGGAACCTGAATGCTGAACTGCGAGGCGTCTTTAATCAGCCAGGCGATGGACTCGGGGACCGCCACGCTGACCCACACCGGATCCATACCCTGGATTTTCGCCACCACATTATCTTTGGCGATGTTCATTCCGGCACGCAGGTCGAAGGCGGTAATAACGCCATTGATGGGGGCTTTGAGGGTAAAGCGGGTCTGGATTTTACGCGTGGCTTTCAGGCGGCGGATATCGTCGTCCGGCATTCCGGCGAGGCGCAGGCGCTCGAGGATCCCCTCAACCTGGGTGGCGGTGCCCCCGGTCTCCTGCAACAACAGATATTCACTCTGCGCTTCCACCCAGTCCGGGATGGTCAGCTCGAGGAGCGGCGTGCCTTGCTTGACTTTGTCGCCGACGGTCAGCGGATAGACTTTATTGATAAAGCCCGCCGCCCGCGCCTGCATAATCACGTACTGATACTCGTTATAGCTGATGTTGGCCGGGAAGGTCTGGGCGTAGCGCAGCGGCCCGCGGGTGACCGCGGCGGTTTTTACGCCGAGATTCTGGGTCTGCGTCGGGTCGATACGCACACCTGGCGCACCGGCGGCGGTACTCTCCTCATCGGCGTATTTCGGCACCAGATCCATATCCATAAACGGCGATTTACCCGGTTTATCAAAGCGAGTATTCGGGTACATCGGGTCGTACCAGAACAGCACCTTATGCTGCTGCTCGGCTGCCGGAGCGGCAGCGTGGGTCGGCGTCAGTCGGGCGTACAGCGCCGCGGTAAGCGCGCCGCCAATCAGCATGCTGCCAAGGATCAGCGCCGTATTTTTCAGTGTCAGGGATGCCATGGGTCGTCCATTCAGTCGTTGAGGGGCTTACCGTCGCCGGGCCATTAGTTGGCGCGAATATCCTGCAGCAGCGACAGGTTGCCCTGCTGAACGAAGGTGAAGTCCACGCTGTCGCCGTCCTTCACATTGTTGAGCTGCGTCTGCGGGGTGATGGTGAAGCGCATGGTCATCGGCGGCCAGTTCACCGCCGGGATGGCTTCGTGGGCGATGGTGATTTTTTTGCTATCCATATCAATAGCTTTAATGACGCCTTTGCCGCTGATGCTTTGCGCCTGTGCGGCAGCGGGCTGCTCGTGCATCGCCATACCGGCATGCGGGTCGGCGGCCCGGGCGGCGAACACCGCGCCAGAGAGCAGGGTGAACAGGGCGACTTTAGAGAGTGAATTCATGATCGGGACTCCTTGGGTTATTCCATCCAGCCGCCGCCGAGGGCGGTGAACAGGGTGATTTCATTTGCCTGACGGGAATAGTTGAGTTCCAGCAGGGTTTGTCGGGTGGTAAAAATGTCGCGCTGGGCGCTCAGGACTTCGATGTAGCTGACCGCGCCGTGACGATAGAGCGCAGTAGCGCGCTGCAGGGTGATATTTAGTGAAGCGAGATAGCGCTCCTGGGCGGCAATCTGATCGGCCAGGCTTTGGCGCAGGGCCAGCGCGTCAGCCACCTCTTTAAAGGCGGACTGTATTTTTTGTTCATAGTTGACCACCTGCTGCTGCTGGCGGATCTCCGCCAGATCGAGGTTGGCCTGATTACGCCCGGCGTTGAAAATCGGCAGTTCAATTTTGGGGATGAAGTTCCACATCGCGCTGCCGGCGTTAAACAGGCTGGAGAGCTCGCTGCTGCTGCCGGAGAGCGAGCTGGTCAGGGTGATCGCCGGGAAGAAGGCCGCCCGCGCGGCGCCGATGTTGGCGTTGGCCGCCCGCAGGCTGTGTTCCGCTTCCAGAATATCCGGCCGCTGCAGCAGGATCGCTGAGGAGAGCGATGGCGGCAGAGTGACGCCTTGCAGATCGATGGTGCTGCTGGCGCTATCGTCCGGCAGATGCTGGTAGCTGCCGAGCAGCAGTTGCAGGGCGTTATTGGCCTGCGCCAGCTGGCCCTGACGTTTGGCGATATCGGCGCGGGTGCTCTCGATCATCCCGCGCGCCTGCTCCAGCGCCAGCACGGTGGTGCTCCCGGTCAGCAGCTGTTTTTCAACGAAGGCGTAAGACTGCTGATAGTTCTGTAAGGTGTCGTTGGCCACCTGCAACTGCGCTGCCGCCAGCCGCTGGTTGAAGTAGCTTTGTGAAACGTTAGCAATCAATAGGATATGCACCGCACGCCGCGCCTCTTCGCTGGCGAAGAAGTTCTGCCGGTCGGCCTCGCTGAGATTTTTCAACCGGCCAAAGAAGTCGAGGTCATAGCTGAGATTCAGACCGGCGGCATAATCGCTGCTGGTGGTGGTGTCGCCTTTAAGCTTGCCGCCATAGGTGGTGCTGCCGTCACCGTTCAATTGCGGGTAGCGGTCGGCGTCGGTAACCCGATATTGCGCTCGGGCTTCCTGCACTTTCAGCGTCGCCATCCGTAGATCGCGGTTATTTATCAGCGCGGTGCTAATCAGGCTTTTCACCTGCGGGTCGACGAAAAAGGTGCGCCAGCCGGTCTCCTGGTAGCCCGCTGTTGCAGTAACCAGCTTGTTCTGGCTGAGAGAGAACTGCTGCGGTACCGGCGCGGCGGGACGCTGGTAGTCCGGAGCGAGCGACAGACAGCCGGTTAAGGCGAATATCACGCTGAGAGTAAGAAGCTTGATTGGGCGCATGGCGGCAGACGGTTTCGACGATTTATCCATGGCGGCTACTTTACGTAGCGGACTCTGTTCAGGGCGTGACGGGAAAATGACAAATCTGTCATTTTCCTGATATTTCATTGCTATCCGGAGGCGCTCCTCTAAAATTGAATACCCGCACAAAGCGCGCGTGAAGGAGCCTGCCGTGAAGATTTTGATTGTCGAAGATGAGAAGAAAACCGGGGAGTACCTGACCAAAGGGCTCACCGAGGCCGGCTTCGTCGTCGACCTGGCCGATAACGGCCTCAACGGCTATCACCTGGCGATGACCAGCGATTACGATCTGCTGATCCTCGACATCATGCTGCCGGATGTGAACGGTTGGGATATCGTGCGCATGCTGCGCGCCGCCGGGAAAGGCATGCCGATCCTGCTGCTCACCGCGCTTGGCACTATCGAGCATCGGGTGAAGGGGCTGGAGCTGGGCGCCGACGACTATCTGGTGAAGCCGTTCGCCTTTGCGGAGCTGCTGGCGCGGGTGCGGACGCTGCTGCGCCGCGGGGCGGCGGTAATAGTAGAAAGCCAGTTTCAGGTGGCCGACCTCAGCGTCGATTTGGTCAGCCGCAAGGTGACGCGCGGTGCGACGCGTATCACCCTGACCAGTAAGGAGTTCACTCTGCTGGAGTTCTTCCTGCGTCATCAGGGCGAGGTGCTACCCCGTTCGCTGATCGCGTCGCAGGTGTGGGATATGAATTTCGACAGCGACACTAACGCCATCGACGTGGCGGTGAAGCGGCTGCGCGCCAAAATCGATAACGACTTCGAGCCGAAGCTGATCCAGACCGTGCGCGGCGTCGGCTATATGCTTGAGGTGCCGGATGGCCGCTAAGCGCCCCTTTTCGCTGGCCACCCGGCTGACCTTCTTTATCAGCCTCGCCACCATCATTGCTTTCTTTGCCTTCACCTGGATCATGATCCATTCGGTGAAGGCTCACTTTGAAGAGCGCGACGTTCACGATCTCAAGCAGCTCAGCACCACGCTGGAGACGGTCCTCGACCACGCTGACTACCCGCCGGCGCGGCGGCTGGAGATCGTGAAGAATATCATTGCGGGCTACGCCAACGTTTTTATCTGTCTGGACGACGGCCAGGGTAATATTCTGTTTCAGTCACCCGACGGGCCGGATCTCAGCCATATGCTGAGTACGCCGGGGCTGGCGATGCAGCTCCGCGACGGGAATGTGATTTCATGGACTGACCCGCAGCCGCGAAAGATGGTTCATGATAATCATCTAATGGAGACCCGCGCCTGGCGGCTGATCATGCTGCCGCTGGGCAAGCAGGCGGACGGCAAACCGGCGTACCATCTGCTGATGGCCTTATCCATCGATTTTCACCTGCACTATATTAATGAGCTGAAAGCGAAGCTGATTTCCGCCGCGTCGATAATCAGCCTGCTGATCATCGCCATCGTGCTGTTTGTGGTCTATCAGGGGCATAAGCCGATTCGCCAGATCAGTCGCCAGATCCAGAATATTACCTCGCGGGATCTCGATGTGCGCCTTGACCCGCAGGCGGTGCCTGTCGAACTGGAGCGGCTGGCACTGTCGTTTAACCATATGCTGGAGCGCATAGAGGACGTCTTTACCCGCCAGTCCAACTTCTCCGCCGATATCGCCCATGAAATCCGCACGCCGATCACCAACCTGGTGACGCAAACCGAAATCGCCTTAAGCCAGAGCCGCAGCCCGCAGGAGCTGGAAGAGGTGCTTTACTCCAATCTCGAAGAGTTTTCGCGCATGTCGCGAATGGTCAGCGATATGCTGTTCCTCGCCCAGGCCGATAACAACCAGCTGATCCCCGAACAGCGGGCGCTGGATCTGGCTGATGAAGTGCATAAGGTGTTTGAGTTCTTTGAAGCGTGGGCGGAAGAGAAAGAGGTGGCGCTGCGTTTTGTCGGCAGCCCCTGCCGGGTGACGGGCGACCCGCTGATGCTGCGGCGAGCGATCAGCAACCTGCTGTCGAACGCGATCCGCTACACGCCTGCTGGCCAGGCGGTGACCATCCAGTTGAGCGAAAGCGCGGAGACGGTCCGCCTGGTGGTGGAGAACCCCGGTACGCCGATTGCCGCCGAACATCTGCCACGGCTGTTTGACCGTTTCTATCGCGTCGACCCCTCGCGCCAGCGCAAAGGGGAGGGCAGCGGCATCGGCCTGGCGATTGTGAAATCCATCGTCAACGCCCACCATGGCAGCGTGGCGGCGCAGTCCGATCTGCGCTCGACGCGGTTTATTGTGGTGTTGCCGAAATAGGCGTAATAACGGCTGAAAGCCAGCGGGCAGCGCCAGGCGGCTGCCCGCAGTATCGCGACTCTCTCACTCTTCGAAGTACCAGTAGCCCTGATTAATCAGCCGCGTCAGTTCGCTCACGAACGCCGGATTCTGCAGGCCGCTGCCGAGCTCTTCCTGGCCTAATGAGGTATAGCGACACAGCGCATCCAGCGCTTCGGCATCGGTGGTGTCGAGTTGTTCGCTATGCACGAAGAAGCTGTCGCCGATATGCAGAACGCGCAGGCCGCTCAGGCGGGAAAGCTTTTCACCACCCAGCAGCGCATCGACCACTTCCTCTTCTTCATACGGTGGTTCCGCCGGCGCAATATCCAGCTCGTGACGCGGGGTGGTGACGAAACTGCCGAACCACTGTTTGAAGTCTTCCGGCTGGCGAATCATATCGATCATCATGGTGCGCAGACGTTCGAGTTCATACTCTTCAACCCGGCCCGGATGTTCGCGGCAGGTGAGGTCCGGATCGCTGTAGTGCTCGCCGCCGAGATCGTTCTCCAGCACATAGTCGGCGAAGCTGCTGATCAGGTCGCGGCCGTTGGGCCCGCGGAAGCCGACGGAGTAGTTCAGGGCGGTTTCGTGGGTTATGCCGTCGTGCGGGAATCCCGGTGGAATATAGAGGATGTCGCCCGGCTGCAGATCTTCATCAATGATCGGTGGGAACGGATCGACGTGCAGCAGTGCCGGATGCGGACAGAACTGACGCATCGGCAGCTTATCACCCACGCGCCAGCGGCGGCTGCCCATGCCCTGAATAATAAAGACGTCATACTGATCGATATGCGGGCCCACACCGCCGCCGGGGACGGAGAAGGAGATCATCAGGTCGTCCAGGCGCCAGTCCGGCAGTACGCGGAATGGGCGTACCAGTTCGGCGGCGGGCATATGCCAGTGGTTTACCGCCTGGGCCAGCAATGACCAGCCGCTTTCGCCCAGCCCATCGAAATGTTCAAAAGGACCATTGCTGGCCTGCCATTTGCCGTTTTTCAGGCTGACCAGCCGGCTGTCGACTTCCGGCTCCATGGCTAACCCGGCCAGCTCGTCCGGAGTAATCGGGTCGACGAAGTCCGGAAACGCGTTTTTTAATACCACCGGCTGTTTCTGCCAGTATTTTTCTAAAAACTCGGGCCAGTTAATGTTGAGTTGATAAGCCATCGATTATTACCAGTAAGAAGAAACGGGCCTGATTATAGAAACGGGGGCCGGGTGGGCGCTTTGTCGTGGGTCAAGAGTGGTGCTTAATTCACCATTGGCGCGATAATGGCGTTGGGTAAGAGAGAAAACTCACATTTTTGCCAAAAACCGATCTTACCATAAACTGCGCTGCAGGCCGCATGAATACTGGGGTTTCGGCTATAATGGTAAGAGGATGAATAAGTGAAAAGTTCAAATAATGAGCGGTCGATAAGATTTTTCTATTTTAACGCTTGCTACTTCCGGCGAACTCCCTATAATGCGCTCCCACTGACACGGCGGATGTGAATCACTTCACACAAACAGCCGGTTAGGTTGAAGAGAAAAATCCTGAAATTCAGGGTTGACTCTGAAAGAGGAAAGCGTAATATACGCCACCTCGCGACAGAGCGCTAAAGCGCGTCGCAACTGCTCTTTAACAATTTATCAGACAATCTGTGTGGGCACTCAAAGTGACATGGATTCTTAACGTCCTCGGACGAAAAATGAATACCAAGTCTCTGAGTGAACATACGTAATTCATTACGAAGTTTAATTCACGAGCATCAAACTTAAATTGAAGAGTTTGATCATGGCTCAGATTGAACGCTGGCGGCAGGCCTAACACATGCAAGTCGAGCGGTAGCACAGAGAGCTTGCTCTCGGGTGACGAGCGGCGGACGGGTGAGTAATGTCTGGGAAACTGCCTGATGGAGGGGGATAACTACTGGAAACGGTAGCTAATACCGCATAACGTCGCAAGACCAAAGTGGGGGACCTTCGGGCCTCATGCCATCAGATGTGCCCAGATGGGATTAGCTAGTAGGTGGGGTAACGGCTCACCTAGGCGACGATCCCTAGCTGGTCTGAGAGGATGACCAGCCACACTGGAACTGAGACACGGTCCAGACTCCTACGGGAGGCAGCAGTGGGGAATATTGCACAATGGGCGCAAGCCTGATGCAGCCATGCCGCGTGTGTGAAGAAGGCCTTCGGGTTGTAAAGCACTTTCAGCGGGGAGGAAGGCAATAAGGTTAATAACCTTGTTGATTGACGTTACCCGCAGAAGAAGCACCGGCTAACTCCGTGCCAGCAGCCGCGGTAATACGGAGGGTGCAAGCGTTAATCGGAATTACTGGGCGTAAAGCGCACGCAGGCGGTCTGTCAAGTCGGATGTGAAATCCCCGGGCTCAACCTGGGAACTGCATTCGAAACTGGCAGGCTAGAGTCTTGTAGAGGGGGGTAGAATTCCAGGTGTAGCGGTGAAATGCGTAGAGATCTGGAGGAATACCGGTGGCGAAGGCGGCCCCCTGGACAAAGACTGACGCTCAGGTGCGAAAGCGTGGGGAGCAAACAGGATTAGATACCCTGGTAGTCCACGCCGTAAACGATGTCGATTTGGAGGTTGTGCCCTTGAGGCGTGGCTTCCGGAGCTAACGCGTTAAATCGACCGCCTGGGGAGTACGGCCGCAAGGTTAAAACTCAAATGAATTGACGGGGGCCCGCACAAGCGGTGGAGCATGTGGTTTAATTCGATGCAACGCGAAGAACCTTACCTGGTCTTGACATCCACAGAACTTAGCAGAGATGCTTTGGTGCCTTCGGGAACTGTGAGACAGGTGCTGCATGGCTGTCGTCAGCTCGTGTTGTGAAATGTTGGGTTAAGTCCCGCAACGAGCGCAACCCTTATCCTTTGTTGCCAGCGGTCCGGCCGGGAACTCAAAGGAGACTGCCAGTGATAAACTGGAGGAAGGTGGGGATGACGTCAAGTCATCATGGCCCTTACGACCAGGGCTACACACGTGCTACAATGGCATATACAAAGAGAAGCGACCTCGCGAGAGCAAGCGGACCTCATAAAGTATGTCGTAGTCCGGATTGGAGTCTGCAACTCGACTCCATGAAGTCGGAATCGCTAGTAATCGTAGATCAGAATGCTACGGTGAATACGTTCCCGGGCCTTGTACACACCGCCCGTCACACCATGGGAGTGGGTTGCAAAAGAAGTAGGTAGCTTAACCTTCGGGAGGGCGCTTACCACTTTGTGATTCATGACTGGGGTGAAGTCGTAACAAGGTAACCGTAGGGGAACCTGCGGTTGGATCACCTCCTTACCTTAAAGAACCTGCCTTTGTAGTGCTCACACAGATTGTCTGATGAACGTAAAGAAGCAAGGCGTCTTGCGATTGAGACTTCAGTGTCCCCTTCGTCTAGAGGCCCAGGACACCGCCCTTTCACGGCGGTAACAGGGGTTCGAATCCCCTAGGGGACGCCACTTGCTGGTTCGTGAGTGAAAGACGCGTGCCGATATATCTCAAAACTCATCTTCGGGTGACGTTTGAGATATTTGCTCTTTAAAAATCTGGATCAAGCTGAAAATTGAAACGACACACTGTTTAAGTGTGTTCGAGTCTCTCAAATTTTCGCAATCTGAAGACATCTTCGGGTTGTGAGGTTAAGCGACTAAGCGTACACGGTGGATGCCCTGGCAGTCAGAGGCGATGAAGGACGTGCTAATCTGCGAAAAGCGTCGGTAAGGTGATATGAACCGTTATAACCGGCGATGTCCGAATGGGGAAACCCAGTGCAATTCGTTGCACTATCGTTAACTGAATACATAGGTTAACGAGGCGAACCGGGGGAACTGAAACATCTAAGTACCCCGAGGAAAAGAAATCAACCGAGATTCCCCCAGTAGCGGCGAGCGAACGGGGAGCAGCCCAGAGTCTGAATCAGCTTGTGTGTTAGTGGAACGGTCTGGAAAGTCCGACGGTACAGGGTGATAGTCCCGTACACCAAAATGCACAGGTTGTGAACTCGAAGAGTAGGGCGGGACACGTGGTATCCTGTCTGAATATGGGGGGACCATCCTCCAAGGCTAAATACTCCTGACTGACCGATAGTGAACCAGTACCGTGAGGGAAAGGCGAAAAGAACCCCGGCGAGGGGAGTGAAAAAGAACCTGAAACCGTGTACGTACAAGCAGTGGGAGCACCTTCGGGTGTGACTGCGTACCTTTTGTATAATGGGTCAGCGACTTATATTCTGTAGCAAGGTTAACCGTATAGGGGAGCCGCAGGGAAACCGAGTCTTAACTGGGCGTTAAGTTGCAGGGTATAGACCCGAAACCCGGTGATCTAGCCATGGGCAGGTTGAAGGTTGGGTAACACTAACTGGAGGACCGAACCGACTAATGTTGAAAAATTAGCGGATGACTTGTGGCTGGGGGTGAAAGGCCAATCAAACCGGGAGATAGCTGGTTCTCCCCGAAAGCTATTTAGGTAGCGCCTCGTGAATTCATCTTCGGGGGTAGAGCACTGTTTCGGCTAGGGGGTCATCCCGACTTACCAACCCGATGCAAACTACGAATACCGAAGAATGTTATCACGGGAGACACACGGCGGGTGCTAACGTCCGTCGTGAAGAGGGAAACAACCCAGACCGCCAGCTAAGGTCCCAAAGTCATGGTTAAGTGGGAAACGATGTGGGAAGGCCCAGACAGCCAGGATGTTGGCTTAGAAGCAGCCATCATTTAAAGAAAGCGTAATAGCTCACTGGTCGAGTCGGCCTGCGCGGAAGATGTAACGGGGCTAAACCATGCACCGAAGCTGCGGCAGCGACACTATGTGTTGTTGGGTAGGGGAGCGTTCTGTAAGCCTGCGAAGGTGACCTGTGAGGGTTGCTGGAGGTATCAGAAGTGCGAATGCTGACATAAGTAACGATAAAGCGGGTGAAAAGCCCGCTCGCCGGAAGACCAAGGGTTCCTGTCCAACGTTAATCGGGGCAGGGTGAGTCGACCCCTAAGGCGAGGCCGAAAGGCGTAGTCGATGGGAAACAGGTTAATATTCCTGTACTTGGTGTTACTGCGAAGGGGGGACGGAGAAGGCTATGTCATCCGGGCGACGGTTGTCCCGGTTTAAGCATGTAGGCTGGTTATCCAGGCAAATCCGGATAATCAAGGCTGAGGTGTGATGACGAGGTACCACGGTACTGAAGTGACAGATGCCCTGCTTCCAGGAAAAGCCTCTAAGCATCAGGTAACATTAAATCGTACCCCAAACCGACACAGGTGGTCAGGTAGAGAATACCAAGGCGCTTGAGAGAACTCGGGTGAAGGAACTAGGCAAAATGGTGCCGTAACTTCGGGAGAAGGCACGCTGGTGTGTAGGTGAAGTCCCTGCGGACGGAGCTGAGACCAGTCGAAGATACCAGCTGGCTGCAACTGTTTATTAAAAACACAGCACTGTGCAAACACGAAAGTGGACGTATACGGTGTGACGCCTGCCCGGTGCCGGAAGGTTAATTGATGGGGTTATCCGTAAGGAGAAGCTCTTGATCGAAGCCCCGGTAAACGGCGGCCGTAACTATAACGGTCCTAAGGTAGCGAAATTCCTTGTCGGGTAAGTTCCGACCTGCACGAATGGCGTAATGATGGCCAGGCTGTCTCCACCCGAGACTCAGTGAAATTGAACTCGCTGTGAAGATGCAGTGTACCCGCGGCAAGACGGAAAGACCCCGTGAACCTTTACTATAGCTTGACACTGAACATTGAGCCTTGATGTGTAGGATAGGTGGGAGGCTTTGAAGCGTGGACGCCAGTCTGCGTGGAGCCAACCTTGAAATACCACCCTTTAATGTTTGATGTTCTAACGTCGACCCGTAATCCGGGTTGCGGACAGTGTCTGGTGGGTAGTTTGACTGGGGCGGTCTCCTCCCAAAGCGTAACGGAGGAGCACGAAGGTTAGCTAATCCTGGTCGGACATCAGGAGGTTAGTGCAATGGCATAAGCTAGCTTGACTGCGAGCGTGACGGCGCGAGCAGGTGCGAAAGCAGGTCATAGTGATCCGGTGGTTCTGAATGGAAGGGCCATCGCTCAACGGATAAAAGGTACTCCGGGGATAACAGGCTGATACCGCCCAAGAGTTCATATCGACGGCGGTGTTTGGCACCTCGATGTCGGCTCATCACATCCTGGGGCTGAAGTAGGTCCCAAGGGTATGGCTGTTCGCCATTTAAAGTGGTACGCGAGCTGGGTTTAGAACGTCGTGAGACAGTTCGGTCCCTATCTGCCGTGGGCGCTGGAGAATTGAGGGGGGCTGCTCCTAGTACGAGAGGACCGGAGTGGACGCATCACTGGTGTTCGGGTTGTCATGCCAATGGCACTGCCCGGTAGCTAAATGCGGAAGAGATAAGTGCTGAAAGCATCTAAGCACGAAACTTGCCCCGAGATGAGTTCTCCCTGAGACTATAAGTCTCCTGAAGGAACGTTGAAGACGACGACGTTGATAGGCCGGGTGTGTAAGCGCAGCGATGCGTTGAGCTAACCGGTACTAATGAACCGTGAGGCTTAACCTTACAACGCCGAAGATGTTTTGGCGGATTGAGAGAATTTTCAGCTTAGATTCAGAGTCCGAAGGATTTTGCGCTGAGACAAGGCGGCAAACGAGGCGATGGAAGGAGCATACATAAGTATGTGACTGACACTCGCGAGAGCAGCCAACGCAGTATGAGCGCAAAAGACACAGGACGAGCACAAAGAATTTGCCTGGCGGCACTAGCGCGGTGGTCCCACCTGACCCCATGCCGAACTCAGAAGTGAAACGCCGTAGCGCCGATGGTAGTGTGGGGTCTCCCCATGTGAGAGTAGGGAACTGCCAGGCATCAAACAAGTGAAGAGCCCATCCTGCCGGATGGGCTTTTTGCGTTTCTGTCGTCCGGCCAGCGTGCCGGCATGCCTCCCCCGGTGGCGCTGCGCTTACCGGGGCTACAAAACCGTAGCCCGGACAAGGTGCGCAGCACCGCCTTTATTACTTCGCAAAATAGCGTTACTAATGCTCGTGGCGTGGTTACCCGGATGGTGAATTTATCGGATGATACAAGTCGGAAAATAATTATTAGTAGCTACGATTAATATTATTTCTCTATTTCAGCGCCATTATATTGTGCCCCGGTAAAATAATGATGCGGCCTCTTCCTCCCGCAAAATAACGTGTTTACGCTACATAAAAAATATTTCCGTGACTGGATACTTCGCTACCGGATGTATTGTGGCGAACGGTATGCGTCTTCCCTGTTTTTGTCTAAATGAGCTTTATCATTAACACTTTGTTAACTTGATCTGGTTTATATGGCAGCAAATTTGATATACAAAGGGGGATGATTGCCTGTATGGATGCTGCCCGAAATACCTTGCGAGACATGTGCAGGTTTCGGCTGGCAATATGAGAATAGAAATGAAAATCCTGCTTACCTGGTCGCCATTGCGCCAGCTCTTCACTTACATTCAGGAGCGCTTTACCTTTCTGGTGCTGCTCTGCTGGCCAGCGATTATCTGGCTGTTCTGCCGGGTCGGCGTGTGGCTCACCGATAACGTGTATGAGCTGTTGGGAAAATCACCCGCGCAGTCCTTCACCGTCTACCTGCAGCCGTTTATGACCCCCGGCACGCTGCTGCGCATCTCCATCAGCTGGGTGGTGTTGCTGTTCATTCTCTTCAGTATGGCGATGGCCTTCACCTGGGGTTTACGCCGCTTTATGAACCGCCACAAATAAACTATTGGGCCGCCGTAAGTCGACGGCTCTTCTTAAGCCTTTATGCCATCTCACCGATAGTCTTACGAAAACGCAGCAGTGCGATAGTAAAAAACACTCCGCCGATAGCCAGCAAGGTTAAGAACTGCGGCCAGACGATGGCGAAACTGGCGCCGCGGTACAGTATCGCCTGCGCCAGGCTGACGAAGTGGGTAGTCGGCATGGTCAACATAATATCCTGAACCAGCTGCGGCATACTTTCCCGCGGCGTGGATCCGCCGGAGAGCATCTGCAGCGGCAGTAATACCAGAATCATCAGCAGCCCCAGCTGCGGCATCGAGCGGGCGAGAGTGCCCATAAAAATGCCGATCGAGGTAGTGGCGAACAGGCTGAGCGCTACCCCCAGCATAAAGAGCGGAATCGAGCCTTCGATGGGCACCTGCAAAATCCCTTGCACCATCAGCACCAG
Organism: Klebsiella africana; assembly: GCF_020526085.1. Taxonomy (NCBI): domain Bacteria; kingdom Pseudomonadati; phylum Pseudomonadota; class Gammaproteobacteria; order Enterobacterales; family Enterobacteriaceae; genus Klebsiella; species Klebsiella africana. Next base: position 4,578,271 of record NZ_CP084874.1, on the reverse strand, counting down.
CGACAGCCCGGACACCAGCAGTACCACCAGACCCATCGACCAGATCTTGGCCAGCATAATTTCAAACGGCGTGACCGGCATTACCAACAGGTGCTCTATAGTGCCATGCTCCCGCTCGCGGATCAGCGCCGAACCAGTGAGGACAATGGCCAGCATGGTGATGTTATTGATGATCGCCATCACCGCACCAAAGCGCTCCTGCTCAAGGTTAGGATTAAAACGCATCCTTACCGCCAGCTCTACCGGCAGCACGCTGTTATCCCGATAGCGGGCGACAAAACTGTTTACTTCACCGGTGATAATATTCTGGATATAGCCGTTGCCGGTAAAGGCCTGGCTCATGCGCGTGGCGTCGACGTTAACCTGCACTTCCGGCTGGCGGCCAGCCAGCACATCGCGCTGGAAGTTAGGTGGAATATTGATGGCAAAGGTGTAGCGCCCGGCATCCAGCCCGGCGTCCATCTCATCGGCGCTGATCAACTCTGGTTCGAGAAACCAGGGACGATAGAAAGCGTTAATGATGCGTGAAGAGAGCTGCGATTTATCCATATCAGCAACCGCGATCGGCGCCAGGTGCAGCGAACCAGGCATCACCGTGGCCGAAGAGTATACCGATACGGTAAACGCAAACACGATCAGCGCCAGCATCGCTTTATCACCGAGCAGGCTGCGCAGCTCTTTGACGCCGAGGTTATAAATATTGCGTAATCCGCGCATCATCCCTCCTGCTTCTTCAGCAACAACACGCTCAACCCGAGCACCAGCGGCACTGCAATCAATAACGGGATAAAGGAAATCCACAAATCGCTGAGGTTAAGCGCTTTAGAGAAAGTGCCGCGGGCGATAGTCAGGAAGTGGCTGGTTGGGTAGATTTGCCCAATCCAGCGCCCGGGGCCTTCCAGCGAGGCCACCGGATCGATCATCCCGGAGAACTGGGTTGCCGGGATCAGCGTAATAATCGCGGTACCGAAGATGGCGGCGATTTGGCTCTTCATAAAGGTGGAGATCAGTAGCCCCAGACCGGTGGCGATGGTGACATACAGCAGCGCCGCCAGGGTCAGCGTCAGGAAGCTGCCCTTATGCGATACGCCAAAGACAAAGACCGACAGCGCGCACAGCAGAAAGAAGTTAAACATCCCCAGTACGATGTAAGGCACCTGCTTGCCGAGCAGAAATTCGCTGCGGGTGGTCGGCGTTACGTACAGGTTGATGATTGACCCGAGCTCTTTTTCACGCACTACGCTCAGCGCGCTGAGCATCGCCGGGATCATCATCAACAGCAGGGGGATAACCGCCGGAACGATGGCCGGCAGGCTCTTCACATCCGGGTTATAGCGATAGCGGGTTTCGATGGAGATGAGCGAGGTATCCCGCTGCGGGCTGCTCTGCCGGCCGGCCATCTCCTGCAGCCAGGCCAGATGCATCGCCTGCACGTAGCCGCGCACAGTTTCCGCGCGGTTTGGCATTGCGCCGTCCACCCACACGCCGATTTGCACCGGCGTGCCGCGGGCGATATCGCGACCAAAGTTCGGCGGGATCTCTATCGCCACCGCCAGCTCACCGTCGCGCATTCGTCGGTCGAGTTCATCATAGCTGTGCAGCGGCGCCTGTTCGATAAAGTAGCGTGAGCCAGCGAGATTCTGCGACCAGCCCTGGCTGCTGAGAGTTTGATCGCGGTCGAGGACGGCAAAGCGCAGATCCTCGACGTCCATGCTGATCCCATAGCCCATGATAAACATCAGGATCACCGTTCCCAGCAGCGCCAGCGTCGATCGCACCGGATCGCGGCGCAGCTCCAGCGCCTCGCGGCGGCTGTAGCTAAACAGGCGCTGCAGACTGAAGGCCTGGCGTGGCGTCGTGCCTTCGGGATGAGATACGGCGGCAGGTGCGGGTTCCTCAGGCACCGCGGCAGTCGGCTGAGCCTCTTTGAGCCAGGCGATAAACGCCTCTTCCAGACTGGCGGCACCGCGCTGCTCGACCAGCGCCTGCGGTGTATCGCTGGCCAGCACCTTGCCGGCGTGCATCAGCGAGATGCGATCGCAGCGTTCCGCCTCATTCATAAAGTGGGTGGAGATAAATATAGTGACGCGATCCTGTCGCGCGAGGTCGACCATCAGCTGCCAGAACATATCGCGCGCCACCGGATCGACGCCAGAGGTCGGCTCATCGAGGATTAGCATCTCCGGGCGATGGATGACCGCTACCGCTAACGACAGGCGCTGACGGATCCCCAGCGGTAGATCGGCGGGAAGCGCGTCTTCAACGTCGGTCAGCATAAAGCGCTCGCTCATTTCCGCCACCCGGCCGGGGATGTCGCCGTCCGGAATATGGAACAGGCGGGCGTGCAGTTCGAGGTTTTGCCGCACGCTCAGTTCGCTGTAAAGCGAGAAGGCCTGCGACATATAGCCCACCCGCTGGCGGGTGGCGATATCCTTCGGGTCGACCGGCTGGCCGAACAGCCAGGCTTCCCCTTCGCTGGCGGGCAACAGGCCGGTGAGCATCTTCATGGTGGTGGATTTGCCGCAGCCGTTAGAGCCGAGGAAGCCAAAGATTTCGCCGCGGGCGATGCGGAAATTAACGTGGTCGACGGCAACAAAGTTGCCGAAGCGCATGGTCAGGCCCCGGGCTTCGATGGCGATCTCTTCTTCGCGGCTGTCGCGCGGCGGGATGACTACGGCCTTATGCGCCTGGCGCTGCGCTTCCGGCAGCAGGGCGATAAACGCCTGCTCCAGGGTCTGGCTGCCGGTCTGGGCTTTGAGCTCCTCGGCGCTACCGGTTGCCAGCACCTCGCCGGCATTCATCGCCACCAGCCAGTCGAAGCGCTCGGCCTCTTCCATGTAGGCGGTGGCCACCAGCACGCTCATCTCCGGCTGGCGCTGACGAATATTGTCGATAAGCTCCCAGAACTGCGCCCGGGAGAGCGGGTCGACGCCGGTGGTGGGTTCATCGAGGATTAGCAGTTGCGGGTCGTGGATCAGCGCGCAGCACAGGCCGAGCTTTTGCTTCATCCCACCGGAGAGCTTACCCGCCGGGCGATCGCGAAACGGCGCCAGCCCGGTACTCTGCAGCAGCTCGTTGATACGCAGGTCGCGCTCGGCTTTATCGTGGCCGAACAGGCGGGCGAAGAAGTCGACATTTTCATACACCGAGAGGGTGTGATAGAGGTTTTTCCCCAGCCCCTGCGGCATCCACGCGATTTTCGGGCACACCTCGCGGCGGTGATGCACATCGCGCATATCGCCGCCAAGCACCATCACGTTCCCCTGCTCGATGGCCCGCGCCCCGGCGATCAGCGAGAGCAGGCTCGATTTGCCGACGCCGTCCGGGCCAATCAGGCCAACCATACGCCGTGCCGGGATCGCCAGACTGATATCGCGCAGTGCGATGGTGGCGCCAAACTGCTGACCAACGTGTTCCAGCAGGGCGACGGGGGGCGAGGTATCCTGCGGCGTCAGTTTCATTGCGGCAACCTCACCACCAGGGCTTCAGGCCAGGGTTGTTGTTTATCCAGCCGTACGTAAGCCATACCGGGCAGGCCGGTTTTGACATACTCCAGGTGCTGCGCTAGCAGCTCCGGTGGGATACGCGCTTTGACGCGGAACATTAGCTTAAGGCGCTCGTCGCTGGTTTCTACCGTTTTCGGCGTGAACTGGGCGACGCTGGCGACAAAGCTGATATTGGCCGGGATCACCAGATCCGGCGCGGCATCAAGGATCAAGCGTGCTTCGCTGCCGATTGCCAGCAGACCTGCCTGTTCGGTGGGCAGAAAGAAGGTCATATAGACATCGGCGAGATCGACCATGTTCAGCACCCGGCCACCGGCGGCCAGGACTTCGCCTGGCTCAGCGACGCGATACTGAATGCGGCCATCGCGGGGGGCTTTCAGCTCGCTATCGTCAATATCGGCGAGGATCCGCCGTTCGGTCGCCTGGGCGGCTTCGACGCGGGTTTGCGCCTGAATAATGCTGGTGCGAGCGGCTTCGATGGCGGCGCGGGCGGCGGAGACCTGGGCTTTCGCCGATTCCAGCGCCGCGCGGGCGCTCTCTGCGGCCGCACGGTCGTCATCCAGCTGCTGGGCGGAGACGGCGCCGCGCTGGGAGAGAGTGTTTGAGCGGACATGGCGTTTCGCCGTGGAGTCCAGCTCCGCCTGACGCTGCTTCACTACCGCTTCGCTGGCACGCATTTCACTTTGTCGCTGATCGAGCAAAGCTCTGGCGGCTAAGACCGCGCTTTCCGCCTCCTTGATTTGTGCGGCGGCTTCCAGACGCTGCTCGTTCAGTACGCGCGTATCCATCCTTGCGAGGACGTCTCCCCGACGCACGAACTGGCCCTCTTTGACCAGAATCGTGTCGATACGCCCGGCGATTTTACTGGCAATATCGACTTCGGTGGCTTCGATTCGACCGTTGCTGCTGGCAAAACCCGCCGGAAGTCCCGGCGGGCGGAGCAGCCACCATGCGGCGGCGGCGAGCACCACCAGTAAGCCGACAAAATACCCTGCCCAACGTTTCTTTATTTTGTCCATACGCGACTCGCTTGATTCCCTGTGCTGAGTGATACGCGTGTCTCCTCCGGCGGGCGGAGCGTCCTTCTTGCGAAGGACGAAAAAGTGGAGGGAGGGCCGCTGACGCCGCGCTCTGCCGCGCCGATGCGCAGCCGAACGCTGGGCTACTTATGTGGTCATCATCAGCGATCCTGGCCTTAATGAAACACGCATAGTGAGAGCTACCGTTAACGCGATAGTAACAGCCGGGGTAATATTGTCCATACGAAAGGCGGGGTCTTGTCGGTGTGTTAACAAAAATACTCACACAGAGGATATTTCATCACCTCAGAACAGCACCGGCAGCCCCAGCCCGCGCTTCACCTCATGCAGCGTCTGCTGCGTGAGGTGGTGGGCGCGCTCGCTGCCCTGACGCAATAGTTCCAGCAGCATCCCTTTATCTTGAATAAAGGTGGCCCTGCGTTCGCGGATCGGCGCCAGTAGCGCCTGCAAGCAGGTCTCCAGCTCATTCTTACACTGTCGATCGCCCAGCCCGCCGCGCTGATAGTGGGCTTTCATCTCTGCCACTCGCGCTTTATCGTTATGGAAAGCATCAAGGTATGTGAACACCACGTTGCCCTCGACATGACCCGGATCGCTGACTCTCAGGTGCGTCGGGTCGGTATACATCGCGCTGACCGCACGGTGGATCTCCTCTTCACTGGCCGATAAGGTCAGCGTATTGCCCAGCGATTTCGACATTTTGGCGTTACCGTCGATGCCCGGCAGGCGACTCACGTCGCTGAGTAGCGCCTTGCAGTGGCGCAGCGCCGGTTCGCCGGTCAGGCTATTCATTTTGTGGATGATCTCATTGGTCTGCTCAATCATCGGTAGCTGATCGTCGCCTACCGGTACCAGCTCGGCTTTGAAGGCGGTGATATCGGCGGCCTGGCTAATTGGATAGGCGAGAAAACCCACCGGCAGCGAGCGGGCGAATCCTTTCTGGGCAATCTCATTTTTGACCGTCGGGTTACGCTCCACGCGGGCGACGGTGACGATGTTCATATACAGCGCGCTGAGCTCCGCCAGCGCCGGCAGGGCGGACTGCAGGCAGATCGTCGTTAGCCCGGGGTCGATGCCGACCGCCAGATAATCGGCCATGACTTCGAGGATATGGTGGCTGATTTTTTGCGGGTTGCTGCCGTTGTCTGTGAGTCCTTGCAGGTCGGCGATCAGGATAAACTGCTGGTGGTTATGCTGCAGCGCGACGCGCTGACGTAGCGAGCCAACGTAGTGGCCCAGATGCAGCTGGCCGGTCGGGCGGTCACCGGTGAGAATGGTTTGCGGATGGTTCATCAGAGACTCCTTATCAGACTGTTCAGCCGAAAGACGTCCTGAAAACACCAAAGCCGCCTTCCGACGGCTTTAAAATGGAAACGTGTATCGTGCCGCCTGTTATGCAGGCAGCCACCAACGGCGGGGACTGGTTACGATCGCGTTTCTGTTCATAGGGATTATCCTGCCACGGAAGGGGCTGGAGGCGCAATCAAAAATCACATACTTTTCCTGATGTTATTTATGGGATTGTTTTTCGGTAAATAACGAAGCTGGAAAAATATATTTTCTCTGCGACCCGATCATTATTCTGGAACAACAAACTATGTTGCATGTTTTTTGTGAAAAAGCTCACGTCACAGGATTATAGTATTATTATCCATATTTATAGCTGGATATTACCTGTCTGCTGTTACAGCTTGTGTTTATTCTCTTCTAAATTATTAACATTATTACAATTTATATCTCTTTTTCCGCTTTGCGTCATACCCCTGTCTGACTACAACGTATTGAGGCTAATTATTATGCATAAACGTCTGGTCGTTAATATTTTTTCATCCTTGCTGTTGGGGGCTGCGCTTATTTCCGCGCCGGTATATGCGGCGGAAAAAACCGTAGTCAATATTTCAAAAGTGGACGGCATGCCGTGGTTCAACCGGATGGGAGAAGGGGTTGTCCAGGCCGGGAAAGAGTTTAACCTCAACGCCTCCCAGGTTGGGCCGTCCAGCACCGATGCGCCGCAGCAGGTAAAAATTATTGAGGACCTGATTGCACGTAAAGTGGATGCCATCACTATCGTGCCTAACGATGCCAACGTGCTGGAGCCGGTATTCAAAAAAGCCCGTGACGCCGGCATCGTGGTGCTGACCAACGAATCGCCCGGGCAGCCGAGCGCCAACTGGGATGTGGAGATCATCGATAATGAGAAGTTCGCCGCTGAATACGTGGAGCATATGGCCAAGCGGATGGGTGGCAAAGGCGGCTACGTTATCTATGTCGGTAGCCTTACGGTACCGCAGCACAACCTGTGGGCTGACCTGCTGGTGAAATACCAAAAAGAACATTACCCGGATATGCATGAAGTCACCCGTCGAATGCCGGTGGCGGAAAGTGTCGATGATTCCCGCCGTACCACGCTTGATCTAATGAAAACTTACCCGGATCTGAAAGCGGTGGTCTCCTTTGGTTCGAATGGCCCGATTGGCGCGGGGCGCGCGGTGAAAGAGAAGCGTGCGAAAAACAAAGTCGCGGTCTACGGGATGATGATCCCCTCGCAGGCGGCCTCTCTCATTAAGAGCGGCGATATTACCGAAGGCATCACCTACGATCCGGCGACAGCCGGCTATGCCCTCGCGGCCGTCGCCAGCACCCTGCTGAACGGCAAAACCATTGAGCCGGGCTTCGAACTGAAAGAACTCGGCAAAGCGGAGGTCGATAGCGACAAGCATATTATCCGCTTCCATAAAGTGCTGCTGGTGAATAAAGACAATATTGATTCGCTCTACTAATCCATCTTCCGGGGCGCCTGGCGCCCCGGCTTAACCTGCCAGGGGATGCTATGGAACCTTTCCTTTCCCTTCGTCACGTCAGCAAAACCTTCCACGCCAACCGTGCGCTCAATGATATCAGCATCGACTTTCTGCCTGGAGAAGTGCACTGCCTGGCCGGGCAGAACGGTTGCGGGAAGTCGACGTTGATCAAAATTATCTCTGGCGTCTATCGCCCGGATGAGGGCGCAGCGATGACGCTGGGTGGCAAGACGTGGCCCAAACTGACGCCAGCGGCCTCTGTCGCCCATGGGATCCAGGTGATTTATCAGGATCTGTCGCTGTTTCCCAATCTCAGCGTGTGGGAGAACATTGCCATTAACCACTATCATCGCGGCGTGCTGGTGAAGCGCAGCGAATTGCGACGCAGTGCGGAGCAGGCGATGCGCAGTATTAACGTCTCGCTGCCGCTGGATGCCACCGTGGAGTCGCTCTCCATCGCTCGCTGTCAGCTGGTGGCTATCTGCCGCGCGCTGGCGCAGGATGCGCGGCTTATTATTATGGATGAACCCACGGCCTCATTGACCCATCAGGAAGTGGAGGGACTATTGCATGTGGTGCGCCAGCTGCGTGAGAGGGGGATCTGCATCGTCTTCGTTAGCCACCGTCTGGAAGAGGTCATGGCCGTATCGGACCGCATCAGCGTGCTGAAGGATGGCAATCTGGTCGGCACCTTGCCGGCGGCAGAGGTAACCACCCGCCGGCTCGGTTTTCTGATGACGGGCCAGGAGTTCGACTATCAGGCGCGCGATCTGTGGCAGGGGCAGGGCAGCACGCCAGTGCTGGAGGTGCGCAATCTCTGTCGCAAAGGGGAATATCACAACGTCTCCCTGAAGGTCGAAGCCGGAGAGGTGGTGTCGATAGTCGGCCTGTTGGGCGCCGGGCGAACAGAGCTGTGCCTGAGCCTTTTCGGCATGACCCGCCCTGACAGCGGCGAGATCCTGATAAATGGCCAGCCGGTGCGGTTGCGCAGCAACCAGGATGCTATCCGCCACGGTATTGGCTATGTCTCTGAGGACCGTATGTCGCGCGGCCTGGTGATGAGTCAGTCGATTGAAAACAACATCATCAGCACCGTGTTTCATAAAGTGAAAGGCGCTTGCGGACTATTGAGTGACAGTAAAGCTCAGCAGCTGGTCGCAAGAATGGTCAACGCGTTGACCATTAAGGCGCCGGATACGCATCTGCCGGTGAATACCCTCTCCGGCGGCAATGCCCAGCGCGTCTCTATCGCCAAATGGCTGGCGATCTCTCCTAAACTGCTAATCCTCGATAGCCCAACGGTGGGGGTGGATATCGCAAACAAAGCCGGGATCTACCATATCATCAGCGATTTGGCGGCCCATGGCATCGCCGTGCTGATGATTTGCGACGAGATCGAAGAGGCGTGGTATCAGAGTCATCGTATTCTGGTGATGAAGCAGGGCGAGCTAACTCATAACTTCCTGCCGGACAGCAGTACCCAGCAGCAGATAGCGGAGGTGGTCAATGGCTAATCTGTTGAAACAACATGAATTCTGGTTAGGTATGTTCATTATTGCGCTGTGCCTGCTGCTGGGCTGGCGCAGTGAGGAATTTTTCACTTTCGGCAATCTTTACGACCTCGCCAATAACTATGCGATGCTGACCATTCTCGCCTGTGGTTTGTTCGTGGTGCTGATCGCCGGCGGGATTGATATCTCCTTCCCGGCTATGACCATTATCGCCCAGTACGGCATGGTGGTGATGCTGCAAAAAGTAGGCGGCAACTTCGCGGTGGCTTTTGTGCTTGCTGGCGGCATCGGCGCGCTGCTGGGGCTGGTGAACGCGCTGTTGGTTAATCGTCTGCGGGTGCCCTCGATCATTATCACCATTTCTACGCTCAACATTTTCTACGGTTTGCTGCTGTGGTTAAGCAAAGGTGTCTGGCTCTACGATTTCCCTCCGTGGTTTGAACAGGGGGTCATGCTGTTCAAATACACCGATGCCGATGGTTACGACTACGGTCTGGGGCTGCCGCTGCTGACGATGATCGCGGTGGTGCTGTTAACCGCGTTTATCATGAATTTCACTACCGTTGGCCGCAAGATCTACGCCATGGGGGGGAACCGGGAATCTGCCAGCCGCATCGGCTTCAGCGTGCTCCGCCTGCAGTTGTTCGTTTATGGCTATATGGGGCTGATGTCGGGTGCCGCGGGTGTCGTGCAGGCGTGGACGGTGATGACCGTCGCGCCGGATTCACTGCTGGGCTATGAGCTGACGGTGCTGGCGGCGGTGGTGTTGGGCGGCACCAGCCTGATTGGCGGGCGCGGAACCCTCACCGGTACGCTGCTGGGGGTGATTTTACTGGCGGTGATGCAGAACGGCCTGAACCTGCTGGGGGTTTCTTCCTACTGGCAGACCCTGATCACCGGGGCCATCATCGTCGTCAGCATCAGCGTAACGGCATGGAGCCAGCATCAGAACCGGAGCTTGTTATGAAAAAATCGTGGCGCAACAACGTTGAGTTTTACCTGATCGGCCTGCTGCTGCTGACGGTTATCGCCTTTAGCATCGCCATGCCAAACATCTTCTGGTCTGTCAGCAATTTTCAGTCAATTGCCTCGCAAATGCCGGTGCTGGGGATCCTGGCGCTGGCGATGGCCATGACCATGCTTTGCGGCGGCATTAATCTGTCAATTATCGCGACGGCTAACGCCTGCTCGCTGGTGATGGCCTGGGTGGCGACGAGCTATCCGCCGGGGGGCGCTACCGCGCTGGCGACGCTGCTGGCCGGCGGAGGGGCGGCGATGATCATTGGCCTGTGCAACGGGATACTGATCGCCGGGATCCGCGTTTCGCCGATCCTGGCTACCCTTGGCATGATGACCCTGCTCAAGGGGATCAATATTCTGATCACCGGCGGCAGCGCTATCGCTAACTATCCGCAGTGGGTGCTGTGGCTGAATCACGCTCAGTGGTTCGGTATTCCGCTTCCAATGTGGCTTTTTGCGGTGGTGGCGGTTGGGCTGTGGGTGCTGTTGGAGAAAAGCCCGCTGGGTCGGGCGATCATGTTGATCGGATCCAACGAGCGGGCGACCCATTATTCCGGGATCAATACCCGGCGGGTGTTGATGTGGGTCTATGTCATCTCGGCCCTGCTCTGCGCGGTGGCGGCGTTTCTGATGATGTCGAAGCTGAATTCAGCCAAAGCGTCTTATGGAGAATCGTATTTGCTGGTGTCGATCCTCGCGGCGGTGCTCGGCGGCGTGAATCCGGATGGCGGTAGCGGGCGCATCGTCGGGATGGTGCTCGCGCTGTTCTTGCTGCAGATTATTGAGAGTGGGTTCAATATTCTCGGTATCAGCCCCTATCTGACGATGGCGCTGTGGGGCGTGTTGCTGCTGTGCTTTATCCAGGCGCGAGGCATGCTGGGCCTGGAGAGAGCCGGGTAAATGACCCGTCCTCGGGGGCGAGGACGGGGTAATCAGTTATTCGCTACGCAAATGCACCGCCAGACCGCTTTGCCCCGGCGCCAGCTCCGGGCGCAGCGTCAGCGACGGGATCAGATAATCGCCATGATTTTGCCGACGGAATGGAATTGGCTCGGTTTGCCACAGCCTGTCCAGCCGCTCGGCCAGGGCGGCGCATTGGTCGGCGAACTGCGTGGCGTCGGTTTTGTCCGTGCGGTAGAGCACCAGCGGCGGAAGCACCTCGAAGCCGGGATAGAACAGCATGCCGTGCTGAATGGGGAACAGGATGTCGTCGATGGGGCCGTTGATCCCGCGCGGTGAATAGTGTTCCGCCCAGCCGCCGGCGGTGACGATCAGCATCGCCCGTTTGCCGACGAAGGTGCCTTCCCCGTAGCGATCGCCCCAGTGGCGGTCGCTGTGCTCGCCGACGCCATAGGCAAAGCCCCAGGCGTACACCCGGTCGATCCAGCCCTTCATGATGGCGGGCATCGAGAACCACCATAGCGGAAACTGGAAAATCACCGTATCGGCCCACAGCAGCTTTTCCTGCTCGGCTACGATATCCGCACTTTGGGTTCCTTGTTCAAAGGCCTGTTTTGAATCGAGGGTCGGACGCCAGAACTCGCCGACCGGCGGGGAGCCGCTGTCGTCGGCGTCATATCCGGCCTTCCAGCGCATGGCGTAGAGATCGGAGACCTGCACTTCGTGGCCCGCCTGCTGCAGATGGCGGATGGCGAAATTTTTCAGCGCGCCATTGAGCGAGCGCGGTTCCGGATGGGCGTAAATCAGCAGTACTTTCATAACATCACCTCTGGCGTATGGAGAGCTGCAGAGTAGGAAAGCTGACGCTATAGTAGAAATTAATTACTTAAATTCCAGGTATAGTCGTGATTAATTTACAGCGTCTGGATCTTAATCTGCTGCGCACCCTGGATGTGCTGCTTAGCGAAAACAACGTTACCCGGGCGGCGCAGCGGCTGAATCTGTCGCAGCCATCGGTCAGCATTCAGCTCGCCAGGCTACGGGAGATTTTCGCCGATCCGCTGCTGATGCCGGGCCCGCGCGGCATGCAGCCTACGGCCCGCGCCGATGAGCTTCGCCAGCCGCTGCGCGCTGCGTTAGCCGCGCTGGAGCAGGCGGTGGCGCCGGTCAGCCCTTTTGAACCGGCCACGGCGGCGGAGACCTGGCGGGTGGCGGCGACGGACTATATGGCCTCGGCGATCCTCTTGCCGATGCTGGCTGAGTTACGCCAGGCCTCTTCCGGCAGTCGGCTGGCGGTATTCGAACTGCAGCCGGCGCGGCTGGAGCAGCAGGCGGCCAGCGATACAGTCGATCTCTTCTTTCATACCCGCGAGGGCGCGCCGCCGGGGCTGCATCAGCGCCTGCTGTTTCGCGAACGCTACGTGCTGGCTGGCCGGGCGGAACATCCGGCGCTGCAGCGCGGCCTGAGTCTGAAGACGTTTTGTCAGCTGGAGCAAGTCGTTGTCTCCCCGGACGGGGGCGGCTTCAGCGCGGCGACCGATATCGCGCTGGCGAACCTCGGGCTGACGCGGCGGGTTGTCCTTTCCGTGCCACATTTCTTGTTTATGCTGGAGACCCTGCGCAATAGCGATCTGGTGGCGGTGCTGCCGGAGCGGCTGGTGCGCGGGCAGAGCGGGCTGGTGGTGGTCGAGCCGCCGCTGGCGGTCGCCGGCTTTGAGATGCTGATGCTGTGGCACGAGCGCTGGCATCGCGACCCGGCGCATCAATGGCTGCGCCAGTTCATCGTGAATTCACTGGAGGAACAGACATGCTGAGTGGACTGAATCACCTGACCCTGGCAGTCAGCCAGCTGGCGCCGAGCGTGGCGTTTTATCAGCAGCTGCTGGGCATGACGCTGCACGCCCGCTGGGACAGCGGCGCCTATCTTTCCTGTGGCGATCTCTGGCTGTGCCTGTCGCTGGATCCGCAGCGGCGCGTTACCCCGCCGGAGGAGAGCGACTACACCCATTATGCGTTTAGCATCAGCGAGGCGGATTTCGCCCGCTTTGCCGCCCGCCTGGAGGTTGCCGGCGTGGCGGTCTGGAAGCTGAACCGTAGCGAAGGCGCTTCGCACTATTTCCTCGACCCCGACGGCCACAAGCTGGAGCTGCACGTCGGCAGTCTCGCCCAGCGGCTGGCCGCCTGCCGCGAACAGCCGTATAAGGGGATGGTGTTTTTTGATGAGTGACAGGGCGTTGCAGACACGAGATCACCCATAGCCCCGGTAAGCGCAGCGCCACCGGGGAGAACAGGTTAAATTCACTCCATCGCCACCTTCACTGCTTCTCCCAGCTTCACCATCACCGCTTTATGTTTCTCGGTCGGCGGCAGGGCGCAGTTGATCCTGACGCAGTTGCGATACTTGCCCGCTGCCGAAAACAGCGAGCCCGGCGCGACCTGGATCTTCAACCGGCACAGCTGCTTGGCGACGCAGACCATATCGACCTGCTCCGGGAGCTCAACCCACAGCATAAAACCGCCCTTTGGCCGGGTGACGCAGATCCCGCACGGGAAAAATTCCCGCAGCCAGCAGGTGTAGATCTCGATATTGCGCTGATAGATCTGCCGCATCCTCCGCACGTGGCGGTGGTAGTGGCCTTCGCGAATAAAATTACAGGCCGCCAGCTGAGTGGAGGGGACGTTGGTCCCGCTGGCGGCGTACTTCATCTGTAGCAGCTTGTCGTAATAGCGCCCGGGGGCGATCCAGCCGATACGCAGCCCGGGGGCGATGGTTTTGGTAAAAGAGCTGCAGAGCATCACCCGGCCGTCGATATCCCAGGAGTGAGTGGTGCGTGGGCGTGGATACTCGGTGGCCAGCTCGCCGTAAATATCATCCTCGAAAATAACGATATCGTAGCGCTGGGCAAGGTTCAGCACCGCGCGCTTGCGGGCGTCCGGCATGATAAAGCCCAGCGGGTTGTTGCAGTTGGGCACGAGGATCACCCCTTTGATCGGCCACTGATCCAGCGCCAGCTCCAGGGCCTCAATGCTGATCCCGGTTTCCGGATCGGTGGGGATCTCAATGGTCTTTAATCCCAGCCCGCGCAGCATCTGCATGGTGCCGTAGTAGCAGGGGGATTCCACGGCGATGATGTCTCCTGGCTGGCACACCGACAGCAGGGCCAGCGACAGCGCGCTGTGGCAGCCGCTGGTGAGCACCAGATCGTCGGCAGTCACCACCGACCCGCCGTCGAGCATCAGGCGGGCGATCTGCTCCCGTAGCTCGCGACGCCCGGCCAGTTCGTCATAGTTCAACACCTCAGTGAGGTTGTGCTGGATAGCCCGGCTCAGTTCGCGCCAGATGGGCTTCAGGCTTGGCTGCGTCACGTCCGGCGAGCCGCCGCCGAAGGGGATGATCGTTTTATCGTAGCGGGCGTCGAGCATGGTTAGCACCTGATCCCATTGGGTGATCTCCACCGGCCGTTGCACCGGGCGCGACATCGGCGGCACCGGCGGCTGGGCCTTGCGGGGGGCGACGAAATAGCCCGATCGCGGCTGCGGCACAATCATTTGCTGCTGCTCAAGTAACTGATAGGCCTGCTGGACGGTACTGATGCTGACGCCATGTTCCTGGCTGAGGCTGCGCACCGACGGCAGCTTTTCACCATGGCGGTACAGGCCCTGTTCAATACGTTCAGCCAGCAGCGTAGCGAGATGTTGGTAGCGGGTCATGCTGTATCCTTAATTGCCGCCATACAGATGGAATAACCAGTACAGAGGGGCGTAAAAATTGGGGTCTGCTGTACGTTTTAGCCAATCTGTATGTTAAAGAAAAGTGTTTTGTGAATCTGTATTCCTTATCCCCAAATCCGTGAAGATAAAGCCTCTGGCAAGGTGAGGAGGTAGAGGATGGAATTTCACGAGAACAGGGCAAGACAGCCATTTATCGGTTTCGTATTGCTGGTGCGGTTTATCAAAAAATGGTGGCTTCAGGAGCAAACGCGCAGAGCTTTGCAGCGAATGAGTGACGAACAGCTGAAAGATATCGGTCTGCGTCGGGACCAGATCAATTAAAACGTGCGGTTTTTTTACAGGCAAACCTTCTTCATTATCCCGGTGAGCGCAAAGTGCCGCCGGGATACATTCACGAAATTTATCAATTGATGCGGCACGACCTTCCGTTTCTTGATACTTACCCTGATAAGTATTATTTTCTTCTCAACAATGAGAGGAAAAGCTGTGACCGAAGACGACCTGTTTGCCCGCCGCCCGTTGGGGATGAGAATGGCTATGGTGGTGCGCCAGTGGCGCGCTATTATTGACTCCGCTATCACCGATACCGGACTCACCCAGTCCAGCTGGACGGTGCTGATGCAACTGCATCAGCTGGGAGACAATGTCTCAGTCAGCGAACTGGCGGAGGTACAGGGTATTGAACTGCCGCCGCTAATGCGCACCCTCTCATTACTGGAAAAGCAGGGCTATCTGGTGCGTTCCACATCGCCATATGACAAACGCATTCGCCTGCTGGCGCTGACCGCCGAGGGGCGGGCTATTCTGGAAAAACTGAGCTGCGTGATCGAGACCTATCAGGAGCGTGTAACCCAGACCATCCCGGAAGCCGACCTCGCCACATTCAGCGCTACATTAAATCAAATCGCCTGCCGTTTGCGGAATATCCGCGAAGAAGATAACAAGATCTAACATACTATGATGACGCCTGAACAAAAATTTGCCCGCTGGGTACGGGTGAGTATTGCCGCTTTTCTGGGAATATTCGCCTGGTTTATCGTTGCCGATATTTGGATCCCGTTGACGCCGGACTCCACCGTCATGCGCGTGGTGACTCCGGTATCGTCGCGGGTCTCCGGCTATGTCTCGCACGTTTACGTGCACAACAACAGCCAGGTAAAAAAAGGCGACCTGCTGTATGAGCTCGACCCAACGCCATTCATTAATAAAGTTGAAGCGGCGCAAATCGCCCTTGAGCAGGCGAAACTGAGCAACCAGCAGCTGGACGCGCAAATCGCCGCCGCGCGCGCCAACCTGCGCACCGCACAGTACACCGCGCGCAATGATAAGGTCACCCTCGATCGCTATCAGCGCCTGAGTACCATGCAGAACGTCTCGCAGTCTGACCTCGATAAGGTGCGGACCACCTGGCAGACCAGCGAACAGTCGGTCTCGGCGCTGAATGCGCAGATCCAGAACCTGCTGATCCAGCGCGGCGAGCGCGACGATAAGCGCAACGTCACTCTGCAGAAATACCGCAACGCGCTGGAGGAGGCGCAGCTGAACCTGGCCTGGACCAAAGTGCGTGCGGAAACTGACGGCATGGTCAGCAACCTGCAGTTGAACCCGGGGATCTACGCCACCGCGGCGACGGCTGTGCTGGCATTGGTTAACAACAATACCGATATCGTCGCCGACTTCCGCGAAAAAAGCCTGCGCCACACCGCGGTGAATACCGATGCGGCGGTGGTCTTTGACGCCCTGCCGGGGCAAGTCTTTCCGGCGCACGTCACCAGCAGCGATGCCGGGATTCTGGCGGGGCAGGAGGCGGTGAACGGCCAGCTGTCGCAGCCGGAGCAGTCCACTCGTTGGGTGCGTGACGCCCAGCGGATGCGTATTCATGTCGCGCTGGATCAGCCGCTGGACAAACCGCTGCCGACCGGCGCCCGCGCCACGGTGCAGCTGTACAATAGCGAGGGACCTTTCGCCCGCACCTTCGCCGGCCTGCAGATCCACCTGGTGAGCTGGTTACACTATGTCTATTAATACCCTGGCGCACGTCTTTACGCCGCACGGCAATATCGTCTACACGGCGAATGATTTTCGCCAGACGGTGCGTATCGCCGTGGCCGGGACCATTGCGCTCAGCATCTCCACTTTCTACGACGTGCAGTACGGCGTATTTTTTGTGGTGTATCCGCTGATGCTGATGTCGCTGGTGCCGATGTTTAACCGCCACGTCGCCTGCCAGTTTGTGTTCAGCGCAGCGGTGAACTGCGTCGAAATGGTGCTAATTGTCGGCTATTTGTCGCAGTGGCCGGTGATCATGACCCTGGTGGTGTTTGCCCTGTATGTGATGCGTTTCCGCTTTATGAGCCAGGGGCCGCTGTTTCTGCTGGGGTCGATGGGGGTGGTGTGCCAGAGCACGATGCTCAACTTTATGAGCTACCCGACCAGCAACTGGCACACCCTGATGTTCTCCAACATGGAAGCGTGCGTGCTGGCGGTGGCGCTGAGCGCGCTGCTCCACTATCTCATTCCGGACGTCGAGCCGCGCAAACCGCCGCCGCGGATTGAGAAAGACGCCGCCCGCATCCGTCATGAGTCGCTGCTCTCCGGTACGGTGGCGACGATCATCTTTGTAGTGTTTCAGGTATGCGATCTCAGCGACTCGCTGTCGGCGCTGATGGCCGGGATCCTGATCCTGTTCCCGATGCACTATCGCGGGGCGGTGATCAGCTCGATCTGGCGCGTCGTCGGGGTGGTGCTGGCCTGTCTTTATATACTGGTGGTACAGCTGATTATCTATGATTTCAGCAACCACATGATCCTGATGATGCCGCTGATTGGTCTCGGGCTGGCCTTCAGCGCCCGCCTCCACGTGATGGAGAAAGTGGGGGCCGGGGTGGGCTTCGCCAGCATCACTACCATCGGCATTATGTTCGGCCAGAACCTGCATCCGTATCAGGATCTGGTGTTCAGCGATCTGTACCGCATCACCTCGGTGACGGTCTCGCTGGTGGTGACGCTGACCCTGGTCTTTCTTATGCACCGCCTGCTGAACTGCTTCGCGGCGACGCGCTTTGTGGTGAGCGATTAACCTGCTGATGGGAAGGTGGCGAGACAGCGCCACGCTTCCCCGTCCTGCTGATACAACGCCGCCGTCTGTTCCGGGATGATCCAGGCTCGCGCATCGGCTTCCGTCCCCTCCAGCAGGATGCACAGCCCGCAGCCGCTGCGCAGCTGGCGGGGTATATCTTTGACCTTGAAGGCCACTCCCGCCGCTTGCAGGGCTTTGCGCATTCGCACTACTCCCACCGTGGAATGAAATAAAAACAGAAACGTTGTCATCCGCGCCTCCGCTGGCGCTGGCCGATCAGCGCCGCGCCGATCGCCCCGGCGAACTGGGCGTCGGGATGGGTCGTCACCGCCATACCGACATGCGTTTCCAGCATCCGGGCAAAGGTGGCGCAGTGGCTGACGCCGCCAGTAAACAGCAGCGGCCCCTGCGTCGATAAGCGGCCAATAAAGTTTGCGCTGCGCCGGGCCATGGCGTTAATCACCCCCGCCAGAATCGCCTCCGGCGCGACGCCGGCCGACCGCAGGCTGATGACCTCCGATTCGGCAAACACCGTGCACATGCTGGTAATGGCGTGCGGCTCGACGCCGTCGGTAATGGCGTCCAGTTGTTCGACGCTGGCGCCGAGGGTGCGTGAAATGACTTCCAGAAAGCGCCCGGTGCCGGCGGCGCATTTGTCATTCATCAGGAAGTCGCTGAGGTTGCCCCCAGCGTCCAGCTGGATAACTTTGCTGTCCTGGCCGCCGATATCAATCACCGTGCGGGTGTCCGGCGCCAGCAGGCGGGCACCGAGGCCGTGACAAGAGATCTCCGTCACCTGCTTATCGGCAAAATCCACCAGCTGGCGGCCATAGCCGGTGAGGGTTAAAAAAGGCGTCTCCGTGAGGCCAGCGCGCAGTGTCTCCCAGGCCTCGTGGATGGCGTCGGCGGGGCGAAAGGGAGTGGGGCAGAGGAAGCGGCGCACGATGACGCCGTCCGCCAGCAGGATGCCTTTTGTGGCGGTGGAGCCGGAATCAATGCCAACCGTATAGTTCACGCCAGCTCCTTACAGCATTTCGATAAAGGCGGCGACGCGGGTGCTGAGCTGGCCGAGGTCCGCTGTCGAATAGTCAGTTTCAATCGCCATGTAAGGAAGATCGTGCTGTTGGCGCAGATGACGTTTAATCGCCAGCGATTCCACGGCATAGGTATGGCAGGCCTGCAGAATGACGTCGATCACCCCGTCGGCCTGATACTCCTCTACCATCTGGCTGAGCAGCTGCAGACGCTGGTCGTTGGGGGAAATACAGGAGCAGCCGATGGCGAGATATTTATCGGTTAAGGCGTCGTAGACGTCGCCCTCTTCCGCCACGCAGCGCTCGGTCGCTTTCGCGCCGGTGCAGTTCTCATAGCCGACCACCCAGCCGCCATTTTCCTCAATGGCGCGAACCACTTTCTCCGCCGCGCCGCCGATCGGGCAGCCGGTGATCAGGATCCGTGGACGTGATTCCAGCCGTTTACCCTGCTGCCACTCCTGATGGATGCGCTCCGCCATGGTATGCAGTTCATCAATCAGGGCGGTTTTGTCGAAACGGAAGGTGGCGCCGTACACCACTTTCAGGATGTCGCCGCCGCTGAGCGCCGGCGGATTGAGCTGCCCGAGGCGATAGAAGTGGGCCAGCGCCCGGCGTTCACGGTTTTTCAGTACAATGGCTTCGCGCAGCGCCGCCTCGCTAATCGGCGTGCCAAACCGGGCCTCAATCACCTGCTGCAGGCGCAGGATCTCCGCTTTCCACAGTGCGCGGGAGGCGGCGTCGCTGGCGCTGTTCGGCAGCTGCATGACGTGGACCGCCTTGAACTCGGCCATGTACTCGTACATTTTCTTTTTGCCGTCGCAGGTGGTTTCCCCGACCACCAGGTCAGAGAAATAGAAGTACGGACATTTATCGGTTTTGCCGAAGCCGTAGCTGCTTTTGATAAGCGGGCAAAGGTTGCGCGGCAGATCTTTTTCCGCTTCTTCAATGGTTTCATCGGAGGTCGAGCACAGCGAGACGACAACGGCGCCCGCCGCCATGGCGATCTCCTGGGGCATAAAGGTGCAGTAGGTGCCCACCAGCGGCACGTTCTGCTCTTTAAGATCCATGACGGTGAGAAAGCCCTTCTGGCGAGCTGCCGAGAACTGGTCGAAAATGGCGGGTAGATCGGTGATAAGCGACATGATTTTCCTTCCCCGTACACGGGAGATGCTGAAAGAGTCGCCATTATAGCCATGGTATTTGCAGGGTTTTATTGATCTCCTGCGTCTGTGCGCGGTGTTAATAGACCTTTTTCAAATCCATCTCTTCCTGGATACGCTCGCTCCATGCCAGATGGGTGCGGATGGCCTCTTCGATACCGGCGTTGTAAAACAGCGGTCCCAGCTCTTTGGCGATAAAGTCGACGAAAAATTCGGCGTCAAACTGCTCTAGTTCGAGGTCGAAGGTCTCTGCGCAGTACTTGCTGAGCCTGTCGCGTAGCAGGTCGCGCTGCGCCGGGCTGAGTTCAATGTCGCTCATGAGGATCTTTCTCCGTAAAAGGGCTCACGATTGCCGGGCTTCGATCACCGCTTGCCCGCGCTGGTGGCGTAACAGTCCGGCCAGGCAGCAGGCGGCGACGATCCCGGCGGCTACCGCCAACAGGTGGAAGGGGAGTCTGCCGCCATGGAACCACAGCCAGCGCGCACCTTCAATTGATAACGCGCTGACGCTGAGGATCACGATATTCAGCGAGGCGGAGACAGTGCCTTTCGGCAGGTCGTTGGAAAAGAGGGTAAAGCGAAACAGCGTCGGGAAGATTAGCCCGATGCCAAAGGCGTAGAAGCAGGTGCCGAGCACCGACCACAGCCAGACGTGGGGCCATAGCAGATTGCCAACGATCAGGATGGCCAGGCCGAGCATCTGTACCGGGACCGCGCTGAGGACAAAGCGCGGGCGGGTGGGATCTTTTACCCAGCGCGCTACCGACAGGTTAGCGATGATGACGGCGCTGAAGACCGGCACCTGGCTCCAGGCGAACTCGCTGGTGGTCAGCCCGCCGGCGTCCATTAAAATCACCGGCGATACCGCCACCCAGCTCATCAGCGGAATATAGCTCAGTGACAGCGTGGCGGCGCCGAGTAAAAAGATGCGGTTGCGAAAGACGTTGCGAAAATCGCGCAGCACGCCCAGGGGGCTGAACGGCACATCGCCGCGACGCACCGTTTCCGGCATGGTCAGCAGCAGTCCCAGCCAGGCCACCAGCCCCATGGCGGCGATAATGCCGAACAGCGCTTTCCAGTGAATGAAATGCATCAGCGCCGCGCCGGAGAGCGGGCCGACGATCGGCGCCACCAGCACGACGGAGGTGATCACCGCCATTAGCCTGATAGACCTTTTTTCTTCAAAGGCTTCCTGCACGGTGACGTAGCCGACGGTGGCGATAAAGCAGATGCTGGTGCCCTGCACGAAGCGGGCAATCAGGAACTGCGTCATGGAGGTGGTGAACAGGGTCGCCAGGCATGCGAGGGTGAAAATCAGCGCGCCGGTGAGCAGCACCGGACGCCGTCCTATCCGGTCAGAGAGCGGCCCCAGCAGCCACTGCAGCGCCATGCCGCCGGCCATATACAGGCTTACCGAGGCTGGAGCCAGCGCCACATCGGCATTGAAATCCCGCACCACGTGGAGGATCCCCGGCTGGATCAGGTCGGTGGTGAGATAGGCGGAAAAATCATACAGGATTAGCGCTGCCGGGAAGAACAGCGCGGCGGCGTGCCGGGTCAGCCAGTGGGAAATCCGGTGCATCATTTCGCCCTCCCTGTGGAATATTTATCAGCGCTATTGTTCGGATAGTATCATTGCTAACCAATATGCAGATGCAGCAGCGAGGGGATCTGCGAGAGCAGCCACAACAACAGGCCGATGGTTCCCCCCACCAGGGTGCCGTTGATGCGGATGAACTGCAGATCTTTACCGATATTGAGCTCGATCTGCCGCGACATATCGCGGGCGTCCCAGCTCTTCACTGTGTCGCTGATATGGCGGGTGAGGAAGGTGGCGAACTCCGGTGCCACCCGGTGCGCCGCCTGCTCCAGGTGTTCGTTGAGCGATTCGCGCAGCGCGTCGTCGCGGAGTAAGGTTTCACCGAACCACTGACCAGCCTCGGCGATGCGCTGCTTAATACGTGAGTCGTCGCTGCTGATATCGTTTTTTACCCAGCCGCGCAGGTCGCCCCATACTTCGCCAAGATAGTGGTTAAAGGTCTCATCATTTTTTAGCCAGGCTTTGATGTTATCGGCCTTCTGCGCCATATCCGGGTCGGATTTCAGGTTATCGATAAGCTTTTGCACGGCGCGGTCAAAAGTCTGACGGATCTGATGCGTACGGTCGTGAGTCACCTCATCCAGAAGGGTATTCACCGCGTCGGTGACCATCTCAGCGCTGTGCTCGCCGAGCCACTCGGTGGGTAGCAGTTTGGCCTTCAGTGGGTGTTCGGTCTCCAGCCAGTGCACGATGCCGCGGGCGATAAAGGCGCGGGAGTTGTCGCGCTGCAGCAGAGCGATCAGCTGGTTTATCAACGAATCGAGCAGCTTTTGATGGCGATTGTCGCGGGTCAGTCCCTCCAGCATCATGGCGCTGGTCTGCGTCAGGTCGACCTTATCAATAGCTTTATGCACCGCCCGACGTAACAGACGTTGAATGCGCGCGTCATCGGTCAGTTCGAGAAAACCGCTCATCACCTGCAGCAGGTGCTGGCCGACCCGTCGGGCATTCTCCGGCTGGCTAAACCAGTTGCCGAGCATCAGGGCTGGTTGGTAGCGGCGAATCAGTGCGACTAGCGACGGGGTATCAAGGAACTTTTCCTCGACAAAGCGGCCGAGGTTGTCGGCGATGCGGTCTTTGTTGCGCGGAATAATCGCCGTATGGCGGGCGACAAAGGGCAGCGGAATGCGGCGAAACAGAGCCACGACCGCAAACCAGTCGGCCAGCGCCCCGACCATCGCCGCTTCGGAAATAGCTTTTAGCGCACCGACCCAGGGCGACGGTGGTAGCACGAGGGTAGTGATAAAAATGGCGGCTGCAATCAGCAGCAGCGACAGCGCCAGCAGTTTGGCGCGTTTCAGTTCAGCGAGTTTTTCCATATGCTTAAGCATATAGCCTGACGGCGAGGTCGTGCAAAAATCGCCAGATAATCCACAGGCCGAAGAGCATCAGGATCGCCCCTGCCGCCCGCTCGACCCGCCAGACGATGGCGTTCAGGCGGCGCTGTACCTGCGGCAGCGCAATCGCGCTCACCAGCAGTAAATCCCAGAAGAACACCACGCTGACCATCCACAGCCCGCTCACCGTTTGCTGAAGCAGGGTCACAGCCGGCCCGAGCAGGGAGGTCATCAGCGCCAGGTAAAACAGGGCGTTTTTGGGGTTGAGTAGCGATGATCCCAGCCCCAGCAGCAGCTGCTTGCCGAACCCCGGACGCGATGCGCGAACACTCTCCACCGCCAGTGTTGCGGGACGGCTGCGAATCAGCAGGCTGCCAATCCACAGTAAATAGCCCGCGCCCAACAGCTCGATGAGCAAAAAAAGCAGCGGCGCCTGGCGCAGAAGCCCCCAGCCGACGATGGCGAGCACAATATACAGCGCATTGCCGGCGGCGATGCCGAGACACAATCCGATGCTGCCGCGGATCCGGTAGCGCACGGCGTAGCCGACCAGCAGAAAAAAATCAGGGCCCGGACTGAGCAGAGCGACGAAGTGGGACAGGGCTAGCGCCGGGAAAGCGGCGGGGAAGAGCGTCGATAAGGTATGCATAGTGGCCTCGATAATGGTGCTGAGACCACCCTACGCCAGATGGCGTATTACTTATTGTCAGATATTGATCTGCTTAGCGCATACTGCCGCGGCGTGGCGGCGGTATAGCTGACAAAGGTTTTATGGAAATGGCTCTGATCGGCAAAGCCAGCCTGATAGCCGACGTCGGCAATAGGATCCCCAGCGCGCAAGCGCGTTTTCGCATATTCGATGCGAGCCATGTTGATCAAACTGGCAGGCGTCAGGCCGGTATCTTGTTTCACGGCGCGGATAACGGTCTCTTTACGAAGCGCGCTGTCGTGGGCCAGCGTATCCAGCGACGGCGACGCCGGCAGATCCATCGCCAGGCGCTGAAACAGCAGGGCGCTGGCATGATGTGGCGCCTGCGGTGCGGCGGCGTACAGCGGCAAAGATTGCAACAATTGCGCCACCAAAGCGGGGAGTTGCGCAATCTCGCCCTGTGCCATCAAGGCCACGATATGCTGATAGCCGGTAAAGAGTTCCTCATCTCGCTGTAGCGGCTGCGATGTCGCGAGAGTAGCGTTGTGGAGAATATCCGGGCGCTGCGCATGGCACCATGTCGCGTCCAGGTAAAGCATATGATAGCTGCGCGGCCTGTCATGCAGCGGATTACAGCTATGCGGCACGTGCGGCGGGATCACGATCAGATCCCCGGGCTGTAGCAGGTATTCCTGGCCAGCGCACAGGCAGCGCGTTTCCCCCTCGATAATCGCCCCCACCGAGAGCTGCGGGTGGCTGTGGCGCTTGTAGGCCCGGCGGCTGCGCCAGGTGCTGCGCAGCTCCAGCCACGGTAGACGATCGTCTCGCCAGAAGGTTTGGGGGATATCTCGCGTATGGTTCACTGCTTCGGCCTTTGCTGCGGGGATAAGTCGTTTATAGCATGCTGCGCAGAGGCTGTCGCCCGCCGGGATTTGCGTACAGCTGCGAAAAAAGATGTTGCGCTTGCAGTCTGGGTAAATCTCTTTCCGCGGCGGCGCGTAAAGGTTGTATTGCCCGGGTGCCTGAGACATTCCGCGCGTGTAGAGTCCCGGCAGGATAAGCAGGCAGGGATGAGCCGATGGTAAAGGGCACCACGTCGACGCCGCATGATGCGGTGTTTAAACAGTTCCTCACTCAGGCCGACACCGCGCGCGATTTTCTGGCGATTCATTTACCGCCTGCGCTGCGTCAGCGTTGCGACCTCGATACTTTACAGCTGGAATCGGCAAGCTTTATCGAGGAGAGCCTGCGCGCCTGGTACTCCGATGTGCTGTGGTCACTCAAAACCGCCTCTGGCGAGGGCTATATTTATGTGGTTATCGAACATCAAAGCTCACCGGATGCGCAGATGGCCTTTCGCCTGATGCGTTACGCCATCGCCGCGATGCAGCGTCATCTGGATAGCGGTCATACAAAACTGCCGCTGGTGGTGCCGATGCTCTTCTATCACGGAGCGACCACGCCATACCCGTGGTCACTCAACTGGCTGGACTGCTTTGTCGATCCACAGCTGGCGAGTGAGCTTTATGCCTCGCCCTTTCCGCTGGTGGATATCACGGTGATCCCTGACGATGAGATCGTTAGCCATCGGCGCGTGGCGCTACTTGAGCTGATACAGAAGCATATCCGCCAGCGCGATTTAATGGGCATTGTTGAGCAACTGACGACGATTTTACTTAGCGGTGACGTTAATGACAGGCAGCTGAAAACGCTGTTTAATTATCTGCTGCAAACGGGTAACGCGCGCCGCTTTGGCCGGTTTATCCGTGAAGTGGCGCAACGGGTTCCTCAGCACAGGGAGAGATTGATGACCATCGCCGAAAGATTACAGGAAGTAGGCCGCAGAAAAGGCAAACGGGAAGGGCGGTTTGAAGGATGGCAACAAGGCAGACAAGAAGGCCGGCAGGAAGGACAGCATGCCGAAGCGCTGCGCATCGCACAGAGGATGCTGGCCGACGGTATTGCCCGCGAGACGGTAGTGAAAATCACCGGCCTGGGCGCCGATGAGATCGCCGCGCTGGCCCATTGATAACGCCGGGGCGGCCTGAAGGTAGTCCCGGTTAGCCTCTTTATGGAATATTCCGGATATACCTAACTTTACCCGCATCGCCAGCCATCTCGACTACCCTTAATATCCTTAACGGCATTTTTGACTGCCTTAGTAGCGATAACAAGGAGACATGCGATATGGCCTATCAGACGGTGAATCCTGCGAACAATCAGCTTATTAAAACGTACCCGGCGCACAGCGATGCGGACGTGGAGGCGGCGCTGCAGCAGGCGGATGCGCTCTACCATTCTGCCTGGGCAAAAGGCGATATTGAACCGCGGCTGGCGGTACTGCATAAGCTGGCTGATCTGATCGACAGCCGGGCGGAGGAGCTGGCAAAAATCGCCAGCCAGGAGATGGGGAAACTCATTAAGCAGAGCCGCGGCGAAGTGAAACTTTGCGCGCAGATCGCCCGCTATTACGCCGATAACGCCAAATCGTTCCTGGCGCCGGTTAAATATCCTTCCGAACTGGGTGAAGCCTGGGTTGAGCACCATCCCATTGGCGTCTTACTGGCGGTGGAGCCGTGGAACTTCCCCTATTATCAGCTGATGCGCGTCCTGGCGCCAAACCTGGCGGCCGGCAACCCGGTTATCGCCAAACACGCCAGCATTGTGCCGCACTGCGCGGAGACCTTTGCCCATCTGGTGCGTGAGGCCGGCGCACCGGAGGGGGCGTGGACCAACCTCTTTATCTCCCAGGATCAGGTGGCGAAGATTATCGCCGACGATCGCGTGCAGGGCGCGGCGCTCACCGGGTCGGAGAAAGCCGGCAGCGTGGTGGCGGCGCAGGCGGCGAAGCATATTAAGAAATCGACGCTGGAACTGGGCGGCAATGATGTGTTTGTCGTACTGGACGATGCCGACCTGGAGCGCGCGGTGAAAATCGGCGTCCAGGCGCGGCTGAATAACGCCGGCCAGGTATGTACCGCTGCCAAGCGCTTTATCCTGCACGAAAATATCGCGGATGCGTTCCTGATAAAATTTAGCGAGGCGTTTCGCCAGGTGAAAATCGGCGATCCGCTGGATGAAAGCACCACGCTGGGGCCACTCTCTTCCAAAGATGCGCTGGACACCTTAAGCAAACAGGTGGACGAGGCGGTGAAAAATGGCGCTAAGCTGCATCTGGGCGGCAAAGCGGTGGCAGGAGAAGGTAACTTCTTTGAACCTACCATCCTGACCGGTATCACCCGTGATAATCCGGCGTACTTCGAAGAGTTCTTTGGCCCGGTGGCGCAGATCTACGTGGTGAAAAATGACGAGGAAGCAATCCAGCTGGCCAATGATTCCCACTATGGCCTGGGCGGCGCGGTGTTCAGTGAGGATATCGAACGCGCCAAACGGATGGCGTCGGCCATTGAAACCGGAATGGTTTATATCAACTGGCTCACCGATACCGCGCCAGAGCTGCCGTTTGGCGGCGTCAAGCGTTCCGGTTACGGACGGGAGCTCTCCGATCTCGGCATCAAAGAGTTTGTGAACCAGAAGCTGGTGGTGGTGCGCCGCTAAGCCTATGATCCGGCCATAAAAAAACCTGCCATTCGGCAGGTTTTTTTATGGCTAATGCTCAGCGCACCTTAACCTTATCGCGGGGGCGTTGACCATAATCAGAAGGTGACCCCGCCGCCCACATAGGCGCCATCAATCAGGGTGTGGTTCGGGCGACCCTCTTTGCCATCAACGCTCACATGGCGGTAACCCACTTTTAACGTCAGTGGACCAACCGGGGACCAGCTTACGCCGCCGTTCGCTTCAACATAGTTTTTCACGCTGTTGTTCAGGCCATCCGGCGCGACATACCCTTCGCCAAACACGTGGATGCTGTCGGTCAGGGCCACGTTCACCCCGCCGCCGACCGGAAACGCGACGCCGTTATCGCCTTTTTTCGGCCCCAGGTAGATGGCTTTCGCACCGGCATTGAGCATCACCGGGCCCACTTCCAGGTTGTAACCCGCGCCCACGCCGCCGGTCTGGCTACCATCATCGGTATTCTTCAACCAGTGGCTTTCGGCGTACAGGCCGGATGAGGATTTACCCATTTCCATATTCAGATTGGTGAAGTTTTTACCCTGTTCAACGGTAAACCCCACCGCCATGGCGGAACCAGAGACCGCGGTCAGGGCTGCAAGAATAAGGATGTTAAGCTTTTTCATGGTTTACTCCTCGTCAATAAATTTGTCTGAGGGAACCTTAACAAGCGATGTTTGCCTCTGCAAATGTGACTCTCGTCGATTTTTTATGCTGTCTTTGTCAGGAAGGTGTTTTGAAAATGTTGTAATGACGTTGGGTTACGGCAAGGTCAATCATAAAATTTGGCCTGTTTAGCCGCAGTTTAATTGGTGGGCTAAACA
The DNA here is from genome assembly GCF_020526085.1 of Klebsiella africana. Taxonomy (NCBI): domain Bacteria; kingdom Pseudomonadati; phylum Pseudomonadota; class Gammaproteobacteria; order Enterobacterales; family Enterobacteriaceae; genus Klebsiella; species Klebsiella africana. The sequence continues at coordinate 4,550,502 of NZ_CP084874.1, read as the reverse complement.
GAAACTGAACAGAGCAGCCATTAATTATTAAGGGGCCTATTCATTCAGTTTCTTATAATTTCCAAAAATGTTTCCGCTGTTACTTATTAAAATGTTGCTTTACATTTTTCGACGCGCTGCCGACGTTTGGTCCCTGTTTTTGACGATATGTCAGAGAGAGGGTGCCTGCGCCTTAGGGCGCAGGCGGGCAGGTTAGCGTCGTAACCCGGCAAATGCCGCGCGAATTTCCTCTTCTGGTAATTGAATGCCGATAAATACCAGCGTGCTGTGCGGCGTTTCATCGCCCCACGGGCGGTCCCAGTCGGCGCTATAGAGGCGCTGCACGCCCTGGAACAGCAGGCGATTCGGCTCGCCGTCGATCCACAGCATCCCTTTATAACGCATCAGCTGTTCGGCAAAGGAGAGCAGCAGATTTTCCATCACCCGTGAGACCTCGCTGATATCCACCGGATAGTCGAGCTCGACCACAATCGACGAGACGTCGTTCTGCTTTTCTGCCACAAAATGAAAGCGCGGTGTGGCGCTGACAACCTTCTCTTCCAGCATAAAGCCGCTGGTGTTAAACAGCTGGCTTAGATCGATATCACCGTGGATGACGGTATAAATCGGCGCCCGCGCGTTAATGCGCGCCAGCCGTTCACGCAGCTTTTCGCTGTCGCCGGCGACGTCGGTTTTGGTTAACAGAATCCGGTCCGCGTAGCCGACCTGCGACTGGGCGATGGTGAACTGATCCATCTGCTGGTGGGCATGGACGGCGTCGACCAGGGCGATCACGCCGTCCAGCAGATAGCGCTCGCAGAGCACCTGATGGGAGAAAAAGGTCTGGATAATCGGCCCCGGGTCGGCCATGCCGGTGCATTCAATCACCAGCCGGTCAAACTCGATTTCGCCGCGATCGCGGCTGTCGAGGAGATCGAGCAGGGCGTCTTCCAGTTCGTTGGAGCGTGTACAGCAGATACAGCCGTTGGTCAGGGTTTTAATCTGCGTGGCGCGGTCGCCGATCAGCTGATCGTCAACGGAGACTTCGCCGAATTCGTTTTCAATCACGGCAATTTTGAAACCGTGCTGCTCATTCAGGATATGGCGCAGCAGGGTGGTTTTTCCTGCGCCGAGAAAACCGGTGAGTAGGGTGACTGCAATCGGTGCCATTATTGCCTCCATTAACAGCAGCGTACGCCGCCTTTGCCGTCGCCGCCGTAGCGGGCCTGCTGGCGTTCGCGGAAGAATTCTTCATAAGTCATGTACGGCTGATCCGGATGGTTGGTTTGCATATGGGTGACGTAGTTGTCGTAATCCGGAATGCCAATCAGCATTTTTGCCGCCTGACCGAGATATTTTTTTGCCTGACCTAAGTTACCAAACATTATAAGTTCCAGATAACGAATAAAGCCGGATGGCGACTTGCGCTATATCCGGCCTACGTTAATGCGCTTTTGGTAGGCCGGATAAGCGTAGCGTTATCCGGCAACAGGGTTAATGATGTGACGAGGTCTTCACGCCGCCTTCCGGTACCGGCACGTACGGAGTCTCTTTGTCGGTACGCACCTTATTGTTGCGGACATTGAGCCAGGTTTTGATGCCGTAGAAGATGATGCTGTACACCACCACCAGGAACAGAATGCTCAGGCCGGCGTTGGTGTAGTTGTTGACCACGATATGGTTCATGTTGGCGATCTGCTGTGCGGTCAGCTCGCCGCCGGCGGCAATCTTCTCTTTATACTGCTGAGCCATAAAGAAGAAGCCTTCCATCTGCGGGTTGCTGCTGAACAGCTTCAGGCCCAGCGCCCAGGTGGTACACAGCAGCAGCCATGCAGCCGGGATAACGGTGACCCAGATATATTTGGTGCGCTGCATCTTGACCAGCACGACGGTACCAAGCACCAGCGCCACCGCGGCCAGCATCTGGTTAGAGATACCGAACAGCGGCCACAGGCTCTTCACGCCGCCCAGCGGGTCGACCACGCCCTGATACAGCAGGTAGCCCCACAGGCCGACGCAGCCGGCGGTACCGATAATACCGGCGACCAGCGAGTCGGTTTTTTTCAGGAACGGCACGAAGTTACCCAACAGATCCTGCAGCATAAAGCGGCCTGCGCGGGTCCCCGCATCCAGCGCGGTGAGGATAAACAGCGCTTCAAACAGGATACCGAAGTGGTACCAGAAGCCCATATCCGCCATCGGGATGATTTTGTGGAACACGTGAGCGATACCGACGGCCAGCGTCGGCGCGCCGCCGGCGCGGTTCAGTACCGAAGGTTCGCCGATATCTTTCGCCGTCTGCAGGATCTGCTCAGGTGAAATCACGAAGCCCCAGGAGCTGACGGTCGCCGCCGCGTGGACGGTCACTTCTTTCAACTGCGCTGCAATCATCGCCGCGTTCTCACCGCCCATTTCATGCAGGTTCGGCATGACGATGCCCAGGCCTGCCGGCGGGGTGTTCATCGCGAAATAAAGGCCCGGTTCGATAATCGAGGCGGCAACCAGCGCCATGACTGCAACAAAGGATTCCATCAGCATCGCGCCGTAGCCAATAAAGCGGGCATCGGTTTCGTTGGCCAGCAGCTTCGGCGTGGTGCCGGAGGCGATCAACGCATGGAAACCGGAGACGGCGCCGCAGGCGATGGTGATAAACAGGAACGGGAACAGGGCGCCTTTCCACAGCGGACCGGTACCATCAATGTACTGGGTCACTGCCGGCATTTTCAGGTCCGGGTTGAGGATAACGATCCCCAGCGCCAGGCCGACGATTACGCCGATTTTCAGGAAGGTGGCCAGATAGTCACGCGGCGCCAGAATCAGCCATACCGGCAGCAGTGCGGAGATAAACGCGTAGCCAATCAGGGTAAAGGTAATGGTGGTATCTTTAAAAGTTAACGCCGGCCCCCAGTAAGGGTCGTGAGCAATCACGCCGCCGAACCAGATAGAGGCCACCAGCAGCACGATACCGATAACCGACACTTCACCGACGCGGCCTGGGCGCAGGAAGCGCATGTAGATCCCCATAAACAGGGCGATAGGTACCGTCGAGCAGACGGTAAACACGCCCCACGGGCTTTCCGCCAGCGCTTTCACCACGATGAGCGCCAGCACCGCGAGGATGATGATCATAATCAGGAAGCAGCCGAACAGGGCGATAGAGCCCGGAACCGGCCCCATCTCCTGTTTAATCATCTCGCCCAGCGAAGCGCCGTTACGCCGCGAGGAGATAAACAGCACCATGAAGTCCTGTACCGCGCCCGCCAGCACCACGCCGGCCAGCAGCCACAGGGTGCCCGGCAGATAGCCCATTTGCGCGGCCAGTACCGGGCCGACCAGCGGGCCGGCGCCGGCGATTGCGGCGAAGTGGTGGCCAAACAGCACGTAGCGGTTGGTTGGCACATAGTTCAGGCCATCGTTATTAATCACCGCCGGCGTGGAGCGCGTCGGGTCAAGCTTCATCACCTTCTGTGCGATATACAGACTGTAATAACGGTAGGCGACGAGGTACACGGAAACCGACGCGACGACGATCCACAGGGCGCTGACGTGCTCACCGCGGCGCAGGGCGACGACTGAGAGGCAAAATGCCCCGATGATTCCCAGAATCACCCAGGGTATGTGCTTGAATAGTTTTTTGGTATCCATAGTAAAACCTGGCGTTAATTAGATGAATAATTGGCCGAAGCCGTCTGGTTTTAAGTTAGGGTTGATGGAGGTAATGATTAGCTAGGCTGCCTTCGATCTTGCCAGAACAGCGCGCGCGTAAAGTTGGGTAAATCGGTGAGTGGTTGTATGGAAGGTTAAGCGGTCGCTAGCTGAAATAAGCGGTTGGCCATCAAGTGAACAGGAGATGATTATGTGATTGAGATCACGGCATATTTCAGCCCAGTGCGATGGGGGAGCGGCAGAACGTAAAAAGAGGTCGCGCTAATGCTCTCAGTGTGAATCGATATTGATTCATAATCTCATATTCTTATTTCATGATGATTTCATATTGTCTTCGGCAGAACTTAACGGTGATTCATCCATATCATGAAACTGGGGTAATGAACGCGTTTATAATTTTAAGTAATGATTTTTGAAGTGGCTTGAATAATATATGTTGATATTAACATGGGTTTGGTTGTATTAAATGCCACGCTTTGCTTTTTATTACTCGACATGGAACGTTGTGACTTAATTATAATGAATAAATGGAATTTCATTCATAAAGTTTTAATTATCTGTATATTGCCTGCCTGGGCATGGGCCGCGCCTGTGGATACCGTACGTGAGCAGCAGTTCATCAACCAGCAGCAGCGCCAGCAGGCGCTGGAAAACCAGCTCGCGCCGCCGTCACCGGATATTCATTTATCAGCGGAAGAAATAAATACCGATGATGGTTTATTTCCCGTGGAACAACCTTGCTTTGCTATTTCACAGATTATTTTACAGGGCGCCGATGCCTTACCGCATTGGCTTCCGCTCCAGCGTCAGGCAAATAAAGCGATTGGGCGTTGTCTGGGAGGGAAGGGCATTAATCTACTGATGGCCCAGTTGCAGAATATATTAATCGATCGCGGTTATATCACCAGCCGGATCCTTGCCCCGCAGCAGGATTTAAAAAGCGGTGTTTTACGCCTGGTGGTGATGCCGGGTTATATCCGTGAAGCCAGATTTACAGAGGACAGCGATGATTATCTGTGGCTGGCGAGCGCGTTTCCGGCGACTGACGGGAAGCTACTGGACCTGCGCGATATTGAACAGGGGCTGGAAAACTTGCTGCGCCTGCCGACGGTACAGGCCAGCATGGAAATTGTTCCGGGCGAGACGCCGGGGCAGAGCGATATTGTCATTAACCGCCAACAGGAACGCTTCTGGCGCGTCGACGCCTCGCTCGATGATTCCGGCTCTAATGCCACCGGCCGCTATCAGGGCAACCTGACGCTATCCTTGGATAACCCGCTAGCCTTAAGCGATCTTTTTTACCTTTCCGGCTCACATAACCTCGATGGCAACGGCGGTAAATCTTCGAAGAACCTGACCGGCCACTATTCGGTCCCGCTGGGCTACTGGCAGCTCGGATTAACCGCCAGCCAGTACGATTACGTGCAAACCGTGGCGGGGGCCAACGGCGATTACCAGTACAGCGGTAAAAGCAAGAACGTTGATTTCCAGATGAGCCGCGTGCTGCACCGTAGCGGTAGTCAGAAGACCACTCTTAGCGCCGATGTGTTAGCCCGCGAGCAGCGCAACTTCATTAATGACACCGAGATTGCCGTCCAGCGGCGGCAGACGGCGGCCTGGAAGCTTGGCCTGCAGCATCGCCATTACCTGGGCAATGCCACTCTCGATGCCGGAGTGAGCTATCAGCGCGGTACCCGCTGGTTTGGCGCTCAACCTGCGCCGGAAGAGCAATGGGGGGAAGCAACCGCCCTCAGCAAAATCCTGCAATTCAATGCTCAGCTCAATTTGCCTTTTGCCCTGGGCGGGCAAAATTTTCGCTTTACCAGCCGCTATCAGCGGCAGATGAGCAGCACGCCGCTGACTTCGCCGGATATGTTTTCCATCGGCAACCGCTGGACGGTACGCGGCTTTGACGGCGAGCGCACCCTGACCGCCAGTCACGGCTGGTACGTACGTAACGATATCGCCTGGTCGACCCCGTTACCGGGGCAGGAGTTTTATCTGGGGGCGGATTACGGCGAAGTCGGCGGCGCGGGCAGTGAAACGCTGGTGGGCAAACACCTCGCCGGAGGCGTGGCAGGGCTGCGCGGCCAGTACCACCGCGCCAGCTACGACCTGTTCGCCGGTATCCCTTTAGCCAAACCCGATGGCTTTAAAACCGATCCGGCAACTTTTGGTTTCAGCGTCAGCTGGAGCTACTGACTTTACTCACGCGCCGCCCGGCGGCGCGTGCTGCGCACAGGGATGATTTTCCGCGCCGCGGTGGACAACGGATGACGAGTAACGGCAATGAATAAACGCTTTTATCGAATCGTATTTAATAAGGCTCGCGGGATGCTGATGGTGGTGGCGGAAACGACCCGCTCTCATCGGGCAGGCGTGTCGCCGCAATCCGGCGCCGACGCGCGAACCGGATCGACGCTGACGTCCTCCCTGGCGCCGCTGGCTTTTAGCTTTCTGCTCGCTTTTTCCTGTCTCACTTCGGCTCAGGCGGCGATTGTCGCCGATAACCATGCGCCCGGCGGCCAGCAACCGCAGATCGCCAATAGCGCCAATGGCACGCCGCAGGTCAATATTCAGACACCGAGCGGCGCAGGCGTTTCACGCAACGTCTACAGCCAGTTTGATGTCGATGGGCGCGGCGTGGTGCTGAATAACAGCCACGCTAACACTTCAACCCAACTGGCCGGGATGGTCGCCGGCAACCCGAATCTGGCGAAAGGGGAAGCCAGAGTGATCCTCAACGAGGTGAATACCCGCGATCCGAGCCGGCTGAATGGCTATATCGAGGTTGCCGGACAAAAAGCGCAGGTGGTTATCGCTAACCCTGCCGGAATTAGCTGCGACGGCTGCGGGTTCATCAATGCCAACCGCGCGACGCTGACGACAGGCCAGGTGCAGTACGGTAACGGGCAGATAAGCGGTTATGATGTCAATCGCGGCGAAATTATCATACAGGGCGGCGGCCTTGATGCGAGCTCGGTAGACAGCACCGACCTGCTCGCCCGCGCGGTGAAAATCAACGCCGGGGTTTGGGCGCAGGAGCTAAAGGTCACCGCAGGGCGTAATCAGATCGATGCGGCGCACAGCCGAACGACGGCAAAATCAGCCGACGGCAGTGCGCTGCCTGCGGTGGCGATAGACGTCAGCGCGCTGGGCGGGATGTACGCCCATAAAATTCGTCTTGTCGGTACCGAGCGCGGCGTAGGCGTGCACAATGCCGGCAATATCGGCGCGGCGGCGGGGGACGTAGCAATCAGCGCTGATGGCTCGCTCAGCAACAGCGGCGTGATTCAGTCCGCGCAGAATCTGCAACTGTCCGTTAAGGGCGATCTTCACAACCAGGGCCAACTGTACGCCGGAAAAGATAGCGTGGTGACGGCCAGCGCGACGCTAACCAATGACGGCATGATCGCCGCGCAAGGCGATACGCGGATTGCCGCCAACGCTTTGCGTAGCGCGCAAAACAGTACGCTCGCCGCCGGATTAAATAGCGATGGTTCTACCGCCAGCAGCGGCGCGCTGACGCTGAATAGCCAGAGCTCGCTGGCGCTAAATGGCCGCAATATGGCGGCAGGGACGCTGACGGCGCAGGGCAGGACGGTGGATCTTGATAACAGTCGAACCTCGGGGGCGCAGATCGTGGTCAGCGCCGCGACCGGGGATATCACCATCCGAGATGCGGTGGTGGCGGCCAGCGAAAAACTCCAGTTGGCCGCCAGCGGCAAACTCAACAACCACAGTGGCCTGTTGACGGCCAGCCAGCTTGAGCTGAAAGCAATGGCGCTGGATAACCAACAGGGCGCAATCCAGCAGACGGGCGAGGTCGATCTACGCCTTGATTTTCGCGCGGGATTGGATAACCGCGGCGGTGAGATTGTCAGCAACAGCCATGCTTTGACGCTCAGCACCAGCCAGTTGCTCAATCAAAACGGAACGCTGCTGCATACCGGCAGCGGCGGCATGTCTATTACCAGCGAAGGCGCGCTGGACAACGGCGAAGGCACTATTGCCGCTAACGGCAATATCGTTTTGTACTCAGATAACATTAATAATCGCAGCGGTAAAATCAGCACGACGCAGGGCAATGCTCAGCTCACTACGCGTCACGAGCTGGAAAATTCGCAAGGGAATATCGTTGCTGGCGGCAGCCTTTCTCTACAAGTGGCCAGCCTTCGGAACCAGCAGGGGCAAGTGATTGCGGCGCAGGGCGACCTGGCCATGAGCGCTGAAGGAGGGCTGGATAACCGCGACGGCGTGCTTGCCGCAAATGGCGATATCAAGCTTGACGCCGACAATCTGACCAACCATGGCGGAAAAATCAGCGCGGCGCAGGGCGACATTCAGCTCACTGCGCGCCATGGGGTGGATAACTCGCAGGGGAATATCATCGCCAGCGGCGATATCCAACTACAGGCTGAAAATCTTAATAATCGTCACGGGCAGATAGGCACGGCGCAGCGGGGCAGCGTCAACCTGACGACGAGCGGTTTGCTGGATAACCAGCAGGGCACAATTACCGCCTTTGATGCCCTGGGTATTCAGAGCGCCACCGTTTATAACCGGCAGGGAGAACTGCAGTCCGGCGGTAATCTCAACATCACCATTCACAATCGGGGGCTGGATAACCAACAGGGGCAGATCGTCTCCGCCGCCGCTCTGGAAATAGCAGGCGTCAACCTGGCGCTGGCTAATACGGGCGGGACGTTACTTGCCGCGAGCAAACTTAGCCTCGATGCCGATTCCCTCAGCGGCGATGGCGAGGTGCTCTCTCAGGGCGATATGTCGCTTACGTTGCGTCAGGCGTTTCATAACGCCGGGAGGGTCATCGCCAACGGCAACCTGCAGTGGAATCTCTCCGGACTGGGGCTGATTAATCAGGGGGTTATCAGCGCCGGCCGGGCGCTCAATCTCTATGCGGCAAAGCTGGATAACCGTCAGGAAGGCGAAATCAGCGCTGGCGAGAACCATTTGACGGTCAACGGCGAGCTGGTCAATCGGGGGCTGATTGACGGTGGCTTAACCCATATTGTCGCCACGACGTTAACCAATATCGGCAGCGGGCGCCTGTACGGCGATGCCGTCGCGCTGCAGGCGGCAACGCTGACAAACGCCGCGGAGAACGGCGTGGCAGCGACGATTGCCGCACGGGCATCGCTGGCAATGGGCGTCGGCACGCTCAATAACCAGGATCACGCGCTGATCTACAGCGACGGTACGCTCGCCATTGGCGGCCAGCTTGCCGAAGACGGTTCGCTCAGCGGCCGGGCGGGAGTGTTTAATAACCACAGCGCAACGCTTGAGTCCGCCGGCGATATGGCGCTCGATATCCAACAAATCAATAACTACAACGACCATCTGGTGACGAAAGATGTGATGGTCGAGCAGTCATGGCGCCATGAGGCGGCGCTGAAAGGATCGGTACAGCGCTTCGACTGGTCGCTGGTCGATACCAGCTATAAAAACAAATACGGCGTTCACGACGCCATCATGCCGGACGGTAGCCGCGGCGATGAGTTCTATGAATACCAGTACCAGCGTACCGTTGTGGAAACGCAGGTGGTGGAAAGCGATCCTGGCAAAATCCTCTCCGGCGGCCAGCTCATCATCAACAGTGATAAGCTGAATAACTACGATAGCCAGATTATCGCCGGAGGAGCGCTCGGTGGCGTGATTGGCGAACTAAACAACGTCGCCACGACCGGCAAGCGGGTGACCACCGACGTCGGCACCCAGACCCGTTGGTATGAGAAAAAGACCAGCCTCCCGTTCGGCGGCACCAAAACCAGCCAGGGGAAAAAAAGCAGCGAATATGAACCGACGCCGACGGTTCATACCATCGATCTGCAAACCATGAAGTGGCAGGGCAATACCCAAATTGATGGCCATAGCGGTGTGATTAATCCGCGCGATCGCGCCGATGAAACAGGCGAAATATCTGCCGGACGGCTGGTGGAAGTGACGCCGGTTAACGCTGACGGAACGGTTATTCGCGTCGTCACGCCGGATACCCGGCTTCCTGTCAGCAGTCTGTATCAGATCGACCCGCAGGCTAAAGCAGGCTATCTGGTGGAAACCGATCCGCGTTTTACTAACGGTAAAGCGTGGCTCGCCAGCGACTACATGCAAAATCAGCTGGGCGTTGATCAGGCGATGAAGCGGCTTGGCGACGGCTATTACGAGCAGCGGCTGGTGCGTGAGCAGATCGTTAAGCTGAGCGGCGGGCGCTACCTGCAGGGCTACAGTAACGATGAAGAGCAGTACCGGGCGCTGATGGACGCGGGCGTCGCCTTCGCCAAACAGTACAACCTGACGGTCGGGGTGGCGCTGACGCCAGCGCAGATGGCGCTGCTGACCAGCGATATGGTCTGGCTGGTCGCCAGAGAGGTCACGCTAACGGATGGCTCCGTGCAGCAGGTGCTGGTGCCGCAGGTTTACGCGCGGGTTAAAGCGGGCGATCTCGATGGCAGCGGCGCGTTGCTCGGCGGTGAAAACGTGGCGTTCAGCGTGAGCCGTGATGTGACCAACAGCGGGCACATCCAAAGCCGCGACGTGACGCAGCTAACCGCGGAAAACATTCATAACAGCGGCTATATCGGCGGCAACCAGCTTACGCTAAACGCGCGTACTGATATCAACAATATTGGCGGAACGCTGCAGGGCGGCGATAGCCTGATCGCGCAAGCCGGGCGTGATATCAACAGCGCCAGCACCCTCAGCGGCGGCCCGGGTAACATCAGCCTCGATCGGCCCGCGGGGATTTATGTCCAGAATGAAAACGGCCAGCTGGGGCTGCAGGCGTTACATAACATTAATCTGACGGCAAGCATGGTGAGTAACAGCGCGGCGGGCAGCCAGACGCAGATTATCGCCGGCAACGATCTCAATCTGCAGACGCTCGCCACCACCCATAGCGAAAGCGGAAGCTGGGGGAAAGGCAACGATCGTTCCTTGACCCAGCGTAGCGATATCGGCACGCAAATTAACGGCGGCGCGGTGGCGCTGTCCGCCGGCCACGATATTAATGCCCGCGCCGCCAGCGTGACGGCGACCAGCAGCCTGACGGTTGCCGCCGGCAATGATATTAACCTCAGCAGCGGCGAGTCCTCATGGCACCTGACGGAAAACAGCCATCAAAGCAGCAGCGGCCTGCTGGCTCGCCGCTCGCTCACCACTCACGATGAAGTGTGGGCGCAGAACGCCATCGGCAGCAATTTTAGCGGTGACAGTATTGTGATGCAGGCCGGGCGCGACCTGCTGGTGTCCGGCAGCAGTGTTGCCGGCACCCAGGACGTCAATCTTGTGGCGGGGCGTAACCTGACCATCACCACCGCCGAGGAGAGTCGCCAGGAAAACCATCTACGTAAAGAGAAACATAGCGGCTTTTCCGGCACCGGCGGCGTCGGCTTCAGCGTCGGCAGTTCGTCGCTGAAAGCCACCGACGTAACGACGGCGTTGAGTAGCGCCGCCAGTACCGTCGGAAGCTCACAGGGCAACTTGAGCCTGAGCGCCGGTAATGTATTGACGGTTCAGGGATCTGACCTGGTGGCCGGCAACAATATGGCGTTGACCGGTAAAACCGTGAATATTCTGGCAGCGGAAAACCAGAGCACCCAGACCCATACCGTGGAGCAGAAAACCAGCGGCCTGACGCTGGCGTTATCCGGGATGGTGGGCAGCGCCATTAATACTGCGGTTTCCAGCGCCAACCAGGCCAGCACCGAGAGCAATGGCCGTCTCGCCGCGCTGAGCGGGCTGCAGTCGGCATTATCGGGCGTACAGGCGTATCAGGCATCGCAGATGCAGACTGCGGATTCCAGTCCGGAGAGCATGATAGGGATCAACCTTTCCTGGGGTAGCCAGTCCTCGAAATCCACTCAGCGACAAACGCAGAACACCAGCCGCGGCAGCAGCCTGATGGCCGGCAACAATCTCAGCATTATCGCCACGGAGACGGATATCAACGTTGAGGGCAGCCAGCTGCAGGCCGGCGGCAGCGCGTTGCTCAATGCCGCGCGCGATGTGAATTTATTCTCTGCGGAGAACGCCAGCACCCTGAGCGGTAAAAACGAGAGCCATGGGAGTTCGTTTGGCGTCGGTATTAACTTCGGTCAGGGCGCGAACGGGCTGACGGTCAGCGCCAGCGCCAACGCCGGGAAGGGCCATGAGAAGGGCAACAGCCTGACGCATAACGAAACGACCCTCAGCGCCGGTGAGCGGGTGACTATCGTCAGCGGTCGCGATACGACGCTGACCGGGGCGCAGGTGAGCGGTCATCAGGTGACAATGGACGTCGGGCGTAACCTGACGCTGAGCAGCGAGCAGGACAGCGATAACTACGATTCGAAGCAGCGTAGCGGCAGCGTGGGGGCGAGCGGCAGCATGGGCGGCGGTTCGGGGTCTCTTAACCTGAGCCAGAGCAAAATGCACAGCACCTGGGCGTCGGTGGAGGCGCAGACAGGGATTTTTGCCGGCGAGGGTGGTTTTGATGTGAAGGTGGGCGGGCATACGCAGCTGAACGGCAGCGTGCTGGCGAGCACGGCGGCGGCGGAGCTGAACCGGCTGGATACCGGGACGCTGGGTTTCCGGGATATTAAAAACTATGCCGAGTACAGCGTGGAGCAGCAGAGCGCTGGGGTGAGCACGAGCGGTAGCGTGGCGGGGCAGTTCCTCGGGAATGCGGCCAGCGGTCTGCTGATGGGGGCGAACGGGAGCGGCAGCGACAGTTCGCTGACGCGGGCGGCGGTGAGCGAGGGCAGTATCGTTATCCGCGACAGCGCGAATCAGCAGCAGGACGTGACGGGGTTAAGCCGGGATGCGGCGCATGCGAACCAGACGCTGAGTCCGATATTTGATAAGGAGAAAGAGCAGAACCGGCTGGCGACGGCGCAGAAGATAGGTGAAATCGGGCGCCAGGTGAGTGATGTGCTGGTGACGCAGGGCAAGCTGAACGCGCAGGCGGCGCAGAGCGACCCGGCGGCGCGGGCAGCGGCGCGGGCGAAGCTGGTAGCGGGAGGGAATGGCAGCCCGAGCGAGGAGCAAATCAGCGCGCAGGTGAGCCGGACAGCGACGGCGGACTACGATACGGGCGGAAAGTACCAGCAGGTGGCGCAGGCGGTAACGGCGGCGATGCAGGGTCTGGCGGGTGGCAACCTGGCGCAGGCGGCGAGCGGGGCAGTGAGTCCGTATGTGGCGGAAATCATTCACAGCCAGACGACGGACAGCGCGACGGGTAAGGTGAATGTGGAAGCCAATGCGATGGCGCACGCGGTGTGGGGAGCGATAGCGGCGGCATCGGGAAATAACAGCGCGCTGGCGGGAGCCGCGGGCGCGGTGAGCGGCGAGCTGCTGGGGCGCTGGATAGCGGCGGAATACTATCCGGATGTTAAGACAGAAGAGCTGTCGGATGAGCAGAAGTCGACGATAAGCGCGCTGAGTACGCTGGCGGCGGGACTGATGGGGGGTCTTAGCGGAGGCAGCAGCGCGGATGCGGTGGCGGGTGCGCAGGCCGGGAAGAACGCGGTGGAGAATAATGCTTTCGGAGCGAGCGCTGGAACAAACCTCGGGTTCTGGTTCAGCCAGACGCCAGACTGCGATACAGACTGTAAAGGAAAACTTGCTGAAGATGTGGCAAAAGGGAATGCAGTAGTATCTGCCCATCTGGCAGGTACTGTTGGGTTAGGTATATTGCCAAAGGGGGCTCTGATAACAGCAGCCATCAGTGGCGGAGCCAATACTGCAATACAATATGCCACGACTCGTGAAGTGAATTACACAGATGCGTTGATAGCGACTTGGGTTGGAGCAGCAACCTCAAAAACTGGTTGGTTAGGAACTGTGGGATGGAATACGGCAGGTGGAGCGACATCAAGTTATATTAAGGGAGATGACCCCATGGTTGGGGCTATAACAAGTAGTGTTGGCTCTGGATTAGGATATGGGGTTGGTCATTATGTAGTGAAGCCTACTGCAAATACAATCGGTAAATGGATAACTGGTGGATGGGACCCCAAATTTGATCCCGTTAGATTAAAATATACGGAAATAAAAGGGCTGATTGGAATATCGAAAGAAATGTCGCCAAGTAAAATTCCTGGAACAACAGGAAATATAACTGGTTCCTTTAGCACAGAATACGGCAGTGTTGAAACTCAAGGAATTATCAATAAGGTTAAGAAATGAGTAGTTCAATCTTTCTTTTAAAAAGAAAAATGATCGCTAGTTTTTGCATATTTTTTGTCTGTATGTTCTCTGTAATTATTACTGGGCTATTGGCAAAAATTTTTTTTGTTACAGTGCTATGGATTCTGGGTGATGAATTTCAATTGTCATGGAATGATATCCTACAAGGCATAAAAATCGGGAGTGTGGGAGGAGGGGTACTAGGTATCGGAATTATTCTTTCGCGCCTTTTTAAGGTTGAAGGATTCTAGTTCACGTTCAGAAGAAGCTTGTTCATAATATTATGAGCAGGCTTCTTCTGATGGGGGCGAACGGGAGCGTCAGCGACAGTTCGCTGACGCTGAGCCCGCTATGTGATAAGGAGAAAGAGCAGAACCGGGTGGCGGTGACGCAGGGCAAGCTGAACGCGCAGGCAGCGCAGAGCGACCCGGCGGCGCGGGCGAAGCTGGTAGCGGGAGGGAATGCCAGCCCGAGCATTTGGTAATGGTGGCGCTAGTTTAGCTACTGAAGTTATAAATGGTCAGGCTGGTAAAGTTGATACCAATAAATTGATGGGGAATAAACAATGACCTTAAAAAAATGGCTATCAGTTTTTGTTTACCTTCTTGCATCATGTGCTTTTGGAATGAATATTTTTGTTGTGCTATTGCTCTATGGTGTAAGGTTTTTTTTCTGGGTTATGTTTGATGTACCATTTGAAATTCATATTGATGATTTAATCAAATATAGTAAGGCTGCAACATTTGCTGGAATAATTGTCGCGGTCGGTTGTTGTTGGATTTATTTCCAGGGTTACAAGAAAAATCGTAATAGGTAGCGGGAGGCAATACCTATCCGAGCGAGGAGCAAATCAGCGCGCAGGTGAGCCGAACGGCGACGGCGGACTACGATACGGGCGGAAAGTACCAGAAGGTGGCGCAGGCGGTGAGCGGCGCGGCGAGTCGCATGTGACGGAAATTACCTTCGATCTTAGGTAATACGGGGAATGCAGCTGCTTCCGGAGCATTTATAGAGAGGATGAATGAAGCTCTGAAAAACAATGAGGTGCAACAATGATGAATTTCCGATGTAGATCTTTCATTGTGTTACTTTATCTATGTTTTGCTATTTTTAGCATGTTGTTAATCATCACAATTTCATTCAGTTTGCTTGGTTACTGGATCGGCGGAGGGGAAAATATACTCTCGTTTTTTATTGGTAAATTATTTACATATTTTAAAGTATCTCTTTCTGGAATATTAATAGGTTTTATTCTGTGGTTTTTTTACTATCGGAATATTTAAGTTGAAGTTAAGGTAAATACGATACGGGCGGAAAGTACCAGAAGGTGGCGCAGGCGGTAACGGCGGCGATGCAGGGTCTGGCGGGGGGCAACCTGGCGCAGGCGGCGAGTGGCGCAGTGAGTCCGTATGTGGCGGAAATCATTCACAGCCAGACGACGGAAGGTGAATGTGGAAGCCAATGCGATGGCGCACGCGGTGTGGGGAGCGATAGCGGCGGCATCGGGAAATAACAGCGCGCTGGCGGGAGCGGCAGGCGCGGTGAGCGGCGAGCTGCTGGGGCGCTGGATAGCGGTGGAATATTATCCGGATGTTAAGACAGAAGAGCTGTCGGAAGAGCAGAGGTCGACGATAAGCGCGCTGAGTACGCTGGCGGCGGGACTGATGGGGGGGCTTAGCGGAGGCAGCAGCGCGGATGCGGTGGCGGGTGCGCAGGCCGGGAAGAACGCGGTGGAGAATAACCTGATGGGTGGGAACGAATGGAGCCAGGGTGAGAAAGCCAGAGAGCATGGCGCAGATGTTCTCTCATGCGCAGATAACCCGTCTGGTGAAGCCTGCCAGCGAGGAATTGCTGAAAATAAAGCTTATGCAGGTGCGTTGGCTTCAGCGGGGCTAATCTATCTGCCGGGAGGAATGCAGATTACTGGCGCGATAGGCGGAACGGCAAATGCTGGTATTCAGTATCTTATTAATGGAGAAGTTAATCCAACGGATGTGCTCATTGCGACTTATGTTGGAGCTTTTACCAGAAATACAGGATTAAAGGGAACAATGAGCTGGAATGCGGCAGGTGGTGCAACATCCAGCTATCTGAAAGGGGATAATCCTTTTACAGGTGGCTTAATTAATGGTTTGGCCTCTGGGATGGGCTATGGTGCAGGTAAACTAGTTGAATTGCCGTTTGATAAAGTCCTTAATCCAATGAAGCCATGGAAAGACTGGATCTGGACAGATGTCGGGATGGGAATATCCAAACCGCTGCCGATTAATCCAGTACCTGGTATTGCTGGTAATACCGCGGGTAGTGCGGTGACAGAGATCCTCAATGATCAAGCGGGTAAAACAGGTGTGAAATTACAAAAAGGGAACCAAAAATGAATAGAAAATCTTGGTTCTTTATTTTTTTCTATCTATTTTTTGCTTGCAATGTAGCAATGATCGTATTGTTTTTAATTATATACGTGCTCATTAGAGGTTACCTCTTATTGGTTTACCACATCCCATTTGAGCTG
This sequence comes from Klebsiella africana, assembly GCF_020526085.1. Lineage (NCBI taxonomy): Bacteria > Pseudomonadati > Pseudomonadota > Gammaproteobacteria > Enterobacterales > Enterobacteriaceae > Klebsiella > Klebsiella africana. Next base: position 4,534,163 of record NZ_CP084874.1, on the reverse strand, counting down.
ATTTGGAGTGATACATGGAAGTATACAAAAGCCGCATGTTTCACAGGGGCGTTGATAGCTACTGGTTGTTGGTGGATTTATTACCAAGGCTACAAGAAAAATCGTAATAGGTAGCGGGAGGCAATACCCATCCGAGCGAGGAGCAAATCAGCGCGCAGGTGAGCCGGACGGCGACGGCGGACTACGGACGGGCGGAAAGTACCAGAAGACGGCGCGGCGCTGACACAGTTTGCCCAGCAGGAACGCTAACGCGAATCTGTGTAGCCCCTCCCCGTTATCCGGGGAGAGGCAGGCGAGGCCATTACACCGCGACTTCCATTTCCATCATCACCGGGTGGAAACGGCGTTTAAAGTAAATCAGGCCGTGCCCTTGCGGGCTCAGGGTAATATTGCGGATCTCCACCAGATACACCAGGTGGGTACCAATGGTTTGCACCTGGCTAATTTCGCCTTCGAGGCTGGCCAGCGAGCCCTTCAGCACCGGCTGCCCGAGCGCGCCCTGCTGCCAGCCGCTGAGGGCAAACCGTTCTTCCATCGTCACCCCGGTCATCCCGGCGAAATGACGGGCCATGATTTCCTGCTCGTGGTTCAGCACGTTGATGCACAACTTGCCGTTGCCCTGAAACACCGGGTTCATCGCGCTGTTGGCGTTGATACAAACCATTACCGATGGCGGCGTATCCGTCACCGAGCACACCGCCGTGGCGGTAATGCCGCAGCGGCCGGCTTCGCCTGCGGTGGTGACAACGTTAACCGCCGCCGACAGGCTGGCCATGGCATCGCGAAAACGCAGGCGCTGTTCATCTAATTGCATTATGACCTCCCGCTGTGAATTACTTCAGCAGCTTATCCAACATGTTGATATCAGCGTTATTGTGCAGATGCGGCACCGTCCAGCCGTTCTGGTCGTACTCGGACAGGCAGCGGTCAACCATCGCCATCATTTTGTCCATATTGCCGGAGCTCTGCGCCTGGCGCAGACACTGCAGGCGAATTTCATCCTGGCTACCGGAGTAGTTGATTTCATACAGTTCATGACGGCCGCCGAATTCGCTGCCGATCGCGTCCCACATCAGTTTGAGGATCTTGATACGTTCAACGTGATCCATACCGTTGGAGCCGCGCACGTACTTCGCCAGATACTGGTCGATCTGCGGGTTGTTCAGATCGCGAGCGCTGGACGGCAGATAAATCAGGCCGCTGGTGACGTTGCGCTCGATGATGTTCTTGATCTTGGCGTAGGCCATCGGCGCCATTACGCGATAGGTCTGCAGCGCGGCGTGATCCGGCAGCCATGCGCCGTTGACCCACGGCGTCGCTTCCGAGCACATGGAATCGCTTAACGCCCAGAACATGTTGCGCCACGCCACCACTTCGCCAAGGTCGGCCTGCACGCCGCGGAATTCGAGGGTGCCGGTACATTCCAGAGAGCGCTTCAGCAGGGCGGTGATAAAGTCCAGTTTTACCGCCAGGCGTACGCAGGCCTGCAGCGGGTACATGCGGGCGAAACCGCCTTCCATGGTCCAGCGGCGGCAGCGGTCAAAGTCGCGATAAATCAGTACGTTCTCCCATGGGATCAGCACTTTATCCATTACCAGAATCGCGTCGTTCTCGTCGAAACGGCTGGAAAGCGGATAGTCGTACGGCGATCCGGTCGCGCCGGCGACCATCTCATAGGAGGCGCGGGAGATAAGCTTGACGCCTTCGGCATCCATCGGCGCGACGAACATCAGCGCGAAGTCCGGGTTCTCGCCCATCACCTGTGCGGAGCCGAAGCCGATCATGTTGTAGTGGGTCAGCGCCGAGTTGGTGGCGACCACTTTCGCGCCGCTAACGATGATCCCCGCATCGGTCTCTTTTTCCAGCTTGATGTAGACATCCTTCACTTCATCAGCCGGCTTGTGGCGGTCAATCGGCGGGTTGACGATAGCGTGGTTAAAGTACAGGCCGGTTTCCTGAATGCGGGTGTACCAGTTGCGGGCGTTCTGCTCGAACTGGCCGTAAAACGCCGGGTTGGCGCCCAGCGCGCAGCCGAAGGCGGCTTTGTAGTCCGGGGTGCGGCCCATCCAGCCGTAGCTTAAGCGCGACCATTCGGCGATGGCGTCGCGCTGCTGGCGCAGATCGTCGGCGCTTTTCGCCACGCGGAAGAATTTATGGGTGTAGCCACCGCTGCCGGTATCGGTGCCCCAGCACAGGGAATCCTGCATCTCCGGTTTGTGCAGCGCATCGTACAGCTGAGCGACGGAGGCCGCGGCATTACGGAAGGCCGGATGCGTGGTGACGTCTTTCACGCGCTCGCCGTAGATATAAATTTCGCGGCCATCCTGCAGGCTTTTTAAATACTCTTCGCCAGTTAACGGGCGTTTCGCGTCGGCGCGGAAATCTTCAGGTTTCATAGGGGCCTCTTCAGTATTTATCGGAATAATAATGTTAAATATATGTTTTGTTTTTGTTGTTTAATTGAAGCGGTTATTGCGCTTGTCGTGAAGGGACGTTTGCGACAACGGCGGGTACTTTTCAGGCGGGAGTGAATTTTGTGATCTCGGCAGCGTTTGGCGGGCGGCGCGGCGCTGACCGGCCCTATGGACCGTAGCCCAGGCAAGCGCAGCGCCGCCGGGGTATTACGACACAGGTACTTTTTGCGCCCGGTAGCTGCTGGGCGAGCAGCCGACCTGGCGGCTAAAAAAGCGCGCAAAATAGGCGGGGTCTTTAAACCCCAGCTGCCAGGCAATCTCATTGACCGCGCTATCGGAGAACAGCAGCAGGCGCTTCGCCTCGCGCAGCTGACGGTCGAATATCAGCCGCTTCGGCGAACGGTTGGCGAAGCGGCGACAGATGTCGGTCAACCGCGATTCGGTCAGATGCAACTCCCTGGCGTAATCCGGTACCGTCCAGTGTTGATGAAAGTGGCTGTCGATCATCTGGTTAAAGCGCTGGAATAGTTTCAGCTCGCCGCGCATCCCGCTGGCGGCGTGATCGTCGAGCTTTGCGTTACGCAATAGCAGGGTAAAGACCGCCTGCGCCAGTAGCGCCAGGGTATGCTCCCGCCCCGGCAACTGGGCGGTAGATTCCCGGCGAATCAGCTGCCAGTAGTGGGCCAGCGCCGCCAGCTCGTCGGGTTTATCCGCCAGCGACAGGCAGATCCCCGGCAGGCCGAAGGTCTCCCGCGTGCCGGGATAAAGCACCTCCAGCAGCGGCCAGATCAGCTCCTCATGGACCGTCAACACATGGCCATCGCTATCGGACTCGGTAATAAAAGCGTGCGGTACCGAGGGCGGCGTTATCACAAACAGCGGCGCCTGCACCGAATAGCGATGGTCATCAAGCTGCAGCTCAATCTGTCCGGTATCAAGGTAGTGCATCTGGAAATAGCGGTCGTGGCGATGCGCCTGCATGTCGCGGCCAAAAAAGGCCGCCATGCGGGAGAACGACTGGTAGTGCACCTCTTCGGTACCCAGACTCTCGTCGTAATCTTTATTGATGTCGATGTTGGCGATGGAATGCTGGCACATACCCGCTCCTTAGTGGCCTTTTTGCGCCGCTAAGCCCGGCGCGGCGGCGGCGTCCTCACGCTGGCTCATTGGAATGCGGGTAAGCACCAGCGCGCCGACGATCAGTAATCCGGCGACAAACCACAGCCCGGAGCTAAAGCTGCCGGTGGTATCGCGCAAAATGCCGATCAACAGCGGGCTGACGGCAGAGCCGACGTTGCCGATAGCGTTGATCACCGCCAGCGCCACCGCGCGCGACTGCAGGCTGATCACCCGATCCGGGGTGGTCCAGAAAATGGCCATCGCGGTAAAGGATCCCACCGAAGCCATAATAATGCCGATCAGTTGGATCAGGCTGTGGTGCGTTGCCGAAGCCAGCAGCCAACCTGCCGCGGCGAACAGGTAGGGCAGGATGGTATGCATCTTGCGCTCTTTGCGGCGATCGGATCGGCGGCTCCACCAGATCATGCCGAAAATAGTGCAGAACTGCGGGATCGCCGCCAGCAGGCCAATCATGATGTTGCTGCTGCCGGTGTTGAAGCTCTGCAGGATCTGCGGCGTCCAGATATTAATGGCGCTGAGGGTATTGGTCAGGCAGAAGTAGGCGAGGGTATACATCAGCACCGCTGGCGTCAGTACTTCGCGCAGCGTGGAACGCGGCGAAGCCGGGACGATCGCCGCATGTTCCCGTTCGCGATCGATCATCGCCTTCAGCGCCTGTTTCTCTTCGTTATCCAGCCAGTTGGCTTTATCCGGCGTGTCGTTGAGGAAGAACCAGGTGACGACGCCGAGCACCACCGACGGCAGGCCTTCCAGCAGAAATAGCCATTGCCAGCCTTTCAGGTTCCACAGGCCGTCGAGCGCCAGGATATAGCCGGAAAGTATCGAGCCGAGCATCATGGTCACCGGCATGGCGATCATAAACAGGGCGTTGGCGCGGGCGCGATGGTAGGCCGGGAACCACCAGGTCAGATAGACGAGGATCCCCGGTAGAAAACCGGCCTCGGCGATGCCGACCAGCATGCGCAGGATGTACAGCGTATGCGGGTTGGTGGCGAACATGGTGCAGGTCGAGGCGATCCCCCAGACCACCATGATCCCGGCGATCCAGCGGCGCGCGCCAACTTTCGCCAGCATGATATTGCTGGGGATCCCGCACAGCACGTAGGTGACGTAGAACAGCGTCGCCGCCAGGCCGAACATGGTGGAGGTCAGGCCGAGATCTTTACCCATCGTCAGGCCGGCGAAGCCGATATTAATGCGATCCAAAAATGAGAAAACAAAGAGAACAAACAGGAAGGTGATCAGGCGGCGGAACAGCTTTTTGATCACCCGGTTTTCTACTTCAACGGCTTTATTATCATTGTGTTGCAGGGTAGAGGTAGTCATGTTGCGCTCCACATTATCCGTTCAATAGACGGATTTATTGTTATCGGTTGTGGTGGTTGCGGTGTGGGTAAAACGGGCCGCCAGCGCTTCTGCGCCGCGGGCCAGCAGGGTGGTGTCGACGCCGACGGCGACGAACAGCGCGCCCAGTTCGAGATAGCGTTTCGCCAGCTGTTCATTGGCCATCAGGATCCCCGGCGCCTTGCCGGCCTGGCGGATTTGCTGGATGGCATCTTCGATAGCGGCCTGCACTTCCGGGTGCTGTGGGTTGCCGCCGTGGCCCATATCGGCGCTGAGATCCGCCGGGCCGATAAACACGCCGTCCACCCCTTCGACATCGAGGATCTGCGGCAGATTTTTCAGCGCTTCGCGGGTCTCAATCTGCACCAGGACGCACATGGCGTCGTTGGCCCGGTGGATATAGTCCGGGACGCGATTCCAGCGCGAGGCGCGGGCCAGCGCGCTACCGACGCCGCGGATGCCGGCAGGCGGGTAGCGGGTAGATCTGACTGCCAGCCGCGCTTCTTCGGCATTCTGCACCATCGGCACCAGCAGGGTTTGCGCGCCGACATCCAGTAGCTGTTTAATTTGTACCGGATCGTTCCACGACGGACGCACCACCGGCTGGCTGGGGTAGGGCGCAATGGCCTGAAGCTGGGTCAGCACCGTTTGTACATTGTTGGGCGCGTGTTCGCCGTCGATCAGCAGCCAGTCGAAGCCCGCGCCGGCCAGCAGTTCGGCGCTGTAGCTGCTGCACAGCCCGAGCCACAGGCCGATTTGCGGACGCCCGGCTTTGAGCGCCTCTTTAAATGCGTTGTTCATGTTGCTCTCCTCAAACAAAGCGGCAGCTGATGGCGCCCATGTTGCCGTAGTCGACGTGGAAGGTATCGCCCTTGCGCGCCGGGACCGGGCGGGTGAAGGAGCCGCCGAGGATGATTTGCCCGGCTTCGAGCTGGACATCGTACGGCGCCAGTTTGTTGGCCAGCCAGGCCACGCCGTTGGCCGGATGATTGAGTACGCCCGCGGCGACGCCGGTCTCTTCAATCACGCCGTTGCGATACAGCAGGGCGGAGATCCAGCGCAGGTCGAGCTCGTCCGGTTTAATCGGCCGGCCGCCGAGAATCACCCCGGCGTTGGCGGCGTTGTCGGAGATGGTGTCGAACACTTTGCGCGGACGCTGGGTTTCCGGGTCGATGTTGTGGCAGCGGGCGTCGATAAGCTCCAGCGCCGGGATAACGTAGTCGGTGGCGTTGTAGACATCAAACAGCGTGCAGTTCGGGCCGCGCAGCGGTTTGGCCAGCACGAACGCCAGCTCGACTTCGATACGCGGAACGATAAAGCGGTCGGTGGGAATATCGCTGCCGTCGTGGAAGAACATATCGTCGAGCAGCGCGCCGTAGTCCGGCTCGCTGATCTGCGAGCTGGCCTGCATCGCTTTAGAAGTCAGGCCGATCTTGTGGCCTTTGAGCACGCGGCCTTCGGCGATCTTCATTTCGACCCACTCGCGCTGTACGGCGTAGGCGTCTTCAATGGTGATCGACGGATAATCCAGCGAGATCGCACGGATCTGTTCACGCTGTTTTTCGGCCTGGTTCAGCCGCTGGGCAATCAGGGTGCGGGTCTGTTTATCGAGCATAGTGATTCCTGTGGCATTGTATTGCCGGATGGCGCTTCGCTTATCCGGCCTACAAATTCATGGCCGTTGTAGGCCCGGTAAGCGCAGCGCCACCGGGCAATTTGCACATTATTTAAATAACGCGTGCACGTTGTTCTGTTTGTAGTTCAGCGTCGGGTCGAGCTCTTCCATGGCGAACGACAGCGCCAGATAGCGGCTCTCCATTAGCGTCGCGAAGTGGGATTTGATCAGCGCGAACAGCATATCTCCCACGTCCTGACGGCTCTCCAGGCTGCGTCCGGCGCCGATTTTCAGGGTCATATGCACGAAGGCGTAATCCTGCCTGCCGTCGGCCATCTGCCAGGTATCGAGCCAGTGGGCGCGGCTACGAATGCCGCCAATCGGAAAGATGCCGGTGGCGGCCAGCGCCTCGTTGACTTTGGCGAACAGGCCCGGTAAATCGGCCTGATCGCGGATGTTGTCGGTACATTCGGCGATAAAATGCGGCATGGGGCCCCCTTACGCCTGCGCTGGCAACGGGAACACGGCGTTAACCTGGCCGGTACCGGAGCTGGCGAACAGCTCGGTGATAAACTCCACCTTGCCGTCGTATTTATCCCAACCCAGCAGACCGAGCAGCATCACCGTGTCGTGCATGTTGCCTTCGCCGTAGCAGTAGTCGGCATACTCCGGCAGCATGGTGCAGAACTCTTTGAATTTGCCTTCGCGCCACAGCTTCACCACCCGCTCATCCATCTGATGGTCAAACTCGCGGGTATAGCTGTTCATCCCCTCTTCGGCGCGCTGGTCGTCGATAAAGCGGTGCGACAGCGAACCGCTGGCCAGCACCGCTACGGTGCCGTCGTATTTGTCGATGGCTTTGAGGATCGCTTCGCCCAGCCTGCGGCTGTCGGCAAAATCGTGAACGGTACAGAAGGCGGAAATGGACACCACTTTGAAGTGCTTATCGCTGTTCATGTAGCGCATCGGCACCAGGGTGCCGTACTCCAGCTTCAGGCTAGGAATATTGTGTGCTTTGGCGCGTACGCCGAGCTTTACGGCCTCGTCGGCGATAAGCTGGCCCAGCTCCGGGTTGCCGTCGTAGTCGTAGGTCATGTCGCGAATAAAATGCGGCAGTTCGTTACTGGTGTAGACGCCCTGAAAATGGTCGGCGCAGTTGATGTGATAGGCGCTGTTGACCAGCCAGTGGGTGTCGAACACGATGATGGTGTCGACGCCCATTTCACGGCAGCGCTTGCCAATTTCTTTATGCCCGTCGATCGCGCCCTGGCGGCAGCCGTGGTTTTTCCCCGGGAGCTCAGACAGATACATCGACGGCACATGAGTGATTTTTGCTGCTAACGCTAACTTACCCATATCAGACTCCCCATTTCGGGATCGGATGGTCGCCCATCGAGATGCAGACGTTTTTCATTTCGGCGAACACTTCAAAGCTGTACTCGCCGCCTTCGCGGCCGGTGCCGGAGGCCTTCACGCCACCGAACGGCTGACGCAGGTCGCGCACGTTCTGGGTGTTGACGAACACCATCCCGGCTTCAATACCGCGCGCCAGACGCAGCACTTTGCTGACGTCCTGGGTCCAGATATACGACGCCAGGCCGTATTCCACATCGTTCGCCAGGCGCAGCCCTTCCGCTTCGTCTTTGAACGGCAGCAGGCAGGCGACCGGTCCAAAAATCTCTTCCTGGGCGACGCGCATGCGGTTGTCGACATCCGCCAGCACCGTCGGGCGCAGGAAGTTGCCGGCTTTCAGATGCGCCGGCAGGTCGGACGGTTTATCCGCGCCGCCGGCCAGCAGGGTGGCCCCCTCTTCGATGCCGAGGCGAATGTAGCCGGACACTTTCTCCCAGTGCTGCTGGCTAATCAGCGCGCCGACCTGGGTATTCGGATCGGTCGGATCGCCTACGCGCAGGCGATTGGCGCGCTCGGCGAAGCGCTTGACGAACTCGGGGTAGATACTCTGCTGAATAAAGATGCGCGAACCGGCGGTACAGCGTTCGCCGTTGATCGAGAAGATGGTGAACAGCGCGGCGTCAAGTGCGCGCTCGATATCGGCATCTTCAAAAATCAGCACCGGCGATTTTCCGCCCAGCTCCATGGAGTACTTTTTCAGGCCGGCGTTTTTCATAATGTTGCGGCCGGTGGCGGTGCCGCCGGTGAAGGAGACGGCGCGCACATCATGATGGCGTACCAGCGCGTCGCCAGCGGTGGCGCCATAGCCCTGCACCACGTTGAGCACGCCAGCCGGGATCCCGGCTTCCAGCGCCAGCTCGCCCAGACGATCGGCGGTCAGCGGCGACAGTTCGGACATTTTCAGCACCGCGGTATTCCCCAGCGCCAGGCACGGCGCCACCTTCCAGGTGGCGGTCATAAACGGCACGTTCCACGGCGACACCAGCGCGCAGACGCCAACCGGCTGCACGAGGGTGTAGTTAAGCATCTTGTCATCGACCGGATAGGTCTTGCCGTTCATCTGCTGACACACTTCGGCGAAAAATTCGAAATTGTGTGAGGCGCGCGGGATCAGCACGTTTTTGGTCTGGTGGATCGGCAGGCCGGTATCGGCGGTTTCCATCGCCGCGATCTCCGGGACGTTCTGATCGATCAGATCCCCCAGGCGGCGCATCAGGCGCGCGCGCTCTTTCATCGGCAGGTTAGCCCACTTCGGGAAGGCCTCTTTCGCCGCCGCTACCGCCTGGTTGATTTCGGCTTCGCCGCCGGAGGCGACTTCCGCCAGTACCTCGCCGGTAGCCGGGTTGGTGGTATGAAAATAGTCTGCGCCGGCAACGTTTTTACCGTTGATCCAATGGTTAATCTTTTTCATGACAGTGTCTCCTCATACGCTTGCTGGCTGATGATATGGTTGACCAGGCGGCCCACGCTCTCGACTTCGACGATCACTTCGTCGCCCGGCACCACATCGGACAGCCCTTTCGGCGTGCCGGTGGCGATCATGTCGCCCGGTTGCAGGGTCATAAATTCGCTTAAATAAGCGATGAGGAACGGGATGCTGAAGATCAGATCGGCGGTGGAGCCCTGCTGGCGCAGCTCGCCGTTGACCCAAGTGCGCAGGGCCAGATTATGCGGATCCGGGATCGCCTCTTTGCCGACGATCCACGGGCCGATCGGCGTCAGGGTATCGCGGCTTTTCACCCGCAGGTTCGGGCGGTAGTAGTTTTCCAGATAGTCGCGGATCGCGTAGTCGTTGCACAGGGTATAGCCAGCGACATAGTCCATGGCCTCGGCTTCGCTGACGCGGCGGGCGGTTTTCCCGATCACCACCACCAGTTCGGCTTCGTAGTGCATGTATTCGACGTTATCCGGGCGTACCGACTGCTGCTGGTGGCCAATAAAAGTGTTTGGCGCTTTGATGAACACCAAAGGCTCGGTTGGCGGTTTAAACTCCAGCTCGCTGGCGTGGTCGGCGTAGTTGAGCCCCAGCGCGAACAGCGTGCCGTCGGCGGGCGGCAGCCAGCGGAATTCACCTTCTTTCAATACCGTGCCATCGGGCAGGCGCACCTGGTCGCGTTCATCGACCAGCACGTCGCGTACCTGTCCTTGCCATTCAATGCGTGCCTGTTTCATGCCAGCTCTCCTTCTGCGACAACCGGGTTTTCGAGCGCCGGGAAACCGTCGGCGAGAATACGTACGCGGTCGCCGGGGCGCAGCGTGACGCGAGAGTGGGGCGTGCCGATAAGGATCGCGTCGCCGGGATTGAGGGTAGCGAACTCGCTCAAGGCGCTAAGCAGCTGCGCGGCGTTACGCTGCAGATCGCCGGTATGCCAGCTATCCGCCTCGCGGCCGTTGATTTCGGTGATGATGGTCAGGTTATCGACGTTGCGCACCGCCGACAGCGCGCCGATGGGGCAGAAGCCATCCCGGCATTTGGCCTTGATCGCCGGGCGATAAAAACTCTCTTCCGGCAGACTAACCTCGTTAGCCAGCGCGTAGCCGGCGATATAGTTCGCCGCCTCTTCCGCCGCCACTTTACGCGCGGTTTTGCCGACAATCAGCGCCACCGTTGCGCCGCTTTGTACGGTCTCGCCCTGCGGATGGGGAATGGCTTCGCCATCGCCAATCACGGTATTACGGGGTTTGATGAACCAGACCGCGGTTTTCGGCGGCGTCTTGTAGGGGGCCTGTTGAAACGCCTCGCGCCAGGCGTCGAGCTGGCTGCGATGATTGAGCGCAACGGCGAAGATGGTACCTTTCATTCACCACTCCTCTGGGACTGATTTTGGATTGTAATGGATTTCATTAATATGTTAATGATCATCTTTTATGCTTTGCGCTGAGGTTTAGCAACTGGAAGTGAATGTTTTGTGATCGGATTAACACAATATTTACACATCAATAACTTATTTGTTATTAATCAATAAGTTGAATATTTTTCAGGGAAAGGCTGGTACTTTTCAGGTGCAGAAACCGGTTGTACATGGCAGGATTAACGCTAATTATTAAGTTGTTAATAAGTTTTGATGAGGCCGTTGAGGGGATACTATGCATGATTCATTAACCATTGCCTTGTTGCAGGCGCGTGAAGCGGCGATGGCCTACTTTCGACCGATCGTCAAACGACACAATCTCACCGAACAGCAGTGGCGGATCGTGCGAATTCTCGCCGAACGTCCGTCGATGGATTTTCACGATCTGGCCTTTCGCGCCTGTATCCTGCGCCCCAGCCTGACCGGGATTTTGACGCGTATGGAGCGGGATGGGCTGGTGCTGCGCTTAAAGCCAGTTAACGATCAGCGCAAGCTGTACGTCTCGCTGACGCCTGCCGGAACTGCGCTGTACGAAAGCGCCCAAGCGGAGGTGGAAGAAACCTATCGCCTGCTGGAGGCCCAGTTCACCACGGAAAAGCTGCAGCAACTGACCTCCCTGCTGGAGGAGTTTATTGCGCTTGGCGTCCCTGCCGGGCGCGGTGATGAAGAAGAGTAGCGGTTACGGCTCGGCGTTCAACCTGGCGAGGGCAATAAGCGTTTCCGTGCGGGCGGGCGCCAGCGGCTCTCTCGGCTGCGGCAGCGGCCAGCCATACAGCCAGCGGGCGCTGGCGGCGCAGGTGCGCCCCTGACAGGCGCCCATTCCGCAGCGCTGGGTCAGTTTGGCCTGCGGCCAGCCTCCGGCGGCCGCCACATCGCCGCAGCGCACATCTTCACAGCGGCACAGCAGGCTCTCCGGCGTTGCTGCGTCTTTCAAGGATTCCGTCAGCCGGAAGGTACGGTTGATTGCTTCGGCGAAACGCTGCCAGCGGGCGCGGCGGGCAAATAACGCCTGCGCTTGCTGGCTGTCCCCGGCGGCGGCAAAACCGGCGATTTCGCCCTCCGCCAGCGCCAGCTCGCTACCGCCGAAACCGGTGCACTCGCCGGCGGCGTAAATCTCCGCGATGCTGGTCTGCTGCCAGCGGTTAACCTGGATCGCCTCCTGTGCCGTGGCGCAGCCAAACAGCAGCCCCGTCTCAATATTGGGTATCAGCCCATAGCCGATAGCCAGCCGATCGCAGGCGATAGTTCGCTCGACGCCGCGCTGGCGCAACGTAACGGCTTCCAGCCGCATTGTGCCGTGAGCGCGGATCACCTGCGCGCCGCTCAGATAGCCTTTCGGGGTCAGCGTCGCTAACTGGCGCAGCTTCTGCGGCCAGCGCCACAGACCGCCGGCGAAGCGCAGCAGCGCCGGGAACTGCGCTTGCTCAATGATATTCGTCACGTCGCCTCCGGCCTTGTTCACCGTATCCGCCACCGCCAGCAGTAGCGGACCGCTGCCGGCAATCACCACCTTTTCTCCTTTCAGTGCCAGGCCCTGTTTGATTTGCGCCTGCAGGCCGCCCGCGCCGGTTACGCCGGGTAAGGTCCAGCCGGGAAAGGGTAGCGACAGCTCGCGCGCGCCGCAGCAGAGGATCAGTTTCTGCCAGTAAACCATGCCGCCGCCGTCGGCGGTTTCGAACAGCACGCTGTGCGCGGAGGGGCGGGCAATCAGCCGCGCGCCGTTCACTACCCGAATGGCGGCAGACGCGGCGATGGCGTCGCGGTAGCGCCGGGCCAGAGCGGGTAGCGTCGCCTGCGGACCGGCACGCCAGATTTGCCCGCCAGGGGCGGGATTATCGTCGAGAATAATCACCTGTTTATCGCAGGCGGCGGCGGAGAGCGCGGCCGCCATCCCTGCTGGGCCGGCGCCGAGGATTAAAATGTCACAGTGCAGCGTTTGCATAGCGGCTCCTTTCTATTTGCATACCGGCCCGGCACAGGGTCTGGCAGGCCAGCACCCGCCGGCCATCGACGGCGATCCGGCACTCCTGGCAGACGCCCATGCCGCAAAACGGCGCGCGGAGGTCGCCGTTAACCGCCTGGCGGGTGGTGGGGTCGCCGCTCAACGCCAGCGCTGCCGCCACGCTGATCCCTTCCGGCACCGTCAGCGGCTGGCCATCGACGGTGATGTTGAGAGTGGCCTTCATGCGATCGCCTCCTGTTGAGATAAACGAGCCGGGAGCCAGGCGTCGGGAGCCAATGGGCAGCGTTCATCGAGGATCTGCGCCGCCAGCAGTTCAGCCGTGGCCGGGGCGGTAGTGACGCCCAGCCCCTCGTGGCCCAGCGCCAGCCATACGCCACGGCGAGCGGGGTGCGGGCCGATCAGCGGGTTGCCATCCTGCGAAGCGGCACGCAGACCACTCCAGCAGCGGATGATATTCAATGTCGCCAGCGCCGGCACAAAATGGCGGGCGCGGTCGAGCATCTGCGCCAGCAGGGGCAGATCCAGCTGCCGTTCGCGGTTATCAAACTGACGCGACGAACCAATCAGCAGCTGGCCGGTGGGCCGCGGCTGAAGGTTAAACGCTACCGAGGTGCCGCCGCCGTGGGCGCTGGCGCCGTAACCCAGCTCAACCAGCTGGTGATGCACCCGCGGCTGGTAGCGATCGGTAATCGCCAGTTGGCCTTTTTTCGGTCGCAGCCAGTTTTCGGCTAACAGCGCGTTGGCTTCAAGGCCGCAGGCCACCACGATCGCCCGCGCCTGGAGCCGTTGGCCGCTGGCGAGCTGCACCTGTGGCTCTTCAATCGTCTGCGCGCTATCGCGCAGGCAGGTAAGATGGTCTCCGGCATCGCTAATCAACCAGCGGGCGACGTTCGGCGCGTAGACGATACCATCGCCTGGCACCCACAGGCCGCCCGCCAGCCCGCCGCGCAGCAGCGGCTCGCGCCCGGTGATCTGCTGTGGGGTCTGGAATTCGCTGTGCACCTGATGGCCGGCCAGCCGCCGCTGTTTTTCGCCCGCGACGGCCATCTCTTCTTCGCTTTCCGCCAGCCACAGCGTGCCGCAGCCGCGCCAGGCGCAATGGTCTGGCATCCGCGGCGTGATAGCGCGCCAGCGCGCCAGCGACCACGCCGATAATGCAAGCTCGGCGGGGTCGTCATCCATGCACACGAGATGGCCCATACCGGCCGCCGTCGCGCCGGGCTGACCATTATCGATAAGCGTCACGCGCTGCCCCCGCTTCGCCAACTGCCACGCGCAGGCGGCGCCGATGATCCCGGCGCCGATCACGATGACATCGCACTGCTTCACGGCGCGATCCCCCAGCAGAAGGGATCGTCAGGGTTGAGGATCAACTGGTTGTCGCCGCAGACCCAGGCTTCGCCGCGGATCGTTGGGATGATGCCTTCTGCGGTGCGCTGGTAGCTGGCGGTAAACTGGCTGCCGATGATGCTGGCCTGACGCCATATTTCCCCCGGCTGCAGCTTGCCATCCTGCGCCAGACAGGCCAGCTTGGCGCTGGTGCCGGTACCGCACGGCGAGCGATCCCAGGCCTTTCCCGGACAGAGTACGAAGCTGCGGCTGTCGGCGGTATCGTCATCGGCGAAGAGTTCGATATGGTCGATCACACCGCCGTCCTCGCCGCGGATCCCCGCCGCTTCCAGCCCCTCGCGTACCGCCCAGGCGTAGTCGGTGAGCTGTGGAATATGTTCGGGGGTAATGGTAAACGGGTGGTCGTTAATCAGTAAAAACCAGTTACCGCCCCAGGCAATATCGCCGATGACGGGACCCAACGCGGTTTCAACGCGGATCTGTTTTTTCCAGCGGCGGGCCGGGACGTTTTGCACCGATACGCTGCCATCGTCGTGCAACGTGGCGCTTACGTCGCCGACCGGTGTTTCAATCAGATGTACGCCTGGCTGGATACGCCCAAGCCAGGCCAGCGAGGCGATAAGCCCGATAGTGCCGTGGCCGCACATATTCAGAAAACCGGCGTTGTTGAAGAAAATCACCCCAGCGGTAGCCGCCGCCGAGACCGGTTTGCACAGCAGCGCGCCGACCAGTACGTCATTGCCGCGTGGTTCAAGAATGGCCGCCTGACGCCAATGGTCGAAGTCGCGGGCGAAGCGGTCGCGGCGCTCCGCCATGCTGCCGTCGCCGAGGTCGGGGAAGCCGTCAACGATCAGGCGGGTCGGTTCGCCGCCGGTATGTGAATCAATAGCTCTCAGCGTAACAGGGGGGCGTGGTGCGGTCATCAGACTCTCCGGAAGTTAACAACATGTTTCATCATGCTGGCGCAACCTTTCCCGGCCTGCTTGAGCGCTTTCGTCAGAGAAAATGACGAAATCTGCATAGTAATAAGCGCGGTATATTTCTATTTCACATAGTTATTTCTTATTAATCATTTGTTTAATGCTGTGGTAAACCGAAAGTGACTATTGCGCCAGTGGCTAAATCAGGGGAAGGCGTAAAGCGGATCCAGGATCGCAAATCCAGCGCTTGCTGCTTGTGGTGTTAACGGAAAGTGAATAAATATCCTTCGGTCACTTACCATGAGGAGGCCTTATGATCGGTGTTTCTGATGCGGCACCGCCGCGGGCGGCTAACCAACCTGAGCTGGCCGTCGATGAGCTGAGCCAGATCTGCGAAGGGCTGGCGCGCCAGCGGCCGGAAAATATGCCGGCGCTGCTGAATGCGCTGGCGCTGATTGCGCCCCTGCTCAATGCCATTCCTAATGTGGTCTTTTTTATCAAAGATCGTCAGGCGCGCTATCTGCTGGCGAACCTGACGCTGGCCCGCCGCTGCGGTTTTAAGACGGTCTCCTCGCTGCTGGGCAAAACCTCCGCCGATGTCTTTCCTTCCGCGCTGGGCCAGGGTTACACCGAACAGGATCTTCGGGTGTTGCGGGAAGGCGTGACCCTGCGCGATCAGCTGGAAATGCATCTCTACAATGGCCGCGAGCGCGGCTGGTGCCTGACGCAGAAACTGGCGCTACGCGATATCAGCGGACAGGTGATCGGCATGGCCGGGATCTCGCACGATCTGCAGGAGGCCCACGCCCGTCATCCGGCGTGGCAGCGGCTGGCGATCGTCGACGATCATATTCGCCGCCATTATCACCGGCCGATCGCCATGGAAGAGTTAACCGCCTTAAGCGGGATGTCGATTGCGCAGATCGAACGCTACTGCAAACGGATCTTTCATCTCACTCCGCGGCAAATGATCCACAAAGTGCGGCTGGAAAAAGCCACCGAACTGCTGGCTGGTGATACGCCGATTACCGATATCGCTCTGCAGTGCGGGTATACCGATCACAGCGCATTCAGCCGCCAGTTCAAGGCGATGACCGGCTCGACGCCGCGTGATTTTCGCCTCACGCTGCTCGGATAAACGCTGGCTCACACTTTTGTCGACTGTGCTAATTTCGTCATCGTATTGAAGGAAAATCGACAAGCCGCCGGTTCCGCGACACGTCAATCTGTCAGTGAATATTCACCATTCATTCACTTCGACTTAACAAAATGACGACAAGGAACCGAGCATGAGCAAAAAAGCGATTCACTGGAGCGGCGTATTCCCGGCGGTCAGCACGCAGTTTCGTAGCGATTACTCCCTCGATTTAGACGCCACTCACGCGGTGATGAAAAACCTGGTGAAAGATGGCGTTTCCGGGCTGGTGGTGTGCGGCAGCGTAGGGGAGAACACCTCGCTGAGCACCGATGAAAAACTGCAGATTATCGAGGTGGCGAAGGATGCCGCCGGCGGCAAAATTCCGGTCATCGCCGGGGTGGCCGAGTTCACCACCGCCTTTGCCCAGAAAATGGCGAAAGAGGCGGAGCGCGTCGGCGTCGACGGGATCATGGTGATGCCGGCGCTGGTTTACTCCTCAAAACCGCATGAAACCGCGGCCCACTTCCGCAGCGTGGCCACCGCCACCGATCTGCCGATTATGGTCTACAACAACCCGCCGATTTACAAAAACGACGTGACGCCGGACATTCTCGCCACCCTGACCGACTGCGACAACATCGTCTGCTTTAAAGACTCCTCCGGCGATACCCGCCGCTTTATCGACCTGCGTAACACCGTTGGCGACCGCTTCGTGCTGTTTGCCGGGCTGGATGACGTGGTGGTAGAAAGCATCGCCGTCGGTGCGGAAGGCTGGATCTCCGGAATGTCCAACGCCTTCCCGCGCGAAGGTGAAACGTTATTCCGTCTCGCCCGCCAGCAGCGTTACGAAGAGGCGATGGCGCTGTATCGCTGGTTCATGCCGCTGCTGCATCTCGATGCGCGTCCGGATCTGGTGCAGTGCATCAAGCTGTGTGAAGAGTTGCTGGGCCGCGGTAGCGCCATTACCCGTCCGCCGCGTCTGGCGCTGGAAGGCGAAACGCGCCAGCAGGTGGTGGCGATCGTTGAACAGGCGCTGGCGACGCGTCCGACGCTGCCGGATGTCGGCCTCTGAGCACAGGAGTCAATATGAATGCATCTCAGACCACGGCGGGACGGCAGTTTATTGCCGGACGCCGCATTGCCAGCGGTGAGGCGACGCTATTGAGCCTGCGGGCGGTGGACGGCGAAGCCACCGGACACCGCTTTTATCCGGCTTCCCGCGAGGAAGCCGCTCAGGCCGCAGAAGCCGCGCAGCAGGCCTTTGCCGTCTATTCACAAACCACGCCGCAGCAGCGGGCGCGCTTTCTCAACGCCATTGCTGATGAACTGGATGCGCTGGGCGAGGCGTTTTTTGCACTCGCCGGACAGGAGACCGCGCTGCCGCTGGCACGGCTGCAGGGCGAGCGGGCGCGCACCAGCGGCCAGCTGCGGATGTTTGCTGGCGTGATCCAGCGCGGCGATACCTTCGCCGCCCGTATTGATACCGCCTTAGCCGACCGTCAGCCACTGCCGCGCCCGGACCTGCGCCAGTATCAGCAGGCGTTAGGGCCGGTGGCGGTGTTTGGCGCCAGCAACTTTCCGTTGGCCTTTTCCACCGCTGGCGGCGATACCGCCTCGGCGCTAGCGGCTGGCTGCCCGGTGGTGGTGAAGGCCCATCCGGGCCATATGGCCACCGCCGAGATGACCGCTGAAGCGATCGTCCGGGCGGTGGTGCGGTGCGGTTTACCTGGCGGCGTATTCAATATGATTTTCGGGACCGATATCGGCGCCGAATTGGTCCGCCATCCGGCGATTCAGGCCGTTGGCTTTACCGGTTCGCTGGCCGGCGGTAAGGCGCTGTATCAGCTGGCGCAGCAGCGCCCGCAGCCAATCCCGCTGTTTGCTGAAATGTCGGCGATTAACCCATTGATTATTCTGCCGCAGGCGCTGCAAACGCGGGCCGAGGCGCTGGCGAACGAGCTGGTGGCGTCATTCACCCTCGGCGGCGGCCAGTTCTGTACCCGCCCGGGGCTGATTCTGGCGCTGCGCGGCGCTGGTCTGGAACGCTTTAAGTCGGCGCTGTGCGCGGCGGTAGCGGGTTCTGCGCCGCAGGTGTTGCTCAATGCGCCAACCCTTCAGCACTACCGGCAGGGCGTGGCGGCGCTGGCGGCGCACCCGCGTATTGAGAAGCTGGCGAGCGGCATCGCCGCCGGCGACGGGCAGGCGCAGACCCTGCTGTGGCAGGCTCAGGCCGAGGATCTGCTGGCGCAGGATACGCTGCTGCAGACCGAAGTTTTTGGCCCGCTATCGCTACTGGTGGAAGTGGACGATGAGGCCCAACTGCAGGCGGTGGTGAAAGCGCTGCAGGGGCAGCTCACCGCGACGGTGCATGCTGAGGCGGATGATGGCCCGCTGGCGGCGAGCCTGCTACCGCTGCTGTGCGAGAAGGCCGGACGGGTGCTGTTTAACGGCTATCCCACCGGCGTGGAAGTGTGCGATGCGATGGTCCACGGCGGCCCGTGGCCGGCGACCACCGACGCGCGCGGAACCTCGGTCGGCAGCCGGGCGATTGAGCGTTTTCTGCGCCCGGTCTGCCTGCAGAATGCGCCCGCCGCCCTGTTACCGCCGGCGCTGCAGGATGCGAACCCATTGAATCTGCTGCGCCTGGTCAACGGCCAGTGGACCCGGGAAGCGATTTCTTCCTCTCATTGACGCAAGGGCATCACCATGACCATTCACACTACGCATAACAGTCAAACCCGCGTTGCTGAGTCGGGTAAGTTTAAAAAACAGCTGACCCTGACCGATCTCACGTTTATCGGCCTGGGGGCGATTTTCGGCTCCGGATGGTTATTCGCCGCCAGCCACGTGGCATCTATTGCCGGTCCGGCCGGGATCGCGTCGTGGGTGATCGGCGGCTTTGCGGTACTGCTGCTGGGGATTGTCTACTGCGAGCTGGGGGCAGCGCTGCCGCGCGCTGGCGGTATTATTCGCTACCCGGTCTTTTCCCACGGCGAGCTGATGGGCTATCTGCTGGGGTTCATCACCCTGATCGCTTTCTCCAGCCTGATCTCGATTGAAATCGTCGCCGCCCGGCAATATGCCGCCGCCTGGTTTCCGGCGCTGACCCAGCCGGGCTCCAGTTCGCCGACGCTGCTGGGGTGGGTGGTGCAGTTCCTGCTGCTCTGTTTCTTCTTTGCGCTGAACTACTACAGCGTTAAGACCTTCGCCCGATCGAACAACTTCATCAGCGTGCTCAAGTTTCTGGTGCCGCTGCTGGTGGTGGTGACGCTGTTCGCCTTCTTTAAACCGGAGAACCTGCACGCGCAGGGCATTGCGCCGTTCGGCATGTCCGGGGTGGAAGCGGCAATTAGCGCGGGCGGAATTATCTTCGCTTATCTGGGGCTGACGCCGATTATCTCGGTGGCCAGCGAAGTACAAAAGCCGCAGCGGACTATCCCTATTGCGTTGATTTTATCAGTGGTGCTGTCGACGATTATCTACGTGCTGCTGCAGCTGGCATTCCTTGGCAGTATCCCCACCGAGATGCTGAACGGCGGCTGGGCCGAGGTGAGCAAACAGTTCTCGCTGCCGTATCGCGATATCGCCATTACCCTCGGCATGGGCTGGCTGGCCTTTATGGTGATAAGCGATGCGATCATCTCCCCGAGCGGCACCGGCAATATCTATATGAACGCGACGCCGCGGGTGATCTACGGTTGGGCGAAGGCGGGCACCTTCTTTAAAGCCTTTACTCATATTGATAAAGCGTCCGGGATTCCGCGCCCGGCGCTGTGGCTGACCTTTGGGCTGTCGATTTTCTGGACGCTGCCGTTCCCCTCCTGGGAACAGCTGATTAGCGTGGTGTCGGCTGCCCTGGTGCTGAGCTACGCCATCGCCCCGGTGACCGCCGCCGGGCTGCGCCGCAACGCGCCGGATCTGCCGCGGCCGTTCCGCGTGCGCGCCTTCGGCATCATCGGCCCGATATCGTTTATGATCTCGGCGCTGATAGTCTACTGGTCCGGCTGGAATACGCTCTCATGGTTACTGGGGCTGCAAATCGTGATGTTTGTCGTCTACGTGATGTGCAAAGGTAAGGTGCCGGAACATACCGTGAGCCTGGCGCAGCAGGTTAAGTCTTCGCTGTGGCTGATCGTTTTTTATGCGTTGATTATCCTCTTTTCCTGGCTGGGCAGCTTCGGCGGGCTTAATGTTATCGGTCACCCCTGGGATACGGTGCTGGTGGCGGCGATGTCGTTGGGGATTTACTACTGGGGCGCGCGTAGCTGCCTGCCGCAGGCTAACTTTAGCGGAGACGAAGAAGAGTAAAGGAGACAGTATGGAGTCGGTAACTCTATCGTTACCTGAAGCTTATGACCTGGCGCTGGAGGTACTCAGCGCCAATGGATTTAGCGCCGACCACGCGGCGGCCATTGCACGTAATGTGGCCGCCGGGGAGCGCGACGGCTGCGCTTCCCACGGCCTGTGGCGGCTGTTGGGCATTGTCGATACCTTGCGTAAAGGTAAGGTATCGCCTGATGCCGAGCCGCAAATCCACGATCAGGCGCCGGCGATTGCGCGGGCGGACGCCGGCGGCGCTTTTTCGCTGCTGGCCTACGAGCGCGCGCTGCCGCTGCTGCTGGAGAAGGCGCGGCACAGCGGCATTGCGGCGTTGGCGATTAACCGCTGCGTCCATTTTTCAGCGCTGTTTGCCGATATTGAGCCGTTGACCGAGGCAGGGCTGGTGGGGCTGGCCTGTACGCCAAGCCACGCCTGGGTCGCCCCGGCGGGCGGCACGCGTCCGCTGTTCGGCACCAACCCTATCGCCTTTGGCTGGCCGCGGCGGGATAAGCCGCCATTTATTGTTGATATGGCGACCAGCGCCGCGGCGCGCGGCGAGATCCAGCTGCATCAGCGTGCTGGCAAAGCGCTACCGGAAGGCTGGGGAATCGATAGCCAGGGACAGCCGACGACCGATGCCGCGGAGGTGCTGAACGGCGCAATGTTGACTTTCGGCGGCCATAAGGGCTCGGCGCTGGCGGCAATGGTTGAGCTGCTGGCCGGGCCGCTTATCGGCGATATGACCAGCGCCGAATCGCTGGCGTGGGATAACGGCGCGGGCGGTCTCCCCTACGGCGGGGAGCTGATCCTGGCGATGGATCCGCAGCGCTTTCTCGGCGCGCAGGCTCCAGAGCAGCTGGCGCGCGCCGAAACGCTGTTCAATGCGATGCAGGATCAGGGGGCGCGACTGCCGGGCGAGCGGCGTTTCGCCTGCCGCCAGCAGAGTGAGCGGCAGGGAGTCGTCATCAGTCGTTCACTGCATGATGAGATTTGCGCCTTGCGCCAGGGGGGGTAAGACGCAAGCGCCGCCCCCGGGACATCCCCCGGCTCGCGCTACGCTAAGCCGGGCTACCGAACGTTGCAGGTTATGTAGCCCGAGTAAGGCGCGGAGCAGCGCCACACGGAACATCCCCCGGCTCGCGCTACGCTTAGCCGGGCTACCGAACGTTGCAGGTTATGTAGCCCGGGTAAGGCGCGGAGCACCGCCACACGGAACATCCCCCGGCTCGCGCTACGCTAAGCCGGGCTACCGAACGTCGCAGGTTGTGTAGCCCGGGTAAGGCGCGGAGCGCCGCTACCCGGGATGCCGGTCAAAACAGCGTGTCGAGCTCATCCAGCACGTTGTAGTCGTCATCGACCAGCAGCAATGTCTTCCACTTATCAAAGGTCAGACACGGGTGCGAGGTGCCGAACAGCAGAATATCGCCGACCTGCACATCGCTACCCGGCGCCAGGCGCAGCATACAGTGCTGATCCATGACGCCGATACTGACGATCGACTCCGCGCGCAGCGCTAACTGCTGGCCGTTACGATAATGGGCGATCGGCTGCGGCAGCCCAACGTCGAACGCACAGTCGCGCTTGCCGAAATTCACCACCGCACGATCCGCCTCCGGCACTGATTGCACCATCGCCATCAGCTCCAGCGCTGATGTAAGATCGCCGGCGAGATCGCAGGCAATCGGATCGCGGGCGATCAGCGCTTGTTGTGCGAGATCGTAGATCCCGCGATCGTGGGTGATATAACAGCCAGGGCGGATGACGATACGGCAGCGGTGCGGTTTTGCCGCCGCCAGCCAGATGTTGCATACCACGTCATACCAGACGGTGCCCGCGCCGGTGAGAATAAATTCACCGTCAACCAGCGGCTCCATGCAGCAGGCAAGCGCTGCGGCCTGTTGTAATAACGCTTCCACCTGCGGTTGCGGATCGTCGCCGTGCAGCACTCCTTCATACAATTCCAGTCCGCGTAGCCGTAACCCCGGCAGGTCGCTTACCCGCTGCGCCAGCGCCAGCGCGTCATCGACGCTACGACAGCCGCAGCGCCCGCCCGGCACGCCAAGTTCAATCATCACATCCAGCGTTTGCCCCTGGGAGGAAAAGAACGCGGAGAGGGCGCGCACATTGGCCTCGCTATCGACGCAGCAGATAAAATCCACCGCCCGATAGTGGGCTTTTAGCTGCGCGACCACCTGCATATTGGCCTTGCCGACCAGCTGATTGACCATCAGGACGCGTTGGATGCCGCTGGCCATCGCCGCGCTGGCCTGCCAGGCGCTGCCCACGCCGATCCCCCACGCTCCCGCTCGATGCTGCGCCTGAAATATCCATGGCGTCATTGTCGTTTTACCATGCGGCGCCAGCGATACGCCGCGAGCGTCGGCGTAGCGCTGCATCCATGAAATATTATTTTCCAGCGCCGACTTTTTTAGCAGTGCGGCGGGCAGACAGACCTCTTCCGCCAGCAGATTAGCCGGCGCGGACATGAGGGCGGATTTGTGCGGGATGAGCGGTGCTGAATGGTATTTCATAACACTATCCTTTCAGGGTTTTAATCGGTTAGTCGCTGAGTATCATTTATAACTATTTGATAAATATATTTTTAATATGAAAATGCTATTCGTTTTGAATAAAAGTATCACAAAGTGATCTGGGTTTTGCGTAGTTTTCCACTGTTTTTTGCGCTTGTAAATGGTTAACTTACCGGCATGTCGAAAGGGAGTAATTGCTATGAAAGTTGACTGGCTTTTCAAAAATGTCACGGTGATCGACGGGAGCGGCGGGCCGCAATACCGTGCTGATGTGGCGGTGAAGGGCGACCGAATAATGGCTATCGCCCCGGCGCTGGATGTCGCGGCGGAGCAGGTGATTGATGGCCAGGGGCGGGTACTGGCGCCGGGCTTTATTGATGTGCATACCCATGATGATATCAACGTTATCCGTATGCCTGAGTACTTGCCGAAACTCAGCCAGGGGGTGACGACGGTGATCGTCGGCAACTGCGGGATCAGCGCGGCGACCGCTACCATGCGCGGGGAAGTGCCGGACCCGATGAATCTCCTCGGCGAGCAGCAGCACTTTATCTATCCCACCGTGGAGGCTTATGCCCATGCGGTGGAGGCGGCGCGACCGTCGCTGAATGTCGGCACGTTAATCGGTCACACCGCGCTGCGCAATAACCATATGGACGATCTGTTTCGTCCAGCGAGCGAGACGGAAATCGCCGGCATGCGCGTACAGCTACGCGATGCGCTGCGCCAGGGAGCATTAGGGCTCAGTACCGGGCTGGCCTACGCCAGCGCCTTCCAGTCGACCACCGAAGAGGTGATGGCGCTGGCGGAGGAGCTGGCGGCCGGGAAGGGCATCTATACCACCCATTTACGCTCGGAGTTTGAGCCGATTCTCGAGGCGCTGGATGAAGCCTTCCGCATCGGTCGTCACGGCAACGTGCCGGTGGTGGTTTCACACCACAAGTGCGCCGGGGCGAAAAACTGGGGGCGTACCAAAGAGACGCTGGCGTTTTTCGATGAGATGCGCCAGCAGCAGGATATCGCCTGCGATTGTTATCCCTACTCCGCCAGCTCGTCGACGCTGGATATGAAACAGGTGACCGATGAGTTTGATATCGTGATCACCTGGTCCGAAGCGCAGCCGGAGCAGGCGGGGAAAACGCTGCAGCAGATCGCCGATGAGTGGCAGGTGAGCCTGCACGACGCCGCGGCGCGGCTGATGCCGGCGGGCGCTATCTACTACAACATGGATGAGCAGGACGTACGGCGAGTGATGCGCTATCCGGTCACCATGATTGGCTCTGACGGGCTGCCGAACGATCCGATGCCGCATCCGCGCCTGTGGGGCGCCTTCCCTCGGGTACTTGGTCACTATAGCCGCGACGAGCAGCTATTCCCGCTGACTACCGCGGTACACAAGATGACCGGGCTGTCGGCGGCGCGCTTCCAGCTGGCGGATCGCGGGCTGGTGAAAATTGGTTACTTTGCCGACCTGGTGCTGTTTGACCCGCAGACGGTGCGCGATGTCGCCAGTTTCTCCGACCCGAAACGACCGGCGGACGGCATTGAGGCGGTGATGGTCAACGGCGTGATGAGCTACGGCAGTGATAAGAAAATTACCGGGCGGGCAGGGCGTTTCCTGCGCCGTCGGATGGACTAAGGAGTTGAGTATGAGTATCAAACGTTATGGCGTAGAAGGCGGTACCGGCACCGGCGGTCAGCATCTGCCGTTTGCCCGCGCGGTGGAAGCCGGCGGCTGGCTATATGTCTCCGGGCAGACGCCGATGAAAAATGGCGAAGTCGTGGATGGCGGCATCGTCGAACAATCGCGGCTGGCGATCCAGAACTGCGTCGACATCATGAGCGAAGCCGGTTACGGCATGGCGGACGTGGTACACGTGAAAGTGATCCTCACCGATGCGCGCTATTTTCAGTCGTTCAATAAGGTATTTCGCGAATTCTTTGGCGATAATCCGCCAGCGCGCATTTGCTGCGTGGCGGACCTGGTGGTGGATTGCAAAGTTGAAGTGGATGTGACCTGTTTTAACGCTGCGCGACAATAACGCCCGAAACCTAACAATAAATCCCTCCCTTTGCGGGAGGGAGCATCAAAAAAGTGTGATAGCGGCACCAGAGTGAATAAATAAATCGGTGCCACTGGGTTCGCTATGCCTTTTTTCAGGCATGGTTCCTGTTAACTCATAATATTCAGCGGCACGAATATTATTTATTACGTCTGGATGTGAGCCATGAATAATATGTCATTTATGATTTGGTTTTCCGTTTATGCCTGCGCGATGATTACTTTAGGTTGGTACGTTTCGCGCAAACAGAAAACCGGCGAAGACTTTTTACTTGGCGGTCGTTCGCTGCCGATGATCCTCACTCTCGGTTCAACGGTCGGCACCATGGTGGGGACCGGCTCCAGCGTCGGCGCCGTCGGCTTTGGCTACAGCAACGGCTGGGCTGGGATGCTTTACGGCCTCGGCGGCGCGGTGGGGATCCTGCTGGTGGCATGGTTATTCGCGCCGGTACGTAAACTTCGCTTCATGACCATGAGTGAAGAAATGTCGTATTACACCGGCGGCAGTAAAATTATCAAAAACCTCGTCGCGATACTTATTTTTATTGCCTCTATCGGCTGGCTGGGGGCGCATATATTAGGTGGCGGATTATATCTGGCGTGGGCCAGCGGCATTGATATTAATGTCGCGAAAATTATTATCGCGCTGGCTTTTGTGGTTTATGTCGGTATTGGCGGCTATTCCGCGGTGGTGTGGATCGATACCATTCAATCGATCGTGCTGTTCGTCGGCTTTATTTTAATGGCGGTGCTGGCGGTTCATCACGTTGGCGGCTGGAGCCATATTCAGCAGGCCGTCGATCCGGCGGCGCAAAGCCTGTTCGCGGTCGATAAATTAGGCGTGTTGCCGGCGCTATCATTGGCGATGGTGATTGGCGTCGGCGTGCTGGCGACGCCTTCTTATCGCCAGCGTATTTACTCGGCGAAGACCGTCTCCTCGGTGCGCCAGTCCTTTACCATTACCGGCCTGCTGTATCTGGGCTTCTCCTTCCTGCCGGCGATCATCGGTATGGCGGTATGGACCATGAACCCGCAGCTGGAGAACAGCGGCTTCGCCTTCTTGTTTGCCACTCAGGTGCTGCCGCCGGTGCTGGCGATGGCGATCCTGATTGCCGGGATGTCGGCCAATATGTCTTCCGGCAGCTCTGATGCCATCGCCGCGGTGTCCATTATGCTGCGCGACCTCTACACCCTGGTGACCGGCCATATGCCCGCGCCGGAGAAAGCCATTCGCCTGTCGCGGATCTTCCTGGTTCTGGTCATTGCGCTGGCGCTGCTGTTTGCCCTGACCTCCAACGACATCATCAGCTACATCACCAAAATGATCTCAATGATTATGTCCGGGATGTTTATCTGCACCATGCTCGGCCGTTTCTGGACACGCTTTAACTGGCAGGGCGCGGTCGCCGCGCTGGCCGGCGGCGCCGGGGCCTCGGTTGCGGTGCTGGTGGATAGCGACTGGCTGGCGTTCTGGGGTAACCCGTGTATTCCGGCGGTACTGACTAGCCTGGTGGCCTCGGTGGTGGTGACGTTACTGACCCCGGCCAGCAGCTTGAGCCGCGAGCAGGCGCTGGAGATGATTACCCGCGAGCGTGAAAGCCGCCCAACGCCGCCGCCGCTGCCGATTGGCAAACGTCATACCTCACGCGGGTAAGGGGCAATCATGAACGAGTATATTGCCGTCGATTGGGGCTCTACGCAGCTGCGGGCATGGCGGATCCGCGAGGGAGAGTGTATCGATAAGCTGCAACTGCCCTACGGCGTCACGCGTCTGAACGGGCAGCGCGCCGAAACGGTATTTCAGCAGCAGCTGGCGCCGTGGCGCGGCGATCCCGCGCTGCCGGTGGTGATGGCGGGGATGATCGGCAGCGATGCCGGTTGGCAACCTGTGCCTTATCTGGCCTGCCCGCTGGCGCTGGAGGCGCTCAATGGTCAGTTACATGAAGTGGCGGAAAACGTGTGGATCGTACCGGGGCTGAAAGTGGCGCAGGCCGCAGAGTACGACGTGATGCGCGGCGAAGAGACGCAGCTGCTGGGCGCCTGGCAACGGATGCCCGCGGAGTGTTACGTGATGCCCGGCACCCACTGCAAATGGGTGCAGGTGCAAAACGGCGTGGTGCGCCAGTTCGCCACGGCGATGACCGGCGAACTGCATCACCTGCTGCTTAATCATTCGCTGCTCGGCCAGCAACTGCCTGTGCAGTTGCCGGATGAAGCCGCTTTCGCCCTCGGTATGGAAAAAGGGCTAAATCAGCCAGCGTTGTTGTCCGGGCTTTTTAGCGCGCGCGCCGCACGGGTGTTAGGCGCGCTGGCGGCGACTTCGGTGAGCGATTATCTCTCCGGGCTGTTGATTGGCGCGGAGGTGGCGACCTTTAGCGAACGCTATCGCGCCAGCCGCGTGGTGCTGGTCGGTGAGCACGCGCTCAGCGTCCGTTATCAGCAGGCGATGGCGGCGTGCGGGTTAGCCGTTTCCTGTTGTTCCGGCGAGGCGGCGTTTCTTTCGGGTATAGCGAGGATGATTGATGGACAAGGTTAACCTGGTAGCAATTTTACGCGGTATCCAGCCCGATGAGGCGGCGGAGCATATCGCCGCGCTAATCGATGTGGGTTTTCGCTATATTGAAATTCCGCTTAACTCGCCGGACTGGCAGCAAAGTATTCCGGCGATGGTGCGCCAGTTTGGCGAGCGGGCGATGATTGGCGCGGGAACGGTGCTGAAGGTTGAACAGGTTGATTTTCTGGCTGAGGCCGGGGCGAAGCTCATTGTGACGCCCAATACGGCCCCGGCGGTGATCCGCCGCGCGGTTGATAAGGGGATGCTGGTGTGCGCCGGCTGTGCGACGGCCTCCGAGGCGTTTAACGCACTGGATGCCGGGGCGCAATGGCTAAAAATCTTTCCGTCATCGGCATTCGGCCCGGACTATATTCGCGCGCTGAAAGCGGTGTTGCCGCCGGAGGTGCCGGTGCTGGCGGTCGGCGGCGTAACGCCGGAAAATCTGGCGACCTGGATACAGGCGGGGTGTGCCGGTGCCGGTCTGGGCAGCGATCTTTATCGCGCCGGACAGGCCGTGCAACGTACCTGCGAGCAGGCAGAGAGGTTTATCTCCGCCAGTAAAAGTTAATCCCCCAGCGGCTGCCGATCGACGCCGCCGCGGTGGCTGTCGAGCGCCAGCTTAATACGGCGTAATTTGCCTTTTGCCTGGGTTTTGTTGGCCATCGCCAGTTCGGTGGCCAGCACATCGACCATCGCCAGCATCGCGTAACGGGAAGTGCTGGGCTTAAAGATATAGTCGTTTTCCCGCACCAGCAGCGGTAGCACCAGATCCGCCTGCTCAGCCAGCGGCGTTCCGGCGGGGGTAATCGCAATAACCTTCGCGCCGTACTGGCTGGCAATCGCCGCGCTCTCGATGATTTCCCGGGTATAGCCGCCCAGAGACAGTACAATCACCACATCCTGCGGCGTCACTGCCGAGCTCATCATGCGTACCAGCAGACCATCGCTCTGGCTGACTACCGGCAGGCCGAGGCGAAACAGGCGATACTGAATTTCCTGAGCGCAGATGGTCGAACCGCCGCCCATCCCCAGGGCGAGGATCTGTCGCGCGTCGCTCAGCCAGCTCACCGCGCGCTTCAGCGCCTCGATATCCAGCGCCCGCCGGTTGGTCTCCAGTACGCTGATGATTGACTCATAGATCCCCTGGACGCCTTCGAGATCCGGAACATCAAGGATAAACCGCTGGCCGACCGCAAGAGATTGCGCAAGCTTCATCTTCAGCTCGCGGACGTCTTTACAGCCGAGCGCCCGGGCAAAACGGGTGACCGAAGCCTGGCTGGTTTGCGTCAGACGCGCTATCTCGGCGATGGGCAGCTCCGCCGCCGCCGCGACATCATCGAGAATAAACTGCGCGATGCGTTTTTCGGTCGCCGTGAGTTCCACAAAGCGATCGGTAATGCAGGAAATAATATCGATTGACCAGGACATACGGGTAACAACGGGTAAGTTTTGAATGGTACTTTGTACCATATTGCGCCGCTGAAATCAGTGCTGAAGTCTACAACGCCAGGCGCATGGCGCAGCGCGACTCGGGCGGCAGGCCGTGCCGGGTCTCCTGTTCCCTTTTTGCCGCCAGCCCGGCGGGCAGGGTCAGCTCATCGAGCATGGCGAATCCCAAACGGGTATAAAACGGCGCATTCCACGGCACCTCGCGGAAGGTGGTGAGGGTTACCGCCGGGTAGCCCATCTGCCGTGCGCCCTCGATAACCCGCTCCAGCAGCATCCGGCCGATGCCCTGTTGCTGCCAGGCCTGGTGGACGGCGACTTCGACGATAAATAACGCATCGTCGAGCGGTTCGGTCAGAATAAAGCCAACAGGTTGCCCGGCGGCTACCGCCAGCAGGCTATGCTCTGTTTCCAGATAATCATGATGGCGCGCAACGCTAATCACCTCGCTGTCCGCCAGCCAGGCGAGAGAAGGGATCTGGCGAAATGCCTGGGCGGCAGAACGTTCAATGGCGGGCAGAAGGGCGATATCGCTCTCCTGAGTCAGGCGTAATACGGCACCGGCAGTTATAGTGTTAGTTTTCATCACCTCAGCATAGCAGCCTTCGGGAGAAAAGTATGGAGCTGACCGCCGTTCCCGCCACGCAGTTCAGCAGCGTGCAGTTAACGGATATTCTCAACGCCTGTTTTGAAGCCTACCTGGTGCCTGTAACCCAGTCGGTGGAGGGATTTGTACAGCGTTTTAGCGCCGAGGGAATGAGCCTGATCGATTCCCGCGTCTGGCTGGCCGGAGATGAACCGGCGGCAATCGCGATCGTCGCGCGCCGGGGGAGTGCCGCTCGTCTGGCGGCCTTTGCTCTGCGCCCGGCCTGGCGCGGTAAAGGCCTGGGCCGGGAACTGATGCAAGAGCTGCTAATGCTCCTGCAACCGCAGGGGATCGAGACGGTATCCCTGGAGGTGATCCGCGATAACCACCCGGCCGTCGCGCTATATCAGGCGCTGGGCTTTACGCGACGCTATGGGCTCTGCGGCTACCTGAGTTCACAACCTCTGGCTCCGGTGCCGGGCGTATTACAGCTTTATCCCACCCTGGCCCTGCTTCGTCGCGCCATTGACGAGAGTAACAGCCAGCTCCCCTGGCTGCTGGATCCGCTTACCTTCGCCACGCTGCCATGTCAGGTCGTGACGCTGGAACAGCGCGCCTTCGCGGTTCTAACGACGGCGGGCTCGCGCCCTGTACTGCAGTTTTTGTGGGTGGAGCCCGCCGCCCGCCGCCAGGGGCTGGCGCGTGAGCTGCTGATGGCGCTGGCGCAGCAGTTCCCGGGCATTGGTACTTCGGTGACGGTGCCGGAAACTTTTACCCCGCTGTTTGCCTCGGCCGGCTATGCCGCTTTGTCACTACAACAGTATGAGATGAGCGCAACGATGAATGCCCTGCGGTTGGCAGGGCGTTAAGATTTAGTCGTTACGCGGATCGCTAATTGGCTGGCGAACCAGGAAAATGTAGGCCAGCGCGCCGAGAGCGGTCACACAGCCGCATATAACCAGCGCCAGCTGGAAGGAATGGGTGGTATCGACAATCAATCCGGTCACCACCGGTGCAAATGAAGCGCAGATAAAGCTGGCGAAATTCTGAATACTGCCGACGGAAGCCGTCATTCTTGATGCCACGGCGACGTGGATCAATCCCCAGCAGGACGTTCCGGCAAAATGAATGCAGAACAACGCCATACCAATTAACAACACCGCCGCGATTGAGGTGGTGGCATGCGGCACGATCAGTGTAAACGCCGCGGAGCAGAACATCCCGGCAATGATGCAGATCTTGCGGCTTTTGATCGGCGCCATGCCGCCTTTGACCAGCCAGTCGGTGACGTAGCCATTGATCAACATACCGGCGGCACCAAACAGGAAAGGAATGGCGGCCATAAATCCGGTACTTTTCAGATCGAGGTTATACGCCGTTTGCAGGTAGCCCGGCAGCCAGGCCAGATACAGCCACGCGGTATAATTGATGCCGCTGAAGCCGAGCATCATTCCCCACATGGTTTTGTTTTTAAACAGGCTGCGCCATTCGGCAAAGCTCAGCGGGTCGCGGCGAACGTTGACGCTGCCGGCGTTAAGGTACGCCTGTTCATCGGCGGTGAGGGGGAGATCCTCCCGGTTGCGATAAAGCATATACCAGCCGATAGCGATGAAGATCCCTAGTACGCCGATAGTGATAAACATCCAGCGCCAGCCCATCATCAGCATCATTGCGGCAAGGATCGGTGGGCTGACCGCGACACCGATCGTCGAGGCGGCGTTGAAGAAGCCCATTGGGCGACCGCGCTCTTTAATATTAAACCAGTCGTTGATCACCTTGACGCCACAGGGGTTCATTGGCGCTTCGCCGATCCCCATGCCGATGCGCACCAGGACGAACTGGGTAAAGCTGTGCACCATCCCGGAGACGGCCTGAAATAGTGACCAGAAAAACATACCCAGCCCTAGCATGATGCGTGGACCTTTGCGGTCCAGCAGAGGGCCGCAGGGCAGTTGCGCAATGCCATAGGCCAGAGAAAAAACCGATAACAGCGCCCCGATTTCAGTGGCGTTGAGCCCTAACTCCTGGCGAATCGTTAAGTTTGCCACGGACAATGAACTTCGGTCGAGGTAGTTAATCACCGCCGCCAGAAATAACAGAATCATTGCCGTTGTTTGAATCTTTTTAATACGAGAGCTACGTTGTAGCGTATTTTCTAAGGGAACTGAAAGGGTTTCCGCTTTCCCCTCTTTAAAGTCGGTCTGCGGGTCTATGGTTATATTTTGTGATTCCACGCCTGACTCCTGATTATTATGTTTGAACGCCAAGTGACAACGAATGGTTTAAACACCACCCACATATTTCACAGTAAAGTAAGTCGACTTGTTTTCAGCATAAATAACCTTTTTGAGAGCGCCGGATTACGTTTTGGGATTTGTGCTGTTGCTAATCATTTTCTGTTTTTAATCGGTACTTAATGCGCCAGCGATTCACTTTGCTTGATAGAGTTAATCATGGATTGCTTCGCGGTGTTCAGGTGGTTACGTAGCGCCAGGTTGGCATCCAGATCGCTGCGACAGATGAGTGCGCTCAGGATAGTCATATGTTCGTCAATAGCGATGATATTGCGCTGTTTAAGGTCGCTTTCATCCCACTGATAGTGGAAGTGAAAGATCACGGAGATAATCTCAAGGGATTGATTAAAAAATATATTATCCGCGGCGGAAAGCAGCAGCGAATGAAAATCACGATCGAGCTGGGAGAACATACGAAAGCTGTCGCCAATGCTGTCCCGCAGAGTGCGGTGGCGCTCAAGCAAGGTTTTGGCCTGCAGCCAGCGGGCATCGCTGTCCGGCAGATTAAGAAAGTGTTGAAGTGCGTGAGTTTCCAGCATTTCCCGCAATTCGAACAGTTGTTCGGCCCAGGATTGCTCAAATTTCTTCATGTTCCACTGGCCGCGTTTTTCGCTTTCAATCAGGTTGTAGCGGCTGAATTTTAGTAAAAACTCTCTGACCACAACCGGGCTGACGCCCGCGGCACGCGCCAGTTGTAGTTCGGAGAACCGCTCTCCGGCGCGTAACTGGCGTTGGTTAATCATGGTGAAAAACGCTTGTTCAAAGAGACGGTTTTGTTCGGCCAGCGAGGCGCTGGAACTATCGAAGCCGTCCTGTACTTCCGGTTGACGAAGGATCTGGTAGTCGTGATTGACCTGGCTCAGGACGCCGCGCTCGCATAAGTGGCAAAGGATATGGCGCACCGTGGTGCGGCTGATGTTATACATTTCCGCCAGTGCGCTTTGCGAGGGTAGCGGCGAGGGGATAAAGCCGCGCGCCATGTCGTTGATGACCTGGTTAATAACATTGTGACGAAGGTTTTGTGAGCGACTCATAACGTTTTCCTTTTTTATCCATTAAAACCGGATTTAAAACAGTTTTGTGCGCGATATTTCACATATTTTGCAATGACTTTCACTCTACTTCTATTTTTCATCGATATCTAAGCCAACAAATACGGAGGCAATTATTATGACGTCGATGAATACTTTAGTGTGTCAGGAACCTAAAAAATTACACTGGGAAAAACGCCAGATTCCCATTCCCGGCGATGATGAAGTGCTCATTAAAATAAAGGCAGTGGGGATTTGTGGGACAGATATTCATGCATGGGGCGGCAATCAGCCTTTTTTTAGCTATCCGCGTGTTCTTGGACATGAAATATGCGGTGAGATAATTGGGCTGGGTAAAAATATTCTTAATTTGAAGAGCGGCCAACAGGTTGCTGTGATTCCCTATGTCGCCTGCCGCCACTGCCCGGCCTGTCTGAGCGGCCGGACAAACTGCTGTGAGAACATTTCAGTGATCGGCGTGCATCGCGACGGCGGGTTTAGCGAATACCTCTGCGTTCCGGTAAACAATCTGCTGGTGGTGGATGATGTCGACCCTGAAGCCGTAGCGTTGATTGAGCCATTCGCCATTAGCGCCCACGCGGTGCGTCGCGCAGCGATCCAGCCGAGAGATCAGGTGCTGGTGGTCGGCGCGGGTCCGATTGGGCTCGGGGCGGCGGCGATCGCTAAGGCTGACGGCGCGCAGGTGGTGGTGGCGGATACCAGCCCGGCGCGGCGCGATCATGTGGCACAACATCTCGGCCTGACCACCCTCGATCCCTCCGATCCACTGTTTACCGAGCAACTGACGGCAACGTTTGGCGGTTCTCTGGCGCAGAAAGTGATTGACGCGACGGGAAATCAACAAGCAATGAACAACACCGTTAATTTAATCCGTCACGGCGGCAGCATCATTTTTGTTGGTCTGTTTAAGGGGGAACTGCAGTTCTCTGACCCGGAATTTCATAAGAAAGAGACGACGATGATGGGGAGTCGTAATGCGACAGAAGAGGATTTTGCCAAGGTGGGGCGGCTGATGACTGAAGGGAAAGTGACCGCCAGGATGATGCTGACCCATCGTTACGACTTCAAATCGCTGGCGGAAATTTACGAAAGCGACGTGATTAACAATCGTCAGCTGATCAAAGGCGTTATTCATTTTTAGCAGGGAAGATCATGAAAACGTTAAACAGACACAACTTTCCAGGACCTCAGTATCCGACCCGTGCGATTCAGTTCGGCGAGGGCAATTTCCTGCGGGCATTTATTGACTGGCAGCTGGATCTGCTGAATGAGCAAACCGATCTGGCAACGGGCGTCACCATTGTTCGCCCGATCAACACCGCGTTTCCGCCGTCGTTAAATACTCAGGACGGGCTGTATACCACGGTGATCCGCGGGTTGAATGAACGCGGCGAGGCGGTGAGCGAGGCGCGGATTATCCGCTCCGTTAATAATGAGATCAATCCCTGGCAGGATTTTGCTGGCTACCTCGCGCTGGCCCGTGATCCGGAGATTACATTTGTGTTTTCAAACACCACCGAAGCGGGGATTAGCTATCACGCCGGGGACCGGCCTGATGATATGCCGCCGGTCAGCTTCCCGGCGAAGCTGGCCCAATTGCTGCTTGAGCGGTTCCGTCATTTCAACGGCGCAGCGGATAAGGGCTGGACAATAATCCCTTGTGAACTGATTGATTATAATGGCGAAGCACTGAAGGCGTTGGTGCTGCGCTATGCTAAAGAATGGCAGTTGCCAGCAGCATTCAGCGACTGGGTTGAAACTGCCAATACATTTTGTTCAACGCTGGTTGACCGCATCGTCACCGGCTATCCGCGCGAGGAAGCGGAAAAACTGGAGGCGGAGCTCGGCTACCATGATGCTTTCCTGGATACTGCCGAATACTTTTGGTTATTTGTAATCCAGGGGCCGCAGGCGCTGAAGGAAATGCTGCGGCTGGATCGCTGCCCGCTGAATATTCGTATTGTAGAGGATATCCGGCCCTATAAAGCGCGCAAGGTTGCCATTCTTAACGGCGCGCATACCGCGCTGGTGCCGGTAGCATGGCTGTGTGAGGTGGATACGGTTGGCGAAGCGATGCAGGACGAAGCCATTCGCCATTATGTCCAACAGACGATTGATGAAGAGATTATCCCGGCGCTCGATTTACCGGCCGAGGAGCTTCGTCAGTTTGCCGATGCGGTCACCGGGCGCTTTCTTAATCCCTATATTCGCCATCAATTGCTCGCCATCGCCCTGAACGGCATGACTAAGTTTCGTACCCGGATCCTGCCGCAGCTGCTGACGACTATCCGCCAGCACGGCGCGATCCCGCCGCGGCTAACGTTTGCTCTGGCGGCGCTCATCGCCTTCTATCGCGGTCAGCGTGACGGACAGACGTATCCGCTACAGGATGATGAAGTTTGGTTAACCCGCTTTGCCGAAGGATGGGCTCAGGTGGCGAACGGCAGCCCACTGCATGAACTGGTCACAGAAGTCCTGCAGGATGCTGCGCACTGGGGTGAGGATCTGACGGCCATTCCCGGCCTTGCTGACCAAGTCACGCGCTATCTGGAAATGATTTTGCGCGCGGGGATGCGGGAGGCTCTGGCACGGCTGTAATGGGGCTGTTGATGGCGGCCAGCCCGGATGGCCGCCATGCTATTCTCCGAGGCGCTTCCCAGAAAATTATCGTCAAACCCCACCGGTTAAAAACCGATGGTAGAGTCCGGCTTTCCTTCTCTTTCAGGCAAGCGGATGGCGATGAAAAAACGGATGACCACGACGCCGCACGATGCGGTATTTAAACGATTTCTTCGCCACCCGGAGACCGCGACTGATTTCCTCACCCTCTACCTTCCCGAAGCGATCCGCAAGCGGTGCGATTTCTCTACCCTGAGGCTGCAATCGGCGAGCTTTATCGATGAGGATCTGCGCGCCTGGTATTCAGATGTCCTCTGGTCGGTGCAGACCACCTGCGGCGCGGGGTAGGTTTACGTGGTGATAGAGCACCAGAGCTCGCCGGATAGCCATATGGCCTTTCGCCTGATGCGTTATGCGATTGCCGCGATGCAGCGCCACCTGGATGACGGGCATAAAACGCTGCCGCTGGTGGTGCCGATGCTTTTTTATCACGGTGTGACCAGCCCCTATCCTTTCTCGCTGAACTGGCTGGATGAATTTGCCGACCCGCAAATGGCGAAAATGCTGTATGGCTGCCAGTTTCCGTTGATCGACGTGACGGTGATGCCGGACGATGAAATCGTGCAGCATCGGCGGGTCGCCCTGCTGGAACTGATGCAAAAGCATATTCGCCAGCGCGATCTCAGCGGCATAACGGAGTCGTTGGCGGCGGTTGTGATGCTGGGATACACTAACCCCCGGCAGTTGAGAATGCTGTTTCACTATATGCTGCAGTACGGCAATACGGCCGAGCCGGGCGTGTTTCTCCGCCGGCTGGCCCGCCGTCTGCCACAGTATGAGGAGACATTGATGTCTATCGCGCGAAAGCTTAAGCAGGAAGGCCGGGAAGAAGGCCGGGAAGAAGGGCACCTGGAGGGCTTGCAGGAAGGCAGCCGACGCGAGGCGCTGCGCATTGCCAACAGTATGTTACAGAATGGCCTCGACAAAGAGATGGTACAGAAGATCACCGGGCTTTCGGCGGATGAACTACAGCCGCTGTAGGGTTAACGTCCTGCCACGGCAACCGTTGCCCGGCGCGAAAATCCGCCGGGCAGGATTGTTTTAGCCTTCGCTTTTCACCACTTTGATCTCCACCATGCCGATCCCCAGCTGACGCGGGGAGTGACCGAGGATGTTACCCTCGTTGGTGGACTGCGGATCCGGTGGCGTGATCGTCAGCGTATTGCTGCGCGTCGGATTGTCGAAATGCAGCGTCGTGGTGGTGACATCATTGGCCAGAGTAAGCACTTGCTCACTTTGGCCAACCCGTACCGGGATCGGCTTGTTGGCATTTGGGCCATAGGCTTTGGCGGTGATCACCAGATCAAATTTCTCCGGCAGCGGTTCTTTATATTCAATCTTCACGTCGCTGCCCAACTGGGCATTGGACCACCGCCCCCACGACTCGGGACGCGAGATACCGCTGAACTGTTTAACCTCTTCCGGAGCGCCAGCGACGTTAAACACGAAGCTGTCGGCCTTGTAGCGAATATCGTTGTCGACAATTTTCAGCGTATCGACGTTTCCCTTATAGCGCTCCATATCGATAAGGGTATCCCTAAAGGCGGTTTTGCCTTGCCACTGTGGCTTATCGACGTGCTGGACCTTCTGCTCACCACCCAATTGCCCCTGTGAGACGCACCAGTCGGTGGAGAGCGCGAGTTCAGGCGCCCACAGTTGGCCCATTTTATAGCAGCGATCGATCCACACGAAGTTATCCCGCGGCGCAAAATCGGCCAGCTGGAAACGCAGCGGCGCGGAGTATTCGCTTTCCGGCAGCGGCTCCACGCGCTGGTCCGACACCCGCAGCAGCAGCGGTAGACGGAAATGGCTGCCGGAGAATGCGATCATGTTCTTCTGCGAATCGATAGTGAAACTTTTCATCTCTTTCGGGAAGTTCCACAGGCGGATCACGTCCGGTTTCCAGGCGAGGATTTTCTCTTTCATGTTCATGAAAATACCGGAGAGCGACTGGCCGGAAAGACTACTGCGCCCGAGACCAATAAAGTTATCGCCGCCGAGAATGTCGAGCACCGTCGCGCCGTTATCCATGGTGTTGCGTTTCACCGCCAGGGTCTCCTGCTGCGGTTGATCGCCACGCAGGACAAAGAACAGATTGCTGCGATCGTGCTTGTTGAGGTATTCCCAGGCGCTGTTCTTCATGGCCAGGTGATCGGAAGAGACCACGATGACCGTGTTTTTGAAATAGGGTGAGGCTTTGATCTTCTCTATCAGCGCGGCGATATGTTCCTGGCTGCAGCTAACGGCGCTGAAGGAGAGGTTTTTCTTACCATCCACGTCATAGCGTTTACGCTTGCAGGTGCGCGAGATAAAGCCGTCGGGGTGGTGGGTATCCACCGTCAGGGCAAATAGCGAGAAGCGTTTCCCGGACCGGGACAGTTCTTCGTATTTTTTCCACGTCTCGTCGAGCACGGTGTCGTCATAGAAGCCCCAGTCGTTGCGGTAGGTAGGATCCGCCACCGTAGTTTTTAGCTCTTCTGCCCCGTAGAGATGATCGAAGCCGTGAGATTTAAGAAATACGTCTTTGCCGGCAAAGCGCAGGTTGGCTCCCTGCACAAAATAGTTTTCATAGCCGGAGTTCTTCAGAATATCGCCAAGGCAGATATTCTGCGGAAAGAAACTGGAAACCGAGGCCGAGGCGTTACCTTCAAACGGCGCGAATAGCGGAATACCGCACTGCGAGGCGACCATACCGGCGATGGTGTAATCGGTCCCCGGCAGCTGCATGGTATTGCTGAAATCGAGCCCCTGATCTTTTATTTTACCCAGCTCAGGGGTGAGGTTAGGGAAAGCATCGTTATCAAAATAGGTGCGCTCAAGGCTTTCGCCGTAGATATACACCAGGTTCAGCTGCGGATTGGCGATTTGCTTCGACGGCTCTTTATAGTACGCGGCAAAGTCTGGATCGCCCTCGCGCGACTGGGATTTCACCAGCTCACTTATCTGATGGAACGCCGGGCTGGCATCGACGGAGGCCAGTGCCAGCAGCAGAGCCGCCAGGCTGTAGCCGACATGATGAGGATGATGCCGACGACGGCGCAGTACCCAGCCGAGGGCACCAAAGACGGCGACCAGCGCGACGGCCACGCCGACGCCCGGCAGTATGTATTTGCCGATCCCGGCCCCGGTCAGGCTGTTGGTCAAGGTGTAGAGTACCGCGTCGTTGATGCCGTCGCCGGTAAAGTAGTCGCTGGCGTAGAGGGTGATATTCAGCACCACGAACAGGCCTAACACCGTAAGCGTGGCGGCAAACCACCAGGTGTTACGTCCCGCTTTCCAGGCATAAAGCACCACCGATGCTAAAAATAAGGCGATGGATAACAACTCTGACACAGCTCATCCTCATTAACGCCAGTTATCGGCTGGCAGAACAGATTACTTTTCAAGCCACACTGTAATTGCAGCGCCATCTTGCTGCAATTCTAGCGTCATGAAAGTGTGCAGTTATTCAGAATTGGTTTAGAAGTTGCCTTTTTTGATCGGCGTCGCAGCGGGCGTGGCGGGGAAGCGGGGAGGGTAAATGGGTAAAAAAAACGTTTCAGGCCGCGCTGCCGTCGCGAAGGCGACAAACGCGGCATTAGCTGTACGTATCAGGAAAGGAAGTTAACGCCCTGTTTCAGAACCAGATCGCAGGCTTTGGTTTTTACCTGTTTTGCCAGCGAGCTGTTGCCGAGGGTATTCAGGTCCAGCTGCTGACCATTTTTGCTGTTAAGCAGACCTTGCAGGCCATCCAGATAGCTGGTGTCCTGTTTTTGTTTTTCCGGTGTACTGAGACCCAGTTTATCCAGTACCTGATTTTTGACGTTATCGGCGCTGGTCACCGAGGCGAGCTTTTGTTTAGCGCAATAAGACATGATCCCGGCGGCGTTATTCATGCTGCTAGCGGTCAGAGACTGGCTATTGCCGTTAAGCAGGCTGGTTAGCGAGGCGACGGACATGCCGCCGCCGCTGGTCTGAGAGCTACTACCGCTGAGCTGGCTGGCGGCACTGTTAAGAGAATCCTGCCAGGAGGCGGCGTTGGCACCGGTGACGGTAAATGTCCCGGCGACGAGGGCGGCAATAAGGCCATATTTTAACGATTTCATAATAGACGAACTCATAAGCGTGACTGAAGAATTGCTTTAGTATAACGCCGTCGCAGTCCGGAAATCTCTTAATACTCTTTGCCGGTGACGCGGTGGCGGTAGCTTTCCCAGTTGAAGATCACCCACAG
This sequence comes from Klebsiella africana, assembly GCF_020526085.1. Taxonomy (NCBI): domain Bacteria; kingdom Pseudomonadati; phylum Pseudomonadota; class Gammaproteobacteria; order Enterobacterales; family Enterobacteriaceae; genus Klebsiella; species Klebsiella africana. Next base: position 4,494,277 of record NZ_CP084874.1, on the reverse strand, counting down.
ACTGTTGCCGAGGCGCATACGATCCATCACCCGCTCACCAAGCAGTTTGTTCATCTCTTCCATATTGCTGTTGGTCAGCATTCCGGTAGGGCGTTTAGATGAGGAACGGCGGTCAACTATCTGATTAATAATGACCTTCTCATAACGAGATTCCGTCTGCATACCAATTTCATCAATCACCAGCAGGTCGACTTTGCTGAGGTCGCTCAGCAACTGCTCTTCGCTCGTTTCCCGGTTGCCGAAAGTATCTTTCATCGCTGACATAATATCGGCCACAGTGATGATTAAGACGGATTTCCCGCGCAGCAGCAGCTCGTTACAGATGGCTGCCGCCAGGTGGTTTTTGCCGGTACCCGGTTTACCGGAGAAGATAAAGCTCGCGATATTACCGTCGAACTCTTCCACGTACTGGCGCGCCCGGGCAAGGGCATTCATCTGCCCCTCGCACTCGACGCGATAGTTATCAAAAGAGCAGTTCTGATGCAGCGGACGGATCCCCGAGCGGTTGAAGGTACGCTGCATTTTCATCGCGCGGTTCTCCCGCTCCAGCGCTTCAGAACGCAGCCGGCCTTGCTCTTTTTGCCAGGCCAGCAGCTCTTCACCAGTTTTAAACGCCGGTTCGATATGAGCCGGCATCATTTTCTGCAGGCGTTTCATCAAGTCGCCAACGTTTTTCATGCTCATCCTCGGAAACCTCGCGGAATATGGCTGTCCGGTTCGCTGACGCTGTTCACGTCGCGCTTCGGCTGCCCACCATTGCTGGCGCGGCTGATTTGCACGCTGCGAGCCAGCTTCTGCTGCCACTGTACGTGGTGAAACACTTTACCTTCCGCCTGCCAGTAAGCAACGAAAGCGGCCAGCTCTTCCGGGGTGACCGGCTGGCTCAAGGCGATGCCCCATAGCGCGGCCAGGCGCTGAAAATCGGCGTCTGGCTGCCAGTCAGCGTACATGGCAAATTTACCCATTGGCACCGCAACCGGTGCCGCGGTGGGCTCCTCGAAAAACTGCGGGTCAAGCGCGATGTCGCTGCCGGGGCGTGACAGCCTAGCTTCCAGTTCCAGCAGCTGCGCCAGCCGGGCCGGCGTCAGCGCATAGAACGCCGGCGCATTATTGGCAAAAACGGCGACAGTGCCGTCAGTCGATTTCGCCAGCAGCGCCGCGTGCTGCTGGAGGAACTCTTCCAGGCCGCTAAAATGGGAGGTTAAAATTCGCGAAGACATAACTCTATCTCAACTCTGAACTGCAAAGAGTGGGGTGATCTGCACATAGTAGCACAGAGCCCATCGCGGAAGGAGCGTCGCGATTTTATCGCGACGTCAGGATTAGACGCGAGGGCGCTTACGATACAGCCACAGACCGGGTATCGACAGGCCAATGGACAGGGCGCCTACAATAGAAGACGCCTTTAAAAAATTGCTCAGCAGTAAAATCATCATCTCTTCCGAATAACCAAAATGACTGATTTTTACCGCGGAAATCATCGCGGTGTAGGCCGAGATGCCGGGAAACATCGGGATCACGGCGGCGACGGTAAAAATCTTTGGATGCGCCAGATACCAGCGCGACCACTGAATGCCGATGCTGCCCACCAGCAGGGCAGCGAGAAAGGTGGCCCATTCAATATTAAATCCCGCGCTCATCATGACCATACGCGAGCCGTGACCTATCGCCCCCAGCAGCGCACACCAGCGCAGGGCACGCTGGGGGACATTAAAGACCATCGCAAAACCGACGGCTGGAATGGCTGCCAGCACCATGTCTTCCGCCAGCGCAAAGATAAACGAGATTATGCCCATCCGCGCAGCCCCCATACGGTCATCGCCATTACCACGCCAATGCAGGTGGCGAGGGTTAGCAGGCTGGCGATCGCCCAGCGGGCGAGCCCGGTATTGATATGTCCTTTAAACATGTCGGCAACGGCGTTGATCAAAGGAAAACCCGGAACCAGCAGCAGGACGCTGGCGGCCATGGCGATGGTCGGCGTACTGGCAAAAGCCGGCAGGCGCAGCAGCAGCCCGGAGATGGTGGTGGCGACAAACGCGGTAATGCAGAAGTTGATCTGCGGATGCATGGAGCGGTGGGTCAGCACCTGGCGAATGTACATGGCGACCGTGCTGGCGCAAAAGCTGACCAGCGCCCCGTCCCAGCCGCCGTTATTCAGTTTGCAGAAACAGGCGCAGGAGAGACCTACCATCAGGACCAGCAGCCAGCGCGGATAGCGCAGAGGAACGATCTGCGCAAAGCGCTTCTCGACATCGCGATAGTCCAGCAGTTTATGCTCGGCGAGGATCACAATATGCTGCACTTCCGTCACCACATGCATATTGATACCGCGGTCGACATTTTTACGCGTTGAGGTGAGACATTCGCCATCTTTAATGGTGGTCAGCACGATGGCATTCGAGGAGATGGCGCTTTCCACGCTGTCCATTCCCAGCGCTCGCCCGAGGCGGGTAGAAAGCTCTTCCACCAGCGCACTCTCGGCGCCGTGCTGTAACAAAAAAAGACCACACTGGATACATAAACGTGTGATTGCCCGCTGCTGTGACCGATCAACCTGCATAATTCCCCTGCTGTCCGCGACGTCTGGTTATCTGTCGATACTTTAACCTGAAGCGCCGTAGCGGCTGAGGGGGGCGGGATCAAATAATATGCAAAAATGTCCCGGCTGGCGGGGCGGCAGAATTTGAAGCGTCCCACACTTTTGCCAGTTTGGTGAAAAGTGCAATTTTTATCGCCATTCATCCCTTCTTTTTCCCGTCTGACTTATCAAAAATGCAGGAAAGCACTTTTATTAAACAAAAAATATACAAATAATTAACCCTGCAAGAGTGAGACATCCCTATGAAAACACAGGTCGCGATTATCGGCGCAGGCCCTTCCGGACTGCTGCTGGGGCAATTGCTGCACAATGCCGGGATCCATACCGTGATCCTTGAGCGTCAAACGCCGCAGTATGTGCTGGGGCGTATTCGCGCCGGAATTCTGGAAAGCGGCACCGTCGATCTGCTTCGTGAAGCGGGTGTGGCGCAGCGAATGGACGCTGAAGGCCTGGTGCATCATGGGGTGGAATTTCTGTTTGACGGCCAGCGGGTGCCAGTCGCCCTGAGCGAACTGACCGATGGCAAAAGTGTAATGGTTTACGGCCAGACCGAAGTGACTCGCGATCTCATGGCGGCCCGAGCTGCCAGCGGCGCAACGATCGTCTACGGCGTGAGCGAGGTGGTTATCCATGACGCTAAAAGCGACCGGCCGACGATCACCTACCTCAGCGAAGGTGAAACTTGCCGCCTGGAGTGCGACTTCATTGCCGGTTGCGACGGGTTCCACGGCGTGTCGCGGCAGAGTATTCCCCGTGACGTCCTCAAAACCTACGAAAGCATTTGGCCGTTTGGCTGGTTAGGCCTTCTGGCGGATACGCCGCCGGTCAATCCAGAGCTGATCTATGCGCATCATCAGCGAGGATTCGTGTTGTGTAGTCAGCGCTCACTTACTCGCAGCCGCTACTATCTCCAGGTTCCACTGAGCGATAAGGTGGAAGCATGGTCGGACGAACGCTTCTGGCAGGAGCTGAAGTACCGCTTGCCGGAGGATCTGGCATCAAAGTTAGTGACTGGTCACTCACTTGAGAAGAGTATTGCCCCTCTGCGCAGCTTCGTCGTGGAGCCGATGCAGTATGGCCGATTGTTCCTCGTGGGGGATGCCGCGCATATCGTTCCACCGACCGGCGCTAAAGGATTGAACCTGGCGGCGTCGGACGTGAACTATCTGTGGCGGATCCTGCGCGAATACTACCATCACGGCCGGAGCGATCTGCTGGCGAGCTACTCGCGACTGGCGCTGGATCGGGTCTGGAAAGGGGAACGCTTTAGCTGGTTTATGACCCGCCTGCTGCACGATTTCCCGGACCAGAGCGAGTTTGATGCCAAAATGCAGGCAGCCGACCGTCGATACTATCTTGGCTCACGCGCCGGGTTGACCACCATCGCGGAAAACTACGTAGGTTTGCCCATAGAACGCGTCACCTGACGAAAGAGGAGTGACTATGCCGCCCATGCAAACGGTTCCCGTATTTAAGCTGTATGGCGAAGAACGCGGTTGGCCGACGCCGGATCTGCTGCACTGCGAGTCGATTTTGCAGCGCAGCAGTCTGTATGAATGGCACATCCGCGTCCACCAGCATGCGGAAATGGTCCAGCTCCTCTATCTGCATAAGGGCCGGGCGGAGATAGAAATTGAAGGCAGCACCGTGGTGGTAACGGAATCCTGCATTCAGGTGGTTCCAGCGCTGTGTATTCATGGATTTCATTTTTCACCGGGAACGCAAGGATATGTGCTCTCCCTGGCGCTGCCGCTGCTGAGCCGGTTCGAAAATCAGTTCGGTCGCCCCCTGGATGTGCTTGGCGTGCCGCAGTGTGTGCCGGTGGGCCGTTCCCGCGGGCGCATACATACGCTGTTTTCAGCGCTACGCGAGGAGTACTGCGAAGAGCACGATGCTCGGGAAATGATGCTGTATTCGCTGCTGGGAACGCTACTGGTCTGGCTGAACCGGCAGTGTTGCCCTGCGCCGCTCGCGGAAAATAAAGCTGAGCGAAAGCGCAGCATGATGCGCCACTTTTCCCGGCTTATTGAGAGTCACTACCGGCAGCATCTTCCGCTGGCGGAGTACGCGAAGCTGATTGGGCTGTCAGTGACTCACCTGAATTATTTATGCCGCGAGTTTCATGGCTGTAGCGCGCTCGGAGTATTGCATCAGCGCTTAATGCTTGAAGCACGGCGTAATCTGCAGTATACCCGGATGACGGTAACGCAACTCGCTGATTATTTGGGTTTTAGCGATGCAGCCTACTTCTCTCGTTTTTTCCGGCGCTATAGCGGCATGTCTCCAAAAGCATTTAGAGAAACAATTAAAGACAATGCTTCATAATGTTCAGTGCTGAAATTATTTTTGCTTAATAATGTTTTTATCTTTTCTAATTTATTAGCGCCGAGGTATCTGTGCTAATATTAATCGCAAGTATACACAGGAATAATATTTACACGGTATGACCACGGTTCGGTCATTACGTATACCGTGTACGCAGGCCATGAATATAATTTTTATATTCATTTAGAGAATGATACGGCGATGAGGCTATGCGCCTATCGTTTGCGGGCATGCGAAGGAACTTCGACAGGAAGCGGAGGTGTTATGTTACCAGGACAAGGTAAGTTCGGTGTTATTATTAGTAAAATTCCCGTCATGCAGTCAGGTCTAAAGGTTATATTTAACGAAAACCTTCCTGATTACGAACTCAGTTTTTGCCGTTCTCATGATGAGCTCACTCTCTTGCAACTGCGGCGGGCGGTACTGGTGGTGGCCGATATCTCCGGCGAGATAGCGCACCCCCGGGCCGTTTGCGAGCGTTATTACTCTCTGATGACTCAGTATCGAGATATTCACTGGGTTTTTATGGTTAGCGACAGTCTCTATCCCTTAGCCGTTGAACTCTTAATTCGTCCTGAAAGCTCGTTGGTCTCCGAGAGCGAGCCCATCAATCGGCTGATAGAGGTGATTTGCGCCGGCAGTCGTGCTGCCGAGCAAATTAGCCGTACGCTATTTACCGTGGACGAGGACAGCGATTTCGCAACCTATCACTCTGCGGCGATGTTGACCCTTTCTGAACGCAAGGTTTTGCGTCTTCTGGCAAAGGGATGGGGAATTAACCAAATCGCCTCGCTGTTGAAAAAGAGTAATAAAACTATCAGCGCGCAGAAAAATAGCGCAATGCGTCGCTTATCACTGCGAAGCAATGCTGAAATGTACGCCTGGATCAACAGCGCGCAGGGAATGCAAGAGCTGAATATCAATTCAGCTTACGGGGAGCAAATGGAATGGAAAAAAATAGCACAACCCGCCATGTCGCCATCGTAGAAAAATGTGTGATGACGGAAATGGCATGGCGCTATATCTTTAGCCGTAAAGATAATCGCCAATATCATATTCATTTTTTTAAAAGTGTCAGCCAGCTCAGGGAAGTGGAAAAATCATTTCCCTGGTCAGCTATTATTTTTTCCCTGTCGGGTAGCCGTTCATCAAGAGCAGAGAGCTTGCTGTTTCTTCATGAAATAGCGCGGCGTCGGCCGGAAGTGCAAACGATTATTCTGGCAAATAGCGAAAGTGAAATGCACCTGATTGGCCACCTCATGCCGGCCTGCCTGCATGGTATATTGAATAAATGTGCGCCACGACGTGGGTTGCAGGAGCGTTTGTTACATCTGCTGGATAATCACCCTGTTACCGGCAGTGAGCGATTTTGCGATAGAGAGGCGTGCAACGATCCGTTGAGTCCGACGGAGCACGCCATTCTTCGCTATATGTCCTGGGGATATTCGCTGTCCGAAATTGCGATACAGCTGAACCGGAACATAAAAACTATCCGTGCGCATAAGTTTAATGCCATGACCAAGCTCGGGGTTCGCTCAGACATTGGTTTATTAAACGCGGCGGATATTTTGCTGCATTTACCTGTTAGCGCTACGACCTGCGCTGTTATGCAGGTGGCGTAATGCGATTATAAGCATACGTCTACCCACGTCGCATCAGTGAGCTGCGCCATTCGTTCTGGTTCGATACGAACGGCGCTGTGAATGGCTCCGGCTGCGGGCAGCACTTCCTGATAGCGTCTGAGAGATACATCGCAATAGACGGACAGCGGGTTCTCAAGACCAAACGGGCACACTCCGCCGACCGGATGACCGGTCCAGGTCACCACCTCATCGCTGCTCAACATGCGCGCTTTCGCGCCAAAGGTCTCTTTCAGTTTTTTATTATCCAGCCGCGCATCGCCTCTGGCGACGATCAATACAATCTTATCCTTGATCTTCAGCGACAGCGTTTTCGCGATTTGTCCCGGCTCAACGTTGTGCGCGGCGGCAGCCAGCTCAACGGTTGCGGTGCTCTGATTTAACTCGATAATTTCGATATCGGGGGCGTGTTCGGCAAAAAACTGCCGTACAGACTGCAGACTCATTGGATTCTCCTGATTAAAGCCTGTTTAAATCTGTCACAAGCCCGGCGGAGTGTAAATATCGATGCCAACAATCCAGATTCTTTCTATTTTGTCGATCTCCTTCACATTCACCGTAACCGGTTACTGTAACCGGTTGCGGTTAATCGCGTTGAGATGAATACTGGAACAGTCACTTCTCCGTTTATTTATAACAAAAGAGCCGTGTATGAATCGTTGGATCATGAACAGTATAGCCGGTGACATAATCGATCAGCGGCTTGCTGACTCAAAAAGCGGTCATCGTAACGGCAAGGTAATCGTTGTTGGGCCAGTATCTATAGCCTGTCAGGAGGGCTACTATGTCTGCTAACCATGCTGCGTTTAATTTGATATTTCGCTTTGTAGAAAATTACATTAGCCCCATCGCAGGGCGGATCTCATCGCAGCGTCACGTCATGGCTATTCGTGACGGTTTTATCTCAGCGATGCCATTTATGATCGTCGGATCATTCCTGCTGGTATTTGCTTATCCTCCTTTCTCGCCTGATACCACCTGGGGTTTTGCCCGCGCCTGGTTGGATCTGGCAAAAGAGTTTGAAGGACGTATTTTGACCCCCTTTGATATGACGATGGGGATCATGTCGATCTACATTTGCGCCGCAATCTCCTACAATCTCGGTAAGCACTACGAGAAATCCAATCAGCTTGATCCCTTTATGTGCGCAATGCTGTCGATCATGGCCTTTTTGCTGATTGCCGCGCCGAAGACGAATGGCACGCTGCCGGTGGATAGCCTCGGGGGCACCGGGATCTTTACCGCGATTCTGGTGGCGATATTCTGTGTAGAGATGATGCGTTTTCTTAAGGCGCATAACATCGGCATCCGGCTGCCGGATCAGGTTCCGCCGATGATCAAAAACTCGTTTGATCTGCTGATCCCTGTGCTGGTGGTTGTGCTGACGCTGTATCCACTGAGCCTGTTTATTCAACACCATTTTGACATGCTGATCCCGCAGGCCATTATGGCTATTTTCAAACCACTGGTTTCGGCAGCTGATTCTCTGCCGGCAATTCTGCTGGCGGTGCTTATTGGTCATCTGTTGTGGTTTGCCGGGATCCATGGTGCGGCGATTGTGTCCGGGATGCTGCAGATGTTCTGGCTGACCAACCTCGGTATGAACCAGCAGGCGCTGGCCCAGGGCGCGCCTTTGCCGCATATCTTTATGGAGGCGTTCTGGACCTTCTTTATCGTGGTCGGCGGTTCTGGCGCCACCATGGGGCTGGTGTTCTGTTACCTGCGCAGCCGCTCAGCGCATTTGCGTTCCATTGGCCGTCTGAGCGTGGTGCCAAGCCTGTTTAATATTAACGAACCGGTTATCTTCGGCACGCCTATCGTTATGAACCCGGTGTTCTTTATTCCGTTCCTGCTGGCGCCGATGGTGAACGCGGTGCTGGCCTGGGCGGCAATGAAGCTGGATCTGATTGGCCGCGTTATCTCGGTAGTACCGTGGACGGCACCTGCGCCGATTGGCGGGGCCTGGGCGCTGGGCTGGGATTTCAGGGCGGCGATTCTGGTGATCGTGCTGGCCTGTGTGTCGGCGATTATCTACTTCCCGTTCTTTAAGGTGTATGAGAAACAGCTCCTTGCCCAGGAAGCGGAAGAGGCCGAACGGGCGGAGCAGGAGAGTCAACAGACCGCATAACGATGAGCGGGCGGCGACGGCCGCCCGTTTTATGACCTGCTGGGGGTTATTTTAGGGTGCAGTCGCCGCACTGTTGGACATCCGGCAGGCGATAGCGCTGACAGCAGGTGCGTCGGACTAACTGCCCTTCACGCAGCACCACCGTTCGCCACAGCGGGTTATCCTGGCCATCGGCGAGCTGTTTTTCAAAGAAGCAGTGCTGACGTAACGTGGCAAGCCGTTCCTCACCCAGCAGCGCGCGCATTTCCCCAAGATACCAGTTAATCAAATAACCCGTATTGCTCCAGATAAGTTTGCTATTGATCTCGCCCGTCGCCGCCAGCGCCTCAACAACCGGCTGCAGGGTGCGCGTTACCAGGGCATCCATCCGCGCCTGTGGTGAAAGCCTCTCGATGTCGGGATCGCTATGCACATCAATCCAGAAGCATGCCGCCCGGCCGCTTTCATGAAATTCGACATGGAAATGTTCTGGCGCCAGGCTGAGGCCTTGCGGTTCATTGAGCAGCGCCAGCATTAGCGGCGGCACCAGCAGTCCGATATACCATTGCGCCCAGAGCGAGAGCAGGGGCTTCTGTTCCTGCGGCAGCGTCGGTTGATGACGATAGATATGATCGGAGTAAGTTGCCAGCAGAGAGCGTAAGGCGGTGGATTGCGACCATTCGGCAAGCGTTAACGCGTGCCGTGGCGCGGGTTCGTCAAGGCGCAGGAAATCGAGCAGATGGGGACGCAGGGTCGCGATTTTTTCCCGAATACTCTCCGCCAGAGCGCGCTCGGCCGTCGGGAGGGGAGCCCGCCAGATGAGTTCATCGCTGAGAGGAAGAGAACGCCAGGCCATGCGATTTCCAGATACAAATCTAAATGATAATGATTCCTGATATTAGTTGTTTGCAGACGGCATGGCAAGAATTTTATCGGCGTCGCGGCGCGCGAAAACTAGCTAGCAAGAATAATGTTTCGGCCTTTATTTTTGGCCTCATAAAGTGCCCCATCGGCTCGCGCCAGCGCTTGCTCAATGTTGTCATCAATCAATGGCGTCAGGCCAATGCTGATGGTGACGTTGGTCGCGACGCTTTCATTAAACATATGGGGGATCTTCAGATCGTAGACTCGCTGACGAATGCGTTCGGCTGCCTGCCAGGCCGTTTCTTTACTGCTGTTGGTCAGCAGCACCATAAACTCCTCTCCGCCAAAACGGGCAACAATATCGCGTGAGCGCACGGCGTTGCGAATGGCGGCAGAGACGCGAATCAGCGCCTGGTCACCCATCATATGGCCATAGTGGTCGTTATAGGCTTTGAAATGATCGATATCGAGAAGCAGCACATAGTGGTTATCGCCGTCCAGCGCCAACAGTGTGTCGAGGCGATTTTGCAGTCCGCGGCGATTATACAGACCGGTCAAGGGATCCAGCATACTGAGATCATTGAGCGTATTGCGTTCCTGCATCAGTTTATCCATTAATCCCTGAGTAAAGGCATCGCTGCGCCTCTGGATAATATTTTGCAGGGTAATGCCGGCAATAGGCAGCATAAAACAGTAGGTCATACGCAACCATTGTTCCCCCTCCGCCATTATCAGGCAGGCAAGGAAAGTCGGTAAAGAGTGAAGGGTAAAGGCAGTGATATTATTGGCAAAAGCGATGGTGCCAATAAACAGAATGCTTAATAGGGCGATCACCAGATAGTTAAAATGCGGTGGTGTCAATAGCATCGATTTTGCCACTACGTGCCATGCCCACAGCATGCCAAATAACAACGAGATAGCAGGAATATTTATTTTTGATTGCGGCCATTTCCAGTGCCAGAGCAGCAACAGCCCGCTGCAGGTCACGATCAGGGCGCAGGGCAGCGTAAAACGGACTACCGTAAATAGTGGGCTGACCAGCGACAGAGAGGAAGAAATGAAATTAAGCAGTAAAAAAAGGCGTAAGGAATATTGATATTTTTGTGCGTAGTGTGCTCGCCAGGTTTGTGCAGTCATATCGGAAGAATCATTATTAGTCGTTAAATTTCAAAATGATGAAAGCCAAAAATGAAGAGTCTGATAACAATGTGCAAAAAAAGGTTATTTGCAAAATAAGCAAAATATTTAATATATATCGTTAATCCGCTTAATTTATCACCTTCATGAATGTATGTCATTACCGCGAACGTAAAGAAAAAGGAGCAGAGCACATCGCAAATGACAAATGATAAAGATTGTCATATGATATTGGTTATCATTATCGTTGTGAGAGGTGAAACCATGCTGCAGCGAGCATTAGGAAGCGGCTGGGGAGTGGTGATTCCCGGCGCGCTGATTGTCGCTCTCGGGTATGCCGGGGTATCGGCTGACGTATGGCGGTTGCTGGTCGCGGCGGGCATGCTGATGTCTGCGGCAATGATATGGCATCGTCAACTGCGCCATTTTATTCTGCTACCATCGTGCGTCGCACTGATTAGTGGAATCATGCTGATGTTGCTGGATATCAAACTGAGGGGATGAGGCCGGGGAGGGAAGAATATTGGTGCGAGGGGGGGGACTTGAACCCCCACGTCCGTAAGGACACTAACACCTGAAGCTAGCGCGTCTACCAATTCCGCCACCTTCGCACAGTATTCTTTCTTTAGATATTGCCTCGTTGGTGCGAGGGGGGGGACTTGAACCCCCACGTCCGTAAGGACACTAACACCTGAAGCTAGCGCGTCTACCAATTCCGCCACCTTCGCCCAGTGCGAGCAATATCAACGTGGATTATGGTGCGAGGGGGGGGACTTGAACCCCCACGTCCGTAAGGACACTAACACCTGAAGCTAGCGCGTCTACCAATTCCGCCACCTTCGCATACCATCGACACTATGAAAGTATCGTTACCACGGAGGCGCATTCTAGTGGTTTTCGGCGGCACGTCAATAGTTAATTATGCAGGTTGTATCGATTGCTGCAAAAATGGCCGGATTTGTTCGCAGTAAGCGCCAGCGGCACCGCAAACGGGCCGCTGGCGTGAGGGGGTTATTTTTTCGCCTGACGGGTCATGATGGTGCGATAGACCTTAAAGCGCCCGGTCTGAGCGATCACTTCATGGAAGCCGAACGTTTCATCCAGCACCTGCGGATAGGGCAGGAAGGCGTTGGCGACAATGCGTAGCTCGCCGCCGCTATTCAGATGGCGAACCGCGCCGCGGATCAGCGCCTGGGCCGCCTCGAGGCTGGTTTGCAACCCGTCATGGAATGGCGGGTTAGAAATGATCATGTCGAAGCGGCCATTGACCTCGGAGAAGACGTTGCTGGCAAACACATCGCCTGCAAAACCGTTGGCGGCAAGGGTCGCGCGGCTGGCTTCCACCGCCGGGGCGCTGACGTCGCACAGAGTCAGGCGCACCTTCGGTGAATGGCTGGCCAGCACCGCGGCCAGCACGCCCGCGCCGCAGCCGACATCCAGCACTTTTCCTTTGGTATGCGGCTCGAGGGTGGAGAGCAGCAGCTGGCTGCCTACGTCCAAACCATCGCGGCTAAAGACACCTGGCAGGGTTTTGATGGTCAGATTATCCAGCGCATATTCGCCCCAGAACGCGTCGGCGTTGAAGGATGGCTGCTTTTCCAGACGGCCATGATAGAGGCCACAGCGGCGGGCGCTATCCACTTTGTTTAGTGGCGCATATTCAGCCAACATCTGCTCCGCGCTGCGGACGCCGCTGCGGTTTTCACCGACGACAAAAATGTCGCTTCCCACTGGTAGCAGAGCGAGCAGGTTCATCAGCTGGAACTGCGCCTCAGGTTTGTTCTTCGGCCAGTAGTAGATCAGGGTGTCACATTCAGCGACGTCAGCGGCCTCGGCCACTAAACTAAAGCGGACATTGTCACCCATTTGGCGGTTGAGGACCTGCCAGTGGTGGAACTGTTGGGTGTGGGCGCGGCTGGCCGCGGTATCCAGACGTGCAGGCAGATCATCCTGCAGGTCACCGGCAAACAGAACGCGGGCGGACTCGAAATCATCACTGTGGCGCAGCAAGACTTCACTTGCCGGGGTAAAAGCGGACATGAAACACTCCTTCATTAAGACTGGCGCCGATTATAGTAGTTTGTTGGCGCAGATACGACGGATTTGCTATATTGCGCGCTTGTTTACCAGGAGTGTTTCGCTATGACATCCCGACGAGACTGGCAACTACAGCAGCTGGGCATTACCCAGTGGTCGCTGCGCCGACCGGGGGCGTTGCAGGGCGAAATCGCTATCTCGCTGCCTGAACATATTCGTCTGGTGATGGTGGCGGAAAGCCCGCCGTCGCTGACTGAACCGCTGATTGGCGACATATTGCGCGCGCTGGCCGTTACGCCAGATCAGGTCCTGCAGCTCACCCCCGAGCGGGTGGCGATGCTACCGCAGGACAGCCGCTGCAACAGCTGGCGGTTGGGTACAGAGGCATCGCTGCCGCTGGCGGGCGCCCAGGTGTCTACCCCCGCTTTTGATGAACTTCAGACCAGCGCGCCGGCTCGTAAGGCGCTCTGGCAACAAATCTGCGCACATGAACACGATTTCTACCCTCAGCACGGGTGATTTATCTAAAGCCTGGCAAATCGAAAAACGCGCCCACGCCTTCCCGTGGAGCGAACAAACCTTTGCCAGCAATCAGGGTGAACGTTATCTGAATTACCAACTGGCAGTGGATGGAGAAATGGCAGCGTTCGCCATTACGCAGATAGTCCTCGATGAAGCGACGCTGTTTAATATCGCCGTCGACCCGGCATACCAGCGCCGCGGTCTGGGACGGGAACTGCTGGAACATGTCATTGATGAAGTTGAAAAACTGGGCGTCGTCACGCTATGGCTGGAGGTGCGCGCTTCCAACGCTGCCGCCATTGCGCTGTATGAAAGCGTAGGCTTTAACGAAGCGACCATCCGCCGCAACTACTATCCGACGGTCGACGGGCGCGAAGACGCCATTATTATGGCTCTGCCAATCAGTATGTAAGACAAGGTGATACGATGAAATGGGACTGGATTTTCTTTGATGCCGATGAAACGTTGTTTTCGTTTGATTCTTTCAGCGGCTTACAGCGGATGTTTCTCGACTACAGCGTGACATTTACCGCCGAAGATTTTCAGCACTATCAGGCCGTGAATAAGCCGCTGTGGGTGGATTATCAAAACGGCGCCATCACCTCGCTGCAGCTACAGCACCAGCGCTTTGACAGCTGGGCGGAACGTTTGAACGTTAAGCCGGGTGAGCTCAACGATGCGTTTATGAATGCGATGGCGGAAATCTGTGCCCCGCTGCCGGGAGCGGTCTCGCTGCTCAACGCGCTGCAGGGCAAGGTCAAGATGGGCATCATCACCAACGGTTTTACCTCGCTGCAGCAGACTCGTCTGGAGCGCACAGGTTTACGCGATCACTTTGATTTACTGATTATTTCTGAAGAAGTTGGCGTCGCCAAGCCGGATGCGCGCATCTTCGATTACGCGCTGGCGCAAGCGGGTAATCCACCGCGCTCGCGAGTACTGATGGTCGGTGATACCGCTGAGTCGGATATTCGCGGTGGCGTGAATGCCGGACTGGCGACCTGCTGGCTGAATGCGCACCAGCAAACGTTGCCAGCAGACCTGCAGCCCGACTGGACGGTGACCTCGTTAAGCGAACTGGAGCAGCTCCTGTGTAAACACTGATTGCCTCCCCCCTATTGATGGGTAAAATAGCCGCAATTTTTCGTATTCCACATGCGCGGCGCATTGCTGCGTTTACTTAGAAGATTAATTATGACGTTGTCTCCTTATCTGCAAGAGGTGGCCAAACGCCGCACTTTTGCCATTATTTCTCACCCGGATGCCGGTAAGACCACCATCACCGAAAAGGTGCTGCTGTTCGGACAGGCGATTCAGACCGCCGGTACCGTAAAAGGCCGTGGCTCCAGCCAGCATGCAAAGTCCGACTGGATGGAGATGGAAAAACAGCGTGGGATCTCAATCACCACCTCGGTGATGCAGTTCCCATACCACGACTGCCTGGTGAACCTGCTGGATACCCCGGGGCACGAAGACTTCTCCGAAGATACCTACCGTACTCTGACGGCGGTGGACTGCTGTCTGATGGTGATTGACGCAGCGAAAGGCGTCGAAGACCGGACCCGTAAGCTGATGGAAGTTACCCGTCTGCGCGACACGCCGATCCTCACCTTTATGAACAAACTTGACCGTGATATTCGCGATCCGATGGAATTGCTGGATGAGGTTGAGAATGAGCTGAAAATCGGCTGCGCGCCGATTACCTGGCCTATCGGCTGCGGCAAGCTGTTCAAAGGCGTTTATCACCTCTACAAAGACGAAACCTACCTGTACCAGACCGGTAAAGGCCACACCATTCAGGAAGTGCGCATCGTGAAGGGGCTCAACAACCCGGATCTCGATGCGGCGGTGGGGGAAGACCTGGCGCAGCAGCTGCGCGACGAGCTGGAGCTGGTGCAGGGCGCGTCGAACGAGTTCGATAAAGATCTGTTCCTGGCCGGCGAAATCACGCCGGTCTTCTTCGGAACCGCGTTAGGCAACTTCGGCGTTGACCATATGCTGGATGGGCTGGTGGAGTGGGCCCCGGCGCCGATGCCGCGTAACACCGACACGCGTGAAGTCACTGCCACGGAAGAGAAATTCACCGGCTTCGTGTTTAAAATTCAGGCCAACATGGACCCGAAACACCGCGACCGCGTGGCTTTCATGCGCGTGGTGTCTGGTAAATATGAAAAAGGCATGAAGTTGCGTCAGGTGCGTATCGGTAAAGACGTGGTGATTTCCGACGCCCTGACCTTTATGGCTGGCGACCGTTCTCACGTAGAAGAAGCATATCCGGGCGATATCATCGGCCTGCATAACCACGGTACCATTCAGATTGGCGATACCTTCACCCAGGGCGAGATGATGAAGTTCACCGGTATTCCGAACTTCGCACCGGAACTGTTCCGCCGTATTCGTCTTAAGGATCCGCTGAAGCAGAAACAGCTGCTGAAAGGGCTGGTTCAGCTCTCTGAAGAGGGCGCGGTCCAGGTCTTCCGCCCGATCGCTAATAACGATCTGATCGTTGGCGCCGTCGGTGTGCTGCAGTTTGACGTGGTGGTAGCGCGTCTGAAAAGCGAATACAACGTGGAAGCGATTTATGAATCGGTCAACGTGGCCACCGCGCGCTGGGTTGAATCCACGGACGTGAAGAAATTCGAAGAGTTCAAACGTAAAAACGAAGTTCAGCTGGCGCTGGATGGCGGCGATAACCTGACCTATATCGCTCCGACAATGGTCAACCTGAACCTGACGCAGGAGCGTTATCCTGACGTGGTGTTCCGCAAAACGCGCGAGCACTAATCCCTGACGAAGCGCGGCGCAGGCCGCGCTTTTTTCCTGTTACGCCCCTGTACCCTTCCTTCTGGAAAGTTCTTAAAACACCGCTAATTCGTCTGTTTTTTATCCATATCCTCCGCAACCCCTTCGTCTGTCTACTATATTTAATTCGTGATTTTAAAAATGCTGGCGTAATTCACTGCGATAAGACGCCAGCGCTGGTGAAAAAACGAGGACATCACGATGACCAGACTAAAGAATGCCAATATGTTGCTGGCGCTCTTCTTAGGCTTAGCCGCGTTGAACGCCTCGGCAGAGACGGAAAAAACAACGGTAGACAGTGCGAAGTCGGCTGCCAGCAACGCGGGAGAGGCGGTAGACAATTCGATTAATAAAGTCGGCGATTTTATGGACGACAGTACCATTACCGCTCGGGTAAAAGCGGCGCTAATCGACCATAAAGACATTAACTCCGGCGATATTTCGGTGAAAACGGAAAACAAAGTGGTCACCCTCAGCGGCGACGTCACCAGTGCTGAACAGAAAAGTCAGGCACTGAGCGTAGCGAAAGGGGTCGAAGGCGTCTCGCGCGTTAACGACAAGCTGACGGTCCATCATAAATCATCGAGCGAGACGGCGACGCTGAAAGGCTATGCCGGGGATACCGCTATTACCAGTGAAGTGAAAGCTAAGCTGCTGGCGGATGACATTGTCCCTTCGCGCAATGTGAAAGTCGAAACCAACGCCGGCGCGGTGCATCTGACCGGTACGGTGGCTTCCGCGGCGCAGGCGGAGCGTGCCGCAGAGATTGCGAAAGCGGTTTCTGGTGTGAAAAGCGTGCGTAACGATCTTAGCGTTAAGTAAACCGAGTTATTAACAAAAGTGTTGTCTGGCCAAGGTTGCCGAACGAATAGCAGCATCCACTGAGCGATGAGCTATGCAGAAAGGGTGCGCAAACCGCTGTTCACCGTCCATTATGGTAAGGAGAAAAGTATGTTTCGATGGGGAATTATTTTTCTGGTCATTGCATTAATTGCTGCGGCCCTGGGCTTTGGTGGTCTGGCGGGTACTGCCGCTGGCGCCGCGAAAATCGTCTTTGTCGTCGGGATTATCCTGTTCCTGGTGAGCCTGTTTACAGGACGCAGACGTCCTTAGGCGGCCCGCGATGCAGGCGATGCCGAAGCCTGAGCATTTTTACTGACACGTCATCTTACACAAAGCCAGTCCAGCGGACTGGCTTTCGCGGTTTAAGCGACGGGCAAATTGCGTTACCTTGTCAGGAGAAGACCAATCGAACAGGAAAGCAGGGTGGGGCAACGCATTCCCGTCACGCTGGGCAATATCGCCCCGCTGGCGGTTAAACCTTTCCGACCGGGCAAGCTGGCGCTGGTATGCGAAGGCGGAGGACAACGAGGGATTTTCACCGCCGGGGTGCTGGACGAATTTATGCGCGCCGGATTTAACCCCTTTGACCTGATGCTGGGTACCTCCGCGGGCGCGCAAAACCTTTCTGCCTACATGTGTAATCAGCAAGGGTATGCGCGCAAAGTCATCACTCGCTACACCACTTCACGCCAGTTTTTCGATCCGATGCGCTTTGTGCGCGGCGGCAACCTTATCGATCTCGACTGGCTGGTAGAGGCCACTTCACAGCAGATGCCGCTGGCCATGAACTACGCCGAAGCGCAGTTCGCGCTGGGGAAAGAGCTGTGGATGTGCGCCTGCCGCGGCGATGATTACACTGCCAGCTATTTTTCACCGACGCCGCAAACCTGGCTGGATCTGATCCGCGCCTCCAGCGCCATCCCCGGTTTTTATCGCAGCGGCGTGTTGCTTGACGGCGTCAGCTACCTTGACGGCGGCGTCAGCGATGCGATCCCGGTGCAGGAGGCGGCCCGCCGTGGCGCCCAGACCATCGTGGTGATCCGCACCGTCCCTTCGCAAATGTTTTATACCCCGCAGTGGTTCAAGCGGATGGAGCGCTGGCTGGGAGAGAGCAGCCTACAGCCGCTGGTTAATCTGGTGCATCATCACGAAACCACCTACCGCGCCATTCAACAGTTCATTGAGAAACCGCCCGGTAAGCTGCGGATCTTCGAAATCTATCCACAGCGGCCATTGCGCAGTATGGCACTCGGCAGCCGGTTGCCGGCGCTGCTGGAGGACTACAAAACCGGACGCCAGTGTGGCCGTTATTTCCTGGCAACGGTGGGTAAACTGCTGGCTGACCGGCCGCCGCTGTTGCGCCATGCGCCGCGTATTGCCCGTCCGGCGCCGGTGGTGGTGCCGCCGGTACCGGTGGCCAATGAGGCACCTCAGGCAACGATCATCGCCGCACCGCAGGCGAATGACGCCAGCTTTGATCATGAGGATCTGGCATGAGCCACCGTTTTATTGATACCCACTGTCACTTCGATTTTCCCCCCTTCGCGGCAGATGAAGCCGCCAGTCTGGAACGTGCGGCACAGGCTGGTATTGAGCGGATCATCGTCCCGGCGATCTCCGCCGAGCGTTTCAGTTCAGTACTGGCGCTGGCGGCGCGGCACGAGGCGCTGTATGCCGCACTGGGCATGCATCCGATCGTCATCGAAGAGCACACCGAGGAGGGACTGACGCAGCTGGAAGCCTTGTTGGCGCAACGGCCGCCTAAGCTGGTGGCGGTGGGAGAGATTGGCCTCGATCTTTATCGCGACGATCCGCGGTTTGATCGTCAACAGGCGCTACTGGAAGCGCAGCTGCGTCTGGCAAAGCGTTACGATCTGCCGGTGATCCTCCACTCCCGACGTACCCACGATAAGCTGGCGATGCTGCTGAAAAAACATGCCCTGCCGCGTACTGGGGTGGTACATGGTTTCGCCGGCAGTCTGCAGCAGGCCGAGCGCTTCGTTCAGCTTGGCTATAAGATCGGCGTTGGCGGCACCATTACCTATCCCCGCGCCCGTAAAACCCGTGAAGTGATGGCGCGTCTGCCGCTTTCCGCTCTGCTGCTCGAGACCGATGCGCCGGATATGCCGCTTAACGGTTTTCAAGGACAGCCCAATCGCCCGGAGCAGGTTGTCCGGGTCTTCGAGTCGCTCTGCGAGCTGCGCCCGGAGCCCCCGGAAGCGATCGCCGAAGGGATCATGCAGAACACGCGCACGCTGTTCGCGCTTTCTCCTGCCCAGGTATGGTGATCGAATTCTCATTATCGTCCTTCCATCTCATTGATTTGCTTAAAATGTGTGAAGCCAGACGGGCAGGATAGTTTCAGGCCGATATAATCACGCCGTTAGTACTGGACTATCGAAACACAGGGAATCTGTATGCAAATCCTCATGGGACTTATCGGCATGGTGGTGCTGTTGGCCATTGCTGTGCTGCTCTCCAATAACCGAAAAGCCATTAACCTGCGCACCGTGCTCGGCGCCTGGATAATCCAGGTGGGAATCGGCGCGTTGATATTGTATGTACCGGCCGGGCGCTCGGCGCTGTTAGCGATGTCGAACGGCGTCGCCAGCGTTATTGCCTACGGCAATGAAGGGATCAGTTTTATTTTCGGCGGATTGGTCTCCGATAAAATGTTCGAGGTGTTTGGCGGCGGCGGCTTCGTTTTTGCCCTGCGGGTGCTGCCGGTGATCGTCTTCTTCTCGTCGCTGATTGCTGTGCTTTACTACCTGGGCATTATGCAGCTGGTGATTCGTATTCTCGGCGGCGCGCTGCGGGCAGTGCTGAAGACCTCGCGTACTGAATCGCTATCGGCTACAGCGAACATCTTTGTTGGCCAGACCGAAGCGCCGCTGGTGGTGCGTCCTTATATCGCCACCATGACTCGCTCGGAGCTGTTTGCGGTCATGTGCGGCGGCCTGGCCTCGGTGGCGGGCTCGGTACTGGCGGGCTATGCGCAGATGGGCGTTCCGCTGGAGTACCTTATTGCCGCGTCGTTTATGGCGGCGCCGGGAGGCCTGCTGTTTGCCAAAATTATCGTACCGGAAACGGAAAAACCCGACGATAACCCGGCCCATGACAGCCAAAGCGCTGACGCGGATAAACCGGCCAACGTGCTGGACGCCGCTGCCTCCGGCGCCGCGTCTGGTATGCAGCTGGCGCTCAACGTCGGTGCGATGCTGCTGGCGTTTATTGCGCTGATCGCCCTGCTGAACGGGATTCTTTCCGGCGTCGGCGGCTGGTTTAACCATCCGGATCTGTCGCTGCAGATGATCCTCGGCTGGGTCTTCTCACCGCTGGCGTGGGTAATTGGCGTGCCGTGGCACGAAGCCACGGTGGCCGGGTCGTTTATTGGCCAGAAGCTGATCATTAACGAGTTCGTCGCTTATATGAACTTTGGCGAATACCTGAAGGCGGATGCGGAAGTAGCGGCGGCCGGGCTGCAGGTGATTTCAGATCACACTAAAGCCATTATCTCTTTCGCGCTGTGCGGCTTTGCCAATCTGTCATCAATCGCCATTCTGATTGGCGGACTTGGGGGGATGGCGCCCAACCGGCGGCAAGATATCGCTCAGCTTGGGCTACGTGCGGTAGCGGCGGGGACGCTGTCCAACCTGATGAGCGCCACCATCGCCGGGGTGTTCCTCGCCCTGTAAGCCTGTCTCCTGAACCAGCGGCCTCCGTGCCGCTGGTGTTGCTGTAAATGTGATAATTCCATCACCACTCTCTTTTTTGAAAAATAGCATACATTTCAAGTTGTAGCGTTTTTGTTTCCCGTAAAATGGGCAAAATGTGCGCCACGGTATCGAGTGAATCTGTTATTGTGTGTTAGAATTATCACACCTCCATCGGCGGCATGGTATCGATTATGCTTAAGAGGGGACTGACGATAATTGCTGCGGTATTGAGTAATAATTTGTGATTTTAATCACGTTACAGTAATGCAAATTAGTAATTAGTTTTCATTAACTGTGATGAATGTCGAAGTGTAACGGCGAGTGAATGTTACAATAGTAACAGACTCGCAAGGTGAACAAACTATTGAACCGGCACTGCGCCGGCGGAGTATGAAATGACTGATTTAAAAGCAAGCAGCCTGCGCGCGTTAAAACTGATGGACCTGACCACCCTGAATGACGACGACACCAATGAGAAAGTCATTGCCCTGTGTCATCAGGCGAAAACCCCGGTGGGTAACACCGCGGCGGTCTGCATCTACCCGCGCTTCATCCCGATCGCCCGTAAAACGCTGAATGAGCAGGGGACGCCGGATATTCGCATCGCCACGGTCACCAACTTCCCGCACGGGAATGACGATATCGACATCGCACTGGCGGAAACTCGCGCGGCGATCGCTTACGGCGCTGACGAAGTGGACGTAGTCTTCCCGTACCGCGCGCTGATTGCCGGTAATGAGCAGGTCGGTTTCGAGCTGGTGAAAGCCTGTAAAGAGGCTTGTGCAGCGGCCAACGTGCTGCTGAAAGTGATCATCGAAACCGGTGAGCTGAAAGAAGAAGCGCTGATCCGTAAAGCGTCTGAAATCTCTATCAAAGCCGGGGCCGATTTCATCAAAACCTCGACCGGTAAAGTGCCGGTAAATGCCACGCCTGAAAGCGCTCGCATCATGATGGAAGTGATCCGCGATATGGGCGTTGAGAAAACCGTTGGCTTTAAACCGGCAGGCGGCGTGCGCAGCGCGGAAGATGCGCAGCAGTTCCTGGCGATCGCTGATGAACTGTTCGGTGCCGACTGGGCCGATGCCCGTCACTACCGTTTTGGCGCATCCAGTCTGCTGGCTAGCCTGTTGAAAGCCCTGGGTCACGGCGACGGCAAGAGCGCCAGCAGCTACTAATCCCTTGATTTGCCGGATGGCGCTGCGCTTATCCGGCCTACGAATGGATGCCTGTAGGCCGGATAAGGCACTCGCGCCGTCATCCGGTAATTTATTCTCTTTGGGAGGTTACCGTGTTTCTCGCACAAGAAATTATTCGTAAAAAACGTGATGGTCAGGCATTAAGCGATGAAGAGATCCGCTTTTTCATCAACGGCATTCGCGACAATACTATCTCCGAAGGGCAGATCGCCGCGCTGGCGATGACCATCTTCTTCCACGATATGTCTATGTCGGAGCGCGTT
Source organism: Klebsiella africana (assembly GCF_020526085.1). Taxonomy (NCBI): domain Bacteria; kingdom Pseudomonadati; phylum Pseudomonadota; class Gammaproteobacteria; order Enterobacterales; family Enterobacteriaceae; genus Klebsiella; species Klebsiella africana. The sequence goes on along the minus strand of NZ_CP084874.1, from coordinate 4,472,223 downwards.
TCGCTGACCATGGCGATGCGGGATTCCGGTACCGTTCTGGACTGGAAAAGCCTCAACCTTAACGGGCCGATCGTCGATAAACACTCTACCGGCGGCGTTGGGGATGTCACGTCGCTGATGCTGGGGCCAATGGTGGCTGCCTGCGGTGGTTATGTACCAATGATCTCCGGCCGCGGCCTCGGCCATACCGGCGGTACACTGGACAAACTGGAAGCGATCCCGGGCTTCGATATCTTCCCGGACGACAACCGCTTCCGCGAGATTATTAAAGATGTTGGCGTGGCGATTATCGGGCAGACCAGCTCCCTCGCCCCGGCCGACAAACGTTTCTATGCCACCCGCGATATTACCGCGACGGTGGACTCCATCCCGCTGATTACCGCCTCGATTCTGGCGAAGAAGCTGGCGGAAGGGCTGGATGCGCTGGTGATGGACGTCAAAGTCGGCAGCGGCGCGTTTATGCCGACTTATGAACTCTCTGCCGCGCTGGCCGAAGCGATCGTGGGTGTCGCCAACGGCGCCGGCGTGCGCACCACCGCGCTGCTGACCGATATGAATCAGGTGCTGGCCTCCAGCGCCGGCAACGCCGTTGAAGTTCGCGAAGCGGTGCAGTTCCTGACCGGCGAATACCGCAACCCGCGCCTGTTCGATGTGACAATGGCGCTGTGTGTGGAAATGCTGATCTCCGGCAAGCTGGCGGCAGACGATGCCGAGGCGCGCGCTAAGCTGCAGGCGGTGCTGGATAACGGTAAAGCGGCGGAAGTCTTTGGCCGTATGGTCGCGGCGCAGAAAGGGCCGAGCGACTTTGTCGAGAATTATGATCATTATCTGCCGACGGCGATGCTGAGCAAAGCAGTCTATGCTGATACCGAAGGTTTTATCAGCGCGATGGATACTCGCGCGCTGGGCATGGCAGTGGTTTCTATGGGCGGCGGCCGCCGTCAGGCATCAGACACCATTGACTATAGCGTTGGCTTTACCGATATGGCGCGTCTGGGTGACCGCGTCGACGGACAGCGTCCGCTGGCGGTGATCCATGCCAAAGACGAGAACAGCTGGCAGGAGGCCGCGAAAGCGGTCAAAGCGGCCATTAAACTGGACGATAAAGCCCCGGAAATTACACCGACAGTCTATCGCCGTATCACTGAATAGCGATATACTGATCTGATCGCTTTTTTGCAGCGCAAGATGTATGGAGAACAAGATGAAACGTGCATTTATCATGGTGCTGGACTCCTTTGGGATTGGTGCAACGGAAGACGCAGACCGCTTTGGCGACGTCGGCGCCGATACGCTGGGCCACATTGCAGAAGCCTGTGCCAAGGGCGAGGCTGACCACGGCCGCAAAGGCCCGCTGAATTTACCGAACCTGACCCGTCTGGGTCTGGTGAAAGCGCATGAAGGCTCCACCGGTAAAATTGCCGCGGGTATGGATGGCAATGCCGAAGTGATTGGCGCCTATGCCTGGGCGCATGAACTTTCTTCCGGTAAAGATACCCCGTCCGGCCACTGGGAAATCGCCGGCGTGCCGGTGCTGTTTGACTGGGGCTACTTCAGCGATCATGAAAACAGCTTCCCGCAGGAGCTGCTGGATAAGCTGGTTAAGCGTGCCAACCTGCCGGGCTACCTCGGCAACTGCCACTCCTCCGGGACGGTGATCCTCGATCAGCTCGGCGAAGAGCATATGAAAACCGGGAAACCGATTTTCTATACCTCGGCGGACTCGGTGTTCCAGATCGCCTGTCACGAAGAGACTTTCGGCCTCGACAAGCTGTACGAGCTCTGCGAGATCGCGCGTGAAGAGCTGACCGAAGGTGGTTACAACATTGGTCGCGTCATTGCCCGGCCGTTCGTCGGCGATAAAGCCGGTAATTTCCAGCGCACCGGTAACCGGCACGATCTGGCGGTCGAGCCGCCGGCGCCGACCGTGCTGCAGAAGCTGGTAGACGAGAAAAACGGCCATGTGGTGTCCGTGGGTAAAATCGCCGATATCTACGCCAACTGCGGCATCACTAAGAAAGTGAAAGCCACCGGGCTGGACGCGCTGTTCGACGCGACCATCAAAGAGATGAAGGAAGCGGGCGACGAGACCATCGTCTTCACTAACTTCGTCGACTTTGACTCCTCCTGGGGCCACCGTCGCGATGTCGCCGGCTATGCGGCGGGTCTGGAGCTGTTCGACCGCCGTCTGCCGGAGCTGATGGAGCTGGTTGGTGAAGACGACATTCTGATCCTCACCGCCGACCACGGCTGCGACCCGACCTGGACCGGTACTGACCACACCCGTGAACATATCCCGGTGCTGGTGTACGGCCCGAAAGTGAAACCAGGTTCGCTCGGTCACCGTGAAACCTTCGCGGACATCGGCCAGACTCTCGCGAAATACTTTGGTACGTCTGACATGGAATATGGCAAAGCCATGTTCTGAGGTCATTGCCCGGTGGCGCACAGCGATCCGGGCCTACGGTTTGTAGGCTGGGTAAGGCGTAGCCGCCACCCGGCAAAAACAACAATGTAAAAGGAACTGAAGATGGCAACTCCTCACATTAACGCAGAAATGGGCGATTTCGCTGACGTCGTTTTGATGCCGGGCGACCCGCTGCGCGCCAAGCACATTGCAGAAACCTTCCTTGAAGACGTGCGTGAAGTGAACAACGTGCGCGGCATGCTGGGCTTCACCGGTACCTATAAAGGCCGCAAAATCTCCGTGATGGGCCACGGGATGGGTATCCCGTCCTGCTCTATCTACACCAAAGAGCTGATCACCGATTTCGGCGTGAAGAAAATCATCCGCGTGGGCTCCTGCGGCGCGGTGCGGGAAGATGTCAAACTGCGTGACGTGGTGATCGGCATGGGCGCGTGCACCGACTCTAAAGTGAACCGTCTGCGTTTCAAAGACCATGATTTCGCGGCGATTGCCGATTTCGGCATGGTGCGTAATGCGGTAGACGCGGCGAAAGCGCTGGGCGTTGACGCGCGCGTCGGCAACATTTTCTCCGCAGACCTGTTCTATACGCCGGACCCGTCCATGTTTGACGTGATGGAAAAATACGGCATTCTGGGCGTGGAAATGGAAGCGGCGGGTATCTATGGCGTGGCGGCGGAGTTCGGCGCGAAAGCGCTGACCATCTGCACCGTCTCCGACCACATCCGTACCCACGAGCAGACCACTGCTGCGGAGCGTCAGACCACGTTCAACGACATGATCAAAATCGCGCTGGAATCGGTACTGCTGGGCGATAAAGAGTAAGAGCTGTTGTGCCGGGTGGCGGCTTCGCCTGACCCGGCCTACGGTTTTCCAGGCCCGCTAAGCGCAGCGGGCTTTTTTATCAGCGCACCGCGCCGGCAATCCACGCCGACAGTTCTCTCAGTTCCGCTTGCTGCTCCGGGAAATCGCCGACCAGCGCCTCGCACTGCTGTTGTAATACTTCCGCCCGATACTGACAGCCAACTAAACGAGCCGCCAGCGCCTCCAGCGGCGCCGGGTTCAGGCTATCGGTAAAGGCCTGCGCGCGGGTGATATGCCCTTTCTCAACGTCAAAATGCAGCTCGACGCCGCCCCAGGGGAAGCGCTCGTCCAGCAGATGAGAGAAGGCCGGCGCCTGGCCGAAGTTCCACTCCCAGCTGCTCTGACGGGCGAAGGTCTCAGCAAAATTGGGAAGATCCGGCGTGTTGTCCGGGGAGATCACCTCGGCGTCTACCCGTTCGCCGTAATGGCTGAAGAATGCCTCCTGGATCGCCTCGCAAACTTGCTGATGGGTAATGCCCGGCAGCAGCTCAACCAGGTTCGCTACCCGCCCGCGCACCGAGGTAATGCCTTTAGCCTGCAGCTTTTTCTGGTCCGGGTTGAGGTAGTTGGCGAGACGGCTTAAATCGGCATTCAGCAGCAGGGTGCCGTGGTGAAAACCACGGTCCATGGTTTCGCGATAGGCGGAACCGGAGACTTTGCGGTCGCCGCTGTCGGTTTTGACCACCAGATCGTTGCGCCCGGAGGCTTCGGCGGTTACGCCGAGTGAATTAAGCGCCGCCAGCACGATAGCGGTGGAGACGGTTTTGTCGTACTCCGGTTTGCCTGCCATAAAGGTAAAGCAGGTATTGCCGAGGTCGTGGAACACCGCGCCGCCGCCGCTGCTGCGACGGGCCAGCCGCACGTGATCTTCCTCCATGCGGCGGGTATTACACTCCTTCCACGGGTTCTGTGCGCGGCCGATGACCACGGTATCGGCATTGCGCCACAGGAACAGCACCCGCTGGGTAGCGGGCATCTGGCGGAATATACACTCTTCGACCGCCAGGTTGAACCACGGGTCGTAAGAGTCAGAGAGCAGGAGGCGCAATGTGGACATTATAGATTTCCTTTCTTTTCATCATCTTCATCCTCAACCGGCTTGTTGGCGGTGAGCAGGAAGGGCGATTGCTGCCAGCGGGTGCGTTTACCCTGCAGCAGCGTGCGGGTCAGCACCACGCCGATGGCTAATGACAGCAACAGCATCAGGCGTAAGATATTGGTGGTATTATCCACCTGCTTCGCCTCAGTCGCCAGAGTATGGGTATCGAGGGTCAGACGCAGATAGCCTAGCGGACCGTTTTTTCCCGGCACCGGCTCGACAATCTGCTGGTTGAAGTAGCCGCCGGCTTTTTTACCATCCAGCGCCAGCCGGTCGCGCACCTCGACGCTTTCGCCCGACCGCGTCACCAGGTCACCCTGTTCGTCATAAACGCCGGCGTCCAGGACGCGGCTATTATGGGTCAGTTGCGTCAACAGCTGATGGATGCGCTTCTCGTCCGGTGTTTCACTGCGCATCAACGGTGCGAGATTCAATACCACCTGCTGCGCCAGCGTGCGAGCCAGCTCTTCCAGCTGCGGATTGCGTTGTTTCTGACTGTTCTGACTGAACCACGAGGCGCCCTGCATCAGTGCGACGAGCAGGGCGAGACAGATAAGGACAATGACCGCACGATGCAGCCGGAATTTCAGTTTTGCGCGAACCATATTCCACCTTTGAAAATTTGCAGCTTAATGTTGCCAGAAGCGCTGGTTACAAGGTAGCCTCATGCGTTATTTTCCTCGCCTGAATGAAGAGATGTGGAGCCGTAATGCCTAACAGTTTGACCTGGTGCGACCTGCCTGAAGACGTTTCCCTGTGGCCTGGTTTGCCGCTTTCCCTGAGCGGTGACGAGGTCATGCCGCTGGATTATCACGCCGGTCGCAGCGGTTGGCTGCTGTACGGACGGGGGCTGGATAAACGCCGGCTGACGGCGTGGCAGCGCGAGCTGGGCGCCGCCTTAGTGATCGTCGCCTCCTGGGTGGTCGAGGATTACCAGGTGATCCGTTTGGCCGGTTCGCTTACCCCACGTGCGACGCGACTGGCGCATGAAGCGGGGCTGGACGTCGCGCCATTGGGTAAAATTCCCCATCTGCGCACCCCCGGGCTACTGGTGATGGATATGGACTCCACGGCGATTCAGATCGAATGCATCGATGAGATCGCGAAACTGGCTGGCACCGGCGAGCTGGTTTCGGAAGTGACCGAGCGGGCGATGCGCGGGGAGCTGGACTTCACCGCCAGCCTGCGCCAGCGCGTGGCGACGCTGAAAGATGCGGATGCCAGTATTTTGCTGCAGGTTCGCGATGCGCTGCCGCTGATGCCGGGGCTGACTCAACTGGTGCTGAAGCTGGAAACGCTGGGCTGGAAAGTGGCCATCGCCTCCGGAGGCTTCACCTTCTTCGCCGAGTATCTGCGCGACAAGCTGCATCTCGACGCGGTATTCGCCAACGAACTGGAGATCCGCGACGGCAAGCTTACCGGCAACGTGCTCGGCGATATCGTCGATGCGAAATATAAAGCCAATACGCTGCGCAAGCTGGCGGAAAAGTATGAGATCCCAACGGCGCAGACCGTAGCCATCGGCGATGGCGCCAACGACCTGCCGATGATTAAGGCTGCCGGGCTTGGCATCGCGTATCATGCGAAGCCCAAAGTGAATGAACAGGCGGAAGTGAGTATCCGCCACGCTGACCTGATGGGGGTATTCTGTATTCTCTCGGGCAGCATGAACCAAAAGTAAGAGGTAAACGTGGCGAAAGCTCCAAAACGCGCATTTGTCTGTAATGAATGTGGTGCGGATTATCCGCGCTGGCAGGGGCAGTGCAGCGCCTGCCATGCATGGAACACCATCACCGAGATGCGCATCGCCGCGTCGCCGCAGGTGGCGAGAAACGAGCGTCTTTCAGGCTATGCCGGTAACGCCGGCGTGTCGAAGGTGCAGAAGCTGTCAGATATCAGCCTGGAGGCGCTGCCGCGCTTTTCCACCGGCTTTAAAGAGTTTGACCGCGTGCTGGGCGGCGGCGTAGTGCCGGGCAGCGCGATCCTGATTGGCGGCAACCCCGGCGCGGGCAAATCGACGCTGCTGCTGCAAACCCTCTGCAAACTGGCGGAGGGGATGAAAACGCTGTACGTCACCGGGGAGGAGTCCCTGCAGCAGGTGGCGATGCGCGCCCATCGTCTTGGGTTGCCAACGGCTAACCTGAACATGCTCTCAGAAACCAGCATTGAGCAGATCTGTCAGATTGCCGATGAAGAAAAGCCGCAGCTGATGGTGATCGACTCCATTCAGGTGATGCATATGGCCGACGTGCAGTCGTCGCCGGGCAGCGTCGCCCAGGTACGTGAAACCGCGGCCTATCTGACGCGCTTTGCTAAAACTCGCGGCGTGGCGATTGTGATGGTCGGCCACGTCACCAAAGACGGTTCGCTGGCCGGTCCGAAGGTGCTGGAGCACTGTATCGACTGCTCGGTGTTATTGGACGGGGATGCCGATTCCCGCTTCCGCACGTTGCGCAGCCATAAAAACCGCTTTGGCGCGGTCAACGAACTCGGCGTTTTCGCCATGACCGAGCAGGGCCTGCGCGAAGTCAGCAACCCATCCGCTATCTTCCTCAGCCGCGGAGATGAAATCACCTCCGGCAGTTCGGTGATGGTGGTTTGGGAAGGGACTCGTCCGCTGCTGGTGGAGATCCAGGCGCTGGTGGATCACTCGATGATGTCCAATCCGCGCCGCGTGGCGGTGGGGCTGGAACAGAACCGTCTGGCGATCCTGCTGGCGGTGCTGCATCGCCACGGCGGCCTGCAGATGGCCGATCAGGACGTCTTCGTCAATGTGGTCGGCGGGGTGAAGGTCACGGAAACCAGCGCCGACCTGGCGCTGCTGCTGGCGATGGTTTCCAGTCTGCGCGATCGCCCGCTACCGCAGGATCTGGTGGTCTTTGGCGAAGTGGGACTGGCCGGCGAAATTCGCCCGGTGCCGAGCGGTCAGGAGCGTATTTCGGAAGCGGCGAAGCATGGCTTCCGCCGCGCCATCGTCCCGGCGGCCAATGTGCCGAAAAAAGTGCCGGAAGGGATGCAAATCTTTGGTGTGAAAAAGCTTTCAGACGCGCTAAGCGTTTTTGACGACTTATAATAAGTTAAAAGGAGATTAGCGATGTCGTCATTTGACTATTTAAAAAGCGCCATTAAGCAGAAAGGCTGTACCCTGCAGCAGGTGGCGGAAGCCAGCGGAATGACCAAGGGGTATCTCAGCCAGCTGCTGAATGCCAAAATCAAAAGCCCGAGCGCGCAGAAGCTTGAAGCGCTGCATCGTTTCCTCGGGCTGGAGTTTCCCCGCCGGCAGAAAAGCGTCGGCGTGGTGTTTGGTAAGTTTTACCCGCTGCATACCGGGCATATCTATCTGATACAGCGCGCCTGTAGCCAGGTCGATGAGCTGCATATCATTATGGGCTATGACGATACCCGTGACCGCGAGCTGTTCGAAGAGAGCGCCATGTCGCAACAGCCGACGGTGCCTGACCGCCTGCGCTGGCTGCTGCAGACCTTTAAATATCAGAAAAATATTCGCATCCACGCCTTTAATGAAGAGGGGATGGAGCCCTATCCGCACGGCTGGGACGTCTGGAGCCATGGGATCCGCGCTTTTATGAGCGAAAAAGGGATCGAGCCGAACCGGATCTACACCTCGGAAGAGGCCGATGCGCCGCAGTACCTTGAGCATCTGGGGATCGAGACGGTGCTAATCGATCCTAAGCGGACCTTTATGAATATTAGCGGCGGGCAGATCCGCGAGAACCCGTTCCGCTATTGGGAATATATTCCGACGGAAGTGAAACCGTTCTTTGTGCGGACGGTGGCGATCCTCGGCGGCGAGTCGAGCGGTAAATCGACGCTGGTCAATAAGCTCGCCAATATCTTCAATACCACCAGCGCCTGGGAGTATGGCCGGGATTATGTCTTTTCGCATCTCGGCGGCGATGAGATGGCGCTCCAGTATTCGGATTACGATAAAATTGCCCTCGGACATGCGCAGTATATTGATTTTGCAGTGAAATATGCCAACAAGGTGGCGTTCATCGATACCGACTTCGTCAGCACTCAGGCCTTCTGCCTGAAGTATGAGGGGCGTGAGCACCCGTTCGTGCAGGCGTTGATTGATGAATACCGCTTCGACCTGGTGATCCTGCTGGAGAACAATACCCCGTGGGTGGCCGATGGACTGCGCAGTCTTGGGAGTTCGGTGGATCGTAAAGAGTTTCAGTCGCTGCTGGTGTCGCTGCTGAAAGAGAACGAGATCGAATTCGTCCATGTGAAGGAATCGGACTACGATGCCCGGTTCCTGCGCTGCGTCGAGCTGGTGAAACAGCTGATGGGTGAGCAGGGGTAGGTCCTCTGCGGGCTGTTGCCCTCACCCCAACCCTCTCCCGGTGGGAGAGGGAGCAAACATTAAAAAAGGCAACTTGCGTTGCCTTTTTGCATTTACCTTACCCTCACCCCAACCCTCTCCCGGTGGGAGAGGGAGCAAACATTAAAAAAGGCAACTTGCGTTGCCTTTTTGCATTTACCTTACCCTCACCCCAACCCTCTCCCGGTGGGAGAGGGAGCAAACATTAAAAAAGGCAACTTGTGTTGCCTTTTTGCATTTTATTTTGAAATACGTTTGTACTTGATTCGCTTCGGCTCCAGCGCGTCGGCGCCGAGGGTGCGTTTCTTGTACTCTTCGTATTCGGTAAAGTTACCTTCGAAGAACTCAACCTTACCTTCATCCTGGTAATCCAGAATGTGGGTAGCGATACGGTCAAGGAACCAGCGGTCGTGCGAGATAACCATCGCGCAGCCCGGGAACTCCAGCAGGGCGTTTTCCAGCGCGCGCAGGGTTTCGATATCCAGGTCGTTGGTTGGTTCATCAAGCAACAGGACGTTACCGCCGACCTGCAGCAGTTTCGCCAGATGCAGACGACCACGTTCACCGCCGGACAGCTCGCCAACGCGTTTACCCTGGTCGACGCCTTTGAAGTTAAAGCGGCCCACGTAGGCGCGGCTCGGCATCTCGGTGTTGCCGATCTTCATGATATCCAGGCCGCCGGACACTTCTTCCCACACGGTCTTACTGTTGTCCATCGCGTCGCGGAACTGATCGACGGAAGCCAGCTTAACGGTTTCACCCAGGGTGATGGTGCCGGAATCAGGCTGTTCCTGGCCGGACATCATGCGGAAGAGGGTGGATTTACCCGCGCCGTTCGGACCGATGATGCCGACGATAGCGCCTTTCGGTACCGAGAAGCTCAGATCGTCAATCAGCACGCGGTCGCCGTAAGATTTGCGCAGATGGCTGACTTCCAGAACTTTATCGCCCAGACGCGGGCCTGGCGGAATGAACAGTTCGTTAGTCTCGTTACGTTTCTGATATTCAACGTTGTTAAGCTCTTCAAAGCGCGCCAGGCGGGCTTTGCCCTTAGACTGACGGCCTTTCGCGCCCTGGCGAACCCACTCGAGCTCTTTCTCGATAGATTTGCGGCGTGCGGCTTCCTGAGAAGCTTCCTGCGCCAGACGCTGGTCTTTCTGCTCCAGCCAGGAGGAGTAGTTGCCTTCCCACGGAATACCTTCGCCGCGGTCAAGCTCGAGGATCCAGCCGGCGACGTTATCAAGGAAGTAACGGTCGTGGGTAATTGCCACCACGGTGCCTTCGAAGTCGTGCAGGAAGCGTTCCAGCCAGGCGACGGACTCGGCGTCGAGGTGGTTGGTCGGTTCGTCGAGCAGCAGCATGTCCGGTTTTTCCAGCAGCAGGCGGCACAGCGCGACGCGGCGGCGTTCACCACCGGAAAGATTAGCAATTTTCGCATCCCAGTCCGGCAGGCGCAGGGCGTCGGCCGCACGCTCCAGCTGGACGTTCAGGTTGTGGCCGTCGTGCGCCTGGATAATCTCTTCGAACTTGCCTTGCTGTGCGGCAAGCTTATCGAAGTCCGCATCCGGCTCCGCGTATTTGGCATAGACTTCGTCCAGACCCTTCAGCGCGTTAACCACTTCGGCGACCGCTTCTTCCACGGACTCGCGCACAGTGTGTTCCGGGTTGAGCTGCGGCTCCTGCGGCAGGTAGCCGATTTTGATGCCGGGCTGCGGACGCGCTTCACCTTCGATCTCGGTATCGATACCGGCCATGATGCGCAGCAGGGTAGATTTACCGGCGCCGTTCAGACCGAGCACACCGATTTTCGCGCCAGGGAAAAAGCTGAGGGAGATATTTTTCAAAATATGACGTTTCGGCGGAACCACTTTGCCGACACGATGCATGGTATAAACGAATTGAGCCACGTTGGACTTCGCCTCTTTCTATTTTGATAGATAGTTCAAAGCCGAAGTGTAGCCTTTTTCGCGCGCTAATCCCAGCGAGGCGACAGGATTCACAGAAGCGTAAAAAAATGTCCAGGACATGGCGCGTTTAGCGTTGTCTGATTAGCATAAGTAAAGCCGCCTGCCGAACCGGCAGGGGCTTTTAAGCGGCACGATGCTGCGAAAATGTACCGGAAAGAGGAAGAGCTTGTGGAAAAAGCCAAAAAAATGGCGTGGCATCTTTTGGCTGCCAGCGTTGGTCTGTTGACGTTGAGTCAGCTGGCGCATGCGGATTCACTGGATGAACAGCGCAGCCGCTACGCACAAATTAAACAGGCGTGGGATAATCGGCAAATGGATGTGGTCGACCAGCTGATGCCCACGTTAAGCACCTATCCCCTGTATCCCTATTTGCAGTACCGGCAGATCACCGACGACCTGATGAACCAGCCAGCGCTGGTAGTGAAAAACTTTATTGACGCCAATCCGACGCTGCCCCCTGCGCGTTCATTACGTTCGCGCTTCGTGAATGAACTGGCCCGGCGCAGCGACTGGCGCGGCTTGCTGGCATTTAGCCCCGATAAGCCGACCAGCACCGAGGCGCAGTGCAACTATTACTACGCCAAACTGAGCGTGGGGCAGGCGCAGGAAGCCTGGAGTGGAGCGAAAGACCTCTGGTTGACGGGCAAGAATCAGCCTGGCGCCTGTGAACCGCTGTTCAGTGCCTGGCGCGACTCTGGCCAGCAGGATCCGTTGGCCTATCTCGAACGGATACGCCTGGCGATGAAGGCTGGCAATATCGGGCTGGTGAGATCGCTTGCCCAGCAAATGCCCGGTAACTATCAGAGCATCGCTTCCGCCGTGGTCGCGCTGGCTAACGATCCAAACAGCGTTCTGACCTTCGCCCGCACCACCGGGGCGACGGACTTTACCCGCCAGATGGCCGCTGTCGCCTTCGCCAGCGTTGCCCGTCAGGATGTGGAAAATGCTCGCCTGATGATCCCTTCGCTGGTGCAGGCTCAGCAGCTCAATGAAGATCAGACCCAGGAGCTGCGCGATATTGTCGCCTGGCGCCTGATGGGTACCGATGTGACCGAAGAGCAGGCCATCTGGCGCGACGATGCAATTATGCGTTCGCAGTCCACAGCGCTGGTGGAGCGGCGGGTACGGATGGCGCTGGGGACGGGCGATCGCCATGGCCTCAACACCTGGCTGGCGCGTCTGCCGATGGAGGCGAAAGAGAAAGACGAATGGCGTTACTGGCAGGCGGATCTGCTGCTGGAGCGCGGCAGGGATGAGGAGGCGCAGGCGATCCTACGCTCGTTGATGCAACAGCGAGGCTTTTACCCGATGGTCGCCGCGCAGCGTCTTGGCGAGGAGTATACCTTCCGCATCGATAAAGCCTCGGGCACCATCGATCCGGCGTTGGCTTCCGGGCCGGAGATGGCGCGGGTGCGCGAGCTGATGTACTGGAATATGGATAACACCGCGCGCACCGAATGGGCGAACCTGGTCACCAGCCGCACCAAATCTCAGCAGGCGCAGCTGGCGCGCTATGCCTTTGATCAGCACTGGTGGGATCTGAGCGTGCAGGCGACGATCGCCGGTAAACTGTGGGATCAGCTGGAAGAGCGTTTCCCACTGGCCTATAACGATCTGTTCGCGCGTTACATCAGTGGCAAAGATATCCCGCAGAGCTATGCGATGGCGATTGCCCGTCAGGAGAGCGCCTGGAACCCGAAAGTGCGCTCGCCGGTTGGCGCCAGCGGACTGATGCAGATTATGCCGGGCACCGCGACGCATACCGTCAGCATGTTCAGCATTCCCGGCTACAGCGGCCCGTCGCAGCTGTTGGATCCGGAAACCAATATCAACATCGGCACCAGCTATCTGCAGTACGTCTATCAACAGTTCGGCAATAACCGTATCTACGCTTCGGCGGCCTACAACGCCGGGCCGGGCCGGGTTCGTACCTGGCAGAGGAACAGCGCAGGCCGGATTGATGCGGTGGCATTTGTCGAAAGTATTCCGTTCTCGGAAACCCGCGGTTACGTGAAGAATGTCCTCTCCTATGACGCCTACTACCGCTACTTTATGGGGCAGCAGGATAAGCTCTTCAGCGATGCGGAGTGGCGTCAGCGTTACTGATCGCCGGGAAGTATGTTATGCTTTGTACTCGTTGAAGAGTACATTCAACGGGCAGCGTAAGCTGCCCGTCTCAATATGGTGACGCGATATGACCCAACAATCTCCCTATTCCGCGGCCGTTGCCGAACAACGTCATCAGGAGTGGCTGCGTTTTGTGGCGCTGTTACAGCAGGCCTATGCTGAAGATCTGCATTTGCCGTTGCTGCAGCTGATGCTGACGCCCGACGAGCGCGAAGCCCTGGGTACCCGGGTGCGCATTATCGAAGAGCTGCTGCGTGGCGAGATGAGCCAGCGCGAGCTGAAAAATGAGCTCGGCGCCGGAATTGCGACCATTACCCGTGGGTCGAACAGCCTGAAATCGGCGCCGGCTGAACTGCGCCAGTGGCTGGAACAGACGCTGCTGGCTAGCGATAAATAGCGTTATGGAACGGGCTCAACGCCAGGACGACCGCCTGATGATACACGCTGCTGCGGGTCAATTTGCCGGCGGTGAAAACCCCAATCGCCCCCTCTTTACGGCCGATCTGATCGATGCCGGTATACTGCGACATGACTGGCCCAAGGGCTTCACCAGCGCGAACCTGCTCGAGAATGACTTCAGGCAACGGCAGGGTGGCTGAGCGCGCTTCTCCGCGCTGGCTGGCACTTTCTATCACCACCCAGCTAAAGGTGCTGCCATCGTCGATCCCCGCCTCGATGGCCACCCAAAAATCGGCATTGGGCTGAGCGATACGCGCATTGGCGATGCGATTCCGTGCGCCAGCGCGCGTTTCCTCGCTGCCGAAGGGCTGTTCCGGCACGCCGCTCTCGACGGAGACGGACTCAATGTGGCAGGATCCTTCGCCGAAAATCTCGTTAAAAGCCTGCAGAATTGCCTGAATTTTGGCGGGATTAGTGGTCGCTGAGACAACATGGTGCATAATCAAAACAACTCAGAATAAATTAACGTCATCGCAGTATACTCTAAATCACCCTCAGGGCAGGCGGTAATGCCCGAAAGCGGTCGATAACGAGTCCAGAACGGAAAAAAAGCATGTTACAGGTATACCTTGTTCGCCACGGTGAAACGCAGTGGAACGCCGAGCGACGTATTCAGGGTCAGTCCGACAGCCCGCTGACCGCACACGGTGAGCGCCAGGCCTGGCAGGTGGGCGAGCGCGCCAGAACGCTGGGGATCACCCATATCATTACCAGCGATCTGGGACGAACCCGTCGTACAGCAGAGATTATCGCCGAAGCCTGCGGCTGCAGCGTGATCGCCGATGCGCGTCTGCGCGAGCTGGATATGGGGGTGCTGGAGAAGCGCCATATCGACTCGCTCAGCGAAGAAGAAGAGGGTTGGCGTCGCCAACTGGTCAATGGCACGCCGGATGGCCGTATTCCGCAGGGCGAATCGATGCAGGAGCTCAGCGAACGTATGCATGCGGCGCTGGCATCCTGTCTGGAATTACCGGCCGGGAGCCGACCGCTGCTGGTGAGCCATGGTATCGCACTGGGCTGCCTGGTGAGCACCATATTAGGGCTGCCGGCATACGCTGAGCGTCGTCTGCGCTTGCGCAACTGCTCAATCTCGCGTGTCGACTATCAGCAAAGCCCGTGGTTGGCTTCCGGCTGGGTGGTGGAAACGGCGGGCGACGTCTCGCATCTGGACGCCCCCGCGATGGACGAGCTGCAGCGTTAACGACGGATCGGGATCAGGTACTCGCAGCGTAACTGAATCGGTGTGGCCTGGTCCCGGCTGTCATCTTCAGGGTAGAAGCGTTCAATATCCAGCCCTTTGCGACGCGTCAAGTTCAGCATCGGCATGCAGGTGCCGTAGACCGTCAGGATGAACTCCTGCAGGCCGGTGCCCAGCCCTTCATACGTAAACATGACGTACTCGCCACCCTCCAGGGTGACCGGGTGGGCGTTCTGCAAATGGCCGTTAGCCATCTCCGGCGTCAGCGCGGTGGTATAGAATACTTCCTGTTCATCGTCTTTCTCCAGGCTTGGACGCGGTTCATGCAGCCCATAGAGCACCGGGGGGATCGACGGCGAGTTGCCAAGGAAATCTCGCCAGAACTGAACTCGCATCTGATTACGGAAATCGGAGATCTCCTCGAGCTTACAGGTATAACTCTGGGTGACGCCAAGCAGATGCGTGGCAGGCAGCGTGACAAATTCATGTTTCGGTAGCGTGAACTCGCCAAGACGCAGCGGTGGACGCATACCGAATGAGCTCCAGTCCGGCGAGCGGCGGTAAAGCGCCGGCGTTAGCGAAAACTGCTTTTTAAACGCCCGGGTGAAGGTCTGCTGGGAGTCGAAACGGTACTGAAGCGCGATATCAAGGATTGGACGGGCGGTAAGACGTAATGCGACAGCAGATTTTGATAACCGGCGCGCGCGAATATAGGCACCGATGGCGTGGCCAGTGACATCCTTAAACATTCGCTGTAAGTGCCACTTGGAATAACCCGCCTTCGCCGCCACATTGTCCAGTGAAAGCGGCTGATCCAGGTGACCTTCCAGCCAGCTCAGGAGATCGCGAATAATCCCTGCTTGATCCATAAAATGTCCCCATCCTTAAACACAGGTGCCTGATATTAAAGTAGCGGATAATAGCATTTTTTGATGTTTTAGCATTCAGTGTTTTTTTTGCTTTTAAATGCGGTAGGTCAGTGGAACTGAACGATAATTTTGTAAAGCTGTGATCTATAAACCTTTTCCGCCAAGTGCGTGATAATCACTCAGCTATATTTTTTAATAATGGTAACAATATGAAATACAAGAAGTTTGCGATGGGCCTGCTGCTGCTGGCCGGCTGCCAACTGGCTCAGGCGGAGCAGATTGGTTCCGTGGATACGGTCTTCAAATGGTTAGGGCCGGATCACAAAATTGTCGTCGAAGCCTTTGACGACCCGGATGTGCAGAATGTGACCTGCTATATCAGTCGGGCGAAAACCGGCGGTATCAAAGGCGGGCTGGGTCTGGCGGAAGATACCTCCGACGCGGCGATTTCCTGCCAGCAGGTTGGGCCGATTGAGCTGACGGATAAAATCAAAAACGGCAAAAGCCAGGGCGACGTGGTGTTCCAGAAACGCACTTCGCTGGTGTTTAAAAAACTGCAGGTCGTGCGTTTCTATGATGCGAAGCGCAATGCGCTGGTCTACCTGACCTATTCAGATAAAGTGGTTGATGGTTCGCCGAAGAACGCCATCAGCGCCGTGCCGATCATGCCATGGAATAAATAAACGGGAGCGCGCATGCAGCAGCCACGGATTTGGTTAGTTGAGGATGAACAGAGTATCGCGGATACCCTGGTTTACATGCTGCAGCAGGAGGGCTTCCAGGTCAGCGTCTTTGGCCGCGGGTTGCCAGCGCTGGAGGCGGCGGCGCATCAGGCGCCCGATGTCGCCATCCTCGACGTCGGCTTGCCGGATATCAGCGGCTTCGAGCTCTGTCGGCGCCTGCTGACGCGTTATCCGGCGCTGCCGGTGCTGTTTTTGACGGCGCGTAGCGACGAGGTCGATAAGCTGCTGGGGCTGGAAATCGGCGCTGACGACTACATCGCCAAGCCGTTTTCACCACGCGAAGTCTGCGCGCGGGTGCGAACCGTGCTGCGGCGGCTGCAGAAGTTTGCTGCGCCATCGCCGGTGGTACGCGTCGGCGAGTTTGTACTCGATGAGCAGGCGGCGGCGATCAGCTGGTTCGGCCAGCCGCTGAACCTGACGCGCTACGAATTTCTGCTGTTGAAAACTCTGCTTCACGCGCCCGGTCGCGTCTTCTCCCGTCAGCAGCTGATGGAGCTGGTGTGGAGCGATGCCTGGGAAAGCCTCGACCGTACCGTCGATACCCATATCAAAACCCTACGCGCTAAGCTGCGGGCCGTGAACCCGGAGATCGCGCCAATCAATACCCATCGCGGTATGGGCTACAGCCTGGGGCGTGGCTGATGCGCATCGGCATGCGCCTGCTGCTGGGCTATTTTCTTATCGTCGCGATCGCCGCGTGGTTTGTACTGTCGATCTTTGTTCAGGAAGTGAAGCCGGGCGTGCGCCGGGCGACAGAGGGAACCCTCAACGATACCGCCACCTTGCTGGCAGCGCTGGCGCGTGAGGATCTGCTGGTGGCAAACCCGCAGCAGGGCAGGCTGGCGCAGGCCTTTCACCAGCTTAACCAGCAGCCGCTCAACGCCAATATCAGCGGGATTAACAAGGTGCGTAATGAGTACCGTGTCTATCTGACCGATGCTCAGGGCAAAGTGGTATTCGACTCCAGTGGGCAGGCAACAGGCCAGGACTATTCGCGCTGGAACGACGTCTGGCTCACCCTGCGCGGCCAGTACGGCGCGCGCAGTACGCGCAGCGATCCGCATGACGAAAACAGCTCGGTGATGTATATCGCCGCGCCGGTGATGGATCAGGGGCGAATTATCGGCGTGCTGAGCGTCGGGAAACCCAATCTGGCGATGACGCCAGTTATTAAGCGCAGCGAGCGGCGGATCCTCTGGGCCGGCGGTGCCCTGCTGGGCATTGCGTTGTTGATTGGCTGCGGTGTTGTCTGGTGGATCAATTTCTCTATTGGCAAGCTGGTGCGCTATGCGGACTCGGTGACCGCTGAGCGCCCGCTGCCGCTGCCGGAGGTTGGCAGCAGCGAATTGCGCAAGCTGGCCCAGGCCCTCGAGGGCATGCGGGTGAAGCTCGAGGGCAAAAATGCCATCGAAAACTATGTCTATGACCTGACTCACGAGCTGAAGAGCCCGCTGGCGGCCATCCGCGGCGCGGCGGAGATCCTGCGCGAAGGGCCGCCGCCTGAGGTGGCGGCGCGGTTTACCGCTACTATCCTCGCGCAGAACACCCGAATGCAACTGCTGGTGGAGCAGTTACTCCAGCAGGCGCGACTGGAAAACCGACTGGAGATAAAGCAGCAGCCGGTGTCGATAGATGCGCTATACCAACGGCTGGCGGAAGAGCGCGACGTCGCCCTGACAACAAAAGCTATCACGCTACGCTGGCAAAGAAGCGGAATAACGGTGAATGGCGATGATGAACTGCTGGCCCAGGCGCTGGGCAATCTACTCGATAACGCGATTGATTTTACCCCGCACGGCGGCGAGATCGCTCTGACGGCGGAGAAGCGAAATGAAGAAGTGCAACTGAGCGTTATGGATAATGGATGCGGTATTCCGGACTATGCCCTGGAGCGGATCTTTGATCGCTTCTATTCGCTGCCGCGTGAAGATGGCCACAAGAGCAGCGGCCTTGGGCTGGCATTTGTTCGTGAAGTGGCGCGTCTGCATCAGGGCGATATCCGTTTACATAATCGCCCGGAAGGCGGCGTGGTCGCCATGCTGCGACTTCACCGTCCCTTCACATAACTTCAAACTCTCCCCATATAGCCGCCCTATCGTGAGTCCATCATGATAGGGAGAAAGGCAATGCTAAAATCACCGTTATTCTGGAAAATCACTACCTTATTAGGTTGCGTACTGTTGTTGTCCTTGCCGCTAATGATGGTCAGGGAGCTTATTAATGAGCGGGCGGATTATCGCAGCGAAGTAGTGGAGGCCATCGAGCAAAGCACCAGCGGCTCGCAAAAACTTGCTGGGCCGCTGATCGCCATTCCGGTGACCGAGACGCTGTCCCGCATGGAGAACCAAAAAGAGGTCAACTATCAGCGGAGCTGGGTGTACTACTGGCTGCCGGAGTCGCTGGCGGTCAACGGCAAACAGACCGTGGAGTCGAGGAGGGTGGGCATCTACAGCGGCCAGGTCTGGCACAACGCCTTGCAGATTAAGGCCTCGTTTGATCCGCTGCGTCTGGCGGCGCTGAGAAAAACGAATATCGTCTTAGGCCAGCCGCGGCTGGTGGTGAGCGTTGGGGATGCTCGTGGGATAGGCGCAATCCATGCTCCGCAAGTCAACGGCACCGTATTAAGCGTGGAGCCGGGGCTGGGGATAAGCGGCGATGGTGCGGGTATCCATATGCCGATGCCTGCGCTGGCGCTGGACAACAAGCCGCTTGAGATAGCCTTTTCACTCGATCTGAACGGGACGGGGGAATTTTCGCTGGTGCCGCTTGGGCGCAATAGCGAGCTGCAACTGAGCAGTAACTGGCCGCATCCCGGCTTTCTCGGCAGCTTCCTGCCAACGAAAAGGGAAGTGAATGCTGCCGGCTATCGCGCCCACTGGCAAAGCAGCTGGTTTGCCAACGACATGGGCAGCTATTTCAAGGATGATATGGAGATCCCGTGGTTGCGGCTACCGGCGTTCAGTGCCGATGTGATGTCGCTTGCCGACCAGTATCAGCTAACCGATCGGGCGACAAAATATGCCATTCTGTTGATCGGACTGACGTTTATGGCTTTTTTCGTGTTCGAGAGCCTGACCCGTCGCCCCCTGCATCCGATGCAATATTTGCTGGTAGGATTATCATTGGTACTGTTTTACCTGGTGCTACTGGCGCTCTCAGAGCACGTCGGTTTTACCGCTGCCTGGCTGGCGGCCAGCCTGTCTGGCGCGGTGATGAACGGGATCTACCTCCAGGCGGTGCTCAGGGGATGGCGCAACAGTCTGTTGTTTGTCGCCGCGTTACTGTTGCTGGATGGGGTCATGTGGTTTCTGCTGCATTCTGAGGACAGCGCGCTGCTGCTGGGGACAGGGGTGCTGGCGCTGGCGCTGAGTGCCCTGATGTTTTTGACCCGCCGGGTGGACTGGTATGCGTTATCGTTGCCGAAAGGCAGCGTGCCCCCGCCGCCGGCTGCTGATGACGAGAAACTGCGTCTCTGGAAAGAATAACAGCATAAAAAACGGCGCCCTCAGGGCGCCGTTTTCACATCATGGCTGAGGAATAAATCGTATTATTCCTGCAGATCGCCACAGAAACGGTAACCTTCACCGTGAATGGTGGCGATGATTTCCGGGGTATCCGGAGTGGATTCGAAGTGTTTACGAATCCGACGAATGGTCACGTCAACGGTACGGTCATGCGGCTTCAGCTCGCGACCGGTCATTTTCTTCAGCAACTCGGCACGAGACTGAATTTTGCCCGGATTTTCGCAGAAGTGCAGCATTGCGCGGAATTCACTGCGCGGCAGCTTGTACTGCTCGCCGTTCGGGCTCACCAGGGAACGGCTGTTGATATCGAGCTCCCAGCCATTGAACTTGTAGCTTTCCACGCTGCGGCGCTCTTCGCTCACGGTACCGAGGTTCATGGTACGGGAGAGCAGGTTACGTGCGCGGATAGTCAGTTCACGCGGGTTAAACGGTTTAGTGATATAGTCGTCAGCGCCGATTTCGAGGCCAAGAATCTTATCCACTTCGTTGTCGCGGCCGGTTAAGAACATCAGCGCGACGTCAGCCTGCTCGCGCAGTTCGCGAGCCAGCAGAAGACCATTTTTACCCGGCAGGTTGATATCCATGATCACCAGGTTGATATCATTTTCAGACAGGATCTGATGCATTTCCGCGCCATCGGTCGCTTCGAATACATCGTAACCTTCTGCTTCGAAAATACTTTTTAACGTGTTGCGTGTTACCAACTCGTCTTCAACGATAAGAATGTGCGGGGTCTGCATGTTTGCTACCTAAATTGCCAACTAAATCGAAACAGGAAGTACCAAAGTCCCTGACCTGCCTGCTGCATGTCGCAAATTAACATGCGCGGCGTAACATGACTAAAGTACGTAATTGCGTTCTTGATGCACTTTCCATCAACGTCAACAACATCATTAGCTTGGTCGTGGGTACTTTCCCTCTGGACCCGACGGTGTCAAAAACGGCTGACATCCTAACCATTTTAACAGCAACATAACAGGCTAAGAGAGGCCGAACACCCAATAAAACTACGCTTCGTTGACATATATCAAGTTCAATTGTAGCACGTTAACAGTCTTGTGAAATCATTGCATCGTCATGCTCTTTATAGTCACAATCTTTACCCGGCTCAACTAGTTG
The DNA here is from genome assembly GCF_020526085.1 of Klebsiella africana. Classification (NCBI taxonomy): domain Bacteria; kingdom Pseudomonadati; phylum Pseudomonadota; class Gammaproteobacteria; order Enterobacterales; family Enterobacteriaceae; genus Klebsiella; species Klebsiella africana. The sequence goes on along the minus strand of NZ_CP084874.1, from coordinate 4,451,484 downwards.
CGTGGATAAATTAATAAATACGATGAATCCAATGTGAGAAACGATGCGTCAGATGAAATTTCATTGCTCATCATATGGATAAATGGGTTCTGTTAACATACTCCTTGTGATGGCCTCCTGAGAACAGTTTAGATTTTTTTATGGATAAGAAAACGCAATTTTAGTGATTTTTGTTGCAAATTTGTAAATTTTCACCGCGTAAAATGGGCGCGCAGCGCCTCGATAACGCCTGAGAGAGAGAAAGAAACCGCAATGCGTTTAACGATCATTTTAGTCGGTCCTGCCCGGGCCGAGAACGTCGGCGCTGCCGCCAGGGCGATGAAAACCATGGGATTTCGCGATCTAAGAATTGTAGACAGTGAAGCCCATCTGGCGCCGGCGGCACGCTGGGTGGCGCATGGCTCAGGCGACATCCTCGATGGTATCACCACCTATCCCACCCTTGCCGAGGCGCTGCATGACGTTGATTTTACCGTCGCCACCACCGCCCGTAGTCGCGCTCGTTTTCACTATTACGCCACGCCGCAGCAGCTGTTGCCGCTGCTGGAGGAGAAGGCACAGTGGATGAACCATACTGCCCTGGTATTTGGTCGTGAAGATGCCGGATTGACCAATGAGGAGCTGGCGCTGGCTGATGTGTTGACCGGTGTGCCGATGGCTGCGGATTATCCGTCGCTGAATCTCGGCCAGTCGGTGATGGTCTACTGTTATCAATTAGCATCGCTTATGCAACAATCGACGCCGTCCGCCGATGCAGCAGACCAGCATCAACTGCAGGCCTTACGTGCTCGTACCCTGGCGTTACTTTCGCGTTTGGGCGTGGAGGATGATGCCAAACTGGCCGACTGGTTGTCGCAACGAATGGGCCTTCTGCAGCAGCGCGACACGGCAATGTTGCACCGTTTGCTGCATGATATTGAAAAAAACCTGCCAGAATAAAGCTCTGTCATATTTTTTAGTTATGGTTATCTGTGCTGTTTTTGAGGTCTGAATTCCGCCGATCTGGATGTATTTTCTCACGGCAGCGGGAAAATACGTAAGCCTGCTGAAATGGGGTTAATTGAGAAATTCATTGACTTAAGACGGCAGATACTTTAACCAATATAGGCAGGACACACAGACAGATAAAAATACAGAGTACACAACATCCATGAATCGCATCGGCATGATTACCACCATTATCACCACCACCATTACCACAGGTAACGGTGCGGGCTGACGCGTACAGGAAACACAGAAAAAAGCCCGCACCTGAACAGTGCGGGCTTTTTTTTTGACAAGAGATCAAGGGGTAAGAACCATGCGAGTGTTGAAGTTCGGCGGTACATCAGTGGCAAATGCGGAACGGTTTCTGCGGGTTGCCGATATTCTGGAGAGTAATGCCAGGCAGGGGCAGGTAGCGACCGTCCTGTCTGCCCCGGCGAAGATCACTAACCACCTGGTAGCGATGATTGAAAAAACCATTGGCGGCCAGGATGCCCTCCCGAATATTGCCGACGCTGAACGCATTTTTGCCGAACTTCTTCAGGGCCTTGCCGATGCCCAGCCCGCTTTCCCACTTGCCCAGCTGAAAGCCTTCGTTGAGCAGGAATTTGCTCAGATTAAGCATGTCCTGCACGGCATCAGCCTGCTGGGCCAGTGCCCGGATGGGGTGAATGCCGCGCTGATCTGCCGTGGCGAAAAGCTCTCTATCGCCATCATGGCAGGTTTGCTGGAAGCCCGTGGTCATAAAGTCAGTGTGATCAACCCGGTAGAAAAACTGCTCGCGGTGGGCCACTATCTGGAATCCACCGTCGATATCGCCGAATCCACACGCCGCATTGCCGCCAGCCAGATCCCGGCAGACCATATGATCCTGATGGCCGGATTTACCGCCGGCAATGAGAAGGGCGAACTGGTGGTGCTGGGGCGTAATGGCTCCGACTATTCGGCTGCGGTACTGGCCGCCTGCCTGCGCGCTGACTGCTGCGAAATCTGGACCGATGTCGACGGGGTGTACACTTGCGACCCGCGTCAGGTACCGGATGCGCGCCTGCTGAAATCGATGTCTTATCAGGAGGCGATGGAGCTTTCCTACTTTGGCGCGAAAGTGTTGCACCCGCGCACTATCGCGCCAATCGCCCAGTTTCAGATCCCATGCCTGATCAAAAATACCGGCAACCCGCAGGCGCCGGGAACGCTTATCGGCGCCAGCCGCGACGAGGACGATCTGCCGGTCAAAGGCATCTCTAACCTCAACAACATGGCGATGTTCAACGTCTCCGGGCCGGGGATGAAAGGTATGGTCGGCATGGCGGCCCGCGTCTTCGCCACCATGTCCCGCGCCGGCATCTCGGTGGTGTTGATCACTCAATCTTCTTCCGAGTACAGCATCAGTTTCTGCGTGCCGCAGAGCGATTGCGCGCGTGCTAAACGGGCGATGGAAGATGAGTTTTATCTGGAGCTGAAAGAGGGGTTGCTGGAGCCGCTGGCCATTATGGAACGTCTGGCGATCATCTCCGTGGTGGGCGACGGAATGCGCACCCTGCGCGGTATCTCAGCGAAATTTTTTGCCGCACTGGCCCGCGCCAATATCAATATTGTGGCGATTGCCCAAGGCTCTTCCGAGCGCTCAATTTCGGTGGTGGTCAGCAATGATGACGCCACCACCGGCGTGCGCGTGACCCATCAGATGCTGTTCAACACCGACCAGGTGATTGAAGTGTTTGTCATCGGTGTCGGCGGCGTCGGCGGCGCGCTGCTGGAGCAGATCAAGCGCCAGCAGGGCTGGCTGAAGAATAAACATATCGATCTGCGGGTCTGCGGTGTAGCCAATTCGCAGGCACTGCTGACCAGCGTGCATGGCCTGAATCTGGAAAACTGGAGTGCGGAACTGGCGGAGGCGAAAGAACCCTTTAATCTTGGCCGCCTGATCCGCCTGGTGAAAGAGTATCATCTGCTGAACCCGGTGATCGTCGACTGTACCTCCAGTCAGGCGGTCGCCGATCAGTACGCCGACTTCCTGCGCGAAGGTTTCCATGTGGTAACGCCGAACAAAAAGGCCAACACCTCTTCGCTGGATTATTATCACCAGCTGCGTCATGCGGCCAGCAGCTCGCGGCGTAAGTTCCTCTATGACACTAACGTTGGCGCCGGCCTGCCGGTGATTGAGAACCTGCAGAACCTGCTCAACGCCGGCGATGAATTGCGCCACTTCTCCGGGATCCTGTCCGGCTCCCTGTCGTTTATCTTCGGCAAGCTGGACGAGGGGGTGAGTTTCTCCGCGGCGACGGCGATGGCCCGTGAGATGGGGTATACCGAGCCGGATCCGCGTGACGATTTATCCGGGGTGGATGTGGCGCGTAAGCTGCTGATTCTGGCCCGTGAGACCGGGCGAGAACTGGAGCTGGCGGACATTATCGTCGAGTCGGCGCTGCCGCCGGACTTCGACGCCAGCGGCAATGTCGAGACCTTTATGGCCCGTCTGCCGTCGCTGGACGATGCGTTCGCCTCGCGGGTTGCTAAGGCGCGCGATGAAGGTAAAGTCTTGCGCTACGTCGGTAACATCGAAGAGGATGGGACCTGCCGGGTAAAAATAGCCGCGGTTGACGGCAACGATCCGCTGTTCAAAGTTAAGAATGGTGAGAACGCGCTGGCTTTTTATAGCCATTATTATCAGCCATTGCCGCTGGTGTTACGCGGCTATGGCGCCGGGAACGACGTCACGGCGGCCGGCGTATTCGCCGACCTGCTGCGCACCCTGTCCTGGAAGTTAGGAGTTTAAGATGGTCAAAGTATATGCCCCGGCTTCCAGTGCCAACATGAGCGTCGGGTTTGATGTGTTGGGCGCGGCGGTCACGCCGGTCGATGGCACACTGCTGGGCGATAACGTCACTGTCGAAGCGGCGGAGCAATTCAGCTTGCAGAATCTGGGTCGTTTCGCCAGCAAACTGCCGACGGCGCCGCAGGAGAACATTGTTTACCAGTGCTGGGAAAGCTTTTGCCGGGAAATCGGTAAGACGGTACCGGTGGCGATGACGCTGGAAAAAAACATGCCGATCGGCTCCGGGCTGGGATCCAGCGCCTGCTCGGTGGTCGCTGCGCTGGTGGCCATGAACGAGTTCTGCGGTAAGCCGCTGAACGAGACACGCATGCTGGCGCTGATGGGAGAGATGGAAGGGCGTATCTCCGGCAGTATTCACTACGATAACGTAGCGCCGTGCTATCTTGGCGGTATGCAGTTAATGATCGAAGAGAATGGGATTATTAGCCAGCAGGTGCCCGGGTTTGATGAGTGGCTGTGGGTGCTGGCTTACCCGGGGATTAAAGTCTCCACCGCTGAGGCGCGGGCGATTCTGCCGGCGCAGTACCGCCGCCAGGATTGTATCGCCCATGGCCGCCACCTCGCGGGCTTTATTCATGCCTGCTATACCCGTCAGCCGCAGCTGGCGGCAAAATTGATGAAAGATGTGATTGCCGAACCGTACCGAACCAAACTGCTGCCGGGCTTCAGCGAAGCGCGTCAGGCGGCAATGGAGATAGGTGCCCAGGCTTGCGGTATCTCCGGCTCTGGCCCGACGCTGTTTGCGTTGTGTGATAAACCGGACACCGCGCAGCGCGTCGCCGACTGGCTGGCCGCGCATTATCTGCAGAATCAGGAAGGCTTTGTTCATATTTGCCGGCTGGACACGGCGGGCGCACGCGTAGTGGGATAACCAATGAAACTGTATAACTTAAAAGATCACAATGAGCAGGTCAGCTTTGCGCAGGCCGTCACCCAGGGACTTGGCAAGCATCAGGGCCTGTTCTTTCCGCACGATCTGCCGGAATTCAGCCTGACAGAAATCGACGAAATGCTGGAGCAGGATTTCGTGACCCGCAGCGCGAAAATCCTGTCGGCCTTTATCGGCGATGAGATCCCGCAGGACGTTCTGCAACAGCGGGTGCGCGCGGCGTTTGCGTTTCCTGCGCCGGTAAGCAAGGTGCAGGAGGATGTCGGCTGTCTGGAGCTATTCCATGGCCCTACGCTGGCGTTCAAGGACTTCGGCGGCCGCTTTATGGCGCAGATGCTGACCCATATCGCAGGCGATAAGCCGGTCACCATCCTCACGGCGACCTCTGGCGACACCGGGGCGGCGGTGGCGCATGCCTTCTACGGTCTGCCGAACGTCAAGGTAGTGATCCTCTATCCGCGCGGCAAGATCAGTCCGCTGCAGGAGAAGCTGTTCTGTACCCTCGGCGGCAACATTGAAACCGTGGCGATTGATGGCGACTTTGATGCCTGCCAGGCGCTGGTGAAGCAGGCGTTTGACGATGAAGAGCTGAAGGCGACGCTGGGTCTCAACTCGGCTAACTCCATCAACATCAGCCGCCTGCTGGCGCAGATCTGTTACTATTTCGAAGCGGCGGCGCAGCTGCCGCAGGAAGCCCGCAATCAGCTGGTGATTTCCGTACCGAGCGGTAACTTCGGCGATCTGACCGCCGGTTTGCTGGCGAAATCGCTGGGTCTGCCGATCAAGCGCTTTATTGCCGCCACCAACGCCAACGACACCGTTCCCCGCTATCTGCAGGGCGGCGAGTGGGCGCCAAAAGCCACCCAGGCGACGCTGTCCAACGCCATGGACGTCAGCCAGCCGAACAACTGGCCGCGCGTTGAAGAGCTGTTCCGCCGTAAAATCTGGCGCCTGAGCGAGCTGGGCTATGCCGCGGTCGATGATGAGACCACCAAAGCGGCCATGCGCGAGCTGAAGGACATTGGCTACATCTCTGAGCCGCATGCGGCAATTGCCTGGCGCGCGCTGCGCGATCAGCTGCAGCCGGGAGAGTACGGCTTGTTCCTTGGCACCGCGCATCCGGCGAAGTTCAAAGAGAGCGTGGAGGAGATCCTGCAGGAGACTCTGCCGCTGCCGAAGGAGCTGGCCGACCGCGCCGACCTGCCGCTGCTGTCTCACAACCTGCCGGCGGATTTCGCCGCGCTGCGTAAGCTGATGATGGGCTAAGTCAGGCAATAATATCGGCAACATGATTGATAAAACCGGGCAGCTATTGCCCGGTTTTATATTTAACGCACTTTTTCCATATCAACAAAATTTCTCTCCATAAAATTCCCGCCACTATTTTATTGTCAGTGCACTGCTTTTATTGCAAACTCTTTTACGGATTGGCCTCTTTGCAGGGTAATTCCACTGGATTATCTTTTTTAATTATTATTTCATGCTGGTTATATTTATGCTGCTGATTTTATTATGAATCAGCTATAGATATCATTTGTTATAGATGCATTGTTAATGCACAAAGTTTTCAAGGAGGAAACATGCGTATTTTATCTCTTTTTTTTGTGGTGTTCGCTTTAACAGGCTGTTCCGGGACTACGATTGGCGGTAATGAAGATAAATTAACGCCAGCCTATCTGAAACAACATCTGATTGTCGGGAAAACCACCAAGGCCGAAGTTCGTCAGTATTTTGGTGCCCCGGATTCTGGTCATACGACGGTGACGGCATCGGGCAAAGAGAGCTGGTATTATTCAGTAGATAAAGGGATCAATCTGGTCAGTCTCGCGGGTTCCATAATTCCGGTGACCGGGGCATCGCAAGCTGCCGATGCGGTCGATAAGTCCAGCCAAAAAGATTCGAATTCACTGATGGTTTTCTTCGATGAAAAAGGCGTGGTGGAAAACTGGGTTCGTTAAAATAAGTAATAATCTCGTTTATTTATATTGAAAAGGGGAATGACTCCCCTTTTTTATTACCGCAACGTGTTATTGCTCGTGGCGTTTAAACACCAGCTCGCCTTTCTCCGACGCATCTGCATCAAAGAAATAGCCTTCGCTATTAAAGGCTTTGAGCTGTTCGGGCTGGGTTAAGCGGTTTTCAATAATGTAGCGGCTCATCAGGCCACGGGCTTTCTTCGCATAGAAGCTGATCACTTTGAATTTGCCATTCTTCTCATCGAGGAACACCGGCTTGATCAGCTGGCCCTGCAGTTTTGGCGTTTTCACCGATTTAAAATACTCATCGGAAGCAAGGTTGATGACGATATCGTCGCCCTGATCGCGCAGCGCCTGATTCAGCTTCTCGGTAATGGTATCGCCCCAGAACTGATACAGATCATTGCCGCGCGGATTTTCCAGGCGGATCCCCATCTCCAGGCGATAGGGCTGCATCAGGTCCAGCGGGCGCAGTACGCCATACAGCCCGGAGAGCATACGCAGATGCTGCTGGGCGAAGTCGAAGTCATCTTCGGTGAACGTTTCTGCCTGCAGACCGGTGTAGACATCGCCCTTAAACGCCAGGATCGCCTGACGGGCATTTTGCGGCGTAAAATCAGGATGCCAGTCGTGGAAACGGGTAGCGTTCAGATCCGCCAGCTTGTCGCTAATACTCATTAGCTTGCCAATCTGCGGTGCGCTCAGCTTACGGGCGATGCCGATAAGCTGCTGAGAATACTCCAGGAGTTCGGGCTGGGTATAGCGAGTCGTTGCCAGCGGGCTTTGATAATCGAGCGTTTTAGCAGGTGAAATCAGAATCAGCATATCCAGTCCTTGCAGGTAATTTCGACGAATTTTAACAAAAAAAGCGCATGGTGGGATCGATAGCTGCAATTGCCGCGCTATTCGCGCGGCAATTCATTCCAGGCGCCCGGGGCCAGCTGTTGGTCAATATCCGGGTAACGAGTGGCATCGAAAGTCGGCTGGATACCCAGCCGCCGCTGACGCAGATAATCGCTGGCGATAATCCGCACCGTCGGGGAGAGCAGCAGGATAGCCGTCAGATTGGTCATCGCCATCAGCGCCATAATGATATCCGCGCTCTGCCAGATGACCGGCAGGCTAATCATGGTTCCCAGCAGCACCATCAGGACGGTGACTATCCGTAGCGCCCAGATGTAGCGCGGTGAGTCCAGGCGCAGGAAAACCAGATTATTTTCCGCATACACGTAGTTGGCCACGATAGAGCTAAAGGCGAACAGCATCACGATGAAGGCGATAAAATCCGCTCCCCAGCTGCCGACCAGCACGCTCATTGCGTGTTGCAAGTCCTGAATACCGTTGAGCGTATATTCATTGTCGGGCCGCGGCGCCAGCATGACGATGACCGCGCTGGCGGTACAGATCACGATGGTATCGATAAACACGCCAATCATCTGCACGATCCCCTGCGCCGCCGGGTGCGGCGGCCAGGAGGCGGCGGCGGCGGCGGCGTTAGGTGAAGATCCCATCCCGGCTTCATTGGAAAACATGCCACGCTGGAAGCCGCTGGTCAGCGCCTGGCTGATGGTGTAGCCCACCGCGCCGGCGGCGGCCTCCTGCCAGCCGAAGGCGCAGCGAAAGATGGTGGCGAAAATCGTCGGCAGGGCGGTGATATGCCACAGGCCGATGAGCAAGCTGGTGGCAATCCACATGAGCGCCATGGTGGGAACAATCCACTGCATCAGGCGCGCCACGCCGCGTAAACCACGGAGGATCGTTAGCAAAACGAGGATGGCCAGCACGCCGCCGCTGACTGCCGCCGGCAGATCGAACGCATAATGCAGGGCATGGGCTACGGAGTTGGCCTGCACAGTGTTGAAGATAAAACCATAGGCCAGCAGGAGCAGGATCGAAAACAGGACGCCCATCCAGCGCATGCCGAGCCCGCGCGCCATATACCAGGCCGGGCCACCGCGAAACTGCCCGCGGCTATCGCGCTCTTTATACAGCTGAGCAAGGGAACATTCAGCAAAGCTGCTGGCCATGCCGAGCAGGGCGGAAACCCACATCCAGAATACAGCGCCGGGCCCGCCGGCGGCGATCGCCAGCGTCACCCCGGCCAGATTGCCGCTACCCACCCGGGCGGCAAGACTGGTACAGAGCGCCTGAAAAGACGTTAAACCACCCGGCTGCGGGTGGAGGCTTTTTTTCAGGCTGCGGCCAAACTTGCGGACGTAACGAAACTGAATACCCCGGGTTTGCCAGCTAAACCAGATGCCGGCGCCCAGTAACAGATAAATCATTACCGAGCCCCAGAGTATTTCGTTGATAAATGAGAGAAAATCAGGCATTAAACGTCCTCTTGTCTATGCCGGCACGCCAGTGTAAGCGTTACCAATTAAGTGACAATCCTTTCGCTTTCAGCAAATTAATCTGCATAGTTTATCACACTCTGCGGTCTTCTCTCGTCGGCGGTTGCGCTGACCCGGCAGCGTGTTATCATCTGGGCAGACCGGTTACATCCCCTTAACTGCTGTTTAAGAGAAATATATCATGACGGATAAATTAACTTCTCTGCGTCAGTACACCACTGTCGTCGCTGACACCGGAGATATTGCGGCAATGAAGCTGTATCAGCCTCAGGATGCCACCACCAACCCTTCCCTGATTCTCGGCGCGGCTCAGATCCCTGAGTACCGTAAGCTGATTGACGACGCAGTGACCTGGGCGCGTAGCCAGAGCAGCGATCGCGCGCAGCAGATCCTCGACGCTTCCGACAAGCTGGCGGTGAATATTGGTCTCGAAATTCTGAAACTGATCCCGGGCCGTATCTCCACCGAAGTCGATGCTCGTCTCTCCTATGACACCGAAGCGTCTATCGCTAAAGCCAAGCGCATCATCAAGCTGTACAACGACGCAGGCATCAGCAACGATCGCATCCTTATCAAGCTGGCTTCCACCTGGCAGGGCATTCGCGCCGCTGAACAGCTGGAAAAAGAAGGCATCAACTGTAACCTGACGCTGCTGTTCTCCTTCGCTCAGGCTCGCGCTTGCGCCGAAGCGGGCGTCTTCCTGATTTCACCGTTCGTTGGCCGTATCCTCGACTGGTACAAAGCCAACACTGACAAGAAAGAGTACGCGCCGGCAGAAGATCCGGGCGTGGTTTCCGTCAGCGAAATCTACGAGTACTACAAGCAGCACGGTTATGAAACCGTGGTGATGGGCGCAAGCTTCCGTAACGTTGGCGAAATTCTGGAACTGGCTGGCTGTGACCGCCTGACCATCGCCCCGGCGCTGCTGAAAGAGCTGTCCGAAAGCGAAGGCGCGGTTGAGCGTAAACTGGTGTATACCGGTGAAGTGAAAGCCCGTCCGGAGCGTATTACCGAGTCTGAGTTCCTGTGGCAGCATAACCAGGATCCGATGGCGGTAGACAAACTGGCGGAAGGTATCCGTAAGTTTGCGATCGACCAGGAAAAACTGGAAAAAATGATCGACGAACTGCTGTAATACCGCAGGTGGCCGACGCCCGTCGGCCACTTTACACTGTCTGTCCCGCCTCCGGCAGTGTATCATTTCGTTTAACGCCATAGTTTGAACGGAATAACCATGAATACCTTACGAATCGGCTTAGTTTCCATCTCCGATCGCGCCTCCAGCGGCGTCTATCAGGATAAAGGCATCCCGGCACTGGAAGAGTGGCTGACGCGTGCCCTTACCACCCCCTTCGAACTGCAGACCCGCCTGATTCCGGACGAACAGGTCATCATTGAGCAAACGCTGTGCGAACTGGTTGACGAAATGGGGTGCCACCTGGTGCTGACCACCGGCGGAACCGGCCCTGCGCGTCGCGATGTGACGCCTGACGCCACGCTGGCGATCGCCGATCGCGAGATGCCGGGCTTCGGCGAGCAAATGCGCCAGGTTAGCCTACACTTTGTGCCGACGGCTATCCTTTCCCGGCAGGTCGGGGTGATCCGCAAGCAGGCGCTGATCCTCAATCTTCCTGGACAACCGAAAGCGATTCAGGAGACCCTGGAAGGCGTGAAAGATGCTGACGGCAACGTGCTGGTGCACGGTATTTTCGCAAGTGTACCTTATTGTATACAGTTGCTTGAGGGGCCCTATGTGGAAACCGATGGCCTTATAGTAGAAGCATTTCGTCCCAAGAGCGCCAGACGCGAAACTTTATCCTGAATTTGATGCAATTGTGACATAACCTGCATCGCTGATGGTGTGCCGTTTTATTTACGATATAGTGCTGTTTACTTTACACACTATAAAATACGCTGCACACCTCAGGATGAAATCGCGTTATGTCATATGCAAACCGACCGCTCGACCGCCAGGATTATAAAACGCTAACGCTGGCCGCCCTTGGCGGCGCGCTGGAGTTTTATGACTTCATCATTTTTGTTTTCTTCGCCACCGTTGTCGGTGAGCTTTTCTTCCCCGCGGATATACCGGAATGGCTGCGTCAGGTGCAGACTTTTGGCATTTTCGCCGCCGGGTATCTGGCACGTCCGCTGGGTGGGATCATCATGGCCCACTTTGGCGATCTGGTAGGGCGCAAGAAAATGTTCACCCTTAGCATCCTGCTAATGGCGTTGCCGACCCTGGCGATTGGCCTGCTGCCGACCTATAGCTCGGTGGGTATCGTCGCGCCGCTGCTGTTGCTGCTGATGCGTATTCTGCAGGGAGCGGCGATCGGCGGGGAGGTGCCTGGCGCCTGGGTGTTTGTCGCCGAGCATGTCCCGGAAAAACGCATTGGTATCGCCTGCGGCACGCTGACGGCCGGCCTGACGGTAGGCATCCTGCTGGGATCGGTAGTGGCGACGCTAATCAATACCAGCCTGACGCCGCAGGGTATCCACGACGGCGGCTGGCGGATCCCCTTCCTGCTGGGCGGCATATTTGGTCTGATCGCGATGTATTTGCGCCGCTGGTTGCAGGAGACGCCCATCTTTCTTGAGATGCAACAGCGCAAAGCGCTGGCGCAGGAGCTGCCGGTGAAAGCGGTGGCGCTCAAGCATCAGAAGGCGGTAGTGATCTCTATGCTACTGACCTGGCTGCTGTCAGCAGGCGTGGTGGTGGTGATCCTGATGTCACCGGTCTGGCTGCAGAAGCACTATGGTTTTGCGCCGGCCATTACCCTGCAGGCCAACAGCATCGCCACCATTATGTTGTGTATCGGCTGTCTGCTCGCCGGGCTGGCGGCGGACCGCTTCGGCGCCAGCCGCACTTTTATCGTCGGCAGTCTGCTGCTGGCGGTCGCCAGCTGGGCCTTTTATCATCTTGCCGGCGCCAGCCCGCAGCGCTTGTTTCTGCTCTATGGCACGGTGGGGCTGTGCGTCGGCGTGGTGGGGGCGGTGCCATATGTGATGGTACGGGCCTTCCCGGCGGAAGTACGCTTCACCGGCATCTCGTTTTCCTACAACCTGTCATACGCGATCTTTGGCGGCCTGACGCCGATTGCCGTTACCATGCTGATGGGCGTGTCGCCGATGGCGCCGGCATGGTATGTGCTGGCCCTGTCGCTGATGGGGCTGGGATTAGGTATCTGGCTACGTCAGGGGCTGACGGCGCCGACGGGAATGCCGGAAGGGGAGCTACAGCGCTAAAGATGACTGACATGCCGCCGCCCTGTGACAGGACGGCGGCAGAAGATTAGCGCGGTTCGCCAATCGGCAGCACGGTGCGGCCGAACTGCTCGTTCAGCACTTCACCCATCGCCAGGTAAATAGCGCTGGCGCCACAAACCAGGCCGACCCAGCCGGCCACCTTCACAATGCTTTCGTTATCGGCCAAATGGCCAATCGCCAGCAGCGCGAACAGTACGGTCAGGCTCAGGAAGACAAACTGCAGCATGCGGGCTGCCTTCAGGGTGCCAAAGAACATAAACAGGGTAAAGACGCCCCACAGGCCGAGGTACATACCGAGGAAGTGCGCGTTAGGCGCGTCTGCCAGGCCCATTTTCGGCATCAGAAGGATAGCCACCAGCGTCAGCCAGAAGCTGCCGTAGGAGGTAAAAGCGGTTAAGCCAAAAGTGTTGCCTTTTTTGTATTCCAGCAGGCCAGCAAAAATTTGCGCAATGCCGCCGTAAAAAATGCCCATCGCCAGGATAGCTACATCGAATGCGAACAGGCCGCTATTCGCCAGGTTAAGCAGAATAGTGGTCATGCCGAAGCCCATAAGGCCCAGCGGTGCCGGATTAGCCAACTTAGTGTTGCCCATAATTCCTCAAAATTATCATTAAAAGGGAAGCATTACCCCGCGACTTGGCGGCGGGGCGCGGCATAATAATGAGGCGCTAAAGGGCTGTCTATGATCTGGCGGGGTATTTTTCACCAATTTCCGCGCTGTCTGACGGCGGCTGGAGCATTTGCCGTAAACAGGCAATATGCAGGACCGCGGGGATGGTGACCCGATAGGCGCTGCCGCTCACCGCTTTAACGCTGTTCAGCGCGGCGCCGAGCGGTCCACCCAGCCCGGCACCGCGCACCAGGCCATGTCCGATAACGCTTACTGCGGCGTGCGTGCGCAGGATGGCGGTTAAGCGTTCATCCAGCAACAGGGTGACGCCTTCGCTCAGCTTACGATGCCTTAGCAGATGGGGCATCAGGGTGTCCAGCTCGTTGCTCCGGCATTCCACTGCGGCGAGAAACTGCGCTTTTTGCGCTGCATCGAGCTTCTTCCAGCTATTTTGCAGAAAATGGGTCAGCAACTGCTGCTCGATCTGCGGCGTCGACATCTGTTTGTCGACTTTCGCTTTCAGCCGCTTGCATACATCCAGCAGGATCGCGCGATAAAATTTGCCATGGCGCCGCAGGGTGTTGGCGATGCTGTCGCCGCCAAAATGCTGCAGCTCGCCAGCAATCAACTGCCAGTTGCGACGATAGCGCTCCGGATGCCCCTCCATCGCTAAAAAAGTCTCGTTGCGCAGGAGCGTGCTGGAGAGACGGGGTTTGCCATTTTCCCCGTGGGTCAGAATGCGGGTAAAGGCTTCCAGATGCGCCTCGCTGCACTCACGCAGAAAGGCGAGATCGTCATCATCCAGGTAATTAATATGCATAACGTTTTCTCTCGGGCAGGGAACGACGTTAGTCATCGCCGATAATTTTCAGTGACGCCATATCTGAGGAGTGCACCGTGTGGCCGGAGAAAGCGATTTTTTTCACACAGCGTTTGCTGTCGTTATCACTATTGATGTTGATCCAGCCGGTGGTGCTGCCCTCTTTGATCCCGGCGGGGACGTTCAGTGTGTGGCTGGCGCCGTGGCTGGCTTTAAAGTAGACCGTTGCCCCGGAGAGCTGTATATCGCCGCGGTCGGCGCTGAGCTGAATGCGTTTGACCACCCGGCAGACGGGGAGCGTCAGCGTCAGGTCGTTGGTTTCATTGCGCGGCATAGCTATCACGCCGAGGATTTTATGGTCGTTAGCGGCCGCCGAGGTGATAAATGACGCGCCGAGGATAAGCCCCACGGAAAGCCGGTATAGCGATTTCATTAATTTGTCCCCTGAATAAGCAAAGTGCAGTGGCGGGAGTTTATCACTGCGAAAACGGGGCTTTTAGCGCGCAAGTATTGCGGGTTATGTCAATGATATTATGAATATATTTGGTGTTTTAATTTGTTTTTTGTATACATATTTCGCTGCCGTTTTTGCCATCCAACAACCTTGTTCGGTAAGCCATCCGTAACTGTGTGTGAATCCGACGCAAAAAATTTTTATGCTTGCCCCTTGATGCCGGAGTGGGCGACCCCATCTTGTAGTCAACCGCAGTGAAGAACCTGAAAAAAAATGATGTCTGGGCAGTTGAAACCGCACGTTTCGCCCTTATTACAGGTTCACAACCACATGTTGATCGAATTTTTAGTGGAGACGTTTAGATGGGTAAAATTATTGGTATCGACCTGGGTACTACCAACTCTTGTGTAGCGATTATGGATGGCACTACTGCACGCGTGCTGGAGAACGCCGAAGGCGATCGCACCACGCCTTCTATCATTGCCTATACCCAGGATGGTGAAACTCTGGTTGGTCAGCCGGCTAAACGTCAGGCAGTGACAAACCCGCAAAACACCCTGTTTGCGATTAAACGCCTGATTGGCCGCCGCTTCCAGGACGAAGAAGTTCAGCGTGACGTTTCTATCATGCCATACAAAATTGTTGCCGCAGACAATGGCGACGCATGGCTGGATGTGAAAGGCACCAAAACTGCACCGCCGCAGATCTCTGCAGAAGTGCTGAAGAAAATGAAGAAAACGGCTGAAGATTACCTGGGTGAACCGGTAACTGAAGCGGTTATCACCGTACCGGCTTACTTTAACGATGCGCAGCGTCAGGCAACCAAAGATGCCGGCCGTATCGCCGGTCTGGAAGTTAAACGTATCATCAACGAACCAACCGCGGCCGCGCTGGCTTATGGTCTGGATAAAGAAGTGGGCAACCGTACTATCGCGGTTTACGACCTCGGTGGTGGTACTTTCGATATCTCTATTATCGAAATCGACGAAGTTGATGGCGAAAAAACCTTTGAAGTTCTGGCGACCAATGGTGATACCCACCTGGGCGGCGAAGACTTCGATACGCGTCTGATCAACTACCTCGTTGATGAGTTCAAGAAAGATCAGGGCATTGACCTGCGCAACGACCCGCTGGCTATGCAGCGCCTGAAAGAAGCCGCTGAGAAAGCGAAGATTGAACTGTCTTCTGCTCAGCAGACCGACGTTAACCTGCCGTACATCACTGCAGACGCGACCGGTCCGAAACACATGAACATCAAAGTGACTCGCGCGAAACTGGAAAGCCTGGTAGAAGACCTGGTTAACCGTTCCATCGAGCCGCTGAAAGTCGCTCTGCAGGATGCCGGTCTGTCCGTTTCTGATATCAACGACGTGATCCTCGTTGGTGGTCAGACTCGTATGCCGATGGTGCAGAAGAAAGTGGCCGAGTTCTTTGGTAAAGAACCGCGTAAAGACGTTAACCCGGATGAAGCCGTGGCGATCGGTGCTGCCGTTCAGGGCGGTGTATTGACTGGCGATGTGAAAGACGTACTGCTGCTCGACGTAACCCCGCTGTCGTTGGGTATCGAAACCATGGGTGGCGTAATGACTGCGCTGATCAGCAAAAACACCACCATCCCGACCAAGCACAGCCAGGTGTTCTCTACCGCTGAAGACAACCAGTCTGCGGTAACCATCCATGTGCTGCAGGGTGAGCGTAAACGCGCGTCTGATAACAAATCTCTGGGTCAGTTCAACCTGGATGGTATTAACCCGGCGCCGCGCGGCATGCCGCAGATCGAAGTGACTTTCGATATCGATGCTGACGGTATCCTGCACGTTTCCGCGAAAGACAAAAACAGCGGTAAAGAGCAGAAGATCACCATCAAAGCGTCTTCCGGTCTGAATGAAGAAGAAATTCAGAAAATGGTTCGCGAAGCAGAAGCTAACGCTGAATCTGACCGTAAGTTCGAAGAGCTGGTACAGACCCGCAACCAGGGCGATCATCTGCTGCACAGCACTCGTAAGCAGGTTGAAGAAGCAGGCGATAAACTGCCGGCTGACGACAAAACTGCCATTGAGTCTGCGCTGACCGCGCTGGAAACTTCGCTGAAAGGCGAAGACAAAGCGGATATCGAAGCGAAAATGCAGGCGCTGGCGCAGGCTTCTCAGAAGCTGATGGAAATCGCTCAGCAGCAGCACGCTCAGCAGCAGGCGGGTTCCGCTGACGCTCAGGCGAGCAACGCGAAAGACGACGATGTTGTCGACGCTGAGTTCGAAGAAGTGAAAGATAAAAAATAATCGCCCTTTGAACGGGTAAAACACTGGCACGGGCGAAGAGGTTTCCTCTCCGCCCGTGCACGCATGTTAAGGGGCTGAAAAACACCGATGGCAAAGCAAGATTACTACGAGATTTTAGGCGTTTCCAAAACAGCGGAAGAGCGTGAAATCAAAAAGGCTTATAAGCGCCTGGCCATGAAATATCACCCGGACCGCAACCAGGGTGATAAAGAGGCTGAAGCCAAATTTAAAGAAATCAAAGAAGCGTATGAAATCCTGACTGATGCCCAGAAGCGTGCGGCCTACGATCAGTACGGCCACGCGGCCTTCGAACAGGGCGGCATGGGCGGCGGCGGCGGTTTTGGCGGCGGTGCTGATTTCAGCGATATCTTTGGCGATGTTTTCGGCGATATCTTTGGCGGCGGACGTGGTCGTCAGCGCGCGGCACGCGGTGCCGATCTCCGTTACAACATGGAGCTGACGCTGGAAGAAGCGGTGCGTGGCGTCACTAAAGAGATCCGTATTCCGACGCTGGAAGAGTGCGACGTCTGCCACGGCAGCGGCGCCAAGGCCGGCAGCAAACCGCAGACCTGTCCTACCTGTCATGGTGCAGGTCAGGTGCAGATGCGCCAGGGCTTTTTTGCGGTACAGCAGACCTGTCCGCACTGCCAGGGACGCGGTACGCTGATTAAAGATCCGTGCAATAAATGTCATGGCCATGGCCGCGTAGAGAAGACCAAAACCCTGTCGGTTAAAATTCCGGCGGGCGTGGATACCGGTGACCGGATCCGTCTGGCGGGCGAAGGCGAGGCCGGCGAGCATGGCGCACCGGCAGGCGATCTGTACGTTCAGGTCCAGGTGAAGCAGCACGCTATCTTTGAGCGTGAAGGTAATAACCTGTACTGCGAAGTTCCGATCAACTTCACCATGGCAGCGCTGGGCGGTGAGATTGAGGTCCCAACGCTTGACGGCCGCGTAAACCTGAAAATTCCGGGTGAAACCCAGACCGGCAAGCTGTTCCGCATGCGTGGGAAGGGCGTGAAGTCTGTTCGCGGCGGCGCGCAGGGCGATCTGCTGTGCCGCGTAGTGGTGGAGACGCCGGTGGGGCTGAATGAGAAGCAGAAACAGCTGCTGAAAGAGCTGCAGGAAAGCTTCGGCGGTCCGACCGGGGAAAATAACAGCCCGCGCTCGAAAAGCTTCTTTGACGGCGTGAAGAAGTTCTTCGACGACTTGACCCGCTAATACCGCCTTTGTTGATATCCGGCCCGGGCCTTTGCTGCCCGGGCTTTTTTTGTCTTAGAAACGCCGTTTAACTCGTAAAAAACGAGTGTTAACCCAACTTAAATCTGATTTTTTCGAGTTATCAGTATGTGTATTATGCTTTTATCGAGTTATTCACCAACAGGATGAAAGTAAAAGTGAAACATCTGCAACGATTCTTTAGTAGCGATGCTTCCGGCGGCATTGTCTTAATCATCGCTGCCGCGCTGGCGATGGTGATGGCCAACACCAGTGTGACCAGCGGTCTGTATCACTCCTTCCTTGAGACGCCAGTACAGCTGCGTGTGGGCGCGCTGGAGATCAACAAGAACATGCTGTTATGGATCAATGATGCCCTGATGGCGGTGTTCTTTTTGCTGATTGGCCTGGAGGTCAAGCGCGAGTTGATTCAGGGCTCTCTGGCCAGTCGTCGTCAGGCGGTCTTCCCGGTAATCGCCGCACTGGGAGGCATGATTGTCCCGGCGCTGGTCTATCTGGCCTTTAACGCCCAGGATCCTGTCGCCAGAGAAGGGTGGGCGATCCCGGCGGCGACGGATATTGCCTTTGCCCTCGGCGTGCTGGCGCTGCTAGGCAGTCGCGTGCCGACGGCGCTGAAGATTTTCCTGATGGCGCTGGCGATTATTGATGACCTCGGGGCTATCGTGATTATCGCGCTGTTTTATACCCATGACCTGTCCATGCTCTCGCTGGGCGTGGCGGCGGCGGCGATTGCGGTGCTGGTGGCCCTGAATCTGAGCGGCGTACGGCGTACCGGGATCTATATTCTGGTTGGCGCGGTGCTGTGGACGGCGGTGCTAAAGTCTGGCGTTCACGCGACCCTTGCCGGGGTGATTGTCGGCTTTATGATCCCGCTCGAGGAAAAGCATGGCAAGTCACCGGCTAAAGCGCTTGAGCATGTCCTGCACCCGTGGGTGGCGTTTATGATCCTGCCGCTGTTTGCCTTCGCTAACGCCGGGGTCTCACTGCAGGGGGTCACCCTTGCCGGGCTGACGTCGCTCCTGCCGCTGGGCATCATGGCTGGCTTGTTTATCGGTAAGCCGCTGGGGATCAGCCTGTTCTGCTGGCTGGCGCTGAAGCTGAAGTGGGCTTCGCTGCCGGCGGGGACCACCTGCAAGCAGATTATGGCGGTGGGTATCCTGTGTGGGATTGGCTTTACGATGTCGATTTTCATCGCCACTCTGGCTTTCGGCAACGTGGATCCTGCGTTGATCAACTGGGCTAAGCTGGGCATCTTAATTGGCTCAGTGTTATCGGCAGTCACCGGCTACCTCATACTGCGTCAGCGCGTGACGGATACTCGCCTCGCGGTATAACCTTTCCGCAGGAGGGCCTGCCAGGCCCTCCTGGACATTATCAGGGAGAGAAGCATGTCACATATCAACTACAACCATCTGTACTACTTCTGGCACGTTTATAAAGAAGGGTCCGTCGTGGGCGCGGCGGAGGCGCTATTTCTGACGCCGCAGACCATTACCGGGCAGATCAAAGCCCTGGAGGAGCGCCTGCAGGGTAAGTTATTTAAGCGAAAGGGAAGAGGGCTTGAGCCGAGCGAGCTGGGAGAGCTGGTCTTCCGTTACGCCGACCGGATGTTTACCCTCAGCCAGGAGATGCTCGACATCGTCAACTATCGCAAAGAGTCGAACCTGCTGTTTGACGTCGGCGTGGCCGATGCGCTCTCGAAACGGCTGGTGAGCGGCGTGCTGGATGCCGCCGTCGTTGAGAGCGAGCAGATCCATCTGCGCTGTTTTGAATCCACCCATGAGCTACTGCTGGAGCAGCTGAGCCAGCATAAGCTCGACATGATTATCTCTGACTGCCCGATCGACTCGACGCAGCAGGAAGGGCTGTTTTCGGTGAAGATCGGCGAGTGCAGCGTCAGCTTCTGGTGCATGAACCCGGCGCCGACGAAGCCGTTCCCGGCCTGTCTCGAAGAGCGACGGCTGCTGATCCCCGGCCGGCGATCGATGCTGGGACGTAAGCTGCTGAACTGGATTAATGTGCAGGGGCTGAAAGTGGAGATCCTCGGCGAGTTTGACGACGCGGCGCTCATGAAAGCCTTCGGCGCCGCACATAATGCGATATTTGTCGCGCCGACGCTCTACGCGCATGATTTCTACCATGATGAATCAATTGTCGAAATTGGCCGTATGGATAGCGTGATGGAGGAGTATCACGCTATTTTCGCTGAACGAATGATTCAGCACCCGGCGGTACAGCGTATCTGTAATCGCGATTATTCGTCGCTGTTCACCGAACCCCGATAGCCGGAAGGCGTGGGCTGGCGTGGCTCAGATCGCGCCAGCGTGCGGCGCCGGGAGAGGATAACAGGCATAAAAAAACCCGCTTTCGCGGGTTTTTTCACAAAGCGACAACAAGCAGCGATTAAGCCAGTTTGTTGATCTGTGCGGTCAGGTTAGCTTTATGACGCGCAGCTTTGTTTTTGTGGATCAGACCTTTAGCAGCCTGACGGTCCACGATCGGTTGCATTTCGTTAAATGCTTTCTGTGCAGCAGCTTTGTCGCCAGCTTCGATAGCTGCGTATACTTTCTTGATGAAAGTACGCATCATAGAGCGACGGCTAGCGTTGTGCTTGCGAGCCTTTTCAGACTGAACGGCGCGCTTCTTAGCTGATTTGATATTAGCCAAGGTCCAACTCCCAAATGTGTTCTATATGGACAATTCAAAGGCCGAGGAATATGCCCGTTTAGCCTTCTTTTGTCAATGGATTTGTGCAAATAAGCGCCGTTTAACACCACAGCGCTTCATTACGTAGTGATGGCGCAAGATTCTACCAGCTTGTTGCAGGCGAATACAGCCTTTCCACCATAAAAATCGCCGGGCGCGGGCAGTTTTCCCGCTTTCTCGCGCTGAGTGAATGAATTCCTGAGAACTTTCGTTGCCGAGGTGCAATCGCTGGTTAACGTTGACAGTTGTACAAGGTATACTCGGACGATTTTCACTGTTTTGAGCCAGACATGAAGCTGATACGCGGCATACATAATCTCAGTCAGGCCCCGCACGGGTGCGTGCTGACCATTGGTAATTTCGACGGCGTGCATCGTGGGCATCAGGCGCTGCTGCAGCGGTTGCGCGAAGAGGGCCGCCAGCGCGGTTTACCGGTCGTGGTAATGATTTTTGAACCCCAGCCGCTGGAGCTCTTTGCCGCCGATAAAGCCCCGGCACGGCTGACCCGCCTGCGTGAAAAGCTGGGCTATCTGGCTGAAAGCGGGGTTGACTATGTATTGTGCGTTCGCTTTGACCGCCGGTTCGCCGCGCTAACCGCACAGGATTTTATCAGTGAACTGCTGGTGCGCCGCCTGGGCGTGCAGTTCCTCGCCGTTGGTGACGATTTCCGCTTTGGCGCTGGTCGCCAGGGGGATTTCTTGTTATTACAAAAGGCGGGGGCGGAATATGGCTTTGACGTTACCAGCACCCAGACCTTCTGTGAAGGCGGGGTGCGGATCAGCAGCACGGCGGTGCGCCAGGCGCTGGCCGATGACGATCTTCTTCTTGCGGAGACACTGCTCGGCCATCCATTTAGCATCTCCGGACGCGTCGTGCATGGCGACGAACTGGGCCGTACCATAGGTTTTCCGACGGCGAACTTACCGCTGCGTCGTCAGGTTTCCCCGGTTAAAGGGGTCTATGCGGTAGAAGTGACAGGGCTGGGCGACAAACCGATAGCGGGCGTCGCCAATATTGGCACCCGTCCAACGGTTGCGGGCGTGCGTCAGCAGCTCGAAGTACATCTGTTGGACGTTGTAATGGACCTCTACGGTCGCCATATCAATGTAGTACTGCGTAAAAAGATACGTAACGAGCAGCGGTTTGCGTCGCTGGACGAGCTGAAGGCGCAAATCGCACGTGATGAGTTAACGGCCCGCGAATTATTTGGGCTGACCAGCCAGGCCTGAGCCACTGGTGTTTATCAAACCGAAATACGGAACCGAGAATCTGATGAGTGACTATAAATCGACCCTGAATTTGCCGGAAACAGGGTTCCCTATGCGTGGCGACCTCGCCAAACGCGAACCGGGAATGCTGGCGCGTTGGACTGATGATGACCTGTACGGCATCATTCGTGCAGCCAAAAAAGGCAAAAAAACCTTCATTCTGCATGATGGCCCTCCTTATGCGAATGGCAGCATTCATATTGGTCACTCGGTAAATAAGATTCTGAAAGACATTATCGTTAAGTCCAAAGGACTGACGGGCTATGACTCGCCTTACGTTCCGGGCTGGGACTGCCACGGCCTGCCGATCGAGCTGAAAGTGGAGCAGGAATACGGCAAGCCGGGCGAGAAGTTCACCGCCGCCGAATTCCGCGCTAAGTGCCGCGAATATGCCGCCGAGCAGATCGACGGCCAGCGTAAAGACTTTATCCGTCTCGGCGTGCTAGGCGACTGGTCGCATCCGTACCTGACCATGGACTTCAAAACCGAAGCCAACATCATCCGCGCGCTGGGCAAAATCATCGGTAATGGCCACCTGCATAAAGGCGCCAAACCGGTGCACTGGTGCGTAGACTGCCGTTCCGCGCTGGCGGAAGCGGAAGTGGAGTATTACGACAAAACCTCTCCGTCTATCGATGTCGCGTTCCACGCGGTAGACAAAGCCGCAATACTGGCGAAATTCGGCGTAGCCGACGTCAACGGCCCGGTGTCGCTGGTTATCTGGACCACCACCCCGTGGACCCTGCCGGCTAACCGCGCTATCTCCCTGTCGCCGGAATTTGACTATGCGCTGGTGCAGGTTGACGGCCAGGCGCTAATCCTGGCGAAAGACCTGGTTGAGAGCGTAATGAAGCGCGTTGGCGCGACGGATTACACTATCCTGGCGGCGGTACAGGGTTCCGAGCTCGAACTGATGCGCTTCAAGCATCCGTTCCTCGATTTCGACGTGCCGGCGATCCTTGGCGACCACGTGACGCTGGATGCGGGTACCGGTGCGGTACATACCGCCGGTGGCCACGGTCCGGACGACTACACCATTAGCCAGAAATACGGTCTGGAAATCGCTAACCCGGTTGGCCCGGACGGCGCTTACCTGCCAGGTACCTATCCGTCTCTGGACGGCATTAATGTTTTCAAAGCCAACGACATCATCGTTGAGATGCTGCGTGAGCGTGGCGCGCTGCTGCATGTGGAAAAAATGCAGCACAGCTATCCGTGCTGCTGGCGCCACAAGTCGCCGATCATCTTCCGCGCCACCCCACAGTGGTTCGTCAGCATGGATCAGAAAGGCCTGCGCGCGCAGTCGCTGAAAGAGATCAAAGGCGTGCAGTGGATCCCGGACTGGGGCCAGGCGCGTATCGAATCGATGGTTGCTAACCGTCCTGACTGGTGTATCTCCCGTCAGCGCACCTGGGGCGTGCCGATGTCGCTGTTCGTGCATAAAGAAACTCACGAACTGCACCCGCGTACCCTTGAGCTGATGGAAGAAGTGGCGAAGCGTGTTGAAGTCGACGGCATCCAGGCGTGGTGGGATCTCGATTCCCGCGACATCCTTGGCGATGACGCTGACAGCTACGAGAAAGTGCCGGATACCCTTGACGTTTGGTTTGACTCCGGGTCGACCCACTCCTCCGTGGTTGACGTGCGTCCGGAATTCGCCGGTCACGCTGCCGATATGTATCTGGAAGGTTCTGACCAGCATCGTGGCTGGTTCATGTCTTCGCTGATGATTTCCACGGCGATGAAAGGCAAGGCGCCATATCGTCAGGTACTGACCCACGGCTTCACCGTCGACGGCCAGGGCCGTAAAATGTCCAAGTCTATCGGCAACACCGTTAGCCCGCAGGACGTGATGAACAAGCTCGGCGCCGATATCCTGCGCCTGTGGGTGGCTTCCACCGACTACACCGGCGAAATGGCGGTCTCCGATGAGATCCTCAAACGCGCCGCCGACAGCTATCGTCGTATCCGTAACACCGCGCGCTTCCTGCTGGCGAACCTGAATGGTTTCGATCCGGCGAAAGACATGGTTAAACCGGAAGATATGGTGGTGCTGGACCGCTGGGCGGTCGGCTGCGCGCAGGCGGCACAGGAAGATATCCTGAAAGCCTACGAATCCTACGACTTCCATGAAGTGGTGCAGCGCCTGATGCGCTTCTGCTCCATCGAGATGGGCTCGTTCTACCTCGACATCATCAAAGACCGCCAGTACACCGCCAAGGCGGACAGCGTGGCGCGTCGTAGCTGCCAGACTGCGCTGTTCCATATCGTGGAAGCGCTGGTGCGCTGGATGGCGCCGATCATGTCCTTCACCGCGGACGAAATCTGGGGCTACCTGCCGGGCGAGCGTGAGAAATACGTCTTCACCGGCGAGTGGTATGAAGGTCTGTTCGGCCTGGCCGACGACGAAGCGATGAACGACGGTTTCTGGGATGAGCTGCTGAAGGTACGCGGCGAAGTCAACAAGGTGATCGAGCAGGCGCGTGCGGATAAGAAAGTCGGCGGCTCGCTGGAAGCGGCGGTCACGCTGTATGCCGATGCCGATCTGGCGGCAAAACTCAACGCGCTGGGCGATGAATTGCGATTTGTCCTGTTGACCTCTGGGGCGAACGTCGCAGACTATGCGAGCGCGCCTGTTGATGCGCAGCAGAGCGAACTGCTCAAAGGGCTGAAAGTCGCATTGAGTAAGGCCGAAGGTGAGAAATGCCCGCGCTGCTGGCATTACACCACTGATATCGGCAAGGTGGCGGAACACGCGGAAATCTGCGGACGCTGTGTGAGCAACGTCGCCGGTGACGGCGAGCAACGTAAATTCGCCTGATGAGTAAATCGATCTGTTCAACGGGGCTACGCTGGCTGTGGGTGGTCGTAGCCGTGCTGATTATCGATCTGGGCAGCAAATTCCTGATCCTCCAGAACTTCGCTCTGGGGGAGACGGTTCCGCTGTTCCCGTCGCTTAATCTGCATTATGCCCGCAACTACGGCGCGGCCTTTAGCTTCCTCGCCGACAGTGGCGGCTGGCAGCGCTGGTTCTTTTCCGGGATCGCGATCGGCATTTGCGTGGTACTGACGGTGCTGATGTACCGTTCGAAGGCAACGCAAAAGCTGAACAACATTGCCTACGCGCTGATTATCGGCGGCGCGCTGGGCAACTTGTTCGATCGCCTGTGGCACGGCTTTGTGGTCGATATGATCGACTTCTACGTCGGCGACTGGCATTTCGCCACCTTCAACCTCGCCGATAGTGCGATCTGCATCGGCGCAGCGCTGATTGTGCTGGAAGGTTTCTTGCCGAAACCGAACGCGAAAGAGCAGGCGTAAATCTCAATGCCGGGTGGCGCTACGCTTACCCGGCCTACAGAATTAGTGGCCTCCCTTAGGCCCGGTAAGCGTAGCGCCTCCGGGCAGCAGGTGGCCTAAAACAAGCGAGCAATTTGCATGTCTAAATCCGTACAGAGCAACAGCGCGGTCCTCGTTCACTTCACCCTGAAGCTGGATGATGGCTCCACGGCTGAATCTACCCGCAATAACGGTAAACCGGCGCTGTTTCGCCTCGGCGACACCTCTCTGTCTGAAGGGCTGGAGCAACAGCTTCTCGGTCTGAAAGAGGGGGAGAAAAAGGCCTTTTCGCTGGAGCCTGACGCCGCCTTTGGCGTACCCAGCCCGGACCTGATTCAGTATTTCTCTCGCCGCGAGTTTATCGACGCTGGCGAGCCGGAGATCGGCGCGATTATGCTCTTTACCGCAATGGATGGCAGCGAAATGCCTGGCGTGATCCGCGAAGTGAACGGCGATTCCATCACCGTTGACTTCAACCATCCGCTGGCCGGGCGCACTGTTCATTTTGATATTGAAGTGCTGGAGATCGATCCGGCGCTGGAGGAGTAACATGCAGATCCTGTTGGCTAACCCGCGCGGCTTTTGCGCTGGTGTTGACCGCGCTATCAGCATTGTAGAAAACGCGCTGACGCTGTATGGCGCACCGATCTATGTTCGTCATGAAGTGGTGCACAATCGCTATGTGGTGGATAGCCTGCGCAAGCGTGGCGCTATTTTTATCGAACAGATTAGCGAAGTTCCGGACGGCGCGATCCTGATTTTCTCCGCCCACGGCGTGTCGCAGGCGGTACGTAATGAAGCGAAGAGCCGCGACCTGACGGTGTTCGACGCCACCTGTCCGCTGGTGACCAAAGTCCATATGGAAGTCGCCCGCGCCAGCCGCCGCGGCGAAGAGTCGATTTTGATTGGCCACGCCGGCCATCCGGAAGTTGAAGGCACCATGGGGCAGTACAACAACCCGGAAGGGGGAATGTACCTGGTCGAGTCGCCGGAAGATGTGCTGAAGCTGGAAGTGAAAAATGACGCCCGGCTGTCCTTTATGACCCAGACCACGCTCTCCGTCGACGATACGTCCGACGTTATTGACGCTCTGCGCGCGCGTTTCCCGAAAATCGTTGGTCCGCGTAAAGATGACATTTGCTATGCCACCACCAATCGTCAGGAAGCCGTGCGCGCGCTGGCGGAGCAAGCTGACGTGGTGCTGGTGGTCGGGTCGAAAAACTCCTCCAACTCTAACCGCCTCGCCGAGCTGGCACAGCGGATGGGTAAGGCGGCCTATCTGATTGACGATGCTTCTGATATTCAGGAAGCATGGGTTAAAGATGTTGCCTGCGTCGGCGTGACGGCGGGGGCGTCAGCCCCGGATATTCTGGTGCAGAACGTTATTACCCGCCTGCAGGAGCTGGGCGGCGGTGAAGCCGTGCCGCTGGAAGGCCGTGAAGAGAATATCGTCTTTGAAGTGCCGAAAGAGCTGCGTGTGGATGTCCGTGAAGTAGAATAAGTTCTTTCCGACTGCAATATGAGAAGATGCCAGACTCACGTCTGGCATTTTTTTTAGGGAGAAACCATGCGCTTACCAATCATTCTTGATACCGATCCGGGCATCGACGATGCCGCCGCCATTGCCGCGGCGCTCTTCGCGCCTGAGCTGGATCTGCAGCTGATGACCACCGTGGCGGGCAATGTCTCGGTGGAGAAGACGACCCGTAACGCGCTGCAGCTGCTGCACTTCTGGAATGCCGATGTGCCGCTGGCGCAGGGCGCTTCAATGCCGCTGGTGCGTCCGTTGCGCGACGCCGCCTCGGTGCATGGCGAATCTGGCATGGAAGGGTATGACTTTGTTGAGCATCAACGTCAACCGCTGGCCAAGCCGGCCTTCCAGGCGATCCGCGATGCGCTCATGCACGCTGCCGAGCCGATCACCCTGGTGGCGATTGGTCCGCTGACCAATATTGCGCTGCTGCTGACCCAGTATCCGGAATGTGTGTTTAACATTCGCCGACTGGTGATTATGGGCGGCTCGGCGGGGCGCGGCAACTTCACGCCGAATGCGGAATTCAATATTGCTATCGATCCGGAAGCCGCCGCAAAAGTGTTCCACAGTGGACTGGAGATTGTAATGTGTGGGCTGGACGTCACCAACCGGGCGCTGCTGACGGCAGATTATCTGGCGACCCTGCCGACGCTGAATCAGACCGGTAAAATGCTTCATGCCCTGTTTAGCCACTATCGCAGCGGCAGCATGAGCAGTGGTCTGCGCATGCACGACTTGTGCGCTATCGCATGGCTGGTACGCCCGGAACTGTTCACTCTCCAGCCGTGTTTTGTGACCGTAGAGACACAGGGCACCTGGACCGCCGGCACCACGGTGGTGGATATCGAAGGGCGGCTGGGCCAGCCGGCGAATGCGCAGGTGGCGCTGGACATCGACGTCGAAGGGTTTCAGCGCTGGGCAGCGGAGGTGATTGCCCTGGCGCCGTGATATATCACTCGATTTTCAAGGAGAAAAGCAATGACCTATGGACAGGCGTATTTGAGCGGCTGGAAAGAGACCTTTAACTTTAGCGGACGCGCCAGCCGGCAGCAGTTTTGGACGTTTTTTCTTATCAATGTGCTGATCGCCACCGCGCCAATGGCCGCCTGGAGTCTGGCCACCCTTGTTGACCCTCACTACGGGATCCTCAGTTTTGTTGTCATACCCTTTGCGGCGCTGTGGCTACTGTTGATGGTGATCCCTTTGCTGGCTGTTGGCTGCCGGCGGATGCATGATATCGGTCGCTCCGGGATCTGGTTCGTACTGGGGGTCATTATTCCCTGGTTTGGCGTTATTTCGCTGTTAATGTGCTGCCTGCGTTCAGCGCCGGCACCGTCTCGCTGAGATAATCAATCATTGCCCGCATTCTGGCGGGCATATGCTTATTTCCCGCCCACAGCAGCCACAGATCGCCGGAATAGCTGCTGATAAATTCCCACTCTGGCAGCACCTGCACGATATCGCCGTTCGCCAGCGCCTCACGGGCGGTGAACAGCGGCAGGCTGCCGATCCCCACATGCTGCCTGACCGCGTCGAGGCGTACGGCGGTATGGTTGGCGGCGTACCGCCCGTACGTTTGCACCGTTTCGGTTTTCCCTTCCCGGCGAAACTTCCAGCGCGCGTCGGCAGGCGTTTCGCCAAGGCTGATGCAGCTATGTATGCGCAGATCCTGCGGCGTGTGCGGCGTACCGTGCTGCTGTAAATAAGCCTCAGTGGCGCAAATAACGTGCCTGATTGGCATCAGTGGTTTGCCATGCAGGCCGGGGGAGGGGGTATCGGTGATGCGTAGCGCCAGATCAATACCGTCATCGATAAAATCCAGAGGGCGATCTTCCAGCCGCAGGCAGACATCCACCTGCGGGTAACGCTGGAAAAACGCCATCATCAGCGGGTGGATCACAAAGCGACCGACGGCTTTCGGTACGCTGAGGGTCAGCTTCCCCTGGGCGACCGTTTGGTTGCTGCTGGCGGAATCCATCGCCTGCCGCGCCGCATCCTGCATCTCCTGCGCATGGTGATAGACCGTTTCTCCGGCATCGCTCAGGCGTAGCTTTCGGGTGGTACGCTGCAGAAGTTTACAGCCCATCTCCCGTTCCAGCCGCGATACGCTGCGGCTTACGGCAGAAGGGGTAATGCCGTTCTGGCGGGCGACGGCGGAGAAGCTGCCCTGGTCGACGATCTGGACGAAGAGGGCGAGATCCGGCAGGAGTTTCAGATTCATTTGTGCTCCCGGAGCAAGAGTGCATTGGCGGGTGGTGGGATTATCGCTGTCGATATTAACAATATACTGAGCGGACAGAGAGGAGAATCATCATGACTGAACGGGTTTATTACACCAGCGACGCCACTGACGGGCGTGCCCAGATCATCACCTGCACCGCTGAAGCGGATGGCCGCTACGCTATCGAACTGGATCATACGTTGTTTCATCCACAGGGAGGGGGACAACCGGCGGACCGCGGCTGGTTAGCTGGCCAGGTGGTGGAGACGGTTATCGTGCGTGGCGACAGCGTATTGCACATCGTGGCGCAGCCGCTTTCTGCTGGTGAAGTGGAGATGAAAATTGATGCACCTACGAGACAGTTGCACGCCCGTCTGCATTCCGCCGGTCATCTGCTTGGCCTGGCGGGCGAACAGCTTGGCTGGCAACCGGTGAAAGCGCACCACTGGCCCGGCGAAGGGCGGATAACCTTTACCAGCCGGAATAGCGCCGCGCTGCCGGACGCCAGCGCGCTGCTGACGCAGGTGAAGGGATGGCAGGCGCAGGACTTACCGCGTCAGGTGACGTTCGCTGATGGCTTACGCCAGGTGGGATTCGGCGACCTGCCCGCTTATCCCTGCGGGGGGACCCATGTCGCCCGTCTGTCAGAGCTGGGCGACATTGTTATCAGTCAGATTAAGATGAAGAAGGGGCAGCTGGTGGTCAGCTATACCCTGGCGTAAGGCTTTCTGCTCTACCGGAAGTATAATGTTTCCATAGCATTTCAACGCTGGTCGGTCGAGTTTGCCAGATTTAGTCCATCTTATTTCTTGAAACCAACAGATGACGAAAACGTCCATTATCGTCTCTGAGAGAGCACCCGCAAAGCACGCATTTCAGCCCAATCTTATAGTTTTTACTGATATCGTTCGCCGTTTGTCATAAATTTCTAATTATCGGCGTTTTTGAGTAGCGGCCCGCTGATGGGCTGGTTACTCTGAAAACAATTTACGTAATGTTAACAAAAGAGAATAGCTATGCATGATGCACAAATCCGCGTGGCCATCGCCGGCGCGGGCGGCCGGATGGGACGCCAGTTAATTCAGGCTGCATTGCAGATGGAAGGCGTGGCGCTGGGCGCGGCGCTGGAGCGCGAAGGGTCAAGCCTGGTGGGCAGCGATGCTGGCGAGCTGGCGGGCGCAGGAAAAGCGGGCGTTACGGTGCAAAACAGCCTGTCGGCGGTTAAAGACGATTTCGACGTCCTGATCGATTTTACCCGCCCGGAAGGCACGCTGAACCACCTGGCGTTTTGCCGCGAGCACGGCAAAGGAATGGTCATCGGCACCACCGGGTTTGACGACGCCGGCAAACAGGCGATTCGCGACGCCGCGCAGGAGATTGCCATTGTCTTCGCCGCTAACTTTAGCGTCGGCGTCAACGTCCTGTTGAAGCTGCTGGAGAAGGCGGCGAAGGTGATGGGCGACTATACCGACATCGAAATTATCGAAGCGCATCACCGGCATAAAGTGGATGCGCCGTCAGGCACCGCGCTGGCGATGGGCGAAGCGATCGCCGGAGCATTGAACAAAGATCTGAAGGACTGCGCTGTCTACAGTCGTGAAGGTCATACCGGCGAACGCATTCCGGGTACCATTGGCTTCGCGACCGTCCGTGCGGGCGATATCGTCGGGGAGCATACGGCAATGTTTGCTGATATCGGTGAGCGTATCGAGATCACCCATAAAGCGTCCAGCCGAATGACCTTTGCTAATGGCGCGGTTCGTTCAGCTTTATGGCTGAAAGCTAAGAAAAATGGCCTATTTGATATGCGTGACGTGCTGGATCTGAATGCTTTATAACGATTATTACCCATCGTGATGTGGTTATTGCTATCAATAAGTTATTGATGCAAGGGGCAATATTTTGTTGCCCTTCTTTATTTTTGCGGATTACGAAGTGTTTTTGTGGCGTGATTGGTAAAATATGAAGTATTAACCTGTTTTTTAGTGAATGAAATGTAAATTTTGACCATCTGGTCCACTTTTTTGCTGGTTAGGGCTCTGTTTTACACTCTTTCACGTCCGCAAGCGTTTTCTCAGCCAGGTTTGTTGATCTTTTTAGCGTAAAAATCACGTGTTATGCGCCAGTGGCGTAAAATGACATTAAAAATCTCCGCTTTGAGTTGACTTTTATCCGACATCTCTCCAGAATGCCGCCGTTTGCCAAAAATCTGCGGGCAACAGATTTGCATTGATTCAGATCGTGTTTATGAATTAATATGCAAATAAAGTGAGTGGATATTCTCTGGAGGATGTTTTGATTAAGTCAGCGCTATTGGTTCTGGAAGACGGAACCCAGTTTCACGGTCGGGCCATCGGGGCAACCGGCACGGCGGTTGGGGAAGTCGTTTTCAATACTTCAATGACCGGTTATCAAGAAATCCTCACTGATCCTTCCTATTCCCGCCAAATCGTCACTCTTACTTATCCCCATATTGGTAATGTCGGCACCAACGCCGCCGATGAAGAATCTTCTCAGGTACATGCGCAGGGGCTGGTTATTCGCGACCTGCCGCTGATTGCCAGCAACTTCCGCAGTACCGAAGACCTCTCTTCCTATCTGAAGCGCCATAACATCGTGGCGATTGCCGATATCGATACCCGCAAGCTGACGCGTCTGCTGCGTGAGAAAGGAGCGCAGAACGGCTGCATCATCGCGGGCGACAGCCCGGATGCCCAGCTGGCGCTGGAAAAAGCGAAAGCGTTCCCGGGCCTGAACGGCATGGATCTGGCGAAGGAAGTGACCACCGCAGAAACCTATAGCTGGACGCAAGGCAGCTGGACCCTGGCGGGCGACCTGCCGGAAGCGAAAGCGGAAAGCGAGCTGCCGTTCCACGTCGTGGCATATGACTTCGGCGCGAAACGTAACATCCTGAGGATGCTGGTTGACCGCGGCTGCCGCCTGACGGTGGTGCCAGCGAAGACCTCCGCCGCGGACGTACTGGCGCTGAATCCGGACGGTATCTTCCTCTCCAACGGCCCTGGCGACCCGGCGCCGTGCGATTACGCTATCGAGGCGATTGAAAAATTCCTTGAGACCGATATTCCGGTATTCGGCATCTGCCTTGGCCATCAGCTGCTGGCGCTGGCGAGCGGTGCCAGGACCATTAAGATGAAGTTCGGCCACCACGGCGGCAACCATCCGGTGAAAGATATCGACAACAATGTGGTGATGATCACCGCCCAGAACCACGGTTTCGCGGTGGATGAAGCCACGCTGCCGGCTAACCTGCGCGTGACCCACAAGTCGCTGTTCGACGGCACCCTGCAGGGGATCCATCGTACCGATAAACCGGCGTTCAGCTTCCAGGGCCACCCGGAAGCGAGCCCGGGGCCGCACGATGCCGCACCGCTGTTCGACCACTTTATCGAGTTAATTGAGCTCTACCGTCAGTCCGCGAAATAATCAGGAGTAAAAGAGCAATGCCAAAACGTACAGACATAAAAAGTATCCTGATTCTGGGCGCGGGCCCGATTGTTATCGGTCAGGCGTGTGAGTTTGACTACTCCGGAGCCCAGGCCTGTAAAGCCCTGCGTGAAGAAGGCTACCGCGTTATCCTGGTGAACTCTAACCCGGCGACCATCATGACTGACCCGGAAATGGCCGATGCCACCTATATCGAGCCGATTCACTGGGAAGTGGTGCGTAAAATCATCGAAAAAGAGCGCCCGGACGCGGTGCTGCCGACCATGGGCGGCCAGACTGCGCTGAACTGCGCGCTCGAGCTGGAGCGTCAGGGCGTTCTGGCTGAATTCGGTGTGACTATGATTGGCGCCACCGCCGATGCGATTGATAAAGCCGAAGACCGTCGCCGTTTCGATATCGCGATGAAAAAAATCGGTCTCGACACCGCGCGCTCTGGTATCGCCCACACGATGGAAGAAGCGCTGGCGGTTGCCGCCGACGTTGGTTTCCCGTGCATCATCCGTCCGTCCTTTACCATGGGCGGCACCGGCGGCGGTATCGCCTATAACCGCGAAGAGTTCGAAGAAATCTGCGAACGCGGCCTGGATCTCTCTCCGACCAACGAACTGCTGATTGATGAATCACTGATCGGCTGGAAAGAGTACGAGATGGAAGTGGTGCGCGATAAGAACGATAACTGCATCATCGTCTGCTCGATTGAAAACTTTGACGCCATGGGTATCCACACCGGTGACTCCATCACCGTTGCGCCGGCGCAGACCCTGACTGATAAAGAGTACCAGATCATGCGTAACGCCTCGATGGCGGTGCTGCGTGAAATCGGTGTCGAAACCGGCGGCTCTAACGTACAGTTCGCGGTCAACCCGAAAAACGGTCGCCTGATCGTTATTGAAATGAACCCGCGCGTCTCCCGCTCCTCGGCGCTGGCCTCCAAAGCGACCGGCTTCCCGATTGCTAAAGTGGCAGCCAAGCTGGCGGTAGGTTATACCCTTGACGAGCTGATGAACGACATCACCGGCGGCCGCACGCCGGCTTCTTTTGAGCCGTCCATCGACTACGTGGTCACTAAAATTCCACGCTTTAACTTCGAAAAATTCGCCGGCGCCAACGACCGTCTGACCACCCAGATGAAGTCTGTCGGCGAAGTGATGGCGATTGGTCGCACCCAGCAGGAATCCTTGCAGAAAGCGCTGCGCGGTCTGGAAGTGGGCGCCACCGGCTTCGATCCGAAAGTGAGCCTCGACGATCCGGAAGCGCTGACCAAAATCCGCCGCGAGCTGAAAGACGCCGGCGCTGAGCGTATCTGGTATATCGCTGACGCGTTCCGCGCGGGCCTCTCCGTCGACGGCGTCTTCAACCTGACCAACATCGATCGCTGGTTCCTGGTGCAGATTGAAGAGCTGGTACGTCTGGAAGAGAAAGTGGCAGAAGTGGGCATCAACGGCCTCGACGTTGACTTCCTGCGCACTCTGAAGCGTAAAGGCTTTGCCGATGCGCGTCTGGCGAAGCTGGCGGGCGTGCGTGAAGCGGAAATCCGCAAGCTGCGCGACCAGTATGACCTGCATCCGGTCTACAAACGCGTGGACACCTGCGCGGCGGAATTTGCTACCGATACCGCCTACATGTACTCCACTTATGAAGAAGAGTGTGAGTCCAACCCGTCCGTTGACCGCGATAAAATCATGGTTCTCGGCGGCGGCCCGAACCGTATCGGTCAGGGTATCGAATTTGACTACTGCTGCGTACACGCCTCGCTGGCGCTGCGTGAAGACGGTTACGAGACCATCATGGTCAACTGTAACCCGGAAACCGTCTCCACCGACTACGACACCTCCGACCGTCTGTACTTCGAGCCGGTGACCCTGGAGGACGTGCTGGAAATCGTGCGCATCGAGAAGCCAAAGGGCGTTATCGTCCAGTACGGCGGTCAGACCCCGCTGAAGCTGGCGCGCGCGCTGGAAGCTGCTGGCGTGCCGGTTATCGGTACCAGCCCGGATGCTATCGACCGTGCGGAAGACCGCGAGCGCTTCCAGCACGCGGTTGACCGTCTGAAGCTGAAGCAGCCGGCGAACGCCACCGTCACCGCCATTGAGCAGGCGGTAGAGAAAGCGAAAGAGATTGGCTACCCGCTGGTGGTGCGTCCGTCTTACGTGCTCGGCGGTCGGGCGATGGAGATCGTCTATGACGAGCAGGATCTGCGCCGCTACTTCCAGACCGCGGTCAGCGTCTCCAACGACGCTCCGGTACTGCTGGACCGCTTCCTCGACGACGCGATTGAAGTGGATGTCGATGCCATTTGCGATGGCGAAATGGTGCTGATTGGCGGCATCATGGAGCATATCGAGCAGGCAGGCGTCCACTCCGGCGACTCCGCCTGTTCCCTGCCTGCCTACACCCTGAGTAAAGAGATTCAGGATGTGATGCGCGAGCAGGTGCAGAAGCTGGCCTTCGAGCTGCAGGTTCGTGGTCTGATGAACGTCCAGTTCGCGGTAAAAGATAACGAAGTCTATCTGATTGAAGTCAACCCGCGTGCGGCGCGCACCGTGCCGTTCGTCTCCAAAGCCACCGGCGTCCCGCTGGCGAAAGTGGCGGCGCGCGTGATGGCTGGTAAAACCCTGGCGCAGCAGGGCGTGACCAAAGAGATCATCCCGCCGTACTACTCGGTGAAAGAGGTGGTCCTGCCGTTCAACAAATTCCCGGGCGTTGACCCGCTGTTGGGGCCAGAAATGCGCTCCACCGGGGAAGTGATGGGCGTCGGCCGTACCTTCGCTGAAGCGTTCGCCAAAGCGCAGCTGGGCAGCAACTCGACCATGAAGAAACAGGGTCGCGCACTGCTCTCCGTCCGCGAAGGCGACAAAGAGCGCGTAGTCGACCTGGCGGCGAAGCTGCTGAAGTTTGGCTTCGAGCTGGATGCGACTCACGGCACCGCGATTGTGCTGGGTGAAGCAGGCATTAACCCGCGTCTGGTGAACAAGGTGCATGAAGGTCGTCCGCACATTCAGGACCGCATCAAGAATGGCGAATATACCTACATCATCAACACCACCGCAGGTCGTCAGGCGATTGAAGACTCCAAGCTGATCCGCCGCAGCGCGCTGCAGTACAAAGTGCATTACGACACCACCCTGAACGGCGGCTTTGCCACCGCGATGGCGCTGAACGCTGACGCCACCGAGAAGGTGATTTCGGTTCAGGAAATGCACGCGCAAATCACCAAATAACTGCCACCGGCCCGGCCGGATAGCAACAAACGTGGGCTGACGACATCGTCAGCCCTTTTTTATGGGCTGCGGTCATCTTCGGAG
The DNA here is from genome assembly GCF_020526085.1 of Klebsiella africana. NCBI lineage: Bacteria > Pseudomonadati > Pseudomonadota > Gammaproteobacteria > Enterobacterales > Enterobacteriaceae > Klebsiella > Klebsiella africana. The sequence goes on along the minus strand of NZ_CP084874.1, from coordinate 4,415,935 downwards.
AGTTCTGCTTTTAACCCCCTGTCGGGTCAGGCTAACTATAGTTAGCACCATAACGATACCTATTGATGAAAAGACAGGAGGATACAATGCGGAACAATATTCTGGTGGCATCCGCACTGGCAGCGACGGCAATCATGTTCGTGGCTGGCTGCTCATCGAATCAGTCGATCAAAACCACCGACGGCAAGACCATTGTCACCAGCGGCAAACCGCAGGTGGATGATGATACCGGCCTCGTCTCATACAAAAATGCCGAAACCGGCCGCGTGGAGCAGATTAACCGCGACCAGGTGAAGTCCATGGATGAGCTGGATAACTAATGGTTATCCCAGGCCCCGCGGGGAGTTTGCGGGGCCGAACGAGCGAGTTACAGTAGCGCGCGATCGATTTTAACCACGATTTTACGCAACGCTGCGCCTTGTTCGAGGCAGGCCATCGGGCGGTGTAATTCGCCAGGGAAGAGGATCGCCAGCTCTTCCGGGTAGAGATGAATCAGCGTTTCGCTGTCGATAGCCTGACAGAAACCGATATCCTGCGTCGTGTTGAAGTGACCATCTTCAACGACCGGCAGCCCTTTATTCCCGGCACCGATGATCTCTTCACCTTTCAGCACAATGTGAATGTCGAGATATTGACGATGATATTCCGGGCGTTGCTCGCTCAGCGGCCGGGTATGGCCTTCGACGACGGTAAAAAACACATTATCACTCTCGACGGTATATTTCCCCGGCGGCAGCGCGTGCGGTTGTTGCTGTAACACGGCCTGCAGCGCCTGGCGGATCACCGGCGGATAGAGCTCATTTTCGGCGGCGGCGGTTAAGGTATCGATAATCATGCCGGGATCCTCTGCGGTTGTTGCGAATGAAGTAACGTTAATGAGTGAGCGACAATACTGGCGACGTCGGGGGTAATATCGACGGCCAGAACATCGCTTTCACTGGCGTCGGGTGTTTCCAGGGCGGCGAACTGGCTACGCAGTAACGCTTCTGGCATAAAGTGGCCTTTACGCTGGCGCATTCGCTGCAAAATGCAGTCATAATCCCCGGTCAACCACAGGAAGCGTAGCTTCGCGTTCCCCTCACGCAGGCGGTCGCGATAGCGCTTTTTTAATGCGGAACAGACCAATACACCTGACTCGTTTTTCTGCTCAAGACTGAAAATGACGTCGGCGATACGCGTCAGCCACGGCTGACGATCCTCATCATTCAGCGGCTGGCTGGTGGCCATTTTGACGATATTGTTGCGTGGATGAAGGTCGTCGCCGTCGATAAATTTCGCTCCCAGCGCGTGGGCCAATGCCTGACCGACGGTGGATTTGCCGGTTCCGGAGACGCCCATCAAAATAATGCATTGTCCTGCCATCATACGCTCCTTCTCTCAGACCGCGACCAGCATGCCGCCGTCAACGAACAGCAGATGGCCGTTGACGAAATTCGACGCGTTTGACGATAAAAAGACGGCAGCGCCGACCAGCTCCTGCGGATCGCCCCAGCGGGCGGCAGGGGTGCGTTTGCATAACCAGTCGGTAAACGCCTTATCCTCAACCAGCGTCCGGGTCATCGCCGTATTAAAGTAGCCCGGGGCAATGCCGTTGACCTGAATGTTGTGCCGCGCCAGCTCAACGCACATTCCGCGGGTTAGCATCTTCACCGCGCCTTTGGCGGCGGCGTAGGGGGTGATGGTGTCGCGCCCCAGCTCGCTCTGCATGGAGCAGATATTGATGATTTTTCCCTGCTGGCGGTCAACCATGCGCTTCGCGACGGCCTGAGAGACGAGAAACACCGCCGTCTGGTTAACTGAAATCACGTCATTCCATTCCTGCACCGGGAATTCGGTAAACGGGTGGCGGCGCTGGATCCCGGCGTTATTGAATAACACGTCAATCGGGCCAAGATGCGCTTCGATATTGGCAATGGCTTCTTCAACGGCCTCGGCATCGGTCACGTTAAATACCGCAGCATGGGCGGTGGCGCCTTCGTCGCGGAGCTTCATCACCGCATCGTCCGCTCGCGGGGCAGAAAGGTCATTAATAATGATTTCTGCGCCATATTGCGCCAGACCCTGAGCCATGACAAAACCGATCCCCTGTCCTGCGCCCGTAATTAAAATGCGTTTACCTTGTAAGCTGAAAAGATCGTTCATCTCGATATCCTGATTAGCGGCTGAAGAAAACCTGTGCCCTATCTCACGGATTTTTACCGGGGGAAACTGTGATGAAGATCACTCGGAACCGTGTTACAAAAAGGGGTTACTTTAAACGTGACGCTGCCGGTAAATCTCGCTGACTCAACGGGTTAACGGCTACGGACTGGCATTCTCTTTTGCCACCCCGACAGGCATAATGGCCTGAAGCAGTCAGGTATTTGGCGGACACACAGATGAAAGCACAACGCATTACTCTCCATGATATTGCCGAGCTGGCTGGCGTAACCAAGATGACCGTTAGCCGCTATTTGCGCACCCCGGAAAAGGTGAAACCGGAGACGGCGGAGCGTATTGCCAGCGTGATAGCGGAGATCGGCTATCAGCCCGACCCGGATAATCCGGCGATGACCAGCGTCGCCGTGCCGCGGATTGGCGTACTCATTCCCTCCTTTCATAATCAAATTTTTGCCGATCTGCTGGCCGGCATCGAATCTGTTGCCGCCGGGCATGGTTACCAGACGCTGGTGGTGAATTACGACTACGATCGTCAGCGTGAAGAGGAGCAGATTGCCGCCGTGCTGGCGTTTAACGTGAAAGGACTGCTGCTGACCGAGTCGGTGCACTCCCTGCGGGCGGACAAGTATCTGAATGCCGCGAAGATCCCGATCGCCGAAGTGATGGGGCTGGCGGAGAATCCAGGACGCATTAACGTCGGATTCGATAACTTCCAGGCCGGCTTCGATATGACCACCATGCTGCTGGCCAGCGGTAAACGACGGATCATCTACTTCGGCTCAATGTCCGACGTCCGCGACGAGCAGCGTTATCTGGGCTACTGTCGGGCGATGGAGAATGCCGGGCTGGCGGTGGGGCGCATTGCGCCGAATAAAGTCTCGTCGGTTTCCATTGGCACCGGCATGATGACCCTGGCGCGGCAAATGTACGCCGATATGGACGGTATCCTGTGCACTAATGACGACCTGGCGGTGGGCGTGTTACAGGAGTGCCTGGCATCCGGTATCAGCGTGCCCCAGGAGCTGGCTATCGCGGGCTTTCATGGCCTGGAGATCGGCCAGATCGTCTCTCCCCGGCTGGCCAGCGTCCTGACGCCGCGCTTCGAGATGGGTAAGGTGGCGACAGAGATTTTAATAAAGAAAATCAAAGGACTGCCCACTATTGAAAAGGTGGATCTCCACTACCGCCTGTCGATGGGCGAAACGATTTAACGGCCACCAGCTAGCGCCTGTCGTGTGTTAGCGAAAGGTTAATGCGCGCGCGGTCCATCGCCTGTCTGGTCGCCGTTTTGTCTTCACGATCACGCGTCCGGTAACATGCATTTTTAACACGATTCAGCGTGATACAGATCGCAAAATCCCCCGATAAAAACCCGTTTGATAGTGGCTACCGTCGTAACCAAACGTCAAACAGGTGATCTGATGAAGAGTGTTATTCCCCGCGCTGTCCTTTTAGTGGCCCCCGTAATTGAAACTCTGCAGCTGCAGCTGGCGGAGCATTTCCCGCTGCTGCGTCTCTACGAGCAGGACGATCCGATCGCCTTTCTGCGTGAACAAGGAGAGAACATTGCCGTCGTGGTCACTCGCGGCGACGTCGGCGTAGCAAACAGCGTCCTTGAGTTGCTGCCTCAGGCTGGGCTGATTGCCATCTTCGGCGTCGGTACCGATGCGGTGGATCTGGCGTATGCCCGCTCGCGGCAAATTGCCGTCACCATCACCTCCGGGGTGTTGACGAATGATGTCGCTGACCTGGCGATGGGGCTGCTGCTGGCCGGTTCCCGTCAGCTCTGTCAGGGCGATCGCTTTGTCCGCGAGGGACGCTGGCTGAGCGGTGGTATGCCGTTGGCGACTCAGGTCAGCGGGAAGCGTATCGGCCTGCTGGGTATGGGGAATATTGGCCAGGCGATCGCCCGCCGGGCGCGGGGTTTTGATATGCAGGTGCTGTATACCGACCGTAAAAAGATAGCGGGCCTCGATTATCAGTGGTGTGCCGACCTGCATACCCTGGCGCATGAGAGCGATTTTCTGGTGATTGCCGCATCCGGCGGCGAGGCGAACCGCGGCATCATCGACGCCTCGGTGTTTAACGTGATGCCGGCGCATGCCTGGCTTATCAATATTGCCCGCGGTTCGCTGGTGGATGAAAAGGCGTTGATCCACGCGTTACAAAACGGCGTTATCGCCGGGGCCGGGCTCGATGTTTTCGAACAGGAACCCCAGGTCCCGGCGGCGCTGATCGCCCTCGATAACGTGGTGCTGCAGCCGCATGTCGCCAGCGCCACGCAGGAAACACGACAGAAAATGAGCGAAGTGGTTTTTGCTAACGTCGCCGCCTGGTTTGCCGGCGCAGCGCTGCCAAACGCTATCGATTAATTAGCTTTTTATTTCTGTACCCGCGCGATCTCAATCAAAACAATAACCTCTGCATAGAGAGTGCAAATATATGAACGAGAAAATTCCCAGCACCCGTTGGCTGCGTATCATTGTGCCGGTGTTAATTGCCTGCATTATGTCATTTATGGACCGGGTTAATATTAGCTTTGCCCTGCCAGGCGGCATGGAGGCCGATTTAGGCATTACCAGCCAAATGGCCGGCGTGGCCAGCGGTATCTTTTTTATTGGTTATTTATTTTTGCAAATTCCCGGTGGGCGAATTGCGGTTAACGGCAGCGGTAAAAAATTTATTGCCTGGTCGCTGGTAGCCTGGGCTATCGTTTCCGTGGCGACAGGGTTTGTGACTCATCAATATCAACTGCTGGTGCTGCGATTTATTCTCGGGGTTTCGGAAGGGGGAATGCTGCCGGTAGTGCTGACCATGGTCAGCAATTGGTTTCCGGAAAAAGAGCTGGGTCGCGCGAACGCGTTTGTGATGATGTTTGCCCCGCTCGGCGGCATGCTCACCGCGCCGGTCTCCGGCGCCATTATTGCGGCGCTTGACTGGCGTTGGCTGTTTATCATCGAAGGGCTGTTGTCGCTGGTGGTGCTGGTCGTGTGGTGGTTTATGATCAGCGACCGTCCGCAAGAGGCCCACTGGTTGCCCGCCCGCGAGCGTGACTATCTGGTGACCACCCTGGCCGCCGAGCGTGCGGCGAAGCAGGCAGAAGCCCCTGTCAGCAAGGCGCCGGTGAAGGATGTGTTTGGTAATGCCGGACTGATGAAGCTGGTGATCCTCAATTTTTTCTACCAGACCGGGGATTATGGCTACACGCTGTGGCTGCCGACCATTCTGAAGGGGTTAACCGGCGGCAACATGGCCAGCGTTGGCTTCCTGGCGGTGCTGCCGTTTGTCGCCACGCTGGCCGGGATCTATGTGATTTCGTTGTTCAGCGACCACAGCGGTAAGCGTCGTCTGTGGGTTCGCTTCTCGCTCTACAGTTTTGCGGCAGCGCTGGTGGCGTCGGTAGTGCTCCGCGACCAGATGGTGGCGGCCTATATCGCACTGGTGATCTGCGGTTTCTTTCTCAAATCGGCTACCAGTCCGTTCTGGTCGATGCCGGGGCGTATCGCTTCGCCGGAGGTGGCGGGCAGCGCACGCGGGGTGATCAATGGCCTAGGCAACCTCGGCGGATTCTGTGGCCCCTATCTGGTGGGCGTGATGATGTATCTCTACGGACAGAATGTGGCGGTCTGTGCCCTGGCCGGTTCGTTGATTATCGCCGGCACAATGACCTTTCTGCTACCGAAGCAATGCGATCTGGTCGACAGCGATTCTGATGTGGCGATCAAGAAGCAACCCCGAAATGCGTAAACCCCCGCGACATAAATCACAGTTATCATTGTAAGCGGTTGGCTTAACTGTCTACACTCTTGCTGATTACGACAAGAGCAAACGCAGGCCAATCAATGATTCTGATAATTTATGCGCATCCTTATCCGCAGCATTCTCATGCGAATAAGCGAATGCTTGAACAGGCAGGGACGCTTGAAGGCGTAGAGATACGCTCCCTCTATCAACTCTATCCTGACTTTAATATCGATATCGCCGCCGAGCAGGCGGCGCTGGCCCGTGCCGATCTGGTTATCTGGCAGCACCCTATGCAATGGTATAGCGTACCGCCGCTGCTCAAGCTGTGGATGGACAAAGTGTTGGCGCACGGCTGGGCCTATGGCCATAACGGTATTGCGCTGCGCGGTAAATCGCTGATGTGGGCGGTGACCACCGGCGGCGGTGAAAGCCACTTCGACATCGGCTCATTCCCTGGTTTTCCGGTGCTGGCGCAGCCTCTGCAGGCAACCGCGCTTTACTGCGGGATGAAATGGCTGCCGCCGTTCGCCATGCACTGCACCTTTATCTGCGATGACGAAACGCTGCAGGCGCAGGCCCGCCATTATCGTCAACGCTTAATCGACTGGCAGGAGGCACACCAGAATGGATAGCCATACGCTGATACAAGCGCTGATTTACCTGGGCGCCGCGGCGCTGATTGTGCCCATCGCCGTCCGTCTGGGGCTGGGGTCGGTGCTGGGCTATCTCATCGCCGGCTGTATTATCGGCCCGTGGGGGCTGCGGCTGGTGACCGATGCCGAGGCGATTCTGCACTTTGCCGAGATTGGCGTGGTGCTGATGCTGTTTGTGATTGGTCTGGAGCTGGATCCGCAGCGCCTGTGGAAGCTACGCGCCTCGGTGTTTGGCGGCGGCGCGCTGCAGATGGTGGCCTGCGGGGTGTTGATCGGTCTGTTCTGCATGCTGCTGGGCTTGCGCTGGCAGGTGGCCGAGCTGATAGGCATGACCCTGGCGCTCTCTTCCACAGCCATTGCGATGCAGGCGATGAATGAGCGCAATCTGACGGTGTCGCAGATGGGGCGGAGCGCCTTCGCGGTGCTGCTGTTTCAGGATATTGCGGCGATTCCATTGGTGGCGATGATCCCCCTGCTGGCGGCCAGCGGCGGCGCCACTTCGCTGATGGCGTTTGCCCTCTCCGCGCTGAAAGTGGCCGCAGCGCTGGCGCTGGTTGTGGTCCTGGGGCGCTATCTGACCCGCCCGCTGCTGCGCTTTGTCGCCCGTTCCGGCCTGCGCGAAGTGTTCAGCGCCGTGGCCTTGTTCCTGGTCTTCGGCTTTGGCTTATTGCTGGAAGAGGTGGGGCTGTCGATGGCGATGGGGGCGTTTCTCGCCGGGGTGCTGCTGGCCAGCTCCGAGTATCGCCATGCGCTGGAAAGCGATATTGAGCCGTTTAAAGGACTGCTGCTGGGGCTGTTCTTTATCGGCGTCGGCATGTCGATTGATTTCGGCACCCTGGTTACCCATCCGCTGCGTATTGTGATTTTGCTGGTCGGTTTCCTGGCGATAAAAATGCTGATGTTGTGGCTTATCGCCAGGCCGCTGGGCGTACCGCGCGCCCAGCGCCGCTGGTTTGCGGTGTTGCTGGGGCAGGGGAGTGAGTTCGCGTTTGTGGTCTTTGGCGCCGCGCGGATGGCGGATGTACTGGACGGCGAATGGGCTAAGGCGCTGACCCTGGCGGTGGCGCTATCGATGGCGGCAACCCCCATTCTGCTGGTGCTGCTGACCCGCATGGAGAAATCGTCCAGCGGCCAGGCGCGGGATGCTGACGAGATTGATGAAGAGCAGCCGCGGGTGATTGTCGCCGGCTTTGGCCGCTTCGGGCAGATTGCCGGGCGACTGCTGCTCTCGAGCGGGGTGAAGATGGTGATCCTCGATCACGACCCGGACCATGTCGATACCCTGCGCAAATTTGATATGAAGGTTTTCTACGGCGATGCCACCCGGGTCGATCTGCTGGAGTCAGCCGGTGCAGAAAAGGCGGAAGTACTGATCAATGCCATCGACGATCCGCACGTCAGCCTGGAGCTGGTGGCGAGGGTGAAAGAACATTTCCCGCATCTGCAGATTATCTCCCGCGCCCGCGATGTCGATCATTATATCCAGCTGCGTCAGGCTGGCGTCGAGGCGCCGGAGCGTGAAACCTTCGAGGCGGCGCTGAAGTCCGGCCGAATGACGCTGGAGGCGCTGGGGCTTGGCGCCTATGAAGCGCGTGAGCGGGCCGATCTGTTCCGCCGTTTCAACCTGCAAATGGTCGAAGAGATGGTGGCGATGGCGGAAAACGACGCGGCGTCGCGGGTGGCGGTCTTCAAGCGGACCAGCGATATGCTCACCGGCATCATCAACGAAGATCGTCATCATCTGTCGCTGGTGCAGCGTCATGGCTGGCAGGGTACGGAAGAGGGCAGGCACACCGGGGATATTGCCGATGAGCCGGAAAATAAGCCGTCTGCCTGACGCTTACCAGTAACATTTTGTTTTCTTTTAGATCCTCATCTGGCGGCCCACGGCACGAACGTGGGCTTGCCAGCAAATCAGAAAATTTTCTGATTCTTTACTCTCAGCCCAGTCGACGAAGTTGTACGCTTTCCGTATAGTGGCGACAATTTTTTGTACTCAGGAATGAATGAATGATCAGTCTGATTGCGGCGTTAGCGGTAGATCGCGTGATTGGTATGGAAAACGCCATGCCATGGAACCTGCCTGCCGATCTCGCCTGGTTCAAGCGCAACACGTTAAATAAGCCGGTAGTGATGGGGCGTCTGACCTGGGAATCCATTGGGCGCCCGTTGCCGGGGCGTAAAAACATCGTGATCAGCAGCAAACCCGGCAGCGACGATCGCGTGCAGTGGGTCTCCTCCGTTGAGGAAGCGATTGCCGCCTGCGGCGATGTGGAAGAGATTATGGTGATTGGCGGTGGCCGCGTGTATGAGCAGTTTCTGCCGAAAGCGCAGAAGCTGTATCTGACCCATATCGATGCGGAAGTGGAAGGTGATACCCATTTCCCGGATTACGATCCGGACGAGTGGGAATCGGTGTTCAGCGAGTTTCATGATGCCGATGCGCAGAACTCCCACAGCTACTGCTTTGAGATCCTCGAACGCCGTTAAGCGGGAAGGATTGCCATGAAAAACCCCGGTCGCGTCTGGCGTAACCGGGGTTTTCTTTTGCATGAATTCCGTGACGATGGCGCAGCCAATATTTTTTCTGCGTTATGTATCCCTTCGCAGGCTCCGCCTTCCTGGAGCGCTCACCGGGGAGACAAATCGCATATAAACGTAGGTCGGGTAAGGCGCTAGCCGCCACCCGAAACAAAAGTGGCTTTGTGCCCGCAGTTCTTGCCCGGCGGCGCTGCGCTTGCGCGGGCCTACGGGACTGCGTCATGTTCCCGCACGGAACTGTAGGTCGGGTAAGGCGTTAGCCGCCACCCGACACAAAAGTGGCTTTGTGCCCGCAGTTCTTGCCCGGCGGCGCTGCGCTTGCGCGGGCCTACGGGACTGCGTCATGTTCCCGCACGGAAATGTAGGTCGGGTAAGGCGTTAGCCGCCACCCGACAAAACGACGCTGCAGGTAGCCCGGATAAGGCGCAACGCGCCGCCATCCGGGAAGACTCAGGACGCGACGGCTTCCCCTTCGTCGAGGCTTTTCTGCCGGTTCGACGGCTGGGTGAAGTACTGCTTATCTTCCCAGCGCAGGCAGGTGAGTTCCCCACCCCAGCAACAGCCGGTATCCAGGGCGTAAATCCCCTCCGGCGTGCCGCGTCCCTCCAGCGAAGCCCAATGCCCAAAGGCAATACTGTACGCACTGCTGACCGGGCCCGGAATGGCAAACCACGGTTTCAGCGGCGCCGGGGCGTCCTCGGGCGCTTCTTTCGAATACATATCCAGCTGGCCGTTCGGGAAACAGTAGCGCATGCGGGTAAAGGCGTTAGAGATAAAGCGCAGGCGCGCCAGACCGCTCAGCTCGTTGCTCCAGTGGTTCGGCATGTCGCCGTACATGGCATCCAGGAAGAAAGGATAGGAGTCGCTGGAGAGCACCGCTTCAACATCGCGCGCGCACTGCTGGGCGGTCTCCAGATCCCACTGCGGCGTGATGCCGGCATGGGCCATTACCAGTTTTTTCTCTTCATCCACCTGCAGCAGCGGCTGGCGACGCAGCCAGTTGAGCAGCTCATCGGCATCCGGGGCTTCCAGCAGGGATTTCAGACGATCCTTTGGCTTGTTGCGGCTGATACCGGCAAAGACCGCCAGCAGGTGTAAGTCATGGTTGCCCAGCACCAGTCGCACGCTGTCGCCCAGAGATTTGACATAGCGCAGGACCTCCAGCGACCCCGGGCCACGGGCCACCAGATCGCCGGTGAGCCATAGCGTGTCGGTGCCCGGGTTGAATTTAACCTGCGCTAATAATGCGATCAGTTCATCGTAGCAACCGTGAACGTCGCCAATAAGGTATGTTGACATTGTTTTAATGAATGAGCGTTGGAACTGCGAGACGGAACACAGGGATCTCGATACGGAACGGCGCGCCGTCGATATCGATCATCTCATAATGACCCTGCATGGTTCCCAGCGGCGTTTCAATCACTGCGCCGCTGGTATATTGATATTCACCGCCGGCGGGAATATGCGGTTGCTCGCCGACCACCCCTTCACCCTGAACTTCAGTCTCACGACCGTGGCCGTTAGTGATGAGCCAGTAGCGGCCAAGCAGCTGAACCTGACTCCGCCCCAGGTTGCGAATGGTGACGGTGTAAGCGAAGACATAGCGCTCTTCTTCCGGGGAAGACTGCGATTCGATATAGACGCTCTGTACCTGGACACACACCCGGGGCGAATGAATCATGGTTAGCTCTCCTTCGATGGCAGATTGTCAGACAGCCAGTTGGCCATCTGACAGTACTGCGCCACGGAAATATTTTCTGCACGCATGGCCGGGTCAATGCCCAGCTCGGTCAGCACTTCCACGCTGAACAGATTGCCGAGACTGTTGCGGATGGTTTTGCGGCGCTGGTTGAACGCTTCGGTGGTGATGCGGCTCAGCACCCGGATCTCTTTGACCGGATACGGCATGGTGCTGTGCGGCACCAGGCGTACCACCGCGGAGTCGACCTTAGGCGGTGGGGTAAACGCGCTTGGCGGCACTTCGAGTACCGGGATCACCTGGCAATAATATTGCGCCATCACGCTTAATCGACCATACGCCTTACTGTTCGGTCCGGCAACCAGACGATTCACCACTTCCTTCTGCAGCATAAAGTGCATATCGGCAATGGCATCAGTATAGCTGAACAGATGGAACATCAGCGGGGTGGAAATATTGTACGGCAGGTTGCCGAAGACGCGCAGCGGCTGACCCATTTTCTCCGCCAGCTCGCCGAAGTTCATGGTCATCGCATCTTGCTGGTAGATGGTCAGCTTTGGACCGAGGAATGGATGCGTCTGCAGACGAGCCGCCAGATCGCGGTCCAGTTCGATGACGGTCAGCTGGTCAAGGCGTTCGCCGACCGGCTCGGTCAGGGCCGCCAGACCGGGGCCGATTTCAACCATCGCCTGGCCTTTCTGCGGATTAATCGCCGAGACGATGCTGTCGATCACAAACTGATCGTTGAGGAAGTTCTGCCCGAAGCGTTTACGGGCTAAGTGGCCCTGATGGACTCGATTATTCATTGGGTATTAACAATCATTTTGATGGCGAGATTAAGCGCCGTGATAAAACTGCCGACGTCCGCTTTTCCCTGGCCCGCTAATTCCAGTGCGGTGCCGTGGTCGACGGAGGTACGAATAAAAGGTAAACCGAGCGTAATGTTCACGCCGCGGCCAAAGCCCTGGTATTTTAGCACGGGCAGGCCCTGATCGTGGTACATCGCGAGAACCGCATCGGCATGATCAAGATATTTCGGCTGGAAGAGGGTGTCTGCCGGCAGCGGGCCGCTGAGGTGCATTCCCTTTGCGCGCATCTCTTCCAGTACCGGAATGATGGTATCTATCTCTTCCGTTCCCATATGGCCGCCTTCGCCGGCATGCGGATTAAGCCCGCAAACCAGTACGTGGGGCTGGGCAATACCGAACTTTGTGCGCAGGTCGTGATCGAGGATGGTGATGATCTCGCGCAGCAGGTCGGGTGTAATCGCTTCGCTGATGGCTTTCAACGGCAGATGGGTGGTGACCAGCGCCACCCGCAGCTCTTCAGTCGCCAGCATCATTACCACTTTGCTGGCCTGGGCACGTTCTTCAAAGAACTCGGTATGACCGGTGAAGGCGATGCCAGCGTCGTTGATGTTGCCTTTGTGCACCGGGCCGGTCACTAACGCCGCAAATTCACCGTTCAGACAGCCGTCGCAGGCGCGCGCCAGCGTCTCCACTACGTAGGCGCCGTTTTGCACGTTCAGCACGCCGGGTTCCGCCGGAACGTTCAGCGGCACGTTCAGCAGCGTCAGGGTGCCGGCACGCTGCGGGACGGGCGGTTGCGCAGGATCGTATGGCAGGAGAGATAAAGGAAGACCGAGCCGCTGGGCTCGGTCAGTTAACAGGGCGCCATCGGCGCAGATCACCAGCTCAACTGGCCAGTCGCGCTGGGCAAGCTGCACGACCAGGTCAGGGCCAATCCCGGCGGGTTCGCCGGGAGTGATAACAACTTTACGGGTTTCAGGCATCGATATTAGTTGCTCAGAATTTTAACGTACGCACTGGCGCGCTGTTCCTGCATCCAGGTTGCCGCTTCTTCAGAGAATTTGCGGTTCATCAGCATGCGGTAAGCACGATCTTTCTGCGCGGCGTCGGTTCTGTCGACCTGACGGCTATCCAGCAGTTCGATCAGATGCCAGCCAAAGGAAGAGTGCACCGGTCCGCTGGTCTGCCCTTTGTTCAGACGCATCAGCGCATCGCGGAATGCCGGGTCGAAGATGTCCGGCGTGGCCCAGCCTAAATCACCGCCCTGGTTTGCCGAGCCCGGATCTTCAGAATAGTTTTTCGCCGCTTGAGCAAACGTGATTTTCCCGCTCTTAATCTCGGCTGCGATCTGTTCCAGCTTAGCCTGCGCCTGGGCATCGTTCATGATCGGTGACGGCTTAAGCAGAATATGACGGGCGTGAACCTCGGTGACGGAGATATTCTGGGTACCACCGCGCAGGTCGTTGACTTTCAGAATGTGGAAACCAACGCCGGAACGAATCGGACCGACGATATCCCCTTTCTTCGCCGTGCTTAACGCCTGAGCGAAAATGCCCGGCAGCTCCTGGATACGGCCCCAACCCATCTGGCCACCCTTCAGCGCCTGTTGGTCAGCGGAGTAGGTGATAGCCAGTTTGCCGAAGTTCGCACCGTTGCGCGCCTGCTCAACGATGGAGTTTGCTTGTTCCTGGGCCGCGGCGACTTCGTCAGAGGTCGGGTTTTCCGGCAGCGGGATCAGGATGTGGCTCAGGTTGAGCTCGGTGCTGGCATCGTTCTGGTCGCCGATCTGTTTCGCCAGCGCTTCCACTTCCTGCGGCAGCACGGTGATGCGACGACGCACTTCATTGTTACGCACTTCCGAAATCAGCATCTCTTTACGGATCTGGTTACGGTAGGTGTTATAGTTGATGCCTTCATAGGCCAGACGGCTGCGCATCTGATCCATGGTCATATTGTTTTGTTTGGCGATGTTGGCGATAGCCTGATCGAGCTGGTCGTCAGAGACCTTCACGCCCATCTTCTGCCCCATCTGTAACACGATCTGGTCCATGATCAGTCTTTCGAGAATTTGATGGCGCAGGGTGGCGTCATCCGGCAGCTGTTGGCCAGCCTGACCAGCATTGAGCTTAACCGATTGCATCAAACCATCGACGTCGCTTTCCAGCACGACGCCATTATTGACGACGGCCGCTACTTTATCGACCACCTGGGGGGCAGCGAAACTGGTATTCGCGATCATGGCGATACCGAGAAGCAGCGTTTTCCAGTTCTTCATACTTTTTCCATTTCGATTAACCGCAAATGCGGATGATGTTGTAAACCAGCCGCATCACAGGGAGCTCTGGTACGGTAAAATGTTCGAACGCAGCATCTGCTGGGTGCCGAGGCCGTAGTTAGAGCTCAGACCGCGCAATTCGATATTGATTCCGAAGGTGTTGTCGTATTTGCTCTCACCGCCGTTGTCGTTGCTGTTCCAGCCGTTGACTTTACGTTCGTAGCCAAGACGGATGGCGTAGCAGCAGGAGTTATACTGGACGCCCAACATCTGATTTGCTGCTTTCCGGGTATTGGTATCGTAGTAGTATGCCCCGACCACGGACCAGCGATCGACGATCGGCCAGCTGGCGGTCATCCCCACCTGCGAAATACCCTGTTTATATTGTTCAGCCGTGGAATACGATGGCAGTGTGGCCTGAATGTATTCCGGGCTGGCGTAACGATAGTTAAGCTGGACTAAGCGGTTCTCATCCCGACGGTATTCAATGGTGCCGTTACCGGTGGCGACGTTATCCAGACGCGTATCGTACTGGATCCCCCCACGCAAGCCCCAGTCATCGGTAATGCGCCAGTAAGTATCGCCAGCCCAGACCAGTGAACCCGTGGTGTCGTTGTTCTCCCAGTTGATGTTGTCATCACCGGTGCGTGACTCGGTGAAATAGTAGATTTGACCAACGGAAATATTAAAACGTTCCACGGCGGCGGCATCATATACGCGGGAGGTGATCCCGGTGGAGAGCTGGTTGGCCGACGCAATGCGGTCCAGACCACTATAGGTGCGGTCGCGGAACAGACCGCTATAGTCTGACTGTAACAGTGTGGAGTCGTAGCTGCCGATTTCACTCTGATCGCGGTACGGTACGTAGAGATACTGCATACGCGGTTCCAGCGTTTGGGTGAATCCCTCCTGCAGGTCGCGTTCAAAGACCATTTTACCGTCGACTTTAAACTGCGGCATCACGCGGCTAACGGACTCTTTATAGTCGGTGCCGTTGGCCGCATTGTATTTATCGAGGTTGCTCTGCTGGTAGTGGGTCGCCAGCAGCTTGGCTTCAGTATTCAGGCTACCCCAGCCGTTGGACAGCGGCAGGTTGATCGTCGGTTCGAAGTGAACGCGGGTTGCTTCTGGCATGTTGTTATTGGAGTTAACAAAATGGGCAACCTGACCGTACAGATGGGTATCGAACGGTCCGACATCATTCTGGTAATAGTTGACGTCCAGCTGCGGCTGAGCCGAGTAGGAGTTGCTCGATTCCCGGTCAAAGACCTGGAACTGCTTGGTTGAGACCGTGGCGTCAAAGTTCTGATTGACGTAACCGGCGCTGAACTTCTGTGTGGCGTAGCCGTCAGTACTGGAGCCATATTTCGAGCTGAAATCGCTGAAGTAGTCAGGATCGCTAACCTTGGTGTAGTCAGCGTTCAGACGCCAGACCTGATCGATAACCCCGGAGTGGTTCCAGTAGAACAACCAGCGGCGGCTGTTGCTGTCTTTGGAGTGGTCGTCTTCATAGACTTTATCCGACGGCAGGTAGTCGAATTCGGTCAAGCCGCTGCCGAGATGGGTCAGATAGCGGAATTCGTTTTCCCACATCACGCCGCCGCGTTTGTTCATATAGTGCGGGGTGATAGTAGCATCGAAGTTCGGCGCGATATTCCAGTAGTACGGCAGGGAGAATTCCACACCGTTTTTGGTGCTGTATTTGGCGTTCGGGATCAGGAAGCCTGAACGACGCTTATCGCCCACCGGCAGCTGCAGGTAGGGACTGTAGAAGATTGGCACGGAGCCAAGCTTGAAGCGGGCATTCCAGATCTCGGCGACTTGTTCCTCACGGTCGTGGATGACTTCGCTGCCCACGACGCTCCAGGTGTCGGATCCCGGCAGACAGGAGGTAAAGCTGCCGTTTTCCAGAATGGTGTAGCGGTTTTCGCCGCGCTGTTTCATCAGGTCCGCGGTACCGCGTCCCTGGCGGCCGACCATTTGATAATCGCCCTGCCAGACGTTGGTATCTTTGGTGTTCAGATTCGACCAGGCTTTTGGCCCTTTAAGGATCACCTGGTTATCGTCGTAATGGACGTTGCCCAGCGCATCCACCGTTCGCACCGGCTGCGCCTGGCCTGCGGCCTGCTGCTGATGCAACTGAACTTCGTCGGCTCGTAGACGGCTATTCCCCTGGTTAATATCGACGTTGCCAGTGAAGACGGCATTATCCGGGTAGTTGCCCTTCGCATGATCGGCGTTAATCGTCACCGGCAGATCGCCAGGCCGCCCTTCCACGAGCGGACGATCAAAGCTTGGCACGCCAAGCATACATTGCGTTGCGAGATCGGCAGCGAGGCCTTGTTGGCTATACAAGGCGCTGGCAATCATCGTAGCCAGGAGGCTGGGAATACGTTTTTTCATACGTTGTATTTATTGTTCCATCATCTTGTGGCAGCGGCTTGCAAACGGTCAGAGCCTAACTTACTCAACATTATCACGCTAGTGTTAATCCTGCCCGTTTCGAGCCCGAGCGTTAGGCACCCTGTTGAATGACGAGTATGATAAAGCAAATTATAGGCTATGTCCCACAATTGACCGAGGCGTGAGTGCCGGGTAACGTGCGGTCATATTCGAGCTTAACGGCGATAAACAGTTGGGGAGTCTATGCAGTATTTGGGTAAAGTGATTGGCGTGGCAGTGGCTTTGCTGATGGGCGTTGGGTTTTGGGGCGTGGTGCTCGGCTTCCTGGTGGGGCATATGTTTGACCGGGCGCGCAGCCGCCGGTTGAATCTCTTCGCCAATCAACAGGAGCGCCAGTCGCTCTTCTTTTCCACTACCTTTGAAGTGATGGGGCACCTGACCAAATCCAAGGGACGCGTCACCGAAGCAGATATTCATGTCGCCAATGTGCTGATGGATCGCATGAACCTGCACGGCGCCTCGCGCACGGCGGCGCAGCAGGCGTTTCGCGATGGCAAGGCCGACAACTATCCGCTGCGCGAGAAAATGCGTCAGCTGCGCAGCGTCTGCTTTGGTCGCTTCGATCTGATTCGGATGTTTCTGGAAATTCAGCTGCAGGCGGCGTTCGCCGACGGCGAATTGCACCCTAACGAACGGGAAGTGCTGTTCGTCATTGCCGACGAGCTCGGCATCTCCCGCGCCCAGTTCGATCAATTCCTGCGGATGATGCAGGGCGGCGCCCAGTTTGGCGGCAGTTCACAGCAGCAATCTTATGGTCAGCGTGGCGGCAACGCCGGCTGGCAGCAGGCGCAGCGCGGGCCAACCCTTGAAGACGCTTGCAATGTGCTGGGGGTGAAACCGACCGATGACGCGGCGACGGTAAAGCGCGCCTATCGTAAGCTAATGAACGAGCACCATCCTGACAAACTGGTGGCGAAAGGGTTGCCGCCAGAGATGATGGAAATGGCCAAACAGAAAGCTCAGGAGATTCAGAAAGCCTGGGAGCTGATCAAAGAGCAGCGCGGCTTCTGAGTTTTCCCGCCCCTCCCGTTCAGCGAGGGGCCTCTAGCTTTTGCTCTGGGCGCGGCGGTACAGCCGCCGCGGATGGCCAATTTTTCCGTACTGCATTTCCACCTCCAGAAAGCCGGTCTCAACGCCATGTTCCAGATAGCGACGGGCGGTGGTTTTGCTGAGTCCGGCGGCGCTGACCACCTCATCGACGGAAAAACAGTGCGCTTCCCGGCCACTAAATAACCCCTGCACCAGCGCCAGCGTCTTTTCTTCAATTCCTTTGCTGCCGCTATCCACGCGATAGTTCTTCGCCTGCAGTTGGTAGAGGGAATCGACGTTCTGCTGATCGACGATTTTCCATTCTCGCTGCTGATCGTAGAACTGGATAAAGCGCTCCAGTGACTGGCTCAGTCGCTTCCATGACACCGGCTTAAGGATATAGTCGAAGGCGCCGTTGCGGATGGCCAGGCTGCAGGTTTCCATATCGCTGGCGGCGGTGATAAAGATCACCGAACAATGGCTGGTCGCCAGCGCCGGGTCGGTCATCAGCGTCACCCCTTTGCCGTCCGGCAAATAGTTATCCAGCAGCACCAGCTGCGGCGGCGTTGCGTGGAGCAAATGCCGCGCCTGGGCGAGGGAGGCCGCCATCCCTGCCAGCCGCAGACGCGGATGTTTCTGCACAAGCTCGGCGTGCAGGCGCGCCAGCTCGCTCTCGTCTTCAATGATTAGCACATCGACCAGGTCATGATGCATCGGGGGCCTCCGGTTGCGGACAGGTGGGGGCATCGGCCGGGATAAACAGGGTGAAGATCGTTCCCCGCGGCGCGTTATCGGCGACTTCGATAGTGCCGCCCGCCTGAGTGACATAATGTTCAATAAGATACAGACCAATACCATGATCGCCACGGGTTTTGGTGGTGACGCCGCGTTCAAAAATACGGTCGCGAATATCGGGGCGGATGCCGACGCCGCGGTCAGCCACTTCGATAATCAGTTCCCGGGCGTTGAGCTGGATCAACACCTCCACCGGCTCGTGTGGAAACTCTGCGCGCTGCGTGGCTTCGATGGCATTATCCAGCAGGTTGCCAATGATGGAGATCAGTTCGGATTCCATCAGCGATGGCAGCGGACGGTCGATACGACAGGCCGGATCGAAGCTCAGGGCCACGCCTTTTTCCCGGGCGCGGGTGGCTTTGCCAAGCAGCAGGCCGCACAGCGTTGGCGACTGAAAGTGCGAGGAGATGAAGTCCAGTAGCTCCTGGGCATGCTCCGACTGGGCCTGAATATAGCGGATCGCTTCGTCATAGTGGCCCATATGCAGCAGGCCGGAGAGGGTGGTCATCCGGTTGAGCTGCTCGTGGCGCATGATGCGCAGATTGTCGACATAGCGCTTCACCTGGCTGAGCTGGGCGGTGAGGGCATTGATTTCGTTGCGATCGCGGAAAGTGATCACCCAGCCCTGCAGGGTATTCTCCAGCATAATGCGCACCCGGCTGGCAAGTACTGTCAGCTGGTTGAAGCGGCACAGTTCGTCATGGGTATCGCGCTCGAGCATGTCGCCGCTGGCGAAAAAAGGCTGCGGCGAAATGACGCTGTCAATCAACTGACCGCGCAGCTGGCGGGCGGGCTGGCTGAGCCCCAGCAGGCTGCGGGCGGCATGGTTAATCACCTCAATACGCCGCTGGCGATCGATGACGATCACTCCTTCAAAAATCGACTCCATCATCGCCTTTTGCTGACGCACCAGCAGACCTATCTCTCGCGGCTCGAGCGAAAAAATCTGTTTCTTGATACTGCGGGTAAAGTACCAGGAGAAGATAAACAGAGCGATGAGCAGCAGGATGGCAGCGATAAAAATATTGATCACTTTGGTCAGGGTAATGCTGTCGAGATAGCTGGTCAGGTAGCCCACGGAGACGATGCCGATCACCTGCCCCTCGTCATCGACGATGGGCGTTTTGCTACGCAGTGAGACGCCAAGGCCGCCTTTGCGTATGGTGGTGATGGTGTGTCCCTCCAGTACCGCCTGGTTGTCGCCACCGACCAGTCGCGTGCCAACCCATTCCGGGTGGACGGAGTGAAACAGATGAATCCCCTGACGGTCGCCGATGACGATGAAGCTGGCATCGCTATGGGCGGCGATTTGCTGCATAAACGCCCGAATCGCCTGCGGATCGTGCTGGCTGACCTGCTGACGTAAATTTGGCATCAGGGCTATTTCTTCAGCCTGAATTTTGGCCCGGCCACTCATTTCCTGATACAGCTGGCGGCTGGCGTCAAAATAATAATAAATGCCGAGCGCGATAAAGAGGACGGAAAAAAAAGCGACCAGCGAAATAAACAGCTTATATTGAAAAGATAATTTCATAGGTCCCGGACAGCGTATATACCCTCCCGGCACTCTATCATTTTTCTGTCTCGTGACGTAAATGTTAATGGAAAGTTGTGATCATCGACGCAGGCGCTGGCGGGCTGTCGCGGAAATCAGCCGCGGCGGGAAATAAAAACCATAAAAACCACGACAATAAATCAGCGATATATCACTCCTGCACGGTTCCGCGAATAGAAACCATAAAAACCATAGTGACCATTAAAACTTCTTTTTTAATCTGGGGAGCTTCACATTAACGACGCCGCAGTCCCTTTACGCTGAAAATGAATAATAACGACAGGGCTGAATTTATGAGCACCACAGACAATGCATTCTCTGCAACCCTTGAACCGATCAATACGCCGAAAACCACGCTGAAGCAGCGCTGGTGGCACATCATGGATAACTGGAAGGTGGGCATCGTCCCGCTGCCGCTGTTTTTGCTGGCCGGGGGGCTGATTGCCCTCGACTGCCTTGGCGGTAAACTGCCGAGCGATATCGTGGTGATGGTGGCCACTCTGGCGTTCTTTGGCTTCGCCTGCGGTGAGTTTGGTAAACGCCTACCGGTGTTGGGGAAACTCGGCGCGGCGGCGATCTGCGCCACTTTTATTCCTTCCGCGCTGGTTCACTATGGTCTGCTGCCGGACGTGGTCGTTGAATCCACGACCAAATTCTATAAATCCACCAACATCCTCTATCTCTACATCTGCTGTATTATCGTCGGCAGCATCATGAGTATGAACCGCACCACGCTGATTCAGGGCTTTCTGAAGATCTTCTTCCCGATGCTGTGCGGCGAAGTGGTCGGCATGCTGGTGGGCATCGGCGTTGGTACGCTGCTGGGTATGGAGCCGTTCCAGGTGTTCTTCTTTATCGTGCTGCCAATTATGGCCGGCGGTGTGGGAGAAGGGGCGATCCCGCTGTCGATGGGTTACGCTGCGCTGATGCATATGGATCAGGGCGTTGCCCTTGGCCGGGTGTTGCCGATGGTGATGCTTGGCAGCCTGACGGCGATAGTCATCTCTGGCTGCCTCAACCAGCTCGGCAAGCGCTTCCCGCATCTCACCGGGGAAGGGCAACTGATGCCGAACCGCAGCCATGAAACCCGCACGCTTGGCGAGAGTGAAGGCGTGAGCGGCAAAACCGACGTCGGGACCCTGGCCTCCGGCGCGCTGCTGGCGGTGCTGCTGTATATGATGGGGATGCTCGGTCACAAACTGATTGGCCTGCCGGCGCCGGTGGGGATGCTGTTCCTCGCGGTGCTGTTAAAGCTGGCTAACGTGGTTTCTCCGCGCCTGCAGGAGGGATCGCAGATGGTGTATAAATTCTTCCGCACCGCGGTTACCTATCCGATCCTCTTTGCCGTCGGCGTGGCGATCACTCCGTGGCAGGAGCTGGTGAACGCCTTCACCTTCACCAACCTGCTGGTGATCGTCAGTACCGTCTCCGCGCTGGTGGCGACCGGCTTCTTTGTCGGTAAAAAGATAGGGATGCACCCGATCGATGTGGCGATTGTCTCCTGTTGCCAGAGCGGGCAGGGCGGCACCGGCGATGTGGCGATCCTCACCGCCGGTAACCGCATGAGCCTGATGCCGTTCGCGCAGATCGCTACCCGCATCGGCGGGGCGATAAATGTCTCGCTGGCGCTACTGTTCCTCAGCCACTATCTGGCGTGATTTAACGCTGCTCTCAGCGATAAACCTGCTATTTTCCGCTACAGAACGCCGAAAATATCTGCGTTCTGTATCCTAAATGCTCCGCATTTAGCGTTACAATCAGCGCGCGATCGGCTATCGCAACCATCATCATGACAGTCCAGGCGCTGTCGCATTTATCATATGTAGGAGAGGAATTAATGTCAGTGGATACTCCCGCCCAGGCGGGCGTCAGCATCGACGCATTGCTGGCGGCGAAAGAGCAGCGTGCAGCCCGTCAGGCCGACTGGCTGGCCCATTATCAGCAGCCTGTTATTTCCCTGACCCTGGTGACCCCGGGGGCGGTGAAGGACAGCATTCGCTATCGCAACATGATGGGCGTTGCCCTCCAGGCCTGCGACCAGCTGCTGTGGAAGCACCGCTGGCAAACGCTGGATCGTCAAGTGCTGTGGCTGCCGACCGGGCCAGAAGCGCTGTGGTGCGTGGCGTATCCGGCCAGCGAAATCAAAGCGATGTGCAGTACGCTGGAGCAGAGCCATCCGCTGGGACGCCTGTGGGATATCGATGTGATCTGTCCGCAGAACGGGCTGGTGGGACGCCAGTCGCTGGGTGAGTCGCAGCGCCGCTGCCTGCTGTGCGATGAGCCGGCGCACGCCTGCGCGCGCAGCCGTCGTCACGACACCGATCTCGTCGTGGCCCGCGTTGAGCAGATGATTGATGCGTGGTTTGCCCGCGACTAACGGGTCAGTATTCCCCGGCGGCAAGGCGCTACCGGGGACATCCTAAAAGTCGATCGGCGCGCGAAAGGTCATCGCGTTGCCGTAGGCGGGATGGGTGATGGTTAACGTTTCTGCATGCAGTAGCAGGCGCGGGGCCATCGCCAGCGCTTCCGGGGTGGCGTAGAAGCGGTCGCCAAGGATCGGATGCCCCAGCGCCAGCATATGTACCCGCAGCTGGTGCGAACGCCCGGTAATCGGCTTCAGGCGCACGCGGGCGGTGTTATCCTCAGCGTACTCCAGCACCTCATACTCGGTTTGCGCCGCTTTGCCGGTTTCATAACACACCTTCTGCTTTGGCCGGTTCGGCCAGTCGCAAATTAGCGGTAAATCCACCAGACCTTCCGCCGGCTGCGGATGGCCCCAGACGCGGGCGACGTACTGTTTCTTCGGCTCGCGCTCGCGGAACTGACGCTTTAGTTCACGCTCGGCGGCCTTTTTCAGCGCCACCACAATCACGCCGCTGGTGGCCATATCCAGGCGATGCACCGATTCGGCCTGCGGGAAATCGCGCTGGATACGCGTCATCACGCTGTCTTTATGCTCCTCCAGCCTGCCGGGCACGGACAACAAGCCACTTGGCTTGTTGACCACCATGATGTGTTCATCCTGATACAGGATCACCAGCCAGGGATCCTGCGGCGGATTGTAGTTTTCCATCGCCATTTCGCGTTCCGTTACTGGTGGGTGACGACGATCAGACGCAGCGCGTCCAGACGCCATCCGGCCTGTCCCAGCGCCTCCAGCACCTGCTGACGGTTACTTTCGATCGCCGCCAGTTCGTCGTCACGGATGTTCGGGTTCACTGCCTTCAGCGCTTCCAGACGGGACAGCTCCGCTGTCAGCTTATCATCGGCTTCATTACGCGCGGTGTCGATCAGCGCCTGTGCTGCTTTGGCTATCTGCGCTTCACCCTGCTGCAAAATCGCGTGAACGTCCTGCTGCACCGCGTTGACCAGCTTGCTGCCGGTATGGCGGTTGACCGCGCTCAGCTGGCGATTAAAGCTTTCAAACTCCACCTGCGCGGCGAGGTTGTTGCCGTTTTTATCCAGCAGCAGGCGAACCGGGGTCGCCGGCAGGAAGCGGTTAAGCTGCAGCTGTTTCGGCGCCTGCGCTTCGACGACATAGATCAGTTCCAGCAGCAGGGTGCCGACCGGCAGCGCTTTATTCTTCAGCAGGGAAATGGTGCTGCTACCGGTATCGCCGGAGAGGATCAGGTCCAGACCGTTGCGGATCAGCGGGTGCTCCCAGGTGATGAACTGCGCGTCTTCACGCGACAGCGCCACGTCACGTTCGAAGGTAATGGTGCAACCGTCTTCCGGCAGGCCCGGGAAATCCGGCACCAGCATGTGGTCGGACGGGGTGAGGACGATCAGGTTTTCACCGCGGTCATCCTGGTTGATGCCGACGATATCGAACAGGTTCATCGAGAAGGCGATCAGACTGGTGTCGTCATCCTGCTCTTCGATGCTCTCCGCCAGGGCCTGGGCTTTCTCGCCGCCGTTGGAGTGGATCTCCAGCAGACGGTCGCGGCCCTGCTCCAGCTGCGCCTTCAGGGCGTCATGCTGTTGGCGGCAGGATTTGATCAGATCGTCAAAGCCGTCGGTGGATTCCGGTGCCGCCAGGTAGTTAATCAGTTCGTCATGGACGCTGTCGTAGACGGTCCGGCCGGTCGGGCAAGTATGTTCGAAGGCGTCGAGGCCTTCGTGATACCAGCGCACCAGCACCGACTGCGCGGTTTTCTCCAGATACGGCACGTGGATCTGGATATCGTGCGCCTGGCCGATACGGTCGAGACGGCCGATACGCTGCTCCAGCAGGTCCGGGTTAAACGGCAGATCGAACATTACCAGGTTGCTGGCGAACTGGAAGTTACGCCCTTCGGAGCCAATTTCGGAACACAGCAGCACCTGGGCGCCGGTGTCTTCTTCGGCAAACCACGCCGCGGCGCGGTCGCGTTCGATAATCGACATCCCTTCATGGAACACCGCGGCGCGGATGCCTTCGCGCTCGCGCAGCACCTGCTCCAGCTGCAGGGCGGTGGCGGCCTTGGCGCAGATTACCAGTACCTTCTGCGAACGGTGGCTGGTGAGGTAGCCCATCAGCCATTCGACGCGCGGGTCGAAGTTCCACCAGGTTCCGGTATCACCTTCAAATTCCTGATAAATCTGCTCCGGGTAGAGCATGTCGCGCGCACGCTCTTCCGCGGTTTTGCGCGCGCCCATAATGCCGGAGACTTTGATGGCTGTTTGGTACTGGGTCGGCAGCGGCAGGCGAATGGTGTGCAGCTCGCGTTTCGGGAAACCTTTCACGCCGTTACGGGTATTACGGAACAGTACGCGGCTGGTGCCGTGGCGGTCCATCAGCATCGAGACCAGCTCCTGGCGCGCGGCCTGAGCATCTTCACGATCGCTGTTGGCGGCCTGCAGCAGCGGCTCGATATCCTGCTCACCGATCAGATCGCCCAGGGTATTGAGCTCACTGTCGCTCAGCTTGTTGCCCGCCAGCAGCAGGGCAACGGCGTCGGCGACCGGGCGGTAGTTCTGTTGTTCTTCAACAAACTGCGCGAAATCGTGGAAGCGGTTCGGATCCAGCAGACGCAGGCGCGCAAAGTGGCTCTCCATCCCCAGCTGTTCCGGCGTCGCGGTCAGCAGCAGGATACCCGGCACGCGCTCAGCCAGCTGTTCAATGGCCTGATATTCACGGCTCGGCGCCTCTTCGCTCCACACCAGGTGATGCGCTTCGTCGACCACCATCAGGTCCCACTCGGCGTCGCACAGGTGCTCCAGGCGTTGCTTGCTGCGGCGCACGAAGTCTAAAGAGCAGATCACCAGCTGTTCGGTTTCGAACGGGTTGTAGGCATCGTGCTGCGCTTCGGCGTAGCGCTCGTCGTCGAACAGCGAGAAGCGCAGATTGAAGCGGCGCAGCATCTCCACCAGCCACTGGTGCTGGAGGGTTTCCGGGACCACGATCAGCACGCGCTCGGCGGCGCCGGAGAGCAGCTGCTGATGCAGGATCATCCCGGCTTCAATGGTTTTACCGAGACCTACCTCGTCCGCCAGCAGGACGCGCGGCGCGTGACGACGGCCCACGTCGTGAGCGATATGCAGCTGGTGCGGGATCAGGCTGGTGCGCTGGCCGCGCAGGCCGCTCCACGGCATACGGTACTGCTCGCTCTGGAACTTGCGTGCGCGGTAGCGTAGAGCAAAGCGATCCATGCGGTCGATTTGGCCGGCGAACAGGCGGTCCTGCGGTTTGCTGAATACCAGTTTGCTGTCGAGCAGCACTTCACGCAGGGTGACGTTCGCTTCCTGGGTGTCCAGGCGGGTGCCGGTGTAGGACAGCAGCCCGTTCTCTTCATTCACTTTGTCAACGTGGAGCTGCCAGCCTTCATGGCTGGTAATGGTGTCGCCCGGGTTAAACATCACGCGGGTGATTGGGGAATCGTTGCGAGAGTACAGACGGTTTTCGCCGATGGCGGGGAAAAGGAGAGTGACCATGCGCGCATCCAGCGCTACCACCGTCCCTAATCCTAGTTCGCTCTCTGTGTCGCTAATCCAGCGTTGACCAAGTGTAAAAGGCATATATGTTCGGCTCTTTAGTTCTTTAATTGCAGGCAATAGTTGATCATCTCCATGAACAATCGGAGATGCGTCAAAATTGGGGCCAGGAATGGAAAGGGCGCTATATTACTGGATGGCAGAACGTTCGTCACGTTCTCCTCACGCTTCATTTTTAGGCTTTCGTGCCCGTGGAATGGGTGACAAAAAATCAAAATAGCCCCAACTGTCCTGTCACTATTGTAGCAAAGTCATCGTTGACGAAGGGCAGGATCCCTTCCGCCACCGGCTGCAACTGCTTTGTTAAATAGTGATCGTAATCGAGCGGCGACTGCTGGTAATCCACCGGCTCCGGGCCGCTGGTGGTCCAGACGTATTTGATGGTACCGCGCTGCTGATACTGCTGCGCCCGCCCACGCTTCACGTTGTGTTCATCGGCTAGCCGCGCGGCGCGCACGTGCGGCGGTACGTTACGCTGGTACTCCGCCAGGGGGCGGCGCAGGCGTTTGCGATAAACCAGCTGTTCGTCGAGCTCGCCGTTCATCAGCCTGGCGATAGTCTCCCGCACATAATCCTGATACGGCTGATGGCGGAAGATACGCAGGTATAACTCCTGTTGAAACTGCTGGGCCAGCGGCGTCCAGTCGGTACGCACCGTTTCCAGACCCTTAAAGACCATGCGCTGGGCATCGCCCTCCTGAATCATCCCGGCATAACGCTTCTTGCTGCCGGTATCGGCGCCGCGGATCGTCGGCATTAAAAAGCGGCTGAAGTGGGTTTCATACTCCAGTTCCAGGGCGCTGGTAAGCTGGCTTTTGCCAAGCTCCTGCGCCCACCAGTCATTGACATCGCTGACCAGCTCGCGGCCGATCTCCGCCGCCTGCGCTTCGCTGTGCGGGCGCTTAAGCCAGACGAAGGTGGAGTCGGTATCGCCGTAGATAACGTCATAGCCTTTGGCTTCAATTAACGCTTTGGTCTGGCGCATGATCGCATGGCCGCGCATGGTGATCGACGAGGCGAGACGTGGGTCGAAGAAGCGGCAGGCGCTGGTGCCCAGCACGCCGTAAAAGGCGTTCATGATGATCTTCAGCGCCTGTGAGAGCGGCTTATTGTGCTGGCGCTTGGCTTCGTCGCGGCCGTGCCAGATCTGGCTGACAATCCCCGGCAGGCAGTGCTTGTCTCGCGAGAAGCGGGCGCCGAGGAAGCCCTCAATACTGTGCTGGTCATCGGGTTGCGCCAGCCCTTCAACCAGGCCGACCGGATCGATTAAAAAGGTACGGATGATCGACGGATACAGGCTTTTATAGTCCAGCACCAGCACCGAGTCATACAGACCGGGGCGGGAGTCCATTACGTAGCCGCCGGGGCTCGCCTGGGGCGGCACGTCACCGAGGTTTGGCGCCACGTAACCCAGGCGGTGCATGCGTGGAAAATAGAGATGGCTGAAAGCGGCGACCGAGCCGCCGTGGCGGTCGGCGGGCAGGCCGTTGACCGTCGACCGCTCGAGCAGAAATGGCATGATCTCCGTTTTGTGGAAAATCCGCGTCACCAGTTCGCAATCCTGCAGGTTATAGATGGCCAGCGCCGGTTTGTCTTCATGAAACCGGCGATCGATCTCATCCATCCGATCCCATGGGTTGTCGATGGCTTTGCCTTCACCCAGCAGCTCGCGGGCCACCGCCTCCAGCGAAAAGGAGGAGAAATTCCAGAACGCTGATTTCAGCGCGTCGATGCCGTCAATAATCAGCCGGCCGTTGGCCTGGGCGAAGAAGACGCCATTTTTGAAGCCGTGTTCGCGCCACTCCAGCTCGCTGTTACCGCGGCCGAGGCGCAGCGGGATACGATAGCGTTCGGCGTGCTTTTGCAGGACGCGCAGATCGAACTGCACCACGTTCCAGCCGATCAGCACGTCAGGGTCGTGTTCGGCAAACCAGGCGTTGAGCTTTTCCAGCAGCAGGGGACGGCTGGCGACGTAGACCAGATCGAAATCGACGTCTGGCGGCGTTTCCGGTTCGGGGCCAAGCATGTAGACCACCCGCTGACCGCAGCCTTCCAGGCCGATGCAGTACAGCTCGCCGTGGCGGCTGGTTTCGATATCCAGCGACACCCATTTCAGCGGCGGACGATAGTCAGGGTTTGGCTTCATGCGCGCGTTGACCAACTGCGAACCGCGCGTTTCGCCTTCCACCCACACTGGAGCGGTGATAAAGCGCTCCATCAGATAGCGCTCCGGCGGGCGAATATCGCCTTCGTAAACGGTGACGCCGCTGTCGCGGAGCATCTTCTCCAGCCGCATCAGCTGGCGATGGGCGCGGCAGTAGAGACCGACAACGGGCTGACGGTGGAAATCTTTCAGGGCCAGCGGGGCGAAGCGGAGCCCTTTTTCACCCTGCAGCAGTCGCTCAGCTTGCGCCTGCTGCGCTTCAGGGATAAAGGCGACGGACTCCTGCGGCGGCAGCGTGACTTGCAGCGGGCCATCGTCGGTGGCCAGCCAGAAGGACAGTTCGGTGCCCTGCGGAGTGTCCCGCCAGTGACGGGTGAGTAAAAAACCTGCTCGTGGCTGGGTCACGGGTGCTCTCAATGATAAAAAACCAGGCCTGATTATAGCCTGGTTTCATGATGGGTGCTGGGGTTTTATACAGGTGTTAGGCGCTAAGGTTGTCCCGGATTGCGGCTTGCGCCTTATCCGGGCTACCAGACGGTGCAGAGCCGTAGGCCTGCTAAGCGCAGCGCGAGCAGGGTGATTACTGGCCGTAGTAGGCTTTGGCTCCGTGCTTACGCAGATAGTGCTTATCGAGCAGCGTCTGCTGCATAGCCGGCAGCTGCGGCGCCAGCTGGCGGCAGAATATCCCCATATAGGCGATCTCCTCCAGCACGATGGCATTATGCACCGCATCTTCGGCGTTCTTGCCCCAGGCGAACGGGCCGTGGGAATGCACCAGCACGCCGGGCATCTGCGCCGGGTCGATGCTCTGCTGGCGGAAGGTTTCGACAATCACGTTGCCGGTTTCCCACTCATATTCGCCGTTGATCTCCGCATCGGTCATCAACCGGGTGCAGGGGACCGGGCCATAAAAATAGTCAGCGTGGGTGGTGCCGGTCGCTGGAATGGATTGTCCGGCCTGCGCCCAGATGGTGGCGTGGCGCGAGTGGGTATGCACAATGCCGCCCAGCGTCGGGAAGGCCTGATACAGCAGACGATGGGTCGGGGTATCCGATGAGGGCTTTTTATTGCCTTCCACCACCTCGCCGGTCTCCAGACTGACCACCACCATATCGTCGGCGGTCATCACGCTGTAATCCACGCCAGAGGGTTTGATAACCAGTACGCCCTGGTCACGGTCGACGGCGCTGACGTTACCCCAGGTTAAGGTCACCAGATTATGCTTTGGCAGGGCCAGGTTAGCTTCGAGGACCTGGCGTTTAAGATCTTCTAACATAGTGTGCTCCGAATAGCAGGCGAGTTGGGTTCCCCTCACCCCGACCCTCTCCCAAAGGGAGAGGGAGAAAGTTGACACCGCGCCGGTCGGTTCCCCTCATCCCGACCCTCTCCCAAAGGGAGAGGGAGAAAGTTGACACCGCGCCGGTCGGTTCCCCTCATCCCGACCCTCTCCCAAAGGGGGAGGGGAAAGATGACACCGCGCCGGTCGGTTCCCCTCACCCCGACCCTCTCCCAAAGGGAGAGGGAGAAAGTTGACACCGCGCCGGGTCGGTTCCCCTCATCCCGACCCTCTTCCAAAGGGGGAGGGGAAAGATGACACCGCGCCGGTCGGTTCCCTCTCCCCTCTGGGGAGAGGGTTAGGGTGAGGGGCGGCCTCTTAGCGTTTTGAACCGTAATAGACTTCATTCCAGCGCAGCGCGTCCTTGAAGGACGGCAGGCGGGTGTCGTTGTCGATAACGGTCAGCTCGATATTGTGCAGCTCGGCAAACTGGCGCATATCGTCGAGGTTCAGCGCATGGCTGAAGACGGTATGGTGCGCGCCACCGGCGATGATCCAGGCTTCCGAAGCGGTACGCAGATCCGGTTGTGCTTTCCACAGGGCGTTGGCCACTGGCAGCTTCGGCAGATCGTGCGGCGTCGGGACGGTTTCGATGGTGTTGACCAGCAGACGGAAGCGATCCCCCAGGTCAATCAGGCTGGCGACAATCGCCGGGCCGGTCTGGGTATTGAAGATCAGGCGTGCCGGATCCGCTTTACCGCCAATGCCCAACGGCTGGACGTCGAGGATCGGTTTCTCGGCGGTGGCGATCGTCGGGCACACTTCCAGCATGTGGGAGCCGAGCACCAGATCGTTGCCGTTGTCGAAGTGGTAGGTGTAATCCTCCATAAAGGAGGTGCCGCCCTGCAGACCAGTTGACATCACCTTCATGATGCGAAGCAGAGCGGCGGTTTTCCAGTCGCCCTCGCCGGCAAAGCCGTAGCCCTGCTGCATCAGGCGCTGCACGGCGAGCCCCGGGAGCTGTTTCAGGCCGTGGAGATCTTCAAAGGTGGTGGTAAAGGCGTGGAAACCACCTTGTTCAAGGAAGCGTTTCATCCCCAGCTCAATGCGCGCGGCGTCCAGCACGTTCTGGCGCTTGTCGCCGTGAACCTGCGCCGCTGGGGTCAGACGGTAGCTGCTCTCATATTCATCGACCAGGGCGCTGATATCGCCATCGCTGATGCTGTTGACCACCTGCACCAGATCGCCGACCGCCCAGGTATTCACCGAGAAGCCAAATTTGATCTGCGCGGCGACTTTATCGCCGTCGGTCACCGCCACTTCGCGCATGTTATCGCCGAAACGGCACACTTTCAGCTGACGGGTATCCTGTTTGGAGACCGCCTGACGCATCCAGCCGCCGATACGCTGGTGGGCTTCTTTATCCTGCCAGTGGCCGGTTACCACGCTGTGCTGCTGGCGCATACGGGCGCCGATGAAGCCGAACTCGCGGCCGCCGTGCGCGGTCTGGTTCAGGTTCATAAAGTCCATATCGATGCTGTCCCACGGCAGCGCGGCGTTGTACTGGGTATGGAACTGCAGCAGCGGCTTATTGAGGATAGTCAGGCCGTTGATCCACATTTTTGCCGGCGAGAAGGTATGCAGCCAGACCACTAACCCGGCGCATTTGTCATCATAGTTGGCGTCGCGGCAGATATGGGTGATCTCGTCCGGGGTGGTGCCCAGCGGCTTGAGAACCAGTTTGCACGGCAGTTTGGCTTCCGCATTCAGGCTGTTCACCACATGTTCGGCATGCTTCGTCACCTGGCGCAGGGCTTCCGGGCCGTACAGATGTTGGCTGCCAATAACGAACCATACTTCATAGTTATCAAAAATCGTCATTTTCGTATCCTTAATGGGTGAGCGCTGCCTGAGATTGCGGGGCTTTTTCCGCCTTTGCAGCCGAAGGGAGATAGTGTTGTTCGGCGCTGACCGACCACTGCTGGTAGCGCTGATAAAGTTGTTCGAAACGTTGCGCCTGCGCCGGACGCGGCTGCAGGGTAGTTTCCACCTGGCTTGCCATCCGCTGCTGGGCGGCTGGAATATCCTCATAGACGCCGGCGGCGACGGCGGCGAAGATAGCCGCCCCCAGCGCGCAGCACTGATCGGAGGCGACAATCTGCAGCGGACGGTTCAGCACGTCGCAGCAGGCCTGCATGATGACCTGGTTTTTCCGCGCGATACCGCCGAGGGCCATCACGTTGTTAACCGGGATCCCCTGCTCGGTGAAGCACTCCATAATGGCGCGCGCGCCAAAGGCGGTAGCGGCGATCAGCCCGCCAAACAGCGCGGGGGCGTCGGTGGCGAGGTTAAGGTCGGTGATCACCCCTTTCAGACGCTGATTGGCATTCGGCGTGCGGCGGCCGTTGAACCAGTCGAGTACCACCGGCAGATGTTCCAGCGACGGGTTATTGGCCCAGGCTTCGGTGAGGGCCGGCAGAAGCTGCTGCTGGCTGACTTTGATCTGCTCGCTGAGTTCGGGATGCTGCCGGGCGAGCTGCGCCAGCGGCCAGCCGAGGATGCGGCCAAACCAGGCGTAAATATCGCCGAAGGCGGACTGGCCTGCCTCCATGCCAATAAAATGTGGAACCACGCTGCCATCGACCTGACCGCAGATGCCTTTCACCGTACGGTCGCCGACGCTCTCTTTATCGGCAATCAGGATGTCGCAGGTGGACGTGCCGATGACTTTCACCAGCGCGTTAGGCTGTGCCCCGGCGCCAACGGCGCCCATATGACAGTCGAAGGCGCCGCCGGAGATGGTCACAGTCTGCGACAGACCCAGACGCTGGGCCCACTCTGCGCTCAGCGTGCCGACCGGCACATCGGCCGTCCAGGTATCGGTGAACAGCGGCCAGGCCAGATGCTGGTTAATGATGGGATCAAGCTCATCGAAGAAGCTGGCCGGCGGCAGACCGCCCCAGCTTTCGTGCCACAGCGATTTATGTCCGGCGCTGCAGCGGCCGCGGCGCAGATCCTGCGGGCGCGTAGTGCCAGAGAGCAGGGCGGGCACCCAGTCGCAAAGCTCCACCCACGAGGCGGCTGTCTCGGCGACGGCGCTATCTTCGCGGGTGACGTGGAGAATTTTGGCCCAGAACCATTCGCTGGAGTAGATCCCGCCGATATAGCGGGAATAATCCTCTTTGCCTGGCTGATGGCACAGGCGGGTGATCGCCTCGGCTTCTTCGACCGCGGTGTGATCTTTCCACAGGACAAACATGGCGTTAGGGTTGTCAGCGAATTCTGCGCGCAGCGCCAGCACGTTGCCCTCGGCATCAACGGGAGCCGGGGTTGAGCCGGTGCTGTCAACGCCAATGCCCACGACATCGGCGCGCTGATCGGCGCTTAACGAGGCCAGTACGCTTTTCAGCGCCGCTTCCATGGACTCGATGTAATCTCGCGGGTGGTGGCGGAACCGGTTGTTAGCGCCATCGCAATACTGTCCCTCCCGCCAGCGCGGATACCACTCCACGCTTGCCGCCAGTTCTGTGCCGGACGCGCATTCCACCGCCAGGGCGCGGACTGAGTCACTACCAAAGTCGAGGCCAATCGCAATTGCCATCTTGTTACTCCATGCAGAAATCATTCATGCAGCAACAGTAGATATCCCCGGCAAAATCCGTCAGGCTGTATTCGCTAATCTTATGGATTATTTTGCTGTCACCTCGTAAAGTGTGACGCCGTGCAAATATTCGATGTGGACTTTCCTGCCGTATTTATAGACACTTTTGTTACCCGGCATATCAGGGTGGAATGCACGCTGCTGGCGCTTTTTTCGCTTGCTGTGCGGGTTTTTAGCCAAATTCCCACCGCCGTCGCAGTCGCGACAGGGCCGAGAGCGATAAAATGATGAATATGGACAATTGGTGTCACTACTACCTTCGGGGAGAACCACGCGTATGGCCGAAACGCAAAACGATCCGCTGTTGCCGGGCTACTCTTTTAACGCTCATTTGGTCACCGGCCTCACGCCGATTGAGGCGCAGGGATACCTGGATTTCTTTATCGACCGCCCGCTGGGCATGAAAGGCTATATTCTCAACCTGACCATTCGCGGCGAGGGTGTTATCAACAACCACGGCGAGCAGTTCGTCTGCCGACCGGGCGATATGCTGCTGTTCCCGCCGGGGGAGATCCACCACTACGGCCGCCATCCCGACGCCAGCGAGTGGTATCACCAGTGGGTCTACTTCCGGCCGCGCGCCTACTGGCACGAGTGGCTCAACTGGCCGACGATTTTTGCCCAGACCGGCTTTTTCCGTCCGGATGAACAGTGGCAGGCGCGCTTTGGCGAGCTGTTCGGCCAGATCGTCGATGCCGGGCAGGGGGCGGGGCGCTATTCCGAACTGCTGGCGATTAATCTACTGGAACAGCTGCTGCTGCGGCGCATGGAGGCGATCAACGAATCGCTACATCCGCCGCTGGATAACCGGGTTCGCGATGCCTGCCAGTACATCAGCGACCATCTGGCGGACAGCCATTTTGATATCGCCAGCGTCGCCCAGCACGTCTGTCTGTCGCCCTCGCGTCTGTCGCACCTGTTCCGCCAGCAGCTGGGGATCAGCGTGCTCGGCTGGCGTGAAGACCAGCGTATTAGTCAGGCCAAACTGTTGCTGAGTACCACGCGGATGCCGATCGCCACCGTCGGACGCAACGTCGGCTTTGAAGATCAGCTCTATTTTTCGCGTGTATTTAAAAAATGCACCGGCGCCAGCCCGAGCGAATTCCGCGCGGGATGTGAATAAAAAGTAAAGAAAGTGAAATGATGACCCGCTTAAATGTCACAGCCAGTAAACTATTAAGACAATTGGTGGCTTGACGGCGGCGCGATGGCTCCGGAGAATCCGGGCTTCGTTTTTTAACCGGGTACATTATGCAAGCATTGCTGGAACACTTTATCACCCAATCCACGGTCTACTCATTGTTAGCCGTGATGCTGGTGGCCTTTCTCGAGTCACTGGCGCTGGTGGGGCTTATCTTACCCGGAACGGTGATGATGGCCGGCCTGGGGGCGCTTATTGGTAGCGGTGAGGTTAACTTCTGGCAGGCGTGGCTGGCGGGGATCGTGGGCTGCCTGCTTGGCGACTGGATCTCATTCTGGCTCGGCTGGCGCTTTAAAAAGCCGCTGCACCGCTGGTCGTTTATGAAGAAAAACCGTGCGCTGCTGGAGAAGACTGAGCATGCGCTGCACCAGCACAGCATGATCACCATTCTGATTGGCCGCTTTGTCGGGCCGACGCGTCCGCTGGTGCCGATGGTCGCCGGGATGCTCGACCTGCCGGTGGCCAAGTTTGTGCTACCAAATATTATCGGTTGCCTGCTCTGGCCGCCGCTCTATTTTCTGCCCGGCATTCTCGCCGGGGCGGCGATTGATATTCCGGCTGATGAAAACAGCGCCAGCTTTAAATGGCTGCTGTTGGGCGCGGCGCTACTGGCCTGGCTGGCGGGCTGGCTGTGCTGGCGGCTGTGGCGGAGCGCGAAAACCTCAGGCGACCGCCTGACCCGCTGGTTACCGCGCGGACGGCTGCTGTGGCTGTCACCGCTGATGGTCGTGCTGGCAGCGACGGCGTTAACATTTGTCTTCCGCCATCCGCTGATGCCGGTCTATCTGGCGATCCTACACAAGGTTATTGCGCGCTGATCCCCATCAGAAGCGAGGCGCTGCTGCGGCCGCTTAACAGTTCGGCGGTGACGCCATCCCAGACAATGCGCCCTTCGGCGACCACGATCGCGCGCGGCGCGATGCGCGCGGCATCTTCCACGCTGTGGGAGACCATCAGCAGAGTGAGCTGCTGCTGCTCGCAGACATCGGCGACCAGCGCCAGCATCTCCTGGCGCAGTGCCGGATCGAGAGCCGAGAAGGGCTCATCCAGCAGCAGAACCGGCTGCTGGCGCACCAGACAGCGGGCCAGCGCCGCGCGCTGCCGCTGACCGCCGGAAAGCGCTCCCGGCAGGCGTTCCAGTAGTGCATCAATTCCCATCTGTCCGGCTATCGCCGCGACCTGCGCCTGCTGCTCGCGGCTCAGTTTGAGGCCTGGGTGGATCCCGAGGCTGATATTTTGTCGAATGGTCAGATGGTTAAACAGGTTATTCTCCTGAAACAGCATCGAGACCGGGCGCTGCGCCGGTGGCGTCGCGTTATGCGCCTCGCCGTTAATCAGCAGGCTGCCGCTGGCGGGCGGCAGAAAACCGGCGATCAGATTCAGCAGGGTGCTCTTTCCGGCGCCGCTGGGGCCGAGAACCGCAATGCGCTCGCCGCGCGCGACGTCGAGGGTAAAGCGCATCGGCAGATGCTGGTACAGCCAGGTCACATCATTGAGTTTTAGCATCACGCCCCGGAAGTTTTTCAATCAGCGTAAACAACAAGAAACAGAGCAGCAGCAGGAGCAGGGCGGTGACGGCGCCGTCCTGGCTGCGGTAGGCGCCTATCTGCTGATACAGATAGAAAGGCAGGGTACGGAACGCCTCGTTGCCGAACAGCGCTACGACGCCGAAATCGCCAATCGACAGCACGCAGGCGAAGGCGAGCGCCTGAGCCAGCGGGCGCCGGAGAGCGCGAAGCTCGACCACCCGCAGCCGGGCAAAGCCTTCAATACCCAGTGACTGGCACAGCATGCTGTAGCGGGCGGCAATGTCACGCATCGGGTTTTCCAGTACTTTCAGCGCATAGGGGATCGCCATCAGGGCATTAGTGAAGATGACGATGCCGTCGGCGGACTCCGGCAGGCCGATAGTGTTATTGAGCAGCAGGAAGAAGCCGGTCGCCAGCACAATTCCCGGCATCGCAAGGATCAGCATGCCGCTCAGCTCCATCGCCTGCCCGGCCAACGGCCGCTGGCGAGCGCGCAGCTCCCGGCTGCTCCACAACAGCATCATCGTCAGGGTTACGCTCAACAGCCCGGCGGCGATGGCGATGCGTAGAGAGGTACTTAATGCCTGCCAGAGCGCGGGCTGCGCCAGCACGTCCAGCATATTGCGGTTGATCCCGTCGACGATGACCGCCAGCAGCGGCGGGAGCAGCAGCAGCAGGGCGGCGCCGATCAAGAGTCCATCGCCCAGGCGGCTATGCAGGCGATCGTCAGGGTCGCGCCAGCCGCGCACATGGCTGACGCCGATAGCCACAGCTTTACTGAGTCGCTGGCTGAGCAGCACCAGCCCAAGGCAGCAAAGCATCTGGATCAGCGCCAGCATTGCCGCTCGCGCCGGATCGTAGTCAAAGCTCAGCGCCTGGTAGATAGCCAGCTCGATCGTGGTGGCTTTCGGGCCGCCGCCCAGCGAGAGTACGGTGGCGAAGCTGGCAAAGCAGAGCATAAAGATCAGCGCGGCGATGGCGGGAATATGCCGGCGCATCCATGGCCATTCGACGAGGCGAAAGAAAGCGTAGCCGCGCATGCCAAGCTGGGCGGCAATTTGCCGTTGTTCGCCGGGGATATTTTCCAGCGCCTGCAGCAGCAGGCGGGTCGCCATTGGCATATTGAAAAAGACGTGCGCCAGCAGGATGCCCTGCAGACCGTAGGGCGAGAACTCCCATTGCCAGCCGAGCGTGTGAAAAAGGGAGGCCAGCCAGCCCTGGCGCCCGTAGACGCTGAGGATGCCGAATACCGCCACCAGCACCGGCAGGATCAGGGTCATCGCGCACAGGCGCAGCAGCAGCGAGCGGCCCGGGAAGCGACGCCGATAAAGCGCGCGGGCAAGAAAGATCGCCGGCCCCACCGAGAGCAGCGCTGACAGCGACGACTGCCAGAAGGAGAAGCGCACCACGTGCCACAGGTAGCTATCGCTGAAGACTGATTGCCAGCCCGCGCCGGGGGCGCTCAACCACAGCGCCAGAAACGCCGCCAGCGCGACGGCGCAGAGTAGCGTGGCGGCGAACAGGCCCGGCAGCAGACCGCCGAGGTTTAGCGGCTGACGGCGCGTTGCCATGCATTAATCCAGGTCTGACGATCGCTGGCGACCTGCTGCGGGGTAAAGGACAGGGTGGTCTGCGGCTTCACCAGGGTATCAAACCCGGCCGGCAGCGTGACCTGGGTCACCGGATACATCCAGTTCCCGGTGGGGATGGCGTTCTGGAAGCCAGGCGAGACCATAAATTTGAGGAACTTCTCCGCCAGTTCCGGCTGCTTGCTGGCGGCGGTACGCGCGGCAACTTCGACCTGCAGATAATGGCCTTCGGCGAAGTTTGCCGCCGCATAGTTGTCTTTCTTCTCTTCAATCATGTGGTAGGCCGGCGAGGTGGTGTAACTTAAGACCAGGTCGCTTTCCCCTTTCAGGAACAGACCGTAGGCTTCACTCCAGCCCTTAGTGACGGTGACGGTTTTCGCCGCTAGCTTCTGCCACGCCTCGGGCGCTTTATCCCCATAGACCTTTTGCATCCACAGCAGCAGGCCCAGTCCTGGGGTGCTGGTACGCGGATCTTCATAAATCACGCGCCATTTTTGCGGGCTCTCGACCAGCTCTTTCAGGCTCTTCGGCGGATTAGCCAGTTTATTTTTGTCATAGACGAAGGCGAAATAGCCGTAATCGTAGGGGACAAAGGTGTCATTATCCCAGCCGCCCGGCACGCTGACCGCGCTGGCCGGCACGCCGCTCTT
Organism: Klebsiella africana; assembly: GCF_020526085.1. Lineage (NCBI taxonomy): Bacteria > Pseudomonadati > Pseudomonadota > Gammaproteobacteria > Enterobacterales > Enterobacteriaceae > Klebsiella > Klebsiella africana. Next base: position 4,378,169 of record NZ_CP084874.1, on the reverse strand, counting down.
GGCAAACAATTTACTCTGCGCCGCGGCTGCCAGCAGGTTGTTATCCAGACCAAGCACGACGTCGGCCTTGCTGTTCTTGCCTTCCATGCGCAGGCGATTCAGTAGCGAAACACCATCTTCCAGCGCGACGAACTTCAGCTCGCAGCCGCAGTCTGCTTCAAACGCTTTTTTCACCGCCGGGCCGGGGCCCCAGTCGGCAGAGAAGGAGTCGTAGGTATAGACGGTAAGGACAGGTTTAGCCAGAGCGGGCAGGGCGACCAGCGCCAGCAGCGGGAGTAGTTTTTTCAACACTTTGCACCTCAGAAAAAAGGGTGGCAAAGGATTTTGAGTGAGCCTCAAATCCCTTCGCCGGCGTTATCCGGATCAGGTTCGACGGGTATTTTCTCAGCCCATACGCTTCATCCTTCAAGCCGCATCTGCGTTAGCTTCGCGCGTTCACCCCAGTCACATAGTTATCTATGCTCCAGGGGATTCACCCGCTTGCTGCCTTGATGCAACTTGAATGATATTGCGTATGTTTATTAGCACCCCGTTGAGAACGGCCTTAGTGTAATGATTTTGTCAGATGACGGAAAGCGCTTACGGCTCCGGCGGCGCAAACCACGCGGATTTAAAATCGAACCAGCCGAGGGTGTTCATCCGCACGCCGCGCATACTGCGCTGACCCTGAATCATCAGCCAGTGATGGATCAGTGGCACAATATGCTGGCTGGCCAGCAACCGCTGGCTCCAGGTGGCAGGATTAAATTCCCCTGCGCGCCAGCGGCTGGCATCCTCTTGCCAGTCAATGGGGATGCAGCGCTGAATCAGCGGGACTTCATACAGATAGGCGAACAGTGAGAAATCGATCGGCAAGGTGAAGTTTACGCTATTGAGCCAGATGTCGCTGACCACCTGGCCGCGATGCCAGGCATCGTACTCCAGTTCCTGAATCTCCAGTTTCACGTGATGCGCGGCCAGCAGGTCGCGCATGATCCCGCCGATCACCCGGTGCTCGACGTGATCGCGGTAATAGGTGAGGATGACCGCTTCCAGTCCCGCCGGTTTTTCACAGGCATGGTTGCTGGCGTGATGCCAGCGCGGCAGCAGGCCGTAGGCGGGAAACCAGTTGCCCTGGTAGTGTTCACCCGCATGGTAGAGCAGATTTGCGGGCTGGAACAGATAGCTTAACCAGCGGCGCACCGCGTCGTTAGCGCCCAGCGTGCTTCGCGAATCAAACAGCAGGTAGTAGCAGCCCTCTTCCAGGCGACTTTCCACCGCTTTTTCACTTTCGGTGTTGCCCTGCAGCGTCAGGCCACCGTTAGGCTCTTCGCTAATCTCCGGCAGCACCCAGACGTTCACCTCATCGATCAGCGCCCGGTAGCCAAAATAGTCCTCAAAGGCATGGATCTTGAGCTGGTTTTGATTGTTACGTACCACGGCATAAGGGCCGGTGCCGACCGGCATCGACGAGAAGTGGGGCATGGTCTGCCACTCCTGCGGCAGCACCATGGCCGGCACCTGGCCCAGCAGCCAGGGCAGCCAGCGGTCGGGCTGACGCAGATGAATATCCAGCGTCCAGGCGGTGGGGGATTCGATACGTTCAATATGCGAATAGAGCGGAAGCGCATTACTGCGCTGCAGAGAGGCGATCACATCCGTCATCTCCAGCTCGCGTCCGTGGTGAAAATGGATACCCGGACGGAGAAAAAAGCGCCAGTGGGTGGGGCTCAACTGCTGCCAGTGGTGGGCAATATCGGCTTCCAGTTCCCCATTTTCCTCATTTACCCGCGTCAGGGCGCTGAATATTTGTCGGGCGATATGGGTTTCCGAACGCCGCAGCGCGCTACCAGGCAGTAAATTTTTCATCGGACGGTAGTAGAGCACGCGCAGGATATGGCGTCCCTGGCGGAAGCTGCGGCCAAGATGCGAGATCAGCATCTGGCGAACGGCGGACTTATCACCGACCAACTGCACCAGTTGATCGATGCGATCCTGCTCAAGGAGATCCTCGGCACGCTGCTGCTGCAGGGCGAGACCGGTATAGAGAAAGGTCAACCGCGAACGCTTACCGCGGCCTGCTTCTGCCTCCCAGGCCAACCAGCCGCGGGACTCCATCATATTGAGCAAGGTGCGCATATGGCGGCGCGAGCAGCTCAGCATTTCCGCCAGCTCGTTAAGCGTAGTCTCCTGCGACTTGCCGTCGCAGCACTGCCATAAGCGGATGAACTGTTGTTGCAGACGGCTGGAAGACATAAAAGGGGAACTCCTGCGGAAAACTCAGCAATTTATTACTCCCCATATTAAGCCAATAATGATTCCCGATGAAGCGAGGAGGTGAATATGATGAGGTCAACCGCAAAATCGTTCTACCAGCGCTACTTTTCTGCGACGCAGGAAGCGTCCTGGCTGGCCCGCCTGATGGCAGGAAGACAGCAGGAAATCCTGGGGGAACTGATGCAGTGGGGAGTGACGTCAAAGACCTCGGATCATTGACTTGCAGACATCATGTGTGACTGAGTATTGGTGTTATACTCGTCGTCTTTCACGCTGCAGGTGGCCCGATCGCCTCGTTGTCGATGCGCTCAAGGCCTAAGGTTCTGGCCACGTGATTCGCCCCTACGGGACTCACCCTTTCAGGGCCTGCGCAAGCGCTGTGCAAAACGGATAACCGTTTTGTCCTGCAACATGAAACGCATAGAGTATAGAATCACCCGCCAGCAGAAAGCTTCTGCTGGCTTTTTTCGTTTACTTCGCGTGTGTTAAGGACATTCCATGCTGTGGTTGATGACGATGGGACGACGGCTAAACGGCGTGTATGCCGCCTTTATGCTGGTTGCATTTATGATGGGCGTGGCGGGTGCGCTGCAGGCGCCGACGTTGAGTTTGTTTCTCAGCCGTGAAGTAGGGGCGCAACCGTTCTGGGTAGGCTTGTTCTACACCGTGAATGCGATAGCGGGGATTCTGGTCAGCCTTGCGCTGGCGAAGCGCTCCGATAGCCGCGGCGATCGGCGGCGATTAATTATGTTCTGCTGCCTGATGGCGGTGGGTAATGCGCTGCTGTTTGCCTTCAACCGCCACTATTTGACGCTGATCACCTGCGGCGTAATGCTGGCGTCCATCGCTAACGCCGCCATGCCGCAGCTCTTTGCGCTGGCGCGGGAGTATGCTGACAGTTCAGCGCGGGAAGTGGTGATGTTCAGCTCGATCATGCGTGCCCAGCTCTCCCTGGCGTGGGTGATTGGCCCGCCGCTGGCCTTTATGCTGGCGCTCAACTATGGCTTCACCACCATGTTCTCTATCGCGGCGGGCATCTTTGTAATCAGCCTGGCGCTGATTGCCATTAAATTGCCCTCGGTTCCGCGTGTGGAACAGCCTTCGGAAGAGGCGGCGGCGCTGGCGCAGGCCGGCGGCTGGCATGACAAAAACGTACGGATGCTGTTTATCGCTTCCACGCTCATGTGGACCTGTAACACCATGTATATCATTGATATGCCGCTGTGGATCAGTAGCGATCTCGGGCTTCCGGACAGCCTGGCCGGGATCCTGATGGGCACTGCCGCCGGACTGGAGATACCGGCGATGATCCTCGCTGGCTACTACGTGAAGCGCTTTGGCAAACGTAAAATGATGGTCGCAGCAGTAGCCGCCGGCGTGCTGTTTTATGTGGGACTGATTCTGTTTCATGGCCGCACGGCGCTGCTGGCCCTGCAGCTGTTTAACGCGGTCTTTATCGGCATTGTCGCCGGGATTGGCATGCTGTGGTTCCAGGATTTGATGCCGGGGCGCGCCGGGGCGGCGACCACCCTGTTCACCAACAGTATTTCCACCGGTGTGATCCTCGCCGGGGTGATGCAGGGGGCGCTGTCGCAAAGTTATGGCCACGCCAGCGTCTACTGGACGATCGCCGCGATTTCGCTGGTGACGCTGTTTTTGACCAGCAAGGTAAAGGATATTTGAGTGAAGGCCCCGGCGCGCAGCGACGCCGGGGCAACCAGGACTACTTCAGAACGATACGCTTGATGTCGCCGATGATAAAAATGTAGGCAATCACCCCGATCAGCGCCGTCAGTCCGACATAGATCAGCGCATAAAAGAAATCACCCGTGGCGGAGATAATCACGCCAATTATCAGTGGCGCAATAATTGACGCCATATTGGCGCAGAAATTAAATATGCCTCCGGTGAGGCCTGCCATATTTTCCGGAGCAATATCAGAAATTAATGTCCAGCCGAGACCGACCATCCCCTGACCAAAAAATGCCACCGACATAATAATAATTACCGTGCTATTGGCGCTTACCCAGTTCGCTGCAATAATACAGCTGGAAAGTAATAATCCGGAAATTATTGGTAATTTTCGACTAATGTTGACGGAGCCAGTACGCTTCAGTAAGCGGTCAGACAGCCAGCCACCGAACAGGATGCCGATCGCGGCGGCGAGGAAGGGCCAGGTGGCGAAGAAGCCGACATGAAGCCAGGGAAGATGGCGCTGGTCTGCCAGGTAGCTGGGAAACCATGTCAGGAAAAACACCAACGTGGTGTTCCCGGCGAACTGGCCAAGACTGGCGCCGACGATCTGACGACAGCCCAGCAGACGTCTGGCATCACGCCAGTTAAATGGAACGTTCTGGATTTTATTGTTAACACTGTTAACCCCGATATATTCCAGCTCTGCTTTATTAGCCGTGCGTGATTCGTAGGGTTCGTGATAAAAACGCCACCATGCAAAAGTAAATAAGATACCTAACCCGCCGGTAAGAAAAAATAACGTTCTCCAGCCATGGTGTTCGAGGATTAAAAATAATAACGGTGAGAAGGCGGCAAGTCCTATATATTCACCAACTGTATAAGTGGCTGTTGCCCGGGCGCGCTCGTGCTGGGGGAACCAGGTACTGACGATGCGACTGTTGGCCGGAAAACAGGGCGCTTCACTGACGCCAAGCCCCAGGCGCAGGAGTAACAAAGATTTAAGCCCGAGGGTGAAACTCTGTAATAGGGTAAACAGTGACCAGAAGAAAATGGCCAGCGTGTAGGTCAACTTGTTACCAAACCGGTCTAAAAACACACCGCCGGGGATCTGCGCCAGAGCATAGGTCCAGGCAAAAGCGGAGAAGATGATCCCCATCATCGCCGGATCGATATGGATTTCTTTGGTTAACTGTGGGGCAACAATACCCAGGATAGTGCGGTCGAGATAATTGATCATCGTTCCGAGAGACAACAGCAGGAGAATAAATATCCTTACGCGGCTTCTTTTTTTTGTCCCCGATGAGGAAGTGAGGACTTCCTGAGAGTTTGACATACTCATAGTGAGTTCCTTTAAAGTTTAAAATATTTTTGCATATATTCGCACATGCAAAAACATCTCCCGGAACCATAGATGTTATCTATGAATGGCAATGCCTTGTTGCACATTCATACGCTTCTCAAAATAATATTTGATGTAACGCCGATATTTACCCGCTCATACGCATTATTGGTGGCTTGCATGGTATATTAGCGTCAGTGCATTTATTCTTATATTATACGGGCAAAAATAATGAACCTAAAGCAACTTTATTATTTTAAGCGTTTGTCTGAAACCGAACATTACACCGAAGCGGCCTCCAGTTTGTGCATCACTCAGCCCTCGCTAAGCCATGCGATATCTGAGCTGGAGAAGGAGTTAGGGGTCGCGCTGTTCGCCAGACAGGGACGCAATGTCAAAATTACCCAAAACGGTAAACGTTTTCTGCCGTATGTAGATGACGCGTTGGCCTCGCTGGAAAATGGCCGAATGGTGTTGCAAAAAAATGGCGCTGAGAACAAAGAGAATATTCGCATCGCCTTTATCTACACGATGGGTGAATATGTTGTTCCACAGTTAATTAATAAATATTCTCTTTCACCTGAATGTCACAATGTGACTTTTTCTTTTACTCAGGGGACGTCATTAACGCTATTGCAGGAATTAAAAGCAGGAAAAGTCGACCTGGCGATCTGTTCCTATATTGCTGACGAACCAGATATTGATTTTATTCCTGTGATTCAGCAGGAGCTGGTCGTGGTCACGGCAAAGGATCACCCGCTGGCCCGGTTGTATGAACATGAAGTCGACCTGGTAGAGACGATCCATTATCCCTATATCTATTTTTCAGAAAATAGCGGTCTGCGTCCCTTTATCGATAATGTATTTATGCAGCAAAAGTTGCTGCCAGAGATTGCCTGCTATGTGGATGAGGATACCGCGATGGCTGGGCTGGTCAGTATTGACTATGGGATCGCGATCATGCCGCGTATCTCGGCGCTCTCCTATTACAATGTTCATATCCTGACGATTAAAAATACCATTCCCCCGCGCTATATCTATCTGGCGACGATGAAAGACAGGGTGCTTTCTCCAGCGCTACAGTCTTTTAAAAATGTGGTTATCCACGACAGCCAGAATATCTGTTAGCGGATGGCCCGGAGAATGCCTCCGGGCCATCGGTTTATCAGGAAAGAATATCCATTACTTCACGCAGCTTGGCGATGGCGATCTGCCCCGGCGCGGAGGCCTGACCAACGGTACCGAAAGTCATCGCCGAACCAAACAAGCGCCCGGTGACCCGGCTAACGCCACCGGATTTGCCCATCGACATAGTGATCAGCGGACGTGTGGCATACTTCTCTTTCATGGTCAGCGTGGCGGCCAGCAGGGTCAGAACATCCTGCGGTGACTGCGGCATCACCGCGATCTTCGGCAGGTCGGCCCCCAGATCCTGCATGCGGCGCAGGCGATAGATAATATCTTCCTGAGCCGGGGTCTTATGGAAATCATGATTACTCATGATCACCTTGACGCCCGCGGCATGCGCATCGTCAACCAGCGCGCGGATCTGCGCTTCATCATTGAACAGCTCGATATCGATAACATCAACCAGTCCGCTGCGCGCGGCTTCGCGGTTGAGCGCAAAATAGGCTTCGTCGCTGATCTCAGTCTCGCCACCTTCTTTCTTACTGCGGAAGGTGAACAGCAGCGGAAGTGCTTTCAGCGCGTGACGGATTTCCGCCAGCGCGGCCATTACCTGAGCCACTTCTCTGACCTGGGTAAAATGGTCCACGCGCCATTCGATAATATCGGCGCCGGCATCAACCAGACCTTGGGCGTTACGCAGCAGTTCATCCTGCGTTTTACCGATCAGCGGTACGCAAATTAAGGTTTCCCCTTCCTGGAAGGTGATGTTCTTTACGGTTACTGCATTTGTCATGTAGGTATCCATTATTTTTCGCGTTGAACTTCAGGCGGTGACTGCGGTGCGTGACACTTTTTGCGCCGCCCGAGCCTGCAGTTGACGATAGCCGATGTACAGGGCGATCACAAAGCCGATAACGGCGATCAGAAAATCAAACCACATAATGCTGGCGATACTGATCTGCGAAAGCTTTGCGGTGATCAACGGGATCGTGAAGCTGGCAATACTGCCGGCAGTGTAGAAGATGCCGGTTGCTTTGCCTTTTCCGTTCGGGAAGCTCATCGCCATGATTGTCGCACCCAGCTGCAGCACTCCGCCAGCAGCGGCAAAGCCGATGACAAAAGCAAAGCCGGTCACCATCATCGGCGTCGGGAACAGGCACACCAGCAGCAGCGAAATCATCGACAGGCCAGTATAAATAATCATCGCAATGGCCGAGCTAAACACCTCTTTGACGAAGGCGGCAGTTACAAAGACGCAAACCAGCGAGCCGACGGTATAGATGCTAAGCAGTTTAATCGCCGAGGCATAGGGCAGGCCGACGACGAACTGGCCGTACTGCGCCAGCCATTGGCTGACCAGATAGAAGGTCGCCATGCCGATATAACCGTACAGGGTGAAGATTACCATATCCAGCTTATTAGCCTGTGGCCGGACAGCTGTTTCCGCCTGCGCCGTAGGGGCTTCCTCTTTTTTCGCTGCCTGGCTGTCAGGGAACGGCATTTTAAGCAGGTAAATCCCGCTCAGTACAAAGAGTGCTGCCGCAATCACGAACGACCAGCCGAACCACAGATTTGCCCATATCAGGAAGCTGATAATGAACGGCAACAGGAACTGTCCGGCGGAAACGAAGGCTTTGATCAGCACGTTGGCCCGGCTGGCGGAGTGAGGGAAAGACTCCATCAGCGCCGGATAGGTACCGGAGTCGAGGAAGCTGTTCGCCAGGCCCGCCATAATGCCGAATACGTAAGCCAGATAGATATTTTTGGTCAGCAGGATGCCGACGAAAAAGATCAGATAGCTCAGGATCCCAAGATAGATAAAGGGCTTACGACCAAAGCGATCCGACAGGAAGCCGGTCACGATGGTTGCCAGTTTGCCGATACCTAGCGAAGAGATCACCACCGATACGCCGGCCGCGTCCGTTCCCCACTGTTCCTGAAGATGGGCCATGTTGAGCGTGATTAACAGCACCCCCATGCCATGAATCAGGTAGTTGAGGTACAGCCCTGCCGCAGTAGGGATGTATTTATTTTTCATCGCTTGCCCCTTAGAACAGGATGCTTTTGATGTAATCAACCGGCATCTGTTTGCCCGTCCAGATTTCGAACGCGCGCGCGCCTTGCCACAGCATCATGCCCAGGCCGTTCAGCGTACGGCAGCCTTTTTTCTCTGCAACTTCCAGCAGGTGGGTTTTACGCGGGTTGTAGACGACGTCGGAGACGATCAGGTCCGGGCGCAGGAAGCTGTCATCCGGCAGCAACATTTGGCCTTCGAACGGCTTCATGCCTACACCGGTAGCATTGGTGAGGATCACACTGCTGTCGATTTCGGCGCGCAGCTTGTCATGATCGTCCAGATCGAACAGATGGATCTCGCAGTTGGTGTTGTTGCGGATCTTGGCCACGGTTTCTTCTGCGTTGGCGAAGAATTTATCGCGACGGTTAAAGATAGAGATCGCCTTCACGCCATCCAGTGCTGCCTGGACGCAGAGCGCCGTTGCCGCGCCGCCGGCGCCGAGTACGGTCATCTTCTTGCCGATGATATCGATACCGGCTTCGCTAAGGGCGCGCATGTAGCCGGTGCCATCGGTGATATGTCCGGTCAGTACGCCGTCGTCGTTGACCACGGTATTGACCGCCCCGACCAGCTGTGCCGCCGGCGACAGTTTATCGAGATACTGGCAAATCTCGGTTTTGTTCGGCATAGAGACGTTAAAGCCGCGCAGCTTCATCGCCCGGAAGCCCTGCACCACGTCTTTCAGCTCCTGGTTACCCACTTCAAAAGCGAGATAGACATAGTCCAGCCCGAGATGGGCGAAAGCTTCGTTGTGCATGGTGGGTGACATGCTGTGACGAATCGGAGTCGCGATCAGGCCAATCAGCTCAGTGTGTCCAGTAATACGTTCTGCCATGACAAAAATCCTCAATAAGTTAGAAAGGGAATTCGTTGTGCTTCGCGGCTGCCAAGCGCACCCATGTCTTCCAGGGTGTCCAGCACGTTGCGGCCTTCGCGGATGCCGTCGATAATGCGCCGTGCCATCAGGCTGTCGCCGATATTCATGATTTTGACGTTATTGGCATTGGCCCAGCGTTCGATCTCGTCGAGACCGGCCCGGTTGGCATGCATCCCCAGGCAGACAAAGCCGTAGTCGAAGGGGATATCGAAGGTCTGTTGCGCATTTTTCACCTGGAAGTGATCGGCTGCGACCGCCATTAATTGGGTATTCATGTGCTGCTCGACCTGATACTCGTCAAGCATGGTCAACATGGCATTTTTAGTAATGATGTCGAGATCGCGACCTGCGGCGTCCTGCATCTCGATTAGCACCGCCTGTGCGCCGCGAGCGGTAAAATATTCGATAACGTCAAGGCCAACGGCACCTGCGCCGACGACGGCGATGCGTTTACCTTTGATGTCGGTAAATTTCGCCAGATTGTCGATCATGCCGGTAATGGAAAAGACCTTGCCGTTCTCGACGTCAATGTTTTCCCGTAATCCTTCGATTGGCGGCAGTAGCGGAGTTGAACCGGTGGCATTGACAATCAGATGCGGACGCAGGGCGGAGACTGACGCCACGTCGGCCCGTTTGCCGACCTGCAGCAACAGGTTGTCCAGCGAGGCGATACGATTTTTCATAAACTGCGGGAAATCAGCGATGCGTTTTTTCTCTGGCAGGCGGGAGATTTCGCTGGCGAGGCCGCCGACGTGGTTTTTCGCTTCCAGCAGCCAGGTATGGCAACCAACTTCCGCCGCGGTGCAGGCGGCTTCCATCCCGGCGGTACCGGCGCCGATGACCACCACGTTCGTTTCGCGATTGACGCGACGCATTTTGTAGGCGTCGCCATGAATGATGTCCGGATTAATCGAACAGCGCAGCGGGCGGGAGCGAGCGATGCGATGGTCGGCGCAGCCGATGTTGCAGGATATGCATTTACGCATCAGGCGCTCATTACCGCTTTGTACTTTCTGCACCCACTCCGGTTCAGCAATCAGACCGCGGCCAATAGCGATAAGATCGGCATCACCGCTGGCGAGAATATCCTCGGCCACCTGCGGTGAGCGGATATTGCCGGCGATGACCGTGGGCTTATGGAATTTGTCGCGTACCGCGCGGGAAAGATAGCGCTTCCAGCCATCCTCCAGCGACATTTGATCGATCTGCAGATTCAGGTTGTCGTTCTGTGCCGCCGAGACGTTAATGATATCGACTTTATCCTGACAGAGCTCAAGAATGCGCAGGGAATCTTCAAGGGTATTACCGCCCTTGAGGAAGTCGTCGGCGCTGATGCGCAAGCTGACAGGAAAACGAGGTCCGACGCAGGCGCGAACTTTGTCGACAATCAGACTTAATATCCGGGTGCGATTTTCGACGCTGCCGCCAAATTCATCGGTACGCTTATTAAATAACGGTGATAAAAACTGGCTAATTAAATAGGAGTGGCCAGCATGAATTTCGACGCTGTCAAAGCCGGCACGACGAACGCGTTCTGCGGCATCGCCAAATTTTTCTACCGCGTGATAAATCTCTTCATGGGTCATCGGGCGCGGAATATTACCGTGCTTCTTCGATGGCGTGGTGGAAGAAGAGAGCGGCGTCTGGCCTTCCAGTCGATAGGCATAAGCGGAAGCGCCAGCATGATTTAACTGAATGGATACGCAGGCGCCATGTTTATGCAGGGTCTCGGTTAATTTAAACAGGCGTGGAATGTATTGATCGTTATCGATACGTAGCTGTGTGGTGCCGTTGGAGGCGAAGGGAAAATCAATACAGATGTTTTCGATGGTAATAAGACCGGTACCGCCTTTGGCTCGAAGTTCATAGTATTCAAGCTGTTCCTGCGAGACCTCACCGTTGAGCGTGGCCATGTTGGTGCCCATTGGGGGCATGATTATGCGGTTTTTTAGCGTCATGCCGTTGATGGTCAACGGACTGAAAAGGTGCGGGTAGTGGCTCATCTCTTCTCTCCACAGGAGGCCGGGAGGCCGATATGCGGGGGCCCGGGCGTATCCTTAGTTAATATTTCTCTGTGGGAGAAGATAACGAGGAGGAAAATCGAAAAATAATGCTTTTTTTTGTCCTGAGCTATAGGGGTTCTCTATGGGATTAACGCTTCTTTCACATTGTTATATTTTTATCGTAAATACTCGTGCCTTATTTTTACTTGCAGTGAGGGGATAATACAAAAAACAGTCAGGAAGGAGAGGGAAAAAGCGAAATGATTCGTCTTTATGGCGTCTACCAGGTCCGCATTTTGCTCTGGTGATGAAGAAAATAATATTGTTTTTGTGCGTGAGATCGCAGTTTTCGCGGCAATAAAATATAAGCCCGGTCAGAAGACCGGGCCCGAAATTAATTCATAAACGCCGGCAGTTTCCGCTCATAGTCGGAGATCGCCTCTTCATGTTGCAGCGTCAGGCCGATGCTATCCAGGCCATTGAGCATGCAGTGGCGGCGGAAGTCGTCAATCTTAAAGCTGTAGGTTTTATCCCCCGCTTTAACCACCTGGGCTTCCAGATCCACTTCAAACGTAATGCCCGGGTTGCTCTGTACCAGTTTGAACAGTTCGTCGACCTGCTCGTCGCTGAGGGTAACCGGCAGCAGTTGGTTGTTAAAGCTGTTGCCGTAAAAGATATCGGCAAAGCTCGGGGCAATAACGACCTTAAAGCCGTAATCGGTCAGCGCCCATGGCGCGTGCTCGCGTGAGGAGCCGCAGCCGAAGTTTTCCCGCGCCAGCAGAATAGATGCGCCCTGGTACTCAGGAAAATTCAGTACAAATTCCGGGTTCGGCTGTTGACCTTTATCGTCGAGGAAACGCCAGTCGTTAAACAGGTGCGCGCCAAAGCCGGTGCGAGTGACCTTCTGCAAAAACTGCTTAGGAATGATCGCATCGGTATCGACGTTTGCAGCATCCAGCGGAACCACCAGGCCGGTATGTTGGGTAAATTTCTCTGCCATGATGGTCTCCTTACTTCAGATTACGGATATCGGCGAAATGACCGGTAACGGCTGCCGCGGCGGCCATGGCCGGGCTCACCAGGTGCGTGCGTCCGCCGCGACCCTGGCGGCCTTCAAAGTTACGGTTGCTGGTGGAGGCACAGCGCTCGCCGGGATTCAGGCGGTCGTTGTTCATCGCCAGGCACATAGAACAGCCCGGTAAACGCCACTCAAAGCCGGCTTCGATAAAGATCTTGTCCAGACCTTCCGCTTCCGCTTGCGCTTTCACCGGACCGGAACCCGGCACTACCAGTGCCTGCACACCCGGCGCCACTTTACGACCTTTGGCGATCTCTGCCGCGGCGCGTAAATCTTCGATGCGCGAGTTGGTGCAGGAGCCGATAAACACTTTATCGATAGCCACTTCCGTCAGAGGGATGCCGGATTTCAAGCCCATATAGGCCAGCGCTTTCTCGGCGCTGGCGCGTTCCACCGGATCGCTAAATGACGTCGGATCGGGGATAATATCCGTCACCGAAATCACCTGGCCCGGGTTGGTGCCCCAGGTCACCTGCGGAGCAATCTCTGCCGCCTGCAGCGTCACTACCGTATCAAAGGTCGCGCCTTCGTCGGTTTTCAGGGTTTTCCAGTACGCTACGGCATCGTCAAAATCTTTGCCTTTCGGCGCGTGCAGACGGCCACGTACGTAATTGAAAGTGGTTTCGTCCGGCGCGACCAGGCCCGCTTTTGCGCCCATCTCGATCGCCATGTTGCACAGGGTCATGCGGCCTTCCATGCTCAGATCGCGGATTGCTTCGCCGCAGAACTCAACCACATGGCCGGTGCCGCCGGCGCTACCGGTTTTACCAATGATAGCCAGCACAATATCTTTGGCGGTAATGCCCGGCGCCGCTTTGCCTTGCACTTCGATTTTCATGGTCTTCGCCCGGCCCTGTTTCAGGGTCTGGGTCGCCAGCACATGCTCCACTTCGGAGGTACCGATGCCAAACGCCAGCGCACCGAATGCGCCGTGGGTGGCGGTATGGGAGTCGCCGCAAACAATGGTCATCCCCGGCAGAGTGACGCCTTGTTCCGGGCCCATGACGTGAACGATACCTTGATACGGATGGTTCAGATCATACAGCTCAACGCCGAACTCTTTACAGTTCTTAATCAGCTCCTGCATCTGGATGCGGGCCATCTCACCGGACGCGTTAATATCTTTAGTCTGCGTCGAGACGTTGTGATCCATGGTGGCGAAGGTTTTACCCGGCTGACGCACCTGGCGACCGTGTGCACGCAGACCATCAAACGCCTGCGGCGAGGTCACTTCATGCACCAGGTGACGATCGATATACAGCAGCGGGGTTTCGTTTTGCGCCTCATATACCACGTGCGCATCAAACAATTTTTCGTATAACGTCTTCGCCATGATTACACCCCTTCTGCGACATAGCGGGCAATAATATCGCCCATTTCATCAGTGCTGACCGCCGCCGCGCCGCGCGCTAAGTCACCGGTACGAACGCCTTCTTCCAAAGCGCGGTTAATCGCGTTTTCAATCGCGGTTGCGGCCTCGTTGGCATTCATGCTGTAGCGCAGCAGCAGGGCCAGGGAGAGGATTTGCGCAATCGGGTTGGCGATATTTTTACCGGCGATATCCGGTGCGGAACCGCCCGCCGGTTCATACAGGCCAAAACCTTCTTCGTTCAGGCTGGCGGACGGCAGCATTCCCATCGAACCGGTGATCATCGCGCACTCGTCAGAGAGGATGTCGCCAAACAGGTTGGAGCACAGCAGCACGTCGAACTGGGACGGATCTTTAATCAACTGCATGGTGGCGTTGTCGATATACATATGTGCCAGCTCAACGTCCGGATACTCTTTACCAATCTCGCTGACGATTTCGCGCCACAGAATGGACGACTGCAGGACGTTGGCTTTATCGATGGAAGTGACTTTGTGACGACGTTTACGAGCGGATTCAAAAGCGATGCGCGCGATACGTTCGATCTCAAAGCGGTGATACACCTCAGTATCAAAGGCTTTCTCATGTTGACCGCTGCCTTCGCGGCCTTTCGGCTGGCCGAAGTAAATGCCGCCGGTCAGTTCGCGAACGCAGAGAATGTCGAAGCCGTTGGCGGCAATATCGGCGCGCAGCGGACAGAACGCTTCCAGCCCCTGATACAGTTTGGCCGGGCGCAGATTGCTGAACAGTTTGAAGTGTTTACGCAGCGGCAGCAGCGCGCCACGCTCTGGCTGCTCGGCAGGCGGTAAGTGTTCCCATTTCGGGCCGCCAACGGAGCCGAACAGGATCGCATCGGCTTGTTCGCATCCGGCGACGGTCGCCTGCGGCAGGGGAGTACCCTGGCGGTCGATGGCAATCCCGCCGACGTCGTATTGGCTGGTGGTAATGTGCATGGCAAAACGTTGACGCACGGCTTCCAGTACTTTCATCGCCTGGTTCATCACTTCCGGGCCAATGCCATCACCCGGCAAAACGGCAATATGGTAATTCTTCGACATTACACGGTTTCCTTATTGTTCTCTTTATTCTGAGCTTTGCGTTGCAATTCTTTTTCGACTTCGGCGGCGCGCCAGATGTTGTTCAGCACGTGTACCATGGCTTTTGCTGACGACTCAACGATATCCGTTGCCAGACCGACGCCATGGAAGCGGCGGCCGTTATAGTCAACCACGATATCCACCTGGCCCAGGGCGTCTTTGCCGTGACCTTTCGCGCTTAAGCCATACTTCACTAATTCAATGTTGTAATCGGTAACGCGGTTAATTGCCTGGTAGATAGCGTCAACCGGACCATTGCCGTTGGCGGCTTCAGTTTTGACTTCATCCCCACAGACCAGTTTGATCGAGGCGGTAGCGATATCGCTGGAGCCGGACTGGACGTTGAAGTAATCCAGACGGAAATGCTCCGGCTCTTCCTGTTGTTTGTTAATAAACGCCAGCGCTTCCAGATCGTAATCGAAGACCTGGCCCTTTTTGTCCGCCAGCTTCAGGAACGCGTCGTACAGATGATCCAGGTTGTAATCACTCTCCTGGTAGCCCATCTCTTCCATCCGGTGTTTTACCGCCGCGCGGCCGGAGCGGGAAGTCAGGTTCAGCTGCACCTGGTTCAGGCCGATAGATTCCGGGGTCATGATCTCGTAGTTCTCGCGGTTCTTCAGCACGCCGTCCTGGTGGATGCCAGAGGAGTGGGCGAAGGCGCCGGTACCGACGATAGCTTTGTTGGCCGGGATCGGCATATTGCAGATCTGGCTGACGGTCTGGCTGGTGCGCCAGATTTCATGATGATTAATGTTGGTGTGCACATTCATGATGTCTTTGCGCACTTTGATTGCCATGATCACTTCTTCCAGCGCGCAGTTCCCGGCGCGTTCGCCGATACCGTTCATTGCGCCTTCTACCTGGCGCGCACCGGCGTGGACGGCGGCGAGGGCGTTACCGACGGCGATACCCAGGTCATCATGGGTGTGGACGGAAATAATCGCCTTATCGATATTCGGCACGCGTTCATACAGTCCGCTGATGATGTTGGCGTATTCGAACGGCATAGTGTAGCCGACGGTATCCGGGATATTGATGGTGGTAGCGCCGGCGTTGATCGCCGCTTCCACGACGCGAGCCAGATCGGCAATCGGCGTACGGCCTGCGTCTTCACAGGAGAATTCGACATCGTTCGTATAATTACGCGCCCGTTTCACCATGTAGACCGCACGCTCAATGACTTCATCCAGGGTACTGCGCAGTTTGGTGGCGATATGCATCGGCGAGGTAGCAATAAAGGTATGGATGCGGAAAGCTTCGGCCACCTTTAAGGATTCCGCCGCCACGTCGATGTCTTTCTCGACACAGCGCGCCAGGGCGCAAACACGGCTGTTTTTAATGGTGCGCGCGATGGTTTGCACCGATTCAAAATCGCCCGGAGAGGAAACCGGAAAACCGACCTCCATCACATCGACACCCATCCGCTCAAGGGCCAGAGCGATCTGCAGTTTCTCTTTGACACTCAGGCTTGCCTGTAACGCTTGTTCGCCATCACGTAAGGTCGTATCGAAAATAATGACTTGCTGGCTCATGGTTTGGATCCTTAGTCTGTGTCCTGGCGCCTTGTTGACGAGCATAAAAAAACCCGCGCCAAGGCGCGGGTTTTATAGTCTTGCTGGAAGATGACTTAACGCTGAACGTCGCCCAACAGCCTACCGCGCAAATGGCATGCGTTTAGTAGTAGTAGGCTGGTGAAACGAGTGGTGCGAATCATTGCGTCAAACTCCAGATGAAATCGTTATGCTTTTAGAGTTACTGGATAGCCGTTTTAAAGTCAACCCCTGGCGCGGAAAAAGCGCTGTAAGCTGAGTGAAAGAATTAGCAAAATGTGCTGATAAAGTGCCTGTTTTGCCGAAGATCCTTTTTTGGACTTGCGTGGCGAGGCCTGCATTTGTTTCATTTGAAAAAATGCTTTGCATTCAATATGTCGCTACCAGATAGAGGGATTCGAAACGGTAAGAAAGCGCTATCTGAATGAAAATATTACATTTATTTTTTATGTGAATGTATTTGCGCGCTAACGGAATATTTTTCAATGATAATGGTTTGTTAATTTTATGGTGTTAAAAATAAAATGCTTTATTAATGCTTAAATTACACTTAACTCTCGGTGCTGTTTTTATTTTTGTGGTTTATGGTTACACTCACCATCATTAAGTAATTGGTATGGTTTAAGTGGTTCATTTTTCCCGTAAGTACCTTTTTTTCACTGCCACTCATAGCCTTGATATATTCCTAAAAATCTCCTTTGCTATTTTGCAAATGTCATTTACATGATAAATGATATTTTTGACGCTAATTATAGTGATTTAGTAAAGGGAATTCATCGTGACGGCGGAGTTAGATATGTTAATTGAAAGTCCAGAATATAAAACAGCCCCCGGACAGGAAGTCGTTAAACCTCAACTACGGATGGTTGATCTCAATCTGCTCACCGTTTTTGATGCGGTTATGCAAGAGCAGAATATTACCCGTGCGGCCCATGCACTTGGCATGTCGCAGCCCGCCGTGAGCAATGCCGTATCGCGCCTGAAGGTGATGTTTAATGACGAACTGTTTGTGCGCTATGGCCGCGGCATCCAGCCAACGGCGCGGGCCTATCAGCTGTTTGGTTCGGTGCGTCAGGCGCTGCAGCTGGTGCAAAACGAACTGCCGGGATCCGGTTTTGAACCGCTGAGCAGTGAGCGCGTTTTCCATCTGTGCGTTTGCAGTCCGCTGGATAACATCCTGACGTCGGTCATTTTTAATAAAGTCGCTGAGATCGCACCCAATATTCATTTGGTCTTTAAATCCGCGCTGAATCAAAATACAGAGCATCAGTTACGTTATCAGGAAACGGAATTTGTGATTAGCTATGAGGAGTTCCGACGCCCTGAGTTTGCCTGCGTACCGTTATTCAAAGATGAAATGGTTTTGGTTGCCAGTCGTCACCATCCGCGTATTTCAGGGCCGATCATGGAGGCTGATATTTACCAGGAAGAGCATGCTGCTGTTGCCCTCGACCGGTATGCATCATTCAGCCAGCCATGGTATGACACTGCCGATAAACAGGCGCGAATCGCCTATCAGGGAAATGCCATGGTCAGCGTATTAAACGTGGTATCACAAACGCAGATGGTTGCCATTGCACCGCGCTGGCTGGCTAATGAGTATGCCGATCAATTAGCACTGCAAATATTACCGTTGCCGTTGAAGATCAACAGCCGGACCTGCTATCTCTCCTGGCATGAGGCCGCCGGTCGTGATAAAGGCCACCAGTGGATGGAAGAGTTGCTGGTGGATATTTGTAAGCGCTGAGTCATGGCGCAGGAATGAAAGGAGCTTCGGCTCCTTTTTTTATATGATTAAAATTCGATAATGCAGAATTTTATTCTGTTCACGTTGTCGGCATGGCTTGCCGGGTGCATGAAAAATGGATCAATTCCTGTGAACGCGCCTTTTCCCCGAGTATTTACTATTCCCTTTTCTTATCTCTGAAGCATTCCACCATATTTTCATCTCTCCGCTTTCTTTTCTTCTTATTACGCAAGGAAAGCTAGCCGGGTAGCGAATTGCCTGCCCGCTGGCGAGCAGTTATGGTAGTGGCAGGCAGTCCATTCACCTCAGTGCGGAGGGTTTCCCCTTCGCATCGTGCGAGCGCGCGGAAATTGAGTTCCGCTGTCGTAAAACAATAAGCCTGGAGGCAAACCATGGAGATGTTGTCAGGAGCCGAGATGGTCGTCCAATCGCTTGTCGATCAGGGCGTCAAGCAAGTATTCGGCTATCCCGGAGGCGCGGTCCTCGATATCTATGATGCGTTACATACCCTTGGCGGTATCGATCATGTGCTGGTTCGTCATGAGCAGGCGGCTGTGCATATGGCGGATGGCCTGGCACGGGCGACCGGAGAGGTCGGTGTGGTGCTGGTCACCTCAGGACCGGGGGCGACAAACGCGATCACTGGCATCGCGACGGCCTATATGGACTCCATCCCACTGGTGATCCTCTCCGGGCAGGTGGCGACATCGCTTATCGGCTACGATGCTTTCCAGGAGTGCGATATGGTCGGTATTTCCCGGCCGGTGGTAAAACACAGTTTTCTGGTGAAACAGACTGAAGATATTCCGGGGGTTCTGAAGAAAGCCTTCTGGCTGGCAGCCAGTGGCCGTCCCGGACCGGTGGTGGTCGATTTGCCGAAAGATATCCTCAATCCGGCGAAAAAACTGCCGTACGCCTGGCCAGATTCGGTCAGTATGCGTTCGTATAATCCGACGACCAGCGGTCATAAAGGACAAATTAAACGTGCCCTTCAGACTCTGGTGGCGGCTAAAAAACCGGTCGTTTATGTCGGCGGCGGGGCGATCAATGCGCATTGCGAACCTCAGCTGCGCGAGCTGGTTGAAAAGCTGAAGCTACCGGTGGCCTCATCCCTGATGGGACTCGGCGCTTTTCCGGCGACGCATACGCAGGCGCTGGGGATGTTGGGGATGCATGGCACTTATGAAGCCAACATGACGATGCACCATTCAGACGTCATTTTCGCCGTTGGTGTGCGTTTTGACGATCGGACGACCAATAATCTGGCTAAGTATTGTCCGAACGCGACGGTATTGCATATTGATATCGATCCGACCTCGATCTCGAAAACGGTACCGGCAGATGTACCGATCGTCGGCGATGCCCGCCTGGTGCTGGAGCAGATGCTGGAGCTATTAGAGCAGGAAGAGGCGCAGCAACCGCTGGATGACATTCGCGACTGGTGGCAGCAGATTGAGCAATGGCGCGCCCGTCATTGTCTGCGTTACGATGCGCAGAGCGATAAGATCAAGCCGCAGGCGGTCATTGAAACTATCTGGCGTCTGACGCATGGCGATGCTTATGTCACTTCTGATGTAGGTCAGCATCAGATGTTTGCCGCACTCTATTATCCCTTTGACAAACCGCGGCGCTGGATTAACTCCGGCGGTCTCGGCACCATGGGCTTTGGCTTACCGGCTGCGCTGGGGGTCAAAATGGCCCTGCCGGACGAAATGGTGGTCTGCGTCACCGGCGACGGCAGTATCCAGATGAACATTCAGGAACTCTCCACTGCGCTGCAGTATGAGCTGCCGGTCCTGGTGCTTAACCTCAACAACCGTTATCTCGGGATGGTGAAGCAATGGCAGGATATGCTTTATTCCGGGCGTCACTCGCAGTCCTATATGGAATCGCTACCGGACTTTGTCCGTCTGGCGGAAGCCTATGGCCACGTCGGGATCCGCATCAGCGAGCCGCAGGAGCTGGAGACGAAGCTTGCTGAAGCCCTGGAGCAGGTGCGCCAGCGCCGGCTGGTATTTGTCGATGTGACCGTCGACGGCAGTGAGCATGTGTACCCCATGCAGATCCGCGGCGGCGGCATGGATGAGATGTGGTTGAGTAAAACGGAGAGGACCTGATTATGCGCCGGATATTATCGGTATTACTGGAAAACGAATCGGGCGCTTTGTCCCGCGTTATCGGCCTCTTTTCCCAGCGCGGCTATAATATAGAAAGCCTGACGGTCGCGCCGACGGACGATCCCACTCTCTCCAGGATGACCATCCAGACCGTGGGCGATGAAAAAGCGATTGAGCAGATCGAAAAGCAGTTACACAAGCTGGTGGATGTTCTGCGGGTCAGCGAGCTGGGGCAGGGGGCTCATGTTGAACGCGAAATTATGCTGGTGAAGGTTCAGGCCAGCGGCTATGGCCGTGAAGAAGTGAAGCGCAACACCGAAATCTTCCGCGGACAGATAATCGACGTGACGCCTACTATCTATACCGTCCAGCTCGCCGGTACCAGCGATAAGCTTGACGCCTTTCTCGCTTCGCTGCGTGATGTCGCGCGCATTGTCGAAGTGGCTCGCTCCGGCGTGGTCGGCCTGTCTCGCGGTGATAAAATCATGCGCTGAGGAGCGGGAACTGCTGTAAAAATAGCCCGGCAGCGACTGTCGGGCTTTTTTTTTGCGAAATCAGTAGGAACTGTAAGCGAAAGCGGTTGCTGCGCTAACTATTCTGCGCTTAGATGTTATAAAAAGGGTTCCATACCTGAATAATGGTTATGTTTGGCACTTCTTACCCAAGGGGCAATTGTGAAACTGGATGAAATCGCCCGGCTGGCCGGTGTTTCAAGAACCACCGCGAGCTATGTGATTAATGGCAAAGCGAAGCAGTACCGCGTAAGTGACAAAACGGTCGAGAAGGTGATGGCTGTCGTGCGAGAGCACAACTATCATCCGAATGCGGTCGCTGCTGGCCTGCGTGCAGGACGCACACGCTCTATCGGTCTGGTGATTCCGGATCTGGAAAACACCAGCTATACCCGCATTGCAAATTATCTGGAACGTCAGGCACGCCAGCGCGGCTATCAGTTGCTGATTGCCTGTTCAGAGGATCAGCCTGATAACGAGATGCGCTGCATTGAGCATCTGCTGCAGCGTCAGGTTGACGCTATTATCGTCTCCACCTCGCTGCCGCCGGAGCATCCGTTCTATCAGCGCTGGGCCAACGACCCGTTCCCGATTGTCGCTCTTGACCGCGCCCTTGATCGCGAGCACTTCACCAGCGTGGTCGGCGCAGACCAAGACGACGCCGAGATGCTCGCTGCCGAGCTGCGGACTTTCCCTGGCGAAACGGTGCTTTATCTCGGCGCGCTGCCGGAGCTATCGGTGAGCTTCCTGCGCGAACAAGGCTTTCGCAAAGCCTGGCAGGATGATCCGCGTGAGGTGCATTATCTCTATGCCAACAGCTATGAGCGTGAAGCGGCGGCCCAGCTGTTTGAGAAATGGCTGGAAACGCATCCGATGCCGCAGGCGCTGTTTACCACCTCTTTCGCACTGCTGCAGGGGGTGATGGATGTGACTTTGCGCCGCGAAGGCAAGCTGCCTTCCGAGCTGGCAATTGCCACCTTCGGCGATAACGAACTCCTCGATTTCCTGCAGTGTCCGGTGCTGGCCGTGGCGCAGCGTCATCGCGATGTGGCTGAACGGGTGCTGGAGATCGTCCTCGCCAGCCTTGATGAGCCGCGCAAGCCGAAGCCGGGCCTCAGCCGTATTCGCCGTAACCTCTATCGCCGCGGCAGCCTGAATCGCCGTTGACAGTGAAAGATCGCCAGCGCCCAGGATTATTCCTGGTAGGCCTGCAGAAGAGCAGGCCTTTGGCGATAAATCAGGCAACGAATGTCAAAAAAGCAAAACTGAATATATTTCAGACAAATCCCTAAACTTCTATATGCCTTATTTTGTTTTATTCCTGGGCAAACGTTTTGTCAGGCAAAACAGCGTCTGGAAAATGTTTACCCGGTGTTTAATTGTATTATTTTGTTACATTCACCAGGTTAATTGCTGAATTAACACTCATTTTGTTCATGCCGGTTCTTCGCTTGTGCCGTATCCCGCGTCTGGTCGGTCCCTCAGGCAGCAACAGGTACTGTTAACGGCCGGCATAATGGCCTAAAATGCCGCTCGCGTCGCAAACTGACACTTTATATTTTCCCGCCGAAGATATTTTGCTGTTTATAACTGTTACGAGTTTGTTGGTTATTTTCTTACACGTATTCATAACGTTAATTTGCCTCGCCTGTTGATGATTTTTTCATCAGGGCTAATGTCGGCTGTAAATAATGGGTTTTTGCGCTCCGTTGGCATCCGTGCTGGCTTGACAAGCTTTTCCTCCGCTCCGTAAACTCCTTCTGGTGGGAATTTGTGGGGTAAAGTGGCGAAAAGGGGTGAGGCTGGCATGTTCCGTGGAGCAACGTTAGTCAATCTTGACAGCAAAGGCCGCCTGGCCGTGCCAACGCGCTATCGCGATGGGCTGATCGAGGACGCTGCCGGTCAATTGGTATGCACCATTGACATTCATCACCCGTGCCTGCTGCTTTATCCATTGCCTGAATGGGAAGTCATCGAGCAAAAATTGTCGCGTTTATCGAGCATGAATCCCGTTGAGCGGCGCGTGCAGCGTCTGCTTCTGGGTCATGCCAGCGAATGTCAGATGGATAATGCTGGTCGCTTGTTGATAGCGCCAGTGTTACGGCAACATGCCGGGCTGACAAAAGAAGTGATGCTGGTCGGGCAGTTTAATAAATTTGAACTGTGGGACGAAACGACCTGGTATCAACGGGTCAAGGAAGATATCGACGCTGAGCAGTCCGCGACCGGTGAACTGTCGGAGCGCCTGCAGGATTTGTCTTTATAAAAATGATGGAAAATTTTAAACACACTACGGTACTTCTGGATGAAGCCGTTAATGGCCTCAATATTCGTCCAGACGGTATCTATATTGATGGTACTTTTGGTCGCGGTGGTCACTCGCGCCTGATCCTCTCCCAACTGGGGGCGGAAGGACGCCTGCTGGCAATCGATCGCGATCCGCAGGCCATTGCCGTTGCGCAAACCATCGATGATCCCCGCTTTTCCATCGTGCATGGTCCTTTTTCACAGCTCGCTGACTATGTCGCCGAGCGCAATCTTACCGGCAAAATCGACGGCATTTTGCTCGATCTCGGCGTCTCCTCGCCGCAGCTTGACGATGCGGAACGCGGCTTTTCCTTTATGCGCGACGGGCCGCTGGATATGCGCATGGATCCGACGCGCGGTCAGTCCGCGGCCGAATGGCTGCAGACGGCTGAAGAAGCCGATATCGCCTGGGTAATCAAAACCTTTGGCGAAGAGCGTTTCGGCAAGCGTATCGCCCGGGCGATCGTCGAACGTAATCGGATTGAACCGATGACCCGTACCAAAGAGCTGGCGGAGGTCATTGCCGCAGCGATGCCGGTAAAAGATAAGCACAAACATCCCGCGACCCGTACCTTCCAGGCGGTGCGCATTTGGGTAAACAGTGAACTGGAGGAGATAGAGCAGGCGCTAAAAAGCTCGCTCAGCGTGCTGGCTCCAGGTGGGCGGCTGTCGATCATTAGTTTTCATTCGCTGGAAGATCGCATTGTGAAACGCTTTATGCGTGAGCAAAGTCGCGGTCCGCAGGTTCCAGCGGGAATACCGATGACCGAAGCGCAGCTTAAAAAACTGGGCGGCCGTGAGTTGCGAGCACTAGGCAAGTTGATGCCGGGCGAAGAAGAGGTGGCAGAGAATCCACGTGCCCGTAGTTCAGTGCTGCGTATTGCAGAGAGGACGAACGCATGATCGGCAGAGTGACAGAGGCCTTAAGCAAGGTTAAAGGGTCGATAGGAAGCAACGAGCGCCATGCTTTGCCTGGCGTGATCGGTGACGACCTGCTGCGGTTTGGGAAGCTGCCACTCTGCCTGTTCATTTGCATCATTATTACGGCGATTACTGTGGTCACCACCGCCCATCACACGCGCCTGTTGACCGCGCAGCGTGAACAGCTGGTTCTGGAACGCGATGCTCTGGACATTGAGTGGCGCAACCTGATCCTCGAAGAGAACGCGCTCGGCGATCACAGCCGGGTTGAGCGGATCGCGACCGAGAAGTTGCAGATGCAACATGTCGATCCATCACAAGAAAATATCGTTGTACAGAAATAAGGATTATTGCGACGGATGAAAGCAGCGCCAAAAACGCCAAAAGCAAAACGTCAGGAAGAACAGGCCAACTTTATCAGTTGGCGTTTTGCGTTGCTGTGCGGCTGCATTCTGCTGGCGCTGGCTTTCCTGCTGGGGCGCGTCGCCTGGCTGCAGGTGGTTAGTCCGGATATGCTGGTGCGTCAGGGCGATATGCGCTCGCTGCGCGTGCAGGAGGTATCGACCGCGCGCGGGATGATTACCGACCGCTCCGGACGGCCGCTGGCGGTCAGCGTGCCGGTGAAGGCTATCTGGGCCGATCCGAAGGAACTCCACGACGCTGGCGGGGTCACCCTGGATACGCGCTGGAAGGCACTGGCAGATGCCCTCAATATGCCGCTGGATCAACTGGCAACACGCATCAATACCAATCCGCGGATGCGGTTTATCTATCTGGCACGTCAGGTTAACCCTGATATGGCCGACTACATCAAAAAACTGAAGCTGCCGGGCATTCATCTGCGCGAAGAATCTCGTCGGTACTATCCTTCCGGCGAAGTTACCGCCCACCTCATCGGCTTTACCAACGTCGATAGCCAGGGGATTGAAGGGGTTGAAAAAAGCTTTGATAAATGGCTCACCGGCCAGCCGGGCGAGCGTATCGTGCGTAAAGATCGTTATGGCCGGGTAATTGAAGACATCTCCTCCACCGACAGCCAGGCGGCGCATAACCTGGCGCTGAGCATCGACGAACGTCTGCAGGCGCTGGTCTATCGCGAGCTGAACAACGCCGTGGCCTTTAACAAAGCCGAGTCGGGTAGCGCCGTGTTAGTGGATGTGAACACCGGTGAAGTGCTGGCGATGGCCAACAGCCCCTCCTATAACCCGAACAACTTCGCCGGTACGGCAAAAGATACCATGCGTAACCGCGCCATCACCGACGTATTCGAACCGGGTTCGACAGTGAAACCGATGGTGGTGATGACGGCACTGCAGCGCGGCATCGTCAACGAAAATACCGTGCTGAATACCATTCCCTATCGAATTAACGGCCACGAAATCAAAGACGTGGCGCGTTACAGCGAATTGACCCTGACCGGGGTGCTACAGAAGTCGAGTAACGTCGGTGTTTCTAAGCTGGCGTTAGCGATGCCGTCCTCAGCGTTAGTAGATACTTACTCACGTTTTGGGCTTGGAAAGGCGACCAATTTGGGGTTGGTCGGAGAACGCAGTGGCTTATATCCTCAAAAACAACGGTGGTCTGACATAGAGAGGGCCACCTTTTCTTTCGGCTACGGGCTAATGGTAACCCCGTTACAGTTAGCGCGAGTCTACGCAACGATCGGCAGCTACGGCATCTATCGCCCGCTGTCGATTACCAAGGTTGATCCACCTGTTCCGGGCGAGCGTGTCTTCCCGGAATCACTCGTTCGTACCGTCGTTCATATGATGGAAAGCGTGGCGCTGCCCGGCGGCGGCGGTGTAAAAGCGGCGATCAAAGGCTATCGCATCGCGATTAAAACCGGTACGGCGAAAAAAGTGGGGCCGGATGGCCGCTATATCAACAAATATATTGCTTACACCGCAGGCGTTGCGCCCGCCAGCCATCCGCGCTTCGCGCTGGTGGTGGTGATCAACGACCCGCAGGCAGGTAAATACTACGGTGGCGCCGTTTCTGCGCCGGTGTTCGGTGCCATCATGGGCGGCGTATTGCGCACCATGAACATCGAACCGGATGCGCTGGCAACGGGCGAAAAAAGTGAATTTGTAATTAATCAAGGCGAGGGAACAGGTGGCAGATCGTAATTTGCGCGACCTACTCGCTCCATGGGTGCCAAACGCACCGGAGCGCATTCTGCGAGAGATGACGCTGGACAGCCGGGTGGCTGCTTCCGGCGATCTCTTTATCGCGGTACAGGGTCATCAGGCGGACGGGCGTCGTTATATCCCGCAGGCGATAGCGCAAGGTGTGGCTGCCATTATTGCTGAAGCACAGGGTGAAGCTGAAGACGGTGAAATCCGTGAAATGCACGGCGTACCGGTTATCTTCCTGAGCCAGCTTAACGAACGCTTATCGGCGCTGGCCGGGCGTTTTTATCATCAGCCGTCGGAGCAACTGCGTCTGGTTGGCGTGACCGGAACCAACGGGAAAACCACCACTACCCAACTGCTGGCGCAGTGGGCGAAGCTGCTGGGCGAAACCAGCGCGGTGATGGGAACTGTCGGCAACGGCCTGCTGGATAAAGTCGTCCCGACCGAAAATACCACCGGTTCTGCGGTAGACGTTCAGCATGTGCTCTCCAGTCTGGTCGAGCAAGGGGCTACCTTCGGCGCGATGGAAGTTTCATCCCATGGTCTGGTGCAGCACCGCGTGGCGGCGCTGCAGTTTGCCGCCTCGGTGTTTACCAACCTGAGCCGCGACCACCTGGACTACCATGGCGACATGGAGCACTACGAAGCGGCGAAATGGCTGCTGTACTCCACCCATCATTGCGGTCAGGCCATCGTCAACGCTGACGATGAAGTCGGTCGTCGTTGGCTGGCAAAACTGCCGGATGCGGTGGCGGTATCGATGGAAGATCACATTAACCCGAATTGCCACGGCCGTTGGCTGAAGGCCACCGCGGTCAACTATCACGACAGCGGCGCCACCATCCAGTTTGATTCCAGCTGGGGCAAGGGCGAAATCGAAAGCCGCCTGATGGGCGCCTTTAACGTTAGCAACCTGCTGCTGGCGCTGGCCACGCTGTTGGCGCTGGGCTATCCGCTGGCGGATCTGCTGAAAACCGCCGCGCGTTTACAGCCGGTTTGCGGTCGTATGGAGGTGTTCAGCGCGCCGGGTAAACCAGCCGTGGTGGTGGATTATGCCCATACGCCTGACGCGCTGGAGAAAGCGCTGCAGGCTGCGCGCCTGCACTGCAGCGGCAAGCTGTGGTGCGTTTTCGGCTGCGGCGGCGACCGTGATAAAGGCAAGCGTCCGCTAATGGGGGCTATCGCTGAAGAATTTGCTGACATCGTGGTGGTCACTGATGACAACCCGCGTACTGAAGAGCCGCGGGCGATTATCAACGATATTCTGGCCGGTATGCTTGATGCCGGTCATGCGAAGGTGATGGAAGGCCGCGCGGAAGCGGTCACTAACGCCGTGATGCAGGCGAAAGAGAACGACGTGGTACTGGTGGCGGGGAAAGGCCATGAAGATTACCAGATCGTCGGCAATCGCCGTTTGGATTATTCCGACCGCGTGACCGTCGCGCGTCTGCTGGGAGCGGTAGCATGATTCGCTTTACGTTAAGCCAGCTCGCCGCGATCACCCACGGCGAACGGCAGGGTAGCGATATCGCTATCGACGAGGTGACCTCCGATACCCGTAAAGTGACGGCAGGTTGCCTGTTTGTGGCGCTGAAAGGCGAGCGTTTCGACGCCCATGATTTTGCTGAGCAGGCGAAAGCGGCTGGCGCCGGCGCGCTGCTGGTAAGTCGCCCGCTGGCCTGCGATCTCCCGCAGGTGATCGTGAAAGATACCCGCCAGGCTTTCGGCGAGTTAGCCGCCTGGGTGCGTCAGCAGGTGCCGACCCGCGTCGTCGCCCTGACCGGCTCGTCCGGTAAAACCTCGGTCAAAGAGATGACCGCAGCGATCCTCAGCCAGTGCGGCAACACGCTGTATACCGCCGGCAACCTGAACAACGATATCGGTGTACCGATGACGCTGCTGCGTCTGACTAAAGAGCATCAGTACGCGGTGATTGAGCTCGGCGCCAACCACCAGGGCGAAATCGCCTGGACCGTCAGTTTGACGCGTCCGGAAGCGGCGCTGGTTAACAACCTTGCTGCGGCGCACCTCGAAGGCTTCGGCTCGCTGGCAGGCGTGGCGAAGGCGAAGGGAGAGATCTATACCGGTCTGCCGGAAAATGGCATCGCTATTCTCAATGCCGACAATAACGACTGGCTGAACTGGCAGGCGGTGATTGGCGAGCGCAAAGTGTGGCGCTTCTCGCCGAACGCGGCCAACAGCGATTTCACGGCAACCAACGTGCAGATTACCAGCCACGGCACCGAATTTACGTTGCAGACGCCAGCTGGCAACGTTGATGTACTCCTGCCGTTGCCGGGACGCCACAACATCGCTAATGCGCTGGCCGCCACTTCGCTGGCGATGGCGGTAGGCGCCGATCTGCCTGCGGTAAAAGCCGGGCTGGCGCAGCTGCAGGCCGTTCCGGGACGTCTGTTCCCGATCCGGCTGACGGAGAGCCAGCTGTTGCTGGATGACTCCTATAACGCCAACGTCGGTTCGATGACCGCGGCGGTGCAAGTGCTGTCAGAGATGCCCGGTTTCCGGACGATGGTAGTCGGCGATATGGCGGAGCTTGGCGCGGAAAGCGCGGCCTGCCATCGCGAAGTCGGCGAAGCGGCGAAAGCGGCGGGTCTGGATTGCGTCCTCAGCGTTGGTACCTTGAGCGCAGATATCAGCCGCGCCAGCGGCGTGGGCGAACATTTTAACGATAAAGCCGCCGTGGTGGCTCGCCTGCGCGAGCTACTGGCGGAGCACAAGATAATGACCATTTTAGTGAAGGGTTCACGTAGTGCCGCCATGGAAGAGGTAGTACGCGCATTACAGGAGACTGGGACATGTTAGTATGGCTGGCCGAACATTTGGTCAAATATTATTCCGGCTTTAACGTCTTTTCTTACCTGACGTTTCGCGCCATCGTCAGCCTGCTGACCGCGCTGTTCATCTCGTTGTGGATGGGCCCGCGCATGATCGCCCGTCTGCAAAAACTCTCCTTCGGTCAGGTCGTACGTAACGACGGACCGGAGTCCCACTTCAGCAAACGCGGCACGCCGACGATGGGCGGGATCATGATCCTCACCGCGATCACCGTGTCCGTTCTGCTGTGGGCTTACCCTTCCAACCCGTACGTCTGGTGCGTACTGACGGTATTAATCGGCTACGGCATCATTGGCTTCGTTGATGACTACCGTAAAGTCGTGCGCAAAGATACCAAAGGCCTGATTGCCCGCTGGAAGTATTTCTGGATGTCGGTGATCGCCCTTGGGGTAGCCTTTGCTCTGTATCTGGCGGGGAAAGACACCCCAGCAACCGAGCTGGTGGTGCCGTTCTTTAAAGACGTCATGCCGCAGCTGGGGCTGTTCTATATCCTGTTGGCCTACTTCGTGATCGTCGGTACCGGCAACGCGGTCAACCTGACCGATGGTCTCGATGGTCTGGCGATTATGCCGACTGTCTTCGTCGCCGCCGGCTTTGCGCTGGTGGCATGGGCCACCGGTAACATGAACTTCGCTAACTACCTGCACATTCCGTATCTGCGTCATGCCGGCGAGCTGGTGATCGTCTGTACGGCGATTGTCGGCGCGGGGCTGGGCTTCCTGTGGTTCAACACCTATCCGGCGCAGGTCTTTATGGGGGACGTCGGTTCGCTGGCGCTCGGCGGCGCGTTAGGTATTATCGCCGTCCTGCTGCGCCAGGAGTTCCTGCTGGTGATCATGGGCGGGGTTTTCGTGGTGGAAACGCTGTCCGTTATCCTGCAGGTTGGCTCCTTTAAGCTGCGCGGCCAGCGCATCTTCCGCATGGCGCCGATCCACCATCACTATGAACTGAAGGGCTGGCCGGAGCCGCGCGTTATCGTGCGCTTCTGGATTATTTCGCTGATGCTGGTGCTGATTGGCCTGGCGACGCTGAAGGTACGTTAATCATGGCAGATTATCAGGGTAAAAAAGTCGTCATTATTGGGCTGGGCATGACCGGCCTGTCATGCGTGGACTTTTTCATGGCGCGCGGCGTAACCCCGCGCGTGATGGACACCCGCGTCGCGCCTCCGGGTCTGGATAAATTACCCGAATCGGTCGAATGCCATATTGGCGGACTCAATGATACCTGGCTGTTGGGGGCGGATCTGATTGTCGCCAGTCCGGGGATTGCGCTGGCCCATCCTTCGCTCAGCGCAGCGGCCGAGGCTGGCGTAGAGATCGTTGGCGATATCGAACTGTTCTGCCGTGAAGCGCAGGCGCCGATTATCGCCATTACCGGCTCTAACGGCAAAAGCACCGTCACTACCCTGGTGGGTGAGATGGCGAAAGCGGCCGGGATTAACGTCGGCGTGGGCGGCAATATTGGCCTGCCGGCGCTGATGCTGCTGGACACCGATCGTGAGCTGTATGTGCTGGAGCTCTCGAGCTTCCAACTGGAAACCACTTCCAGCCTGCGGGCAGTGGCGGCAACCATCCTCAACGTGACTGAGGACCATATGGACCGCTACCCGCTAGGTCTGCAGCAGTATCGTGCGGCGAAGCTGCGGATTTACGAGAACGCACAGACCTGTGTGGTGAACGCAGACGATGCGCTCACCATGCCGGTACGCGGCGCGGACGATCGCTGCATCAGCTTTGGGGTGGATGTCGGTGACTACCACCTTAACCGTCAGCAGGGCGAAACCTGGCTGCGCGTTAAAGGTGAGAAGGTCCTCAATGTGAAAGAGATGCCTCTCACCGGTCAGCATAACTACAGCAATGCGCTGGCGGCGCTGGCGCTGGCTGATGCCGCGGGTCTGCCGCGGGCCAGTAGCCTGAAGGCATTGACCACCTTTAGCGGTCTGGCCCATCGCTTCCAACTGGTGCTGGATCACAACGGTGTGCGCTGGATTAATGACTCCAAGGCAACCAACGTCGGTAGTACCGAGGCGGCGCTGAATGGACTGCAGCTGGATGGCACGCTGTACCTGCTGCTGGGCGGCGACGGCAAGTCCGCCGATTTCACCCCGCTGAAGCGCTATCTTGGCGGCGATCGTATCCGCCTGTACTGCTTTGGTCGTGACGGCGCCGAGCTTGCCGAACTGCGTCCTGAGGTGGCGGTACAAACCGAGACCATGGAACAGGCGATGCGCCAGATTGCAACGCTGGTGAAAGCAGGCGATATGGTCCTCTTGTCACCCGCCTGCGCCAGCCTGGATCAGTTTAAAAACTTTGAACAACGGGGCGATATTTTTGCCCGTCTGGCGAAGGAGTTAGGTTGATGCGTTTCTCTCTCCCACGCCTGAAAATGCCGCAGCTGAGCCTGCCTCGGTTGAGACTGCCGCGACTGCCGGGGATGTTTATCTTCGCCTGGCTGTTCGCCGCGCTGAAAGGCTGGGTGATGGGCTCGCGCCCGAAGGATAACGACAGTCTGGTGATGTATGACCGGATGCTGCTGTGGCTGACCTTCGGCCTGGCGGCAATTGGCTTTATCATGGTGACCTCGGCCTCAATGCCGGTAGGGCAGCGTCTGGCGAACGATCCGTTCCTGTTTGCTAAGCGTGATGGCCTGTACATTGTGCTGGCCTTCGCGCTGGCGATGATTACGCTACGTCTGCCGATGGACTTCTGGCAACGGCACAGCACCGCGATGCTTATCGCTTCGATTGTGATGCTGCTGATCGTACTGGTGGTGGGAAGCTCGGTTAACGGTGCGTCGCGCTGGATAGCCCTTGGCCCGCTGCGTATTCAGCCGGCGGAGTTTACCAAGCTGTCGCTGTTCTGCTACATCGCCAACTATTTGGTGCGTAAAGCCGATGAAGTGCGTAACAACCTGCGCGGCTTCTTAAAGCCGATGGGCGTGATTTTCGTACTGGCGATTCTGCTGCTGGCGCAGCCTGACCTCGGTACCGTAGTGGTACTGTTCGTCACCACGCTGGCGATGCTGTTTCTCGCCGGTGCGAAGCTGTGGCAGTTCATCGCTATTATCGGCATGGGCATCTCGGCGGTGGTATTGCTGATCCTCGCCGAACCCTACCGTATTCGCCGCGTCACCTCCTTCTGGAACCCGTGGGAAGACCCGTTCGGCAGCGGCTATCAGTTGACCCAGTCGCTAATGGCCTTTGGCCGCGGCGAGATGTGGGGGCAGGGCCTCGGCAACTCGGTGCAAAAACTGGAGTATTTACCGGAAGCTCACACTGACTTCATCTTCGCCATTATCGGCGAAGAACTCGGTTATATCGGTGTGGTACTGGCGCTTTTAATGGTATTCTTCGTCGCTTTCCGCGCCATGTCGATTGGCCGTAAAGCGCTGGAGATCGATCATCGTTTTTCCGGCTTCCTCGCGTGTGCGATTGGCATCTGGTTTAGCTTCCAGGCGTTAGTTAACGTCGGCGCGGCGGCGGGGATGCTGCCGACGAAAGGTCTGACGCTGCCGCTGATCAGTTATGGTGGTTCCAGTCTGTTGATTATGTCGACGGCCATTATGTTGTTGTTGCGAATTGATTATGAAACGCGTCTGGAAAAAGCCCAGGCGTTTACACGGGGTGTGCGATGAGCGGTCAGGAAAAGCGGTTGATGGTGATGGCGGGCGGTACCGGTGGGCATGTGTTCCCGGGGCTGGCGGTCGCGCACCATTTAATGGACCAGGGCTGGCAGGTTCGCTGGCTGGGTACCGCCGATCGTATGGAAGCGGATTTAGTGCCGAAACACGGCATCGAGATTGATTTTATCCGTATCTCCGGCCTGCGTGGCAAAGGGATCAAGGCGCAGCTGTTAGCGCCGGTGCGTATCTTCAACGCCTGGCGACAGGCGCGGGCGATCATGAAACGTTTCCAGCCGGACGTGGTGCTGGGCATGGGCGGCTATGTTTCCGGGCCTGGCGGTCTGGCGGCGTGGTCGCTGGGGATCCCGGTGGTCCTCCATGAACAAAACGGTATTGCCGGCCTGACTAACAAGTGGTTGGCGAAGATTGCGAAGAAAGTGATGCAGGCGTTTCCCGGCGCTTTCCCACATGCGGACGTCGTTGGAAACCCGGTGCGTACCGACGTTCTGGCGCTGCCGCTGCCGGGTCAGCGTCTGGTGGGGCGTCAGGGGCCGATTCGCGTGCTGGTGGTGGGGGGCTCTCAGGGCGCGCGCGTCCTGAACCAGACGATGCCGCAGGTGGCCGCGAAGCTCGGCGATGCGGTAACCATTTGGCATCAAAGCGGCAAAGGTGGCCAGCAAACCGTGCAGCAGGCTTATGCTGCTGCGGGCCAACCGCAGCATAAAGTGACGGAATTTATTGATGATATGGCCGCGGCTTATGCCTGGGCCGACGTGGTGGTTTGCCGTTCCGGTGCGCTGACGGTCAGCGAAATCGCTGCCGCCGGATTACCGGCGCTGTTTGTGCCGTTCCAGCATAAGGATCGCCAGCAGTACTGGAATGCGCTGCCGCTGGAGAAAGCCGGCGCGGCGAAAATTCTCGAACAGCCCGAGTTTACGGCAGAGGCGGTGGCTTCTACTTTGGCGAGCTGGGATCGGGAAACACTGTTGAATATGGCGGAACGAGCGCGTGGTGCTTCGATTCCAGACGCCACCGAGCGAGTAGCAGAAGAGGTCAGCGCCGTAGCTTTGGCGCGCTAATTGCGGTGAGTTTCACCGCCCGAATAAAGAAGTTGATGGCGTAAAGAATGAATACACAAGATTTGGCAAAACTGCGTTCCATAGTGCCCGAGATGCGTCGCGTTCGGCACATTCACTTTGTCGGCATCGGCGGTGCCGGTATGGGCGGTATTGCCGAAGTGTTGGCGAATGAAGGTTATCAGATAAGCGGCTCGGACCTGGCGCCGAATCCGGTGACCCAGCAGCTGTCGCAGCTTGGCGCCACTATTTATTTCAACCATCGCCCGGAGAATGTGCGCGATGCCAGCGTTGTGGTCGTTTCCAGCGCAATTTCCGCGGATAACCCGGAAATTGTTGCCGCGCACGAGGCGCGCATCCCGGTGATCCGCCGTGCGGAAATGCTGGCGGAGCTGATGCGCTTCCGCCACGGGATTGCGATTGCCGGGACGCATGGCAAAACCACCACCACCGCGATGGTGTCCAGTATTTACGCCGAGGCAGGGCTTGATCCAACCTTCGTCAACGGCGGGCTGGTAAAAGCGGCGGGCGTGCATGCCCGTCTCGGCCATAGCCGTTACCTGATTGCGGAGGCGGATGAAAGCGACGCGTCGTTCCTGCATCTGCAGCCGATGGTCGCCATTGTGACCAACATCGAAGCCGACCATATGGATACTTACCATGGCGACTTTGAGAATCTGAAGCAGACCTTTATTAATTTCCTGCACAACCTGCCGTTCTATGGACGCGCGGTGATGTGCGTGGACGATCCGGTGATCCGGGAGCTTCTGCCGCGCGTCGGCCGCCAAATCACCACCTATGGTTTTAGCGACGATGCTGACGTTCGCGTTGAGGATTACCGTCAGGTTGGCGCGCAGGGACATTTCCGCCTGGTGCGTCAGGACAAAGAATTGCTCCAGGTTACTCTCAATGCCCCAGGGCGCCATAACGCGCTGAACGCGGCGGCCGCTGTCGCTGTGGCGACGGAAGAGGGTATTGATGACCAGGCGATCCTGCGCGCGCTGGAAAGCTTCCAGGGTACCGGGCGCCGCTTTGATTTTCTCGGTGAGTTTCCGCTGGCGGAAGTCAACGGCAAGCCGGGCAGCGCGATGCTGATCGATGATTATGGCCACCATCCGACGGAAGTGGACGCCACGATTAAAGCAGCACGTGCCGGTTGGCCGGATAAAAACCTGGTGATGGTTTTCCAACCGCACCGTTACACCCGTACGCGCGATCTGTATGACGATTTCGCCAACGTGCTGACCCAGGTCGATGCCCTGCTGATGCTGGACGTCTATCCGGCGGGCGAAGCGCCGATCCCGGGCGCCGACAGTCGTTCCCTGTGTCGCACCATTCGCGGCCGCGGGAAGGTGGACCCGATCCTGGTATCCGATCCGGCTCAGGCGGCGGAGATGCTGGCCTCGGTACTGACCGGTAACGATCTCGTGTTGGTGCAGGGCGCCGGAAACATCGGAAAAATTGCCCGTCACCTGGCTGAAATCAAACTGGTTCCGCAAAAAACGGAGGAAGAGCGCCATGGCTGATAAAATCGCGGTGCTTTTCGGTGGAACCTCCGCTGAACGTGAAGTGTCGCTGAATTCAGGCGCCGCGGTGTTGGCCGGGTTGCGTGAAGGCGGGGTGGATGCCCATCCGGTTGACCCGCGCGATGTCGATATTACCCAGCTAAAAAATCTGGGCTTTAAGAAAGCGTTTATTGCCCTGCATGGCCGCGGCGGGGAAGATGGCACACTGCAGGGGCTGCTGGATCTGATCCAGTTGCCTTATACCGGCAGCGGTGTGATGGCCTCCGCGCTGTCGATGGATAAACTGCGCAGCAAATGGCTATGGCAGGGGGCAGGATTGCCGGTCGCGCCGTGGGTCGCACTGACCCGTGCACAGTTTAATGCAGGACTTTCTGCTGACGACGAACAACAGATTGCGGCGCTGGGGTTGCCGGTCATCATCAAGCCCAGCCGTGAAGGCTCAAGTGTCGGGATGTCGAAAGTCAGTGAAAGCTGTGATTTATCGAGTGCATTGGCGCTGGCTTTTCAGCATGATGATGAAGTTTTGGTTGAAAAATGGCTCAGTGGGCCGGAATTTACCGTCGCAATCGTCGGTGAAGAAATTTTACCGTCAATACGTATCCAGGCCGCGGGAACCTTCTATGATTATGAGGCAAAGTATCTCTCTGATGAGACGCAATATTTCTGCCCAGGATTTAAAGATCCCGCGCGTGAGTCAGCTATCCAGAGCCTGGTGCTTAAAGCCTGGAATGTTTTGGGTTGCAAAGGCTGGGGCCGTATTGACGTGATGCTGGACAGCGATGGCCAGTTTTATCTGCTGGAAGCAAATACTTCCCCGGGCATGACCAGCCATAGCCTTGTACCGATGGCGGCGCGTCAGGCAGGAATGAGCTTCTCCCAGCTTGTTGTAAGAATTCTGGACCTGGCGGGGTGATATGTCGCAGGCTGCGCTGAATACGCGGAACCATGAAGAGGACGTTTCTTCTTCGCGTCGGAGTAATGGAACGCGGCTGGCAGGGATTGTTTTCCTGCTGGCGGTGCTGTTTACCGTGCTGGTCAGCGGGTGGATGGTTCTTGGCTGGATGGAAGATGCGCAGCGCTTGCCGCTGTCGAAGATGGTCGTTACCGGTGAGCGCCACTATACGCGCAATGATGACATCCGCCAGGCGATCCTGGCGCTAGGATCGCCGGGCACCTTTATGACTCAGGATGTGAATATCATTCAGAGTCAAATTGAACGCCTACCGTGGATTAAGCAGGCGAGCGTTCGTAAGCAGTGGCCCGATGAATTGAAGATTCATCTGGTTGAATATGTGCCGATTGCGCGCTGGAATGATCAACATATGGTGGATGCAGAAGGAAATGCCTTCAGCGTACCGGCGGATCGCACCAGTAAACAGAATTTACCGATGTTATACGGCCCGGAAGGCAGTGAGAACGAAGTGCTGCAAGGGTATCGTGACATGGGGCAGGTGCTGGCAAAGGATAAATTCACGTTGAAAGTGGCGGCGATGACCGCCCGTCGCTCCTGGCAGTTGACGCTTAATAATGACATTAAGCTCAACCTTGGCCGTGGCGATACCATGAAACGGCTTCAGCGCTTTATGGAACTCTACCCGGTTCTTCAGCAGCAGGCGCAGACCGACGGCAAACGGATTAGCTACGTTGATTTGCGTTATGACTCGGGTGCGGCAGTAGGCTGGGTACCTGCTCCCGCAGAGGAAACTAATCAACAACAGAATCAGGCACAGGCAGAACAACAATGATCAAGGCGACGGACAGAAAACTGGTAGTTGGACTGGAGATTGGCACCGCCAAGGTGGCCGCTTTAGTAGGGGAAGTTCTGCCCGACGGCATGATTAATATCATCGGCGTGGGCAGTTGCCCATCGCGGGGTATGGATAAAGGCGGTGTGAACGACCTTGAGTCGGTGGTGAAATGCGTACAGCGCGCCATCGATCAGGCCGAACTGATGGCGGATTGCCAGATTTCATCAGTTTATTTGGCACTTTCGGGTAAACATATAAGCTGTCAGAATGAAATCGGGATGGTACCGATTTCGGAAGAAGAAGTGACACAGGACGACGTCGAGAACGTGGTCCATACCGCGAAATCGGTTCGTGTACGCGATGAGCATCGCGTCCTGCATGTCATCCCGCAGGAATACGCCATTGACTACCAGGAAGGCATTAAAAACCCGGTAGGGCTGTCCGGCGTGCGTATGCAGGCGAAGGTACATTTAATTACCTGCCATAACGATATGGCAAAAAACATTGTTAAAGCGGTGGAACGTTGTGGTCTGAAAGTTGACCAACTGATTTTCGCCGGTTTAGCGGCCAGTTATTCGGTATTAACAGAAGACGAACGTGAGCTGGGCGTCTGCGTCGTGGACATTGGCGGTGGTACAATGGACATCGCCGTCTACACCGGCGGCGCGCTGCGTCACACCAAGGTGATCCCTTATGCAGGGAACGTGGTGACCAGCGATATCGCCTATGCCTTCGGTACACCGCCGAGTGATGCCGAAGCGATCAAGGTTCGTCACGGTTGTGCATTAGGTTCCATTGTCGGCAAAGACGAAAACGTCGAGGTACCGAGCGTTGGTGGGCGTCCGCCGCGTAGTCTGCAGCGTCAGACGCTGGCAGAGGTCATTGAACCACGCTACACCGAGCTGCTTAATCTGGTCAATGAAGAGATCCTGCAGCTGCAGGAACAGCTCCGCCAGCAGGGTGTCAAACATCATCTTGCAGCGGGAATTGTGTTAACCGGCGGTGCGGCGCAAATTGAAGGGCTTGCCGCCTGTGCTCAGCGGGTATTCCATACTCAGGTGCGTATTGGCGCGCCGCTGAACATCACCGGTTTAACGGATTATGCCCAGGAGCCGTATTATTCAACGGCAGTGGGGCTGCTGCACTACGGGAAAGAGTCACATCTCAGTGGTGAGGCAGAAGTGGAAAAACGTGTGACAGCCTCAGTGGGGTCGTGGATCAAACGACTGAACAGCTGGCTGCGAAAAGAGTTTTAATTTTTTAAGAGAACGCAGACAATTAGCGTTCTCAGGCGACAGGCACAAGACGGAGAGAAACTATGTTTGAACCTATGGAACTGACCAACGACGCGGTGATTAAAGTCATCGGCGTCGGTGGCGGCGGCGGTAATGCCGTTGAACACATGGTGCGCGAGCGCATTGAGGGTGTTGAATTCTTCGCGGTGAACACCGATGCGCAGGCGCTGCGTAAGACGGCTGTTGGCCAGACCATCCAGATCGGTAGCGGTATTACCAAAGGTCTGGGCGCGGGTGCGAACCCGGAAGTCGGCCGTAACGCGGCTGATGAAGACCGTGAAGCGCTGCGTGCGGCCCTTGATGGCGCAGACATGGTGTTCATCGCGGCAGGCATGGGCGGCGGTACCGGTACCGGTGCGGCACCTGTTGTTGCGGAAGTGGCGAAGGATCTGGGGATCCTCACCGTTGCGGTAGTCACTAAGCCGTTTAATTTTGAAGGCAAGAAGCGCATGGCGTTTGCTGAGCAGGGGATCACCGAGCTGTCCAAGCACGTTGACTCACTGATCACCATCCCGAACGACAAGCTGCTGAAGGTCCTCGGTCGTGGCATTTCCCTGCTCGACGCATTCGGCGCAGCAAACGACGTTCTGAAAGGTGCAGTGCAGGGTATCGCCGAACTGATTACCCGCCCGGGTCTGATGAACGTTGACTTCGCGGACGTGCGTACCGTGATGTCTGAAATGGGCTACGCCATGATGGGCTCCGGCGTGGCAAGCGGTGAAGACCGTGCGGAAGAAGCCGCTGAAATGGCTATCTCTTCTCCGCTGCTGGAAGACATCGATCTGTCCGGTGCGCGCGGCGTGCTGGTCAACATTACTGCGGGCTTTGACCTGCGTCTGGACGAGTTCGAAACGGTGGGGAACACCATCCGTGCATTTGCCTCGGATAATGCGACCGTGGTTATCGGTACCTCTCTGGACCCGGATATGAACGACGAGCTGCGCGTGACCGTGGTCGCGACCGGCATCGGCATGGACAAGCGTCCGGAAATTACCCTGGTGACCAACAAGCAGGTTCAGCAGCCGGTAATGGATCGTTACCAGCAGCACGGTATGTCGCCGCTGACGCAAGACCAGAAGCCGGCAGCAAAAGTGGTGAACGACAACACGCCGCAAACCGCGAAAGAGCCAGATTATCTGGATATCCCTGCTTTCCTGCGTAAGCAAGCCGATTAAGAATCGACTGGAAGTTGGGCATCTGCGCTCTTTGTGCTAAACTGGCCTCCCGATAGTGGTGTACACTTCGGTTGGATAGGTAAATTGGCGAGATTATACGATGATCAAACAAAGGACTCTTAAACGTATCGTTCAGGCGACTGGTGTCGGTTTGCATACCGGCAAGAAAGTCACGCTGACGTTACGCCCTGCGCCGGCAAATACCGGGGTCATCTATCGTCGCACCGACTTGAATCCACCGGTTGATTTTCCGGCTGATGCCAAATCTGTGCGTGATACCATGCTCTGTACTTGCCTGGTTAATGAGCATGACGTGCGGATTTCTACGGTTGAACACCTGAACGCCGCATTGGCTGGCCTGGGTATCGACAACATCATTGTTGAAGTCGATGCGCCAGAAATCCC
Source organism: Klebsiella africana (assembly GCF_020526085.1). NCBI lineage: Bacteria > Pseudomonadati > Pseudomonadota > Gammaproteobacteria > Enterobacterales > Enterobacteriaceae > Klebsiella > Klebsiella africana. The sequence goes on along the minus strand of NZ_CP084874.1, from coordinate 4,338,259 downwards.
GATTATGGACGGTAGTGCGGCTCCGTTCGTTTATCTGTTGCTGGACGCCGGCATCGATGAACTGAACTGCGCCAAGAAATTTGTTCGTATCAAAGAGACGGTTCGCGTCGAAGATGGCGACAAATGGGCTGAATTCAAACCGTACAATGGTTTTTCGCTGGATTTCACCATCGATTTTAACCATCCGGCAATTGATGCCAGCACCCAGCGCTATACGCTGAACTTCTCGGCCGATGCGTTCATGCGTCAAATTAGCCGGGCGCGTACTTTCGGTTTTATGCGCGATATCGAATATCTGCAGTCCCGCGGCCTGTGCCTGGGCGGTAGCTTCGATTGTGCCATCGTTGTTGACGATTATCGCGTACTGAACGAAGACGGTCTGCGCTTTGAAGACGAATTTGTTCGCCACAAAATGTTGGATGCGATCGGTGACCTGTTTATGTGTGGTCACAATATTATCGGCGCATTCACGGCGTACAAATCGGGTCACGCGTTGAATAACAAACTGCTGCAGGCTGTTCTGGCAAAACAGGAAGCTTGGGAGTATGTGACCTTCGAAGACGACGCAAAACTGCCCCTGGCGTTCCGCGCACCGTCGATGGTTCTGGCGTAAGCCTGACCATTCAGTAAATTCGACTGGTAACCTGGTACTCTCTCCGACCAGGGAGCCAGTCGTTTTTCTTTTTAGTCCCTATCGGTTATTTTTCGCTGCAATCCCTGGATAATAATTAGCGCGCGTTCGCTGCTTTATTAAGCGTTTTGCCCGGGCAATCGACTTCATTCCTGCTGCCTCTGGGCGGTATTAATGTTAGTATTTGAGCGCAAAATTATTTCTCCGGGTTGCTTTACCCCGTGGACATCAGGTTGTCCTGCGAAAAACGTCAATAAAGAGACAGCCTGAACGACAACGGGTATACCAAAGAAAGGTAATGAACGTGAGTGGATTGCTGACGCGTTGGCGACAGTTTGGCAGACGGTATTTTTGGCCGCATCTCCTGTTGGGGATGGTCGCGGCTAGCCTCGGCCTGCCTGCGCTAAACAACGGCCATGAAACCACGGCGCCGGCGAAAGCGACCGCCAGCAACCACAATCCGAGCAAAGTTAATTTCTCTCAGCTGGCGCTACTGGAGACCAATCGTCGGCCCAACTTTACCGTCGATTACTGGCATCAACACGCCATTCGCACTGTCATTCGTCATCTCTCTTTCGCCATGGCGCCGCAGGCGTTGCCAGTGGCGGAAGAAGCGTCCCCATTACAGGCGCAGCATCTGGCGCTGCTCGACACGCTCAGTGCGCTACTGACTCAGGACAGCACGCCGCCGGTGGTGATCCGCCAGGCGGCGTATATTCCTTCCTCCTATTCCGCGTTCCGCGTCAGCGCCTGGATAAGCCAGGTGACGGGGATCCGCGCAGGGCCTCAACGTCTCAGCTGAAAATATACACGGACCATCTTATTTTTTTGTGACTCCGCACCGCGGGGCGTTTGAGATTTTATTATGCTTATTAAAATGTTAACCAAGGTTTTCGGTAGCCGTAACGACCGTACACTGCGTCGTATGCGCAAAGTCGTCAATATCATCAACGGTATGGAACCGGCGATGGAAAAACTCTCTGATGACGAGCTGAAAGCGAAAACCGCTGAATTCCGCGCGCGCCTGGAAAAAGGCGAAGTGCTGGAGAACCTGATCCCGGAAGCCTTCGCCGTCGTTCGCGAAGCCAGTAAGCGCGTGTTCGGCATGCGGCACTTTGACGTCCAGCTGCTGGGCGGTATGGTGCTTAACGATCGCTGCATCGCCGAGATGCGTACCGGTGAAGGTAAAACTCTGACCGCGACCCTGCCGGCGTACCTCAACGCGCTGACCGGTAAAGGCGTTCACGTAGTGACCGTCAACGACTACCTGGCCCAGCGTGACGCCGAAAATAACCGCCCGCTGTTTGAATTCCTTGGCATGACGGTTGGCGTCAACATGTCCGGTCTGCCGGCACCGGCGAAGCGTGAAGCCTACGCTGCCGATATTACCTACGGCACCAACAACGAATACGGCTTCGACTATCTGCGCGACAATATGGCCTTCAGCCCGGAAGAGCGCGTTCAACGTAAACTGCACTATGCGCTGGTGGATGAGGTGGACTCCATCCTGATCGACGAAGCGCGTACCCCGCTGATTATTTCCGGCCCGGCGGAAGACAGCTCGGAAATGTACCGCAAGGTCAACAAGATCATTCCGCACCTGATCCGTCAGGAAAAAGAGGATTCGGATACCTTCACCGGTGAAGGCCACTTCTCCGTTGACGAGAAAGCGCGCCAGGTCAACCTGACTGAACGTGGTCTGGTGCTGATCGAAGAGCTGCTGGTACAGGAAGGCATTATGGATGAAGGTGAGTCCCTGTACTCTCCGACCAACATTATGCTGATGCACCACGTGACCGCTGCGCTGCGCGCCCATGCGCTGTTTACCCGCGACGTTGACTACATTGTTAAAGATGGTGAAGTCATTATCGTCGATGAACACACTGGTCGTACGATGCAGGGCCGCCGCTGGTCCGATGGTCTGCACCAGGCCGTGGAGGCCAAAGAGGGCGTGGAGATCCAGAACGAGAACCAGACTCTGGCTTCAATTACCTTCCAGAACTATTTCCGTCTGTACGAGAAGCTGGCCGGGATGACCGGTACAGCCGATACCGAAGCCTTTGAATTCAGCTCTATCTATAAGCTGGATACCGTGGTTGTGCCGACCAACCGTCCGATGATCCGTAAAGATATGGCGGACCTGGTCTATATGACCGAAGCGGAAAAAATTCAGGCGATTATCGAAGATATCAAAACCCGTACCGCTGCCGGTCAGCCGGTGCTGGTCGGTACTATCTCGATCGAAAAATCTGAAGTGGTTTCCCGCGAACTGACCAAAGCCGGCATCAAGCACAATGTCCTGAACGCCAAATTCCACGCCAGCGAAGCAGATATCGTCGCCCAGGCGGGCTACCCTTCTGCGGTGACCATCGCCACCAACATGGCGGGTCGTGGTACCGATATTATGCTGGGCGGTAGCTGGCAGGCCGAAGTCGCCGCGCTGGAAAACCCAACGCCAGAGCAGATTGAGAAAATCAAAGCCGACTGGCAGGTACGCCACGATGCGGTACTGGCCGCAGGCGGTCTGCACATCATCGGTACCGAGCGTCATGAATCTCGCCGTATCGATAACCAGCTGCGCGGCCGTGCTGGTCGTCAGGGGGATGCCGGTTCTTCCCGCTTCTACCTGTCAATGGAAGATGCCCTGATGCGTATCTTCGCTTCCGATCGCGTGTCCGGCATGATGCGCAAACTGGGGATGAAGCCGGGCGAAGCTATCGAACACCCGTGGGTGACCAAGGCTATCGCCAATGCCCAACGTAAAGTGGAAAGCCGTAACTTCGATATTCGTAAGCAGCTGCTGGAATATGATGATGTGGCCAACGACCAGCGCCGGGCGATCTACACCCAGCGTAACGAGCTGCTGGACGTGTCTGACGTCAGCGAAACCATCAACAGCATTCGCGAAGACGTCTTTAAAGCGACTATCGATGCCCATATTCCGCCGCAGTCGCTGGAAGAGATGTGGGATATCGACGGTCTGCAGGAGCGCCTGAAAAACGACTTCGACCTCGACCTGCCAATCAAAGAGTGGCTGGATAAAGAGCCGGAGCTGCATGAAGAAACCCTGCGCGAACGTATTCTGCAGAGCGCGGTAGAAACCTACCAGCGTAAAGAAGAAGTGGTCGGTGCCGAGATGATGCGCCACTTCGAGAAAGGTGTGATGCTGCAGACCCTGGATTCACTGTGGAAAGAGCACCTGGCGGCGATGGATTACCTGCGCCAGGGTATCCACCTGCGCGGCTATGCGCAGAAAGATCCGAAGCAGGAGTACAAGCGCGAATCGTTCTCGATGTTTGCCGCGATGCTGGAGTCACTGAAGTATGAAGTGATCAGCACCCTGAGCAAAGTCCAGGTGCGGATGCCGGAAGAAGTCGAGGCGATGGAGCAGCAGCGTCGTGAAGAGGCCGAGCGCCTGGCGCAGATGCAGCAGCTCAGCCATCAGAGCGATGATGAAGCCGCAGCCCAGGATCTGGCGGCGCAAACCGGTGAGCGTAAAGTGGGCCGTAACGATCCATGCCCGTGCGGATCTGGCAAAAAATACAAACAGTGCCACGGCCGTCTGAGCTAAGGGCTGATAAAAAGAAAACCAGGGCGCAGATTTCTGCGCCTTTTTTATGGAGCTGATTCATTGAAAAAACTGCAAATCGCCGTCGGGATCATTCGCAATCCGCAAGGCGAAATCTTTATTACCCAGCGCGCTGCCGATGCCCATATGGCGAATAAGCTGGAGTTCCCGGGCGGGAAGATTGAATCTGATGAGACGCCGGAGCAGGCGCTAGTACGTGAGCTGCAGGAAGAGGTTGGGATTACGGTCACCACCTCTTCGCTCTTTGATAAGCTGGAGTATCAGTTCCCCGATCGCCATATTACGCTGTGGTTTTTCCTCGTGGAAAGTTGGCAAGGCGAGCCGTGGGGTAAAGAAGGGCAGCCGGGGCAGTGGATGGCGGGACCGACGTTGGATCCGGCGGCGTTTCCTCCGGCGAATGAACCAGTTATCAGCAAACTTATTGCCCAGGGCTGAGCATCAGGCTATAACGCTAACCCGATAATTTTCGGGTTAGCGTGCCGGTAAATCAGGGCTGCTGCTCACTCCAGTCATCGCTATCGGAGAGATCCCCCGCGCTGGGGATGCGCTTCTCTTCCGTAGCCCATTCACCCAAATCGATCAGCTGGCAGCGCTTGCTACAGAACGGACGAAACGGGCTCTGCTCGCCCCACACCACGTTTTTGCCGCAGGTCGGGCAGTTGACGATAGTCTCTTCTGACATGATATCTCCTTAACAGCAGGCCAGTTCAAAATCAAAGCGTTCCGGCACAATCCCATATTCACTGTCCAGCGGCAGAAAACGGATGGCGAAACGGCTCTTATGGCCGGAAATTTGTGGATAAAGCTGATAGGCCAGATCGAGACGCAGGCGCAACAGATCGGCATCTTCGCCATTATCCTGATAAAAGCCATTGAGGCTTGTCTGTTTGCGGAACTGTGCAGAGTTACGGATCAGATCGAGGATCAGGCTCAGGGACTGGACCAGCGGATCGAGGCTGGCGAGCCAGCTGGCTACTTGCTCGTCTCGATGCGCCTGCGGCATATGGAGCCAGATATGCAGGGTCGGTAAATCGAAGCTGCAGCAGCCGCCAGGAATACTCAGACGCTGACGCACCAGCGCAATCAGGCGATCTTCACGCAGAAACTGACCAATGCGCGGCGCGGCCATCAGGGTGCTGGAGGACTGCTTCAGCTGATGGCGCAGCTCGTTAATACGCTCCTGATCGACGCCAGGCACTTCTGCCCAGGACTGGAGCTTACGCTGCTGGCGTTCCAACTCTTTAACCAGATCAGTGCGCACCTCGCCGCGCTCCAGGACATCCAGCAGATCGCCTGCGTTACGGAAAAAATGGAGCGCATCGGCATGAGTGGCAATCAGCGGATGGAAAGCCATCTGCTGGATCAGAAATTCAATGCGCAGCCAGGTGCGCATTTTCTCATTAAGAGGATGTTCAAACAGAACGGGGGTATGCATTACGAGTTTTCCTGTGAGGCGGCCTGCGATGCCAGCGTTAAATACTTTTCGTGCAGGCGGGCAACATCCGATGCCACTGCATCCGGCGTGCCAGTGTTTTCAATAACATCGTCCGCGATGGCCAGACGCTGCTCGCGCGTGGCCTGGGCGGCAAGAATATGTTCAGCATGTTCGCGGCTGACCTTATCGCGCAGCATAGTGCGTTCGATTTGCGTCTCTTTTGGCACATCGACGACCAGTACGCGATCGGCCTGGCTGGACAGGCGGTTTTCGACCAGCAAAGGTACGACCCAGAGGAGATAAGGGGAGGTAGCGGCCTGCATCTGGCGGCGCGTTTCCTGCTGAATCAGCGGATGCAACAGCGCGTTGAGCCAGGCTTTTTCCTCCACATGAGCAAAAATTTTTTCCCGTAGCAGGCGACGGTTTAGCGTGCCGTCGGCGGCAATCATCTGTGGCCCGAAGTGGCCGGCAATGGCTTGGAGTGCCGGGGTACCGGGCTCGACGACCTGACGGGCGATGACATCGGCATCGATAACGTTAACCCCGAGCTGCGCGAAGGCGTCGGCGACCGTACTTTTACCGCTACCGATCCCGCCTGTTAACGCGACTGTGTACCCCATATCTTCTGACCCTGAAACGGATTGCTCGTATTTATTTGTATTCAGACAGCGATAACTGGCGGTACGCCGGGGAGGCAACAGTGATCATGTCGTGAGGTCCCGTGCCAACCGGGAACGCCGTCCGCTATTCTGTTTCTTTTAATCAAGCAAATCAAATGGTTAAAAATAATACACTGGCGGGTGAAGGCGTTAGCGCTTTTTTCACTATTCACCAGGTAAATTTATACGATTGTAGCGTAAAAAAAGTGAAAATCGCAGTCTTGCGCGGGCCTGATTCGTGCGTATGATAACGTCACTGGAGTTGTGCTCTCACATTAATGCCATTAACCCCAGGAATTCGCACATGCGTATTGAAGAAGATCTGAAGCTTGGTTTCAAAGACGTTCTTATCCGCCCGAAACGCTCTACCCTCAAAAGCCGTTCTGATGTTGAGCTGGAACGTGAATTCACCTTTAAACATTCAGGCCAGACCTGGTCCGGTGTGCCGATTATTGCGGCTAACATGGATACCGTCGGCACCTTCAGCATGGCGAAAGCACTGGCCACTTTTGGCATTCTGACCGCGGTACACAAGCACTACACTGCTGAAGAGTGGCAGGCATTTGTGCAGGAAGCCTCCGCAGACGTCCTCAAGCATGTGATGGTTTCCACCGGCACGTCCGATGCGGATTTCGAAAAAACGCAACAGATCCTTTCTCAGAATCCGCAACTGAACTTTGTGTGCATCGACGTTGCTAACGGCTACTCTGAACACTTCGTTCAGTTCGTGGCGAAAGCCCGCGAAGCCTGGCCGCAAAAAACCATTATCGCCGGGAACGTGGTCACCGGTGAAATGTGTGAAGAGCTGATCCTCTCCGGTGCCGATATTGTCAAAGTTGGGATTGGCCCAGGCTCTGTCTGCACCACCCGCGTTAAGACCGGCGTCGGCTATCCGCAGCTCTCCGCCGTAATCGAATGTGCCGATGCTGCGCACGGTCTTGGTGGCCAGATCATCAGCGACGGCGGCTGCACCATGCCGGGGGATGTGGCGAAAGCTTTTGGCGGCGGCGCCGATTTCGTGATGCTTGGCGGCATGCTGGCAGGCCACGAAGAGAGCGGTGGCACCATTGTCGAAGAGAACGGCGAGAAATTCATGCTGTTCTATGGCATGAGCTCCGAGTCGGCGATGACGCGTCACGTGGGCGGTGTGGCGAAATACCGCGCGGCGGAAGGCAAAACCGTTAAGCTGCCGCTGCGTGGTCCGGTAGACAATACCGCTCGTGATATTCTTGGCGGCCTGCGTTCTGCCTGCACCTATGTAGGTGCCTCGCGTTTGAAAGAGCTGACCAAACGTACGACCTTTATCCGCGTTCAGGAACAAGAGAACCGGGTATTCAATAGCCTGTAACCGGCTGCGCTGGCGCCTGGACGGTGCCAGCGTTTCTCATCCTCCCGCCCCGCCAATGGCATCGCCCAGGTGAAAAACGGGCAAATACATCGCCACCACCAGGATGCCGACCAGTGAACCGGTTATCACCAGCATCAAGGGTTCCAGATGCGCAGCCAGACTGTCGGCTCGTTGATGGGTTTGTTCCTGATGATGGTGCGCCAGGTTTTCCAGCATCTGATCCAGGGCTCCAGCGCTTTCACCGGTGCGAATGAGCTGCAGACACAGCGGTGTAAAACCGCCGCAGCGGCTTAACGCCTGCCAGATGGGTTCTCCTTGAGCTATCCGCTCACGCGCCTGTGTCAGGCGCTGACGCCACAGCGGACACGACAGAGTCTCTTCAACGCTTTGCAGCCCTTGCAGGAAGCTAATGCCCGCGCTTTGGGTTAATGCCAGGATGGTGAATATCAGACTCAGCTGTTGACCGCCGATCAGGGGGCCGACGAGGGGGAGGGCGTTAAGCAAACGCTGGCGACGCAGCAGCCAGTCGCTACGCTGCCGAACCAGTTGGTTGAGCAGCAATGGACTCAGCAGCAAGGCCAACAGCAATGGCCAACCACGACTCAGCATATCGCCTGCCGCAATGACGATCCGCGTCAACAGCGGCAGTGGTGTATTGAACGTTTGGTAGATGGCAGTGAACTCGGGCAGGACAAAATAGAGCATCCCCAGCACCACCACCAATGCCAGGGATAGCACGATCAGCGGGTAGCGCAGCGCTTTTTTGACTTTGCCGGCGAGCCGCTGCTGCTCCTGCTGCTGGTTGGCCAGCTGCAGACAGCAGATATCGAGCTTGCCTGTTAGTTCGCCGGTGCTAATCATCGCCAGATAAAGTGGCGGAAAGGCCTGCGGCCACTGCGCCAGCGCGGCAGAGAACGCGACGCCTTCCCCCAGCTCGCGGCCCAGCGCCTCAAGCAGCGCCTGCCACTGCGCATGCGGTTGTTGCTGCGCCAGCAGCGATAACCCGTCCGCCAGCGGCAACCCTGCCTGCAGTAAGGTCGCCAATTGACGGATCGTTTCGCTACTGTAGCGCGGATGCCACAGGCTCTGCTTCACTGGACAGCGGCGCACGACCAGCGGCATGATGCGCTGTTGCTGGAGGTGATGCAGCACCTGCAGACGACTGGCTTGCCATAACATTCCCTGACAAGGCGCGCCCTGCGCATCGACACCTCGCCAGCGCCAGAGACGCTTAGTCGCCATGAGGTATCCCCAGCACCCGCACCACCTCTTCAAGACTGGTCAATCCCTGCTCGATAGCCTGACAGCCGCTTTCAAAAAGCGTCATCATCCCCGCGGCTCGCGCCAGAGATTCAATTTCAATGGCGTTCAACCCCTGAACAATTCCCTGACGTAATGCTGGGGTGACAGGTAATACTTCGAACAACGCCAGACGGCCGTAATACCCGTGATAGCAGTGTTCGCAGCCCGTCGCCTGCCAGCGTGGCAGCGGACGTGGCCACAGACTATGCGGTAGGTCGGCGGCGCTGCCGGCATTACGCCGACAGTGGGGACATAGCTTGCGGACCAGACGCTGGGCGATAACCAGCGAGAGCGCAGAAGAGATCATCCAGCGAGCAATGCCCATTTGCTGCAAACGAGTCAGGGTTTCACTGGTGGAGTTAGTGTGTAGAGTGGAGAGCACCAGATGACCGGTCTGGGCGGCTTTGAGCGCGATTTCGGCAGTCTCGGCATCGCGGATTTCACCCACCATGACAATATCCGGGTCCTGGCGTAACAGGGCGCGCAGCACACTGTGAAAGGTCAGTCCGGCGCGGGGGTTGATTTGCGTCTGATTCATTCCGGCAATGGGGATCTCCAGCGGATCCTCCACGCTACAGATATTCACTTGCTCACGATTTCTGGCCTGCAGGGCGCTGTAGAGGGTCACTGTTTTTCCGCTTCCGGTTGGGCCAGTGACCAGCAGCAGCCCCTGCGGCTGGTTCAGCGCCTGGCGAAAGGCCGCCAGCTGGGAGGATGAGAGGCCGAGGGCCTCCAGATCCAGCGCCTGGTCTACCTGATGCAGAAGGCGCAGGACAATCTTTTCGCCATAGCGGCAGGGCAGAGTGGCGATGCGAAAGGAGAGCGGCCGTCCGGCGAGGTTCAGCGCGAACTGGCCATCCTGCGGTAAACGGTGCTCGGCAATATCGAGACTGGCCATGACCTTGAGTCGCGCGATAACCGGCGCGGCCAGCTCGGGCGCCAGCAGCGGCAGGGCGTGCAGGACGCCATCGACTCGCAGGCGGATGCGTAAGTGCGTTTCCGTAGGCTCGATATGAATATCGGACGCTCGCTGACGTAGAGCCTGTTCGAGGATCTGGTTGACCCGTTCGGCGATGTTTTCCGGCCCGGTGTTCTGCGCCAGTTGCGTCTGCTTTTCCTGGGCCTGCAGACGTTTATCCATCTGCTCCTGGCTCCAGCATTCAATGTCGATCCGTTTTTGCGTCGCGAAGCGTAACGCCTCCATCAGCTCCGCCGGTGGGGTATCGACTACCGCGATAGAAATCGTCTGCTCATCGCTATGCAGCAGCAGGGCATGGTAGCGATGGCAAAGGGGGATCAGCTGTTCTGTTTTCATATTTTCGCCCTCACTTCACCCGAAAGACGTCTTCGCAGGCCTGCTGAAGCGCGCTATTGCCGGTGATAGTACAGACGCGCTGCCAGCCGGTGACCCCCTCGGCGTTATCCCAGGTCGGGGTCAGGGTGACACCCAGTCCGTTCAGACTCTCCTGGCCGGTGAGGGTAACGACGCCTTTGGCCACGCTCATGGCGGAAAGGTAGCGGGTGGTTGTCGGCGAGGGAATGCCGTTGCTGCCGCCGTCGCATGGCGTCAGGCCACCATGATCGAGCGCGCAAAGTTCGATGGCCGTCCGGTAAGGGACAAAGGTCTGCAGCAGGTCGGTGAGGGCGGCTTTACGCAGGTAGTTCTGGTAGGCCGGGATGCCGATGGCGCTGAGAATGGCGATGATCCCAATGACCACCATCAGTTCAATCAGAGTAAAACCTCGTTGTTTATCCATAAGTCGCTCCTTGTTGTGACAGGAGCACTGTGACGGGATTTGGGATATCAGGCGAGGAGGCGAAAACGATCCGGGAAACCGGGTTCCAGGGTTTTTACCGGGATTTCATGGCGAGCAAGAGGGGCTGCGAGTCGGGTCGCAAATTCAGGCCTTCACGCCCGGAGGCGAGAAGGCCAATTCCTTAACGGAAACGCATCGACAGGTCGAGCGCCTGCACATGTTTGGTCAGGGCGCCGACGGAGATATAGTCGACGCCGGTGTCGGCAAATTCGCGGATGGTGTCAAAGGTGACGTTACCGGAGACCTCCAGCGCCGCCTGGCCTGCGGTGATTTTCACCGCCTCGCGCATCAGATCGGTGGTGAAGTTATCGAGCATAATAATATCGGCCCCGGCTTTTAACGCCTGCTCCAGTTCATCCAGGGTTTCCACTTCCACTTCCACCGGTACATCAGGATGCAGCCAGAACGCCTTTTCCACCGCCTGGCGGATCGAGCCGGAGGCGATGATGTGATTTTCTTTAATCAGGAAAGCGTCGAACAGGCCCAGACGGTGGTTGGCGCCGCCGCCGCAGAGTACGGCATATTTTAGCGCGGTACGCAGCCCTGGCAGCGTTTTACGCGTATCCAGCAGTTGGGTTTTAGTGCCGGCCAGTAGGTCGACATAGCGACGGACGACGCTGGCGACGCCGGAGAGGGTTTGCACAAAGTTCAGTGCCGTACGTTCGCCAGTGAGCAGGATACGCGACGGGCCTTCCAGCTCGAACAGCGGCTGGTTGGCTTTGACGGCGTCGCCATCGGCCACATGCCAGGTGATGTTCACGTCATCGCCAGCGAGCTGAATAAAGACCTCTTCCACCCAGCGTTTGCCACAGAAGACACCATCTTCACGGGTAATGACCACCGCATGGGAGCGTGCATCCTGCGGCAATAATTGTGCGCTAATATCGTTGTTGGCGTCGACTTCGCCGCCTAAATCTTCCCGCAGAGAGTGTGCCACAGCATCGGTAATATCGAGATTAATACGTTCCAGCAGCACGTCACGGCGGCGGTCGGGGTTATAACGACGAGGCGACATGATAAAGCTCCAGATAGATAAGATTCAGAAGTGGGAAACATGCTAACCTGAACAACGTTTCAGTACCATACACACTTCATCCTTTGGGCCGGCGTATGGCCCGGAAGCATGAGTTCGCGAAAGGAGATCCCGCATGCAGTTGAACGAGGGATGGCTGGTCGGCGCGCGTCGGGTACCCTCGCCGCACCATGACTGTCGTCCGGATGAAGAAACCCCTTCCTTACTGGTGGTGCATAACATTAGCTTGCCACCGGGCGAATTTGGTGGCCCGTGGATTGATGCACTGTTCACCGGTAGCCTGGATCCGCAGGCGCATCCTTTCTTTGCCGAGATTGCTCATCTGCGCGTTTCAGCACATTGTCTGATTCGCCGAGATGGCGAAATCGTGCAGTATGTGCCTTTTGATAAGCGGGCGTGGCATGCAGGGGTCTCCTGTTATCAGGGACGCGAACGCTGCAATGATTTTTCCATCGGCATAGAGCTGGAAGGCACCGATACCCTGGCGTATACCGATGCGCAGTACCGGCAGCTGGCGGCGGTGACGGATCTGCTTATCTCGATTTATCCTGCTATTGCCGAAAACATCGCGGGCCACAGCGATATCGCGCCCGTGCGGAAAACCGATCCAGGACCGGCCTTTGACTGGATAAAATACCGTGCGCTGCTCAGCGCCCCGTCAGAAAAGGAGACCTCATGACGCTGTTTACGACGCTGCTGGTGCTTATCGCCGAACGGCTGTTTAAGCTGGGCGAACACTGGCAGCTTGATCATCGGCTGGAGGTGGTGTTTCGCCGGATAAAACATTTCTCGCTACCGGGCACGTTGCTGATGACGCTGGTGGCCGTCGCGGTTGTCTATATCATTCAGCGTCTGCTGCAGGGGCAGCTATTTAACGTACCTCTGCTGGTGTTCTGGATCTTACTGGGTTTGCTATGCATTGGGGCAGGCAAGGTTCGGCTGCATTATCATGCTTATCTGAAAGCGGCTTCGCGCAATGACAGTCGCGCCTGCGATGCCATGGCCAGCGAGTTGACGCTGATCCACGGCGTACCGCCGGGCTGTGATGAGCGTGAATACCTGAGTGAACTGCAAAATGCGCTGCTATGGATTAACTATCGATACTATCTGGCGCCGCTTTTCTGGTTTGTGGTGGGGGGAGCCTGGGGCCCGCTGACGCTTATCGCTTACAGCGTGCTGCGCGCCTGGCAGACATGGCTGGCGCGCTACCAGACGCCGCATCACCGTTTGCAGTCCGGGATCGATGGTATTCTGCATATTGTGGACTGGCTGCCGGTACGTCTGGTGGGAGTGGTCTATGCCCTGGTGGGGCATGGTGAAAAAGCACTCCCTGCGTGGTTTGCTTCGCTGGGCGACCGTCATTCGTCGCAGTATCAAGTATTGACCCGCCTGGCGCAGTATTCCCTGGCCCGTGAACCGCATGTAGATAAAGTCGCCACACCCAAAGCTGCCGTATCGATGGCCAAAAAAACCTCGCTGGTAGTGGTGGTGATCATGGCGCTGTTGACGATTTACGGCACTCTGGTTTAATAGCCTGAGCCCGCGCGCTGCCTGCCACGAGGCATGCATCTGCGGGGCTTTGATTGCCGGATGGCGCTGTGCTTATCCGGCCAGGTAAATCACCCGCAGGCTCACACCATGTAGGCCCGGCAAGCAACAGCGCCGCCGGGCGATATAACCGACGTCGTGCCCGCCATGTTGCCAGGTGGCGGCTTCACCTGACCTGGCCTACAGAATCTGCGCTAGCGGGTCATATACCGAATCGCTACAGCGTATCCGCCGGTGGAATACCGAAGTCTGGCATCCCGTCCTCCCGCCAACTGACGAGTTTCAAACGCGTATGGCGATTAGGATCATACAACGGATCGCCTTCTATCTCGGTGTAATTCCGCGCGTGATACACCAGTACATCTTCCCCTGCCGGCGTTTGGGTAAAACTATTATGGCCCGGGCCATACTGGCGGTTTTCATAGCTGGTACGGAATACCGGCTGCGGGGCTTTATGCCAGTTTGTCGGCTGCAGCGGATCGGCCTGCCGGTCGATCCAGAGTAACCCCATGCAGTAGTTTTCATCGGTGGCGCTGGCGGAATAGCTGATAAATAGCTTATCGCCATGCACCAGTACCGCGGGCCCTTCGTTGACCTTAAATCCCCGGCACTCCCAGTCGAACTCCGGCTTGCTCAGCATGACCGGCTCGCCTTTTAGCGTCCACGGATTAGCCATTTCAGCGAGATACAGGTTTGAGTTGCCTTCGATATGCGGGGATTTTTGCGCCCACAGATACCAGCGTTTCCCCTGATGGGTAAAGGTGGTGGCATCGAGGGCGAAGGTATCGAAAGGCGTGACCACCTGGCCTTTTTCCTGCCAGCGGCCGGTTAGCGGATCGCTGTCGGCGCACTCCAGAACGAACATGCGATGCTGAAACATCCCCAGCGCATCCAGTTCATGGGTATGGGTGGCGGCAAAATAGATATACCACTTACCGTCTATTTCATGCAGCTCCGGCGCCCAAATCAGCTGGCTCATCGGCCCGCTTTGCGGCGCGCGCCAGACCACTACCGGCTCAGCATCACGTAATCCTTCAAGGGTTGCCGCGCGCCGGATCTCCAGCCGATCGTATTCCGGTACTGAAGCAATAAAGTAGTAGTGATTAAGGTGGCGCAGAATAAAGGGATCTGCGCGCTGTTCAATAAAGGGGTTTGGCCAGTTGTTCATTAGGCTTTCCTTACGTGTTCACTGGTTTTCAGTTCCTGGTATTCATTCAGCTCGCTGTAGTTGCTGCGGCGCTTCTCTAAATCGCTTTGAATCTGGCGCATCAGGGTACGGTCAACTTTCAGCAGGCGCACCACGCCAGCGGTGATCAGATAGCCGATGCCGGGGATGACCGAGAACAGCAGCACGATACCGTTCAGCGCGGAGGCGCTTTGCGCTTTCGCGCCGGCGTCGTAGCCGTACCATGACAGCAGGAAACCGACCATTGCCCCGGCGACCGCCAGACCAACCTTGAGGAAGAACAGATTGCCGGAGAAGCTGATGCCGGTGATGCGCTTGCCGGTTTTCCACTCGCCGTAGTCGTCAACATCGGACATCAGCGACCAGTGCAGCGGAGAAGGGATCTGATGCAGGATATTGAGCAGGAAGTAGAGCACCATAATCAACATGGTGGCGTGCGGATTAAAGAAATAGAAGGCGCAGGAGAAGATCGCCAGCACAATGTTGGTCCAGAAGAAGACCTGCAGTTTGCACCAGCGGTCGGTGAGGACTTTCGCCAGCATGCTGCCAATCATCATCCCGACCACACCGAGACTGATAAACAGGGTGGCAAAATGAGTGCTTTGTCCCATCACCCAGGTGACGTAGTACATAGTGGCAGCCATGCGGATAAAGC
Source organism: Klebsiella africana (assembly GCF_020526085.1). Taxonomy (NCBI): domain Bacteria; kingdom Pseudomonadati; phylum Pseudomonadota; class Gammaproteobacteria; order Enterobacterales; family Enterobacteriaceae; genus Klebsiella; species Klebsiella africana. Next base: position 4,323,056 of record NZ_CP084874.1, on the reverse strand, counting down.
CAGGGCAGACGTTGCACAGCGTGAGCAGCAGGATGCGCACCCACTGGTCATTTTTCCACACGTCTTTGAGGTCTTTTTTCAGTTCATCATTGGTCTGCACTGCCGGGTGGATACGTTCGCGCACGGTGGCAAAGCAGAACAGGAACATACACATACCGATAAAGGCCAGCACGGTCATCGCCATCTGGTAGCCCTTCGCTTTATCGGCACCGCCGAACCAGTCGGCCATCGGCAGCAGCGTCAATGACAGCAGGAGCGTGGCGATACCCACCATCACGAAACGATAGGACTGGCAGGCCACGCGCTCTTTGGGATCAGCGGTCATCACCGTTCCCAGCGAGCAGTAGGGAATGTTAATCGCGGTATAGGTTACCGACAGCAGAAAGTAGGTGACAAACGCATAGATAACTTTGCTGTTGTAGGTCCACTCAGGGGTGGTGAACATTAGCACGCTAAACAGGGCGTAGGGGAAGGCAATCCACAGCAGCCATGGACGAAAGCGGCCATATTTACTGCGGGTGCGATCGGCAAGGGCGCCCATAATCGGGTCGGTCACCGCGTCGATAACGCGCACTGACAGCAGTAATACGCCCACCAGCGCCGGCGCCAGGCCGAAAATATCGGTATAAAAATAGTTCACAAACAGCATGATGGCGCCAAAGATAATATTGCATCCGGCATCCCCCATCCCGTAACCAATCTTCTCTTTTATAGATAATTTGTTGTCTGCCATGTGCGGTCTCTCCGTTGCAGTATGGAGAGAATTATTGGCTGCTATGGAGGGAAATACGTTGCAGTAACGCGTTGACGATATGGATAAAACAGCTATGGAGAGGAAAGTGTGAAGCAGATAACAATGCTCTGCGCCCGTTATTCACAAGCAGACGCAGAGCAAAGAGAGCTATTGATGAGATGTATTATTGTGCTTTTATGGTGGCGGCGGCTTTTTGTTTAAACAGATAGCCCACGCCCAGCACCGCGATCCAGACCGGGATCAGCCAGACGGAAATTGCCATGCCCGGGGTCATCAGCATAATCACCAGCACCGCCGCCATAAACAGCAGGCACAGCCAGTTGCCCAGCGGATAGAAGAGAGCCGGGAAGCGCGTGACGACGCCCTGCTGCTGCTTGGCGCGACGGAATTTGATATGCGCCAGGCTAATCATCGCCCAGTTGATCACCAGAGCGGAGACCACCAGCGCCATCAACAGTCCAAAAGCGGACTCCGGCGCCATATAGTTGATCAGTACGCACAGCGCGGTGACCAGGGCAGAGACGAGAATGGTATTCACCGGCACGCCACGTTTGTCAACGCTAAGCAGCGCTTTCGGCGCATTCCCCTGCTGGGCAAGGCCGAACAGCATACGGCTGTTGCAGTAGACGCAGCTGTTGTACACCGACAGAGCGGCCGTCAGCACCACTACGTTCAGGGCGTTGGCCACCAGCGTATCACCAAGCTCATGGAAGATGAGGACGAACGGGCTGGTGTCTGCGGTGACGCGGGTCCACGGCAGCAGAGAGAGCAGCACCGCCAGCGAGCCAACATAGAAGATCAGAATGCGGTAAATAACCTGATTGGTGGCTTTCGGAATACTTTGTTCCGGGTTATCCGCTTCCGCGGCGGTGATGCCCACCAGCTCCAGACCACCGAAGGAGAACATGATGATCGCCATCATCATTACCAGGCCAGTAAAGCCGTGCGGCAGGAATCCACCCTGATCCCACAGGTTACGTACCGTCGCCTGCGGGCCGCCGTTGCCGCTGAACAGCAGCCAGCCGCCGAACAGAATCATCGCCACTACGGCGACTACTTTGATAATCGCGAACCAGAACTCCATTTCACCAAACACTTTCACGTTGGTCAGGTTAATGGCGTTGATGGCGATGAAGAAAACCGCCGCTGAGGCCCAGGTCGGGATTTCCGGCCACCAGAACTGAATGTATTTGCCCACAGCGGTCAGTTCCGCCATGGCTACCAGGACATACAGCACCCAGTAGTTCCAGCCGGAGGCGAAGCCGGCAAAGCCGCCCCAGTATTTATACGCGAAGTGGCTAAACGAGCCGGCTACCGGCTCCTCCACCACCATTTCACCCAGCTGACGCATGATCAGAAAGGCGATAAAACCGGCGATAGCATAACCAAGAATAATACCCGGGCCGGCGGACTGAATGACGGACGCGCTCCCCAAAAACAGGCCGGTGCCGATAGCCCCGCCCAGCGCGATGAGCTGAATGTGGCGGTTTTTCAGGCCGCGCTTCAGCCGATCGCCGTGCTGTTGACCTTCCATATGAAACCTCGTGTGTGGTTATTTTTTGTGTACGTCATCCGTCAGGTTGCTGCTTCACTGCTGTCCCTGCAGAAAGCATAGCCAGCGAAAATTTGGGCGCTGTGGCCCACTTTTTACCTGAGTGATGTCGCGCACATATTGTTGTGTTTGTGTATTTTGCGACTTCCGTTTCTGTATTGTTTTGTTTACGGAAGGCTGTGCGTTAATTCAGAAAAAGGCCTTTCGTCTCAGGGAGAATAGTGGTAAGCGCGTTTGAATGCACCTGCTTTATGAAGGGATGATGACGAAGTGTCTAAAAAGACATCAATAGTCACAATTTGTCATATTCACATGCATGTCCTGTGCTGTCTATTTATTCATTTTATTTGCTTTTTTATTCGTATATTGCAGAGTTGAATCGGTTCAGAAAGCGTAATTTTTCGTTTCTATTAAGTTAACGCTACCTCTTTATGAGTAAACGTAACATTTGTGCAAGGTTACATTTCTGAAATGTTATTTCTGTAAGGTTGTTAAAATGTCCGTGGTTTACTGATTTCAATCAAAACCTGTATGGACAGAAGGTGAATACTTTGTTACTTTAGCGCTACGAACTTTAAATTGGTAAGACCAATTGACTCCGGGCTAATGGCAGAGACAGGGAATATGGCCTACAGCAAAATCCGCCAACCAAAATTATCCGATGTGATAGAGCAGCAGCTGGAGTTCCTGATCCTTGAGGGGACATTGCGCCCCGGTGAAAAACTCCCGCCAGAACGCGAACTGGCTAAACAGTTTGACGTTTCCCGTCCCTCGCTGCGTGAGGCGATTCAACGCCTCGAAGCCAAGGGCTTGTTGCTTCGTCGTCAGGGAGGTGGAACGTTTGTTCAGAGCCGCCTGTGGCAGAGCTTCAGCGATCCGCTGGTCGAGCTGCTGTCCGATCACCCTGAATCCCAATTCGATCTGCTTGAGACCCGTCATGCGCTGGAAGGCATTGCGGCCTATTACGCAGCGCTGCGCAGCAACGATGAAGATCGCGATCGTATCCGCGAGCTGCATCAGGCTATTGAGCGGGCTCAACAGTCCGGCGATCTCGACGCCGAGTCCGGCGCCGTCGTCCAGTACCAAATCGCCGTCACTGAGGCGGCACACAATGTGGTGTTGCTCCATCTGCTAAGGTGTATGGAGCCGATGCTGGCACAAAACGTTCGTCAGAACTTTGAATTGCTGTATGCCCGCCGGGAAATGCTCCCGTTGGTCAGCAACCATCGTACTCGCATTTTCGAGGCGATAATGGCCGGGGAGCCGGAGCAGGCGCGTGAGGCGTCGCACCGTCACCTGGCGTTCATTGAGGAAATTTTGCTGGATCGTAGCCGTGAGCAGAGTCGTCGAGAGCGCTCACTGCGTCGTTTACAGCAACGAAAGGACGAGAACTCCGGTTCTTAAGCGCCATTTTTAGAGCGCGGCAACTAAACGCAGAACCTGTCTTATTGAATTTTTGGTTGTTCCAGCGTGAAGAACGAAGAGTTCAATGGGACAGGTTCCAGATTAATCAACGATTAGATAGATAAGGAATACCCCCATGTCAGAACGTTTACACAATGACGTGGATCCGATCGAAACTCGCGACTGGCTACAGGCGATCGAATCGGTCATCCGTGAAGAAGGTGTTGAGCGCGCTCAGTATCTGATTGACCAACTCCTTTCTGAAGCCCGTAAAGGCGGAGTGAAGGTTGCGGCAGGCTCTTCCGCCGGCAACTACGTCAACACTATTGCCGTTGAAGATGAACCGGAATACCCGGGCAATCTGGATCTGGAACGTCGTATTCGTTCTGCGATTCGCTGGAACGCCATCATGACCGTTCTGCGCGCGTCGAAAAAAGATCTCGAACTGGGCGGCCACATGGCGTCCTATCAGTCTTCCGCGACTTTCTACGAAGTCTGCTTCAACCACTTCTTCCGTGCGCGCACTGAGAAAGATGGCGGCGATCTGGTGTACTTCCAGGGCCACATCTCTCCGGGCGTATACGCACGTGCGTTCCTGGAAGGCCGTCTGACCGAAGAGCAGATGGACAACTTCCGTCAGGAAGTTCACGGTAATGGTCTGTCCTCTTATCCGCACCCGAAACTGATGCCGGAATTCTGGCAGTTCCCGACCGTATCCATGGGGCTGGGGCCGTTGGGTGCGATCTATCAGGCTAAATTCCTGAAATATCTGGAACACCGTGGTCTGAAAGACACCTCCGAACAAACCGTTTACGCTTTCCTGGGCGACGGCGAAATGGATGAGCCAGAATCTAAAGGCGCTATCACCATTGCGACCCGTGAAAAACTGGACAACCTGGTCTTCGTCATCAACTGCAACCTGCAGCGTCTGGACGGCCCGGTCACCGGTAACGGTAAAATCATTAACGAACTGGAAGGCATTTTCGGTGGTGCTGGCTGGAACGTTATCAAGGTTATCTGGGGCGGCCGTTGGGATGAGCTGCTGCGTAAAGACACCAGCGGTAAGCTGATTCAGCTGATGAACGAAACCGTTGACGGCGACTACCAGACCTTCAAATCCAAAGATGGCGCTTACGTTCGTGAGCACTTCTTCGGTAAATATCCGGAAACTGCCGCCCTGGTTGCCGACTGGACTGACGAGCAGATCTGGGCCCTGAACCGCGGTGGTCACGATCCGAAGAAAGTCTACGCTGCACTGAAAAAAGCGCAGGAAACCAAAGGTCAGCCGACCGTGATCCTGGCGCATACCATCAAAGGTTATGGTATGGGCGATACCGCTGAAGGTAAGAACATCGCGCACCAGGTTAAGAAAATGAACATGGACGGCGTTCGCTACGTCCGCGATCGTTTCAATGTGCCGGTGGCGGATGCCGATATCGAAAAACTGCCTTACGTAACCTTCCCGGAAGGTTCCGAAGAGCACACTTACCTGCACGCTCAGCGTCAGAAGCTGAATGGCTATCTGCCGACTCGTCAGCCGAAGTTCACTGAGAAACTGGAGCTGCCGACCCTGGCTGACTTCAGCGCGCTGCTGGAAGAGCAAAACAAAGAAATCTCTACCACTATCGCTTTCGTTCGCGCCCTGAACGTGATGCTGAAGAACAAGTCGATCAAAGATCGTCTGGTGCCGATCATCGCCGACGAAGCGCGTACCTTCGGTATGGAAGGTCTGTTCCGTCAGATCGGTATTTACAGCCCGAACGGCCAGCAGTATACCCCGCAGGACCGTGAGCAGGTTGCTTACTACAAAGAAGACGAGAAAGGCCAGATTCTGCAGGAAGGGATCAACGAGCTGGGCGCAGGCGCATCCTGGCTGGCTGCGGCGACCTCTTACAGCACCAACAACCTGCCGATGATCCCGTTCTACATCTACTACTCGATGTTCGGCTTCCAGCGTATCGGCGATCTGTGCTGGGCGGCTGGCGATCAGCAGGCTCGCGGCTTCCTGATTGGCGGGACTTCCGGTCGTACTACCCTGAACGGCGAAGGTCTGCAGCACGAAGATGGTCACAGCCATATTCAGTCGCTGACTATCCCGAACTGTATCTCTTACGACCCGGCGTACGCCTATGAAGTGGCTGTCATCATGCATGATGGTCTGGTCCGTATGTACGGCGAAGCGCAAGAGAACGTTTACTACTACATCACTACGCTGAACGAAAACTACCACATGCCGGCGATGCCGGAAGGCGCCGAGGAAGGTATCCGTAAAGGTATCTACAAACTCGAAACCATCGAAGGTAGCAAAGGTAAAGTTCAGCTGCTGGGCTCCGGTTCTATCCTGCGTCACGTGCGTGAAGCAGCGCAGATCCTGGCGAAAGAGTACGGCGTGGGTTCTGACGTGTATAGCGTCACCTCCTTCACCGAACTGGCGCGTGATGGCCAGGATTGCGAACGCTGGAACATGCTGCACCCGCTGGAAACCCCGCGCGTGCCGTATATCGCTCAGGTGATGAACGACGCTCCGGCAGTGGCATCCACTGACTATATGAAACTGTTCGCCGAGCAGGTTCGTACTTACGTACCGGCTGATGATTACCGCGTACTGGGTACCGATGGCTTCGGTCGTTCCGACAGCCGTGAAAACCTGCGTCACCACTTCGAAGTTGATGCTTCCTACGTGGTCGTAGCAGCGCTGGGCGAACTGGCTAAACGTGGTGAAATCGATAAGAAAGTGGTGGCTGACGCTATCGCGAAATTCGACATCGATGCAGAAAAAGTTAACCCGCGTCTGGCGTAAGAGGTAAAAGAATAATGGCTATCGAAATCAAAGTACCGGACATCGGGGCTGATGAAGTTGAAATCACCGAGATCCTGGTCAAAGTTGGCGACAAAGTAGAAGCTGAACAGTCGCTGATCACCGTAGAAGGCGACAAAGCCTCTATGGAAGTCCCGTCTCCGCAGGCTGGCGTCGTGAAAGAGATTAAAGTCTCCGTCGGCGACAAAACCGAGACTGGCAAACTGATTATGATTTTCGATTCCGCCGAGGGTGCAGCCGCCGCTGCACCTGCGCAGGAAGAGAAGAAAGAAGCCGCTCCGGCTGCTGCTCCAGCGGCTGCCGCGGCAGCGAAAGAAGTTCACGTCCCGGATATCGGCGGCGATGAAGTTGAAGTCACCGAGATCATGGTGAAAGTAGGCGACACCATCGCCGCTGAGCAATCCCTGATCACCGTAGAAGGCGATAAAGCCTCTATGGAAGTCCCGGCGCCGTTCGCCGGTACCGTCAAAGAGATTAAAATCAATACCGGCGATAAAGTTTCCACCGGCTCCCTGATTATGATCTTCGAAGTGGCGGGCGCTGCGCCTGCAGCCGCACCGGCACAGGCTGCCGCGCCGGCTGCTGCGGCTCCGACTGCTGCCGCAGGCGTGAAAGATGTTAACGTACCGGATATCGGCGGCGACGAAGTTGAAGTCACCGAAGTGATGGTTAAAGTTGGCGATAAAGTCGCGGCGGAACAGTCCCTGATCACCGTCGAAGGTGATAAAGCGTCTATGGAAGTGCCGGCGCCGTTTGCGGGTACCGTTAAAGAGATTAAAATCAGCACCGGTGATAAAGTCAAAACCGGCTCCCTGATCATGGTCTTCGAAGTGGAAGGCGCTGCGCCTGCTGCTGCTCCGGCTCAGGCTGCTGCCCCGGCACCGGCTGCTGCCCCGGCTCAGGCCGCTAAGCCTGCCGCGGCACCGGCTGCGAAAGCAGAAGGTAAAAGCGAATTCGCTGAAAACGATGCCTACGTTCACGCGACCCCGCTGATTCGCCGCCTGGCGCGCGAGTTCGGCGTTAACCTGGCGAAAGTGAAAGGCACCGGCCGTAAAGGTCGTATCCTGCGCGAAGACGTTCAGGCTTACGTGAAAGACGCGGTTAAACGCGCTGAATCCGCACCGGCGGCTGCCGCTGGCGGCGGTATCCCGGGCATGCTGCCATGGCCGAAGGTTGACTTCAGCAAGTTCGGCGAAATCGAAGAAGTGGAACTGGGCCGTATCCAGAAAATCTCTGGGGCTAACCTGAGCCGTAACTGGGTCATGATCCCGCACGTTACCCACTTCGACAAAACCGATATCACCGATCTGGAAGCATTCCGTAAGCAGCAGAATGCCGAAGCTGAGAAGCGTAAACTGGACGTGAAATTCACTCCAGTGGTCTTCATCATGAAAGCCGTTGCCGCTGCGCTTGAGCAGATGCCGCGCTTCAACAGCTCGCTCTCCGAAGATGGCCAGCGCCTGACGCTGAAGAAATACATCAACATCGGTGTGGCGGTGGATACCCCGAACGGTCTGGTGGTTCCGGTCTTTAAAGACGTGAACAAGAAGAGCATCACCGAGCTGTCTCGTGAACTGACCACCATCTCGAAGAAAGCGCGCGATGGCAAACTGACGGCTGGCGAAATGCAGGGCGGTTGCTTCACCATCTCCAGCATCGGCGGCCTGGGTACCACCCACTTCGCGCCGATTGTTAACGCGCCGGAAGTGGCCATCCTCGGCGTGTCTAAGTCCGCGATGGAGCCGGTATGGAATGGTAAAGAGTTCGTGCCGCGTCTGATGCTGCCGATCTCTCTGTCCTTCGACCACCGCGTCATCGACGGTGCTGATGGTGCCCGCTTCATTACCATCATTAACAACACCCTGAGCGACATTCGCCGCCTGGTGATGTAAGCGAAAAAGCCGGCCTGACGGCCGGCTTTTTTCTGATAACCTCAGGCTGTTGGGGATTATCAGCAACAAAGGACAAAATCGTTTGCCGTTTGTTGTTTAAAAATTGTTAACAATTTTGTAAAATACACGCGGATAGAACGTCCCGGTGGACTTGGGCGTAAGAATAATAGCGTCAGACCCGCCGGATATAAATTACAGAGGTCATGATGAGTACTGAAATCAAAACTCAGGTCGTGGTACTTGGGGCAGGCCCCGCAGGTTACTCTGCAGCCTTCCGTTGCGCTGATTTAGGTCTGGAAACCGTCATCGTAGAACGTTACAGCACCCTCGGTGGTGTTTGTCTGAACGTGGGTTGTATCCCTTCTAAAGCGCTGCTGCACGTAGCAAAAGTTATCGAAGAAGCGAAAGCGCTGGCCGAACACGGCATCGTTTTCGGCGAACCGAAAACTGACATTGACAAGATCCGCACCTGGAAAGAAAAAGTCATCACTCAGCTGACCGGTGGTCTGGCTGGCATGGCCAAAGGTCGTAAAGTGAAGGTGGTTAACGGTCTGGGTAAATTTACCGGCGCTAACACCCTGGAAGTGGAAGGCGAGAACGGCAAAACCGTCATCAACTTCGACAACGCGATCATCGCGGCGGGTTCCCGTCCGATTCAGCTGCCGTTTATCCCGCATGAAGATCCGCGCGTATGGGATTCCACCGACGCGCTGGAACTGAAATCCGTACCGAAACGCATGCTGGTTATGGGCGGTGGTATCATCGGTCTGGAAATGGGTACCGTATACCATGCGCTGGGTTCAGAGATTGACGTGGTGGAAATGTTCGACCAGGTTATCCCGGCTGCCGATAAAGACGTCGTTAAAGTCTTCACTAAACGCATCAGCAAGAAATTCAACCTGATGCTGGAAACCAAAGTCACAGCCGTTGAAGCGAAAGAAGACGGTATTTACGTTTCCATGGAAGGCAAAAAAGCCCCGGCGGAAGCGCAGCGTTACGACGCGGTGCTGGTCGCTATCGGTCGCGTACCGAACGGCAAAAACCTCGATGCAGGTAAAGCTGGCGTGGAAGTGGACGATCGCGGCTTCATCCGCGTTGACAAACAAATGCGCACCAACGTGCCGCACATCTTTGCTATCGGCGATATCGTCGGTCAGCCGATGCTGGCGCACAAAGGTGTCCATGAAGGTCACGTTGCCGCAGAAGTTATTTCCGGCCTGAAACACTACTTCGATCCGAAAGTGATCCCGTCCATCGCTTACACTGAACCAGAAGTGGCATGGGTTGGCCTGACTGAGAAAGAAGCGAAAGAGAAAGGCATCAGCTACGAAACTGCCACCTTCCCGTGGGCGGCTTCCGGCCGTGCTATCGCTTCCGACTGTGCAGACGGTATGACCAAACTGATCTTCGACAAAGAGACCCACCGTGTTATCGGCGGCGCGATTGTCGGCACCAACGGCGGCGAGCTGCTGGGCGAGATCGGTCTGGCTATCGAAATGGGCTGCGACGCGGAAGACATCGCCCTGACTATCCACGCTCACCCGACTCTGCACGAGTCCGTTGGCCTGGCGGCAGAAGTCTTCGAAGGCAGCATCACCGACCTGCCAAACGCCAAAGCGAAGAAAAAGTAACTTTTTCTTTCAGGCAAAAAGCATAAGCGGCTCCCGGAGCCGCTTTTTTTATGCCTGATGTTTAGAACTATGTCGCTGTTCATAAACCGCCACACCTTATACATACTTTGAAAATAGTCACTCGGTAAACTTTTAGGTAGTTAACGATATCGATGAGGTGTGAGATGAAACGCTTTTTAACCACAGCGCTGGTCGCTGCAATATTTTTTACCGGCGTGGCCTGCGCCGCTGACGCCAACATTCCCTGGGCGGACAACAGCGGCGGTACTGAAACGACCCACATTGCGGCGATGGGCCAGGATCTGAATGCCCAGCATCAGCAGGTGACGAAGACCAATGAAGGGGTATGGGCGGCAAACTCTGGCAGCATCAGCGCTGACGAAGCGGCATTATCCAGCACTAAACCGGCGTTTGCCGGCGATCCTTCTCTGATGCCTCATCAGGGCTAAGCGAATATAAAACGCCCGGTTGCATGCAAGCAACCGGGCGTTTTTTATGGTTTCACCACCTGCCAGCCGGCGTCAGGTGCAAAGTGCGTAATCGCCTGTGCTTTTACGGCACTCTCTTCACCGAGATTGGCCTGATAGACCGTATCGTGCTGATCGATCATAAAACTCATCACGCCAGTTTCTCCCCACTCCACTGGCCACGCCAGCAGGGCGACGCTCTGGTCATCGCGACCCGCAATCATCCGGAAGCGGTAGCCATGATAACCGCTGCCGGGCTCCGTCGGGCTGAAGGCCGGGCCAAGCGGACTTGGCGCTTCGCCAGGCGATGTCGGCCAGTACAAACCATCTTTTTTGCCTTCACTGCTGATGATTTTCTGTGCCCAGCGGTGATTCAGTTGATAGTAATCCTGCTGGGCATCAACGTAGGCGTGCATGGCGGCGATCGCTGACAGCTCATTGCGGCCTATGGCGCGAGTGAGGATCTCCTCTTCGCCTGCGGCCATATCAAAGCGCCAACCCTTCGGTGCTTTTACGATGGGCACAGGCAGACGCCATGCCTCGCTGCCGACATCGAGCCAGGCTTTATCACCCTGCTGGACGATGACATGTTTCACCTGCCAGTCACGTCGAAAGCGGTCGACGGCCGTGGGGTCGATCCCATCGGTGGGTAAAAATTGCTGCCAGTTATCGCCGAGTACTTCGCTCAGCGCGGCCTCATTTGGCTGGCTGATCGCTTCGGCCAGCGCAGTCGCTGCCTGCTCCGGCGAGGCAAACTGCTGCTGGGCGAAGGCGGCAAGCGGCGACAGCAGTAATGTGAACAGGGCGACGGGTAATGGGTTTCTCATTCTGCTCATCCTTAGCGACGGCGCAGTTCATGGTGTTCGGAAAAACGCTCTCTGGCGCCGTCGCGTGACTCGCGGTTTACGCCGGAAAACTGGCGGCTTTGCAGTCCTCGTTCCTGTTGTGCTTGCCAGGAGGGAGCGCGGCTTTCGTTGCCGCTAAGGGCGTTGGCGCGCAGATGGCTGACCGTCTGCTGACGCTGGGCTGGGGTGGCGGACTGGAGCTGCTGCCGGCGCTGCTGCTGCTGAGGTGTACGGTTCTGCTCGTGGCTCCTGGCGGCTTCCCGACGCTGCTGTTGCTGCGGCGTGGGATTTTTCAGCTGCGTTTTTGCCGCCTCGCGACGTTGCTGAGGCGTACTGTCGTAACCGCGGTAATTACTGCGCTGGGTGGCTTGCTTCAGCTGCGCCGAAGCAGCCTGACGCTGGGCATCGCGTGAGGCGTTGTTTGCCGCCAGGTTGCCCGCTGTGGCCGTCGGTACGTTATGCTGCAGCTGGGTCATCGCTGCCTGGCGCTGCGCTTCGCGATCGACTGGCGCATGTTGGGTCGCGCTCAGTCCGCCGGAAACGTTGGTCTGATGGAAGCGCTGAGCTACCGTATTATCGGGATACGGTGTGTGTCCGCGATAGGCAGGATTGTGCTGCCAGTTAACGTGGTTGCCCGGCAGGTTTTCTCCGGTTATATGATTGAAATTATTTACATTAATATTGATGTTATCACCATTATGTGAGTAATCGCCGTGGTGATAGTCGTCATCGTGATGGTGGTGGTCATCATCATCATCCCAGTCGATACTGCTAAATAACGCCCAGGTAGTGGCCACGCCGAGGCTGTAACCGAAGCCTTTGACGAAGCTATCGGTAAACTGCTCCCCAGGAGGGGGCGGCAGATAGACCGGCGGATAGGCGCTGTTCGGCCAGGTACCATAGACGGTGGAGGGGTTATAGCTGGGAACATAGACCACCTGTGGATTGGTCGGCTCTATTTTAATGACCTGCGTGGGCGCAGGCGCCGCTGTGTGGGCGGTTGAGGTTGCTACCGTGCTGTTGCTGCTGGGGGCCGGTGCGGCAGGGGTGACAATCACTTTCTGCTGCGGTGTGGATTTGAGCGTCCCGGTCTGTTGGGCAATGGCGCGCAGGCGCTGCACTGAATCCATCACATCATGCGGCTGGGCCAAAAATGCATTGCCGAGGTTCTCCACCCAGGGCGGATTTTCGCCCATCATCGCCAGCAGGGCAGGAAAAGCGACAAGGGATTTGACGCTAGGGTCCCACGGCTGGCTGGCAACCGCCTGAACCGCCGCATCCCCTTTCATGGCGGGATTATCCTGGGACCACTGGACCGCCTGCATGACGTTGTCGGGATAAGTGGAGGCCATCAACACCTGCGACAGCAGACTGTCCGGGTAGAGCGCGATAGGCGCGACCCACTGATCAATTTGCGCCTGGGTGTAGGTGGTGGTCACCGGCTGCGTCGTCGACGCTGCGGGCGCTGGCTGGGCTGGCGGTTCAGCGATCGTCGCCGGGGTTCGGCTTTGCACATAGAGTGTTCCCGCCGCCGCGAGTAAGCCAGCGCTACAGAGCAGGGCGATAATATGGGGTTTGAACGGCAGTGACATGGAAGCTCCTGACCCAAAAGGTAACCCATCTCGCTTAAGTATCGGCGAAAACGGCTCGTCTGCTGAGTATAGGTATGCGGTACGGCTTTTTATTGATTATTGTTGGGATCGACCCGTAGCGTTGTATGCGAACAGGAATTTTTGTCGCGGGATTTGAACAGAAAGCCTGCAATATCCTGCCCTTAACGATTCAGCTAAATTTTAATGTTGCTTTTTTGTAAACAGATTAACACCTTTCAAAAATCCTGCTATGCTGCCGACGCGGTATCGGGCATTTACCCTACAAACTGCTGTCTCACAGGAGCGTGAAGAAAATCGCCCAGCCACTAAATCCTTCAAGATGCGTCACGCGGCAAACGAAGCCAATACCGAAGCAGATTGATAGAAGACGTGTAGGCCGCATTATGACAATGAGAAGCGAGGAGAACCGTCGTGCTAGAAGAATACCGTAAGCACGTAGCTGAGCGTGCCGCCATGGGGATTGTTGCCAAACCCTTAGATGCAACCCAAATGGCCGCGCTGGTAGAACTGCTGAAAAACCCGCCTGCGGGCGAAGAAGAATTCCTGTTAGACCTGCTGATTAACCGTGTACCGCCGGGCGTCGACGAAGCCGCCTATGTGAAAGCTGGATTCCTTGCCGCGATTGCCAAGGGCGAAGCAACCTCCCCCCTGGTAACCCCTGAAAAAGCCGTTGAACTGCTGGGCACCATGCAGGGTGGTTACAACATTCATCCGCTGATCGATGCGCTGGACGACGCGAAACTGGCGCCGATTGCCGCGAAAGCGCTGTCTCATACCCTGCTGATGTTTGATAACTTCTACGATGTAGAAGAGAAAGCCAAAGCAGGTAACGAGCACGCTAAACAGGTCATGCAATCCTGGGCTGACGCTGAGTGGTTCCTGAACCGTCCGCAGCTGGCAGAAAAAATCACGGTTACCGTCTTCAAGGTCACCGGCGAAACCAACACCGATGATCTCTCTCCCGCGCCGGATGCCTGGTCGCGCCCGGATATCCCGCTGCACGCGCTGGCCATGCTGAAAAACGCCCGCGAAGGTATTGAACCGGATCAGCCGGGCGTGGTTGGCCCGATCAAACAGATCGAAGCCCTGCAGCAGAAAGGCTATCCGCTGGCCTACGTCGGCGACGTGGTCGGTACCGGTTCCTCGCGTAAATCCGCGACCAACTCGGTGCTGTGGTTTATGGGCGACGATATCCCGAACGTGCCGAACAAGCGCGGCGGCGGCCTGTGCCTGGGCGGCAAAATCGCACCAATCTTCTTCAACACCATGGAAGATGCGGGCGCGCTGCCTATCGAAGTGGATGTGTCAAACCTGAACATGGGCGACGTGATTGACGTTTACCCGTTCAAAGGTGAAGTGCGTAACCACGAAACCAACGAACTGCTGGCCAGCTTCGAGCTGAAAACCGATGTGCTGATCGACGAAGTGCGCGCCGGCGGCCGTATTCCGCTGATCATCGGTCGCGGCCTGACCACCAAAGCGCGCGAAGCGCTGGGCCTGCCGCACAGCGATGTCTTCCGTCAGGCGAAAGACGTAGCGGAAAGCAGCCGCGGTTTCTCGCTGGCGCAGAAAATGGTTGGCCGCGCCTGCGGCGTTGCCGGTATCCGTCCGGGCGCCTACTGCGAGCCGAAAATGACCTCCGTCGGTTCTCAGGACACCACCGGTCCAATGACCCGTGATGAACTGAAAGATCTGGCGTGCCTGGGCTTCTCCGCTGACCTGGTGATGCAGTCCTTCTGCCACACCGCGGCCTATCCGAAGCCGGTTGACGTCACCACGCATCATACTCTGCCGGACTTCATTATGAACCGTGGCGGTGTTTCGCTGCGTCCGGGCGATGGCGTGATTCACTCCTGGCTGAACCGCATGCTGCTGCCGGATACCGTGGGTACCGGTGGTGACTCCCACACCCGTTTCCCAATCGGCATCTCCTTCCCGGCGGGCTCTGGTCTGGTGGCCTTCGCCGCCGCGACCGGCGTGATGCCGCTGGATATGCCGGAGTCGGTGCTGGTACGCTTCAAAGGCAAAATGCAGCCGGGGATCACCCTGCGTGACCTGGTCCACGCTATCCCGCTGTACGCCATCAAGCAGGGCCTGCTGACCGTTGAGAAGAAAGGTAAGAAAAACATCTTCTCTGGTCGCATCCTTGAGATCGAAGGTCTGCCGGATCTGAAAGTCGAGCAGGCGTTCGAGTTGACCGATGCTTCCGCTGAGCGTTCTGCCGCAGGCTGCACCATCAAGCTGAACAAAGAGCCGATCGTTGAGTATCTGAACTCCAACATCGTCCTGCTGAAGTGGATGATCGCCGAAGGCTACGGCGACCGCCGTACCCTGGAACGCCGTATCCAGGGCATGGAAAAATGGCTGGCGGATCCGCAGCTGCTGGAAGCCGATGCTGACGCGGAATACGCGGCAGTGATCGACATCGATCTGGCGGATATCAAAGAGCCAATCCTGTGCGCGCCGAACGATCCGGACGATGCCCGTCTGCTGTCTGACGTGCAGGGCGAGAAGATTGACGAAGTATTCATCGGCTCTTGCATGACCAACATTGGTCACTTCCGTGCGGCTGGTAAACTGCTGGACAGCCATAAAGGCCAACTGCCGACTCGCCTGTGGGTGGCGCCGCCAACCCGTATGGACGCCGCGCAACTGACCGAAGAGGGCTACTACAGCGTGTTTGGTAAGAGCGGGGCGCGTATCGAAATCCCTGGCTGTTCCCTGTGTATGGGTAACCAGGCGCGCGTGGCCGACGGTGCGACGGTGGTCTCCACCTCCACCCGTAACTTCCCGAACCGTTTAGGTACCGGCGCTAACGTCTATCTGGCCTCTGCCGAACTGGCAGCGGTGGCTTCTCTGCTCGGCAAACTGCCGACGCCGGAAGAGTACCAGAACTTCGTGGCGCAGGTGGATAAGACGGCGGAAGATACCTACCGTTATCTGAACTTCAACCAGCTGGATCAGTACACTGAAAAAGCTGACGGCGTGATCTTCCAGACCGCGGTGTAAACCATTCGGTCAGCCCGGCTGACCGGTTGGCGATAAACTCTCCAATGCCCGGTGAACATTGCATCACCGGGCATTTTTATTTCCAAACCTCCTGCCCGCTACGCTTTTTTTCTTTCTGTCTGCTGCGATAATTACTGCATGGGTACAGTGCAGCGGTGACGCATTGCCCTTGCAGAGGAAAAGACTATGGACTACGAATTTCTGCGCGATATTACCGGAGTGGTAAAGGTGCGAATGTCGATGGATCACGAGGCGATTGGCCACTGGTTCAACGAGGAGGTGAAAGGCAATCTTGCTCTGCTGGACGAAGTGGAGCAGGCTGCGCGCACCGTGAAGGGCAGTGAACGTTCCTGGCAGCGGGCTGGCCATGAATATACGTTGTGGCTGGATGGCGAAGAGGTGATGATCCGCGCCAATCAGCTGGAATTTTCCGGTGATGAAATGGAAGAGGGGATGAATTACTACGACGAAGAGAGCCTCTCTCTGTGCGGCGTTGAGGATTTCCTGCAGGTGGTTGCCGCTTATCGTGAATTTATGCAGCAGCGTTAATGACGACGTTTATGCCGGGTGGCGCAAAACCCTGGGCCTGCTAAGCGTAGCGTGAACAGGGGAAATCCCCGAAGGGGCTGGCGCCGTACCCGGACGGCCAGGCGGCGCAGAACCCCATGCCCGGCAAGCACCAGCGCCGCCGGGCATTTGAGGCATTACACGGCAGGAATATTACGGCCGTAGTAGATCTCGCGCATCTCTTTCCACAGCAGGTCGGTAATGACCTTGCGTTCTTCGGCGGTCAACTCTTCCGGTCGGGTATGGAACATGTAGTGCTTAAGATCGAACTCCTTAAGCAACATTTTGGTATGGAAGATATTTTCCTGATAAACGTTGACGTCGACCATGTCATACAGCGACTTCATATCGTCAGACATAAAGTTCTGAATCGAATTGATTTCATGATCGATAAAATGTTTCATCCCATTGATATCACGGGTAAAGCCGCGCACGCGGTAGTCAATAGTGACAATGTCTGACTCCAACTGGTGGATCAGATAGTTCAGCGCTTTAAGCGGGGAAATGACGCCGCAGGTTGACACTTCGATATCGGCGCGGAAAGTGCATAGCCCGCCTTCCGGGTGGCTCTCCGGGTAGGTATGCACGCAGATATGGCTCTTATCGAGATGGGCAACCACGGTTTCCGGTAGCGGGCCGGGGTGTTCGGTCTGGTCAATGAGCTTGGGATCGATAGGCTCTTCGCTGACCAGAATAGTCACGCTGGCGCCCTGGGGTTCATAATCCTGGCGGGCGATATTCAGGATATTGGCGCCAATAATAGAACAGGTTTCTGTCAGGATCTCCGTCAGGCGATTGGCATTATAGAGTTCGTCGATATAGGCGATGTAGCCGTCGCGCTCTTCGGCCGTTTTGGCGTAACAGATATCGTAGATACAAAAACTCAGGCTTTTGGTCAGGTTGTTAAAGCCGTGCAGCTTCAATTTTTTCAATTTAGTTCACCCCCTTACTTCGCGTCACGGTGCGGACAGAGCATCATGCAGATATTGTGGTAAGGCGAAGGCCGCCGTATGGATTGCCGGATTGTAGTAACGGCAGGTCAGGTTGGCTTTGTGAAAACGCGCCTGAATGATTTCACTGGAGAGATGACGCAGCGCTTCGTTGTCGCTCGCCCAGGCAAAGGTCATGATCCCGCCATAATAGGTTGGAATTGCCGCCTGGTAGAAGCTGACGTCGCGAAAATAGTGGCTCAGCTTGCGATGACTGCCCACCGCTTCATCCTGTTGCAGGAAGCAGACACCGTTCTGCGCAACGAAGATGCCTCCCGGGTTCAGGCAGCGTTTGCAGCCTTCATAAAAAGCCGAAGTGAAGAGACTTTCGCCCGGACCGATAGGATCGGTGCAGTCAGAAATGATCACGTCAAACGTTTGCGTTGTCTGGTTAACAAAATTGACGCCATCATCAATCACCAGCGTAAAACGCGGGTCATCATAGGCGCCAGCGCTATGGTTCGGCAGGTACTGGCGGCAGAATGAGACTACCCCGGCGTCAATTTCCACCATGGTGATGGTTTCGATGCTGTGGTGACGAGAGACTTCGCGCAGCATCGCGCCGTCACCACCGCCGATGATCAGCACATGCTTCGCGTTGCCGTGAGCCAGCAGCGGCACGTGGGTCATCATTTCGTGATAGATGAACTCATCGCGTTCGGTGGTTTGTACGACGCCATCCAGCGCCATCACCCGGCCAAAAGCGCGGTTGTCAAAGATGATCAGATCCTGATGATCGGTTTTTTCGTGGTACAGCACGTTATCAACGCTAAAGTACTGACCAAAATGGTCATGCAGCGTTTCATGCCACAGTGGATTATCGGCCACGGTGAGGCTCCTCCTTCGTTAACATCTGTTACACCCGTAAAACGAGTGCAACATCATAGACAACTATAGATGAGGATGCACGGCGGTTATTGCAGCAATGCGGCAGGAATAACGCCCACCGCCCGGAGAGGGCGGTGGGCGGGAAGTTATTTCGCCGGTGCGGGTTGCGTATCCACTATCCGCACGGAATAAACCATGGTGGCGCCAGGCGGGATTTTCGGCGGTAATCCTTTACTGCCATAGGCTTTGTCAGGCGGTACGACCAGCGTAACGGAGCCATGGTTCTGCAGACGTTGCAGCGGTCCGCGAAACACCGGCGGATAAGCATCCAGCTTCTGGGTGAGCGCCTGATCTTTCGCTTCCATATCGTTGATCACTGTCCCATCCGTCAGCATCTCTTTGATCACCACGGTGACCATGTCGTTGCCGCTTATTTTACCTTTACCCAGGTAATCGACACGGCTGTAGACGCCCTCTTTAAAGACTACATCTTTTTTGCGCGCAAAAGCCTGCTGATATTTTTTGCCCGCGCTGATGTTTTTCTGTTCGATTTTATTCAGGTTCTGGAACACCTGCTGTGAAACGTCAAACAGCGCTTTGTTCCGCTCCTGTTCTCCGAGGCGAAGCTGGCTGCTAAAGGCATCTTCGATACCCTGCAGTACCAGTCCGGCATCGACGGTAATTCCCTGTTTGCGACGGGTGGTAAGGACGTTCAGGGCCTCGGTGCCCATTGAGGCACCGATGGCATAAGCCTGCTGTTCGCCAGGGGCGTTGAGTTTGACAGTAGCATCCTTGCTACCCGTGCTTTTAGGCTGTACTGACAGTTGAGTTCTCAGCAGCTGAATTTCGTCTTCTTTAATCCTTAGCTGGGCGTTGTCTTTGTCTGCCTGCAGGCGATAGGCCGCAACAACCGCCGCCATCTCGGATGGTTCGTTCTTTGAAGCGGCGGCGGTATCGTGCCCTGGCGGCGCTTTTTCCGCAGCGGCGAGCCGGGTGGCGAGGGACTGCTTATCGGCGTTAAGGGCGGTGATCTGAGCGAGGGCGCTCTGTTTGGCTTTTTCCGCAGCGGCCAGTTGGGCGGTAAGAGACTGCTTATCGGCGTCAAGCGCTTTGACTTTGTCGAGGGCTGCCTGCTGTGCTTTTTCCACTGAGGCCAGCTGGGTAGCCTGCGGCTGTTTATCGGCCTGAAGCGTTTTGGCCTGCTCAAGCGCGGTCTGTTTGGCTTTTTCCGCGGCGGCCAACCGGCTGGCCAGCGACAGCTTGTCGGCATCAAGGGCTTTAGCCCGATCGATCGCTGTTTGCTGTGCTTTTTCTGCGGCGGCCAATCGGGTCGTGAGCGACTGCTTTTCAGTATCGAGGGCTTTAGCCTGGTTAAGGGCGATCTGCTGGACTTTTTCCGCAGTGGCCAGCCGGGTAATAAGCGACTGCTTATCAGCATCGAGGGCTTTGGCCTGGCTGAGGGCGGTCTGCTGTGCTTTTTCCACGGCGGCCAGTCGGGTGGTCAGCGTTTGTTTATCCGTATTCAGCGTGGTGAGGCTGGCGCTGAGCCGCTGATTTTCAGTTTCGGCGTTTTGAAGCTGCGAGGTGAGTTGCTGGATCTGTTTAAGCGCGGCAGTCTGGCTTTGCTGCAGATTATTATTCTGGCCAAGGCTCCCTTTTTTTATCAACGCCTCATTTTCCGCAGTCGCGGCGGCTAACGCTTTCTGTAATTGAGTTATTTTTTTATTCAATGCCGCTTGTTCATCTGCGGTGGATGTTTCCGTTGACGGCGTTGCGGTAAGCTGTTTTTTTAATTGCTGAATAGTTTTATCTTTTTGCGCAATCGTTGCCTGCTGACTGGCGATTTTTTTTTGCAACTGTGCGGTGTTGATCGCATTTTTTTTATTATCCGCATTTTGACGATCCCCTGACGTTTGCTTCACGGTGTCAGTATCGTTTTTTTCTTGCGCCTGAGTTTGCTGTTGAGCGTAGTCGAGGAAGGCCGGCGCGGCGCCGGCGTAAAATGAGGGTAAAAGCGCCAGCGCCGCGGCGAGCATCAGCAGAGGTGCTTTTGGGGTCAGCGTGGCGGTTCTGTTCATGGTTGTTTGCTTTCACCACGCTGTACCAGGCTATCGATCAGCGTTTTTTGGATATCGGAGCACAGCTTGATAGATTTGAACTGATACATGGAGTCAATACCCATCCGGGTTGGATCGGCAACTTTCTCGCGCACCTTGTTATATTGTGACGCCGCGCGCACCAGAGCATTGAACTCGTTGCTGAGTTTAGTTGCCTGCTGTGGGTTCACCTCTTTAAGCGAATCCAGCGCCTGACGGCAGGACTCAATACGCTCCTGTTCGCTGGCAGCGCGCTCCTGCTCAGCCTGTTGTTGCGACGTTAGCGGCGTGGCAATCGGTTTTACCTGCTGGCGAGATGAGGTATTGCTACAGCCCACTAATAAAAGTGCGGTAAGCGGGATAATACGAAGAGTCGGCGAGATATTCACAATTTCAGTCCATGAAGTAGGGATATTTTCACCGGATTCTAGAAGGGTGTTTTTTATTTTGCAATATATGAATAATGATATTTTATTAGTTTTTTAGTAATTCATTACTAGTAGTGGTTTAATTTATTTGGCGGGTTGATATGTTTGAACGGGAATAAGATTTATTTATATACAATAATAAATATTCGAGTGTGACAAATGAAATGATAAAGGCGCGGAGCATTGTCGCCCGCGCAGGGAATTATTTAACGTAAGCCAGCAGGCTGAGCGAATCACGGGCCAGCGCTTTGCATTTTTTCGCTGTCGGAATGTTAATACCGCTAAGATCGCGATAGCTGTCTTCGCCAAGCGCTTTCATGTTGTAGCTGTCATAGTTGCTGAGGTCCCACTGGTTCTGTTGAGCAAAGAACACCAGCGCGCGACGGATCTGCGTGTTGGGCAGGTTCTGGTAGCCACAGTCGTTTTTCAGAAACACAAAAACCGCGGTTAAATCAGCCATATCTTCCGCTTCTGATTCGCTGAGCGCGTAGCTGTTGGCGGAGAGAGCAAGCAGGCTGCCGAGTACCATTGTTCTGAAAAGCGTCTTCATTTTTTCTACCATTAGATCACCGACGCTTCAAATTAGCATACTTCTTTACACAGCGCCGATCTTTATTCTTACTCTTCTGCTTGACCTTCCCGTTACGGTAGGGTTTAAGCTCAAATATTCGCCCGCAGAATAAAAGGATGTGAATATGCAACGCCGAGACTTCCTCAAACTGACCGCCGCGGTCGGCATGGCCAGCGCATTACCGTTATGGAGCCGGGCGGTCTTTGCCGCCAGTCGCCCGGCTTTGCCGGTGCCGTCGCTGTTAACTGCCGATGCGCGCAACCGTATTGCGCTGACCATCCAGGCGGGCAAAACGCAGTTTGGTGCCCTGAATGCCACTACCTGGGGGTATAACGGTTCGTTGCTGGGGCCAGCGCTACAGTTGACGCAGGGTAAGGCCGTTACGGTGGATATTACCAACCAGCTGGCGGAAGCGACCACGCTGCACTGGCACGGTCTGGAGGTACCGGGCGAGGTCGACGGGGGGCCGCAGGGGATTATCGCGCCGGGCGCAACCCGTACGGTGAGCTTCACGCCGACGCAGCGGGCGGCCACCTGTTGGTTTCACCCGCATCAGCACGGGACTACCGGTCGTCAGGTGGCGATGGGGCTGGCAGGGCTGGTGCTGATCGAGGATGAAGAGAGCGGACGCCTGCTGCTGCCGAAGCAGTGGGGAATCGATGATGTGCCGGTGATCGTCCAGGATAAGAAGTTCACCGCCGCTGGTGAAATCGACTATCAGCTGGATGTGATGAGCGCCGCCGTCGGCTGGTTTGGCGATACGCTTCTAACCAATGGCGCTCTCTATCCCGAACATGCCGCGCCGCGCGGCTGGTTACGCCTGCGTTTGCTGAACGGCTGTAATGCCCGTTCCCTCAATTTTGCCACCAGTGATAAGCGCCCGCTGTACGTGGTGGCCAGTGACGGCGGTCTGTTGGCCGAGCCGGTCAAGGTCGATGAATTGCCGGTCTTGATGGGGGAACGCTTTGAGGTGCTGGTAGACACCAGCGACGGTAAACCTTTCGAACTGGTGACCCTGCCGGTGAGCCAGATGGGCATGGCCATTGCGCCTTTTGATAAACCACAGCCGGTACTGCGCGTCCAGCCGCTGGTCATTCCTGCCTCCGGCAAGCTGCTGGATACTTTGGCCGCTATGCCAGCGCTCCCCTCTCTAACGGGGCTGACGCAGCGTCAGCTCCAGCTGTCGATGGATCCGATGCTCGACAGGATGGGCATGCAGGCGTTGATGGAGAAATATGGCGAGCAGGCGATGGTCGGAATGGATCACGGCATGATGGGGCATGGCGGGATGGGCGACATGGGGAATATGCACCACGGCGACATGAGCAACATGAACCACGGGGCCGGCATGGAGCATGGCATGTCGTCGGGTAAGGGTTTTGATTTCCATACCGCCAACCGCATCAACGGCAAAGCCTTCGACATGAATGTGCCGATGTTTGCCGCCGCCAGAGGCCAATATGAACGCTGGGTCATCTCCGGCAAGGGCGACATGATGCTGCATCCGTTCCATATCCACGGCACCCAGTTCCGCATCCTTAGCGAAAACGGCAAGCCGCCAGCGGCGCACCGTCGCGGCTGGAAAGACACCGTTCGTGTGGAAGGGGACGTGAGTGAAGTATTAGTGAAGTTTGATCATCCGGCGCCGAAGGAGTTTGCCTATATGGCCCACTGCCATCTGCTGGAGCATGAAGATACCGGGATGATGCTGGGTTTCACGGTTTAGGGCGGTACGACGCTCGAACGTGGGGAGAGAGAATAAACACAAAAAAACGGCAACTTTCGTTGCCGTTTTGCGTTTTATTTAGCGTCATCCGGAAGCGCATAGGCGACGATGTAATCGCCCATTTTGGTACCGAACGAACCGTGACCACCGGCAGAGATGACAACATACTGTTTGCCATTCACTTCGTAAGTCATCGGAGTCGCCTGACCGCCGGCTGGCAGACGGGCTTCCCACAGCTTCTCGCCGTTGCTCATGTTGTACGCGCGCAGGTAGTTATCTGCGGTTGCGCCGATGAACAGGACGTTACCGGCCGTGGAGATCGGCCCGCCCAGCATCGGCATCCCCATGGTGAACGGCAGCTTAACCGGCATCGGGAACGGCAGGCTGTCCTGCGGAGTACCGATACGTTTTTTCCATACCACTTCGTTGGTTTTCAGATCCAGGGCGGAGATATAGCCCCAGGCTGGCTGTTTGCATGGCAGGCCGAACGGCGACAGGAACGGGTTCAGGGTTACGCCATACGGGACGCCGTACTGCGGCTGCACGCCGGACTCGGTGCCAGAGCCTTTCGCATCTTTCGGCGGCTCCATCGGATTGCCCGGGCCGCGCGGGATCAGTTTGGAGACGAACGGCAGCGCCATCGGGTTGGCAATAGCCACCTGACGGTTCGGATCGACGGAGATACCGCCCCATTCAAACATCCCCAAGTTACCCGGGAAGACGAGGGTGCCCTGCTCAGACGGCGGGGTGAAGATACCTTCATAGCGCATCTGGTGGAAGATCACGCGGCACACCAGCTGGTCAAACATAGTGGCGCCCCACATGTCCGCCCCGGTGAGATCTTTCTTCGGACGGAAGCTCAGATCGGAGAAGGGCTGGGTTTTAGCAACATAATCGCCTTTCGCCGCACCTTGCGGAACCGGTTTTTCCGGGGCCGGGACCACCAGTTCGCCGTTACGGCGATCCAGCACAAAGATGTTGCCGGTTTTCGCCGGAGCATAGATGACCGGTACGGTTTTGCCGTTGACCTCAATGTCAGCCAGCGTCGGCTGGGAAGGCATGTCCATATCCCACAGATCGTGGTGGACGGTCTGGTAGCTCCAGGCCAGTTTACCGGTGGTGGCGTTCAGCGCCACAATCGAGCTGGCATAACGTTCTTGCTCCGGCGTGCGGTTGCCGCCCCAGATATCCGGGGTGGTCACCCCCATCGGCAGATAGACCAGATCCAGCTTAGCGTCGTAAGCGGCAGGCGCCCAGGAGTTCGGTGAGTTCAGCGTGAAGTGATGCTCATCGCTCGGGATGGCGTTCGGGTCTTTTGCACCCGGATCGAAGGCCCACAGCAGTTTACCAGTATTCACATCAAAGCCGCGGATCACGCCAGATGGCTCGCGGGTAGAGAAGTTATCGGTGACCGCGCCGGCAATTACGATAGTTTTATCGGTGATGATCGGTGGGGAAGTGGGTTCATACATGCCCGGCGTGGTGACCGGCATGTTGGTCTGCAGGTTGAGAATACCTTTGTTGGCAAAGGTTTCGCACAGCTTACCGTTGTCGGCGTTTACCGCGAACAGGCGACCATCGTTCACCGGCAGGATAATGCGGCGCGGACAGTCGGCGACGACGTCGGCAGGGGCGTTATCCGCTTTCGCTTCGTGATAAGAAACACCGCGGCAGGTGACGTGCTGGAACGATGGATCGGCGTTCAGCTGCGGGTCAAAATGCCACTTCTCTTTACCGGTGGCGGCGTCCAGCGCAAACAGACGCTGGTGAGCGGTACACAGGAAGAGCGTGTCGCCAACTTTGATCGGCGTCACTTCGTTGGTGATTTCACCCGGATCGTTCGGTTGCTTCAGGTCGCCGGTGCGGAACACCCAGGCTTCCTTCAGGTTCTTCACGTTCTCAGCGTTAATCTGCTTCAGTGGGGAGAAGCGCTGGCCTTCCTGGTTACGGCCATAGGCCGGCCAGTCGCCGTCGGCGACGGTGGAGATCGGTGCCGCCGGGGTGGCGTCGGCGCTCAGGGTGCCGTTGACTTCCTGCGGGTCGTTAAAGCCGGCCCAGGTCAGCATGCCGCCGCTAATCAGCAGGGCGACGACCAGGGCACCTACGGCACCAGCGGAAGGGTTGGGCAGACGACGCCAGACAAAGGGCAGGATCAACCAGATACCAAAGAAGACGAGGATATCGCTACGCGGCGTCAGCGCCCAGAAGTCGAAGCCGACTTCCCAGACGCCCCAGATCATCGTCGCCAGCAGCAGCGCAGCGTACAGCCACAGCGCAGCGCGTTTGCCGCGCAGCAGCATCACGGTCACGCCCAGCATCACCAGACCAGCGATAGGGTAGTACCAGGAGCCGCCAAGCACGACCAGCCATGCTCCGCCGATTAAAAGATAGAGGCCGCAGAACGCTGCAAATAGCGCAGTCAGCGTCACCAGGAGCCTTGATTGTTGAGACTTTGTTTCAGCCATAGAAAGTTACTCATGTGTTTGTTAATTTTTTAACTGCAATTAATTATAGGTTTTAACAAGTGTGATCGGAATCACAAATATGGCTTTATTAATCCCTGCACCGAAGATTTCTTTTTGCTGGTATACTGGATGGCTTGCCGGTCATCGTCGGGGCGAAAGCAGCGGCTTTGATGATTTATATTTAGAATCAAATGGTTAGTCTTATGAAACATACTGTAGAAGTGATGATCCCGGAATCCGAGATCAAAGCGCGTATCGCGGAACTGGGTCGTCAAATCAACGAACATTATCAGGACAGCGGCAGCGAAATGGTGCTGGTGGGGCTGCTGCGCGGCTCATTTATGTTCATGGCCGACCTGTGCCGTGAAGTGCAGGTGCCGCATGAAGTCGATTTTATGACCGCCTCCAGCTACGGCAGCGGCATGTCCACCACCCGTGATGTGAAAATCCTCAAAGATCTGGATGAAGACATCCGTGGTAAAGATGTACTGATCGTGGAAGACATCATCGATTCCGGTAACACCCTGTCTAAAGTGCGTGAGATCCTCAGCCTGCGCGAGCCGAAGTCGCTGGCCATTTGTACGCTGCTGGATAAACCAAGCCGTCGTGAAGTCAACGTCCCGGTTGAGTTCGTCGGTTTCGCCATTCCGGATGAGTTCGTGGTGGGTTACGGTATCGACTACGCTCAGCGTTACCGCCATCTGCCGTATATCGGCAAAGTCACCCTGCTGGACGAGTAAAGGGAAATCCACTCTGGACAGCGCGCGCCGCGCTCTCCAGAGTGGCTAAGCCTGAAGGCTATTTGTGGTTGATGTGTTTGATCTTGAGGTTGGAGATGCCGTGGCGATAGCGCTGTTCGAGGGTTTCCCGGCTCACGGCGGTGACATCCAGATCGCGCAGCAATCCGTCATGAATGCCGTAAGCCCAGCCGTGAATGGTCACCTTCTGTCCGCGCTTCCACGCCGATTGCATAATCGTCGAATGCCCAAGGTTGTACACCTGTTCCATCACGTTCAGCTCGCAAAGGGTATCCAGACGGCGCTCCTCCGGCATTTCACCCAGCAGCGAGCTGTGCTTAAACCAGATATCGCGGATATGCAGCAGCCAGTTGTCGATGAGTCCCAGCTCCGGGTTCTCCACCGCCGCCTGTACGCCGCCACAGCCGTAGTGGCCGCAGATAATAATGTGCTCGACTTCGAGGACATCAACGGCATACTGCACCACTGACAGGCAGTTGAGGTCGGTGTGGATCACCAGATTGGCGACGTTACGATGGACAAATAGTTCGCCTGGTTCCAGGCCGGTGAGTCGCTCAGCGGGAACGCGGCTGTCCGAACAGCCAATCCACAGGAAGCGCGGTTTCTGCGTCTGCGACAGTTTCTCAAAGAAGCCGGGGTCCTCTTCCACCAGCATTTTTGACCATAGTGCATTATTGCTGATGAGTGTATCTATATCATTCATGGACATTATCGGCCTGTAACCAAGTAAGTGCGTTGCGCTAATATAGGGTAAGCTCACCTTTTTTAAAACCATCTTAACCCGTGATACGTCAGGCTACCGATGCGTTGGCGGCGCCAGCGCCAGTACAGCGCAAACGTGAGTGAGGCGGGTTAATGACGTGTCACGACACGAGAAGAGATATTTAATGACCATTGCTCTGGAATTAAAACAGCTCAAAAAAACCTACCCCGGCGGGGTTCAGGCGCTGCGGGGAATCGACCTGCAGGTCGAAGCGGGGGATTTTTACGCCCTGCTGGGCCCGAACGGTGCGGGAAAATCCACGACGATCGGCATCATCAGCTCGCTGGTGAATAAAACCTCTGGTCAGGTCAATGTCTTTGGCTACGATTTGGAGAAAGACGTCGTCAACGCCAAGCGTCAGCTTGGCCTGGTGCCGCAGGAGTTTAACTTTAACCCCTTCGAGACCGTGCAGCAGATCGTTGTTAACCAGGCGGGCTACTACGGCGTTGAGCGTAAAGAAGCCATCGCTCGCAGCGAAAAGTATTTAAAACAGCTCGATCTGTGGGAAAAACGCAGCGAGCGCGCGCGGATGCTCTCCGGCGGGATGAAGCGCCGGCTGATGATCGCCCGCGCGTTAATGCATGAGCCGAAGCTGCTGATCCTCGATGAACCAACCGCTGGCGTCGATATTGAACTGCGTCGTTCCATGTGGGGCTTTCTCAAGGATCTCAACGATCGCGGCACCACTATTATCCTGACCACCCACTATCTCGAAGAGGCGGAAATGCTGTGTCGCAACATCGGCATCATCCAGCACGGCGCGCTGGTGGAAAACACCTCGATGAAAGCGCTGCTGTCAAAGCTGAAGTCTGAGACCTTTATTCTCGATCTCGCGCCAAAAAGCCCGGTACCGAAGCTCGAAGGCTACCAGTACCAGCTGGTCGATACCTCGACGCTGGAAGTGGAGGTTCTGCGCGAGCAGGGGATTAACAGCGTCTTTGCCCAACTGAGCGCCCAGGGGGTGCAGGTACTGAGTATGCGTAACAAAGCCAACCGTCTGGAAGAGCTGTTTGTCACCCTGGTGCATGAGCGAAAAGGAGAGTCCGCATGATGCAGCTTTATTGGGTCGCGCTGAAAAGCATCTGGACCAAAGAGATCCACCGTTTTATGCGCATCTGGGTACAGACGCTGGTGCCGCCGGTGATCACCATGACCCTGTACTTCGTCATTTTTGGCAACCTGATCGGCTCACGCATCGGCGAGATGCATGGTTTTACCTATATGCAGTTTATCGTCCCGGGCCTGATCATGATGGCGGTGATCACTAACGCTTACGCCAACGTCGCCTCGTCGTTCTTCAGCGCCAAGTTTCAGCGCAATATTGAAGAGCTGCTGGTGGCGCCGGTGCCGACGCATGTCATTATCGCTGGCTACGTGGGCGGCGGGGTGGCGCGCGGGCTGTGCGTGGGCATCCTGGTCACCGCCGTCTCGCTATTCTTTGTGCCGTTCCAGGTTCACTCCTGGCTGTTTGTCGCCCTGACGTTGATCCTTACCGCGGTGCTGTTCTCGCTGGCCGGCCTGCTGAACGCGGTGTTTGCCAAGACCTTCGATGACATCAGCCTGATCCCGACCTTTGTGCTGACGCCGCTGACCTATCTCGGCGGGGTGTTCTACTCGCTGACGTTGCTGCCGCCGTTCTGGCAGGGGCTGTCGCATCTGAACCCCATCGTCTACATGATCAGCGGTTTCCGCTTCGGTTTCCTCGGGATTAACGATGTCCCGCTGGTGACTACCTTTGCGGTGCTGGTAGTCTTCATTGTCGCCTTCTATCTGCTCTGCTGGTCGTTAATTCAGCGCGGCCGCGGCCTGCGTAGCTGATACGGCTCACGGTTAGCGCTTCCCGAGGCAAATACGTGGGGCGCTAACCGCTTATCTTTGACCGTCATCACCGATACGCCTCCTTCCCCTTGTTACATTATTAGCTGGCTAAGGAGGGAAACATGCTCGGTTGGGTCATTACCTGTCACGATGAACTGGCGCAGGAGATGCTGGATCGTCTTGAACAAAAGTTTGGACCGCTGGCCCAGTGCCGGGCGGTCAATTACTGGCGCAATCTCAGCAACAATATGTTGAGCCGGATGATGTGCGATGCGCTGCATGCCACCGACTCCGGGGACGGCGTCATTTTCCTCACCGACAAAACCGGCGCGGCGCCTTATCGGGCCGCGGCGCTGATGAGCCACAAGCATACCCACTGTGAAGTCATCTCCGGTATCAGCTATTCATTACTTGAACGAATGTATCTGCTGCGGGGCACGTTAAGCAGCGATGCGTTTCGCCAGACTATCGTTAGCGCGGGTGGGCCGCTGGTGAGCAGCCTGTGGCATCAACAGCAGAAAAATCCCCCGTTCCGACTGCGTCACGATACCTTCGGAAATTAAGCATCGGTATTGATGCCGCTTTTGTTACAATAGCGGCCGTTGATGGTTGACCGGTTCGATGCGCATGTTTGCCCGATTTTTTACTCTACTTCTTTTCCTGACCTCGCTTAGCGCTTCCGCCAGCCTGCTTAGCCAGCAGGGCAAGCCTGTACGCTATATGCAAACCACCGAAGATGCGGTTATCTGGGCGCAGGTGGGGAACCATGTAATAAGCGTCGGCAATGTACGTGCCGGGCAGATCCTCGCGGTCGTCCCGACGGCGGCTGACTACTATGAATTTCGTTTTGGTTTCGGCACCGGGTTTATTGATAAAGGCCATCTCGAGCCGGTACAAGGGAAGCAGCGGGTGGAGGACCGTTTAGGGGATCTCAATAAACCGCTGAGTAACCAGAATTTACTCACCTGGAAAGACACCCCGCTCTATGACGCGCCCTCGGTGAGTAGCGCGCCGTTCGGTACGCTGGCCACTAATCTGCGTTATCCGATCCTCAGCAAGCTGAAAGACCGACTTAATCAGACCTGGTTTCAGATCCGCATTGGCGACCGGCTGGCGTGGGTCAGTAGTCTGGATGCGCAGGAAGATAATGGCATTCCCGTGCTGACCTATCACCATATTTTGCGCGATGAAGAGAATACCCGTTTTCGTCATACGTCCACCACCACCTCGGTACGCGCCTTCAATAACCAGATGACCTGGCTGCGCGATCAGGGCTACACCACGCTGACCCTGTACCAGCTTGAAGGCTATGTGCGCAATAAAATCAATCTCCCGGCGCGGGCGGTGGCGATCACTTTCGATGATGGTCTGAAATCGGTAAACCGCTACGCTTATCCGGTGCTGAAACAGTACGGCTTCCACGCCACCGCGTTTATTATCTCCTCGCGTATTAAGCGCCATCCGCAGAAGTGGGATCCGAAATCGCTGCAGTTTATGAGCATTTCCGAGCTACGCCAGATTCAGGACGTCTTTGATATTCAGTCGCATACCCATTTTCTGCATCGGGTGGACGCCTACCGGCGACCGATCTTATTCAGCCGCAATTACCACAATATTCTGTTTGATTTTGCCCGCTCGCGTCGGGCGCTGGGTCAGTTTAATCCGCATGTGCTCTATCTTTCCTATCCCTTCGGCGGCTATAACGCCACCGCGGTGCAGGCGGCGAATGACGCCGGGTTTCATATGGCAGTGACGACGGTGCGGGGGAAGGTGAAGCCGGGGGATAATCCGTTCCTGCTTAAGCGGTTATATATCTTACGCACGGATTCGCTGGAGACGATGTCGCGGCTGATCAGTAACCAGCCGCAGGGGTAATACCGACGCTGCGCCTGAGCACAGCGCCGCGGCCATCAGGCGACCTGTACCGGAATGGCTTTCGCCTGGCGTTTCATTTCGTTATCGCCTTCGAAGTAGGCAATGTTAGGCTGCCAGTTACGCGCTTCTTCGTCCGACATAGTAACGAAGCTGGCGATGATCAGGATATCGCCGACGCTGGCGCAGTGGGCGGCGGCGCCGTTAACGGAGATGATCCGGGAGCCCCGCTCGGCGGCAATGGCGTAGGTGGAGAAACGGTTGCCGTTGGTGACGTTCCAGAGGTGAATGGTTTCATTCTCCAGAATACCGGCCGCATCCAGGAAGTCCTGGTCAATGGCGCAAGAACCTTCATAGTGCAGGTCCGCCTGCGTGACTTTTACGCGGTGGAGCTTGCCCTGCAGCATATTACGCATCATAACTTCTACCCTTCAACCTTAATGTAGCAGAGCGGACACGGCGCCCGCCCTGAGAAAAGCCCGGGCAGTATTGCCCGATTTTTACCCGCTGTCTACTGAGCGAGCGTAACGATCTGATTGTCGATCAGGCGGGCCTGGCCCAGCCAGGCGGCCATCAGGATCACCGCGCGCTGGCTGGCATCGGTCAGCTCAAGCAGGGTGTCGGCATCGCGGATTTGAATGTCGTCGGCGCGGAAGCCTTTTTCGTTCAGCTCCTGTTCAGCGATAGCGATAATCTCGTCGAGCTGGCGATCGCCTGCGGCCAGTTTTTCCGCCACTGCGCTCAGCACTTTATACAGGCCAGGCGCGATTTTGCGCTGGTCGGCGGTCAGGTAGCCATTGCGCGAACTCAGCGCCAGGCCATCCTTCGCGCGAACGATCGGCACGCCGATAATCTCAATATCGTAGCCCATGTCGGCGACCATCTTGCGGATCAGCGCCAGCTGCTGGAAGTCCTTCTCGCCGAAGCAAGCGACGTCCGGCTGAACCAGGTTGAACAGCTTACTGACGATGGTCGACACGCCGCGGAAATGGCCCGGCCGGCTGGCGCCTTCGAGCATGGTGGATAATCCCGGAACGTCAACGTAGGTCTGGCCTTCGGTGCCCTGGGGATAAACTTCCGCCGGTGTCGGCGCGAAGACAAAATCGACATGACGCTTGTTCAGCTTTTCGCAATCATCCTGCAGGGTGCGCGGGTAGCGCGCCAGGTCGTCGACGCGGTCAAACTGCATCGGATTGACGAAAATACTGACCACCACCACATCCGCACTGGCTTTGGCTTCATCAACCAGCTTCATATGACCATCATGCAGGTTGCCCATCGTCGGGACCAACGCGATACGCTTACCTTCCTGACGCAGACGGCGGATATGCTGGCGCAGCAGCAGTACGGATTCAATAATCAGCACAACAAGACTCCTTAATGGAAACTGTGTTCTTCGCCCGGATAGACTCCGGATTCGACTTCGGCAATATACTGCCGCACCGCGGCGCGGATGTCGCCCGCTTCGGCAAGGAAATTCTTGGCAAATTTCGGAATGTGGCCGCCGGTAATGCCGAAAGCGTCATGCATTACGAGGATTTGCCCGTCGGTAACGTTGCCTGCGCCGATGCCGATCACCGGAATGGTCAGGGCTTCGGTGATGCGTTTCGCCAGTTCGACCGGCACGCACTCCAGCACCAGCAGCTGTGCCCCTGCCGCTTCCAGCGCTAACGCGTCTTCAAACAGGGCCTGTGCCGCATCGCCGCGACCCTGCACTTTATACCCGCCGAATACGTTCACCGACTGCGGCGTCAGACCAAGATGGCCGCAAACCGGTACTGCGCGTTCCGCCAGCATCTTCACGGTCTCGGCCAGCCAGGCGCCGCCCTCGAGTTTGACCATATTGGCGCCAGCGCGCATGACGATAGCGGCATTTTCAAAGGTCTGCTCGGGGGTGGCGTAGGCCATGAACGGCAGGTCGGCAAGCAGCAGGCTGTTTGGCGCGCCGCGGCGGACGGCGCGGGTGTGATAGGCGATATCTTCTACGGTGACCGGCAGGGTGGAGTCGTGACCCTGCACCGTCATTCCCAGCGAGTCGCCCACCAGCAGCACATTGATGCCTTCATCGGCGAACAGCTTCGCGAAGCTATGGTCGTAGGCGGTAATGGTGGCAAAGCGCTTCTTTTCCTGTTTGCATTTCTGCAGCAGGGCAATGGTGGTCGGTTTCATAACATTTCCTGATGATGAAAGTCATATTAACCGGCATTCTAACAGCAGCATTCAGAGGGGCAATGATTTTGGGCAACCGATTACGACGATCGCCGCAAATGCTAAAAAAGGCGAGGGGATTACCAGCTGGCGGGCTTTGCCGCGCCGAGATTATCCAGCACGGCGCGCAGCGCCAGGCCGTCAGGAAAGTGGAGGTCCGGGGCGATCTCGAACAGCGGCCAGAGCATAAAGCCGCGGTTTTTCATATCGTAGTGCGGAACGGTCAGGCGCTCGCTGTTAATGGCCGCATCGCCAAACAGCATGATATCGAGATCGAGCGTGCGCGGTCCCCAGCGTTCGGCTTTGCGCACCCGCCCCTGCTGCAGCTCGATGCGCTGGGTGTGATCGAGCAGCGCTTCTGGCGCGAGTGAAGTTTCAAGGGCGACGGCGGCGTTGAGATAGTCCGGCTGATCCTGTGGGCCCAGCGGCGGCGTGCGGTAGAACGAAGAGACGGCGACCACGCGGCTGTGCGGAATATCGCCCAGGGCGTGGATAGCCGCCTGCACCTGCTCCAGTGGTGAAGCAAGGTTACTGCCAAGGGCGATATAGACCAGAGTCATGCGTTACCCTGGCGCGGCGCGCGCTTGCGCGGACGACGGTGGCGACGGCGGGGTGCCGGATCGTCCCCGAGGTCGTTGAGCATATCTTTTTGCGCTGGCGGCGCGGCGACTTGGAATTCGCCCCACCATTTGGTCAGGCGCTGCAGTTCGTGGTTGTTCTCGGCGCCGGCGCGCAGCTCCAGCAGGTCATAGGCGGCGCGGAATTTCGGATGCTCCATTAGCTTCCAGGCGCGTTTGCCCTGGCGACGGGACATGCGCAGCTGCAGCTGCCAGATATCACGAATAAGGGTGGTGATGCGCTTAGGGATCGCCAGCGTGCGGCAGGCTTCATCCAGCACATCATTCATCGCCAGGGCAAAGGCGTCGTAGTACGCCAGGCCGCTCTCCTGAGCGATTTTCTGCGCCGTCTCCAGCAGCGGATACCAGAACATCACCGCAAAGAGGAAGGCCGGATTGACGCGCATATCGTTATGAATGCGGGTATCGGTATTCTTCAGCACCTGGCTGATGATCCGCTCCATCGGGCTGTCGCCGCGCTCGGTAAAGTAGCGGGTGATGGTCGGGAACAGCGGCTGGAACAAGCTGTATTCCCGCAGCAGCATGTAGGTCTGGTAGCCATACCCGGCCTGCAGCAGCTTGAGCACCTCTTCGAACAGACGCGCCGGTGGCACATCGTGAAGCAGGGCGGCCAGGCGCGGCAGCGGTTCAGCCGTTTCCGGGCTGATGGTCATATTGAGCTTGGCGGCAAAGCGCACCGCGCGCAGCATGCGCACCGGATCCTCGCGATAGCGGGTTTCCGGATTGCCGATCAGGCGGATCACGCCGTCCTGCAGATCCTTCATGCCGCCGACATAGTCGCGGACGGTAAAGTCCGCCACGCTGTAATAGAGGCTGTTGATGGTGAAGTCGCGACGCTGGGCATCTTCCTCGATCGAGCCGAAGATGTTATCGCGCAGCAGCATGCCGTTCTGGCCTCGCTGGGAGGTGACGCGATCGGTGGTGTGCCCTTCGTGATGGCCACGGAAGGTGGCGACCTCAATGATTTCCGGCCCGAACATCACATGCGCCAGGCGGAAACGTCGCCCAACCAGACGGCAGTTACGGAACAGCTTGCGTACCTGATCCGGCGTGGCGTTGGTGGTGACGTCAAAATCTTTTGGCTTTTTGCCAAGCAGCAGGTCGCGGACGCCGCCGCCGACCAGCCAGGATTCGTAGCCCGCCTTGTTGAGGCGGTACATGACCTTGAGGGCGTTTTCACTGATATCTTTGCGGGAAATAGCATGCTGCTCACGCGGGATCACCGTCATAGGCGTTGGTTCGACGGCGGCTTCTGCCTCGCGCTCCTCACGGCTTAGCACCTTACGGCAAAAATTAGCGACTCGGGTAAAAATGGTGCACCTCGTAGTGTCAGACGGACTTCAGATCAACTGTACAGTGTAAAAATAGCGGCTAATCATAGCTCAGCGGGAGCCATTTGAGAATGCTCGATTTTCGCTGGCTGCCAGTTGGCGACGGCCTGGGCGAGTAAATCATCGATGCTCAGGGCCTGCCACTCCTCGGGGATCGCCTGATTCAGAAAGCGGAGCGCCCGGACGATTTCGGGGCGCGGATCGCCTTCCGGCAGCGCCGGCGCGTGGTTTTGTTTAGAGAGTTTATTGCCGTCAGCATTGAGGGCCAACGGCAGATGGAGGTAGTCCGGCGCCTGCCAGCCAAAATGCTGATACAGCGAAATCTGCCGCACCGTTGGCTCAATCAGGTCTGCGCCGCGGACGATCTCGGTGATCCCCTGAAAGTGGTCGTCGACCACCACCGCCAGGTTGTAGGCGAACAGCCCGTCGCGACGGTGGATAATGAAATCCTCTCGCGCCAGCGGCTCATTGGCGATGAGCGTGCCGCGCAGACGGTCGCTAAACTGCAGCACCGGGCGAGTCTGGCGCAGGCGCAGCGCGGCGTTTTCCGCCCCCAACCCCAGGTCGCGGCAGTGGCCGTCGTAGATCCCGCCGACGGCGTGGATCCGCGCGCGGGTGCAAGTGCAGTAATAGCTCAGCCCTTGCTCGCCCAGCCACGCCAGCGCCTCGCGGTAGGCCTCGTGCCGTTGCGACTGCCAGAGTACGTCGCCATCCCAGTGCAGACCGTAGTGGTCGAGCTGGCGCAGGATGGTATCGGCGGCCCCGGGGACTTCGCGCGGTGGGTCGATATCTTCAATACGAACGCGCCAGATACCGTGGTTCGCGCGGGCTTGCAGGTAGCTGCCGAGCGCGGCAATCAGAGAGCCGAAGTGGAGTTCACCGGAGGGGGAGGGAGCAAAGCGCCCTATATAGCGTGAGTCAGTCATGGTACGGACAACAGAACCAGGCGGGAGAGACTCCCGCCAGAGAGTGGGGCAGCAGGGGATTAGCCCGCCATCTGTTTTTCGCGAATTTCCGCCAGGGTTTTGCAGTCAATGCACAGATCCGCTGTCGGACGCGCTTCCAGACGGCGAATGCCGATCTCCACGCCGCAGGATTCGCAGTAGCCGAAGTCTTCGTCTTCAACTTTTTTCAGCGTTTTCTCGATCTTTTTGATCAGTTTACGTTCGCGGTCGCGGTTACGCAGTTCCAGGCTGAACTCTTCTTCCTGGGCGGCACGGTCTACCGGGTCCGGGAAGTTAGCTGCTTCATCCTGCATGTGCGATACGGTGCGATCCACTTCATCCCTGAGTTGATTACGCCATGCTTCAAGAATACGCTTGAAGTGCGCCAGCTGGGCTTCGTTCATATACTCTTCGCCCGGTTTCTCTTGGTACGGCTCCACCCCAGCGATGGCGAGAATACTCAGGGACGATGTTTTACGGTTTTGCCCTTCTTGCATGTTGCTTCTCCTTAACACGCACTATCGATCCCCATGTGGGGGAAAATCAGGCCGCTATAAATAGCAGATGCTTTTCCGGATAGCAATTATCTAAACGTTACACTTGACAACCCTGTGAAGAAAAGCGTATTCGCGCTTGCGACCCGAACACTATTTAGCCACTTATTTACCGGGGTTTAACACCACGGCGATCGGCTTATTCAGAGTCATCCTCGTCGTAGAAAGTTCCGCTTTCCAGGCGAGAATTTCCACCCCCTTGTCCTGGGCTTCTGTTAACAGCTGTGCGTATCTGGCATCAATATGATGCGCGGGAGAAAAACGGTCAATTGCCGAATGCAGGATGGCAAATAAAATCACCGCGCGGTCGCCATTTGCCGCGACGGCCATCAGCTCCCGCAGGTGCTTCTGGCCGCGCGTAGTCACCGCATCAGGAAAATAACCGTATTCTTTCTCCGCCAACGTAACCGATTTCACTTCAATATAGCAGTTTTGGCGATCATCTGCCTGTAACATAATATCGATACGGCTATTCTCTTCGCCATATTTCACTTCGCTTTTCAGCTGGTTATAGCCTGAAAGTTCAGGAATTATTCCGGCGGAAATCGCCTCTTTCGCCAGCGAATTTGCACGCAGCGTATTGACGCAAATAACGGCGCCCTGCTGCGTTTCAGTTAATTCCCAGGTATGGGCATATTTGCGCTTCACATTGTCTGAGGTGGAATACCAGACGGTGTCGCCCGGCGCGGCGCAGCCGGTCATCGCCCCGGTATTCGGGCAGTGGAGCGTCAGCTCGCGGCCATCGGGGGTGACCACGTCAGCAAGAAATCGTTTGTAACGTTTAAGCAAAATGGCGGGCTGCAACGGCGGATTAAACTGCATCAACTTTCCTTCTCAAACGGATAACGTTCCAGCGCCGTGTAGCGCGTGCGCCCGCGGCTAAAGCTGGACTCATACAGCACGAACTCGTTCACCGGAAACGTCCAGCGAAAGCCGGGGGCCGGGATCGGCACCGCCTGGCGAGCATCGCGCCACAGGGTAATATGCGGGTGAAACGGCTGCGGGCTCTGATAGCAGCCGCTGCGCGCCGCCTGAGCGCGCAACATGCTGGCGAGCTGCAGCAGGCCGCGCGGCGGCTGGCGGGTTCCGAGCCACACTACCCGCGAGCGTAGCCACTGTCCGGCATCGTCCAGCGTCAGGGTAAAGCCCGGCTGGCGCAGGCGGCTGGCGAGATCGGCTAGTGCCCGCTGTTTTTCCGCGCTCACCTCGCCGAGAAACGCCAGCGTCAGATGAAGATTATCCGCCGCGACGGGCCTGCCGGCATCTTCGGGGAAGTGCGTTGCCCGCCACTGGACAATCTGCTTCTGGACGGCAGACGGCAGTTCAAGCGCAAAAAACAGCCTTTTCGGCTCAGACATGATAGAGACTCGGTAATGAATTAGGGGGATGCTACAATGCGAGCCCTTGAATGTTAACCCCTGGAGCCTTTTGTGTCCTCATTGCCGGTTGCCGCTGTCCTCCCAGAACTGTTATCCGCCCTGCAGCATGCGCCGCAGGTTTTGCTCAACGCGCCGACCGGCGCCGGGAAGTCGACCTGGCTGCCACTGCAGATCCTCGCCGAGGGCAACATCGCGGGACGCATTATCCTGCTCGAGCCGAGGCGGCTGGCGGCGCGCAATGTCGCGCAGCGGCTGGCTGAACTGCTCGGCGAAAAACCGGGGGAAACCGTGGGTTACCGTATGCGCGCCGAAACCTGCGTCGGACCGCAGACCCGCCTGGAGGTGGTCACGGAGGGGATCCTGACGCGCATGATCCAGCGCGATCCCGAGCTGACGGGCGTGGGGCTGGTGATCCTCGATGAGTTTCACGAGCGCAGCCTGCAGGCGGATCTGGCGCTGGCCCTGCTGCTCGACGTACAGCAGGGGTTGCGTGACGATCTCAAGCTGCTGATTATGTCGGCGACCCTCGATAACGATCGCCTGCAGCGTCTGCTGCCTGAGGCGCCGGTGGTGGTTTCGGAGGGGCGCGCTTATCCGGTGGAGCGTCGCTTCAGCCCGCTCTCCGCGCACCAGCGTTTTGATGAGGCGGTGGCGGTCGCGGCGGCGGATCTCCTGCGGCAGGAACCGGGATCGATGCTGCTATTTCTGCCCGGCGTCGGCGAGATCCAGCGCGTTCAGGAACAGCTGACGGAGCGCGTGGCGGAAGATGTCATTCTCTGCCCGCTGTATGGCGCGTTGCCCTTAAGCGAACAGCGCAAAGCGATCCTCCCGGCGCCCGCCGGGAAGCGCAAAGTGGTGCTGGCTACCAATATTGCCGAGACCAGTCTGACCATCGAGGGGATCCGCCTGGTGGTCGACAGCGCCCAGGAGCGGGTCGCCCGCTTTGACCCGCGCACCGGCCTGACCCGGCTGGTGACGCAGCGCATCAGCCAGGCATCAATGACGCAGCGCGCCGGCCGCGCCGGTCGTCTCTCCCCGGGGATCTGCCTGCATTTGCTCGGCAAAGAACAGGCGGAACGGGCGGCGGCGCAGAGCGAACCGGAGATCCTGCACAGCGATCTGTCGGCGCTGTTGCTGGAGCTGCTGCAGTGGGGTTGCCACGATCCGGCCGCGCTGGCCTGGCTGGATCAGCCGCCGGCGGTGAACCTGGCCGCCGCGCGCCGCCTGCTGGAGACGCTGTCGGCGCTGGACGGCGAGCGGCTGTCGGCGTTTGGCCGCAAAATGGCAGCGCTAGGCAACGAGCCGCGGCTGGCGGCGATGCTGGCCGCCGCGCAGACCGATGACGAGGCGGCGACAGCGGCAAAGCTGGCGGCGATCCTCGAGGAGCCACCGCGCGGCGGACTGGTGGATTTGGGGGCCATCTTTTCCCGTCAGCAGGCCAACTGGCAGCAGCGAGCGCAGCAGCTGATGAAGCGCCTGGCCCGCCGCAGCGGCCAGCCCGATGCCGGGCGAATGGCGGGGCTGCTGGCGTCGGCCTTCGCCGATCGCATCGCCCGCCGCCGCGGTCAGGAGGGGCGCTACCAGCTGGCGAACGGCATGGGCGCGATGCTGGACGCCGACGACGCGCTGGGCCGTCATGAATGGCTTATCGCTCCGCTGCTGCTGCAGGGCAGCGCTTCGCCGGATGCCCGCATGCTGTTGGCTCTGCCGGTGGAAATCGGTGAGCTGATCGCCGCCCGCCCTGAACTGGCGCAACGTTCCGACACGGTGGAGTGGGATGAGGCCCAGGGGACGCTGAAAGCCTGGCGGCGGACGGTGATCGGCCAGTTGGTGATCAAGACCCAGCCGCTGGCGAAGCCCTCTGAGGCAGAGCTGCATCAGGCGATGCTCAACGGTATTCGTGAGAAAGGCCTCGGGGTGCTCAACTGGACGCCAGAGGCTGAGCAGCTGCGCCTGCGGTTGCACTGTGCGGCGCAGTGGCTGCCGGAAGAGGCATGGCCCGCGGTGGATGACGCTTCGCTACTGGCCTCGCTGGAGGCATGGCTGTTGCCGCAGATGAACGGCGTCCATTCCCTGCGGGCGCTGAAGGCGCTGGATCTGCGTCAGGCGCTACAGGACTGGCTGCCGTGGCCGCTGCGCCAGAAGCTGGATCGCGAACTGCCGACACACTATACCGTGCCGACCGGCAGCCGCCTGGCGATCCGCTACCATGCGGAAAACCCGCCGGCGCTGGCGGTGCGTATGCAGGAGATGTTCGGCGAGGCCACGAACCCGGTTATCGCCGAGGGGCGAGTGCCGCTGGTGCTGGAGCTGCTGTCGCCCGCCCAGCGTCCACTGCAGATCACCCGCGATCTGAGCGCCTTCTGGCAAGGGAGCTACCGTGAGGTGCAGAAAGAGATGAAGGGACGCTATCCGAAGCACGTCTGGCCGGACGATCCGGCCAACGCCGCCCCGACCCGCCGCAGCAAAAAATATTCGTAGCCGCCGCTGCCGGGCGGGATCCTGCCCGGCCAGTCGGCTCGCAAACGCTAGACCATCTGCTGCCAGAGAAAAATGCCCCCGCCGGCCAGCGCCAGCCAGGGGCCGAAGGCCAGCGGCTGCTGCAGCGACTGCCGGGTCCACAGGCGCTGCAGCAGGGTCCACACCAGTCCGCAGGCCGAGGCGAGCAACAGCACCTGCGGCAGAACCTGCCAGCCGCACCAGGCGCCCAGCGCCGCCAGCAGCTTAAAATCGCCATAGCCCAGCGCCTCTTTCCCGGTCAGCAGACGGAACAGCCAGTAGACCGACCATAGCGCCAGATAACCGGCCATCGCCCCGGCGACCGCGTCCGGCAGGGCAATGTACACCTCGTTAAGATTGAACAGCAGGCCTGCCCACAGCAGGGGCAGGGTCAGGCGATCGGGCAGCAGCTGGGTCCGGGCGTCAATCCGCGCCAGTATCAGCAGGAACGAGAGCAGCACCAGGCCGCCCGCCAGCGGCAGGCCCGGCGCGAGCAAAGCTCCGGCGAGGATAAACAGCAGGCCGGTGGCCAGCTCGGTCAGCGGATAGCTCCACGCGATGGGGGCCTGACAGCAGCGGGCGCGACGGCCCAGCCAGAGAAAGCTGAGCAGCGGGATATTGTCCCGCCAGGCGATCGGCTGGCGGCACTGCGGGCAGGAGGAGCCCGGGGTGCTGAGGGTTATCCGCTCGTCGTCTGCGGTCTCGGTCAGCATGCGCGGCAGACGATAGATCACCACGTTGTAAAAGCTGCCCAGCGCCAGGCCGAACAGCAGCAGGAAGCCATACCAGACAAGGGGAAAGTGCAGCGATAATGCGGTTAATGTCGTCATTTTTTCTCCTGTTGTCGCCAATTCCCCTGAATCTGCCACGGCGTCGGGCCCGGGGCGTTATTCGCTGCCGGGCGCGTGACCAGCAGCGCCAGCAGCGGCGGCATCCCCTGCCGGGACTGCAGCGTACCGCGAAAGAGATAGCGGCCATCGGGCGACAGAGTCCCCTGGCCGCTGAGGCTCAGCTGATGAGAGTCCTGACGGAGGGTCAGCGCCACGGCGCCGTCTGCCGTGCAGCGGAAGGTGCCATTGACCTGGGCCAGCTCCAGGCTGCCGACCGGGGAGTGCAGTCGGGCCTGCCGCCACAGTGCGCGTCCGGCGGTGATTTGCTGGCAGCGCCCGTCGCTAAAGCGCCCTTCGGTCAGACTGAAGGTGACCTCCCCCGCGGCGTTGACGGGCATGGTCGACATCAACCAGCGGCTGATCAGGCTGGCGGGCGCGGTGAGCCGCCCCTCCTGTA
Source organism: Klebsiella africana (assembly GCF_020526085.1). Lineage (NCBI taxonomy): Bacteria > Pseudomonadati > Pseudomonadota > Gammaproteobacteria > Enterobacterales > Enterobacteriaceae > Klebsiella > Klebsiella africana. The sequence continues at coordinate 4,281,350 of NZ_CP084874.1, read as the reverse complement.
GGCGCAGATCGCGAAGGCCCCACAGCCGGGCCTGGCCCTCGACGCCGCGGGGATCGCTGAGCGCGATCTGCCAGCCAGCCAGGGTCAACGACCACGCCAGCCGCTCAAGCCGTTCGCCGTGCCAGTAGACCGGCTGCGCTGCGCCGCGCCAGATGCTGCCGCTGAGGTGGCCCACCTGAACGCCGGGCGGCAGCATGGGGGCCAGCAGGCGCGCCGGAGCCGTAGCGGTGAGCCACAACAGATAGAGGACCAGCAGCAGCCCACCGGCGATCGCTTTAGCTTTCATCGTCGCGCTCCAGCAGCAGATGGTTGACCGTGATCCAGCCCGGCCGCGACGGCTGCCCGGTTACGGACAGCGAAACCGCGTTGACGCCGCGCATCGCCGGGGCGTCCAGCCAGTCGATCAGCGCCTGGAAGGTACAGGGCTGAAGGGTGACCTGCAGACGTTTTCCCTGCGGCTGCAGGCGGGCGACGGTCAGCCCGTGGCTCGCCGCCTCGCGCATCACCAGTGCGGTGAGCGCCTCTTTTGCCACTGGCGTGGGTTGCTGCTTGAGCTGCTGCAGGCGCGGAGCCTGCTGCGTCATCCAGCGCAGGCTGGCCTGCTCTTTCACCAGGGTTTGCCGCCACTGCGCCTCGCGGGCTCGCCAGGGCTGCCACAGTCCATACCAGAGGGCGCATGCCGCCAGCAGCCCTGTCAGAACTAGCAGCAGGCGCTGCTCGGACGGTGTGCGCTGCCGCCACCAGATAAGCAGATTAGCCATCGATTTCCTCCAGCGTCAGTTGTCCTTCAATGCCATCCGGTTTCGTGATCATGTCGCCCGGCCGGACGCGAAACCGCGGCTGCGCCCGCTGGGTAAACTGCTCCAGCGCCCGGGAAGAGACCGCGGCGATTTCCAGCTGCAGACGGTTGCCCGCGGCATCCCAGCTCAGCGCCCGCAGACGGATCCCTGGCGTGTCGCTGAGGATGTTTTGCAAGGCGCTGAGGCGATCGACAAGGGGGGCGTGATGCGCCTGACGGGCCTGAGTCTGCAGGTGCTGCTGCATCTGCAGTCGCGGATTAATCACCTTTTTCTCCGCCGGAAACCAGTGGCGATAGAAGGCCCGGCTGGCCTGTTGCGCCGCCTCGGCCTGGCGCGCCAGATCGCGATGGTCCAGCACGCTGTTTGTCCCCACCAGCAGCGCCAGAGCCAGCGCAGCATACCGCGCCGGACGCCAGCTCGCCTGCGCCAGCCGCCGCCGACGGAGAGCGAACTCCCCCTGCAGTAGACTGAGCTTCAGCGCCGCCGGATGGCGTGCGGCGAGGGCCAGCAGCATCTGCGCAGGCTGCGCGCGCCACTCTCCCGGCGCCGCGGGCGGCGGCGAATAGCTGTCGATGACGTGCTCTTCCGCCTCGCTCTGCAGCAGCTCCGCCAGCCAGGGGCTTTCCGCCGCCATGCCGCTCCACGGCTGGTGGCGGATCAGCCACTGCTCGTCTACCTGCACCGCGCTCCACGCCGGTGGATGCCAGGGCAGGGCCAGCACGTCGGGCGTCAACGCCAGGGGCCTTAAGGAGAGCGACTCGCAGCGGGCCAGCCAGTCGTGCATTTTTTGCCGCTGTACGGCGACGATCTCACACTGGGCCTGCTGGCGGTGGAGCAGAGCAAAATGAGTGGCTTCGACATCGTCGGCCAGTTGCTCTTCCAGCAGAAACGGGGCCACCTGCAGCGGCGGTTTACGCAAGCCCGCCGGCAGGGTGAGCGAGTGAAACGCGCAGTCGCTGGCCGGGATTAGCACCCAGGCGGGGTAGTGCGCCGCCAGCGCCGGGAAAGGGCTGGCGTCGTCAGCCGGCCACCGGCCGCTGGCCTCGTGGTGCGGCTCGCCGGGGGCAAAGAGTTGCCAGTGCAGCGGCGCCTGCGCAGCGGCGAGGCGCACGATCAGCATGGCCTGGGGAGAAGCGTTAATCTTATTCATCGACCACCATAGAGAGTCCATATCGCCGCTGGACGACGGTAAAGGTGCGCCCCGATTGTTGCAGGACGCTGTGCAGCTGAAAGCGGAGATTGCCGGTCACCACGGTAAAGGCGGCGATAAAGCGTGTGCTGTGCACCGTCAGCCAGGGACGGGCAAGCGTGGTATCGGTTTTCTGCAGCGTCGGCTGCGCGAGAAAGGCGGCGACGCTGCTCCACCCGGTTCGCGGGCGGTTGTGCAGCAGCTGTTGCGCCTCCTGCAGCGTCAGATCGCCGGGAAAGAGGGCCACCAGCAGGGCGGCCTGGGAGGGGCGCAGGGTGTTGATATTGACCTGCAGCGCGTCATCCGGCTGGACGCAGACGAAGGGGAGCAGGCGCTGATAGAGCGCGGCGTCCATACCGGCCAGCAGGCGCAGCTCGCTGACATCCTGCATCGGCTGGTTGGCGGCGAGATAGCCCGGGGTTTGCGCCATATAGACCTCGTCCTCCGCCCCGTTCAGCCGCGGCTGGCCGTCGCTGTCCGTCCAGTCGCCGAGGGCGGCGGCGATCTGGCTGGCGCGCAGCGGCGGCTCGCCGAGCAGCACCAGCAGCCGAACGAAGACGTCGGTCGGGTAGGGCGTTCCGTCGCCAGCCTCGTCCGCGCGATGGTCAATAGCATTGAGGTTGAAGCAGGCGTGCCCGTCGCGGATCGTGGCGTGGATTTCGCCATCGTCGAGGGTAAAACGGCGCCCCTCCTGCGCCCAGGTTTGCGCCAGGTTCGTTTGACTGGGTGAGTCCAGCGCATCGCGTTGCAGCAGCGCGGCGGCCATATTTTCCGCCGCCAGGGCGTACCATCTGGCCTGCAAATTATCGAGGGTCACGGCGGTATGTTGATACATGACTGCGGTGCGTTCGGTCATGGCGCTGGCGAGGATCATCATCAGGGCGAGGATGAACAGCACCATCAGGAGCGCGACGCCGCGTTGCCGATTTTTCACTGGCTGCCTCCTGGGGTAAGTAAAAACAGGCGGGTTATCTCCCCGCTTTTCGCCAGCGTCAGGGTGATCTCCAGCCCCTGGGGCAGCGTCTGTGAGCGGTCCCAGGTCTCCTGCCAGCGCCCGTCGGCGTAAAACCGCAGGCGAAACGTCGTCACCTCGCGCAGCAGCACCCGGACCGTCGGCTGGCTGCCGGTCAGCGGATCCTGTTGATCGAAGCTCAGCCGTTCAAGCTGCTGCTGGCGCAGACGGTAGCTGACGTTCTGGATCTCCGAGCGCGGCAGGATCCCCAGCGGATTTGGCCAGCCGCTGCGGCTGAAGGCCAGCCCCCAGTCGTCGCTCTGCAACTGGAAGCGTCCGGCGAAGAAAAGCGTGTCGCTGTTTCTGGCGCGACGAGGAATGATGTGGGTGACATCGTCGGCGATCTGGCGAAAAGCGCGCTGAAGGGCGGCGATCTGCTGGCTCTTCTCGCGGGTCAGGCCATCGGCGCGGATGACGTTCTGCAGCACCATCACGGCAGCGGCGCTGAGGACGGCGAGGATAGCCAGCGCCAGCAGCGTTTCGATCAGGGTGAAACCGCGCATCCTGGTGATCATGGCGCTGTCACCCAGGTGCGCAGGGTCGCCAGCGGCGCGGGATCGCTTTTTTGCCGTCGGACCTCCACGTCCAGTGCCCGCAATTGCGGCAGCGCGGTTTCCACCCCTTGCCAGCGAACGAACCAGCGCGTCCCGGCGGCCTCCACGGTGGTTTCGGACCAGCTAAGAGCAGGCCAGCGTTTCTCCAGCCGCAGCTGCACCAGCTGATTATCCGCCAGCCAGCTGGCGAGGATTTTTTCTTCCATACGCCCAAGCTGGCGCGTCTGCTGCAGGGTGGACTGCATCACCGCCAGGCCGGCGAGGGCGAAAATCACCAGCGCGACCATCACTTCGATAAGCGTCATCCCGGCCTCGCGTTTCATGGCTGCTCCCGCGCCGCCAGCGGCTGGCTGTCGCCCTGGGCGTCGACGTTGATGCCCGTCGCGGCGTCAATCCGCAGCTGAAACGGCGTGACTTCGCCGCCGGGAAAGATGATCACGTCGGGCTGCTCGCCCGGATCCCACGCCTGGCCATCGGGAAAGCGCAGCGTCAGCCTGGCCCGCGGGAGGCTTTCCGCTGTGGCGACGCGCCCGGCCTGCAGCGGCAGCCACTGCGCGTTGCCCCAGCGGTCGTCCATTGCCGCCGGAGCGCCTTCGTCGGCAGGCTGCAGGCGCATAAACTGCCAGCGGTCAGGGTGGATGACGATCCCGAAGAGCTGGCCGGTTTGCTGCCCGCGCTCGCGGACAAAATCCAGCTGCGCCTGAAAGCGCGCCAGGATCTGCGTAGCCTCCTGGGTACGGTCGGAGGGAAACGCCAGCAGCACCATGCTGGCGCTGACGCCGATCAGCAGCAGGACCAGCATCATTTCCAGGAGGGTGAAACCACGCTGAGACACTATTTCTTCCCAAGGGTCCAGTTGCCGATGTCGTCATTGGTGTCGGGCATCCCGTCCGGGCCGACGCTGAAGACGTCGATGGCGCCATGCTGACCGGGGCTCAACAACTGATACTCATTTCCCCACGGGTCCTGCGGCAGACGGCGGATATAGCCGCCTTCCGGATAATTGCGCGCGTGCGGCTCGACGGTCGGGGCGGTCACCAGCGCCTGTAACCCCTGCTCGGTGTTCGGATAGCGGCTGTTGTCGAGTTTATACATATCCAGCGCCCCCTCGAGCGCCACCAGATCGCTGACCACCTTCTGGCGATCTGCTTTCTCTTTGTTACCCATCAGGTTAGGTACCACCAGGCTGGCGAGAATGCCGAGAATGACGATCACCACCATAATTTCCAGTAACGTGAAACCGCGTTGCCGTTGCATAGTTTTCTCCATTAATACAGTTACATACTCATAAGGGTGTTCAGTTGCAGGATCGGCTGCAGGATGGCCAGCACGATAAACAGCACCATGCCGGCCATGGTGACCACCAGCAGGGGTTCAAACAGACTGAGGGCCATCTGGATCTGCGCGCTCAGCTCCCGGTCCTGGTTCTCCGCCGCGCGCTCCAGCATCGCTGTCAGCTCACCGCTCTGCTCGCCGCTGGCGATCATGTAGCGCATCATTGGGGGAAACAGGGCGGTGGCCTCCAGCGCGCGATGCAGGCTGACGCCTTCGCGTACCGATTCGCTGGCTGCGTGCCCAGGCGTTGCTGAGGACGTCGGCGCTGATGCGCATCGACAGCAGCAGCGGCACCGCGCTGGCATTGAGAATGCTTAAGGTGCGGGCGTAGCGCGCGCTGTTCACGCTGCGCGCCACGCGTCCGATGACCGGCAGGCGCAGCAGCGCCCGGTCCCAGGCGAGCCGCCGGGCGGGCTGGCGCAGCAGATAGCGCAACGCCAGCAGCGCCAGCAGCGACAGCAGCACCAGCCAGGGCCCCGCGCTGCGTACGATATCGCTCAGGCTCATCAGCAGCCGGGTGGAGAAGGGCAGGGCCTGTTTCAGATGGACAAACTGCTCAACGACTTTCGGCACCACGGTGGAGAGCAGAATGGCGATCACGCTGATGGCGACCAGCGTCAGCACGATGGGGTAGATCATCGCCTGCAGCAGGCGAGAGCGAAGCTGCTGGCGCTGCTCGGTATAATCCGCCAGCCGGTTAAGCACGCCGTCGAGATGGCCGGAGGTTTCGCCAGCCGCCACCATGGCGCAGAACAGGCCGTCGAAGCAGGCGGGATAGCCGCGCATCGCCTCCGCCAGCGAGTGGCCTTCGAGTACTTTGCCGCGTACCCCGGCCATTAACGTTCTCAGCGCCGCCTTTTCGCACTGCTGGGCGACGGCATCGAGCGCCTTTTCCAGCGGGATCCCGGCGGCGACCAGGGTGGCCAGCTGGCGGGTGAGCAGGGCTAAATCACCGGCGCTGGTGCGCCGGATGAGGGAGCCGCCGCCCCACAGCTGGCGCGCAGGATTGGCGGCCGTCAGCTCCAGCGCCAGCCAGCCCTTGTCGCGCAGCAGCTGGCGGGCGTGGCGGGCGGAGTCGGCCTGCTGAACGCCGCGGCGGGTTTTGCCTTGCGCGTCCAGCGCCTGATAGCGAAACAGGGCCATCTCAGTCGTTTTCCGCCGTTTGCTGTTCGGTGACCCGCATCACCTCCTCCCAGCTGGTGATCCCCGCCAGCGCTTTGTCGCGCCCGGCATGGCGCAGGGTCTGCCAGGCTGGCCCCAGCTGCTGGATCAGGGTGATCTCGTTCTCGCCGCGGTGGATGGCGGCACGCACGCGATCGTCGATTAGCAGCAGCTCATGAATGCCGGTACGCCCGCGATAGCCGGTGAAATTACACTGGGCGCAGCCTGTTGGCTGCCACAGCGGCGTGCCGGTCGGGACCGCCATCTGCCGGGCGGTGTCGGCATCCGCCTGCCTGGGCTGACGACAGTGCGGGCACAGTTGGCGCACCAGCCGCTGCGACATTACCGCCAGCAGCGATGTGGAGAGTAAAAAAGGCTCCACGCCCATATCCTGCAGACGGGAAATGGCGCCCAGCGCGCTATTGGTGTGCAGGGTCGACAGCACCAGGTGCCCGGTCAGCGAGGCCTGAACGGCGATCTGGGCGGTTTCGCCATCGCGGATTTCCCCTACCAGCACCACGTCGGGGTCCTGACGCAGTATGGCGCGCAGACCGCGGGCGAAGGTCATCTCGACTTTGGCGTTGACCTGGGTCTGGCCGATGCCCTCCAGCTCATACTCCACCGGATCTTCAATGGTCATAATATTGCGCTCGCGGGCGTCGAGGCGGCTGAGAGCGGCGTAGAGCGTCGTGCTTTTCCCGGATCCGGTCGGGCCGGTGACCAGGATGATGCCGTGCGGGCGGGCGATTAGCGCATCGACCCGATCGAGCAGGGCGGGCGGCATGCCCAGCGTCAGCAGATCCAGGTTGACGCTGTTTTTGTCCAGCAGGCGGAGCACCACGCGTTCGCCGTGGCTGGAGGGCAGAGTGGAGACGCGCACGTCGATCGCCCGCCCGCCGATGCGCAGCGCCATGCGGCCATCCTGAGGGACCCGCTTTTCGGCAATGTCCAGGCTGGCCATCACCTTGATGCGCGAAATTAACAGCGCGGCCAGCCGCCGCTGCGGGCGCAGAATTTCGCGCAGTACGCCGTCGACGCGAAAGCGGATCTGCAGATGGCGCTCGTAGGTTTCGATATGGATATCGGAGGCTTTTTCTTTGATGGCCTCGGTGAGCATGGCGTTGATCAGGCGGATGATCGGCGCGTCGTCCTCGCTGTCGAGCAGATCGTCGGTGTCCGGTAGCTCTTCGGCGAGGGTATAGAGGTCAAGTTCATTGCCGATGTCGGCCATCATGCGGTGCGCTTCCGCCGAGTCGCGCTGATAGCTGAGCACCAGCACTTTCTCGAATGCCTCTGGCGTTAAACGGCTGACGCGCATCGGGCCGTCCGCCAGGCGGCGCGCTTCCAGCAGCGCCCGGGCGGCGGTATCGGGGCGGCACAGCGCTTCGCACCGTGCGCCGTCGCTGAGCAGCACAAGATGGTGCGCGCGGGCCCAGGCAAAAGGCAGCAGCGGACGGCGTTCGGCGGCTGGCGTCATGGGCGGCCTCCGAGGTTAAAGGCGTCAATGGCGGCGCTGACCTGGCGGAAAGCCTGGGTCTCCTGCTGCGGATAGATGTGCAGCAGGTCATTGCTGAGCGAGGCTTCGTTGCTGTCCTTACCCCGCTGTTTGGTTTGCGCATTGTTGAAGGCGGTGTACTGGCCGGAAGAGGCCTGGCGGTACTCATCGCGATCGCGAATGATCGTCGGGCGGATAAATAACATCAGATTGCGTTTCGACACTTTCTTGCTGTCGGAGCGGAACAGGGCGCCGATCAGCGGGATGTCGCCGAGCAGCGGCACTTTGTCGGCGGTATCGGTGACGCTTTTATCCAGCAACCCGCCAACCACCACCGTTTCGCCACTGCCGACCAGTACGGCGTTATTCACCGTCCGGGTATTGAAGGTCGCGCCAAGATCGCTGCTGGTGCTGGAGGCCGAATCGGCGACGCTCGATACTTCCTGCTCAATCTCCAGCAGTACGGCATCGCCTTCGTTAATCTGCGGCTTCACCTTCAGCTTAATGCCCACGGTTTTGCGTTCGACGGTATTGAAGATGTTGTCGCCGGAGGTGGTTTGTGAGCCGGTTAATACCGGAACTTCCTGGCCGACGTTAAAGGTGGCTTGCATATTGTCGAGGGTGACGATGCTGGGGGTGGCCAGAATATCGTTTTTGGTACTGCTGGAGAGGGCGGTGAGCAGCATCGCCCAGTTCCCCTGATAGAAGCCGGCGGCGATACCGTTAAACGAGCCGAGGGCGCTGGCCAGCGAGCTGCTGATGGTACCGTCTTTGTTGTACTGATTGGCGCCGGCGATAGCCGTCGATATTGGTAAACCGCTGTTGGTGAACTGCGTCATGCCGGCGTTCTTATTGGCCCACTGAATACCGAGGTTAAGGCCATCGGCATCCTGCACTTCGGCGATAATCGCCTCCACCAGCACCTGCGGGCGGCGGATATCCAGCTGGGCGATCACCCGCTCCAGATCGTTCATCACGTCCGGCGCCGCGGTGACGATCAGGGCGTTGGTCTGGCCGTGGGCTTTAATAATGATGTTTTTGTCGATCGCGGCTACCGGTTTGGCGCTTTGCTTATCGCTCTGCAGCGAGCTGCTGATCCCGGTCAGAACTTCCACCAGATCGGCGGCTTTGGCGTACTTCAGGTAGATCACTTTGGTATTGCCCTGTACCGCCTGCTGGCGGTCGAGCTGTTTGATCATGGCGATGATGCGCTGGCGCGAGTTCGGCTCGCCGCTCACCAGTACCGCGTTGGTGCGCTCATCGGCCACCACGTTCGCCACCATCGAGCCCGGCAACGCCGACTTACTGGTGTCTTTATTGAGTTCGGTAACCAGTTTGACCACCTCCGCAGCGGAGGCCCAGGAGAGAGGAACGGTCACCACGCTGCGATCCCCGGCGTTGTCAACACGCTCGACAATGGTCAGCAGGCGTTTAATCACCGCCGCGCGGCCGGTCATCAGCAGCACGTTGGAGGGCTCATAATGGACCACGCTGCCGGCGCCGGCGTTATCGTTCAACTGGCGGAGCAGCGGCGCCAGATCGCGGGCGGCGACGTTAGTCAGAGGTACCACCCGGGTGACAACCTCATCGCCTTCGCCCGGAGCGGCCGCGCTGGCGACCGGAACGGCCGAGGTTTTCGCATCTTTGGCACGCACCACTTTTAGCACGCCGTTATTCATATTAATCACGGCGAAACCATATACATCCAGCACGCTGAGGAAGAATTGATAATATTGGTCTTCATTGAGCATATCGTAACTGCGTACGGTGATGGTGCCGCGTACGCTGGGATCGATAATCACCGTTTTATTCAGGTTTTTGCTGACGGTATTGATAAATTCCTGAATATCGGTGCCTTTAAAACTGGCGGAAAATTCCTCTGCAATGGCCGGGCTAAATATCAGTGGTGTTAATATCAGCAGCACAGGCAGCATTTTCCGCAGGCCTTTCATGGTTGGCAATTATTCATCCCCCAGCGCGAAAGCGATATCGTGTCGTTGGCCTTCTCGCTCAACGGTTAGCGTTATTTCGGTCAGTTCGGCCAGGTGTTGCATCGCCTGTTGCGCTTGTTCCTGGTCGCGTAAATCAATGCCATTTAAGGCAATGGCTAAATCATTTTCCTGCAGGCCGGCCTGGCGAAACAGTGAGGCATCTTTGCCTGGGTTTAGGCGATAGCCTTGCAGTTTGTCGCCGCTGAGCACAGGCGAAATAGATAAATAAGTGAGGATATTTTGTGGCTGCTCGCGAAGTCGCTTCACGAGGGGAGGACTGGCCACTGCGGCGGCTGAGGGCGGCGCCGCGCGGCTGTCGTTAAATAATAAAATGGCCTCCTGGCGCCCCTGATAGTTGACGATAATCCGGTCGGGCAGAATGGCGGCGATCCGCGCATCATATCCTGGGGTGGTATCGCCGACGCTAAGGCTAACTTGCTGTTTTTCTTTCTCAATAATGGCAATAGACCGCGCAGGGTTGCTGCTGGCGAGCAGGCCGGTAAGGCGTAACTTCAGACTGGAAACGGGCACCTGGTTGAGGTTGGTGGCCTGGGCTGGCGCGGGAATATTTTTCGCTGCCAGGCCAAACAGGGTAAATACGGGGCGCACGCTTTTTAATTCCGTTTCTGCCACTGGGGAAGCGGTTAATGGCAGTGCGGAAATATCCTCAGGACTGACAGGGAATACGACCCGCCAGGTTAATTTCGCCAGCTGCGGGATAGCGGTTATTAATATGATGAGTGTCACAATTTGAGGTAATAATTTTATTATCCCTTTATTTATATTTGTTAACCCCATCACAGAAACTGGCATATTTATTCCTTTGCTAATTTATTTTTCTGCACGCTGGCGTAATACCCTACCGAAACAGGTAGGTGATTATTGGTTGTTGAATTATTTATTGCCGGAGAGTGGCGATAAACGTGGCGAATCATAATCAGTTTGCGGTTTCCGGTCGTCATTCCCTTTATTCATTTTCTCCCCCGGCTTCCTACGCCCCCCTCTCATTTTCAGGGGATGATTGCGCCTGGCAAAGCAAAAATATCTAATTAGCGCGCTGTAAAGATATTCATCCTTTCTTACCTTTTATAATTTAATAAGCATATTAGGGACTATCGAATGCTCAGATATACCTGTCATGCCCTATTTCTTGGATCGTTAGTATTATTGAGTGGCTGTGATAACAGCTCTTCCTCCTCTTCCTCTGGCTCACCTGGCGATCCAGGTACTCCCGGCACGCCCGACCCGCAGGATGTCGTCGTCCGTTTACCGGATGTCGCTGTCCCTGGCGAAGCGGTGCAAGCTTCCGCCAATCAGGCTGTCATTCATCTTGTCGATATTGCCGGTATTACCAGCAGTACGCCGGTCGACTATGCGACGAAAAACCTCTATTTATGGAACAACGAAACCTGTGACGCGCTGAGCGCGCCGGTGGGGGACTGGAATGATGTCAGTACCACGCCAACCGGCAGCGACAAATATGGCCCTTACTGGGTGATCCCGCTGACCAAAGAGAGCGGATGTATCAACGTTATCGTTCGCGATGGCACCGATAAGCTTATCGACAGCGATCTGCGTGTCTCCTTCAGTGATTTCACCGATCGCACGGTATCGGTTATCGCCGGCAACAGCGCGGTCTATGACTCCCGCGCCGACGCCTTCCGCGCCGCCTTTGGCGTGGCGCTGGCCGATGCGCACTGGGTCGATAAGACTACTCTGCTGTGGCCGGGTGGGGAAAATAAACCCATTGTGCGCCTCTATTACAGTCACAGCAGTAAAGTCGCTGCCGACAGTAACGGCGAATTTAGCGATAAATATGTCAAGCTGACCCCCACCACTGTCAGCCAGCAGGTAAGCATGCGCTTCCCGCATCTCGCCAGCTATCCAGCCTTTAAACTGCCGGATGATGTCAACGTCGATGAATTGCTGCAGGGCGAGACGGTGGCGATAGCCGCGGAAAGCGATGGGATCCTGAGCTCCGCTACCCAGGTGCAGACCGCCGGCGTGCTGGACGATACCTATGCCGCCGCTGCCGAGGCGCTGAGCTACGGCGCCCAGCTAACCGATAGTGGCGTGACCTTCCGCGTCTGGGCACCCACGGCGCAGCAGGTTGAGCTGGTGCTCTACAGCGCCGACAAGAAAGTGGTAGCCAGCCATCCAATGACCCGCGACAGCGCCTCCGGCGCCTGGTCCTGGCAGGGGGGAAGCGACCTGAAAGGCGCCTTCTACCGCTACGCGATGACGGTCTACCACCCGCAATCGCGCAAAGTTGAGCAGTATGAAGTAACCGATCCCTACGCCCACAGTTTGTCGACCAACTCGGAGTACAGCCAGGTGGTCGATCTCAACGACAGCGCGCTGAAGCCGGAAGGCTGGGACGGGCTGACGATGCCGCACGCGCAGAAAACTAAAGCCGATCTGGCGAAAATGACGATTCATGAATCGCACATTCGCGATCTCTCCGCCTGGGATCAAACCGTACCTGCCGAACTGCGCGGTAAGTATCTGGCGCTCACCGCCCAGGAGAGCAATATGGTTCAGCATCTGAAAAAGCTGTCGGATTCAGGGGTGACCCATATTGAACTGCTGCCGGTCTTCGATCTGGCGACGGTCAATGAGTTCAGCGACAAAGTCGCCGATATTCAGCAGCCGTTCAGCCGCCTGTGCGAGGTCAACAGCGCGGTGAAGAGCAGCGAGTTCGCGGGCTACTGTGACAGTGGTTCGACGGTCGAAGAAGTGCTGACTCAGCTGAAGCAGAACGACAGTAAGGATAATCCGCAGGTGCAGGCGTTGAACACGCTGGTGGCGCAGACCGACTCCTATAACTGGGGCTACGATCCGTTCCACTACACGGTACCGGAAGGATCGTATGCCACCGATCCGGAAGGCACGGCGCGCATTAAAGAGTTCCGCACCATGATTCAGGCTATCAAGCAGGATCTGGGAATGAACGTCATTATGGACGTGGTGTATAACCACACCAACGCCGCCGGCCCGACCGACCGCACCTCGGTGCTGGATAAGATCGTCCCCTGGTACTATCAGCGCCTGAATGAAACCACCGGCAGCGTGGAATCGGCCACCTGTTGCTCCGACTCGGCGCCAGAGCACCGGATGTTCGCCAAGCTTATCGCCGATTCACTGGCGGTATGGACCACCGATTATAAGATCGATGGCTTCCGCTTCGATCTGATGGGCTACCACCCGAAAGCGCAGATCCTCTCGGCCTGGGAGCGCATTAAAGCGCTGAACCCGGACATTTACTTCTTTGGTGAAGGCTGGGATTCCAACCAGAGCGATCGCTTTGAAATTGCCTCGCAAATCAATCTGAAAGGCACCGGGATCGGCACGTTCTCCGATCGTCTGCGCGACGCCGTGCGCGGCGGCGGGCCGTTCGATTCCGGCGATGCATTGCGCCAGAACCAGGGCGTGGGCAGCGGGGCCGGCGTTCTGCCGAATGAGCTGACCAGCATGACCGACGATCAGGCGCGCCATCTCGCCGATCTGACCCGTCTGGGCATGGCCGGTAACCTTGCCGACTTCGTGCTGATCGACAAAGACGGCGCGGTGAAGAGAGGCAGCGAGATTGACTATAACGGCGCGCCCGGCGGCTACGCGGCTGATCCGACGGAAGTCGTGAACTATGTGTCAAAACACGATAACCAGACGCTGTGGGACATGATCAGCTACAAAGCCGCTCAGGAGACGGATCTCGATACCCGCATCCGGATGCAGGCCGTGTCGCTGGCCACCGTGATGCTGGGCCAGGGGATCGCCTTTGACCAGCAGGGTTCGGAGCTGCTGCGCTCTAAATCTTTTACCCGCGATTCGTATGACTCTGGTGACTGGTTTAACCGCGTGGACTACTCCCTGCAGGATAATAACTACAACGTCGGTATGCCGCGCATCAGCGATGATGGCAGCAACTACGACATCATCGCTCGCGTGAAGGACTGGGTGGCAACCCCGGGAGAAGCCGAGCTTAAGCAGATGACCGCGTTTTATCAGGAGCTGACCGCGCTGCGTAAATCGTCCCCGCTGTTTACCCTTGGCGATGGCGCGACGGTGATGAAGCGCGTGGACTTCCGCAATACCGGCGCCGATCAGCAAACCGGTCTGCTGGTGATGACTATCGATGACGGGATGCAGGCTGGCGCTAGCCTGGACAGCCGCGTCGACGGCATTGTGGTGGCGATCAACGCCGCACCGGAAAGCCGGACGCTGCAGGACTTCACCGGTACATCGTTGCAGCTGAGCGCTATTCAGCAGGCGGCGGGCGACCGGTCGCTGGCCAGCGGCGTACAGGTTGCCGCTGATGGCTCGGTCACGTTGCCGGCCTGGTCGGTCGCCGTGCTCGAGTTGCCGCAGGGTGAGTCGCAGGGCGCTGGCCTGCCGGTGAGCAGTAAATAACATAACGTAGGGCGCCCGTCAGGGCGCCTCTGGCTGATGACAAACCTGTTTCGTTATTGTGCTCGCCTTTCTGCCGGGTGGCGGCTTTCGCCTTACCCGGCCTACGAAAGATTGCAATATCAAATAGTTATGCAGTTATCTATAGGCCCGCGCGAGCGTAGCGCCGCCGGGCAATTCCTGATGATTGCACTTTGTCAGCAGTCTGGGGTGTCCGTAAGGGCGCCTTCTCGTTATCGTGAGGGAACAGGAGACGGTTGTGATTGTTCGTGATGACAGTGAAAGAGGGATCCCCCCGCTGGTGGCGCATCAGCCGTCCACCGCGCTGGCGGACGCGCCGGTAAGCCGCGGCCGGATGGTACAGATCCCCGGCTGGATTATCCCGCTGTACGCCGGATTATTTATCGCGCTCGGCTGGTTTGGCGGCGAGCAGTGGCGTCACCCGGCACCGCCGCAAACGCTGCCCTTGCCGGTGGCGCATGCGGCGCTTCTGCCGTTAACCGCTGCCGGAGAGGCCGCGCCAAAGACGCCGCCGCCGGCGGCAAAAGCCAGCGCGCCCGTCGCGCCGGTGGTGGACAGCGATACGCTGCCGCCGCTGCGCTACACCGCCCATGTCTACGCCTCGTTAGCGGAAAAACGCAGCATTGTGTTAAACGGCAAAGCGTGGACCGAGGGCGATTCCCCGCTGCCCAATCTGGTGGTGGAGCAGATCCAGCAGGATGTGACGATCTTTAGCTTCAACGGCACGACCTTTACCCTCGCGGCGCTGGAGGACTGGCCCGGCGGGAAAATTGACGAGGAGCCGAAAGGCGAATAAGGGGCACGCGCAATTAAATGCGCGTTGAAGATATTTTGCTTAGTCGCCGCGTAGGCTGGCAATAAAGGGAGCAAGCTGGCGATTAAATTGACTGCACTGTGTGGCTTCCGGGGTGCTGTCCTGTAAAAGCTGTTGGTAAAGCCGGTCGCTATTTTGGCTTAACGTCGCCACATCAATATTTCCCCATCCGCGCGCTTTACCGACATTCACCGCCGCCCGATATATCGTTTCATCGGCGGGGAGATCGCTACGATTACATTTATTCTTGAGATAGCGCGTTCCTGCCGCCACGGACGAGAGCTGCTCGAGCTGCGCCTGGCTGCTGATGGCCGGGCTGAGCGTTGAGGCGGGTTTTTGTTGGCAGCCAGAGAGAAGAGCTACCATGCAAAGCGGAAATATAAGCGGAATACGCATCATAGAGTAATCAAAATAATGAATCACTGGCCGTTAGTTTAACAAATATTTCCCTGGTGTCATCATAAAATATTATTCTGCATAAATGTTAACAGGCTCTCATTTTTATCAACGGAAAGCCGATTAATCGACTTTACTTTTTCCCATAATAAACGTTGGCGCTGGGGAAATATATTTTCCTCCGCGGATAAGGCCACTGCGTTGACCGGAGGGGAGCGCGCCGTTTTTTATGTTATTAAAAAACATACTCTTTCCCATCTTGTTACGTGCGCAGGAGGTAAAATGCTGGTTAAGAATGTCGCATTTTAGTGCTATCCTGTATGCCCTGAACATTACGTGCTATGTTCTGACTTATTCTGCCGATGATGCGTTTAACACAATGATTTTATGGTGAATTTTTATTGTTAGTATCATGTAACACGAAGCAAACCAACCCTCTGAAAGGCTGGCGGCGCGTCCTGCCTGCCAGCAGGTTGTCGTCCGAAGGATAAGCAGCCTGGACGTTAATTTGAGAGATTTCTTCTTCCTCTGAGCAGGGGAAGTATTGAGAATCAGGCCTTTGCGCCTGAACGTTGCGGAGAAAAAGCATGGCGGGAGATGACCGCGAGCCTATCGGACGTAAGGGAAGACCCTCACGTCCGACAAAACAGAAAGTCACCCGTCGCCGGGTCCGGGAAGAGGACTACGACGACGAGTATGATGACGATGATTATGAGGATGAGAAACCGGTGCCGAGAAAATCTAAAGGCAAAGGTGGTAAGCCTCGTCGGAAGCGCAGCTGGCTGTGGCTGCTGGTCAAGCTGGGGATTGTCTTCGCGGTGCTGATTGCCGCCTATGGCGTCTACCTCGATCAGAAAATCCGCAGCCGCATTGACGGTAAAGTCTGGGAGCTACCGGCCGCGGTCTATGGCCGGATGGTGAACCTTGAGCCGGACATGCAGATCAGCAAAAACGAAATGGTGCGTTTGCTGAACGCCACGCAGTATCGTCAGGTCAGCGCGATGACGCGCCCGGGTGAATACACCGTGCAGGCTAACAGCATCGAGATGATCCGTCGTCCGTTCGATTTCCCGGACAGTAAAGAAGGACAGGTGCGCGCGCGTCTGACCTTCGACGGCGACCATCTGGAAACTATCGAGAATATGGATAACAACCGCCAGTTCGGTTTCTTCCGTCTCGATCCGCGTCTTATTACCATGCTGCAGTCGCCGAACGGCGAGCAGCGCCTGTTCGTGAAGCGCAGCGGCTTCCCCGATCTGCTGGTGGATACCCTGCTGGCGACCGAAGACCGCCA
This sequence comes from Klebsiella africana, assembly GCF_020526085.1. Lineage (NCBI taxonomy): Bacteria > Pseudomonadati > Pseudomonadota > Gammaproteobacteria > Enterobacterales > Enterobacteriaceae > Klebsiella > Klebsiella africana. The sequence continues at coordinate 4,264,881 of NZ_CP084874.1, read as the reverse complement.
CTTCTACGAGCACGATGGTATCAGCCTCTATTCCATCGGCCGTGCGGTGCTGGCAAACCTGACGGCGGGCCGGACGGTGCAGGGGGCGAGTACCCTGACCCAGCAGCTGGTGAAAAACCTGTTCCTCTCCAGCGAACGCTCCTACTGGCGTAAAGCCAACGAAGCGTATATGGCGCTGATCGTCGACGCCCGCTACAGCAAGGATCGCATCCTTGAGCTGTATATGAACGAGGTGTACCTCGGGCAGAGCGGTGATAACGAAATTCGCGGCTTCCCGCTGGCCAGCCTGTACTATTTTGGCCGTCCGGTGGAAGAGCTGAGCCTCGATCAGCAGGCGCTGCTGGTGGGGATGGTGAAAGGGGCGTCGGTGTATAACCCGTGGCGCAACCCGAAGCTGGCCCTGGAGCGACGCAATCTGGTGCTGCGTCTGCTGCAGCAGCAGCAGGTTATCGACCAGGAACTGTACGACATGCTGAGCGCCCGTCCGCTGGGCGTGCAGCCGCGCGGTGGGGTGATTTCACCGCAGCCGGCGTTTATGCAGATGGTGCGTCAGGAGCTGCAGGCGAAGCTGGGCGATAAAGTGAAAGATCTTTCTGGCGTGAAAATCTTCACTACCTTCGACTCGGTGGCCCAGGATGCGGCGGAAAAAGCGGCCTCCGAAGGGATCCCGGTACTGAAGAAACAGCGCAAACTGGCAGACCTGGAAACCGCCATGGTAGTGGTTGACCGCTTTACCGGCGAAGTGCGGGCGATGGTTGGCGGCGCGGAGCCGCAATTCGCGGGTTATAACCGCGCGATGCAGGCCCGCCGATCAATTGGTTCTCTGGCTAAGCCAGCGACCTATCTGACCGCGCTGAGCCAGCCGAATCAGTATCGCCTGAATACCTGGATCGCCGATGCGCCGGTGACCATTCGCCTGTCCAACGGCCAGACGTGGTCCCCGCAGAACGACGATCGTCGCTTCAGCGGCCAGGTGATGCTGGTGGATGCCCTGACCCGCTCGATGAACGTGCCGACGGTTAACCTCGGGATGGCGCTGGGCTTGCCGGCGGTGGTTGATACCTGGACGAAGCTGGGGGCGCCGAAGAACCAGCTCAACGCGGTACCGTCGATGCTGCTGGGTGCGCTAAACCTGACGCCGATTGAAGTGGCGCAGGCCTTCCAGACCATCGCCAGCGGGGGTAACCGCGCGCCGTTATCCGCTCTGCGGTCAGTAATTGCTGAAGATGGCACCGTGCTCTATCAGAGCTATCCACAGGCAGAGCGCGCCGTGCCTGCCCAGGCGGCTTACATGACGCTGTGGACCATGCAGCAGGTGGTACAGCGCGGGACGGGGCGTCAGCTGGGCGCGAAGTATCCTGGCCTGCATCTGGCGGGGAAAACCGGGACCACCAACAATAACGTCGATACCTGGTTCGCCGGCATCGACGGTAGCCAGGTGACTATCACCTGGGTGGGACGCGATAACAACCAGCCGACCAAACTGTACGGTGCCAGCGGTGCGATGTCGATTTACCAACGCTATCTGGCGAACCAGACGCCAACGCCGCTGGTGCTGACGGCGCCGGAAGATGTCGTCGACATGGGCGTGGACAGCAATGGCAACTTCGTCTGCAGCGGCGGTATGCGTTCGCTGCCGGTGTGGACCACGCAGCCGGATGCGCTGTGCCGTCAGGGCGAGATGATGCAGCAGCAGCAGTTGCAGCAGCAGGAAGCGAACAACCCGTTCAATCAGTCCGGGCAGCAGCAGCCGCAGCAACAACAACAGCAGCAACAGCCGCCGAAGCAGCAGGAAAAGAGCGACGGCGTGGCGGGCTGGATCAAGGATATGTTCGGCAGCAACTGATTCGCGTCGTCTGACCAGACCCCTTACTACGAAAGTATTAAGGGGTTTTTTTATTCCTGTAAAAAACTTAACCGCTCTTTAACCCCATAATAACTATCTGGTTATTAATTCGGCCTTCGGTCCGGCCCGACAGGCATATCGCTTGCCTTGCCTTCAACGTTTCGCCTATTATATCGCCCGTCATAATAATAATTCTCGTTTACGTTATCATTCACTTTCATCAGAGATATACCCATGGCGCGTCCAAAAACTGCTCAGCCAAATCACTCGCTGCGTAAAGTCGCAGTTGTAGTAGCCACGGCGGTTAGCGGCATGTCTGTCTACGCACAGGCAGCAGAACAACCGAAGCAAGAAGAAACTATCACCGTCGTCGCGGCCCCGACCGCCCAGGAAAGCGCCTGGGGACCGGCGCCGACCATTGCGGCAAAACGCTCTGCCACGGCGACCAAGACCGATACCCCGATCGAAAAAACGCCGCAGTCTGTCTCGGTGGTAACGCGCCAGGAGATGGAGATGCGCCAGCCGACGACGGTAAAAGAGGCGCTCTCCTATACGCCAAGCGTCTTCTCCACCCGCGGCAGTTCAACTACCTATGATGTGGTCACCATCCGCGGCTTCACCACTTCGTCGACCGTCAATACCAACCAGTATCTGGATGGCATGAAGCTGCAGGGTAACAACTACTCTGAAGTCTCCATGGACCCGTATTTCCTGGAACGCGTGGAAGTGATGCGCGGGCCAACCTCGGTGCTGTACGGCAACAGCAACCCGGGCGGTATCGTCAGTATGGTCAGCAAGCGCCCGACTACCGAGCCGCTGAAAGAAGTGCAGTTCAAGATGGGCACCGATAACCTGTGGCAGACCGGGTTTGACTTTAGCGACGCCATTGATGATGCCGGCGTCTGGTCCTATCGCCTGACCGGCCTGGGACGCAGCCAGGATGCCCAGCAGCAAATGGCGAAATCGACCCGCTACGCGGTGGCGCCATCCTTTAGCTGGCGTCCCGATGATAAAACCGATTTCACCTTCCTGAGCAACTTCCAGAATGACCCGTACGCGGGCTACTACGGCTGGCTGCCGCGTGAAGGCACCGTGGTGCCGTATTACGATGCCAACGGTAAGGCGCACAAGCTGCCAACCGATTTCAACGAAGGCGAGTCCGATAACAAAATGGCGCGTCGCCAGCAGATGGTGGGCTATAGCTTCTCCCATCAGTTCGATGACACCTTTACCGTGCGTCAAAATCTGCGCTATGCCGATGTGCATACGCTGTATCGTTCGGTATACGGCAACGGCTATGTCGCGCCGGGTTACATGAATCGCGCCTACGTGCGTTCTGATGAGCACCTGAACACCTTTACCGTCGATACTCAGCTACAGTCTGATTTCGCCACCGGCGCGGTCAGCCATACGCTGCTGACCGGGGTGGACTACTCGCGGATGCGTAACGACGTTGACGCAGACTACGGTACGGCCGATGCCATTAGCATGACCAATCCGCAGTACGGTAATCCGAACGTGAACGTCAACTTCCCGTACGCGGTCCTTAACCGGATGGAGCAGACGGGCCTGTACGCGCAGGATCAGATGGAGTGGGACAAATGGGTGATGACGTTAGGTGGCCGTTACGATTACGCCACTACGTCGACCTTCACCCGTTCAACCAGCAGCATGGCGGAGAATCACGACCAGCAGTTCAGCTGGCGCGGCGGTATCAACTATCTCTTTGATAACGGCATCTCCCCGTACTTCAGCTATAGCGAATCGTTTGAACCGGTATCGGGTTCCAACAGCAGCGGTAAGCCGTTCGATCCGTCGCGCGGTAAGCAGTATGAAGCCGGCGTAAAATACGTGCCGAAAGATATGCCGGTGGTGGTCACCGCGGCGGTCTATCAGCTGACCAAAGATAAGAACCTGACGGCAGACCCGAACGATCCGACCGGGCTGTTCAGCGTACAAACCGGCGAAATCCGCTCCCGCGGCTTTGAGCTGGAGGCGAAGGCGGCGGTTAACGCCAATATCAACCTGACCGCGGCCTACAGCTACACCGATGCCGAGTACACCCACGATACCGTTTTCGAAGGCAAGCGTCCGGCGGAAGTGCCGCGTAACATGGCCTCCCTGTGGGCGGATTATACCTTCCACGAAACCGCGCTCAGCGGTCTGACGGTAGGCGCCGGGGCGCGTTATATCGGTTCAACGGTCAGTTACTACAAAAATGACACCAGCACCGGTAAGAAAAACGATTCCTTCAATGTGGCCGGTTATGCGCTGATGGATGCGACAGTAAAATACGATTTGGCGCGCTTCGGCCTGCCGGGCTCTTCGGTCGGCGTCAACGTCAACAACCTGTTTGACCGCGAATATGTCTCCAGCTGCTATAGCGAATACGCCTGCTACTGGGGCGCCGGACGCCAGGTCGTTGCCACCGCAACCTTCCGTTTCTAACCACCTACGGGCGCGGTTCGCCGCGCCCTCTATCAGGTTACCGCTATGCAGGAACAGACTCCGCACGCTGAAACCACCTTCGCACTGGATCGTGTCACTTTCCGTGTGCCTGGCCGCACATTGCTTCATCCGCTCTCCCTCATTTTCCCGGCTGGAAAAGTCACCGGCCTGATCGGCCATAATGGCTCCGGCAAATCGACGTTACTGAAAATGCTTGGCCGTCATCAGCCACCTTCCGCAGGCGAAGTGCTGTTAGACGGACAACCGCTGGAGAGCTGGGGCAGCAAAGCCTTTGCCCGCAAAGTGGCCTACCTGCCGCAGCAACTGCCGGCGGCCGAAGGCATGACGGTGCGCGAGCTGGTGGCGATCGGCCGCTACCCATGGCATGGTGCGCTGGGGCGCTTTGGCGCGGCGGATCGGGAAAAGGTGGAAGAGGCGATCGCGCTGGTGGGGCTCAAGCCGCTCGCCCATCGCCTGGTAGATAGTCTTTCTGGCGGTGAACGCCAGCGGGCGTGGATTGCCATGCTGGTGGCCCAGGACAGCCGCTGTCTGCTACTGGATGAACCCACCTCGGCGCTGGATATCGCCCATCAGGTAGATGTCCTGGCGCTGGTGCATCGTCTGAGCCAGCAGCGCGGCCTGACGGTGATCGCCGTCCTGCATGACATTAATATGGCGGCGCGCTACTGCGACTATCTGGTGGCCCTGCGCGGTGGGGAAATGATTGCCCAGGGGACGCCAGCAGAACTGATGCGTAGCGACACCCTGGAGCAGATCTACGGCATCCCGATGGGGATCCTACCGCACCCGGCCGGCGCAGCGCCGGTAAGTTTTGTCTATTGATGATGAACCCGACTTTGATAACCCGACGCCGCCTGTTGACCGCGATGGCGCTGTCGCCGCTGCTGTGGCAGATGCGCGGCGCGCAGGCGGCTGACGTCGACCCGCAGCGCGTGGTGGCGCTGGAGTGGCTGCCCGCGGAGCTGCTGCTGGCGCTCGGCGTGACGCCCTATGGCGTGGCCGATATTCCCAACTATCGCTTGTGGGTGAACGAACCCGCGCTGCCCGACTCGGTGATCGATGTTGGTCTGCGCACCGAACCCAACCTTGAACTGCTGACGCAGATGAAACCGTCATTTATTGTCTGGTCGGCGGGCTACGGCCCGTCGCCGGAGAAGCTGGCGCGTATCGCGCCCGGCCGCGGTTTCACCTTCAGCGACGGCAAACGGCCGCTGGCGATGGCTCAGCGTTCGCTACTGGAGATGGCCGACTTGCTGGGTAAAGCGCAGCAGGCCCAGCGCCACCTGGCGGAGTTTGAGGCGCTGATGGCGAGCCTGAGGCCGCGTTTTGCCGGGCGCGGCGATCGCCCTCTGCTGATGATCTCCCTGCTCGATCCGCGCCACGTGCTGGTGTTTGGCGAAAACTGCTTGTTCCAGGAAGTGCTTGACCGCTTTGGCATTAAAAACGCCTGGCGTGGCGAAGCGGCATTCTGGGGCAGCGTCAGCGTCGGTATCGACCGGCTGGCGCAATTTAACGAGGCCGATGTGATCTGTTTCGATCATGGTAACGAGCGGGATATGGCTCAGCTGCTGGCGACGCCGCTATGGCAGGCGATGCCCTTCGTGCGCGCGGGCCGCTTCCAGCGCGTTCCGGCGGTCTGGTTCTACGGCGCGACGTTGTCGGCGATGCATTTTGCCCGCGTGCTGGCCGATGCCCAGGGGAGTCCGGCATGAATACGCGTCTCTCGCCGTTAGCTATTATCCTGCTGGCCGGGCTGCTGGTCGCCGCCTTCGCGCTGAGTATCGTCAACCTCAATGTCGCCTTGCCCTATGCGCAGTGGCGGCAAGCGCTGTGGCAGCCGGATGTCGATGATATCGCCCAAATGCTGTTTCATTATAGTTTGTTACCGAGGCTGGCTGTTGCGCTGCTGGTGGGCGCCGGGCTGGGACTGGTCGGCGTCCTGTTCCAGCAGGTGCTGCGTAATCCGCTGGCGGAGCCGACCACCCTTGGCGTCGCCACCGGCGCGCAGCTGGGGATAACCGTCACCACCCTGTGGGCCATCCCCGGCGTGCTGGCGTCGCAGTTCGCGGCCCTGGCCGGGGCCTGTTTGGTCGGGGCGCTGGTATTTGGCGTCTCGTGGGGCAAGCGCCTGTCGCCGGTGACGCTGATTCTGGCCGGTCTGGTGGTGAGTCTCTATTGCGGCGCGATCAATCAGCTGATGGTGATTTTCCATCACGACCAGCTGCAGAGCATGTTCCTGTGGAGCACCGGAACGCTGACGCAAACCGACTGGAGCGTGGCGCAGCGCCTGTGGCCGCAGCTGCTTGGCGGGGCAATACTCACCTTGCTGCTGCTGCGTCCGCTGACCCTGATGGGGCTTGATGACGGAGTGGCGCGCAATCTTGGGCTGGCGCTGTCCCTGGCGCGCCTTGGCGCCCTGACGTTGGCGATCGTCATCAGCGCGCTGCTGGTGAATGCGGTCGGCATTATCGGCTTTATCGGCTTGTTCGCGCCGCTGCTGGCGAAAATGCTTGGCGCCCGTCGGCTGCTGGTGCGGCTGCTGCTGGCGGCGCTGATCGGCGCGCTGCTCCTGTGGCTTTCAGATCAGGTGATCCTCTGGCTGAGCCGGGTATGGCGGGAAGTCTCCACCGGCTCGGTCACCGCCCTGATTGGCGCGCCGCTGCTGCTGTGGCTGCTGCCGCGGCTGCGCAGCATCAGCGCCCCGGTGATGAATGGCGGCGATAATGTGCAGCCTGAGCGCTATCACGTGCAATGGTTTGTTCTTGCAGGCGTCGCGTTGTTGCTGCTGGCGGTGAGCGTGGCGCTGGCCTTTGGTCGCGATGCCCACGGCTGGCTGTGGGCTCACGGCGATCTGCTGGATCAACTGCTGCCCTGGCGCTGGCCACGCGTGTTGTCGGCGCTGTTCGCCGGGGTGATGCTGGCGGTCGCCGGCTGTATTATCCAGCGCCTGACCGGCAACCCGATGGCCAGCCCGGAAGTGCTGGGCATTAGCTCTGGCGCCGCCTTTGGCGTGGTGCTGATGCTGTTCTTCGTGCCTGGCGACGCCTTTGGCTGGCTGCTGCCAGCCGGCAGTCTTGGCGCGGCGGCCACGCTGCTGATTATTCTGCTGGCCGCCGGGCGCGGCGGTTTCTCGCCGCACCGGATGTTGCTGGCGGGGATGGCGCTCAGTACCGCTTTCACCATGCTGTTGATGATGCTGCAGGCCAGCGGCGATCCGCGCATGGCCCAGATCCTGACGTGGATCTCGGGGTCGACCTACAGCGCGACGCCGGAGAAGGTGGTTCGCAGCGGCGCGGTGATGCTGGCGCTGCTGGCGCTGGCGCCGCTCTGCCGTCGCTGGTTAACCATTCTGCCGCTGGGCGGGGAGGCGGCGCGGGCAGTGGGCATGGCGCTGACGTCATCGCGGATTGCTCTGCTGCTGCTGGCGGCCTGTCTGACGGCGACGGCGACGCTGACCATCGGCCCGCTGAGCTTTGTCGGGCTGATGGCGCCGCATATCGCGCGCATGATGGGCTTTCGTCGGACCATGCCGCATATGGTGATTTCCGGGCTGACTGGCGGAGTGCTGCTGGTCTTTGCCGACTGGTGCGGACGGATGATGATGTTCCCCTACCAGATCCCGGCGGGTCTACTGTCGACCTTTATCGGCGCGCCGTACTTTATTTATTTGCTGAGAAAGCAGAGTCGCTAACGATCCTGGATGGCTTCAACATCCCCGGTGGCGCTAGCGCTTACCGGGGCTACAGCGTTGTGCGATTTGGTCTCCCGGATAAGGCGCAATGCGCCGCCTCCGGGAAAATCCCCGGTGGTGCTAGCGCTTACCGGGGCTACAGCGCTGTGCGACTTGGTAGCCCGGATAAGGCGCAGCGCGCCGCCTCCGGGAAAACCCCCGGTGGCGCCAGCGCTTACCGGGGCTACTGCGTTGTGCGATTTGGTCTCCCGGATAAGGCGCAGCGCGCCGCCTCCGGGAAAATCCCTGCGCCACCAGGCATTCAAGCACCTTACAGCTTGGCAAACACCCGACGCGCGGCGTCGATGGTATTGTCGATATCTTGTTCACTGTGGGCCACGGACATAAAGCCGGCCTCAAACGCTGACGGCGCCAGGTACACCCCTTCCTCCAGCATCAGGTGGAAGAAACGCTTGAAGCGTTCGACATCACACTTCACCACGTCCTGGTAGCAGGTGACGGTTTCGGCATCGGTAAAGAAGATGCCGAACATACCGCCGACGTTATTAACCACCAGCGGGATCCCGGCGTCACGCGCTGCGTCCAGCAGGCCTTGCGCCAGCTGGTTCGTCAGTTCGGTCAGGGTTTCATGCACGCCCGGCTGCGCCACTTCGTTCAGGCAGGCGAAGCCAGCCGCCATGGCGATCGGGTTGCCGGAGAGGGTGCCCGCCTGATAGACCGGGCCAGTGGGCGCCAGGGCGTCCATCACCTCACGGCGGCCGCCGAAGGCGCCTACCGGCATCCCGCCGCCGATGATTTTCCCGAGACAGGTCAGATCCGGCTCCACGCCGTAATAAGCCTGGGCACCCGCCAGCGCCACGCGGAAGCCGGTCATCACTTCGTCGATAATCAGCAGGGCGCCGAACTCATCGCACAGCGCGCGCAGGCCCGGCAGGAACTCTGGCTGCGGCGGAATGCAGTTCATATTTCCGGCCACCGGTTCGACGATGATGCAGGCGATGTCCTGCGGATACTGCTCGAATGCCGCCCGCACTGAGGTAAGGTCGTTATAGGTGCAGGTCAGGGTATGTTTGGCGAAATCGGCCGGTACGCCCGGTGAGTTCGGCTGGCCGAGGGTCAGTGCGCCGGATCCGGCTTTCACCAGCAGGCAGTCGGCATGTCCGTGGTAGCAACCTTCGAACTTAATGATTTTGTCGCGGCCGGTGAAGCCGCGCGCCAGACGAATGGCGCTCATGGTGGCTTCGGTACCGGAGTTCACCATCCGCACCATATCCATGGTCGGTACCAGCTCGGTCACCAGGGCCGCCATTTTCACTTCCATTTCGGTCGGCGCGCCAAAGCTCAGGCCGCGGGAAGCCGCCTCGATCACCGCATTGCGAATAGCCGGGTGGTTGTGGCCCAGCACCATCGGACCCCAGGAGCCGACATAATCGATATAGGCTTTACCGTCGACGTCATAGAGGTAGGCGCCATCCGCGCGTTCGATAAATAGCGGGGTGCCGCCGACGCCGGTGAAGGCGCGGACCGGTGAGTTAACGCCGCCGGGGATCAGTTCGCGCGCAGCGTGGTACAGATTTTCAGATTTGCTCATGGCCAGGGTCCTGGTTCGTGAAAAATGTTTTATCGGCTATTCTAAGTTATTCCAGGATGGTTATGAAAGTTTTGCCCAATTGAAACAATGTGCCGCAGGGACATTTTTTTGACGACGCAGTGCGCCGGGACGGCTAAAATGCCTCTCTCCTCATTTGTATTACCAATAATTGATAATGGCATGAAAGCAGAAACTCCCTCTTTTGAAGCACATCAGTTCGTGCGGGTGCGTCGCGGTGATGCGGTGCGCCGTTTGATTCAGCGTGATAAAACGCCGCTGGCGGTTCTGTTTATGGCGGCGGTGGTCGGCACGCTGGCGGGGCTGGTGGGCGTCGCCTTTGAAAAGAGCGTGAACTGGGTGCAGAACCAGCGGATTGGCGCGCTGGCGCAGGTCGCAGACCACTGGTATCTGGTCTGGCCGCTGGCGTTTATTTTGTCGGCGCTGTTGGCGATGGTCGGCTATTTCCTCGTGCGCCGCTTTGCGCCGGAGGCCGGCGGCTCGGGTATCCCGGAGATCGAAGGGGCGCTGGAGGAGCTGCGTCCGGTGCGCTGGTGGCGCGTGCTGCCGGTGAAGTTCATTGGTGGCATGGGGACGCTCGGCGCCGGGATGGTGCTGGGTCGCGAAGGGCCAATGGTGCAGCTTGGCGGCAATATTGGACGCATGGTGCTGGACGTTTTCCGCATGCGCAGCCCGGAAGCGCGGCATACGCTGCTGGCGACCGGTGCGGCGTCGGGGCTTTCGGCGGCTTTTAACGCGCCGCTGGCCGGGATTCTGTTTATCATCGAAGAGATGCGCCCGCAGTTCCGCTACAACCTGATCTCTATTAAAGCCGTGTTTACCGGCGTGATCATGTCGAGCATTGTGTTTCGTATTTTCAACGGCGAAGCGGCGATTATTGAGGTGGGCAAGCTGAGCAACGCCCCGGTGAACACCTTGTGGCTGTATCTGGTGCTGGGCATGTTGTTTGGCTGCTTTGGTCCACTGTTTAATTTTCTGGTGCTGCGCACTCAGGATCTGTTTCAGCGCATCCACGGTGGCAACATCAAAAAATGGGTGTTGATTGGCGGATTAATCGGCGGACTCTGCGGCCTGCTGGGGCTGATGCAGTCCTCCACGGTGGGCGGTGGCTTTAACCTGATCCCTATCGCCGCTGCCGGTAATTTCTCCGTCGGCCTGCTGCTGTTTATCTTTATTGCCCGCGTGGTGACCACGCTGATCTGCTTCTCTTCCGGTGCGCCGGGCGGCATTTTCGCGCCGATGCTGGCGCTCGGCACGTTGTTGGGCACGGCCTTCGGCATGGCGGCGATTCCGCTGTTTCCGGCCTATCATCTGGATGCCGGTACTTTCGCCATTGCCGGCATGGGGGCGCTGCTCGCCGCCTCGGTGCGCGCGCCGCTGACCGGGATTGTGCTGGTGCTGGAGATGACCGATAACTATCAGCTCATTTTGCCAATGATTATTACCTGCCTTGGCGCAACACTACTGGCGCAATTCCTCGGCGGTAAGCCTTTGTATTCGACCATTCTGCAACGTACTCTGGCGAAGCAGGAGGCTGAGCAGGCGGCAAAAGCGCAACAGGCCCCCCGGGAGAATACTTGAACGATTTACCAGGGTATTAGATAATGGCTCAAAAGGTCCGGTTATTCTTTAACCGGCCGGAAGTATCAATGGGAGCAGAAAATGAGTGATGACGTAGCGTTGCCGCTGGAGTTTACCGAAGCCGCAGCCAACAAAGTAAAACATCTGATTGCGGATGAAGATAATCCGAACCTGAAACTGCGCGTGTACATCACCGGCGGTGGTTGCAGCGGTTTCCAGTATGGCTTCACCTTTGACGATCAGGTGAACGAAGGGGATATGACCATTGAGAAACAGGGCGTCGGCCTGGTGGTTGACCCGATGAGCCTGCAGTATCTGGTCGGCGGCTCTGTCGACTATACCGAAGGGCTGGAAGGTTCGCGCTTTATCGTGACCAATCCGAACGCGAAAAGCACCTGCGGCTGCGGCTCCTCGTTCAGCGTTTAAAGCGAGCTCTCTCCAGCGGGAGGGAGCAAACCCTAAAAACGGTAACCTTAAGGTTACCGTTTTGCTTTTATTAGCGTCCGTTATCGTCCAGCGCAAATGTCGGCAGCTTCAGATGCCAGCGGATCGCCGCCAGACGGATCACCAGGGTGACCACCATCCCCATCATTGCCGAATTCTCCAGTGGGAGATGAAAGGTGTCATGTGCCGTGGCGTGGACAATACCGCCGACGATACAGGCGGTGGCGTAGATCTCGGTGCGCAGGATCATGGGGATTTCGCGCGCCAGCACGTCGCGAATAATGCCGCCGCCCACGCCGGTTACTACGCCCATGCACACGGCCACTAGCGGGCCGCTGCCGGCGAGAAAGGCTTTATTCACGCCAATGCCGACAAACACCGCCAGACCGACGGCATCAAGGACCGGCAGGATCCATTTTGGCAGCCGGCGCGGCTGGCGAACCAGCAGGATGGTCAGCATGCTGGTGACCATCGCCACCACCAGATCGGTGGGATCTTTGACCCAGAACACCGGGCCATTCGCCAGCGCCATGTCGCGGATGGTCCCGCCGCCCACCGCCGTCACTACGCCTAACACCAACACGCCGAACGGATCCATTCGCAGCTTTCCGGCCAGCAGAACGCCGGAGATCGCGAAGACAGCTGTGCCAATAATATCCAGCCAATAGACAAGCATCGTTGATTCCCACTAAGCATCCGGGTTACCGGAGGTTATTTTACCTGGTCGAGCGCCGTACAAAGTTGTTTGGCGGCGAGGATAATACGTGGGCCTGCGCGTTCAAACCAGTCACTGTGTAACGCAATCAACGAAATGGTGAGCTGATGTTGCCAAAAGCGCTGGGCATCGGCAACGCGCCTGGCGTCGCCGGTCACCACAATCGCCTGCGGCTGGCGAGCCAGTACCTGCTCGCGACTCACCTGCGGCCAGGGAACACGGCTGGTGGTGAAGATATTTTCGCCGCCGCACAGTCTCAGCACCTGATCCTGAATCGAGCCGGGGCCGCTGGTGAACAGCGGCGTAGAGCCGAACTGCAGAAAGACGCGTTTCTTCGGCGCGTTGGCATAGCGCGCTTTCAGCGCATCGTATTCCTGCTGCATTGTCTGCGCCGCCTGCTGCGCTTTTTCCGGCTGCGGGCTCCACTGCGCCAGCTGACGCAGGGTGGCAATAATCTCTTCGATCGTTGAGGTCTGCACCCAGAGGACGTGAATACCCAGGGACTGCAGCTGGTTAACCTGGCGTTCGGCATTGCCGCCGCGCCAGGCCAGCACCACGTCTGGCTTGAGCGCCACGATGCGCTCCAGGTTCATCCCCTGCCAGCTGGCAACCTGTTCGATGGTTTTGGCCTGCGGAGGATAATCGGAATAGCTGCTCACCCCGACCGGCGTGATCCCGGCAGCAAAGGCCAGTTCGGTATTGGCAGGGGAGAGGGTGATCACCCGCGGCGCGGCCAGCAGCCACGCCGGGGCGAGTAACAGCAGCGCGGCAAACGCGAAGGATAGCGACTTAGCCACGTGCCAGGTTCTGTACCAGGTTTTCCACCATCAAAGTGGACTGTCTGGCGGCGACCGCGAGGAACTCCTCAAAGCTGAGGTGGGACTGCTGGTCGGCCACGTCGGAGATGGCGCGAACCACCACGAAGGGAACCTTAAAGTTATGGCAGACGTGAGCGATAGCGGTCGCTTCCATTTCCACGGCGATCGCCTGGGGGAAATTATGGCGGATTTTCGCCAGACCGACAGAGCCGTTAATGAAGGCATCACCGCTGACGATCAGGCCACGAACGGCGTTGAGATCTAACGCGTTAATGCAGCTCTCCGCGGCGGCCACCAGTTTTTCATCTGCTTTAAAGCCCGCCGGGCAGCCCGGGAGCTGGCCATATTCATAGCCGAAGGCGGTGACGTCGGCGTCGTGGTAGCGCGCTTCGTCGGAGACGACGATATCACCAACCTTCAGCGTCGGCGCGAGGCCGCCGGCAGAACCGGTATTAATGATCACGTCTGGCTGGCAACGCTCCAGCAGCAGGGTCGCGCCCATGGCCGCCGCTACTTTCCCGATCCCGGACTTCAGCAGAGCGACGTCAACGCCGTGAAGTTGGCCAGTATAGATTTCGCTTCCGCCAATGGTGATGGTCTGGCGGTTTTCGATTTTGTCGCGCAGAAGGGTAACTTCCTCTTCCATAGCGCCAATAATGCCAATTTTCATAGATTTACTCGCGATGTGTCAGGTTTAGTTGCATAGTCTATCATGCGCTTAAGGGGAAGCGTATTGCTCGCGCGGGAGAGGCTATGGCAAAGATTGATTTTCGCAACAAGATAAACTGGCGTCGACGCTTTCGTTCGCCGCCGCGGGTGGAGACGGAGCGTGACATCCTGCGGATCTTTGAAAGCGATCGGGGACGGATCGTCAATTCGCCGGCCATCCGCCGCCTGCAGCAAAAAACCCAGGTCTTCCCGCTGGAGCGCAACGCGGCGGTACGCACTCGCCTGACCCACTCGCTGGAGGTGCAGCAGGTGGGGCGCTATATTGCCAAAGAGGTGCTGAGCCGGCTGAAAGAGCTGAGGCTGCTGGAGGAGTATGGTCTGGAAGAGCTGACCGGGCCATTCGAGAGCGTGGTGGAGATGGCCTGCCTGATGCACGATATCGGCAACCCGCCGTTTGGCCATTTTGGCGAGGCGGCGATTAACGACTGGTTCCGTCAGCGCCTGACGCCCGGCGATGCGCTCGGGCAGCCGTTGTCCGACGATCGCTGTGAAGTGCAGGCCTTACGCCTGCATGACGGAGAAACGGCACTCAATACGCTGCGGCGTAAAGTACGTCAGGACCTCTGCTGCTTTGAGGGCAATGCGCAGGGTATTCGCCTGGTCCATACGCTGATGCGGATGAATCTGACGTGGGCGCAGGTGGGCTGTATTCTGAAATATACTCGTCCGGCGTGGTGGTTCGAAGCGACGCCTGCCAGCCACAGTTATTTAATGAAGAAGCCTGGCTATTATTTAGCCGAAGAAGAGTATGTCGCCCGTTTGCGTAAAGAACTTGATCTCGCGCCTTACAATCGATTCCCATTAACCTGGATTATGGAGGCCGCGGATGACATCTCATATTGCGTCGCGGATCTCGAGGACGCGGTGGAAAAACGTATTTTTAGCGCAGAACAGCTCTATCAGCATCTTTACGACGCCTGGGGTAACCATGAAAAAGGATCATTATTCTCACAGGTAGTAGAAAATGCCTGGGAGAAATCGCGAGCCAATTCTTTGAAGCAGAGCGCGGAAGATCAGTTTTTTATGTATTTGCGGGTGAATACGCTGAATAAGCTGGTGCCCTACGCGGCGCGCCGATTTATTGACAACCTGCCGGCCATCTTCACGGGCGACTTTAATCATGCGTTGCTGGAGGACGACAGCGATTGCAGCCAGTTGCTGGAACTCTATAAAAATGTGGCGATGAAACAGGTGTTTAGCCATCCGGATGTCGAACAGCTGGAATTGCAGGGCTACCGGGTGATTAGCGGCCTGCTGGATATCTATCAGCCGCTACTGAAATTATCGCTGGAGGATTTCAGCGAATTAGTGGCGCAGGAGCGGGTACGGCGTTTACCCATTGCCTCCCGACTGTATCAGAAACTTTCGACCCGCCATCGGCTGGCGTATGTTGAAGCGGTAAATAAGCTGGTGCGCACGGCGGCTGAATTTCCGGTGATGGAATACTATTATCGCTGCCGTCTGATTCAGGATTATATTAGCGGGATGACAGATTTGTATGCGTGGGATGAATATCGGCGACTGATGGCGGTGGAATAGGTCTGAGTTTTGTAAAGATGAACAATAAATTTTTACTTTTTCCAGAAACTTAATTCCGGAACTTAACGCTATAAAATGACTCTGATAGTCACGTACACAGCAACTTTCGTTATCTGAAATTGAGATTGAAACTGATGAAAAAAACCACGTTAGCAATGAGTGCACTGGCTCTGAGTTTAGGTCTGGCGTTGTCCCCGCTCTCTGCGAGCGCGGCAGAAACGGCATCTTCGGCCACAAATGCACAGCAGATGCCAAGCCTGGCCCCGATGCTGGAGAAGGTGATGCCGTCGGTAGTAAGCATTAACGTTGAAGGTAGCACCACGGTGAATACCCCACGGATGCCGCGGAACTTCCAGCAGTTCTTTGGCGATAATTCGCCGTTCTGCCAGGATGGTTCTCCTTTCCAGAGTTCACCGTTTTGCCAGGGCGGCGGACAGGGCGGTCAGCCTGACGGCGGCCAGCAGCAGAAATTCATGGCGCTGGGCTCCGGCGTCATCATTGATGCCGCCAAAGGGTATGTGGTGACCAACAACCACGTCGTGGACAACGCCACCACCATCAAGGTTCAGCTGAGCGATGGCCGTAAGTTTGATGCTAAAGTCGTCGGCAAAGATCCGCGCTCTGATATCGCGCTGATCCAGATTCAGGATCCGAAAAACCTGACGGCGATCAAGCTCGCCGACTCCGATGCGCTGCGCGTCGGTGATTACACCGTGGCTATCGGCAACCCGTTTGGTCTGGGCGAAACCGTGACCTCCGGGATTGTCTCCGCGCTGGGCCGTAGCGGCCTCAACGTGGAAAACTACGAAAACTTTATCCAGACCGATGCGGCGATTAACCGTGGTAACTCCGGCGGCGCGCTGGTGAACCTCAACGGTGAGCTGATCGGTATCAACACCGCCATCCTGGCGCCGGACGGCGGCAACATCGGTATCGGTTTTGCTATCCCAAGCAACATGGTGAAAAACCTGACCGAGCAGATGGTGAAATATGGCCAGGTGAAACGCGGTGAGCTCGGCATCATGGGCACCGAACTGAACTCTGAGCTGGCGAAAGCGATGAAAGTCGATGCCCAGCGCGGGGCCTTCGTCAGCCAGGTCATGCCAGGTTCGGCGGCCGCGAAAGCGGGAATTAAAGCCGGCGATGTCATCACCTCCCTCAACGGGAAAGCGATCAGCAGCTTCGCCGCGCTGCGTGCCCAGGTTGGCACCATGCCTATCGGCAGCAAAGTTGAGCTTGGCCTGCTGCGCGACGGCAAACCGGTGACCGTGACCGTCGAACTGCAGCAGAGTAACCAGACCCAGGTTGACTCCAGCACCATCTTCAACGGGATTGAAGGGGCGGAAATGAGCAATAAGGGTCAGGATAAGGGCGTGGTGGTCAATAATGTGAAAGCCGGTACCCCGGCGGCACAGATTGGCCTCAAGAAAGGCGACGTCATCGTCGGGGCGAATCAGCAGCCGGTGAAAAACATCGCCGATCTGCGGAAAATCTTCGACGCCAAACCGTCCGTACTGGCGCTGAACATTCAGCGCGGTGACGCCTCTATCTATCTGCTGTTGCAGTAACCGCCAGTGCTCGCTTCCCAGCCCCTTCCCTCGCCGAGGGCAGGGGCTTTTTTCATTCTGTGACCGCCCCCACAACTCCACATATCTCACCCCGGCTTAGTGCAAATGCACAATGCAGCGCGACGATGACTCTTTTATGCTGGTGCCCGGCAAAGGGGAGGACTACATGGCTGGCTGGCATCTTGATACCAAAATGGCGCAGGATATTGTGGCGCGGACCATGCGCATCATCGATACCAATATCAACGTGATGGATGCCCGCGGGCGGATCATCGGCAGCGGCGATCGGGAAAGGATTGGTGAATTGCACGAAGGCGCGCTGCTGGTCCTCTCTCAGGGGCGGGTGGTGGATATCGACGACGCGGTCGCTCGCCATCTGCACGGGGTTCGCCAGGGGATTAACCTGCCGCTGCGCCTGGAGGGGGAGATCGTCGGGGTGATCGGCCTGACCGGCGAGCCGGAGGCGCTGCGGAAATATGGCGAGCTGGTGTGCATGACGGCAGAGATGATGCTGGAGCAGTCGCGGCTGATGCATCTCCTGGCCCAGGACAGCCGCCTGCGCGAAGAGCTGGTGATGAACCTGATTCAGGCGGAAGAGCATACCCCGGCGCTGAACGAATGGGCCCAGCGTTTAGGCATCGATCTCAATCAGCCGCGGGTGGTGGCGATGATTGAGGTGGACAGCGGCCAGCTCGGCGTAGACAGCGCGATGGCGGAATTGCAGCAGCTGCAGAACGCGCTGACCACCCCCGATCGCAATAATCTGGTCGCCATTGTCTCGCTCACGGAAATGGTAGTGCTGAAACCGGCGCTGAACAGCTTTGGCCGCTGGGACGCTGACGATCATGTCCGACGCGTCGAGCAGCTTATCGCCAGGATGAAAGAGAATGGTCAGCTCCGCTTTCGCGTAGCGCTGGGCAACTTCTTCACCGGCCCCGGAAGTATCGCCCGCTCTTACCGTACCGCACGCACGACGATGATGGTGGGTAAGCAACGAATGCCGGAGAGCCGCAGCTATTTCTACCAGGATCTGATGCTGCCGGTGCTGCTCGACAGCCTGCGCGGCGGCTGGCAGGCCAATGAGCTGGCCCGTCCGCTGGCGCGTCTGAAGGCAATGGATAACAACGGTTTGCTGCGGCGGACGCTGCAGGCGTGGTTTCGTCATAACGTGCAGCCGCTGGCGACGTCAAAGGCGCTGTTTATTCATCGGAATACGCTGGAATACCGGCTGAACCGTATCTCGGAGCTGACCGGCCTCGATCTCGGGAGCTTTGACGACAGGCTACTGCTGTATATCGCGCTGCAGCTGGATGAACAACGCTAAAGCGTTAGGCAAAAAAATGCCGGGTAGCGTTACCCGGCCTGGACGATGCGTGTTGTCTGTAGCGGAGGAAAACCGCCAGCCCGGGGATGCGCTTACTTACGAGTGAGCTTTTCCAGATCGGCTTCAATTTCGCTGATCTTATTGGTGACCACGCTTTCCAGATGACGTAAATCGTCGAGGATTTTACGCTTGAGATCGATTTCAGTGCGATCGCGCTGGCAGATCTGATCCAGCTCATCGATAACGTAGCGCAGATTGGGGCTGATCTCCTGGACCTCTTTGTAGCCCTGGCCGACGCCGTCGGCAACCACGGTTTTGCGCTGACGCGGGTATTTGAACTTCACGCTCTTGGCGAAGAATTCGCCTTTGTCTTTCTGAAAATAGATTTTCAGAATGTCGTTGTTAGCTTCCTGCCGCAGGCTATAGCGATCGATCTCATCAGGGTTGGTAATGCCAAGACTTTTCAGATTATCGTACATAACGGTACCTTTGATAGCATCATAACCATTGAATAATTAACGAAAAAATCCATTCTCGCCAGCATCAAATATAAAAAAAGCGGGATATCTCCCGCTTTTTATTTGCTTTAGTCGATGGTACGCAGCAGTTCGTTAATGCCGACCTTGCCGCGAGTTTTGGCATCGACTTTCTTCACAATCACTGCGCAGTACAGGCTGTATTTACCATCTTTTGACGGCAGGTTGCCTGAGACCACCACCGAGCCAGCCGGTACGCGGCCGTAGAAGACTTCACCGGTTTCGCGATCGTAGATTTTGGTGCTCTGACCGAGGTAAACGCCCATGGAGATGACGGAACCTTCTTCGACAATCACCCCTTCAACCACCTCAGAGCGTGCGCCGATGAAGCAGTTATCTTCGATGATGGTCGGGTTCGCCTGCAGTGGCTCCAGTACGCCACCGATGCCGACGCCGCCGGACAGGTGCACGTTTTTACCGATCTGCGCGCAGGAACCGACGGTGGCCCAGGTATCAACCATGGTGCCTTCGTCAACGTAGGCGCCGATGTTAACGTAGGAGGGCATCAGCACGGTGTTGCGGGCGATGAACGCACCCTGGCGCACCGCGGCCGGCGGCACCACGCGGAAACCTTCTTTCTGGAAACGCGCTTCGTCATAGTCAGCGAATTTCATCGGCACTTTATCGAAGTAGCGGCTTTCCGCACCATCGATAACCTGGTTATCGTTAATACGGAAAGAGAGCAGTACCGCCTTCTTCAGCCACTGATGCGTCACCCACTGACCGTCGATCTTCTCAGCGACGCGCAGCGCGCCGGAATCCAGAAGGGCGATAACCTGATTAACCGCTTCGCGGGTCACGGTATCCACATTAGCCGGCGTGATGTCGGCGCGACGCTCGAAGGCGGACTCAATAACGTTCTGTAACTGCTGCATTGTTTCTTTCCATTCACTAAAAAAAATACGTCACCCTTTATCGTTTGGATTGAGGGCCGCTGTCAACCGTTGTTGCACTTCTTGTTGCAGCTCATTATTAAGGGCACGCCGGTCGGCGGTGGCGATTATAAATAAATCTTCTACTCGCTCACCAATTGTCGTAATTCGCGCTCCGTGAAGCGATATGCCGAGGTCGGCGAACACCTGGCCGACACGCGCGAGCAGCCCGGGCTGGTCGAGCGCAATCAGCTCCAGAAACGATTTTCGGTCGGTATGGGTCGGCAGGAAATTCACCTCGGTGTCTACGGAAAAATGGCGTAACTTTGCCGCCTGACGACGCGGGGCCGGAGGCTGCCAGCTGCGCTGAGTGATGGTCTGCTCCAGACCCTGGCGGATTGCCTCGTGGCGGTCGGCGGATAGCGGACTGCCATCGGGTTCGAGGACGATAAAGGTATCCATCGCCATACCGTCGCGGGTGGTGAAGATCTGCGCGTCGTGGACGCTGAGGTTGCGACGGTCAAGTTCGCCACACACCGCGGCGAACAGGTAAGGGCGATCCGGGCTCCAGATAAAAATCTCCGTTCCGCCACGGGTGGCCTGCGAGCTCAGCAGGATCATCGGCTTATTCAGATCATGACGCAGCAGGTTGCGGGCGTGCCAGGCGAGCTGCGTCGGCGTATGTCGCACGAAATAGTTGGCGCGGCAGCGGTTCCAGATCTGGTGCAGCGCCTCTTCATTAATATTGTCCATCCGCAGCAGGGCCAGCGCCTGTAGCTGATGGTGGCGCACCCGTTCGCGCATGTCCGGGGTGCTTTGCATGCCGCGGCGCAGCTGTTTTTCAGTGGCGAAATAGAGCTCGCGCAGCAGGCTCTGCTTCCAGCTGTTCCACAGGGTTTCGTTAGTGGCGCAGATATCGGCGACGGTCAGACACACCAGATAGCGCAGACGATTTTCCGTTTGCACCTCCTCGGCGAATTGCTTAATCACCTCCGGATCCTGAATATCGCGCCGCTGGGCGGTGACCGACATCAGCAGATGATGGCGTACCAGCCAGGCGACCAGCTGCGTTTCGCGGGAGTTCAGCCCGTGCAGCTCGGCAAACTTCAGCACATCCTGCGCGCCGAGGATCGAGTGGTCGCCGCCGCGCCCTTTGGCGATGTCGTGGAACAGGGCAGCGATTAAGATAAGCTCCGGGTGCGTTAAGCGCGGCCACAGCTCCACGCACAGCGGGTGGCGGCTGCGGGTCTCTTCTTTGGCAAAGCTCTCAAGCTTGAGCATCACCCGGATAGTGTGTTCATCGACGGTATAGGCGTGAAACAGGTCGAACTGCATCTGGCCGACGATATGCGACCACTGCGGCATATAGGCCCACAGCACGCTGTGACGGTGCATCGGCAGTAGCCCACGGCTTACCGCCCCCTGGTGGCGCAGCATGCTAAGAAAGAGCGTGCGCGCCTCCGGGATATAGCACAGCGGCTGGGTCAGATGGCGGCGGGCGTGGCGCAGATGGCGCAACGTTGTGGAGTAGATGCCGGTGATAGTGCTGTTGCGCACCATCATATAAAACATGCGCAGAATGGCCTGTGGTTCGCGAATAAACAGCGTGTCGTCACGCAGATCGATAAGGGTGCCGCGCAGCTGGAAATCATCATCGATCGGGCGTGGTTTTTCATCCTCGGTCAGGGCGAGGATAGCCTCCTCAAACAGCTGAAGCAGCATCTGATTCAGCTCGCTCACCCGGCGGGTAACGCGGAAGAAGTCCTTCATCATGTGTTCAATCGGCTGGTTGCCGTCGCCTTCATAGCCGAGCCGGCGGGCCACGCTGAGCTGGCGGTCGAAAAGCAGACGGTTGTCATAGCGTGTGAGTTCGAGATGCAGCGCGAAACGGATGCGCCACAGCTGATGCAGACACTCATTGAGTTCATTGCGCTCGGCTTCGGTCAGAAAGCCGAAGCCGACCATCTCATCCATTGAGGTGGCGCCGAAATGGCGGCGAGCCACCCACTGTAGCGTATGGATATCGCGCAAGCCGCCGGGGCTGCTTTTCACGTCCGGCTCGAGGTTATAGCTGGTGCCATGATAGCGCTGATGACGGACGTTCTGCTCTTCGACCTTGGCGGCGAAGAACTTTTCCGATGGCCAAAAGCCGTCGCTAAAAATATGTTTTTGCAGTTCAAGGAACAGCGCGACGTCGCCGATCAGCAGGCGCGATTCGATTAAGTTGGTGGCAACGGTCAGATCCGAGAGACCTTCCAGCAGGCACTCTTCGAGGGTGCGTACGCTGTGGCCCACCTCCAGCTTGACGTCCCACAGCAGGGTGAGCAGTTCGCCGACTTTTTGCGCCTGGTCGTCCGGCAGTTTTTTACGACTGAGGATCAGCAGGTCGACGTCTGAGAGCGGGTGCAGCTCGCCGCGGCCATAGCCGCCGACGGCGACCAGCGCCAGATCGCCGACGGATTCAAAACCGTAGGCGATCCATAGCCGCTGTAGCAGCTGGTCAATAAATTCAGTGCGCGCCGCAATGAGCTGCTCCGCGGCGATGCCGGAGTCAAACGCCTCGCCCAGCCAGTGCTGGAAGGTATCGATGTGCGCCTTGATTGCGGCACAGTTCAGATCGCCCTGCGGCCAGCTCACCGGATGTTCCGGCGGGACGAGCAGAAGAGGGCAGGCTGTGTCAGGTAATGAGTTGCTCATCGCGTCACCATAAGAAAAAACTATCTAATAAAAAAGCCGGCGGGCGCCGGCTTTTCATCATTCATCGTGCGAGATTATCGCCGGGATGGTGTCATCCTTGCGTAGCGTCAGAATTTCGCAGCCGTTGTCAGTCACCACAATAGTATGCTCATACTGCGCAGACAAGCTCCGGTCTTTGGTTTTCACCGTCCAGCCGTCTTTCATGCTGCGGATCTCTTTTTTACCGGCGTTGACCATCGGCTCGATGGTAAAGGTCATGCCTGGTTTGAGCACAACGTTGGTCTCCGGCGAGTCGTAGTGCAGCACCTGTGGCTCTTCATGGAAGCCGCGGCCGATACCGTGACCACAGTATTCGCGAACCACGGAAAAACCTTCCGCTTCCACATATTTTTGAATAGCCGCGCCGATGGTGCGCAGGTTGATCCCCGGCTTCACCATTTTCAGCGCCAGGTACAGGCTTTCCTGAGTGATACGGCACAGGCGCTCGCCGAGAATCGTCGGTTTGCCGACGATAAACATTTTGGAGGTATCGCCATGGAAATCATCTTTAATGACCGTCACGTCGATGTTAACGATATCGCCGTCTTTGAGCAGTTTGCCGTCATCAGGAATGCCGTGGCAGACCACTTCGTTGACCGAAATGCAGACGGATTTCGGATAACCATGGTAGCCGAGGCAGGCGGAGATGGCCTTCTGCTCGTTAACGATGTAGTCGTTACAGATGCGGTCCAGCTCGCCGGTGCTCACGCCCGGTTTCACCCAGGGTTCAATCATTTCCAGCACTTCAGCGGCCAGGCGGCCGGCAACGCGCATTTTTTCAATGTCTTCAGGTGTCTTGATAGAGATAGCCATGGAATATGTCCAGCAGTGTCGATTTTTTCGACAATAATAGAGTAAGTCTTGTCAATGGTAACAGTCCGGGCAGGCTGGTGCCAAATTGAGAATCATTAACAGCACGACACGTCAACAAGAGTTGGTGTCTGGCAGGGTTTTGTGGTATAAAGCGCGCCGGACTTCCGTTCCATCTCAGATACACAAGGATGGACGTAAGCGACATAGCTCACTTTGTGTAATAACACACACGTATCGGCACATATTCCGGGGTGCCCTTCGGGGTCGGTAATATGGGATACGTGGAGGCATAACCCCAATTTAATCTATAGAGGTTTTAAACATGGCAACTGTTTCCATGCGCGACATGCTCAAGGCTGGTGTTCACTTCGGTCACCAGACCCGTTACTGGAACCCGAAAATGAAGCCGTTCATCTTCGGTGCGCGTAACAAAGTTCACATCATCAACCTTGAGAAAACCGTACCGATGTTCAACGAAGCGCTGGCTGAACTGAACAAGATCGCTGCTCGTAAAGGTAAAATCCTTTTCGTTGGTACTAAGCGCGCTGCAAGCGAAGCGGTAAAAGACGCTGCTAACAGCTGCGACCAGTTCTTCGTGAACCATCGCTGGCTGGGCGGTATGCTGACTAACTGGAAAACCGTTCGTCAGTCCATCAAACGTCTGAAAGACCTGGAAACTCAGTCCCAGGACGGTACTTTCGACAAGCTGACCAAAAAAGAAGCGCTGATGCGTACTCGTGAGCTGGACAAGCTGGAAAACAGCCTGGGCGGTATCAAAGATATGGGCGGCCTGCCGGACGCACTGTTCGTTATCGACGCTGACCACGAGCACATCGCTATCAAAGAAGCAAACAACCTGGGTATCCCGGTATTTGCTATCGTTGATACCAACTCTGATCCGGACGGCGTTGACTTCGTTATCCCGGGTAACGACGATGCAATCCGCGCAGTAAGCCTGTACCTGGGCGCTGTGGCTGCTACCGTTCGTGAAGGTCGCTCTCAGGACCTGGCTTCTCAGGCGGAAGAAAGCTTCGTAGAAGCTGAATAATAAGGTTTAAGCCCTTATTAGTACCGTGTATGAATAGGGGCCCATTATCGGCCCCTTTTTTCAATTTACGCTGTTTGGCCTCTGGCCGGGCAGTATCCACATCTCCCGAGGATTTTAGAATGGCTGAAATTACCGCTTCCCTGGTAAAAGAGCTGCGCGAACGTACTGGCGCAGGCATGATGGATTGCAAAAAAGCGCTGACTGAAGCGAATGGCGACATCGAGCTGGCAATCGAAAACATGCGTAAATCCGGCGCGATCAAAGCGGCGAAGAAAGCAGGCAACGTGGCTGCTGACGGCGTGATCAAAACCAAAATCGAAGGTAACTACGGTTACATTCTGGAAGTTAACTGCCAGACTGACTTCGTTGCTAAAGATGGTGGTTTCCAGGCATTTGCTGACAAAGTACTGGACGCGGCTGTTGCGGGTAAAATCTCTGACGTTGAAGTTCTGAAAGCACAGTTCGAAGAAGAACGTGTTGCCCTGGTTGCTAAAATCGGTGAGAACATCAACATCCGTCGTATCGCAGTTCTGGAAGGCGACGTTCTGGGCAGCTACCAGCACGGTGCGCGCATCGGCGTTCTGGTTGCCGCTAAAGGCGCTGACGAAGAGCTGGTTAAGCAGCTGGCAATGCACGTTGCAGCAAGCAAGCCGGAATTCGTTAAGCCGGAAGACGTGTCTGCTGACGTGGTAGAAAAAGAGTACCAGGTTCAGCTGGACATCGCGATGCAGTCCGGTAAGCCGAAAGAAATCGCAGAGAAAATGGTTGAAGGCCGCATGAAGAAATTCACCGGCGAAGTTTCTCTGACTGGTCAGCCTTTCGTTATGGAGCCGAGCAAATCTGTTGGTCAGCTGCTGAAAGAGCACAACGCTGACGTGACTGGCTTCATCCGCTTTGAAGTGGGCGAAGGTATCGAGAAAGTTGAGACTGACTTTGCAGCAGAAGTTGCTGCGATGTCCAAGCAGTCTTAATTTTTAAAAAAAGGAGCCGCCTGAGGGCGGCTTCTTTTTGCGCCCATTTTGTAAATTCAGCCAACGGCTTATAGTGGCCGCGCTGAAATGCGACATACAATGTCGCCGGAATTCTCACATCTCATTCGTTGACAGTCTCAGGAAAGAAACATGGCTACCAATGCAAAACCCGTCTACAAACGTATTCTGCTGAAATTAAGTGGCGAAGCGCTGCAGGGCTCAGAAGGCTTCGGTATTGATGCAAGCATACTTGACCGCATGGCTCAGGAGATCAAAGAGCTGGTTGAGCTGGGTATTCAGGTTGGCGTAGTAATTGGTGGCGGTAACCTGTTCCGTGGTGCTGGTCTGGCGAAAGCGGGTATGAACCGCGTTGTGGGCGACCACATGGGCATGCTGGCAACGGTCATGAATGGCCTCGCGATGCGTGATGCGCTCCACCGCGCCTATGTGAACGCTCGTCTGATGTCCGCCATCCCGCTGAACGGTGTGTGCGATAACTACAGCTGGGCAGAGGCGATCAGCCTGCTGCGTAACAACCGCGTGGTGATCCTGTCCGCGGGTACCGGCAACCCGTTCTTTACCACCGACTCCGCAGCTTGCCTGCGCGGTATTGAAATTGAAGCCGATGTGGTGCTGAAAGCGACCAAGGTTGATGGCGTATTCACCGCCGACCCGGCAAAAGATCCTTCTGCCACCATGTACGATCAGCTGACCTACAGCGAAGTGCTGGATAAAGAGCTGAAAGTGATGGATCTGGCGGCCTTTACCCTGGCGCGCGACCACAAACTGCCGATTCGCGTCTTTAACATGAACAAACCTGGCGCGCTGCGTCGCGTGGTGATGGGCGAAAAAGAAGGCACATTGATCACGGAATAATTCCCGTCAGCGCCAAATCCGGGTAATATTCCGCTTTACTTTCGCGGGGATATTGCCCGGTGATTTTCATTAAATCTGACTATACTTAGCTCATTTTCCGACGGGCAACCGTCTGGTCTGACTGAGACAAGCTTTCAAGGATTCGTAACGTGATTAGCGATATCAGAAAAGATGCTGAAATCCGCATGGAAAAATGCGTCGAAGCATTCAAAAACCAAATCAGCAAAATTCGCACGGGTCGTGCTTCTCCGAGCCTGCTGGACGGGATTGTTGTTGAATACTATGGTACTCCGACCCCGCTGCGCCAGCTGGCCAGCGTCACCGTCGAAGACTCCCGTACCCTGAAAATCAACGTCTTTGACCGCTCTATGTCCGCCGCCGTTGAAAAAGCGATCATGGCCTCTGACCTCGGTCTGAACCCAAGTTCTGCCGGCAGCGATATTCGTGTTCCTCTGCCGCCGCTGACCGAAGAGCGCCGTAAAGATCTGACCAAGATCGTCCGTGGCGAAGCTGAGCAGGCGCGTGTTGCTGTGCGCAACGTTCGCCGCGACGCCAACGATAAAGTCAAAGCGCTGCTGAAAGAAAAAGAGATCAGCGAAGATGACGATCGCCGTTCTCAGGACGACGTGCAGAAAATGACTGACGCCGCCATCAAAAAAGTTGACGCGGCGCTGGCAGACAAAGAAGCGGAACTGATGCAGTTCTGATGCTCTGCCGTTGCTCGGGCTGGGTACTGACTGGTCTGAGTAAAATCTGAAACGCCGTACAGGAGACTGTACGCTCAATTCTCGGGATTGCGTTGAGAAGGCTGGCCTTGTAGCCTTTAGCGCTAGTTGAAGGCCTAATGCCGTCGTCTTTTCCCCGAGAGTGGTAGCGTAGGGGCTCGCTGGCGGCGTTTTGCTTTTTATTCTGTTTCCACTCTTCTGGACGTTTCATGAAGCAATTAACCGTTCTCGGTTCGACCGGATCCATTGGCTGTAGCACGCTGGATGTGGTGCGCCATAACCCTGGTCGCTTTTCCATCGCCGCGCTGGTCGCGGGGAAAAACGTTGACCGTATGGTTGAACAATGCCTGGAATTTACCCCGCGTTACGCCGTGATGGATGATGCGCAAAGCGCCGAGCGCTTGCGCACCCGTCTGCATGAGCATGGCTGCCATACGGAGGTGCTGAGCGGCCAGCAGGCGGCGGCCGAGGTCGCCGCGCTGGATGACGTCGATCAGGTCATGGCGGCCATCGTCGGCGCGGCGGGACTGGTACCGACGCTGGCGGCGATCCGCGCCGGCAAAACGGTGCTGTTAGCGAATAAAGAATCGCTGGTGACCTGCGGTCGCCTGTTCATGGAGGCGGTCCAGCGGTCAGGCGCGCGACTGCTGCCGGTGGATAGCGAACATAACGCGATTTTTCAGAGTATGCCGGAGACAATTCAGCAGCAACTGGGATACGCTGATCTCGCACAGCATGGCGTTTCGTCAATCCTGCTGACCGGCTCCGGCGGGCCCTTCCGCGAGACCGCCGTGGCTGAACTGGCGGCGATGACGCCGGATCAGGCCTGCCGCCATCCAAACTGGTCAATGGGACGTAAGATCTCCGTCGACTCAGCCACGATGATGAATAAAGGCCTGGAGTACATTGAAGCGCGCTGGCTGTTCAATGCCTCTGCACAGCAGATGGAAGTGCTGATCCACCCGCAGTCGGTGATCCACTCGATGGTTCGCTATCAGGACGGCAGCGTGCTGGCGCAGCTTGGGGAGCCGGATATGCGCACGCCTATCGCGCATACCATGGGCTGGCCGCAGCGGCTGAATTCCGGCGTTAAGCCGCTGGACTTCTGCCAGTTGAGCAATCTGAGCTTCTCCGCGCCAGACTATACGCGCTACCCCTGCCTGAAGCTGGCGATGGACGCGTTTGAGGTCGGCCAGGCGGCAACCACCTCGCTGAATGCGGCCAATGAAGAGTCGGTTGCGGCGTTTCTGCATGGCGATATCCGCTTTACCGATATTGCGGCGGTTAACCAGGCCGTGCTGGACAAGATGAACCTGGAAGAGCCGCAAAGCATTGATGATGTTCTGGTTATCGACGCTGATGCCCGCGCGGTTGCTCACCAGCAGCTAAAGCGGTGGAGCGCACAGGCGTAACGCGGTGATATTTGTGGGCGCAAGGCTTCGGTGATATAGTCTGCGCCACCCGATCGTTGCATTTTGTTGTTAAAGATTACGGTGGCCGTGGCAAAACACGGCTTTTTTGCGTAAAGCTTTTGGTTGTTCTCTGCGATTGGCTGCAGCCCCGGCATCGGATAAAAATGCGTATCCAGCGCGGCCCGGTGGCCTCTGTTTGGTGGCTAGTTAATCCTTATTATGGACTTAAAACGCGTGATGTTGTCTGCTAATCAAACTGTCAGCGAAATATCGCCCACCCATGGCTGCCGTCATGTCGCCATTATTATGGATGGCAACGGCCGTTGGGCGAAAAGGCAAGGTAAAATTCGCGCTTTCGGGCATAAGGCCGGTGCGAAATCCGTACGTCGTGCGGTTTCCTTCGCGGCGAATAATGGGATTGAGGCGTTAACGTTATACGCGTTCAGCAGTGAAAACTGGAATCGTCCTGCGCAGGAAGTCAGTGCGCTGATGGAGCTTTTCGTCTGGGCGCTGGATAGCGAAGTCAAAAGTCTGCATCGACACAATGTGCGTTTGCGGATTATTGGCGACACCACGCGCTTCAATGCGCGCCTGCAGGAGCGTATCCGCAAAGCGGAAGCGCTGACCGCAAACAATACCGGCTTGACGCTGAACATTGCGGCAAATTACGGCGGCCGCTGGGATATTACCCAGGGCGTTCGTCTGCTGGCGAAACAGGTACAGGACGGGACGCTGCTGCCTGAGCAGATCACAGAGGACATGCTGAGTCAGCAGGTCTGCATGCATGAACTGGCTCCCGTTGATTTAGTTATTAGGACCGGGGGAGAGCACCGAATAAGTAACTTTCTGATTTGGCAAATTGCCTATGCCGAACTTTACTTTACGGATGTTCTTTGGCCCGATTTTGCTGAACAGGACTTTGAAGGTGCACTCCATGCCTTTGTTAATCGAGAGCGTCGTTTCGGCGGCACTGAGCCGGGTGGCAGTCATGCCTGATGGGGGTCACTTTTGCTGAAGTATCGCCTGATATCTGCTTTCGTCTTAATCCCCGTCGTCATTGCGGCATTGTTTTTATTGCCGCCGATGGGCTTTGCTATCGTCACCCTGGTCGTGTGTATGCTCGCCGCCTGGGAGTGGGGACAACTGAGCGGTTTCACCTCGACGTCGCAGCGGGTTTGGTTGGCGGTACTCTGCGGCCTTCTGCTGGCGGCGATGCTTTTTCTGCTGCCTGAATACCATTATGACGTCCATCAACCGATGGTCGAAGGGTCGCTATGGGCCTCTTTCGCCTGGTGGATCGTCGCGCTGTTGCTGGTGCTTTCTTACCCGGCGTCAGCGGCCTTCTGGCGTCATTCTAAAGTGCTGCGCCTGATCTTTGGCATCCTGACCATCGTGCCGTTTTTCTGGGGTATGCTGGCGCTGCGCGCCTGGCACTATACTGATAACCATTACAGCGGTGCGCTGTGGCTGCTGTACGTCATGATCCTGGTCTGGGGTGCGGACTCCGGCGCCTATATGTTTGGCAAAATGTTCGGTAAGCATAAGCTGGCGCCGAAGGTTTCTCCGGGAAAAACCTGGCAGGGCTTTTTTGGCGGTTTGCTGACCGCGGCGGTGATCTCCTGGGCCTACGGAGTGTGGGCGCACCTTGACGTCACGCCGACGGTGCTGCTGGTTTGTTCGGTAGTAGCTGCTCTGGCTTCGGTATTGGGCGACTTGACGGAAAGTATGTTTAAGCGCGAGGCCGGCATTAAGGATAGCGGGCACTTGATTCCCGGACACGGTGGTATTCTTGATCGTATCGACAGCCTGACGGCGGCGGTGCCGGTCTTTGCCTGTCTGCTACTGTTAGTCTTCAGGACGATTTGACGGAAGGTAATATGCTGAGCGTGCTCTGGAATCTGGCGGCTTTTATCATTGCGCTTGGCGTACTGATTACGGTGCATGAGTTTGGCCATTTTTGGGTGGCGCGCCGCTGCGGTATCCGGGTTGAGCGTTTTTCTATCGGCTTCGGTAAAGCGCTGTGGCGGCGGATGGATAAGCAGGGCACAGAGTTCGTCATCGCCCTGATTCCGCTGGGCGGCTACGTCAAGATGCTGGATGAGCGTGTTGAAGCAGTTGCGCCGGAGATGCGTCACTACGCTTTCAACAATAAAACCGTCGGTCAGCGTGCGGCGGTGATTGCCGCCGGCCCCATCGCTAACTTCATTTTCGCTATCTTTGCTTACTGGCTGGTGTTCATCATCGGCGTTCCCGGCGTGCGGCCGGTGGTGGGTGAAATAACGCCCAATTCGGTTGCCGCGCAAGCACAAATTGCAAAAGGAACGGAACTTAAAGCGATAGATGGTATCGAAACGCCTGATTGGGATGCGGTGCGTATGCAGCTGGTCGCCAAAATCGGCAACCCGCAAACAATACTTACCGTCGCCCCTTTCGGGACTAATCAGCGCCAGGATAAAATCGTCGATCTGCGGCACTGGGCCTTTGAGCCCGACAAGCAAGATCCCGTGACGTCACTGGGGATCCAGCCGCGCAGCGCGCAGATTGATACAGTGCTGGCGGAAGTCCAGGCGGGTTCGGCAGCCCAGAAAGCGGGTTTGCAAGCGGGCGACCGGATCGTTAAAGTCGATGGTCAACCGTTAACGCAGTGGATGACGTTTGTTAATCTAGTGCGCGATAATCCGGGCAAAGCGCTGGCGCTGGAGATTGAACGGCAGGGAAGTGCGCTGCCGTTAACCCTGACGCCGGATGCGAAAACGGTGAAAGGTAAGGCTGAAGGGTTTGCAGGGGTGGTGCCAAAGGTCATCCCGCTGCCTGAAGAATACAAGACTGTACGTCAGTACGGACCGTTTGCCGCCATCGCTGAAGCCACGGATAAAACCTGGCAGCTGATGTCACTGACGGTCAGGATGCTGGGTAAATTGATAACCGGTGATGTCAAACTGAACAACCTCAGTGGGCCGATCTCTATCGCTCAGGGGGCTGGAATGTCAGCGGAGTTTGGGTTGATTTATTATCTGATGTTCCTTGCGCTGATTAGCGTGAACCTCGGAATTATCAACCTGTTCCCACTACCCGTACTGGATGGGGGACATCTGCTGTTTTTAGCGATTGAAAAGCTGAAGGGCGGGCCGGTATCCGAGCGAGTTCAAGACTTTAGTTATCGCATTGGCTCAATACTGCTGGTGCTGTTAATGGGGCTTGCACTTTTCAATGATTTCTCTCGGTTATAAGAGAGTTTGTTAGGAAGAACGCATAATAACGATGGCGATGAAAAAGTTGCTCATAGCGTCGCTGCTGTTTAGCAGCGCGACTGTATACGGTGCTGAAGGGTTCGTGGTGAAGGACATTCATTTCGAAGGCTTGCAGCGTGTCGCTGTTGGTGCGGCCCTCCTCAGTATGCCAGTGCGTCCTGGCGATACGGTGACCGACGATGATATCAGTAACACTATCCGCGCGCTGTTTGCCACTGGCAACTTCGAGGACGTTCGCGTCCTGCGCGATGGTGATACCCTGCTGGTGCAGGTGAAAGAGCGTCCGACGATCGCCAGCATCACCTTCTCCGGCAACAAGTCGGTGAAAGATGACATGCTCAAGCAGAACCTTGAGGCCTCTGGCGTTCGGGTGGGCGAGTCGCTTGACCGCACGACCATCGCGGATATCGAGAAGGGTCTCGAGGATTTCTACTACAGCGTTGGTAAATACAGCGCCAGCGTCAAAGCGGTCGTTACGCCGCTGCCGCGTAACCGTGTCGACCTGAAGCTGGTCTTCCAGGAAGGCGTCTCCGCAAAAATTCAGCAGATCAACATCGTCGGCAACCATGCGTTTTCGACCGATGAGCTGATCTCCCACTTCCAGCTGCGCGATGAAGTACCGTGGTGGAACGTGGTCGGCGACCGTAAATACCAGAAGCAGAAGCTGGCGGGCGACCTTGAAACCCTGCGCAGCTACTACCTGGATCGCGGCTATGCCCGTTTCAACATCGATTCTACCCAGGTCAGCCTGACGCCAGATAAGAAAGGGATCTACATCACCGTCAACATCACCGAAGGCGATCAGTACAAGTTTTCCGGAGTGCAGGTGACGGGCAACCTCGCCGGCCATTCCGCGGAAATCGAAGCGCTGACCAAAGTCGAGCCGGGTGAACTGTATAACGGCGCGAAAGTGACCAAGATGGAAAACGACATCAAGAAACTGTTGGGTCGTTATGGTTACGCCTACCCGCGCGTACAGTCGCAGCCGGAGATTAACGACAGCGATAAAACCGTTAAGCTGCACGTTAACGTCGACGCGGGCAACCGCTATTACGTGCGTAAAATTCGCTTCGAAGGCAACGACACCTCCAAAGACGCCGTTCTGCGCCGCGAAATGCGCCAGATGGAAGGCGCGTGGCTGGGCAGCGACCTCGTCGATCAGGGTAAAGACCGTCTCAACCGTTTAGGCTTCTTCGAAACGGTGGATACCGATACCCAGCGCGTACCGGGCAGCCCGGACCAGGTCGACGTTGTCTACAAGGTGAAAGAGCGTAACACCGGTAGCTTCAACTTCGGTATCGGCTACGGCACCGAGAGCGGCGTCAGCTTCCAGGCGGGCGTTCAGCAGGATAACTGGTTAGGTACTGGCTATGCGGTCGGGATCAACGGTACCAAAAACGACTACCAGACCTATACCGAGCTGTCGGTGACCAACCCGTACTTCACCGTAGACGGTGTGAGCCTCGGCGGTCGTATCTTCTATAATGACTTTGATGCGAACGATGCGGATCTGTCTGACTATACCAACAAAAGCTATGGTACAGACGTTACGCTGGGCTTCCCGATCAACGAATACAACACGCTGCGCGCCGGCGTCGGGTATGTGCATAACTCCCTGTCCAATATGCAGCCGCAGGTGGCGATGTGGCGTTACCTGAACTCAATGGGCCAGTATCCGGACAATACCAACGACCGGAACTCGTTCAGTGCGAATGACTTCACCTTCAACTACGGTTGGACCTATAACAAGCTTGACCGCGGCTTCTTCCCAACGGAAGGTTCGCGCGTCAACCTGAACGGTAAGGTGACCATTCCGGGTTCAGACAACGAATACTACAAAGCGACGCTGGATACCGCCACCTATGTGCCGATCGACAACGATCACCAGTGGGTAGTGCTGGGTCGTACCCGCTTTGGCTATGGCGATGGTATCGGCGGCAAAGAGATGCCGTTCTATGAGAACTTCTATGCTGGTGGTTCCAGCACCGTGCGTGGCTTCCAGTCGAACACCATTGGTCCGAAGGCGGTGTACTTCCCGTCGAGCAGCCGTCATGATGGCGATAGCGGTTATACCAATGACTGTAAGAGCACCGAATCCGCACCGTGTAAATCCGATGATGCGGTTGGCGGTAACGCGATGGCGGTGGCCAGCCTGGAGCTGATTACCCCGACGCCGTTTATTAGTGACAAATATGCGAACTCGGTCCGTACTTCCGTCTTCTGGGATATGGGTACCGTATGGGATACTCACTGGGATTCGAACGCCTATGGCGGTTACCCGGATTACAGTGATCCGAGCAACATCCGTATGTCTGCGGGTATTGCCGTGCAGTGGATGTCGCCGTTGGGGCCGTTGGTCTTCTCCTACGCCCAACCGTTCAAAAAGTACGATGGAGACAAAGCCGAACAGTTCCAGTTTAACATTGGTAAAACCTGGTAATTGTTGGCGGCAACGGAATGCAAGTGCAGTATAGCGCTGACTGTAGGCGATAACGTGGTTATCGCCTCGCCACGCAAATAACGGTACCCCTGGGTACTCATGGGATGGTAAGGAGTTTATTGTGAAAAAGTGGTTATTAGCTGCAGGTCTGGGTTTGGCAATGGTAACTTCCGCTCAGGCGGCAGATAAAATTGCCCTGGTGAACATGAACAGCCTGTTCCAACAGGTTGCCCAGAAAACTGGCGTTTCCAACACGCTGGAAAACGAGTTCAAAGGCCGCGCTAGCGAACTGCAGCGTATGGAAGGCGACCTGCAGTCCAAAATGCAGCGTCTGCAGTCCATGAAGCCGGGCGCCGATCGTACCAAACTGGAAAAAGACGTGATGGCTCAGCGCCAGACCTTCTCCCAGAAAGCGCAGGCGTTTGAGCAGGATCGCGCACGTCGTTCCAACGAAGAGCGTGGCAAACTGGTTACCCGTATCCAGACTGCCGTACAGAGCGTAGCGAAAGATCAGAGCATCGATCTGGTGGTTGACGCGAATGCCGTTGCATACAACAGCAGCGATGTAAAAGACATCACCGCTGATGTGCTGAAACAGGTTAAATAAGTAATGCCTTCAATTCGACTGGCTGATCTCGCGCAGCAGTTGGATGCAGAATTACACGGTGATGGCGATATCGTCATCACCGGCGTTGCGTCCATGCAGAGCGCGAAAACGGGCCAAATCACTTTCATGGTCAACCCTAAGTACCGTGAGCACCTGGCCGCTTGCCAGGCTTCTGCCGTTGTAATGACGCAGGATGATTTACCTTTTGCCCATAGCGCCGCACTGGTAGTGCGTAACCCCTACCTGACCTACGCGCGCATGGCTCAAATTCTTGATACCACGCCGCAGCCGGCACAGGATATCGCGCCGAGCGCGGTCATCGATCCGTCGGCGAAGCTGGGTAACAACGTCGCCATCGGCGCCAACGCCGTTATCGAATCCGGTGTTGTACTGGGCGATAACGTGGTGATCGGCGCAGGCTGCTTCGTTGGGAAAAATACGAAAATAGGCGCCGGCTCGCGTTTGTGGGCCAATGTGACCGTTTATCATGAGATTGAGATCGGCGAAAATTGCCTGATCCAGTCCAGCACGGTGATCGGCGCGGATGGCTTCGGCTACGCTAACGATCGTGGTAACTGGGTGAAGATCCCGCAGCTGGGCCGCGTCATTATTGGCGATCGCGTAGAGATCGGTGCCTGCACCACGATTGACCGTGGTGCGCTGGACGATACCGTGATTGGCAACGGCGTTATCATTGATAACCAGTGCCAGATTGCGCATAACGTGGTGATTGGCGACAATACCGCGGTTGCCGGCGGTGTCATCATGGCGGGCAGCCTGAAAATTGGCCGCTACTGCATGATTGGCGGTGCCAGCGTGATTAACGGCCATATGGAAATCTGCGATAAGGTCACCGTCACGGGGATGGGGATGGTGATGCGTCCTATCAGCGAACCTGGCGTATACTCCTCCGGTATTCCGCTGCAGCCGAACAAGGCGTGGCGTAAAACCGCTGCGCTGGTGATGAATATTGACGAGATGAGCAAGCGCCTTAAAGCGATTGAGCGCAAGGTTAATCAACAAGACTAATTCATCATTTGGTCACATGACATTTCCGGCCTGTTGCATTCGCTAAAAGATTGCCGCAGGCCGTGTTATTATTGCCTTTTAGTAAATTTAGACAGGAAGAGTATTTTGACTACTGACACTCATACTCTGCACATTGAAGAGATTCTGGAACTTCTGCCTCACCGTTACCCGTTCCTGCTGGTAGACCGCGTGCTGGATTTTGAAGAAGGTCGTTTTCTGCGCGCAGTAAAAAATGTTTCTGTAAACGAGCCGTTTTTCCAGGGGCACTTCCCTGGTAAGCCGATTTTGCCGGGCGTGCTGATTCTGGAAGCAATGGCGCAGGCCACCGGGATTCTGGCATTTAAAAGCGTCGGAAAACTGGAACCAGGCGAGCTGTACTACTTCGCGGGTATCGATGAAGCACGCTTCAAACGCCCGGTAGTACCAGGCGATCAGATGATTATGGAAGTCACTTTCGAGAAAACCCGCCGCGGCCTGACCCGTTTCAAAGGCGTTGCGCTGGTTGACGGTAAAGTGGTTTGCGAAGCGACGATGATGTGTGCGCGTAGCCGGGAGGCCTGATACGTGATTGATAAAACCGCTTTTGTTCATCCTACCGCCATTGTAGAAGAAGGCGCCGTGATTGGCGCTAACGTCCACATTGGTCCGTTTTGTATTGTTGGCGCTAACGTCGAAATCGGCGAAGGCACCGTGCTGAAGTCTCACGTTGTCGTTAACGGTCACACCAAAATCGGCCGTGACAATGAGATCTATCAGTTCGCTTCCATCGGTGAAGTTAACCAGGATCTGAAATATGCTGGCGAACCGACCCGGGTGGAAATTGGCGATCGCAACCGCATTCGCGAAAGCGTCACCATTCATCGCGGCACAGTACAGGGCGGTGGATTAACAAAGGTGGGCAACGATAACCTGCTGATGATCAACGCCCACGTGGCGCACGATTGTACGCTTGGCGATCGCTGCATTCTGGCCAATAACGCGACGCTCGCGGGCCATGTTTCGCTGGATGATTATGTCATTATCGGCGGCATGACGGCGGTGCACCAGTTCTGCGTCATTGGCTCACACGTTATGGTTGGCGGCTGTTCCGGCGTGGCGCAGGACGTTCCGCCGTTCGTAATTGCCCAGGGCAACCATGCGACGCCGTTCGGCGTCAACATCGAAGGCCTGAAACGCCGCGGCTTCAGCCGGGAAGCAATCACCGCGATCCGCAACGCGTATAAGCTGCTGTACCGCAGCGGCAAAACGCTGGAAGAAGCCAAACCGGAAATCGCCGAGCTGGCCGCTCAGCATCCTGAAGTTCAGCCGTTTGTCGATTTCTTCGCTCGTTCTACCCGCGGCTTGATTCGGTAATGGCTGAATCGCGTCCCCTGACGATTGCCCTGGTCGCCGGAGAAACCTCCGGCGATATTCTAGGTGCAGGCCTCATCCGCGCTCTCAAAGCCCGCATCCCGAATGCGCGCTTTGTTGGCGTGGCGGGGCCGCTAATGCAGGCGGAAGGGTGTGAAGCCTGGTATGAAATGGAAGAGCTGGCGGTGATGGGCATTGTTGAAGTGCTCGGTCGCCTGCGTCGCTTACTCCATATTCGCGCCGATTTGACCCGCCGTTTTGGCGAGCTGCGCCCTGATGTCTTCGTCGGCATCGACGCCCCTGACTTCAATATTACCCTCGAAGGGAATCTGAAAAAGCAGGGCATCAAAACGATTCACTATGTCAGCCCGTCGGTCTGGGCCTGGCGACAAAAACGCGTTTTCAAAATCGGCAGAGCGACTGACCTGGTGCTGGCTTTTCTGCCTTTCGAAAAAGCGTTTTATGACAAATTCAACGTCCCCTGCCGCTTTATCGGCCATACCATGGCGGATGCGATGCCGCTGGATCCTGACAAAGGCGCTGCGCGCGACCGGTTAGGGATCCCGCACAGTGTGCGTTGCCTCGCTCTGCTGCCCGGCAGTCGCGGCGCGGAAGTCGAAATGCTCAGCGCGGACTTTCTGAAAACCGCTCAGCTTCTGCGCGCCACTTATCCCGATCTGCAGGTGGTGGTGCCGCTGGTTAATGCTAAACGGCGGGAGCAGTTTGAGCGAATCAAAGCTGAGACGGCGCCGGATATGATCGTGCATCTGCTGGACGGTCAGGCGCGCGATGCGATGATCGCCAGCGACGCCGCATTGCTGGCCTCCGGGACGGCAGCGCTGGAGTGTATGCTGGCGAAATGTCCGATGGTGGTGGGCTACCGGATGAAGCCGTTCACCTTCTGGCTGGCGAAGCGGTTGGTAAAAACCGACTACGTCTCGTTACCGAACCTGCTGGCCGGTCGCGAGCTGGTCAAAGAGCTGCTGCAGGATGAGTGCGAGCCCCAGGCGCTGGCAGCCGCTCTTGAGCCGCTGCTGGCCGATGGCAAAACCAGCCATGAGATGCATGAGACGTTTCGCGCGCTGCATCAGCAGATCCGCTGCAACGCCGATGAGCAGGCGGCGGACGCCGTACTGGAGTTAGCAAAACAATGATGGAGTTCATCTACCCGCATACCCATCTGGTTGCCGGCGTCGATGAGGTTGGGCGTGGCCCCCTGGTCGGCGCGGTGGTGACCGCGGCGGTGATCCTTGATCCGGCGAAGCCGATTATGGGTCTGAATGATTCCAAAAAACTTAGCGAGAAGCGTCGTCTGGCGCTGTACGATGAGATTAAAGAGAAAGCGCTGTGCTGGAGTCTGGGCCGCGCCGAGCCGCACGAAATCGACGAGCTGAATATTCTGCACGCCACCATGCTGGCAATGCAGCGTGCCGTCGCCGGCCTGAGCATCGTTCCTGAGTTTGTCCTGATCGACGGCAACCGCTGCCCCTCGCTGCCGATGCCCTCCCTGGCAGTCGTTAAAGGCGACAGCCGGGTGGCAGAAATCAGCGCAGCGTCTATTCTGGCAAAAGTCACTCGTGACGCCGAAATGGCCACGCTGGATCTTGCATTTCCCCACTACGGATTTGCCCAGCATAAAGGCTATCCCACTGCTGTTCACCTGCAGAAGCTGCAGGAACACGGCGCAACAGAGCATCACCGGCGCAGTTTTGGCCCGGTGAAGCGTGCCCTGGGCCTGGCGTCCAACTAAGTCACCGGGATCTAAAGATGGCTGAACCACGTTTCGTACACCTGCGGGTGCACAGCGACTATTCCATGATCGATGGGCTGGCAAAGACCGGGCCGCTGGTGAAGAAGGCGGCCTCGCTTGGCATGCCAGCGCTGGCGATCACTGATTTCACTAACCTGTGTGGGCTGGTGAAGTTCTACGGGACGGGACACGGCGCGGGCATTAAGCCGATCGTCGGCGCCGACTTCCACGTGCAGTGCGACCTGCTCGGTGACGAATTTACCGAGCTGACGGTGCTGGCGGCGAACAACACCGGCTACCAGAACCTGACTCTGCTGATTTCCCGTGCCTATCAGCGCGGCTATGGCGCGCTTGGCCCATGGATCGACCGCGACTGGCTGGTGGAACATCAGGAAGGGCTAATTCTGCTTTCCGGCGGCCGGAAAGGCGACGTCGGCGTCAGCCTGATCCGCGGCAATATGCCGCTGGTTGAACAGTGCGTCGCTTTCTATGAAGAGCATTTCCCGGACCGCTATTTTCTGGAGCTGATCCGTACCGGTCGTCAGGATGAAGAGAGCTATCTTCATGCCGCCGTGGCGCTGGCGGAAGCGCGCGGCCTGCCGGTGGTGGCGACCAACGATGTCCGCTTCCTTGAAACCGGCGACTTCGACGCCCACGAAATCCGCGTAGCCATTCACGACGGCTTCACCCTCGACGATCCAAAACGGCCGCGCAATTACTCGCCGCAGCAATATATGCGCAGTGAGGAGGAGATGTGCGAGCTGTTCGCCGACATCCCGGAAGCGCTGGCGAACAGCGTTGAAATTGCCAAGCGCTGCAACGTCACCGTGCGGCTTGGCGAATATTTCCTGCCGCAGTTCCCGACCGGCGATATGACCACCGAAGATTTCCTGGTCATGAAATCGAAAGAGGGTCTGGAAGAGCGTCTGGCGTTTCTGTTCCCGGATCCGGAAGTGCGCGCGCAGCGTCGCCCGGAGTACGACGAACGTCTGGATATCGAGCTCCAGGTTATCAACCAGATGGGGTTCCCGGGCTACTTCCTGATCGTGATGGAGTTTATCCAGTGGTCGAAGGATAACGGCGTGCCGGTTGGCCCGGGACGCGGTTCCGGCGCCGGTTCGCTGGTGGCCTACGCGCTGAAGATCACCGATCTTGACCCGCTGGAGTTCGACCTGCTGTTCGAACGTTTCCTTAACCCGGAGCGTGTCTCGATGCCCGACTTCGACGTCGACTTCTGCATGGAGAAACGCGACCAGGTTATCGAGCATGTGGCGGATATGTACGGCCGCGACGCGGTATCGCAGATCATTACCTTTGGTACCATGGCGGCGAAGGCGGTTATCCGCGACGTGGGGCGTGTGCTGGGTCACCCGTACGGCTTCGTCGACCGTATTTCCAAGCTGGTGCCGCCCGATCCGGGCATGACGCTGGCGAAAGCCTTTGAGGCCGAACCGCAGCTGCCGGAAATCTACGAAGCGGACGAAGAAGTTAAAGCGCTGATCGACATGGCGCGTAAGCTGGAAGGGGTAACGCGAAACGCCGGTAAACACGCTGGTGGGGTGGTTATTGCTCCGACTAAAATCACTGACTTCGCGCCGCTGTATTGCGATGAGCAGGGGCTGCATCCGGTCACCCAGTTTGACAAAAACGACGTGGAATACGCCGGGCTGGTGAAATTCGACTTCCTCGGTCTGCGTACGCTCACTATCATTAACTGGGCGCTGGAGATGATTAACAAGCGCCGTGAGAAGAACGGCGAAGGGCCGTTGGATATCGCCGCTATCCCGTTGGATGACAAGAAAAGCTTCGACATGCTGCAGCGCTCGGAAACCACCGCGGTGTTCCAGCTTGAATCGCGCGGCATGAAAGATCTGATTAAGCGTCTGCAGCCTGACTGCTTCGAAGATATGATCGCGCTGGTGGCCCTGTTCCGCCCGGGTCCGCTGCAGTCGGGGATGGTAGATAACTTTATCGACCGTAAGCACGGTCGTGAAGAGATCTCTTATCCGGACGTGCAGTGGCAGCATGAAAGCCTGAAACCGGTGCTGGAGCCGACCTACGGCATCATCCTGTATCAGGAACAAGTCATGCAGATCGCCCAGGTGCTGTCCGGATATACCCTCGGCGGCGCGGATATGCTGCGTCGTGCAATGGGTAAGAAAAAGCCGGAGGAGATGGCCAAGCAGCGTTCTATCTTTGAAGATGGGGCGAAGAAAAACGGCGTTGACGGCGAACTGGCGATGAAAATCTTCGACCTGGTGGAGAAATTCGCCGGGTACGGATTTAACAAATCGCACTCCGCCGCCTACGCGCTGGTCTCCTACCAGACGCTGTGGCTCAAGGCGCACTATCCGGCCGAGTTTATGGCGGCGGTGATGACCGCCGATATGGATAACACCGAGAAGGTAGTGGGCCTGGTGGATGAATGCTGGCGCATGGGGCTGAAAATTTTGCCCCCGGATATTAACTCCGGCCTGTACCATTTCCACGTCAACGACGATGGCGAGATCGTCTACGGTATCGGTGCCATCAAGGGCGTCGGCGAAGGGCCGATCGAAGCGATTATTGAGGCGCGCAACAATGGCGGCTATTTCCGCGAGCTGTTCGACCTCTGCGCGCGAACCGATATTAAAAAGCTCAACCGCCGGGTGCTGGAAAAGCTGATTATGTCCGGGGCGTTCGATCGACTCGGCCCACATCGCGCGGCGCTGATGAATTCGCTGGGCGATGCGCTGAAAGCCGCCGACCAGCACGCGAAAGCCGAGGCCATCGGCCAGGCTGATATGTTCGGCGTGCTGGCGGAAGAGCCCGAGCAGATTGAGCAATCCTACGCCAGCTGCCAGCCATGGCCTGAGCAGATGGTGCTGGATGGTGAAAGGGAGACCCTGGGGCTATACCTCACCGGACACCCGATTAACCAGTATCTGAAAGAGATTGAGCGCTACGTCGGCGGCGTGCGGCTCAAAGACATGCATCCGACCGAACGTGGGAAAGTCACCACGGCGGCGGGGCTGGTGATTGCGGCGCGGGTAATGGTCACCAAGCGCGGCAATCGTATCGGCATCTGTACCCTGGATGACCGTTCCGGGCGGCTGGAAGTGATGTTATTCACCGACGCGCTGGATAAATATCAGCAGTTGCTGGAAAAAGACCGCATACTTATCGTCAGCGGACAGGTCAGCTTTGATGACTTTAGCGGGGGGCTTAAAATGACCGCCCGTGAAGTCATGGACATTGACGAAGCCCGGGAAAAATATGCTCGCGGGCTTGCTATCTCGCTGACGGACAGGCAAATTGATGACCAGCTTTTAAACCGACTCCGTCAGTCTCTGGAACCCCACCGTTCGGGAACCATTCCAGTGCACCTCTACTATCAGAGGGCGGATGCACGCGCGCGGTTGCGTTTCGGCGCAACATGGCGCGTCTCTCCGAGCGATCGTTTACTTAACGATCTGCGGGGCCTTATCGGCTCGGAGCAGGTGGAACTGGAGTTTGACTAATACAGGAATACTATGAGTCTGAATTTCCTAGATTTTGAACAGCCGATTGCAGAGCTGGAAGCGAAAATCGATTCCCTGACTGCGGTAAGCCGTCAGGATGAGAAACTGGATATTAACATCGACGAAGAAGTGCATCGTCTGCGCGAGAAAAGCGTAGAGCTGACGCGCAAAATCTTCGCCGATCTCGGTGCATGGCAGGTTGCGCAACTGGCGCGCCACCCGCGCCGTCCTTACACCCTGGATTATGTCCGCCTGGCGTTCGACGAATTCGACGAACTGGCCGGTGACCGCGCCTTCGCTGACGATAAAGCGATTGTCGGCGGTATCGCGCGTCTTGATGGTCGTCCGGTGATGATCATCGGCCACCAGAAAGGTCGTGAAACCAAAGAGAAGATCCGCCGCAACTTTGGGATGCCGGCGCCGGAAGGCTACCGCAAAGCGCTGCGCCTGATGGAGATGGCTGAGCGGTTCAAAATGCCGATTATCACCTTTATCGACACCCCGGGGGCCTACCCGGGCGTCGGCGCGGAAGAGCGCGGCCAGTCGGAAGCGATCGCTCGCAACCTGCGTGAGATGTCGCGTCTGAGCGTGCCGGTCATCTGCACCGTGATCGGTGAAGGCGGCTCCGGCGGCGCGCTGGCAATCGGCGTGGGCGACAAGGTCAATATGCTGCAGTACAGCACCTATTCGGTCATTTCGCCGGAAGGCTGTGCCTCTATTCTGTGGAAGAGCGCGGATAAAGCGCCGCTGGCTGCGGAAGCGATGGGCATTATCGCCCCGCGTCTGAAAGAGCTGAAGCTGATCGATTCTATCGTTCCGGAACCGCTGGGCGGCGCTCACCGCAACCCGGAAGCGATGGCGGCAAGCCTGAAGGCGCAGCTGCTGGCAGACCTGGCCGATCTCGATCTGCTCAGCGAAGAAGAGCTGCTGAACCGCCGCTATCAGCGTCTGATGAGCTACGGTTACGCTTAACTTTTTCGTCAGAACTAAACACTAAGGGCCGGATTTTCCGGCCCTTTTTTTATGTGCGATGCGCCCGGGGGATTGCTATGATGCTTGACTTAGGTGAATACCAGGAGGAAAGCGTGAATATCATCGCCATCATGGGGCCTCACGGCGTCTATCACAAAGATGAGCCGATCAAAGAACTGGAAGCGGCGCTGCAGCGCCAGGGCTTTCAGACCATCTGGCCGCAAAACAGCGCCGACCTGCTGCAGTTTATCGAGCACAACCCGCGCATCTGCGGCGTGATCTTCGACTGGGATGAATACAGCGTCGATCTGTGCAGCGATATCAATCAGCTCAATGAATACCTTCCTCTGTACGCCTTTATTAACGCCCACTCCACGATGGACGTCAGCAGTCAGGATCTGCGCATGACGCTGTGGTTCTTCGAATATGCGCTGGGACTCTCTGAAGAGATCGCCACCCGCATCGGGCAGTACACCCGCGAGTACCTGGAGAATATCACTCCGCCATTTACCCGCGCGCTGTTTAACT
This sequence comes from Klebsiella africana, assembly GCF_020526085.1. Lineage (NCBI taxonomy): Bacteria > Pseudomonadati > Pseudomonadota > Gammaproteobacteria > Enterobacterales > Enterobacteriaceae > Klebsiella > Klebsiella africana. The sequence continues at coordinate 4,221,132 of NZ_CP084874.1, read as the reverse complement.
ACGTGCAGGAGGGAAAATATACCTTCTGTACGCCGGGCCATATGGGCGGTAGCGCCTATCAGAAAAGCCCGGTGGGCTGCCTGTTTTATGATTTTTTCGGCGGCAATACGCTGAAGGCGGATGTCTCGATTTCGGTCACTGAACTGGGCTCCCTGCTGGATCATACCGGCCCGCATCTGGAGGCGGAGGAGTATATTGCCCGCGCCTTTGGCGCTGAACAGAGCTACATGGTGACCAACGGCACCTCGACGTCCAACAAAATTGTCGGTATGTACTCGGCGCCCGCCGGCAGCACGCTGCTGATTGACCGTAACTGTCACAAATCGCTGGCTCACCTGCTGATGATGAGCGATGTGGTTCCCCTGTGGCTGAAGCCGACCCGCAACGCGCTGGGGATCCTCGGCGGTATCCCCCGGCGCGAGTTCACCCGCGACAGCATTCAACAGAAAGTGCGCGACACAGGTGGAGCGCAGTGGCCCGTGCATGCGGTGATCACCAACTCTACCTACGATGGACTGCTCTACAACACCACCTGGCTTAAGGAGACGCTCGACGTCCCGTCGATCCATTTTGATTCTGCCTGGGTGCCGTACACCCATTTCCATCCGATATATCAGGGGAAAAGCGGCATGAGCGGGGAGCGGATCCCCGGAAAAGTCATCTTCGAGACGCAGTCGACGCATAAGATGCTGGCCGCGCTGTCGCAGGCCTCGCTGATCCACATTAAGGGCAACTATGATGAAGAGACCTTTAATGAAGCCTTTATGATGCATACCTCGACCTCGCCGAGCTACCCCATCGTCGCGTCGATTGAGACCGCGGCGGCGATGCTGCGCGGTAACTCCGGTAAACGTCTGATCCAGCGCTCCATTGAGCGGGCGCTGGACTTCCGCAAAGAGGTGCAGCGACTGCGTGAGGAGTCGGATGGCTGGTTCTTTGATATCTGGCAGCCGGAAGCCGTGGATAAAGCCGAGTGCTGGCCGGTAGCGCCGGGCGAGGACTGGCACGGCTTCAAAGATGCCGATGCGGATCATATGTATCTCGATCCGGTGAAGGTCACCATTCTAACGCCGGGCATGGACGAGCAGGGGAATATGGATGAAGAGGGGATCCCGGCGGCGCTGGTGGCGAAGTTTCTCGACGAGCGGGGCGTGGTGGTAGAGAAAACAGGCCCCTACAATCTGCTGTTTCTGTTCAGTATCGGCATCGATAAAACCCGGGCGATGGGGTTGCTGCGCGGCCTGACCGAGTTTAAGCGCGCCTACGATCTCAATCTGCGGGTCAAAAATATGTTGCCGGATCTGTACGCCGAAGATCCCGACTTCTACCGCAACATGCGGATCCAGGAGCTGGCGCAGGGGATCCACCGTTTGATCCGTCAGCACCAGCTGCCGCAGCTGATGCTTAGCGCCTTTGACGTCCTGCCGGAAATGAAAATGACGCCGCACCACGCCTGGCAGCGCCAGATCAAAGGTGAGGTAGAAACCATTGAACTGGAGAACCTGGTGGGGCGGATTTCGGCCAACATGATCCTCCCTTATCCGCCGGGTGTCCCGCTGCTGATGCCGGGAGAGATGATCACGGAGGAAAGCCGGGCGGTGCTCGATTTCCTGCTGATGCTCTGCTCCATCGGCCGTCATTACCCGGGGTTTGAGACCGATATTCACGGGGCGAAGCGCGATGAGGACGGCGTGTATCGGGTACGAGTCTTAAAAAATGACGAAAGGCTTGCGCGTTAACGGCGTGCACGAGTAACGTGGCTGGCTTAACAGAAGGAGTTTGACCATGCTGGGTTTGAAACGGGTTCACCATATTGCCATCATTGCGACTGACTACGCCCGCAGTAAAGCATTCTATTGCGATATTCTGGGGTTTACGCTGCAAAGCGAGTTCTATCGCGCCGAGCGCGACTCCTGGAAGGGCGATCTGGCGCTAAACGGCGAGTACGTGATTGAGCTGTTCTCGTTCCCGTTTCCGCCGGCCCGACCCAGTCGACCGGAAGCCTGCGGGCTGCGTCATCTGGCCTTTAGCGTGGATGATATCGACGCTGCGGTAGCGCATCTCACCGCGCATGGCGTCGAGTGCGAAGCGATTCGCGTCGATCCCTTTACCGGTAAACGCTTTACCTTCTTTAACGATCCGGACGACCTGCCGCTGGAAATATATCAGCAGTAAATCTTGCCAGCGCGACCCTGGCCCGGTAACGTGCCGGGCCATCACTTCTCGGTATGTTCGTGGATATGACGGCTGATATTGCGCATACGCTTCATCCCCATCGCCAGCTGCTGGTGGCCTTCAGCGGCGGTCTGGACTCGACGGTTCTCCTGCACCAGCTGGTGCTGCTGCGGGAGCAGGATCCCTCGCTGACGCTGCGGGCGGTGCATGTTCATCATGGCCTTAGCGCCCACGCAGACGACTGGGTGGCGCACTGTCGTCAGGTTTGCCAGCAGTGGCAGGTGCCGCTGGTAGTGCATCACGTGACGTTAGCCCGGGGCGGGCTGGGCGTCGAGGCCCATGCACGTGCTGCACGCTATCAGGCCTTTCAGGAAACGCTCAACGCTGGCGAGGTGTTAGTGACCGCCCAGCACCAGGACGATCAGTGCGAAACCCTGCTGCTGGCGTTAAAACGCGGCAGCGGTCCTACCGGCCTGTCGGCGATGGCGCCATCCTCTGCCTTTGCCGGCAGTCGACTATTGCGTCCTCTCCTCAATGAAACCCGCGAATCACTACGCCAGTGGGCGCTCGCCTATCAGCTGTCGTGGATTGAAGATGAGAGTAATCAGGATGATACCTATGATCGCAACTTTCTGCGCCTGCGGGTGATCCCGGTGCTGCGTGAGCGTTGGCCGCACTTTAGCGAGGCCGTCGCCCGCAGCGCCAGCCTGTGCGCCGAGCAGGAACAACTGCTGGACGAGATGCTGGCGGCGGAGCTGACGTCGCTGGTGGCCGACGATGGCTCGCTGGCTATCGCGCCGCTGGCGTCGATGAGTCCGCCGCGCCGCGCGGCGCTGCTGCGTCGCTGGCTCGCCGGGCAGCAGGCGCCGATGCCGGCCCGCGAGGTGCCTGAGCGCCTCTGGCATGAGGTGGCGCTGGCGCGGGAAGATGCCAGCCCTTGTCTGCGGCTGGGGGATTTTACCGTCCGCCGTTTTCAGCAGCGCTTGTACTGGGTGAGGTATGTACCTGGGCAGGCGGATAGCGTCCAGCGCTGGCCCGACTGGCGCCAGCCGTTGCGGCTGGCCGACGGTCTCGGTGAGCTGATGCTGCGGCCGGGCGGCAGGCTGCGTCCACCGTCTGCGAACGAACCGATCACAGTCCGCTTTCGCGCCAGCGGCAATCTGCATATCGTTGGGCGCCATGGCGGACGTAAGCTGAAGAAGATCTGGCAGGAGCTGGGCGTTGCTCCATGGCGACGAGACACCACGCCGTTGCTGTTTTACGGCGAAACGCCGATTGCCGCAGCGGACGATCTGTTCGTGACCACAGAAGGTGAAGTGAAGGACGGGGAAGGGGTCAGGCTGACGTGGAGGAAAACGGGCGATTAAGCCCGTTTTTGATTCAGGATTCGCTCACCACCACGGTGCCGATTTCCGGGTGACTGAAGCTGGCGATTTTATCCAGGCGCAGCTCGCGGACATTGCCGGCGAGTTCGACCACCAGATACTCGATATTTTTACGCGAGATTAGATCGCTGGCCTTGGCCTGCAGCTGTTCGCCATCCTTCAGCGCCAGCGTCAGCACCAGGTGATGCTGGCAGGCCAGCTCCAGGTTGTCGTAATCATCGCAGTTAATGGGTTGATAAGTATCATTCATTGACATAATCGCTCACCAGTAAGTTTGCTGCCGCATAAGCGGCCTTTTCCCTGACTGACTCCGAAAGGGCCTCATCCGCCGCAATCTCATTCAATACTTTCAACACGCAACCCAGCGCATCCGGGATATACCCTAAGTCTCCGCTGGCTATTTCCGCATACCGCTTGCGTATTAACTCACAATAGTGGTCCACATGCCCTCCTGTCAGCGTTCTGACTCAACCGTGGGATGCAAGTTTAAGCCTACGAAGATAAACTCTGTTTAGCAAGGGAACTATATCATAGTCATTTAAGCAATTTCAGCAGGATGAAACAGGTTGCTGCGATTGACGACAGCCTTTTGCCGCCAGTTTCGCTACAATGTACGCCATTTTTTTCAGGAGTTTATTCATGGCGCTAAAAGCGACGATATATAAAGCCGCGGTGAATGTAGCCGATCTGGATCGCAACCAGTTTCTGGATGCTAACCTGACGCTGGCGCAGCATCCGTCAGAAACCCAGGAGCGCATGATGCTGCGCCTGCTGGCGTGGATCAAATATGCCGATGAACGGCTGCAGTTTACCCGCGGCCTGTCGTCGGAAGACGAGCCGGAGCTGTGGCAGCTTAACGATCATCTCGGGGTCGATCTGTGGATCGAGCTGGGGCTTCCGGATGAGCGGCGGATTAAGAAAGCCTGTTCACGGGCGCAGGCGGTGGCGCTGTTTGCCTATAATAGCCGGGCAGCTGAAATCTGGTGGCAGCAGAATCAGAACAAGCTTGCGGCGTACCCGAAGCTGACCATCTGGTATCTTGATGACGCGCAACTGGCACAGCTTAGCGCCTTTGCCGACCGTACCATGACGCTGCAGGCCACCCTGCAGGACGGTAGTATCTGGTTATCCGATGCTCGGAATAATCTGGAAATTCATTTAACGGCCTGGCAAGCATCAGCATGATTACCATTAGCCGCAGCGTGGCCATTGCCGATAATGAGGTCACGCTGGAAGGTATTCGTGCCCAGGGGGCCGGAGGCCAGCATGTGAACAAAGCGTCGACGGCGATCCATCTCCGCTTTGATATCAAGGCCTCGAGCCTGCCGGCGTTTTACAAAGAGCGCCTGCTCGCCGCCAGCCACCACTTAATTTCTGCTGACGGTGTGGTTATCATTAAGGCTCAGGAATATCGCAGCCAGGAGATGAACCGCGAAGCGGCGATCTCGCGGCTGGTGGCCCTCATAAAAGAATTAACCGCAGTGCAAAAAAGTCGCCGGGAGACGCGACCGACTCGGGCATCCAAAGAGCGACGCCTTGCTTCCAAGGCACAAAAGTCCTCAGTCAAGGCGCTGCGTGGGAAAGTTCGCCAGTGAAGGCGTCGGCGAACGGGTAAAATGGATGATAAGGAAAGCAAAGTGAAGAAAATCGTATTCTCCGTGATAGCGGCCTGTTCGCTGTTCGCGCTGTTTGGTTGTAACCATCGCGCCGAGACTGACACGGTCCAACCGTCGGCGATGGAAGAGCTCAAGCCGATGCAGCAAAGCTGGCGCGGCGTGCTGCCTTGCGCGGATTGCGAAGGCATCGACACCTCACTATTCCTGGAAAAAGACGGAACCTGGGTGATGAACGAGCACTACCTGGGGGCCCGTCGTGAACCGTCATCCTTTGCCTCTTATGGCACCTGGGCGCGTACCGCGGATAAACTGGTGCTGACCGACAGCAAAGGCGAGAAATCTTACTTTCGCGCGAAGGGCGACAAGCTGGAGATGCTTGACCGCAACGGGAGCCCCGTTCAGTCTCCTCTCAACTATACCCTGGAGCCAGTGAAGGCCAGTCTACCGATCACCCCGATGGCGATGCGCGGTATGTATTTCTATATGGCCGATGCGGCAACCTTTACCGATTGCGCGACCGGTAAACGCGTCGCGGTGGCGAACAATGCCCAGCTTGAGCGGGATTATGCTGCTGCCCGCGGCAATGATTCACGACCGGTGCTGCTGGTGGTGGAGGGGCACTTTACCCTCGAGGCGAACCCGGACACCGGCGAAATGATGAAAACGCTGATGACGGATCAAGCCGGCAAATTTATTCCCGGTAAAGACTGCAGCCATTGATTGTCAGGCCCCTGTCCGGTAACGGGCAGGGGATGATCCCGCGCAGTACCACCTACTTACTCCTGTTATTAGCCCTGTCACATCAAGAGTGAGCGTGGATCTGGCTGGCGGAAAAGCGTCAATCGTTTCTTTACTCCGCACTGTCCTTCGGTTTGTTCAGCCCTACCAGCTTACCGGCCTGAAGATAAACTCCCAGTTTCAAATGTCCGACATACTCTAGCTGCGTTTCGGGTTTAAACGTGGCGACGTCTCCTTCCCGCATGTGCAGCAGATCGGAAGGACTGATCCACGCCGCCTGCGCGAGCGTCAGCGGATGCCCGGCTCTGACGAAGGCCTCGCTGACAAACTCCGAGCAAAACCACGCTTTCTTGTCGGCGCTTGCCGCATCGCCCAGCTGCGCTTTGGCCAGGCCGCTGACGCACTGTTGGCGAAAGTTTCGTGAGAAGGGGTTAAGCGAGCAGAGCGGTTTGGTGACCATATAAGGGATAAACTGAATAATGCCGCGATAGTTATACCCGCTGTCTTTGACCTGCCAGGCAAAACTTTTCATCGCCGTTGCCTGGTCCGGCGTCAGGTCAGGCACCCTGAGAGCAAAGAGTTTATCGCTGTGCGCCAGCGCCTGTTGAAGGGTAATCACTTGTACGCCGGCGCCGGTGGCTTCCGCAACCTGACCTTCGCCAAGATACAGTGCGACGTGGCTTACAGAAGAGGCGCTGAAGGCGCGGATCCCAAGCGAAGTGACGCCCAGGCTGGAGGAGAACAGCAGGTCGCCGGAGCGCAGGTCGCTTTCGGCGATTTCGCGCAGTCCGCTACCGGCAATCGAGCTTTGACGCTGGAGGGTAATAGCCCAGGATGATGAATGGTCATCGGTAGCAGATGTGGAAGGGAAGCTACGGCCAACGTCCAGGGTACAGGCGGTAAGCAGGAGCAGGGCAAAAGTAAGCAGTCCGCTGCGGAGGAGATGTGCAGTCATGGGTACTGTCCTTGTAAAAAAAAGGCCCTGACATCCGTTCAGGGCCCTGGGGTGGGTGTTAGCCTTTTATCGCTTTAACCAGATATTCCACAATATCGCCGGTCTTAATCAGCTGCTTCTCACCGTTGCGACGATATTTGTATTCGATATCATCGTTGTCGAGGTTCCGATCGCCCAGCACGATGGTGTGCGGAATGCCGATCAGCTCCATATCGGCGAACATGACGCCCGGACGCTCCTTACGATCGTCCATCAGCACTTCAATACCCTGGGCGCTCAGCTCGGCGTACAGTTTTTCCGCCAGCTCCTGCACACGGTAAGATTTGTGCATGTTCATCGGCAGGATCGCTACCTGGAACGGCGCAATCGCATCCGGCCAGACGATACCGCGATCGTCAAAGTTCTGCTCAATCGCTGCCGCTACCACGCGAGTCACCCCGATACCATAGCAGCCCATGGTCAGGATCTGGTTACGGCCATCTTCGCCCTGAACCGCGGCTTTCATCGCCTCGGAGTACTTCGTCCCCAGCTGGAAGATATGACCCACTTCGATACCGCGTTTGATAAGCAGGGTACCTTTACCGTCCGGGCTCGGGTCGCCGGCGACGACGTTACGGATATCGGCGACTTCCGGGGTGGCGACATCGCGGTCCCAGTTGATGCCGAAGTAGTGTTTGCCATCAATGTTGGCGCCAGCGGCGAAATCGCTCATCACTGCTACAGTACGGTCGATAATCACCGGAACCGGCATGTTCACCGGGCCCAGGGATCCCGGACCGGCGTTCACCAGGGCGCGGATCTCTTCTTCGGTGGCGAAGGTCAGCGGGCTGGCGACCTGCGGCAGTTTTTCCGCTTTCACTTCGTTCAGCTCGTGATCGCCGCGCACCAGCAGGGCAACCAGCGGGGAAGCGCTATCTTCAACCGCTTTCACCAGCAGGGTTTTCACCGTTTTTTCGATCGGCAGGTTGAACTGCTCCACCAGCTCGGCGATGGTTTTGGCGTTCGGCGTATCGACCAGGGTCATCTCCTGGGTGGCGGCGGCGCGCGGCTCTTTCGGCGCAACGGCTTCGGCAAACTCGATGTTTGCCGCGTAGTCGGAACTGTCGGAGAAGATCACATCGTCTTCACCGCTCTGCGCCAGCACCTGGAATTCATGGGAGGCGCTGCCGCCGATAGAACCGGTGTCAGCCTGTACCGCGCGGAAATCCAGCCCCATACGGCTGAAGATTTTGCTGTAAGCGGCATACATCGCGTCGTAGGTTTCCTGCAGCGATTCCTGCGAAGTATGGAAAGAGTAGGCATCTTTCATCAGGAATTCACGGGAGCGCATCACACCGAAACGCGGGCGCACTTCATCGCGGAATTTGGTCTGGATCTGATAGAAGTTCAGCGGCAGCTGTTTATAGGAGTTCAGCTCGTTGCGGATCAGATCGGTAATAACCTCTTCGTGGGTTGGACCGAGGACGAACGGACGATCGCCGCGATCGGCAATGCGCAGTAGTTCCGGGCCGTACTGCTCCCAGCGACCGCTCTCCTGCCACAGTTCAGAAGGCTGAACGACCGGCATTAACACCTCGATCGCACCGGCGTTGTTCATCTCTTCACGCACGATGTTTTCGACTTTTTTCAGGACGCGCACGCCGGTCGGCAGCCAGGTATATAACCCGGAGGCCAGCTTGCGGATCATCCCGGCGCGCAGCATCAGCTGGTGGCTGATTACCTCGGCGTCGGCAGGTGTCTCCTTCAGAGTGGAGAGCAGATATTGGCTAGTACGCATGTTGTAACGGTTCCAGTTAAACGAGCGGAACAGGCTGGTTGCCCAGCCTGAAACAAAAAAGTGGTTTAGTTTACCAGTGTGGCAAAGATGCCAAAAGAGAGGAAAATAAAATTAGCGTGCTTCGAGGGCAAAGACTTCAAAACCAGAGGCAATCACCCGCCAGCGGACGTTGAAATCCAGCAGCCAGACGGCATACGTTTTTCCTGCTTGTTCCTCTTTTCGGTAGGCCGGACGCGGATCCTGCGCCAGCACCTCGCGGATAAACGCTTTGATATGTGGGTAGCGTTTTTCCAGCGTGAGTAACTGTGCGTCTATTTCCGGCGTAAAGCTGACGTTCATACCCGCCAGCGGCGCCTGCTGCGCATAGCTGGCGCTGGCGTCCGGCAGGGCTTCGGCGAAAGGAAGATACGGTTTGATATCAACCACCGGCGTCCCGTCGACGAGATCGAGGCTGCCGAGTTCCAGTATTACCTGATCTTTCTGACAGCGAATGCCCTTGAGCTCAACGAGCGACATGCCGATGGGATTAGGGCGAAACGTTGAACGGGTGGCGAAGACGCCCATCCGCGCATTGCCGCCCAGTCGGGGAGGTCGCACCGTCGGACGCCAACCGCCTTCCATTGTCTGATGAAACACAAACAGGATCCACAGATGGCTGAAGCTCTCCAGGCCACGCACGGCGTCGGCCTGGTTATAGGGCGCGACCAGATGAAGTTCTCCGCCGCCGTGTTTCACCAGGCCTGGCTGGCGAGGAACGGCAAACTTCTCTTTATACGGCGAACGGATGACGCCTATCTGCGCGAACTGAAATGCGCTCATTGCGCCGAGACGTTAAGCGCTGAACCCAGGCAAACGGCCTGACGGTAGCAGCCTGGCGTACCGCTGGTCACTTCGCAGCGGTGAAGCAGGACAGCATTGGCTTTCATACGCGCAGCATTAATCTGCAGGCGCTTGCGCGCGGTGGGGATATTCGGCGGAGAATCCTGATTCGAGGCCTGGCAGGACTCGCCAGACACTTCACCCAGATCGCGGAACGGTTTACCTACCAGTTCTGACGCATCGGTGTAAATACGTACCGGCGCCGGGCGGGTGGCGCGTGGTTTGCTTGGCTCCGATTTAACCGGGGGGGTTGCAGTGCTTTGAGCAGGTTCAACGGGAGATCTGCTTAGCATGGAACAACCGCTTAACATGAGTGCTAACAAACAGATCGGTAAAGCACGCATAGTATTTCCTCAATGAATAAAAAACAGGGCGTTATTGAATCAGGTGCTTGCATAAATGACAAGACGGGCGTGAAGCCCGTCCTGAATGATATTACGGTGAGAAAAGATTACCAGCCTTTCACGGCACCGCCGTTAAAGATCTTGTTCGCTGCTTCGTAAACTTCATCGCTCTGGTAAGCCTGAACGAATTTCTTCACATTCTCAGCATCTTTATTGTCTTCACGCGCCACAATCAGGTTCACGTAAGGAGACTCTTTGCCTTCAACAAAGATGCCGTCTTTCGCCGGGGTCAGGCCAATCTGGCTGGCGTAAGTGGTATTAATGACGGCCAGCGCAATCTGCGCATCGTCCAGAGAACGCGGCAGCTGTGGCGCTTCCAGCTCAACAATCTTCAGATTTTTCGGGTTCTCGACGATGTCCAGCGAGGTCGGCAGCAGGCCCACGCCGTCTTTCAGTTTGATCAGCCCCACCTGCTGCAGCAGCAGCAGGGAACGACCGAGGTTGGTCGGATCGTTCGGGACGGCGATCTGCGAGCCCGGCTGCAGTTCGTCCAGCGATTTGATTTTCTTCGAATAACCCGCGATTGGGTAGACGAAGGTGTTGCCGACAGCCACCAGCTTATAGCCGCGGTCTTTAATCTGTTGATCGAGGTACGGTTTATGCTGGAAAGCGTTCACGTCGATATCGCCTTTGCTCAGCGCTTCGTTTGGCAGCACGTAATCGTTGAAGGTCACCAGTTCAACGTCAAGGCCATACTTCTCTTTTGCTACTTTCTGCGCAACTTCCGCGACCTGCTGTTCCGCCCCGACGATAACGCCGACTTTAATATGATTCGGATCTTTTTCATCCTGACCGCAACCCACCAGCGCCAGAGAACCGATTAACGCGCCAACTGCCGCAAAGGTTTTGAAATTAAAGGCCATGTTATTTCCTTCCTGTAAGAATGAGTGTTGTCTGCCAATAACGTTATTTGTGAGTCACAGCCCGGACGATGCGATCGCCAGAGAATTGAATTAAATAAACCAGAACAACCAGCAATACCAGTACGGTATTCATCACGGTGGCGTTATAGCCGATATAGCCATACTGATAACCAATCTGCCCCAGGCCACCAGCGCCCACCGCGCCGCCCATGGCGGAGTAGCCCACCAGCGTGATGAGCGTGATGGTGGCGGCGTTGACCAGACCTGGCAGCGCTTCAGGCAGCAGGACTTTGCGCACGATCTGCAGCGGTGTGGCACCCATCGCGCGGGAGGCTTCGATAAGGCCGGTGGGGATCTCCAGCAGGGCGTTCTCCACCATGCGGGCGATAAACGGCGCGGCGCCAACCGTTAATGGCACAATCGCTGCCTGCAGGCCGATAGAAGTACCGACGATCACGCGGGTAAATGGAATCATCCAGACCAGCAGGATAATGAACGGGATGGAGCGGAAAATATTCACCAGTGCTGACAGCGTGCGGTACAGTTTGGCATTGGCGACGATTTGCCCCGGACGGGTCACGTACAGCAGCACGCCCACCGGCAGGCCGAGGACAAAACCGAAGAAGCCAGAGACAAAAGTCATTGCCAGCGTTTCCCATACGCCGCGCAACAGCAGCCACATCATTGCCTCAGACATAACCCAATACCTCTACTTTTACATGATGTTCCTGCAGCCAGGCGATGGCCGCCTGAGTGTCTTCCTGTGTACCGTGCATTTCGGTGAGCATGATGCCGAACTTCACCCCGCCGGCATAATCCATCTGCGCGCTGATAATGTTGTTATTCACGTTGAAGCGACGCGCGGTTTCAGAGAGCAGCGGCGCATCGACGGAGTGGCCGGTAAATTCCATGCGCAGCATCGGCACGCTATCCGCTATGGCGGTAGGTTTCAGGCGCGCCTGGTAGTCATCCGGAATGTCGAGGTGCAGCGTGGACTGAATGAATTGCTGAGCCAGCGGCGTCTTCGGATGGGAGAAGACTTCGCTCACCGTATCCTGCTCGATCAGTTGACCGTTGCTAATGACCGCCACGCAGTCGCAGATGCGCTTCACCACATCCATTTCATGGGTGATCAGCAGAATGGTCAGTCCCAGGCGACGGTTAATGTCTTTCAGCAGTTCGAGAATGGAACGGGTCGTGGCCGGGTCCAGGGCGCTGGTGGCTTCATCGCACAGCAATACTTTAGGGTTGCTGGCCAGCGCGCGGGCAATAGCGACGCGCTGTTTCTGGCCGCCGGAGAGATTGGCCGGGTAGCTGTCGTGCTTATCACCCAGGCCGACAAGATCCAGCAGCTCAGTGACACGGCGTTTGATTTCAGCCTGCGGCGTGTTATCCAGCTCCAGGGGTAATGCCACGTTGCCGAAAACGGTCCGCGAGGCCAACAGGTTAAAATGCTGGAAAATCATGCCAATTTGACGGCGAGCGCGGGTTAGCTCTTTTTCTGACAGGGCAGTCAGCTCCTGACCGTCAACCTGTACGCTGCCCTCGGTCGGGCGCTCCAGCAGGTTAACGCAGCGAATCAACGTACTTTTACCAGCGCCGGAGGCACCGATGACGCCGTAAATCTGTCCGGCAGGGACATGCAGGCTGACGTTATTCAGCGCCTGAATGCTGCGATTCCCCTGCTGGAATACTTTGGTGATATTGGAAAGTTTAATCATCAGTTATTTATTATCGTTTAGCCGTTTGCCGTGGCATTTTCTTCTGCCGTATCCAGGCGATGCCTGGCAATGAAATGGATGTTAAGGCATCCAGACGTCTAAATCAATCTGACTCTTTATAATGAGCACTTTCTTGCATGCGGAAACATGCGATACTAGCGGCACTAGCCTTTTTCAGGAGCAAACCGGTGGCAAAGTCAGTACCCGCAATTTTTCTCGACCGTGACGGCACTATTAATGTCGATCATGGCTACGTCCACGAAATCGACAATTTTGAATTTATCGATGGCGTCATTGACGCGATGCGCGAACTAAAAGAGATGGGCTACGCGCTGGTGCTGGTCACTAACCAGTCCGGTATTGCCCGCGGTAAATTTACCGAAGCCCAGTTTGAAACGCTGACCGAATGGATGGACTGGTCTCTGGCAGACCGTGGCGTCGACCTGGACGGTATCTATTATTGCCCGCATCACCCGCAGGGTGCGATGGAGGAGTACCGTCAGACCTGTGATTGTCGTAAACCGCATCCGGGGATGTTGATCTCCGCCCGCGATTATCTGCATATCGATATGGCTGCTTCTTATATGGTAGGGGACAAACTGGAAGATATGCAGGCGGCAGCGGCTGCGGATGTCGGTACTAAAGTGCTGGTGCGTACCGGTAAGCCCCTGACTAAAGAAGCGGAAAAAGCGGCTGACTGGGTGCTAAATAGCCTGGCAGAGCTGCCGGCGGCGATTAAAAAGCAGCAAAAATAAGCGTTGCGTTTAAAAGATGAGCGGTTGAAATAAAATTGTATTTTTCCGCTTGTCATTCCCGGAGAGCTCCCTATAATGCGCCTCCATCGACACGGCGGATGTGAATCACTTCACACAAACAGCCGGTTCGGTTGAAGAGAAAAATCCTGAAATTCAGGGTTGACTCTGAAAGAGGAAAGCGTAATATACGCCACCTCGCGACAGAGCGCTAAAGCGCGTCGCAACTGCTCTTTAACAATTTATCAGACAATCTGTGTGGGCACTCAAAGTGACATGGATTCTTAACGTCCTCGGACGAAAAATGAATACCAAGTCTCTGAGTGAACATGCGTAATTCATTACGAAGTTTAATTCACGAGCATCAAACTTAAATTGAAGAGTTTGATCATGGCTCAGATTGAACGCTGGCGGCAGGCCTAACACATGCAAGTCGAGCGGTAGCACAGAGAGCTTGCTCTCGGGTGACGAGCGGCGGACGGGTGAGTAATGTCTGGGAAACTGCCTGATGGAGGGGGATAACTACTGGAAACGGTAGCTAATACCGCATAACGTCGCAAGACCAAAGTGGGGGACCTTCGGGCCTCATGCCATCAGATGTGCCCAGATGGGATTAGCTAGTAGGTGGGGTAACGGCTCACCTAGGCGACGATCCCTAGCTGGTCTGAGAGGATGACCAGCCACACTGGAACTGAGACACGGTCCAGACTCCTACGGGAGGCAGCAGTGGGGAATATTGCACAATGGGCGCAAGCCTGATGCAGCCATGCCGCGTGTGTGAAGAAGGCCTTCGGGTTGTAAAGCACTTTCAGCGGGGAGGAAGGCAATAAGGTTAATAACCTTGTTGATTGACGTTACCCGCAGAAGAAGCACCGGCTAACTCCGTGCCAGCAGCCGCGGTAATACGGAGGGTGCAAGCGTTAATCGGAATTACTGGGCGTAAAGCGCACGCAGGCGGTCTGTCAAGTCGGATGTGAAATCCCCGGGCTCAACCTGGGAACTGCATTCGAAACTGGCAGGCTAGAGTCTTGTAGAGGGGGGTAGAATTCCAGGTGTAGCGGTGAAATGCGTAGAGATCTGGAGGAATACCGGTGGCGAAGGCGGCCCCCTGGACAAAGACTGACGCTCAGGTGCGAAAGCGTGGGGAGCAAACAGGATTAGATACCCTGGTAGTCCACGCCGTAAACGATGTCGATTTGGAGGTTGTGCCCTTGAGGCGTGGCTTCCGGAGCTAACGCGTTAAATCGACCGCCTGGGGAGTACGGCCGCAAGGTTAAAACTCAAATGAATTGACGGGGGCCCGCACAAGCGGTGGAGCATGTGGTTTAATTCGATGCAACGCGAAGAACCTTACCTGGTCTTGACATCCACAGAACTTAGCAGAGATGCTTTGGTGCCTTCGGGAACTGTGAGACAGGTGCTGCATGGCTGTCGTCAGCTCGTGTTGTGAAATGTTGGGTTAAGTCCCGCAACGAGCGCAACCCTTATCCTTTGTTGCCAGCGGTCCGGCCGGGAACTCAAAGGAGACTGCCAGTGATAAACTGGAGGAAGGTGGGGATGACGTCAAGTCATCATGGCCCTTACGACCAGGGCTACACACGTGCTACAATGGCATATACAAAGAGAAGCGACCTCGCGAGAGCAAGCGGACCTCATAAAGTATGTCGTAGTCCGGATTGGAGTCTGCAACTCGACTCCATGAAGTCGGAATCGCTAGTAATCGTAGATCAGAATGCTACGGTGAATACGTTCCCGGGCCTTGTACACACCGCCCGTCACACCATGGGAGTGGGTTGCAAAAGAAGTAGGTAGCTTAACCTTCGGGAGGGCGCTTACCACTTTGTGATTCATGACTGGGGTGAAGTCGTAACAAGGTAACCGTAGGGGAACCTGCGGTTGGATCACCTCCTTACCTTAAAGAACCTGCCTTTGTAGTGCTCACACAGATTGTCTGATGAAAATAGAGCAGTAAGTAATCTCTGCAGGCTTGTAGCTCAGGTGGTTAGAGCGCACCCCTGATAAGGGTGAGGTCGGTGGTTCAAGTCCACTCAGGCCTACCAAATTCGCTCTCGTGCTTTGTTGTGGCAAAGCTCGCATACTTCAGTATGCTTCGCTTCACCACGCCGCGCCCGAAAACGAATTAAGGTTAAAGAGATTCATTCGATGGGGCTATAGCTCAGCTGGGAGAGCGCCTGCTTTGCACGCAGGAGGTCTGCGGTTCGATCCCGCATAGCTCCACCATCTTTACTGCGAACACAAGAAAACTTCAGAGTGAACCTGAAAAGGTGCACTGCGAAGTTTTGCTCTTTAAAAATCTGGATCAAGCTGAAAATTGAAACGACACACTGTTTAAGTGTGTTCGAGTCTCTCAAATTTTCGCGACACGTTGATGTTTTACGAAACATCTTCGGGTTGTGAGGTTAAGCGACTAAGCGTACACGGTGGATGCCCTGGCAGTCAGAGGCGATGAAGGACGTGCTAATCTGCGAAAAGCGTCGGTAAGGTGATATGAACCGTTATAGCCGGCGATGTCCGAATGGGGAAACCCAGTGTGATTCGTCACACTATCGTTAACTGAATACATAGGTTAACGAGGCGAACCGGGGGAACTGAAACATCTAAGTACCCCGAGGAAAAGAAATCAACCGAGATTCCCCCAGTAGCGGCGAGCGAACGGGGAGCAGCCCAGAGTCTGAATCAGCTTGTGTGTTAGTGGAACGGTCTGGAAAGTCCGACGGTACAGGGTGATAGTCCCGTACACCAAAATGCACAGGTTGTGAACTCGAAGAGTAGGGCGGGACACGTGGTATCCTGTCTGAATATGGGGGGACCATCCTCCAAGGCTAAATACTCCTGACTGACCGATAGTGAACCAGTACCGTGAGGGAAAGGCGAAAAGAACCCCGGCGAGGGGAGTGAAAAAGAACCTGAAACCGTGTACGTACAAGCAGTGGGAGCACCTTCGGGTGTGACTGCGTACCTTTTGTATAATGGGTCAGCGACTTATATTCTGTAGCAAGGTTAACCGTATAGGGGAGCCGCAGGGAAACCGAGTCTTAACTGGGCGTTAAGTTGCAGGGTATAGACCCGAAACCCGGTGATCTAGCCATGGGCAGGTTGAAGGTTGGGTAACACTAACTGGAGGACCGAACCGACTAATGTTGAAAAATTAGCGGATGACTTGTGGCTGGGGGTGAAAGGCCAATCAAACCGGGAGATAGCTGGTTCTCCCCGAAAGCTATTTAGGTAGCGCCTCGTGAATTCATCTTCGGGGGTAGAGCACTGTTTCGGCTAGGGGGTCATCCCGACTTACCAACCCGATGCAAACTACGAATACCGAAGAATGTTATCACGGGAGACACACGGCGGGTGCTAACGTCCGTCGTGAAGAGGGAAACAACCCAGACCGCCAGCTAAGGTCCCAAAGTCATGGTTAAGTGGGAAACGATGTGGGAAGGCCCAGACAGCCAGGATGTTGGCTTAGAAGCAGCCATCATTTAAAGAAAGCGTAATAGCTCACTGGTCGAGTCGGCCTGCGCGGAAGATGTAACGGGGCTAAACCATGCACCGAAGCTGCGGCAGCGACACTATGTGTTGTTGGGTAGGGGAGCGTTCTGTAAGCCTGCGAAGGTGACCTGTGAGGGTTGCTGGAGGTATCAGAAGTGCGAATGCTGACATAAGTAACGATAAAGCGGGTGAAAAGCCCGCTCGCCGGAAGACCAAGGGTTCCTGTCCAACGTTAATCGGGGCAGGGTGAGTCGACCCCTAAGGCGAGGCCGAAAGGCGTAGTCGATGGGAAACAGGTTAATATTCCTGTACTTGGTGTTACTGCGAAGGGGGGACGGAGAAGGCTATGTCATCCGGGCGACGGTTGTCCCGGTTTAAGCATGTAGGCTGGTTATCCAGGCAAATCCGGATAATCAAGGCTGAGGTGTGATGACGAGGTACCACGGTACTGAAGTGACAGATGCCCTGCTTCCAGGAAAAGCCTCTAAGCATCAGGTAACATTAAATCGTACCCCAAACCGACACAGGTGGTCAGGTAGAGAATACCAAGGCGCTTGAGAGAACTCGGGTGAAGGAACTAGGCAAAATGGTGCCGTAACTTCGGGAGAAGGCACGCTGGTGTGTAGGTGAAGTCCCTGCGGACGGAGCTGAGACCAGTCGAAGATACCAGCTGGCTGCAACTGTTTATTAAAAACACAGCACTGTGCAAACACGAAAGTGGACGTATACGGTGTGACGCCTGCCCGGTGCCGGAAGGTTAATTGATGGGGTTATCCGTAAGGAGAAGCTCTTGATCGAAGCCCCGGTAAACGGCGGCCGTAACTATAACGGTCCTAAGGTAGCGAAATTCCTTGTCGGGTAAGTTCCGACCTGCACGAATGGCGTAATGATGGCCAGGCTGTCTCCACCCGAGACTCAGTGAAATTGAACTCGCTGTGAAGATGCAGTGTACCCGCGGCAAGACGGAAAGACCCCGTGAACCTTTACTATAGCTTGACACTGAACATTGAGCCTTGATGTGTAGGATAGGTGGGAGGCTTTGAAGCGTGGACGCCAGTCTGCGTGGAGCCAACCTTGAAATACCACCCTTTAATGTTTGATGTTCTAACGTCGACCCGTAATCCGGGTTGCGGACAGTGTCTGGTGGGTAGTTTGACTGGGGCGGTCTCCTCCCAAAGCGTAACGGAGGAGCACGAAGGTTAGCTAATCCTGGTCGGACATCAGGAGGTTAGTGCAATGGCATAAGCTAGCTTGACTGCGAGCGTGACGGCGCGAGCAGGTGCGAAAGCAGGTCATAGTGATCCGGTGGTTCTGAATGGAAGGGCCATCGCTCAACGGATAAAAGGTACTCCGGGGATAACAGGCTGATACCGCCCAAGAGTTCATATCGACGGCGGTGTTTGGCACCTCGATGTCGGCTCATCACATCCTGGGGCTGAAGTAGGTCCCAAGGGTATGGCTGTTCGCCATTTAAAGTGGTACGCGAGCTGGGTTTAGAACGTCGTGAGACAGTTCGGTCCCTATCTGCCGTGGGCGCTGGAGAATTGAGGGGGGCTGCTCCTAGTACGAGAGGACCGGAGTGGACGCATCACTGGTGTTCGGGTTGTCATGCCAATGGCACTGCCCGGTAGCTAAATGCGGAAGAGATAAGTGCTGAAAGCATCTAAGCACGAAACTTGCCCCGAGATGAGTTCTCCCTGAGACTTTAAGTCTCCTGAAGGAACGTTGAAGACGACGACGTTGATAGGCCGGGTGTGTAAGCGCAGCGATGCGTTGAGCTAACCGGTACTAATGAACCGTGAGGCTTAACCTTACAACGCCGAAGATGTTTTGGCGATTTGAGAGAAGATTTTCAGCTCTGATTCAGAGTCCGAAGGATTTTGCGCTGAGACAAGGCGGCAAACGACACGATGGAAGGAGCATACATAAGTATGTGACTGACACTCGCGAGAGCAGCCAACGCAGTATGAGCGCAAAAGACACAGGACGAGCACAAAGAATTTGCCTGGCGGCACTAGCGCGGTGGTCCCACCTGACCCCATGCCGAACTCAGAAGTGAAACGCCGTAGCGCCGATGGTAGTGTGGGGTCTCCCCATGTGAGAGTAGGGAACTGCCAGGCATCAAATTGCAGTAAGCCGGGGTGACAACCGGTGGTAATAAAGCGAAGAAATTCGGTGGAGCGGTAGTTCAGTCGGTTAGAATACCTGCCTGTCACGCAGGGGGTCGCGGGTTCGAGTCCCGTCCGTTCCGCCACTTATTAAGAGCCCTGAGCATTTGCTCAGGGCTTTTTTGTTTTATCTGTTCTCGATTATTGCTAATTCAGCAAAAATCCTCTGCATTAATCGCTCTTTTTCCCCTCCACACCATCAGCCATAATCTCATCCGTTAACTGAAATGAAGAAATAACGAGGAAAATCATGGCAATCCCTGCATTTGGTCTTGGCACCTTCCGTCTGAAAGATGATGTTGTTATCGCATCCGTAAAAACCGCGCTGGAGCTGGGCTACCGCGCCATCGACACCGCGCAGATCTACGACAACGAAGCCGCGGTGGGTCAGGCCATCGCCGAAAGCGGCGTGCCGCGTGATGAGCTGTTCATCACTACCAAAATCTGGATCGAGAACCTGAGCAAAGACAAACTCATTGCCAGCCTGCAAGAAAGTCTGCAGAAGCTGCGTACGGACTATGTTGACCTGACGCTGATCCACTGGCCGTCACCGAACGATGCGGTTGCCGTTGAAGAGTTTATGGTAGCCCTGATGGAAGCGAAGAAGCTGGGTCTGACCCGTCAGATTGGTATCTCCAACTTTACGATTCCGC
Source organism: Klebsiella africana (assembly GCF_020526085.1). Lineage (NCBI taxonomy): Bacteria > Pseudomonadati > Pseudomonadota > Gammaproteobacteria > Enterobacterales > Enterobacteriaceae > Klebsiella > Klebsiella africana. The sequence goes on along the minus strand of NZ_CP084874.1, from coordinate 4,201,539 downwards.
TGATGGAGCGTGCGATTGCCGCCGTTGGCGCTGAAAACATTGCGACCAACCAGATTGAGCTCTCGCCGTACCTGCAAAACCGTAAAGTCGTTGACTGGGCACGTGAGCACGGCATTCATATCACCTCTTACATGACGCTGGCTTACGGTAAGGCGCTGAAAGATGAAGTAATTGCCCGTATCGCAGCGAAACATAGTGCGACACCGGCGCAGGTTATCCTGGCATGGGCGATGGGCGCAGGCTATGCGGTTATCCCATCGTCCACCAAGCGTGACAATCTGGCCAGCAACCTGAAGGCACTGGATCTGCAACTGGATGATGAAGATCGTAAAGCGATCGCCGCGCTGGACTGCAACGATCGTCTGGTGAGCCCGGAAGGTCTGGCGCCGCAGTGGGATTAATCTCCCGCTCCCGGCATGCCCATCAGAAGGTACTACGACAGCTCCTTCGGGAGCTGTTTTACGTGTTCGCTCAGAAAATCAATAAACGCCCTGATACGTGTACTGACGGCCCTATCGCTGTAGTACACCGCACTGAAGGGCATCTCCACCGGTAAGCGCTTATCGGCCAGTAGCTCGACAAACTCTCCGCTGGCAATCTCTTTATCCACCATATAATCCGACAAACAGGCAATACCGTTGCCGGTCAGGCACAGCTGCTTGAGCGTTTCGCCGCTATTGGATGACACCGCCGCTTCGATCTCTAACAGCTGGCCATCGCAGCAGGAGACCGGCCAGGTATTCAGCGATACCGGCTCGGTGAAGCCGAGGCAGTGATGCTGTTTCAGATCGGACGGATGCTGCGGCATACCGTAGCGCGCGACATAGTCGGGCGAGGCGACGATCTTACGATAGCTGGTAAACAGCGGTCGGGCGCGCAGGCTGGAATCCGTTAAGGTCCCGGCCCGAATGGCCACATCCACTTTTCGTTCAATCAGGTTAATAAACGTCTCAGACGAGACGAGCGACAGCGTCATTTCCGGGTAGCGCTCGCGAAATGGCTTCACCAGCGGCATGAGAAAATGCAGCATCACCGGGGTTGCCGCATCTACCCGCAGCAGGCCCCGCGGCGTGGTGCGCGTCTCCAGCAGATCGTTCTCTGCCGCCGCCATTTCCTGCAAGACCACCTGCATCCGGCGAAAATAGCGCTCGCCTTCTTCTGTCAGGCTGAGCTGGCGGGTAGTCCTATTGAGCAGGCTTACGCCTAGCTTTGATTCCAGCTTTTTGACCGCCCTGCTGACGGCGGAGTTAGCCTGGCCGAGCTGCTCGGCCGCCCGGCTGAAACTCCCGCTTTCCACCACCGCCACAAAGATGGCGATCTCCTCTGATGTGGCTCTCATTATTGCACCTGTAGCAAAATTCTATTGATACTTTGATAGTTTTTGTTATTTATACAACCCTTCATACTACGTGTCATCTTAATCCTGATGCTACGGAGTAAATTATGCCACTGGCGCTATTTGCCTTAACTATCGGTGCCTTCGCAATTGGCACCACTGAATTTGTGATTGTCGGCCTGGTCCCGACCATTGCCCAGCAACTGTCTATCTCTTTGCCGTCTGCGGGACTACTGGTCTCTATCTACGCGTTGGGCGTGGCGATCGGCGCCCCGGTGCTGACAGCGTTGACTGGCCGGATGCCGCGTAAACAGCTGCTGCTGGCGTTGATGGTCCTGTTTACGGCGGGTAATGTGCTGGCCTGGCAGGCGCCGGGCTATGAAACGCTGATCCTGGCGCGACTGCTGACCGGCCTGGCACACGGCGTGTTCTTTTCTATCGGTTCGACAATTGCTACCAGCCTGGTGGCAAAAGAAAAAGCGGCCTCGGCCATTGCCATTATGTTCGGCGGCCTGACGGTTGCGCTGGTGACTGGCGTTCCCTTTGGCACCTTTATCGGTCAGCATTTTGGCTGGCGGGAAACGTTCCTTGCGGTATCAATTCTGGGCGTGATTGCGCTTATCAGCAGTCTGATTCTGGTGCCGAATAATATTCCAGGCCGCGCCAGCGCCAGCCTGCGCGATCAGATGAAAGTCTTAACTCATCCACGCCTGCTGATGATCTACGCCATTACCGCGTTGGGCTACGGCGGCGTGTTTACCGCCTTTACCTTCCTTGCGCCGATGATGCAGGAGTTGGCGGGTTTCAGTCCGTCAGCGGTGAGCTGGATCCTGCTGGGCTATGGTGTCTCGGTGGCTATCGGTAACGTATGGGGCGGCAAACTGGCCGATAAGCATGGCGCCGTCTCCGCGCTGAAGTTTATCTTCGCCGCGCTGGTGGTGCTGCTGCTGGTCTTCCAGTTGACCGCCAGCATCCACTATGCCGCGCTGGCGACGGTACTGGTGATGGGCATCTTCGCCTTCGGTAACGTGCCGGGTTTGCAGGTGTACGTGGTGCAAAAAGCCGAACAGTACACCCCCGGGGCTGTCGATGTCGCTTCCGGCCTGAATATTGCTGCCTTCAATATCGGTATCGCGCTGGGGTCAATCGTCGGCGGGCAGACGGTTGAGCGGTACGGCCTGGCGCAGACGCCGTGGATTGGCGCGGTGATTGTGCTGGTCGCCTTGCTGCTGGTGGGACTCAGCGGTCGTTTAGATAAATCGCCGCGCCGTTCAGCAGCGGTTTCTATCGAAGGTTAAGCGTTAATCGCAAATTGCATTGAAAGTGGGTGGGAAAATCCCTATAACAGAAGAACCAGTCGTTGTCGGGCTGGTTTCTGTTATCGAGGATCAATGCCCAAATTGCGAAAGAATACCTATGCCATGCGCTACGTCGCCGGACAACCTGCGGAGAGAATATTGCCTCCGGGGGCGTTTGCGGGCGTGAGTCCGGTTTATCCCGCCGGTACGCCGTTAAGCAGCGATGAAAAGATCCGCGTGCTGGTATGGAATATCTTCAAGCAGCAGCGCGCAGAGTGGCAGTCGGTGCTCAAGAATTTTGGCAAAGATGCCCATTTAGTCTTGTTGCAGGAGGCGCAGACGACGCCTGAGCTGGTCAGGTTCGCGACCACTAACTATCTGGCAGCCGATCAGGTACCCGCTCTGGTGCTGCCGCAGCATCCTTCCGGAGTCATGACGCTGGCCTCTGCTCACCCCATCTATTGCTGCCCGCTGCGCGAACGCGAACCCATTTTGCGCCTGCCTAAATCCGCCTTAGTAACCGTCTATCCACTGCCGGATGCGCGGTTGTTAATGGTGGTGAATATTCATGCCGTCAACTTTAGTCTTGGCGTCGATGTCTACAGCAAGCAGTTGCTGCCGATCGGCGATCAGATCGCCCATCACAGCGGGCCGGTGATCATGGCCGGGGACTTCAATGCCTGGAGCCGGCCGCGAATGAACGCGCTGTACCGCTTTGCGCGTGAGATGTCGTTACGCGAAGTTCGTTTCTCTGACGATCAGCGCCGCCGCGCGTTTGGTCGTCCGCTCGATTTTGTGTTCTATCGTGGGTTAAGCGTACACGATGCTTCCGTGCTGGTGACCCGCGCCTCCGATCACAACCCGCTACTAGTCGAATTCAGTCCCGGCAAGCCTGATTAATTTAAGGTATGTCAGGCCTGCCATCGGGCAGGTCTGCGTTCAGCATGATGCTGCCCTAAATTACTCACACAACCGAAGGACAACACAATGACAACACGCTCTCACCATGACAACGTCGAAAAGCAGTTCGGCTCCCAGGCCAGCGCCTATTTGACCAGCGCCGTACATGCCTCCGGGCGCGATCTGCAGCGGCTGGCTGAACGGCTGACTGATTTCCCTCAGGCGAAAGTGCTGGATATGGGCTGCGGGGCAGGGCACGCCAGCTTTACCGCGGCGGGACAGGTTGCCGAGGTGACCGCCTATGATTTATCAAGCCAGATGCTGGAGGTCGTTGCCACCGCGGCAAAGGAGAAAGGTTTTAGCAATATCGTGACCCAGCAGGGGTACGCCGAAACGCTGCCGTTCGCTGATGTCAGCTTTGATGTGGTGATTAGCCGCTACTCCGCCCACCACTGGCATGACGTTGGCCAGGCGCTGCGTGAGGTGAAACGTGTTCTCAAGCCAGGCGGGGTGATGATCATAATGGACGTGATGTCGCCGGGTCACCCGGTACGTGATGTCTGGTTGCAGACCGTGGAAGCGCTGCGCGATACCTCGCACGTGCGTAATTATTCCAGCGGCGAGTGGCTGGCGCTGGCCAATGACGCAGGTCTGGTGATTAATCATTTATCGACCGATCGCCTGCCGCTGGAGTTCAGCTCATGGGTGGCGCGGATGCGTACTCCTGAGCCGCTGGTGGAGGCGATTCGCTTATATCAACAGAGCGCTTCGGCGGAGGTCAAAGCCTACTTTGAGTTACAGGCAGACGGATCGTTTACCAGCGATACCATTCTGTTCGAAGCGCATAAAGCGGTTTAACGCGGGCAACAAAAAAGGCACCGGGGGAAGTCGGTGCCTTTTTATCGAACCTGAGGTATCAGGACTCTGGTCGATCGCTATTTTTCACAAACAGCGTTAGCTGATCGCCTGGCCGCAGGTTGTCGGTATCGCTGTTCCAGCGCATCACGTCGCGAATATTAACGCCGTGACGTTTGGCGATGCTCGACAGCGAATCGCCTTTGCGAACGCGATAGGTGATGCTATCGCTGTTGTTCGCCAGACGCTGGGCGCTGCTGCCAGCGCCGATAACCAGGTTCTGTCCAACCTTCAACCCAGAACCGCGCAGGTTATTCCACTGCTGCAGATCGCGGGTTGTCACACCAAGACGGGAGGCAATCCCGGAAATGGTGTCGCCGGAGCGTACCTTATAGCTACGGCTGGTCAGCGGCGTGTTGTCTGCGAGCTGCGTTGGCTGTACAGCGGCAATGTCGCCAGAGGCCAGCGATTCACGCAGCTGAGCGGCGTGCTTCTGTGGCACCATGACGTACTTTGGCCCGCTAGCGCCCAGCGTTGATCCCTTTACGCCCGCATTAAACGTCTTCAGCTTGCTGACCGGCATACCGGCCATGTCCGCGAGCTGAGAGATATCAACCGGACTATCGAGACGAACGCGCGCCAGCGCACGGCTTTCATCAGCCGTAGGCAGCTTTACGCCGTAACGTTTGCTGTTTTTGAGGATGTCACTCAATGCCAGCATTTTCGGTACGTAGATTTTCGTTTCATGCGGCAGAGACAGCGACCAGAAATCGGTGGGTTTGCCACGCGAACGGTTCGCTTTTACTGCCTTCATGACCCGGCCTTCGCCGCTGTTATATGCCGCGACCGTTAACAACCAGTCGCCGTCGAACATTTTGTTCAGACGTTGCATCATGTCCAGCGCCGCGGTAGTAGACGCGACAACATCACGACGCGCATCGTAACTGCGGGTCTGTTTTAAACCATAATTGCGCCCTGTGCTCGGAATGATCTGCCAGATGCCTGCGGCATTGGCGCCAGACGTCGCGTGTGGGTCAAAAGCGCTCTCCACTATGGGTAGTAATACCAGTTCCATTGGCATGTTACGTTTCTTAACCTGCCCGGCTATCCAGTACATATACGGCTCTGCCCGTAAAGTTACATCGTGGAGATAGCTCTTATTTCTTAAGTACTTCTGTTTCTGTTCGCGAATCCGGGGATTATCCGGTATTCCCATCTTTAGCTCGTCGCCTATGGAAGTCCACAGATCCTGGTCTTGCGCGTAGAAGGTTCCATCATCTAACCAGCGCGCTTGACTTGTGAACTTACCTGCTTCCCCTTGACCAGCCGCAGAAAGGCTCTGTGCTCGCTGTTCGACGGTGCCATCGTGCTTAGACGCCTGGCACCCCACCAGCAGGACAGAGGCGAGTAATATCGCTCGTGCCTTCATGTGTGTGTCAATAGTTGCTTAAAAGACGACCAAGGATAACGGCGAAGTTGGCCGATGACAAGAATTAAATATCAGAAGTCATCTTTCTTTGACCTTAACCATGCAAATCGCGCCACAGAGTGTTGCAAATTTGTTTCTTTGTTAATTTTATCAATTAAATCAACATCATTTACGCGTAAAAATAAATTTATACGCCGCTCATTTTTCAGAGTTACGGGTAGTGTTTTTTGTTTTTTTGCACGTAACTCATTAACTTTATGATAGTAATCGTTTATATCCCTATCATCTGGCAGGATACTTAAAGCAAACTTCATATTCGCTAACGTATATTCATGTGCGCAACATATGAGGGTTTCTTCAGGAAGGGCGTTAATTTTCATAAATGATTGATACATTTGCTCTGCAGTACCTTCGAACAGCCTTCCACAGCCGCCGGAGAACATCGTGTCGCCACAGAACAGATAAGGTTCACTGTAGTAACAGATATGTCCTAATGTGTGACCTGGCGTGGAGAAAATGGAAAAAGCGTGCCCGAGAATTGACAGCCGATCGCCATCGCCTACCACCTGAGTGACGCCTTTATCCTGGGTTTCCGCCGGACCGTAAACCACTATAGAAGGGAACCTTTCACGTAATTGTTTTACGCCGCCGACGTGATCCTGATGGTGGTGGGTCAGTAAAATGGCCTCGGGCTGCCACTGGTTTTCCTCGATGGCCGCCAGAACCGGTGCGGCTTCGCCGGGATCAACGATGATGCAGCGGCCGTTATTCTCAGTGAGAACCCAGATGTAGTTGTCCTGAAACGCGGGAATACTGATAAGATTCATAAATTACCTCTAAAGCGTAGCGGAAGGTGGCGATGAAGCCGGCAAGGATACCTCACACAGTGACAGCGCCTGAGCATTGGTCCAGTATGCCGTGGGGCGAATACTATCGCGAAACGCTGGAGCAGCAGATGAAACCGTGGCTGGCTAAATTATATGGCTTTCATTTGCTTAAGATTGGCAATCTGAGCGCGGAAATCAATACCGAAGCTTGCGCCATCTCGCACCAGGTCAATGTCTCGCTGGCAGGAAACCCGATGCAGGTCCGGGCTGACCCGCTGCATTTACCCTTTGCCGAAAAGTCCGTTGACGCCTGCCTGCTGGCGCACACGTTGCCATGGTGTAGCGATCCGCATCGTCTGCTGCGGGAAGCCGATCGTGTACTGATTGATGATGGCTGGATGATCCTGACCGGGTTTAATCCGGTCAGCCTGATGGGGTTGCGTAAGCTGGTGCCGGTCCTGCGCAAAGGTACGCCTTATAATAGCCGTATGTTTACGCTGACGCGCCAGCTGGACTGGCTGGCGCTGCTCAACTTTGAAGTGCTGCACTATGGGCGTTACCAGGTTTTGCCTTGGTCGCGCCATGGCGGCAAATTGCTGAGCACCCATCTGCCGGCGCTGGGCTGTTTACAGTTGATTGTCGCCCGCAAACGGACCATTCCGCTGACACTCAATCCGATGAAATCCGGTAAAGCGAAAACCCAGCTGCGGCCGGCAGTCGGCGCCACCCGGCAGTGGCGCAAGGGGCAGAATTAACTCTCCGGCTGGTAGCCGACATCGTCCAGCGTGGGATGAGAGGCGGCCGCGCGCGCCAGCTCGTCGCAGCGTTCGTTTTCAGGATGGCCGGCGTGGCCTTTCACCCATTCCCATTTAATTTTATGCTGGCCAAGCGCGGCGTCCAGCCGCTGCCAGAGGTCGACATTTTTTACCGGTTTTTTCTCTGCCGTCTTCCAGCCGCGCTTTTTCCAGTTGTGGATCCACTGGGTGATCCCCTGGCGGACGTACTGGCTGTCGGTGCTGAGCACCACCTCACAATGCTCTTTTAACGCTTCGAGAGCGACGATTGCCGCCATCAGTTCCATGCGGTTATTGGTGGTCAGACGGTAGCCGGCGCTAAAGGTTTTTTCGTGCTGGCGGTAGCGCATGATGGCGCCGTAACCGCCGGGTCCTGGATTTCCCAGACAAGAGCCGTCGGTGAAAATTTCTACCTGTTTGAGCATCTCTGGTAGACTTCCTGTAATTGAAATCGATTTGTAAACGATAAGTCTGACATAAATGACCGCTATGAGCACTGCAATTACGCGCCAGATTGTTCTCGATACCGAAACCACCGGTATGAATCAGATCGGGGCGCATTACGAAGGACACAAGATCATTGAGATCGGCGCCGTGGAGGTGATCAACCGCCGCCTGACCGGTAACAATTTCCATGTCTATCTGAAGCCCGATCGGCTGGTGGATCCTGAAGCATTCGGCGTGCACGGGATCGCCGATGAGTTCCTGCTGGACAAACCCACCTTTGCCGACGTGGCTGATGAGTTTATGGATTACATCCGCGGCGCGGAGCTGGTGATCCATAACGCCTCGTTCGATATCGGCTTTATGGATTATGAGTTCGGTAAGCTGAACCGCGGCATCGGAAAAACCGAGACCTTTTGTAAAATCACCGACAGTCTGGCGCTGGCGCGGAAAATGTTCCCCGGCAAGCGCAACAGCCTCGATGCGTTATGTTCGCGCTACGAAATAGATAACAGCAAGCGTACGCTGCACGGGGCATTACTCGATGCCCAGATCCTTGCCGATGTCTATTTGATGATGACCGGCGGCCAGACTTCGATGGCGTTCTCTATGGAAGGCGAAAGCCAGCAGCAGGCGGGAGAGATGGGCATTCAGCGCGTCGTCCGCGCCGCCAGCCAGTTACGGGTGGTTTATGCCTCTGATGAGGAGCTGGTGAACCATGAATCGCGCCTCGACCTGGTACAAAAGAAAGGCGGAAGCTGCCTGTGGCGTGCCTGATAGCCCCTCAAATGGATTAAAAGTAGGCGGTTGGGCGATTTTTGCAGCAAACGATTCAAAATGGTAGAAAAAGCGTTGACGGGGTAGAGGGGAATCCGTAATATTCGCCTCGTTCCCAACGGAACAACAACGCGGAGCGGTAGTTCAGTCGGTTAGAATACCTGCCTGTCACGCAGGGGGTCGCGGGTTCGAGTCCCGTCCGTTCCGCCACTATTCAGAAAGCCTGAATCAGCAATGATTCAGGCTTTCGTCGTTTTCGTCGCCGAATTTCAGCGCGCCTCTTGTTCCTCCTGCATACACTGCATGAATACCCGCATCGCCGGACTGATTGCCTTCCCGGCGTGATGGGCACAGAGCGCATGGATCGTCAGCGGCGTCCCGCTGAACGGCAGCTCAATCAGTGTCCCGCGTTTGAGTTCCTCCTCTACCGCAAAGCGTGGCAGAAAACTTACTCCCAGATTGCCCGCCACGCACTGCTTGATACTCTCAATACTCCAAAGCTCGATGGTGTTCTCCATAGTAATACCGCGTTGGCGCAGGGTGCTTTCAAAAATCTGCCGAAACACACACTGGGGCTCGTTGATGATAAAGCTCAGCGGGATATGCTGCTGCGGACGCAGGAAGTCGACCGGCGCTAGATCGACAGACGCGACCAGCGCCAGCGGCTGCGGGCCAAGTTCCATCATGGTGAGCGCATCATCGTTGCCAACCCGGTAAAACACCCCCAGGTCGACTTCGTCAGCGAGCAGGGCATCACGGATGCTGTAGCAATTGAGCGACTGTAGTGACAGGCGGACCTTTGGGGCGCGTTGCTTAAAACGCTGCAGCACCGGCGGCATTTTGTACGCCAGCAGGGTTTCACCAGTGGCGACGCGAAGTTCGCCGCCGGGTTCATCGTCCTGGCGCGCCGCCTGGCGAATCGACGCCATCACTTTGGTCAGATCGTAGACGTGCGGCAGGACATTTTTACCGGCGGCGGTGAGACACATCCGCCGGCCAATTTTCTCAAACAGCGGGATGGCGAGCTCCTGCTCAAGCTGCTGGATATGAAAGGTTACGGTGGACTGGGTGCAGCACAGTTTCTGTGAGGCGCGCAGAAAGGATCCTTCTTCGACAACCGTTTTGAAGGTGATAAAGCGTCGCAGATCCATATTTCCTCTTTATATCGACATTCTCGAATTCAGAATGAAAAAACATTCATTTTTTTAAATTATCAGCTTCGGGTACTGTCTGCCAGTCAAGAGGAGAAAACACGTGACACCTACCCTGATTAGCGCCTTTTTAACTTACACCCTGATCACCGCCCTGACGCCCGGGCCGAATAATATTCTGGCGCTGAGCAGCGTCACCGCGCACGGCTTTCGACGGAGCATGCGGGTTCTGGCCGGCATGAGCCTGGGGTTTGTGATCATCATGCTGATTTGTGCCGGGCTGACGTTCACTCTCGTTACCCTGGATGAGGGGATAACCTCCCTGCTACGCTGGGTCGGCGCGGGGTATATCCTGTGGCTGGCCTGGCACATTGCCCGTAGCGATCCTGCCAGCGGTGGGCAGGAGGAGCGGCCTGTCAGCTTCTGGGCCAGCCTGGGGCTGCAGTTTGTGAATGTAAAAATTATCCTGTACGGCATCACGGCCCTGTCGACCTTTGTTTTGCCGGTGACCCGCGAGCCATTCTGGCTGGTGGTGACAGGTCTGTTGCTGTCGGCAATTGGGATAGGCGGTAATCTCTGCTGGGCGCTGGCCGGGCAGCTGTTTCAGCCGGTTTTTGAACGTCATGGCAGAAAGTTAAATTTGCTGCTGGCGCTGCTGCTAATCTGGTGTGCGGTGCGTATGTTTATGGAATAAGTGAAGGGAGCGTGATGCTCCCTCGATGTTATTTATCCTGCGGCAGAGCGGGTTGTCCTTCATTTACCCAGGTCATGAAGATCCGGTAACCGATGGCCAGCAGGGTGGCGCCGAGGAACATACCGAGAATGCCGTTAGAGGCCATTCCGCCGAGCGCGCCCAGCAACACCACCGGCATCGGCGCATCGACGCCGCGCCCCAGCAGCAACGGTTTGAGGACGTTATCGGCCATGCCGGCGACGATCAGCAGGATGGTGTAGAAGATATCCATGCCGGTACTGTGGGTGCCGAGACTCCACATCAGTGCAATGGCCGGGGCCGTCACCAGGATCACCGGCACCTGGGCAATGCCGAGGATCAGGGCAAGAATAAAGAAGATCCCGACGGCGGGTATGTTCGCTATCAGCATGATCACACCGACCAGCAGCGCCTGGATCAGTGCCACCCCGATGACGCCCTGGGCGACCGCGCGGATGGTGCTGGTGCACAGGCGACTGAGGGTCACGCCTTTATTCTCATCGGTAATACGAATGGCAATACGCTGGGCGCTGATGGCGCCCGCTGCGCCCCAGGCCATCATAATTCCCGAGACGATAAACGAAATAATAAAGCCAATCAGCCCGCCGCCCATGCTGGCTAAAATACTGAGGAACTGTTTAGCGATTTCGCCGATTTGCGAGCGGTAATTACTGAGCAGTCCCGGAAGATCTACAGAAGCCTTCATCCACAGGTCGCTCAGCCGTTCACCAACGATCGGCAAAGCAGCAATACGCGAAGAGGGTGGGGGAATGGTAAAGCTCTGGTTGCCCATCTTATCAATCATGGCGCTGGCGCTTTCCGCCAGCGAGGTGATCATCAGCACCGTGGGGATGACGATCAGTAAAATACCTAACAACACCAGTACCGCTGACGCCAGTCCCTGTTTACCTGCTAAGAGTCCGGCAAAATATTGATGTAAAGGATAGAGCGCTACGGCGAGAATCAGCGCCCAGAGCATCATATTGATAAAGGGAGAAAAGACGGTAAAACAGAATGAGGCCAGCGCCAGAATAAGCCCGAACCGAATAAACATATCGAGAAAACGGGTGACCAGCCGTTTCTCTATTAACAGCAGATTATTATTATCCATTTTCTATTACGCTCACATAATATTCTTACGCCAACGCTCAGCGTTGTTTAACAAAACACGCCAGCAACAGAAAATTCATGATTTACAACACAGATGTGAGTTGAAGGTGATCTCCGCCCGTTTGGTTATGGAGTCTTTTAATCAGTGTAGAACAGAAATGAAAAGCGCCCGGCAAATATTGTGTGGTGTGCTTACAGTCAAAATTCCGCTTTCTTTAGCCGCTAAATGGGGAAGAAAGCGGAGGAAATATTAATCGAGGGTAAAAGGATCGGCATCGCGCCAGGCGGGAAATTTTTCGCGATATTCCTGGAGAGCCGTCAGCGACAGCTCGGCGTCAAGACGGGTGGCCTGATGCGGATCGGCGGTGGCGACAATCTCCCCCTGGGGATTGATAATCCGGCTATCGCCGCGGTAATGATGGCCATTGCCGTCAGTGCCAACCCGGTTACAGCCGGCGACGTAGGCCTGGTTCTCAATGGCGCGGGCGACCAGCAGCGACTGCCAGTGCAGGGAGCGCGGCGCCGGCCAGTTGGCGACATACAGTGCCAAATCATAGTCGTTCAGATTTCGCGACCATACCGGGAAGCGCAGGTCGTAACAGACCAGCGGCAGGATCCGCCATCCGCGCCATTCAAAGACCACGCGCTGGTTTCCAGCCTCATAGTGATGATGTTCATCGGCCATCCGAAACAGATGCCGTTTATCATAATGGTGCACCGTACCATCGGGCTCGACCAGCAGGAAGCGGTTAACGGCGCCGCGCTCGGTTTGCAGCGCGGCGCTGCCGGCAATCAGCGCCTGGGTTTGCGCGGCCCGGGCATGCATCCACTCCACCACGTCGGCTTCGGGTAAAGACTGTTTTGCCGCTTCCATGGCAAAGCCGGTGGTGAACATCTCCGGTAAAACAATCACATCGCGCCCGATAATTCCTTCCAGTTGACGATCAAAATGGCGCAGGTTGGCAGGGCCGTCCATCCAGACCAGCGGTTGTTGCAACAGCGTAATTTTCAGGCCAGGCACAATGGTCAACTCCATTCTCATGAGGGGGTTAGGTTAACTGTAACACCATATCAGCCTCGCAGCGGTCAGCGGAATATTTTGTTAAAAAAATGCTACTGACAGAAGCCTCGACGAAGGAGATAACGAAAAAAAGGCGGGGAAAATTCCCCGCCCGGCGTGTGATGTGGTCGTTGTTTTATTATGCGGCTTCAACGTTGCGTACTTTTTCCGGCAGCTTTACCGGCTGCGTTGCCAGCTCCTCTGGCGCAAAGTCGTCGACGTTAATGCTGCGCAGGCGACTGTGCTCTGCACGGGTCAGAATAGCGGCTTCTTCCTGATTAATTAATCCTTTGGCCAGCGCGTTATGTGCCAGCTCATCCAGACGGGTGAACGGCAGATTTTTACCCAACTCTTTGCAGATCCGCTGGTGGATAGGATCGGCCGCCATCACTTCCAGCAGCGCCTCTTCCAGCAGACCAACCGGGTTATGCTCGCTCGGCGTCAGGTACTGACCGCGTCCGATGCGGGAGCGGGTGGCGCTGGGCACCTGCAGAATTTTAGCGACTTTATGGTCCAGTTTATCCGACGGCGCATGATGATGACGGCCGGTTGGGAAAATGACCAGGCGCATTACGCCTGCCACCAGACGGTTCGGGAAGTTTTTCAGCAGATCGTCGATGGCCTGTTCAGCCTGGTGCAGCGCATCCTGCACACCCCAGTGAACCAGCGGCAGATCGGCTTCATTGCGTCCTTCATCGTCATAGCGTTTCAGCACCGCCGAGGCCAGGTACAGCTGGCTTAACACATCGCCCAGACGCGCGGAGATACGTTCGCGACGCTTGAGGCTGCCGCCCAGTACCGCCATCGACACGTCTGACAGCAGCGCGAGGTTGGCGCTCAGACGGTTCATTTGCTGATAGTAGCGACGGGTAGCGTCACGGGTCGGCGCGCTGCTGGTGCGTCCGCCGGTCAGGCCCAGCCAGAAACTCCGTACTTTGTTACTGCCGACATGGCCGATGTGTTTGAACAGCAGCTTGTCATAGGCGTTCAGATCATTATTCTGCGCGGCGGCCATCTCCTCCAGCACGTATGGATGACAGCGAATGGCTCCCTGACCGAAGATCATCATGCTGCGGGTCAGAATGTTCGCGCCTTCAACGGTGATGGCAATAGGCGCGCCCTGATAGGCCCGGGCGAGGAAGTTACCTTCGCCCAGCATAATGCCTTTCCCGCCGGTAATATCCATCGCGTCGATAATGGATCGCTGGCCGCGGTGAGTGCAGTGATATTTCACAATCGCGGACAGTACCGCCGGTTTCTCGCCGAGCATAATGCCGTAGGTGATCAGCGACGCCGCGGCGTCCATCACATAGGCGTTACCGGCGATGCGCGCCAGCGCCTCTTCAATCCCTTCCATTTTGCCGATGGAGATTTTGAACTGGCGGCGAATATGGGCGTAAGCGCCGGTCGCCATGGCGACGGATTTCAGACCACCGGTGGCGTTGGACGGCAGAGTAATGCCGCGACCCACGGACAGGCACTCAACCAGCATACGCCAGCCCTGGCCAGCCATGCTCGGGCCGCCGATGATGTAATCGATCGGCACGAAGATATCTTTACCGCGAGTGGGGCCGTTCTGGAACGGGACGTTCAGCGGGAAGTGGCGACGGCCAATTTCCACACCCGGCGTTGAGGTGGGGATCAGCGCGCAGGTGATGCCCAGCTCTTCTTCACCGCCCAGCAAACGGTCCGGGTCAGAGAGTTTGAAGGCCAGCCCCAGCACGGTGGCGATTGGCGCCAGGGTGATATAGCGTTTGTTCCAGGTCAGGCGCATCCCCAGCACCTGTTGACCCTGCCAGTCGCCCATGCACACCACGCCGGTATCCGGGATAGCGCCGGCGTCAGAGCCCGCTTCCGGACTGGTGAGGGCGAAGCAGGGGATTTCCAGACCGCGAGCCAGACGCGGCAGATAATGATTCTTTTGCTCTTCTGTACCGTAATGCTGCAGCAATTCGCCCGGGCCCAGCGAGTTCGGGACGCCGACGGTGATCGCCAGGATGCCGGAGACGCCAGAAAGTTTCTGCAGTACCCGTGCCTGAGCGTAAGCCGAGAACTCAAGCCCGCCATACTCTTTCTTAATGATCATCGCGAAGAAGCGGTGCTCTTTCAGATAGGCCCACAGCTCTGGCGGCAGGTCGGCCATTTCGTGGGTGATGGCGAAGTCGTTTGCCATCCGGCAGGCTTCTTCCACCGGGCCGTCGAGGAAAGCTTGCTCTTCGGCGGTCAGGCGCGGCTGCGGATAGTTATGCAGCTTGTGCCAGTCAGGGTTGCCGCGGAACAGATCGCCTTCCCACCAGGTGGTGCCGGCGTCGATGGCTTCTTTTTCCGTACGCGACATCGGCGGCATCACCTTACGGAAAGCGCGAAATGCCGGTGCGGAAATCATGGATTTACGCATTGGGGCAAAGTTGAACGGCAACAGAATAATTGCCAGCGGCAGCAGCAGCCAGATATTCCACAGCCCGGCCGCGCCGAGCGCCGCGGTCCAGGCGAGCAAAATCACACTGCTGAGCAGCAGGCTGACCCGGTGATAGAAGAGCGCACCGAGTAAAACGAGGGTTGCAACAATACTCAAAATCATCATAGAGAAATGCTCCCTGAGCTTGTAGGAGGTCTGACCACTTGTGATGTATTGGTTGTAGTGCATGCGTTTTTATTTAGCAATGTGTTTACAAAATAATTACAACCTTGCTCACATTGTTGTATGCAAAAGCGGCACATAAAATCAAAAGGGCGGGGGATAACGCTGCCTTCTGCTTCTCGCTTCGGCGGCTATCCGGTACACTGCCAGGGTTATTCCACTCATACTGAAGGATTATCCTCATGTACCAGGATCTTATTCGTAACGAACTGAACGAAGCCGCGGAAACGCTGGCTAACTTTCTGCAGGACGAAGCCAATATCCATGCTATCCAGCGTGCCGCTGTCCTGCTGGCGGATAGCTTTAAGGCGGGTGGGAAAGTGCTATCCTGCGGTAACGGCGGTTCCCATTGCGATGCGATGCACTTTGCGGAAGAGCTGACCGGACGTTATCGCGAAAACCGCCCGGGTTACCCGGCCATCGCGATCTCCGACGTCAGCCACCTCTCCTGCGTGAGCAATGATTTTGGTTATGAGTATGTGTTCTCTCGCTACGTTGAATCCGTCGGCCGTGCGGGCGATGTGCTGCTCGGTATCTCCACGTCTGGCAACTCCGGCAACGTGATCAAGGCGATTGAAGCCGCTCGCGCGCAGGGGATGAAAGTGATCACCCTGACCGGTAAAGACGGCGGCAAAATGGCGGGGTCCGCCGATGTTGAAATTCGCGTGCCGCACTTTGGCTACGCCGACCGCATCCAGGAGATCCATATCAAAGTGATCCATATCCTGATTATGCTGATCGAAAAAGAGATGGCGAAAGGCTAACAGGCAGGCGAGTGTGTACTGTTGACGGCGGCCTCGTTCCGGCGCCGTCATGATTTGTGATGGTGAGGTGACCTATGTGCGAACTGCTCGGGATGAGCGCCAATGTGCCAACAGATATCTGTTTTAGCTTTACCGGGCTGGTGCAGCGCGGCGGCGGGACGGGGCCGCATAAAGACGGCTGGGGCATCACCTTCTATGAAGGTAAAGGCTGTCGCACATTCAAAGATCCGCAGCCGAGCTTTCAGTCGCCGATCGCGAAACTGGTCCAGGATTACCCGATTAAGTCCTGTTCCGTTGTCGCCCATATCCGTCAGGCCAATCGCGGGATGGTGGCCCTGGAGAACACCCATCCGTTCACCCGTGAACTGTGGGGGCGTAACTGGACCTATGCGCATAACGGGCAGCTCAAAGGCTATAAGTCGCTGAAAACCGGAAATTTCCACCCGGTAGGTGAAACCGACAGTGAAAAGGCCTTCTGCTGGCTGCTGCACCGCTTAACCGAGCGCTACCCGCGCACGCCGGGCAATATGCTGGGCGTTTTCAAGTATATTGCTATCCTGGCGGGTGAGCTGCGTGAGAAAGGGGTGTTCAACATGCTGCTGTCGGACGGGCGCTACGTGATGGCGTTCTGCTCGACCAATCTGCACTGGATCACCCGGCGGGCGCCGTTCGGCGTGGCAAAATTGCTGGACCAGGATGTGGAGATCGACTTTCAACGCGAGACCACACCCAACGATGTGGTCACGGTTATCGCCACGCAGCCGCTGACGGCCAATGAAACCTGGCACAAGATCATGCCAGGCGAGTGGGCGTTATTTTGTCTCGGGGAGCGTATAGTTTGAGGCCAGCTGCGGCTGGACAACCTCGTGACTGAGCGGCTTGCTCACCACATAGCGGCCGTCGGTCACTGACACAATCGGCGGTTTGTGGGTCTGCTGGAAATAGTCATAGCCAGGCTTCAGCTGTTTCCAGAAATCCGCATAATAGGAGTATTTGTGGCGTTCCATATTGGCGTTAGTCATGCGGAACGGATAGATACTCACCTGCACGCTTGGCTGGCCGAAGACTAAGGCGCCGGTCACGAACTGGAAGATCTCATCGATCCCGCTGTCGGTCATGGCGTAGCAGCCGATAGAGACGCAATCGCCGTGGATCATCAGGTATTTCCCTTCATAACCATGGGCGCGATCGTAGGCGTTCGGGAAGCCGATGTTAATCGCTTTATAGAAACGGCTGTCGGGTTTGAGCTGGCTGCGGGTGACGTTATAGAACCCTTCCGGACTCTTGAAATCGCCCTGGCGCTGTTTAGGACCGAGGCCACCGGAGTAGTTGCAGATCCGATAGCTGTCGAGGAGCTGGTAGGTTTCACCCATTTTGACGTAAAGGTCGAGCATGCGCTCTTCTTTAAAGATCTCAATGTAAACCGGTGAACCCATTAATTGCTGCTTGTATTCTTTGCTAACCGGCGTCGTCGGGCTGTTGCTGCTGAGCAGCCCGGCAAATGACACGCACGGCAGCAGAAGCATCGCAATAAATAATGCGATTTTGCGCATACTGCTTGTTCCTTGATAAAACAAAATAGCCACATTGCCAGGACGGCAAGAGAGACCCGAAATCAGAGTTTTCTGGATTTAGAGCGCTCACATTAGCATCACGGCATTTTTTCGCAAGAGCGACGTGGCGGCGTTTACAATTTAGCCTCACTTTATAACCTGCCTGCGACAAAAACACAGTGAGAACTTTGCGCAATAGCTCGCATTTTAGAAGCACTTATTGCCCCTCGCGCTACAGCCGTCGCTCACGAAATGTTACACTTGCGCCGGTTCATCACCAGAGCAAGAAAGGATGCTTCTCTTCCGTTCTGAGCGCCACTGGCGCTGTTTCGCCCTTTCTTCTCTGCCATTCTGTCAATAAGCTGGCCCCGGCCTGTGTCGGGGTTGAGGTTACGGATACCTGCTAACGATATGATTAAAATCACGAAAGGGCTGGATTTGCCCATAGCTGGCATGCCATTACAGCAGATTTCTCCCGCGCCAGCGGTGAAGCGCGTCGCGCTACTCGGTGAAGAGTACGTCGGGATGCGTCCCGCCATGGCGGTCAAAGAAGGCGATCGGGTCAAAAAAGGTCAGATCCTGTTCGAAGATAAAAAGATCCCCGGCGTCTGCTTTACCGCCCCGGCGAGCGGGGTCGTCAGCGCGATCCATCGCGGTGAACGGCGCGTGTTGCAGTCGGTGGTGATTGATATCGAGGGCAATGACGCGGTGGCGTTTACCCGTTACGCCGCGGACGCGCTGGCCGACCTGCCGCGAGACACCGTACAGCAGCAGCTGCTAGTGTCGGGTCTGTGGACGGCGCTACGCACCCGGCCGTTCAGCAAAACGCCGCTCCCCGGCAGTGTGCCGGCCGCTATCTTTGTTAACGCCATGGATACCAATCCGCTGGCGGCGGAGCCGCAGCCGATTATTCTGGCCGAACGCGCCGCCTTTGACGCCGGACTTACCGTGCTGACGCGTCTGACCGACGGGAAAGTGCACGTCTGCCAGCCCAGCGGCGGCAAGCTGGGCGGTCATCCTCTCGGCCAGGTCTGTTTTAATCAGTTCTCCGGGCCGCACCCGGCGGGGCTGCCGGGAACGCACATTCATTTCCTCGAGCCGGTTAGTCTGAATAAGCAGGTCTGGCACCTCAATTATCAGGATGCGATCGCTATTGGTAAGCTTTTCCTTGAAGGTGAGCTGAACTGCGAACGGATAATTGCGCTCGGCGGCCCGCAGGTAAAGTCGCCGCGGCTGGTCAAAACGACGTTGGGCGCCAGCCTGGACGATCTGCTGGCAGGCGAACTGGAAGCGGGCGAAAACCGCGTCATTTCCGGCTCGGTGCTCAGCGGCACCCGCGCCCATGGCCCGCACGCTTTCCTCGGGCGCTTCCATCTGCAGGTGAGCGTGGTTCGGGAAGGTCGGGAAAAAGAGCTGTTTGGCTGGGTGATGCCGGGCAAAGAGAAGTTCTCGATTACCCGCACCACCCTTGGTCATTTCTTCAAGCGCAAGCGCTTTCATTTTTCCACAGATACTAACGGCGGCCAGCGGGCGATGGTGCCGATCGGCAACTACGAGCGGGTGATGCCGCTGGATATTCTGCCGACCATATTGCTGCGCGATTTGCTGGCCGGGGACACCGACAGCGCCCAGGCGCTGGGTTGTCTGGAGCTGGATGAGGAAGATCTGGCGCTCTGCACCTACGTTTGTCCGGGCAAATATGAATACGGTCCGGCGCTGCGCAGTGTGTTAACCCAGATTGAGCAGGAAGGATAAGAGATGGGCTTAAAGCACCTGATTGAGAAACTTGAGCCGCATTTCACGCATGGCGGCAAGCTGGAAAAATATTACCCGCTGTATGAAGCGGCGGCGACCATCTTCTACACGCCGGGGCAGGTGACCCGCGGCGCGGCGCACGTGCGCGACGCCATCGACCTCAAGCGGATGATGATCCTCGTGTGGTTTGCCGTATTCCCGGCGATGTTCTGGGGCATGTATAACGTTGGGCTGCAGACCATTCCGGCGCTGCACAAACTGTACGGCGCGGAACAGCTGCAGCAGGCGATCGCCAACAACTGGCACTACAGCGTCGCCCAGTGGTTAGGCGTCAGCTTCAGCGCTGACGCCGGCTGGCTCAGCATGATGACCCTGGGCGCGGTCTTCTTTCTGCCGATCTATATCACCGTTTTTATCGTCGGCGGCTTTTGGGAAGTGCTGTTCGCGATTGTGCGCAAACATGAGATTAACGAAGGCTTTTTCGTTACCTCGATTCTCTTCGCGTTGATTGTCCCGCCCACGCTGCCGCTATGGCAGGCGGCGCTGGGGATCTCTTTCGGGGTGGTGATCGCCAAAGAGCTTTTCGGCGGTACCGGACGCAACTTCCTCAACCCGGCGCTGGCGGGGCGCGCGTTCCTGTTCTTTGCCTATCCGGCGCAGATTTCCGGCGACCTGGTATGGACGGCGGCAGACGGTTTCTCCGGCGCCACGCCGCTTTCCCAGTGGGCCAGCGGCGGTGGCGAAGCGCTGGTGAACGTGGCGACTGGCGTGCCGGTGAGCTGGATGGATGCCTTCCTCGGCAACATTCCCGGCTCAATTGGCGAAGTCTCGACGCTGATGATCTTGATTGGCGGGGCGATCATCCTCTTTGGCCGCGTCGCGTCCTGGCGCATCGTCGCCGGGGTGATGATCGGCATGATCGCCACCGCCACGCTGTTTAACGTTATCGGCTCCGACACCAACCCGATGTTCGCTATGCCATGGTACTGGCATCTGGTGCTCGGCGGCTTTGCCTTCGGGATGATGTTTATGGCGACGGACCCGGTATCCGCCTCGTTTACCGATAAAGGGAAATGGAGTTACGGCGTGCTGATCGGCGTGATGTGCGTGCTGATTCGCGTGGTGAACCCGGCTTATCCGGAAGGGATGATGCTGGCGATCCTCTTCGCCAACCTCTTCGCACCGCTGTTCGATTACCTGGTGGTGCAGGCCAATATTAAGCGGAGGAAGTCGCGTGGCTGAGAAGAAAAGTAACGATAGCATCGGCAAAACGCTGCTGGTGGTGCTGGTGCTTTGTCTGGTCTGCTCCATCGTGGTGGCGGGCTCGGCCGTGGGGCTGAAATCCCGCCAGCAGGCGCAGCGGGCGCTGGATAAGCAGCGCAATATTCTGGCCGTTGCCGGCCTGATGCAGCCCGGCATGGATGCCGATGCGGTAGCCGATACCTTCGCGGCGCGCATAACCCCGCGGCTGGTGAATCTGGCGACCGGCGAACTGCTGGAGAAAGACCCGGGGAAATTTAATCAGGCTCAGGCGCTGAAGGATCCGCAGCAGAGTATGGCCCTGGATGCCAGTCAGGATCCGGCTGGTATAAAGCGACGCAGTAATCTGGCGGAAATTTACCTGGTGCGCGACGCGCAGCAGAAGATTGAGCAGGTGGTGCTGCCCATTTATGGCAACGGCCTGTGGTCGATGATGTATGCCTTCGTGGCGCTGGACGTCGATGGCCGCACGGTGAAAGGCATTACTTACTACGATCAGGGCGAAACGCCGGGGCTGGGCGGCGAGGTGGAAAACCCGAACTGGCGTCAGCAGTTTGTCGGTAAGCAGGTGCTGGATGACAACGGTATGCCGTCGCTGAAGGTGGTAAAAGGCGGCGCGCGCGCAGGCGATCTCCACGCGGTTGACGGTTTATCCGGCGCCACGCTGACGTCAAACGGCGTGCAGCATAGCTTTGATTTCTGGATGGGCGAACTGGGCTTTGGTCCGTTCCTGAAAAAGGTGCGTGAGGGAGAGCTGAATAATGGCTGAACAGAGCGATATGAAAGAGGTGAAGCGCGTGCTGGTGGGGCCGCTTATCGCCAATAACCCCATCGCCCTGCAGGTGCTGGGCGTCTGCTCCGCGCTGGCGGTAACCACGAAACTGGAAACCGCCTTCGTGATGACTATCGCGGTGACGCTGGTGACGGCATTCTCCAGCATGTTTATCTCGATGATTCGCCACCATATTCCCAATAGCGTGCGCATCATCGTGCAGATGGCAATCATCGCCTCGCTGGTTATCGTGGTGGATCAGCTGCTGCGGGCTTTCGCCTATGAGACCTCCAAGCAGCTGTCGGTATTCGTCGGGCTTATCATTACCAACTGCATCGTGATGGGCCGCGCCGAGGCCTACGCCATGAAGTCACCGCCGCTGGCGAGCTTTATGGATGGTATTGGCAACGGTCTCGGCTATGGCGCGATCCTGATTATCGTCGGCTTCCTGCGCGAGCTTATCGGCAGCGGCAAGCTGTTCGGTATCACGGTGCTGGAGACAGTGCAGAACGGCGGCTGGTATCAGCCGAACGGCCTGTTCCTGCTGGCGCCGAGCGCGTTCTTCATTATCGGTTTGCTGATCTGGGCCCTGCGTAGCTGGAAGCCTGAACAGCAGGAAAAGGAGTAATCGGTGATGGCTCATTACATCAGCCTGTTTGTCCGCGCGGTGTTCGTCGAGAACATGGCGCTGGCCTTCTTCCTCGGGATGTGCACTTTTCTCGCTGTGTCGAAAAAGGTCTCCACCGCGTTCGGTCTCGGCGTTGCGGTGACCGTGGTGCTCGGCTTGGCCGTACCGATTAATAACCTGGTCTATAACCTGGTGCTGCGCGACGGCGCATTGGTGGAAGGCGTCGATCTTAGCTTCCTGAACTTCATCACCTTTATCGGGGTGATCGCTGCGCTGGTGCAGATCCTCGAGATGATCCTCGATAAATACTTCCCGGCGCTGTACAACGCGCTGGGGATCTTCCTGCCGCTGATTGCGGTCAACTGTGCAATTTTCGGCGGCGTGTCGTTCATGGTGCAGCGCGATTACAACTTCCCCGAATCCATCGTCTACGGCTTCGGCTCCGGCATTGGCTGGATGCTGGCGATCGTGGCGATGGCGGGGATCCGCGAAAAAATGAAGTACGCCAACGTGCCCGCCGGTTTGCGCGGGTTAGGGATCACCTTTATCACCACCGGACTGATGGCGCTGGGCTTTATGTCCTTCTCCGGCGTGCAGCTATAAGGGCGAATAAGTATGGAAATTATTCTTGGCGTCGTGATGTTCACGCTGATTGTGCTGGTGCTGTCGGGGCTTATCCTCGCAGCGCGCTCAAAGCTGGTGAACGCGGGCGACGTGGTTATTGAGATCAATAACGAAGCGGATAAACAGATCCGCACCCCGGCGGGTGACAAACTGCTGAACACGCTCTCCAGCAACGGAATCTTCGTCTCTTCCGCCTGCGGCGGCGGCGGCTCCTGCGGCCAGTGTCGGGTGACTGTTAAAGAGGGCGGCGGCGATATCCTGCCGACCGAGCTATCGCATATAACCAAGCGGGATGCCAAAGCCGGTTGCCGTCTGGCCTGTCAGGTCGCGGTGAAGCAGAACATGAAGATTGAGCTGCCGGAAGAGATTTTCGGCGTCAAAAAATGGGAGTGCGACGTTATCTCTAACGATAACAAAGCCACTTTCATTAAAGAGCTCAAGCTGCGGATCCCGGAGGGGGAGGTGGTGCCGTTCCGCGCCGGGGGCTTTATTCAGATTGAATGCCCGCCGCATAAAGTGGCCTATGCTGACTTCGATATTCCCGATGAATACCGTTCGGACTGGGATAAGTTCAACCTGTTCCGCTACGTCTCTGAGGTGAAAGAGCCGACCCTGCGCGCCTACTCGATGGCTAACTATCCGGAAGAGAAGGGCATCATTATGCTCAACGTGCGTATCGCCACGCCGCCGCCGAAGGTACCGGATGCGCCGCCAGGGATCATGTCGTCCTATATCTGGTCGCTGAAGCCTGGCGATAAGGTGACGATTTCCGGGCCGTTTGGCGAGTTCTTTGCTAAAGAGACCGACGCCGAGATGGTGTTTATCGGCGGCGGCGCCGGCATGGCGCCGATGCGCTCGCATATCTTTGATCAGCTCAAGCGGCTGCACAGCACGCGCAAAATAAGCTTCTGGTACGGCGCCCGTTCGCTGCGCGAGATGTTCTACGATGAAGAGTTCGAGCAGCTGGCGCGTGACAATCCAAACTTCACCTTCCACGTCGCGCTCTCCGATCCGCTGCCGGAAGATAACTGGACCGGGCATACCGGCTTTATCCATAATGTTCTATATGAAAACTATCTGCGCGATCATCCGGCGCCGGAGGACTGCGAATTCTATATGTGCGGGCCGCCGGTGATGAACGCCGCGGTGATTAAAATGCTCAAAGACCTGGGCGTCGAAGATGAGAACATCATGCTCGACGACTTTGGAGGCTGACGATGCTGACAGTATTTATCGCGACCTTTGTGATTTTTGCGCTGGTGATCCTCGGTATGTCCCTGGGTTACCTGGTGAAGCGTAAAAGCATCCAGGGCAGCTGCGGCGGGATCGCCTCGCTGGGGCTGGAGAAAGTCTGCGACTGTCCGGAACCGTGCGACGCGCGTAAGAAACGTCTCGCCCGCGAGGCGCAGCGCCAGCAGCAGCGTATTTTGTAATCTTTGGCCATTTAGGCCCGGTGGCGCTGCGCTTGCCGGGTCTGCTGCTTCGGTTTTGTAGGCCGGGTAAGGCGCCAGCCGCCACCCGGCAACAACATGCCAGCAATGTGAGGCCGCTTTCGCGGCCTTTTTAGCCGTTGACTCCCTTACTGCCAGCTTTTCGCCTGCTCCGGAGAATCCACCATCACCCCGTCGGCGCCCAGTTCCTTCGCCGTGCGGTAATCTTCCACACTGTTGATGCCGAAGAAGATAATGTGCGCTTTACCCTGCGAGCGGAAGCAATCCATCGCCTCTTTATCCCAGGTGAGCGTCGCCGGGGAGATCCCTTCGCCAAGGGTGAATTTCTCCACCACCTCGACTTTACGCTTCAGCTCCAGTCCATACCACTGCTCACCATCGCGTTGACGCCCTGGCTGGCACTGATGGCTGAGCGAAATATTGGCAAGCCTGGTGCGGGTTTCACTGCGAGTGACAAAGCGAGGGATGGCTGGCGGCAGGGCGGCGATATAGCGGTCTTCGGTGGAATAGATCCGCACGCGATCGAGGCTGTTGGTGGCTTTTAACACTTCAAGCAGACGCTGGCCCATCACGGTCGGGTCGGCATCCGGAGATTTGATATCGATATAGAAAAAAGTGTGCGGCCAGTGCTGTAAAACGCTTTGCAAGGTCGGAATAGTGGCCTGCTTACCGCGCCATGGGTGGCTTTCATCACCCCATTTCCAGCCAGCGTCGACTTTCGCCAGCTCGGCGGCAGTTAAGCTGGAGACCTTACCCTCGGCATTGGTCAGGGCGGAGAGATCGCTTGACCGGTAGAGCACCGGTACGCCGTCGCGGCTTAACTGCACTGTCACCCAGATGGCTTCGGCCTCATTCTCCAGCGCCAGCTTAATGGCCGGCAGGGTATTTTCCGGGGCATCGCCGGTGCCGCCGCGGTGGGCTATCAGCTGTGGAGCAGCCCAGGCGCTGGCGGTGGCCAGCAGGCAAAGCGCGGTAAGTATTTTCTTCATGATTATATATTCCTGATTTATCTTTTAACTCAATGAAAATAAACATAATTTATTGCAGTTTTATGTTTTAACCGCTTTTTTAGCCGATGAAATAAAAAAAGCATAAAATTCGCATCTGATTTTGCTATGCTGTATGGGTATACAGTGTTGAGTCTGACGATGCGTAAAATTATCCATGTCGATATGGACTGTTTCTTTGCGGCGGTTGAGATGCGCGACAACCCAGCGTTGCGCGATATTCCCCTCGCGATAGGCGGCAGTCGGGTACAGCGTGGCGTGATTAGTACCGCGAACTATCCTGCGCGTAAGTTTGGCGTGCGCAGCGCCATGCCGACGGCGACAGCGCTCAAGCTGTGCCCGCATCTCACGTTGCTTCCCGGCCGCTTCGATGCCTACAAAGAAGCCTCGAACCATATCCGCGAAATTTTCTCCCGCTATACTTCCCGCATTGAGCCGTTGTCGCTGGATGAAGCCTACCTTGACGTCAGCGACAGCGTGCATTGTCACGGGTCGGCCACTCTGATAGCTCAGGAGATCCGCGAAACCATCGAACGGGAGCTGCATCTCACCGCCTCGGCGGGCGTGGCGCCAGTAAAGTTTCTCGCTAAAATCGCTTCAGATATGAATAAACCCAACGGCCAGTTCGTTATCGCTCCCCATCAGGTGGCAGAGTTTGTGCGGGCGCTGCCGCTGGCGAAAATACCCGGCGTCGGTAAGGTATCGGCGGCGAAGCTGGAAAATATGGGCCTGCGAACCTGTGGCGATGTGCAGAACAGCGATCTGGCGATGCTGCTTAAGCGCTTCGGTAAATTCGGACGGATCCTGTGGGAGCGCAGCCACGGGATTGATGAGCGGGAAATCCATAACGATCGGCAACGTAAATCGGTGGGCGTGGAGCGCACCTTAGCGGAAGATATTCACCATTGGCCGGAGTGCGAAGCGATTATCGAAAACCTCTATCCCGAACTGGAGCGGCGGCTGGCGAAGGTCAAACCGGACCTGTTGATCGCCCGCCAGGGCATTAAACTGAAATTCAATGACTTCCAGCTGACCACTCAGGAGCACGTCTGGCCGCGGCTGAACAAAGAGGATTTGATCGCGACCGCGCACAAAGCCTGGGATGAGCGCCGCGGCGGACGGGGCGTGCGCCTGGTTGGGCTTCACGTGACGCTGCTCGATCCGCAGCTGGAAAGGCAGCTTTTATTAGGGATTTAACCATGGATATTCGTGCTTACCGCGACAGCGATTTGCCACTGCTCTGCCAGATCTTCCTGCGCGCGGTGCGGGAAACGGCCAGCCGGGACTATACCCCGGCGCAGATCGCGGCCTGGGCACAGGTGGATGAGACGCGCTGGCGACAAAAGCTGGCCGACTCAATCGGCTTGGTGGCCGTGGTCAACAGCCAGCCGGTTGGCTTTATCACCGCCATCGGGACGCATATCGATTTGCTGTTCGTCTCGCCGGATCGTGCCCGCCAGGGTATCGGCGGCGCGCTTATCGAGGCGCTCTGCGCTCAGTATCCAGCGCAAATCCTGACGGTGGACGCCAGCATTACCGCAAAGCCCTGTTTTACGGCTCATGGCTTTAAGGTGGTGGCTGAGCAGCGGGTGGCGGCGCGCGGGGAGTGGTTTATTAATTACCGGATGGAAAAACGCGTGGCGCTAAGGTGATGCGGGGTAAAACCGGCGGCGGGCCGCCGCCGGTTGTGGGGCTTATTTAGCCGGAATGGCTTTCAGCAGCTCGGTCAGCAGCGTCCAGTACTGGCCGACGCTCTCGATATGGACTTGCTCATCCGGGGAGTGCGGGCCGGTAATGGTTGGCCCGATGGAGACCATGTCCATCTCCGGATACGGTTTTTTGAACAGTCCGCATTCCAGACCGGCGTGGATGATCTGGATGTTCGGCGTCTTGTTGAACAGACGCTGATAGGTCTCGCGCACCAGGTGCATCACCGGCGAGTTGGCGTCCGGCTGCCAGCCAGGGTATGCGCCTTTGGCTTCGGTTTTCGCGCCCGCCAGCTTACCCAGAGAATCCAGCATGCTGACGACATAGTCTTTACCGCTGTCGATCAGCGAGCGGATCAGGCAGTGGATCTGTACGTTGTCATCGGTCATGGTGACGACGCCGACGTTCAGCGAGGTTTCCACTACGCCTTTCGCCACGTCAGAGTTGCGGATCACCCCGTTCGGCGTGGCGTTCAGCAGGCGGATGAAACCGTCGCGGGAAGCCTGAGTCAGCGCCGCTTTGTCGTTATCGACCGCTTCCAGGAGCACCACCAGGTTCTTCTCTTTGGCCTCCAGCTCGTTTTTCAGCAACGCCTGGTAAGTATTCACCAGCGCTTTCAGCGCATCGGCTTTATCCGCGGCGACGGCGACGGTCGCGTATGCTTCGCGCGGGATGGCGTTGCGCAACGTACCGCCGTTGAAATCGACCAGACGCAAATCCAGCTCATCGGCGTGGCCGGCGAGGAAGCGCGACAGCAGCTTGTTGGCGTTACCCAGACCCAGGTGAATATCACCGCCAGAGTGGCCGCCCTTCAGCCCTTTTAAGGTTACTTTAAAGCTCTGGAAGCCGGCCGGAATCGCTTCGCGGGTCAGCGCCAGGTTAGAGGTGAAATCGATCCCACCGGCGCAACCCATGTAGATTTCGCCTTCTTCTTCGGAGTCGGTATTGATCAGAATATCGGCCTGCAGCCAGTTGGCCTGCAGACCAAACGCGCCGTCCATACCGGCTTCTTCGGTCATGGTCAGCAGCACTTCCAGCGGGCCGTGAGCGACGCTGTCGTCGGCCAGTACCGCCAGTGCGGACGCCATTCCGATGCCGTTGTCCGCGCCCAGCGTGGTGCCGCGCGCTTTCACCCATTCGCCGTCAATGTATGGCTGGATCGGATCTTTAACGAAGTCGTGGACGGTGTCGTTATTTTTCTGCGGCACCATATCGAGGTGCGCTTGCAGCGCTACCGGCTTACGGTTTTCCATACCGGCAGTCGCGCCTTTACGAATCAGAATGTTGCCAACCTGGTCGCGTTCCGCGTGTAAGCCTTTTTCTTTTGCCCAACCCATGATGTGCTCGGCGAGCTGCTCTTCGTGATAGGACGGGTGCGGGATGGAGCAAATCTTGGCAAAAATATCCCAAAGCGGTTGCGGGGATAATTGAGACAGTTCAGACACGGTAAGTCTCCTTACAGACTCCTGCATACAGCGGTTGCAGGACGAGGGTTAGCGTTAAAATACACAACAAGCCCGGGCTTGCGCGATGGGGTTGAGAATACCACTTTCCACCGCCGCAGGTAGTGTAAACAACGCAAAAAGCGTTGCGCAAACCGCTTAACACTGGTTTTTAGTGCGTCAGATCTCTATAATCTCGCGCAACCATTTTCCCCCTCGAACATTATTTAAGCCGTATTACACAGGCTGGGACACTTCACATGAGCGAAAAATACGTCGTCACCTGGGACATGTTGCAGATTCACGCCCGCAAACTGGCCAGCCGTCTGCTGCCGGTTGAGCAATGGAAAGGCATTATTGCCGTCAGCCGCGGTGGACTGGTACCGGGGGCCTTACTGGCGCGTGAACTGGGCATTCGTCATGTTGATACCGTATGCATCTCCAGCTACGACCATGATAACCAGCGCGAGCTGAAAGTGCTGAAACGTGCGGAAGGCGATGGCGAAGGCTTTATCGTCATCGATGATCTGGTGGATACCGGCGGTACCGCCGTGGCGATCCGCGAAATGTATCCAAAAGCGCACTTTGTCACCATTTTCGCCAAGCCGGCAGGCCGCCCGCTGGTAGACGATTACGTGGTTGATATTCCGCAGGATACCTGGATTGAACAGCCGTGGGATATGGGCGTGGTGTTTGTACCGCCTATCGCAGGTCGTTAATTCTACAGGACAGTGCTATTTACCACGCCCGGCTTGCCGGGCGTGGTTTTTTTTATCCTTTAGCAGGTTACAATATCCGGAGTGGCACTACGACGGAGACTGCACATGTCACAGGCTAACCTCAGCGAAACGCTGTTTAAACCTCGCTTCAAACATCCCGAAACTTCTACGCTGGTGCGTCGGTTTTCTGCTGGAAAACCCCAGGCGATGCAGTCGGCGCTGAGCGGCAATCACGTCGATCACTGGTACCGTCTGATCAACCGTTTGATGTGGATCTGGCGCGGCGTAACTCCGCAGGAGATCCTCGATGTGCAAGCGCGCATTGTGATGAGCGAGGCCGAACGAACCGATCCTGAGCTGTTCGATACCGTCATCGGCTATCGCGGCGGCAACTGGATCTTCGAGTGGGCGAAAGAAGCTATGCAGTGGCAGCAAAAGGCCGGGCAGGAAGCCGATCCTTTGCTGAGCGGCCGCCACTGGCTGCATGCCTCGAACCTGTATAGCATTGCCGCTTATCCGCATATTAAAGGCGATGAGCTGGCCGAACAGGCGCAGGCTTTAGCCAACCGGGCGTATGAAGAAGCCGCCCAGCGGCTGCCTGGCTCGCTGCGCGAGCTGGAGTTCACCATCCCCGGTGGCTCGCCGATAACCGGCTTTTTGCATATGCCAAAAGGCGAGGGGCCGTTTCCGACGGTGCTGATGTGCGGCGGGCTGGACTCGCTGCAGACCGATTATTACAACCTGTATGAGAACTACTTCTCACCGCTCGGCATTGCCATGCTGACCATTGATATGCCCTCCATCGGCTTCTCGTCAAAATGGACGTTAAATCAGGACACCAGCCTGCTGCATCAGCACGCGCTGCGCCATCTGGAAAATGTGCCGTGGATTGACCATACCCGGGTCGCCGCTTTCGGCTTCCGCTTTGGCGCCAATATCGCGGTGCGTCTGGGCTATCTTGAGCCGCAGCGGCTGAAGGCTGTAGCCTGTCTGGGTCCGGTCGTTCATGGTCTGCTGGTGGATCCCCTGCATCAGGGGCGCGTGCCGGAGATGTATCTTGACGTGCTGGCCTCGCGGCTGGGCATGCATGACGCGTCCGATGAAGCTTTGCGCGTGGAGCTCAACCGCTACTCGTTAAAAACCCAGGGACTGCTGGGGCGCCGTTGCCCGACGCCGATGCTCTCCGGCTTCTGGAAGGACGATCCGTTCAGCCCCGAAGAGGAGTCGCGGTTAATCACCTCGTCATCTGCTGATGGCAAACTGCTGGAGATCCCGTTTAATCCGGTGTATCGCAATTTTGATCACGCATTGCGACAGATCGCCCGCTGGATTAATCATAGATTTGGTTAATTTATTGCTAAATTCTATTGGTTTGGTAAAACAGTTGCATCACTAAAGGAGATCGCAATGACGTTACCGAGTGGACACCCGAAAAGTAAGTTGATTAAGAAATTCACGGCGCTGGGGCCTTACATTCGTGAAGAGCAGTGCCATGACAACCGTTTCTTTTTCGATTGCCTGGCAGTTTGCGTCAATGTTAAGCCCGCACCGGAGAAGCGTGAGTTCTGGGGCTGGTGGATGGAAATGGAAGCACAAGAGTCACGTTTCACCTACAGCTACCAGTTTGGCCTGTTCAATAAAGAAGGTTCATGGCAGGCGGTTGACATTGACGACCCGGAAGTGAGCGACAGACTGGAAAAAACGCTGCGCGAGTTTCACGAGCGCGCGGCAGCGCTGCTGACCACCTTTAATCTGAAGCTGGAACCGGCCGACGATTTCAGCGAACCGGTTCGCCTGCGGGCGTAAGCCATACTCTGGTATCCGCTTCCTGTCCCGGGAAGCGGATGACTCCCGGGAATGATATACTGTTGTTACGCTTTACATGTCGTTATTCTTGCATCTCGCGATGAGTGTGCAACACCCGGAACGGCTGACTGACTACCACTTGTCCGGCGGCCAGATCTTTCGTCACCACGGTACCCGCGCCAATTTTGACATTATCACCCAACCTCACCGGGCCGATGACCATCGCGTGGGCGCCGAATTCGACGTTATTGCCAATCACCGGGCTTGCCCCTTCGTGGCCTTCGCTATCCGTCAGGCTGCCGATGGTGGTTCCCTGACGCAGAATACAGTTTTTACCGATTACGGTACCGCGATTGAGGACGATGCAATGTGGATGGTACAGCTTCAGTCCGTAGCCGATCCGCGTCTGCCACGGTAGTTCGACGCAAAACAGGCACTCGTTAATCAGTTTATTGAGAATAACGAATAGCATGCCGAGCAGCTTGTAAAACGAGTTGCGGCTACGATACAGCGTCGCGAGTCGATAGAGCAGAATCGCGGTTTTCGCCTTCATACTGCCGTTGGCTGTGATCTCGCGGAGAATCTGGCTTATGGCATTAACCTTCACTTTTCCCTAACACTCATTTTATTAAAAACGTGGTCAGTTGATACCAGCCGTCGGCGGTTTTGCCTTCGTTGGCCAGCTGGAGGCGCGGTTTGCTCTGGGCATCGGTAATGGCGGTCTGCAGCGCGTAATTGCCGGCAGGAAGCGAGGCGGGTAGCGTGAGAGTGACAGTGCTTTGCATATCCCCCGGCAGCCAGCGGCGCACATCATCCTGCGTTTTTAACTGGGTAACCGTGGCGCCTGCGGCGTTAACCACGCGCCATTGTACCGGGTAGAACAGGTAAGCCGGGGCGACGCCATCATTACGCCAGGTGACACTAACCGCTAACGGCTTACCAGCCTTAACCGGCGTCTCGAAGGCGAGTTTGTTGACCCGGAACCGGTAGCCGATTCGCAGTAAGGCTTTGTC
The DNA here is from genome assembly GCF_020526085.1 of Klebsiella africana. Lineage (NCBI taxonomy): Bacteria > Pseudomonadati > Pseudomonadota > Gammaproteobacteria > Enterobacterales > Enterobacteriaceae > Klebsiella > Klebsiella africana. The sequence continues at coordinate 4,169,704 of NZ_CP084874.1, read as the reverse complement.
GACAATATCGCGGTATTCCGTCGGAATCGGTCGCGATTTCAGGTTCAGGCTGCTGGCGTGTTGCTGCAGCGCCCAGTCGAAGGTGGCCTGCACCTCTTCACGCGTGTAGTGCTGCACGCTCTGCCATTCGCTCATATAGCCGCAGATCTCAAGGCTGACGGGCGCCCGTTTCCAGCTATCGACAAAACCAGGCGCCGCGGCCTGGGCGGCGGCCAGCCGCTGCGGATAATCATCGCGCATATGGCTCCACTCGCTGGAGAAATTATGCCAGTCCCCCCAGCAGTCCGCCCGCCAGCCCGCGCCGCGGCGGCTGGCCCAGGCCAGCGAATCGCCGCCGCTAATCAGCATGACTTTCGGCGTTTTCGGGAAGCTATCGAAATGCATATCAACATAGCGATTGAGCTGCTCCGGCGTGTATTTCTCCATTAACGGCGGAATGTCGCTAAAGTTGGAGTTATGCCATTCGCCCCAGGATCCGACCATACCGATATCGATGAAGGCTAGTTCCGGATTGCCGTCATAGCGCTGACCGAGGGCGTTCAGCAGTTTCTGCGCATAGGCGATAAAGGTTGGATCGCTGAGATCCGGCACGAAGGTTTTGCCATCGGCGACCCACTGGCCCTTGATCCCTTTGGCGATCAACCAGTCGGGAATTTTCGATCCCGTTTGCGGCTCGTCAAGCGCCATTACCCGTAGGCCGACGTTCATGGCTGGCTGATGGCTGGCGGCGACGCTAAAGGCGTTATCGATCGGCGCGAAATTATAAACCCCTTCCTGGGGTTCCAGCTCGCTCCAGTAGAAGCGATCGTATTCAAAACCGGTATTGGGATACTCTGCACGGGTTGGTTTTTCACCATAGCCATCATGGAAGCTGGCGACGCCGATGCCCGGATTAGTGAGCAGGCCATCGAAAGGAAGCGGGGTGATGACCGTGGTTTGCGCGCCAACGGATGCTGACGCCAACGCGCCTGTCAGCAGCAGGGCGCGAAACAGGCTAGCTTTGGGCAGAGACAATATCGCCATACTCAATTCACTTTGTCATGTGGTCATGAAGATTAACAAACCACGTCCAGATACCGACGTGGAAATTTTTAAATACATCAATCCCTAATGCTGATTTCAGCATATAGAGCGCCAGCAGGATCGACAGCAGGGCGAACACTACGCCAAGTGTAATCAGCAGGGTCGCGAAGATGCGCCCAAACAGGGTGCTCTCGCGCGAAACCTTGCGCAGATCCCGGCCAAAAAGAAAAACCACGAAATAGCGGCGATGCAGGAACGGAAAGCTGTGGCGAAAATCGATGCGATGGCGTGACGCCAGGTTGGCGCGCACCAGCGCCTGCTCGATTCCCCGTTTCTGCTCTGCGGTTAATGAGGTTTCCACCTCCTGGTCAAGCGCGGCATAAAAGCGCTCGACCACCAGTTCAGCTGTAGATTTCGGCACGAGTGACCTGCTTACGTTAAGCGCTGATAGACTTGCGCGGTTTGCGCGGCAATTTCCGGCCAACGGTACTTCGGCATAAACTCACGGTAATCTGCTGTTTCTCCTGCGGCCCATTGCTGCAGTTTCTGTGTCAGAGCCGGAACGTTGCCGACAGGAAAGTAGTCCGCTGGCGGCAGGCCAATTTCAAGGTTGGCCGGAATGTCGCTGACCACCACCGGCAGCGACCACGACATGGCTTCCAGCAGCGCGATTGGTAATCCTTCATGATAAGAGGGCAGCACGAATAGCCCGGCCTGCGAGAAAAGCGTATGCAGCGGCGCGCCGCTGATAAAGCCGGTGAGGATGACATTTGGCGTGGCGCCCGCCTGCTGCTTCAAACGCTCGCTATATTCATCGGCGTGGTCGGCATCTCCAATGAGCACCAGCGGTACCGAACACCCGGCGGCGGCATAGGCGGCAACGAGATCGTGCAATCCTTTCTCTTCGACAAAACGGGCCACGGCAACGATATACTGGCCCGGTTTTAGACCGTATTTATCGAGGATCGTCGTCTGCCGATCCGCAGGCGGCAGTTCGGCCTGGCGCACGCCGTTGTAGATAACGTGGGCGTTATGTCGGCCATGCTTGTGCTTAATCAGATTATTGATGACCTCGGAAATGACGATCACTTCATTGGCGTATTTCACCGCCCATTTTTCGCCAAGGCGCAGCATTTCTTTGGCCATCCGGCCCCATTTCTGCCGATCGTAATCCGGGCCATGATGGGTAAAGACAACGCGTTTTCCCAGCAGACGCAGTAACGGCACCACCAGGCCGGGGCCAACGGCGTGAACATGAACCACGTTGGAGCCGTCGAATAAGGTACTGAATGCCGCCAGCGTCGAGTGAATAATGGCCTCGAATTTACGGCTTTTCGGTGCCCACAGGCTCTTGAGTTTAACGCCATGGTATTCACTGCGGCAGTAGTTCACATACGGTGAGCGGGCGATCACGCAGACTTCTGCGCTGCCCTGGCGATAGATTTCCGGGTATAAATTCTGGCAGTGCGTTTCGACACCGCCCTGCACATCGGGGATCCCGCGAGTGCCTAATACCGTGACTTTGATGGTCATTTTTTCTCCCCGACAAGTTGCTGATAAAGCGCTTGCAGCACCTGCATATGGTGGGCGAGATCGTATTTTTCTTCCAGCCGCTGGCGGGCGTTAATTCCCATATTGCGGGCCAGCTCAGGGTCTGCAGCCAGTTTGTCCATCAGTTGTGCCAGCGCGTCGCTATTGCCGGGTTCAATCAGATAGCCGTCGACGCCGTCACGGATCTGTTCCGGGATACCGCCAATATTGCCGCCGATCACCGGGCGACCAAAAGCCATGGCTTCGAGCACTGACATGGAGCAGTTTTCATAATATTCAGAGGGGACGACTACCGCGCGGGCCCCGCGAATAAGGTTATTCAGCTCCTCGCCGTGTTTCATATAGCCGAGGAACTGTGGGCCGCTGAAACGCGCGCGCAGGTCTGTGCCCAATGGGCCGTCGCCGACAATCTTAAGCGGCATCTTCTCCTGCATTTTTTTCTGCGCCTGCGCCAGCGTCGGTACGCCTTTTTCCCGGCTCAGGCGGCCAATATAGAGAAAATAGTCGCCTGCGGTGTCGCCGGGCACGGTGCTGTCGGCATCAATACCGTTGACGATCACTTCAATGCGGGCGTCGGGCAGCTTACGCAGCAGGGTCTGGCGCATAAACTCGCTCGGGGCGATGATGCAGTCGAGCATGGCGTAATTCTTAGCGAACTTCTGCCAGTAGGCTTCCAGCGATAGCAGGAGACTTTTGAAAGTATCGCCCTGCTGGCAGCGGTGACGAAAGGCGTTTATCACCGACCCGGTCAGACACTCTTCGCAGACATAACCATCGCGCAGCATGGTGTACGAAGGACAGACGATTTTGTAATCGTGGGCGGTCAGTACCGTTTTGCAGCCAAAGCGTTTCGCCACGCCGATAACGGCAGGCGTAAGCTGGTGATAGATATTATGAAAATGAACAATATCCGGCCGCTCGCGTAACAAAAGCGTGTTGAGCTTTGCACAGGCCTCGGCATTATAAATAAAGTCTACCCCGGCTTTGATTTTGCTCATCAGGCCGTGACTGCTGTGGTAATCGACGTTATGGACGAAAAAATCCTCCCACGGCGACGGTTTATTTTCCGCGTGATGCATGCTGAAGTCGACGACCTGGTAGCCGGCTTGCAGCATTGCGTCGCGCTCCTGAAAATAAACGGTTTCCGCGCCGCCTTTGATAAAGAAGAATTTGTTAACGAAGAGAATTTTCATTTTCAATATCAATATGCTGTGGATTCGAGACGGTCACCGCCGGGCGTTTCATCGGATCGCGGACCGCTTTAATCAGGCCGCGCAATAGTCCCGCTGAAAATAGCGATAAATTAATGGCGCTCTGCACGCCATCGCGCAGCGATTTATTTTTAATTGCCTTCAGGGCGATAAACGCCAGCAGCGGCAGCAGGGCTATGGCGATGACTTTGCCGTTAAAGGTCAACAGGCAGACCAGTAAAACCAGAAGATAGAGGGTGAAGATCAGCTCATTACGCACAATTCTCAGTGCCGCCGGGAAATGCGCTTTGCCCCAGCTAGTGCGCAGCAGTTCCCCCGATGCCCACAGGAAGCCGTTCTTCCAACGGTAGGCCAGCATCTTAAAGGTCGGCATGGTATGGGAGACATGGCTAAAGTAGGGCACAGCCAGACGATGTAGTTTATATCCCGCCGCCAGCAGACGAATGCCAAGCTCCGCCTCTTCATAGCTGTGCAAATTGAGGTTTGTCAGGTAGCCGATTTTCTCGATCGCCTCGCGTCGGTAAAGGCCGCCGCCGCCTAAATGATCGGTATCGCCCAGCGGATAAATCAGATGAAGACGTTGCTTACGTGATTTGAACTCATAGTTCGAAGCATCGTCCATCTCGACGTTACCTGCCACCCCTGCGTATTCCGGGTGGGTTTGCAGAAACTCGACGGCTGTATCCAAAAAGCCCGGCTCCAGTTCCATGTCGCCATCCAGCAGCAGCAGATAATCGCCTTCGCTATACAGCCAGCCTAGCTGGTGGCCGATGCCGCAGCAGCGGTCGGCGGCGTTATCCAGGCATACCACCATTGCGCCTTTCGCGATCGCCAGTTCGCGGGTGTTATCCATCGATAAGCTGTCGGCAACGATGATCTGATGCGGATAGGGCTGCAGTTGTTTGCGCACGCTGTCGATCGTTTTCTCGATGCCCCGTGCTTCGTTCAGGGTTTTAATGCTGACGGTGATAGATGGCGTTTTGTTCATAGTGGGTACCGGAGTTCAAAAGGACAGAGCGGTGGATGACAATCAGCGCCCCCAGGGACAACCATAATAAAAACTGTAGCATGGGCATGATCATCAGGATCTGGCTATACGGCAGACTGAGTAGACAGCCAATGACAAAAACGAAAAATGCTGGCGCCGAACTGAGAAGTTGCAGATCCTCACGGTTAAGATCATGACGCGAAAAGGTTTCTTTGGGCCGCATAGCGACGAGAACCGCGATGATCATGGCAATAAAAAGAATAATGCCGATAATCCCCACTTCCCACAGCAACATGCTCAACGCGGTGGAGTCGAGGATGAGGTGATACCAGGCGCCGATATAGCCCGGAGAGACGGTACTGCCACTGTTGGTGGCGTTAAGGCCGTACCCAAACAGCATGCCGCCTGGACCAAATAGTTCGTTATGTTGTAGCCAGAAAAAGACGGTGGTAAAACGCCCCAGTTCGCCGCTTGGCATAATATAGTTAGTATCAAAAATATAGCCCAGCGAATCGATAAACACCGACAACGCGCTTTTTGTCGGGTCGCCACCGAAGGCCGACGAATAGTTGGAAGCCAACACGGTAATGGCGACAAATATTAATAGCGCCATGCCGGCGGCGATGATCAGCAGCGATCGCAGACTGACTTTACTCACGCCGCTCACGTAGCCGGGCAGGATCCACAGCAGTGCCAGCAGGAACGGCGACAGCAGAATCACGAATTTCACTTCACCGACCACGCAGAGGAAGAAACCCAGCGCGATATGGATAACCAGCGATTTGAATGAGCAGATACCATGCTTAAACTCTGATACTTTCATAAGCATGATCAGCAGGCAGAACATCCCCATCGCCGCAGTGTTGCCGCCGCCCATGGGATCGCCGCCGAAGGTGCCGACCACCGAGTCCCATTTCTCATCTTCGCCGCGGAATGCCACCCGTTTCGGTACGATAAATATGACTTGATAGATAGCCACCGGGATCTGCACATAGTAGATCCAGTAGAACAGCCGGGTCAGACGGTGCAGTTGCGATTCACTAAACATGCCCAGCAGCATGCACAACATCACAAGCGAGAGCGCCAGTTCGTTTTTAAAGCCGACGATAGCGGTCACGATCCCCGACTGCAGTATGGTGGAGACCAACCCGAGAATGATAAAGGTTAGGTACAGGGCCAGTATCAGTTTTTCACGCCCGGTGAGCCTCAGCGGCTGCGGGCGGCTCTGCATCAGAAGCAGCACCGCCATTACCAGCACCATAAAAAATGGCAGCCACAGCACGGCCGCGATACCGGTGAAATACTGGACCGTCCCGCAGAACACTAGCGTCATCAGGGCATAGGCTTCGAGATAGCGGCCGGCGTTTAGCTGCATATTTTCTGCTCCTGCAGCGAAAGCGTTTTCGCACGCTGATTCATTTTAAGCAGAATGAACAGGTAACGCGCAAAGGTCAGAAGCGAGAAGGCCAGTAGGGCGATTTCATACCCGACGCCAAGATATGGAAAGGCGATGAAGGCGATGACGATAATCAGCAACTGTTCAATCTGAATACGTAGGAAGTATCGTCGGGAACCAAAGATCAGTTCAATCACCGTTAGCGGGCTGACCGCCAGCGCGGCGAACAGATAGGGCAACATGTAGCGCGAAGTAGGAATCGACTTCAGCCACTCCTCGCTAAAGCCAAGTCGCATCACCAGTGGATAGACAATCCATATGCCAAGGATGCAGACTGCGGCGGCACCCAGCAACAGCAGGCGAACCTTTTTATACTCCGGGTAGTTAAAGGTGTGGTTGCGGAAATCCATCGACCATTTAGAGAAAATGGAGTTACGAACGGCGTTACCGATAATCATCACCGGCGACAGGCAGAAACGGCTGACTACAGAAAAATAGCCGGCGACCAGCGGCGAGAACCAGATGTTAATCAGCATCGTCGGCAAGTTATTACTGGCCATCGCCAGCACCTCGGCGCTGCCGACGCGGCTGATATGCTGCCAGTGCTCGCGTAAAAAACGCAGATTCGTCGCAATCGAAAAGTGGCGCAACGTTAAGCTTTTGAAGTTAAAAAGGCGAATCAGGCAGGTGACCAGAAGCAGCAGGATCCCGAACATCCACGCCAGATAAAACAGCGTTGGGTTGGGCATCACCAGCAGCGCAATAGCGACCACCAGCGACACCGCAATGCGCTGGAAGGTCAGGAAAGGATAATTGCCGCCGCGCAGGGAAAGGTTTTCCGCCACCAGCACCAGCGCATAACCAAAGGTCAGTAGATAGAGAAACGCAATGTTAAGTTCGAAGATAAGCCCGGTAATGACCGCCCAGGGGAGGGCCATCAGCAGACTCTGTAGCAGGCAGAACACCACGTTTTGTCCCAGTTCGTCATCCTCCTGACGGGGGATTAGCAACTGAGAAGCAAAGGTACAGACCTGCGCGCCGATCAGCACATTGCTGTAAATCATCGCGTAATGGCCGACCTCCGCCATCCCGTAGCGATGCGAGATAAGCCAGACCGAAAAGGCGCCAATCAGCTGCGAAAGCACCGATGAACTGGCGATGGATGAAATACTCTTAATCAGATTCATAGGCGCTATTTCGGAGCAATGAGTTCGTGCATCTTGCGCTCAAGCAGGCGTTTACCTTCCTGCGTTTCCAGGTGTTCTTCGCGCACCTGGTTAAGCACGCTCGCCACCCGGCTACTACCCGCGTTCTGCAGATGTTGTTCCGCTTTGCGGATCTGCGGAGCCTGCTCGCCAGCCTTCACCACCAGCAGAGTAATATCGCTTTGTGCCGCCAGCAGCAGGCTATCCTGAGCCTGGTTCAGCGCTGGAGCGTCGATGATCAGCGTATCGTAAGTCTGATGCAGGTCTGCCAGCAGGCTGGGTAAACGTTCGGCAGTGAGCAGAAGTAGCGATGAGTCCTGAAGATCGCCGCGTGGCATAAAATCCAGCTTGTCATCCAGCTTGACGATTGCCTGTTCTTGGGCACAACTGCCGTTTAGTAACTGGCTAAACCCTTGCTTATCCTGAGGAAACTTTGCCGACAATCCCTGAGAAGCCAGATAATCGAGGTCAATTAGCAGCGTTTTGCGAGATTTGCTGGCGGATCGGGCTAATAGTTCAGCAATAAGTGAACTGCCGGAACGGGACTGTACCGAGGTGACCAGAATGGTAGCGGGCTTATCGCGCTGATTGAGCAATGCCAGCCGTAGACTGTGGATCATATCGGCATACAGAACGTTGTGGAAAATCTGCTTAACATTCTCCAGTTGTGTCAGCTGCGGGAATTCGCCGCTGGCATCGAGAGCGGTTTTTGCTTTGAGTTCGCTGAGGCTATTCACTGTTTTATCCAGCGCGGTGCTGACGATCAGGTACATGATATACAGCGCCAGCGCCAGCATGGTAATCATCACGATCAACAGGCCGCGCTGTGGCTTAGATGGCCGATCCGGCGGTACGGCGGCGTCGTAAATTACCTCATCCGGTACCGAGAAGGTCTCCGACAATTTCTGCTCGTTGGCGCGCTGGTACAGCAACTTATACAACTCTTCGGTTTTATTTAACGCGGTGGTCATGGTGTTGTACTGGTCGCGCTTAGCGCCGAGCGCCTGGAAATCAGCCTTCTGGTCGTTAAGCATTTTTTGGTAGTGCTGCTCATCGTCGAGGGCGATTTGATACTGTTGGCGCAGGCCGTTAAACAGCTCGCTCAGCACCTGGCCAAGCTGGGCATTGACCGCCTGCAGTTGCGCCTGAGCCTGCAGATATTTCGGATGCTGCGGGCCGTAGTGCTTTGCCGCTTCGGAAAGATTGCGTCGCGTTTGGATCATCGCTATTCGCAGGTCCTGCACCTGAGCGTGATTGGAGATTTCCGGCAACGAAATGATCTGTTCTATCGGTTTTCCCTGCTGGCGACGCACCTTATCCCATACCGTTTGCGCTTTCAGGCGGCGCTGGGTGGCGTCGGCCAGACGGTTGATTGCAATACCCATACGTTCGGTCTCATAACCATCCACGCTGCGGAAGGTCAGCAATCCATTCTGCTTGAGGAAGTTGTCGATGTCTGCCTTCTGCTGCTCCATTTTGGTTTTCAGGTCGTCCATCATTTTTTCGTTCCAGCCCTGCGCCTGAAGCAACGTGTTTTGCTTCTGCTGAAGGCTGTAATCGATGAAGGCCTGGGCGACGCCGTTGGCGATATCGGCGGCTTTCTGTGGCGATTTCGCTTCCATCGATACGGCAACCAGCTGGGTGGTGCGCACGCCGGAAATAGTCAGGCTTTTTTGCAGCGCCTGAATGGCATTATTGATGCGCGCGGCTTCATCAAGATTATCACCACCGTTAAATTCGCTGTCCTGATACAGCTTTAATTTACGTACCGCGGCGTCGAGTACTACCCGCGATCCCATTAAAGCGTATTTGGTCTCGTAGTAATCGTTGCGCGTGGAGTCATAGTTTTCCAACCGCGGCAGGGGAGAAACGTCCTGCGACTGCGCCTTAAACAGCACAGTGGCAGTCGCCGTGTAGCTGGAGGACATAAAGCGCGTCAGAATAAACGATGCCACAGCGGCAACAATCACCACCGCCAGGCACCAGATAAGCTTGTGCTTAATTTTGTTGAAATAAGGCGTGAAGTCGATAAAGCCTTCTTTCTTTTTTGCGTTTTCGACCAGTGAAATTGCCATATCAGAAGAAACTCATGCCAATAATGATGGTATCTCCTGCCTGCACGGAGGAGTCGGCGGCGACATTTTCCAGCAGCCTTCCGCCGCGGGCCTGTCGAATTTTAATATCATGACGATCGGCGCGGTCGGTGAAACCGCCGGCCAGGGCAATAGCTTTTTCCGCCGTTAAACCCGGCTCCCAGGCATAACCATCAGGTTTTTTTACTTCGCCGAGCAGATACACTTTACGGTATTCGGCAATGCTCACCGTAACCATTGGCGCTTGCAGATAGTTACCGCGCAGCTTATCGGCGATTTCATTACTCACCTGTTCAGGGGTTTTACCCTTCAACAGCAGCGAGCCAATGTAGGGGTAATCAATGCTGCCGCTATTATCAATTTTTACCCGCATCGTCAGATCCTGTTCCCCGGAGACCGTAATATTCACTTCATCGCCCTGGTCCAAAAGGTAGACGGCGTCCGGCGGCGTTTTAATGGTCTGCGGCGGCGTCGAGCAGCCTGTCAGCAGTAGCGCCAGCAGCGGAAGCATCATCAGTGTCCTGTTAAAAAGGGTCATAATTGTACCTGCGTCATAAAAATAATGGCCGAATCGTCGTAGCCCAGGGTGCGGTCAACCGCATGTGAGTACTCCGGGCCAATATAAAAAGTGTCCGTATCTTTATTTGAGTGCATGGTGTTCCATTGCAGCTTCAGCTTAAAGTTAATCGATGGTCGGAAATCATAGTTAAAGGTCAGCGACAGCAGATTGGACTTATCTTTGCGCTTATTGCTCTGATGCTTATAGTCTTCGGTGATATATGAATAATCGACCAGAGTTGAGAAACGATCCACCAGCCAGTGATGTTCATAGCCGACGCCGAAGTTAGACACCAGGATATAGCCGCCGGAGTCGGTAGGGTCCTTGATGCGCTGCGAGCTGTGTAAGTTAACCTTCATCGGCTCCAGCGGTTTCCAGTCGGCGGTGATATCCCAGTTCAGACCGTTAAAACCCTGTGAGTCCGGATTATGGATAAACTCTTTATAGAGCCAGGCAACGTTACCGTTAATTTCCGTTTTGCCTGACAGGCGATTCTTCATGCCGAGCAGCAGATAATACTCATTACTGTCTTTTAGCGGATTCAGCTCGTAGCGGCGCTGGTTGGTGATAAAGCTATAGCGGTAGCGCAGCGTTTTGGCTTTCTGGTCGAACAGTTCGGCTACCAGGCTGTTTTCATGCCACTCCTGATCGTGCATGTAATAGTTAAAGTCATCGCTGGCGTTTTTGATGCTGTCGAGGTCGCGAAAGCGCAATTGTTTATGCAGTAGCGCGATTTCAACTTTACCGCGGCCTTCCGGCGCGCCGTAGCTATAACGCAGCTCGCTGTTAAAGAAGCGGGTGCCGATCGGCTTGTTGATGCCAAACTCTTTAAACTGCTCGGGCAAAAAGCCTTCGGTGGTGTCGCGGCCGCGCTCTTCATGGCCCAGCGTCTCATCGAGATCCAGCGACAGCCCGTGCATGCTGCCAAATCGCCATTTGCCGTTAAACATAAAAAAATGGTTGTTGCGATTATCCGCGCTATCGTTGCCATAGTTGCGGTAATCGCCGGAATACATCAACAGGTAGCGGTCCTCATAGCGTTCGCCGATAGCTTTGACCATCGGCTTAATGGTCTGGTAGCTGGAGCCGATTTTATTTTGGTCGTAGCGCTGCCAGGTCACGTTGTCATCGTAGCCGATGTCATAGCCGAGCTGACTTTCGAAATCGATGCCGGCGATGCCGGTGTGCGGTTTCCCCTGCAGGTCAGCATGGACCCAGGGAATATAAAGCAACACCGTCAGAGCCATCCCTTTAGAACGCATTTTTGCCTACAAAACCGCGAAAGAAAGTCAGAAAGATGATTTTTAAATCCAGTAACAGTGACCACGACTGGATATATTGCAGATCAAACTGGATTCGTTTTTCCATCTTATCAAGCGTATCTGTTTCGCCGCGAAAGCCATTGATTTGCGCCAGCCCGGTGATGCCTGGCTTAACCTTATGGCGAATCATGTAGTTTTCGACGAGTACGCGATACTGTTCATTATGGGCGACGGCATGTGGCCGCGGACCGACAATAGACATTCGTCCCTGCAGGACATTAATAAACTGTGGCAGCTCATCAAGCGAGGTTTTACGCAAAAAAGCGCCGAATTTAGTGATTCTTGGATCGTTACGCGTGGCTTGTGTGACTAACGTGCTGTTCTCCATCACCCGCATGGTTCGAAATTTCCACACCTGAATTTGTTTGCCGTTTAGGCCGTAGCGGTTTTGTTTAAACAACACGGGCCCAGGCGAGGTGAGCTTAATACCTATCGCCACTATCAGCATTGCCGGGAGGCTGAGCAAGGTAAAAAAGAGACCAAGAATAATATCTTCAATACGCTTGAGTACCGCGCCTTCCCCTTCAAACGGTGAGGTAAAAATACTGATGGTTTGAATATTACCGAACATCCGCAACTGAGAAATATGAGCACTGTAAGAGAAGAGGTCAGGTACCAGAAAAACATCCACTGTAGTATCGGAAAATTCATTCAGGAACTGGCGAATACGCTGTTGGGCCACCATCGGCAGCGCAATGTAGACTTCATCAACCTCGCCTTTTTTCGCCAGCGCCAATAGGTCCCGTGAGTTACCTGCCTTATCGATGTTGATAAGGCGACTGTCGCGTTGCACCGCACGGTCCTCGTAGAAACGAATGTCGATACCTTCAGCTGAGAATTCTTTATGCAGTTCCTGAAGTATCGCCTGCCCTGCGGGTGTTATTCCCAGAATGGCGACTTTGCGCTTGCCCTTAAAAAAATAGCGACTGGTCACGACACGAATGAAGAACATACTGATGAAAACCGCAACGGAGCACAGTGCAATGGTTTTGGCTAATACCAGATGATGAATTGAGAGAGGGCGACTGGCCAGTTGCTCAGCGATAACGATTAACAGAAAAGATAATAAACCGCCCACACCGGCGCTTATAAAAAGTTTCACGATGATGGATAAGTATCTTCCTTTCATTTGTCCCGTATAAAGCTGAAAATACTCATTGGTACGTATAAAAATGAGTGAATAAATAATACCAAGTAATATGGAAGAGGGGGTGGTGGTAAGGTGGAGAACAATAAGGTAGACGTAGATAAAGATATTAACAGAGAAAAAATCTAGCAATTTCATTAACTTGCTGTAGCGGGTGCTATAAATTCTAATTTTGCTATCAGTCATTTTTCGCTCATTTTATCGCCAATTAAATAATGTTTTCTTATCATTTAGTCGAGATGTAGGGAAAAATTATTTATTAACGTGATGTTGGATAAAATCCCAATAACTATAGATTATGTGTTATGAAATGTCGATGCAATGGTTAAAAAAATGTAGACTTATCAATGAATAAAATAACCATAAATATTGCACCGTTTTGCGCTATCCATGACTTTGGATTCGACGGCTCTACGCAAGCCCGGGAAATTATCAGAGAAAGAGCAACTTTTCTGGCCACCCCCATACTCCCAACCCCGCCCTCTGACTCACTCTGCCGGCGACTATAGCTTGCCGGCCATCGCCTGCTGAATAATCGGGATCGGGGTCAGTAAGTGCTCGCGCATCAGCGCGCTGGCTCGCCCGGCATCGCGCGCCAGAATGGCGTCCAGCAGGGTCTGGTGTTGAACATGCTTATCTTCCAGCATCTCTACCGACAGCACGGTGGTGCGCAGCCAGATGAAGCGGTAGCGCGCCGCCAGATCGAACAGCCGTTCGCGCATCTGGAGTAAGTACTGCGAGCCGCAGCCGGCGACGATGGCGGTATGAAACGCCTGATGGCGCTGGTCCCATTCATCGAGTAAGCGCTCACTGGCGTCAGAGGACTCCAGCTTGTTGAGCAGATGGGCGCGGGCCAGCAGCTCCGCTTCCCACTCGTCGCCACCGCGTTCGATGGCGAGACGCACCAGCATGGCTTCCATGTTGGCGCGCGCGTCAAAGATATCGAGTAGCTCCTGTTCCGACATGGGCGCCACCCGATAGCCTTTCTGATTAACCACCGTCACCAGCCGCTCGGCCACCAGCTGCGAGAGCGCCTCGCGCAGCGGACCGACCCCCAGGGCATAGCGCGAGGTTAACAGGCTCATCCGCAGCTTCTCATCGGGCTGGTAGACCCCGCGGATGATGTCGTTTTTCAGCCAACGGTACCCGTCAATGGCCGTCGCCTGGGGAATGGCGGTCATGTTCTTACTCCTGAATACTCTTCCCGGCGGGCGCCGGGAACAGGGTTAACGCGTATTTTGCAGCGGCAGTTTTTGCCACAATACCAGCTTTTTCCAGCGCGACATAATCGGGACCGTACAAATAATTCCCAATGCTAACAGGCCGGTAGAGATCACCTCCAGCTGCTGAGCCGGACGGAACAGCATCACCACCAGCACGAAGGTGATAAAGGCGATCACCAGCCAGGTCAGGTACGGATAGAGCCACATTCTCAGACGGATTTCGCCGCCTTGCGCCTGAAGGATTTTACGCATCCGCAGTTGTGAAACGGCAATCACCAGATAGACCAGCAGGGCGATGGCGCCGGAGCTATCGATGAGAAATTTAAACACCTTCGCAGGGGCATAATAGTTCACCACTACGGTGAGGAAGGCCGCGCCGGTGGAGAGCAGCACCGCCACGTATGGCGTTTTGCTGCGGTTGGTCCGGCCCATGATGGCCGGCGCATCGCCGCGGCGGCTCAGGGAGTAGAGCATCCGCGAGGCGGTATACAGCGCCGAGTTCAGACAGCTGGTGACCGACAGGAGGATCACACCGTCCATAATCAGCTTCGCGTAGGGAATATGCAGCAGCTCGAGCACCGAGCGATAGGAACCGATGCTCTTCAGCCCCGGCATATTCCACGGGATGAGGGCGACGACGATAAAGATCGAGCACAGATAAAAAATAGAGATACGCCAGATCACCGAGTTGGTGGCGCGCACGATGTGTTTATCCGGCGTGTCCGATTCGGCGGCGGCAATGGTGACGATCTCCGCGCCCATAAACGAGAACATGGTAATCAGCATCGCGCTCAGCACCGCGCCAAAGCCGTTCGGCATAAAGCCGCCGTGATCCCACAGGCGCGAAATGCCGCTGACCTCGGCATAGGGATAAAAGCCGGTAATGGCGACCGCGCCCAGTACGATAAACGCCAGTATCGCGATCACTTTGCACAGCGCCAGCCAGAACTCGAATTCGCCATAGTTCTTAACGCTAAGCAGGTTACTGCCGGTGAGGGCGAGAGTGATCACCAGGGAGAACAACCACACCGGGACGCCCGGCACCCACGAATGCAGAATAATCGCCGCGATATTGGCTTCCAGCGGAATAACCAGGACCCAGAACCACCAGTACAGCCAGCCGATGGTATACCCCGCCCAGCGGCCGATGGCTTTATCGGCGTAGGTGGAAAAGGAGCCGGTATCCGGCGTGGCGACCGCCATTTCGGCCAGCATACGCATAATCATCACCACCAGCAGCCCGGCAAACAGATAGGCCAGCAGCACCGCCGGGCCTGCCTCGGCAATGGCGACGCTGGATCCGACAAATAAACTCGCGCCGATCACCCCGGCGATAGATAACATCGTGACGTGGCGCGACTTCAGCCCCGCCCCTAAATCCTGTGATTGCGACAGTTGCCCCATCATTTACCCTCTCGAAGTGTGTCACCTGGGAGAGCGCCCCGACATTCCCGCGCCGGGGCACGCGTATTATTGTTGTTTTGCAGGTCTCGTCTTCATTCCCTTACTAACGTACTTCGTGTCCGCATGTCTGTTGTTCTATGCCTGTTTCGCCTCGGTAAAGCAGTCGGCGATGATCTTCAGCCCCTGCTCGATCTGCGCCTCTTCGATGGTCAGCGGCACCAGGATGCGCAGTACGTTGTAGTACGGCCCGCAGGAGAGCAGGATCAGGCCTTTGTCGCGCGCGCGGGCGACGATATCCGCCGTGAGTCTTGCATTCGGTCTGCTGTGGTCGCCCTCTTCAAACAGCTCGATGGCGATCATCGCTCCAAGACCCCGGACATCGCCGATCTCCGGATGATCTTCAGCGATCGCCAGCAGGCCCTGGCGCAGGGTATCGCCGAGCTGGTTGGCTTTTTCCAGCAAGTTTTCCTGCTCGAAAATCTGCAATACCGCCAGGGCGGCGGCGCAGGCGATGGGGTTGCCGGCGTAGGTGCCGCCCAGCCCGCCCGGGGCGATGGCGTCCATCACCTCGGCACGACCGGTGACACCCGCCAGCGGGAAGCCACCGGCGATGGATTTGGCGAAGGTGGTGATATCTGCCGCCACGCCCATCTGCTCCATGGCGAACAGGGTACCGGTGCGGCCCGCGCCGCTCTGTACCTCATCGGCGATGAGCATGATGCCGTGCTCGTCGCACAGGGCGCGCAAGCGCTGCATAAAGGCCGGGGAGGCAGCATAAAACCCGCCTTCACCCTGTACCGGCTCAATAATGATGGCGGCGATATCTTCCGGCGCGGCATCGTTTTTGAAGATGCGATGGATACTGGCGATCGCCTCGTCATCACTGACGCCGTGCAGCGCGCACGGGTACAAAGCGCGATAGACATGGCCCGGCATTAAGCCCATACCGGCGGAGTAAGGATTTACTTTACCGGTCAGCGACAGGGTATAATGGGTGCGGCCGTGATAGGCACCGGTGAAGGCGATGGCGCCGCTGCGCCCGGTTGCTGCGCGGGCGATTTTCACCGCGTTCTCCACCGCTTCCGACCCGGTGGTCACCAGCAGGGTTTTCTTGGCGAAATCCCCGGGCACCTTCTGGTTCATCTTTTCGCACAGTGCCAGATAAGGCTCGTAGGCCAGCACCTGGAAGCAGGTATGCGACAGCTTTTTCAGCTGGTCCTCCACGGCGGCGACAATCTGCGGATGCAGATGGCCGGTATTGAGCACCGCGATACCGCCGGCAAAATCGAGATATTCCCGGCCTTCGACGTCCCACACCCGGCAGTTTTCCGCGCGTTCGGCGAAGATAGGATGGATCTGGCCGACGCCGCGCGGGACCGCGTCGCTGCGACGCGCCATCATTGCTTTATTGCTGTTCATCCGTCGCTCCTGTTAAAGGCCAATGCACATGTATTTGATTTCTAAGTAATCTTCGATGCCGTACTTCGACCCTTCGCGGCCGAGGCCGGAGGCCTTAACGCCGCCGAACGGGGCGACTTCGGTCGAGATAATGCCGGTGTTGATGCCGATGATGCCGTACTCCAGCGCTTCGCCGACGCGGAACACGCGGCTCAAATCGCGGGCGTAGAAATAGGCGGCGAGACCGAACTCGGTATCGTTGGCCTGGGCAATGACGTCGGCTTCATCTTTAAAGCGGAACAGCGGGGCCAGCGGGCCGAAGGTCTCCTCTTTCGCCACTTTGGCGCTGTCGGGAACGTTGACCAGGATGGTCGGCTGGAAGAAATTGCCGCCCAGGGCGTGCGGTTTGCCGCCGGTGACCACCTTCGCGCCTTTGGCGATGGCGTCGGTAATATGTTCTTCAACTTTGGCCACGGCTTTCTCGTCGATCAGCGGACCGGTGGTTACGCCGTCCTGCAGGCCGTCGCCAATGCGCAGTTTTTCCACCGCCTGCTGCAGCTTCTCGGCGAAACGGTCATACACCCCGTCCTGGACGTACAGGCGGTTAGCGCAGACGCAGGTTTGCCCGGCATTGCGGAACTTCGACGCCAGCGCCCCCTCGACGGCTTTGTCGAGGTCGGCGTCGTCAAAGACGATAAACGGCGCGTTGCCGCCCAGCTCCAGGGAAACTTTTTTAATGTCTTTCGCACACTGCTCCATCAGCTGGCGGCCAATCTCGGTCGAGCCGGTAAAGGAGAGCTTGCGCACCAGCGGGTTGCTGGTCAGTTCGCCGCCGACCGCGCCGGCGGAGCCGGTGACTACGTTGAACACTCCGGCGGGGATCCCGGCGCGATTGGCCAGTTCGGCCAGCGCCAGCGCGGAAAACGGCGTCTGGCTGGCCGGTTTCAGGACCATGGTGCAGCCCGCGGCCAGCGCCGGGCCCGCTTTGCGGGTGATCATCGCCGCCGGGAAGTTCCACGGGGTGATGGCGGCGGTAACGCCGATGGGCTGCTTAATCACCAGCAGGCGCTTGTCGGCCTGGTGGCCCGGAATGGTGTCGCCGTAGATGCGCTTACCTTCTTCGGCGAACCACTCAATAAAGGATGCGGCGTAGCTGATTTCGCCTTTGGCTTCCGCCAGCGGTTTTCCCTGCTCGAGGGTCATCAGGCGAGCAAGATCGTCCTGATTCTCCAGCATAAGATCGAACCAGCGGCGCAGAATGTTCGCCCGCTCTTTGGCGGTCAGAGCGCGCCAGGCGGGTAGGGCGCGATTGGCGGCTTCAATCGCTTCGCGGGTTTCATCGGCGCCCATTTTCGGTACGCTGCCCAGCTGCTCGCCATTGGCCGGGTTGGTCACCGCAATCACGTCGCCGTTGGGCGCATCGCGCCACTGGCCATCGATCAGCGCCTGCTGGCGAAACAGTGTCATATCGTTGAGTTGCATAATCGCTTCCTGTCTTCAGGGGGTTAACGGGTAAAAGCGGCGTGTAGTGTCTCCACGCTACGTGCTGCACGCAGCGTGCGTCCGGGATTGCTCTGGCTGGCCAGCAGGGTCTGCACCTTGCTGACGATATGCGCGCCGATCGGGATAGCGGAGGTGGCCGCTGGCGATGGCGCATTGCAGGTATGTATCGAACGCGCGGTGGTGACGAAGAGAAAATCGTCGATCAGCTTGCCCTGCGGTGACACGGCCTGCGCCCGCACGCCGGACGGCCACGGGCGTAAATCGCTCAGCGTCAGGCTCGGGCAGTATTTCTGCACCAACCGCAGATAGCCGCTTCTGCATAGCGAATTCTTCATTTCGCCCAGTCCGGAGCGCAGGTTGTTTTGCAGTACCCGGCGGATGCCGGGCGAGGTGAGGATCTCCAGGGTATCGGCCAGCGAGATGTCGCGCTTGCGGTAGCCTTCGCGCTTCAGCGCCAGCACCGCGTTAGGGCCGACGGTGACGCTGCCGTCGACCATGCGGGTCAGATGGACGCCGAGGAACGGCATCGCCGGATCGGGGATCGGATAGATCAAATGGTTGACGATCTGGTTGTGCTGCGGCGCCAGCTGGAAATACTCGCCGCGGAACGGGCAAATGATAAATCCGGGATCGACGCCAATCATTTTCACCAGCCGATCGGCCATCAAGCCCGAACAAGCGATCAGCGTCGAGGCCTCATACTCGCCGCCCTGGCGGGTGCGGATCACCACGCCGCTGGCGTGTTCTGACAGGGCGCTGACTTCGGCGTCGTAGACGATGGTGCCGCCTTTCGCTTCGAAGATCTTCGCCATCGCCGCCGCCACTTCACGGTAGCTGACGATGCCGCTGGAAGGGACGAAGATCCCGCCCAGTCCGCTGATGTTCGGCTCGCGTTCACGCAGCTCCCCGGCGCTCAGCCATTCCCGCTGCAGGCCGTTGGCGGCGGTGCGATCCCACAGGGCGCGCATCCGCTCCATCTCCAGCGGCGAGGTGGCAACCAGCATTTTGCCGCAGACGTCATAGCGGATGCCGTTCTGCTCGCAAAAGGCCTTGGTGGCGCGGTTGCCGGCGAGGCAAAACTGCGCCTTGAGGCTGCCGGGCGTGTAATACACCCCGGCGTGGATCACGCCGCTGTTGTGGCCGGTCTGATGGCAGGCCGGGCCGGACTCTTTTTCCAGCAGGGCAATACGGGCGTCCGGGTAAATCTCAATTAACTGCATGGCGGTCGACATGCCGATGATGCCGCCGCCGATAATCACGAAATCATACATCCGCTCAATTCCTTCGCCTGAGAACCCTTATTGATGAGTCTGGTAATGATTCGTGGAATACGCAAAGTAGCCGCGCTGGCGCATCAGTTCGCGGCGCAGGTCAGGGTGCGGCGTAAACCGGTCGCGGCCGTGCAGCCAGAACAGGTTGTTAATGAGCAGAAATTTGCCCACCGGCACCGGTATGGAAAGGATGTTTTTGCTGGTCTCCAGCGCGTCGGATAGGCGGCTCAGCCAGGTGCCTTCTTCGAAATCTTTTGGCTGGACGAACTGGTCGATATAGCGCATCACCGGGCGGCCCAGCGAATCGACGTCGAACACCGGGTGGAAAACATCCTTGCTGACGTTTTTGCTCGGCGGCGCGGCCCAGCGCATCGGGCGGCGAGCCAGCGGGTCGCGGAAAAATTCGTCAAGATGTTCCCAGTCGTCGAGATGCAGCAGCAGGGAATTGCCGCCCTGCATGTTCTGCTCGTCGATCTTCATCATCAGTACGTAGTCGGTTTGCTCTTCGACGTAGGTACCGTCGTTGTGTAGCTCCATCACGCGGTGCGGCTGGCGCAGGTAGCTGTCGGAATTATCGACGTTTTTCACCACGAAGCGGGCGTAATACTGGCCGCTCATGGCGTCGAAGTTGGAACGGCCAATCAGGTGGGCGACGGCGGTGGCCAGCTTGACCATCTCTTCGGCCTGGCTGACGTGATCGATCCCTTCGCCATTGATCAGCAGCGCGCCTTCCGCACGATCGAGCAATGTTTTGATCAGCAACGGCTGCAGCTGGTTGCCGCACAGATCGTCGAGGATTTTGCCGACCTGGAAGCGTAAGAAAGATTTGTACTCCAGCGCCTGCACCGGCCACTGCGCGACCTGCTGCAGGAACTGCGTGGTCGTTTCGGCGGAAAAGGTGAGCTCCAGCAGGCGCGGCGACTGGGCGGAAGGGGCGACGGAAAAACCGGGGTATTGTTGGGCTACCGGCGCGGGTGTCGGTTTTACTGCGGTCAGGGCGTTCATCAGGATCGTTCCTCGCTGTAAGGTCAGGGTGATGTTCATTTCGTAGCCATAAATTAAAAATATCTACATTTTTATAAAATGCGTACGAAATGGCCTTTTTGTTTCCATTTTGTGATCTGACAACAATTATTTAACAATACGGAGGGGGGATAAGGTGGAGGCTAACGTTGAGGAACAGAGCGGATGGCGGATAGCGCAAAATGTGGAGAAGGTTTAGGGTAAATCGTAACACCGATCACAGTTTTTAATCTGTGCAATACCCTTATGAAACGAGGGTGTTAGTATTCAGCGGGTAAATACCTTTCAATGCTCATAGAGGCTTCGATGCTGGAGAATGTCATTATCAGATAATCAGCTTCCCGACCTGCCCAGGCCGGACTGATTATCGCTGCGCTTAAACCTTACGCACACACCTGCGGGTGTAGGCATGTTTTCGCACATGATAATGAACAGGTTTCAGTATGAATTTATCCCGTCAGGAACAACGGACTTTACACGTTCTCGCCAAAGGTGGCCGTATTGCGCACGTCCGCGATACCTCCGGCCGCATTACCGCCGTTGAATGCTACACCCGCGAAGGGCTGTTGCTGAGCGACTGCACCCTTGCGGTCTTCAAAAAGCTCAAAACCAAAAAGCTGATTAAGTCGGTGAATGGCCAGCCGTACCGGATCAACACTACCGGTTTGAATAACGTTCGCGCGCAGCCGGACAACCGCTGAAATAGCGACCCGGGCAGGGTCGCTGTCCGGGCGTATGGCTCTCAAGGAGAAAACCTCATGATCGATATCCCACGCATTTTTACTATCAGTGAAAGCGAACACCGTATTCATAACCCTTTTACCCCGGAAAAGTACGCCACGCTGGGACGGGCGCTGCGAATGGCACCGGGCACCACCATTCTTGACCTTGGCAGCGGCTCCGGCGAGATGCTCTGTAGCTGGGCGCGCGATCATCAGATCGTCGGCACCGGGGTGGACATGAGTCTGCTATTCAGTCAGCAGGCGGCCACCCGGGCAGAGGAGCTCGGCGTCAGCGACCGGGTGACCTTTGTGCACCAGGATGCCAGCGGATATGTCGCCAGCCAGCCGTGCGATATTGCCGCCTGCGTGGGGGCAACGTGGATCGGCGGCGGCGTGGCAGGCACAATTGAACTGCTGAAGCAGAGCCTTAACCCAGGCGGCATGCTGCTCATCGGCGAGCCATGGTGGCGCAAACGTCCGGCCACGGCAGAAGAGGCGGTTGCCTGTGGCGCGCAGTCACCCGATGACTTCCTGACGCTGCCGGCGCTGGTCGCCCACTTTGGCGAACTGGGCTATGACGTGGTGGAGATGGTGCTGGCCGACCAGGAGGGCTGGGATCGTTATGAAGCGGCGAAATGGCTGACAATGCGCCGCTGGCTGGAGGCCAATCCGCACGATGACTTCGCGCCGGAGGTTCGCCAGCAGTTGACTACCGCGCCGCTGCACCACGTTACCTGGACCCGGGAATATCTCGGCTGGGGCGTATTTGTTCTGATGGCGCGTTAACCGGTATGTCGGTAGCGTCGTGAGGCGCTACCGACTACCTTCAGACCTTCAGTTCGTCGTAGCTGACCATGACGTGTTCTGGGGGATTACAACGTACGGTTGGGAGAGAAGGGGCACAAAAGCGATGAGTCGCCTGATGGTGGATGAGCTGGGGGGGGGAGCCTTGCGCTAACGCGAATTCATCGATACAAGGGTATAATGCCAATCAATATGTCGCTTACATAAAATAAATAGCAGCAATCATCTTTGAACGAGAATAAGGCGAGGGAGTGGAAACGTTAGTCATTCTGGCCGTAGTCGTATGGGTACTTTTCAAGCTAGTACAAAAGGTTACGGGCAAACTCTATCCTCCGGACACGGCGAAGGTACAGGAGAAGCCCGACACACCGCCAGCGACGGATGCCTGGGGAAATTACCCTAAAGCTGAAGGGCATGTCATTTTATTCGAACAGTACCGGCGTGAGCAGGCGCTGCGGCAGCAAGCTGCTAAAGAGGCTGATACGTTCTACCGCTCACGGGAGTGGCGGCGTTTACGTTACCAGGCATTCCAATGCTACGGCAATAAATGTTGCGTATGCGGGCGCGGCGCCAGTGACGGGATGGTGATGCACGTTGATCATATTAAACCGCGTTCTCTTTACCCGCATTTAGCCCTCGATATTGCCAATCTGCAAATCATGTGCAACGAGTGCAACGTCAGTAAGGGCAACAGAGATGAGGTTGAGTGGCAATAATAAGGATAAGATGCAAATATCCCAGCAAAACGAACCATTTACTTTCAGCATTTTTCCTGCGTACAAATATATGCTTTGAGCGAAGCGTGAACTGCACAGACCGCACCAGATAACCGCCATAACTGCCATTTGCAATAGAGTGGCAGAAGAGTGAGGTTCTGATTCACGCTAGGTAATCAAAAACGGTGCTCAAATCTCTTTATCCATAATGGTTGCGGTATATGTCCGCCAGTTCCCCGAATCGTTAATCACCGCATAGTCTACTGTTGACCCCACCGCTGGCATAGTAGAAAGCGCGACATCGCGCTGCTCATACGGCGCGAGCATGATGTTTCCGATGCTTATTCCCTTTATCGGCGCGACAGCCAGGCTCATATACCACGGGGTCGGATTGGTTATCGTGATGCCCTGCGAAGCGATACTGAAGCATAGTTTCCGCTCATCGTTGCTGGTGGGGGCCTTTAAGCTGTGCGGACGAATAAATACCTTTAACCGTAATCGCAGGGGTAACACTAATTTGCGAGTGACGCTGTCTGTTGCATTCTGCTCGGGGGGGATCTGGTAAATATTAAGCCAGAAAAGGCTTTCCCGATCCCCAGGCAAACTACGGCGCGAGCTCAGCATCACACGAAGCGTTCTCAACTCATCCGGCTGCATTTTAAAGACAGGGGGCAAGACCACCAGCGGCGTGCGGCTACTGTCTGGCGAAGAGGCCGTCTCTCCGGCATCGGTCCAGACCTGTAACAGCATCGGCGTCACGCTATCGTTTGTGAGTGTCAGCGACTGGACAACATCATTAGCGGCAAAGACGATCCGGGTTCGATCAATATTAACCGCAGCAAACGGCGCCGGAGCGATGCCTGCCAGCAACAGTAGCGCTAACAAAGCCTTACTGAAAACTAACCACTGCCTGTAACTGCGCATTCACGCTCCCCACCGTTACCGTTTGTCCTCCAAGCGCCTCAAGGGAGGCCGTAAAATCACCGTGCCAGATTTCCACCGAACCGCGGTCTTTTTTGCCGGTTTGTACCGTGAGCTCCTTATACCCATACCAGCCACGGGCATTGCCCGTTCCCGTACTCGTTTTGTCTGGTAACAGGTTAAGCGGCGCACCGCGCTCATCGTAAATCCGTATTCCTACTCCGGAAGCCACGCCCTTTTCGCCATAATGCGTATCCAGTAACCAGGTCAATCCGCCACCGGTCGTCGTCAGACCCAGGCGGCGCGCGGCAGCAACAGCCGCTGGCTGATTGACTAAAAAGCCCATGGCGACATTAGCAACCTGGGTTGTGGGGTGAGTTGAAGACATCGCGCCGGCTTCGCACTCCAGCGTTATACTGAAAGGCGCCTCGCTGCTTTCGCCAGAAGAGAGCGCTTCTGCTGTTATGGTGGGAAGCAGCACTGTCGCCGGATAATCTTCAATGGTGCAAGCTGCGCCGCGAATATAGGTAACTTGATTATAGGTGCTCCACGCACCGGGCCAATAATCAGGCCAACCATAATAGCTTGAAGCATGATCCATACCGGGCTGAATAGCGGATGTTATTAAGCCCGGCCCTTTAAAGGCGATATAACCGCGCGGCTGGGTATAGAGGTCTTTGTTGATTCTGTCCGAATAAATATACTGATCCGAGGCGGCGATTTTAAACATCTCATACAGGACATTACTAAATGCGCCTGCGGGAATATAGATTGCGCGATCGTCCTGAAACCAACTATCGGCAGTAAGCTGGCGCTGCTTCCAGTAGCGGCTATAGTATTCGCCAGTACTCAGATTGGTCATCCGTACTGCGACGTTACGTTCCGCGTCATAGTAGGCCCCCTCAACTTCTTTCGCCTGGCGTCCTCCAACAAAAGGGTTATCGGCATTGGTAGAATATAATTCGTACAGTTGCCCGGCATCCTTCAAATCACAGCGGTAAAGCACCTGTTTTGCCGAGTAGGGCGTCTGAACGCCGGCGGTGAGGAAATTAGCCACTGCACTAGCAAGCAAAGTACCAGAAGGCTGGAACTTATTATTTGCGCTAACGCTAATGACTGACTGCAGACCAAGATGACCGATATTGTCATCATAGGCGCCGCGCCAGTAGCGCGCGGTATAACCCGCCTTAATCGCCGCCTCAGAAAGGAAACTATTATCCGTGACCTTAACGCAGTTAGCCCAGGGCGCGGTGCTGAAAAGCAGGCCAGCTGCAAACAGCAACGTTCGGCGAAGATGACGCATGAGACTATTTCCTCTCGCAGGTAGTCGTAAGATAAATCACGTTTTCAGGAGAATGCATATCGAACTGGTAAGGCACACGGCAACGCCGGTTGGCGCCTTTTCCCCAACGCACCAGTAATGAGCCTGAGGGTGTGCTGATCCGGGCATAAACCTGCCCGCCTTGCCCGACCATCCCAATGACGGCCCCTTCGCTATTCATAACCTCGGCGCCCATTGGCGGTATGCCGCCATCGGCCATTTTCACCGAGATGAGCACCGCTTTGCCGGTAATCGTCGAGAAGTTCACCCGGGCGATCGCGCCAGCATAGGGAACC
Source organism: Klebsiella africana (assembly GCF_020526085.1). NCBI lineage: Bacteria > Pseudomonadati > Pseudomonadota > Gammaproteobacteria > Enterobacterales > Enterobacteriaceae > Klebsiella > Klebsiella africana. The sequence continues at coordinate 4,144,607 of NZ_CP084874.1, read as the reverse complement.
ACCTGTTGACTGCCCCCCGTCAGCTCAGCATCGCTGCGCATCCGCCGGGTATCGAGTGAGACGTTGTTGCGACGATAGGGAGATAGCGAGGGCAAAATGGCATACCCAAAACGGTCGATTACCGCCCCCTGACCATTCTGCACGACGGCGCCCTGTGCGCCATCGGCGTGAATTAATGCAAACGTGTCGCTGGCGTAGGGGCCGAACGTCACGCCACCGGAGTGCAGCACCATGGTTCCGGAGGAACCTAGCGCCACCTGACGATAGTCTTTTCCCTGATCGTAGCCCACGCGCAGCGCGCCGAAACGGGTGTTTTGCTGGACATTGCCGCCAAAAGTCGTCGATGTCCCTTCCTCTCCATTGCGATAGCGCTCATAGCCACCGTAGACCGACCAGGAGAGGTCGCTCTGCTCGCCACGGGTTCCGTTCATCGACAGGGTTGAGGAGCGGTTCGCGCGCGACTGGTTATAATTCATCGCTACAGATGTCGGGTTGTCGTCCCAGTCAAAGGGAATGGATAAAGTGAGCGACAGCGTTGTCTCGGTATATTTTTGCCGCTGGTTGAGATCCTGCGGCTCGTTAACGCTGTGGTAGAAGCGGCCATCGTCCCAGGTGGAACGCTGTCTGGCAAGGTTGAATCCATAACTCACTTTTCGCCACTGGTTGCTATAGCCCAGCTGCAGTTGCGTGATCCGCGACCGGTTATTGTAATAATCAGCGGTACTGGCGCTGAGATTGAGCGTTCCCAATCGACCTAACGGCTGGCTAACGGTTGCAGAAATACGTTGGCGTTGGTGTAGGGTATCGGAGTAATAAACAACGCTGTTTTGCTCCTGTTGCCGGACGCCAAACACATCTTCTAAATCGCGGAATCCGCCGGTTGAGTAGCGATAGGCCGCCAGTACCAGATTAGTGCCTGTGGAAAAGGTCTTGCTATAGCTGAGCTCCGCGCGCCAGCCCTGCTGCCGATCGTTATGTTCCACTCGTGCGCCAGACCAGGTGGCATTCATACCGAACGCACCCAGACGGGTTGCCAGAACGCCGCCAGCCAGCCAGGCCTGATAATCATGCGCCAGACGCGATCCAAGATTAAGCGTGAAATGATTATTCACCCCGTGCTGCAGGGTTCCCTCAAGAAAGCGGTTGTCGATGCGGTAATATTGGCGAACCTTGCCAAGAGCAAAAGCGTAGTGCCAGTTACCAGGGCGCACCGAGTCGGGAACGGCGGAATAGGGGACGGTAAAGCGTGATACTTTTCCGGTAGTTTCAATCACCTCAACCTGCAAATCCCCCTGATAGCGGGTGTTGTAAAGATCGTCTATATAGAACGGGCCCGGTGGGACATGGGTTTCATAGATAACTTTGCCTAGCTGTTTGATGACCACCCGCGCGCTGCTTGACGCTACGCCATGCACCTCCGGCGCATAGCCGCGTTTACCCTGCGGCCACATGCGCTCATCCGTGGCGAGTTTAATACCATCAAACGACAGGCTGCCGAATAAACTGGAGTCGGTATAGTTATCGCCAAATGCCATGATGCTGTCGATTGCGGTGAGTGGCCGCTGTACCCAGGTGCGCACGCGATTATAATGCCAGGCGCTACCGCTTTGGTTACTGTCGGCATAGCGCAGGTTCCCCTGATGGCGGAGCTGCCATAGGCCAATATTGCTGCCAACGTTGATGCCGCTCCATAAATAGTGGTAGCGGAAGTGCTGACTGGTGTTGTCTGTGTGGGTCCAGTTGGTGTTATGGCGTAAAAACAGCGCCAGCGCGCCGCTGTCCCACTGCGAAGGCGGGATATAGCCGCGCGGCCTGTGCATCAGCTCGCTCATCGGCAGCGTAAGCCGGAGCTGTAGCGTCGCGCTATCAAATTGCCATTCACCGCGGGATACCCATTCCCTTAGCGGACGACAGCTATTTTGCAGCGCGTTGTCCGGGAGCGATTTAACCTGGGCGGCCTGCATCAGCGATAACGGAAGGCAGGGCTCGGTGCGCTGTCCGCCATTAACTGGATTGAAGCGGATTTTTACGCCGGATTTTATCAGTGTTCCATTGACGATAACGTCAACCAGATACTCTCCGGCGGGGGTGTCGGGTCCGTTAACACTCGCCATACCTTGTCCGTAAGCGGTTCCCTGCAACAGAGAGGGGTCGAAATAATATTCTTCACCGAAAGCCTGACCAACACAGGCTACGGCTAAGATAACGAAGATATTTTGGCGTGAGAATTTAACCTTCAGCGACATGATAACGCTCGCTTATCCTTGCACCCTGGTCGTTAACCACCGTCACGGTGACGGTACCGTTAAGTGAACTGGCGTTGACGTTACCCGGTATCCAGAAAGTGCGACTGGAAAAAGGGGGGACCATGTCGACATTAAGCTGGCGTGAAGTACCATTTACTTTCACGCTCAGATTACTGAGGGATGCATACCAGGGTTGCGGATTGCTGATGACAATACCGGCGCCTTTTCGGGCATTACGTACCACGGTGATGTGCAGTTTTTTCGCCAGATTACCTGGTGAACCAATCCCTTCCGGCCGGTAGAAGAGTTTGATCCGCGTCCTTAGCATCACCAGCACTTTATTTTGCTGGCGGCCACCTATATTGGCCGGCGGCACCTGCAACGCGTTGAACCAGAAAACCGATTCACGATCGTGCGGCAGCGCTTTACTCTGGCTATACACTACGCGGACGATCTGTCCTGATTTCGGCTGGATTCGAAATACTGGCGGTGTAGAGATAAAAGGAATGCCGCTCGCGTTCTCCGGCCCAGTATGCAGATCGCCATTGTCAAACCAGGTTTGTACGATATAGGGAAAGTCATCGTTATTTTTTAGCTGTACATCGACTGAGGCGACGGCCGATGAATAAATAATCCGACTGCCTACAATGGTGACGCTGGCCCAGGATCCGGTAACGGGAAAGAACAGGGCTATCAGCACCACCAGATAGCGTAGCCCTGAACGGAGGGCATCCTTTTTCATCGTAACAACTCCATTGCTATCAAAAAGGTCCGACGGCAAGCACCGGACCACGGAGAGTTTTACAGGTAGGAAACGGCGTACTGGAGAGTGGCTTCGACCGTACCGGCCGATGCTGCTCCTGAGGCGTAATACTGCGCGGTGTAGGTGGCGCTGGCTTCCGTCTCTCCAGGCTTCAGTTGAAGATCGCCTTCACCTTTGAAGCCGTTGGTCAGGTTGATGACTTTATTTGCAGTATCAAGGAGTTGTACTTCAACGTTGGTCGCGTCTCCCGTATTTCCGAGATTACCGTTGCTGGTCACCTGGTTACCAACGAAGACGGTAGAGATTTTGGTTGGTCTATCGGCATTACCCGTGCAGCCGGTGAGACCAATATCAAATGTCACCTGACCTGCGACATCTCCGCCTTTCGCCAATTCCTTGGCACTCACCGTCGGCAGAATAACTATTGGTTTTGCCTGATTGCCGTTAATCGCTACAGAACAGGTTTCATCAGAAACTTCACCGCGAAAGGTAATAGTATTATTAGACACGGCTAGCGCGCTGGTGGAAATAAAAACTGAGGCTGTTAATAAAGCCAACGTGGTTTTCTTGAACATGGTCGTTTCTTCCTTTATTGCTATTCACTTTTAAATAACGAGGCTCACTCTGCGATTGAAACAGATAAAGACACCGTCCTTAAGTTAATGCAAAACAAAATAGTATCTCGCCTGGTGATTTTATTGTGCAGTTCCCAGTGATAAGGTTGTATAGCGACGCAGTCAATCACCGAGCGGTGCCATCATGTTTTAAAGGCAAGCTTACTCCCCCTTTTCTTAAAAGAGCTTACTGATGTTCTGAATAATCCTTAAATTTATCTTACTCGGCTAGCGTGTTGAAATTCAAACAAAGGTAAGGAAAATTCATAAAACAAAATAACCTATTGATTTGAATGTTTTTATTAAGTGTAAGCGGCAAGGCTTAAGCCAAGGGTTATGTGTTATGAATAGATTGGGAATGTTAAGGTGGATGAAATCATTTTACCCTGTGTTAATATGGCAGGCGACAGAGTAAGTGTATTGAAGAACGGGTTTGCCATGGATGAAGAATCGTTGTTAATCGCTAAGAAAGTGATATTTGATAGTGCCAGAATGACATTGGCTAATGGTAATAAAGTTATTAAGATCTCAGAATCGGAGACAAAGTTACTCCTGGCCTTCTATCGTGGTATATATAAAAAAGAAGATATTATTGACTTCGTCTGGAAGAACCGTGCAGGTTGTGTCTCAGAATCAAGTTATTATAAGTTGATTAATCAGATGCGGAATAATTTTTCGCTCATTGGCCTGAAAGCGGCCGATATTGTTACTCGCCCCCGAATTGGTGTTTCATTGTCACTGCCGTTAGAACCGTTCAAAAAAGAACGTTCAGAAGCAGGCGAAAACACCAGAGATACAACGCGGGATAAAGATAGCCGACAGACTCATCTCGCGGAGAATAAAAAATTTTCTGCCAAAATACGTCTTCTGGTGCTGACAATGTTGATGATGCTGTTAACGGCTATAGCGATGCTATTTCAGCATGCGCCAGCGCAAAATAAACATAAAAGCAGTTTCAGGATGCTTGGCAATAAGGATGGCTATCTCTTCTTCAGGATGGCGAGCGATAAAGTGACATTTAAGGAGGTAGTTTCAGCCTATAACACCCTGACGCTGCCGCTATGTCGCCAGAACGGCCATTATCTTTATTACCTCCGCGAGCCGAACATGAATCTTTTTTTGCAGTGCCTGAATCCTGTTGAAACGGCGGTACCAAAATGCATTACCATCAAAGAGCGTTACTGATCATCCTGTGTGGTCTGCTCTGCGCATGTATGGTGCTGGCAACGCAGGTATATCGAGGCGCCAGACGCGATACGGAAGAAGTGAGTAATCTTATTTGCACTGCTAAATCAACTGTTTATATAAAGCCGCGAGAGTTAATCTTGAACGGAACATTGGTGCTGGACTTTAAGTCCAATCGGATTGCTATTCATTACGCCGTGCAGGATCAACAGCGGGAGCAGCGGTTATTCTTTCAGGATATCACCATCAGTGCGCTTAACCGCATTGGCCTGAAAACCTACACTTTCCGGATTGAAGCCGTACACAAATTTGATTCTGATACGACGGGGGAGATGTTTTCCTGGCTGCGCCTTCTGCAACCGACAACCGTGAATGAGCTGACGATCAACAAAATTGGTCAGCGAACCTATCTTTTTTCACTCAACCGGCAGATCTATAATTTTTGCACAACCAGCGGTAGCACCAAAGCATAATGGATGTTGCGGTCAGCACATCCATTCGTGAATGAGAGGCGAAACCAGTGAAACTAAAACTATCGTTTATCATGTGTGCAGTGCTGGTCCCGCTGGTTATGATGATTACGTTAGCACTGCTCGTCAGTGTCCTGCAGTTTAAACAGGATGTCGCCCTCAGTGCGAAAACCTTATTACGTTTTAGTGAAGATGTCTCAACTGCTTCATGGCGGGTCACTGAGAAAGCCGTAAAATTAGCGGACAGGCCCTGCGCTGAAATCCTGTTGGAGCTAAACCGTACCCGCGCTTTTACTCCTTATATCCGTGATATTGGTTTGCTGGAAAAGGGCAATCTGCTCTGTTCCTTTGTTAGCAGAGAGCAGGCGCATCCTTTTCCACTGCCACCAGGTAAAACGCTCCCAACGCCGCTACCTGCCAGGTGGGTTCGTTCATTTAGCTGGATGGCCGGTGGGCCTGGCAGGCCCGCGGTGGTTTACACACAGCAAGTCGCGGCGGATAAAGCGGCGTTTGTTATCGTCGATTCTCGCTATGTCCAGGAGCTGATGGATGTACTCTCAGAGGAGAGAGCGGCTGTTTTCAGCCTGAGATTTGGTAAAGGCGATGCCATTATCAGTCAACCAGCACAGTATGATCGAATCGTGATGACCCAGAATTACGTCACTGACGACGGAAAAATTTCGCTTACCGTCGCTGCGCCTCTTGGCACATTGACGGCAGTTTGGATGAGATCTCTGCTTATTTTTATCCCTCTCTCGTTTTGCTTCTCATTTATGACTCTGTTTCTTTACCGGCATTGGTCGAAAAAGCGGATGTCCATGGCGCGAGAAATTGTCCGTGGTATGAAAAATGCGCAGTTTACGGTGCATTATCAACCTGTATTTAACGTCAAACGCGGTAATTGTGGTGGGGTAGAGGCATTAATGCGTTGGCCTCTTCCCGATGGTCGTTTTATTACACCGGACATCTTCATCACCGCCGCAGAAAACGAAGGTATGATCGTTCCGCTTTCACGGCATCTGTTTAAGCTCATCGCCCAGGATGTCGAAAGGTGGCAGGTCGCCGAAGGCTTTTATATCAGCGTTAATATTTCCCCTGAACACCTGGTACATGAGAGCTTTATTGAAGACGTTGAGTTGTTACAGGCAAGATTAGGTAAACTGCGTCTGATGCTGGAGCTCACCGAACGCAGCCTCATTGTACAACCAGCACTTGTGTCAGATAAGCTGATACGGCTACGTGAGAAAGGCATATTGATAGCGATTGACGATTTTGGCACCGGCTACTGTTCGCTTTCTTACCTCCAGCAGCTACCCGTTGATTATCTGAAAATCGATCGTACTTTTGTCGATACGATTGATACCAGCGGTAGCGACGTGCCTATTCTGGATACCATTATCATGCTTAGCCATAAACTCGGTCTTAATATCGTTGCGGAAGGCGTGAGTTCAGAACATCAATTGAGCTATATCCTCAATCATAACGTAGGATTTATACAGGGCTATCTTTATGCAAAGCCTATGTGTTCATCTGATTTTACGCACTGGCTTGATACACATGCCAACGAGCAAAATGACAGGATTAAATGCAAAAAAGGTTCAATAAATCAGTAACCACTGAGGTAACATAATGGTTTAACCTGAACGACGCATTCTTAACAGAAGGTCTTATGAGTAAGAAAAAATACCTAATTGATAAGAAAGTCATTCTTGATTGCGAAAAGATGACCCTGTCGTGCGATCGCGAAAGCTTGAGAATCTCTGAATCCGAATGCAATTTACTCATTGCTTTCCATCAAGGGTTATTTAAGAAAGATGACTTGATTGCCTGGGTATGGGGACGAAAAGGCGTTGTGGTTTCCAGTGCGAGCTATTATAAATTAATCAACCAGTTACGCGGTTCATTTGAAAAGGTCGGCCTTCCTGCCTCAGCGGTATTAACGCGTCCTAAGGTCGGCGTAACGCTCTCGGTATCCATCGAACCATTGCCTGATGCTTCAACACCTGCAATGCAAAATATCGCCAGCGATACCGTTGCGCCAGTTACAGACGCATCGCCAGAGCCAGCGCAAATTTCTCCGTTTACCATCAGGAAAGAGTGGTTTTTTTTAATCGGCGCAACGTTATTCTTGCTGGTAATGATTTATATATACCATAACAGTAAGCCAGATTATTTTTCTGAACTGGGGACCTATAACGGATATACCTTTTACGGTGTTACAGAGGATAACCGTACTCTTGAGGATGCGGTGGGGGCTTTTTCCGAGCTGAGCCCGCAAGTCTATAAGCAAAATGGCAATTTTATTTATTATATTCGTGTCCCTAACACCAATATTTTTGTTCAGTGTCTGAATCAACTGAATGTTTCGGAGCCCAAATGCATCACTATCAAAGAACGGTATTGAACAGCATTACGCTGCTTATCCTGGCGGTATCCTTCGCGTTACTGATTATACATGTACGTCAGCAACGCTACCCTTTATCAGATTTGAACGCTTTTTTATGTACTACCAGGACGGTAACCTCAGTTCAGCCGGGGGATTTTCAGGCAGATGGCAATATCGTCCTTGATTTCAAAAATAAACGCATTACGCTGCAATATGACATCATCACCACCCAGCAGATAAAAAAAAGTATTGTATCGCGATGTATATATAAAAAACCTGAAAATGCCGGGAGCTGGGATTTATACATTTGATGTTGATTCGGTAAAAGTATTTTCAACTGATACTGCCGGTGATTTTTTAGCACATTTTCGCTTGCTGCACCCTGGTGCCGCTAATGAAATAAGAGTCACCAGAGTCGGTAATAGTACCTATTTGTACTCAATAAATCGTCAGATATATAACGTTTGTACCTCGCAGTGAACCTGGGTTTGCGTTGCCAGTTGGCTATTATCAATAAATATCAACATCTTACTGAATCATACTTTTTCTGAAATTGACGGTAAAATTTATGTAAGACTAATTTCATAACTTTCTCTCGATTTTTCTGGTTATATTGCTGCCGCAATCGGCCTTCTACGGTCATTGCTTGTTAATAAGCATTGAGTTATTCAGCAAAAAGGAGCTTTACATGCAGCGTATTTTTTCACCATGGATTTTGGCAGCACTATTATTTTCGCCCGCATTAGCGGTGGCGATGGAGAATCATACTCTCTCGGTTGGCTATGCCCAAACCCACCTTAGTGCGTTAAAGAAATCTGCCAGTAAAGATCTTCGCGGACTCACACTAAAATATCGTTATGAGTTCAATTCTGACTGGGGAGTGTTAACCTCTCTTACCGCCACTCGTCATGAAGTACAAAATTACAGATGGGACGCGGGAAAGTTACATAAAGATGGGGATAATACTACCAGCTATAGTTCGTTAATGATTGGACCGACCTATCGGTTTAATGACTATATAAGTTTGTATGGTAATGTCGGCATGGCAGAAATGAAGATAAAAAACCGCGATAATCATTCCTCTTCAGAAGATGCTTTTGCCTATGGTGCAGGCGTAATCTTTAATCCATTAACGAATCTTTCCCTTGGCCTCTCATGGGAAACCGCTAAATTACTTTTCGTCGATACAAACACATTTGGTGTGAGCGTAGGTTATCGTTTCTAATACATAAAGACGCCTCTGTTTATGGCAAGGAATACACCATCTCAAAAAAATAAAACATCATGACTACGGTAAGAGACATTATGGTCCCTTAAGACATTTATATTGCGATCATTTTTAAATCGTATATCGCCTTGAATCTCCTGGGATAGCAATATTTTATTGCCAGCACAATGCGCCTCAACATTAGACTGGTTTCGCAAGTACTGATTATTTTTAGCAGAATTGATTAAGGAACTAACATGAACAAAAAATTGGTCTTTGTGGCCGCTTTTATGCTAACAGCTTGTAGCGCTAACTCCTTACAACATGGTGCTGAGGGAGTACGTATAACACATAACGAACCTGATGCTTCGTGTACCTATTTAGGGGACGTGACTGGTAGCCAGGGCAATTTTTTCACGGGAGGATGGACGTCAAATAGCAACCTTGAGACGGGGGCCCGCAATGATCTAAAAAATAAAGCGTGGAAAATGGGGGGGAACGTCGTGGTACTGTTAACCCAAAGAGCGGGTCAGACCGGTAGCGTCTATCATGGCACAGGCTCAAGCCAGCAAACAAACGTTACATTAAGCGGCACGGTTTATCGGTGTCGGTGATGATATCTGTATCTATGGACTGAAAATCAATTACGGAAGGACAAGGAAAAGTTGGAAATGGTGCCGATAATAGGAGTCGAACCTACGACCTTCGCATTACGAATGCGCTGCTCTACCAACTGAGCTATATCGGCCCTGCAAGAGGTGTTCACGAGCGTGAATCACGAGGCAAAAGGTTAGAACTTAGCGGGCGATGCGTCAATAGCCAGTGGAATCAACTGCCTATTTTTGCATCGCCCGTTCTCATTTACGCACGAATGGTATCGTCGCCGAAACCAATCCACTTATAGGTGGTTAACGCTTCCAGCCCCATCGGGCCGCGGGCGTGCAGCTTCTGGGTGCTGACTGCCACTTCCGCGCCGAGGCCGAACTGGCCGCCGTCGGTGAAGCGCGTGGAGGCGTTCACATATACTGCGGAAGAGTCCACTTCATTGATAAAGCGGTTGGCGTTACGCAGGGTGCGGGTCAGGATGGCGTCGGAGTGCTGGGTGCCATGCTCGCGGATATGGGCGATAGCCTCATCCATATCAGCCACCACTTTGACGTTCAGATCCAGCGACAGATACTCGTCGTCATACTGCTCCGCTTTCACCGGCTCGACCTTCGCCGGGCCGTTTTGCAGCGCGGGGAGGGCGGAAGGGGCGGCGTGCAGGGTGACGCCGCTCTCGGCCATCTGCTTGCTTAACGCCGGCAGGAAGGTGTCGGCGATGTTGCGGTGCACCAGCAGCGTTTCCACGGTATTGCAGGTGCTCGGCCGCTGGGTCTTGGCGTTGACGATGATCTTCAGCGCAGGGGCGATCTCGGCGGTTTCATCAACGAAGATATGGCATACACCAATCCCGCCGGTGATCACCGGGATCGTTGACTGCTCACGGCACAGCTTGTGCAGGCCCGCGCCGCCGCGGGGGATCAGCATATCGATGTATTTATCCATCTTCAGCATTTCGCCCACCAGCGCGCGATCCGGGCTCTCGATAGCCTGTATCGCGGCGGCCGGCAGACCGCACTCCTGCAGCGCCTGCTGGATCACCTTCACCGTGGCGGCGTTGGTGCGCCAGGTCTCTTTCCCGCCGCGCAGGATCGCCGCGTTGCCGGTTTTCAGACACAGGGAGGCGACGTCGACCGTCACGTTGGGACGCGCTTCATAAATTACGCCAATCACCCCCAGCGGGACGCGGCGACGTTCAATACGCAGACCGCTGTCCAGCAGCCCACCGTCGATCACCTGGCCGACTGGATCGGCCAGATTGCACACCTGGCGCACATCGCTGGCGATGCCGCTCAGGCGCGCCGGGGTCAGCGCGAGGCGATCGAGCATCGCTTCACTCAGGCCATTGGCGCGAGCTTCGGCTAAATCTTCCGCGTTGGCGCGCAGAATATCGTCGGTCTGCGCTTCCAGATAATCGGCGATCTTTTCCAGCACCTGGTTCTTTTCCCGGCTGGAGAGTAACGCCAGCTGCCAGGAGGCCGCTTTGGCGGCAATGCCCATTTGTTCCAGCATTTTCAGCTCCTTAACGGATGATCATATCATCGCGGTGGACGGCCACCGGGCCGTATTCGTAGCCCAGAATGGCATCGATTTGCTGCGAGTGCTGGCCGGCGATAAGGCGCAGCGCATCGCTGTTGTAGCGGCTGACGCCGTGAGCGATGTCGCGTCCTTCGCTATTGCGGATGCGGATCACTTCGCCGCGGGAGAAGTTGCCGCTGACGATTTTGATGCCTTTTGGCAACAGCGAGCTGCCTCTTTCGAGGATCGCCTGGGTCGCGCCCGCATCGACGGTGATTTCCCCCGCCGGCGGCGCGCCGAAGATCCAGCGCTTACGGTTCTCCAGCGGAGACTCCTGGGCGTGGAAGCAGGTGCCTACCGGCAGGCCTGCCATCGCGTGGCCGATGACGTCCGGGCGGTTGCCGGCGGCGATGATGGTATCAATCCCCGCCCGGCAGGCGACGTCCGCGGCCTGCAACTTGGTGCCCATGCCGCCGGTGCCGAGTCCGGAGACGCTGTCGCCGGCGATGGCGCGTAGCGCGTCGTCGATGCCGTAGACGTCTTTAATCAGCTCCGCCTGCGGGTTGCTGCGCGGGTCGGCGGTGAACAGCCCTGGCTGGTCGGTTAACAGCAGCAGTTTATCCGCCCCGGCGAGGATCGCGGCCAGCGCGGAGAGATTGTCGTTATCGCCCACTTTGATTTCCGCGGTGGCGACGGCGTCGTTTTCGTTAATGACCGGGACGATGCTGTTATCCAGCAGGGCGCGCAGGGTGTCGCGGGCGTTGAGGAACCGCTCTCTGTCTTCCATGTCGGCGCGGGTCAGCAGCATCTGGCCAACGTGAATGCCATAGATAGAAAACAGCTGTTCCCACAGCTGGATCAGACGGCTTTGTCCCACCGCCGCCAGCAGCTGTTTGGAGGCGATGGTGGCGGGCAGTTCCGGGTAACCAAGGTGCTCGCGCCCGGCGGCAATGGCCCCGGAGGTCACGATGACAATACGGTGTCCCATGGCGTGCAACTGTGCGCACTGGCGCACAAGCTCGACGATATGGGCGCGGTTCAGGCGACGGGACCCGCCTGTTAAAACACTGGTGCCCAGTTTTACCACCAGCGTCTGGCTTTCACTCATGATTCTCTGCCGTTCAAAAGGAATATCGATATCGAGCTGATGTTGTAGCAGGAGTCGGCCCGCTTGCCAACACCCGGGGCGGCGGGCGCGCCATTTTATTGCGCAGGATCGGGCATTCTGGAGAGGGGATGTGACAAAAATATGTCAGATACATTTAAATACTCTTTTTTATAAAAAGTTCCATATTGTCATAAATATTTAATATCCCGGCGTTAAAAAACCTCCAGTTTTTGATGGGCGAGCGCCCGCAATTGAATAGCGCGTATAAATAAATCACCAGGACTGAATAATGAAAAAGAGTACTCTGGCATTAATGATGATGGGCTTTGTGGCTTCAACAGCGACGCAGGCAGCGGAAGTTTATAATAAGAACGCGAACAAGCTGGATGTGTACGGCAAGATCAAAGCCATGCACTATTTCAGCGACTATGACAGCAAAGATGGCGATCAGACTTACGTGCGTTTCGGTATTAAAGGCGAAACGCAGATTAACGACGACCTGACCGGCTATGGCCGTTGGGAATCTGAATTCTCCGGAAACAAAACAGAGAGCGACTCCAGCCAGAAAACCCGTCTGGCGTTCGCCGGCGTGAAGCTGAAGAACTACGGCTCCTTTGACTACGGTCGTAACCTTGGCGCCCTGTACGACGTGGAAGCCTGGACCGATATGTTCCCGGAATTCGGCGGCGATTCCTCTGCCCAGACCGATAACTTTATGACCAAGCGCGCCAGCGGCCTGGCGACCTACCGCAACACCGACTTCTTCGGTCTGGTGGATGGCCTGGATCTGACCCTGCAGTACCAGGGGAAAAACGAAGGCCGTGAAGCGAAGAAACAGAACGGCGACGGCGTTGGCACCTCGTTAAGCTATGACTTCGGCGGCAGCGACTTTGCCGTCAGCGCGGCCTACACCAGCTCCGACCGTACCAACGATCAGAACCTGCTGGCTCGTGGCCAGGGTTCGAAAGCGGAAGCCTGGGCGACCGGCCTGAAATATGACGCCAACAATATCTACCTGGCGACCATGTACTCTGAAACCCGCAAGATGACCCCGATCAGCGGCGGTTTTGCCAACAAAGCGCAGAACTTTGAAGCAGTGGCGCAGTATCAGTTCGACTTCGGTCTGCGTCCGTCCCTCGGCTATGTGCTGTCGAAAGGGAAGGATATCGAAGGGGTTGGCAGCGAAGATCTGGTTAACTACATTGACGTGGGCCTGACCTACTACTTCAACAAAAACATGAACGCATTCGTGGATTACAAAATCAACCAGCTGAAAAGCGATAACAAACTCGGCATCAACGATGACGACATCGTCGCGCTGGGTATGACCTACCAGTTCTGATTAACCGCAGAACCACCCGCCGCAGCCCTGGCTGCGGCTTTTTTTTAGCGGCGATTCTTCGCCAGATGCAGGGTGTCGCTGTTCATGGTGATCTGCGCGTTATACTCCTTCGGCAAACGGCGCGCCTGGTAGAACGCCGATTCCCAGTAAGGGTTGTCCAGCGAAGAGCGCATCACGCCCTGGCTGCTCGAGGCGTGAAGGAAATTATGATCGGTATCGTAAAAGCCAACGTGCATCCCGGCCCGGGTGCGGAAGAACACCAGATCGCCGGGACGTAAATCGCGCTTATTAACCCGCACGCCCATGTGCAGCAGCTCGCGGGTGGTGATCCGCTCCATCGGCAGGTTAAAGCGATCCTTCAGCGTGCGCCAGACGAAACCCGAGCAGTCGACGCCGCTTTGTTCAGTACCGCCCCATTCATAGGGGGTTCCCTGCCAGGTGTGCATCTGGTCATGCAGGGCCGCCACCACCGGGATCAGATCGTCTGATCCGCTATCAATGGTCATATCCGCATGAGATTTTGTGTTCTTTGCCTGTTTCGGTGAGGAGGAGCACCCTGCCAACAACAAAAAAGGAATTAAAAAGAGAGCATGCGTCAGTTTTGGCTTCATATCGTTATTTTCGAAGTAGCAAGCAGACTGCTTTGTTTTATAGCTGATTAAAAACCACGGCTGAATAAGCCGAGGCCGCCTTTACGTTTATTTACGATTAAAAATAAACAACCCGGAGAGGGATCACCCATAAAAGGCAGTTGTCACTTCCGAACGGCCTGTGCCAGGATTCTGATAGAACATTTCACGAGGCACTCCATGACGCATTACGCCATCTCTAGCGAGACTTTGCCCGGCGCCGCTTTTGACGCGGGGTGGATGACGTCTGCGCCTCATCATTGCTTCACCACGCTCTGCCCACCGCCTCCCCCTCCAGACCGGGTTGTTTTCGGCGCTTAACGCCGTCTTTAGCAGGCGCTTACCTGCCGGTATGACGCTTGATACCTTGTGTTTGACGTTCTGGAGCATGCTATGCACGTTCGCTATTCTCTGCTCGCCTCGCAGGCGACAACGGCCCTTTTTGTGCTGCTGTGGGGCAGTGCGGCCATCTTCACTCGCTGGGGACTGGACAACGCTTCGCCGATGGCGCTGCTGGTCTTTCGTTTTCTGGTTGCCCTGGCTGCGCTGGCGCCGCTGGCCATCGTCCGTCGGCGCTGGCTGCCCGCGCCGGGTACCCGCCTGCAGACAGCGGCTACCGGTCTGATGCTGATTGGCGGCTATTCGGTCTGTTATTTCGAGGCGATGGCTAACGGTGTGACGCCGGGACTTATCGCCACCATCATGGGGATCCAGCCCATCCTTACGCTTTGCGTGGTGGAGCGTCGCCTGCAGGGGCGGCGGCTGACAGGACTGCTGCTTGCCCTGGCGGGGCTGGTTCTGTTGGTGTGGCGCAGCCTGGCGGCCTCGCCGATGGCGATGGTGGGGATCCTGTTTGCGCTGGCGGCGCTGCTGCTGATGACCTTTGGCGCGCTGTGGCAAAAGCGCAGCCGTCAGGCGCCAGCGGATGTCCTGCCGCTGCAGTACGCTGTCAGTCTTGGGCTGTGCCTGCTGATTGCCCCGGTCAGCGGCTTCCAGTTTACCGTTAACGCCGGGTTGATTATTCCGGTGCTGTTTCTCGGACTGTTGATCTCGGTGGTCGCCCAGTTGCTGCTGTACCGTCTGCTGAGCGCGGGAAATATTGTCAATGTCACCAGCCTCTTTTATCTGGTGCCAGCGATCACGGTCCTGCTGGATTATCTGCTGCTGGGCAACCGGCTGTCGGCGGCGGCGATGGTCGGTATGGTGGCGATCATCGGCGGGATCGTGCTGGTGTTCCGCACCGCGAAGGTGCGCGCCGGCTGATGGCGAGCCGGGCGCTGCGGCGTCCGGTTCATTCTCCTGTCATCTTTTTTACGCATGATCCCGGCCGCTTATTTTGATCAACAAGGGAAAGCACATGGGCAACTCGCTGACGATTTTCGATCTCGATAACACCCTGATACAGGGCGATAGTAGTACGGTCTGGAGCCAGTTTATGGTTCGTGAAGGGCTGGCGACGCAGAAGGGGTATCTTGCCCGCGAGGCGCGGCTGATGGCGGATTATGACCGGGGGGAAATGAATATCGTCGATTATGTGGCCCTGATCCAGGCGCCGCTGGCCGGAATACCGAAATCGGATGTTGATGCGCTGGTGGCCCGCTGCGTGCGCGAGGCGATCCTGCCCCGGGTCTATCCGCAGGCGTGGGAACTTATCCGTCGTCTGCAGGCCGAGGGGGAGCAGATGCTGATTATCTCCGCCTCGGTTAGCCTGCTGGTGCAGGCGGTGGCCGCCGCGCTGGAGATCGATCAGGCGCTGGGCATTGACGTGGCGATGGTCGACGGCGGCTACAGCGGGGTCATTGCCGGGATCCCCAGCTATCAGCAGGGGAAGGTGGCGCGTCTGGCGCAGTGGCGCGAGGCGCATCCGCAGTATGACGGCGAGGTGACGTTCTATACCGATTCCATTAACGATCTGCCGCTGTGCCTGCATGCGGATCGCGTGCGGCTGGTCAATCCCTGTCCGCAGCTGCAGGCGGCGGGTGCCGGATACGGCTGGCCGGTGCTGAGCTGGCGGCTGGAATAGCGGAGCGGATAAATTTTCTGCGGGTTCAGTCGTTCCTGGCCGGATAAGCCCTGTAGGCCGGGTAAGGCGCCAGCCGCCACCCGGCATAAAAGCAGCTCCGTGCCTGATGCCATCGCCCGGCGGCGCAGTCCAAGTTGCTTGCCGGGCCTACAGACAGTCGGAGCCGGACAAGTAGGCCGGGTAAGGCGCAGCCGCCACCCGGCATAAACGCAGCTCCGTGCCTGATGGCATCGCCCGGCGGCGCAGTTGCTTGCCGGGCCTACAGACAGTCGGAGCCGGACAAGTAGGCCGGGTAAGGCGCAGCCGCCACCCGGCATAAACGCAGCTCCGTGCCTGATGGCATCGCCCGGCGGCGCAGTTGCTTGCCGGGCCTACAGACAGTCGGAGCCGGACAAGTAGGCCGGGTAAGGCGCAGCCGCCACCCGGCATAAACGCAGCTCCGTGCCTGATGGCATCGCCCGGCGGCGCAGTTGGACTGACCCCATAAAGTTGGATGGTTCATATTAAGCGGCTTTCAGAGCCTGGGTTCGGTACTCTACCGGACTCAGGCCTTTTAATTTCAGGCTTATCCGCTCGTTGTTGTAGTAATGGATATAGTCCTCTACGGCTTTTCTTAGCGCACTGACACTCCTGAACTCCCTCAGATAAAAACACTCCGATTTCAGGGTCCCGAAGAAGTTTTCCATCACTGCATTATCCAGGCAGTTTCCTTTACGCGACATACTCTGCGTCATCCCATGCGCCTTTAAACGTTCCTGATAGCTCCTCATCCTGTAATGCCAGCCCTGATCCGAGTGCAGCAGCGGAGCATCTCCCGGTCTGAGCTTCGGGAACGCACCGTCCAGCATCGTATTCACCATCTCCATCACCGGCCTTTCCGACAGGCTGTAGGCGATAACCTCCCGGTTAAACAGATCGAGAACTGACGACAGGTAAAGCTTTTTTCCCTGTACCGGGAACTCTGTCACATCTGTTACCCATTTTTCGTTGGCTTTTGACGCACCGAAGTTCCGGCTCAGGATATTGGGCGCGGCCTCGCCCGTTCTCCCTTTCCAGGCACGATATTTTTTAGCCCTTATCACAGACCGGAGTGACAGTTCGGCCATCAGCCGCTGCACTGTTTTATGGTTTATCCGCAGCCCCTGTTTTCTCAGTGCGAGCGTGATCCTGCGGTAGCCATAACGACCTTTGTGATAGTGGTATATCTTCCTGATGTTCTCTTTAAGACCCGCATACCTGTCCCCTTGCTTCAGTGCATTCATATTGTAATACCACGTACTACGGGACATACCGGCCGCCCGCAGAAGGTCCCGCAGAGCGTGTTCATGCCTTAGTTCACTGATTATCAGGGCTTTTTGCCATTTTTTTCGCTCTGAACCAAGGCTTTCAACTTTTTTAGATAGGCATTCTCTGCCCGCAGATAACGCAGTTCGGCCCTGAGCTCTTCGGGGGAGAGTTTTTCCAGCTCTTTATCTGTCAGTGGTGGGATATTTTTTGGCTTTGTCATTTTTCCGGGCCGTCCGCATTGCATGTTTAAAAGACCTTCCGCTCCGGCATCGTTGTACACGTCGAGCCAGCGCCGGACAAGTATTTCTGCGGAGAGATTAAACCGGGCAGCCGCTTCACGCATCGTCAGGCGGTCACTGATAACCGCCCGGACGACCACGAGTTTAAATTCATCGGAATAATGATTATTTTTTGCAGTCAGGCCTTCTGCACCGTGGAACTGCCATGCCCTGACCCAGCGACGGACAGATGTTCTTTCAATACCAAAAAGGTCGGCTGTGCTCTGTTCTCCGTCTTTACCGGACAAATAATGATTAACCACAGCCAGTTTTGTTTCAGGGGAATACTTTGGTTTAGCCATAAAACTGCACCTTACTCAGTTGGGTGTCCAACTTTTGGGGTGCAGTCCAAGTTGCTTGCCGGGCCTACAGACAGTCGGAGCCGGACAAGTAGGCCGGGTAAGGCGCAGCCGCCACCCGGCATAAAAGCAGCTCCGTGCCTGATGCCATCGCCCGGCGGCGCAGTTGCTTGCCGGGCCTACAGACAGTCGGAGCCGGACAAGTAGGCCGGGTAAGGCGCAGCCGCCATCCGGCACAAAGGCGCGCTAGCGTCCGCCCTGATACAGCGGCACCGCGGTGCCGCCGATATAACGACGGCGCAGCCAGGCGGAAAGGGTGTCCATGATCATCACCACCGCCACCAGCAGCAGGGTGATAAACATCACCACATCCCAGTTCCACAGGCGCATATTCTCGGCATAGATAAGCCCAATACCGCCGGCGCCGACGAAGCCCAGCACCGCCGCGGAGCGGGTGTTGGATTCAATCTGATACAGGCTAAGCGCGAGAAAGGTCGGGAACGACTGGGTAAAAATGCCAAAGCGATGCTTTTGCAGGCCGTTCGCGCCCACGGCGGTCAGCCCGCGCCCGGGGGAACGGTCCACGGCTTCGTGTCCTTCTGCGTACAGCCGTCCCAGCAGACCGGTGTCCTGCATGATGATCGCCAGCACCCCGGCCAGCGGCCCGAGGCCTACCGCGCGCACGAAAATCAACCCCCAGATAGCCATATCGATCCCGCGCAGCACATCAAACAGGCGGCGCATCAGCAGGGCAAGGGTCCCCAGCAGCATGCCGCGCATGATGTTGCGGGCAGCAAAGAAGGAGAGCAGCAGCGCCAGCACCGTGGCGGTCAGCGTCCCGGCGAAGACGATAGCCAGGGTGATGCCGATTTGCGTGAAGTAATAGCCGAACGGCCAGTTCCAGAAGTCGTGCCAGACGAACATCCGCGCCAGGTAGCGGCCAATCTGCTGCAGGCCGGTGGTCAGCTGTTCGCCGCTGATGCCGAACTGCAGAAAAAACCAAACGTAATAGAGCACGCAGGCCAGCGCCACCAGCCCGACGTAGCGCAGGTAGCGCCCCTGGACCAGGTAGAGCTGCTTATGCTGCCGCCGGCTGGCGGCGATATCCGGTTGCATGTGCCAGATGCTCATTTTTTTCCCTCCAGTACCCACAGGCGCAGACGACCGGACAGCATGTCCAGCGCCGACACCACCAGAATGATCAGCAGCAGGGTGATGCTCACCTGATCGTAGCGATCGAGTTTGATGTTGGTCATCAGCTCCTGACCGATGCCGCCCGCGCCCACCAGTCCGAGAATCGTCGACGAACGGAAGTTGATTTCAAGCCGCATAAAGCCGTAGGAGAGAAATAGCGGTTTCACCTGCGGCCACAGGGCGAAGCGGATTTTCTGCAGCGGCGACGCGCCGCAGGCCGCCAGGCCGCGTACAGGTTTGTCTTGTGCGCTTTCCACCGCCTCGTAGAACAGTTTGGTCAGGCTGCCGACGGTGTGCAGCATCAGCGCCAGAAAGCCCGGGATCGCGCCGATGCCGAACGCCATGACAAAGATCACCGCCCACGCCAGCTCGGGCATGGTGCGCAAAAAGGCTACCAGCACGCGAATAGCAAAGCGCACCGGCGCCGGGGACCAGGCGTTATTGGCGGCAAGAAACGCGAAAACCGTGGCAATGGCGACCGCCACCAGCGTTGAGGCCAGCGCCAGCTGCAGGGTTTCCCAGATCAGCGGCAGCTGGATCGGCAGGCGATATCCCCACCAGGCCAGCGACCCTTTGGTCTGCACATCGGCGAACAGGTTACCGACACTCAGGGGCGGAATGGTCTCTGCCATATAGTCAAAGAAGTGGGGCAGCGAGTGCCAGATGGTCAGCAGATTAAATTCCGCAGCGCTGCCGGCGGCAAAATAGAGCGCCAGCAGGAGTAGCGACCAGCAGACGGTATCGCGCTTTTGCCGCGAGCGTACCTGCTGGTAATAGCGTTCAAATTCGGTGTGGGTCGTCTTCATGCGTCGGGGATCTTCAACGTAGCGCCGCCGCTTACCCTGGCGGCAAGCAGGCGGCGTTGAGGCAGAATTAACGCGCGCTCACCAGCTCGCGTTTCATATCGATAATCTGCTGAAAGTCAGCCACGCTGCCCGGGCCGATGTGCTGGGTACCGCCCATCGCTTTGATAAAGCAGGCGTGATCCTCGGTGTCGAGTTTTTTCACTGCCGCCACGACCTTCGCCTTAAAGTCTGCCGGCAGCGCATTGCTCACCAGGATCGGGCCGTTCGGGATCAGCGGCGATTGCCAGATAATGCGGATCTGTTTCATCAGATCCGGATGATCCATGCGAATCAGACGGTTGAACGCGCCGGTGGTGTAGCCGGTGTTGTAATCGCCGACCATCGAGGCCCACGTGACCGCGCCGGCGAACTGGCCGTTCAGCACGCCGAGGATGTCCTGCTCGTGGCCGCCGGAGAAGGTAACGCTGGAGAAGGTGTTGTTGTATTTGTTGTCGGCGTTACCGCCGAATTTTTCTTTAAACGCATGGTTAGGGATCAAATACCCGGAAGTGGAATCTGGATCGGCGAAGCCGAAGGCTTTCCCTTTTAAATCATCCAGCGTTTTGTACGGGGAGTCGGCTTTGACGATCACAACGGAGTGATAGCCTCGAGACTGATCTTTGTCGTCCACGGCGATGCCGACGATATCCACGGCTTTCGGGTTATTGATATAAACCGAAGCGTAAGAGGAGGGGGACATGCTTAGCACCACGTCGACTTTGCCTCCCAGCAGACCCTGGATCACCCCGGAATAGTCGGAAGAGTTGCGCAGTTTGGTATCCACGTTCAGTTCTTTATCGAGGAAGGCCTTTACGCACTGGTTATCGCCGATTTGCTGGGTAGCGTTCTGGCCGCCGAGAATGCCCAGATTGAGCTCTTTCGGCTGCGCTGCCGCCGCCTGCCATGCCATCATCATGCCCGCGACCACTGCGGATAAACGAACTGCGCCAGTTATATATTTTTTCATTATGTTGCCCGTGTGAGTGAAATTAATGCAATTGGCTAACTTCATCGCCGTACAGCTGCTGCAGCACATCCTGCGTTAGCCGGGAGGGATGATCGTCAAAAATAAGCTGGCCGCTGGCGACGCCGATAACCCGGGTGCAGTAGCTCTTCACCAGCTCTACCGAATGCAGGTTTACCATCACGCTGATGCCCTGCTCGCTAATCTCGCGCAGCACATCCATGATGCGCTGGGTGTTTTTCGGATCCAGCGAGGCGACAGGTTCGTCGGCCAGCAAAATCCCGGGGTTTTGCATCAGCGCCCGGCAAATTGCTACCCGCTGCATCTGCCCGCCGGAGAGGTTTTCCGCCCGCTGTAGCGCGTGCGGCAACATGTTCATCCACTCGAGCAGCGCAATGGCGCGCGCCCGGTCGGCTTCAGGAAAGATTTTCAACAGCGATTTCAGGGTTGAAGTCTGGCTCAGGCGGCCAAGCAGGACGTTGGTGAGCACGTCGAGGCGCGGCACCAGACAGAAGTCCTGAAAAATCATCCCGCACTGACTGCGCCAGGCATTGAGCGCGCGGCCCTTCAGCTGTGAGACATCGTGTGGCAAACCGACTTCCGGATAGCTAAGAATTTCGCCGCCGCTGGCGCTGTGCGTACCATTCAGGACATGCAGGAGCGTCGATTTACCGGCGCCGGAGCGGCCAATGACCCCGACCATTTCGCCGGCGTGCAGGTCAAAGCTGATGCCGTCCAGCACCTTGTGCTGAGCATGATAGGCTTTAGTCAGGTTGCGCACGCTTAAGACCTTCCGCTGCCGGCCGACATTGAGATCAGTGAACGCCTGAAAATCAGTTTCGGCCACTGCGGCAAGAGAGCTGTTCATAAGAGTGTCCAGGTTCGTCATTAACTGGCCACTATTAATAGGTCTTTATATGAAAATTCGATGACGGTATTGCGAACAAACCGTGAACAGGCGCGAAAGAGCGACAGCCGCTGCCCACTGGCGAAGCGCGGAAAAGCGGCTATGCTTTCGGATGGCGCTGGGGCAGAGCTGCAGAACGCCATCAGCAATCTTCGCTTAATCTTGTTATTCGGGTCTGTTTTATCGAATAGATAATGCGTCTGCCTTTGTTTAGCATTCAACATTGGACAGGATTAACATATATATAACTATTTTGTGCGGCACGTTAATCTATTCATGCGTCTTATATGTTAGTGAATCATCCTGGTTATTGAGTTTTTTTGGTTTTATATTCTTTCTTTTTTGTTATTTATGGTTTATTCGATAACTCCTTTATGAGTGCCATTAAGAATATTCCTAAGATATGAGGGTGAAGATCCTGGACAATATAAAATCCAAATAAGAATCGAGGGTTATATTGTTAATAACCTTATGAAAATAAATGTCTTTTTCCCCTTCTCAAAAATACGATATTTTCAGTTTTTGTAAATATTGACCCAGATGCGAAATCCATCGCCTGTCCGCATGTTGACACTCCATAGGAAAAAACTTAAATTCAACTCCAAGCAAAAAATAATTAAATCTCGTTTATCAAATATTGATAAGTAACGCGTGTTTCATTTTATGGCGGTTTATTAAAGGAATCGAATACGCCAGTAAACTTTGTAGGCCTGGCAAGCAGTGAAGTTGTAAAAAATGATTACTTCAAGGACTATGAGGTTAAAAACTATATGGAATATAAATGCTGTTCCGATAAGTATATTTGGTCTGCCGATGACTCCTACTTCTATAAAGGGCTATCCGAACTGATTGTAGATATCGACGAGCTAATTTATCTGTCGCAGGAGAAAATCAGAAAAGATTTTGTATTCATTAATCTCAATACGGCTTCTTTAAACGAATTTATCAGGCGCGATAGCGAATGGCTCTCCGCGGTAAAGGGGAAACAGGTCGTATTGATTGCGGCCAGAAAGTCGGAAGCTTTAGCAAATTACTGGTATTACAATAGTGATATTCGTGGCGTGGTATATGTTGGCCTGAGTCGTGATATTCGAAAAGAGCTGGCCTATGTTATTAATGGCAGGTTTCTGCGCAAAGATATTAAGAAAGATAAAATTACTGACCGGGAAATGAAAATAATCCGCATGACCGCTCAGGGCATGCAGCCGAAATCAATCGCCAGAATTGAAAATTGTAGTGTGAAGACGGTTTATACCCATCGGCGCAATGCCGAGGCCAAACTGTATTCCAAAATATATAAATTAGTTCAGTAACACCCAGGCAATTCTGTTTTTTAAATGGTTCACCGGGACATCATGTCCTTAATTCAACTCAGGATGAAAAAGCGATGAAAAAAAAGGTTCTGGCAATAGCTCTGGTAACCGCGTTTACCGGTATGGGCGTAGCGCAGGCTGCTGACGTAACGGCTCAGGCTGTAGCAACCTGGTCGGCGACCGCTAAAAAAGACACCACCAGCAAGCTGGTTGTGACCCCGCTCGGCAGTCTGGCGTTCCAGTACGCCGAAGGCATTAAAGGTTTTAATTCGCAGAAAGGTCTGTTTGACGTGGCGATTGAGGGTGACGCAACGGCGACCGCCTTTAAGCTGACCTCGCGTCTTATCACCAACACCTTAACCCAGCTGGACACCTCCGGCTCCACGCTGAGCGTGGGTGTGGATTATAACGGCGCCGCGGTCGAAAAAACCGGTGATACCGTGATGATCGATACCGCTAACGGTGTGCTGGGCGGCAACCTCAGCGCGCTGGCTAACGGCTACAACGCGACCGGCCGTACCACCGCGCAGGATGGCTTTACCTTCTCCATCATCAGCGGCACCACTAACGGCACCACCGCAGTGACCGATTACAGCACCCTGCCGGAAGGGATCTGGAGCGGCGACGTCAGCGTTCAGTTCGACGCCACCTGGACCAGCTGATCCTTCTGATGCACCAGCAGGGGGCGCTCCCCCTGCTTTTTTCACGGACGGAATTGTTATGAAAAAGCACCTTCTGGCCCTCGGGCTGCTGCTTGTCGGGGTGTCGCCGGCGCAGGCGCTGGATGTCGGCGATATTTCATCCTTTATGAACAGCGGCAGCAGCACGCTGAGCAAAACGATCAAAAACAGTACCGACAGCGGTCGACTGATCAATATCCATCTCGAACGGCTCTCTTCCCCGCTGGACGGCGGGCAGGTTATCCCGATGGACAAACCGGATGAGGTGCTGCTTACCCCCGCCAGCCTGCTGCTACCTGCTCAGGCCAGCGATGTGATCCGCTTCTTCTACAAAGGCCCGGCGGATGACAAAGAGCGCTACTACCGCATTGTCTGGTTCGATCAGGCGCTCAGCGATGCCCAACGCGATAACGCCAACCGCAGCGCGGTGGCCACTGCTTCCGCTCGCATCGGCACCATCCTGGTGGTGGCGCCCCGGCAGGTCAACTACCGCTTTCAGTACGCCAACGGCTCTCTGACCAACACCGGGAATGCGACGCTGCGGATCCTCGCCTACGGCCCCTGCCTGAAGGCCGCCGACGGTAAGGAGTGCAAAGAGAATTACTACCTGATGCCGGGTAAATCGCGCCGTTTTACGCGCGTGGACACGGCGGATAAAAAAGGACGGGTTGCGCTTTGGCAGGGTGAGCAGTTTGTTCCCGTGAAATAGACAGCTGTGCAGATGGATAACGACGATGCCTCTACGACGGATTACCCCAGGACTGAAAACACGGCTCGCCTTTGGCATGATCTTTTTGTTTGTTCAGCCCGACGCCAGCGCAGCTGCCCCAGGCGCGCAGCAGATTGGTGGGGTGATTATTCCGCAGGCCTTCAGCCAGGCGCTGCAGGACGGCATGAGTGTCCCGCTCTATATTCATCTTGCCGGCAGCCAGGGCATCCGGGACGATCAGCGGATCGGCAGCGCCTTTATCTGGCTGGACGGCGGCCAGCTGCGCGTCCGGCAGATCCAGCTGGAGGACAGTGAAGGTAACGCCAGCGTTAGCGAACAGACCCGCCAGCAGTTGATTGGCCTGGCCAACGCTCCGTTCAATGAGGCGCTCACCATTCCCCTGACTACTAGCGCGCAGCTGGACCTCAGCCTGCGTCAGCTGCTGCTGCAACTGGTGGTCAAGCGTGAAGCGCTGGGCACTGTCCTGCGCTCGCGCAGCGAAGATATCGGTCAGTCCAGCGTGAATACCCTCAGCAGTAACCTGAGCTATAACCTCGGCGTCTATAACAACCAGATGCGCAACGGCGGGAGCAACACCTCCAGCTACCTGTCGCTGAATAACGTCACCGCGCTGCGGGAGCATCACGTGGTGCTCGACGGCTCGCTGTACGGGATCGGCAGCGGCCAACAGGACAGTGAATTATATAAGGCCATGTATGAGCGCGATTTCGCCGGCCACCGTTTTGCCGGCGGGATGCTCGACACCTGGAACCTGCAGTCCCTGGGACCGATGACCGCCATTTCGGCGGGCAAGATTTACGGCCTTTCCTGGGGGAATCAGGCCAGCTCCACCGTCTTCGATAACAGCCAGTCGGCCACGCCGGTGATCGCTTTTTTACCGGCGGCGGGCGAGGTGCATCTCACCCGTGACGGCCGGTTGCTGAGCGTCCAGAACTTCGCCATGGGCAACCATGAAGTGGATACCCGTGGCCTGCCGTACGGTATTTACGACGTGGAAGTGGAGGTGATCGTCAATGGTCGGGTGGTCAGCAAACGCACCCAGCGGGTCAATAAGCTGTTCAGCCGGGGACGCGGCATCGGCGCGCCGCTGGCGTGGCAGGTATGGGGCGGCAGCTTTCATATGGATCGCTGGTCGGAAAACGGAAAAAAGACCCGGCCGGCAAAAGAGAGCTGGCTGGCGGGCCTTTCGACCTCCGGGTCGCTCAGCACCCTGAGCTGGGCGGCAACGGGCTATGGCTACGACAACCAGGCGGTGGGTGAAACCCGCCTGACGCTGCCGCTGGGCGAGTCGATCAACGTTAACCTGCAGAATATGCTGGCCAGCGACAGTTCCTGGAGCAGCGTCGGTAGCATCAGCGCCACGCTGCCGGGGGGCTTCAGTTCAGTGTGGGTTAACCAGGAGAAGACCCGGATTGGCGATCAATTGCGGCGCAGCGATGCCGACAACCGGGCGATCGGCGGCACCCTCAACCTGAATGCGCTGTGGTCGAAGCTGGGGACGTTCAGCGTCAGCTACAACGATGACCGCCGCTACAACAGTCATTACTACACCGCGGATTATTATCAGACGGTCTACAGCGGCGCGTTTGGATCGCTCGGCCTGCGGGCGGGGATCCAGCGCTATAACAATGGCGACAGCAGCGGCAACACCGGGAAATATATCGCCCTCGATCTGTCGCTGCCGCTGGGTAACTGGTTCAGCGCCGGGATGACCCATCAGAACGGCTACACCATGGCTAACCTCTCAGCGCGTAAGCAGTTTGATGAAGGCACTATTCGCACCATCGGCGCCAACCTGTCGCGGGCCATCTCCGGCGATACCGGGGATGACAAAACTCTTAGCGGCGGCGCGTATGCCCAGTTTGACGCCCGCTACGCCAGCGGCACGCTGAACGTTAACAGCGCGGCGGACGGCTACGTCAACACCAACCTCACCGCCAGCGGCAGCGTCGGCTGGCAGGGCAAAAACATCGCCGCCAGCGGACGAACCGACGGTAACGCCGGGGTGATCTTCAACACCGGGCTGGAGGACGATGGCCAGATCAGCGCCAGGGTTAATGGGCGGATCTTCCCGCTCAGCGGCAAGCGTAACTACCTGCCGCTCTCTCCCTATGGCCGCTATGAGGTGGAGCTGCAGAACAGCAAAAACTCGCTCGACAGCTACGACATCGTCAGCGGGCGCAAGAGTCATCTGACCCTTTATCCGGGCAACGTCGCAGTGATTGAGCCAGAGGTGAAGCAGATGGTCACCGTCTCCGGTCGTATTCGGGCGGAAGACGGTACGCTGCTGGCAAATGCGCGGATTAACAACCATATCGGCCGTACCCGCACCGATGAAAACGGTGAGTTTGTCATGGACGTGGATAAGAAATACCCCACTATCGATTTTAGCTACGGCGGCAATAAAACCTGCGAAGTGGCGCTGGAGCTCAGCCAGGCGCGCGGCGCCGTCTGGGTCGGGGATGTGGTCTGCAGCGGCCTCTCGTCGTGGGCGGCGGTGCAGCAGACAGGAGAAGAGAATGAGAGTTAATGCACTGATGGCGCTGGCGATCCTCGCGCTGCTCTGGCCGGTAGCCGCGCTCCGGGCGGCGGTGACCAAGACCACCTGGTCGGATGCGCCGGCGCGCGAGTTTGTGTTTGTTGAAAACAATTCCGACGACAACTTTTTCGTCACCCCTGGCGGGGTGCTGGATCCGCGTATGACCGGCGCTAACCGCTGGACCGGCTTAAAATACACCGGCTCCGGGACCATCTATCAGCAGAGCCTTGGCTATATCGATAACGGCTACAACACCGTGCTCAATGCCAACTGGAAGTTTGATATGTGGCTGGAAAACTCGCCGGTTTCGCACCCCTTAACCGGCCTGCGCTGCATCAACTGGTACGCCGGGTGCGATATGGCCACCAGCCTGATCCTGCCGCAAACCACCGACGCCAGCGGGTTCTATGGCGCGACGGTGACCAGCGGCGGCGCGAAGTGGATGCACGGCATGATGTCGGACGCGTTTTATCAATATTTGCAGCAGATGCCGGTCGGCGGCAGCTTTACGATGACCATCAATGCCTGTCAGACCTCGGTGAACTATGATGCCAGCAGCGGCGCGCGCTGTAAGGATCAGGCCTCCGGCAACTGGTATGTGCGCAACGTCACCCACACCAAAGCGGCGAACCTGCGCTTGATTAACACCCACTCGCTGGCAGAGGTGTTTATCAACAGCGACGGCGTGCCGACCCTGGGCGAAGGGAATGCCGACTGTCGGACGCAGACCATTGACAGCCGCTCAGGATTAAGCTGTAAGATGGTCAACTATACCTTGCAGACCAACGGGTTAAGTAATACCTCGATCCATATTTTCCCCGCAATCGCCAACTCGTCGCTGGCCTCGGCCGTCGGGGCGTATGATATGCAGTTCAGCCTCAATGGCAGCTCATGGAAGCCGGTGAGCAATACCGCTTATTACTACACCTTCAACGAGATGAAGAGCTCAGACTCGATCTATGTTTTCTTCTCCAGCAACTTCTTTAAGCAGATGGTGAACCTCGGGATCAGCGATATCAACACCAAGGATCTGTTCAACTTTCGCTTTCAGAACACCACCTCACCGGAGTCGGGCTGGTATGAGTTTTCCACCTCCAACACGCTGATTATCAAGCCCCGTGATTTCAGCATCAGCATTATCTCCGACGAATATACCTCGGCGCCGTCGCGCGAGGGGTATGTCGGCAGCGGCGAACCGGCGCTCGATTTCGGCTATATCGTCACCACCAGCGGTAAAACGGCCGCCGATGAAGTGCTGATCAAGGTGAGCGGACCGGCGCAGGTGATTGGCGGGCGTTCCTACTGTCTCTTTAGCTCCGATGACGGTACGGCGAAAGTGCCGTTCCCGGCGACGCTCTCTTTTATCACCCGCAGCGGCACGACGCAGACCTACGATGCCGGGTGCGATGACAGCTGGCGGGATATGACCGATGCGCTGTGGCTGACCACGCCGTGGACCGATATCTCCGGCGAAATGGGGCAAATGGATAAGACCACGGTGAAATTCTCGATTCCGATGGATAACGCCATTTCGCTGCGGACGGTAGACGATAACGGCTGGTTTGGCGAAGTCAGCGCTTCAGGAGAGATTCATGTCCAGGCGACGTGGCGCAACATTAACTAAGGCCCTGCTGATGGTGGGCTGCCTGCTGGCAGCGCCGCTGACGCAGGCGATCTCGGTCGGCAACCTGACCTTTTCCCTGCCGGCCGAAGCGGATTTCGCCAGCAAACGGGTGGTCAACAACAATAAAAGCGCGCGGCTGTACCGCATCGCCGTCAGCGCCATCGATCGCCCGGGCGGCAGCGAAGTCCGCTCCCGGCCGGTGGATGGCGAATTGCTGTTCGCCCCCCGCCAGCTGGTGCTGCAGGCAGGTGAGAGCGAGTATTTTAAATTTTACTATCATGGGCCGCGGGATAACCGCGAGCGCTACTATCGGGTCTCGTTTCGCGAAATCCCCACCCGCAACCTGACGAGGCGCAGCCCGACCGGCGGCGAGGTCAGCATGGAGCCGGTGGTGGTGATGGATACCATTCTGGTGGTGCGCCCGCGCGAGGTGCAGTTTAAATGGTCTTTCGATAAGGTGGCCGGGACGGTGAGCAACACCGGCAATACCTGGTTTAAGCTGCTGATTAAACCCGGATGCGATTCGACCGAAGAGGAGGGGGACGCGTGGTATCTGCGTCCCGGGGACGTGGTTCGCCAGCCGGCGTTGCGCCAGCCGGGGAACCACTATCTGGTTTATAACGACAAATTTATTAAGATCAGCGATACCTGTCCGCTGAAGCCCCGTCCCGCGGAGTGAGCCTTATCCGGCGGTCGCGCGGCGGGTAAAGCGCCGGCTGGCCAGCAGGCTCAGACCGCAGCACAGCAGGTAGTACACCGCGCCGGTGAAGACGAAGATCGCCAGGGGATAGATCTGCACCCGGTTGTTGACCTGGCCGGCCACGGTGGTCAGCTCCGGGACGTTGACGATAAACGCCAGCGAAGTATCTTTCAGCAGGCCGATAAAAATCCCCACCAGCGAGGGCTGAACGTTGCGCAGCGCCTGCGGGAGCAGCACCAGGCGCAGCGTTTGCCCGGGGGCGAACCCCTGGGTCAGCGCCGCCTCATACTGTCCTTTCGGCAGCGACTGCAGCCCGGCCAGCACCGAGTGCATCACCGAGGCGGCGGTAAACCACGCCAGCGCCAGGGTCACGGTCACCGCGCCGGGCAGATCGCCGCCGGTCAGCATCGGCAGCAGATACCACAGCCAGAAGATGACAAATATCAGCGGGATGCCGCGGATAATTTCCGCCCACAGAAACAGCAGACGCCGCACCAGCCCGCCGTAGCGCCAGGCCAGCCCCGCCAGCGCAATGCCTCCCGGCAGCGCCAGCAGGGTGGCGCCGATGGCCATCAGCAGGGTCAGCGCCACGCCGCCGGGCTGGCCCTCCGCCAGCCGGCCCCACAGCAGGTAATCGAGGTTATCGGCGATCACCGCCAGATTAGCGTTCATGTTGGGCGCTCCGTTGCAGTTTTCTTCCCGGGCCGAGACGCGTTAGCGCCACGCCCATCGCCACCCCCAGCGCCAGGTACAGCGCGGTGCCGACGGCAAACGCCTCCAGGGCATGCGCGTTATAGCTCTCAATCTGTCGTACCTGATAGGTCAGTTCCGCAAAGCCGATGCCGCTGGCCAGCGACGAGAGTTTCATCAGGTTAAGATACTGGCCGACAATCGGCTGCCAGGCATTGGCCAGCCCCTGCGGCAGGAGGATAAAGCGCAGTTCCTGCCACGGCGTAAAGCCCTGCGACAGCGCGGCTTCCCGCTGCCCGTGGCTGACGGCGCGCAGTCCGGAGGCGATCTCTTCCACCAGAAAGGCGGAGGTAAAGACCCCCAGCCCCCACATCGAGCAGAGAAATTCCGGCGTTAGCCACCAGACGTTACCCGGCAGAATGGACCAGGCGTGCTCGTCGTTCACCATGTTCTTCACCGCCAGCGGCAGCAGGTTCCAGGCGGCAAAGTACCAGAACAGCAGCTGGACCAGCAGCGGAGTATTGCGAAACAGCGAGACCCACACGGCCACCAATCCGCGCCCCGCACGGCCGCCGCCGAGGCGCAGGGCCAGCAGCAGGACCGCCAGCAGGGTGGCGAGCAGGATCCCGGCGACGCTGACCCAGACGGTGGTGAGAAAACCAGAGATAATCCATTGCAACGGCTGCCCGCTCAGGACGCCGTGCCAGTCAAGCATCGGCGTCACTCGAGGCTCTCCTGGTGCAGCGGATCCAGCACCTTTTGCAGAAAACGCCGTGCGCGGGCATGCTGCGGATGGGCGAAAAACTCAGCCGGCGGGGCGACTTCGAGGATGTCGCCGCCGTCGATAAACACCACCCGGTCGGCAATTTCGCGGGCAAACTGCATCTCGTGGGTCACCACCAGCATGGTGATCCCACTGTGGGCGAGGGTTTTCATCACCTGCAGCACTTCGCCGATCATCTCCGGGTCGAGCGCCGAGGTGGGTTCATCGAACAGGATAATCTGCGGCGAGGAGGCCAGGGCGCGGGCGATGGCCACCCGCTGCTGCTGGCCGCCGGAGAGCTGCGCCGGCATCTGCTGCGCTTTTTCTTCCAGTCCGACCTGGCGCAGCAGCGCCAGCGCCCGCTCCTGAGCCGCGCTTTTTCCCCAGCCGTGGACGCGCTCCAGCGCCAGAGTGATGTTCTCCTGTGCCGTCAGGTGGGCGTAAAGGTTGAACTGCTGGAAGACAAAGCCGACGCGGCTGCGTAGCTGGCGCAAAGCGCTGCCGCTCAGCCGGCTGGTAGGTTTATCGTCGATCAGGATCTCGCCGCCACTTAAGGATTCGAGCTGGTTGATCAGGCGGATCAGCGTCGATTTTCCCGAACCGGAAGGGCCAAGGATCGCCACCACTTCGCCGGGTTCGACCTGCAGGTTGATCGCGTTTAGCACCTGATGATCGCCGTAGCGCTTGGCCACATCACGAAACGTAATGCTGGCGCGCTGCAGACGTGAAAAATCCGCGGCCGGAGCCGCGGAGTGGGAGAGTAAACCCGAGAACATATTATTTCGCTTCTATGGTAAAGGCGCGCGGCTGCGGCGTTTTAGTGGCAGGGCCAAACCAGACATCGTAAATTTTCGCGGCTTCGCCGGTTTTCTCCAGCTTCACCAGCTCATCGTTGACGGCTTTCAGCAGGGCCGGTTCGCCTTTCTTCACGCCCACGCCAATCTCTTCTTTGCTGAGCAGGTCGGGCAGAATTTTAAACTTGGCTTTATCCGGTGCTTCCGCCAGCAGACCGGCGAGGATGGTGCTGTCCTGGGTGATGGCCTGGACGTTGCCGTTGCGCAGGGCGGTCAGGGCCAGCGGAATATCGTCATAGGAGAGAACGCGAGCCTGCGGGAAACGCTGGTGCAGGGCCTGTTCGCCGGTGGTGCCTTTCACCGCGCCGATGCGCGCTTTGCTGTACTCATCGAGCTTATCCGGAGAGCCGGCCGGCACAAGGAACTGCTGGCCGGTGACAAAATACGGTGTTGAGAAATCAATAACCTGGGCGCGCTCCGGGGTGATAGTAATGTCGGCGACGATCAGGTCGGCTTTGCCGGACTGCAGCAGCGGAATACGGTTGGCCGGGTTCGTCGCCACCAGCTCGAGTTTGACGCCGAGCGCTTTCGCCAGCGCCTGGGCAAAATCGACGTCGTAGCCGACGATATGGTGGGTTTTGGCGTCTACGGAGCCGAACGGCGGGTTGGCGTCGAAGGTGGCGACTTTTACGACACCGGCGGCTTTGATGTCAGCCAGCTGGTCCGCTTGTGCCTGCGAGGCGAGCAGCAGCATACCCAGCGCCAGTGCGATTTTTGTGGTTTTATTGCGCATAGTTTTTCCCCTGAATCCCTGTTTTGTTTTGTGGACATCACGCTCCCACAAATTGCCCGTCGGCGGCAAAGAAGAAAAAATTCTTATCTATAACCAAAAAGAACTTAACAAACATGTGGGTATTCTTTATGCGCCGCTGGCGTTTTACCGGCGCGGCAACGAACGCCGGGCGGTTCCCTCTCCCTCCGGAGAGAGTGGGAGGGGTAGGGGTAATTTTCCGTTCACTTTGCGTTTGCGAGAAATTGGTGGTTCTTTGCCGGTGAACGGGTAAAGGGGGAGAAAACCGTCTCCCCCTTTACAATCCCCCCGGTCCCGCAGAGAAATCGGTGCTGCGCACTACGCTCACCTCCCGGTCATCAGCCTGCGGTCGGCTCAACTCGACGTCGTGTCTCGAATCGCCTCTGGCCGCCCTCCGTGGCGGCCAGCCCTTGTCTGCTGACCTCCGGTTCGCCGATTTCAGCGGGAATCGGGCCCGCTGCACGCCCGTAGGTTTCAGGAGCCATTTCATAGCAATCAGAACATATCCGTTAAAAATGGTATGTGCCTTTCCCTGTGGCCCCGCGGTGTATACCGGGGCGGCAACGATTGCCGGGCGGTCCCCTCTCCCTCAGGGAGAGGGTTAGGGTGAGGGGAAAGGAACGGGGGTAATATGCGCCAGCCAGGATTGCAAATTCGGAATTAATATTTCCCGCCCCCGGCCAACTGTGGTTGAAATAGACCCAGGCGATTCGCTTCCCGACAGAGGAGAAAACGAAAGTGGCATTGTGGCAACGGTTAACGGGCTGGCTGGCTTTTTTGTCCAACGGTGAAGCCGGACAGCAGGATACCCAGCGCGTCATGGAGGCGATCCTGCCGGTGGCCAGCCTCTATGGCGTGGACATTGGCAACGTGGAAACCCGGTGGTTCCGTCATGATAAGACATACTGAGCGACGCAGGACGCGTGAAGCCTACTGGAACGAGGTGTGCTTTGTGTAGCACGAGACTGCCTGAGGTTGCGGCATCACAGGATGCGCCGCCGCAGCCCAGGCAGTTTTGACCACGCTTATCCCCCCAGATACATCCGCTTAATTTCCGGATTAGTCAGCATCTCCCGCGCCGCGCCTGACAAGGTGATGCGCCCATTCTCCAGGACATACGCCCGATCGGCGATCGCCAGCGCGGCCGTTGCATTCTGCTCCACCAGCAGCACCGTCATATTCTCTTCGCGCAGTTGCTTAATGATGCCGAACAGCTCGCCGACAATTTTCGGCGCCAGCCCGAGGCTCGGTTCATCCAGCATCAATAACACCGGCTCGCTCATCAGCGCCCGGGCGATGGCCAGCATCTGCTGCTCGCCGCCGCTCATGGTGCCCGCCATCTGATGGCGCCGCTCCTTGAGCCGTGGAAAGAGGGCGTACATACGATCGCGCAGGCGGCTGTAGCCGGCGA
This sequence comes from Klebsiella africana, assembly GCF_020526085.1. Taxonomy (NCBI): domain Bacteria; kingdom Pseudomonadati; phylum Pseudomonadota; class Gammaproteobacteria; order Enterobacterales; family Enterobacteriaceae; genus Klebsiella; species Klebsiella africana. The sequence continues at coordinate 4,110,684 of NZ_CP084874.1, read as the reverse complement.
GATTATTGTAAGCGCCCATGCGCAGGTTCTCTTCGATGGTCAGGTTGGTAAAGACCCGACGTCCCTCCGGTACCAGCGCCAGTCCGCGGCGCACAATCTGGTGGGTCTGGCTGCGTGAGATATCGTCGTTGAGGAAGCTGACGCGCCCGCTGGAGCGTACCAGGTTGACGATCCCGTTCAGGGTGGAGGTTTTACCGGCGCCATTGCTGCCGATCAGGGTGACGATTTCCCGGTCATAGACGTCGATATCGACGCCTTTCAGCCCCTGGATCACGCCGTAAAAGACCTTCAGTTCCCGGGCGTTAAGCATAACTGGCGTCTCCCAGATAAGCGGAAATGACGTCCGGATGCTGGATCGCCTCGGCCATCAGGCCGCTGAACAGCGGCTTACCGTACTCCAGCACCATCACCCGCTCGCACAGGCGGTTGACGAAAGGCATATCGTGCTCAATCAGCAGGACGCTGAGCTGATAGTCATGGCGCATGCGGAAGATCAGCTCAGCCAGATCCTCGGTCTCTTTCGGGTTCATCCCGGCGGCTGGCTCATCGAGCAGCAGCAGCTTCGGTGCGGTGGCCAGCGCGCGGGCGATCTCCACTTTGCGCTGGTTGCCATAGCTCAGGTTTGTGGCCTGCATATGGGCGAAGTGGGCGATGCCGATGTCCTCCAGAATGGCCATCGCTTTGGCCTTCGCCGCCCGCTCGGCCGGAAAGTAGCGGCCAATATGCAGGGCCGCCTCCAGCAGCGAGTAGCGGCTGGCGCGGTCGAGTCCGACCATCACGTTCTCCAGCACCGTCATGGAGTTAAACAGACGGATATTCTGGAAGGTACGGGCGATCCCGGCGTTCACCACCTGGTTGGGCTTCAGCCCCTTCAGCGACGTGCCCGCCAGGGTGACGTTGCCGCAGGTGGGTTTATAGTTGGCGGTGATGACGTTAAACAAAGTGGTTTTGCCCGCGCCGTTCGGGCCGATAAGGCCAAAGATCTCCGCCTCGTCAACATGGAAGCTGACGTTGTCGATGGCCCGCAGGCCGCCAAACTGCATGGTAACGTCCTGCACCTGCAGGATGACTTTATTTTCCGCCATAGCCGCGGCTCCTTCTTCCGATCTGCCAAATCTCTTTTTTTCCCAGTAGCCCTTCGCGGGCGAAAAGCATGATGATCAGCAGCAGCAGCGAGAACACCACCATTCGCAGGCCCGGATACGCGCCGAGATCGTGGCCAAAAAACTGCAGCGGCTGGTCGAGGAAGCGCAGCCACTCGCCGCTGCCGACCACCAGTACGGTGCCGAGCAGGGCGCCGGTGGTGCTGCCGAGTCCGCCGAGAACGATAATAATCAGCAGCTGGAAGGTGAGCATAAAGTCGAACAGCCCCGGGGAAATGGTGGTCAGCAGCGAAGCCAGCAGACCGCCACCGATCCCTTCGAAGAAGGCGCTGGTGGCGAAGGCGCAGGTTTTGATGCGGAAGGTGTTGACCCCCATGGCGATCGCCGCATCTTCATCGTCGCGAATGGCTTTCATCATCCGGCCATACTTCGACCACACCAGCTGGAGGATCATGCCGGTGGCCAGCAGGGCGAACAGCCCGCACCAGAACAGGAGATGCGGCTGCTGCGGAATATCGTTCAGCCCGATGGCGCCGTTGGTGATTTGCGGGTTGTTAATGGCGAGGATCTTGATGATAAACCCAAAGCCGAGGGTGACGATGGCCAGGTAGTCACCGCGCACCCGGAAGACCGGTACGGCGAGGCACACCGCCAGCGCCGCCGCGCACAGGCCGCTTATCAGCAGGGCGGGGAGGAAACCCGCGTGCAGGCTGAGGATCCACGGGCTGGGGGCGGCCATTTCAAACATGTCTATCTTGCTGTCGCTGGAGAGGATCAGCAGGGCGGTCACGTAGGCGCCCACCGCCACGAAGCCGTTCGGCTCCAGCGACAGCTGGCCGGTCACGCCGTTGATCAGGTTGTAGCTGACCGCGAGGATCATAAAGATAAAAATGGTGCTGATGACACGAACAATGTAGTCATTGAAAACCACGTTGATTCCGGCCAGCAGCGCGATACAGATGACAATAATGGCCAGGTTGCGCAGCTGCGCCCCGGCGGTCGTCGTCGCGTTGAGCATCAGAAACGGCTCCTTTCCAGACGTTCGTCGCCCATAATGCCGACCGGGCGGAACAAGAGGACCAGAATCAAGAACAGGAAGGCGAAAGCGTCTTTATAGCCGCCCAGTTCGGGGAAGATCGCCACCGCGACCACCTCGGTAAAACCGAGGATAAAGCCGCCCAGCACCGCGCCGGTGACGCTGCCGATCCCGCCCAGCACGGCGGCGGCGAAGGCCTTCAGGCCGATAAGCACGCCCATCAGGGGATCGATAGTGGGGTAGCTGATGGAGTAGAACACGCCGCCGAGCGCCGCGAGACTACTGCCGAGGGCGAAGACCAGGGAGATGATCCGGTTGGCGTCAATGCCCATCAGGCGCACGGTGTTGACGTCAAAGGCCACTGCGCGGATCGCCATTCCATAGCGGGTGCGGTACAGCAGCCAGAGGATCGCTAGCAGCAGCAGGACGGTGATCAGCGGTACAATCCACGCCACGTTGGTAATGATGACGCTGCCGAAGGCGCGGGTCTGGTTGAAAAAGTCAGGGGCGGAGAAGAAACGCGAGCTGCCGCCGAACAGCACGTTAAACAGGTTTTCGAGGAAGAAGCTGACACCGATGGCGGTGATCAGCATGGAGATTTTCGAGGCCTGACGCAGCGGACGATAGGCGACCCGGTCAATCAGCATGCCGAATAGACCGCACAGCCCGAGGGTCAGGAAAACGGCTACCCCGAAGGGTAGCCCAACCGAAGAAAATAAAAACAGCGTACTAAACGCGCCGACCATCATCACGTCCGCATGGGCGAAGTTGATCAGCCGTAGCACGCCATAAACCATCGTATAACCGATGGCAATCAGGGCGTACATGCCCCCAAGACTCATTCCATTGACCACTTGCTGGAGAAAAATGGCGCCGTCCATTTTGTAGCCTCGTCACAACTTAAGGGTTAACCACGGTACGAAACGCCAGCTTGCCATCTTTCACTTCGTTGATGACCGCGCTGCGAATGGCATCGCCGTTCTGTAACGTCAGCGTGCCGGTCACGCCCTGGAAATCTTTGGTGGCGCGGATTTTTTCATTTACGCAGACCCGATCGTGGGGATCGCTGCACTGGTTCATGGCGTTGACGATGACGTTATAGGCGTCCGCCGCCATTGCGCCCCAGGTATGGGTCGGCTGCTGGTATTTGGCTTCCCAGGCTTTGATGAAGGTTTCCCCGGCCGGGGTCTGCTCTTTGGCGTTCGGCGAGTAATAATCGGTGGTCATATAGCCGTTGACCGCGTCTTTACCGACATCGAAGAAGACTTGATCCGCGGCCAGACCGTCGCCGCCCACCACCGGTTTGTTGAGCCCCAGCTGTTTAGACTGCACGGCAATCAGCGCCCCTTCGGTGTAGTAGATCGGCATATAAATCATGTCGACATTCTTCGCCTTGACGCTTGCCAGCTGGGCTTTAAAGTCCTTGCTGCCGCCCGGGGCCTGGACCTCGATGGGAATGGTGCCGCCGTTTTTCAGGAACTGGGTGCGGAACGCTTTCGCCAGGCCGACGGAGTAGTCGTTGCTGCTGTCAAACACGATGGCGGCGGTTTTGGCTTTCAGATCGCGGGAGGCCAGATTGGCCCCGACCACCCCCTGGAAGCTGTCCGAGAAGCAGACCCGGCTGACGTACGGATGGTTGCGAGTGACGCGGTCGTTGGTGGCGGTGGAGGAGACCAGCGGCGTTTTGCTGTCGTCGGCGATCTTGGTCATCGCCAGGGTGTTGGAGGAGGTGACTTCCCCGATCACGGCATCCACTTTATCGCTGGAGACCAGCCGCTGCATGGCGTTGGCCGCTTCGACTTTGTCGCTTTTATCATCGATAACGATAAGCTTGATGGTATCGCCATTTTTTAACGTTGGGGTGATGGCCTGAATAATGTCCAGCCCTTTCTGCGACGGCTGGCCGTAGCCGCTGAGGGCGCCGCTCAGGGGTAATACCACCCCGATTTTAATTTCCGCTGCCTGCGCGCTGCTGGCGCCGACCAGCGCGGCAATCAGCGTGGCCATTAAAGACGCTTTCCCGGAAAACGATTTCATTGGTATTTCTCCGTCGGTCGATTATTTATTACCATCAATGACTGCATAACATTGCGGAATAACTCGCCAGCGTATCTGACGAATTATTGGCTGTTATGTTGAATAGATAACGAGATATATACCCTAAATAATTCGAGTCGCATGAGGCGGCAAGTGAGCGAGTCCCCAGGCGCTTACAGAAGTAAGTGACTGAGGAGAGAGAACGCAGCCAACGCACATGCAACTTGAAGTATGACGGATATTTTTAATGCGCGGATTTACCTTACAACGTCCGTTTCGTTTTTACTCATGCAATATTCTTATTACCTGAAGGGAAGGGCATAAGGCTGGTGACAACTCGGTTCTTGGTGCGGTGAACGCATTTTGCCGGATGGCGATAGATGCCTTACCCGGACTGGAAAACACGCCATATAAACCAGTTGGACGGTGTCCGCAGGCCAGCGCCGCCGGGCAATTTCAGCGCGCACCCGAATATAATATTCAGGTGCGCCCGGTACTATTAAAAATCTCTTCTGCGGCTGGCGTGACTTATTATTTTATAGGGGGCAACGGTTTTATTTTTCCATGCAGCGCCGGATTATCACTTTCATCTTTTAACTGCACGCCGGTAAGCCGGCGCAAAAAAGCCTGCTCCAGCAGCCAGGCCAGTTTAAAGGCGGCTGCGTCATGGCTTAATCCCTCCGGACGAATATTAGAGATACAGTTGCGCTCAGATTCCAGACGCTGACGATGGGGCTGCCAGGTGAGGTAGACGCCGAGGCTGTCCGGCGAGGAGAGACCCGGCCGTTCGCCAATCAGGATCGCCACCGCGCGGGCTTTCAGGGTTTCGCCAATTTCATCCCCGAGGGCCACCCGCGACTGATGCGCCAGCACCACCGGCGCCAGGCCGATCCCCAGCGTCTGCAGATAGGGCAGCAGGGCGCGGATCAACGGCACCGCCTGGCGCTCTACCGCCCAGGAAGAGAGGCCATCGCCGATCACCAGCAGCAGGTCGGCGGGGCGGACGCCGCTGGCGGCAAGGTCGGCACGGCTTTCGTCGGCGAGCTGCCGCCCGAGATCCGGGCGCCGCAGATAAGTGTGACGGTCCGGCGCGGCGCTGCGCACCGTCAGGGCATCGAGGCCGAGCGCCGCCAGCGGCGCTACCAGCTGTTGGCTGGCGAATGGCTGATGAATGGCATCCCGCGCTCTGGCGTGGGCCAGACCAAAGTTGAGGACTTCGCGGGTCGGCAGGCTGGCGCCGCTGCGCCCCAGGGCGATCCGCGCATCGGTAAATTCACGCAGCGGGTTCCAGGCATCTGGACGGTTCATACGGAGGCTCCTTGCGGCAGGACGGACAACAGTGGATGACGGGCGTCGGTGAGCTGCAGCGCGCCGTGCGGATCGATAATCTGCATCTTCGCCAGCCAGTCGGCGAACTCCGGGGCATGCTTTAAGCCCAGCAGACGACGAGCGTACAGCGCGTCATGGAACGAGGTGCTCTGGTAATTGAGCATGATATCGTCCGCCCCTGGCACGCCGATCAGGAAGGTGAGCCCGGCGGTGCACAGCAGGGTCAACAGGGTGTCCATATCATCCTGATCCGCTTCCGCGTGGTTGGTATAGCAGACGTCGCAGCCGATCGGCAGGCCCATCAGCTTGCCGCAGAAATGATCCTCCAGCCCGGCGCGAATAATCTGCTTGCCGTCGTAGAGATACTCCGGACCGATAAAGCCGACCACCGTATTGACCAGTAGCGGTTCAAAGTGGCGGGCGACCGCGTAGGCCCGCGCCTCACAGGTTTGCTGATCGACGCCGTGGTGGGCGTTGGCCGACAGGCAGCTTCCCTGGCCGGTCTCAAAATACATCACATTGTTGCCGAGGGTACCGCGCCTGAGGCTGAGGGCCGCCTCGCGGGCCTCCTGCAGCATGGCAAGGTTGATGCCGAAGCCGCTGTTGGCCGCTTCGGTACCGGCCACCGACTGGAACACCAGATCCACCGGCGCGCCGCGCTCAATCAGCTGCAGCGTATTGGTCACATGGGTCAGAATGCAGGACTGGGTAGGGATGGCGAAGCGCTGAATAATATCGTCCAGCATCACGTTCAGCTGCGCCAGCACCGGTAAGCTGTCGCTGGCCGGGTTGATGCCGATCACCGCGTCCCCGGCGCCGTACAGCAGCCCGTCGAGCATACTGGCGGCGATGCCTTTCAGGTCATCGGTAGGATGGTTGGGCTGCAGGCGCACGCTGAGGTGGCCGGGCAGGCCGATGGTGTTGCGAAAGCGCGTCACCACCTGGCATTTGCTGGCGGCAAGGATCAGATCCTGATTGCGCATCAGCTTACTGACCGCCGCCGCCATCTCCGGGGTGATGGCGCGGGCGACCCGCTGCAGCGTGGCGGTATCGGTAGCATCATCCAGCAGCCAGTCGCGAAAATCGCCGACCGTCAGGTGACGCAGGGCGGCAAAGCCCTGCGCATCATGGGTGTCGAGGATCAGGCGCGTCACTTCGTCCTGCTCGTAAGGGATAAGCGGGTTGTCGAGAATGTCGGTCAGCGGCACCTCGGCGAGGGCCATTTTCGCCGCCATCCGCTCTTCGGCTGAGGTGGCGATAACCCCTGCGAGGGCGTCGCCGGAGCGGGCCGGCGACGCTTTCGCCATCAGCGTTTTCAGACTATCAAAGCGCCATACCTGGCCCGATAGCGTGGTTTTATACATGCCGCCTCCTCAGGAGACCGTGCGCAGTTGAGGATCCACTGGCGCCCGTTCACGGGCCGCTGCGGTTTTGCGGAACCACAGGTAGCCGCCGAGCATCATCGCCGCGAAAATCAGCGCCAGCAGCAGGTTATACCAGACCATCGCCACCAGGCAGAGCACCGCCATGCCGAGGGCAAAGGCCGGCGCCAGCGGGTAGAGCGGGGCGCGGAATGGGCGGATCAGCTTCGGCTCGCTACGGCGCAGTTTGAACAGCGCCGCCATGGAAGTGATATACATAACAATAGCCCCAAATACCGACATAGTGACGATACAGGCGGTCAGCGGCATGCCGCTGATGGTGATCAGCGAGTCGGAGAAGATCGCGGCGATACCGACCACGCCGCCGGCGAGGATCGCCAGGTGCGGGGTGCGGGTGCGGCGGTTGAGGGTCGCTAGCCCGGCGGGCAGATAGCCGGCGCGGGCCAGGGAGTAGATCTGCCGCGAATAGCCCATAATGATGCCGTGGAAGGAGGCGACGAGGCCAAACAGCCCCAGCCACACCAGCATATGCAGCCAGCCGCTGCCATTGCCCACCACCGTCTTCATCGCCTGGGGCAGCGGATCGTTAATATTGGACAGCGCGCGCCAGTCGCCGACGCCGCCGGCGAAGACCATCACGCCGATCGCCAGCACCGTCAGCGTCAGAATGCCGCCGCCCAGGGCGCGCGGAATGGTGCGCTGCGGATCTTTGGCCTCTTCGGCCGCCATGGAGGCCCCCTCAATGGCGAGGAAGAACCAGATGGCGAACGGAATGGCGGCGAACATCCCCGGCAGCGCCAGGCCGCTGAAGCTTTCCGCGCCCGCCCAGCCGTTAGTGGTGAAGTGGCTCCAGGAGAAGCCGGGGGCGACCACGCCCATGAACACCAGCAGCTCGAAGATGGCCAGCAGGGTGACGATCAGCTCGAAAGTGGCGGCAATGCCGACGCCGAGAATATTGAGCGTCATAAAGATCACGTAAGCGCCGCAGGCGACCCATTTCGGATCCAGCGCCGGAAACTGCACGTTGAGGTAGGCGCCGATGGCCATGGCGATGGCCGGCGGGGCGAAGACGAATTCAATCAGGGTGGCAAAACCGGCGATAAAGCCGCCGGTGGGCCCGAAGGCGCGGTAGGCATAGGCGAAAGGGCCGCCAGCGTGCGGGATGGCGGTGGTCAGCTCGGTAAAGCTGAAAATAAAGGCGCAGTACATCGCGGCGACCGCCAGGGCGACGACCATAAACCCCATCGTGCCCGCCTGCGACCAGCCGTAGCTCCAGCCGAAGTACTCCCCGGATATCACCAGTCCGACGGCGATCCCCCATAAACGAAAACTGCCGAGCGTTCTTTTTAAGGTGGTGGTGTGCTCTGTCATACGTGTTGCCTCGCCAGATAGAAAGGTTCTGAACGACAGGCTGCAAAGAGAGTGCCAGAACGTGGTCTGCTGCGATAAGGCATCAGCGCGTGGTGCGCCCGCTGGCGCTGCGCAAAAATGGGGCAGGCTGCACGCTGTCGGCGCGTGCCCTGGTGCAGCGGCTTTGCTTTTTCAGCGGCGGCACGGTATAACACTTCTTCTTTTGGATGTTTAGATGTCTATACGTTTATACGCATCATGACCCGGGCAAGCGGGCTGGCGTGAGAAAATAAAATGCAAAGCACAACACAACAACAAGGTGGGCAGCTGAAGCGCACCATGAAAACGCGCCATCTGATTATGCTGTCGCTTGGCGGCGTGATTGGCACCGGCCTGTTCTTTAATACCGGCTATATCATCTCCACCACCGGCGCGGCCGGGACGCTGCTGGCGTATCTGATTGGCGCCCTGGTGGTCTGGCTGGTGATGCAGTGCCTCGGCGAACTGTCAGTGGCGATGCCGGAGACCGGCGCTTTCCACGTTTACGCGGCGCGCTACCTTGGCCCGGCGACGGGCTATACCGTGGCGTGGCTCTACTGGCTGACGTGGACGGTGGCGCTCGGGTCGAGCTTTACCGCCGCGGGATTCTGCATGCAGTACTGGTTCCCGCAGGTGCCGGTCTGGATCTGGTGCGTGGTGTTCTGCGCAGTGATCTTCGGCCTTAATATCATTTCGACGCGCTTCTTCGCCGAAGGCGAGTTCTGGTTCTCGCTGGTGAAAGTGATCACCATCATCGCGTTTATTATTCTCGGCGGCGCGGCCATTTTCGGCATCATTCCGATGCAGGATGGCTCCCCGGCGCCGGGCCTGCACAATATCACCGCCGAAGGCTGGTTCCCGCACGGCGGCCTGCCGATCCTGATGACCATGGTGGCGGTGAACTTCGCCTTCTCCGGGACGGAGCTTATCGGCATTGCCGCCGGAGAGACGGAAAACCCGCATAAGGTTATTCCGGTCGCCATCCGCACCACCATCGCCCGGTTGATTATTTTCTTTATCGGCACCGTGTTTGTGCTGGCGGCGCTGATCCCGATGCAGCAGGCGGGGGTGGAGAAAAGCCCCTTTGTGCTGGTGTTTGAAAAGGTGGGCATCCCTTATGCGGCGGACATGTTCAACTTCGTGATCCTGACGGCGATCCTGTCGGCGGCTAACTCCGGCCTGTATGCTTCCGGGCGGATGCTTTGGTCGCTGTCGAACGAGAAGACGCTGCCGGCCTGCTTTGCCAAAGTCAATAAACGGGGCGTGCCGGTGACCGCCCTGTCGGTGAGTATGCTGGGCGGCGTGCTGGCGCTGTTCTCCAGCGTGGTGGCGCCCGATACGGTGTTTGTCGCGCTGTCGGCGATCTCCGGTTTTGCGGTGGTGGCGGTGTGGTTGAGCATCTGCGCCTCGCACTTTATGTTCCGCCGCCGCCATCTGCAGCAGGGTAAGGCGCTGAGCGATCTGCAGTATCGCGCTCCCTGGTATCCGGTGGTGCCCGTGCTGGGGTTTGTGCTGTGCCTGGTGGCCTGCGTGGGCCTCGCTTTTGACCCGAGCCAGAGAATTGCGCTGTGGTGCGGGATCCCCTTTGTGGCCCTGTGCTATGGTGCCTGGTATCTTACTCGTTCACGGAATATGACTCAGGAGCCCCAACATGTCGCAGACTAATCCGTTTACCGCCCTGCTTGCCGCCCAGCCTTTCGTGCTGCTGGACGGCGCCATGGCCACCGAACTTGAGGCCCGCGGCTGCGATCTGGCCGACAGCCTGTGGTCGGCGAAAGTGCTGCTGGAGAACCCGCAGCTGATCCGCGATGTGCATCTCGACTACTTTCGCGCCGGGGCGCAGGTGGCGATCACCGCCAGCTATCAGGCCACTCCGGCGGGCTTTGCCGCGCGCGGGCTGGATGAGGCCCAGTCCCGGGCGCTGATCGGCAAAAGCGTCGAGCTGGCGCGCAAAGCGCGCGAGGCGTACCTCGCCGAGAACCCGCAGGCCGGCACGCTGTTGGTCGCCGGTTCGGTGGGACCGTATGGCGCGTTTCTTGCCGATGGCTCGGAGTATCGCGGTGATTATCAGCGCAGCGCGGCAGAGTTCCAGGCCTTCCACCGCCCGCGCGTCGAAGCGCTGCTGGATGCCGGCGCCGATCTGCTGGCCTGTGAAACCCTGCCGTCCTTCGCCGAGATCCAGGCCCTGGCGGCCCTGCTGCAGGAGTATCCCCGCGCCCGCGCCTGGTACGCCTTTACGCTGCGCGATGCCGAACATCTCAGCGACGGCACGCCGCTGCGCGAGGTGATGGCCGCCCTGGCGGATAACCCGCAGGTGGTGGCGGTGGGGATCAACTGTATCGCCCTGGAAAATACCCCCGCGGCGCTGGCGCATCTGCACAGCCTTACGGCCCTGCCGCTGGTGGTTTATCCTAACTCCGGCGAACATTATGATGCGGTGAGCAAGACCTGGCACCATCATGGCGAAGCCAGCGCCACCCTGGCGGATTATCTGCCGCAGTGGCTGGCGGCCGGGGCGAAGCTGATTGGCGGCTGCTGCCGCACCACGCCGAAGGACATCGCCGCGCTTAACGCGAAGCGCTGAGTTTTTTGCCGGGTGGCGCTGCGCTTACCCGGCCTACACTTTGCGCGATCCGTCTCCACCACCCGGCGCCAACCATCTGCCACTAACCCACCGCTCAAAACCAACTATCCTTTCCCGCTTTTGTTCTAAAAACGATTCGCTATTAGCCAGAATTTTTAATTACTTCATCTCCATCCTGTTGCCGGAAATACTGCACCTATAACAACTCAGGGGAAGCAGACATTATGGCATTCACATCGCGAATTACTCTTCTGGCGGCGCTGGCTGTTGCCGCCTTCCAGGCGCAGGCGGTCAACGTGACCGTGGCGTATCAAACCTCCGCTGAGCCGGCGAAAGTCGCCCAGGCGGACAACACCTTCGCCAAAACCAGCGGGGCGACCGTCGACTGGCGGAAATTCGACAGCGGTGCCAGCGTGGTGCGCGCCCTGGCCTCCGGCGATGTGCAGATCGGCAATATCGGCTCCAGCCCGCTGGCGGTGGCCGCCAGTCAGCAGGTGCCGATCGAAGTGTTCCTGCTTGCCTCAAAGCTCGGCAACTCCGAAGCGCTGGTGGTGAAGAAAAGCATCAGCAAACCGGAAGATCTGATCGGCAAGCGCATCGCCGTGCCGTTTATCTCCACCACCCACTACAGCCTGCTGTCGGCACTCAAACACTGGGGCATCAAGCCGGGCCAGGTACAGATTATTAACCTGCAGCCGCCAGCGATCATCGCCGCCTGGCAGCGCGGGGATATCGATGGCGCTTACGTTTGGGCGCCAGCGGTTAACGAACTGGAAAAAGAGGGCAAGGTGCTGACCGATTCTTCCCAGGTTGGTGAGTGGGGCGCGCCGACGCTTGACGTCTGGGTGGTCCGTAAGGACTTCGCCGAGCAGCATCCGGAGATCGTCAAAGCGTTTGCTAAAAGCGCCATCGACGCCCAGCAGCCCTACATCGCCAACCCGGAGGCATGGCTGAAACAGCCGGACAACATCAGCAAGCTGGCGCGCCTGAGCGGGGTACCAGAAGCCGATGTCCCCGGGCTGGTGAAGGGGAACACCTACCTGACCGCCGCTGAGCAGGCGCAGGCGCTGAATGGCCCGGTCAATCAGGCCATCGTCGATACCGCGCGCTTCCTGAAAGAGCAGGGCAAAGTGCCCGCGGCGGGAACTGATTATCGTCAGTACGTCACTGACCGTTTCGTGAAGTAAAGGAGGCGGCGATGCTGCAAATCTCGCATCTTTCCGCCGACTACGGCGGTAAACCGGCGCTGGCGGATATCAACCTGACGCTGGAGAGTGGGGAGCTGCTGGTGGTGCTGGGGCCCTCGGGCTGCGGTAAAACCACCCTGCTGAACCTGATTGCCGGATTCGTGCCCTATCAGCACGGCAGCATCACCCTTGAAGGTCAGCGGGTGACCGGGCCGGGCGCAGAGCGCGGCGTGGTCTTCCAGAACGAAGGCCTGCTGCCGTGGCGCAATGTGCAGGATAACGTGGCGCTGGGCCTCCAGCTGGCGGGCGTGGATAAAGCGCAGCGCCGGCAAGCGGCGGCGCAGATGCTGAAGAAGGTGGGTCTCGAAGGGGCGGAAAAACGCTTTATCTGGCAGCTGTCCGGCGGTCAACGCCAGCGGGTGGGCATCGCCCGGGCGCTGGCGGCGAATCCGCAGCTGTTGCTGCTGGATGAGCCCTTCGGCGCGCTTGACGCCTTTACCCGCGAGCAGATGCAGACATTACTGCTGAAACTGTGGCATGAGACCGGCAAACAGGTGCTGCTGATCACTCATGACATTGAAGAGGCCATCTTTATGGCCACCGAGCTGGTGCTGCTGTCGCCGGGGCCGGGACGGGTGGTGGAGCGGCTGCCGCTTGATTTCAGCCGTCGCTTTGTCGCGGGCGAATCCTGCCGCAGCATCAAATCCGACCCGCGGTTTATTGAACAGCGGGAATACATTCTGAGCCGGGTGTTTGACCAACGGGAGGCTTTCTCATGAGCGTGGTACTGAACGACAAACCGCGTCAGACGACGCTGAAGTGGCGCTGGCCGCTCTCCCGTCAGCTCACCCTCAGCGTGGCGACTCTGGCGGTATTGCTGGCCGTCTGGTGGGCGGTCGCGGCGCTGCAGCTGATTAGTCCGCTGTTTCTGCCGCCGCCGGGCCAGGTACTGCAAAAGCTTATCACCATCGCCGGGCCGCAGGGCTTTATGGATGCGACGCTCTGGCAGCATCTGGCGGCGAGCCTGACGCGGATCGTCATCGCCCTGCTGGCGGCAGTGCTTATTGGCGTACCGGTGGGGATCGCCATGGGGCTCAACTCGACGGTGCGCGGGATCCTCGACCCGCTGATCGAACTCTATCGTCCGGTGCCGCCGCTGGCCTACCTACCGCTGATGGTGATCTGGTTTGGCATCGGTGAAACCTCGAAGATCCTGCTGATCTACCTGGCGATTTTCGCGCCGGTAGCCATGTCAGCGCTGGCGGGGGTAAAAAGCGCGCAGCAGGTGCGCATTCGCGCTGCCCGTTCGCTGGGCGCCAGCCGGGCGCAGGTGCTGTGGCTGGTGATCCTGCCCGGCGCGCTGCCGGAGATCCTCACCGGGCTGCGCATTGGTCTCGGGGTGGGCTGGTCAACGCTGGTGGCCGCTGAGCTGATCGCCGCCACCCGCGGATTAGGGTTTATGGTGCAGTCTGCCGGCGAGTTTCTCGCCACCGATGTGGTGCTGGCGGGGATCGCGGTGATTGCTATTATCGCCTTTTTACTGGAACTGGGTCTGCGCGCGCTGCAGCGGCGCCTGACGCCCTGGCATGGAGAAGTACAATGAGTGAACGTCTGAGCATTACCCCGCTGGGGCCGTATATTGGCGCGCAGGTGAGCGGGGCGGATTTAACCCGTCCGCTGAGCGACAACCAGTTTGAACAGCTGTATCACGCGGTGCTGCGTCATCAGGTGGTATTCCTGCGCGAGCAGAATATCACCCCGGCGCAACAGCGCGACCTGGCGCTGCGGTTTGGCGACCTGCATATCCATCCGGTCTACCCTCACGCCCCCGGCGTGGAGGAGATTATCGTCCTCGATACCCACAACGATAATCCGCCGGATAATGACAACTGGCATACCGATGTCACCTTTATCGACACGCCGCCCGCCGGCGCCATTCTGGCGGCGAAAGAGCTGCCGGCGACCGGCGGGGACACCCTGTGGACCAGCGGCATCGCCGCCTGGGAAGCGCTGTCAGAACCCTTCCGGCAGCTACTGAGTGGCCTGCACGCCGAACACGATTTCCGCAAATCGTTCCAGGAGTATAAGTACAACAAAACCGAAGCCGAGCATCGGCGCTGGCAGGAAGCGGTGGAGAAGCATCCGCCGCTGCTGCATCCGGTAGTGCGTACCCACCCGGTGACCGGCAAGCAGGCGCTGTTCGTTAATGAAGGCTTTACCACGCGAATTGTCGAGGTGAGTGAGAAAGAGAGCGCAGCGCTGCTGAACTTCCTGTTTGCTCATGTCACTAAACCGGAGTTTCAGGTGCGCTGGCGCTGGCAGCCGAACGATGTCGCTATCTGGGATAACCGGGTGACCCAGCATTACGCCAACGCCGACTATCTGCCGCAGCGGCGGATCATGCACCGGGCGACGATCCTCGGCGATAAGCCGTATTACCGGGCGGGGTAAGGCTTGTAGCCGGTTAAGGCATCAGCTGCGAGCCGCGGAGAAAAGCGGATGCTGCATTGCCCGCAGATTCCCGGAGGCGGCGCGGGCTACCGATCCGTCGGAAACGGTGAACTGTAGCCCGGCTAAGGCGCAACGCGCCGCAAGCCGGGAAAAGCGTTTATGCCGATTTTTGCGTATCCAAATGCACGCCAATATAGCGCTGGTAGCGATTGGCCTTCAGGTAGGTGAGATCCACCAGCACCAGACCATCCACGCAGTTATTGAAATCCGGATCGCTGCCGAAATCGATAAACTGCACGCCGCCCGGCTCGCACACTTCCGAGTACTGCTTATACAGCGGCGGGATCGCGCAGCCGAGGTTGCCGAGCAGGGACTTCAGCCGGGTCAGGTCGTCGTTGTAATCCTCCCCGCCAAACTGCGCCAGCACGTCGGGCAGCGACGCCGGATATGGGCGACGCGACTCCGCCAGCGGATGCGTCGCCGGGAACCACAGCCGGTAGAATGCCACCAGCAGATCGCGGGCGGCGGGCGGCAACCCGCCAGAAATCGACACCGGACCAAACAGATAGCGATAGTGCGGATAGCGCGCCAGATAAGCGCCGATGCCGGACCACAGGTAGTCCAGCCCGCGACGCCCCCAGTAGCGCGGCTGGATAAAGCTGCGCCCCAGCTCAATGCCGTGCTGCAGGACATCGTCCATCCGCCCGTCGTAATGGAACAGACTGTAACTGTAGATCCCCTCCAGGCCGCGCTTTGCCAGCTGGATGGCCGTCGGCATAAAGCGGTAAGCGCCGACGATCTCGAGGTCTTCTTCATCCCACAGGATCAGATGCAGATAGTCGTCGTCATACCCGTCGATATCCCGCCGTTTGCCGCTGCCTTCCCCGACCGCGCGGAAAGCGATTTCCCGTAGGCGTCCCAGCTCGCGCAGCAGCGGCGCGTCCTCCTGGCCGTTGCGCTGCCAGAGGTAAATCACTTTGCCATCGGCGGTGCGGCCCAGGCATTCGGCCTTGTGCAGTTCGCGTTTGAGCAGCGCCCGGTCTTCCGGACGGGCGATGGCGCTTTCGGTTTTAAACCGCCCCGGCAGCCCTTTGCGCAGCTGTTCAAGGTGTTGATAGCAGCGGCCGGTAAGCTCGCGAGCGCTGGATTGCGCATCGAACCAGTTCGACCAGGGGATCTGCTGGCCGATGCGCACCGGCAAGTTGCTGTTGCGCCGGCGAAACATCTGCTGCATCAGCAGGAGCAGCGGCAGGTTGTCAGATACCAGCGTACTGGCGTAAAACAGGGCGCTGTTGTGGGCGTTAATCCATGCTGGCAGCAGCGGGGCGCGATATTTTGCCGCCAGCTTAATAAAGCCCGAGTGCCATTTTTTATCGCGGATGCCGCGACGGGTGAGGCGTGAGACTTCCCCCGCCGGGAAGAAAATCAGCACCCCGCCGGCCTGCAGCTGCTGGTCCATCTGCTGCAGCGCCGCTTTAGCGGTGCGGCCATGAATATTATCCACCGGGATAAATAGCGAGCTCAGGGGCTCAAGATGGGTGAGCATGCGGTTGGTGACCACTTTGACATCGCGGCGCACGCGGGATACCGCATACAGGAGCGCCAGGCCGTCGAGGGTGCCGGTGGGGTGGTTGGCGATAATGACCAGCGGGCCATATTCGGGGATTTGTTCGAGATCGTGCGCCGGGATGGCGCAGCGGATATTGAGGTATTCCAGCACCTGTTCGACCGTATCAAGCCCCTTCAGGTGGCGGTGACGGTCGGCAAATTGTTGAAACTCTTCCTCATAAAATAGCTTTTTTAACAGTTTCTTTTGCCAGGGGGCGGGCCTCGCCTGAGGCCACAGGTCATCGAGTACGTTGTCGAGACTAAACATAGTGGCTCCTCCTCCGTCCTGCCCAGACAGTAGAAGGTGGAGATGTCGTTCAGATTACAGTTGAGTGAAGTTTCGGTCGCAGCGGGGGAGACGACGGATAGGGAGCCGTTTTTGCGCCGGGTGGCGGCTGCGCCTGACCCGGCCTACATGCGGGATGGGGCTGCGGGCCCGGCAAGTTCGTAGGCCCGCGCAAGCGTCAGCGCCGCCGGGCAATGGCAACGGGTAGGGAGACGTTTTTGTGCCGGGTGGCGGCTGCGCCTGACCCGGCCTACATGCGGGATGGGGCTGCGGGCCCGGCAAGCTCGTAGGCCCGCGCAAGCGTCAGCGCCGCCGGGCAATGGCAACGGGTAGGGAGACGTTTTTGTGCCGGGTGGCGGCTGCGCCTGACCCGGCCTACATGCGGGATGGGGCTGCGGGCCCGGCAAGCTCGTAGGCCCGCGCAAGCGTCAGCGCCGCCGGGCAATGGCAACGGGTAGGGAGACGTTTTTGTGCCGGGTGGCGGCTGCGCCTGACCCGGCCTACATGCGGGATGGGGCTGCGGGCCCCGGTAAGCGCAGCGCAACCGGGGGGGCGGGTTTAACGGAGAATTTTTTTCTCGGCCAGATCGAGGGCGAAATAGCTGAAGATCAGGTCGGCGCCCGCGCGTTTGATAGCGCCGAGGCTTTCCAGAACCACTTTCTCTTCATCGATAGCGCCCGCCTGGGCAGCAAATTTAATCATCGCGTACTCCCCGCTGACCTGATAGGCGCCGAGCGGCAGATCGCTGCGTTCGCGGATATCACGCAGAATATCCAGGTAGGCGCCAGCCGGTTTCACCATCAGGCAGTCGGCGCCCTGGGCTTCATCGAGCAGCGACTCGCGAATGGCCTCCCGGCGGTTCATCGGGCTCATCTGATAGGTTTTCCGATCGCCCTTCAGCGCGGTACCGGCCGCTTCGCGGAACGGGCCGTAGAAGGAGGAGGCGAACTTGGTCGAGTAGGACATGATCGCCGTATTGGTGAAGCCGGCGGCATCCAGCGAGCGGCGAATAGCCTGTACCTGACCGTCCATCGCGGCGGAAGGGGCGATGAAATCTGCGCCCGCGGCGGCAGCGACAACGGCCTGCTTGCCGAGGTTTTCCAGAGTCGCGTCGTTATCCACCCCATGGTCGCACAGCACGCCGCAGTGGCCGTGGGAGGTGTATTCGCAGAAGCAGGTATCGGACATGACGATCATCTCCGGCACCGTGGACTTACAGATCCGCGACATACGCGCCACCAGACCATTTTCATTCCAGGTATCGCTGCCGGTGGCATCGGTGTGATGAGAAATACCAAAGGTCATCACCGAGCGGATCCCGGCGTTGGCGATGCGTTCGATCTCGCGCGCCAGATATTTTTCCGGAATGCGCATCACGCCGGGCATGGCCTCGATCGCTTTGTAATCATCAATTTCTTCTTCAACAAAGATCGGCAACACCAGGTCGTTCAAACTCAGTGTTGTCTCTTCAAACAGGGCGCGCAGCGCAGCGGATTGACGCAGGCGGCGGGGGCGAGTGATTAAATCTGTCATGGTTTGCCTGATTTTGTGAAATGAAAGACGGTAGTGTAACTGAAATGGCAGCGGGATGTTTCGCCAAAACGATCGTTATGTCGCATCGGCGAAACCTCCCTCGGGCTTACTGACTGGCCGTCTGCATGTTGGGCTGCGCGCCGCTCAGCTCGCTGACCAGATCGTTGATGCCGTCGCTCATATTGTTGAAGCGGGTTAACGGCGAGCGGGTCACCACCACAAAAGCGCCGACGTTAGCCTGCGGATTCATCGCCATATAGGTGATAAACCCGCCGCCGCCGCCGGTTTTCTGAATAATTCCCGGATGGCCGTTCTTCGGCTTCATATACACCCAGCCGAGGCCCAGCGCGTCGGCGCGGCCCGGTACGTCCATACCAATCACTCGGGTCAGCTGGTTACGCTGATAAATCAGCGTCTGCATCCGGTCGGCCTGCTGGCTGCGGGTATAGAAATCGGATGACAGGAACTGCTGCATCCAGCGCATCATATCCCCCGGCGTCGAGTAGACTCCGCCGCTGCCGATCGCCGCCAGGGTGTTATTGCACGGGCTGGCGCCTTTTTCCGGGATCATCAGCCGCTGGCACTGATCCGGTGACGGGGTAAAGGTGGTGTCCTTCATCCCCAGCGGCCGGGTGATCTGCTCTTCAAACAGCTGCGGATAAGGTTTGCCGGCGGCGGTGGAGAGCGCGTCCGCCAGTAAATCGAAGGCCAGATTAGAGTAGGCCGCCTGCGAGCCGGGCGCGGTCTTCAGGGTCGCGGTAGAGAGCCAGTTCCAGCGCTGCTGACGGGTCGGCCAGACAAACACCGGACGATGAGCGGCGCCGCCAGGCTGTTCGCGCGGCAGGGCGCTGGTATGGGTCGCGAGATTCACCAGAGTGATTGGTTTTCCCTGCCAGTCAGGTACCCGGGCGCCCGGCGGAGCGTATTTGCTCAGCGGATCATTGAGTTTCACCACCCCCTGGTCGAGCAGCTTCACTAGCATCTCGCTGGTCATCAGTTTGCTGAGGGAGGCGATACGGATCACCGAGTCGAGCTGCGGGTGCTGATTATTCCCCGGACGGGTTTCGCCAAAGCTGCGAAAAACGCGCTGATTGCCATCGATAACCACCAGCGCCATGCCGGTGGCGCCGCTGCCGTAGTAGATATGATTGGCGTAACGATCGACCACATCCGAGGCGAAAACCGGGTCAACGGTAGGCTGTGCGGCCTGCACCGAGGTCCACGACGCCGCGCACAGCGCAGCAAAAAGGAGCAAACTACGTTTCAACGGAGATCATCCATTAAATAAATAAAAGAGAAGAGGGTATTTATACTACGAAGTGGCGCAGAACAAAGTGGGATTCACGACATTCCTGCAGGAAAAAGGTAACGGTGCGTAAAAAAGACTTTTTTACGCTTTCAGATATCGGCTTTTTCCGCTGCCGCGTATGATGACCGTTTGGCTGAACGTTCGTGGGAGAGAACAATGACGGCTCAACGGGTAGTGATGGTCGTGGATATGCAAAACGGCGTGTTCGCCACGCCGCGTCTGGCGCGCGGGCGCTGCGTCGCGCAAATTAATCGTCTGGTGCGCGCGGCGGACAAGGTCATTTTCATTCAGCATGATGAAGCCGGTGGCCTCGAAGCCGGCAGCGAAGGCTTTGCTCTGCTTCCCGAGCTGGAACAGCCAGCTGGCGCGCTGTATGTCACCAAAACTGCCTGCGACGCTTTCTACCACACCTCGCTGGCGCAGGTGCTGGGCGAACACGACATCCAGCAGTTCGTCATCTGCGGCTGCGCCACCGACTACTGCCTCGACACCACCATTAAAAACGGCGCCAGCCGCGGGTACGGTATTGTTGTCGCGGAAGATGCCCACACCACCGCCGACCGCCCCGCCGCGCCGGCCGCGACGCTTATCGCCCACTACAATGAGGTGTGGCGTACGCTGACGGTTCCTGGCAATCCTTTACAGGTGAAACCCACAGAAACAATTCTGCACGCCTGGCAGCAGAACTAAGCTGTTGATATCCGGTCTTATCATTCGTCTGCCCCGCGAGAGCGCATCCACGCGGCGGCCGACGTATGCGTCGTACACAGCAATAGTAGAACGATAAGAAGTTAGCAGGAGACAATGATGTTTAAATCTTTTTTCCCCAAACCGGGGCCGTTTTTTATTTCTGCCTTAATCTGGTCGCTACTGGCCGTGATCTTTTGGCAGGCGGGCGGCGGCGACTGGCTGCTGCGGGTCAGCGGGGCATCGCAAAATGTGGCCATCAGCGCAGCGCGCTTTTGGTCGCTTAATTATCTGGTGTTCTACGCTTACTATCTGTTCTGCGTCGGCGTGTTTGCGATTTTCTGGTTTGTCTACTGCCCCCATCGCTGGCAGTACTGGTCGATTCTTGGTACGTCGCTCATCATCTTCGTTACCTGGTTTCTGGTGGAGGTGGGCGTGGCGATCAACGCCTGGTATGCGCCATTTTACGACCTGATCCAGAGCGCGCTGGCCACCCCGCATAAGGTCAGCATCAACCAGTTTTATCAGGAAATCGGCGTTTTTCTTGGCATCGCGATCATCGCGGTGATCATTGGCGTGATGAACAACTTCTTCGTCAGCCACTATGTTTTCCGCTGGCGCACAGCGATGAACGAACACTATATGGCCCACTGGCAGCATCTGCGCCATATCGAAGGCGCCGCGCAGCGTGTGCAGGAAGATACCATGCGCTTTGCTTCCACCCTCGAAGATATGGGGGTGAGCTTTATCAACGCGGTGATGACCCTGATCGCCTTCCTGCCGGTGCTGGTGACGCTCTCCGAACACGTTCCCGACCTGCCCATCGTCGGTCATTTGCCGTATGGCCTGGTGATTGCCGCTATCGTCTGGTCGCTGATGGGCACCGGCCTGCTGGCGGTGGTGGGGATTAAGCTGCCGGGCCTGGAGTTTAAAAACCAGCGTGTGGAAGCGGCGTATCGTAAAGAACTGGTCTACGGTGAGGACGATGAAACCCGCGCTACGCCGCCGACGGTGCGCGAGCTATTCCGCGCGGTGCGTCGCAACTATTTCCGTCTCTATTTCCACTATATGTATTTCAATATCGCCCGCATTCTCTATCTGCAGGTGGATAACGTTTTCGGCCTTTTCCTGCTGTTTCCGTCGATCGTTGCCGGTACGATTACCCTCGGGCTGATGACGCAAATTACCAACGTCTTCGGCCAGGTGCGCGGCTCGTTCCAGTACCTGATCAGCTCGTGGACGACGCTGGTGGAACTGATGTCCATCTACAAACGTCTGCGCAGTTTTGAACGCGAGCTGGACGGCAAACCGCTGCAGGAAGCGATCCCGACATTACGTTAATCAAGACAAGGAAGCATGATGGCCGCACGTTTATCGCGCATTATTCCCGTTTCATTGACGCTGCTGGCGGCCATGGTGCTGAGCGCCTGTACCAGCCAGCAGGCCCCGACGCTGAAAAAGGGCGAGAAGCCCGTTGACGTGGCGTCGGTGGTGCGGCAGAAAATGCCGGCCAGCGTCAAGGATCGGGAGGCCTGGGCGCAGGCCATCGCCACCGCGTTTGACAGCCAGAAGCTGGCGCCGACGGAAGAGAATGTCTGCTCGGTGCTGGCGGTCGCGCAGCAGGAATCTAACTATCAATCCGATCCGGTTGTGCCGGGGCTGAATAAAATCGCCTGGCAGGAAATTGACCGCCGGGCGGAAAAAATGCACATTCCGCCGTTTCTGGTTCATACCGCGCTTAAAATCACCTCGCCAAACGGTAAAAGCTATAGCGACCGTCTGGACAATGTGAAGACGGAAAAGCAGTTGAGCGCCATTTTTGATGACTTTATCGGGATGGTGCCGATGGGGCAGAAGCTGTTCGGTTCGCTTAATCCGGTGCACACCGGGGGGCCGATGCAGGTCAGCATTGCTTTTGCCGAGCAGCATACCTCTGGCTACCCGTGGAAAATGAACGGCACGGTGCGCCAGGAGGTGTTCAGTCTGCGCGGTGGCCTGTGGTTTGGCACCTATCATCTGCTGAACTACCCGGCCAGTTACAGTGCGCCGCTGTACCGCTTTGCCGACTTCAACGCCGGCTGGTATGCCAGCCGTAACGCGGCCTTCCAGAATGCGGTGGTGAAAGCCAGCGGAGTGAAACTGGCGCTTGATGGCGATCTTATCCGCTATGACAGCGATGAGCCGGGTAATACCGAGCTGGCGGTGCGCCGTCTGGCGGGCCAGTTGGGGATGAGCGACAGCGAGATCCACCGCCAGCTGAAAAAGGGCGACAGCCTGGCGTTTGAGAAGACCGATCTCTATCAGCAGGTTTTCCGTCTCGCCGATAAAAAGGCGGGCAAAACCCTGCCGCGGGAGATGTTGCCGGGGATCCAGCTGGAGAGTCCGAAAATCACCCGTAATCTGACGACGGCGTGGTTTGCGAAACGGGTTGATGAGCGGCGGGCAAACTGTATGGCGCGGCGTTAACGGCGCTGACGCCAGCGCACAATGAGCGCCAGCAGCCCGATGAACGCGCAGCCGATCAAAAAAGGGATCAGGCCAAAGAGGGTGCCCACGGCGAGGCTGATGTCAACTTGTGGACGGCTGGCGTCCTGCGCCTGCATCAGGCGTTCAAATACCCCCGGGGCGTGGATCAGCATGCTGAGCATCTGCGCGCCGGCCCAGCAGCAGATCAGGACGAACAGCCCGTAGGCGACATGGCTACCGGTCAGCGCCCCCCTTTTTTTATTTCCCAAAAGCGATTTTGAAAAACTGAATTCAGCCATAGGCCCTCCCACATCTGCGCTGCTGGTTTTTTCTCCAGCTCTATGTCAGGTATTCTGGCAGTCAGGGGCCATCATCAGTATCAGATTGCTGGTAATTGCCGTCCAGGAATAATCCTGTTTTCGCCGTTGTGTTAACCGTGCCACAGGAGCACAAAAGGGAGACTGACGTCGCAATCCAACAACATTCTCCCTTGCGCTACAGACCGCTGCGAGCGGCTATGCGAAGATGCGTTTTTTGCTGTTGGAGGCCGCATGAAGCTCACAGATAAAATTCGCCGCGACTGGCACTACTACGCGGTGGCGCTGGGGTTAATTTTTATTCTCAATGGGGTGGTGGGGCTGCTGGGGTTTGAGACGCAGGGCTGGCAATCCTACGCCGTCGGTCTGGTGACGTGGGTGATAAGCTTCTGGGCTGCGGGTCTGGTGATCCGTCGTCGCCCGGCAGAAGAGGCCTGAGGCCGCCGCTGCCAGGCGGGGTAAAACGCGTTTTAGTTCATGGATGTTTTCAGCGCCCGGTCCGCGGCATGGCGCTCCAGCGCCAGCTCAATCAGGCGGGTGATCAGGCTGGTGTAGTCGAGACCGCTGGCCTGCCACAGCTTCGGATACATGCTGATGTTGGTAAAGCCCGGCAGGGTGTTGATCTCGTTGATCACCACCTCGTTGTCGGCGGTGAGGAAGACGTCGACGCGGGCCATGCCGCTGCAGCCCAGGGTCTGGTAGGCCTGCACCGCGATAGCGCGGATTTTGTCGTTAATCTCAGGGGCGATAGCGGCCGGAACCACCACCTGCGCGCCCTGGTCGTCGATATACTTGGTGTCGTAAGCGTAAAACTCGCTGTTGAGGACAATTTCACCGCAGGTGCTGGCCTGCGGGTGGTCGTTACCCAGCACCGCACACTCAATTTCCCGCCCTTTAATGCCTTGCTCCACCACCACTTTATGGTCAAATTCAAAGGCCAGGGCCACCGCCTGATGGTACTGCTCTTCGTTTTTAACTTTGCTGACGCCAACCGACGAGCCCTGATTAGCCGGCTTAACGAACAGCGGCAGGCCCAGCTTCGCTTCGACATCGGCAAAGCTGAACTGCGCGCGGTTGGCGCGGGTCAGGGTGATAAACGGGGCGACGGTGAGCCCGGCGTCGCGCAGCAGACGTTTGGTCACGTCTTTGTCCATACAGGCCGCAGAGCCCAGCACATCGGAGCCGACGAACGGCAGATTGGCCATGCGCAGCATCCCCTGCAGGGAACCATCTTCGCCCAGCGTGCCGTGGACGATGGGGAAAATCACATCGATGGCCGCCAGCGGCTGGCCACTTTCGGCGTTAATCAGCTGCTGTGCTTCGCGGCCCGGGATCTGCGCCAGAGTCACCGTGGAAGGGCGCAGGGCAATACGGGCAGGATCCTGAGCATTGAGCAGGTAGTTGCCGGCGTCGTTGATGTGCCATAGCCCCTGTTTATCAATCCCCAACAGAACCACATCGAAGCGTGATTTATCAATCGCTTCCACGATATTCTTCGCTGACTGCAGCGACACTTCATGCTCTGCCGACTTACCGCCAAAAACGATCCCAACCCTCATCTTTGCCATTTCAACTTCCATCCAGATTACATCAAAGGGCATAACATACCATGTGAAACCGCCGCCTGGCTGCCATAATATTTACCTGATCAATTGACGGGAGTGGGCGTGAGAGGAAAGACGCTGCTGGTGCTGGCCGGGCTGCTCGGCGCGGGCCTGTTTGGATATCGCTTTCTGCCGCCACACCTGAATCCGCTGGCGCCGCTGGCGCTGGACGATCCCCCGGGCTGGCTGACGTCGTTCAAGCTGCGCAGCCTTACGGCCGACCAGTGCGCCTCTCTGCTGGCGGAGGCCAACCGCCGGCGGCTCATCGCCAGCCAGCCGGTGGCAGACAGCGAGGGAAGCTGCCCTCTGCGTAACGTGGTGCGGGTGGCTAATTTTGGCCCGGTGAAGCTGAGCAGCAGTTTCCTCGCCAGCTGCCCGCTGGCACTGAGCAGTGCGCTGTATGTCGAGCAGCAGGCGAAGCCGCTGACCCGCCAGCTGATGGCGAGCGATCTGCGCCAGATCGACCATCTTGGCAGCTTTGCCTGTCGCAATATCTACCATCGGGCACAGGCGCGGCGCAGTGAACATGCCACGGCGGACGCGCTGGACGTCAGCGGTTTCCGTCTGGCGGACGGCAGACGCGTCAGCGTCCTGGAGGGCTGGCGGAGCGAGACTTCGCGCCCCTGGCTGGCGGCGCTGTTGAGCAGCAGTTGCCATTACTTCGGCAACGCGCTGGGGCCAGAGTACAACGCGGCTCACGCCAACCATTTTCACTTCGGCATGCGCGGGCAGGGCTTCTGCTTTTGAGCATAAAGCGCTGTGAGCAGCCTAAATGACCATAAAATGCTTCGTCAGCCTCTCATGCGCAGTCATAAAACACCAAACTCGCCGTCAGTGCATCTATGGTAGTACACCAGTGCAATGAAATTGCTAAGCTAGGTAATAATTGGCAAATCATTAATGAATACGCGTAGTTATGGAATCCTGGAAGGTTAATCTTATCTCTGTCTGGTTTGGTTGCTTTTTTACCGGCCTGGCAATCAGTCAAATTCTCCCTTTTTTACCCCTCTACGTCTCCCAACTGGGCGTGACTTCGCATGAAGCGCTGTCGATGTGGTCGGGGCTGACCTTCAGCGTCACCTTCCTGGTCTCGGCGATCGTCTCGCCGATGTGGGGAAGTCTGGCAGATCGCAAAGGCCGCAAGCTGATGCTGCTGCGCGCCTCGCTGGGGATGGCGGTCGCCATTTTACTGCAGGCTTTCGCCACCAACGTCTGGCAGCTGTTTATCCTGCGGGCAATCATGGGGTTAACCTCTGGTTATATTCCAAACGCCATGGCGCTGGTGGCCTCCCAGGTGCCGCGCGAGCGCAGCGGCTGGGCGCTAAGCACGCTGTCGACGGCGCAGATTAGCGGGGTCATCGGCGGCCCGCTGCTGGGCGGCTTCCTGGCGGACCACGTCGGGCTGCGGATGGTCTTTTTTATTACGGCGATCCTGCTGACCATCAGTTTTCTGGTGACCCTGTTCCTGATTAAAGAGGGCATTCGTCCGCAGGTCAGCAAAAGCGAGCGCCTCACCGGGAAACAAGTCTTTGCCTCCTTGCCCTATCCGGGACTGGTGATCAGCCTCTTCTTCACTACCCTGGTTATCCAGTTGTGCAACGGCTCAATTGGCCCGATCCTGGCGCTGTTTATTAAGTCAATGGCGCCGGACAGCAATAATATCGCTTTTCTGGCCGGGATGATCGCCGCGGTGCCCGGCGTGTCGGCGCTGATCTCTGCCCCGCGGCTGGGTAAGTTAGGCGACCGTATTGGCACCTCGCGGATCCTGCTCGCGACGCTCTGCTGCGCGGTGGTGATGTTCTTCGCCATGTCCTTTGTCACCACCCCGCTGCAATTGGGGACGCTGCGTTTTCTTCTCGGCTTTGCCGATGGCGCGATGCTTCCGGCGGTGCAGACCTTATTGCTGAAATACAGCAGCGACAGCGTCACCGGACGCATCTTTGGCTATAACCAATCGTTTATGTATCTGGGCAACGTCGCCGGGCCGCTAATTGGCGCCTCTGTCTCAGCCATGGCTGGCTTCCGCTGGGTATTTATTGCCACCGCCATTATCGTTTTCATTAACCTCTGGCAACTGGCATGGATGCTGCGCCGCACCCGTCGGGCTAACGCCTGAACCTCTGCTGACGGTATTTATCACAATACCGTCAGCGTTATTCGCCGTCAGCGGATTTACCATTACTTTTTGTTATCGTCATTGCGTGAACGCTATTCCATTTTATTATTTACCAGGCAATCTGGTTATAACTAACCCGGTTGTCATTAAACAATACTATTTATAGTGGTATTTTATAGTGGTAAAACGTTTCGCTGTATATTGGGTGTTGCGATGATTCTTAATTTAAGTAATTCTGAGGTCCGTCATTGGGTATGACATCTCAATCAAAAACAGGCCTCGCATAAGGAACTGGAGCTATGAAGAATCTCATTGCTGAGTTACTGGTTAAACTGGCGCAAAAGGAAGAAGAAGCAAAGGAACTGACGGTGCAGGTTGAAGCGCTGGAGATCGTGGTCACCGCATTATTGCGCCATATGGAGCATGATGCCCAGCTGGCATTGATTCAGGATATTGAACAGGCGATAGATCAGGTGACGCCCTGTCCGCCGGTCAACGACCATGATGCGATGCTGCTGCAGCAATATCTAAAAAAGCTGTTGCGGCATCCTCGTAGTTAGTCTTTGTGACACGACAAGGATGCCGTCATTTTTCTGTCATCTCCCTTTTATAAAGTCTCCTTCGTTTTGTTTTTTTAAGTATTTTTTACATGGAGATGACAAAAGTGAAATTAAGCGCTCTGTTTATTGCCCTGGTTCCTCTGCTGGGCTCGCCGGTTATTCATGCCGAAACCACGGCTGCGCCGGTGCTGGAAAATCGTGCTGCTCAGGGGGATATCACCACCCCTGGCGGCGCGCGTCGTTTAACAGGCGATCAAACCGAAGCGCTGCGCGCCTCGTTAATCAATAAACCGGCCAAAAACATTATTTTACTGATTGGCGATGGGATGGGCGATTCGGAAATTACCGCTGCGCGAAATTATGCCGAGGGGGCGGGCGGTTTCTTTAAAGGGATTGACGCTCTGCCGTTAACCGGGCAGTACACGCACTATTCGCTGGATAAAAAAACCGGGAAACCGGACTACGTAACCGACTCGGCGGCGTCCGCCACCGCCTGGACCACCGGCGTGAAGACTTATAACGGCGCGCTGGGCGTCGATATTCATGAGAACGCGCATCAGACCATTCTCGAGCTGGCGAAAGCGGCGGGACTGGCCACCGGCAACGTTTCCACCGCCGAACTGCAGGACGCGACCCCCGCGGCGCTGGTAGCGCATGTAACATCGCGTAAATGCTACGGCCCCACGGTCACCAGCGAAAAATGCCCCAGCAATGCGCTGGAGAAAGGGGGCAAAGGTTCCATTACCGAACAACTGCTGAACGCCCGACCGGATGTGACTTTAGGCGGCGGCGCGAAGACCTTTGCCGAAACGGCGACGGCGGGCGAGTGGCAGGGCAAAACCCTGCGCGAGCAGGCGCAAGCGCGCGGCTACCAGATTGTGACCGACGCGGCTTCCCTTGCCGCCGCGACGGAAGCCAGTCAGGATAAACCGCTGCTGGGACTCTTCGCCGACGGCAATATGCCGGTCCGCTGGGAAGGGCCGAAGGCATCTTATCACGGCAATATCGATAAACCGCCGGTGACCTGTACGCCAAACCCAAAACGTGACGCCTCGGTGCCGACCCTGGCGCAGATGACGGAGAAAGCGATTGACCTGCTGAGCCGTAACGAGAAAGGCTTCTTTCTGCAGGTGGAAGGCGCCTCCATCGATAAGCAGGATCATGCGGCCAATCCGTGCGGCCAGATCGGCGAAACCGTAGATCTCGACGAAGCGGTGCAGAAGGCGCTGGAGTTTGCGAGAAAAGATGGCAACACCCTGGTGATTGTCACCGCCGACCATGCGCACGCCAGCCAGATCATCCCGGCGGATAGCAAAGCCCCGGGGCTGACCCAGGCTCTGAACACGCACGATGGCGCGGTGATGGTGATGAGCTACGGCAACTCTGAGGAAGAGTCGATGGAGCATACCGGCACCCAGCTGCGCATTGCGGCCTACGGCCCACACGCGGCTAACGTCGTCGGCCTGACCGACCAGACCGACCTGTTCTCGACCATGAAAGCTGCCCTGAGTCTGAAATAAGTCGTTGCCGGTGGCGAAATCGCGTCACCGGCTGGTTTTTTTTCTATCTGCGTCCAGACTTACAACGATCCACTCACAGAAGGATGGTGCGATGAAAATAACTTTACTGATGACCCTACTGTTTGGCTTGATCTTTATCAGCGCGGTTGGCGCGGCAGAAAAAACGCCCACTCCACAGCAGCAAAGGATGACGGACTGCAATCAGCAAGCGTCAGCCAAAATGCTGAAAGGAGAGGAGCGCAAAACCTTTATGAGCCAGTGTCTGAAAAAAGAGACCACGACCTCGCAGGGAAAGGCGCTCACTCCTCAGCAGCAGAAAATGAGCGACTGCAGCAAAGCGGCCACGGCGAAATCACTGAAGGGTGATGAACGTAATACCTTCATGAGTACCTGCCTGAAGAAAGCCTGAAAAAAGGGAGCGCTTGCGCTCCCTTGTTCTTTGACCTCTCAGGGCATTGCTGCCCGCCCGTTCAGCTTCAGGAGCGGCTCAGTTTCTCTGATTTTTCCATACACTGGGTGATGGCTTCGATCACCGCCGAGCGGAACCCTTTCTCTTCCAGCACGCGCACGGCTTCGATGGTGGTCCCGCCAGGCGAGCAGACCATATCTTTCAGCGCCCCCGGATGTTCGCCGCTCTCCAGCACCATTTTAGCTGAGCCCATCACCGCCTGGGCGGCGAATTTATAGGCCTGAGCGCGCGGCATGCCGCCGAGGACGGCGGCATCGGCCATCGCTTCGATAAACATAAAGACATAGGCCGGCGCCGAACCGCTTACCCCCACTACCGGATGGATCATCGGCTCGGCAATTTGCTCCGCCTGGCCAAAGCAACGGAAAATAGTCAGCACTTCGGCCACATCTTCGCTGCTCACCAGCGCGTTAGGCGTGACAGAGGTCATGCCGGCGTTAACCAGCGACGGCGTATTCGGCATTGCGCGAATGATTTTGCGATCGTGGCCAAGGGCGCGCGCCAGCTGCTCCAGCGTAACGCCGGCGGCGATAGAGACCACCAGAGACTCTTTATTCAGGCTGGAGGCGATATCGCCCAGCACTTTGGTCATGATCCCCGGTTTAACCGCGCCGAAGACGATATCGGCAATCTGCGCCACTTCCTGGGCGCTGCCGGCGGCGTTGATGCCATACTGGTCGCGCAGAGCTGCAACCTTGTCCGGCGACGGGGTGTAGACCCAGATTTGTCCCGGCTGTACCTGACCGCTGGCGATCAGCCCACCCAGAATGGCCTTACCCATATTGCCGCAGCCGATAAAGCCAATTTTCTTATCCATCACCATTCCCCTCTGCTTTTTTCGTTACGATCTGATTAGCTTACCATCCTGGCGCTTTCCTGGGGGAGAAAAGCAGGTAACATTGACGTCACTTATTGCAGGTAACAGGAGCTGGCATGGCCATTTGGGTGGATGCGGACGCGTGTCCGAACGTGATTAAAGAAATTTTGTTCCGCGCGGCAGAGCGGACCCAGACTCCACTGACGCTGGTGGCGAACCAGCCGCTGCGTGTACCGCCGTCGCGCTTCATCCGTACCCTGCGGGTTGAGCAGGGTTTTGACGTGGCGGATAACGAAATCGTGCGTCAGTGCGCGGCAGGAGATTTAGTGATCACCGCCGATATCCCGCTGGCGGCGGAGGTGCTGGCGAAGGGCGGGGCGGCGCTAAATCCGCGCGGAGAACGATACAGCGAGGCGACGATCCGCGAACGGCTGACGATGCGGGATTTTATGGAGACATTACGGGCCAGCGGCGTTCAAACCGGCGGCCCGGATAGTTTATCGCAGCGCGATCGGCAACAGTTTGCCGCCGAGCTGGAGAAGTGGTTGCTGGCGGTTAAGCGTCAGCAGGGTTAAACCCAGCTATCGTCATCGCTGCCAATATCATCGTCGCCAAAGCCGGCGTCGAAGTCGTCGTTCCAGGTATTGTCGGCAAGGAACTGATCGTCTCCCTGGCGGAACGGATCGTCACCCGCGGTGGCGTCCTGCACGGTGTCCGCCTCCGGCTGCGGTTTCTCTTCGATGATGTTAACAATCTCTTGCGGGTGCGAGCCGCTGAACATATTGGTCAGCATATTGCCCAGCACCACGCCGCCTGCCACGCCAGCGGCCGTTTGCAGCGCACCCGCCATAAAGCCGCCGCCGCGTGCGGCAGCCTGCGGGGCATAGTTCTGCTGCTGTTGTTGCGGGGCATACTGCGGCTGGGCGCTGGCCTGCGGGCGACCGTATTGCTCTGCGCCTGGGATGGGGTCAGAACCGCGTGACGAGCCGCCACCGCCAAACAGACCGGAGAGGAAGCCGCCGCTGCTGGGTTTCGCCGCCTGCAGCTGGTTGACCTGGCTCTCCAGCGCCTGGATGCGATCGTTGAGCTGTTTAATCGCGGCTTCCTGGATAAGGATGGTTTGCGCCATATAGTAGGGGGCCGCCGGCTGCGCGCTCACGTGTTGGGCAATCCGCTCCTCGGCGCTGGCATCGCGCGATGCGCTGTGTGCCTCAGCCTCTTTCAGCCGGGAAAACAGTCCATCAATAAGGCGTTGTTCTTCAGATTGCATGTTACATTCCTCTGTCACACTGTCGAATAGGCATCAGGGTGCGTCTGAAACATGATGTTGTAAATATGTTGCTTCGTAAAGCTATGCATAAATGTGTTACCGTTTACGCCAGTAGTGGATAAAAAATAACGCCCAGCGGAAAGTAAAGCTGGTTAAACACTAATTGCAATGATAAGTTTACATCAAGAACCCCTTGTCTCAATGTGGTAATGGGGTGTAAAGAAGTTGTGTAACGTTTTCTTTACGTATGCGTTGCGGAACAGACAGCGATAATACGTTCTTTCGTTTTCATTATTTTGCGACAGACGGAACCAGGGGGTCTTCGGTCATGACACAGCCAATCTTTCTCATCGGGCCACGCGGCTGCGGTAAAACCACCGTCGGCCATGCGCTGGCGCGAGCACGGCATTTTCAGTTCTCCGATACCGATCATCGGCTGCAGGCCCATGAACAACGCACGGTTGCGGAGATTGTGCAGGCGGAGGGGTGGACGCGTTTTCGCGAACTGGAGACCCTGTCGCTGAAGGCCGTGACCCTGCCGGATACGGTGATCGCCACCGGCGGGGGCATCATCCTCGCGGAATGTAACCGCCAGTTTATGCGGGAGAACGGCGTGGTTATCTATCTGCAGGCCTCGGTGTCGGCGCTGATTGACCGTCTGGAGGCCTACCCGAAAGCCGAACAGCGTCCGACGCTCACCGGTAAGCCGGTGCGTGAGGAAGTGGGTGAGGTACTGGCGCAGCGCGAAGCGTTATACCGTGATGCTGCCCACCATATTGTCGATGCCACGGCTTCCCCTGATCGGGTGGTGGAACAGATTATGACCATGTTGTGCGGCGCGACGGCAACCCCGGTAAGTTAAGAATTTCCTTACATTAAGGCGGTGAGGGGAACCTATACTTATTAGTTCTGACGCCAGAAGAAGGAAGAACTATGCCAAACAGGCCCCCTTATCCGAGAGAAGCCCGCGTTGTCGCGGTAGAGAAAGGCCCACAGGGTCAGACGGTAACCTGGTATCAACTCCGCGCGGATTACCCTGAGCCCGATTCGCTAATCAGCGAACATCCTACCGAGCAGGAAGCCGTGGATGCCAAGCGGCGCTATGAAGATCCTGACAAATCGTAACCCCCTGAGCCCGAATTGCCCGCCATGCTGGCAATATCGGGCGTATCTCACATTTTTTATTTATCAGTCGTACTAATGAATATCTAACACACGGATTTTTCTGGCACGTCGCTGTCGCCCGGCAATCTTTACATTCAACCGCGGCGTACAGCTGCTACGCTTCTCGACGGTTGATTTTTACTCACCAGGGGGGCGAATGCTGTGTGTGGTAAGCCTGTGTTGAAGCAGTGGTAGTGAAAAGGTACATGATATGAGTAGTGCAACGATGGCAATTTTGACCATCGGCGTTGTGCCGCTGGCGGGAGTATTGCCGCTCCTGACCGAACATATCAGGGAAGAACAGATCGCCCACATCAGCCTGCTGGGTGAGATGACGCCTGACGAGGTGATGGCCGAGTACGCCATCGGTGACGGCGAGAAAGGCCTGCTGACCTTGCTCAGTGATAACCAGTTGGTGATGGTGTCGCGACAGAAAATTGAACGGGATGTCCGCAGCGTGATCGCGATGCTGGATCGACAGCATTATGACGTGATCCTGCTGCTCAGTTCCGAACAGCTGGCCAGCTTTACTACCCACCATGCGATCCTCCTCGAGCCGCAGCGGATCATCCCGCCGCTGGTGGCATCGATCGTCGATGGGCACCAGGTGGGGGTGATTGTGCCGGTGGAAGAGATTATGCCCATGCAGCGACAAAAGTGGCATACACTGGAGAAGTCGCCGTACTACGCGCTGGCCAATCCGTTTACCGGCAGCGACAGTGAGTTATTAACCGCCGGCAAAGCGCTGCTGGAGCAGGGCGCCGATGTGCTGGTCCTCGACTGTCTCGGTTACTATCAGCATCACCGCGATGTGTTACAAAAAGCCCTTGATGTCCCGGTTTTGCTGTCGAATGTGCTGGTTTCCCGACTGGCGGCAGAACTATTAGTCTAATGTGTTAATTTCACGTGACAGGGGCAAGGAGCGCCCCCTATATTGAGCCTTTAAACGACGATCAGAAGGGCTTGTTTATGCTTCAAAGCAATGAATACTTTGACGGAAAAGTGAAATCCATTGGCTTCACCAGCAGCAGTACCGGTCGCGCCAGCGTTGGCGTGATGGCGGAAGGGGAATATACCTTT
The DNA here is from genome assembly GCF_020526085.1 of Klebsiella africana. Classification (NCBI taxonomy): domain Bacteria; kingdom Pseudomonadati; phylum Pseudomonadota; class Gammaproteobacteria; order Enterobacterales; family Enterobacteriaceae; genus Klebsiella; species Klebsiella africana. The sequence continues at coordinate 4,077,380 of NZ_CP084874.1, read as the reverse complement.
GGTACGGCGCAGCCGGAAGAGATGACGGTGGTCAGCGGGGCGCTGAATGTCCTGCTGCCGGGTGAGACTGAGTGGAAAGTTTACGCTGCCGGCGAAGTTTTCAATGTGCCAGGCAACAGCGAATTTCATCTGCAGGTGGCTGAGCCAACCTCTTATCTGTGCCGCTATCTGTAAGCCAGTGTGACGCCCGGCGTCTGCCGCCGGGTTGTTTTTTCCTTCCTGCCCGGCAGGAAGGAAAGCGGCGCTTAGCGCTGCGCTTCGCCGCCGAGCCCTTCCACCAGGCTTTGAATCAGGGCAGCCAGCTCGCCGGTCATTAAGATAAAGTCAGCGTCAAAGCGCTGGGCGAAATCCTCCCGATCAATATCTTCGTTTTGATCGCGCAGTTCATCGCAGAACTTGAGGCGCTTAATCGACGCGTCATCGCAGATCACAAACTGAATACGCTGCTGCCAGTCCAGCGCCAGCTTGGTAACGACCTTTCCGGCCTCAATGTGCACGGCGATTTCGTCGCTGACCAGATCCTGCTTCTTGGCGCGGATCACGCCGCCATCTTCCAGCATCGCTTTCAGCTCGGCTTCATCCAGCAGCTGGAAGCCCTGCGCTACGGTGCCGGAGCGGACCCATTCGGTCAGCGTCAGCTCAATCGGATTCTCCAGGGTCAGCGGCACTACCGGCAGCGAGCCGAGGGTTTTACGCAGCAGGGCCAGGGTATCTTCCGCTTTCTTCGCGCTAGCGCAGTCGACCATGATCAGGCCGTTGACGGTGTCGATCCACATCATTGTCTGGCTGAAGCGGCTGAAGGCGCGCGGCAGTAGCGAGTGCAGCACTTCATCTTTCAGGGAATCTTTCTCGGTCTTCTTCAGCTTGCGGCCCTGATCGGCTTCCAGCTTTTGGATCTTGGCTTCCAGCGCCTGCTTAATCACCGGCGACGGCAGGATCTTCTCTTCTTTACGTGCGCAGATAATGATCTGGCCGTTTGCCGTATGCGTCAGCGCGTCGCTGTGCGATCCCATCGGCGACACCCAACCGGTTTTCGCCATATCCTGGCTGCCACAAGGGGTAAATGTCAGCTCGGCCAGCTGTTTTTCCATCTCCTCGGCGCGCAATTCGATATCGCGGCTGAGACGGTAAACCATTAAATTTTTGAACCACAGCATGATAATTTCCACGGCTTTGTCGTTAAATCAGGCGGGCATGATAGCGAATTGTCGCTATGCTTGCATTGTTAATCGGGCTGAGGAGCTGAGCGTGCGTATTGGTATTGATTTAGGTGGAACAAAAACCGAAGTGATAGCCCTGAGCGACCAGGGAGAGCAGCTGTTTCGCCACCGGTTACCCACGCCGCGGGAAGACTACCGGCAAACTATTGAGACTATTGCTACCCTGGTGGCGATGGCCGAACAGGCGACCGGACAGCAGGGTACCGTGGGGATGGGCATTCCTGGCGCAATTTCGCCTTATACCGGCGTGGTGAAAAACGCCAACTCGACCTGGCTCAACGGCCAGCCCTTTGATAAGGATCTCAGCCTGCGTCTCGATCGTGAAGTCCGGCTGGCTAACGATGCCAACTGTCTGGCGGTGTCGGAAGCGGTGGACGGCGCGGCGGCGGGGGCGCAAACGGTGTTCGCGGTGATTATCGGCACCGGCTGCGGCGCCGGGGTGGCGCTCAACGGGCGGGCGCATATCGGCGGCAACGGTAACGCCGGCGAGTGGGGGCATAACCCGCTGCCGTGGATGGACGACGATGAGCTGCGCTACCGTGCGGAGGTCCCTTGCTACTGCGGCAAACAGGGGTGCATTGAAACCTTTATCTCCGGCACCGGTTTCGCCACCGACTATCAGCGACTGAGCGGCAAAGGGTTAACCGGCAGCGAGATTATGCGCCTGGTGGGAGAAGGTGACGAAAAGGCTGAACTGGCGCTGAGCCGCTATGAACAGCGGCTGGCGAAATCGCTGGCCCACGTGGTGAATATCCTCGACCCGGACGTTATCGTGCTGGGTGGCGGGATGAGCAACGTCGAGCGGCTGTATCAGACGGTGCCGGACCTGGTGAAGCAGTGGGTCTTCGGCGGCGAGTGTGAAACGCCGATCCGCAAAGCGATGCACGGCGACTCCAGCGGGGTACGCGGCGCGGCATGGCTGTGGCCGCTCCAGGGGACCTGAACCGCTCCCCCTCACCCCGGCCCTCTCCCTGAGGGAGAGGGAGAAAAGCGGCGCGGTGCCGGTGGTTGATGCAGTGGCCGGGAACCCCTCACCCCGGCCTTCTCCCTCAGGAAGAGGGAGAAAAGCGGCGCGGTGTGGGTGGTTGATGCAGTGGCCGGGAACCCCTCACCCCGGCCCTCTCCCTGAGGGAGAGGGAGAAAAGCGGCGCGGTGTGGGTGGTTGAGGCAGTGGCCGGGAACCCCTTGTCTCTTGCTGGGAGAGGGGAATCGCAATAGCGTGCGAAACGGCAGACCGGCGCCGGACAGTTCCCTCTCCCTCCGGGAGAGGGTTAGGGTGAGGGGACATCGCAATAACTCGGACCTCACTCCACCGCAAACGCTCTGTCCAGCCGGCTATAGCCCAGGCCATTTATCTTCTTCACTTTGATCTGCACCGGAATGCGGTCTTTCATCGCCTCCACGTGACTGATCACCCCGATAATCTTCCCGCTGGCGTTGAGGGCATCCAGGGCGTCCAGCGCCGTGTCCAGCGTTTCGCTGTCGAGGGTGCCGAAGCCTTCATCAAGAAACAGGGAATCAATCCGCGTCTTATGGCTCACCAGGTCTGACAGCGCCAGAGCCAGTGCCAGGCTGACGAGGAAACTTTCGCCGCCGGAGAGGGTGCGGGTGTCGCGCACGGCGTCGGCCTGCCAGGTATCGACAACCTCCAGCTCCAGCGCCTCGCTGGCCTTGCGCTGTAGCAGATAGCGGCCGTGCAGGCGGTTGAGCTGCTGGTTTGCCAGCCAGACCAGATTATCCAGCGTGAGACCCTGGGCGAATTTGCGGAACCGGTCGCCGGTGCTGGAGCCGATCAGCGAATTGAGATAGCCCCAGTCGTCCGCCAGCTGCGCCGCCTCTGCAATCTGCTGCCCCAGCGCCTGCTGCTGTTGACGGCTCTCTGCGTCCTGCCTGAGCTGCTGGCGGATCTCACCCTGGCGGGTAGTGTTATCCCGCAGCCGCTGGGCCAGGGCGTGCAGCTGGGTTTGCAGGGTGGGGACGTCAGCGTCCACCCCTTGCGAACGCAGCGCCAGGTGCGCCTCTTGTTGCCGGGTCGCCTGCTCGCAGAGCGCTGCCGCCTGCTGGAGCTGCTGCTCCAGCGTCTGTTTTAGTTGCGCCAGCCGCTGGGCGGTCTCGTCATCCAGCAGCGCAGCGAGGAACGCCTCCCGATCGCTAAAGCGGCTGGCGGCCAGGGCAGTCGCGAATTGCGTCTGTGACTGGCTCACGCGCGCCGTTTCTTCGGCCTCCAGCTGCTGCTGCGCGACAAGCTGGCTGCGCAGCGACAGGCATTCCTCGTGAATTTCGCGCCAGTTGTCCGGGATAACCCGCTCGGCTTCAGCCTCTGTCTCGTCGCTGGCCGGCAGCGTCTCCAGCAGCGGCCGCAGAGCAGCGATTTGCTGCTGAATGGCATCATGTTGGGTCTGTTGCGCCTGCCACTGGGCAAATTCGCTTTCGCGAGCGTGCAGCCAGGCGGCTTCTTCGCCTTCTTCCGGCAGGCTGAGCGACAGCGTCTGCAGGGCATTCTCCAGTCCCTGGCGCGTAGCCGCCAACTGCTGCTCGGCCTGGCGCTCCAGCGCTTGCTGATCGTTGAGCTGACTCTGCAGCATCAGGTGCTGGCTGAGATGATAGAGCTGCTGCTCGTAGCGCTCCTGCTCCTGCATCCAGTCGTTTATCTCTTGCGTAATATCCCGCGCGATCTGCAGCGAGGCGCAGTTCTCCTGCCACGCTTTAGTAAGCGCTTGCTCTTCCTCTGCGAGCCGTTGGGCGGCTTCGGTATCACGCTGGAGCTGCTGCGTCAGGGCGTTGACCTGTCCGAGGATCAGCAGGCCTTCTTCTTTTAGCGCGGCGACCTCTTTTTCCAGCGCATCGCGGCGGCGCTGGTTATCCGTGAGGGTCAGCGAGGCGTATTGTTCAATCGCCGGGTGTTCACAGGCGCCGCACAGCGGACAGGGCTTACCCGCCTCGAGCCGGGCGCGGTAACCTTCCAGATCTTTAATCGTTTCTTCCCGCTGGCAGAGCGCTTTCAGGTCAAGATAGTGCTGGTTTTTGTCTTTATACTGCTCCCGACGTTGCGTCAGGGTGGCGTTGAGTTTTGCCTGCTCCGTCTGTGCCTGCTGGACGCTCTCGGCGTTCTGGCGCAGACGCTTGTGCAGCAGCTGATGCTGTTCATGCAGGGAGATCAGGCGCTGGCGCAGCGGCCGCGACTGGGTTTGCTGTTCTATCGCCGCCGCAACGTCATCCGCGCTCAGTGACAGAGAGCTGGCAGGCAGTGCGGCCAGCTTCTGGCGCAGCGCGGCCAGGCGGGTGCGCTGAGCCGTGAGCTGTTGTTTATCCCGCGTCAGTTGCGAGAATTGCGCCCGCCAGCCAGCAATCTCCTGACCCCATAAGCGGAAACGCTCATGGGCGGCCAGCCACTGCGCCAGATCGGCCAGTTCAGCCTGACGCTGCTGCTGGGCATTCAGGGCGCCCTGGCGGATGCGCGCGCGTAGCGCGGTGCTGGCAAGTAAGCGAGTATTTACTTCACTGATCCGCTGCCGGGTTTGCGCCAGGCCTGCCGCTTGCTCCTGCTGACGCTCCCACAGGGGGCGCAGCTGGGCGGCAGGCTGGGCCAGCTCAAGCTTCGCCAGCGCCGGGGCGGCGTCCGCCAGCGCCTGGCGGGCCTGTTGCTGCCGGGTGACCGCCTGCTGCTGCTGCTGCGCCAGCTCGTCGCGGCGGGTCAGCCACTGGAGCTGCTGCTGCTGGCTCTGCTGCTGTACCAGCAGGGCTTTTTCTTCGTCAGTAAGTACCTGCAAACTTTCCTGCAGCGCCTGCTGCTGGGCCTCCGTCAACAGGACGATGCCCGCCGCCTGGGCTTCGAACTTCTCCAGCGCATGGCGAGCGGCTTTGTGCTGTTCGTAGACCATGGCTGAAATCTGGCCGTAGATTTCCGTGCCGGTCAGCTCCTCCAGCAGCTCCGCGCGATCGCTCGGCTTCGCGTTCAGGAAGGCGGCAAATTGCCCCTGGGAAAGCAGCATTGAGCGGGTGAAGCGGCCATAGTCGAGGCCGGTTAGCGTCGCGGTTTGTTCCAGCTTGTCCGAGACCTTATCGGCGAGGATTTTGCCGTCGGCGCAGCGCGCCAGTTCGACCCGCGGCGCCTGCAGATTGCCATCCGGCTGGTTGCGCGCCCGGTTCTGGCTCCAGAAAGCGCGGTAGGCGATGCCTTTGACTTCAAACTCGACCTCTGCCAGACACTCGGCGGTATCACGTGTCATCAGGTCGTTTTGTGACTGGGAGACTTTGTTCAGGCGCGGCGTCTCATGATAGAGCGCCAGGCAAATGGCATCGAGCAGCGTGGTTTTCCCGGCCCCGGTGGCGCCGGTAATGGCGAACAGGCCATTGCTGGCGAACGGCTCGGCGGTAAAGTCTATCTTCCATTCCCCTTTCAGGGAGTTGAGGTTTTTCAGACGCAGACTGAGGATTTTCATACGTTTTCGTCCTTCGCGGTGAGTGTATGCACCGTATGGGCGAACAGCTCATGCAGCCGGGCGCGCTTCATATCGTCAATTTCGGTCAGCGCCAGCCGGCGTTCAAATACCTCCTCCACCTTCAGTTCACTGAGCGTCTCCCGCTGGGCATTGAGCAGTATTTTCTCGCGCTGCTCGCGGCTGCGGCGCACCAGCAGCACTTCCACCGGCAGATCCTCCGTCAGCGCCTGAATATGCCGCTGAATATCGTGCAGGTAGTCCTCGGTGGTGATTTCGATATCCAGCCACACCGGCGGGACCTGCTCGACGCCGCGCCACTGCTCCAGCTGGGCGGTGATGGCGGCCAGATCGCCTTTGATTACCGCCAGAGGCTGGGTCACGGGCACCTCCAGGGTTTCCACGGCGCTGAGGCGCCCGTCGTTAAAGCTCACCAGGTGCACCGATTTCGCTTTACCGGTTTCATCGAAGCTCAGCGGCAGCGGCGAGCCGCTGTAGCGGATATGCTCGCAGCCGCCGACCCTCTGCGCCCGGTGAATATGGCCCAGCGCAATGTAGTCGGCAGGGGGGAAGTGTTGCGCCGGAAAGGCATCCAGTGTGCCGATGTAAATGTCGCGGACGGCATCGCTTTTGCTGGCGCCGACGGTGGTCAGATGGCCGCTGGCAATGATGGGCAGCAGCCGATCGCCGCGCAGCGCGCAGGCCTGCTGATACTGCTCCTGATAATAGTCGCTGATGGCGTGCAGCAGTAGCTGCTGTTTTTCCCGACCAGAGTGACCGGCCTGGCTGGTCACCAGCTCGCGCGGGCGTAAAAACGGCACCGGACAGAAGATGGCGCCCGGCGTGCCGTCGCGCAACGGCAGCTCAATCGGCGCGTAGCCGGCGTTCGCCACCACGGTGGTGTGTAAAAAGGCGAGGATATCGCGGGATTCATTGAGCATCGCCACCGAGTCGTGGTTGCCCGCCAGCACCACCAGGCGACAGCCGGTCTGCTGCAGCTGGACGACGAAACGGTTATACAGTTCGCGGGCGTAGCTCGGCGGCGAGCCGGTATCAAAAATATCGCCAGCCACGATAATGGCGTCGACTTCATGCTCCTGTGCGCGGTCCAGTAGCCAGGTAAGAAAAGCGTCGTGTTCGGCCGCGCGACTTTTGCTGTAAAAATTCTGGCCCAGGTGCCAGTCGGAGGTGTGAAGGAGGCGCATAAATCTTCCCTAGCGAAAAAAGCATGGGCGGCAGTATACCATTTGTTGGTGAGGGGTAAGTCCGCGTCGTGCTTCAAAATACCCGATCATCAGACGGTCATTTTTTTCATAAATCTGTCACAAAAGTGACGCATAATGACGCCGCACTTCTATACTGATGGCTAAAAAACACAGGGTAAATAATGGCGAGAAGAATTCTGGTCGTTGAAGATGAAGCTCCAATCCGCGAGATGGTCTGCTTTGTTCTGGAGCAAAATGGCTTTCAGCCTGTCGAAGCGGAAGATTATGACAGCGCGGTGAATCAACTCAATGAACCCTGGCCTGATTTGATTCTCCTGGACTGGATGCTGCCGGGTGGTTCGGGGCTGCAGTTTATTAAACTGCTCAAGCGTGAGGCGATGACGCGGGATATCCCGGTAGTAATGCTGACCGCGCGTGGGGAAGAAGAGGATCGCGTTCGCGGCCTGGAGACCGGCGCGGATGACTACATTACCAAGCCTTTCTCTCCGAAAGAGCTGGTGGCGCGAATCAAAGCGGTGATGCGCCGTATTTCGCCGATGGCGGTGGAAGAGGTGATTGAAATGCAGGGACTGAGCCTCGATCCTTCATCGCACCGGGTGATGACCGGCGACAATCCGCTGGACATGGGGCCGACGGAATTTAAATTATTGCACTTCTTTATGACCCATCCGGAGCGGGTATACAGCCGCGAACAGCTGCTGAACCACGTCTGGGGGACCAACGTTTATGTGGAAGACCGCACGGTTGACGTCCATATTCGCCGCCTGCGCAAAGCGCTGGAACACAGTGGCCATGATCGTATGGTGCAAACGGTTCGCGGCACGGGGTATCGTTTCTCCGCCCGTTTCTGAATTTTGACAGGAGTGTGACCCGTGCTGGAACGGCTGTCATGGAAAAGGCTGGCGCTGGAGCTCTTTTTAGCGTGTATTCCGGCCCTGATTCTGGGGGCGTTTGTGGGCCATCTGCCGTGGTTTTTACTGGCGGCAGTGACCGGTTTGCTGATCTGGCATTTCTGGAATTTGATGCGCCTGTCGTGGTGGCTATGGGTGGACCGGAGCATGACTCCTCCGCCAGGCCGCGGCAGCTGGGAGCCGCTGCTGTATGGTCTGCATCAGATGCAGATGCGTAATAAAAAGCGTCGACGTGAGCTGGGAAGCCTGATTAAACGCTTTCGCAGCGGGGCGGAATCGCTGCCGGATGCGGTCGTTTTGACCACGGAAGAGGGTGCCATTTTCTGGTGTAATGGCCTGGCGCAGCAGATTCTAAACCTGCGCTGGCCGGACGACAGTGGCCAAAACATTCTTAACCTTCTGCGCTATCCCGAGTTCGCCAACTATCTGAAGCAACGCGATTTTTCAAAGCCGCTCAATCTGGTGCTAAATAACGCCCGTCATCTGGAAATTCGCGTGATGCCCTACAGCGACAAGCAGTGGCTGATGGTGGCGCGCGACGTGACGCAGATGCATCAGCTGGAAGGGGCGCGGCGGAACTTTTTCGCCAACGTCAGCCATGAACTGCGCACCCCGCTAACGGTGCTGCAGGGCTATCTGGAGATGATGCAGGAGCAGGTGCTGGAGGGGGCGACCCGTGAAAAGGCCCTGCACACCATGCGGGAGCAAACTCAGCGTATGGAAGGCCTGGTGAAGCAGCTGCTGACGCTGTCGCGCATTGAAGCCGCGCCGGCGCTGGCGATGAATGACCGCATCGACGTGCCGATGATGCTGCGGGTGGTGGAGCGCGAGGCGCAAACCCTCAGCCAGGAAAAACAGACGCTGATCTTCACCGTTGACGAGCAGCTCAAGGTGCTGGGTAATGAAGAGCAGTTGCGCAGCGCCATTTCCAACCTGGTCTATAACGCGGTGAACCACACCCCGCCAGGGACCGAAATTCGCGTTAGCTGGCAGCGAACGCCACAGGGGGCGCTGTTCAGCGTCGAGGATAACGGGCCGGGTATTGCGCCGGAGCATATTCCTCGTCTGACCGAGCGTTTTTATCGGGTGGATAAGGCTCGCTCCCGGCAAACGGGGGGCAGCGGCCTGGGACTGGCGATCGTCAAACACGCGGTTAACCATCACGACAGCCGGCTGGAAATCGACAGCACAGTGGGCAAGGGAACCCGCTTTAGCTTCCTGCTCCCGGAACGATTAATTGCCAAAAATGACGCCTGATCGACGCGCTGTCAGTTTATCTTGCCAATGACCAGCTTCAGCTGGTCATTTTCATTGGCAGTCGTTTTTTCTCGCCTATTTAATGAGCGTGCGCTGCTTTTTTGTTCGCATGATAAGCCACGGGTTTTCTATCAATATGGTAAATGATTCTGGTATGAAAGTCATAACCAGCATAATCATCTGCTTTTGCGATCGTGCCTTGCTTTAAAACGTTATAAGCGTTTAAATTGCGCTTGCGCAGTCGATGACAGACTGTTTTTGCGTGGTAATACCAAAAACAATTCTTTCCCACGCCGCTTCGGGAGCATATCTCGCTGAGTTTACCGGCAATGGCCGCTGTATCGTCCCTGAGAGGGGAGCGCGGTATTTTTCCATTTTTTACAACACCACATCCACAGGCAGTAATGAATTTATGACCCATCAGTTAAAATCTCGCGACATCATAGCGTTGGGCTTTATGACCTTCGCGTTGTTCGTTGGCGCAGGCAACATTATTTTCCCTCCGATGGTGGGCTTACAGGCGGGCGAGCACGTCTGGACGGCGGCGATCGGCTTTTTGATCACTGCGGTGGGGCTGCCGGTGCTGACGGTGGTCGCGCTGGCGAAAGTCGGCGGCGGTGTTGAAAGCCTGAGCACCCCGATTGGTAAAGTGGCCGGTATCCTGCTGGCGGTGGTGTGTTATCTCGCGGTGGGACCGCTGTTCGCGACGCCGCGCACCGCGACCGTCTCCTTTGAGGTCGGCATTGCGCCGCTGACCGGCGACGGCCCGCTGCCGCTGCTGATCTACAGCGTTATCTACTTCGCGCTGGTGATCCTGGTCTCGCTCTATCCGGGGAAACTGCTGGATACAGTCGGCAATTTCCTTGCGCCGCTGAAGATTATTGCCCTGATCGTGCTGTCGGTTGCCGCCATCGTCTGGCCGGCGGGCCCGATCAGCGACGCGCTGGAAGCGTATCGCACGGCGCCCTTCTCCAATGGCTTCGTCAACGGCTACCTGACCATGGATACCCTTGGTGCGATGGTATTTGGCATCGTGATTGTTAATGCCGCTCGCTCACGCGGCGTCAGCGAAGCACGACTGTTGACCCGCTACACCGTTTGGGCTGGCCTGATGGCGGGCGTCGGTCTAACCCTGCTGTATCTGGCGCTGTTCCGTCTGGGCTCTGACAGTGCCACCCTCGTGGACCAGTCCGCCAACGGCGCCGCGATCCTCCACGCTTACGTGCAGCATACCTTCGGCGGGGCGGGCAGTTTCCTGCTGGCGGCGCTGATCTTCATCGCTTGCCTGGTGACGGCGGTGGGCCTGACCTGCGCCTGCGCCGAGTTCTTTGCCCAGTATCTGCCGTTCTCCTATCGCACGCTGGTCTTTATCCTCGGCCTGTTCTCTATGGCGGTCTCCAACCTTGGCCTGAGCCATCTGATTCAGGTGTCGATTCCGGTGCTGACCGCTATCTATCCGCCGTGTATCGCACTGGTTGTATTAAGCTTTACCCGCGGTTGGTGGCATAATTCGTCCCGCGTTATCGCACCGGCCATGTTTATCAGCCTGATGTTTGGTATCATTGACGGGATTAAGTCATCGGCGTTTGCCGCGATTCTGCCGGGCTGGACCGCGCGTCTGCCGCTGGCGGAGCAGGGCCTGGCCTGGCTGATGCCCACTGCCGTGATGGTAATCCTCGCGGTGATCTGGGATCGCGCAGCCGGACGTCAGGTGACTTCCAGCGCGCATTAACTGGCGTTGAGGACAAGCGTTTAACCACGGGACTTCGGGTTCCGTGGTTTTTTATTTTTTGTGTTAAACGGCATTGAAAAGACCACGATGGAAAGTAGTAACAAGCTTAAGCGCGGGCTAAGCACCCGGCATATCCGCTTTATGGCCCTGGGTTCCGCCATCGGCACCGGGCTTTTTTACGGCTCAGCCGACGCCATTAAAATGGCCGGACCCAGCGTGCTGTTGGCCTACATTATCGGTGGCGTCGCGGCATATATCATTATGCGGGCGCTCGGTGAGATGTCGGTGCATAATCCCGCCGCCAGCTCATTCTCCCGCTATGCCCAGGAAAACCTCGGCGGTCTGGCGGGCTATATCACCGGCTGGACCTACTGCTTTGAAATCCTGATCGTCGCCATCGCCGACGTTACCGCCTTCGGTATCTACATGGGCGTCTGGTTCCCGACGGTGCCGCACTGGATCTGGGTGCTCAGCGTGGTGCTGATCATCTGCGCCGTCAACCTGATGAGCGTCAAGGTGTTTGGCGAGCTGGAGTTCTGGTTCTCGTTCTTCAAAGTGGCCACCATTATCATCATGATCCTCGCCGGGTTCGGCATCATTATCTGGGGGATCGGCAACGGTGGCCAGCCGACGGGGATTCATAACCTGTGGAGTAATGGCGGCTTCTTCAGCAACGGTTGGCTGGGGATGGTGATGTCGCTGCAGATGGTGATGTTCGCCTACGGCGGCATCGAAATCATCGGTATTACCGCCGGTGAGGCGAAAGACCCGGAGAAATCCATTCCGCGCGCGATCAACTCGGTGCCGATGCGTATTCTGGTGTTCTACGTCGGCACGCTGTTCGTCATTATGTCCATCTACCCGTGGAATCAGGTGGGAACCGACGGCAGCCCCTTCGTCCTGACCTTCCAGCATCTGGGCATTACCTTCGCGGCCAGTATTCTTAACTTCGTGGTCCTGACGGCTTCGCTGTCGGCGATTAACTCCGACGTATTCGGGGTGGGCCGTATGCTGCACGGCATGGCAGAGCAGGGGAGTGCGCCCAAAGTGTTCGCCAAAACCTCGCGTCGCGGTATTCCGTGGGTGACAGTGATGGTGATGACCATTGCGTTGCTGTTTGCGGTATACCTTAATTACATCATGCCGGAGAACGTTTTCCTGGTGATCGCCTCCCTGGCCACCTTTGCCACGGTGTGGGTGTGGATTATGATCCTGCTGTCACAGATTGCCTTCCGCCGCCGTCTGTCGCCAGAAGAGGTCAAGGCGCTGAAGTTCAAAGTCCCTGGCGGGGTGGTGACCACGGTGATCGGCCTGCTGTTCCTGGCCTTTATTATCGCCCTGATCGGCTATCATCCGGACACCCGTATCTCGCTGTACGTCGGTATAGCGTGGATTGCGCTGTTGCTGCTCGGCTGGGTCTTTAAGACCCGCCGTGAGCGCCGTCTGGCGCAGGCGCAGTAATCAACATCGCCCCGGTCAGCATCGCGCGACCGGGGCGGCTTACGGTCCCGCGTCCTCCCCCGTTATCCTCCCCCAAAAAATCCTGTGATGATGAGTTCTGCGCCTGATGGCTATGGCAAGGTGTGCCCATTCTGCACAATGAGGATTCACGATGTTGAAGGCATGGCACCTTCCGGTTGCACCCTTTATCAAGGTGCAACAGGACCGACTATTTATTACTCTGTGGTTAAGCGGTGAGTCGCTGCCGCAGCGGATCACGCTGCGCGCGGAAGAGGATAACGAAGAGCTGTCGCTGCCGATGCAGCGGCTCCGCCAGGCGCCGCAGCCAGGCGTGGTGGCATGGCGCGGCGAAATCTCTCTCGCCAGCGGCCAGCCGCGCCGCCGCTACAGCTTTAAGCTGCTGTGGGCCGACCATCAGCGCTGGTTTACGCCACAAGGCTTCACCCGATTCCCGCCGGCCAGGCTGGAGCAGTTCGCCATTGACCTGCCGGACGCCGGCCCGCAGTGGGTAGCCGACCAGGTTTTCTACCAAATTTTTCCCGATCGCTTTGCCCGCAGCGCCGCGCGTGACGCCGACCAGGATGCGGTCTATTACCATCATGCGGCGGGACGGGAGATTGTGCGCAAGGGGTGGGACGAACCGTTAACCGGCGAGGCGGGCGGGTCGACGTTCTACGGCGGCGATCTCGACGGCATCAGCGAAAAACTTCCCTATCTGAAGCAGCTCGGCGTAACCGCTCTGTATCTGAACCCGGTTTTTGCCGCCCCCAGCGTGCATAAATACGATACCGAGGATTATCGGCGCGTCGATCCGCAGTTTGGCGGCGACGCGGCGCTGCTCCGGCTGCGCCACAACACCCAGCGGGCGGGAATGCGCATGATCCTCGACGGCGTGTTCAACCATACCGGCGATTCTCATCCCTGGTTCGACCGCCACCAGCAGAGCAGCGGCGGCGCCGGCCATTCCCCGGATTCGCCGTGGCGCGACTGGTTTACCTTCTCCGAGGAGGGGCAGGCGCACAACTGGCTGGGCTATGCCAGTCTGCCGAAGCTGGACTATCGGTCGACCAGCCTGGTCAACGAGATCTATGCCGGTGAAGACAGCATCGTACGCCACTGGCTGAAGGCGCCATGGAGCATGGACGGCTGGCGTCTGGACGTGGTGCATATGCTGGGCGAAGGCGGCGGGGCGCGGAATAACCTGCAGCATATCGCCGGCATTACCCAGGCGGCGAAGCAAGCGCAGCCGGAAGCTTTTGTCTTTGGCGAACATTTTGGCGATGCGCGACAATGGCTGCAGGCGGATGCCGAAGACGCGGCGATGAACTATCGCGGCTTCACCTTCCCGATCTGGGGATTCCTCGCCAATACCGATATCTCTTACGATCCGCAGAAAATAGACGCCCAGACCTGTATGGCGTGGATGGATAATTATCGCGCCGGGCTGTCGCATCAGCAGCAGCTGCGGATGTTCAACCAGCTCGACAGCCATGATACGGCGCGTTTTAAATCTCTTCTTGGCAAAGACGTAGCGCGCCTGCCGCTGGCGGTGGTGTGGCTGTTCAGCTGGCCGGGGGTTCCGTGCATCTACTACGGCGATGAGGTGGGCGTGGATGGCAATAACGATCCGTTCTGCCGGAAACCGTTCCCGTGGGACCCGGCGCTGCAGGATAGCCAGCTGCTGGCGCTCTATCAGCGGATGGCGAAACTGCGTAAGGCCCACCAGGCGCTGCGCTACGGTGGCTGTCAGGTGATTTACGCCGAGGATAATGTGGTGGTGTTTGTCCGCGTCTACAAACAGCAGCGGGTGCTGGTGGCGATTAACCGCGGGGAAGCCTGCGAGGTGGTTATCGAGGATTCCCCGCTGCTGAACGTGGCTGGGTGGACGCTGCAGGAGGGTGCCGGCGCCTTCCTGGACGGGGTGCTGACCCTCCCGGCCATCTCTGCCAGCGTCTGGTCCGGCCGTTAATGATAGAGCTGGCTCAGCAGGTCGCCGCGGAGGAGCGCCTCCCGCCACCAGCGCTGAGCCAGACCATCATTCCCGCTGCGCCAGGCCATATAGGTAATATCCTTTTCCCGCCAGCAGGCGACGCTTTTCTCCACCAGACTGCCTTTTTCCAGCCACGGGCGAGCGATATGACGCGGTAGAAAACCGCAGCCCAGCCCAGCGCACAGCAGTTCGACTTTACTGGCGAAATCATCGACGCCGATTTGCGGCTGTTCGTCGAGGAGATTGCTGTTTAGCGGATGGCAGTAGCGAGCGCTGTCGCGGATCACGATGGCCCGATGCTGGCTGAGCTGTTTATTAGTCAGTGGCGCTTTTGCCTGAGCCAATGGGTGATCCGGGGCGACCACGAAAAGGTTATCCAGCGTGCCGAGAGTTTGCCATGACCACTCCGCGGAGGTGGGGGGCTCATTGATGGCGCCGAGGATAATATCCGCCCCATGATGGGTCAGCTCTTCCCACGAACCGGCGAGGGTGTGATGGCTGAAGTTCAGTCGCGTCTGCGGGTTTTGCGCGTAAAACTCGGCGATCAGCGGCAACAGCACCGAAAAGGGAAACGAGGCGTCGAGGGCGATCGCCAGCTCTCGCTCCCAGCCCGCGCTCAGCTGTTGGGCCTGCTTTTCCAGATCTCTGGCGGCGCTTAAAAGCTGTCGCCCTTTCTCCAGCATCAGCCGCCCGGTATCAGTAAATTTTGCCCGATGGCCAGAGCGATCTAACAATACGATATTCAGATCGCTCTCCAGCTTCTGGATCATATAGCTCAGAGCTGCGGGGGTTTTATACAGCGACTCCGCGGCGGTGGCGAAGGATCCGTGGCGGTCAAGGGCATCAAGGATCATCAATACATCAAAGTTTACGCGCATGTGAAGCTATCCATTAATTTGTTTTCCCCTGTTGTACCTAAGCGCAATAATCAAAGCCAGTGAATAAATCAGAACAGTTTGGCGTAAAAATTTGATTAAAACAGGGGTGAATAAATCATGGTCGCGGCAAAAAATATAAACCATAAAAAATCCTTAATAACTTGTTAGAAATAACTGGCTATACTCACCATGCTTTATCAGTCAGGATCCACACGACGCATTAACCATCACGTCATCTTTTTAACTAATTGATTAAGAAGGTATTTAATGTCTATTCGTGAACTGCTCGATCCCACTAATTCCACACTTATCTTTATTGACCATCAGCCGCAAATGTCCTTTGGCGTGGCGAATATCGATCGCCAGACCCTGAAAAATAACACCGTGGCGCTGGCGAAAGCGGGCAAAATTTTTAATGTACCGGTGATTTATACCTCCGTAGAGACCAAAAGCTTCAGCGGTTATATCTGGCCGGAATTATTGGCCGTGCACCCTGACGTCAAGCCCATTGAACGTACCTCCATGAATTCCTGGGAAGACGACGCGTTTGTGGCAGCGGTGAAAGCGACCGGCCGTAAAAAGCTGGTGATCTCCGCCCTGTGGACCGAAGTCTGCCTGACCTTCCCGGCGTTGATGGCGCTGGAGGCGGGCTACGAGGTCTACGTGGTGACCGACACCTCCGGCGGCACCTCTGTCGACGCCCATGAACGGTCCATTGACCGGATGGTGCAGGCGGGCGCCGTGCCGGTGACCTGGCAGCAGGTGCTGTTGGAGTACCAGCGCGACTGGTCGCGCAAAGCGACCTACGATGCGGTAATGGATCTGGTGCGCGAACACAGCGGCGCCTACGGGATGGGCGTGGATTACGCTTATACCATGGTGCATGGCGCGCCGGAGCGCCAAGCGTAAATACACTTCATTCATCAAGCTGCCTCTTTGTTGGCTGCGTTTGTCCGCCCCGGTCACTGACTTATGTCAGCTACCGGGGACGAACAAATTTGCTGCTTCGACGCAGCATGAATGATGTTGTGTATGGTCATCTATGGCTAATGGCGGGAAGCATCCTGCCATTCCCCTGAAGCAAGGAACTCGTCATGGCGCAGCAAAAATCGGTGACCCTGGTTATCAGTCATCTGCTCGATCCGCAACACAGCCAGCGCTACGAAGAGTGGCTGGGTAAAATCATGCCCATTGCGGCAGAATTTCCCGGCCATCTCGGGGCGAATGTGATCCGACCCGCCGCCGGGCAGAATCTGTGGAGTGTGATTATCCGCTTCGACACCCTGGAGCACCTCTACGCCTGGACGCAGTCGGAAACCCGTCGGCAGCTGGTGGCTGAGATTGCCCCACTGCTGACGGAAGGCGATCGGACGGAGGTGCGGACCGAACCGGCCTTCTGGTTTACCCCGCCGGCGGTGAACGTACGCCAGCCGCGGCGCTGGAAACAGTTTCTAATCACTCTGCTGGTGATTTTCCCCAGCACCAACCTGGTGCCTGCGGTGACCGGCCTGCTGCTGCCGTCGCTTAAAGGAAACCTGCTGCTGCACCTCATCAATGATGCCTGCGTGGTTGCGCTGGTGGTCTGGTTCTGGATGCCCATCGTGACCCGCCTGTTTGCTGGCTGGTTGAAGAAAAACTGAGTCAGCCTCCTCAAGGAGTGCGTTATGTCGCAAACTGCCACACTGATTCTGACCCACGGTCAGATTCATACCCTCGATCGCGCGAACCCGCTGGCGGAAGCCGTGGCCATCGCCGACGGAAAAATTGTTGCTACCGGAAGCCACGATCGGATCATGAGCTTTGCCGCCGAGGGGACGCAAATCGTCGATCTCAAAGGGCATACGGTGATCCCGGGCCTCAACGATTCTCACCTGCACCTGATCCGCGGCGGGTTGAACTACAACCTTGAGCTCCGCTGGGAGGGCGTTCCCTCGCTGGCCGATGCCCTGCGAATGCTGAAGGATCAGGCCGATCGCACGCCGTCCCCGCAGTGGGTGAGAGTGGTCGGCGGCTGGAGCGAATTTCAATTCGCCGAGCGGCGGATGCCGACCCTGGAAGAGCTGAACGAGGCGGCGCCTGATACGCCGGTGTTTGTGCTCCATCTCTACGATCGCGCGCTGCTGAACCGCGCAGCGTTGAAAGCCGTGGGATATACCAAAGAGACGCCGGATCCGGTGGGCGGAGAGATCGTTCGCGATAGCCACGGCAACCCAACCGGGATGCTGATCGCCAGGCCGAACGCCATGATCCTCTACGCTACGCTGGCCAAAGGGCCGAAGCTGCCGCTGGATCTGCAGGTGAACTCTACCCGTCAGTTTATGCGTGAACTGAACCGACTGGGGCTGACCAGCGCCATCGACGCTGGGGGCGGCTTCCAGAATTATCCGGAAGATTACGAAATTATCGAACAGCTGCACGCGAAAGATCAGATGACCGTGCGCATCGCCTACAACCTGTTTACCCAGCGGCCGAAGCAGGAGCTGGAGGATTTCGAACGCTGGACCGATATGCTGAAGCCGGGGCAGGGGACCGACTTCTATCGCGCCAACGGCGCCGGCGAGATGCTGGTATTTTCGGCGGCGGATTTTGAAGATTTCCTGCAGCCGCGGCCGGATCTGCCGCAAGGCATGGAGGATGAGCTGGAGCGGGTGGTACGCCATCTGGTGGAGCATCGCTGGCCGTTCCGCCTGCATGCCACCTACGATGAGTCCATCAGCCGGATGCTGGACGTGTTTGAGAAGGTGAACCGCGATATCCCGTTTAATGGCCTGCACTGGTTCTTCGATCATGCCGAGACCATTACCGAGCGTAACATTGAGCGGGTGAAGGCGCTGGGGGGCGGTATTGCGGTGCAGCATCGGATGGCCTTCCAGGGCGAATATTTTGTCGATCGCTACGGCAAAGAGGCGGTGAAACATACCCCGCCGGTAGCGAAAATGCTGGCGCTGGACGTGCCGGTGGGGCTGGGCACCGATGCGACCCGTGTCGCCAGCTATAACCCGTGGACTGCGCTGTACTGGCTGGTCTCCGGGCGCACCGTAGGCGGGATGGCGATGTATGACGACGACAACCGCCTGCCGCGCGATATCGCGCTGGAGCTGTGGACGGCGGGCAGCGCCTGGTTCTCCAGTGAGCAGGGCAAGAAAGGCCGTCTGGCCGCTGGTCAGCTTGCCGATCTGGTGGTGCTGTCGAAAGACTACTTCAGCGTCGCGGAAGAGGAGATCAAAGGCATTGAGTCCGTGCTGACGGTAGTTGACGGCAAAGTGGTGTACGCTGCCGGTCACTTTTCGCCGCTGGCGCCGCCGCCCATTCCGGTGCTGCCGGAGTGGTCGCCGGTGGTGAAGGTCCCGGGCCATTATCGTTCCGCTCCGCCGGCGGCGGCTAAAATCGGCGCCATGGTCCAGATGCACCAGTGCTGCGGCAGCTGCGGCGTTCACGGCCATCAGCATGATATTGCGCGCAAGTCGTCGATTCCGGTCTCCGATGAGCAAGCTTTCTGGGGCGTGCTGGGCTGTTCCTGCTTTGCCTTCTGATACCTGACGCCTCCGCCCCGGCAGCTTCGGGGCGGAAGTTTCAGCCACAGGCCCGGCGTCAATAGCGCTGCTGTGAGCCAAAAAGCGCCATGCGGCGGGCAATCATCTCGCGTACCGGCTGCAGTCCCTGGGCGATGACTTTCCGCGGATCGTTCACATCGTGCCCGGTATCGGCGGCAAAGATCGCTTTCACCTGCTGGCACCAGGCGTACATATTTTCGGTATTAACGTTAATCTTGGCGGTGCCGCAGGCAATCGCCCGGCGCATATCCTCATCAGCAATACCGGTGCCGCCATGCAGCACCAGCGGGACCTTCACCCGCTCGGCAATGGCTTTCATCTCGGTAAATCCCAGCCTGGCTTTGCCTTTATACAGGCCATGGGTGGAACCCAGCGCGGCGGCGAGGCAATCCACCTGCGTTTCTGTCACCAGGGTATAGCACTCCTCAGGATCGGCGTAGATGACCTCGGAGTTAACGATACCGTCTTCACTGCCGGCGATGGTCCCCAGTTCGGCTTCTACGGAGATGCCCTTGCTGTGCGCCAGCTCCACCAGGTGGCGGGTGATGGCCAGGTTTTCTCTGAACGGCAGATGTGAACCATCAAACATAATGGAACTAAAGCCGGCAGCGATCGCGGCTTCGCAGGCTTCCTGGGTGGTGCCGTGATCCAGATGAAGGGCCACCGGAATATCAATATGTAAATAATCTATGGCATTAACCACAATATCATGAATACATTTTAACCCGAGCATATGCTTAACCGTGCCGCCGGACACGCCCAAAATAACCGGTGAGCGGCACTGCTGGGCGGTGCTTAATACGGCGCCGACCCATTCCAGATTATTAATGTTGAACTGACCGACGGCGTAACCGTTCTTTAGGGCATGCTGAAGCATGTCCTTCATCGACACTAACATAGTCACCTCTTGATATTTATTAAATGCGGTTATTCTTCAAAATATTGCTTTAAGTTTCTTTCGTAGCTATTTAACGAGTGATGGACGACTGCAAGATCCGGCATCGATTCCCGAACCCCTTTTTTCTCAATAGAAATGGCAGCGGTCAGGCTGGCAAATAAAATAATGTTATCTATATGCCACGAATAATGGACGCCATAGGTAAAGGCACCGTGAAAAACATCCCCGGCGCCGGTGGTATCAACGGCATTACACAGCCAGGACGGGACGATCTGCAGCATACCGCTTTTTAAAAAAGCGCAGCCTTTTTCGCCAAGGGTAATAAACGCTTCGCCGCGGCAAATTTTATTCAGCTCAATCAGGGCCGCTTTAATTTCTGCTTCGGTGCTTAGCGAGCGATAGCTCATATAATCGCGGGCGAAATGCTCACTCACTACAAAATAGTCAGTCCAGGCCGCCAGTTTAATATTGCTGGCACGCAGTGACCCCCCGTCCATCACGACTCTGGCGTTGGGCAGTTTCTTGATTAAGTATTCACTGATCTCCGCCTCATGACCGTCAATTAAGATGGTGACCGGCTCCTCGCTGGCAATCAGCCGCTCGGCGAGGTCGTCCAGTTTGAGCTTTTGCTCGTAGGTCAGGGAAGGCGGCGTTTGCATCTTGCGGGTAATAATCGTCCGCGAACCCGTTAAGCGATTGACCAGCACCGAGGCCAGCGGGGTGATCATGTCATCGGAGAATACCACCTGGCTGGTATCCACGCCCGCCTCGGCAAACTCATCGATAATGCGCTGGCCGTAAAGGTCCTGCTGCAGATGACCGATGTAATAGACCTCCTCACCCCACAATCCCAGCAGCCATGCCGCATTGGCCGCCGGGCCGCCGCCGCTTTCGATAAAATCATGACAAAAGTTTTTGGTATTCTCCTGAGGCCATTCGTTGAGAAAGAAAAACTGATCGAAACAAGCAAATCCGATGGACAAAATAGCCATAACCACTCCTGATTATTTGTCAGCGGCGGGAAGCGTGACCTTCCCACCGGGAAAAACGACGTCGCTAATTCCTTTTCTGCTTCGCTGTTAGCTCCTCATAGCTGAGCGTATCGCCCACCACCCGTACGTGGCGGAAACAGAAAGGCGCCAGCAGCGCGACGAGCAGCACCAGACAAATCAGATAGATAGTGACCTGGCCAAACTGGGTGAAGGCGTTACCGATAATGATGCCCCATACCGCGAAGTCGAAATCGGCGAAGGTGCTGTTTTCAAACCCGAGGTTGCCGAGCGCCGGCAGCAACATCGCCGGCAGGAAGGCGAGGAAGATCCCCCCGATAAAGGAGGCGATGATACATCCGCGCTTACCGCCCAGTTTGTCAGCGAAGACGCCGGACGTGCCGCCGCAGAAGAAGTGCGGCACCATGCCGGGAATAATCAGCGCCATGCCCAGCCCGCCGAGGAAGAGCATTCCGACCAGCCCGCCCACGAAGGAGCTGATGAATCCCACCACCACGGCGGTGGGGCTAAAGGTGAAGAATACCGCGCAGTCGACGGCCGGGATGGAGTCCGGGATCAGCTTCTGGCTGATGCCCTGAAATGCCGGTACCAGATCGCCGAGGATCAGCCGCACACCGTTGTACACAATGGCTACGCCAACGGCGAACTGCAGACCGGTCAGCACAGAGAAGATCAGCATGTTTTGATCGGTGATGGTGCTCAGGTACGCCGACCCGGCGACAGCGCTGCAGACAAAGTAGATAACAAACATCACGATACCGGTGGTGACCGTGGTATCGCGCAGAAAGCCCCACTTTTCTGAAATTTCGGTATCCGCGAAGGAATTCGCTGGATTGCCGGTCCGGCTGGCGATCCATGCCGAGAGGTAGTAGCCGAGAGAGCCGAAATGGCCCATGGCGATCCCGCCGTCTTCCGTGACCTGCTTGGTGTAACGCTGACCAATGGCGGGAGAGATGGCCGACCATGATCCCAGCAGGAATCCGCCGATCAGGATCAACATCCAGCCATGAAACTCTGCCGCCTGCAGGACGGCGGAAAACAGGCAGGCGAGAAAGAATGAGTGATGGCCGGTCAGAAAGATATATTTATACTTGGTACAGCGGGCGATAATCAGGTTAAAAATAAAGCCTAACAGCAAAATACTCATGGTTTCCACGCCCAGCATCTTCTGGGCGACGGAGACAATGGCTTCATTGTTTGGAATTACGCCGCGAATATTAAATCCGGCTTCGATAATTCCGCCCAGCGGGTTGAGGTTGGCAACGATAACGCCTGCCCCGGCACTCAACATTAAATAGCCTAAAATCGGCTTTAATGTGCCAGTAAGCAGTTTATTGCCAGGCGAGCGCAGCGCCACTAAACCAACAAAGGCGATAAGCCCCATTAAAAAGGCGGGTTGACTGAATATTTCCGCTAAGAAACTAAGAATAGCCTGCATGGTCGTTCCCTCTATGCTGGTTAAGGGTGAGCCGCCGCAATTTTGGTCAGCGCGTCGGTAATATCCTCGGCGATCTTCGCTTTATGGACGTAGCTGCGAATGATGGCGACATGACAGTGGGCCGGAAATTGATTTGCCAGTTCTTTGATCGTGATGTAAAGGTCAGCTTTTTCCCCGACGGCGTTAGCAAAATCAACCGAGGCGACGTCCGCTTTGATGCCTAATTCTTCACAGATCTTTTTCACATTATTTGCAGCCATTAATGAGCTGCCAATACCGTTACCACAAACCGTTCTGATAACTAACATAATGACTACTCCATTTGTTTTTGGATGAAATGTAAGACTGAATTCACGTCATTTTCCTGCTGAAGAAAGGTCACAATATCTGACTCGATCAGCGAGGCTATCAGTTGGATCATTTTGATATGACTGTCCGCGTCCGCGCCGGCGATAGCGATGACCACGGAAACCGGATCGAACTCATCGTGGCCGAAGGAGATTGGCCTGGCGGTGGTGACAAGTGAAAACCCGGTCTGTAATGCCCCTTTTTCCGGCCGGGCGTGCGGCATGGCAATCCCGTCATCTAACACGATGGCGGCGCCGAAATCTTCATATACCGTCAGCATCTCGTTGACATATTCGGCACTGCAAATCTGGCGCCTGGCGAGTAATGAACCCGCCATTTCGATGGCCTCTTCCGCACGGGAAATATTCTGCTTAAGGGCGATTAGCGTAGGGTCAAAAATAATATCCATCCTCGGCTCCTGAACGTATTCCTGTTCCTGAGTCAAATCATGACCAAATACATTGATGAAAATGATGGATGAGATCACATTCGAGGTTTTAAATATTGATGGCGATCACATCGGCGGCAAAGTACCGGCAGAAATCAATATAAATAATTTATATATTTTTCAGTGTATTACGAAGGATTTGTATTTTGACGCTGAAATTTGCCAGAGAAAAAGTGAGAGGTAGAGCGAAATATTTCGCCAGAAGTGTATTGCTGGTCACAAATATCGGTGGGTCATTTTCTTAAATTTTGACGCCGCTAACAAAAAAGGCCCGCCTGAGCGAGCCTTTTATTTAAACGCGTGCCGATTACAGGCTGGAAACGTTTTCGGTCAGGTATTTTGCAACGCCTTCCGGAGAGGCGGCCATACCTTCTTTTCCTTTTTCCCACTGCGCCGGGCAGACTTCGCCGTGCTCTTCGTGGAACTGCAGGGCGTCTACCATGCGCAGCATTTCGTCAATGTTACGGCCCAGCGGCAGGTCGTTAACTACCTGGTGACGAACGATGCCGTTGGCGTCGATCAGGAAGGAGCCGCGCAGCGCTACGCCTTCGTCCGGATGCTCGATACCGTACGCTTTCTGGATTTCACGTTTGATGTCAGCAACCATCGCGTATTTAACCGGGCCGATACCGCCCTGGTCTACCGGGGTGTTACGCCATGCGTTGTGCACGAACTCGGAGTCGAAGGAAACGCCAACCACTTCTACGCCGCGTTTCTGGAATTCTTCGTAACGTTTGTCGAACGCGATCAGCTCAGACGGGCAAACGAAGGTGAAGTCCATCGGCCAGAAGAACAGAACGGTAGGCTTACCGTTGGTGTGCTGTTTGAAATTGAATTTCTCAACGATCTCACCATTACCCAGCACAGCGGCTGCAGTAAAATCCGGCGCTTGACGAGTGACCAGAACCATTTGATTCTCCTGTAATTACTAAGGTTATTTGGAACGCAACGCGGGCAAGTATAGAGCCTGCCCGGCAATAACACAAAGAGGCCCTAACAATCGTTCAGCCAGCTTTTACCTATCAATGACGTGGCTATTACAGCTGTTTGTTTTCTGCCTGGCGCATCATCTGCGGATAAAAGCGCCAGAACTGCTCCTCCAGCTGGTCGTAGTGGGTATCCAGATCCTGCCAGGAGTCGCGCAGCGCCTCGAGACGCGGACGGCGGCTGGCCATGCCGTTAAGCACGCGCTGAATAAAATCCATCTCCCGATAGCGCTCCAGCCAGCGCTCCGACCACAGGTACTGATTCAGATTGACGAAGCGGGGCGGCGAGTCGGGCAGGATGGGAACAATCTGCTGCTCGGCGTAGCGCACGAACTCGTCCAGCGGCAGGTCAGGGGAGAGCTGCGCCCAGTGCTGCGACAGGAAATGATCCCACATGACGTCGAGGGTGATGGGGGCGACGCGGCGGGTCTGCGGGCGAAACCACTCCCGCGCCTCTTTGACTTCCGCCAGATTGTCAGTCATCACGTCAATCCGCCGATGCATATAGATGCCGTCGATGATCTCCGCCGGATAGACGCCCTGCGGGTTGCCGCGCACGAAGTCGGCCATCAGGTTGCCGGGCAACGAACTGTCGGCGAGATGGGCCAGGTGCAGGTGGGCGAGAAAATTCATAAAACGACATCCTTTAAATACGAGCGGGCGGGTGGCGTCACCGATGTTGTGCTGAACGGCGCCTCAGTGGCCGAATGGCATGCTGTCTGGCCGCGCGCGGCACCTTTGCCACCGGTAAGGCATTCGGTTGCCGCATGGCGGCATTCGGAATGATTCGGAATATAGATTATGTCATTCATCCGGAGGGGTAAAGGTTGCAGGCAGACCGCCCCGGCACTAGACTACCCGCCTCTTTATTCAGTCTGAGTTACCGTCATGCGCGTTACCGATTTTGCTTTTGAACTACCCGAATCTCTGATTGCCCACTATCCGATGCCTGAGCGCAGTAGCTGTCGCTTGCTCTCCCTGGACGGGCCGACGGGCGCGCTGACGCATGGCACCTTCACCGACATCCTCGATAAGCTCAATCCAGGCGATCTGCTGGTGTTTAACAACACCCGGGTGATCCCGGCGCGTCTGTTCGGTCGTAAGGCCAGCGGCGGCAAGATTGAAGTGCTGGTGGAGAGGATGCTGGATGATAAGCGCATTCTGGCCCATATTCGCGCCTCGAAAGCGCCGAAGCCGGGCGCCGAGCTGCTGCTGGGCGACGACGAGAGCATTCAGGCCACCATGCTGGCGCGTCACGGCGCGCTGTTTGAAGTGGAATTTAACGACGAGCGCCCGGTGCTGGAGATCCTTAACGGGATTGGCCATATGCCGCTGCCGCCCTATATTGACCGCCCGGACGAAGAGGCCGACCGCGAGCTCTATCAAACCGTCTACGGCACCAGACCGGGCGCGGTAGCCGCCCCGACCGCTGGTCTGCACTTCGACGAACCGCTGCTGGACAAACTGCGCGCCAAAGGCGTTGAGATGGCGTTTGTCACCCTGCACGTGGGCGCGGGTACCTTCCAGCCGGTGCGCGTCGACAGCATTGAAGAGCACACTATGCACTCCGAATATGCCGAAGTGCCGCAGGAGGTGGTCGATGCGGTGCTGGCGGCGAAAGCGCGCGGCAACCGCGTGATTGCGGTAGGCACCACCTCGGTACGCTCGCTGGAGAGCGCGGCGCAGGCGGCGAAAGATGCCCTGATTGCGCCATTCTTCAACGATACGCAGATTTTCATCTATCCAGGTTATCAGTACCAGGTGATCGATGCGCTGGTGACTAACTTCCATCTCCCTGAATCCACACTGATTATGCTGGTGTCGGCATTTGCGGGTTATCAGCACACCATGAACGCCTATAAGGTGGCGGTGGAGCAGAAATACCGCTTTTTTAGCTACGGGGATGCGATGTTTATCACGTACAATCCGCAGGCTATTTCTGAGCGTCCTTAAACAGGCCGGTACCGGTACGCCGGCTTGTAGACGCCATAACGCATTTTTTAGCTACGGAATCATTCCGTGGCGAGTATGAAAACGTCGGACTGTTTTTCTGACGCAGGAGCAAGCATGAAATTTGAACTGGATACCACCGACGGTCGCGCCCGCCGCGGTCGCCTGGTGTTTGAGCGCGGCGTGGTGGAAACACCGGCCTTTATGCCCGTTGGCACCTACGGCACCGTCAAAGGGATGACGCCGGAAGAGGTGGAAGCCACCGGCGCGCAGATTATTCTCGGCAACACCTTCCACCTGTGGCTGCGTCCGGGTCAGGAGATCATGAAGCTGCACGGCGATCTGCACGATTTTATGCAGTGGAAAGGACCGATCCTGACCGACTCCGGCGGCTTCCAGGTGTTCAGCCTTGGCGATATCCGTAAGATCACCGAGCAGGGCGTCCACTTCCGCAATCCGATCAACGGCGATCCGATTTTCCTCGATCCGGAAAAATCGATGGAGATTCAGTACGATCTCGGTTCCGACATCGTGATGATCTTCGACGAATGTACGCCGTACCCGGCGGACTGGGATTACGCCAAGCGCTCAATGGAGATGTCTCTGCGCTGGGCGAAGCGCAGCCGCGACCGTTTCGATAGCCTTGGCAATAAAAATGCGCTGTTCGGCATTATTCAGGGTAGCGTTTACGAAGATTTACGCGATATCTCGGTGAAAGGTCTGGTAGAGATTGGCTTTGATGGCTACGCTGTCGGCGGTTTGGCGGTCGGTGAGCCGAAGGAAGACATGCATCGCATTCTGGAGCACGTCTGCCCGCAGATCCCGGCCGATAAACCACGATACCTGATGGGCGTCGGGAAGCCGGAAGATCTGGTGGAAGGGGTACGTCGCGGTATCGATATGTTCGACTGCGTCATGCCGACGCGCAACGCGCGTAACGGCCACCTGTTCGTCACCGACGGCGTGGTGAAAATCCGCAACGCGAAGCACAAAAGCGATACCGCGCCGCTGGACGCCGAGTGTGATTGCTATACATGTCGCAATTATTCACGCGCTTACTTGCATCACCTCGACCGTTGCAACGAAATATTGGGCGCGCGTCTCAATACCATTCATAACCTGCGCTACTATCAGCGTTTAATGGCTGGTTTACGCAAGGCTATCGAAGAGGGTAAATTAGAGAGCTTCGTGACCGATTTTTACCAACGTCAGGGGCGCACCGTGCCTCCTTTGAACGTTGATTAATTTTAATAATGAGGGAATTTCAATGAGCTTTTTTATTTCTGATGCGGTAGCGGCAACGGGTGCACCGGCGCAGGGCAGCCCGATGTCTCTGATTCTGATGCTGGTGGTGTTCGGTCTGATTTTTTACTTCATGATCCTGCGTCCACAGCAGAAGCGCACCAAGGAACATAAGAACCTGATGAACTCCATCGCCAAAGGTGATGAAGTGCTGACCAACGGCGGTCTGGTCGGTCGCGTGACCAAAGTAGCGGAAACTGGCTACATTGCTATCGCGCTGAACGATACCACTGAAGTGGTTATCAAACGTGACTTCGTTGCTGCCGTTCTGCCGAAAGGCACCATGAAGGCGCTGTAATCTAACTTTTCCCAAAGGGAACTGCCGTGTTAAACCGTTATCCTTTGTGGAAGTACGTCATGCTGGTCGTCGTTATTGTCGTCGGCCTGATCTATGCGCTTCCCAACCTGTATGGTGAGGATCCGGCTGTTCAAATCACTGGCGCGCGCGGCGTCGCCGCCAGTGAGCAAACGCTGATCCAGGTCCAGAAAACTTTACAAGAAGAAAAAATAACCGCGAAGTCTGTGGCACTGGAAGAGGGCGCTATTCTTGCGCGCTTCGACACCACTGATACCCAGCTGCGCGCGCGCGAAGCGCTGCTTAACGTGCTGGGTGACAAATACGTCGTGGCGCTGAACCTTGCTCCGGCAACCCCACGCTGGCTGGCGGCACTCTATGCCGAGCCGATGAAGCTGGGTCTTGATCTGCGCGGCGGCGTGCACTTCCTGATGGAAGTCGACATGGACACCGCGTTAGGCAAACTGCAGGAACAGAACATCGATAGCCTGCGCAGCGAGCTGCGTGACAAAGGCATTCCTTACGCGACCGTGCGTAAAGAAGACAACTACGGTCTGAGCATCGTCTTCCGCGACAGCGCGGCGCGCGACCAGGCTATCTCTTATCTCAGCCCTCGCCATCGCGATCTGGTTATCTCCTCTCAGGGTGACAACAGCCTGAAAGCGGTGATGACCGATGAGCGCCTGAAAGAAGCCCGTGAGTACGCGGTTCAGCAGAACATTAATATCCTGCGTAACCGTGTTAACCAGCTGGGCGTCGCCGAGCCGCTGGTTCAGCGTCAGGGCGCTGACCGCATCGTGGTTGAGCTGCCAGGTATCCAGGATACCGCGCGTGCGAAGGAAATCCTTGGCGCGACCGCGACCCTCGAGTTCCGTCTGGTCAATACTAACGTGGACCAGTCCGCTGCCGCCTCTGGCCGCGTGCCGGGCGACTCGGAGGTGAAGCAGACGCGTGAAGGCCAGCCGGTAGTGCTATATAAGCGGGTGATTCTGACCGGTGACCATATCACCGACTCCACCTCCAGCATGGATGAGTACAACCAGCCGCAGGTTAATATCTCGCTGGACAGCGCGGGCGGTAACATCATGTCTAACTTCACTAAGGACAACATCGGCAAGCCGATGGCGACCCTGTTCGTGGAGTATAAAGACAGCGGTAAGAAAGACGCCAACGGGCGCGCTATCCTGGCGAAAGAGGAAGAGGTGATTAACATCGCCAACATCCAGTCGCGTCTGGGTAACAGCTTCCGTATCACCGGTATCAGCAACCCGAACGAAGCGCGCCAGCTGTCGCTGCTGCTGCGTGCCGGTGCGCTGATTGCGCCGATTCAGATCGTCGAAGAGCGGACTATCGGCCCAACCTTGGGAATGCAGAACATCAAGCAGGGTCTGGAAGCCTGTCTGGCCGGTCTGGTGGTCTCTATCCTGTTCATGATCCTCTTCTATAAGAAGTTCGGCCTGATTGCGACCTCGGCGCTGATTGCCAACCTGATACTGATTGTCGGCATTATGTCCCTGATCCCGGGGGCGACGCTGACCATGCCGGGCATCGCGGGTATCGTGTTAACCCTTGCGGTGGCGGTCGATGCTAACGTTCTGATCAACGAGCGTATCAAAGAAGAGCTGAGCAACGGGCGTACCGTTCAGCAGGCGATTGACGAAGGTTATCGCGGCGCGTTCAGCTCGATCTTCGACGCCAACGTGACGACGCTTATCAAAGTGATCATCCTGTACGCGGTCGGTACCGGTGCCATTAAAGGGTTTGCGATTACCACCGGTATCGGTATCGCGACCTCAATGTTTACCGCTATCGTCGGCACCCGTGCCATCGTGAACCTGCTGTACGGCGGCAAGCGCGTTAAAAAGCTGTCTATCTGAGGAGTGCGTTGTGGCACAGGAATATACTGTTGAACAATTGAACCACGGCCGTAAAGTCTGGGACTTTATGCGCTGGGACTACTGGGCCTTCGGCATTTCAGGTTTTCTGCTGATTGTGTCGATCGCCATCATCGGCGTTCGTGGGTTTAACTGGGGGCTCGATTTCACCGGCGGTACGGTGATTGAAATTACCCTTGAGAAACCGGTCGATCTGGATCAGATGCGCGATTCCCTGCAGAAAGCGGGCTTTGAAGAGCCGCAGGTGCAGAACTTTGGCAGCAGCCGCGACATCATGGTACGTATGCCGCCGGTGCATGACGCCAACGGCAGCCAGGAGCTGGGCAGCAAGGTCGTGACGGTGATTAACGAATCGACCAGCCAGAATGCGGCAGTGAAGCGTATTGAGTTTGTCGGCCCGAGCGTCGGTGCGGACCTCGCGCAAACCGGCGCCCTGGCGCTGATTGCGGCGCTGGTCTGTATCCTGATCTACGTCGGCTTCCGCTTCGAATGGCGTCTGGCCGCCGGGGTGGTTATCGCCCTGGCGCACGACGTGGTGATCACCATGGGCGTGCTGTCGCTGTTCCATATCGAGATCGACCTGACCATTGTGGCCTCGTTGATGTCGGTTATCGGCTACTCGCTGAACGACAGTATCGTGGTATCGGACCGTATCCGTGAAAACTTCCGTAAGATCCGCCGCGGTACGCCGTACGAGATCTTTAACGTGTCGTTGACCCAGACGCTGCACCGTACCTTGATCACCTCTGGTACCACTTTGATGGTGATCCTGATGCTGTTCCTGTTCGGCGGCCCGATTCTGGAAGGTTTCTCGCTGACCATGCTGATCGGTGTCTCCATCGGTACGGCTTCTTCTATCTACGTCGCTTCCGCGCTGGCGTTGAAGCTGGGCATGAAGCGCGAGCATCTGATCCAGCAGAAGGTCGAGAAAGAAGGGGCGGATCAGCCGTCTATTCTGCCGTAATCCGGTTCAGTTGATATAAAGCAATCCCGGCCCTTGCGGCCGGGATTTTTTTGCCCGCGACAAAACCTGCTGACAGTATGCTGTCAGGAGCCCTCCCATACACTGCCTCTGAACTCACTAACGAGCAGGAGGAAGTATGAACAATGTGATTAACTGGTTTGAAATTCCGGTCGCTGACATGGAACGCGCCGTCGCGTTTTATGAACCGGTGATGCAAGTGACGCTGCGTCGCGAAACCATGGACTGCGCCGAGCTGGCGGTGTTCCCGCATCAGGATCCGGCCCCCGGCGGCGCGCTGGCCAAATTTGAGGGTATCGCGCCCTCGGCGCAGGGCGCTATTATTTACCTGCATACAGACCATCTTGCCGCCACCCTGGAGCGCGTTGCCTTGGCGGGTGGGGCCTGTGTCTTCGGCCCGCTGACGCTGCCGAATGATATTGGCACCATCGCCCTGTTTACTGACAGCGAGGGCAACCGCGTCGGCCTGCACCAGCCGGCTTAACCTGAACGTTTTGTGAAGTGAGACATGACCCGACGCGCCGACCGTTTATTTCAGATTGTGCAGATCCTGCGCGGCAGGCGGCTCACTACCGCCGCGCTGCTGGCGGAGCGGCTGGGCGTGTCGGAGCGTACCGTCTATCGCGATATTCGCGATCTCTCCCTCTCCGGCGTGCCGGTGGAGGGCGAGGCGGGCAGCGGCTACCGGTTGCTGGCGGGCTACGATCTGCCGCCGCTGATGCTGACCACCAAAGAATCCGAAGCGCTGATCGCCGCGATTCGGCTGCTGAAAACCTGGGGCGGTGAGGCGCTGTCGCAGTCGCTGGAATCCGCCCAGGAAAAAATGCTGGCGATCCTCCCGGAGGCGCGCCGGCGCCAGGCGGAGCAGACCCGCCTGTTTGCCCCCGATCTCGGCGCCCATCGCTATGCCAAAACCTTCTTTGACGTCATTCATCAGGCGGTCTCCGGCCAGCAGGTGCTGGCTCTGCGCTATCAGGATGAGTCCGGTCGGGTGACCGAGCGCGACGTGCTGCCGCTGGGGCTGTTTTTCTGGGGGGAGCGCTGGCTGCTGGTGGCCTGGTGCGAGCTGCGTAATGATTATCGTAACTTTCGCCTCGACCGCTGTCTGGCGGTCAGGGCGACCGAACGTCGATTTAGCGAGTGCGCCGAACGCTCATTAAACGATTTTTTGCGCAAAGTCCGCTGCGAGGTGCGAGAGAAATAAAAACGCCCGGGTGGCCCGGGCGCTGTCTTGCTGTATCAGCAATTAGAAGTTGTAGCCGACCACGAAGTAACCACCCCAGCCGGTCGAGCGGACGCTGAAGTCGCCGTCGCCGAAGTTCAGCTTCGCATCGTCAGCCCACTGGCCGCCGTTATGGAAGTAACGAGCGACGATAGAGTAGTGCCAGTGCGCGTAGTTCAGCGCCAGGATGTGGCTGGAGGCGATGGAGTTGCTGGTACGCGCGTGCTTCCCGTTCAGATCGTAGAAGTTGTCATCGCCGAGGTCAGAGCCCCAGTCGAAGTTGGTGAAGCCGATGTAGCTCAGCGAACCGCCCCACAGATCGGTCAGCGGCACGAAGTATTTCACTTTGAAGCGGTAACCGTCCCACTCGTTTTCGTTGGAGGCGCCGTAGTTCTGCCACTGGTACTTGGCATAGATGTTCAGCGACAGGCTCATCGGCAGGCCGGTATCGATATCGGTGCCCAGACCCATATACCAGGTGCTCTGCTCCTGAGAGTCGTTGCGGCCCATATCGTAGATATAGTTGTTGGCGAAATACCATTCTTTGAACGGCCCGAAGCTTAGATCGGTATTGGTCAGCTTATCGATAGAGAAACGCGGTTCGATCTCCATAAACAGCGGGGAACCTTTGTTCCAGATACCTTTTGCCGTACTGTTGCCGCCGAAGAATACCGGGGCATCGATGTAGCCGTAGAAATCAAACCAGTCTTTTTTGGCGAACGCTTCATATTCCAGGTAGGTATCGTTACGGATCTGCGGTCCAAAACGGGTGTGGTAGCTGCCCACCACGTTAACACTCTGGTGCCACCAGTCAGACAGATACTGCGGTTTGTCGTTTTCTGCCGCGCCCGCGGCAAAAGTAGTGGAGAGCGCCACAACCGCACCCGCTGCCAGTAATGTTTTTTTCATAGTAATGCCACTGTTTAAATTGAGCCTGAAGGCGTTAAAAGAAGTGCCGAAGCGTTTCTAAATATTTCGTCTTTCTGTGGGGGTCTATTATAGGAATCATTGCTCACAAAAATACGTGTTGTTTCACATAACCAGAACATGCGTAATCGATTGCGTTCACGATTCTATGCATTTCTTGACAAAATGCTACTGAAAATCGCGCTGCAGAACGATTTCTAATGAACTCTTGCGAAAAGTTGTAAGTGGATTAGAAAGACGGGGCAGGGCGTAGCCGGGCGGGGCAGGCCCGGCGTGAAGGCTTACTGGGCGGCGGGCTGGATATCGTGGACGCGAATAAAACCGACTTTGTCCGGCGACACGTTCAGGCGCAACGGGATATCGACATCGCTGGGGGCGAGGGTGCTGGCCGGCGCGCTGATCAACTGATCCTGGACATTCACTTCCTGATAGCTGTGAGTAGTGCCGGTGATCTGCCCGGAAGCGACGGTGGCGGTAAAGGCCGGCAGCGGATCGTTGGATTCACCCTGGATGCGTAAAGTCAGGCGTGAACCGTCGCCATCCTGCGTAATGTTGCCCACCGACATGCGTAGAGTGCCGATCTGGCTCTCCAGCCGTGCCGGGGTTTTGGCCTCCGGCAGCAGATAGACGCCGCGGGTGGATTTGGCGTTCAGCGTATTTTGTTGGGTGATTTTGATCGTTTGCTGGTTGAGCTGGGTCATCTCCTGACTCAGCGTACTCACGCTCTGGTGCATCTGGCGGACTTCGCTTTGCTGGGCGCAGGCGGTCAGGGTGAACAGGCTGCCCGCGATGGCGAGCTTCAGATAACGTCTTGTCATGGTCAGGATTCCGTTTACAGAAGATGCTTAATGGTAGCCAAACCAGGCATATCTCCCATAGATCCTTTGTCTCAAAAGCTCTTTCTTTGTAGTCAGGTCACTTCGCGGTAAACTACCCTTCAGTTTAACTACCTGTCAGGACGCGCTATGCATTGCCCTTTCTGTTTCGCCGTGGATACCAAAGTGATCGACTCTCGTCTGGTGGGGGAAGGCTCTTCCGTGCGTCGCCGTCGGCAGTGCCTGGTCTGTAATGAACGCTTTACCACCTTCGAAGTGGCCGAGCTGGTGATGCCGCGGGTGGTGAAGAGTAACGATGTGCGCGAACCCTTCAACGAAGACAAGCTGCGCAGCGGGATGCTGAAAGCGCTGGAGAAACGTCCGGTTAGCGCTGATGACGTGGAAATGGCGGTTAACCATATCAAGACTCATCTGCGCGGCACCGGCGAGCGCGAAGTGGCCAGCAAAATGATCGGCAACCTGGTGATGGAGCAGCTGAAAAAGCTGGATAAAGTCGCCTATATTCGCTTCGCGTCGGTCTATCGCAGCTTCGAAGATATTAAAGAATTCGGCGAAGAGATCGCCCGCTTACAGGACTAAGCCATGCAGGACGAAATGTACATGGCGCGTGCGCTGAAGCTTGCCGCGCGCGGACGCTTTACCACCCATCCTAACCCTAACGTCGGCTGCGTCATTGTAAAAGACGGCGAGATCGTCGGTGAGGGGTTTCACTATCGCGCCGGCGAGCCGCATGCTGAAGTGCACGCCCTGCGCATGGCTGGCGAAAAGGCGCGCGGCGCGACCGCCTACGTCACTCTTGAGCCCTGCAGTCACCATGGCCGTACGCCGCCATGCTGCGATGCGCTGATCGCCGCCGGTGTCAGCCGCGTTGTCGCTGCGATGCAGGATCCGAACCCGCAGGTGGCGGGGCGCGGTTTGTATCGCCTGCAGCAGGCCGGTATTGAGGTTAGCCATGGGCTGATGATGAACGAAGCGGAAGCGCTGAATAAGGGCTTCCTGAAGCGGATGCGCACCGGTTTTCCCTGGGTGCAGCTGAAGTTGGGCGCCTCGCTGGACGGCCGCACGGCGATGGCCAGCGGCGAAAGCCAGTGGATCACCTCCCCGCAGGCGCGGCGCGACGTGCAGCGCCTGCGTGCGCAGAGCCATGCCATTCTTACCAGCAGCGCCACCGTGCTGGCGGACGATCCGGCGCTGACCGTGCGCTGGCAGGAGCTGAGCGCCGATACCCAGGCGCTTTATCCCGAAGTGAATTTGCGCCAGCCGCTGCGCGTCGTCATCGACAGTCAGAACCGCGTCACGCCTGAACACCGTATTGTGCGGCAGGCGGGAGAAACGCTGTTTGCCCGCCTGCGCGCGGATGAACGGCAGTGGCCGGAAAGCGCCCGCACGCTGTTGGTTCCGGAGCATAACGGCCATCTCGATCTGGTGCTGCTGATGATGCTGCTCGGCAAACAGCAGGTTAACAGCGTCTGGGTGGAAGCGGGAGCTACGCTGGCCGGCGCATTGCTTCAGGCCGGTCTGGTGGATGAGCTTATCGTCTATATTGCGCCTAAACTGTTAGGCAGTGATGCACGCGGTTTATGCGCGCTGCCGGGGCTTGAGAAACTAAGCCAGGCCCCCCATTTTAAATTCAATGAGATACGTCAGGTTGGCCCCGATGTCTGCCTGCATTTAACCACTGCGTGAGGCTTTCCTGATTATTAGGAAGCAGCGCTCAGAATAATATGATAAAATCCGCCCCCCTTGCGGGGCACATGAACCCGAAGGAAGAGTATGAACATTATTGAAGCTAACGTTGCTACCCCGGACGCTCGCGTCGCCATCACCATTGCGCGTTTCAACAACTTTATCAATGACAGCCTGCTGGAAGGTGCGATTGACGCTCTGAAACGCATTGGTCAGGTAAAAGATGAAAACATCACCGTTGTTTGGGTTCCAGGCGCGTATGAGCTGCCGCTGGCGGCTGGCGCACTGGCGAAAACCGGTAAATATGACGCGGTGATTGCGCTGGGGACGGTGATTCGCGGCGGTACCGCCCACTTTGAATATGTGGCAGGCGGTGCCAGCAATGGCCTGGCGCATGTCGCTCAGGATAGCGAAATCCCGGTAGCCTTTGGTGTTCTGACCACTGAAAGTATTGAACAAGCCATTGAGCGCGCTGGCACCAAAGCCGGTAACAAAGGCGCAGAAGCTGCGCTGACCGCGCTGGAAATGATTAACGTATTGAAAGCCATCAAGGCCTGATTTTTGTAAGGGGAATTCCGTGAAACCTGCTGCTCGTCGCCGCGCCCGTGAGTGTGCCGTCCAGGCGCTCTACTCCTGGCAGTTGTCCCACAACGACATCGCTGATGTTGAATACCAGTTCCTGGCGGAACAGGACGTAAAAGATGTTGATGTTCTGTATTTCCGCGAACTGCTGTCCGGAGTGGCGACTAACAGCGCGTACCTCGACGGCCTGATGAAGCCCTACCTGTCCCGTCAGCTGGAAGAGCTGGGCCAGGTGGAAAAAGCGGTGCTGCGTATCGCGCTGTTTGAGCTGTCCAAACGTGACGACGTACCGTATAAAGTGGCCATCAATGAAGCTATCGAACTGGCGAAAACCTTCGGCGCTGAAGATAGCCACAAGTTCGTTAACGGCGTGCTGGACAAAGCGGCTCCGGTAATTCGTCCCCACAAGAAGTAAACTGCAGGCCGGGTTTTGCGAGGGTCGCCTCGCAGCCCGGCCTTATTTATTATTTTGCTGAGGCATAACGTATGGCATGCGGCGAATTTTCCCTGATTGCCCGTTATTTTGATCGCGTTAAAAGCGCCCGCCTTGATGTTGAAACCGGCATCGGCGATGACTGCGCTCTTCTGAATATTCCTGAGAAAAAAACGCTGGCAATCAGCACCGACACTCTGGTGGCGGGCAATCACTTTTTACCTGATATCGACCCGGCCGACCTCGCCTATAAAGCGCTGGCGGTGAATTTGAGCGACCTCGCGGCAATGGGCGCGGAGCCGGCGTGGCTCACACTGGCACTCACTTTGCCGGAGGTGGACGAAGCATGGCTCGAAGCCTTCAGCGACAGCCTGTTTGTCCAGCTGGACTATTACGATATGCAGCTGATTGGCGGCGACACCACCCGTGGTCCGCTCGCCATGACGCTGGGTATCCACGGCTTTGTGCCGCCGGGACGCGCCATGAAACGCGCTGGCGCGAAGCCGGGCGACTGGATCTATGTTACCGGTACCCCGGGAGACAGCGCCGCCGGCCTGGCGGTGCTGCAGAACCGGCTGACGGTGGATGAACCGTCTGACGCCGACTACCTGCTGGCCCGCCATCTGCGGCCGATGCCGCGCGTGCTGCAGGGCCAGGCGCTGCGTGACCTGGCGACCTCGGCTATCGATCTTTCCGACGGCCTGATCTCCGATCTGGGCCATATTCTAAAAGCCAGCGGCTGTGGCGCACGTATCGATCTCGATGCCATGCCATACTCCGACGCGATGCTGCGCCAGGTTGATGCTGAGCAGGCGCTGCGCTGGGCGCTCGCCGGTGGGGAAGATTACGAACTGTGCTTTACCGTACCGGAGCTGAACCGCGGGGCGCTGGATGTGGCCCTTGGCCATCTTGGCGCGCGTTTTACCTGTATCGGACAGATTGCGCCGGAGAGCGAAGGGCTACAGTTTATCCGCGACGGTAAGCCGGTCGCGCTTGATTTAAAGGGATACGATCACTTTGCGTAGTCGAGACGAGGCGCTTAGCCGCCTGAGCATGCGTAATCCGTGGCATCTGCTGGCGACCGGCTTTGGCAGCGGCTTAAGCCCGGTGGTCCCGGGCACGATGGGGTCGCTGGCGGCGATCCCGTTCTGGTATCTGATGACTTTTCTCCCCTGGCAGCTCTACTCGCTGGTGGTGATGATGAGCATCTGTATCGGGGTCTATCTTTGTCACCGTACGGCTAAAGATATGGGCACCCATGACCACGGCAGCATCGTCTGGGACGAGTTCGTCGGGATGTGGATCACCCTGATGGCGCTGCCGACGCTGGACTGGCAGTGGGTGGCCGCGGGCTTCGTGATTTTCCGTATTTTCGATATGTGGAAGCCGTGGCCGATTCGCTGGTTTGACCGCAATATCCACGGCGGAATGGGGATTATGGTCGACGACATCGTCGCCGGCGTGATCTCCGCCGGCGTGCTGTACGTCATTGGCCATCACTGGCCCATTGGTCTGCTTTAACCGCCTCTCCCCGGCAGCGCTACGCTGTCGGGGAAACCACGCCCGTCACTTAAATCCCACCACCGGATGCGGCTGATACGGCGCCTCCAGTTTATCGATCTGTTCCGGGGAGAGCGTCAAATCCACCGCCTGCAGAAGGTCATCGAGCTGTTCCTGACGCGACGGGCCGATAATCGGCGCGGCGACGCCGGGTTTGCTTAACAGCCAGGCGAGGGCGACCTGCGCGCGGCTGGCGTCAAGTTCTTCCGCCACGTCCGCGAGATTCTCGGCGATCTGCGCATCGTTTTCTTCGCTGGTGCTGTACAGCGATTTGCCGAATTCATCCGAGACCAGCCGGGCGGTGGTCTCTCCCCATGGGCGGGTCAGTCTGCCGCGCGCCAGCGGGCTCCAGGGGATCACTGCTACACCGTTACGTTGGCACAGGGGCAGCATTTCATTCTCTTCTTCCCGGTAAATCAGGTTGTAGTGATCCTGCATCGTGACGAAGCGCGCCCAGCCGTTCTGTTGCTGGAGCGCCAGCGCCTGGGCAAACTGCCTGGCATGCATGGACGACGCGCCGATATAGCGGGCTTTGCCCGCTTTCACCACCTCGTCCAGCGCTTCGAGCGTCTCTTCAAGCGGGGTACTGTAGTCCCAGCGGTGGATCTGCAGCAGGTCGACATAGTCCATGCCAAGACGGCGCAGGCTGTCGTCGATAGAGCGCAGGATCTGCGCCCGGGAGAGGCCTTCCGCCAGGTCGCCAACCTGGTGATATACCTTGGTGGCGACAATCACCTCGTCGCGGCGGGCGAAGTCGCGCAGAGCGCGACCGACGATCTCTTCGCTGCTGCCATCGGAGTAGCTGTTTGCGGTATCGAAGAAGTTGATGCCGCCTTCAATGGCGTGCTGGATAAGCGGGCGGCTGCTCTCTTCCGGAAGCGTCCAGGCGTGTCTGCCGCGGTCAGGCTCGCCGAAGGTCATGCAGCCAAGGCAGAGCCGGGAAACACGTAAGGCAGTGTCACCGAGGGGGATGTAGTGCATAGTGCGCTCCTGCTATTCATCAAGGGTATCCCTTAAGCATAGCAGGAGCAGGTGGGGCGATTATGCCAGCCAGTCGAGGATTTTGGCTTCAATACCGGCGGCATCAAGGCCGAGATCGGCGCGGATCTCTTCCTGAGTGCCCTGAGGAATAAAATAATCCGGCAGGCCAATATTGAGCACCGGTACCGCCCGGCGATGGGCCATCAGCACTTCGTTCACGCCGCTGCCGGCGCCGCCCATGATGGCGTTCTCTTCCAGCGTCACCAGCGCGTCATGCTCACCGGCCAGCTGCAGGATCAGCGCGGTATCCAGCGGCTTCACAAAGCGCATATCTACCAGGGTAGCGTTGAGTTTGTCCGCCACCGCCGCGGCTTCCGGTAACAGGGTGCCGAAGTTGAGGATCGCTATCTTCTCGCCCTGGCGTTTCACCACGCCTTTGCCGATCGGCAGCGACGCCAGCGGCTCCAGCGTCGCGCCAGTGCCGCTACCGCGCGGATAGCGTACCGCGCTTGGCCCTTCGCTGTAGTGGTAGCCGGTGTACAGCATCTGGCGACATTCATTTTCATCGCTCGGGGTCATCACCACCATATCCGGAATACAGCGCAGGAAGGAGAGATCGAACGCTCCCTGATGCGTCTGACCGTCTGCGCCGACAATCCCGGCACGGTCGATAGCAAACAGCACCGGCAACTTCTGGATAGCCACATCGTGGATCACCTGATCGTAGGCTCGCTGCAGGAAGGTGGAGTAGATGGCCACGACTGGCTTGTAGTCGCCAATCGCCAGCCCGGCGGCGAAGGTGACCGCATGCTGCTCGGCGATGGCGACGTCAAAGTACTGATCGGGGAATTTTTTCGAAAATTCCACCATCCCTGAGCCTTCGCGCATCGCCGGGGTGATCGCCATCAGCTTGCTGTCTTTGGCGGCCGTTTCGCACAGCCAGTCGCCGAAGATTTTCGAGTAGGTGGGGAGGCCGCCGCTGCTTTTAGGCAGCACGCCGCTGGTATGGTCGAATTTTGGCACCGCATGGAAGGTGATCGGGTCTTTCTCGGCGGGCTCATAGCCGCGGCCCTTTTTGGTCATAATATGCAGGAACTGCGGGCCTTTCAGGTCGCGCATGTTCTTCAGGGTACTGACCAGACCGAGTACGTCATGGCCATCTACCGGCCCGATGTAGTTAAAGCCCAGCTCTTCAAACAGCGTGCCCGGCACCACCATCCCTTTGATATGTTCTTCGGTCCGCTTAAGCAGCTCTTTTATCGGCGGCACCCCGGAGAAGACCTTTTTGCCCCCTTCGCGCAGGGTGGAGTAGAGCTTACCGGAGAGCAGCTGCGCCAGATGATTGTTCAGCGCGCCGACGTTCTCAGAAATCGACATTTCATTGTCATTCAGCACTACCAGCAGGTCGGGTTTGATATCCCCGGCGTGGTTCATCGCCTCAAACGCCATGCCGGCGGTGATCGCCCCGTCGCCAATCACGCATACCGCGCGCCGCTGCTTATCCTCTTTCGCGGCGGCGATAGCCACCCCAATACCAGCTGATATGGAGGTGGAGGAGTGGCCGACGCTTAGTACGTCATACTCGCTTTCGCCGCGCCACGGGAAAGGATGCAGGCCGCCTTTCTGGCGAATGGTGCCGATTTTGTCGCGGCGGCCGGTCAGAATTTTATGCGGGTAGGCCTGATGGCCGACGTCCCAGATCAGGCGATCGAACGGCGTGTTATACACGTAGTGCAGCGCCACGGTCAGTTCCACCGTGCCGAGGCCGGAGGCAAAGTGACCGCTGGAGCGGCTGACGCTGTCCAGCAGATAGCGCCGCAGCTCATCACACAGCTTCGGCAGGCTCTCTTTTGGCAACAGGCGCAACTCCTGGGTGGAATCTACCAGCGCCAGGGTCGGGTATTTGGCAATATCAAAACTCATCAGAGACTCATTTATTGTTTATTTATCGCGCTGAATAATGTAATTCGCGAGCGCTTCCAGTGCCGAAGTATCCAGAGATTGTGCGGCCAGCTCATCTAACGACCGGCGGGCATCAGCGATCAGGTCGTGCGCTTTCTTCCGGGCTTGCTCAAGACCCAGGAGGGCGGGATAGGTGCTTTTACCCAATTGCTGGTCGGCACCCTGACGTTTGCCAAGGGTCGCAGTATCCCCTACCACGTCGAGAATGTCATCCTGGACCTGGAAGGCAAGACCGATATTTTCCGCATAGCGATCCAGCGCGGGCAGGGCGGCGCGGCCGCGCTCGCCAGCGCTCAGCGCCCCCATCCGGACGGCGGCGCGGATCAACGCCCCCGTTTTGTGGCGGTGGATACGCTCCAGCGCCTGCAGATCCACCTGCTGTCCTTCCGCCTGCAGATCCAGCGCCTGGCCGCCGCACATGCCCGCTACGCCGCTGGCCTGCGCCAGTTCGGAGACCATCGCCAGCCGATCATGGTCAGAGACATCGGCCATCGGTGCATCACTCAGTATAGAGAACGCCAGCGTTTGCAGGGCATCTCCCGCAAGAATTGCGTTGGCTTCGCCAAATTTAATATGGCAGGTCGGCAGGCCGCGACGCAGATCGTCGTCATCCATCGCCGGCAAATCATCATGCATCAAGGAGTAGGCATGAATGCATTCGACCGCCGCGGCAGGCGCATCCAGCGTGGTACGGCTTACGCCGAACATCGCGCCGGTGGCGTAGACAAGGAAGGGACGCAGACGTTTACCGCCTAACAATGCGCCATAATGCATCGCTTCCACCAGCGGAGTGTTCTGAAAGGGCTGCGGGGCGATGAAACGGCGCAGCGCTTCGTTTGCCTGTTCGACACAGGCCTGCAATTGTTGCGGGAAATCCATTTTATTCAGCGTCCGGCGTAAAAGGCGTGGTCGGGGAATCTTCACTATCCGCCAGCAGGATCTGCACGCGCTGTTCGGCCTTCTGCAGCTGACTTTGCCCCTGGCGCGCCAGCTGGACGCCGCGTTCAAATTCGCTTAGCGCTTCTTCTAACGGTAAATCGCCGCTTTCCAGACGGTTAACGATCTGCTCTAGTTCGCCCAGAGCAGTTTCAAAGCTGGCCGGGGCCTCATTTTTCTTTGGCATAGTGAATGTAGACTCTTGTTATGTCGCGACGGCAATACCGGGTATGGTAACGAAGTCACGCGTGTAAGCAAATAACGCGCAATGGTGATATACTCCGCGCCCAGGATGCAGGCACCGGTGTGCGCTGCTTTACAACTTTTGCTTATAGCCCTGTCGGGCTTGCCAACGAACTATTGTCGCCATGAAGTTTATCATTAAATTGTTCCCGGAAATCACCATCAAAAGCCAATCTGTGCGGTTGCGCTTCATTAAAATCTTAACCGGGAACATTCGTAACGTTCTCAAAAACTATGACGAGACGCTGGCCGTCGTCCGTCATTGGGATCATATCGAAGTTCGCGCGAAAGATGAAAATCAGCGCCCGGCTATTCGCGATGCGCTGACCCGTATCCCCGGCATCCACCATATTCTGGAAGTTGAAGACGTACCGTTCACCTCGCTGCACGATATTTTTGAAAAGACGCTGCCGCTGTGGCGCGAGGCGCTGGAAGGCAAAACCTTCTGCGTGCGGGTGAAGCGTCGCGGCAAACATGAATTCACCTCAATTGAGGTAGAGCGTTACGTCGGCGGCGGTCTGAATCAGCATATTGAAACGGCGCGCGTGAAGCTGACTGACCCGGACGTCACCGTCAATCTCGAGATTGAAAACGATCGCCTGCTGCTGGTGAAAGGCCGCTATGAAGGTATCGGTGGTTTCCCGATCGGTACCCAAGAAGATGTGCTGTCGCTGATCTCCGGTGGCTTTGACTCCGGCGTCTCCAGCTACATGCTGATGCGCCGCGGCTGCCGTGTGCACTACTGCTTCTTTAACCTGGGCGGCGCCGCCCATGAGATTGGCGTCCGCCAGGTCGCACATTACCTGTGGAACCGCTTCGGCAGCTCGCACCGCGTTCGCTTTGTGGCGATTAACTTTGAGCCCGTGGTCGGCGAAATCCTCGAAAAAGTGGACGACGGCCAGATGGGCGTGGTGCTCAAGCGCATGATGGTCCGCGCCGCGTCAAAAGTCGCGGAACGCTACGGCGTGCAGGCGCTGGTCACCGGCGAAGCGCTGGGTCAGGTCTCCAGCCAGACCTTGACCAACCTGCGCCTGATCGACAATGTGTCTGATACCCTGATCCTGCGCCCGCTGATTTCGCACGATAAAGAGCACATCATCGACCTGGCGCGTGAGATCGGCACGGAAGATTTCGCCCGCACCATGCCGGAATACTGCGGCGTGATCTCCAAGAGCCCGACCGTGAAGGCGGTGAAGGCGAAGATTGAAGCGGAAGAAGAACACTTCGATTTCAGTATCCTCGATAAAGTGGTGGAAGAGGCGAGCAATATCGATATCCGTGAAATCGCCCAGCAGACGGAAGAGACGGTGGTGGAAGTGGAAACCGTGACCGGCTTTGGCGCCAACGACGCGATCCTCGACATTCGCTCCATCGACGAGCAGGAAGACAAGCCGCTGAAGGTCGAGGGCGTTGAGGTTGTTTCGCTGCCGTTCTACAAGCTAAGCACCAAGTTTGGCGATCTCGATCAGAGCAAAACCTGGCTGCTGTGGTGCGAGCGTGGGGTGATGAGCCGTCTGCAGGCGCTCTATCTGCGCGAGCAGGGCTTCAGCAACGTGAAAGTTTATCGCCCGTAACTGGTTGTTATGATGCAAAAGGCCTTCCCTGATGGAAGGCCTTTTTACTATTGGCAGGGGAGTGTATTAGCGCAGGGTCATCGCCAGGTCATTCAG
Source organism: Klebsiella africana (assembly GCF_020526085.1). NCBI lineage: Bacteria > Pseudomonadati > Pseudomonadota > Gammaproteobacteria > Enterobacterales > Enterobacteriaceae > Klebsiella > Klebsiella africana. The sequence continues at coordinate 4,034,122 of NZ_CP084874.1, read as the reverse complement.
CTGATCGATGACGATATTCCAGCCCGCAAAAAATCCCATCTGCTCGTGCTGCTCGCGGGTTTCATCATCGGCATGCAGCACTGTGGCCGTATAGCGACATCCGCTCTGTTCATCGGCAAAGGTGATAATGGCCGTCATGGCAAAGGGGGAAACGGCAGGACGATAGTCTGCCGTCAGCATCGTGGTCATGACGATTTTTTGTTGTGGGATGACCGCAAGAAAACAGCCGGGGTTATCGCTGCGCTCACCGTCAGGGCCGTGCATGACCGTGTGAAACGCGCCGCCGGGGCGAAAGTCAAAGGCCAGCACCTCTGTTTGCCAGGGCTTCGGGCACCACCAGGTTTTGAGTAATACCGGGTCGGCCCACGCGCGCCACAGGGCAGAAGCGGGCGCGCTGAGCAGGCGGCTGATGACAAGATCGCGAGAATCGGTTGCGCTACCGGACATGCTACGACTCCTCAGGAAAAGGGGAGCCGGTCCGCAGCGCGGACCGGCTATCAGGCTTCGTAGTAATTATAGATGCCGGCCGCCATCACCAGCTGCGAGGCGACCTCATACGCTTTCTCGCGACCCACCAGTAGGTCAATCATTTTCAGGGCGAAATCAATCGATGTCCCCGGTCCCTGGCTGGTTAACAGATTAACCCGCGGATCCCAGACCACCCGTTTGTCCTGCCACTGCTCGGCGGGGATATGCTCCTTCAGCGCCGGAAAGCCGGTCATGTTGCCGATCGGGAACAGCTGATGAGGCACCAGCACGGTCGCCGGGGCGGCACAGATGGCGGCCACAATGCGGCCTGAGAGATGGAACTGGCGGACAGTTTCCACCAGTAGCGGGCTGTCGCGAAAGCACTCCGCGCCCTTGATACCGCCCGGGAGGATGATGATATCGAAATCACCATCGGCCACCTCGACCAGCGGGGCATCCGCCAGCAGTTTGACGCCGCGCGAGCAGACGATGGTCAGGCTACCGTCGCTGGCGACGCTGGCGGTGGTCACCTTTACTCCGCCGCGGACCAGCAGGTCGATAGTGGTGACCGCTTCGGTCTCTTCGCTACCAGGGGCGAGGCAAATCAGTGCCGACGCGCTCATATTCATTCTCCTTACGCTTGACCAGTTCAAATAAGCGGGCGTTTTCCGGTACGGCGACGCCGTGGGCGCGGGCGCGGTTGAGCAGAAAACCGGTGATGTAGTCGATCTCTGTATGCCGCTGGGCGCGAACGTCCTGGAGCATGGAAGAGATATTTTCTGCCGTACTTTCAATTACCTGACCGACATAAAATAGCAGGTTTTCCGCGGAGGTATGAATACCTTCGCGTTCCATTACCGCCGCCACCTCGCGGCAAATTGCGGCAACCTCCTGCGGATAGTCGCGCAGATCGCCGTTTTTACACCCTTTGAGCGCGGTCAGCGGGTTAATCACGCAGTTAACCGCCAGTTTGCGCCAGGTGGCTGAGAAAATATTGTTGTGCCAGGCGACATCCGGTAGCGCATTCTGCAGTACCTCAGCGAGGTAGCTGTAGTCCTCCTCGTAGCTTTTCGCAGGTCCGATATGGGTGGTGCCGTGGGCGACGTGGATGATGACATTGCCGTCGCGTCGTGCCGCCTGGGTGGTGGAGGCCAGCAGCAAAGGCTGTTTCACGCTGCGCAGCTCTTCGACGGTGCCCATGCCGTTATGCATCAGCACAATCGGCGTGGTAACCGGCAGGATCCCGGCCAGGTGCTTTACCGCGTTCGAAACCTGCCAGGCTTTTAAGGTGACCATGAGCAGCTCGCTGCTGGCAAGAAAATCGGGGTCGTTGGCCGTCAGCGACTCGTTGAACACCGAGCCATCGGTTTCAATGACGTTGACGCTACAGAATGGCTGCGGTACGCGCAACCAGCCCTGGACGTCATGTCCCTGTTTGTACAACGCGGTCAGCCATAGTTGTCCCAGTGCACCGCATCCCAGTACGGTTACTTTCATTGTTCCTCCTCCTCTGCTGCTACCCCAGGCGCTAATGGCTAAAATCTATCTCGTCGCTTTTTGCATCGTCGGACATCACGGGGAAAATAGCGCGAGCGTTGCGTAATCAGCTAAGCTTCCAGGATAACAAGTTGAGTTATGCCGCGTTGCAGGTATTATGCAACGCAAAAGAAACGGAAGGAGAGGAAAAGATGCCATCTTTCGATATTGTCTCTGAAGTTGATCTTCAGGAAGCCCGTAACGCGGTGGACAACGCGAGCCGCGAAGTCGAGTCGCGTTTTGATTTTCGTGGTGTTGAAGCCACTTTTGAATTAAACGACGCCAACAAGACCATTAAAGTGCTGAGCGAGTCTGATTTCCAGGTAAACCAGCTGCTGGATATCCTGCGCGCCAAGCTGCTCAAACGTGGCATTGAAGGCACCTCCCTCGACGTGCCGGAAGATATTGTGCACAGCGGTAAAACCTGGTTTGTTGAAGCGAAGCTGAAGCAGGGCATTGAAAGTGCGGTGCAGAAGAAGATCGTCAAACTGATCAAAGACAGCAAGCTGAAAGTACAGGCCCAGATTCAGGGCGAAGAGATCCGCGTGACCGGTAAGTCCCGCGACGATCTGCAGTCGGTGATGGCGCTGGTGCGCGGTGGCGATCTGGGACAGCCGTTCCAGTTCAAAAACTTCCGCGACTAACACGGCGGACAGACAGCAAAAAGCGGGGAATTCCCCGCTTTTTTTATACCCCTTTGATGAGCTGCTCTATCTCGAAGCGGTTGGTGACCTTGCTGTCGATTTTGATATACACCGAACGCTCCTCGGGTACCACCAGCGCCTGATGAACCCCGCTGGCGCTCAGCAGACGCGCCTGCAGGGCATCATCGACAACCACGCCGTCCGGCACCTCCACCCGCAGGCTGCTGACGTACGGCGGCTCGCTCATGGTGCTGGCCACCAGCAGCCACAGCATCGCCAGCAGGGCGCCCAGCAGAAACACGGTTTGCGAATCAAAGAAACCATCGACCCAGCCGCCAAGCGCCCCGCCAATGGCTACCCCGAGGAACTGGCTGGTGGAGTAGACGCCCATCGCGGTGCCTTTGTAGCCCGCCGGCGACTCCTTGCTAATTAGCGACGGTAGCAGCGCTTCCAGCAGGTTAAACGCCAGGAAGAAGAGCTGAACGCCCGCCACCAACTCCCAGAAGTAGCCTCCGGCGCCCCAGAGGACAATTTCCGCAATCAGCAGGATGGCGACGCAGAGCAGGAAGACGCGCTTCATCTTGCGCTTCACTTCGGCGTAGATGATAAACGGCACCACCGAGATGAACGAAATAACCATGGTGACAAGGTAAATCTTCCAGTGCTCGGCGGCCGGGAAGCCGGCGGCCTCCAGTTGTCCGGGCAGGGCGACAAAAGTGGACATCAGCATGATGTGCAGGCACATGATGCCAAAGTTAAGCTTCAGCAGGCGCGGCTCCGCCAGCACCTTGCTAAAGCAGCCCTTCACCATCCCGGATTCGCGGTTAAGGACATGGTTATGGCTATTGGGCACCACCCACAGGGTGAGCAGGATGCCGACGGTCGCCAGGATGGCGATCATCCAGAACAGCGCGTGCAGACCCAACTGGTGGGTGACAATCGGCCCCAGCACCATGGCGATGGCGAAGGTGACGCCGAAGCTGACGCCGATAAAGGCCATCGCTTTGGTGCGGTTCTGTTCGCGGGTGAGATCGGACAGCAGGGCCATGACCGCGGCGGCGATGGCGCCGGAGCCCTGCAGGGCGCGGCCAAGAATGATGCCCCAGATGGAGTCGGTAAGCGCGGCGATGACGCTGCCCAGTACAAAGATGAGCAGGCCGCCGACGATCAGCGGCTTACGGCCAATACGGTCAGATAACAGTCCGAAGGGGATTTGGAAAACCGCCTGCGCCAGGCCGTAGATACCGATCGCCAGGCCAATCAGCGCTTCACTAGCGCCCTGCAACGCCATGCCATACGTGGTCAGAACCGGCAGGACCATAAACATGCCAAGCATGCGCAGGGAGAATACTGTCCCCAAACCCCAGGTCGCGCGCAGTTCCCCTGGCGTCATTTTGTTATCGTTCATTACCACCTCAATATAAAAACTGCGCCTAGTGTAGCGGCGGGGGGTAAGAAGCGTAAATAAATGTTTGTTTAACAGATATTACGGGGCTGTTGCGCGATGAGACAAGTTGGTAAAAATCAATAAACCAGTGGAGGGGGACTCCACTGGCGAGGGGAAAATTAAGGTAAAGTAAAGTCAACCCACTGGCTGCCAGCATCAGCCGATTTCACGCACTGCTCTACCCAATAGACGCCGTGCAGTCCGGCTTCGACGTCCGGATACCAGAAGTCTTGCAGGAAGGCGCGATCGTCACGGTCCGTGGCGTCAATCGCCTGCGCATAGCGGCGATAGAGGTTGGCCCAGGCTTCGAACAGCCCTTCCGGATGGCCGCCGCCAATGCGGTCATCCGCCAGCGCGTTCGGCGACAGGTAGGGCATCCCACGTTCCAGAATGCGCGCCGGCTCACCCTGTACCTCATAGCTGAGCTGGTTAGGATGCTCATCCCACCATTCGATGCTTGCTTTTTCGCCAACGATGCGCACTTTTTGCGAGTGCATGGCGCCGCTGTTGACCGCGCTGGTCCACATCGAGCCAACCGCGCCGTTGTCATATTCCATCAGGACAAAGGCGTTATCTTCCAGCGGCGCGCGGGAGGGAACAAAGCTCTGGCGGGAGCACATCAGCCGTTTGATATTGAGCTGCGGCGCCATGGTTTCGGCGACAAACAGCGGATGGGTGGCCAGATCCCCAAGCACATAGCTGGGCCCGGCAAACTTCGGCGTCACGCGCCAGCGGGTGGATTCTGCCTGCAGCTCGACGGCCTGGTTATGAAAGCCATGGGCGAACTGCATGTTAACGATGCGGATCTCGCCGAGCAGCCCATCGGCAATCATCTGCCGTGCCTGCTGGATCATCTGATAGCCGGCATAGCCATAGGTGACGCCGACGATTTTGTTCTGTTTTTTGCTCAGGTCCACCAGCTCGCGCGCCTCTTCGGCAGTAAAGCAGAGAGGCTTTTCACAGATGACGTGGAGACCCGCTTCCAGCGCCGCTTTGGTGATGGCGAAATGGGTATTATTCGGGGTGGTGACCGAGACGACCTCGATGCCGTCAGGGCGCTGCGCCTCTTCACGAAACAGGGTCTGGTAGTCGGCGTAGCAGCGCTCCGGCGCGATGCCCAGCTGCTCACCGAACGCGCGCCCGCGCTCGGCATCGACGTCAAGCGCGCCGGCCAGCAAGGTATAAACATTGTCACGCAGTGCCGCACAGCGGTGGCTGTAGCCGATCTGACTGGTTCCCCCGCCGCCGACCATGCCCCAGCGCAGGGAACGGGATAAAGGTTTCAGGCCGTTTAACATGGTGCTCTCCTTTTTGAAATCATTCGCACTCTGAGGCGCTGAATGCCGACGCCTGCGGCAACGCGCATCCGGATAGACTGACGTAAATTTAAGGAAATGTTTGTTCTGATTCAATTTAAATATGAAATTTATTTTTCATATTGCGAGGAGGATCGAATAAGTGAAAGTTTGTCATCACCGCCGTGGAAGAGATGAGTAGAAGAGATGAGTAAAGGATAATGATTTATCGGAGCAGAGCCCGCCGTCGTTGGTAATTTTCGTTGCTGAGGAATATGAAATAAATTTTCTTTTTAACCCCGTAACACGGTGCAATCCGCAGATTGCACCGGGGAGCAGATGTCGCTCTTACGCTCCGCGCGCAGACGCGGGGGCTGGCGAAGCGGCGGGAGGGTGACCGGCGGCAAAGATGCCCTTTGCCGCCAGGCCTGCGACGGTGAGGGCTGCCGGAATACCGAGGATCAAAAAGACGCTTTCAAAGGGCAGGTTGAGCGCCATCATCTCGGCGCCGGCAAAGGCGCTGAGAATGGCGCCGATACGCCCGACGCCGTGCATCCAGCTGGAGCCCGTCGCCCGCGCCTGTGTCGGATAGTAGCGGGCGGAGAGGGCGTTCATGCCGGTATTCGCGCCGTTCAGGCAGGCGCCGCTGATAAACGCCAGCATACAGAGCAGGGCAAAGCTGCCCGCGGCGTAGCCCATCGCCATGGTGAACAGGCCGCCAACGGCGTAGATCATCCCCAGCGCGCGATGGGGGTTGATCCTGTCCATCAGCCAGCCGGCAAACAAAGAGCCGAGGGTGCCGCCCGCCTGGTAGATCGCCGTCATGATGGCCGCCTGGCTAACGGTCATTCCTACCGCTTTAACCAGCGTTGGCAGCCAGCTGCCGAGGATATAGACCAGGAACAGCCCCATAAAGTAGACCAGCCATAGCATCAGCGAGCCGAAGCCGTACTGGCGGGAGAGGACAATGCGCATTGCGTTGCCGGCCGCCGGCTGCGCCGGCAGGATAAACGTCACGTTGTCGCTGATTTGTCCGGGATAGAGACGGTTAAGAATGGCGCGAATGCGCGCCGCGGGCGCTTGTTTGATCACCAGAAAACGAACCGACTCCGGTAGCAGCCAGATAAGCAGGGGGGCAAACAGCAGCGGCAGAATACCGCCGAGCGCCATCAGCGAGTGCCAGCCAAACTGGGGGATCAGCCACGATGCCGAGAATCCCCCTGCTGCCGCGCCGAAGGTGAAGCCGCAAAAGATGACGGTAATGATAAAGGAGCGCTGGCGTTCCGGGGCGTATTCCGACACCAGCGTCCCGATATTCGGCATCGCGGCGCCCAGCCCGAGGCCAGTCATAAAGCGAAAGAACATCATCTGCTCTACGTTGTGCGAGAAGGCGGTGGCGATGGTCCAGAAACCGAAGAAGAAGACGCTGTTGATAATGATCTTCTTGCGTCCCAGCCAGTCGGCGAGCGGGCCGGAGAAAATCGCCCCCAGCGCGAGGCCGATCAGCGCGGCGCTGATCACCAGACCCAGCTGGTGGTTGCTTACCCCCCATTCCAGCTTTAGCGTCGGGGCGATAAAGCCCATGATCGCGATATCAAAACCATCGAGAGCGATGACGCAAAAACCGAGAAAAATGATCTGCTTTTGAAAGCGGCTCAGCGGGTTACGGTTAATTAACTCTCTGACATCCAGGCGTTGAGTCTGTGTCATAGCGTATTCCTTATGCGCAGGCGCGCAGGTAGGGCTGCGCGGCATCGAACAGTAACTGCGCCCGCTGAAGAGGCGGCAGGGCGCCTTGCTCGCCGTCGAGCGGCACTTCGAGGGAGACCGGCAGCGACGCCGGCAGGGCCGACATCAGACCGTGCAGATCCAGACCGCCTTCCCCTGGCACGTTGCGCGCCGAGCGGGCCTGGCGGATAAGTTCCTGCTCGCTCTCCGGCCTCTGCGCCGCGCCATCGCAGAGTTGCATATAATTCAATTGATGTGTTGGCAGGCTGGTGAGGGTACTGAGTGATTCACCGGCGCGCCAGAAATGGAGAGCGTCCACCAGAATGCCGATGTCTTCCCGCCCGCTGGCGGCGATCAGCGCCTGCGCATCAGCGATCGTGCGCAACTGGGTCCAGGGCATCGGCTCAAGGTTCATGGTCAGCCCAAATGGACGACCGACCGCGGCGAGGATGGCGAGATTGTCAGCGCTGCGCTGAAGGTGGTCATCATTGCCGGCGACTAACACCTGTCTGGCGCCAAGACGCGCGGCGGTCTCCATAAAACGCTGCAGCCGATCGTCGAGCGTAAACCCGGGGGTCAGGCGAACGATCTCCACGTCCGATACGCGGATGCCGGTTTCCATCAGCGCGGCGAGCGTCGCCCGGACGGACGGGGTATCGCCCAGCATGTCGTAGTCCGGGTCCGCGGGTGTGGCGGGAAGCAGCCGCAGCCCCACGTGGGTAAAACCGGTTCTGGCCGCAATCCGCACCTGTTCGGGGGGAGGGACATCAAGCAGGGTCAGCGCGGCGAGCGATAGGGTACGCATATTCATAAATGGCTCCGGTACAGTTGCAGGTGAAGAGAGTTAGTGTTCATCCATCCGTGGGAATCAATTTATGATGTTGTTTTTATTTGTTTTTCTGCCAGTTTTTTGCCCACCAGATAGCCGAAGGTCATGGCGGGCCCGAGGGTGATCCCTCCGCTGGGGTAATAGCCGCGCATCACGCTCGACATGTCGTTGCCGATGGCGAACAGACCCGGTATCGGCTGCTGCTGCTCATCCAGCACCCGGGCAAGTTCGTCGGTTTGCAATCCACTGAAGGTGCCCAGCGAGCCGGGCAGAATGCGCACCGCGTAGAACGGCCCTTCGCACAGCGCTCCGAGTGTCACCTGATGGTCACCCTGGGCGCGGTTATAGGCTGATGCCCCACGGTGAAAATCGACGTCTTCGCCAGTGCTGGCGAAGTGGTTAAAGCGTTCAACGGCTTCCGCCAGCGCATCGGCATCGATGGCGCACTGCTTCGCCAGATCCGCCAGCGTGTTTCCCCGCAGCAGGTAACCGGTACGCAGCCAGGCGGTGGGGGTGAACGGGAAAGGTCTGGCATGGCCCAGGCCGTAGCGACGCAGTGCGCGACGATCGGCCAGCAGCCAGGCCTGCGGCGTGTCGCCCGCGGGTGTGGCCGCCAGCAGGGCGGCGATAAAGTCATGATAAGAGTCAGCCTCGTTAACAAAGCGTTTGCCGTTGGGCAGGACGGCGATCACTCCAGGTTTGGCGCGTTCCACCAGATGGGGAAACATCAGCTGCTGGCCGCTGGCCAGGGTGACGCGGGACACCGGTGCCCAGGCCAGAGGGTGGCGCAGGGAAGTGTCGAACTGTCCGCCGACGGATTCGCCAAGTCTGATCCCTTCGCCCTGATTGTCCGGCGGTGCAGCGGAGAAATGGCCGTAACCCTCCGCAGCGTGAGGCACCACCTGCGCCAGGCGCTGTCGATCGTGGGGAAAACCGCCGCAGGCCAGCACCACGGCGCCTGCTTCGACGTGAATCTCCCCGCCGTCGCTGCGCAGCACCGCGCCGGACACCCCCGGCGGACCCTGCAGCAGCCGGACCACCGGAGCATTAAGCTGAAAACGCACTCCGGCGTCGAGGGCGGAACGCAGCAGACGGGCGACCAGCGCATTGCCATTGACCAGATGCTGCCCCCGTCCGGCACGCAGCCGCTGCCAGCCATGGCGCAGCAGGCGACGGGCGGCATACAGCGCGGAGCGCGGCGAGCGGGTGGCATTGAAAAAATGCGCCATATCCGCGCCGCCGGCGATGCCCATCCCGCCCAGGCTAATGGTCTCCAGCGGTGGACGCAGGCGATGGAGCCAGTCACCGAGCAGGCGGCCATCGTAGGGCTGCGCGGTGACCGACCGCCCGCCGTTCGCTGCGCCTGGCGACGCGTGAAAGTCCGGCATGGCGCTACCTGAGAGAAACTGCACCGCCGTCCGCTGATGGAAAAATTCCACCATCTCCGGCCCGTAGCGCAGGAAGGTCTGCAGACGAACGTCGGCGGCTTCGCCCCCCATCTCATGCTGCAGATAGGTCAGCGGCGCGTCGGCCGCTTCGTCGATGCCCTCCGCCCGCGCCAGCGGGTTGTGGGGGATCCACAGCCAGCCGCCGGACCAGGCGCTGGTCCCGCCGAGCACTGACGCTTTCTCCGCCACCATGACGCTGGCGCCGTGCATCGCCGCGGTCACCGCGGCAGAAAGCCCCGCCGCGCCGGAGCCGACCACCAGCACATCCACCTTCACAGGCCCGCTCATGATGGACTCCTTACTGCAGGGGTGAAAAAGCGGTGGGGCGCATCAGCACCGACTCGAGGCGTTCCACGGCGGCCAGTTCGCGATTTTTGCGCGAGAAGGTCTGCCAGCGTTCGTCCTGGGCCATCCGCGCGCGGCGCACCAGGCGATCGTCCAGACTTTCATAAGCCCAGATATGCACTACCTGATTGACCACACCGATCTCGGTAAAAAAGAAGCCGATCAACTTGCCGAGATGGTCGGTTTGCACCGCCAGGGCATCGCTTTGGTACAGCGCCAGCCAGTCGGCCATTTTCAGCGGATTGATGGTGTAAGTGCGTTTTTCGTAGATCATGATGTTTTCCTGATTAGTGGGTGGAGTGTTGTGCCAGATGGCAGGCGGCGAGATAGCCAAACGTCAGCCCAGGGCCGAGGGTGATGCCGGGGCCCGGATAGGTGCCAGCCATCAGCGAATCCATGTCGTTTCCCACCGCGTATAGCCCTGGGATGGGTTTTCCTTCCGCGTTGACGACCTGCGCATCGGCGGTGGTGACCAGGCCCCGCGAGGTCCCCAGATCGCCGGTATAAAGTTTGATGGCATAGAACGGCGCGCTGAGCAGGGGAGCATTACAGGCGTCAGGCTGATGGCCCGGATCGCCCATCGCCCGGTTATAGCTGTTGCCGCCTTTAGCAAATTCCCGATCCACGCCCTGCGCGGCGTCGCGGTTGTAGCGGGCTACCGTCTCGCTCAGGGTTTGGGCATCCAGACCAAGCTGTTGCGCCAGCGCGGCCAGGGTATCGGCTTTGCGCAGATAGCCGGCGGCGATCAGGGCGTCATTATTGACCGGCGCCGGGCGTGCCAGCCCAAGGCCATAACGCTTCATTGCCTGGGCGTCGCAGAGTAAAAAACAGGGGGCATTTTCCGCTGCATCCTGCATCGCGCTGGCAAAATGGTGATAGGAGCTGGACTCGTTGACGAAGCGTACCGCCCGCTGGTTGACGGCAATCACCCCCGGCTTGGCGCGATCGGTCACCAGATGGGGGAAGCGCTCTTCGCTGCCGTCGGCCCGGGTCAACACCGATACCGGCGCCCAGAAAAAATTGGATGGCCGATCGGCTCCTTCGCGGGCGTTAAGCGCCGCCGTGAGACGCAGCGCGGCGCCATCGTTGGCGGGCGGTGACATGGTGAAGTGTTCGCGGGTGTGGGGCCGATAGCGCGCCGCCAGCGCGCCCGCGGCAAAGCCGCCTGCGGCCAGCACCACCCCTTGACGGGCGTGCAGCGTCTCTCTTTGTCCCTGATGCTCAATCTCCACCCCGGTAACCACGCCTTGCGCATCGCACAGCGCCAGAACATTAACATTCAGCCGCAGGCTCATGCCTTTACGCAGCGCCGTGGTCGCCATGCGGGCAATCAGCGCGTTGCCCATCGCCAGACGGGTACCGCGAGGATACTTCACCCGGTCGCGGGCATAGCGCAGCAGCAGCCGGGTGCAATGGGCCAGGGAGCGTAGCGAGCGGCGCATGTCGAGAAAATGTTGAATATCGACGCGGTTGACCATCATCCCGCCAAACAGCAGCATCCCCGGCGGCGGCGAACGCAGGTCGCGAAAGGTGTCCCCCAGTTCACGGCCGTCATATTCCACCACCTCCAGCGCGCGCCCAACGTCGACTGCGCCGGGTTCATCCGGATAGTAATCGGGCGAGAGTGGACGCAGGCTGTACTTCACCGCTCCCTCACGCTCGAGAAAGGCCAGCGCTTCTCGCCCGGCGCTGATAAATGCTTCGGCAAGATCTTCGCGGTACTGGCCCTCGCCGATAATGGTTCGCAGGTAGGTTTTCATCGCCTCGGCGCTACCGCTTTTGCCCTCGGCGCGCGCCTGGTCGGTATCGTGCAGCCACACGGCGCCGCCGGAGATAGCCGAGGTGCCGCCGAACTGGCCAGCTTTCTCCAGCATCAGCACCGACAGCCCTTTACAGCAGGCGGTGACCGCGGCGGCAAAACCGGCCGCGCCGCTGCCGATGACGATCACATCCCAGCTCTTCATGCTGCCGCTCCCTGCGTCTGCGGGATGGCGCCGATAAACTGGCCCATTAGCCTCATCTGCGCCAACGCCATTTCCGGCCCGGTCTGCACCCGGCAACCGCGGGCGGCGGCGAAGGTAAGTAACGGCGTCATGACCGGGGCGGTGACAACGTCGGCCACGTGGGTAGTGCTGTCGAGCGTATCCAGCAGCGCCTGCGGCAGAGGAAGCGCATCAAATCCGGCCATGCCAGCCGGCGAGCCGTTGACCAACAGATCGACGCCATGAAGGGTGTCCGGCAGCGCGCTCAGTTGCACCGCCGGAAAGGCCTCAGCCAGGAGGTCATGCAGGCGCTGCCGGGTGGCCGGGTTTTGATCGTGCAGGGCCAGCTGACGCATCCCCGCCTCGCACAGTCCCCAGGCGATGGCGCTGCCGACGCCGCCGCAACCGGAGAGCAGCGCTTGCTTACCTGCCGGCTGAAAACCCTGCGCTTCGGCGGCGAGCTGAAAGCCAACACCGTCCAGCATATCGCCCTGTAAACGCCCATCCGCGAGCTTGCGGATCACATTGATGGCGTTGAGTCGGCGGGCGCGCGGGGTAAGGTCATCGACCAGCGCGGCGGCGCGCTGCTTATGCGGCACCGTCACCAGCACGCCGGTCATGTTCTGCCAGCCGCGCAGGGCGTTGAGGTAGTCGGCCACCGCGTCCGGGGCAATATCTACCGGGATCATGACGCTGTCCATGTGCTGTTCAGCAAAGTAGCGGTTGAAGTTATCCGGTGATTTGACCTGGGCGATCGGATGACCAATCACGGCGACAACCTGGGTAGTTCCACTGACCATTTCAAACCTCATTTGTTAAATGAATGTTGTGAAAGTATTTCAGTGGAAGCTGGGAGCGACAACGCAGAATTCGGACATGTCGGTTGTTAATCGCACGAACGCTGCGATAATCGCAGGAAATCGATAATGATGTTGCAAAAATGTGAGCGAATATGCAAAACCCCATTCATCCACGCGATCTGATCGTCGGTTTACAAAAAGGGCTGGCGCTAATCCAGCTTTTTTCCAAAACTAACCCAAAGCTCACCGTTGCCCAGGCGGCGAAAATGAGCGGCCTGACGCAAAGCGCCGCACGGCGTTTTCTGCTCACGCTGCTGCATGAGCGCTATCTGCAAACCGACGGACGCTATTACTGGCTTACCCCAAAGACGCTGCGGCTTGGCCAGGCCTACGTGGATTCGGCGCAGTTTCCTCGTATGGTGCGGCCGATTGTCGAATACATCGCCAGTCGGACCGAGGAGCATGCCTCGGTGGGGGTGGTGGACGAAGATGAACTGGTCTATATCGCCCGCAGTCGTCATACGCCGTTTAACTCTACGTCGGTGCGGCTCGGGGAGCGGGTGCCCATTTTCTGTACCGCTGGGGGGCGATTGTGGCTGGCTTCGCTGCCGGAAGCCGAGTGCGAGGCGGTGCTGCAGCGCATTACCCGGGAACAACGTACTCCCTATACGGTGACTGACATCGCGCCGCTGATGGAGAAGATCGCCCAGGTGCGGCGCCAGGGATACGCCACCCTTGAACAGGAGTTTGAGATTGGCATGTTGGTGCTGGCGGTGCCGTTAACCGACAGGGAAGGGACCTGGTGGGGGGCGCTGAGTTTGACCAGCCATCAATCGCGTACTTCACTTGAGGCTTTATGCCGCGACCACCTTGATCTGCTCTACAGCGCGCAAGCGATGTTGGTGGGCTAAACAGGGCAGCCAGTGGCGCTGCCCTTAGAGAGACGTCGCTTATGCGGACGCTTTGGTCTGGAAGGTACTCCATTCGCTGGCAGCATTATCGACAAAGGTGTTCCAGCTGGTGCTGGCGGTGTTAACAAAGCTTCCCCAGTTTTCCTTGCCGGCAGTGACAAAGGTTTCCCAATTTGACTGCCCGGTCAGGAAGGAGCCAAACGCCATTGCGCTTTCGCCGACGAACGAGGCGAACGCGGTGCCGGAGGTCAGAACAAACGAGGTGAAGCCAACGGCAGAGCTGGCGGCAAAGCTGGCAAAGCCAGTGGCTGCACCGATCAGGTTAAAGCCACCAGAGATGTACGCCATTTCGTTCAGTGTTAATTCTTTCATTGCGATTCCTTGTTGTGATTATTTCCCAAATGGGCATAAGCCCGGGGCGAAAGGTAGCATCGCAGGACCGTGCGGCGCGAGTGATGTCCGGTGTGTGCTGGCTCAATTTTTCCTCATTTTTTGCCAGGAAAGATAGCGGTCAAGCGATGGGGGAGGGGAGAGAAGTATGAAATGAGGAAGAATGCGATGATGAAACAAAAAAGAAAAAGCCCCGTAAATACGGGGCCTTAGAACGTACTGGAGTGCGGAACTATCTCACGTAAGCTAGCAGGCTATGTGAATCCGGTACCATAAAGTCAACGGACATCATCACGGACAGCGCGGTGATGGCGACGATAGAAAAGACGAACAGCTTACGCGCCCAGACTTTATCATCGGCCACTTTATAGCCACGCAGCGCCATGCCCAGCCACCAGACGCTGACCGCTGCCGCCACGACCAGGTATTTATACCCAGCGTAGCCGCCCAGCGAGAGCATCAGGGTTGCCACAGCAAAGGCAACGATGTACAGCGTAATATGGTTTTTGGCGACCGAAATGCCTTTTACCACCGGCAGCACTGGAATATTCGCCGCCTGATAATCCTTAAAGCGGAAAATCGCGATGGCGTAAGAGTGAGGCATCTGCCACAGGCTAAAAATAGCCAGCAGGATCGCCGCACCGCTGTCGAAATCACCGGTGACCGCGCAGTAGCCAATCACCGGCGGCGCGGCGCCGGAGAGTGAGCCAATCAGCGTGCCGTAAACAGAGTGGCGCTTCATGTACAGGCTGTAGATGCCGACATAAACCACGAACCCCATCACCCCCAGCCAGCAGGCCAGCGGGTTAGCGCCGAACCACAGCAGCATGAAGCCAGCAATACCCAGCAAGGTGGCGTACACCAGCGAAGCTTCTGGCGAGATCAGCCCTTTGACCAGCACCCGGTTTTTCGTCCGTTCCATCTTACGATCGATGTCCCGGTCGATGTAGTTGTTGAATACACAACCCGAGGCGACCACCAGGGATACTCCAAGGAGCGTCCAGACGAACAGCGGATAGTCGATGTGGCCTTTGGAGGCCAGCAGGAAACCGCCGATCACGGAGATCAGGTTGCCAAAAATAATGCCTGGTTTCGTTACTTGCAGGTATTGCTTAAACATACTCGCCGCTCTTAGTGCATCATCATGTTGTAGTTCAGGTTCCACATAATCCAGATGGAGCCGACAACCACGATCGCAATGATGATTACGGTGAAGATAAATGCGGTCAGGTTCCAACCTTCATCGGACTTGCTGTTCATATGCAGGAAGTACACGAGGTGTACCACGATCTGCACCACAGCGGTCACCAGAATGGTGCCAAGGATAACCGCATGCGAGGCGGAGCCACTCATCACCATGGCGAACGGAATGACCGTCAGAATGATGGACAGGATAAATCCTGTCATGTAGCTCTTCACGCTGCCGTGAGAAGCGCCGCTATGATCGGTAGAATGACTCATTACATCGCCCCCATCAGATAGACAACCGAGAACACGCAGATCCACACGACATCCAGGAAGTGCCAGAACAGGCTCAGGCACAGGATACGCGTGCGGTTAGTGCTGGTCAGGCCACGACGTGAAACCTGGAACATCAGCACCGCCATCCAGATCAGACCGGAGGTTACGTGCAGACCGTGGGTGCCGACCAGCGCGAAGAACGCCGACAGGAAACCGCTACGATCCGGACCGAAGCCTTCCATGATCAGGTGATGGAATTCATAGATTTCCATCCCGATAAATCCAGCACCAAACAACCAGGTCAACGCCAGCCAGGAAACGACCTGGCTCTTGTTGTTTTTGTACATGGCGATAGCCGCCATGCCGTAGGTGATGGAGCTGAACAGCAGCAGTGCGGTTTCAACCAGAACGAACGGCAGTTCGAAAATATCTTTGCCCGTCGGTCCGCCGGCCGTGCCGTTCACCAGAACGGCATAGGTAGCAAACAGCGTAGCGAAGATGATGCAGTCGCTCATCAGGTAGATCCAGAAACCGAATACCTTCATCGGTCCTGTATCATGGTGCCCGTGTTCATGCGCGTGGGCAGTATGCGCAAGAGTATCAGTTGCCATTTTTCAGCCCTGCTTTGTTAATCTCATCGAAATGCTGTTTTTCCAGTTTTTCGACTTCTGCAACCGGTACGTAGTAATCCACGTCCTCGTCAAAGCTCTTAATAATCCAGGTCGCTACGATGCCGATGAAGCTGGCGATCGCCATCCACCAGATATGCCAGATCATGGCGAAACCAAATACCGTAGCGAAGGCGGCAATCACGATGCCGGCGCCGCTGTTTTTCGGCATATGAATTTCTTCATAGTGAGCAGGCTGTTTGTACGCTTCACCTTTCTCTTTCATTTCCCAGAAGGCATCACGTTCGTGAACCTGAGGAACGATAGCGAAGTTGTAGAACGGCGGTGGAGAAGAGGTTGCCCACTCCAGCGTACGACCACCCCATGGGTCACCGGTCAGGTCACGGTTCTGATCGCGGTCGCGAATAGACACGTAGAACTGAATCAGCTGGCACAGGATACCGCAGGCGATCAGCGCCGCACCGCAAGCTGCAACAACCAGCATCGGATGGAACTGCGGATCGATCTGCTGGCTCAGACGACGGGTCATCCCCATGAAGCCCAGCACGTACAGCGGCATAAACGCCACGAAGAAGCCGATGATCCAGAACCAGAAAGCGCGTTTGCCCCAGGTTTCGTTCAGGGTGAAGCCGAAGGCTTTTGGCCACCAGTAGGTCAGGCCTGCGAAGCAACCGAATACCACGCCGCCGATGATAACGTTATGGAAGTGCGCGATCAGGAACAGGCTGTTGTGCAGAACGAAGTCCGCGCCCGGTACCGCCAGCAGCACGCCGGTCATCCCACCTACGGAGAAGGTCACGATAAAGCCGATAGTCCACATCATCGCCGAGTTGAAGACGATGCGACCCTGATACATGGTGAACAGCCAGTTGAAGATCTTAACCCCGGTCGGGATCGCGATAATCATGGTCGTAATACCGAAGAAGGCGTTTACGTTCGCACCAGCACCCATGGTGAAGAAGTGGTGCAGCCAAACGATGAACGACAGAACGGTAATACAGACGGTTGCCCACACCAGGGAGGTGTAGCCGAACAGACGCTTACGCGAGAAGGTCGCTGCGATTTCCGAGAAGACCCCGAACACCGGCAGAACCAGGATGTACACTTCCGGGTGACCCCAGGCCCAAATCAGGTTGATGTACATCATCATGTTGCCACCCATATCGTTGGTAAAGAAATGGGTGCCCAGGTAACGATCCAGGGTCAGCAGCGCGATGGTGACGGTCAGAATGGGGAAGGAGGCGATAATCAGGATGTTGGCGCACAGAGATGCCCAGGAGAACACTGGCATCTTGAACATGGTCATGCCCGGGGCGCGCATCTTGATAATAGTCACGAAGAAGTTAATACCGGTCAGGGTAGTACCGATACCGGAGAGCTGCAGCGCCCAAATCCAGTAATCGACCCCTACGCCAGGACTGTATTCAATTCCCGACAGCGGCGGATAGGCCAGCCAACCGGTCTGCGCGAACTCACCAACGCCCAGAGACAGGTTAACCAGGATCACGCCCACAACGGTGAACCAGAAGCTCAGGTTGTTGAGGAACGGGAAGGCTACGTCGCGTGCGCCGAGCTGAAGCGGAACCACCAGGTTCATCAGACCGATAACAAACGGCATCGCCACGAAGAAGATCATGATAACGCCGTGGGCGGTAAAGATCTGATCGTAGTGATGAGGCGGCAGGAAGCCTGCTTCCCCGGCCGAGGCCAGCACCTGCTGGCTACGCATCATGATGGCGTCAGCAAAGCCACGCAGCAGCATGACGATTGCCACGATAACGTACATGATGCCGAGACGTTTGTGGTCGACAGAAGTCAGCCACTCGTTCCACAGGTAGGACCACTTACCGAAGTAAGTGATGGCTGCCAGAAGCGCCAGTCCCCCAATGATAATCGCAGCCACCGTTACCACGATAATAGGTTCGTGGTAGGGCACTGCATCCAGTGTAAGTTTTCCGAACATCGTTTTCTTCCTCGGCCCCTTAGTGAGCGGTTTCCGCGTGGCTCATGTCCATGCCTTCCATCCCGTCGTGAGCGGCATGCTCGCCTTCAGGTTTGGACATGTTCATGCTCTCGTGAGACATGAATTTGTTCACAACATCTTTGAACAGATCCGGTTTCACGTTAGAGAAGTATTCCACTTTGTTGTATTCGCTAGGCACAGCCACTTTCTCGAACGCGGCCATGGAGTCCATGGAGTTCGGAGACTGTTTGGCTTTTTCAACCCATTGATCGAAAGTCGCACGATCCGGGGTCGCAATCGCTTTGAACTTCATACCAGAGAAGCCAGGGCCACTGTAGCTAGCGGAGATACCGTCATAAGTACCCGCTTCATCAGCAATGAGGTGCAGCTGAGTCTGCATCCCGGCCATTGCGTAAATCTGGCTACCTAAGCGCGGAATAAAGAACGAGTTCATCACCGAGTTAGAGGTCACTTTGAAGTGTACCGGTACGTTCGCCGGGAAGGCGATTTCGTTAACGGTAGCAATACCCTGTTCCGGATAGATAAAGAACCATTTCCAGTCCATCGAAACGACTTCGATGGTGATTGGTTTCTCGTCATGGGCAAGCGGTTTGCTTGGCTCCAGTGCGTGAGTGGTTTTCCAGGTCAGAACGGCCAGGAACAGGATGATCAGAATAGGAACCGTCCAGACCACAGCTTCCACTTTATTGGAGTGTGACCAGTTCGGGCTATACTTCGCATCTTTATTGCTCGCGCGATACTTCCAGGCAAATCCTACTGCCATCAAGACGGCGGGAATAACGACAATCATCATCAGGCCGAAGGCCGTCAGAATCAAAGAGCGTTGCTCCAGTCCAATCTGTCCTTTTGGGTCAAGGAGTGCAGAATCACAACCACTGAGTAATACAGTACCTGCGATTAATGACATCCATCCCAAACTTTTATTGTATTTCCTGAGTCTCATTGAACGACCTCAATTCCACGGGATCTGGTGGCGTTTAAAGTGTACGGGCATTTTACGGTAAGGTTGCATTACTGTAAACATGATTGGATCTCTGTCAGTTCTGTGTTAGCGGCTTCTGCTTGGTTTGTCACATATGTTACGTAGTGTTACGTAATAGCTTGCAAAGCCTGATTTTCGTGGGATTGATAACGAAAGGGATAAGAAAAGGAGTGCTTAGCGGCGAATGGGCATAACCACCCATAAATTAGAACAATTAGTTAACATTTAATTATCAAATAAAAGACATTGTGAAAACGTAAAATAAAATCGCCGTAGCTGAATCGGTTAAATTATTTAAAGAATCGAATGAAAACTGTCAATAATTTCCAGAAAACAAAAACGCACAAAACAACAAATAGCGCAGCGGGCAATATAAAAGCGTTAATAAGCCGTTATAATTACGTTTCGTAATTACAACGGCTAATAATGATGCAGCATCCTTAAATCAGGCGGGTTTTACGCAGCGCCAGATAGTCAAGCAGTCCGCCGAACAAAATACCGCCAACGGCGGTGAGCGCGGCAACCTCCAGCAGGCCGGGCAGGAAGGAGAATGCCGTATAATCCAGCGCGTTCATGATCAGTAGTATCAGCCATACCGTCAGCAGCAGGCAGCCCAGCGTCAGGATCCCCAGCGCCAGCGCGTAGGCCTGCGGGAACTCGCTTCGCGGCATAAAGCTAGCCGTGCGCTGGGTATGCTCAAGCGTTTGCCGGCATAGCAGCAGCAGGGCAATCCCCGGCACCGCCGCGACAACAGAGAAGAGATAGAACGTCGACCAGCCGTGGGCCTCGACAAACCAGCCGGCGATCGGCCCGACGTACACGCGACCTACCGCAGAGAGCGCCGAGAGCAGCGCGAACTGGGTGGCGGAGAATGATTTATTGCATAGCGTCATCAGCAGTGCGACAAACGCCGCCGTTCCCATTCCTCCGCACAGGTTTTCAAAGAATACCGCGGTCGCCATGGAATAGAGGTGCTTATCGGTAATCGACAGCAGCCAGTAACCGGCGTTAGAGACCCCCTGCAGCAAACCGAAAATGAGCAGCGCTCGAAACAGCGTCAGCCGCTGCATCAGGACGCCGCCGTACAGGGCGCCGAGAATGGTGGCAAACAGGCCTAAGGTTTTGTTCACCATGCCCACTTCACCAGCGTCAAACCCCACGCCGCGGATCAGGAAGGTGGTGGTCAGACTCATGGCAAACGCGTCGCCAAGCTTATAAAGGACGATAAGCAGCAGAATCAGCCAGGCGTTGTTGCGGCCGAAAAAATCGCGCAGCGGTTCGGCTACCGCCTGCTCCAGCGATCTGGGAACCGGGATAACATCGCTCGGTTCGGGCGCCAGCAGTGTGGCGATAATACAGGGCACCAGCAGCGCCGCCATCAGCCAGTACATCCCCTGCCAGCCGAGATAGCGGTCGGCAAGCCACAGGGCTAGTCCGCCGGAGACCAGCATCCCGAGGCGATAGCCCAGCACACTGATCGCCGCGCCGGCGCCACGCTCTTCTGCCGGCAATACGTCGGTTTTCCAGGCGTCGAACACAATATCCTGTGACGCCGAGCAGAAGGCGATAACCACCGCCAGCGCCGCCATCCAGCGTAATTGGGTGACCGGCTCAAGAAAGCCCATCGCCGCGATCGCCAGCAGGAGTAATACCTGGGTGGTCAACAGCCAGCCGCGACGACGTCCAAGAAAGGGCGGCGTGTAGCGGTCCATTAGCGGGGACCAGAGGAATTTAAAGACATAGGCCTGGCCGACGAGTGAGAAAAAACCGATCGTTTTCAGATCGATATTTTCCACCGTCATCCAGGCCTGTAGGGTGCCGGAGGTGAGAGCCAGCGGCAGACCGGAGGCGAAACCAAGGATCAGCAAAATCGCTGATTTCGGCTGCTGAAAAATGCGTAAGTAGTGACTGGACATAGCATAAAGCACGAACCCGGCGGAGGCCGGGTTCGTGGTGGCATTAACGCGCGTTTTGCTTGATGAAATCGTGGATGCTGGTGTCCTGCGCCATATCGGCGATGGTATCGGTCAGGACGCTGTTGACGGCATCAGCGATGTTTTTGTTCGAGGCCTGGAAGGCGCCTTCAACGGAGTAGCTGGCGCGGTAGTTTTTGGTCATCTTCGTGCCGTTTGCCGCAGTGGCAATAATGGCGATATCGGCTTTGGTGGCGATGTTATAACGCACGTTACCCTGAGAGACGTCAGCATAGAGTTTGTTAACGATGATCTGCAGATCGACCGCGCCGTTCGGGCCAATCATGTAGCCGCGAGACGTCATCTGTTTCTCCAGCACTTCCTGCAGCAGGAAGCGCAGATCGCGAGAGGCGGTGAGAGTGACCTGCTGATTGTCACGCGTCACTTTCGCCAGCGCCTGGTCCGGACGCTGGTCGGCGCCGTTAATGCTGACGGTCACGCCCATCAGGCTCGGATCCTGCTGCGGCAGCGTGATTTTCGGCGATACTTCAATAGTGGTCGGCGGCGTGGCGCATCCTGCCAGCATAAACATGGCGACCAACGGGAAAAGGATCTTCTTAAGCATGTTCAGGTCTCAACGCATGGTGTTGTTATAAGGAAAATTACCGCCATCATAGCATCGCCAACGGCAAGGGGAAGTGGCAACGCGTGTAAATCCATCGTGCTGGCGGTTTTCTGAGCGTCCCGCCTCGGTTAATGGCTTGTTCCCCGGCGGATTTGGCGATCAGAGCCAGTAAACGTGATACTTTTGAATGAAAATATCAGAACAATGCTAATTTTTTGTTGTTTTCTCCTAATGGAAGCGGTAAAAGCGGCTAACATTTAAATGGAGTGGCGGCATCTCAGCGTTGTCGGAGGAGAAAATTCATGATGATACGTGAACAGATCGAAGCAAAACTTAGAGCAGCGTTCGACCCGATGTATCTCGAAGTCGTGGATGAAAGTTATCGTCACAACGTCCCAGCGGGCTCTGAAAGTCATTTTAAAGTGGTGTTAGTGAGCGATCGCTTCACTGGCGAACGTTTCCTCAACCGCCACCGTATGATCTACGGCACGCTAACCGAGGAGCTGTCGAGTACAGTGCATGCCCTGGCGCTGCACACCTATACGATTAAAGAATGGGAAGCATTACAGGATACGGTATTCGCCTCGCCGCCGTGCCGCGGTGCGGGGAGTATCGCCTAGAAATCCCATTTGCAACCGCTGGCGCTTTTCCAGTATGTTGCTTGCAGATTTAGCAAAAACGGCCTACGGGCCGTTTTGTTTTGCCTGGAAAATGCGCAAAGTCAGCGCTTTTGCGGGCAAATTTGAGCGGGAAATGTGAAAAATGCCGCAGCACCAGGCGACAACCGTTCTCGACTCACAAAAGTGATGCCGCTATAATGCCGCGTCTTATATATGAATGTCTTCGGGATGATTCTGACGACAGGGAATGTGTTTCTGATTTGAAGAGGGCATCCCGGTTCTGCGAAGCCACCTACACGCGCTTCCAGAGTTGACCGAGCA
Organism: Klebsiella africana; assembly: GCF_020526085.1. NCBI lineage: Bacteria > Pseudomonadati > Pseudomonadota > Gammaproteobacteria > Enterobacterales > Enterobacteriaceae > Klebsiella > Klebsiella africana. The sequence continues at coordinate 4,011,764 of NZ_CP084874.1, read as the reverse complement.
CTGTGATTTTTTTGAGGTAACAAGATGCAAGTTTCAGTTGAAACCACTCAGGGCCTTGGGCGCCGTGTAACGATTACTATCGCCGCTGACAGCATCGAGAATGCTGTCAAAAGCGAGCTGGTCAACGTAGCGAAAAAAGTTCGCATTGACGGCTTCCGTAAAGGCAAAGTGCCGATGAATATTGTTGCTCAGCGTTATGGCGCATCCGTTCGCCAGGACGTGCTGGGTGACCTGATGAGCCGTCATTTCGTTGACGCGATCATCAAAGAAAAAATTAATCCGGCCGGCGCGCCGAACTACGTTCCGGGCGAATACAAACTGGGCGAAGACTTCACCTACGCGGTAGAGTTCGAAGTGTATCCGGAAGTTGAACTGCAGGGTCTGGACGCGATCGAAGTTGAAAAACCGGTTGTTGAAGTCACCGACGCTGACGTTGATACTATGCTGGAAACCCTGCGCAAGCAGCAGGCGACCTGGAAAGAAAAAGATGGCGCCGTTGACGCTGAAGATCGCGTCACCATCGACTTCACCGGTTCTGTAGACGGCGAAGAATTCGAAGGCGGCAAAGCCTCTGATTTCGTACTGGCGATGGGCCAGGGTCGTATGATCCCGGGCTTCGAAGACGGTATCAAAGGCCACAAAGCGGGTGAAGAGTTCACCATCGACGTGACCTTCCCGGAAGAATACCACGCAGAAAACCTGAAAGGTAAAGCGGCTAAGTTCGTTATCAACCTGAAAAAAGTTGAAGAGCGTGAACTGCCGGAGCTGACTGAAGAATTCATCAAACGTTTCGGCGTGGAAGATGGTTCCGTTGCTGGCCTGCGCGCTGAAGTGCGTAAAAACATGGAGCGCGAGCTGAAAGGCGCTGTGCGTAACCGCGTGAAGTCTCAGGCTATCGAAGGCCTGGTTAAAGCCAACGAGATCGACGTTCCGGCTGCCCTGATCGACAGCGAAATCGACGTGCTGCGTCGTCAGGCTGCTCAGCGTTTCGGTGGCAACGAGAAACAGGCTCTGGAACTGCCGCGCGAGCTGTTCGAAGAGCAGGCTAAACGCCGCGTTGTTGTCGGTCTGCTGCTGGGCGAAGTGATTCGCACCAACGAGCTGAAAGCTGACGAAGAGCGCGTGAAAGGCCTGATCGAAGAGATGGCTTCTGCGTACGAAGATCCGTCAGAAGTGGTTGAGTTCTACAGCAAGAACAAAGAGCTGATGGACAACATGCGCAACGTGGCGCTGGAAGAACAGGCTGTTGAAGCTGTGCTGGCGAAAGCCAAAGTGTCTGAAAAAGCCACTTCCTTCAACGAACTGATGAACCAGCAGGCGTAATTTCGCCGCGATTGTTTAAGGTTCGAGCAAAAACCCGTTGCCGAAAGGCGGCGGGTTTTTTTTTAAGATAATGATAGCCTCAGGCACGGTGCTAAAACGCATTTACCATGATAGCGTTACAGCAAAAGCTTGTTATGCTTGAAATATGGCAACACCATCCCCATTACCGGGGGAGGCAACTGCATCCGCAATCGCACGCGTGTTAAAGAGGCGGTGACGCGTTCAGCGGATAGAAACTGTGGCTGATAATCCGTCCGTAAGGTTACAATCAGTGCAGCAGGTATTTTAAAATTACTCCAGGAGACGGAAATGTCATACAGTGGCGAACGAGACAACTTTGCACCCCATATGGCCCTGGTGCCGATGGTCATTGAACAGACCTCACGCGGTGAACGTTCTTTTGATATCTACTCCCGTCTGCTTAAGGAACGCGTCATTTTTCTGACCGGCCAGGTTGAAGACCACATGGCCAACCTGATCGTGGCGCAGATGCTGTTTCTGGAAGCGGAAAACCCGGAAAAAGACATTTACCTGTACATTAACTCTCCGGGCGGGGTGATCACCGCCGGGATGTCGATTTATGACACCATGCAGTTCATCAAGCCGGATGTCAGCACCATCTGTATGGGCCAGGCCGCTTCCATGGGCGCGTTCCTGCTGACCGCCGGAGCGAAAGGCAAGCGCTTCTGCCTGCCGAACTCCCGCGTGATGATCCACCAGCCGCTGGGCGGCTATCAGGGACAGGCGACGGATATTGAGATCCATGCCCGCGAAATCCTGAAGGTGAAAGGACGCATGAATGAGCTGATGGCGCATCATACCGGCCAGTCTCTTGAGCAGATTGAGCGTGACACCGAGCGTGACCGCTTCCTGTCTGCTGCGGAGGCCGTGGAGTACGGGCTGGTCGACTCTATTTTGACCCATCGTAATTGATGCCCAAGGCGCAAGGGTGCCGCTTTACGCTTCATCCTTCTCGCCACGTCTGCGTAGGTGGTTGGTCTTATACCGGGCGCTTGCCGGGCAGGCTCGCGGCCGGTAGCTTCACCACCGCCTCGATGTAGCGCGAAGGATTTTGTGTATATACTAATGAAGGGCGGCACAACGCTATATGGCGGCTTGCGCCTGAGAATGGCATTTGCGTCGTCGTGTGCGGCACAAAGAACTTAAAAAGAGGTTTGGACTCATGACAGATAAACGCAAAGATGGTTCGGGCAAATTGTTGTATTGCTCTTTTTGCGGCAAAAGCCAGCATGAAGTGCGTAAGCTGATCGCCGGGCCATCCGTGTATATCTGCGACGAATGCGTTGATTTATGTAACGACATCATTCGCGAAGAGATTAAAGAAGTTGCGCCGCACCGCGAGCGCAGCGCGCTGCCGACGCCGCACGAGATTCGCCATCACCTTGATGACTACGTCATCGGTCAGGAACAGGCGAAGAAAGTGTTGGCGGTCGCGGTATACAACCACTACAAACGTCTGCGCAATGGCGATACCAGCAATGGCGTAGAGCTGGGTAAAAGTAACATCCTGCTGATCGGGCCGACCGGCTCCGGTAAAACGCTGCTGGCGGAAACGCTGGCGCGCCTGCTGGATGTGCCGTTTACCATGGCGGACGCCACCACCCTGACCGAAGCCGGTTATGTGGGAGAGGACGTCGAAAATATCATTCAGAAACTGCTGCAGAAGTGCGATTATGACGTGCAGAAAGCGCAGCGCGGCATCGTTTATATCGACGAAATCGACAAAATTTCGCGTAAATCCGATAACCCGTCGATTACCCGCGATGTCTCCGGCGAAGGTGTACAGCAGGCGCTGCTGAAGCTTATCGAAGGCACCGTTGCCGCCGTTCCGCCACAGGGCGGGCGTAAACATCCGCAACAGGAGTTCCTGCAGGTTGATACCTCCAAGATTCTGTTTATCTGCGGCGGGGCATTTGCTGGCCTGGACAAAGTGATCTCTCACCGTGTTGAAACCGGCTCCGGCATTGGTTTTGGCGCGACGGTAAAAGCGAAGTCCGACAAAGCGAGCGAAGGCGAGCTGCTGGCCCAGGTCGAGCCGGAAGATCTGATCAAGTTTGGTCTGATCCCGGAATTCATCGGCCGTCTGCCGGTGGTGGCGACCCTGAATGAGCTGAGCGAAGAAGCACTGATCCAGATCCTGAAAGAGCCGAAAAACGCTCTGACCAAGCAGTACCAGGCGCTGTTTAGCCTTGAAGGCGCAGAGCTTGAGTTCCGCGACGAAGCGCTGGATGCCATCGCCAAGAAAGCAATGGCGCGTAAAACCGGCGCCCGTGGTCTGCGTTCCATTGTGGAAGCAGCGCTGCTGGATACCATGTATGACCTGCCTTCGATGGAAGATGTCGAAAAAGTGGTCATTGATGAGTCGGTTATCGCCGGTCAAAGCAAGCCGCTGCTGATCTACGGCAAACCCGAAGCCCAGCAGGCATCTGGTGAATAATTAGCCAATTCACTCAAGCAGTTAACAAAAAGGGGGGATTTTATCTCCCCTTTTATTTTTCCTGCATTCCCGCCGTTGAATGTGTGGAATACATCCCCATATACTGGATTACATATTAACGACGATGCAGTGGAGTGTGGCGTCGTCGGCTACCTGGCGGACTTTAAACTAAGAGAGAGCTCTATGAATCCTGAGCGTTCTGAACGCATTGAAATCCCCGTATTGCCATTGCGCGATGTGGTGGTTTATCCGCACATGGTCATACCCCTGTTCGTAGGGCGGGAAAAATCTATCCGTTGCCTCGAAGCGGCCATGGACCATGATAAAAAAATCATGCTGGTTGCGCAGAAAGAAGCGTCGACGGATGAGCCGGGTGTAAACGATCTTTTCACCGTTGGAACCGTGGCGTCTATTTTGCAGATGCTGAAGCTGCCGGACGGCACCGTGAAGGTGCTGGTCGAAGGGCTGCAGCGTGCACGCATTTCTGCGCTGTCTGATAATGGCGAGCATTTCTCGGCGAAAGCGGAGTATCTCGACTCGCCGGCGATTGACGAACGCGAGCAGGAAGTGCTGGTTCGCACCGCTATCAGCCAGTTTGAAGGCTATATCAAGCTGAACAAGAAGATCCCACCGGAAGTGTTGACGTCGCTGAACAGCATCGACGATCCGGCGCGCCTGGCGGATACCATCGCGGCGCACATGCCGCTGAAGCTGGCTGACAAGCAGTCTGTGCTTGAGATGTCCGACGTCAACGAACGTCTGGAATATCTGATGGCGATGATGGAATCGGAAATCGATCTGCTGCAGGTTGAGAAGCGCATTCGCAACCGCGTCAAAAAGCAGATGGAGAAATCCCAGCGCGAGTACTATCTGAACGAGCAAATGAAAGCGATTCAGAAAGAACTCGGTGAGATGGACGACGCCCCGGACGAAAACGAAGCGCTGAAGCGCAAGATCGACGCGGCGAAAATGCCTAAAGAGGCGAAAGAAAAAACCGAAGCGGAACTGCAGAAGCTGAAGATGATGTCGCCGATGTCTGCGGAAGCGACCGTCGTGCGTGGCTACATCGACTGGATGGTGCAGGTGCCGTGGAATGCGCGCAGTAAGGTCAAAAAAGACCTGCGTCAGGCCCAGGAGATCCTCGATACCGATCACTATGGTCTGGAGCGCGTGAAGGACCGCATCCTTGAATATCTCGCGGTGCAGAGCCGGGTGAACAAAATCAAGGGGCCGATCCTTTGTCTGGTGGGACCGCCGGGGGTAGGTAAAACCTCGCTGGGCCAATCCATCGCCAAAGCGACCGGACGGAAATACGTGCGCATGGCGCTGGGCGGCGTGCGCGATGAAGCGGAAATCCGCGGTCACCGTCGGACCTATATTGGCTCGATGCCGGGCAAACTGATCCAGAAAATGGCGAAAGTAGGGGTCAAAAACCCGCTGTTCCTGCTGGATGAGATCGACAAAATGTCTTCCGACATGCGCGGCGATCCGGCTTCCGCGTTGCTTGAGGTGCTGGATCCGGAACAGAACGTGGCCTTTAACGACCACTACCTGGAAGTGGATTACGATCTCAGCGACGTGATGTTCGTGGCGACTTCCAACTCCATGAACATTCCGGCGCCGCTGCTGGACCGCATGGAAGTGATTCGCCTCTCCGGTTATACCGAAGATGAAAAGCTGAACATCGCCAAACGTCACCTGCTGCCGAAGCAGATCGAACGTAACGCGCTGAAAAAAGGCGAGCTGACCGTCGACGATAGCGCCATTATCGGTATTATTCGTTACTACACGCGGGAAGCGGGCGTTCGTAGTCTGGAGCGTGAAATCTCCAAGCTGTGCCGTAAGGCCGTTAAGCAGCTGCTGCTGGATAAGTCGCTGAAACACATCGAAATTAACGGTGAGAATCTGCATGATTATCTTGGCGTACAGCGCTTCGACTATGGTCGTGCCGACAGCGAGAACCGCGTTGGTCAGGTCACCGGTCTGGCGTGGACCGAAGTGGGCGGCGATCTGCTGACCATCGAAACCGCCTGCGTTCCGGGCAAAGGCAAGCTGACCTACACCGGTTCGCTGGGTGAGGTAATGCAGGAATCAATTCAGGCTGCGCTGACCGTGGTACGTTCACGGGCGGACAAACTGGGCATTAACGCCGATTTCTACGAGAAGCGTGACATTCACGTCCACGTGCCGGAAGGGGCGACGCCGAAAGATGGCCCGAGCGCGGGGATTGCCATGTGCACGGCGCTGGTCTCCTGTCTGACGGGTAACCCAGTCCGCGCCGATGTGGCGATGACCGGGGAAATTACTCTGCGTGGTCAGGTACTGCCGATCGGCGGTCTGAAGGAAAAACTGCTGGCGGCGCATCGCGGCGGCATTAAGACTGTTCTGATTCCTGATGAGAACAAACGCGACCTTGAAGAAATTCCAGATAACGTTATCGCCGATTTAGATATCCATCCGGTGAAACGAATCGAGGAAGTTCTGACACTTGCGCTGCAAAACGAACCGTTCGGCATGCAGGTTGTGACCGCGAAATAGTGATTCTGCGCAAATTGCGCTAATAAAAATAGGGCTGGTAAGGCATTTCGCACTTGCCAGCCTTTTTTTGTGTAGCTAACTTAGATCGCTGGCAGGGGGGTCATCGACAACTGCTGTTGTAAGGGCATGACAGTCCTGATATAACTGCTGCGCGGTCGCACTATGAAGGACTCCGGTGCGATATAAATTATAAAGAGAGGAAGAGAACAGTGAATAAATCTCAACTGATTGACAAAATTGCTGCGGGTGCGGACATTTCTAAAGCTGCAGCTGGACGTGCGTTAGATGCTTTAATCGCTTCTGTTACTGAATCTCTGCAGGCCGGGGATGACGTTGCGCTGGTAGGTTTTGGTACCTTTGCTGTTAAAGAACGTGCCGCCCGTACTGGTCGCAACCCACAAACAGGTAAAGAAATTACTATCGCTGCCGCAAAAGTACCGGGCTTCCGTGCTGGTAAAGCGCTGAAAGACGCGGTGAACTGATCGGCTTTCCCGTCAGGGAATGTGACGAAGTACAAGGGCGCATCGTGAGATGTGCCTTTTTTATTGCCTTTTCAGACCACTTTATGTGTGTTTATCGCCACTTGTGGGCTGACAATCACCCTGTTTTCTTGTCAAAATACGTCCTCACGCGCGGCGGCCATCACGTGCTATGCTGCGCGAGCTAAAGTCATCTACAGCGGAGCGTTGTTACACCATGATGGACAACCTACGCACGGCCGCCAACAGCGTCGTGCTCAAGATTATTTTCGGTATCATTATCGTCTCGTTCATTTTGACCGGGGTGAGTGGTTACCTGATTGGCGGTGGCAAAAACTATGCCGCAAAAGTGAACGGCCAGGAGATTGGTCGTGGGCAGTTTGAAAACGCCGTCGCCAGCGAACGTAACCGTATGCAGCAGCAGCTTGGCGACCAGTTCTCCGAGCTGGCGGCGAACGAAAACTACATGAAGACTATGCGCCAGCAGGTGCTGAACCGCCTGATCGATGAATCGCTTCTGGATCAGTATGCCCGCGAGCTGGGCCTCAGCATCAGCGATGAGCAGGTGAAGCAGGCCATCTTCCAGACCCAGGCGTTCCAGACGGACGGTAAGTTCGACAACCAGCGTTTCAGCGGCATTGTCGCCCAGATGGGGATGACCACCGATCAGTACGCCCAGGCGCTGCGTAACCAGCTGACCACGCAGCAACTGATTAACGCCATTGCCGGTACCGACTTCATGCTGCCGGGCGAGTCCGATCAGCTGGCGTCGCTGGTATCTCAGCAGCGGGTAGTGCGCGAAGCGACCATCAACGTAAACGCCCTGGCGGCAAAACAGACCGCCAGCGATGAGGAAATCAACGCCTTCTGGCAGCAGAATCAGGCCCGTTTTATGGCGCCGGAGCAGTTCCGCGTCAGCTATATCAAAATGGATGCCGCCAGCATGCAGGAAAGTGCCTCTGACGAAGAGATTCAGTCCTGGTATGATCAGCACAAGGATCAGTTCACTCAGCCGCAGCGCAACCGCTACAGCGTGATTCAGACCAAAACCGAAGCCGATGCGAAAGCGGTGCTGGCTGAGCTGCAAAAAGGGGCAGATTTCGCCACGCTGGCGAAAGAAAAATCGACCGATATTATCTCTGCCCGCAACGGCGGTGATATGGGGTGGATGGAAGATGCCTCTACCGTGCCAGAGCTGAAAAACGCCGGGCTGAAAGAGAAAGGTCAGCTCTCCGGCGTGATTAAATCCTCGGTTGGCTTCCTGGTGGCCCGTCTGGATGACGTCCAGCCGGCGCAGGTGAAGCCGCTGGCTGACGTGCGCAATGACATTGCGGCGAAAGTGAAGCAGGAAAAAGCGCTGGATGCTTACTACGCGCTGCAGCAGAAGGTGAGCGATGCGGCCAGCAACGATAATGAATCGCTGGCGGGCGCGGCGCAGGTTGCCGGGCTGAAGGTCGTAGAAACCGGCTGGTTTGGTCGCGATAACCTGCCGGAAGAGCTGAACTTTAAACCGGTCGCTGACGCTATCTTCAACGGCGGTCTGGTGGGTGAGAACGGCGCACCGGGCAGCAACTCCGACATCATTACCGTTGACGGCGATCGCGCATTTGTTCTGCGTATCAGCGAGCACAAAGCCGAGGCGGTGAAACCGCTGGCCGAAGTGAAGGCGCAGGTCAGCGATATGGTTAAGCACAATAAAGCGGAACAGCAGGCGAAACTGGATGCAGACAAGCTGCTGGCGGCGCTGAAAGACGGCAAAGGCGATGACGCGATGAAGGCGGCTGGCCTGAGCTTTGGCGCGCCGCAGACGCTCTCCCGTACCGGCCAGGATCCGCTGAGCCAGCTGGCATTCACTCTGCCGTTGCCGCAGCAGGGCAAACCGGTCTACGGCGTTGGCAGCAATATGCAAGGCGATGTGGTGCTGGTGGCGCTGGATGAAGTGAAAGCAGGCAACATGCCGGAAGAGCAGAAGAAGGCCATGGTTCAGGGGATTACCCAGAACAATGCCCAAATCGCTTTCGAAGCGCTGATGAGCAACCTGCGCAAGGCAGCGAAAATTAAGCTCGGCGACAGCATCGACCAGCAGCAGTAATTTCGCGTCGTCTCGCAAAAATGAGCAACACGATGTAATCCTCAAGGGCCGCTTTCGCGGCCCTTTCCATTTCTGTGATTTGCCTTTTGTCGACCATCCGCACTGACGCTATCGTGACCTTGCTGTCTACACACAAGGAGATCTCAGCATGAAATATGGAATAAAAGCACTGATGGCCGCGGGCGTTCTGATTTTCGCGGTAGGCATACAGGGCGCGCTGGCTGCGTCCGCCAGCGGCAAAGCGGCGGTGAATAAAGAAAATGTGCAGGCGACCGCTTCGGCGAAGGCGGAAGCGGTGCCCGGCGAGGCCGACAACGTGGCGACAAAGGTCAGCATTAACCGTGCCAGCGCTGAACAGCTGGCGCAGGCACTGAATGGCGTAGGCCTGAAAAAAGCCCAGGCGATTGTCAGCTACCGCGAAGAGTACGGGCCGTTCAAAACCCTGGATGATTTGAAGCAGGTGCCAGGGATGGGGAGTGCGCTGGTGGAGCGGAATTTAGCTCATCTGACGTTGTAAATTTTATGCCAGCGCTTGCACAGCGGTGAATTTTTGCCAGGATAAAGAGGTTGCATCAAGTGGTGTGACCTCTTACCTGATAAACAACAATAACAGAAAGGCATTGGTGCTATGCAGACACAAATTAAAGTTCGTGGCTATCATCTGGACGTCTATCAGCATGTGAACAACGCACGCTATCTGGAGTTCCTTGAGGAGGCGCGCTGGGATGGCCTGGAGAACAGCCCCGCGTTTCAGTGGATGATGGAGAAAAACATCGCCTTTGTGGTGGTGAACATCAATATTAATTACCGTCGTCCAGCGGTTTTAGGTGATGTACTGACGGTGAGTAGCAAACTGGAGCAACTCAACGGCAAAAGCGGTACCCTCAGCCAGGTGGTCACCCTCAACCCCAATGGCGAAGTGGTGGCCGATGCGCTGATTACCTTCGTCTGTATCGATTTAAAAACCCAGAAGGCGCTGCCGCTGGAGGGGGAACTGCGCGAGAAACTTGACCAGATGAACTTGCGCTGACAACCGCCGTGCGAGTGACGGGCCCACGGCAGGTGATGAACCCGTAGCCCCGGTAAGCGTAGCGCCACCGGGGAATTTGAGTCAAAGCTCCGGTAAATCGCTCCCCGGAGGCTATGCCTGTGCCAGCCCGGTTTTTTGCTTCATCACCGCCATTACGCCGACCTTATCGCCCAGGTACTGATTGAGTCCGTTTGCGCGCAGGTTACAGGCGGCACACTGGCCACAGCCATCGCCCTTAATGCCGTTGTAGCAGGTGAGGGTTTCCTGGCGCACCAGATCCAGCTGACCCCAGTAGTCGGCGAGCGCCCAGGTCTCGGCTTTATTCAGCCACATCAGCGGCGTCTCAAAGCGAATGTCTTTCGCCATACCCAGGCTGACGGCGTGGTGCAGCGCTTTGACAAACTCATCACGGCAGTCCGGGTAGCCGGAGAAGTCGGTCTCGCACACGCCGGTGATGATGGCTTCGGCCTTTACCTGATAGGCGTAGATTGCCGTCAGGGTTAAAAACAGAATATTGCGCCCGGGGACAAAGGTGTTGGGAATGCCCTCGGCATCAGGCTGATAGTCCGGTACCGGAATGTTATCGCGGGTCAGGCTGCTGACTGCCAGTTCGTTGAGCAGAGTGACGTCCAGCACTTTATGCGCGACGGCGCCCAGTTTCAGGGCGAGTTCGCGCGCAACGTCGATTTCCGCGCGGTGGCGTTGGCCATAATCAAAAGTGACGCAATGCACTTCATCATACTGTTGCAGAGCCTGCACCAGACAGGTGGTTGAATCTTGTCCTCCGCTGAAGACAACTACGGCGCGTTTCATGGCAATTCCTGACTAAATGAATAAAGGCGATATGGTAGCGCCAGACGCCCGCCATCACCAGCTCTCTCACGTCGACGAGGCCGGCAGCCAGGCGCTGGCGAAGTCGAACCAGCCCCGGGCGTTGAGGCGCAGGCCATTGACCCCCGGTGGCGCGCTGATCCGATAGTTATACTTGAACAGCGGCGTCATGATGGCGTCTTCCATCAGGTTGTTAAATACGTTGCGCAACGCATCGTTGCGGCTGCGGGCGTCGGGCTGAGACTGCACCGCGTCTAATGTCGCCTGCAGATGAGCATATTGCGCCCCGGTCAGCAAATTAGGCCACAGCATATCGCAGCGCAGCCACTGTTCCAGGGCGTACTCCGGCGCTTCGCCGATCAGACGGTCACCCATCATCAGGTCGACCTGCCCCAGGTGCTGGCAGCCTTCCCAGTTTTTAGCGTCGTGAAACAGGAGCGTCAACTCGCAGCCCAGCAGAGCCAGACGTTGCCTCAGCTGTTCGGCCATCGCATGTAGCTCGACCGGCAGATGATAGAGCAGGGTGAGCCTGGCCGGCAGCGGTACCGCGTTGTTTGCCGGTCCCTGCGGGATAGACCATCCCGGCAGCACTTCATGGCTTGGCGTAATCAGGTCCTCGTCCAGTGGCAGCGTATCCAGTAGCGACGAGTGATGGATTATCGACACCAGCCGCTGGGCCTGCGCTTTGCTAAGCCGAGGGCTGTGGCGCAGGGTCAAATAGCAGAAGCCAAGGCTGATGCTGTTGCTGACCTGGCGCAGATTATGCAGATCTTCGCGATCGCCGATGGTGATCTGCACCGGATGGCGGCAACTGGTGCCGAGATCGCGGTCGAAAAGCTGAGGGGTGATCCAGTACTCTACCGCCTGGATCAGCGGATGCTGGAGGTGGTAGCGGGGATGGTTTTCCAGCCGGACGAGTTCCGGGCTAAACCGCTTCAGGCGGAACGGCCCGCAGCCGATGGCCGGATCGTCAGGATGCGCCAGCACGCTGCAGTAGCTGGCCAGGCGGAACGGCAGCCAGTAATCAGGATGATGCAGCGTGATGGTTAGACACTGGGCGTGAGTGACATCGATATGGCTGATGCTGGCGAAGAGGGTCCGTAAGGCGGGCAGCTCAAGCAGCAGCTGTAACCGCTGTCGCAACTGCGCGGTTTCCACCGCATCGCCATTGTGCCAGTACAGCGTGGAGCGAATATAAAAATGCCAGCGCAGACCGTCCGGGGAGACCTGCCAGTGGTGCGCCAGATCGCCGATCGGCATATTGTCGCCTTCGTCGAAGCGCGTCAGCCCGGCATAGATCTGCCCGGCCAGATGCTGCTCGGCGCGTCCGGGCAGAAAGCCGGGGCGCAGCGGCTCCAGCGGGCGATAGTAAGGAATACGCAGCGTCGGGGTATTGTTTTGCCACTGACCGCCGAGGAAAGGATGGAGCAGGGCTTTCAGCTCCACCGGGGCCAGTTGCGCTAGCTCCAGCGCATTCTGTTGCTGGCCTTTGCTCAGCGCCTGCTCCATCATCTCGTTGCGCAGACTGTCCGGGGTTTTGTGAAATGAGAGCTGTCCGCGTTTGCCGCGCCCGGAGCTGGCCTGCCAGCTTAGCCACCCGGCCTCCTGCGCCTGACGCAGCAGAGTGCGGACGTGGCGCTCGCTGCAAAAACAGCGCTCCGCCAGTTCGCCGACGGTGACCTGCTGTGGCGCCCCGGCTGAGGGTTGCCACAATCGCTGGTACTGATTTAAACGGTGTAAGAGTCGCATGGGGGCCGTCATCCACCGGGCCGCTGTAAACCCGGAACAATTAATAATATCTATTCACTATTACTTCCGTATATCCCAGGTGATACTGCAACACAAGCGAAGTCCATCACACATCGGGGAATATACCATGGCAAAACTGGCGGCATTTGATATGGACGGCACCCTGCTGATGCCGGACCATCGTCTTGGAGAAAAGACGCTTTCCGCGCTGAAACGGCTGCGTGAGCGCGATATCACCTTGACCTTCGCCACCGGCCGCCATGTGCTGGAGATGCACCATGTGATTGGCGAATTTTCCCTTGATGCATTTTTGATCACCGGCAATGGGACGCGCATCCATTCGCTGGAAGGGGACGAGCTTTATCGCCAGGATCTCGCTCCCGAGGCGGCGGAAACGGTGCTACACAGCAAATGGGATACCCAGGCCAGCATGCACGTCTTTAACGATGGCGGCTGGTTCACCGGCCAGGCAAGGCCTGAATTATTGCAAGCGCATGTCTTCAGCGGCTTTCACTATCAACTGTGCGATCTGAAGCGCCTGTCGGCGCAGCATGTCACCAAGATCTGTTTCTGCGGCGATCATGACGATTTGCGCCGTCTGCGGATCCAGCTGAATGAGACGCTCGGCGATCGCGCATTTCTCTGCTTCTCGGCGATGGACTGTCTGGAGGTGCTGCCGGTTGGCTGCAATAAAGGCGCGGCGCTGGCGGTACTCAGCCAGCATTTAGGCTTCACCCTGCAGGAGTGCATGGCTTTCGGCGATGCGATGAACGACCGCGAGATGCTGGGCAGCGTTGGGCGGGGGTTCATCATGGGCAACGCGATGCCGCAGCTGAAAGCTGAGCTGCCGCATCTGCCGGTAATTGGCGACTGCCGGAATCAGGCAGTCTCCCACTTTTTAACACATTGGCTGGATAATCCTGATCTTCCTTATTCCCCCGAATAGAGAGACCCTTCCAGCAAGCCAGATAGTCTTCTATCTGGCTTTTTTTATCGCCTTTCGACCAGACCGGCGATCTCCGCCTGCCAGGGCGCAATATCGCCGATATTGTCCGCCACCCACTGCGGGTTGTAATAGCTTTCCAGGTAACGCTCGCCGCTGTCGCACAGGAGTGTCACTATCGAGCCGGTGCGACCCTCCTCGCGCATCCGCGCGGCCAGCTGCAATACACCCCACATATTGGTGCCGGTCGAGGCGCCGACCTTGCGCCCAAGCTGCGTTTCCAGCCACAGGGCGGTGGCTACGCTCGCCGCATCCGGCACACGCAGCATCTCGTCGACAACATCAGGAATAAACGACGGTTCGACGCGCGGGCGACCGATGCCTTCAATTTTGCTGCCGACCGGGCTGCGCAGACTGGCGTCGCGGGTCTGCCAGTAATCAAGGAATACCGAATTCTGCGGGTCAACGACCATCAGCTGCGTCTCATGACCCTGGCTGCGAATATAGCGGCCGATGGTTGCCGAGGTGCCGCCGGTGCCGGCGCTCATGACGATCCACGATGGCTGCGGGTGCGGCTCATGGCTCATCTGGCGGAAAATACTGTCGGCGATATTGTTATTGCCGCGCCAGTCGGTGGCCCGCTCGGCAAAGGTAAACTGATCCATATAATGGCCGTTCAGTTCGCGGGCCAGAGTCTCAGACGCGTCGTAGATTTCGCAGGCGCTTTGCACAAAATGGCAGCGTCCGCCGTAAAACTCGATCTGTTCGATTTTGCGCTTGGCGGTGCAGTAAGGCATCACAGCGATAAACGGCAACCCCAGCAGCCGGGCGAAATAGGCCTCCGAAACGGCGGTTGATCCTGAGGAGGACTCTATAATTGGCGTGCCTTCTTTGATCCAGCCGTTGCACAAGCCATAGAGAAACAGCGACCGCGCCAGGCGATGCTTCAGGCTGCCGGTGGGGTGAGTACTTTCATCTTTCAGATACAGGTGGATGCCCGGAAAAGCGGGCAGCGCCAGACGGATCAGGTGCGTGTCGGCGGAGCGCTGATAGTCGGCATTGATTTCGCTAATGGCGTGTTTAACCCAGGCGCTATTCATCGTGATTTCCTGTTTGTCATTTTGTGCCTAGCTTAGCGGAAAGGGGAGGGAAAATTGTTGCCATTTAATCTTTGGATTACCATTATGAGAGCAAAATTTTCTCTTAGGATGCCCGATGCTAGATAAAATTGACCGTAAGCTGCTGGCGCTGCTGCAGGAAGATTGTACCCTCTCTTTGCAGGCGCTGGCCGATGCCGTTAATCTGACCACCACGCCCTGCTGGAAACGCCTGAAACGGCTCGAAGATGAGGGGATTCTCCGTGGGCGCGTCGCCCTGTTGGACGCGGAAAAGGTGGGGCTGGGGCTGACGGCGTTTGTCCTCATCAAGACCCAACATCACAGCAGCGACTGGTACTGTCAGTTCGTTAGCGAAGTGACACAGATGGCGGAAGTGCTCGGCTTCTGGCGGATGGCGGGTGAGTATGACTACCTGCTACGGGTGCAGGTGGCTGATATGAAACGCTATGACGACTTTTATAAACGTTTAGTGAACAGTGTGCCCGGTCTGTCAGATGTCACTTCGAGTTTTGCCATGGAACAGATAAAATATACCACCGCCTTGCCTGTCGAATAACGGTATTGTGCCGTAACCCATTACAAAATCAGGATCTTACTGCTTGCGATTATTTGCTCAACTCAGCTGGTACTTCCGCCGGGAGTGGCGCCGCTATCTTGGCGCGATTGCCCTGCTGGCCATTATTGCCGTCCTGCAGCTTATTCCGCCGAAGGTGGTGGGCATTGTGGTGGATGGCGTGACGCAACAACATTACACCGCGGAGAAGGTGTGGATGTGGATCGGCGCGCTGGTGTTGATCGCGGTGATGGTCTACCTGCTGCGCTATGTCTGGCGCGTACTGTTGTTCGGTGCTTCTTATCAGTTGGCGGTCGAGCTGCGGGAAGATTTTTATCGGCAGCTGAGTCGCCAGCATCCGGCGTTCTATTTGCGCCATCGCACCGGGGATCTGATCGCCCGCGCCACCAATGACGTGGACCGGGTGGTGTTTGCCGCTGGCGAAGGGGTATTAACCCTGGTGGACTCCCTGGTGATGGGCTGTGCGGTATTGATTGTGATGTCGACGCAGATTAGCTGGCAGCTCACCCTGCTGGCGCTGCTGCCGATGCCGCTGATGGCCCTGGCGATTAAACGCAACGGCGACGCGCTTCACGAACGTTTCCGCGTGGCTCAGGCGGCCTTTTCCAGCCTCAACGATCGTACGCAGGAGAGCCTGACCAGCATTCGCATGATCAAGGCGTTTGGGCTGGAGGATCGCCAGTCGGCGCAGTTTGCCGCCGATGCAGCCGATACCGGCGCAAAAAATATGCGCGTGGCGCGCATTGACGCCCGCTTCGACCCCACCATCTATATCGCCATCGGGGCGGCTAATCTGCTGGCCATCGGCGGCGGCAGCTGGATGGTGATCCACGGCAGCCTGACGCTGGGCCAGCTGACCAGCTTCGTGATGTATCTTGGCCTGATGATCTGGCCGATGCTGGCGCTGGCGTGGATGTTTAACATTGTTGAGCGCGGTAGCGCGGCCTATGGCCGTATCCGCACGATGCTCGAAGAGGCGCCGGCGGTGGACGACGGGACCGAGGCAGTACCGGCAGGCCGCGGCGTCCTGCAGGTTGCTATTCGCGATTTCATCTATCCGCAGGCGAGCAAACCTTCGCTGGAGCAGGTTAATTTTACCCTCCAGCCCGGGCAAATGCTGGGCATCTGCGGGCCGACGGGCGCCGGCAAAAGCACCATTCTGGCGCTGCTGCAACGTCATTTTGACGTCACCAGCGGCGAGATCCGCTTTCACGATCTGCCGCTGCCGCGTCTGCAGCTCGACAGCTGGCGCGCCCGGCTGGCGGTAGTCAATCAGACGCCGTTTTTATTCTCCGACACCGTCGCCAATAATATCGCGCTGGGAAAACCGGATGCGACGGCGGAACAGATTGAGCGGGTGGCGCGGCTGGCCAGCGTGCATGACGACATTCTGCGTCTGCCTCAGGGCTACGAGACCGAAGTGGGCGAGCGCGGCGTGATGCTCTCCGGCGGTCAGAAACAGCGCATCTCTATCGCCCGCGCCCTGCTGCTGGAGGCCGAAATCCTGATCCTCGACGATGCCTTATCGGCGGTGGATGGCCGCACCGAGCACCAGATCCTGCACAACCTGCGCCAGTGGGGGGAGGGACGGACGGTGATCATCAGCGCCCACCGGCTGTCGGCGCTCACCGAGGCCAGCGAAATTCTGGTGCTGCAGCATGGGCATATTGCCCAGCGTGGCCGCCATGAGGCGCTGGCCGTGCAGCCCGGCTGGTATCGCGATATGTATCGTTATCAGCAGCTTGAGGCGGCGCTCGATGAGGTTCCGCAGGCGCAAGAGGAGGCCCTGGATGCGTAGCTTTACGGAACTCTGGCCGACGCTTAAACGTCTGCTGGCCTATGGTTCACCGTGGCGTAAGCCGCTGGCCATCGCGGTGGGGATGATGTGGATCGCGGCGGCGGCGGAAGTGAGCGGCCCGCTGCTCATCAGCTATTTTATCGACAATATGGTGGCGAAACATACGCTGCCCCTGAAGCTGGTGGCAGGCCTGGCGGCAGCCTATATTGGCCTGCAGCTGCTGGCGGCGCTCCTGCACTATAACCAGTCGCTGTTGTTTAACCGCGCCGCGGTCGGCGTCGTTCAGCAGTTGCGCAGCGACGTGATGGATGCCGCCCTGCATCAGCCGCTTAGCGAGTTCGACACCCAGCCAGTCGGACAACTTATCTCACGGGTGACCAACGATACGGAGGTGATTCGCGATCTGTACGTGACGGTGGTGGCGACGGTGCTGCGCAGCGCAGCGCTGATCGGCGCGATGCTGGTGGCGATGTTCAGTCTCGACTGGCGGATGGCGCTGGTGGCGATCGCGATTTTCCCGGCGGTGCTGATCGTAATGATCATCTATCAGCGCTATAGCACGCCGATCGTGCGGCGGGTGCGCGCCTGGCTTGCCGATATCAACGATGGCTTCAACGAAGTGATCAACGGCATGGGAGTGATCCAGCAGTTTCGCCAGCAGGCGCGCTTTGGCGAACGGATGCGCGAGGCCAGCTATGCCCACTATCTGGCGCGGATGCAGACGCTACGCCTCGACGGTTTTCTGCTGCGCCCGCTGCTGAGCCTTTTTTCCTCGCTGGTGCTGTGCGGGCTGCTGATGCTGTTTGGCTTTAGCGCGGCGGGCACGATTGAGGTCGGAGTCCTGTACGCGTTTATCAGCTATCTTGGGCGTCTCAACGAGCCGCTTATCGAGCTGACCACCCAGCAGTCGATGCTGCAGCAGGCGGTGGTTGCCGGCGAACGTGTTTTCGAGCTGATGGATCGCCCGCGCCAGGCGTGGGGTTCGGATGACGCGCCGCTGGGCAGCGGCCGGGTGGAAATTGACCATCTTTCCTTTGCCTACCGGGGAGACCGCCTGGTCCTGCAGGATATCACGCTGGATATTCCCTCCCGCAGTTTCGTGGCGCTGGTCGGACATACCGGCAGCGGAAAAAGTACCCTCGCCAGTCTGATGATGGGCTATTACCCGTTAACCCACGGGGAGATCCGCATCGATGGCCGACCGCTCTCTTCGCTCAGCCACAGCGCGTTGCGTCGGGGCATCGCGATGGTGCAGCAGGATCCCGTGGTGCTGGCAGATACCTTCTACGCTAACGTCGCGCTGGGTCGGGACATCAGTGAAACGCAGGTCTGGGAAGCGCTGGAGGCAGTACAGCTGGCGGCGGTGGCGCGCAGCATGAGCGAGGGTCTGTACACCCAACTGGGTGAGCAGGGCAATAATCTCTCCGTCGGGCAGAAACAGCTGCTGGCGCTGGCGCGCGTGCTGGTGGACACCCCGCAGGTTCTGATTTTGGATGAGGCGACGGCCAACATCGACTCCGGCACCGAGCAGGCGATCCAGCAGGCGCTGGCGAAGGTTCGCCAGCATACCACTCTGGTGGTCATCGCTCATCGGCTGTCGACCATTGTCGAGGCCGATACCATCCTGGTTCTGCATCGCGGTCAGGCTGTTGAGCGGGGCACCCATCAGCAGCTGCTGGCGGCGAAAGGCCGTTACTGGCAGATGTATCAGCTGCAGCTGGCCGGCGAAGAGCTGGCGGCCAGCGCCAGAGAGGAATCGCTCAGCGCCTGATGCACCACCAGCAGGCAGGGAACGCTGGGCGGCCTGCCATGGTGCAAAAACGTTACATGAAATGCACCGTCGTGGTGCATTTTTGCGCAGCAAATGTCTTTGCGCAGGCTATTGCCTGACCTGTCTTCTATTTTTTGCCATCAAAGGGCCGCTCTGCGGCCTTTTTTCATTTCTGGCATAGCCCTTGCTTTATATCCATCGTGTTAGCTGCGGCCATTACCGAATACTGACTGGAGGGGACTTATGAAGCTGGTTACCGTGGTAATCAAACCATTCAAACTGGAAGACGTGCGTGAAGCCTTGTCTTCCATCGGCATTCAGGGCCTGACGGTCACTGAAGTTAAAGGATTTGGCCGTCAAAAAGGTCACGCGGAGCTCTACCGCGGCGCCGAATATAGCGTCAACTTCCTGCCAAAAGTGAAGATCGATGTGGCGATTGCCGACGATCAGCTGGATGAAGTCATCGATGTCATCAGCAAAGCGGCTTACACCGGAAAAATTGGCGACGGCAAAATTTTCGTCGCTGAATTGCAGCGCGTCATTCGCATCCGTACCGGCGAAGCTGACGAAGCGGCACTGTAATTTCCAGACCACACAGTGATGGGGAACGAAACAATGAAAATGGCAACAATGAAATCGGGTCTGGGGGCATTAGCCTTTCTGCCGGGGTTGGCGATGGCCGCGCCTGCGGTGGCGGACAAAGCCGATAACGCGTTTATGATGATTTGCACCGCGCTGGTTCTGTTTATGACTATCCCGGGGATCGCGCTATTTTACGGCGGCCTGATCCGCGGTAAAAACGTTCTGTCCATGCTGACTCAGGTGATTGTCACCTTTGGCCTGGTCTGCGTACTGTGGGTAATTTATGGCTATACCCTGGCCTTCGGCACCGGCGGCAGCTTCTTCGGCAGCTTTGACTGGGTGATGCTGAAAAATATTGAACTGAAAGCGCTGATGGGCACCTTCTATCAGTATATCCACGTGGCTTTCCAGGGCTCGTTCGCCTGCATCACCGTCGGGCTGATTGTCGGGGCGCTGGCGGAACGTATTCGTTTCTCCGCGGTACTGATCTTCGTGGTGGTGTGGATGACGCTCTCCTACGTGCCGATTGCGCATATGGTCTGGGGCGGCGGTCTGCTGGCGACCCATGGCGCACTAGACTTCGCCGGCGGTACCGTTGTGCATATTAATGCCGCGGTCGCCGGGCTGGTCGGCGCCTATATGATGGGCAAACGCGTGGGCTTCGGTAAAGAAGCGTTCAAACCGCATAACCTGCCGATGGTGTTCACTGGCACCGCTATCCTCTACGTGGGCTGGTTCGGCTTCAACGCCGGCTCTGCCAGCGCAGCGAATGAAATTGCGGCCCTGGCCTTCGTTAACACCGTTGTGGCGACAGCTGCGGCTATCCTGGCGTGGACTTTTGGCGAATGGGCCCTGCGTGGTAAACCTTCACTGCTGGGTGCTTGCTCTGGGGCGATTGCCGGTCTGGTCGGCGTCACACCGGCGTGTGGCTATATCGGTGTCGGCGGGGCGCTGATCGTCGGTATCGCTTCTGGTCTGGCTGGTATTTGGGGCGTAACGGCGCTGAAGCGCTGGCTGCGAGTGGATGATCCTTGCGACGTCTTCGGTGTTCACGGCGTCTGCGGCATCGTCGGCTGTATCCTGACCGGTATCTTCGCGGCGACGTCTCTCGGCGGCGTCGGTTATGCGGAAGGTGTCACCATGGGCCATCAGCTGCTGGTGCAGCTGGAAAGTATCGCCATCACCGTAGTTTGGTCCGGCGTGGTGGCTTTCATCGGTTATAAAGTGGCGGACATGACCGTCGGGCTGCGCGTGCCGGAAGAGCAGGAGCGCGAAGGGCTGGACGTCAACAGCCATGGCGAAAACGCCTACAACGCCTGATAGAAACCCTTCTCCTTGTAGCAAAAAGCCTCCCGAACGGGAGGCTTTTTTTATGCGTTGCGGTTGCGCATTACCCCTTCCTGAACCGTTGAGGCAACCAGCGTGCCATCCTGGGTGTAGAACTCACCGCGAACGAAGCCACGGGCGCTGGAGGCCGAGGTGCTTTCGACACTGTACAGCAGCCATTCATTAATATTAAACGGCCGGTGGAACCACATCGAGTGGTCGATGGTGGCGACTTGCATGCCGGGCTCGAGGAAACCGACGCCGTGCGGCTGCAGCGCCACCGGCAGAAAGTTAAAGTCCGAAGCATAGCCCAGCAGATACTGGTGAATGCGCAGATCGTCGGGAACGGCGCCGTTGGCGCGCAGCCAGACCTGGCGCACCGGTTCGGCGATATGGCCTTTCATCGGGTTATGAAACGCCACCGGCCGGATCTCCAGCGGTTTATCGCAGAGGAATTTGTCTTTCACCTGCGGCGGCAGGAGATGCGCCAGCTTGCGAGCGATATCGGTTTCCGAAGGCAGGCCGTCAGGGGAGGGGGCGGCTGGCATTGCTTTCTGATGCTCATAGCCATTCTCTGGCGCCTGGAAGGAGGCGGTCATATAGAAGATCGGCTTCCCGTTCTGGATAGCGGCGACCCGACGGGCGCTGAAACTGTTGCCGTCGCGCAGCACCTCCACATCGTAGACGATCGGCTTCTGGCTATCGCCAGGGCGAAGAAAGTAACTGTGAAACGAATGCACCAGACGCTCAACGGGTACCGTCTCTTTTGCCGCATACAGCGCCTGACCCACTACCTGGCCGCCAAAAACCTGGCGCAATCCCAGGTCTTCGCTCTGTCCGCGGAATAACCCTTCCTCAATTTTTTCCAGATCTAACAATGCCAGCAGGTTAGAGAGTGCCTGACTCATACTTATCCTCAATTAACAATGGCGGCGCAGTGCGCGTAATGTCGCCAAGTATAACCTGGAATCGCAAGTGGTCCGATGGGTGTAATAATCTGAATAACGCCCGGTTAACAGGAACAAATCTGAGATCTGTGCCACACTTATTGACGACACGAAAGTTCCTGCCGGCGAAGCGGCGGAACATCCTCCTGGGTATTAAGGGATGATAAGGAGAACATCATGAAATTTGCCTATATGTTTAGTGCATTAGCCGTCGCCGCGACGCTGACCGCCTGTGCTAATCACAACTCGAACAATTCTTCGACTCAGGCGGCTGCGCCCGACCCTTACGGTATCGCGACACTGAGCGTGGCGCAGCAGCAGCCGAGCGTCACGGGGACGATTAATATCCGCCAGAGAATCGCTTTACCGCCGGATGCGGTACTGACGGTGACCCTGTCGGATGCTTCTCTGGCAGATGCGCCAGCCCGTGTATTGTCGCAAAAAGCGGTGCGTACCGAAGGCAAACAGGCGCCATTTAACTTTGCGCTGCCTTACAACCCGGCAGACGTGCAACCGAACGCCCGTATTCTGCTGAGTGCCGCGATCGCAGTTAACGGCCAGCTGATGTTTATTACCGATACCGTGCAGCCGGTCATCAATCAGGGGGGCACCCATGCCGACCTGACGCTGGTACCGGTCCAGCAAACCGCCGTTCCTGTCGCGCCATAAGCTCGCTGAGCCCCCAGAAGGGGGCTTTTTTTTGTCTTCAGTAAACCCAGCGATAGCGCTGGAGATCGATATGGCCGCTGCCGGAAACCTGAACCCCTTCAGCCAGCAAGGCTTGACGCTGTCGCTGAAGATCGGGCCCGGTGAGGGAGATATCGCCATGGCGATTGACAACCCGATGCCAGGGAAGGGTAGAGCCTTCCGGCAGGCGTTTCAGTACGCCGCCCACCTGACGCGCTGCGCGCGGTGAACCTGCCAGGCGGGCGACATCGCCGTAGGTCGTGACGTATCCTTCCGGTATCGACGCCACGATGTGCCAGACGCGTTGGGGAAATGAGTCGTGCGGATCCATGTTCTGTCCTGTTACCGGCAAAACGCCAGCATAAGCGCTGTGCCGCAGGCTGTACAGTCGACCAGGGTCAGGCGGGCTGTTCGACGGTGAACGTTAAGGCCAGGCCGAGGATCTGCATGCCATGGACATTGTCAGACGGTGAACTGGCGATCAAACTCTCAAGAAATTTCAGGCGCTGCGAGGCGGTGTTAATGATGAGCTTCGCGCGCAGACCCGGCAACGTGAGCGATGAAATGGGATATACCACCCGACCGCTGATGTAGACCGGCAGCTTACGCAGTTCGACCTGGCGCAGCACGCCGACGGTGGAATAGAGCAGTGCCAGCGGTGTGACCGCCCGTACCGGCGCCTGGCTGAGGGTCACGAAGTCCAGCATTTTTCCCGGACGCAAATAGTTTACGCCCTGAAAGGCGATGGTCATCCCTTCCATAGCGGGTAAAGGCAGAGTAATGGTCTGGGGTGATGAGTCAGTCATTCGAGTACCGTAGAGACAATATGCCGATTATAAAAGAAGGGGTAAGGTGGCTAAGTATGATGGATATCCCGCCTGTAAGCTGAGGGCGCGCTCGCAATCTCACCGGTTAACTGTGAGTTGTTGGTTTTATTCGCGTTATTGCACAATAAACCAGCAGGCAGTCGGTGTGCGCTTGCAATTCACCGGGTCAGCAGGGATAATGCGCCAGCGCGTTGGGTAACCAACGCTCTCAATGGGGGCTCTGTTGGTTCTCCCGCAACGCTACTCTGTTTACCAGGTCAGGTCCGGAAGGAAGCAGCCAGAGCAGACGACGTGTGTGCCGGGATGTAGCTGGCAGGGCCCCCACCCATTTCAGCCTGCCTGTTATTTCCCTTGTATTTATCCGGTCTTTACTCCTGCTAAAGTTTATTTCTGATAAAGATCACATATTATATTTGGTTGTTAAAACACCCCATTTTTATTCCATAATATTCACTTGTCATAAATCTGAAATTCTACTGAAATATTAATGTCATATCTTTGTCATAAATAAGGTGCATCTTATTGATGGGAATTTGTTGACCGATCCATGCTATAAAATATATCTCTGGATCAGCATGTTAACTTCGTGTATTAATTATGATGATTTTATTGCACGGGAAGCGTAGCTATGACCACAGTGGTTTTGAATGTAAAAATTGACGCCGAGTTAAAAGAGAAGTTGCGTCATTATGCGGAAGAGAATAACGAGAACCTGGGTACGGCAACGGAAAAGCTGTTGCAGCTGGCTTTTCAGCTTGAGGCATCAGCAGGTGAGGCGGGGGTGAC
Source organism: Klebsiella africana (assembly GCF_020526085.1). Classification (NCBI taxonomy): domain Bacteria; kingdom Pseudomonadati; phylum Pseudomonadota; class Gammaproteobacteria; order Enterobacterales; family Enterobacteriaceae; genus Klebsiella; species Klebsiella africana. The sequence goes on along the minus strand of NZ_CP084874.1, from coordinate 3,987,905 downwards.
AGAAGAGGACATTGACAGCCAGCATACCGAAGAGGAAGCGACGCCATTAACCCCTAAAGAAATCAAAGCATTAAGAAAACTTCTGAAGAAGAAAAAATGAAACAACAATTCTCTACAGCCAGCAACTATAGCGAAGCTTGCGATATGTTGCGCTCAGGATACGTCAAACACGTCCGCCTGAACTGGAATATCGGTAGTGATGAGTTTTTTCGCATTGCCTCCGACTGGTGTGATACCGGCGCTAAAATTAAAAAAGATGAAGATGGTTTTATTATTTCCTTGAAAGGGTTTCCCATTCCGCGCCAGCATTAATGAAATTGTCCTGTTTCTGTCATTGGTTTGCCATAACCAGAGGGCAGAATATCCCGGCAATTTTATAAAAACATCTCATATACCTCATGGATGATGGTCATTTGACGGGCTGAAATCAGCCCGTCGATATTTTCTTATATTATTTTTCGCAAACGTGTATTTTCCTTCTGTTCAGTAAGGCTTTGCCACAGCGGTTGTAGTGTGGAGAAGGCCTGGCGCAATGCGTCATCCGGCAGCGTAAACGGTAGCCGTAAATAGCGATCGAACGCCCCTTCCAGACCAAATCGCGTGCCGGTACCAATATGTATCCCCTGGCTTTCCGCGCGTGCAGAGAACAGGGTGGCCAGCATGTCCGGCAGCTCCACCCAAAAAGAGAGCCCACCTTCCGGCGGCGTAAAGCGCCAGCGGGGAAAATACTCCGCCATCAGCGTTTCGCACATGTCCCGGCGCGCCTTGAGCATTTCCCGCCGCGGCGGCAGCAACGTTGCGGCATTGTCCAGCAGCCAGCTGCAGGCCAGTTGCTCCAGCAGCGGCGTACCCAAATCCAGCGAATCGCGGGCCTGAATAAGCGAGGCGATGGTTCGCGCACTGGCGCGGATCCAGCCGATGCGCAGTCCTCCCCAGAAACTTTTCCCGGCCGAACCAATGGTGATCACCGCGGCATCGGGATTAAAGCTGGCCAGCGGCGGAGGCGGCGGCGCGTTATACCAAAGGTCGGCCATGGTTTCGTCGATTACCAGCGTTGTTCGCGTCCTGGCGGCGATATCCGCGACCCGCTGGCGGGTGGGGGCATCCATACAGCGCCCGGTGGGATTGTGAAAATCCGGCATCAGCCACGCCAGACGTGGCGCGGTCTGCGCAATAGTCGCCGCAAGTCCGTCGCAGTCCCACCCCTGCTGCGGAAGTGCGACCCCGACCGGGCGGCAGGAGGCACCCTGAATCGCGCTAATGGCCATAGGATAGGTTGGGGCGTCAATGACCACCCGGTCACCCGGCCCGGTGAACAGGCGCAGGATCAGCGCGAAGGCGCTAAGGGCGCCGTTGACCACCATCACTTCATCGGGCCGCGTCGGCAGACCGCGTTCGCTATAGCGCCGGGCAATAGCCTCCCGCAGCACCGGCAGCCCCTGCTGGTCATAGCCAGTCTGTGCGAGATAGGGCGGCAGCAGGGTCATGGCGTGCTGGAAGGCCTGATGGACCTCCGGCCCGGCGCTCAGCGCGGCGGTAGAGAGATTCAGCGTAGATGAGATGCCGGTAGGCAGAGGAAGATCGGCGGGGCGTTCCGGCAAAACAATGCGTGACCCGCTCCCCTGGCGGCTGTAGAGATAACCTTCCTCCCGCAACTGGCCGAGCGCGCTGGTAATGGTGGTCCGGCTGACGTTCAGGGCCGCCGCCAGCTCGCGCTCGCCGGGCAGTCGCGTTTGCAGCGTCAGGCGACCATCAAGGATCAGCAGGCGGAGCGCTTCCGCCAGTTGGCGCCATAGCGGTGTGCGTGAGCTGGACTCCTGCCAGTTGCCGAGCAGGCGTACCAGGGATTGGGTTCCAAAGCGTCGGGCTGACATAGCGATCCACTTTTCCAAAACTGGCCATTAATTATCAGTCCATTTTTGCTGATGATGAGGGCATTCGCAATGATGTTGAGGAAAAAATATGCTTCGTCGCCTGCTGCAGTTATATATTGGTCTGGTGCTTTACGGCGTGTCCACGGCGCTCTTCGTGCATGCCAATCTTGGCGCCGATCCGTGGGATGTTTTCCATCTCGGGGTGGCAAAACAGTTGGGGATCAGTTTCGGTACGGTGATTATTCTCACCGGCGCGGCGGTGCTGCTACTGTGGATCCCAATCCGCCAGATGCCAGGCCTCGGCACGGTGAGCAACGTCATCGTGCTGGGGCTGGCGGCGGACGCCACGCTGGCCGTCCTGCCGCCGCTGGAGTCGATGGTAGCCCGCAGTACGCTGCTGGTGGTGGCGATTGTGCTGAACGCTATCGCCACCGGGATGTATATTGGCGCGGGCTTTGGCCCCGGGCCGCGCGATGGCCTGATGACCGGTCTGCATGCTCGCACCGGTTGGTCACTGCGCGGTATCCGGACGGCGATCGAGCTTTCCGTACTGCTGATTGGCTGGCTGCTGGGGGGCAAATTTGGCGTCGGGACCGTCATCTACGCGCTGGCGATTGGCCCGCTGATCCAGCTGTGCCTGCCGTGGTTTAGCCGACCCGTCACTCGCAAAGCGGTCAGCACTCCCCAGCAAACCGTCTCCTGAATTAATGACTCGCCCTCTTCATCACGGAGAGGGCCTTTCATCGCTTACAGGCCGCTCAGGCCATGAAGCATCATGTAAATCCCCACCACGATGATCAGTAAGCCTGAGATCCAGGGCGCCTTGCGCGAGAGGTCGTTAAGCCACGGCCAGCGACGGGTGGCATGTTTGAGGCTCAGGGCGGCGATGGCCCCGGAAGCGACCAGCGTCAGCGCCAGACCGACGCTAAAGCCCAGCACCAGCGTGGCACCCAGCGAGAATTTCTTCAGCTGTAAACAGATAAGCAGCACGGTAATGGACGCCGGGCAGGGGATCAGCCCGCCGGTCAGGCCAAACAGTACGATCTGCCCGGTCGTCACCTGGCGGCCATCGAAGCGTCGATTGATCTCCTGCGCATGAGCCCGCTGATGTGCGTCCTGCCACTCTTCCGCCACCAGCGGCGCGGCGGATGAAGGCGCATGGTGATGGTCATGTTTATGGTGATGATGTTCATGTTCATGTTCATGTTCATGAGCGTGCGGATGATGAGAGTGCGTATGGGGCTGCGATTCGCGCCAGGTGCGCCAGAGCATCCAGCAGGCAATCAGTACAATCGCTATCCCCGAGATCAGCTGAAACCACGGTTCAGAGGTCTGTGCGTTCCAGCCGCGGCCAAACCATAGGCCGGCCATAGCGATCAGCCAGACGACCGCCGTATGCGAAACCGTCGCCGCAAGCCCCAGCAGTATCGCCTGCTTTAAGGTTCCCCGTACCGCCACGATAAAGGCGGCCATCATGGTTTTAGAGTGCCCGGGTTCGAGGCCATGAAGAGCGCCGAGCAGTATCGCGCTGGGAATAAACAGCCAGGCATTGCCCTGCTGCAAAAGGGAAGTGAAATCGTTCATATCGGGATCCTTGCCAAAAGTGCGTTTATCCTACTCCCCCCCAGTAGTAAAATACTACCCCCCAGTAGAAAAAGCGGCGGGTAAAAGGGATCATGCTATGCTGGCGGGCGTTGCCGGCGTCGAGGGCCGGACAATGAAGAACAGAATGAAACGGTGGATCGTGCAATGTCACATACAGTTCGACACAAGAAGATGTTACTGACCCGGCTGAAGAAAATTCAGGGGCAGAGTTCCGCGTTAGAGAAAATGCTGAATCGCGACCATGAGTGCGCTGAGGTGCTACAGCAGCTGGCGGCGATCCGCGGCGCGGTCAACGGCATGATGCTGCAGGTTATTCAGGGGCATCTGACCGACCATGTGGTGAAAGAACCTGAAGAGACGCAGCGTGAAGCGGATCTGGAGACGGTGATGCAGGTCATTAAATCCTATCTGAAGTAGCGCCCCCTGACGTTCTGTACAGGCCACCTGCCGCTTAATGCGCATGGAGGTGATTTTCCGCCCACAGAATGAACTGCTCTTTTGGCAGCGCTTTGCTGTACAGCCACCCCTGGGCGTACTGAACGCCATGCTGTCGTAGCCAGTCGCGCTGGCTTTCCGTTTCCACCCCTTCGGCAACGGTGGCCAGATTGAGCGCTTTGGCCATTTCAATAATGTGCGGCGTCAGTGGCCGGTATTCGAGGGTATCGACAAAGGATTTATCGATTTTCAGCGTGTCGACGTCCAGCTCCTGCAGATAGCTCAGGCTGGAGTAGCCGGTGCCAAAGTCATCAATCGAAATGCGGTGGCCGGCCTGACGGTAGTGCGCGATCACCGGCAGGGTGCTCTCCGGGTCGACAAACCCGCGCTCGGTGATCTCAAGGATGATCTGTTCAGCGGCGATCCCCCAGTGCTGCAGCTGATCGTGTAACAACGTCGGCAGGGTGGGCGAGCGTAAATCATCCACCGACAGGTTGATGGAGATATGTATTTCCGGGCGCTGCCGCAGCCAGGGCCCCAGGTCGGTAAAAATTTTCCTGACGATATCTTCCGTTAGCTGCGTGATAAGCCCGGTCTGTTCGGCCAGAGGAATAAAAATATCCGGCGATAAAAAGGTGCCATCGGGTTGCTGCCAGCGGGCCAGCGCTTCTGCGCCGGCAATTTTCCCGTCCTGCAACGAGATTATCGGCTGATAGTAAACCTGAATCGCTTCGGAGTTGAGTGCGTCCAGCATACTGTTGCGTGGTGAACGCAGGTGCCTGAGCAGGCGCAGCAGCAGCCAGGTGGCGAGCAGACTGGTGAAGATGCCGGCAGGGAGCCAGAAGATCAGCTGCTGTCGAATGCGCTGCTGCAGCGGCAGGGTGGAAGACCAGGTCACGATGCCAGAGCCCAGCTCGGGAATGCGCTGGATCCGGTAGACCGTGTTATCCAGAGTGAGCATATCCACATGTGGATCTTTTATACGTTGCCAGACTTTCGCCGGCAGCGGTTGACTGCTGATCACCATTTTCAGGTGGTCCAAACCAAACAGCATGGTATGGATCTTCTCTTCGCTGGCGGGAACCACATCGATAAAGGAGATGGGATCGATCATCACCATATGCTGTTGGCTGCCCATGGCTGTCATCTGATGATCGAGGCCAAGATCGTTAATTGAGGTTAGCCAGGTGCGATAGCCGTCGGGGGCAATGTGGTCCGGCGGTGGAAAGGTGACCGCGACGCTATGGTCTTCCAGGGAGGAACATTGTGGTACGGAATCGCGTAGCCAGAGCACTTCCTGGATATAGCGGTGAGTGTAGGCAATGCGGCGGAGCGTAAGCAGATGTTCAGGGCTACAGGAGGCGGCGGTGTGTGCGTCGGCCTCTCGCAGCGCTTCCCGGGCCTGGTCAGCGACCTGCAGCGTCCGAACGACGATACGGTTGGAATAATCATCCAGTTCACGATAGAACTGCATTTTGGCCTGCCGCGCTGCCTGCCAGATGCTGAAGGAGATGGGCAGGATGATGGCCAGTATCAGCACCCCTGTAAACAGCGCTACCAGATGCCGGGTCCTCATGCCTGTATCCTTTTTATCTCGCGGGTTGCCATCAGTATATGCGAAAGATAAACCCGGCGCAGCGGGAGAAAGAATGCCGCTCAGGGAAAAAAGCCGGCATCACAAGCGCCTGCGATGCCGGGAGAGAAGGATGATTCCGATGCAGCAGAATAAAAATGAGGGTGTGAATGCCGGGCAGGGTGTATTCCGGCATTCAGTCACAGCATACGCTGCGCAGATGACAGCAATATGTTAGCTAGTGCGCATCCGGAGCCGTGATGTCGGCGCTGATGCGCAGATCGTTCTCATCAAACACCATGCAGAAGCGGTCGTCGAAGGCCAGATTAATCTTCTGCCACGGGCGGAAATGGACGTCGCCGGGCAGCAAAACCTTGACGTTATCGTGGCCGTAGCACTGGCCAAACAGGTAAGTATTGTTACCCAGACGCTCCACCACTTCACACTGAAACTCCACCACCGTACCGGTAGTAACCTCCGGAGTGAGGTGTTCTGGCCGGATCCCCAACGTTACCGCGGCGCCGGGCTTCAGCGGTTGGGTGGCGATGTTCAGGGTCAGCTGATGCTCCTGCGCGAGGGTGACCGTTAGGCGTTCCGGCTGCCAGTCGCTGACGACGGCCGGCAAAAAGTTCATCTTCGGCGAGCCGATAAAGCCGGCGACGAATTTGTTGACCGGATTGTAATACAGCGCCATCGGCGAACCCATTTGTTCGACCTTTCCGTAGTTCATGACCACGATTTTATCGGCCAGGGTCATCGCTTCCACCTGATCGTGCGTGACATACACCATGGTGGTTTTCAGCTCCTGGTGCAGGCGGGCAATATGCAGGCGCATATCGACGCGCAGCTCCGCATCAAGGTTAGAGAGCGGCTCATCGAACATAAACACCCGGGGATTACGCACGATCGCGCGGCCAATGGCCACGCGCTGCCGCTGGCCGCCGGAGAGCTGCTTCGGTTTACGGTCCAGCAGGTGCGAGAGCTGCAGGGTTTTGGCCACCATTTCCACCTGGCGGCGGATCTCCTCCTTCGGCACCTTATTCACCTTCAGCCCGTAGCCCATATTCTCCGCCACGGTCATATGCGGATAGAGCGCATAGGACTGGAAGACCATTGCTACGCCACGGCGGGCGGGCACCACATCATTCATCACCTCATCGCCGATCAGCACTTCTCCTTCGCTGACCTCTTCCAGCCCGGCAATCATGCGCAGCAGCGTCGATTTTCCACAGCCGGAAGGGCCGACGAAGACCGCAAACTCGCCATCTTCAATATCGAGATTGACCTGGTGCAGCGTCACCGTGCTGCCGAACCTTTTGGTGACATTCCTCAGTCGTATATTGGACATCCACATTCCCCGGAGTGAGTAGCTGTTATTTGCCGTTGGTTTGTCACTATGCTGAGCGTGATTTGTATTACGTGTAACAAATCGGTGTGACGATGTTCAACAGCAGTAAAGTCATCGCCCGACTATAACTTCCGCGGATTTTGCGCCATACAGGGACGTTTCATTTCTGCAAGGATGATCACACAACTGGCAGCTTATGGTAGTTTTATCAACGATCAAAGCGTAGCGTATAACAAAAGCGAATCAGAACATGTTTTCCATGTAACACGGCAGTTTGAAATGATTTATTTTTCTTACTGACAGACGTAAGTCACATAAAAACCATTAAATTGTTATACCTTCACATGAGGTTGATAATGAAAAAGAACACGCTTGCTGCACTAATCCTTACCACCCTGGCGGCGGGGCAACTCACCAGCCTGCAGGCGCATGCCGCCGGCCAGCTCAACGTCTGGGAAGACATTAAGAAATCCGCGGGTATTAAAACCGCGGTCAGTGATTTTGAGAAGCAGTACAACGTGAAGGTCAATCTGCAGGAGATGCCTTATGCCCAGCAGCTGGAAAAGCTGCGCCTTGACGGGCCGGCGGGTATCGGGCCGGACGTGCTGGTGATCCCGAATGACCAGCTCGGCGGTGCCGTGGTTCAGGGACTTCTCTCGCCGCTCAATGTCGATCAGGCGAAACAGGATGCCTTTACGCCAGCCTCCATCAATGCCTTCCGCATGGACAACGCGCTGTACGGGATCCCGAAGGCGGTGGAAACCCTGGTGCTTATTTACAACAAGGACCTGATCGACAAGCCGCTGGACAGCCTGCAGGCCTGGCTCGACTACTCGAAGACCCAGCGCGAACAGAACAAATACGGCCTGCTGGCCAAGTTTGATCAGATCTACTACAGCTGGGGAGCCATTGGCCCGATGGGCGGCTATATCTTCGCTAAAAACGACAGCGGCGGCTTTAATCCGCAGCAGGTGGGCCTCAATACCCCCGGCGCCGTGGAAGCTGTCACCTTCCTGAAAAAATTCTATGCCGAGCAGGCCTTCCCGGCGGGGATCCTCGGCGATAACGGGCTGAATGCCATCGATTCGCTGTTTACCGAGAAAAAAGCGGCGGCGGTGATCAACGGTCCCTGGGCCTTCCAGCCGTATGAAGCTGCAGGCATCAACTATGGCGTGGTGCCGCTACCAACGCTGCCGGACGGCAAGCCAATGAGCTCCTTCCTCGGCGTGAAGGGCTATGTGGTATCGACCTGGAGTAAAGACAAAGCGCTGGCGCAACAGTTTATCGAGTTCATCAACCAGCCGCAGTATGTGAAAGCCCGCTACATCGCAACCGGTGAAATTCCGCCGCTGAAGGCGATGATTGACGATCCGGTGATTAAAAACGACGAAAAGGCGAGCGCTGTCGCCGTACAGTCGGCGCGGGCAATGGCCATGCCGGGCATTCCGGAGATGGGCGAAGTGTGGGGGCCGGCCAACGCCGCGCTTGAACTGAGCCTTACCGGCAAGCAGGCGCCGCAGGCCGCGCTCGATAACGCGGTGAAACAGATCAAGATGCAGATCGAAGCAATGCAGGCCAGCAATCAGTAATTCACCGTCACGTGAAGTCACAGAGCGGGAGGGGGACCTCCCGTTTGTAGAAGGAGTCGAGTGTGAGCATCCATTCCAGCGAAAATTTTAGCGACGCGCGCGGGCCCGGGCGGCATGCGTGGTGCGGCCTGCTGCTGGCAATCGTGCCGGGTTTTGGTCAGTTTTATCATCGCCAGTGGCTGAAAGGGCTGGTCTTCCTGGTGCTACTGAGCAGCTTTCTGGGTATTTTTTATGATTTCCTGCGCGAGGGGCTGTGGGGGCTATATACCCTGGGCGAGGAGGTACCGCGGGATAACTCTATCTTCCTGTTAGCCGAGGGGATTATCAGCGTACTGATCGTCGCCTTTGGCGTGCTGATCTATTTTCTCTCGCTGCGTGATGCGTGGCTCAACGGTAAAAAACGTGATGAGGGGATCGCCCTCAACAGCGTGCGTAAGCAGTACCAGATGCTGCTGAGCGACGGCTTTCCATACCTGATGATCACCCCGGGCTTTATTTTGCTGGTCTTTGTGGTGATCTTTCCGATTCTGTTTGGTTTCGCCATCGCTTTCACCAACTACAACCTCTACCACACACCGCCAGCGAAGCTGGTTGACTGGGTGGGGCTGAAAAACTTCGTCAATATTTTTACCCTCTCCATCTGGCGCTCCACTTTCCTGGATGTGCTGCAGTGGACGGTGGTGTGGACGCTGCTGGCGACCACTTTGCAGTGTACGGTGGGCGTGCTGTTGGCCATTCTGGTCAACCAAAAAGATCTGCGCTTTAAGCCGTTGATCCGTACCATCTTTATTTTGCCGTGGGCGGTGCCGGGGTTTGTCACCATCCTCGTCTTTGCCGGGATGTTCAACGACTCCTTCGGGGTCATCAACAACGCGATCCTGTCCTTCTTCGGCATCAGTCCTAAGGCATGGCTCACCGACCCGTTCTGGACCAAAACGGCGCTGATCATGATGCAGACCTGGCTTGGCTTCCCGTTTGTGTTTGCCATGACCACCGGCGTGCTGCAGGCGATCCCGGACGATCTGTATGAAGCCGCAACGATGGACGGCGCCAGCGCGTTTACCCGTCTGCGCACCATCACTCTGCCGCTGGTGCTGTACGCGATCGCGCCGATCATCATCACCCAGTACACCTTCAACTTTAATAACTTCAACATCATTTACCTGTTCAACAACGGCGGTCCTGCGGTGGCGGGCTCTAACGCCGGCGGGACGGATATTCTGGTGTCGTGGATCTATAAGCTGACGATGTCCTCGTCGCAGTACGCCATCGCGGCGACCATCACGATCCTGCTGTCGATCTTTGTCGTCGGCCTGGCGCTGTGGCAGTTCCGCGCCACCAAATCCTTCAAAAATGACGACATGGCGTAAGGGAAGCAACATGGCTCAATCACCCAGTATTAAACGCGAAAAGTGGATCCGACTCTCTCTCACCTGGCTGGTGGTCATCCTGGTCTCGGTGGTGATTATCTATCCGCTGGTCTGGACGGTCGGGGCGTCGCTGAACGCCGGCAATAGCCTGCTCAGTACCTCAATCATTCCGGAAAATGTGTCGTTCCAGCACTATGCCGATCTGTTTAATGGCAATGTGAATTACCTCACCTGGTACTGGAACTCGATGAAAATCAGCTTCCTGACCATGGTGCTGACCCTGATTAGCGTTAGCTTTACCGCTTACGCCTTCTCCCGCTTCCGCTTTAAAGGGCGGCAGAACGGGCTGATGCTGTTCCTGCTGCTGCAGATGATCCCGCAGTTTTCTGCACTGATTGCGATCTTCGTCCTGTCGCAACTGCTTGGCCTGATTAACAGCCATCTGGCGCTGGTGCTGATCTACGTCGGGGGGATGATCCCGATGAATACCTGGCTGATGAAGGGGTATCTCGATGCGATCCCCAAAGACCTGGATGAGTCCGCTCGCATGGACGGCGCCAGCAGCTTTCGCATCTTTATCGAGATCATCATGCCGTTGTCGAGGCCGATCCTCGCGGTGGTGGCGCTGTTCTCGTTCACTGGTCCGCTGGGGGATTTCATCCTCTCCAGCACCATCCTGCGTACCCCGGATAAATACACGCTGCCTATCGGTCTGTATAACCTGGTGGCGCAAAAAATGGGTGCCAGCTACACCACCTACGCGGCGGGGGCAGTGCTGATCGCCGTACCGGTGGCGATCCTCTACCTGGCGTTACAAAAATACTTCGTCTCCGGCCTGACCTCGGGCAGTACTAAAGGATAAGCACATGAAAAGATTCACACCCGCATGGCTTGCGGTTTGTCTGGCATGCAGTTTCTCCACCTCTTCTCTGGCCGCGGACGCGCTTGAAACCCGCGCGTTTCAGGGCATGCCAGCGGACTTTATCAAAGGCGCGGATATCTCCACGCTGCTGGATGCGGAAAAACACGGGGCGACCTTTTACGACCAGAATAATCAGCGCAAGGATCCGATCGCCATTCTGAAAGAGAACGGCGTCAACTATGTCCGCCTCCGTCTGTGGGTCGATCCGCAATCGGCGAGCGGCGAGGACTATGGCGGCGGGAACAATGATCTGGCCACCACCCTGGCGCTGGCGAAGCGGGCGAAAGCCCAGGGGATGAAGCTGCTGCTTGATTTTCATTACAGCGATTTTTGGACCGATCCCGGCAAGCAGTTCAAGCCGAAAGCCTGGGAAAAGATGGATTACCCGCAGCTGAAAACGGCGATTCATGACTATACCCGCGATACTATCGCCCGCTTTAAGCAGGCGGGCGTTCTGCCGGATATGGTGCAGATTGGCAATGAAATCAACGGCGGCATCCTGTGGCCGGAAGGGAAAAGCTGGGGGCAGGGTGGCGGAGAATTCGACCGGCTGGCCGGCCTGCTGAACGCGGCTATCGATGGCCTGAAGGAGAACCTGCGCCACGGCGAGCAGGTGAAAATCATGCTGCATCTGGCCGAAGGGACCAAAAATGATACCTTCCGCTGGTGGTTTGATGAGATTGATAAACGCCATGTGCCGTATGACGTGATTGGGCTGTCGATGTACACCTACTGGAATGGCCCGATCAGCGCTCTGAAGGCCAATATGGATGACATTAGCAAACGCTATAACAAAGACGTTATCGTCGTCGAGGCGGCCTACGCCTATACCCTGGCCAACTGCGACAACGCGGAAAATAGTTTCCAGGCGAAAGAAGAAAAGGATGGGGGATATCCCGCCACCGTACAGGGACAATATAACTATATTCACGATTTAATGCAGGCGGTGGTTGATGTGCCTGACCAGCGCGGTAAAGGTATTTTCTATTGGGAGCCTACATGGATTGCCGTGCCGGGAAATACCTGGGCCACGCCGGCGGGAATGAAATATATCCATGACGAGTGGAAAGAGGGCAATGCACGTGAAAATCAGGCGCTATTTGATTGTCAGGGAAAAGTATTGCCGTCGGTAAAAGTATTTAATTAATTTTTTGTCGTTCTTTTCAGGAAGTTTATTATGAATAAATTTGCACCTTTACATCCGAAGGTTAATACGCTGCTGCATGGCGCGGATTATAATCCGGAGCAATGGGAGAATGACCCCGATATTATTGATAAAGACATTGCCATGATGCAGCAGGCAAAATGCAATGTGATGTCGGTGGGAATATTTAGCTGGGCGAAACTTGAGCCACGCGAAGGGGTATTTGATTTCGCCTGGCTGGACACTATTCTGGATAAACTGTATGCCGCCGGTATACATGTTTTTCTGGCCACGCCGAGCGGCGCGCGTCCGGCGTGGATGTCGCAACGCTATCCGCAGGTTCTGCGGGTAGGGCGCGATCGGGTGCCGGCCCTGCACGGCGGCCGTCACAATCATTGTATGTCGTCGCCGGTCTATCGCGAGAAGACCCTGAAAATCAATAGCCTGCTGGCAGAACGTTACTCCTCACACCCGGCCGTGCTGGGCTGGCATATTTCCAACGAATATGGCGGTGAATGCCATTGCGATCTCTGCCAGAACCGTTTTCGCGACTGGCTGAAGGCGCGTTACCAGACCCTGGAGAATCTCAACCAGGCCTGGTGGAGCACCTTCTGGAGCCATACCTATACCGACTGGTCACAGATTGAATCGCCTGCGCCGCAGGGCGAGGTGTCGATCCACGGTCTCAATCTTGACTGGCATCGCTTTAACACCGCTCAGGTGACCGATTTTTGCCGCCATGAAATTGCTCCGCTGAAAGCGGCGAATGCCGCTCTGCCAGTGACCACCAATTTTATGGAATATTTCTACGACTACGACTACTGGCAGCTGGCGGAGGCGCTGGATTTCATCTCCTGGGATAGCTATCCGATGTGGCACCGCGATAAAGACGAAACTGCGCTGGCCTGCTACACCGCGATGTATCACGACATGATGCGCAGCCTGAAGGGCGGCAAGCCGTTTGTGCTGATGGAGTCCACACCGGGCGCCACCAACTGGCAGCCGACCAGCAAACTGAAGAAGCCGGGAATGCATATTCTCTCCTCGCTGCAGGCGGTGGCGCATGGCGCCGACTCGGTGCAGTATTTCCAGTGGCGGAAAAGCCGCGGTTCGGTTGAGAAATTTCACGGCGCAGTGGTCGACCACGTCGGACATATTGATACCCGCATTGGCCGCGAAGTCTGCCAGCTCGGCGAGATCCTCAGTAAGCTGCCGGAGGTGAGGGGCTGTCGCACCGAGGCGAAAGTAGCGATTATCTTCGACCAGCAGAACCGCTGGGCGCTGGATGACGCCCAGGGGCCGCGCAATCTTGGGATGGAATATGAGAAGACGGTCAACGAGCACTACCGCCCGTTCTGGGAGCAGGGCATCGCCGTCGATGTGATTGACGCCGATGTTGATTTAACGCCGTACCAGTTAGTGATTGCCCCAATGTTATATATGGTGCGCGACGGCTTTGCCGGGCGGGCGGAGGCGTTTGTCGCCAACGGCGGCCACCTGGTGACCACCTACTGGACCGGTATTGTCAATGAGTCCGATCTCTGCTATCTCGGCGGCTTCCCGGGCCCGCTGCGCAATCTGCTGGGGATCTGGGCGGAAGAGATCGACTGCCTCAATGACGGCGAGTTTAATCTGGTGCAGGGACTTGCCGGGAATCAGTGCGGTCTGCAGGGCCCTTATCAGGTGCGCCATCTCTGCGAACTGATCCATACCGAGAGCGCCCAGGCGCTGGCCACCTACCGGGATGATTTTTATGCCGGACGGCCGGCTGTGACGGTGAACGAGTTCGGGAAAGGCAAAGCCTGGCATGTGGCCTCCCGCAACGATTTAGCCTTCCAGCGCGATTTCTTTACCGCCCTGAGCAAGGAGCTGGCCCTGCCGCGAGCGATTGCGACGGAGTTACCACCCGGCGTGGTGGCTACTGCGCGCACCGACGGTGACAACGCATTTATCTTCCTGCAGAACTACAGCGCCCAAAACCATACCCTGACCCTGCCGCAAGGGTATTGGGATTGCCTGACCGACGCGGCGGTGTCGGCTCCACTGACCCTGTCGGCATGGGATTGCCGTGTTCTCCGTCGTCACGCGTAATTTCTTCTTTTCCACGCCTGCTCTGACGAGCAGGCTTTTTTTTATCTTAAACCTGGAGTTTATTATGGTGAGTTTAAAATCCTTCCTGCACTATTTCTCCCCAGCGCGTCCGGCACAGCCATTAAGCGAGGCGGAAAAACAGCAAATCGAGGCGCTTATTCAGGCCTTCGGCGGCGAAGCGAATATTACGCAAGTGGATGCCTGTATTACGCGTCTGCGCGTGACAGTTCGTCATCTTGCAGACGTAGATACGGACGCATTACAGCAGCAGGGCGCGCTGGGGGTTATTATTCTTGGTCAGCAGGTGCATGCTATTTTCGGTAAACAGTCCGATGCGCTGCGTCAGCTTCTGGATGAACATTTTGCCGCCCGGAAATAAATAAAACGGGATAACCTGAAAACAGGTTATCCCGAAAATAAGACAAAGACAGCAGTGGCAATAAAGTTTACCGGAAGATAATTAACAGTCTTACAGCAGGAGATAAAAATAACGTATGAGTCTTAACCGTACGCGATTACCACCAGGCCTCTACCTGCACGCCGAAATTCCAGGTATTATTCGCCGTCTGGTCTTCAAACGGTTTACCATCTTCGGAGTCATTCAAATACGAAGCAAAAATGCGTAATTCCGGACGTGACATAAAGTCTGGCCCGTCCGCCAGGCCCAACGCAATGGTGTATTTCTCACCGGCCTGTTTGTAGCTGGTGCCATTGTTGTAGCTGTCTTTCTGATAGAAACCGCCGACTTCGCCAATCAGGCGCACGTAGTCGGTAAACTGGTACTGCCCGCGGGCGACCAGCGACAGCATCCGCGTTTTGTCGGTATAGTCGGTAATGTCATCCGCCGAGCCCCAGGTCAGAACGTGGTTGATAGAGAACTTCTCAGTAATCGGGATCAGGCCGGTGTTAATCACACGATAACCGGTGGCGTCATTCACGTAGTTCCACATATCGTACCAGCCGCCGCCCTGGGAGACCATGTTCTGCGCCAGGCCTTTGTTGGCGTACTGCAGCACGGTTTTGTTATAGCCACCCAGCATATCCTGACTGATTTCACCGGTCAGCATGACGCCGTTGTCAGCATCGTACAGTCCGCCATAGCTATCCTGTTTTTTCGTGGTGTTTGGCATCGCGTAGTCGATACCGAATTCGGTCCACGAGCCCGCCCACGGCTTCCAGCCCGCGTAGCGTAAATCGATATAGTTGATATTGACGTTGCTGTCGCCATCGACGCGATAGTCAACATCGTTGGCATCGCCGCGGATCCAGGCCAGCGAGACGGCGCCCGGGCCGAGAGTGTAGTTTTCCACCCCGGCTCCGGAGCCGGAAATGTTCCAGTATTTGGTATCGATGATATGCAGATCATGGCGCTGGTAGTAACGTTTACCGCCCCAGATCACCGCATTTGGATCGCCAGGGATCAGCCCCTTTATCTGCAGGTTCAACTGACGTAAGCCGAACTGTGCATCATCGTTCAGCGTGGTTTCATTATCGTTAGAGCCGTCGGAGACCATGCTGACCATACTGTCGAGATAGAAGCTGACGTCATCTTTCTTATAGACCTCAGAGCCCAGCTCCAGCTCGCCATAGGTATCCGACTCGTTCCCCAAACGGCCCAGCTTGTTCTTTTGCCATTCCGCTTCGCTACCATCGCCGGAGACCCCAACCCCGGCGCGCATATAGCCATGGAAATCGATCGTTGGGATCGCGGCGGAAGCCGCAAACGCGGAAGGGGCAATTAGCGCAGCGGCTAACGCGACTGAAAGAGCGCGCAGTGTAGTGTTCATCTCTATCCTCTTATTGTTTTGTATTACGTTCACATAACTGATGTCATAAAATGCCTAAATGTAACTCCAGGCAAATGAGATATGATTGTTGTGTGACTAACTGCAAATAATTACACTGGTTTTTGTTGCAATGGGTGAGGTGATTCACAATTCACTGTATTGTGAACGTAATACTTTTTTAGGTGGTGTTTTGCAGCGTGAGGTGGCGGTGAGCGTTTTTTTAAATGGCCCCTGTTACAATCATGAGATAACAACATAAGGAACCGGACCATGAAGTCTAAAAGCGCTACTCTGGAAGACGTTGCCCGTCATGCGGGCGTCTCTTACCAGACCGTGTCCAGGGTACTCAACAAATCTGCCAATGTATCCGAAGCGACGCGCCGCAAGGTGGAGAAATCGATAGAGGCATTACGCTATGTGCCAAACCGGCTGGCGCAGCAGCTGGTGGGAAAGGAGAGTCAGACGGTCGGCCTGGTGACTATTTCGCTGGCCTGGCATGCGCCTTCCCAGGTGGCGGCGGCGGTAAAACGTTATGCCAATCTGGAAGGTTATCAGGTTCTGATTTCGATGATTGATGAGAGCGTCAACCAAAGTATCCAGGATTCTATCAATGAGCTGAAATCTCAGCGAGTGGACAAAGTCATTATCAACGTGCCACTGGAGACCGAACAGGCGCAGAAAATCGCCGCTGACAACGATGATATCGTCTGCCTGTTTCTCGATGTTGATCCTTACAGCTCCGTGTTTAACGTTTCGTTTAATCCGGCGGACGGCACGCGGGCTAGCGTCAAATATCTCTATGAGATGGGGCATCGGGAGATCGCGCTGCTGGCAGGGCCGGACAGCTCAGTCTCGGCTAAACTCCGGTTAAAAAGCTGGCTGGAGACTTTGGAGGGCTACGGTCTGAAGCCGGTGACCGTCCTGCACGGCAACTGGGATGCGCAAAGCGGCTATGCCGGTGCGCTGCAGATGCTGCGCGAAACGCCCAATTTCAGCGCCGTGCTGGTAGGTAATGACCAGATGGCGCTGGGGGTGCTCAGCGCCTTCCATCAGCATCAGGTGGCGGTGCCGGGTGAGAAGTCCGTCATTGGCTATGACGATACCTACGAAAGCTCTTTTTTCTATCCGTCGTTGAGTACGGTGTCGCTGGATCTCGATCTGCAGGGGAAGGAGGCGGTGCGGCGGATCCTCGCCAGCACCAGCGGCGCGCCGCATACCTCATCCATTCTGCCGGCGCGCCTGGTGATACGCCATTCCAGCGGCGCCCGAATCGAGCAGGGAAAAGATCTGCAGGCCATTGCGGAACAACTCCGCGCCATCGCCCACCGTCTGGCACCCTAATGCCAAAGGCGGGGAAACTCGCCTTATCACCTTACCCTTAAATTGAGCAGGGTTGATCTTTGTCACAGCACGGCGTAATCTTGTTGTTATGTTATAACGTAATGAAGAGATCATCATGAAAGCCCATATTCATCCTCCCTATCGTACGGTGGTGTTTCACGACACCAGCGCGAATGAGTATTTTAAAGTCGGATCAACTATTCGCACCGATCGCGTGATTGAGCTCGATGGCGAAACATTTCCGTATGTGACGATCGATGTCTCCTCGAAATCGCATCCGTACTACACGGGCAAACAAAAAACCTTCGCCAGCGAGGGCAGCGCGGCCCGGTTCCGTCAGCGCTTCGGCGGCTTTATTGATGCAAAAAGGAAAGCATGATGCAGGTCGTCAACTCATTACGCCGCGCCAAACAGCGCCACCCGGATTGCCAGCTGGTCAAGCGCAAAGGGCGGCTGTATGTGCTCTGTAAGAGTAACCCCCGCTTCAAAGCGGTACAGGGGCGTAAAAAACGTCGTTAACGGAAACTTTCCAGGGAAAGGCGCTGCTGGCCGTCGGCGGTAAAATTGTCGACGGCCAGCCATTGCCGCATGGCGTTATCCAGCTTCGGCCATTCACCATCAATCACCGAAAACCAGTCCGTGTCCCGGTTGTGTCCTTTGCTCACCAGCGCCTGGCGAAAACGTCCTTCGTACTGAAACCCCAGCCGTCTTGCCGCCCGGGCTGATGGGATATTAAGACTGTTGCATTTCCATTCATACCGCCGGTAGCCAAGCGTGTCGAAGACATATTGCATCAATAGCCAGTGCGCTTCGGTCGCCATGGCCGTTCGGCTCAGTAACGGTGAAAAATGCACATGTCCCACCTCGACTACGCCGTGGGTGGCATCGATACGCATTAACGCCAGCGAGCCGATTGCTTTTCCGTGTTGTTGGTCAACGACAGCAAAATGGATCGGGTCCGCCAGCGTGGCCACCTGTTCCACCCAGGCACTGTATTCTGCAAGGTTGCTCTCAGGTTCACGCAGCAGCCAGGTCCAGCTGCGGGTGTCGGGCGCCAGCTGGTGGGCCGCAAACAGATCGCTAGCATGCGCGAGAGTCAGTGGTTCGAGCCGACAGCGACTGCCCTGTAAGATCTGCCGTGTTGGCCAGGGACGCGGTTGCCAGTCAGGCAGCGCGGCGCCGATTGCCTGTCCAAACTGATTGTATTCACACATTACGGTTTCCTCATCGGGGATTTGCTGGCAGCGTACGCGCTAGCTGGTTCCATAAAAAGGACCATCATAGTATGTTTTTATGGGGCCACGAGGAGGCGAAATGAATATACCCGACGAGGCATTTTTTGCGTTGCTGGCGCAGGGTGTACGGCAGCGTGGGGATGATACCCTACAGCGCGCGCTGTACCACACATTGCGCAATGCCATCTTGCAGGGAACGCTGGCGGCCAGCTGCCGTTTGCCCGGATCGCGAGTGATTGCTGGACAGCTGCAGCTGTCGCGAAATACGGTTAATGCTGCACTGGAGCAGCTGGCGCTGGAGGGATACCTGACGCGGAGCCGTCAGGGGACACAGGTGGTACCGCTCGCCGCCTGCCGCGAAGAGCCCGTGAAGGTGCCGCCCGTCGTGCTGCCTGAACGGCTGCAAGGGCTGCCAGCCGCAATGCGCCGCGACTCTCCGGCGCTGCTGTTTACCCCTGGCATGCCGGCGGTGAACTATTTCCCGTTGCCGCTGTGGCGGCGGCTGATGGATAGCGTATTACGTGAAGAAGGTAGCGCGCTGCTGGGCTATGGCGAGGCGGCAGGCGACCCCTTGCTGCGGGAGGCTATCGCTCGCCATCTGGCGCTCTCCCGCGGGATCCGCTGTGATATTCGGCAGATTGTCATTACCGAGGGGGCACTGGAAGGGGTGAACTTATGCGCTTCGCTGTTAACGGATCCTGGCGACAGCGTGTGGGTGGAAGAGCCGGGTTATGTGGGGGCCAGAAGTGTCTTTCTGCGGACGGGGTTGCGGGTCAGCGGCATGGCTGTCAATGGTGACGGAATGCAAATAGCAGACGGCGTCGCGGCCCCCCCCCGGCTGATCTTCACCTCTCCCTCTCATCAGTATCCCCTCGGGAGCGTCATGAGCGCTGCGCGACGTCTGGCGCTGGTGGAGTACGCCCGCCTGCACGGGGCCTGGATTGTAGAAGATGACTATGACAGCGAGTTTCGCCATAGCGGTGAACCGATCCCGGCGATGATGGGAATGATCCCTGACGCGCCGGTGGTCTATCTCGGCACCTTCAGCAAAACGCTCTTTCCTGCGCTGCGTATTGGCTTTATGGTCATGCCGTCTGCGCTGGCGGATGCTGCCCAGGAAGTGATTGGCGCACTGCTGCGTGGGGGACACCGTACCGAACAGCGCGCACTGGCCAGATTTATTGAGAAGGGACACTATGCCCGTCATCTGGCGGCCATGCGTCGTTTGTACCGCAAACGTCAACAACAGCTGCGCGAAGCGCTGGCGCAAGAGATCACCGTGCCGTGTGAGGTTCTCGGCGGAGAAGGAGGGATGCATCTGACAGTGGCTATGGAGGGCGTTAATGACCGGATGCTTGTGCAGCAGGCGCGCCAGTTTCAGCTGGCGCCTGCCGCGTTAAGTCATTTCTATCTCGACCCGCAGCGAGCGCGGAGCGGACTGGTGCTGGGATATGGTAATACCTCTGCTTCTCGCTATCTCTCGGCGCTACGGACGCTAAATCGCCTTATTGCGCAGCACCGGCGCGAGTGAGGGTAAAGACATCGTAGAAGGAGAGCTCGCCTTTGGTGGCGACCATTTTTTTGAGCTGCGCCTTCTGCTCGCTATCGACGTCCGGCGACTGAAGAATGCGATCGATCAGCTGTCGGGGGACAAAGCGGGTGTTGTACCATTCCCCGTTGTAGCACACGCGAAAATCGAGGACATCGATATCCTCATAACGATAGCGAGGATAGACGTCAAAGAAGAAAAAGGCGTTGAACAGGATGAACAGCACCACCAGCAACCACACCGAGTCTACCAGCGTTTCAGAGCGTAGCATGACCACCAGCGTCGCCAGAAACGCGGCATACATGGCAACAAACAGCCCGGGATGGTTGCGGATAAAACTGATACTAAAACGCGGGCGATTATCGCGTTTTTCCTGAACGTTGAGTTCGTCAATGGTGTGAGTCAGCAGGCGTTGTATTTCTGTCATCTTGGTCCCCGAATTCTGCCATGAGCCAACAACGAGCGCCCGGCGGACCGGGCATAGCAGGCTCAGCCTGAAGGCTATTTTATGTTGCAATATTCCGGGGTGAAAGTAACAGATCAGTTACAGAAAAGCATAACAGTTACGTATTTGGCTGCGGAAGCCGCTTGATGATCTGCGCCGGATTACCGCCAACGACAGCAAAGGCCGGAACATCTTTGGTGACGACCGCGCCGGAGGCGATAACCGCATTGTCGCCAATGGTTACCCCGGGGTTAATCACCGCCCGGCCGCCGATCCACACGTTATGACCAATGGTGACAGGCTTACCGTATTCCTGACCACTGTTACGAGCATCGGCATCGAGGGGGTGGGTGGCGGTATAAATATGGACTCCCGGCGCCAGCATACAGTTATCTCCAATGTGGATGGGACAGACGTCCAGCATCACGCAGTCGAAATTGGCGTAAAAATGGGAACCGAGAAAGATATTGTAGCCGTAATCGCAGCGAAAGCTCGGCTCGATATACGCATCGCCGGCGCGACCGAACAATTCGGCCAGAATATATTGACGCTCTTGCTGTGCATCCGGAGCAGAATGATTATAACGATGCAGCAGATGTCTGGCCCGCAGACGATCGGCGCAGAGGGTAGGGTCGCCAGATAAATAGAGCTCACCAGCGATCATTTTGCGTTTTTCTTCACTCATGGAATTTCCTTATACCTGATTCTTTATCACCGTAGCAGTATAAAAAAGAAACCGGTTACAGGCTCGCTGTAAAAGGAAAGATGTGAGTACTATCACAAAGATACCCTGCAGATGCAGGGATTGTCACCTCGACAATAGGCCTCGCTCTGCACAAGAATTAACGGATAAATTTCCAGACCGACGTCGGGATCTTATCGTAGAGCTTATTCATCGTCAGTTCAGCCAGACGATGATCGGCTGCTGAGTAAAATACCGCCAGTTCATTATCAGACAGTTCATATTTATTTTTTTCGATGACGCGCTCCAGCGTGTCAATTGTCTGGCAACGGCGTAAGCGCATCAAATAGTCTGTTTTAGTTAATGGCTTATCAGACATAATTCCACCTTTTGATTGTAATAATTCTAACACGAAAGACTGGCCGGGTTTTCCCGGCTGGCGTTGACAAAGCAACGAAATAGTCGATTACCGGATTTTTTCCACTTCTGCAAATCCGAGGAGTTAATGCCGTAGTTACTGAACAATGTGAAAGTATCGTCCAGATATTCGTCAACTTGATCGATCAGTTTATTATCCTCGGCATACTTAATTTTATAATTAAGCGCGAACGTGGCAATGTGCTCGATCAATTCATTTAACTGAAGATTGACAGCCGATGTCGGGTCGTTAACCCACCCATGGTTGCTCTCTTCCAGGTTTGCAAGGCAGTCATGATACAGCGTTTCGCAGAGAAAGCGTAGCTGCGCAATATCATGTCTTTTTGGCGAGTATTCGTCCATAACGCATCCCCTTTTGAGTGGTTTAAACGACGACTAACAAACACCGTTGTGGGATGAACACGACTAACTGACCTGGCACTAACTGAGTAATCCTGCTGATTTAACTATAATCCACTCTCCAAAAGATTTCATCGTGCTATTACGAAAAATTAC
This sequence comes from Klebsiella africana, assembly GCF_020526085.1. NCBI lineage: Bacteria > Pseudomonadati > Pseudomonadota > Gammaproteobacteria > Enterobacterales > Enterobacteriaceae > Klebsiella > Klebsiella africana. The sequence goes on along the minus strand of NZ_CP084874.1, from coordinate 3,965,982 downwards.
AATTATCAGGGAGAAATTATCTTAAAAATAGACGAATTAATTTCCTCGATTTCGGTACCAGACCTGAAAAATAGAGAAGTCTTATCAATCATTGGCTTAAGGCTGGCAGCTGTCGCGTTCAGAAACCGCCGACCACTGACAATGATATTAGGATTATTCCTGGTAAAAGTACGTATGTTGAACCTGAATGCTGAGCAATCTGATAAAAACAGCCTGGAACATATGTATATATATTAAATGCAGCACGAAAAATAAACAATGGCAATATGTGCCCTGTAGCAGGCAGACAAAAAAAGGGCCGCGATGGCGGCCCTTTGTTCAGGATTGATGATTAATGATGCTCAACCTGATGGCTGTGCTCAATATCTTCCGATTTCTTGCTAAAGCGGCGGCGAACCACCACGAAGAACACCGGCACGAAGAAGATCGCCAGAATCGTCGCGGTCACCATCCCGCCCATTACGCCTGTACCAACGGCGTTCTGCGCGCCGGAGCCGGCTCCGGAGCTGATAACCAACGGCATTACCCCGAGGATAAACGCCAGGGAGGTCATCAGGATTGGACGTAGACGCATACGTACTGCTTCAAGCGTCGCCTCAATCAGCCCTTTGCCTTCTTTCTCCATCAGGTCTTTGGCGAATTCAACGATCAATATCGCGTTCTTCGCCGACAGGCCGATGGTGGTCAGCAGACCCACCTGGAAGTAAACGTCATTGGTTAACCCGCGGAAGGTGGCGGCTAACAGCGCACCGACCACACCCAACGGTACAACCAGCATAACCGAGAATGGAATCGACCAGCTCTCGTACAGGGCCGCCAGACACAGGAAGACGACAATCAGCGAGATGGCATACAGGGCAGGGGCCTGGTTGCCGGACAGTCGTTCCTGATAAGACATCCCGGTCCAGTCGTAGCCGATACCCGATGGCAGTTTACCCGCCAGCTCTTCCATCAGCGCCATCGCTTCACCGGTACTCTTGCCTGGCGCTGCCTGGCCGAGAATTTCCAGCGATGGCAGACCGTTGTAACGTTCCAGACGCGGCGAGCCGTATTCCCAACGCGAGGTCGAGAAGGCGGAGAACGGCACCATCTGACCATCACTGCCGCGAACATACCACTTGCCGATGTCTTCCGGCAGCATACGGTATTTCGCTTCAGACATGATGTACACTTTCTTCACGCGGCCGCGGTCGATAAAGTCGTTGACATAGCTTCCGCCCCAGGCCGCGCCCAGCGTGGTGTTAATGTCGCTGATGGAGACGCCCAGTGCCTGAGCTTTTTCCTGATCGATATCGATTTTAAACTGCGGGGTATCTTCCAGACCGTTAGGGCGCACGCCGGTCAGCACGTCAGGGTGCTGCGCCACCATGCCAAACAGTTGGTTACGCGCCTGGGTCAGTTTTTCGTGGCCCAGACCGCCCTGGTCAATGAGCTGGAAGTCAAAGCCGGTCGCGGTACCGAGTTCAACGATAGCCGGCAGGTTAAAGGCGAAGACCATCGCATCTTTAATCTGCGAGAAGTAGCCCATTGCTCTAGCGGTGATCGCTTCAACTTTGTTTTCCTCACCCGGACGCTGGCTCCAGTCTTTCAGCGAGACGAACGCGATGCCGGTGTTCTGGCCACGACCGGCGAAGCCGAAGCCGTTAACCGCAAACACGGATTCCACGTTATCCTTCTCTTTGGTGAGATAGTAGTTCGTCATCTCATCCAGCACTTTCTGCGTACGTTCCTGGGTCGCACCGGCAGGCAGCTGCGCCATACTCAGGAATACCCCCTGGTCCTCGTCCGGCAGGAATGAGCTCGGCAGACGCACGAACAGCCATGCCATGCCTACCACGATGATCAGATACAGCAGCAGATAACGACCGGTACTACGCAGAATGTTGCCTACGCTGTCGGTGTAATGGTGCGTGCTCTTATCGAACATGCGGTTAAACCAGCCGAAGAAACCGGTGGTCGCGCCATGGCTGCCTTTCTGAATAGGTTTCAGCATCGTGGCGCACAGCGCCGGCGTCAGGATCAACGCCACCAGTACCGACAGTGCCATCGCGGAAACGATGGTGATGGAGAACTGACGATAGATAGCCCCGGTTGAACCGCCGAAGAATGCCATTGGGATAAATACCGCCGACAGCACCATGGCGATACCGACCAGCGCGCCCTGAATCTGCCCCATTGATTTACGGGTTGCTTCTTTCGGCGGCAGGCCTTCTTCCGCCATTACACGCTCGACGTTCTCGACCACCACGATGGCGTCATCCACCAACAGGCCGATGGCGAGTACCATCCCGAACATCGTCAGGGTGTTTATCGAGAAGCCAAACGCCGCCAGCACCGCGAAGGTGCCTAACAGGACTACCGGTACCGCGATGGTAGGGATCAGCGTGGCGCGGAAGTTCTGCAGGAACAGATACATGACCAGGAACACCAGGATGATCGCTTCCACCAGCGTTTTAACCACTTCGTGAATAGAAATTTTCACGAACGGGGTGGTGTCATACGGGTAAACGATCTTCATCCCCGACGGGAAAAACGGCTCCATCTTCGCCAGTTCAGCGCGAATAGCATTGGCGGTATCCAGCGCGTTCGCGCCGGTAGCCAGTTTAATACCCAGACCGGATGCCGGCTGGCCGTTAAACTTCGCCACCACGTCATAGCTTTCACCGCCCAGTTCAATTTTGGCGACATCACGCAGACGAACCTGGGAACCGTCCTGGTTCACCTTCAGCAGAATGTTGCCAAACTCTTCGGTATTGGTCAGACGGGTTTGCGCGATGATCGAGGCGTTAAGCTGCTGGCCTTTCACCGGTGGCGTACCGCCTAATTGACCCGCGGCTACCTGGGCGTTCTGCGCTTTCAGGGCGCTGATCACATCCACCGGCGTAAGCTGGAAGTTGTTCAGTTTGTTCGGATCCATCCAGATACGCATGGCGTACTGGGAACCGAACAGCTGAACGTCGCCGACGCCGCTGGTACGGCTGATCGGGTCCTTCATGTTGGCCGCCACGTAGTCCGAAATATCGTCTTGGTTCATGGTGCCGTTGGTGTTAATAACGCCGACAACCATCAGGAAGCTGCTGGACGCTTTCTCAACGCTAATCCCTTGCTGCTGTACTTCTTGCGGCAGCAGAGGCGTCGCCAGCGCCAGCTTGTTCTGTACCTGGACCTGAGCGATATCCGGATCGGTGCCGGATTCGAAGGTCAGGGTGATGGTCGCCGTACCGGTGGAGTCGCCATTGGAGGACATGTACATCAGGTGGTCGATACCGTTCATATTCTGTTCGATAACCTGAGTCACGGTGTTCTGCACGGTTTCGGCGTCAGCACCGGGGTACATGGCGGTAATGGAAATTGCTGGCGGCGCAATCGTCGGATATTGCGCTACCGGCAATTTGAGGATCGATAATCCCCCAGCCAGCATGATGATGATGGCGATCACCCATGCAAATATGGGGCGATCGATAAAGAAATTAGGCATGTCTTAACGGCTCCTGTTTAAGTTAAGACTTGGTTTGTTCTGATGGCGCGTTGCCTGCGGCTTGCTGTTTATCATCAGAAGCTACTTCCTGCGCTTTTACCTGCACGCCTGGTTTGATTTTTTGCAGGCCGGTGACGATAACGCGATCGCCGGTTTTCAGACCGTCAGTGACCAGCCATTTATCGCCAATAGCCTGGGTAGCGGTGACCTGGCGAACTTCGACTTTATCGCCTTCGCCTACCACCATGACGCTGGCGTCACCGCGCGGCGTACGGGTAACACCCTGCTGCGGTACCAGCAGGGCATCAGGGTTAACCCCTTCTTCCAGCCGCGCACGCACAAACATTCCCGGTAACAGGGTGTGGTCCGGGTTCGGGAAAATAGCGCGCAATGTGATAGAACCAGTGGTCTGATCAACGGTGACATCCGAGAATTCCAGCGTACCGCCCTGCGGGTATTTAACACCGTCGTTGGTCACCAGCTCGACTTTAGCTTTACCGTTTTCCTGTTTCAGGCGGCCGTCGGCCAGCTCCTGTTTCAGGCGCAGGAAATCGTTGCTCGACTGGGTGACGTCAACATAGATCGGGTCCAGCTGCTGCACGGTTGCCAGCGCAGTCGACTGACCATTTTGCACCAGCGCCCCTTCGGTCACGGCGGATTTACCAATCCGGCCGCTAATTGGCGAAGTGACTTTGGTGTAGGCCAGATTGATGCGCGCGGTTTCAACAGCCGCTTTTGCTGCGACCACGGCCGCATTGCTCTGCTGCGCCGTCGCGACGGCGGTATCGTAGTCTTGTTGACTAATATATTTAGTGCCCAACAGTTTCTGATAACGCTTGACCGTCAGTTGATCCATGTTCGCCGCCGCCTGGGCTTTTGCCAGATCGCCTTTGGCGCTGTCATAGCTGGCCTGATAGGTGGCTGGATCGATCTGATACAGGGAGACGCCGGCCTGGATATCGCTACCTTCCACGAAGTTACGTTTCAAAATAATGCCACTGACCTGAGGACGTACTTCCGCAATGCGATAGGCGCTGGTGCGGCCTGGCAGTTCGGTGGTTATTTGTAGAGGTGCGGATTTGAGCGTCACAATACCGACTTCCGGCATATGCTGGGCTCCCTGTTGAGCCGGTTTGTCGTCACATCCTGTTAGCGCTAAGCTGCCTGAGAGCATCAGAACGACCGCCAGAGGCGTTAACCCTCTGTTTTTGTTCATATGTAAACCTCGAGTGTCCAATTTCAAAATGTTCAGTGGCTCAAACAACCACAAACCCACTACAGTCTTTCTATTATGGTCATGCTATGGTACATACATTCACAAATGTATGTAAACGCAACCTCTGTAAAGTCATTAACCTATGGCACGAAAAACCAAACAACAGGCACGTGAAACCCGGCAACTTATTCTGGATGTTGCTCTGCGTCTGTTTTCGCAGCAAGGCGTATCATCTACCTCGTTGGCAACAATTGCAAAAGCTGCAGGTGTAACGAGGGGAGCTATCTACTGGCATTTCAAGAATAAGTCAGATCTATTCAATGAAATTTGGGAGCTGTCAGACGCCAGTATTAGCGATCTCGAAACTGAGTATCGGGCAAAATTCCCCAACGATCCACTCTCAGTTATCAGGGAGATATTAGTCTATGTTCTTGAAGCGACGGTGACAGAAGAGCGCCGCCGATTGATGATGGAGATTATCTTTCATAAATGTGAATTTGTCGGTGAGATGACCGTGGTGCAGCAAGCCCAGCGACAACTCTCCCTGGCGAGCTATGAGCGTATTGAGCAGACCTTAAAAGAGTGTATCGCCGCGAAGCTGTTGCCCGCTAATTTGCTCACCCGGCGAGCGGCCGTGTTGATGCGCAGCTACCTCTCTGGACTGATGGAGAACTGGTTGTTTGCCCCCGACTCGTTCGACCTGCATGCGGAGGCGCGAGACTACGTCGCCATCCTGCTGGAGATGTATCAGTTCTGTCCCACGCTACGCGCCCCGGAGAGCCTGTCAGCTTAAAGATAGCGTGCGGATGGGCGTGAATTTTTAGCGCCGTCCGCTGCTATTCGCCAGCGCTGAGAAGTGCTATTCTGCGCGCTTGCGACGACCCCCGGTATTCTCCGGCATTTGCATTCATTCATATTAACTATGCTGCACACGATCTCCAGGCAACGCGCCACGTTCATCTTTATTATCACGCTGCTCTGTCTTATTGGCCTTTTCAGCCCAGTCCAGGGCCGCGCCGCGGATCTCCCCGATCGGGCTGAGGTGCAGAGCCAGCTCAATACGTTAAATAAACAAAAAGAACTGACCCCGCAGGACAAACTGGTCCAGCAGGATCTGACCCAGACGCTGGAAACGCTGGATAAAATCGAGCGTATTAAAAGCGAGACGGCACAGCTGCGTCAGCAGGTCGAGCAAGCGCCGGCGAAGCTGCGCCAGGCGGTGGAGAGCCTCAACAACCTGAGCGACGTCCCAAATGACGACGTGACGCGCAAAACGCTCAGCACGCTCTCATTGCGTCAACTGGAGTCGCGTGTCACCCAGACGCTGGACGATCTGCAGAACGCGCAAAACGATCTGGCGACCTATAACAGCCAGCTGGTTTCCCTGCAAACGCAGCCGGAACGCGTGCAAAATGCGATGTACAACGCCTCCCAGCAGCTGCAGCAGATCCGCAATCGTCTGAATGGCACCTCGGTGGGCGACGAGACCCTGCGCCCGACCCAGCAGGTGCTGTTGCAGGCTCAACAGGCATTGCTCAACGCGCAGATCGAGCAGCAGCGCAAGAGCCTCGAAGGCAACACCGTCCTGCAGGATACCCTGCAGAAGCAGCGTGACTACGTCACCGCCTGGAGCAACCGGCTGGAGCATCAGCTGCAGCTGCTGCAAGAGGCGGTAAACAGCAAGCGGCTGACGCTGACCGAAAAAACGGCCCAGGAGGCGGTGACCCCGGATGAAACGGCGCGCATTCAGGCCAATCCGCTGGTCAAACAAGAGCTGGATATTAACCATCAGCTGAGCGAGAAGCTGATCCAGGCAACAGAGAACGGTAACCAGCTGGTGCAGCGCAATATTCAGGTTAAGAACTGGCTCGACCGTGCGCTGCAGTCTGAACGGGATATTAAAGAGCAAATTTCTGTTCTGCGGGGGAGCCTGTTGCTGTCGCGTATTCTTTACCAACAGCAACAGACATTGCCGTCGGCGGACGAACTGCAGGATATGACCAACCGCATCGCCGACCTGCGGCTCGAACAGTTTGAGGTGAACCAGCAGCGCGATGCGCTGTTCCAGAGCGATGCCTTTGTCGCCAAACTGGAAGAGGGGCACAGCAGCGAGGTGAACGATGAAGTACACGCCGCGCTACTGGAAGTGATCGATATGCGTCGCGAACTACTCGACCAATTCAACAAACAGCTGGGGAACCAGCTGATGATGGCCATCAATCTGCAGATCAATCAGCAGCAATTGATGAGCGTCTCGAGCAGCCTGAAGGAAATTCTGACCCAGCAAATTTTCTGGGTGAACAGCAATAAACCGATGGACTGGGAGTGGATTAAGGCCTTCCCGGAGGCGCTGAAAGGTCAGTTTAAGGCGATGAAAATCACCGTGAACTGGGAAAAAGCGTGGCCTGCGGTGTTTGTCGCTTTCCTGGCCGGTTTACCGCTGCTGTTGATTGCCGGCCTGATCCGCTGGCGTCTGCAGTGGCTTAAGGATTATCAGGCTAAGCTTGCTTCCCAGGTGGGGCAACTGCGCAACGATACCCAGCTGCATACGCCAAAGGCAATTCTTATCGACCTGATCAGGGCCTTACCGGTAGTGCTGGTGATTTTGGCGATTGGCCTGATTTTACTCACCATGCAGCTTAATATCAGCGGTTTGCTGTGGGCGTACAGTAAAAAGCTGGCCATGTTCTGGCTGGTCTTTGGCCTTTGCTGGAAGGTGCTGGAAAAGAACGGCGTCGCGGTCAGCCACTTCAATATGCCTGCGCAGTTGACCAGCCACTGGCGGCGGCAGATTGTTCGCGTCAGCCTGGCGCTGCTGCCGCTGAATTTCTGGTCGGTGATTTCCGAGCTGTCGCCGCTGAACCTGATGGACGACGTGCTGGGGCAGTTTGTGATTTTCTTCAATCTGCTGCTGATCGCGGTGCTGGTTTGGCCGATGTGCCGGGAAAGCTGGCGTGATAAAGAATCGCACAGCTTACGCCTGCTGACGATCACGGTGTTGTCTATCGTCCCGGTAGCCCTGATGGTGCTGACGGCAACCGGCTACTTCTACACGACACTGCGTCTGGCGGGACGCTGGATCGAGACCGTGTATCTGGTGATGATCTGGAACCTGCTGTACCAGACCGTGCTGCGCGGCCTGAGCGTGGCGGCGCGGCGTATCGCCTGGCGCCGGGCGTTGGCGCGCCGTCAACATCTGGTGAAGGAAGGGGCGGAAGGCGCCGAGCCGCAGGAAGAGCCAACTATCGCCCTTGAGCAGGTCAACCAGCAGACGCTGCGCATCACCATGCTGGTGATGGTCGCTCTGTTCGCGGTGATGTTCTGGGCGATTTGGTCTGATTTGATCACCGTTTTCGCCTACCTCGACAGCATTACCCTGTGGCACTACAACGGCACCGAGGCGGGGGCTAGCGTGGTGCGCAGCGTCACGATGGGCAGCCTGTTGTTCGCTATTGTTGCGTCAATGGTCGCCTGGGCGCTAATCCGCAACCTGCCGGGATTGCTGGAGGTGCTGGTTCTGTCGCGGCTCAACATGCGTCAGGGAACCTCCTACGCCATCACCACTATTCTCAACTATGCGATTATCGCTATCGGCGCGATGACGGTATTCGGGGCGCTGGGCGTCTCCTGGGATAAACTGCAATGGCTGGCGGCTGCCCTGTCGGTTGGTTTAGGTTTTGGTCTGCAGGAGATATTCGGTAACTTCGTCTCCGGCCTGATTATTCTGTTCGAACGTCCGGTGCGCATTGGGGATACGGTGACTATCGGGACCTTCTCGGGGACGGTAAGCAAAATCCGTATTCGCGCCACTACCATCACCGATTTTGATCGCAAAGAGGTGATCATCCCGAACAAAGCGTTTGTTACCGAGCGCTTGATCAACTGGTCGCTCTCCGACACTGTGACTCGCGTGGTGATCCGCCTCGGCGTTGCCTATGGCTCAGATCTGGATAAGGTGAAAGAGGTGCTGCTGAAGGCCGCACACGATCACCCGAAAGTGATGCAGGAGCCGGCGCCATCGGTCTTCTTCACTACCTTTGGCGCCAGTACGCTGGATCATGAACTGCGTCTGTATGTTCGTGAACTGCGCGATCGCAGCTACACCGTGGATGAGCTCAACCGCGCCATTGACCGCCTGTGCCGGGAGAATGACATCAACATTGCCTTTAACCAGTTGGAAGTTCATCTGCGCAATGAAAAGGGTGATGAAGTCACCGAAGTGAAGCGGGACGGGAAAGGCGACGATCTGGCGCCCTCTGTTGTACCTTAACGAAAGTGGGGCGGTGCAAAGCCGCCCCTGCTGCCTCAGGGCACCAGCGCGGCGAGTTCTTCATCGCTGAGCCCGGTGAGCTCCTGCACGGTTTGACGTTCGAGGCCGCGCGCCAGCATTCTGGCGGCGATGCTGCGGGTGGCTTCCTGCTCACCTTCCTGCTGCCCCTGTTTACGGCCTTTCTCTTCCAGCCATTCGGCAATGGTCATCATTAGCTCCTTATGCCTGGGCGACTGCGCCGCCAGCGTGCGGATCAGCGCCCCCGGATGTTCCGTGGTTCCCGCCTGCAACATATAGCGCAGCAGCGTATTCAGCTGCGCTTCTGTCAGATAGCCTTGCGTCATCAGCGCAATCAACGGCACCTGCAGCTCGGCCAGATCGCGATGACGGATATGCTTTTGCAGCAGCTCCAGCATGGCCATCCGCCGATGACGGGCGATCTGATTATCTGGCATTACGGTGAGGTCCACCAGCGGAAAATCATTGCTATAGAGCGCCTTCGCCAGCGCCGGATCGGCGAATAGCTGTTGCCAGTTGCGGGCCCAGGGCCAGGGGCTAACTTTGCCGTGATAAAACAGAATCGGCACTACCAGCGGCAGCGTGTCGTGGCCAGCGTCCAGATGACGCTGCATGGCGGCCAGCGCATAGCGCAGCAGGCGAAACGCCATCAGCTTGTCCGGCGTGCTCTGGTGCTCAATCAGCGCGTAAACATAGCCCGTTCCGTGATGTGTGCGCAGTGAGTAAAGGATATCGGAATAGCTGGCGCGCAGGTCCTCTTCAACAAAGCTACCGGAGACCAGCTGCAGCGAATCCAGTTCGCAGATCGCCAGAAACGGCGCGGGCAAATACAGCTGCAAAAAATCCTTCGCGACCGCCTGATGCATTAACATCTGGCGAAACACCGCGTCGTGTGGGGTTTGACTGACTTTTTCCATAAATATTGCCTCCATTAGCGTCATGCTCAGAGGACCACTCTGCCAGCACTCCGCCGGAGGCAACATCCTACTTCTCAGGAGATTGCGACCCGCTTTCCACGTTCTTTAACTTGTTTGCATAATCCCGCTGGACAATTTCCAGCGCGGCCAGCACGGTTTGCGCCGGGATCTGATGCGATTCCAGCAACATGATTAAATCGACGGCCAGTTTGACCTCATCGGATGCATTTTCCAGTGACATTGCCTCTCCTGTCAGCGCGTCAGCCGCGCCAGTACGTTTTCAATCTTGTCCAGCGCCTGTCGGCAGCGCGCCAGCCGGCCGTTGTAGACGTCGACTTCTCTGGCCAGCCGCTGCTGCTCCTCAAGGCTGGTTGTCTGCGTCAAAAGGTTCTGACGTTGGTCGCGCATCGCCAGCAGGCGGCGCTCATACTCCTGATGCTGCAGGCGACGGCGCTGCCAGCGGCTCAGCGTTGGCGAAGCGTGGTCCCAACTGCGTAAGGACCAGGTGGCGGTTTCCCGTCGCAGCGCGGCGATTTGCGCCGCCAGACGCTCGGCAATCCAGGCCACCTGCGACAAACGCTGGCGCTCCACGGCCTGGCGGAGTTGGTTAAAATTCTGCTGGGCTTCCGTCAGATAGGCCTGCATCCGTGTACTGCGGGTGTGGAAGAGCTGGCGGTCAAAACGCGGGCTCAGGGTCGCGTGCTCCGCCAGCGGCGCAACCAGCGCGGCCAGCTCGTTGAGCTGATCGTTCAGCGTTTGTAAAAGTTGAGCTGTTTTCACCAAACCTCTCCATTTCCCCTCAGCCAACTGTGCTACAGTAGCCTCATCTGTTTGATAACGATTCGCATTATGCCACCTGTCATTTTAACCATTATTGGCTGGCTGGCGGTAGCGCTGGGCACGCTGGGTGTCTTTTTACCGTTGCTACCGACGACGCCGTTTATTCTGCTTGCCGCCTGGTGCTTTGCTCGCTCATCGCCGCGCTTTCACCAATGGCTTCTGTATCGCTCCTGGTTTGGCGGCTATCTTCGCCACTGGCAACAGTACCGCGCCATGCCTCGGGGCGCTAAACCGCGCGCCATTGCGATGATCGTGGTGACTTTTGCTATTTCGCTATGGCTGGTTAAGCTTACGTGGGTGCGCATCATGCTGTTGGTCATTCTGGCCTGTCTGCTGATCTTTATGTGGCGCATTCCGGTGGTTGACGCAAAGCAACAAAAGCACTGATGCGCAATAATGCCTGTTGCAATTGTTGCCAACAGCCAGTAAATTCTGGCGTTTTCGAGCGCGGGTAAGCCTGGTCAAAGGTTAAGCAAATGTTTCTTTGGCCCATTTTGCACGCCCGTGGGTAACACCGTTTCAATCAGGCATACACTTATGACCGCAACTGCACAGCAGCTTGAATATCTGAAGAACAGCATCCAAAGCGTCCAGGATTATCCGAAACCGGGCATCCTTTTCCGCGATGTCACCAGCTTACTGGAAGACCCAAAAGCCTACGCGCTTAGCATTGAACTGCTGACCGAGCGTTATAAAAACGCCGGCATCACCAAAGTGGTGGGGACCGAAGCGCGTGGCTTCCTGTTCGGCGCACCGGTTGCGCTGGCGCTGGGCGTAGGCTTTGTTCCGGTACGCAAGCCGCGTAAGTTGCCGCGCGAAACCATTGCCGAGAGCTATGAACTGGAGTACGGCACCGATCAGCTGGAGATCCACGTTGATGCCATTAAACCGGGCGACAAAGTGCTGGTGGTGGACGATCTGCTGGCGACCGGCGGCACCATCGACGCGACGGTCAAACTGATCCGCCGTCTTGGCGGCGAAGTGCATGATGCCGCCTTCATTATCAACCTCTTCGATCTGGGCGGCGAACAGCGCCTGGAAAAGCTGGGGATCCACTGCTACAGCCTGGTGCCGTTCCCGGGCCACTAAGCAAATCCCTCCACATAGCCTCGCCGATCGGGCGGGGCTGTGATAGCATGACCCCTTCGTGATTTCACCTTCCAGCGTTTCAGAGCCAGCCCATGAGTTATCAGGTCTTAGCCCGTAAATGGCGCCCACAAACCTTTGCTGACGTCGTCGGCCAGGAACATGTGCTGACCGCACTGGCGAACGGCTTGTCGTTAGGGCGCATTCACCACGCTTATCTTTTTTCCGGTACCCGCGGGGTCGGGAAGACCTCCATCGCCCGTCTGTTGGCGAAAGGGTTAAACTGTGAATCTGGCATTACCGCCACCCCCTGCGGCGTGTGCGATAACTGCCGGGAAATTGAACAGGGGCGCTTTGTCGATCTGATTGAGATTGACGCCGCCTCGCGAACTAAAGTCGAAGATACCCGCGATCTGCTGGATAACGTCCAGTACGCGCCAGCCCGCGGCCGCTTTAAGGTCTATCTCATCGACGAAGTCCATATGCTGTCGCGTCACAGCTTCAACGCGTTGTTAAAAACGCTAGAGGAGCCGCCGGCGCACGTCAAATTCCTGCTGGCGACGACGGATCCGCAGAAGCTGCCGGTGACGATCTTATCCCGCTGCCTGCAGTTCCACCTGAAGGCGCTGGACGTTGAACAGATCCGCCATCAGCTGGAGCATATTCTTGGCGAAGAGCAGATTGCCTTTGAGCCCCGTGCGCTGCAGTTGCTGTCGCGGGCGGCCGATGGCAGCCTACGCGATGCCTTAAGCCTGACCGATCAGGCGATTGCCAGTGGGGAAGGACAGCTGACGGCGGCATCGGTGAGCACCATGCTTGGCACCCTTGATGACGATCAGGCGCTGTCGCTGATTGAAGCGCTGGTCGCTGCTGACGGCGAGCGGGTAATGGCAGGGGTCAATGACGCCGCCGCACGCGGCGTCGAGTGGGAGGCGCTGCTGGTCGAGATGCAGAGCTTGCTGCACCGCATCGCCATGGTTCAGCTGTCGCCTTCGGCGCTGGGCGCCGACATGGCCGCCGTCGAAGTGCGGATGCGCGAACTGGCGCGAACCGTACCGCCGGGCGATGTTCAGCTCTACTACCAAACGCTGCTGATTGGCCGCAAAGAGCTGCCTTACGCCCCGGACCGGAGAATGGGCGTCGAAATGACGCTGCTGCGCGCCCTGGCGTTTCATCCGCGTAAGCCGCTGCCGGAGCCGGAGGTGCAGCCGGTACAGGCTGCCGCGCCTGCGCTGCGTCAGGCGGGGGCCCCCGCAGCAGCGCCACCGCCACAGCCTTCGCCGAGTTTGCCGCCAACCACCAGCCAGGTGCTGGCGGCCCGCAGCCACCTGCAGCGTAGCCAGGGAGCAACCACCCCAAAAAAGAGTGAACCGGCAGCCGCTTCCCGCGCGCGGCCGGTGAATAACGCTGCGCTGGAACGACTGAGTTCGATTACCGAGCGCGTCCAGGCTCGTCCGGCCGCGGCCGCGCTGGAGCAGGCTCCGGCGAAGAAAGAGGCCTATCGCTGGAAGGCGACGACGGTGGTGGAAGAGACCAAAGTCGACGTCGCCACGCCCAAAGCGCTGAAAAAGGCGCTGGAGCATGAGAAGACGCCGGAGCTGGCGGCCAAGCTCGCCGAAGAAGCGGTGGAGCGCGACAGCTGGGCGGCGGAAGTGAGCCAGCTGGCGGTACCTAAGCTGGTCGAGCAAGTGGCGCTCAACGCGTGGAAAGAGCAGGAGGGCAGCCGCGTCTGTCTGCATCTGCGCCCCAGCCAGCGTCACCTCAATTCCGCCGGCGCGCAGCAAAAGCTGGCTGAAGCGCTGGGGGTGTTGTACGGTACGCCGGTTGAATTGACCATCGTGGAAGATGATAATCCCGCGATGCGTACGCCGCTGGAGTGGCGGCAGGCTATTTATGAAGAAAAGCTCGCGCAGGCGCGCGAAGCCATTATCGCGGATAATAACATTCAGACTCTGCGTCGTTTCTTCGACGCCGATCTGGATGAAGAGAGTATCCGCCCCATTTGAACGCCAGTCTGACTGGCATTCAGTACCTTTAACGATGACTGACTGAGAGAGAAGCCTATGTTTGGTGGAAAAGGCGGCCTGGGTAACCTGATGAAGCAGGCCCAGCAGATGCAAGACAAAATGCAGAAGATGCAGGAAGAGATCGCTCAGCTGGAAGTGACCGGCGAATCCGGCGCGGGTCTGGTAAAAGTGACCATTAACGGCGCGCACAACTGCCGCCGTGTGGAAATCGACCCAAGCCTGCTGGAAGACGACAAAGAGATGCTGGAAGATCTGGTGGCTGCCGCGTTTAACGACGCCGCGCGCCGTATTGAAGAGACCCAGAAAGAGAAAATGGCTTCCGTTTCTGCCGGTATGCAGCTGCCGCCAGGCTTCAAGATGCCGTTCTGATGCAAACCAGCCCGCTGTTAACTCAGCTTATGGAAGCGCTGCGCTGTCTGCCGGGCGTCGGCCCGAAGTCGGCGCAGCGCATGGCGTTTACCCTGCTGCAGCGCGATCGCAGCGGCGGTATGCGCCTGGCGCAAGCGCTGACGCGCGCGATGTCGGAGATCGGCCACTGCGCCGATTGCCGCACCTTCACCGAGCAGGAGGTGTGCAATATCTGCAGCAACCCGCGTCGCCAGGAAAACGGCCAGATCTGTGTGGTAGAGAGTCCGGCGGACATCTATGCCATTGAGCAGACCGGGCAGTATTCCGGTCGCTACTTCGTGCTGATGGGGCACCTGTCGCCGCTCGACGGCATCGGGCCTGATGACATCGGGCTCGATCGCCTGGAGCAACGGCTGGAGGCGGAGTCGATCACCGAGGTGATCCTCGCCACTAACCCGACCGTTGAGGGTGAGGCGACGGCCAACTACATCGCGGAGCTGTGCGCGCAGTATGGCGTCGACGCCAGCCGAATCGCCCACGGCGTGCCGGTGGGCGGCGAGCTGGAGATGGTCGACGGCACCACGCTGTCCCACTCGCTGGCCGGTCGCCACAAGATTACTTTCTGAACAAATGGAGGCGGCCAGCGCCGCCTCCGCTTGAAAAATTTCCCCGCTGTCCCCATCTCCCACTCAACGGTTTTTTACCCCATTTAAAATGGCATTGTTGAGGTTGAATCAGATGAAAGGACAAGAAACTCGTGGTTTTCAGTCAGAAGTAAAACAGCTTCTGCACCTGATGATCCATTCCCTCTATTCCAACAAAGAAATCTTTCTGCGTGAGCTGATTTCCAACGCCTCTGATGCGGCCGATAAGCTGCGTTTCCGCGCGCTGTCGCAGCCGGATTTGTATGAGGGGGATGGCGAGCTGCGCGTACGGGTTTCGTTTGATAAAGACAACCGTACCCTGACCATTGCCGATAACGGTATCGGTATGAACCGGGAAGAGGTTATCGACCATCTCGGCACCATCGCCAAATCCGGCACCAAAGCGTTCCTCGAATCGATGGGTTCCGACCAGGCGAAGGATAGCCAGCTGATCGGTCAGTTCGGTGTCGGCTTCTATTCGGCCTTCATCGTGGCGGACAAAGTGACCGTGCGTACCCGTGCGGCGGGCGACAAGCCGGAAAACGGCGTGTTCTGGGAATCCGCCGGCGAAGGCGAATATACCGTAGCTGATATCACCAAAGCCGATCGCGGGACCGAAATCACCCTGCATCTGCGCGAAGGCGAAGATGATTTCCTCAACGACTGGCGCGTACGCTCTATCATCAGCAAGTATTCCGACCATATCGCGCTGCCGGTTGAGATTGAAAAACGGGAAGAGAAAGACGGCGAAACCGTGATTTCGTGGGAAAAAATCAACAAGGCGCAGGCCCTGTGGACCCGCAGCAAATCCGAAGTTAACGACGACGAATACAAAGAGTTTTATAAGCATATCGCTCACGACTACAGCGACCCGCTGACCTGGAGCCACAACCGCGTGGAAGGGAAGCAGGAGTACACCAGCCTGCTGTACATCCCGTCCCAGGCGCCGTGGGATATGTGGAACCGCGATCATAAACACGGCCTGAAGCTGTACGTCCAGCGTGTGTTCATCATGGACGACGCCGAGCAGTTTATGCCGAACTACCTGCGCTTTGTACGCGGCCTGATCGATTCCAACGATCTGCCGCTGAACGTCTCGCGTGAAATCCTGCAGGACAGCAGCGTGACCCGCAACCTGCGCACCGCGCTGACCAAACGCGCGCTGCAGATGCTGGATAAGTTGGCGAAAGACGATGCTGAAAAATATCAGACCTTCTGGAAACAGTTCGGCCTGGTGCTGAAAGAGGGCCCGGCGGAAGATCCGAGCAATCAGGAAGCGATCGCTAAACTGCTGCGCTTTGCATCCACTCACACCGACTCCTCCGCACAGACCGTGTCGCTGGAAGAGTATGTCTCGCGTATGAAAGAAGGCCAGGAGAAGATCTACTACATCACTGCCGACAGCTATGCGGCGGCGAAGAGCAGCCCGCACCTCGAACTGCTGCGTAAGAAAGGGATTGAAGTTCTGCTGCTTTCCGATCGCATCGACGAATGGATGATGAGCTACCTGACCGAGTTCGACGGCAAAGCGTTCCAGTCTGTCGCTAAAGCCGACGAGTCGCTGGACAAGCTGGCGGATGAAGTGGACGAGTCCACCAAAGAAGCTGAAAAAGCGCTGGAGCCGTTCGTTGAGCGGGTGAAAAACCTGCTTGGCGACCGAGTGAAAGAGGTGCGTCTGACCCATCGTCTGACCGATACCCCGGCAATTGTCACCACCGATGCCGACGAGATGAGCACCCAGATGGCGAAGCTGTTCGCCGCAGCGGGCCAGGCGGCGCCGGAAGTGAAGTACATCTTCGAGCTGAACCCGGCGCATCAGCTGGTGAAACGCGCCGCCGATACCCAGGATGACGCGCAATTCGGCGAATGGGTGGAACTGCTGCTGGATCAGGCGCTGCTGGCCGAGCGCGGCACGCTGGAAGATCCGAACCAGTTTATCCGCCGTATGAACCAGCTGCTGGCGTCGTAAGTTTCCTCTGTAAACGGAGACCCTCACCCTAACCCTCTCCCTGAAGGGAGAGGGGATGTCCCGGCGCTGGTCCTCGCGTTTTTCTGACAGGGGAATGGACTGGCGCAATGCTCCCCCCTCCTTGATAGGACGGCCCGGTGCCGGACGGGTTTTCTTCCTCTCCCTGGGGGAGAGGGGATGTCCCGGCGCTGGTCCTCGCGTTTTCCTGACAGGGGAATGGCCTGGCGCAATGCTTCCCCCTCCTTGATAGGACGGCCCGGTGCCGGACGGGTTTTCTCCCTCTCCCTGGGGGAGAGGCCGGGGTGAGGGGCATAATCCTCCCTGTCGGTAAAATATCTCACCATTAACCGTTTCAGCCGCACCGCCTTCCTTGAGCCATCGCCGTTCTGGTGGTATGGTTTAGCGTTTTTGAAAAATTGAATCGACTTTTGAGGGGATTTTCGTAATGCGTATTATTCTGCTTGGCGCTCCGGGCGCGGGTAAAGGAACTCAGGCTCAGTTCATCATGGAGAAATACGGTATTCCGCAAATCTCCACCGGCGATATGCTGCGCGCGGCGGTAAAATCCGGCTCTGAGCTCGGTAAGCAAGCGAAAGACATTATGGACGCCGGCAAGCTGGTGACCGATGAGCTGGTCATCGCGCTGGTGAAAGAGCGTATCGCCCAGGAAGATTGCCGTAACGGCTTCCTGCTGGACGGCTTCCCGCGCACCATTCCGCAGGCTGACGCCATGAAAGAGGCGGGCATTACCGTTGATTACGTGCTGGAATTCGATGTGCCGGACGAACTGATCGTCGACCGCATCGTTGGCCGTCGCGTTCACGCGGCATCCGGTCGTGTATACCACATCAAATTCAATCCGCCGAAGGTGGAAGGCAAAGACGACGTGACCGGCGAAGAGCTGACCACCCGTAAAGACGATCAGGAAGAGACCGTGCGTAAGCGTCTGGTAGAATACCATCAGATGACGGCGCCGCTGATCGGCTACTACACCAAAGAAGCGCAGGCGGGCAACACCAAATACGCCAAAGTTGACGGCACCAAAGCGGTGGCTGACGTGCGCGCCGAACTGGAAAAAATCCTCGGCTGATAAAGCCTTTTCTCATCCTGCTGCGGCAGGATGAGAACTCCTCTCATTTCTACCTTTTGCTATGATTGGTTCCGTTTAGCGCCATTTCAGCTACAATTGGCTGCGATTCAAATGGTTAAGAGGCGGTAATGCATCAGACGAAAACAGGTATCTTGCTGGCCAATTTAGGCACTCCCGATGCGCCCACCCCCGGTGCGGTGAAGCGCTATCTGCGACAATTCCTCAGCGACAAACGGGTGGTGGATACGTCTCGTCTGCTATGGTGGCCGCTGCTGCGCGGCGTCATACTGCCGATTCGCTCCCCGCGCGTGGCGAAGCTCTATCAGTCTGTCTGGATGGAGGAGGGCTCACCGCTGATGGTATACAGCCGCCGCCAGCAGCAGGCGCTGGCCGCCAGGCTGCCGGATACCCCGGTGGCGCTGGGCATGAGCTATGGTTCGCCGTCGCTGGCCAGCGCGGTGGATGATTTACTGGCGCAGGGGGTGGAGCACATCGTGGTGCTGCCGTTGTATCCGCAATATTCCTGCTCGACGGTGGCCGCCGTCTGGGATGAGCTGGCGCGGATCCTTGCGAAAAAACGCGCCATTCCGGGGATCTCGTTTATTCGCGACTATGCCGATCGCCCGGACTATATCCATGCGCTGGCGGCCAGCGTGCGCGCCTCCTTCGCGGTGCATGGTGAACCCGATCTGCTGCTGCTCTCCTATCATGGGATCCCGCAGCGCTATGCCAACCAGGGGGATGACTATCCTCAGCGCTGTCGCGATACCACGCGGGAGCTGGTCTCGGCGCTGGGGCTGCCGCCGGAGCGGGTGATGATGACCTTCCAGTCGCGCTTTGGCCGCGAACCCTGGCTGACGCCCTACACCGATGAAACGCTAAAAATGCTCGGTGAAAAGGGGACGAAGCATATCCAGGTGCTGTGCCCGGGCTTTGCCGCCGATTGTCTCGAAACGCTGGAAGAGATCGCCGTCCAGAACCGGGAAATTTTCCTCGAAGCGGGTGGCAAGCAATATGAATATATTCCAGCGCTTAATGCGGACGCAGCGCATATTGAAATGATGGTCAATCTGACGGCGCCTTATCGCTGATCGCGCGCAGGGCGGGAAATATGCTACTATTTCCCGCTTGTTCCCTGTTATTTAAGCGCCACTATGAAATTCCCCGGTAAACGCAAATCCAAACACTATTTTCCCGTTAACGCCCGCGACCCGCTGCTCCAGCAAATTCAGCCGGAGAATGAATCCAGCGTCTCCTGGGTGGTCGGTATCGACCAGACGCTGGTGGATATCGAAGCGAAGGTAGATGAGGCGTTTATCGTGCGCTATGGCCTGAGCGCGGGCCATTCGCTGGTGATTGAAGATGACGTCGCCGAGGCGCTGTACCAGGAGCTGGTGCGCAACAATCTCATTACCCATCAGTTTGCCGGCGGCACCATCGGCAATACCATGCACAACTACTCGGTGCTGGCGGACGATCGCTCGGTGCTGCTTGGCGTGATGT
Organism: Klebsiella africana; assembly: GCF_020526085.1. NCBI lineage: Bacteria > Pseudomonadati > Pseudomonadota > Gammaproteobacteria > Enterobacterales > Enterobacteriaceae > Klebsiella > Klebsiella africana. The sequence continues at coordinate 3,946,576 of NZ_CP084874.1, read as the reverse complement.
GCAGTAATATTGAAATCGGCGGTTATGCCTATCGTTACCTGTGCAATACCTCCAGTCGCACCGATCTGAACTATCTGCAGGGCGTCGACGGCGCCATTGGCCGCTGCTTTACCCTGATCGGTGACAGCGGCGAGCGCACCTTCGCCATCAGCCCGGGCCACATGAATAAGCTGCGCCCGGAAAGCATTCCGGAAGCGGTGATCGCCGGCGCCTCGGCGCTGGTGCTGACCTCCTACCTGGTACGCTGCAAGCCGGGCGAGCCAATGCCGGACGCGACGATGAAAGCCATCGAGTATGCCAAAAAGCATGATGTGCCGGTGGTGCTAACCCTCGGAACCAAATACGTGATTGCCGATAACCCGGCGTGGTGGCAGCAGTTCCTCCAGGAACATGTCTCTATTCTGGCGATGAATGAAGAAGAAGGGGAAGCCCTGACTGGCCTTGCCGATCCGCTGTCGGCGGCGGATAAAGCGCTGGACTGGGTTGACCTGGTGCTGTGCACTGCCGGACCGGCGGGGCTGTATATGGCGGGCTTTACCGAAGAAGAGGCGAAGCGGAAAACCCAGCATCCGCTGCTGCCGGGGGCGATCCCGGAGTTTAACCAGTTTGAATTCAGCCGCGCGATGCGCCACCAGGATTGCGTTAATCCGCGGCGCATTTATTCCCATATCGCTCCCTATATGGGCGGCCCCGAGAAGATCATGAACACCAACGGCGCAGGCGACGGCGCGCTGGCGGCGCTGCTGCACGACATCACCGCCAATAACTACCACCGCAATAACGTCCCCAACTCCAGCAAGCACAAATGCAAATGGCTGACCTACTCCTCGCTGGCGCAGGTGTGTAAATATGCCAACCGCGTGAGCTATCAGGTGCTGAACCAGCACTCGCCGCGTTTAACCCGCGGCCTGCCGGAGCGTGAGGACAGCCTGGAAGAGGCGTACTGGGATCGGTAAGCGCGTCCCTCTCCCAACGGGAGAGGGCAGTACATCAGCCGGTGACGACTTCGCCGGCGGGTGGCGTTTCCAGAAGCCGCAGCATGGCGCGGGCAATTTCCCGTTCGCCCATCACCACCTGATTGGCCCCGCGATCGATAATGTAGTCCACTTCGTCATCGTAATGGGCGCGGGCGATAATCTCGATATTTGGACATTTTTCCCGTGCGGAAGCGACAATCTCACCGGCCTCGTAGCCGTTAGGGATCGTCAGCAGCAGCCAGCGGGCGCAGTCGAGATGCGCCAGCTCCATGATCTCTTCATTGGCGGCATTGCCGAGCACCGCGCTGATCCCGCGCTCGCGTAGCTCATCCACGCGGGTGCGCGAGGTCTCAACCACCACCAGCGGGATCCCCTGGGCCATTAGCTTCTCGCCCAACAGGCTGCCGACGCGGCCGAAGCCGACCAGCAGCGCGTGGTTGCAGATATCCACCGGCACTTGCTTCTCATCCTCCAGGACCTCTTCCAGCGTCTGCTCGTCGAGGGTTTCGGTTTTATCGAGATATTTCTCCAGCAGGGTGAACAGCACCGGGTTGAGCATAATCGAGATGATTGCCCCGGCCAGCACCAGATTTTGTCCGGCCTGCGGCAGCAGGTTAAGCGCCATTCCCAGGCCGGCGAGAATAAAGGCGAACTCACCGATCTGCGCCAGGCTGGCGGCAATGGTCAGCGCGGTACGTGGTGAGTGGCCAAACATTCGCACAAGGAAAAAGGCGGCCGCGGATTTACCAAAGATGATAATCGCCAGCGTCGCCAGCACCGCCAGCGGCTGCTGGACCAGTACCATCGGGTCAAACAGCATGCCGACGGAGACAAAGAACAGCACCGCAAAGGCGTCGCGCAGCGGCAGGGTGTCATGGGCGGCGCGGTGGCTGAGCTCGGATTCGTTAAGCACCATACCGGCGAAGAAGGCGCCAAGGGCGAAGGAGACATCAAACAACTCCACCGCGCCGAAGGCGATGCCTAGCGCCAGGGCCAACACCGACAGGGTGAACAGCTCACGTGAGCCGGTGGCCGCGCTGCGCGACATGATCCACGGCACCAGTCGACGGCCGACCAGCATCATGATGGCGATAAAGGCCACCACTTTACCAATGGTGATCCCGAGGTCGAGAGCCAGAGAGGCGAAGCCGACGTTGCCTTTCTCCGCCATGCCAGCAATCGCCGGCAGCAGGACCAGCGTCAGGACCATCACCAGGTCTTCCACAATCAGCCAGCCGATGGCAATCTGCCCGCGCTGACTGTCAATCAGCTGTCGCTCCTCGAGGGCGCGCAGTAGCACCACGGTACTGGCGGTGGAGAGACACAGGCCAAAGACGATGCCGGTCATCAGCGACCAGCCAAGGGCGGCGGAGAGTGCCATACCCAACAGCGTCGCCACGGCTATCTGGGCGATGGCCCCGGGAATGGCGATCGACTTTACCGCCATCAGATCCTTGAGGGAAAAATGCAGCCCGACGCCGAACATCAGCAGGATCACGCCGAGTTCTGCCAGTTCCGGAGCCAGTTTGGTGTCAGCAACAAAGCCAGGGGTGAAAGGTCCGGCCAGCACGCCCGCTAAGAGATATCCCACCAGAGGAGAAATACGTAGCTTATTGGCAATCATGCCGAGAATAAAGGCGAGCACGAGGCCGCCGACAATGGTGGTGATAAGCGGTGTTGCGTGGTGCATTCCGTCTCCTTTCCAGTGGTGTATCGGTCCATTTTGCTACCCTATCCGGGTAATAGTTTATGACAAAAACGTTCACTTTGTTTATGAATAATTCTTGAATTGTGTAAAAAAATGGAATTAGCCTGCCAAAAGGCACAGAAGGGAAAATGGTGGGGGGAAACCGTGTATCAGGCTGATGGCACAAGGGTTAACGGCGGCCAGAGTTGCACTTTGGCCGCCGGATAATCAGGCTTTTTGCCGGTTATCAGGAAGAAATATCGTCAGGAAACCCAGCAGGGGCAGGAAGGCACAGATTTTATACACCAGATCGATGCTGGTATGATCCGCCAACAGGCCCAGCACTGCGGCGCCGAGGCCCCCCATGCCAAAGGCGAAGCCGAAGAACAGCCCAGAAACCATGCCGATTCGGCCCGGCAGCAGCTCTTGTGCATAGACCAGAATTGCGGAAAAGGCCGAGGCGAGGATAAAACCAATAATCACCGTCAAAATCCCCGTCCATTCAAGGCTGGCGTAGGGTAAAACGAGGGTAAACGGCGCCACGCCGAGGATAGAGCCCCAAATAACATATTTTCGGCCAATCTTATCGCCAACAGGCCCGCCAATCACCGTCCCGGCAGCAACCGCGAACAGGAAGGCAAACAGATGAAGCTGGGCATTTTGCACCGATAATCCGAACTTATGCATCAGATAAAAGGTGTAATAGCTGCTGATACTGGCCATATAGAAATATTTCGAGAAAATCAGCATCAGCAGAATACCTACCGCCAGAATCACCTTATTGCGCGGCAGCGGATTAACGATCGCCGGCTTCGGTTTGCCCTTATTCATTCGGTGCTGCGCGGCATACCAGCGGCTGATTTGCGACAGCACGACGATAGCCAGCAGGGCGGCCAACACGAACCAGGCGACGTTACCTTTGCCATAGGGAGCGATAATCACCGCCGCCAGCAATGGGCCAAGCGAGCTGCCGAAGTTGCCGCCGACCTGGAACAGCGACTGGGCCAGGCCGTGACGGCCGCCAGAGGCCATCCGCGCCACGCGGGATGATTCCGGATGGAAAACCGAGGAGCCGGTACCCACCAGCGCGGCAGCCAGCAGCACCATGCCGAAGCTGCCGGCCAGCGCCAGGAGAATCAAACCACAGAGGGTGAAGCACATGCCCACCGGCAGCGACCACGGCATCGAGCGTTTGTCGGTGATGTAGCCAATCACTGGCTGGAATAGCGATGAAGTCAGCTGGAAGGTGAGGGTGATCATCCCGATCTGCACGAAGGTGAGGGAGAACTCCGCCTGCAGCAGCGGGTAGATAGCGAGAATAAGCGACTGGATCATATCGTTAAGCAAATGGGACAGGCTGATCGCGCCTAAGATGCCAAACGAGGTGCGTGCTTTTTGCGGCGGCGCAGCGGGGCCGGACAGGGGTTGAGCGGTCTGATTGATTGCCATAGGTTCACGTCACTTTTTTATATAGCTTTCGTCATTTGTACGCCATGGAGACGGCCCTGATTTTCCCGGCTACTACATGGGAAATATGACCAACGGGCAGACGCAATGTCATACAACGCGAAGGCGTATAGAGGATGCAGGTGGAATTATTATCCAACTAACATACCTGCTGATAAGGTTTGAAGGAAGTCGCAATTCTGAAAACATATTTGTCAACGCGACTAACTCGCTATACTTTCGGCACTTGGGATTAAGTCAGGGAGTGAAGCATGCATTATTTCAAACACAGCGTAGCGCTGGCGTTATTTGCCGCCTTATCGCTGGGCAGCCTGTCCGCGCAGGCCTATGAGCAGGATAAAACCTATAAAATTACCATCCTGCACACCAACGATCACCATGGCCATTTCTGGCGCAATGACTACGGCGAATATGGTCTGGCGGCGCAGAAAACGCTGGTCGATGGCATCCGCAAAGAGGTAGCGGCGGAAGGGGGGAGTGTCCTGCTGTTATCCGGCGGCGATATTAATACTGGCGTGCCGGAGTCAGATTTACAGGATGCAGAGCCCGATTTTCGCGGCATGAACCTGATCGGCTACGACGCGATGGCGGTGGGTAACCATGAATTTGATAATCCGCTGAGCGTGCTGCGCCAGCAGGAGAAGTGGGCCAAGTTCCCGTTCCTGTCAGCCAATATTTATCAGAAAAGCACCGGCGAACGGCTGTTCAAACCCTGGGCGCTGTTTAAGCGCGGTGGGCTGAAAATCGCGGTGATTGGTTTAACCACCGACGATACGGCCAAGATTGGCAATCCGGAATATTTCACCGATATAGAATTCCGCAAACCGGCGGAAGAGGCGAAGCTGGTGATCCAGGAGCTGCAGCAGAACGAAAAACCTGACGTGATCCTGGCCACCACCCATATGGGCCATTACGACAATGGCAACCACGGCTCTAACGCGCCGGGCGACGTGGAAATGGCGCGGAGTTTACCTGCGGGATCGCTGGCGATGATCGTCGGCGGCCACTCGCAGGATCCGGTATGCATGGCGTCGGAAAATAAAAAGCAGGTCGACTATGTGCCAGGAACGCCGTGCGCCCCGGATCGTCAGAACGGCATCTGGATCGTCCAGGCGCACGAGTGGGGCAAATACGTCGGCCGCGCCGATTTTGAGTTCCGCAACGGCGAGATGAAGCTGGTGCACTATCAGCTGATCCCGGTCAACCTGAAGAAAAAAGTGACTTACGATAACGGCCAAAGCGAGCGGGTGCTGTATACGCCGCAGATCGCCGAGAACCCGCAGATGATGTCACTGCTGACGCCGTTCCAGAACAAAGGCAAGGCGCAACTGCAGGTCAAAATCGGCAGCGTGAATGGTCATCTGGAGGGCGACCGCAGTAAAGTGCGCTTTGTGCAGACCAATATGGGCCATCTGCTGTTGGCGGCGCAAATGGCGCGCAGCAACGCAGATTTCGCGGTGATGAGCGGCGGCGGGATCCGCGACTCCATCGAGGCGGGCGATATCACCTACAAGGATGTGATGAAGGTCCAGCCGTTCGGCAATGTGCTAACCTATGTCGATATGAGCGGCAAGGAGGTGGTGGATTACCTGACCGCCGTCGCGCAGATGAAGCCGGATTCCGGCGCCTATCCGCAGTTTGCCAACGTCAGCTTCGTGGCCAAAGATGGCAAGCTGAACGATCTGAAAATCAAAGGCGAACCGGTGGACCCGGCGAAGACCTATCGGATGGCGACGCTGAGCTTTAACGCCACCGGCGGCGATGGCTACCCGAACATTGCCGATAAACCCGGGTATGTGAATACCGGCTTTATCGATGCCGAAGTGCTGAAAGAGTATATCGAGAAGAACTCGCCGCTGGATGCCGCGGCCTACGAGCCGAAAGGCGAGGTGAGCTGGCAGTAAGCCCGGGCTTCAGGTTGGCTATTTCCCCGGTGGCGCTACGCTTACCGGGGCTACGAATTGGCTAACACGGATAAGGCGCGTGCGCCGCTATCCGGGATGGTGCGCTTAATCGCGGCGGGCGATATCGGCAAACTTCGCATCGAGAAGCTGCGCCAGATCGCTGGCCGCCAGCTCAATATCCAGCCCGCGTTTGCCGCCGGAAATATAGATGGTGGCAAATTCCTGCGCCGGGGCGTCAATTACCGTTGGCAGGCGCTTCTTTTGCCCCAGCGGACTGATACCGCCCACCAGATAGCCGGTGATACGCTGGGCCACCATCGGGTCGGCCATGTCGACTTTCTTAGCACCCAGCGCTTTCGCCACTTTCTTCAAATCCAGCTGCCCGGCGACCGGGGTGACGGCGACCGCCAGATGCTTCATATCGCCGTTCACGGCGACCAGCAGGGTCTTGTAAACCTGGTCGGCATTGAGGCCGAGCTTGCGCACCACTTCGTCGCCGAAGTTGGTCTCATTGGGATCGTGATCGTAACTGTGGATCTGAAAGGAAATTTTGTTTTTTTCGAGTAATTTAACGGCGGGAGTCATAGCTATCCTTCTTACCAACCGGTTTTGCGTGACGTTAGAATACGCCCGCAGGTTGTCTAAAAAATAGTACCATCTTGCGCAATAGTGTTGGCAGTGATGGTCACTTTGAGCGACAATCAGACGATCCGGGATGCAAATCCCGGGATAATAATAATGATGAAATTCCTCTTTGACGGGCCAATAGCAATATTGGCCATTTTTTTATGTCAGCATATCCGGCAGATTCCCTTCGCCATACAGATGCAGCGCGCCGACGGCAACCACGTAGCGCCCCGGTGGCAGGGCCAGTAGCGTCTCGCGCCAGGCGAGATTGCGCTGGTGCATCAGCACATCATATAAAGACTGGCTGAAGGTCGTCGGCAGCGATACCGCACCGCGCGACGGCGGTTGCTCCAACCACCAGCCAATCATCACCTGCAGTAAACGAGCATTGGTGCGCCAGTGGGTCAGTGTATCTTCCAGCAGGGCCATTCCGCCGTCGGGCAGATCGCGCAGCAGCGCGATTTGGCTGTCGGCGCCTTCCAGCTCCATCACCCTTATGTTGCTCTCGCGGGCGGCCATCAGCAACTGATAATCGATGCCGTAATCCGGTCGCAGTCCCAGCTTCTGCGCCTGGGTGGCCTGCAGGACCATCGCCACCTGCCACAGCGGCTGGCTGTCGAACAGCCCGACCGACAGGCCCAGCTCGCCGGCTCGCGCCTCTAGCTCGCTCAGCTGCGCATCGCTCAGGCGTTCCGCCAGCGGTGGGTAAGTGGGGAGATTGCTAAACGGGGTTTCATTGCCGCTGATATCGGCCTCGACGATTAACGCATCGGCCTGACGTATTTTTTTCAGAAGCTTTGCCGGCGGCGGCGCCATGTCACGGGTGCCCATATGGATACTGCCGACGAGGTGCAAATAGCGTTCGCCGGGCAGGACGACATCCATCGCAGGCCAGGAATAAGACGAGCCGACGGCGGCTTGCCACAGCATTTTTATCCGGTTTAACAGGCCCATACGCGCTCCGAAGTGTGAGGACTTCATGCTAGCGCATATGGTGATACACGTCACCCTTCCGGCGGGCTTTTCTTGTCTCAGCAAAAAACGGGCGCCGAACAACGTCGGCGCCCGTTTCATGTGATGGCGTTTACTCTTTTGGTTTAAAGCGCAGCAGGCGGTTGGCGTTACTGACCACGGTGATCGATGACAGCGCCATCGCCGCGCCGGCAACCACCGGGTTGAGCAGCGTGCCGGTCAGCGGCCAGAGGATCCCGGCGGCAATCGGGATACCCAGCGAGTTATAGACAAACGCGCCCAGCAGGTTCTGCTTCATATTGCGTAAGGTCGCCTTCGAAATCGCCAGCGCATCGGCCACGCCGTTGAGGCTATGGCGCATCAGGGTGATCGCCGCGGTTTCAATAGCGACATCGCTGCCGCCGCCCATGGCGATCCCGACATCCGCTTGCGCCAGCGCCGGGGCGTCGTTAATGCCGTCGCCGACCATCGCCACTTTGTGCCCCTGGCTCTGCAACCGTTTAATGGCGTCGGCTTTACCGTCCGGCAGCACGCCGGCGATCACTTCATCAATGCCCGCTTCTTTGGCGATGGCCTTCGCGGTGGTGGGGTTATCCCCGGTGAGCATCACCAGCCGGTAGCCCTGATGATGCAGGCGCGCCAGGGCGTCGACGCTGTCTTCGCGCAGCGGGTCGCGAATGGCGAACAGGGCAGCAGCCTGGCCATCAATAGCCAGCAGCACCGGCGTGGCGCCGCGTGAGGCCTGGGCTGTCATCTCGCTTTCCACCTCGGCGGTATTGATATGCTGCTCGTTGAGCAGCGCCTGGTTGCCGAGCAGCAGGCGATGGTCTTCCGCTTCGCCGCTGACGCCAAGGCCGCGCAGGGTGCGGAAGCCGCTGGCTTCCGGCAATGGGCCATCGGCAGCTTTATCAAGGATCGCTCGCGCCAGCGGATGGCTTGAGCCCTGCTCCAGCGCGGCGGCAAGACGGACAGCAGTCGCTTCATCAACGCCAGCGAAAGTTTTCACCGCCACCACCTGCGGCTTGCCTTCGGTCAGGGTGCCGGTTTTATCGAATACCAGGGTGTCGAGTTCGCTGGCGCGCTGCAGCGCATCGGCATCGCGCACCAGCACACCGTACTCCGCTGCCCGGCCAACGCCGGAGATAATCGACATCGGCGTCGCCAGGCCTAAGGCGCACGGACAGGCGATAATCAGTACCGTGGTGGCAATGACCAGGGTATAGACGATCTGCGGCGCCGGGCCGAAGAAGAACCAGATCGCGGCGCTGATCAGCGCAATGGCGACCACCGCCGGAACAAACACCGCGGAGATTTTATCCGCCAGCTGGCCGATCTCCGGTTTGCTACTCTGCGCCTGGCGCACCATGCGGATAATACGTGCCAGCGTGGTCTGGCTGCCGACGGCGCTGGCGGTAAACAGCACGCTGCCATCCTGCATCACGGTACCGGCGTGAATAGCATCGCCATCGCCTTTTTGCTGCGGCACCGGTTCGCCGGTGAGCATCGCTTCATCAAACCAGGCTTCGCCCTGGCTTATCACGCCGTCGACCGGGACGCGGTCGCCGGTAGTCAGGCGCAGCGTCATGCCGGCCTGAACTTCCGCGAGCGGCAGATCTTTCTCACCCTCGGGCGTGACGACCCGAGCCGAAGGCGGCGTCAGGTCGAGCAGTTTTTCCAGCGCTTTCGAGGAGCGCTGACGGGCGCGGGCCTCCAGCATATGGCCGAGGTTAATCAGGCCGATAATCATTGCGCTGGCTTCGTAATAGAGATGGCGGGCTTCCATCGGGAACCACTGTGGCCACAGGTTGACGCTCATCGAGTACAGCCAGGCGACGCCGGTGCCGAGCGCCACCAACGTATCCATGGTGGCGGTGCCGTTTTTCAGGCTTTTCCACGCGCTGCGGTAGAAGTGGCCGCCGGCGAAGACCATGACGGCGAGGGTGACAAGGCCGATGACCAGCCACAGCGAACGGTTGTCGTCGCTGACCATCATGTTATCGCCGATCATCCCCCAGACCATCACCGGCACGCCGACCAGCAGGGCGACAATCGCCTGCCAGCGAAAACGCTTCATCGTCGCGATGGCAGTTTCCTGCTGACGTTCGCGGCGTTCCAGATCGTCTTCGATCGCCTCCGCGCCGTAGCCCGCTTTCTCCACCGCCTGCACTAATTCTGCGGCGGACGCACTGCCCATCACCAGCGCTGTGCGTTCCGCCAGGTTAACCCGCGCCTGTGAGACGCCCGGCACCGCGGCAAGCGCGTTTTGTACCCGGGAGACGCAGCTGGCGCAGCTCATGCCGTTGATCAGCAGCTGTTGACTGTCATCTTCGTCATGGGCTGCCGGAAGCTCAGGAGTGGCCGCTGTCAGTGCTTCCGACGGGATTGATGATTCTGCCAGCGGTTTAGCCTTTGGGTGGCTGAGCTCCGCGCCGTATCCGGCTTGTTTAACGGTTTCAATCAGCGCTTGCGCGCTGGCGCTGCCCGTTACATGGGCTTCAGTGAGGGTGACTTCCGCTTGCTCAACGTCAGGACGCTGCTCCAGACTCTCTTTCACGCGTTTGACGCAGTGGCCGCAGGAGAGGCCATCCAGCGTCAGGTCGATAGTGTTAGACATAAATAACTCCTGAATAATTTTCCGGTCAACGATTGACCAGACCCACTCTTTCATCGAGTATTAAGAAGGTTAAACCTTCCAGCAAGGGGAAGGTCAAGGAGAAAAAATGAATATCAGCGATGTGGCGAAAAAAACCGGCTTAACCAGCAAAGCGATTCGTTTTTACGAAGAGAAGGGGCTGGTGACGCCGCCGTTGCGCAGCGAAAACGGCTACCGCACTTACAGTCAGCAGCATCTCGATGAGCTGACGCTGCTGCGCCAGGCGCGGCAGGTGGGGTTTAACCTGGAAGAGTGCCGCGAGCTGGTGGCCCTGTTCAACGACCCGTCACGGCACAGCGCCGATGTGAAAAAACGCACGCTGGAGAAAGTGGCGGATATCGAGAACCATATCCGCGAGCTGCAAAATATGCGCGCGCACCTGCTGGCGCTGGCCGAATCCTGCCCTGGCGACGACAGCGCGGAGTGCCCGATTATCGATAATCTTTCCGGCTGCTGCCATCGCAAGGCGCAGGTTTAACGGACGGCGGGTCTGATGCGTAGCGTAATCCCTTCTACGGCAATCACTTCAACCTTGCTGCCCGCCGCGAAGTCTTCATCGGCAATCACTGGCCAGGAGCTGTCGCCCACGCGGACGTGGCCGCGGCCGTTCACCAGCGGGGCATCCAGCGTCAGGCGGCGGCCCACCAGCTGCTGCCCGCGCTGGTTGAGCTGAGCATCGGCCGGGCGCTGCGTTTTGACGCGCTTGCGCAGCCATTTCGACCACAGCCACGCCGCCAGCAGGGTGAGAACGGCAAACAGCGTCCCTTGCCATTCCCAGCTCAGCGGCAGGAGCCAGGTCAGGGCGCCAGTCACCACGCCAGCGACGCCGCTCCACAGCAGATAGCCGCTGCCGCCCAGCATCTCGGCCGCCAGCAGCAGCCCGCCCAGGCTTAGCCAGAACAGATGGGGGTGGGCGAGGATCATGTCGATCATGATTTTTTCCGATCGCCAGCGCCCTCTTTGATCAGCTCGCTGATCCCGGCGATCGATCCCATCAGGCTGCTGGCATCCAGCGGCATCAATACCACTTTGCTGTTGTTAGCGGCGCCAATCTGCTGCAGCGCATCGGTGTATTTCTGCGCTACAAAGTAGTTGATCGCCTGAATATCGCCTGAGGCGATCGCCGAGGAGACCATCTGGGTGGCGCGGGCTTCCGCTTCGGCGGAACGTTCACGAGCTTCCGCTTGCAGGAATGCGGACTGTCGTTCGCCCTCGGCCTTGAGGATCTGCGACTGCTTTTCCCCTTCCGCTTTCAGAATTTCCGCCTGTCGCACCCCTTCGGCCTCAAGAATATAGGCGCGTTTGGTACGTTCGGCTTTCATCTGGGCGTTCATCGAGGCGATAAGCTCCGCCGGTGGGCGAACGTCGCGAATTTCGACGCGGGTGATTTTCACCCCCCACGGATTAGTGGCGTCGTCGACGATATGCAGCAGGCGGGTGTTAATGCTGTCGCGCTGGGAGAGCATTTCGTCCAGCTCCATCGAGCCGAGTACGGTACGGATATTGGTCATCGTCAGATTGACGATCGCCTGCTCAAGATTGCTGACCTCGTAGGCGGCCTTTGGCGCGTCAATCACCTGAATAAAGCAGACCGCGTCGATGGTGACGTTGGCGTTATCCCGGGAGATAACCTCCTGCGAGGGGATATCGAGCACCTGCTCCATCATGTTCACTTTGCGGCCGATACGGTCCATAAACGGCACGACTAAGCTTAATCCCGGCTGCAGCGTCTGGGTAAAACGCCCGAAGCGCTCTACCGTCCACTGATAGCCCTGCGGGACAATTTTCACCGCCGCGGCCACAATGACCAGCGCGACGAAAATAAGGATAGGAATAAAAATCAGCATCAAAAACCTCCTGTCTTGTTGCCTGGTGGGGCGCCACAAGAAAATAGCGCATGTTTAAACTGAGTATATCTTTCTCCTCATCCTGGAGAAAGGAAAGTGGGGTAAACTAGCGGTGTTTCAGAAAATAATCAGGAAGCCTCATGAAGGAAAATAACGCGCTTTTGCGTCTCGAGGGTGTGGGTTTTAAGACCGACGACGCAGTTATTTTACACAATATCAATCTTCAGCTTCGTGCCGGAGAATTCAAGTTGATTACCGGGCCTTCCGGCTGCGGGAAAAGTACCTTGTTGAAGATTATCGCCTCGCTGCTCAGCCCGACCTCCGGGCGCCTGTTTTTTGACGATGCCGATGTCGCGACGCTGTCGCCGGAAACCTATCGCCAGCAGGTGTCTTACTGCGCGCAGACGCCGGCGCTATTCGGTGATTCAGTCTACGACAACCTGGTTTTTCCGTGGCAGATCCGCAATAAACAACCGGATCCGCAGGCGCTGGTGGCCGACCTGCAGCGCTTTGGTCTTGGCGAAAATATGCTGGAAAAATCTATTAATGAGCTTTCAGGCGGGGAAAAACAGCGCGTATCGTTGATCCGCAATTTGCAATTTCTACCGCGCGTGCTGCTGCTGGACGAAATTACCAGCGCGCTGGATGAAAGTAATAAACAGAATGTAAATGACATTATTCATGGCTACGCGACGGAAAAACAGGTCGCTGTTCTGTGGGTCACCCACGATCGCAACGAAATTTCGCATGCCGATGAAGTAATTACGCTGCAGCCTGCCGGCGGAAACATGCAGGAGGTACAGCATGAACGGGCATAACATTACCAACGAATCGCTGGCGCTGTCGATGGTGCTGGTGCTGATCGCTATTCTGGTCAGCTATCGGGAAAAGCTGGCGCTGGAAAAAGATATTATCTGGAGCATTTGCCGGGCGATCGTGCAGTTGGTTATCGTCGGCTATGTGCTGAAATATATTTTTAACGTCAATCATGCGGTTCTGACGCTGTTGATGGTGCTGTTTATCTGCTTTAACGCGGCGTGGAATGCGAAGAAGCGCAGTAAATATATCGATAAAGCGTTTGTCTCGTCGTTTATCGCCATCACCACCGGCGCCGGACTAACGTTGGCGGTACTGGTGTTTTCTGGCTCGATCGCCTTCGTGCCGATGCAGGTGATCCCGATTGCCGGGATGGTGGCCGGGAACGCCATGGTGGCGGTGGGGCTGTGCTACAACAATATGGGCCAGCGCTTCAGCAGTGAGCAGCAGCAGATCCAGGAGAAACTGAGCCTCGGCGCGACGCCGAAGATGGCTGCGGCGCGGCTGATTCGCGAGAGCATTCGCGCGTCATTGATTCCCACCGTCGATTCAGCAAAAACGGTCGGGCTGGTGAGTTTGCCGGGGATGATGTCGGGGCTTATTTTTGCCGGTATTGATCCGGTGAAGGCGATTAAGTACCAGATTATGGTGACCTTTATGCTGCTGTCGACCGCCAGCCTGTCGACGATTATCGCCGGTTATCTGACCTATCGGAAATTCTTCAATGCCCGCCATCAGCTGGTGGTGACGCAGCTGAAAAAGCACCCGTAAACTATCCCGGGTTACGGCGTTCACGCCTTACCCGGGCGGCGCAGGCCAGGTTCTGCATATCTCCTGTAGCCCGGATAAGCGCAGCGCTATCCGGGTAAGGGCAACAGATTAGTACAGCAGCGAATACAGCTGACGACGGTATTTGGCGGCCAGCGCATCGCCGGTACCGAGGGCGGCGAGGATCTCCTGCAGCATCTTGCGCGCCTGGCCGTCGCCGGCGCCTAAATCCTTCTGCAGATGGCTGAACAGCAGCGCCAGCGCTTCTTCATTACGCCCGACCTGATGCAGCTGCAGCGCCAGCTGGGAGGCCAACTGCGCATCGTCCGGATTTTGTTCCACCTGCTGCTGCAGCTGCTGGATTTCTGGCGTGTCGGCGGCCTGTTTGAGCAGCTCAATCTGCGCCACCAGACCCTGATAGTGAGTATCCTGATCCTGCAGCGGGATGGTTTTCAGCACGCTTTCCGCTTCATCGGAACGGTGCAGAGCAATCAGCGTTTCCGCCAGCAGCAGACCAATCTGGCTCTCCTGATTCGACAGCTGCCAGGCTTCCTTCAGCAGCGGTAATGCCTCGGCGTATTTTTCTTCCTGCATCAGGGCCAGCGCCTGCTGGGCTTTTAACTCCTCTTCGCGCGGCAGGACTTTATCCAGCAGGGCGCGAATCGCTTCTTCCGGCTGCGGGCCTTCAAAACCGTCCACCGGCTGGCCGTTCTGGAACAGATACACCGTAGGGATGGCGCGCAGACCAAACTGTGAAGCGAGCATTTGCTCGGCGTCGCAATCGACCTTCGCCAGCGTGAACTGGCCGTTATACTGGGCGGCCAGGCGCTCGAGTACCGGGGTCAGCTGTTCGCAGTGCTGGCTGCGGGCAGACCAGAAATAAAACAGCACCGGGGCATTCATTGACTGCTGTAGCGTCTGCTGTAGGTTCGCTTCGCTAATATTGATAATATTCTGTTCGGACATGGGCATTTCTCGTTAGTCGATTTCTGTTTTACATGGGGGCGGCATTCCGCGCTTCAACTCAGCCGTGGATAATTTTGTCCATCGCACGAGCTGGCAGCAGACGTTTAAGCAGCGCCACCGCGTGGGTGACCAGGGTGACCGGATAGCGCAGTTTTGGCTTATCGCTGGTAAAAGCGTGGCGCACTTTTTCCACCACCGCCTCCGGCCCGAGGGTAAAGCGGGCGGCGATACCCGGGTTTTCTACGGGCTTGTCGCTTTGCGTCTGGTTGACGTTATCGGTAAAGCGGGTGCGGATCGGGCCCGGTTCAATCAGGCTGACCTGAATACCGCTGTGGCGCAGCTCCATGCGCAGCGCGTCGGACCACGCCTCGAGGGCATATTTACTGGCGGCATAGGCTCCGCGGCCGGGACTGGCGATAAGCCCCATCACCGAGGAGGTCATCACGATGCGCCCTTCGCCGTGCGGCGTCATCGCCGGCAGCAGCAGCATGGTGAGCTGATGCGCGCCGAAAAAGTTAGCGGAAAATTGCTGTTCCATCTGCTGGCGGCTGATGGTGTTCAGCGGGCCATAGACGCCATACCCGGCGTTATTGAACAGGCCGTAGAGACGATTATCGGTCAGCGCAATCACCTCCGCTGCCGCGCGCTCCACGCTCTGCGGGTCATCCAGATCGAGCAAAATACCGGTTAGCCCCAGCTCCTGCATCCGCGCGACATCCTCTGCTTTGCGGCAGGCCGCCAGCACGCGAAAGCCCTGGCGGGTTAAATCCAGCGCGCTTTCCAGACCAATTCCGCTGGAACAGCCTGTCACTAAAACCGTTTTTTGCATAACTTTACCTGTCAGCGACCCCTGGCGTTCAGGAGTCATGATTAACTAAGGGAGCCAGCCGCTTCGCCATCCAGTCGGCGATAAACGGCTGCGCGTCGCGATTTGGGTGAATGCCGTCGTCCTGCATCCATTGCGGCTTGAGATAGACCTCCTCCATAAAAAAGGGCAGGAGAGGAATAGCGAACTCTTTGGCCAGGGCCGGGTAAATCGCGCCGAAGGCTTCATTATAGCGGCGGCCATAGTTCGCCGGCAGGTGAATTTGCATCAGCAGCGGCTCGGCGTTGGCCGCTTTGATATCTTTAATAATGGTGCGCAGCGTCTGCTCGGTCTGCTGCGGCGGAAAACCGCGCAGTCCGTCATTGCCGCCGAGCTCAACCAGCACCCAGCGCGGCTGGTGCTGCTTAAGCAGCGCTGGCAGGCGAGCCAACCCCTGCTGCGAGGTATCGCCGCTGATGCTGGCGTTCACCACCGGCGTTTTCGCCTGCCACTGCTCATTGAGCAGCGCAGGCCAGGCGGAGTTGGCCGCCATCCGATAGCCAGCGCTCAGGCTGTCGCCGAGGATCAGCAGCGTGTCTGCCGCCATCGCGCGGCAGGTAAACAGGAACAACAACAGGAAAGGCACATGCCAGCGGAAAACATACTTGAAGTTCATCATCTTAAGAAGTCCGTCGGTCAGGGAGAGCATCAGCTCTCCATCCTTACCGGAGTTGAGCTGGTTGTCAAACCGCGGCAGACCATCGCCTTGATCGGCGAGTCAGGTTCCGGTAAATCGACCCTGCTGGCGATCCTCGCAGGCCTGGACGATGGCAGCAGCGGGGAAGTATCGATGCTGGGCAAACCGCTGCACCGGATGGATGAAGAGGCGCGGGCGGCGCTGCGGGCGCAGCACGTCGGTTTTGTATTTCAGTCCTTTATGCTGATCCCGACGCTCAACGCCCTGGAGAACGTCGAGCTGCCGGCGCTGCTGCGCGGCACCAGCGATAGCCAGAGCCGGGGCGATGCCCGCGCGCTACTTGAGCAACTGGGGCTTGGCAAACGCCTGCACCATCTGCCAGCGCAGCTCTCCGGCGGTGAACAGCAGCGGGTGGCGCTGGCCCGGGCCTTTAACGGGCGTCCGGCCATTCTGTTTGCCGATGAGCCCACCGGCAACCTCGATCGTCAGACCGGGGACAAAATTGCCGATCTGCTGTTCTCGCTTAATCGCGAACACGGCACCACTCTGATCCTGGTGACCCACGATCCGCTGTTGGCGGCGCGCTGCGATCGCCGTCTGCGCCTGGTGGATGGTCAGCTACGGGAGGAAGCATGATCGCTCGCTGGTTCTGGCGCGAATGGCGCTCGCCGTCACTGCTGATCGTTTGGCTGGCGTTAAGCCTCGCCGTGGCCTGTGTGCTGGCCCTGGGGTCGATAAGCGATCGGATGGAGAAAGGCCTCAGCCAGCAAAGCCGTGAGTTTATGGCCGGCGACCGTACGCTGCGCAGTTCGCGCGAGGTACCCGCCGAGTGGATCGCACAAGCGCGGAAATCAGGGCTGACCGTCGGCGAGCAACTAAGCTTCGCCACCATGACGTTCGCCGGGGATACGCCGCAGCTGGCGGACGTTAAGGCGGTGGACGACCGCTATCCGCTGTATGGCACTCTCGAGACGCAGCCTCCGGGGCTGAAGCCCCAGGCGGGCAGCGTGCTGCTGGCGCCAAGGCTGATGGCGCTCCTGAACCTGAAAACCGGCGATACGATTGACGTTGGCGATGCCACGCTGCGCATTGCCGGGGAAGTGCTTCAGGAGCCGGATGCAGGGTTTAACCCCTTCCAGATGGCGCCGCGGCTGATGATGAATATGGCCGACGTGGCAAAAACCGGGGCCGTGCAGCCCGGCAGTCGCGTCGCATGGCGCTATAAGTTCGCCGGTAACGCGCAACAGCTGGCGGATTATGAACAATGGCTGCTGCCGAAGCTCGGCCCGGAGCATCGCTGGATTGGTCTTGAACAGGACGACAGCGCGCTGGGTAAATCCCTTGAGCGCTCGCAGCAATTCCTGTTGTTATCCGCGCTGTTGACGCTGCTGCTGGCCGTCGCCGCAGTGGCGGTAGCGATGAGCCACTACTGCCGCAGCCGCTACGATCTGGTCGCCATTCTCAAGACGCTGGGCGCTGGAAGGTCGCAGCTGCGCAAGCTTATCGTCGGCCAGTGGCTGCTGCTGTTGACGCTGTCGGTGATAACCGGCGGGGTGGCGGGCCTGGCGCTGGAGCGTCTGCTGCTGCTGGTGCTCAAACCGGTGCTGCCAGCCGCGCTACCCGCTGCCAGCGGTTGGCCGTGGCTGTGGGCTATCGGGGCGACAGGCGTGATATCCCTGCTGGTGGGCCTGCGGCCGTATCGATTGCTGCTGGCGACCCTGCCGCTGCGGGTGCTGCGCCAGGATGTGGTGGCTAACGTCTGGCCGCTGAAAATCTGGATCCCGGCGGTTAGCGTCGTGGTGGTGGGCCTGCTGGCCTGGCTAATGGGCGGCAGCCCGCTGCTGTGGTCGGTGCTGGCCGGGGCGGTGGTGCTGGCGCTGCTGTGCGGCCTGGTGGGCTGGGGAGTGTTGTGGCTGCTTAAACGCCTGACGCTGAAAGCTTTGCCGCTGCGCCTGGCGGTAAACCGCCTGCTGCGCCAGCCGTGGTCAACTCTCAGCCAGCTGGCGGCGTTTTCCCTGTCGTTTATGCTGCTGGCGCTGTTACTGGTACTGCGCGGCGATCTGCTTGACCGCTGGCAACAACAGCTTCCCCCGGAAAGCCCGAACTACTTTCTGATCAATATCGCCCCTGAGCAGATAATGCCGGTGAAGACTTTCCTCGCCGAACACCAGACCCGGGCGGCGGAATTTTATCCGATCGTCCGGGCTCGTCTGACGCAGATCAACGGCCAGTCCACGGACGGGAACAAAGATGAAGCGCTGAATCGCGAGCTTAATCTCACCTGGAGTGAGCAGCGTCCGGATCATAATCCGCTGATGGCCGGCAGTTGGCCGCCGAAGCCGGGCGAGGTGTCGATTGAAGAGGGGCTGGCGCAGCGGCTCGGGGTGAAGATTGGCGATACGGTGACTTTTACCGGCGATACCCAGGACTTCAGCGCGAAGGTCAGCAGCGTGCGCAAAGTTGACTGGGAGAGTCTGCGGCCAAACTTCTTCTTTATTTTCCCCGCCGGGGCGCTGGACGGGCAGCCGCAGAGCTGGCTCACCAGCTTCCGCTGGGATAACGGTCCTGCGATGCTGACCCAACTGAACCGCGAATTTCCCACTGTCAGCCTGCTGGATATCGGCGCCATTCTGCGCCAGGTCGGCCAGGTGCTCTCCCAGGTCAGTCGGGCGCTGGAGGTAATGGTGGGGCTGGTGACGGCCTGCGGTGTGCTGCTGTTGCTGGCGCAGGTGCAGGTCGGAATGCGCCAGCGTTATCAGGAGCTGGTGGTCTGGCGCACGCTGGGCGCGGGTAAATCGCTGCTGCGCGCCACGCTGTGGGCGGAGTTTGCTCTGCTGGGGCTGGTCTCCGGTCTGGTGGCGGCGATAGGCGCTGAAGTGGCGCTGGCGATGCTGCAGACTAAAGTGTTTGATTTCCCCTGGGCGCCAGACTGGCGTTTATGGACGATGCTACCGCTGACGGGGGCGGTATTATTATCGCTGTGTGGCGGCGGGCTGGGATTGCGTCTGTTAAAGGGCAGAGCATTATTCCGCCAGTTTAGCCAGTGAAATTATTGCATTTTGATGATGCGCCGCCATTTTTGGCGGCGCTTTTATTTTAAGCGCACAAAATGATAATTCATTGATTTTTAAGCGCACAAAACATTAAAAAACCGCCAACACGCCATCAAATTTCGCAGGTAATATGCCCTTGCAAATATAAGGTTGCTTATTACTCAAGGAAAAAGCATGGCACATAAAATAAAAGCGCTGGCGGTCTCGATCGGCGCAACACTGGCACTCGCTTCATTTGCTTCTCACGCCGAAATCACGCTGTTGAAACAAGACCCGCAGGCGGGGGACCCGTTAAGTCGCCTAAACTTTACCGTTGGCGGCAGTATTCGTCCGCAGTTCAATATGATGACCGGCGATGGCGATAAAGGTTCCTACAAACGTAACGGTTTCGACGGCGGCACCCGTTTCCGCTTCGCAGCAGATTACTATCTGTTTGATGACATTAGCTGGATAAGCTACTACGAACTGGGCGTGAATATTCCGGCGCTGTTCGACTGGGATAATCACTATGCGGAAGGCGCGAATAATACCAGCCGTCGTATGCTGTATACCGGCCTGAAGAGCGATACCTGGGGGACATTAACCTACGGTAAGCAGAACAGCATTTATTACGATGTGGTCGGCGCGAAAACCGATATCTGGGACTACGATATGATTGCCCAGGCACCGGGCAACGGGATTAACGGCGATTATGATGGTTCTTATCGTTCGCGCGCGATGCTGAAATATAAGAAAACCGTCGGCGATGTTGATCTCTACGGTTCTTACCTGTTCGAAGACAGTGAATACCTGCCGGGTAATGGCCTGCGCTATAAGCGTAAAGGCGGCGGCTCGATTGGTGCGGATTACCACATCATGAAGGATCTGACCTGGGGTACCGCGTGGAACTACACTCGCGCCGAAATGCGCGACCCGTCAAGCGCCGACAGCAAAACCTATGACCAGAATATCGTGGGTACCGCGCTGAGCTGGACGCCGGATAACTGGACCTTCTCCTTCGGCGGCGGCTGGTATCAGAACTTCCTCACCACCAAGAAAACCGATGTGCATAATTACTTTGCCGGTGATGCCTGGGGGATTGAATATTTTGCGGGCTATAAATTCCCGATCAACCAATACGCTGTTAAATCTATTCAGCCGTACTTTATGGGCGACCGCCTGGAATACGTGAATGGCCGCAACTACCAGCGTATCGATAACGGTCTGGGGATTAGCTTCCAGCTGGATTACGGCTTCCGCGTTGACTATGAACACGTGTTTACCTCCAGCACCGACAACCTGGGCGATATGAACCTGGTGCGTCTGCGCTACGACTTCTAAGCGGTCACAACTCCCCGGTCGCGCTGCGCTTACCGGGGCTACAAATCGCGTCGACCATTGGCCCGGCTAAGGCGTTTACGCCGCAAGCCGGGACAATAGAGCATGCGATTACTGCGCCAGCCAGGCGGCAACCTCCTGCCAGCTACCGCGAAACAGGATTTTGCCGGCTTTTTTCCCTAGCTGATAGCGATACATCGGGTCGTAGTATTCTTCCAGCAGCGGCACCAGCCAGGCGAAGTGCGCCTCGGTGCTGGCGGTGCGCTGCTGCACCACCAGCGCCTCATCGAGGCGTTCAGTCAACTGGGCAAAACGCTGCAACCCCAGGCGGCGGCGAATAGCAAACAGGCCGTGATGCAGATACTCGCCATATGCCTGCCAGCCTTTCTCTTCGCCATACGCGGCGATAAAGTCACGATACATGCGATCGAAGTACTCTTCGCGCAGCCGTTCTAGGCGAACGTCAAACGGATCTTCCACCACCGCCAGCGGCGATTGCGCCATGCGGATGCGCAGGCACTCCGGCAGATGGTTGGCGCCGATCATATGGCCTTCATCTTCCAGCACCCAGCGGGTCTGCTGTGCGGCTTTTTTAAGCAGGCTGACCGCCAGGTGGTTTTCAAAGGTGGCCTGCGGATGCTGATCCTGCAGGGTTCGACCGAATGAAGAACCGCGGTGATGGGCAAGCCCTTCCAGGTCGATACCGTCCGGGCGCGAGCAGACCAGTTGAGTTTTGCCATTACCGGTGCAGCCGCCAATCAGCACGATCGGACGCTGCACCAGTTCGTCGGTGGCCTGGATCGCCGTCTGGCGTAGCGCTTTATAGCCGCCGACGATCAGGGGGTAATCCACGCCAGCTTCTTTCAGCCACTGCTGGACGATATGCGATCGCTGGCCGCCGCGGGCGCAGCACAGGTAACCGTGCGGGTAACGGGCACATGCTTCCAGCCACGCCTGAGTACGGCTGGCGCGCAGGTCACCCTGGACCAGCTTATGGCCGAGCGCCAGCGCCGCTTCCGGCCCCTGACGCTTGTAGCAGGTGCCGACCGCGGCGCGTTCTTCATCATTCATCAGCGGCAGGTTGATCGCCGCCGGCATCGCGCTTTGGCTAAACTCCACCGGGGCGCGTACGTCAATCAGTGGCGTATCGCTGGCGAGAATGGCGCGATAATCCGTCCCATCGGTCATGGGGTATCCTCTGAGGTCAAAACAGAAATGGGCTTTACAGCAAGGGGGGAATTGTACGCGCCTCAAGGTGTGCCGGGGAAGGGGATAGATCAAATCCCCGGCACGAAGAGCTTAGCTGAGCTGCGATTGCGCCCAGAACAGGCCGCTGGTGTATTCCGGCGGCAGCAGCGGCTTGATCGCTTCCAGCGTGGCGCTCAGGCGATCGGTATCGCTGTCGGTGAGGTTCAGGTGGCCGACTTTACGACCCGGGCGTACCTCTTTATCGTACCAGTGCAGGTGCACCAGCGGCAGCTTCAGCCAGTCGTAGTTAAGATCGGTGCCGATCAGGTTGATCATCACCGACGGGCTGTTGACCACCGGCGGCGGCAGCGGCAGACCGGTAATCGCCCGCAGATGTAGTTCAAACTGGCTGATGGAGGCGCCATTTTGCGTCCAGTGGCCGCTGTTATGCACGCGCGGCGCCAGTTCGTTGATCAGCAGCCCCTCGGCGGTAACGAAGCACTCCATCGCCATCACGCCGACATAGTTCAGCTCGTTCATGATCGCCGTCAGCATGCTTTCCGCCTGTTCCTGCTGGCGGGCATTGGCCTGCGGGAAGGCGACGCTGGCGCGCAATATACCGTCCTGATGCAGATTGCGGGTCAGCGGGTAGAAGACGGTGCTACCGTCATGAGCGCGGGCACCCACCAGCGATACCTCGCCGGAGAAGTTAATTCCCTGCTCGACGATGCACTCGCCGTAGTTATCGGCCGGTAGCTGATCGATCTCGTTTTCCCGCAGACGCCACTGGCCGCGGCCGTCGTAGCCGCCGACGCGACGCTTAACGATCGCCAGCTCGCCGAGACGGGCAAACACCGCCGGCCACTCGCTTTTATCCGCCAGCAGCTGCCATGGGGCAGTGGCCAGACCAAGCTTATCGAACAGCTGCTTTTGCGTCAGGCGGTCGGCGATAATCGGGAAGACATCGCGGTTGACGAACGCCGGGTGGCGGGCCAGCTCGCGGGTGAGGGCGGTTTCCGGCCAGCGTTCAATTTCTGCCGTGATGACGCTCTGCTGGAACGGCACCGCTTCCGGGTCGGCTTCCAGGCCGACCGGCCAAACGGCGATGCCCAGCGGCTCGCCGGCCTGGCGCAGCATACGGCCTAACTGGCCGTTACCGAGCACGCATACCTGTTTCATGCCGCACCCCGCGGGTCCGGGTTATCCAGCACTTCATCGGTTTGCGCCTGACGCCAGGCGCTCAGGCGCTGGTGCAGTTCAGCATCGTGCTGGGCAAGGATCTGCGCGGCGAGCAGGCCTGCGTTTGCGGCCCCGGCTTTGCCGATAGCCAGGGTACCGACCGGAATGCCGCGCGGCATCTGTACAATGGAGTAGAGGCTGTCGACACCGCTTAAGGCCGCGCTCTGTACCGGTACGCCGAGCACCGGCACCAGGGTTTTCGCCGCAATCATGCCCGGCAGATGCGCCGCGCCGCCTGCCCCTGCAATAATCACCTGATAACCGTGGCTTTCGGCGCTTTCAGCGAAGTTGAAGAGCTTATCGGGCGTGCGGTGGGCAGAGACCACTTCGACATGATACGGAACGTTCAGGGCATCAAGGATTTCTGCGGTAAATTGCATGGTAGCCCAGTCGCTTTTGGACCCCATCACGATGGCGATACGCGCCGAATTATTGCGGGAAGACATGCGTCTTAAAACTCCTGTGGGTGTGTTTCACACTGCTTTAGAGGCCACAGAGAATAGCATGAACTGCCGGTAAGGAAAACGGTTGCGTGCGCATGGTTAGCCGTCTTTTGTCTCGCCCGGCGGTGATGGCGAGCGCTGGTTATTAGCCTTTATCTCCCTCATGATACAGGTGATAAGCAGCACTAACCCCCACGGGAGCATCAGGGTGCCCATAAGCAGTAAATAGATTTGTACCAGCCGGCTATCGTGGGGGCGGGTGCAGAGCAAATAAATGGCATAAAAATACATAGCCCACGCCAGCAGCGCACACCAGACAAATGTCAGCGTGTTGCCAATAGCGACGCCGACTAAGGCGATATAACTTACCCCTAATGGATTGAGGATCGCGATGATCATTCCCCACATCAGCGGCTGACTCCACTTTTTCCTGCTCATGCTCGTTCCTTGAGAGTGACGTTGTGGAAGACTAGCATGCAGGGCGGGGGGAAGTCGCATCTTCGCCCAGGTGAGGGACGATTTCGGAATTGTGCTTGCGGGGGAACTAAAACGGAAAGTGGATGAGTTCGACGTCGTCCGGCGTTACCTTGACCATCGAACCTTCGCTGTGCCAGGCGCCAAGTACCACACGCCATGCGGGTTGGCCGTTAGCCTGCAGTTCATGGACCGCCGGGCGATGGGTATGGCCGTGGATCAGCCACTGCACGTGATGCCGCTCCATCGCGTCAACTACCGCCTGTGGATTTACATCCATAATTTCCATTGATTTACTGCTGTTGGCGGCTTTGCTGTCGGCGCGCATGCGGGCGGCGATGCGGCGGCGGATAAACAGCGGCAGGGCGAGGAACAGACGCTGGATCCACGGGGTGTGGACTTTGGCGCGAAACGCCAGATAGCCTTGGTCATCGGTGCACAGCGTGTCGCCATGCATGATCAAGACTTCACGGCCATAGAGGTCCAGTCGCTCTTCTTCGGCGAGCAGGATCATCCCGCTCTGGCGGGCAAAGCGCTGGCCGACAAGAAAATCGCGGTTGCCATGGATGAAGTAGCACGGCACGCCGGCGTCGACGACGGCTTTGATTGCCGTAGCGATTTGGTGATGCAACGGGTTCGGATCGTCATCGCCGATCCACGCCTCAAACAGATCGCCAAGGATATACAGGGCGTCCGCCTGGCGGGCTTCGCCCTGTAAAAAACGCAGAAAACCGGCGGTGATCGCCGGTTCTTCTGTTTGCAGGTGCAAATCTGCAATAAAAAGTGTCGCCACGAATTACTCGCTGACGGTGACGCTTTTGATGATCACATCATCTTTCGGCACATCCTGATGCATGCCGCTGCGGCCGGTGGCAACCGCTTTGATTTTGTCAACCACGTCCATGCCTTCAACCACTTCCGCAAACACGCAGTAGCCCCAGCCCTGCAGGCTTTCGCCGGAGAAGTTCAGGAAGTCGTTGTCAACCACGTTGATGAAGAACTGCGCGGTGGCAGAGTGCGGCGCCTGAGTACGGGCCATTGCCAGCGTGCCGCGGGTGTTTTTCAGACCGTTGTTTGCTTCGTTCTGAATCGGAGATTTGGTCGCTTTTTGTTTCATGCCAGGTTCAAAACCGCCGCCCTGAATCATGAAGCCGTTGATAACACGGTGGAAAATGGTGTTGTCGTAGAAACCTTCGCGGCAGTAGTCCAGGAAGTTTTTAACTGTTTCCGGCGCTTTGTCGTCAAACGTTTTGATTACGATATCGCCATGATTGGTGTGGAAAGTAACCATTTTTGCATCCTGTTCCGATGAGTGTGGTGCCAGCACCCGGTGTCGGGTGAGATATAGGGGGGTGTTATAGCATAACCGCGGGGGTCGATGCACCTTGCAATGTGTGCTGCGTCCGGTCTGAATTATGGGTATTATAGAGACTTCATTACCCACACACGTCTACACGGAATCTTCGATGTTAAAAATTTTTAATACACTGACGCGCCAGAAAGAGGAATTTAAACCTATCCATGCCGGGGAAGTCGGCATGTACGTGTGTGGTATTACCGTTTACGATCTCTGTCATATCGGCCATGGGCGTACCTTCGTCTCCTTTGACGTTGTGGCGCGCTATCTGCGTTTTCTCGGATATAAGCTGAAGTACGTGCGCAATATCACCGATATTGACGACAAAATCATTAAGCGCGCTAATGAAAACGGCGAAAGCTTTGTCGCGCTGGTCGATCGCATGATTGCCGAAATGCACAAAGATTTTGACGCGCTGAATATTCTGCGTCCCGACAGCGAGCCGCGCGCAACGCACCATATTGCGGAGATCATTGAGATCACCGAGCAGCTGATCGCCAAAGGCCATGCTTACGTGGCAGATAACGGCGACGTGATGTTCGACGTGCCGACGGACCCGAACTACGGTTTGCTGTCGCGTCAGGATCTCGATCAACTGCAGGCGGGGGCGCGCGTCGACGTGGTTGACGTCAAGCGTAACCCGATGGACTTCGTCCTGTGGAAGATGTCGAAAGAGGGCGAGCCGAGCTGGCCGTCGCCGTGGGGCGCGGGCCGTCCGGGCTGGCATATCGAGTGCTCGGCGATGAACTGCAAGCAGCTTGGCAACCACTTCGATATTCACGGCGGCGGTTCGGATCTGATGTTCCCGCACCATGAAAACGAAATCGCCCAGTCCACCTGCGCCCACGACGGCGAGTACGTCAACTACTGGATGCACTCCGGCATGGTGATGGTTGACCGCGAGAAGATGTCGAAATCGCTGGGTAATTTCTTTACCGTCCGCGACGTGCTGAAGTATTACGATGCGGAGACGATTCGCTACTTCCTGATGTCCGGCCACTATCGCAGCCAGCTGAACTACAG
The DNA here is from genome assembly GCF_020526085.1 of Klebsiella africana. Taxonomy (NCBI): domain Bacteria; kingdom Pseudomonadati; phylum Pseudomonadota; class Gammaproteobacteria; order Enterobacterales; family Enterobacteriaceae; genus Klebsiella; species Klebsiella africana. The sequence goes on along the minus strand of NZ_CP084874.1, from coordinate 3,920,296 downwards.
CGAAGAGAACCTCAAGCAGGCGCGTTCGGCGCTGGAGCGTCTGTACACCGCGCTGCGCGGGACGGACAAATCCGTCGACGCGGCGGGCGGCGAAGCCTTCGAAGCACGCTTTATCGAGGCGATGGACGACGACTTCAACACCCCGGAAGCCTATTCGGTGCTGTTCGATATGGCGCGTGAAGTAAATCGCCTGAAAACCGAGGACGCGGCCGCGGCGAACGCCATGGCGGCCCACCTGCGTAAGCTTGCTGCGGTGCTGGGTCTGCTAGAGCAGGAGCCGGAGGCGTTCCTGCAGAGCGGCGCGCAGGTTGACGACGCGGAAGTGGCGGAGATCGAATCGCTCATCCAGCAGCGTCTGGACGCACGCAAAGCGAAAGACTGGGCGGCGGCGGATGCGGCGCGCGACCGTCTCAACGAGATGGGCATTGTGCTGGAAGATGGCCCGCAGGGGACCACCTGGCGCCGGAAGTAAGCCATAAAAAAACGCCCGCAAAAGCGGGCGTTTTTCTTTTCGTTGTCAGGCCGTGACGGTCACGCTCTGGCCTTCAAAGCTCACCGTCTGACCGGCGACGATTTTGCAGCGTTTGCGGGTTTCCACCGCGCCGTCAACTTTCACCAGACCATCGGCGATAGCGATTTTCGCCTGGGCGCCGCTTTCGCTCCAGCCTTCCAGCTTCAGCAGATCGCATAGCTCAACGTGCGGGTGTTTTCCTAAGGAAAATGTTGCCATCTCAGGCCTCCTCAACGTCGTGATACTCTTCGCACGCCTGCAGCGTGTTCTGAATCAGGGTGGCGACGGTCATCGGACCAACGCCGCCGGGAACCGGGGTGATGTAGGATGCGCGTTCGGCGGCATCTTCATACACCACGTCGCCGACCACTTTGCCACTTTCCAGACGGTTAATGCCGACATCGACCACAATCGCCCCTTCTTTGATCCACTCGCCAGGAATAAAGCCCGGTTTACCCACCGCGACGATCAGCAGGTCGGCGTTTTCGACGTGATGGCGCAGGTTTTTGGTAAAACGGTGGGTGACGGTGGTGGTGCAGCCGGCCAGCAGCAGCTCCATGCTCATCGGGCGGCCAACGATATTGGACGCGCCAATCACTACCGCATTCAGACCGTAGGTGTCGATATTGTAGCGTTCCAGCAGGGTCACGATACCGCGCGGGGTGCACGGACGCAGGCGCGGCGCCCGCTGGCACAGGCGGCCAACGTTGTAAGGATGGAAGCCGTCGACGTCTTTATCCGGCGCGATGCGCTCGAGCACTTTGACGTTGTCGATCCCTGCGGGGAGGGGCAGCTGAACCAGAATACCGTCGATGGTCTTATCGGCATTCAGAGTGTCGATAAGCTCCAGCAGCTCGGCTTCGCTGGTGGTTTCCGGGAGATCGTAAGAGCGGGAGACGAAGCCCACTTCTTCACATGCTTTGCGCTTGCTGCCGACATAAATCTGCGAGGCCGGGTTGCTGCCGACCAGCACGACGGCCAGCCCAGGGGCGCGTTTTCCGGCCGCAACGCGAGCCTTCACTTTTTCCGCAACCTCAGAGCGTACCTGCTGCGCAATCGTTTTACCGTCAATAATTTTTGCTGCCATCAGAGAGAGGATTCCATCTGTATCTTTACGAAAGGGGGATGGGGATATTTTGTCAGAAGCGGGCCTCGCTGTCAGTCCTCGTTTACTGATTTATCCTGTCTGCGGTGAATTTAACCAGTTTTTGTCCCTGCTTTTTGCATGGCTATTGGCGCGTGACGCCTGCCCACTAAGATGAATGACTCGCCAGGAAGCCCTGACGGTATGCTTCTTATACAGTTGGTGAGGGATATTTCACCAGCGGCGAATAAGCCCCGCAGTTTCCTGGCAAAATGGATTGACTCAACGGACGTGGACCGTATAATTCCACGCGTTTCACTCCGCGAAGCTCCCGCTTCTCAGGGCGCCCTTAGCTCAGCTGGATAGAGCAACGGCCTTCTAAGCCGTAGGTCACAGGTTCGAATCCTGTAGGGCGTGCCATACTCACTTCTCTTAGCGTCCTCTGAAGTCTACTCAACCCAGTATATACGCGACATTTTCAAATATTCCATTATCTCAATGACTTCTATGATTCATTGAAATCCACATTCATGTGGAGGGAGATTCCTGTTCAATGAAAGGATATTGTAGTGGCACAGTAAATTTGGCCACCTGATTAAAGGTGATATTCTCACCTCAACACAAAACAGGTGACTTAATGAACAAGAAAACTAAGCGTACTTTCACCCCCGAGTTCAGGCTGGAATGTGCACAGCTGATTGTTGATAAGGGCTACTCCTATCGACAAGCCAGTGAAGCGATGAATGTCGGTTCTACCACGCTTGAGAGCTGGGTACGCCAGCTCAGGCGAGAGCGCCAGGGGATTACGCCCTCTGCCACACCTATTACTCCAGACCAGCAACGTATCCGCGAGCTGGAAAAGCAGGTTCGTCGCCTGGAGGAGCAGAATACGATATTAAAAAAGGCTACCGCGCTCTTGATGTCCGACTCACTGAACGGTTCACGATAGTTGCCAGACTGAGTGACAGCCACACGGTCGTCAGCCTGTGTTCTGCTCTGGGAATACACCGCAGCAGTTACCGATACTGGCGAAAACGACGCGATACGGTTAATCCGGCGCGAGTCAGGCTGTGCAGCGAAATACGCCGGGCGTGGAATCAGAGCCGGGGCTCAGCAGGGGCGCGCACTCTGGCTGACATGCTGACCCAGAACGGCGTCCCGATGAGCCGTTACCGTGCGGGGCGTCTGATGAAATATCTGAACCTGAGCAGTTGCCAGCCCGGAAAACATCAGTACAAAAATGCCCGTCAGGAGCATACCTGCCTGCCGAATCTGCTTGAGCGCCAGTTCGCTGTGCCCGAGCCAGATCGGGTATGGTGCGGAGATATTACGTATATCCAGGCAGGAAATCGCTGGTGCTATCTGGCGATCGTTATGGATCTTTTTGCCCGCAGGGTTATCGGCTGGAGTCTGTCAGCGCATGCCAATACCGCACTGATAAGCAACGCTCTGCGGATGGCTTATGAGACGCGTGGTCAACCGCATGATGTCATGTTCCATAGCGATCAGGGAAGCCAGTATACCGGTCTGAAATATCAACAACTTCTCTGGCGTTACAGAATAAAACAAAGCGTCAGTCGGCGGGGAAACTGCTGGGACAATAGTCCCATGGAACGCTTCTTCCGCAGTCTGAAAACAGAATGGGTACCGGTGAATGGTTACGCAGGCAAGGACGAAGCCCGACAGCAAATTAATGGTTACATATTGAACTACTACAACAGCGTCAGACCTCACCATTATAACGGTGGGTTGACTCCGGAAGAGTCTGAGAACAGATACCATTTTTACTGTAAAACCGTGGCCAATATTACTTGACCACTACATATACCCCAGGTGAAGCTCGCAGCCCGCCAGGTCGATATATCATAACTAAGGACAAACCCTATAAACTGTCTGATGGCGGTGGCCTTTAGCACCGTTTGATGCGCGTGAGCTGGAATGCATGATTGTCAGTCAACGACACGTAACAGCAGGGGCACTTCATTACCCGCATCATGTTTTCAGACCGATAATCAGCGAGCGCTAAGCATGGCGGCTGTGGTAGGATACAGTTGCTGTCAGGAGCCCTCCTCAAAAATATTAAGGCTTGGGTAATATATGAATACTCGTTCGTTATATTGAAGGAACAGGAGCCTGATTTCACATGTCAGATATTGAACTTGAAAGATTTAAGGCAATGCTTCGTGATGAGTCTATTGATGACCTGCTAACCGCGCTTGCGTACAAGATTCCTTTGTACAGATTAGACCCATTAATCATCAGGGGGCGAACAGAGCACATCACAAATGCGGAATTAATCGAGTCGTTTGACCGATTATATCAGGCCGGAATTTTGATGACTGGTGAGAATGGTCAAGTAGTGAAGGGGCCTAAATGGGTTGAACCAGAGTTCGTGAAAATGGAGAAATACTTTCCGCATCCGCGGTAATAGCAACATCCAGATTACCCGAAAATAGGTTCATGGGCACGACGTAACCGACTAACTCGAACACCTTTGCAGCTATGTACTTTTATCCTCTAGTTTCCGATATCAACCCTGGATAGCACTCAGGGGTTTATTAAATGGTAACTCATCAGCAAAGATGTGCATGCTGTCGATGACTCGGCATTCATTGAGTTGGCGCCTGGCGGAGCGTTAAACGGATTCATCAGTAGTTGATCGCCTGGTCTACCTATTGCAAGACAACGTTTAGCCTCGCCCTGCTTTTTGCAGTGATACTTACACTATCGCTGGCTTCTGAAGGGCGTCGGACATAACGCAAATTATGCATGGTTCGTTACTCTGAACTATTCATAATAGTCGCGCATTACGTTGAATATCCGCAGGCTATATACCTGGTAGACTCCTCACTGGAGCGGGGCCCGTACTTACATTTTGCGGGCAGGGTAATACACCTTAAATATTTGAAGGGATAGGATACTTCAGCTCGATTTGCGGCGCATCGCTTAGCCGCCGGCCAGATTTTGCCATCAGGTATCCGGCGATTTCTTCAGGCGTCAAATCGACATGAAGCATGTCTTTATCCTGAAACCATTCATTAGGCCAGTAGATGAGGTCGGATGGATTGGCATCAAAGTTTTTCTCAAGCAGTCCCAGCGCGTAGCTTTGTTCAGATTCCTTACCTTCGGCCTGACACACAAACTGGATGATCTGAATCAGCTCATCCCAGGATAAATCCGCCACGTATTTTTCTTGATTAAACGCCATCCGGGTGAAGTCTTTTGCACTGGTCCATGAAGAGAAATCCCGGAAATCAGAGAATGCATACGGGTTAATAACCTGGCTATTCCAGTCATTTATCAACATTTTCAACCCGGCATCTTCTTCCTTAGCCCCGTTATCAATTTGCGCCAGTATCTCTTCGGCCATATCCGCTAGCTGTTTCAGTTTCTGGCGGTTTACTTTGGCTGGTTGCAGACGTTCGGGTAATGGCATCGGGTTATTCCTTGTAAAATTGAGCGCATCAGTGACAAGCTATGCTCCCATCCTGGTCAAACATTTATCCAAAGTCTATATACAATCAATCCCTCTTCTGACAACGAGCGTCAAACGGTATAAATATCAGCAGTGGGTCCCGATCGTTACCCGCCATCCGGAAAAAATCTACTTTTCAAGATGAAAAGTGGCTTCGCAAACCCTATCTGTTAGCCGGCTTTCCCTGTGCAGGAGGCCGCTTGCGGCCTGTTTCAGAGTACACCCAGTTGTACCGTTCCCCGCCAAATAACCGCAATCTGATAACAAAAAGTTTAATTTTTTTCCCCGCCGCGCTGACTATAGTTAGGGCAACTTCACTTGCCCAATAAGGTCACGATTATGAAATTAGTTATCGCATCCGTTATATCCCTGCTCAGCTTCAGCGCGCTGGCGGCGCCAGAGGGGACGCTCAGCGTACACATTCTTAATCAGCAAACCGGGCTCCCTTCGCCAGGGGTGCAGATTGAGCTGGATAAGCAGCAGGGGGAGAGCTGGCAGCATATCGCTACCGGTAAAACGGATGCCGATGGGCGGATTAAATCGCTCTATCCGCAGGCGGAAAATATGGAGCCGGGGGTTTATAAAGTGACGTTTAAAACCGGTGACTATTTTAAAAGCCAAAATATGAATACGTTCTTCCCGGTGATTCCGGTTATTTTCAACGTCACAAAGCAAAATCAAAAACTGCATATCCCGCTGCTGCTCAGTCAGTACGGATACTCTACCTACCGCGGCAGCTGATGACGCAAGCAGCTATCCAGCTAACGCCTGCGCGGCTTCCGCAGGCGTCACACTTTCCCCACACAACGACACCCACGTCTAACGCTCGGTCTCTTTCTCTCTAAAGTGTTTAACGGCTTCGTCGTACATTGCCAGCAGGCTGGAAAGATCGCCCTCATATTGCGGCACGCGCTGGGCGCGGACGAGCTCAATTATCAGCGCATAGGCTGCTTCTTCCGGAGCCGCCTGCGGATTAATAAGTCCAGACATATTACCTCCTTAGTGATGGGCTTTTAGCCTACCCCCCGGCAGGTATTCGGCAAAGCCTGATATGCAACCAGTACACCATCCGCAGCAGAGGTGAAACCTGAGACCGGAAGACTGCGAGGGGAGAAAGTGAAGGGCAAGGCGGATAGCGCTGGGCCTACATCGGCAGCAGGCTCATCATCAGCCAGGCGATGGCGATGCAGATGAGGGTCATCGATAGCACAAAATTCATGGTAGCTCCTCTTCATCCTTTCTTTACTCAACGTAAATTTTGACAGTGATAATCACCATTATCCTTGGCGATTTGTGCCGCTATCTGGCGGTATGGCGGGGTAAGCTGGTGTTTGCTCGTTGGTTTTTCCGCTAATGGGAGCAAAATATCCTCTTTATCCGCCTTATAGTGATGACATCAATGAATAAGCTGCATCACATTGGTTATGTTGGTCTTTCCGCCTGAAGAATGACTTCAGGTTGCTGATGAGTTTGCTGGGGGAACTGACAGGATGAGCACCACACCGTTAACGCTTTCTATTGCCGGGCAACAAACGCCCATCACCCTGCCGCAGGTGCCGGGAACCCGGGGCCCGGTAGGGGTCGACATACGCGGGCTGAATCAGTCCGGGCTCTGCAGTTATGACCCCGGCTTCGCCAACACCGCCGGATGCCAGTCGGCGATCTCGTGGATCGATACGGAAAACAGCGTGCTGTTGCACCGCGGCTATCCCGTCGATCAGCTGGCTCGCCAGTGCGATTTTCTCGAAGTGGCCTACATCATGCTGAACGGTGACGCGCCGGATGAGGCCAGCTATCAAACCTTTCGCGAGACCATCACCCGCCATACTCTGGTCCATGAGCAGATAGCCCGTATGTGCAGCGGATTTCGTCGCGACTCGCACCCGATGGCGCTGATGTGCGCCCTGGTGGGGGCGCTGGCGGCGTTTTATCATGATGTCCTGGACGTGGAAAATCCGGAACACCGCGCGCTGGCCGCCACCCGGCTGCTGTCGAAAATGCCCACCATCGCCGCCATGAGCTACAAGTATACGATTGAGCAACCCGCCGCATATCCGCGCAACGATCTCTCTTATGCCGGCAATTTCCTGCAGATGCTGTTTGCTATCCCGGCCGAGAAGTACGTCCTCAATCCGGTCATCGAGCAGGCAATGAACCAGATCCTGGTGCTGCATGCCGATCACGGGCAGTGTGCCTCGACCACCACGGTACGTGCGGCGGGCTCCTCCGGGGCGAATTTATTCGCCTGCATCGCCGCCGGGCTGGCGTCGCTGTGGGGGCCGATGCACGGCGGAGCCAATGAATCGAGCATGCGAATGCTGGAGGAGATTGAAAGCGTCGATCAGGTTCCGGCGTTTCTGCGCCAGGCGAAGCGCGATCCGCAGACATTTCGTCGGCTGGGCTTTGGCAACTCGCGCTACCGTCATCGCGATCCGCGTGCCGGGATCCTGCGTGAAACCAGCCATCGGGTTCTGGCGGAGGTAGGCATGTCCGACCGCCTGCTGCAGGTGGCGATGGCCCTTGAGGACGTGGCGCTGACCGACCCCTATTTTGTGGACAATGGCCTGTCGCCAAGCGTGGATTTCTATACCGCGGTGATCCTTAAAGCGATGAATCTGCCTTCGTCGATGTTTGCGGTGGTCACGGCGGTCGGTCGGACGGTCGGTTGGGTGGCGCACTGGAACGAGATGCACCAGGCGCCGCTGACCCTCTACCGTCCGCGGCAAATCTACGTTGGTGAAGACTATCGGGATTACGTCTCCCGACGCGGCGAGCAGCCTGCTGGCCCGCAGTGAAGGCGGGCGAGGCGAACGCCAGCGCGACCTTTGTGGTGACTTATAACTGATCTGCCTGACGGCGCGGCGCCGTCAGGCGTGCGCCAGTAAAGGAAACATCAACTTCCTGTCTTTAAACAGGTTTTCCTTCTGGTCATAGACGAAGAGGATGTCTTCTCCCTCAATCTTCTCATACTCGCCGAGCCGGTCTTCATTGGGGGTGAAACCAAGGATGGCCTGGTAAACATGGTCATCGGCCAGTTCGTTGACCAGCGTCGACAGGCTCTTGCCCTCGTCGCAGAAGAGGTCAAAGCAGATCAGCACCGGACCGTTTTGCATGGCGATAACCACCGCCTCATTTTTTGCCGAGTAATAGACGAAATGCTTCATAAAGGCTGAGCAGTAAAACATCAGCAGGCCAAAGTTATGCTCCACCCGCAGGGGGGAGAACGGGTTGGATTTTTCATAGTAATACCGGAGCAGGGCGACATCATCTGCGCTGTCCATATTCAGTTTGCGAAAATCACCGGCGCGCGGGGAGACCGGCATAATATATTGATGCTCTTCGCTGCGGGTGAAGCCAAATTTGGGATAAAAATCCACCGTGGTGGGATTGGCGAATAAAAAGAAGGCGTCCGCCTCCTGCTGCCAGTCCTGCAGGATATGATGGATAAGCTGGCCGGCTAATCCCTTATTACGATGATCCGGTTCGGTCATCACCGTGCCAATCTGAATATAACGCCGGGGCTCCCCCTGCCAGCGCAGGTCGATGATGTTGGCCGAGGCGTTAGCGATAACTTTATTGCGTTCGACAAAGGCGTAGGGGATATAGGCGTCGGTCCAGTAACCTTGCTGATACCACTCCTCAAAAGACAGATCAAAAGTCTTAACGGCAAGGTCAATGAAGCTTTTTCTTAATGTGTTATTTTCTCTGACTTGCTTCACTAATTGATAATTCATTGTCATAGTTCCTTCTCACTATGGCTTCTGAAAGCGACGACGTCGGCAAAGGCACTTGCGTCGAATGAGCGCTGTAAACGTAGCATATCTGGGGAAAGGATCCGCAATGTCGATGCTTAACCTTCGCCCCAGTCACAAATAACCGCATGCTGGCCTTGTCAGACCGGGCTGAACGCCCTGTTTGCGTTCGCTGTCGCCATAAAAAAGCGTGAACAAAAGGGAGAGGAATGAAGGAAGGCGGAAAATGAACTGGCGATTTTATCGGCAGTCGAGCGCGTTGTAGAGGTCCGGTTTATTTATTTATGCATTAAACAGGAAATTTTACGCGTTGCGTCTAATAATAGAGTAGTCCCCAGCGTAAGGGCTGAATTTATCCTGGAATCGGCTTATAATAACGCGCTTTGTGACTGAGTATTACCGCACGAATTGGAAAAATACTACATGCAGGATCCGCTACTTTATTTCGCGGTTTTTGCTCAGCTATTATTGAGTGAATTAACAGGATTATTATGTCAAATTTACCCAAATTTTCCCGCGCGCTGTTGCACCCGCGTTACTGGCTGTTGTGGCTGGGAATTGGCTTTTTATGGCTGCTGGTGCAATTACCGTATCCGGTGATCTATCGCCTGGGTACTCGGCTTGGGCGGCTGGCAATGCGGGTGATGAAAAGCCGCGCGCGGATTGCCAGACGTAATCTCGAACTCTGTTTTCCCGCGATGAGCGCCGCCGACCGCGAGGCGCTGCTGGTGAAAAACTTTGAATCGCTGGGCATGGGGCTGATGGAGACCGGCATGGCCTGGTTCTGGCCGACGCACCGGGTGGCGCGCTGGACCGAGACCAGCGGCGTTAACGAGGTGGTGGAGCTTCTGGAGGAAAAGCAGGGCATCTTGCTGATCGGTATCCATTTTCTGACTCTCGAAATGGGGGCCCGGATGTATGGCATGTTTACTCCAGGCATTGGCGTCTACCGGCCCAACGATAACCCCCTAATTGACTGGCTGCAGACCTGGGGACGTTTGCGCTCTAACAAGACCATGCTGGATCGAAAAAATCTGAAAGGGATGGTCAGGGCGCTAAAAGAGGGGGAGATCCTCTGGTACGCGCCGGATCATGACTACGGTCCGGCCAGCAGCGTCTTTGCGCCGTTGTTTGCCGTTGAGCAGGCGGCGACCACCACCGGCACCTGGATGTTGGCGAAAATGTCCGGGGCGACGATTGTGCCGTTTGTACCGCGGCGCAAGCCCAACGGCATGGGGTATGAATTGATCTCCTTGACCCCGGAGCGCACCCCGCCGCTGGCGAGCGCTGAGGTTACGGCGGCCTGGATGAACCAGATAATTGAAAAATGCATCCTGATGGCGCCCGAGCAATATATGTGGCTGCATCGGCGCTTTAAGACCCGCCCGGAAGGGGTTCCACCGCGTTACTGAACGCCTCGATCAAAAAATAAGCGCATCGGTAGCACGCTCAGTAAATCGCCGTCTATACTGAAAGAGCCTGACTGAAGGCTAATTCCAAGGAGATTGCAGGATGAAAAAAGTGATAGTCGCGTTAGCCCTTTCCGCCGTTGCGTTTGGCGCCTCCGCCGCGCAGTTGATCACCAAAGAAGAAGTGAAACACTTCAAACTGACCAAGGTCGGGCCGATCTCGGTGGGGCCGTCCGGCGGCGAATTCTCTTCGCCTTCCGATCTGCACGATCAGCTCTCCAAGCTGGCCGATGAGAAAGGCGGAAAGTACTACGTGATCACCGCTGCGCGTGAGCATGGCCCAAACTTTGAAGCCACAGCGGAAGTGTATAAATAACCTTTTTTAAAGCGTGCCGTAGCGGCGCGCGACACAATGAGCCTGGAGCGCGTTAAGCCTCCAGGCTTCTTTTTTTCCTGCGATCGGGATTGTCATCGGCAATGGCAACAGCGAAAACGTGTTTTTATCGCTATAGATAAATTTCATGATCACGATGTTAATGAAATATTGCTTTTTTCGTCATTAAAAAGCGGATTCCGACCTAATGCCTGAGGGAGTGACCCCTGGCAAAAATAGGTAGGACAAATGTGTTATCATCGCGCCTTTCCCTTTTTGTCTGGGGCTTTTTGTATGCTACAACCTGTTGTTCGCGTCGGTGAATGGCTGGTAACCCCCTCTGTAAATCAAATCAGCAGGAAGGGGCGCCAGCTTACCCTTGAACCGCGTTTAATCGATCTTCTGGTCTTTTTTGCCCGCCATCCGGGGGAAGTACTTAGCCGGGACGAGCTTATCGAAAACGTCTGGACCCGGAACGTTGTGACCAGCCACGTCGTCACGCAGAGTATTTCTGAACTGCGCAAGTCGCTCAAAGACGGCGACGACGTTAGCCTTGAGTACATCGCGACGGTACCCAAACGGGGGTATAAGCTCACGGTGCCGGTGATCTGGTGCACCGAAGAGGGAGAGGAGCTAGCCCCGTCGATGGAGGCGCTGACGCCTGCGCCGTCGGCCGTCGTTTCTGCGCCGCCGGCCGCCGGTGCGTCATCCGACGTCTCTGTCCCTCTCCCTGATGCCGCCGCGCCGCCAGCGGCTCCGACCGTGGCCAGCACGCCGTCAGGCCGCAAACGTCTCACTACCGCCCTCGTGTGGGGGTTGTTCCTGTTGGCGCTGGGCACCTGCGTGGCGCTGGTGGCGCTGTCGAGCATGGAGTCGCGGCCGCCGGTCAACAAGGCGCGTCTGCTGCTCAATCCGCGCGATATCGATATCCACCTGGTGAATGGCAATTCCTGCGCTAACTGGTCGTCGCAGCACTCCTACGCCGTTGGACTGGCCAGCCTGATCACCACCTCGCTGAACACCTTCTCGACCTTTATGGTGCATGACAAAACGGACTACAACATCAATGAGCCAAGCAGTTCCGGCAAAACGCTGACCATTGAGTTCGTTAATCAGCGCCATTATCGGGCGCAGCAGTGCTTTATGTCGGTCCAGCTGGTGGACAACGCCGACAGCTCGACGATGCTGGATAAACGCTACTTTGTGACCAACGATAACCAGCTGACCATCCAGAACGATCTGATGAACAGCCTGTCGGATGCCTTGGCGCAACCGTGGCCGGCGCGAATGCAGGCGATGCTCAGGCAATATCAGCCCTCGCAAAGCGTGGCGTTAACCTATTTCTACCAGTCGCATCAGCTGTTAATGAAGGGCGACGTCGATTCATTAAGTAAGGCCAGTAGCCTGCTGGATGATGTGATTAAGCGGGCGCCGGATTTTATTTACGCCTATGCCGAAAAAACGCTGGTGGATGTATTGCGCCATTCGCAACAGCCGCTGGACGATAAACAGCTGGCTGCCCTCTACAGCGAAGTCGAGCGGGTAGGGGCGATGCCGGGTATAAAAGACATGGCGATTTATTATCAAATAAAAGCGGTGGATTCGCTGGGTAAAGGGAAAGTCGACGAAGCGAATACCGCGATTAACAGTGCGATTGATTTAGAAATGTCATGGCTGAATTATGTGCTGTTAGGCAAAGTCTATGAGATGAAAGGTGAGAACCGACTGGCTGCCGATTCTTACATCACGGCGTTTAATTTACGCCCTGGCGAAGATACCCTGTACTGGATTGAAAATGGGGTTTTTCAGACGTCAGTCAACCGGGTAGTTCCGTATCTCGATAATTTCCTCTCTTCAGAATAAGTAAACCCTCATCATGCGCAAGGTTTTGGGCATGATGAGGTTAAATTTATGTTTCTCATGAAGCCTCTTGTTGTTAGTTGTATTTAGCATCCAGGAGGCTTTAAATAACAGTTAAGTAACACACCTTCCTGATCATAACCCGCTGTAATACAACGATGTTTATCTTTTTCTGACACCCTGTTGTCATGTTTATATGTTAAGCGAAAAAGGTCAAAATATCATTTGTCTGATGTTTGTTGTTATTTCACTTTATCTTTAGGACTTATCTCGTACAAATCAGTAATCTTGTTGGCAGTTGGTCGGGTCAATTAATGGTTCTGTATCATGATCTGTACCTCCCAAATAAACTTAGGAGAAAAACAACCATGAGTTCTGCCAAGAAGATCGGGCTATTTGCCTGTACCGGTGTCGTCGCCGGTAATATGATGGGGAGCGGGATTGCATTATTACCTGCGAACCTGGCCAGCATCGGTGGTATTGCCATTTGGGGCTGGGTAATTTCAATTATTGGTGCGATGTCTCTGGCTTATGTTTATGCCCGACTGGCCACTAAAAACCCGCAGCAGGGCGGTCCTATTGCCTATGCTGGCGAAATATCTCCGGCATTCGGTTTCCAGACCGGCGTCCTTTATTATCATGCAAACTGGATTGGTAACCTGGCCATCGGGATTACCGCCGTTTCTTATCTCTCTACGTTCTTCCCAATTTTAAATAACCCGGTGCCAGCAGGTATTGCCTGTATTGCCATCGTGTGGATCTTTACTTTCGTTAATATGCTCGGCGGGACCTGGGTCAGCCGTCTGACCACTATTGGTCTGGTACTGGTGCTTATTCCGGTAGTCATGACCGCGGTCGTCGGCTGGCACTGGTTTGACGTCGCTACCTATCAGGCGAACTGGAACACCTCCAGCACCACCGATAGCCACGCGGTTATTAAAAGTATCCTGCTCTGCCTGTGGGCCTTCGTTGGCGTAGAATCCGCCGCCGTGAGTACCGGGATGGTGAAAAACCCGAAACGTACTGTGCCGCTGGCTACCATGCTGGGTACCGCGATGGCCGGTATCGTCTATATCGCCGCGACTCAGGTTATCGCCGGTATGTATCCTGCTTCTCAGATGGCCGCGTCCGGTGCGCCGTTCGCAATTAGCGCCTCTACCATCCTCGGCGGCTGGGCTGCACCGATGGTATCCGCTTTCACCGCCTTTGCCTGCCTGACTTCTCTGGGCTCGTGGATGATGCTGGTTGGCCAGGCCGGTGTACGTGCCGCCAACGACGGTAACTTCCCGAAAGTGTATGGCGAAGTTGATAGCAACGGTATTCCGAAAAAAGGCCTGCTGCTGGCCGCAGTGAAAATGACCGCGCTGATGGTGCTGATTACCCTGATGAACTCCGCCGGTGGTAAAGCCTCTGACCTGTTCGGCGAACTGACCGGTATCGCGGTACTGCTGACCATGCTGCCTTACTTCTACTCCTGTGTTGACCTGATTCGTTTCGAAGGCATCAACATCCGTAACTTCGTTAGCCTGATTTGTTCGGTACTGGGTTGCGTGTTCTGCTTCATCGCGCTGATGGGCGCAAGCTCCTTCGAACTGGCCGGCACCTTCATCGTTAGCCTGATTATCCTGATGTTCTACGGTCGCAAAATGCACCAGCGCCAGAACAACGCATCAGATAACAACACCACCGCTAACGCGCACTAATCAGCAACCCGTTTTCCTGAGGCTCCTTCCATCACCTGTCATCACGCGACGGGAGGGGCTTTCTACATCTGGAGATTTGACTATGAACGTTATTGCAATCATGAATCACATGGGTGTTTACTTCAAAGAAGAACCCATCCGTGAACTGCATCGTGCTCTCGAACGCCTGGACTTCCGTATTGTCTACCCGAACGACCGTGACGACTTATTAAAACTGATCGAAAACAACTCTCGTCTGTGCGGCGTGATCTTCGACTGGGATAAATACAATCTCGAACTGTGCGAAGAAATCAGCAAAATGAACGAGTACATGCCGCTGTATGCGTTCGCTAACACCTACTCGACTCTGGACGTTAGCCTCAACGATCTGCGCATGCAGGTTCGCTTCTTCGAATATGCACTGGGCGCTGCGGAAGATATCGCGAACAAAATCAAACAGAACACTGACGAATACATCGACACCATTCTGCCGCCGCTGACCAAAGCGCTGTTCAAATATGTGCGTGAAGGCAAATATACCTTCTGTACCCCAGGCCACATGGGCGGTACCGCGTTCCAGAAAAGCCCGGTAGGCAGCATCTTCTACGATTTCTTCGGTTCCAACACCATGAAATCCGATATCTCCATTTCGGTTTCTGAACTGGGTTCTCTGCTGGACCACAGCGGCCCGCACAAAGAAGCGGAAGAATATATCGCTCGCGTGTTTAACGCAGAACGCAGCTACATGGTCACCAACGGTACTTCTACCGCTAACAAAATCGTCGGCATGTACTCCGCGCCGGCCGGCAGCACCGTGCTGATTGACCGTAACTGCCACAAATCGCTGACTCACCTGATGATGATGAGCGACATTACGCCGATCTACTTCCGTCCGACCCGTAACGCCTACGGTATCCTCGGCGGTATTCCGCAGAGCGAATTCCAGCACGCGACTATCGCCAAGCGTGTGAAAGAGACG
This sequence comes from Klebsiella africana, assembly GCF_020526085.1. Classification (NCBI taxonomy): domain Bacteria; kingdom Pseudomonadati; phylum Pseudomonadota; class Gammaproteobacteria; order Enterobacterales; family Enterobacteriaceae; genus Klebsiella; species Klebsiella africana. Next base: position 3,905,171 of record NZ_CP084874.1, on the reverse strand, counting down.
CCGAACGCGACCTGGCCGGTACACGCGGTGATCACCAACTCGACTTACGATGGTCTGCTGTACAACACCGACTTCATCAAGAAAACCCTGGATGTGAAATCCATCCACTTTGACTCCGCGTGGGTGCCTTACACCAACTTCTCGCCGATCTATGAAGGCAAATGCGGGATGAGCGGTGGCCGCGTCGAAGGGAAAGTGATTTATGAAACCCAGTCCACGCACAAACTGCTGGCGGCGTTCTCCCAGGCGTCGATGATCCACGTGAAAGGCGACGTAAACGAAGAGACCTTCAACGAAGCCTACATGATGCACACCACCACCTCTCCACACTACGGGATCGTGGCCTCCACCGAAACCGCGGCGGCGATGATGAAGGGGAACGCTGGTAAGCGTCTGATCGACGGCTCTATTGAACGTTCCATCAAGTTCCGTAAAGAGATCAAACGTCTGAAAGGCGAGTCTGACGGCTGGTTCTTCGACGTCTGGCAGCCGGAGCATATCGATGGTCCTGAATGCTGGCCGCTGCGTTCCGACAGCGCATGGCATGGTTTCAAAAACATCGATAACGAACACATGTACCTCGACCCGATCAAAGTCACGCTGCTGACTCCGGGGATGAAGAAAGACGGCACCATGGATGACTTCGGTATTCCGGCAAGCATCGTGGCGAAATACCTTGACGAACACGGCATCGTGGTAGAGAAAACCGGTCCGTACAACCTGCTGTTCCTGTTCAGTATCGGTATCGATAAGACTAAAGCGCTGAGCCTGCTGCGTGCGCTGACCGACTTCAAACGCGCGTTCGACCTGAACCTGCGGGTGAAAAACATGCTGCCGTCGCTGTACCGTGAAGATCCTGAATTCTATGAAAACATGCGTATTCAGGACCTCGCGCAGAACATCCACAAACTGATTGAGCATCACAACCTGCCGGATCTGATGTTCCGCGCGTTTGAAGTGCTGCCATCGATGGTGATGACCCCGTATGCCGCGTTCCAGAAAGAGCTGCACGGTCAGACGGAAGAGGTTTACCTCGAAGAGATGGTCGGCCGCGTCAACGCCAACATGATCCTGCCGTATCCTCCGGGAGTTCCGCTGGTGATGCCGGGTGAGATGATCACCGAAGAGAGCCGTCCGGTGCTGGAGTTCCTGCAGATGCTGTGCGAAATCGGCGCCCACTACCCGGGCTTCGAAACCGATATCCATGGCGCCTATCGTCAGGCGGATGGTCGTTACACCGTTAAAGTGCTGAAAGAAGAGAATAACAAGTAATAGACGCACATCAGGGAAGTGGCTTGCCACTTCCCTTTTTCACGCTGCAAGGAGAACACATGAAAACACCCTCACAGCCGCGCGCGATTTACTACATCGTTGCGATCCAGATCTGGGAGTACTTCAGCTTTTATGGCATGCGTGCCTTACTCATCCTTTATCTCACCCACCAGCTTGGCTTTGACGACAGCCACGCCATCAGTCTGTTCAGCGCTTACGCATCTTTAGTTTACGTTACCCCTATTCTCGGCGGCTGGCTTGCCGACCGCCTGCTCGGCAACCGCACGGCGGTGATTGCCGGGGCGCTGTTGATGACCCTCGGCCACGTGGTGCTGGGCGTCGAGTCGACCTCCGCATGGAGTCTGTACGTCGCGCTGGCGATCATCATCTGCGGCTACGGCCTGTTCAAATCCAATATCAGCTGCCTGCTCGGCGAACTGTACGCTCACGACGACCCGCGTCGCGACGGCGGCTTTTCGCTGCTGTACGCCGCCGGCAACGTCGGGTCGATCGCTGCGCCCATCGCCTGCGGACTGGCGGCGCAATGGTATGGCTGGCATATCGGCTTTGCCCTGGCGGGGATCGGCATGTTTATCGGCCTGATGATTTTCTTAAGCGGCAGCCGCCACTTCCGCCATACCCGCGGCGTCGATAAACCGGCGCTGCGGGCGGTGAAGTTCGTGCTGCCGACCTGGGGCTGGCTGCTGGTGATGCTCTGCCTGGCGCCGGTATTTTTCACGCTGCTGCTGCAAAACAACTGGTCCGGCTATCTGCTGGCGATCGTCTGCCTGTTTGCCGCCCAAATGGTGGCGCGGATCATGATCAAAGCCCCGGAGCATCGTCGCGCGCTGTGGCAGATCGTCCTGCTGATGCTCGCCGGAACGCTGTTCTGGGTGCTGGCGCAGCAGGGCGGGAGCTCGATTAGCCTGTTTATCGACCACTTCGTCAATCGTCGTCTGCTGAACTGGGACGTGCCGACCGCGCTGTTCCAGTCAGTTAACGCGATAGCGGTGATGGCGGCCGGTGTGGTGCTGGCGTGGCTGATGCGCCCGGAAGGCAGCGTGCGTTCAGTGCTGCGCGTCTGGCTGAAATTTTCTTTCGGCCTGCTGCTGATGGGCGGCGGCTTTATGCTGCTGGCGCTCAATGCCCGCCATGGCGCGGCTGACGGTCAGGCCTCAATGGGCATGATGGTCGCCGGGCTGGCGATGATGGGGTTTGCCGAACTGTTTATCGACCCAGTGGCGATGGCGCAAATCACCCGTCTGAACATGCCCGGCGTCACCGGCGTATTGACCGGCATTTATATGCTGGCGACCGGCGCGGTGGCCAACTGGCTGGCGGGCGTGGTCGCCCAGCAAACTACCGAATCGCAAATCAGCGACACGGCGATTGCCGCCTATCAGCATTTCTTCTCGCAGATGGGCGAATGGACCCTCGGCTGCGTGGCGGTGATGGTCATTATCGCGTTTGCTACGGCCTGTAGCGTCGGCAAACGCCGTGCGGCTGCGGGTGAAATTACCGACGGCGGCGCCTGACGCTCGTCCCGGCTTGTGGCGTAAACACCTTATCCGGGCCGCGATTCGTCGCCCAGGTAAGCGCAGCGCGACCGGGGCATTACATTAACAGGGGAGTGTAAAGCCGCTCCTTGCACAGCTCAGTGAACAGGAGGAGGATATTCTGGCAGGCGCGGAAGCCAACGATAAAAAATACCGTTAGTGAAGCCATAGCTGAGTGAGATCAGCTTGAAGTGAAGCCAGAGTCGTTACTCTTGTTCTGCGGCGTAAAGCCGGGAGCAGGCCGCGCGGAAGGGTGACCTGGTTCAATTTATCGAAGCTAGTTTGAAAGCAAGGTTATGAGGAATCCATATGTCTGAACAACAAGCACAAGGCGCCGATGAGGCCATTGACCTTAATAATGAACTGAAAACTCGTCGCGAAAAACTGGCTGCGCTGCGTGAGCAGGGCGTAGCCTTCCCCAACGACTTCCGTCGCGATCATACCTCTGACCAATTGCACGCTGAATTCGATGCGAAGGACAACGATGAACTCGCTTCCCTGAACGTTGAAGTTGCGGTGGCTGGCCGGATGATGACTCGCCGCGTGATGGGGAAAGCCTCCTTCGTCACCCTCCAGGACGTCGGCGGCCGCATTCAGCTGTATGTGGCGCGCGATGACCTGCCGGAAGGCGTCTACAACGAACAGTTTAAGAAATGGGATCTCGGCGACATCATCGCCGCCCGCGGCAAGCTGTTCAAAACGCAAACCGGCGAACTCTCGATCCACTGCACCGAGCTGCGTCTGCTGACCAAAGCCCTGCGCCCGTTGCCGGATAAATTCCACGGCCTGCAGGATCAGGAAGTCCGCTATCGCCAGCGTTATCTGGATCTGATCGCCAACGAAGAGTCGCGTCATACGTTCCGTATCCGTTCGCAGATCCTTGCCACCATGCGTCAGTTCATGGTGGCCCGCGGCTTTATGGAAGTGGAAACCCCGATGATGCAGGTGATCCCTGGCGGCGCGTCCGCCCGTCCGTTCATCACCCATCACAATGCCCTGGACCTGGATATGTACCTGCGCATCGCGCCGGAACTGTATCTGAAACGTCTGGTGGTCGGCGGTTTCGAACGCGTATTTGAAATCAACCGTAACTTCCGTAACGAAGGGATCTCCGTACGCCATAACCCAGAGTTCACCATGATGGAACTGTATATGGCGTATGCGGACTACAAAGATCTGATCGAATTGACCGAGTCGCTGTTCCGCACCCTGGCGCAGACGGTGCTGGGCAAAACCGAAGTGCCGTATGGCGACCAGGTGTTTGATTTCGGCAAGCCGTTTGAAAAACTGACCATGCGCGAAGCGATCAAGAAACACCGTCCGGAAACCAACATGGCGGATCTGGATAACTTCGACGCAGCGAAAGCGCTGGCGGGATCTCTCGGTATTCAGGTAGAGAAAAGCTGGGGTCTGGGACGCATTGTTACTGAAATCTTCGATGAAGTGGCGGAAGCGCATCTGATTCAGCCGACCTTTATCACCGAATACCCAGCGGAAGTTTCCCCGCTGGCGCGCCGCAACGACGTGAACCCGGAAATCACTGACCGCTTCGAATTCTTCATCGGCGGCCGCGAAATCGGTAACGGTTTCAGCGAGCTGAACGATGCCGAAGACCAGGCGCAGCGCTTCCAGGATCAGGTGAACGCCAAAGCGGCGGGCGATGACGAAGCGATGTTCTACGACGAAGACTACGTGACCGCCCTCGAGTATGGTTTACCGCCGACCGCGGGTCTGGGCATCGGTATCGACCGCATGGTGATGCTGTTTACCAACAGCCATACCATCCGCGACGTGATCCTCTTCCCGGCCATGCGTCCGCAGAAGTAATCCGTTACACGCTCTCCCGGCCTGCGCCGGGAGGGCCTGTGTGCATTATCTCCTTCCTGTCGTTTTCCCTGCTTTATTAACCGCTAACCGCTATTTATCGGGATGTTTTGCCGTGGCCAGACGCGCGACAATAGGGGCCATTTCGCAAGGAGACGCTATGAGCAAATTCGGTATTGCCCTCATGACCGCGGCGGCTATTAGCCTGCTGAGCGGCTGCCAGGCAGCGAAGGAGAAGCATCCGACGCAGGAGGAACTGATCCGCCAGATGCAGCAGCGGGCCGCGGCCCCGGATACGCACCCACTGCCGCCGGGCAAAGCCACGCAGGACCAACTGATGCGCTACGCCTTCACGCTCAGAGAGGCGGTTATGGTTCAATTGCCCAACAGCGCGCGCTACCAGGGGAAAATATGCTCCGTGCGGCTGTCGCTTAACCGCAGTGCAAAACTGACCGGACTGCAGCAGGAGGGGGGCGATCCGGCGTTCTGCGCGGTAGTGAGCGATGCGGTACTGCGCACAACCTTCCCGCCCTTTGCCAGCGAAGGGGTCTACCAGATCTTTAACCATCCGCTACTGGATTTTAAGCCTTAGCGCACCCGGCTTTCCGCCCCCGCCGGATGGCAGGGGCGATGCGATTACAATACCTTTTGCAACGTGCCGCGCTGGCTGCCGTTTTTCCAGACGCCGTTAAAGGCGTCGTTGAGGGTAAACGCTGAGTTTTGCACCCGGAAGGTCAATTTGCCCTGGCTGGCTTTCGCGTCCTCAACCAGATGGCCGCGGGTTTTCACCGTTTTAGCGGTGACGACAATCTCATCAATTTTATTGCCATACTCCGTATAAACATACCAGGTGCCCACCCAGGGGCCGAAGCCGCTGCTGGCGTGCTGCGCGGCGGCGGCATTCTCGGCTTTGGATTTATGAATATCGCAGGTGGTCCCGTCGGTCATCTGCGTGCAGCCGGAACGTTCAAGCTGTTCCCGGTATTTCGCGCTAATGGCATGGGCCGGCGCGGCGGCGATCAGCGCCAGGGTCAGGGTGGTGAAAAGCCAGGTCTTATTCATCTTCTTGTTTCTCATCGCGATAGCGGCGTGCAGGGTCAAAGAGAGTGATATACATCGTTGTATTCTCCCGTTGGCATCAGAATAAAATAACCTCCGCCCTTCCTGAAAATAATAAACAGGACGCTGAAGGGTTATTTATTGGTAAAACATCAAGGCCGAATGCTTATTTCACAGGCCGACCTTCCCGCTGCTTGTCATATTATTGCAGAGAGAATGTTAATTATTTGATGTTTTAAAAGTGGTTATTTGTCATTCAGGCAAATAACAGCAGGCCTGGCCTGGGCGCACGGCAAAAGCCCGCGCCGGTGCGGTGTTGAGTTTTTTTCATATTGCTATCATCATATTTCGAATGAAAGGGATAACCTCGAAAGCGGGTTATTAAGCCAGTAATTTTTATCCGCAAAATAAGCCGGCGGCAAGCATTATTTCTATTTATTTTTCAGGGTTACCTGAAATAGCGAATATATCGCCAGCGCAATGATGGATTTCCATCATTTCTCCGTTTTCATCGCCGGTCGTCGCCTGCTTATAGTGACGCCAGACAAGACCACAGGATGAGAAGGAGAACAAGATGGCGACAGAGCATCTGCAGTGGGGTGTGAGCCCCCTGTGCTGGACCAACGATGTACTGGAGGATTTAGGCGGCGATATCCCCCTGGATACCTGCCTGCGCGAGGCGCGGGAGGCGGGCTATCAGGGCATTGAGTTAGGTCGGAAATTTCCCCGCCAGGCAGAGACGCTGGGCCCGCTGCTGGCGGCGGCTGACCTGCGCCTGGCGTCCGGCTGGTACAGCGGCTTGCTGGCCGACCGCAGCGTGGAAGCGGAGCTGGAGGCGGTGCGGGAGCACGCCCAGCTCCTCCGGCAGCTCGGCGCGCGGGTGATGGTTTACGGCGAGTGCGGGCAACTGCCTGGCGAAACCCCGCTGGATGAGCCTATCTCGCTTTCGCCGCCGTTAAGCCGCGTTAGCCTGGCGGCGTATTGCCACAAGCTAAATACCTTTGCCGACCTGCTGCTGCGCGACTATGGCCTCCAGCTGGCCTACCACCATCATCTGATGATGCTGGTGGAGCATGATGACGAGCTGGAGCGGTTTCTGTCCCACACCCACGACAACGTCGGGCTGGCGTTTGATACCGGGCACGCCTTTGTCGCCGGGGTCGAGATCCCGCGCGTGCTGCAAAAATATGGCCACCGTATCCGTCATCTGCATCTGAAAGACGTCCGTCCGCAGGTGCTGGGGCGCCTGTATCGTGAAAACCTGAGCTTTAACAAGGCGGTGCGCGCCGGACTGTTTACCATCCCCGGCGACGGCTGCATCGACTATGCGCCGATCCTCGACTTTGTCCGGGACAGCGACTATCTCGGCTGGCTGATTATCGAAGCCGAGCAGGACCCGACGATGGCGCCGCCGCTGGCTACCGCCCGCCGCGCCTTTGCCTGGCTGGCACATCATTTATCTTCCCCTTCACCGTCAGAGGAGCACGCAGCATGAGCGCGCGGTTAAATATCGGTCTTATCGGCTCGGGTTTTATGGGTCAGGCGCACGCCGACGCTTACCGTCGCGCGGCCATGTTCTATCCCGATCTGCCGAAGCGCCCGCATCTCTACGCGCTGGCGGATCAGGATCAGGCGATGGCCGAACGCCATGCGGCGAAACTGGGGGCGGAAAAGGCCTACGGCGACTGGCGCGAGCTGGTAAACGATCCGCAGGTTGACGTGGTGGATATCACCTCGCCGAACCATCTGCACTATACGATGGCGATGGCGGCGATCGCGGCGGGTAAACATGTCTATTGCGAGAAGCCGCTGGCGGTTAACGAGCAGCAGGCGCAAGAGATGGCGCAGGCGGCGCGGCGCGCGGGAGTGAAGACCATGGTGGCCTTTAACAACATCAAAACCCCGGCGGCACTGCTGGCAAAGCAGATTATCGCCCGGGGCGATATTGGCGAACCGGTGCGCTTTCGCGGCACCTTTGATCAGGGGTTTTATAACGACCCAAACCTGCCCTGGTCCTGGCGCTGCTCGAAAACTCTCGGCGGCAGCGGGGCGCTTGGCGACCTCGGCGCCCATACCCTGTCGGTCGCCCAGTTTTTGCTGGGCGGGATCCGCGAAGTGACCGCCAGCGCGCAAACCTGCCTGCGCCAGCGTCCGGTGCCGCAGAGCGATGCCGGGTATGCCAGCCGGGTCGCGGCCGATGCCGAGTGGCGGGAAGTGGAAAATGACGATCAGGTTCAGTGCCTGGTCACTTTCGACAGCGGCGCGGCGGGAGTGATTGAGGCCTCGCGCATCGCCGCCGGGCGGATCTTCGGCGTGTTCTGGGAGGTCTCCGGCACCGAAGGCACGCTGTATATGGACGGGGAGCGTTTTAACGAGCTGCAGGTGTATCGCTTCAACGATGACAAACATGACCGCGGCTTTAAGACGCTGTATGCCGGGAGCCAGATCCCGGCCTATGCCGGCTTCTTCGGCTTCGATTTTGGCGGTGGCGGGCTGGGCTATTTTGACGTCAAGGTGATCGAGGTGCATGACCTGGTACAGGGGATTTGCGGAGAGAACGACTGCTATCCCAACTTTGAATTTGGTTTGCAGAATCAGCGCGTGCTGTCGGCGATTGAAGCCTCGATGGTCAGCCGTCGCTGGGTGAACGTGGTTAAAGACTAAGGAGCCGCTATGTTTCCGTCACACTTACCAACCCCGCGCCGCCCGGCGGCGCAGAGCATTCCCATCCTGCGCTGGGGCATTATCGGTCCTGGCTGGATCGCCGAGCGCTTTGTGCACTCATTGAAAACTTACAGCTGGCAGCAGGTGGTGGCGGTGGCCTCCCGCAGCCAGGCGAAGGCCGAGCGGGTGGCCGCGGAATGGGGGATCCCCCAGGCTTACGGCCATGTGGAGGAGATGCTGGCGCGCCCGGATATTGATGCGGTGTATATTGCAACGCCGCACAACCATCACTTTCCCGACGGCATGCTGGCGCTGAAGGCGGGTAAACACGTGCTGATTGAGAAGCCCTTCGCGCTCAACCTCGGCGAAGGGCGTGAGCTGCAGGCTGAAGCCGCCCGCCAGGGGAAACTGGCACTGGAAGCGATGTGGTGCGATTACGCGCCGAAATATGATGTGATCCGCCAGCTGCTGGAGGATGGGGCGCTCGGCGACCTGCATACCCTGCTGGCCGATCATGGCGAGTATTTCACCCCCGACCACCGCATCTTCAATGCCGACCTTGCCGGCGGGCCGATGATGGATCTCGGCAGCTATTTGACCTCGTTTGCGCTGATGGTGGGCGGCATGCCGCAGGAGATTGTCGCCCGCGGCAGCGCCACGGCGGAGGGGCTTAACGGTCAGACGTCGATGCTGTTTAGCTGGCAGAACGGGATGCAGGGGTTGTTAAACACGACGTTGTTCAGCAACACGCCGGGCGGGGCGGTGGTGGCCGGACGCCAGGCGACCCTGACGATCGACGGTCAGTTTTACGCCCCCGGCGGCTTCACGCTCGCCGCCAGCCAGGGCGGGCATGTGCTGCGCTGGGAAGAGCCGCGCAATCGCTACGACCAGCTGTTCTGGCAGGCGGAGCATTTTGCCTGGTGCATCGGGCAGGGGTTGCAGGACTCGCCGCTGCGGCCGCTCAGTCGGGTGCTGCAGAATCTGCAGGTGATGGATGAGGTGCGGCACCAGGTGGGCGCGGTGTTTAACGAAGAACGCTAAGGAGTCGGCCGGGTGTTGGTTTGCAGATAGCGCGAGCGTATCTGCCATTGCCCGGCCCAGGACGTGTACGATGCCTGATGTCTGTTGCCCGGCGGCGCTGCGCTTGCGCGGGCCTGGGAGGTCACTGCAACTGTTTGATATTACAGTGTATTGATGCCTGTGTTATGTAGGCCGGGCAAGGCATCGCCGCCGCCCGGCATAAAAGCAGCTCCGCGCCCGCTGTTCTTGCCCGGCGGCGCTGCGCTTGCGCGGGCCTACGATCTCTCCGCAACCGTTTGATAGTAAAGCGTATTAATGCCTGTGTTATGTAGGCCGGGCAAGGCATCGCCGCCGCCCGGCATAAAAGCGGCTCCGCGTCCGCTGTTCTTGCCCGGCGGCGCTGCGCTTGCATAGGCCTACGCTTTCACTGCAAATGATTGATATTAAATCGGATTAATACCTGTGTTATGTAGGCGGGGCAAGGCATCGCCGCCACCCGGCATAAAAGCGGCTCCGCGCCCGCTGTCCTTGCCCGGCGGCGCTGCGCTTGCGCGGGCCTACGATTTTAGTGCAACCGATTGATATTAAATCGGATTAATACCTGTGTTATGTAGGCCGGGCAAGGCGTCGCCGCCGCCCGGCATAAAAGCGGCTCCGCGCCCGCTGTTCTTGCCCGGCGGCGCTGCGCTTGCGCGGGCCTGGGAGGTCACTGCAACCGTTTGATAGTAAAGCGTATTAATGCCTGTGTTATGTAGGCCGGGCAAGGCGTCGCCGCCGCCCGGCATAAAAGCGGCTCTGCGCCCGCTGTTCTTGCCCGGCGGCGCTGCGCTTGCGCGGGCCTGGGAGGTCACTGCAACTGTTTGATAGTAAAGTGTATTGATGCCTGTGTTATGTAGGCCGGGCAAGGCGTCGCCGCCGCCCGGCATAAAAGCGGCTCCGCGCCCGCTGTTCTTGCCCGGCGGCGCTGCGCTTGCGCGGGCCTGGGATTTCACTGCAACCGTTTGATAGTAAAGTGTATTGATGCCTGTGTTATGTAGGCCGGGCAAGGCATCGCCGCCGCCCGGCATAAAAGCGGCTCCGCGTCCGCTGTTCTTGCCCGGCGGCGCTGCGCTTGCGCGGGCCTGGGATTTCACTGCAACCGTTTGATAGTAAAGTGTATTGATGCCTGTGTTATGTTGGCCGGGCAAGGCGTCGCCGCCACCCGGCATAAAAGCGGCTCCGCGCCCGCTGTCCTTGCCCGGCGGCGCTGCGCTTGCGCGGGCCTGGGAGGTCACTGCAACTGTTTGATAGTAAAGTGTATTGATGCCTGTGTTATGTAGGCCGGGCAAGGCGTCGCCGCCGCCCGGCATAAAGACTGGTACAGCGCCTGATCGCGGTTGCCACGCAACCACTCAGCGACAGTCGTCGACGGCGACAAACTGGCCGTGCTGCAGGGACTGAACCGCCGCTTCGGCAATGGCCTGCGCCTGCAGGCCGTCCAGCAGGCCGGGCAGGTCGGCCACGGTTTCACCATTCAGGGTGCGAATAAAGGCGTCGAGATGCTGGTAATAAGATCCTTGTACCCGGCTGAACCAGTCCGGCCACAGGCCCGGCTCTATGCGCTGATTGCCGCGCCACAGGGTAGGGCCCGCCGGCGACTGGCTACCGGATTCCAGCGCGCCTTCGGCGCCCAGCAGCGTGATCCGTTCATCGTACCCGTGGCCGGTGCGGCGGGTGTTGTCCAGCTGCGCCAGCGCGCCGCCGCGCATCTGCATCATCAGGATGGAGGTGTCGACATCGCCAAATTCGGCGATGTCCGGCAGGGCCAGCGCCGCGCCCATCGCCGCCACGGTGTGCACTTCATCGCCAGTGAGAAAGCGCAGAAGATCGAAGAAGTGGATCGCCTGATCGCGCATCTGGCCGCCGGAGCTGCGCAGATAGTCGAGCGGCGGCATGCTGGAGGCGCGGCAGACCATCTGCACCAGCTCAACCCGGCCGATCAGCCCTTGCTCCAGCTGGCGGCGGAGCTGCTGATGGCTGCTGTCGAAGCGCCGGTTAAAGCCGACAGTCACCGGCACGTTCAGGGGGAGCACCCGCTCCACCACCTCACGGGCGCGCGCCAGGGAGAGGTCGATCGGTTTTTCGCAATAGACCGCCTTGCCCGCCCTGGCGGCGGCTTCCAGCAGTTCGGCATGCGACGGGGTTGAACTGGCGATCAGCACCGCGTCGATGGCGTCGCTATGGATCGCCTCGCTCACGGTCACCGCCCGGGCGCCATAGCGGGCGGCCAGCGCCTGGGCGCGCTCCGGGGCGGCATCGGCCACCATCGTCAGCGCACTTCCTTCATGGCGGGCAAGACTGGCGGCATGAACCTGACCGATAAAACCACTGCCTACCAGGGCAAAACGTTTGCAGATCATTTTTTTCTCCAGAATGGCGAGGGGACGCTGCCACCATAATCGGTTTGCTAAACTCACTGACACTGCCGTTTTGATGGATTTCCATCATGAAGAGAGGGGCGATGAAAAACATTTCACTGGCGATGCTGGCCAGACAGATTGGCGTCGGCGTGGCCACCGTTGACCGGGTGTTGAACGAGCGCGGCGGCGTATCGCCGCAGACCACGCGCAAAGTGCTGCAGGCGGCGCGCGAGGCGGGCCTGAAGCGGATCCTGCCGGAGGAGCACCGCTTTCCCTGGCAGGTTGAGGTCTTTCTCAGCAGCAATGACTCGTTCTTCTTTCCGCAGCTGGCGCAGGATTTTGCCGCCGTGGCGGATAGCCTCGGCTATCGCCGTCTGACCCTACACCGCACCTTTGTCCCGGAGTCGCAGCCAACGACGCTGGCCCGGCGCATTGTGCGCAGCTGCCAGCAGCGTCAGGGGATCATCGTCTTCGGCAATGACCATCCCGCGGTGCACGACGCGCTGCGCCGCTGCCGGGAGGCGGGCGTCCCGGCGATCACCCTGGCGACGGACCTGCCCGGGGCCGACCGGCTATGCCACGTGGGGATCAATCAGCTGCAGGCTGGCCGTACGGCGGGGTTAATGCTGGGGAGAATGACGCCGCGGCCCGGCGAGGTGTTGATGGTCAGCGGCCGGCAAGATTACAGCGCGCATCGCCTGCGCATTCAGGGGTTTCGCGAGGTGTTGAGCCAGCGCTTTCCCCACCTGCAGCTCAGCGACGTGCTGGCGGGTGAGGAGCGGCGGGAGCAGATCACCCGCCTCGTGGAGCAAGCCCTGTGCCGCAGCCGGAATATTGTTGGGATCTATAACACCGGGCTTGGCAATACCCAGATTGCCGAAGCGCTGGCCCGCCACCGCCGCGAAGGCGACGTCTGCTGGATCACCCATGAGCGTTACAACACCACCCGGCAGCAGCTGGCGAAGGGCAGCCTGGCGTTAACGCTCGATCAGAACACCCGCCAGCACGCCCAGCTGGCGATCGACCTGATGCTGCGCCATCTGGAGTCCGGCTACCAGCCGCAAACCTATGCCGACGGTAAAGTCGACTTTATCCTCTACAGCGCCGAAAACGTGGACTAAGGCGTGCGGCGCCTCCCTTCCTGACAACACCGATTCCCCTGGCGGGTAAATACCAACCCGCCGGAAGCGATCGCGTCAAAGCGTTGTCTGCCTCTCATTTTTCGCTCATTTATGCGGCAATGTTAGATGTCTGTCAAAATTCTGTTACTGCATAGTTTTAAAATTTTCATTTCAGTTATTTACTTATAAAAGTTTCAAATGTCTTGTTAATGAAATAAATGGTCTGGAATTCACGGTGTGGCATAAATGGACTGATGTTTCAAAAAAGTGATGATAAAACAGCCATTATTTGTGATTCCGATCACGACGAAATGCGGAAAACCCCGCAGCGCCGTCGCCGTCACAACAGACATTTGCCGCAACGTAACTGAAATTAATTTTTCATTTTGTTTCATTCACCGGCGTACCTACAAAATCAAGGATCAACTATGAATATTAAGAAAACGATTGTTGCCTCTTTGTTAGCCTGCATGCTGCCTGCGGTGGTTATGGCAAAAGACGTCTCCATTGGCGTCTCAATGGCGCTGTTTGACGATAACTTCCTGACGATCCTGCGGACTTCGATGCAAAAAGAGATGAAAAAAGATGGCGTTAAATCGCAGATCGAGGACGCGAAAGGGGATGTCTCCCAGCAGCTGCAGCAGGTGCAGAACTTTATCGGTCAGGGGGTGGACGCCATTATCGTCAACCCGGTGGATACCAACGCGGTGAAACCAATCATGGATCAGGCCACCAAAGCCGGGATCCCGCTGGTGTTTGTTAACCGCCGTCCGCAGGCGGAGCTGACCGACAAGATGGCCTATGTGGGGTCGGATTCCATTCTCGCTGGCCGTCTGCAGATGGAAGCGCTGGCGAAAGCGATGAACGGTAAGGGCAATGTGGCGATCCTGCTCGGCGACCTGGCGAATGAGTCCACCCGCGATCGTACCAAAGGGGTGGAAGAGGTGGTGGCGAAATACCCGAACATCAAAATCGTCCAGAAGCAGACCGCGAAATTTACCCGCAATGACGCCGTGGACGTGGTCAGCAACTGGATGACCAGCGGTGAGGATATCCAGGCCATCGCCTCCAACAACGATGAAATGGCGATCGGCGCCCTGCAGGCTCTGGGCAAAAACCCGAACCATATTCTCATCGCTGGCGTGGATGGCACCCCGGATGCCCTGCAGATGCTGAAGAGCGGCAAGATGATCGCCACCATCTTCCAGGATGCGAAAGGCCAGGGTGAAGGCGCAGTCGACGCGGCCATCAAGCTGGCGAACGGCGAGAAAGTGGAAAAAATCATCGATGTGCCGTATCAGCTGATCACCAAAGATAACATGGCTGAATTTACCAACCGTAATCAAAAATAGTCCTGGCCAACCTGTGGTACGGAGGTGGATGTATGAACGCTTTTGCACTTGAAGCCGAAGGTATCAGTAAGTTCTTCCCCGGCGTGAAGGCGCTCGATAATGTCTCATTGCGCGTGCGTCCGGGAACGGTGCATGCCCTGATGGGCGAGAACGGCGCTGGTAAATCCACGCTGATGAAGTGCCTGATCGGTATCTATCGCCCCGATAAAGGGTCGATTCGCGTGAAAGGGGAGCCGGTGGAGTTTACCGACACCATGGATGCGCTGCGCTCCGGGATCTCGATGATCCACCAGGAGCTCAATCTGGTGCCGCATATGACGGTGGCGGAGAACATCTGGCTGGGGCGCGAGCCGATGAAATACGGCTTTGTCGACCACGGCCAACTGACCCGCCAGACCCAGGCGCTGCTGGATAAACTCAATATCCGCTTAACCGCCGACCGGCTGGTGGGCGACCTGAGCATCGCCGCCCAGCAGATGGTGGAGATTGCCAAAGCGGTCTCGTGGAACGCGGATATCGTGATCATGGATGAGCCCACCTCGGCGCTGACCGAAGGCGAGGTGGCTCACCTGTTCACCATCATCCGCGACCTGCGCGCCCAGGGTAAAGCGATCATCTATATCAGCCACAAAATGGATGAGATCTTTGCCATTACCGATGAGATCAGCGTCTTTCGCGATGGCACCTGGGTGGGGAGCAAAAACACCACCGAATTTACCCGCCAGTCGCTGATCACCCAGATGGTGGGCCGCGAATTAACCCAGCTGTTTCCGAAATTTAATAACACCATCGGCGAAGAGGTGCTGACGGTGCGCAACCTGACGCGTCAGGGCGTGTTTCATGACGTCAGCTTTAGCGTGCGTCGCGGCGAAATTCTGGGCGTGGCCGGGCTGGTGGGCGCCGGGCGCAGCGAGGTGATGGAAAGCCTGTTCGGTATGGAACGCTTCGACAGCGGCGAAGTGCTGATCGACGGGGCGCCGGTGACCATCGATTCCCCCTCCGTGGCGATTGAAAAGGGGATGGCGTTATTAACCGAAGACCGTAAAAAGTCGGGCCTGTTTCTGGTGCTGTCGGTGCTGGAAAATATGAGTATCGTCAAAATGCCGGAATATATCGGCAAGAGCGGTTTTGTCCAGCACGTGAAAATGGCCGAAGACTGCATGGAGCAAATACGCCGGCTCAATATTAAAACGCCGACGATGGATCAAATTATTAATAACCTCAGCGGGGGGAATCAGCAAAAAGTCCTGATTGCGCGCTGGCTGTTAGCGCAACCGAAAATCTTAATTCTCGATGAGCCGACCCGCGGGATCGACGTCGGGGCGAAGGCGGAGATTTATCATCTGATCAGTGAACTGGCGAATCGGGGGGTGGCGGTGATTATGGTCTCCTCTGAGCTGCCGGAAATCCTTGGCATGAGCGATCGGGTCATGGTGATGCATGAAGGTCGTATCACCGGCATCCTGGAAAAAGACGAAGCCGACCAGGAAACCATTTTGTCGTTGGCATCCCATTGAGGCACAGAGAATGAGTAATATGAAATTAACGGCGGCTCCGGCCAGCGAGGGTTCCTCCTTCTTCGCTAATTTGCGGCACAAAATGCCGAAAGATACCGGCATCTTTGTGGTGATGCTGGTGATTGCCCTGACCTTTGAAATCGCCGGCTGGTATGTTCGCGACCAGTCGTTCCTGCTCAATACCAACCGGCTGGTGCTGATTGTGCTGCAGGTGGCGATTATCGGCATCATCGCCGTCGGCGTCACCCAGGTGATCATCACCACCGGGATTGACCTCTCCTCCGGCTCGGTTATCGCCCTTGCGGCGGTGGTGGCGGCGAGCCTGGCGCAAACCTCCGACAGCCTGTCGCCGATGTTCCCGGCGCTGGTCAACCTGCCGGCAGTGATCCCGATTTGCGCGGGGATCGGCGTCGGCCTGCTGTGCGGGCTGACCAACGGTTTTCTGGTGACGCGGACCGGTATTCCACCGTTTATCGCCACCCTCGGGATGATGGTCTCGGCGCGCGGTCTGGCGCAGTATTACACCCAGGGCAACCCGATCAGCTTCCTCTCCGACAGCTTTACGGCGATAGGCCAGGGGGCGATGCCGGTGATTATCTTCTTCGTGATCGCCGCCGTGTTTCACATTGCGCTGAAGCATACCCGGTATGGCAAATATGTGTATGCCATCGGCGGCAACATGACCTCGGCCAAAGTGTCCGGCATCAACGTGAATAAATATCTGGTGATCGTCTACACCATCGCCGGGGCGCTCTCCGGGCTGGCGGGGGTGGTGCTGGCGGCGCGCGTCAGCAGCGGCCAGTCGAGCATGGGGATGTCCTATGAACTGGACGCGATTGCCGCCGCGGTGATCGGCGGCAGCAGCCTGATGGGCGGGGTGGGGCGCATTACCGGCACCCTGATTGGCGCGATGATCCTTGGCCTGATCAAAAGCGGCTTTACCTTTGTCGGCGTCGATGCCTACGTGCAGGATATTATTAAAGGCATCATTATCGTCGCGGCGGTGACTATCGACATGCGCCGCAACCGGAAAAAACACTAATCTTATCAACGGGCGGTAACGGCGAAGGATGTCGTTGCCGCCCGTCCTGTCCAGAAATAAACAAAATACTCCCCGCCAGGCTCCGCCTGTCTGTTTTGCCCGCGCTGCGCATCCTGTACAGTTTTGCCACTTCCGTTGTCCATTCGTCAGGGGCCCATGCGTGGCTTCTTGTTTCTGGAGTCGTATGAATACACCATCCGTCGTCAAATCCTCGCCGCGCTGGCGACCGGCAAGCAGGGGCATTATCGTCACACTGATCGCCGGCCTGGCGATCCTGGCGCTCGGTCGGGGCGTGAATTTGCCGGCCAGAGAGGTTTACCGTGAGATGCAGACCCGCCAGCTGGAGGAGGATGCACAGTGGGTGGCGCAACGCCTTGAACGCCGGATGAACACCCCGGCGCCGCAGCGGGAGGCCGTCTGGCCGTTGGCGGTGATGCGCGCCGAACTTCATACCCTGGCCCGGGAGCGGCATTATCAGCTGCTGCTGGTGAATGGCGACGGGCATCTGCTGGCGGCATCGCACGCGCTGCCGGCCAGCGTACTGGCCCAGGTGCAGGTGCAGTTCCCCAGGGAGATGCAGCCTCCGCTGTTCGGCAGCCACTACCAGACCATTCAGCCATTCGCCCCGCATCAGCGGATGTTAAGCCGGGCGCTAAACGGCAACGCGGGGCTGGCGGGCTGGAATCTGGTGATGCTGGCGCCGGATGGCGGATTGCCCTCGTTGCTGGTAGCTTACCGCTGGCCGGTAACGATCGGCCTGGGCATGCTGTTTGCCGGCGCGCTGCTGGCGCTGAAACAGGCGGCGCGCCGGCAAAAACGCTAATTGCCAACCGCGCCGTCAGGGATGGCGAATCTGCAGGGTGGCGGGCAGGTAGCGCTGGAGCGGCTCGGGGGCCTGACCGTCGATCAGCTGGCTGAGCAGATCGTAGCAGTGCCAGGCCAGCTGGCGATTATCCTGCTGCACGGTATCAATGCGCAGGGAAAGCGAATCATACAGATAGTGATCGTCGAAGCTGGCAAGATGAATATCGGAGCCCAGCAGATGGTGCTGGCTCATATAGCGCAGCACCCCTTCGAGCAGCCCGCAGGCCGCAGTAAACAGGGCCTTCGGCGGACGTCCCAGCCGCGCGCAGAGCGCCGCGAACATCTCATACCCGGAGCTGGGGTGGTAGTTGCCGTTGATCACCCACTCAGGGCGCAGCGTGATCCCCGCCTGGGCCAGGCCCTGGGTGAACCCCGCCAGCCGGTCGCGCGACGGCGACAGCCGCGGCTGGCCGCCGAGGAACCAGAACTCGTCCGCATGCTGAGGCGCGATACGGGAGATCAGCTCGGCGGTTGGCGTCACCGAGTCGGTCATCACCAGCGGCAGGGCGCTGTCGCTGGGGGAGCGGTCAAACAGCACCACCGGCAGCTGTTCGCTGAGCTTCAGGTAGTCGGCATCGCTGTGCATACAAGAGGCGACAATCAGGCCGTCGACCTGGCGGGCGATCATGTTATTGACCACCACGCTCTCCTGGCCGGGGTTTTCGTCGGTGCAGGAGATAAGCAGCTGCACGCCGGCTTCCCGGCAGAGCGTCTCAAGCTCATGGGAGAAAACGGCAAACCCGTAGTTGGTGATCTCCGGCACCACCAGGCCAATGGTATGGCTGCGGTTATCGCGCAGCGAGCGCGCGTGAATGCTCGGCTGATAGTGCTGTTCGCGGGCGATCGCCAGCACGCGCTCGCGCGTCTCTTGCGCCACGCGCAGCTCTTTACCACGACCGTTGAGCACCAGACTGGCGGTCGCTTTGGAGACGCCCGCCAGTTCGGCGATATCTTTGATAGTTACGCGTTTGGTTTTCATCACCACTCAGGAGCCTGAAAGCAAAACGCTTATACTACCATGCATGGCCGCAGCAGCCAGCGGCAGAATGCCACCGGCGTCGCACCGCTGAAGATTAACTGCCCCGGATAACCCGGGAAGAAGCGGCTGCTCATTACCCCTTCGCCATCGTTGATGAAAATCTCCACGCTGGAGCGGTCGATAAAGATCCGCAGGCGCCGCGCGTCGCCGCGCCAGTAGCGGTGATGCATCTCGGCCGTCTGCAGCCCTCGGCGCGACAGGCGTAAGCCGTCGCGGTTGACGGTAAGCTGCAGGGCGCCGGCAAAGTCCAGCCCCAGCGTGCTGTCGGGGGCGATGTCAAAGGCCAGCTCCATCGGGGCGAGGGGCAGGCTCTGCCCGCGCCAGCCCTGGGCTTCCCCGCGCAGGGCGGCCAGCTCGCGCAGCGGGCGCTGATACAGGGTGCCCGCCTGCCACTCCAGCTCGCGCACGCAGGTCATTTGGTGGATCCAGCCCTGCGCGCGGGTGGGCTGATGCATCTCTTCCCCGTCCGGGACGCCCATCCAGCCGACCAGCAGGCGGCGGCCATCTTCGGCCTGCATGGTCTGCGGCGCGTAGAACTCAAATCCGCTGTCCAGCTCGTGCAGCGGGCCGTGGTCGAAGGTGCCGCGTTCGGCGTCGAAGCGGCCTGCCATCCATACCGCCGGGTAGGTGTTGAGAAAACGCTGCGCTTCGCGGGTCAGCCCCTGCGGGCAGCAGATCAGCAGGTGGGTGTCCGCCAGCGGAAAGAGATCCGGGCACTCCCACATATAGCCGCCGTTCGCCAGACCGTTCACGCCATGTCCGGCGATCTCGCCCACCAGGCGCCACTCCCGCAGATCGCTGGCGGTAAACAGCAGCACTTTACCGCGCTGTTGTACATCCTGCGCGCCGAGGACCATGTACCAGCGCCCGTCCTGCTGCCACACTTTAGGGTCGCGTACATGGCCGGTGTAACCGTCAGGGAGCGGCAGCACCGGCCCCAGCTTGCGGAAGGTGCCATCGGCATTCTCTGTCGCCAGGCACTGCCAGGCGGTGCGCCCGCCGTCGGGGAATTTCACGTTGCCGGTGTAGCACAGGGTCAGGGCGCCCTCGAACTCGACCGCGCTGCCGGAGTAGCAGCCGTTGCGGTCATACTCTTCGTCCGGCATCAGGGCGATAGGTTCATGCCGCCAGTGCAGCAGATCGGCTGAACTCCAGTGTCCCCAGCACTTATAGGTATGGTCGCAGGCGAGCGGGTTCCACTGATAAAACAGGTGGTAACGCCCGGCGACCTGGCAAAAGCCGTTGGGATCGTTCAGCAGTCCGCTGACCGGCGCCAGATGCCATTGCGGATAATGGCTGTCGGCCAGCGCCTGCGGCTGGCCCTGCATAACGGCCTGCAGGATCGCAGGCAGGCGTGACGGTAATGACATTATTCAGCGTCCGTTTTGTATTTCAGCGTCAGAGAAAGCATGAAGGCCACGGCGAAGGCGATCGCCATACCGATAATGTAGTTCAGCAGCGAGCTGGCCTGTACGATGGCCATCCCCGGGATCGCCGTCAGGCCCACCGCGGTCATATAGACATGCATCGACACCACCCAGGCGCCGCCGGCGGCACCGCCCACCAGCGCGGCGATGAACGGCTTCACAAAGCGCAGGTTAATGCCGAAGATTGCCGCTTCCGTGATCCCCAGCATCGCCGAAAACGCCGAGGGCAGGGTGATGGCTTTGATTTTGGCATCTTTGGTTTTAAACCACACCGCAAAGCAGGCGCCACCCTGAGCGACGTTGGCCATCGCCCAGATCGGCAGCAGGAAGTTGACGCCAATCGATGGGTTGCCCAGCAGACCCGCCTCGATAGCATGGAAGCTGTGATGGATGCCGGTAATGACGATCACCGAGTAGAGGCCGCCGAACAGCAGGCCCGCCAGCCAGCCGGCGTGGCTGATAAGCGTGCTGAGGATAAACGAAATGCCGTCGCCGAGCGCGCGACCGGCCGGGCCGATCAGCAGCAGGGCGATAAAGCCGGAGATAATCACCGTCAGGAACGGGGTGAGGATCAGGTCCAGCGCGTCAGGGATCACGCGGCGCAGCCGCTTCTCGACCAGGCTCATAAACCACACCGCCAGCAGCACCGGGAAGACGGTGCCCTGGTAGCCGATCATCGCCACTTCGATGCCGAAGAAATTCATGGTGTGGAAGCCGGCGGCGACGCCCCAGGCGTTGGTCAGCGCCGGGTGGGTGAGGATCCCGCCGAGGGTCGCGCCCAGATAGGGGTTACCGCCAAATTCGCGGGCGGCGGTGAAGCCGATCAGGATCGGCAGAATGATAAACGCCGCCGAGCTGCACATATCCAGCATGATATAGATAGCGTTGCTCGGGTCGACCCAGCCGTAGGTTTTGACCATCCCCAGCAGCCCCATCAGCAGGCCGGAGGCGACGATGGCGGGAATAATCGGCACGAAGATGTTGGACAGCAGGCGGGCGATGCGCTGGAAAGGGTTCAGCTTTTTCGCCGCCAGGTCGGCGGCTTCGGATTTGCTCGATTCGCTGATGCCTGCGGCCTGGATAAAGGCGGCATAGACTTTATTGACCACCCCGGTGCCGAAGATGATCTGCATCTGACCGGCATTGCGAAAGCAGCCTTTCACCCCGTCGATTTTGCCAATCGCCTGCTGGTCGGCGAGCGCGTCGTCGACCAGCACCAGCCGCAGGCGGGTGGCGCAGTGCGCGGCGCTGGCGATATTTTCCTTGCCGCCCAGCAGGGGAAGCAGTGAGCGGGAAATTTGTTCAAAATCCATAGTACCCTCTGAATGCATGATGATATGGCGTGGGCGGTGCCGGCCGTGGCAGGCACCGCGAACCTTATATTTATGTGTTACTTACCCTGTTGCCCCGGTTGCCGTCAGAACCAGGTCTCCATTTGCATACCGAACGACCATTCGCCGCCCGATTTGAACCCGTTGCTGCCTAATGCATCATCGTTGGCGTAGTTATCCAGTTTTTTGCTCCAGTCCATCCACGATGTATAGAAGCGGATCTCCGGCCGCGAGAAGAAGTCGCCGATGCTGCCCACCTTGAAGGTCGGGGCGAAGGTCAGCTTGTAGAAGCTGCCGTTCACCGCATGGCGATCGTTGTAGCCTTCAGGCTGCAGATCCATGTACTGATAGCTACCCTCCCAGGCGAGAGCGAAGTTCTGCGTCACTTCCTGAATCAGACGCAGGTTGAGAGTGGCCCACTGATAGCTATCGCCTTCGACATAGCGATCTTTACTGCTCTGCGCCAGCACGGCCGGGGCAATAAACCAGCGATCGCTCAGCGGCGTGGTGCCATAGCTGGCGAAGCGCCAGGTATTGGCCCCCGGGCGCAGCGCGCCGTCGGAGCCGATGCCTTTAACCTCAGCGCCCAGCCCGTGGCCGTACAGCAGGGCCGTTTTGCTGGTCCCGTCGCGCAGGCCATAGAAGCTCTCATTGTGCAGGCCCAGCAGGGCATGAACCCCAGTGTTAGCGGCATCGCCTTTCACCAGGTTGCCGTTCGCGTCCTGGCGGTCGTCATTATCTTTCGCCCGCATCCCGCTGACCATCATCTGCACCGGGCCGGCAAAGTTATTCATGCTGACGATATAGTTCTGCACGCTGTTACTGCTGTCAGCGATATCGCCAAAGTTGCGCCCGTATAACGAGAAGTTGCTGCGCAGACTGTCGTTCCATTTCACGTCGTAGATCCCGCCGCCGGTCCCGGCGAGGAACACCACATCCGAGTCAATCCAGTGGATGTCGAAGTTGTCACGGTCAAAGCGTTTCCCAGCCCACAGGGTCGAGCCTTTGAACGGGCCTTCGAAGGTGGGCAGGTTGCCCAGCTCGACAAACGCCTGGCGCACGTTCAGGTCGCTGCTGCTTGCCGTCCAGTCGTTATAGGTGGTCTGCCCGTCGGCCACCATCACTTTGAAACGGGTGGTTGCCCCGTTGTCCAGCGTCTGCTTATGTTCGAGGTTCATTTCCACATAGGTGTCGGCCTGGTTACCCAAACGACCAATGGCGCCACCGGTCTCCCCGGCGGGAGTCATATAGGCGCCGGATTTGGTGCTGGCGGCGGAGTCGTTCATGATCACCCCGGAGCGGGCATAGCCGTGGAACTCAAAGCCGCTGGGCCGTTCGGCTTTTTCTTCCAGTTGAGTGGTGCGCCTGGCCACCTGCTGGGTGGTGGCCTGGGTTTGCTGCTGCTGCTGGGTTAACTGCTGAACTTTCTGCTCCGCCGAGGCGGCACGGCTTTCGGCAGTGCTGGCGCGGGTCTCGGCATCCTGCAGGCGTTTTTCCAGGGCGGCGAGACGCGCTTCAATGCTGTTCAGGTCTGTCTGCCCATGGGCGGCGGCGGTGCCGGTTAGCAAAGCAATAAGAATGGCTAACTTCCGTTTTTTATACATGTTGGTGACATCCAAAGGTAAATCAGTGAGTGTGCTAATGTTTGCTAAACCGGTTTAGTTGATATGGTAAACATGTCGGTTACGCGGTGAAAATAAAAATTGCTAAACCGGTTTAAGAATTGTGATATCGCCAGCAAAGTGGGCCGTTAGCCGGCCCAACGGGATCACAGCGCGCGCTGAAGATCGTCCCTGTAGGGCAGGGCGGTCATGGCGCCTTTGGCGGTGGTGGCCAGCGCGCCGCAGGTTTGCGCCAGCGTAAGGTCGGGAGCCAGCGCGGCGAGGTTGTCAGGGATACCGTGAGCGGCGAGGCCGGCGAGCAGCCCGGCGACAAAGGCATCGCCGGCGCCAGTGGTATCAACGGCCACCACCGGGCGAGCGGGGAAGTGGCTAACCTGGCCGCGCAGGGCGGCCTGGACCCCCGCTTTGCCCTGGGTCACCAGCAGCAGCGTCGGCTGGAAGCGGGCATTCAGCCGGGCGATGCCGCTGACGATGTCGTCGCTGCCGCTGACAAAGGCCAGCTCCTCTTCCGAGAGTTTTATGGCGTCGGCGAGGGCCAGCGCCCGGTCGAGACAGTCGCGCAGCTCCTGCGGATCCTGCCACAGGTCGCTGCGAATATTGGGGTCGAAGCTGACATAGCCCCCGACGCGCTTTATCGCCTCCATCGCCGCGAATGCCGTGCTGCGACTCGGCTCGGCGCTGAGGGCGATAGAGCAGACGTGCAGCCACTGGCCGGCGGCAAACGGCGGGAGATCCTCGGGCTGAAGGAACAGGTCGGCGCTCGGGCGGACCATAAAGGTAAAGGTGCGCTCCCCGTGCTGATCGAGATCGACCACCACCGTGGAAGTGCGCTGCGCCGCATCGAGGCGCATATAGTTCACATCTACCTGCTCCTGCGCCAGGGTGTGACGCATAAAGCGCCCGAAGGGATCGTCGCCGACGCGGCCGATAAACCCGCTGTCGCCGCCGAGCCGTGCCACGCCGACCGCGACGTTGGCCGGCGCGCCGCCGGGGCATTGCAGCAGGCGACCCTCTCCATCAGGCAGGAGGTCGACGACCGCATCGCCGAGTACCCAGATTTTTCCATTCATACGACAAACTCCTCTAAGCTAAACTTTGTTAAACCGGTTTAGCTCATTAAAGCACAGCCTGGTGGTAAGCGGAACGATCGGGTCACGAAACAGGGAGGCGAGGGTAAAAAATGTGAGCCAGGCGGAATATTTCGCCACTCCAGATCTGGACTTTTCCTTCCCCACCCGCTTAGGTATAGTTCAACAGGTCGCGGTTAGCCCCGCCGCGGTGGCCAACGGTAAAGGAGTGCGTAGCGCGATGAACCCCGGTTTTGGCGATATTTACGATCGGTACCAGAAGCTGACGTTGACCACGCATCTGCCGGCGGTGATCGCCTGCAGTGAAACATTGAATCTGAGCAAAGACCAGCGCTTTATTCCGCAGCCGGGCTATCTCTATTTTCTGCTGCAGGGGCAAATGACGCTGGCCTTCGGCGATGAGCAGAACCTGATCGGCATTGTTATTGCGCATATGCCGTTAGGATTACTGGAACATTATTGTCCGTCGGTGGCGCTCTATTATCAGTGTCTGGGCGAGTGCCAGCTGGCGAAAATAACCGTCAGCGACTTTGAGCGAATATTTTTTCAGTCGTCCCCGGCCTATATGCAAGAGCTGACCACGATCCTGGCCTACATGGGTATATTTGCCCTTGATGCCCACTATGAACGCGGCAGCCAGACCAGCTTTCAGACCATTAAATCGATGCTGTCGCGCTATTTATATCGTGGCGAAATTGATGGGGGTCAGCATGAGAGCCTGTCGGCATTTATTATTAAACGAACCAATCTTTCGCGCAGCTATGTGTACCAGGTGCTGGCCGCCCTGCGCGAGGGGGGATATATCACGGTGAAAAAAGGCAAGCTGATCTCCATCGACCGTCATATTCCTGAGAAATTCTGAACCCGATTCGGCAGATTCACGCCATCACGTTGCTATCACCGCCAGGGAAAAGCGCTAAGCGCGCGTTTTCCCCGGCCCCGTTACGCCTGAATCTGGCCGTTTTATTTAGTTAACCTTTCACTCTGGAGTTATTTTATGACCCTGGATTATGTTGCGTTGGCCATTCTAATCGCTGTGGCCTTAATACTTTTTTATGGCGTCATTGTTATTCACGATATTCCTTATGAAATTGCCAAAGAGCGGCGCCATCCTCATCAGGATGCGATTCATTATGCCGGCTGGGTCAGCTTATTTACCCTCCACGCCCTGTGGCCTTTGTTATGGATCTGGGCAACGCTGTGGCGCGAAGATCGCGGGTGGGGAATGCGCCATATTGCCGACGATCAGCAAGCGCTGCATCAGCGTCTGGAAACGGTGGCCCAGCAGCTGGAACAGGTCCAGCGCGAGGTCGACGCCCTGAAAGCGAAGGAGGCAAAATAATGGAAACGTTAATGTTGCTCACCTACGCTGCGCTATGCATCGTGGTGTTTAAAGTCTTCCGCATTCCGCTCAATAAGTGGACCGTACCGACGGCGGTGCTCGGCGGTATCGCCCTGATTGGCGCAGTGATCTTCGGGATGAACTACAACTTCCCTTATACCGATGTCGGTAATCAGGTGTTTCGCACCGTGCCGATTGTGTCGCAGGTGCGCGGCCGGGTGCAGAGCGTACCGGTGAAGCCTAACCAGATGCTGCATAAGGGCGATGTGCTGTTTACCCTCGACCCGACGCCGTTCCAGGCGAAAGTAGACGATCTGCAGGCGCAGATAAAAGCGGCCAGTCAGGATGCGCTCTCCTTAAACGCGGCGTTAAGCCAGGCGCAGGCCGAGCTGAGCCGTGCGGTGGCCCAGCGCGACCAGTCGCGGCGGGAGTATGCTCGCTATCGGGCGGGCCACGCCCAGGGCGCCTTCTCCGATCAAATGGTTGATACCCGTCTGCAGACGTGGAAAGCCGATGAAGCCAGCGTCAGCGCCGCTCAGGCGAAGGTGGTACAGGCGCGCAACGCGCTGGACTCGGTAGTGAAGGGCAAAAATACCACCGTGGCCTCCCTGCTGGCGCAGCTGCAAAAGGCGCAGTTTCAGTTGGAGAACACCGTTGTCCGCGCCCCGGAAGACGGCTACGTCAGCACCGTCGGCTTACGGCCGGGTACGATGTCCACTGCGCTGGGGATGATCCCGCTGATGACCTTTGTACCGGTGGAGGGTGCCGCCTCGCGGGAGTACGTCGCGGCATTTCGCCAGAACGCCCTGCAGCGTTTGCACAAAGGCGAGCCTGCGGAACTGATGTTCCCGGCCATCCCGGGCACCGTCTTTCGCGGAGAAGTGGCCGACGTGCTGCCGGCGATTGGCGAGAGTCAGTTCCAGGGGCAGGGCAAACTGCTGACCACAGACGCGCTCAATACCCATGGCCGGGCGCTGGTGGTGCTGAAGGTGACCGATCCGCGTTTTGCCGAATACGCTCTACCGCAGGGGGCCACCCTCGAGGCGGCGGTCTACTCGGATCACCTGAAAGAGCTGTCGCTGATCCGGAAGATCCTGATCCGCATGAAAAGCTGGGAAAACTACCTCTATCTCGATCACTAAGCCGGCGGACGCGGGGAGGACGAACCATCCCCGCGCCGCGCTCAGGCCTCGCTGTCTACCAGCCCGTCAATAATTACCTGCCGCACCCCCTGCGAACAGGGTTCAATACGCCCGCGCACGCCATAGACGGCCGCCAGGGTCTCGGGGGTGATGACCGCGGCCGGGGTGCCGTCGCCGAGCAGCTGGCCCGCCTTGAGCATCAGCACGTGGTCAGCGTGACGCAGGGCTATATTGATGTCGTGCACCACCACCAGGGTCACGATGTTGCGCCGCCGGGTCTCCCTACGCACCAGATCCATCACGTGAAACTGGTAGTTGAGGTCAAGGGCGCTGAGCGGTTCGTCGAGTAGCAGCAGGCGCGGCTGGCGGATCAGCGACTGAGCGAGCCCCACCAGCTGCTTTTGTCCGCCAGAGAGCTGATCGAGGTAGCTCATCGCCAGGTGGGCAATCCCCAGCTGTCGCAGCAGCGCCATCACCTCCTCCTGGTGCTGCGGACTGTGGCGTCCTCCGGCGGCGCGCTGGGCCACGATAATCGACTCCAGCACATGCAGATGCACGCCGGCAGGCAGCGTCTGTGGAAGATAGACCACCTGCTCCGCGCGACGTGAGAACGGCTGCGTCAGCAGATTTTCCCCCTCCAGCAGCAGCTCGCCACGGCAGGGGCCCAGACCCGCCATCGCCCGCATTAACGTCGATTTACCGCTGCCGTTTGGCCCCAGCAGCGCGGTGATTTTTCCCCGCGGCAGATGGGGAACCGTCAGGTTCTCGATCACCTTGCGTCTGGGGTAGCCAGCGCTGAAGTGAGACAGCGACAGCCCGGATAACGTCTGGTCGCTCATACCTGCCCCCGGTGACGTAAAATAATGCTCAAAAAGAACGGGACCCCGACCAGGGAAGTGACGATCCCCACCGGAATAATGGCCCCCGGGATCAGGTTCTTCGAGGCGATGGAGGCCAGGGAGAGCACCAGAGCGCCGATTAGCGCGCTGGCGGGCAGATAAAAGCGATGGTCTTCGCCGAAGAGCATCCGCGCAATATGCGGCGCCACCAGGCCGATAAAGCCGATTGGCCCGACAAAGGCCACCGAAAGCGCCGACAGAATGCTGATCCGCAGCAGCGTGGTCAGGCGCAGGCGGCGAACGTTAATGCCAAAGCTGACGGCCCGGTCCTCACCCAGCCGCAGGGCGGTCAGCTTCCATGCGCTGCGCAGCGACAGGGGCATCACCAGCGCCAGGGCGACCAGCAGGATGGCGACTTTGCTCCAGGAGGCGCGATCGATGCTGCCCATGGTCCAGAACACCAGCCCCTGCAGCGTGTCTTCGTTGGCGATGAACTGCAGCATCGAGACCAGGGCGTTAAAGGTAAAGACTAGCGCGATACCGAACAGAATGACGCCGGAGGTGGCAACCTGGGTCCAGCGGGTGATGCCGTCCAGCAGCAGGGCCGCCAGCAGGGCGAAGATAAAGGCGTTGGCCGAGATAAACCACTGGCCGGGAATACCGGGCAGACCAATACCCAGCACAATCGCCAGCGCGGCGCCAAACGCCGCAGCCGAGGAGACGCCGAGAGTAAACGGGCTGGCCAGCGGGTTATTGAGGATGGTCTGCATTTCGGCGCCGGCCAGTCCCAGCGCCAGACCGACGATAATCGCCATCACCGCATAGGGCAGGCGGATATCCCAGACGATGGCGCGCGTGCCCGGATCGGCGCTGGCCGGATCGGTTAACGTCTGCCACAGGCTCTGCAGCGGCAGACCGGCGGGGCCGAGCATAAAATCGAGCAGCAGCGACGCGACAATCAACAGCGCCAGCAGGAGCATCAGCAGCAGGCGGCGACGCACGATACGGCGATAGTCATCCATCACGCCAGAGGTCCCGGCGGGCAGCCCGTCGAGCACGGAGTCGGAGGTTAAACGCATGCCGGATTACTCGCTCTGCTGCCAGGAGAAGACGAACGGCTGGTCCGGCAGGTCGGTGAAATGACGCACAATATAATGGTAAGTCTCATCCGGGTTGAGATCGCCGAAGGCCTGCGGATAGATATCTTTCGCCAGGTATTCCATGCCGACAATATTCCACGGGTGGTTATAGAAGTGGTGATAGACGCCATAGGCCCGCTTTTCCCGTACCGCCGGGATCTGGCTGACCCCAGGTCGCGCCAGCAGCGTCTGTGCCTGGGCGTTCACCACCTCTGGCTTAACCTCATAGCCCAGGGGCAGCACCTGGCTGTTGCCGCGCTTCGAGCCGGTCATGATCCAGGCGTCGGGCTTCATGCTGATGATTTTCTCCAGCGAGACGAACCCGGAGGCGCCCGGCAGCAGCTGCGAACCGATATTGTTCGCTCCGACCGCCTCCACCAGTCCGCCCCAGCCGCTGTGGCCGTGGGTAAAGCAGCAGGCGTCGCTGTTGCCGGCCAGCGCTTCCACGAAGACGTTGGCCTTCGGCGTGATGGCCGCGGTTTTCTGGCGAATCGTCTGCAGCTGCTGACGATAGTAATCGGTAAAGGCTTTGGCCTGGCTCTCGCGGTTAAGGACTTTGCCCAGCAGATCGATGCTGGGGGCGGTATCTTTCGCCGGGTTGATCTCATAGTCGACAAACAGCACCGGAACGTGCAGGGCGCTGAGCTTGTCGATGACGCCGCTCTCCATCAGTGCGGGCCTGGCGCGCAGCTGGGCGATCATCAGATCCGGCTGGCGGGCGATGACGCTTTCAAGATCGACGTTGCCCTTGTCGCTGAAGCCCATGTCAAGGATCGTGGCCGACTGCGGCCACGTCGTTTTCAGCATCTGCCAGGTGGCAACGTCCTGCTTTTTCGCCAGATTATTCCATGCCACCAGCCGTTTAAACGGATTGTCCCGGTCCAGCAGGGCGAGGGTCATAATGTCGCGGCCATCCTGCAGAATAATACGTTGCGGCTCTTTGGCGAGGGTGACCTGCCGGCCGTCAAGGTCGGTGACCGTCAGGGGATATTGGGTCGCATAGCTGAGGAAGGGCGTCGCGATCAGCGCAGTAAGCAACAGCGATCTTACTGATTTTCTTGCCATAAAAGGAGTTCCGTTTGCTAATTTATAAATATAATGATTCTGAGAATTATTCTCGAACAAACATCAACGGCAAGTATATCAAGGGCAAATTTCATAAAATGTAACAAACATGTTGGAAATTATGTGAACGCCGACAGGGCGCGCACGGCGGCAGCATTTTCTACCATGGCTGGAGATCGAAGACGTTTTTCAGGCTAATTCCTAATGTCATCCCCGGTTCGTTGTGCCATCCTGAATGCGACTCATAACACGACACGTGAGAGAGGATATTATGAAAAAAGCAATGATTGCGTTATCGGCTATTCTGGTTGCGGCTCCGGTTTTTGCTGCGACAACACATGCAACAGATGATACCGTCGCGGCGGCGAACGCTAACGCCAACACCGCCAAAGAGAAGCTGCATCAGGCCCAGCATGAGGGTGAAGAGCAGCAGCTGAAGGCGAAACACGCCGCCGAAGGCAAGCAGGACAGCGTCGGCAGCCAGGTGAGCGAGGGCGCGCAGAAAACCTGGAACAAGACCAAAGAAGGCACCGAGAAGGGATGGGATAAGACCAAAGAGGTCAGTGAAAAAGGCTGGAACGCCACCAAATCCGGTGCGGAAAAGGGCTGGGATAAAACCAAAACCGGCGCCGAAGAGTTAAAAAATAAAGCGACTGAATAAGTCCTTTTACCTGTCTGAATAAAGGTCGCGAAAGCGGCCTTTTTTATTGCACCTCCATCAGCACAACCACTTGCTGACAGCGGATGCCAGGAATCGTCCTGGTTAACCAGTTACTCACTCTTTCTTCACATTTGCCCGGTACAAAGGAGCTGAATCAGGAGGTGTACCATGAAAAAGATGATTTCTCTGGCAGTAATTTTATCCTGTGTGCTGAGCGTCCCGGCCTTTGCCGATGGCCCGAACGACGGGCATCGTCCGGGGCAGCCCACGGTGTGGCAGAACGGACCGGACCATGACAGGCATGCACCGCAGGGGGGACCTGACGCCCATCATCAGGGCGATCATGATCACCGTGCACCGGATCGCGATGGGCATGACGGGCACGATCAAGGGCGTCACGAGCAGGACCATTTCGCCTGGCGTGGCAACGATTTCCGTAAAGGCCATCCGGCCCCGGCGCCGTTCCGTGGCGATGAATATCGCGTCCGCGACTGGAGCGACCGCGGCCTGCCGCCCCCGCCGGAAGGCCATCACTGGTCCTATATCGACGGTAACTATGTGCTGATCGCTGCGGCGACCGGGATCATCACCTCGATTCTGGTGAGCGGCGCCCTCGGCCACTAAATGCGCTGCTCCGCGACGCCGGGTCAGGGAAAGCCTGATCCGGCGACGGCGCACTCGCGGAAAGCTATGGGTTCAGCGCATCATCCGGCCAGTATTTATAGCCATTGATCATTGCCTGGGCGGCCAGACCTTTTTCGGTCAGGTCGTAGACGTTGACCTTCGAGGGCAGCGAGGCGGTATCTGACGCCACGCCGCTGGTGGAGGCGGCGATCGGCGCGATGCCTTTGTCATCATATTTTGCCGCGGCGTTCGCATCGGCGCCAACCATGTATCCCTGGCGGATAAAGGTCTCCAGGGCCGCTTTATCATGGAAAACCAGCACCGTGCGCTGCTGCTTAATCCCCATCCCCAGGCCGGCGCCGCCCTGGGCCATTTTCATATAGGTGTCCTTTCCGGTGGCGTTATTCCGCACCACGCCGTAACCGCTGCCAAACCCGAACAGCAGGATCTTGCTGCTGTTATTGGCAAATACCGCATACCCTTTCGCATGCTGAATATCGCTACGGGCCTCAGGCTGCAGGGCGTAAAGTTTATTGAGGGTTTCGCTGCGCATCTTCTGGATGCTGGCCTGCTGCTGGCTGGCGGTATCGCCTTGCGCGCTGCAGCCCGCCAGCATGACGATGGCGGCGAGGAAAAGTGTCTGTAATTTCATACACGTTTATTTTATTTAAATCTGAATATGGCCGTGGATGGTAGGGTAAATAACGGTAAACTCTCTATAAAATAAACGTTTATTTTTAAATTTTGCTATTTTGTTTATTAATTACGCTGTAATGAGCAGATTATTAAATAAGATGAGTTCATTCCAGGTATTAGAAATGCTGCTTGCATAAACTTTTGACCGCGATACCGTGTTAAGTCCTTAATTTATTTCCCGGAGAGCGGCATGAGTGATTATGTAATTCCAGAAATTAAAGCGACGGAAGCGGAAATGATTTCTATCCGTCATTATTTACATGCCAATCCGGA
Source organism: Klebsiella africana (assembly GCF_020526085.1). Classification (NCBI taxonomy): domain Bacteria; kingdom Pseudomonadati; phylum Pseudomonadota; class Gammaproteobacteria; order Enterobacterales; family Enterobacteriaceae; genus Klebsiella; species Klebsiella africana. The sequence goes on along the minus strand of NZ_CP084874.1, from coordinate 3,873,193 downwards.
ATTAAGTCTGGAAGAGTTTAATACCAGCGAACTGGTCGCCAGCAAGCTGACGGAGTGGGGCTATCAGGTGACGCGCGGTCTCGGCAAGACCGGCGTGGTCGGCAGCCTGCGCAAAGGCGATTCTCCGCGCACCATCGGTTTACGCGCCGATATGGATGCCTTGCCGATCGAGGAAACCACCGGTTTACCCTGGGCCAGCACGGCGCCAGGGAAAATGCACGCCTGCGGCCATGACGGTCACACCACCATTCTGCTGGCGGCGGCAAAATATATCGCCTCGCCGGCCTGCCAGTTTAACGGCACGGTACATCTGATTTTCCAGCCGGCGGAAGAGGCTATCGGCGGCGCCGATTTAATGATTAAAGACGGGCTGTTCGAGCAGTTCCCCTGCGAACGCATCTTTGGCTTGCACAACATGCCAGGCCTGCCGGTAGGCAAGCTGGGCTTCTATGCCGGCAACTTTATGGCCTCGGCGGACACCGTCAAAATCACGATTACCGGCTACGGCGGCCACGGCGCCCACCCCGAGCGCACCGTCGACCCGATCGTCGCCGGTGCGGCGCTGGTGATGGCCCTGCAGAGCATTGTGGCGCGCAACGTGCCGCCGGGGGAAACGGCAGTGGTCAGCGTCGGCACCTTCCAGGCCGGTATCGCCTCCAACGTCATTCCGGAGAGCGCGGTGATGGAGCTCAGCGTGCGGGCAATGAAGCCGGAAATCCGCGACCTGCTGATCAAGCGTATTCACGAGCTCGCTGACTTTACCGCCAAAAGCTATGGCGCCAGCAGTGTAGTGGAGGTTTACGACTCCTATCCGGTATTAACCAACAGTCCTGAAGAGACCGATTTCGCCCGGGCGCTGGCACTGGAGGTGTTTGGCAGCGAAGGGGTCCTGGAGTCAGTCTCGCCGATGAACGCCAGCGAGGATTTCGCCTTTATGCTGCGCGAACGTCCGGGCAGCTACTTCCTGCTCGGCAATGGTGAGAAAGGGGAAAAGGGCGGTTGCATGGTGCATAACCCCGGCTACGACTTTAACGATGACATTATCACCACCGGCGCGACGCTGTTCGCCCGCCTGGTGGAAAAACACTGTCGCTAATCTCTGGAGAAGAACGCGAATGAAAAAATCACTGTTGCTATGGCTGGCATTAATGGCGTCGACGTCGGCGCTGGCCGAAGGAGCAAAGGAAATCCGCTTCGGCGTCGACCCGACTTTCGCGCCGTTTGAATGGAAAGATCCGCAGGGCAAGCTGGCGGGGTTTGATATTGATTTAGGCAACGCCATTTGCCAGCAGCTGCAGGCGAAATGCGTGTGGGTGGAAAGCAATTTCGACGGCATTATCCCGGCGCTGAAGGCGCGTAAATTCGACGCGATCCTTTCCGGGATGTACATGACCGAGAAGCGCAAAGCGCAGATTGCCTTTAGCGACAAGTTGTATAACGGACCGGTGTTCCTCGTGGCGCGTAAAAATACCCTGCAAGGCAATACGCCGGAACAGCTGAAGGGCAAAACCATCGGCGTGGAGCAGGGCTCGGCGCAGGAGACATATGTTAATCAGCACTGGCGGCCGCAGGGGATCAACATTGTGGCCTACCAGGGGGCCGATAGCGTGGTGCGTGACCTGGAGTCCGGGCGCATCGACGGCGCGGTGCTCTCCGGGATGATGGCCGACTACAGCTTCCTGCAGCAGCCGCAGGGTAAGGAATTCGCCTTTGTCGGCGGCCATCTGCAGGACGATACGCTGTTTGGCGCCGGGGCGGCGATAGGCTTGCGTAAAGACGATGAGGCGCTGCGTCAGGAAATAAACGGCGCGATTGCGAAGATTCTTGCCGACGGCACCTATAAAAAATTAGCCGGCAAATATTTTAGCTTTGATGTTTATTCCGGGACATAATGTCTGAGTGTACCTGCGGGCATGGAGCGCCCGCCGTATGATTCCTTTTCTGATTATCCATTCACCTCCTCTCCTGACCATTGTGGTTACCTGAGGGAAGCAGAATATAAGCTAAGGAGTACTCGGCATGATGACACGTCCTTTGGGCAAAACCGGATTTTCCATCGCCCCATTAGTCTTTGGCGGTAACGTCTTTGGCTGGACCATCGATGAAAAAACCAGTTTTGCTCTTCTTGATGCTTTTGTTGACCACGGTTTTGACGCTATCGATACGGCGGATGTTTATTCCCGCTGGGCGGAGGGCAACCAGGGCGGCGAATCCGAAACCATAATTGGCCGCTGGCTGCAGGCGCGCCCGGGCATGCGCGATAAGGTGAAAATCTTCACCAAAGTCGGCTCCGATTTAGGCCTCCCCGGCCATAAAGGGCTCAGCAAAGCCTGGATCCAACAGGCGGTGGACGACTCTCTGCGTCGCCTGAATACCGACTATATCGACCTCTACTTCTCCCACTGGCCGGATCCGCAAACCCCGGTGGCGGAAACGCTGGAGGCTTTCCATAGCCTGCAGCAGGCCGGAAAAATCCGCGCGATGGGGGCCTCTAACCTCGATGCGATGCAGCTGGCAGGGGCGCTGGAGGTAGCGCGTAAAGGCGGCTTACCTGCCTGGCAGGTGCTGCAGCCGGAATATAACCTCTACCACCGCTCCGCGTTTGAAGGCGCGCTGTGCGATCTCTGCGTCAGCCGCGACATCGGGGTGGTGACCTACTACAGCCTGGCCTCCGGGTTCTTAACCGGTAAGTACCGCCAGCCGTCGGATCTGGCGCAGAGCCAGCGCGGAAGCGGGATTGGTAAGTACCTGAATCCGCGCGGGATGCGGATTATCGATACCCTGGTGGCGGTCGCGGACGAGCAGGGCGCGAAGCCGGCTGAGGTGGCCCTGGCGTGGCTGATCGGCCGCGAAGGGGTGACCGCGCCGATCGCCAGCGCCACCAGCGTGGCTCAGGTGGAGAGTTTTGCCCGCGCGGCAGCGCTGAGCCTGAGCGCGGAGCAAGTGGCGCGGCTGGACAGCGCCAGCGCCTGAGTCACTCCCTCTCCCCGGAGGGGAGAGGGCGATAAATGGCGCTTACCGGGCCTACGGGGTGTGAGCCTGTGAGAGGCCCTGGTAGGCCGGGTAAGGCGCCAGCCGCCACCCGACAATAAAGCGGCTCCGTATCCGTTGTCTTCACCCGGTGGCGCTGCGCTTACCGGGCCTGGGAGGTGTGAGCCTGTGAGAGGCCCTGGTAGGCCGGGTAAGGCGCAGCCGCCACCCGGCAATAAAGCGGCTCCGTGCCTGATGGCATCGCCCGGTGGCGCTGCGCTTACCGGGCCTGGGAGGTGTGATCCTGTGAGAGGCTGCCGTAGGCCGGGTAAGGCGCCAGCCGCCACCCGGCAACATGACGGGCAGGGCGCCTGAAAGCGTGCCCGGCGGCGCCCCTTTATTCCTGATGGCGGGTGACATTGAGGATCTTCGCGCTGGCGCCGACCGGGAAATTACTCATGGCACCGAAATCGCTGCCCTGATAGCCCATGATCTTGCCGTCGGTGCGCATCTGCTGCAGATCGATGAGGATCACGCCCAGCGTCGGAATGATTTTCTCCCGCCAGACAAACAGATAGAGATCTTCCGCCACCTGCACGTAGTGGCAGCGATCGACATCCGCCAGCCCCTTTTCCACGCCGTCCAGACACTGCCAGGCGTAAAAATTGTCGTTGAGATAGATGTGCTCATAGCGCTCGGTCGGGCTGTAGGTGTACTGATTGCGCATGCCGACCAGCGCAGTGGTAAAGTCCGGCAGCGGCCCCGGCTGCGCATCCAGGCGGGTGAAGACAAAGCGCGCTTCTACTGCGGTCAGCGGTAGGCCTCGCTCCACCCGGCTGAAGGCGTCCAGACGCGCGGCGGCTTCGTCCGGCAACTGGCCGTATACCAGGGTGGCGTTGCGCTGCGTCAGGTTGCATACCGCGCTAATGCTGGCGTTATCCCGCTCCGGGTCAAGGAAGTCGATAAACAGAATGTCCGGGCGCAGGGCGGTCGCCCGCCAGGGGGCGCGCTTGCCGTTCCAGCTTAGCGTCTGCTCATCTTCGATAACCAGCTGCTGCGGTTCGCTCCCGGCGACATAAAAGGTAAAGTTTTCGCCGGTGGGCAGGTTGGTGGTGGCGAGTAAATTACCGTGCGGGGCAAAACCATCGGCCAGCGCGCCGACCTGGATAAATACGGCTTCTGAAGTCATAGGGGCTCCTGAACAGAGTAGGGCGTTAGGCAAACGCCAGAGTGGGTACATCGACGATACTGGCGCCGCCGTCGGCGACCAGCGTAGCGCCGCTGATGATGGCGGCCTGTGGCGAACAGAGAAAATGGCAGGCCTCGGCTATCTCCTCGGGGCTGGCGGGGCGGCGCAGCGGAACGTCGCGACAGACCCGCTGATAAGCCTCAGTCAGCGATAGCCCTTCCGCCTGCATCAGCGGGATCATCTCTTCATCCGCCATCGGCGTCGTGACCCAGCCGGGGCAGACGGCGTTAGCGCGTACCCCCTGTGGGCCATAATCGCGGGCGATGGAGCGCATCAGGCCGATCAAGGCGTGTTTGGCGGTGACGTAGCCGCAGGCCTGCGGCCCGGCGGCCAGAGAAGCGATGGAGGCGACAAACAGCACATTGCCGCGGCGGGCAATCAGCGAAGGCAGGCAGGCGCGAACGCTGGCGAACGCGCTGGTGAGATTGCCGTCCAGCGCCTCGCGCCATTGGCTGTCGCTGGTCTCGGCGGCGGGGCTGTTGCCCATCCCGCCGGCGCTGCAGATGAGGGCATCAATCCCGCCGGTCTGGGCGAGAATGATCGGTAGCAGCCGCTGGCGCCACACCTCGCCGTCGGCGGCATTGCCCACCAGCGCCGTGGCGCCGGTCTCAGCGGCGACAGCCTGCAACGGCGCCTCGCGCCGTCCGGTAATAAACACCCGATCGCCCGCGGCGCGCATCAGCCGCGCGCAGGCGGCGCCAATTCCGGTTCCGCCACCGGTGATCACCACGACTCTCGCCATCCGCACTCTCCTGTAATGGGGTTTCCAATTACCTTAAAAAGCGCGTCAGGTCCCGGCTATCGCCCGGAAGAACGATAGCCGTGCCAGTTAGTGGAGTTCGCTCACAGGGATCGCCTGCGGCGCCGGAACCGGCTTCATGGTGGCGGGGTCGACTGCCAGATAGCGCCCGGTTTTGCTGTCGATGCCGACGTAGTCGATCATCTTGCCCTCTGCCCGGGTGACCATGGTGCGTTTAGCGAACGCCTCGTAGGCCTCGCTCATGGCTTTGACCCGATCGGGGTGTTCGGCCGCGACATCATGCGTCTCCAGCGGGTCGTCGTGCAGATTAAACAACTGCCACGGCGCGTCGCCGGCGGTGAGGCCGCGCGGCACCAGCCGCCGCAGCTTCCATTCGCCATCCACCCACGCCGCCTGATGGTGCAGCTCGGCGCCGTAGTTGCCGCGCGGCGGCTGCTGGACTTCACCGGTGAGATAGCGCTTAAAGCTGACGCCGATCATCGGCAACACCGGCTTCTTCGCCAGCGACTTGTTCGGGTCGATACCGGCGAATTCATACAGGGTCGGCGCCACGTCATACACCGCCATCGTCGAGGCGTCGATGTGACCGTGGCGGGTGATCCCGGGGCCGGAGATCATAAAGTCGGTGTTAATGCCGCCCTGAGCGCTGGTGGTCTTATGGTAGTTGGCGTAGGGGGCGTTGCTGACGTTGGCCCAGTGCGGGCCGTAGGAGACAAATGAGCCTTTGCGGCCGACGTTTTCATAGCGGTTATCGAACTGCTTCCAGAATTCCGGGGTGGATTCGTAATAAAAACCCTGCGCCGGGTTGGCGCCGTTATCGGTTAAAAAGACCAGCAGGGTGTTTTTATCGCGTCCGGTCTGCTTCAGCGTCTCCATCAGGGTGCCGATCTGCGCGTCCATATTGGCGATCATCGCCGCGTAGACCTGCATCACTTTCGCCGTATATTTCTGCTGCTCTGGCGTTAGCGCCTCCCACTCTTTATCCAGCTCCAGATGCGGCAGCGGGGTGTCGTCATGAATAATCCCCAGCGCTTTCAGGCGGGCGATGCGCTGGCGATAGACCTCGGCGTAACCCTGCTCATACTGGCCTTTAAAACGTTTGATCCACTCATCCGGCGCCTGCAGGGGGTCATGAGGGGCGGTGAAGGCCAGCCAGGCGAAGACCGGCTGCTCCTTCGGCGTCGCTTTAATCCAGCCGTTCATCTGGCGGGCGTAGGCTTCGCTGGAGTAAAAATCATCCGGCAGGGAGACGCGCTCGCCGTCGCGGGTGTAGTAGGTGTGGAACGCCTCGACGGTTCCGAGCGGAATCGCGTCGTTAAAGTGGCTGGTGCCGCCGCCCATAAAGGCGAAGGCGTGGTTAAAGCCGCGGTCCTTCGGCGTGGCGCCGGGAACAAAACCGAGATGCCATTTGCCGGCCATCAGCGTGTTATAGCCGGCATCTTTAAAGCGCTCGGCCATGGTGGTGACGCGGTCGGTCAGCCGCAGCTCGTAACCCTCCTTGCCAATGGTGCTGTCGTACCACCACATGCCGCCCATCCCGGCCTGCTGGTTGCTGTTGCCGGTGAGCAGCATTGAGCGCGCCGGGGCCGACATCGGCGAGGTGTAATACTGGCTCATGCGCATTCCCTGCTCGGCCATCGCCTGCAGGTTAGGGGTGGGGATCTCGCCGCCAAAGGGGCTGATGTCCGAGTAGCCCATATCATCGGCGATAATCACGATGACGTTCGGACGCTCCTGCTGCGCGGCGTGCGCGCCACCGGCGAGGATCATACTGACCGCCGCGGCCATGGCTTTTTTGTTCACGACTGACTCTCCTGTTCAGAGGGGGATATCATCAGGGTAAGGTGCTACGCAGTATGCGCAGTCCCAACAAACGCGGCCCGCCAGGCTTGCAGCCCCTGCAGGTCGCGGGAAAAGGGGCGCACGGGCGCCAGAATTTCGCTAAAGAAGCGGTAGTAGCCGCCGCAGAGGCGGTTGTTGCCCGCGGCGTTGAGATGCGCCGGGCAGCCGCCCTGGCAGACCATTTTTACCGCGCAAGTCTGGCATTCGCGGCGCAGGCTTTTCTGCTGACCGAAAGGCAGTTGAACCGAGGCGTCGACCGCGGCGGCGAGCGTCTGCTCATCGAGGCGGCCGAGCCGATGTTCGGCGTTGATAAGGTGGTCGCAGGCGTAGAGCTGTCCGTCGGGCTCCATCACCAGGTTGCTGCCGCAGCGGGCGCTGTGCACGCAACTGCCGCTGGTATGAGTGAAATACTGCGCCCACGCCTGTTCGATATTGATAACGAACACCCGCCCCCTATCGCAGCGCTTCCGCCACTGTCGCCAGATGCCGACCATAAAACGTCCCCAGTTATCGGCGCTGAGCTGGTATCCTTCGCGCAGGGCCGCGCCTTCGCTCATCAGCGGCTGAAACTGCAGATAGCGCGCGCCGAGGCTGACCAGCCGGTCATAAATCGCCGCCGCGTGCGCCGCCATCTCGTTATGCACCACCACCAGCAGATTAAAGTCCACCTGATGCTGATGGAGCAGGTCAATGCCGCGCAGCGCCGCCGACCAGGTCGACCGGCCGCGTTTATCCGGACGATGGTAGTCCTGCAGCGCTTCGTTGCCCTCGAGGCTTAACCCGATAATAAAACCATGTTCGCGAAACAGCCGGCACCAGGCGTCGTTGATCAGCGTTCCGTTGGTCTGCAGACTATTGCTGATAGTCACGCCGTCGGGGGCATAGTGCGCCTGCAGGGCGAGCGCTTTTTTGTAGAAGCTCAGGCCGGCCAGCAGCGGCTCGCCCCCCTGCCAGACAAAGTTGATTTCCCGCGCGCCGGCCGGCTGGGCGGCAATATAGCGGCGGATAAACTGCTCCAGCCGCGCGTCATCCATCTTGTTGACCGGCGTTTCGTCCTGCGGGTAATAGCAATAGCGGCAGGCGAGATTGCAGGCGGGGCCAATTGGCTTCATCAGAATATGAAACGGCACCGGCGAGCGCGGCTCAGCGGCCAGCGGAATTTGCTGCTGGCGCAGGGCGGCGATATTCAGCATCGGCTTATCCTCGGTAAATGACCGGTGCTGTTGATATTATTTTGGCAACAGCGGGTCAGGCGTAATCACATGATTAAGCCGCGGCGAAAATTAATTGCATCCTGTTAAGGGTATAAGTGAAAAAAAACAAAAATCCATCGTTCTTTAGGATGAGAATAACGCGTCGGGGATAGGGTTTTTTTATCACCAGAGGCAGGTACGCCGGGGGTTAATCTTTTTTGTTTATGTTTTAACGCCACTATCGTAAAGCATGGTTAGGGTGTTTTTTAAATGCTTTATATAACAATGCATTGCTGAAAATTTTGTAACGGCTATCACATTGTTAATATGTTAATGATTGTGTTACTTAAATGTGAAATGTATGCTTCAATTATCGGTAGTCATCCATGTGTCATGTTCCATCATCTCGACGGGGAGGCCCTATCATGTCTGCTTTGTTAAAAGCCAGCCGTAATGATGCGATAATAGCCCGTTGTTTACAGACTATTTCCCAGTTAATTCCACTGACTTCAGCGGTGTTTTATCGAGTAAATAACCGGTTAAAACCCGAAAACTATATATTGCATAATATTTCCGATAATACGCACCAACAATATCTGGAAAACTTCCAGCCGCTGGATCCGCATTTACCGGCGCACTTTAGCCACCAGAACACCACCGTGGCGGCGATGACGCCGCGGCTCTGCGATCGCAACCGGCATTATTATCATGAATTTATGTTGCCGAATAACGTGCGCGACATGACCGAGATCTTTATTCGCCGCGAGCGTCGGATCATCGCCGGTATCTCGCTGATGCGTGACGTGCCTTTCTCCTGCGAAGAGCGTCACCGGGCGCAGGCGGTGCTGCCGCTGGTGGAGCTGGCCATTCGCGACTGTCTGCAGGAAGAAGATGACCTGCCCGCCATCCTGACGGCCAAAGAGCGGGAAATCGTCGGCATGGTGCGCGAAGGCGCCAGCAATAAGCTGATTGCCCGCCAGCTGGATATCTCGCTCTCGACGGTAAAAACGCACCTGCGCAATATTTTCGCCAAGACCGAAGTGGTCAATCGTACCGAACTGGTTTCCCGAACCTGGATGCCGGCCGCTCAGCGTACGCTGCATCTGTAATCTGACTTTCGCATCCCGCGCGCGCCGTGGCAGCACGGCGTTTTCCTGATGCCTGTGGGTATCACTCCCTGGAGATCCTCCGGGGGGAGGCTTTTTTGACCGGAGCACGCCCTACGATGTCGAGTACACCTCTCACTGATAATGCGCTTTCCCGGCCCGCCGGGCTGGTGGTGTCCCCGCGGTTGCTGGCGGCGATCGTGATTTTTGCCGCCATTGCGCCGGGGATTTTAATGACCGCGCCGGCGGTGGCGGCGCAGCTGTCCAGCGAATGGCAGCTAAAACCTGGGCAGATCGGCTGGCTGTTCTCAGCGGAGCTGGGGGCGATGAGTCTGGCGACGCTTCCGGCGTGGTGGTGGATGAGCCGTCTGGACTGGCGGCAGGTCGCTCTAACGGCCGGAGTAGTGTTTCTGACCGCCAACCTCGCCTCGGCGGTGGTCACCCAGTATGAGGCGCTGCTGGCGGCGCGCTTTATCGCCTCGCTGGCGGGCGGCACGCTGATGATTCTGTGCATCAGCTGCGCGGCGGGAACGCCGAACCCGTCGCGGGTCTACGCCTTTTGGGTGCTAGGGCAACTGCTGTTAGGGATGCTTGGCCTGCTGGCGCTGCCCGGCCTGTTCGCGACCTTTGGCCTGAAGGTGGTGTATCTGATCCTCGCCGCCATCATGCTCTGCTGTTTGCCGCTGGTATCCGCTTTCCCTCCGCGCTTTCAACCGCTCTCAGCCTCCCGCCAGCAGCCGTTGACGGCGCTGTGGCGTCAGGCGCTGGCGGTGCTGGCGGTGCTCACTTTCTATATCAGCCTCAGCGCCGTGTGGACCTTTATCGGCACCATCGGCAGTGCGGCGGGACTGAGCCCGACGCAGGTCGGTCTGGTGCTGGCGGCGGCGACGGTTTGCGGCATTATCGGCGCCGGCGGCGCGGCCCTGCGCGGCACCCGGCGGGCCGATCGTTTACCGGTGTGGCTGGGCTACGGGCTGTTGATCGTCAGCGTTGGGCTGCTGATCGGCCAGCCGTTGCTGGTGCGCTACGCCATTGCGGCGCTGCTGTTTAAGTTCACCTGGACCTTCGTGCTGCCCTTTATTCTCGCCCGCGTGGCCGGGCTTGATAACAGCGGTCGGTTGATGAACAGCATCAATCTGGTGATCGGCGGCGGCATGGCGGCTGGCCCGGCGCTTGCGGGGGCCTTACTGCAACACTTCGCCAGCGCCGACCCGCTGCTGGCGGCGGCAGGCGTCTGCGCGCTGCTGTCACTGATTTTAATTGTGGCGGCGTCCGCCGCCGGGAAGGCTTAGCCCACGGGAGGATTGAGTGAAAAGAAAAACCGGTTTCTTCTTTGATGAACGTTGTTTCTGGCACAGTACCGGCCTGCACGCGGTGACGCTGCCGGTGGGTGGCTGGGTGCAGCCGCCCGCCGGCGGCGGCCATGCCGAATCGCCGGAGACCAAGCGGCGGATGAAAAACCTGATGGATGTCTCCGGGCTGACGCCGCAGCTGGCGCTGCGCAGCGCGGCGCCGGCGAGCCTTGAGGACCTGCGGCGGATCCACCCCGACAGCTATCTGGAGCGCTTTAAGGCGATAAGCGATAACGGCGGCGGCATGCTTGGCAAAGAGGCGCCGCTGGGGCCGGGCAGTTATGAAATCGCCTGTCTTTCCGCCGGACTGGCCTGTGCGGCGGTGGAAGCGGTGCTGAAGGGGGAGCTGGATAACGCCTATTCGCTGTCGCGCCCGCCCGGACACCACTGTCTGCCGGATCAGTCGATGGGATTTTGTTTCCTCGCCAATATTCCCATTGCCGTCGAGCGGGCGAAAGCGCGGCTGGGGCTGGGCAAGGTGGCGATCATTGACTGGGATGTTCACCACGGCAACGGCACCCAGCATATCTACCTGCAGCGCGACGACGTACTGACTATCTCCTTGCATCAGGATGGTTGCTTCCCGCCGGGCTACGCCGGCGAAGACGATCGCGGCGTGGGCGCGGGCGAAGGTTACAACATTAATATTCCGCTGCTGGCCGGGGCGGGCGACGACAGCTGGCGCTATGCGCTGGAAACTATCGTTCTTCCGGCGCTGGTGCGCTTTGAGCCGGAGCTGATTATTATCGCCTGCGGCTATGACGCCAACGCCATGGATCCATTAGCGCGGATGCAGCTGCACAGCGATAGCTTCCGGGCGATGACTGAACAGGTCCAGCAGGCGGCGGATCGCCTGTGCGGCGGGAAACTGGTGATGGTGCACGAGGGCGGCTACGCCGAATCCTACGTGCCGTTCTGCGGCCTGGCGGTGATGGAAGCCCTGAGCGGCATCCGCACCGAGGTCCAGGATCCGCTGCTGGAATTTATTCAACAGCAGCAGCCGCGGACGGAGTTTGCGCAGTTCCAGAGGCAGGCTCTCGATCGGCTGGCGCAACAGTTTGGTCTGCTATAAACCACCTCAGCTTCCCCGCGGTGATGGCGGGGAAGTCAATGCTTTCTCTTCTGCGATTTCACCGCGCATCCACTGACTTATCGCCTGATTAATCATCGCCAGTACGCTGAGCAGCAGCATCCGCTGCTGCGCTTCGAGCTTCAGATAACGGCGCAGCGGCGGCATTTTACAGACCACTTCGCTGGCGGCCCAGGGTTCAATGCAGCAGCGCCAGCCGCTATCGTCAAAGGTCAACGAAAAGCGGCGGTAGTCCAGCTCGCTTAAGGTCTGCTGGAGATTAGGAAAACCGTTGAGATAGCCGGCGAGTTCCGCGCTCTCTTTACTGCCGATAAAGCGGATCGGCTGGCGTTTCCACCAGCCGGATTGATGGCCGCGAATGTTACCGCGCACGGGCCGGGTCACCCGCCCCTCGACGACAAACTCGCAGCTGTGAATGCTGGCCATAAATAGCCGCTTCTGACGCACGCTGAAGGTGACGGCGGTGGCGTCGTTCAAGCGCAGCAGCGCGCTGCGTTCGCTGAGCTTTTCGCAGGGCCATCCCGCCAGATCGCGCTGCACCGCGTTCATTAACGGCGTTTCAAACCAGGGGACGGAGGACATCTGGCGTCATCTCCCCGCGGGTCTGCTTTTCATAATTGCTGATGGCGCGCTCAACCACCTCTTCCACTACCAGCGGCTTGAACGGATTGACGCGCTGCACACACACCGTCCAGAACAGGGCGTAGGCGGCGGTCAGGCCGAGCATAATGCCGAACGGCACCAGTACCTGGCGGCTGTCCATCCCCGGCGGCGTGATATTGACGATAGCGATGATGATCCCGACGCTGGAGATAATCTGCGGCAGCGGGAACCATGGCGAGCGGTAGGCACGAGGCAGGTCCGGGCGGCGGATACGCAGCATCACCACCGACAGCGTGACCAGCAGATAGGCGACGCCCCAGGCGCAGACCGCGGCGAGGATCAGCGGCACGATGCGGTCCAGATCGCCGTTCAGATACCAGGCATGCAGGCAGGGGATCGCCACCCCGATGGCAATGGCGATCACCGGCGTCTTAAAGCGCGGATGCAGCCAGGTCAGGAAGCGGGGCAGCGCGCCGTCCAGCGCCATGCCGTAGATAATACGCGGCACGGCGGCCATCAGCGTATTGATGGTGGCGCAGCCGGCCAGCAGCAGGCCGACCCCGAGCCAGTACTGGCCGGCGTGGCCCATCACTCGCTCGGCGAAGGCCGGGATCGCCATCGGCGTATCCAGCAGATGGACGTTGTTGGCCGCGTCGAGCACGGTGTTCTCCACCTGGCGGTTAATCGCCGCGCCGTAGATAAACATGCAGCTGGCAACCCCCAGCAGGCCCAGCGCCATCGCCCGCGGTATGGTGCGGTGGGCCTGTTTGATCTCCGGCGCCATCGGCGTCACCAGTTCGCAACCGACGAACATAAACATCGCCATGCCGATATAGCCGAACAGGCCGTTGATATCGCTAACGTTCAGCGGCGTGCCGAACCAGCCGGAAAGATGGGTGACCGGCGCCATAAAAATGCCGCACAGGCCGAAAATGGTCAGCGTGGTCCACATGCCGAAGGTCAGCACCACTTCGACCTTGCCGAAGATTTCCACGCCGATGGCGTTGAGCAGGCCGAAAATCACCACCATGCCGACGCCGACCATCCAGGTGTTCTGGCGAGCGGCCATCTGGGCGTTGATCGACTCGAAGTTCACCAGCGCCATAATGCCCGCCAGGATCGTCTCCGCCGTCCCGGCGAAAATATGCACGATCAGATAGGCGCACAGCGCGCCGGTAATGGCGAAGAAGCGGCCCATGCCGCAGGAGATATAGTCGTACACCGAACCGGTGGTGGGGATCAGCGTCGCTGCCTCGGCGAAGGTGGTGACCTGCGCCTGCATCATAATAAAGGCCAGCAGTACCGCCAGCGCGAAGGTATCGCCGCCCATGCCGAAGCCGCTGGTCACCGTCAGGATCACCGGGCTGGCCATGATCAGCCCGACGGAGCTGGCGAGGGTGGTCGGGAAGCCGACGACGCCGCGCTCAAGATGGCTGGCGAGTCTGTTACTAAACATAGTCAACCTCTGCACAATAATGGGGTAGGGCAGGGAATAGCCAGCGCCACTCCCGGATAGTCATAATTTAGGCGGGCATCCTGCTCAACGAATATCGTCCGGAAGGTGGAGGGCGGCGCATGATTCTGTGACGGCGTCGATGAATGTGGCGGCTGATAAACAACATGACCCCGAAAACCGGGGCCATTCGTCCTGTCACATTGCGCCTGTTTCTGCCGGGTGGCGGCTGCGCCTTATCCGGCCGACGGTCCGTGCGGCCTGCCTTTAATTTATTCACCATGCTGACTGAAACTGCCGGTGTTGGCGGCCTCAAAACCCCCGGTGGCGCTGCCGCTTACCGGGGCTACAGCGCTGCGCGATTTGGTAGCCCGGAAAAGGCGTAATGCGCCGCCTCCGGGGCCTCCCCTGTGCGCTCCCTACGCCAAGAGAGTCTCCCAGGCCCGTGCAAGCGCAGCGCCGCCGGGCATTATCAGTTTGTTAGCGGGTCTCGACGTTCGCCAGGTAGTGCTTCACAAAGCGCGGCGTCAGAATTTTCCACTCCACTTCGGTGCCCTGTTTGACAAACCAGCTGTCGCCCGGCGCAAAGCGCTGCGGCTCGCCGCCGGCGACGGTCAGCTCCACTTCGCCCTCCAGGACGGTGGCGTGTTCGGTAAACGGATAGGTCATGGTAAAGCTCCCCTCTGTGGACGAAAACAGTCCGCAGGTAAAGGCGTCCTGCGGCTCGCCGTAGATCATCGCGCCCGCTACCTGCGGGTCACCTGCGGTCGGCGTCGCGCCGAGCAGGCTGACGCTGCCGATCGGCTGCAGATCAGGTACCGGGTGTTTAAGTTTAAAAGCGTGCATAGCGTTCTCCTGGTTAACTCCGGCCTTTCCAGAAACCGGCGGTTTGATGCATCAGTTTTCCGGCGGTGACTAATAGCAAGCGCAGACTGTCACGGCCGTGGATGGTCGCGTGGGGGATGCTGCTCAGCAGACGATAGCGGTCGGAACCGCCGTTGATCCCTTCGGCGAGGATTTTGCATACGATGTGCGACGGGGTGACGCCGAAGCCGGAGTACCCCTGGACGTAAAAGACGTTGTTGTGATCGCGTAAGGTGCCGATCTGCGGGAACAGGTTGGCGCTACAGGCCATCGGCCCGCCCCAGGCGAAATCAATCTTCACATCCTTGAGATAGGGGAAGACCTCTGCCAGCAGGGTGCGATTCCAGGCGGCGAAATCGTTCGGTGTATACTCCACAAAGCGGGTGGCGCTGCCGAACAGCAGGCGGTTTTCACGAGTGACGCGATAGTAGTTAATCACCGGACGAATATCGCTGAAGGCGCCGCGCAGCGGGCTGATGCGCTCGATCAGTTCATCGGAGAGCGGCTCGGTCGACACCTGGTAGGAGTAAGTGACCAGCGTCTTGTTGTAGATCTCCGGCTCCATATTGTTGAGGAAGCTGTCGCAGGCCCACAGTAGTTTGGCGGCTTTGACGCTGCCCATCGCGGTGCGCACCCGCACCTGTTTGCCATAAGTCACCTCCACCACCGGCGAGGATTCGAAAATCTTCACCCCCAGCGAGTGGGCGGCCTGCGCCGAACCGAGCAGCATATTCAGGGAGTGGATCTGCCCGCCGCCCATATGTTTCAGCGCGCCGCAGTAGACCTCGGAGCCGACCACCTGCTGCACCTCTTTCCCGGTATACAGTTCGATTTCTTCATCGGGGGTGGCGGCTTTAAACTCCTTTTCCCACTGGCGCAGCGTTTTGAGCTGTCGCTGGTTATAGGCGAGATAGCCGTAGCCGGGGACGAAATCGGCGTCGATGTTGTATTTGCGGATGCGTTCGCGAATGATGCCCGCGCCGAGGTTGGCGATTTTAAACAGCGTCTCCAGCCCCTCTTTGCCGACGTGTTTTTTCACCGCTTCGATATCGTGACCGATCCCGGCCATCACCTGGCCGCCATTGCGCCCGGTGCCGCCGTAGCCGAGATGGCGCGCTTCCAGCACCACCACGTTGGTGATCCCCTGTTCCGCCAGCTCAAGGGCGGTGTTAATGCCAGAGAAGCCGCCGCCGATAATCACCACATCGGCTTCAATATCTTCCCGCAGCGCCGGAAAATGGAGCTGGTATTTCTTCGTCGCGCCGTAGTAGTTCAGCGCATCGATTTTAATATTCATCGCGTTACCCTGTGGTCTTGCCTGGCTCAAGGTCCTCATCACAGCACGCCGCGCGGGCGTTGAATATCGTCCGGAAGAATGACGTTCTTTAGAACGATGGGCGGCGGCGATAAGCCGTGTTGTGATGGACTCACTTTGCTGAAAAACGGGTGCTGACGATGAGCGAGATAACCTTACTGGCGGAAGTGACCGCCTTTTTACGCCAGCCGCACGGGCAGTTTATTGCTGGTCAACATGAAGCGGGCCGCGGCGCGCCGTTCGCGGTGATCAACCCGGCGACCGGACAGGCGATTGCTGAGGTCACGGCGGCGGATGTCGGCCAGGCGGATCGCGCGATGGAGAGCGCCCGCCAGGCGTTTAATCAGTGGCGCGAGATGCCGACGCTGGCGCGCGGCGCGCTGCTGCTGAAGCTGGCGGATGCCCTGGCCGAACATCGTGAAGCGCTGGCGCAGCTGGAAAGTCTCTGCTCCGGTAAAACCATCATGCTGGCGCGGATGCTCGAGCTGGATCAATCGGTGGCGTTCCTGCGCTACTTCGCCGGCTGGGCGGGGAAAGTCACCGGCGAAACGCTGGATGTCTCGCTCCCCTCCATGAATGGTGAGAAATATACCGCCTTTACCCGCCGCCAGCCGCTGGGGGTGGTGGTCGGCATCGTGCCGTGGAACTTCTCCATCATGATTGCCATCTGGAAGCTGGCGGCGGCCCTGGTCTGCGGCTGCACCATCGTCCTCAAGCCAAGCGAGTATACGCCGCTGACGCTGCTGCGCGTGGCGGAGCTGGCGAAAGCGGTGGGTATCCCGGATGGGGTGATTAACGTGGTCAACGGCGCCGGCGGCGAGATTGCCCAGCGGCTGATCGCGCATCCGGCCTGCGCCAAGGTGAGCTTCACCGGTTCGGTGGCCACCGGTGAAAAAGTCCAGCAGTCGGCCAGCGCTTTCGGTAAACGGGTAACCCTTGAACTGGGAGGCAAAAACGCCGCGCTGTTCCTCGATGACCTGACGCCGGAGGCGATGGTCAACGGCATTATTGAAGCCGGCTATCTGAACCAGGGGCAGATTTGCGCCGCTGCGGAGCGTTTTTATCTGCCGGAGGGCAAACTGGATGTGGTGCTGGCGCTGCTGAAAGACAAACTCAGCGCCTTCGCGCCGGGATCGCCGCTGGATGAACGGACGCTGATGGGGCCGCTGGCCAACCGCCAGCAGTACGAGAAAGTGCTCAAACTGATCCAGACCGCCCGCGACGAGGGCGATACCATCGTCTGCGGCGGCGAAGCGCTGCCCGGCGAGGGCTATTTCCTGCAGCCGACGGCGGTCAAAGTCCGCAGCGAAGCGAGCACCCTGATGCGCGAAGAGACCTTCGGTCCGGTGTGCAGCTTTATCGGCTATCGCAGTGAAGAAGAGGCGCTGGCGCGGATCAATGCCTCACCGTATGGCCTGGCGGCCAGCGTCTGGTCGGATAATATTCGTCAGGCGCTACGCTACTCGGAGGCCATTGAGGCCGGCATCGTATGGGTCAATATGCATACCTTCCTCGACCCGGCGGTACCGTTCGGCGGCATGAAGGGCTCGGGCATCGGGCGCGAATTCGGCAGCGCGTTTATCGATGATTATACGGAGCTGAAGTCGGTGATGGTGCGCTATTAATCGCCGTTCAGCGACATAGCGCTGTCATGTGTCGCTTTGCGCCAGATAGGCAACACATTGTGTGCCTTCTGGCCTGCAACCCGGGCGGTGCACGGCATCGCTTCCGGGACGCTTTTCCCGTCACGGATCCTTTCTTCCCCTCCTAATCCGCCATTGCCGTAAAAAAAATCAGCAGATTATCTTTTTTGCCCGCCAGGACTTGTTTGACATTAGATAATGAGTATAGTTCTCATTCTCTTTTTCATTCGTAATTTTGGCAAGGTTCGAGCTGCGCCAGTGAGTCGTTCACTAAGAGTCGCGAAGGCGTAGGGTGACGTAAAGACAGCAGGCTGGAAACACACAATATCGGCCGCTGTGCGTCCATCGGGTCATTGATTTTTTATAGGGTTGATCCAATGAAATACACACTTCCGGCGTTGACGCTGGCCATCAGCGCGGCGTTAAGCGGCTGCGCGACGCCTCATTCCTCTGCCGTTTCCCAACCGGTTGTCGACTCGCCAGTCCCTAACGTGGCGCAACCGCTGCAGCGCCAGCTAGCGGAAGGGCTGTACGAGATGGCGTTAAGCCCGCAGGGTGATACGCTGTACGTCGCCAGCGCTGAAGGCTTTAAAAATGTGCAGGGCGGGGCGGTTTACACACTGGATCCGCACACCCTCAATACCATCGGCCTGACGCATACCGATCTGAAAAACTTCGCTTTACAGCTCTCTGCGGAGGGTAAAACGCTGTATGTCAGCAATTCGCTGGACGGCGGCATCAGCGCTATCGACACCGCCACCGGCACGGTAAAAAACCGCCTGCTGTTCAGCGAGCGCAATGAAAAAGGTCGCCCTTATGGGGCCCGTCAGCTGCTGTTGCTGAATAATACTCTCTACGTTGGCGCGGTCGCCGACCCGGCGCAAATCTGGGTGGTTGACGCCACTACCCTGAAGCTGAAAACGCGGATTAAAAATACCGGTAAATGGATGACCGGCCTGCACTACTCCGCGCAAACCGGTCGCGTGTACGCCGCTAACGGCAGCGGTGAAATTCTGGTGATCAACCCGCGTAACCAACGCATTGAACAGCGCTGGAAGCCGCTGGGCGACAAGCCGGCGCTGCTGCTTAATATGGCCGAAGATAGCGACACCGGCCGTCTGTTCGTGACCGACAACTCGAAAGCGAAAACCACTCTGGTGCTGGATATCCACAGCGGCAAGCTGCTTAAACAGCTCGACGTCGGCGATTCGCTGGCGGTGCAGTTCAATAAGAAACGCCACGAAATTTATATTTCACAGCGTGAATCCGGCAAGGTCATCAGCCTTGACGCCAGCCGCTACACGCTGAAGAAAAGCTGGGCGCTGCCGGCCAATCCCAACAGCCTGCTGCTTTCCGCCGATGGTCAGACGCTGTTTGTCACCGTCAAACAGCCCTTCAATAAAGACCACTCCACTAAAGGCCCGGACAGCGTCGTACGTATCGACCTGAACGCGCAATAAAAATAACGGGTCCGGCGACGGGCCCTTTGATTCATTTATCCTCATCCATGGGGCAAATTATGCACACCACGCACTATTCATCCTTCCCGCTGCGTAAAACGCTGCTGGCCTTAGCCATCGGCGCCGCCAGTCAAACGGCGATGGCCGCGGACGCTGCCGCCGCGAAGCAGCCTGGCGAAGAGACCCTCATCGTCGAGGCTAACGAAACCAGCGATTTTAAATCCGGCGGCGACCTGGTGGTTCCGGCATTCCTCGATGGCCAGATCGCCCACGGCGGCCGTCTGGGGATGCTTGGCGAACAAAAAGCGATGGACGTCCCGTTTAACGTCATCGGCTATACCTCGAAGCTGATTCAGGATCAGCAGGCGAAAACTATCGCCGATGTCGTCAGTAACGACGCTGGCGTGCAGGCCGTACAGGGCTACGGCAACTTCGCCGAGACCTATCGAATCCGCGGGTTTAAGCTCGATGGCGACGACATGACCATGGGCGGCCTGGCGGGCGTGGTGCCGCGTCAGGTGATGGACACCCAGATGCTGGAGCGCGTTGAAATTTTCAAAGGGGCTAACAGCCTGCTTAACGGCGCGGCCAGCAGCGGCGTCGGCGGGATGATTAACCTCGAGCCGAAGCGGGCGGAAGATCTGCCGACCGCACGCGTTGGCGTCGACTATACCTCTGATTCTCAGGTGGGCGGCACCCTCGACCTGGGGCGCCGTTTCGGCGACAACAACCAGTTCGGCGCCCGGGTCAACCTGGTGCACCGCGAGGGTGAAGGCGCTATCGATAATGATAAACGCCGTACCACGCTGGCTTCGCTGGGGCTTGATTACCGCGGCGACCGTTTCCGCTCCTCGCTCGATTTCGGCTATCAGAAGAAAACGTTCCACGGCGGTACGATGGGCGTCAATATCAGCGGCGTGGATTTCGTTCCGACGCTGCCGGACAACAGCAAAAACTACAGCCAGAAGTGGGGCTATAGCGATATTGAAAGCGAGTTCGGCATGGCGAAGGCAGAATATGACCTGACCGATAGCTGGACGGTATACAGCGCCCTCGGCGGCCAGCATTCGCATGAAATTGGTACCTACAGCGCGCCGAAGCTTCTGAATAAAAACGGCGATGCGACGGTGGGCCGCCTGGATACTAACCGCATTATCGACGCGATCAGCGGCATGGGCGGGGTACGCGGCGATTTCAATACCGGCGCGATTTCGCATAAGGTGAACCTCGGCTATGCGGCGCAGGTGCATACCGATGCGACCGCCTGGCGGATGTCGGCCAGAAACCCGACCACTAATATCTATGACAATCATGATGTGGCGATGCCGGATAACGCCTATTTTGGCGGCAACTACCACGATCCGCTGGTCACCTCGCGCAGCCGTACGCAGGGCTGGCTGCTGAGTGATACCCTCGGCTTCTTTAACGATAAAGTGCTGTTTACCGCCGCTGCTCGTCATCAGAAAGTGGTTGTGCGCAACTACAGCAACGCCACCGGGCTGGAAGATACCTCTTCGCGTTATACCCAAAGCCGCTGGATGCCGACGTTTGGCCTGGTGTACAAGCCGTGGGAGCAGCTGTCGCTGTATGCTAACCATACCGAAGCGCTGCAGCCGGGCTCTGTGGCGCCGACGACGGCGGCCAATGCCGGGCAGAGTACCGGGATCGCGCACTCGAAGCAGGACGAAGTGGGCGTCAAGATCGACTACGGTACGATCGGAGGATCGCTGGCGCTGTTTGAAATCAAAAAACCGAACGCCATTTCCGATACCGCTGGCAATTACGGCCTCGACGGCGAGCAGCGTAACCGCGGCGTAGAGATGAACGTCTTTGGCGAGCCGATGCTGGGACTGCGTCTTAACGCCAGTACCGTCTGGCTGGATGCCAAACAGACTAAAACCGCTGAAGGCGCAACCGACGGTAAAGATGCCATCGGGGTGGCTAACTTCTACGCGGTACTCGGCGCCGAATATGACATCAAGCCGGTGGAAGGCCTGACCGCCACCGCGCGCGTCAATCATAGCGGCTCGCAGTATGCCGATGCGGCCAATACCAAGAAGCTGGATAGCTACACCACCCTGGATTTAGGCCTGCGCTATCGTATGCGTCTGAACGCCGACCAGAACGAAATGATCTGGCGCGTCGGGGTGACCAACGTGACCAACGAGAAGTACTGGTCTGGCATTGACGATACCGGTACTTACCTGTTCGAAGGCGATCCGCGTACCGTCCGCGTCTCAATGAGCTACGACTTCTGACGCTAAAAAAAGCGGGGCGGGCGGCTGACGCTCGCCCCACGCAACTTGCGACAATCCCCCCTAAGTGATAAAAGGTGCCCCTTCACAAAAACACACAGGGGAACGACGTGA
This sequence comes from Klebsiella africana, assembly GCF_020526085.1. Lineage (NCBI taxonomy): Bacteria > Pseudomonadati > Pseudomonadota > Gammaproteobacteria > Enterobacterales > Enterobacteriaceae > Klebsiella > Klebsiella africana. The sequence goes on along the minus strand of NZ_CP084874.1, from coordinate 3,851,924 downwards.
AAGACGCGTCAACGTCGTCGGATGCCGTAGAAGAGAGCGGCCCGACGCTTCATCGCGGTTTACAGAACCGACACATTCAACTTATCGCCCTTGGCGGCGCGATTGGCACCGGCCTGTTTCTCGGCATTGGTCCCGCTATCCAGATGGCCGGTCCGGCGGTCTTATTGGGCTATGCCGTGGCCGGGATTGTCGCTTTTCTAATTATGCGCCAGCTGGGCGAGATGGTGGTGGAAGAGCCGGTATCCGGCTCCTTTGCCCACTTTGCCTACAAATACTGGGGCCCGTTCGCCGGCTTCCTGTCCGGCTGGAACTACTGGGTGATGTTCGTGCTGGTGGGAATGGCGGAGCTGACCGCCGCCGGGATCTATATGCAGTACTGGCTGCCCGATGTCCCGACCTGGGTCTGGGCGGCGGCTTTCTTCCTCATTATTAACGCCGTCAACCTGGTCAACGTGCGACTGTATGGCGAAGCGGAGTTCTGGTTCGCGCTGATCAAGGTGCTGGCGATTATCGGTATGATTGCCTTTGGCCTGTGGATGCTGTTTGGCGGCCACGGCGGCAGCAACGCCGGGTTCGACAACTTGTGGAAACACGGCGGCTTCCTCGCCACCGGCTGGCACGGCCTTATTCTGTCGCTGGCAGTAATTATGTTCTCCTTCGGTGGGCTGGAGCTTATCGGCATTACCGCCGCCGAAGCGCAAAATCCGGAAAAGAGCATTCCAAAAGCGGTCAACCAGGTGGTTTATCGTATCCTGCTGTTCTATATCGGTTCGCTGGTAGTGCTGCTGGCGCTCTACCCGTGGGTGGAGATCAAATCTGACAGCAGCCCGTTTGTGATGATTTTCCATAATCTTGACAGCAACGTGGTGGCCTCCGCGCTAAACTTCGTCATTCTGGTGGCTTCGCTGTCGGTCTATAACAGCGGCGTCTATTCCAACAGCCGGATGCTGTTCGGCCTGTCGGTACAGGGCAATGCGCCGACGTTCCTCGCCCGCGTCAGCAAACGCGGCGTGCCGGTGAACTCCCTGCTGCTGTCGGGGATTATCACTTCGCTGGTGGTGGTGCTGAACTACCTGCTGCCGCATGAAGCGCTGGGACTGCTGATGGCCCTGGTGGTGGCGACGCTGCTGCTGAACTGGAGCATGATCTGTATGGCGCACCTGAAGTTCCGCGCCGCCCAGCGCCGCAAAGGGCGTGAATCGAAGTTCAAAGCGCTGCTGGCGCCCGCCAGCAACTACTTCTGCATTGCTTTCCTTGGGCTGATTCTGGTGCTGATGTGCACTATCGACGGCATGCGTCTGTCGGCGATCCTGCTGCCGGTGTGGATTATCTTCCTGTTTATCGCCTTCAAACTGCTGCGCCGTCCGGCGTAAGCGAGACGCCCCGCCGTCCGGCGGGGCTGCCTGTCTTTTTATTGTGATCCTCTTCGCAGGTGGGGCATTTGCCTGGCGATCTTCTTTTTGTAATCGATTACTTTTGTCTTGAGCGATTTTGTAATCGATTACTTTTATGAGGGCGAACAACATGATCACCACAACAGAAGGTCAGGTAAGTGCCCGCGTGAGCCACCGTTTTCTGGTGCCGCGGCTGTCGTTAATGATGTTTATGCAGTTCTTTATCTGGGGCAGCTGGTCGGTGACCCTGGGGCTGGTGATGACCCGCTATGAGATGTCATTGCTGATCGGCGATGCGTTCTCCGCCGGGCCAATCGCCTCCATCTTGTCTCCCTTTGTGCTGGGGATGCTGGTGGATCGCTTTTTCGCCTCGCAGAAGGTGATGGCGGTGATGCACCTGGCCGGGGCGGCGATCCTGTGGTTTGTCCCCCAGGCGCTGGTGGCGCAGAACGGCGCCCTGCTGATTGGCCTGCTGTTCGGCTATACGCTGTGCTATATGCCGACCCTGGCGCTGACCAACAATATCGCCTTTCACAGCCTGGCGAACATCGATAAAACCTTCCCGGTGGTTCGCGTGTTCGGCACCATCGGCTGGATTATCGCCGGGATCTGCATCGGGGTGACCGGTATCTCTGATACCACCGGCATCTTCACCCTGGCGGCGCTCTGTTCGGTCGCGCTGGCGATTTACAGCCTGACGCTGCCCCACACCCCGGCGCCGGCCAAAGGTATGCCGGTTCAGTTTCGCGACCTGCTATGCGCGGACGCCTTCGCGCTGCTGAAAACCCGCCATTTCCTGATTTTCTCCCTCTGCGCCACCTTAATTTCCGTGCCGTTAGGCACCTATTACGCCTATACCGCGTCGTATCTGGCGGATGCCGGCGTCAAAGATGTCAGCACCGCGATGTCCTTCGGCCAGATGTCAGAGATCGTCTTTATGCTGGTGATCCCGCTGCTGTTCCGTCGTCTCGGGGTGAAATACATGCTGCTCATCGGCATGGCGGCGTGGTTTGTCCGCTACGCCTTTTTCGCCCTCGGGGTCAGCGAGGAGGGGCGCTTCCTGCTCTATCTGGGCATTTTGCTGCACGGCGTGTGCTATGACTTTTTCTTTGTCGTCGGCTTTATCTACACCGACCGCGTGGCGGGCGAGAAGGTCAAAGGCCAGGCGCAGAGCATGATTGTAATGTTCACCTACGGGATCGGCATGCTGCTGGGCTCGCAGATCTCCGGCGCGCTGTATAACCGCCTGGTGGCCGGCCAGAGCGTGCCGCAGGCCTGGGTGACCTTCTGGTGGATCCCGGCGGTGGCCGCCGCGGTTATCGCGCTGATTTTCCTTTTCTCTTTCCAGTACAACGAGAAAGAGCCGCACTAATTTTTCAGGAGGTGGTATGAAAACGATTAAGGGTCCGGGCATTTTTCTGGCGCAGTTTATCGGCTCGCAGGCGCCGTTTAACACCCTGGCGGGGGTGGCGCAGTGGGCCGCCGGCCTGGGGTACAAGGCATTACAGATCCCCTGCAACCATCCGGCGATTTTCGATGTCGAGCGGGCGGCGGCGAGCCAGACCTACTGCGACGAGGTCAGCGGCACCCTGGCGGAGCATGGGCTGGTGATCAGCGAGCTGTCCACTCACCTTGAAGGACAGCTGGTGGCGGTGCATCCGGCGTATGATGCGGCGTTTGACGCCTTCGCCCCGGCGGCGCTGCATGGCGATCCGCAGGCGCGCCAGCGCTGGGCGGTGGAGAAAGTGCGCCAGGCGGCGGTGGCCTCCGGCCGCCTGGGGCTGAAAGCGCATGCGACCTTTTCCGGGGCGCTGGCATGGCCCTTTTTTTATCCGTGGCCGCCGCACAATCAGCCGCTTCTGGATGAGGCCTTTGCCGAGCTGGCCCGGCGCTGGCGGCCGCTGCTGGATCTCTTCGACGAACAGGGCGTCGATGTCTGCTATGAGATCCACCCCGGCGAAGACCTGCATGATGGCGTGACCTTTGAGCGTTTTCTCGCGCTGGTGGATAACCATCCGCGCTGCAATATGCTCTATGACCCGAGTCATCTGCACCTGCAGCAGATGGACTACCTGACCTATATCGATATCTATCACTCGCGAATTAAAGCGTTTCACGTCAAGGACGCCGAATTTCGCCGCAACGGGCGCAATGGCGTCTACGGCGGATACCAGCCCTGGCAGCAGCGGGCTGGGCGTTTCCGCTCTCCCGGCGACGGGCAGATCGACTTCAAGGGGGTGTTCAGTAAGCTGACCGAATATGATTTTGCCGGCTGGGCGGTGCTGGAGTGGGAGTGCTGCCTGAAGGATAGTGAGACCGGCGCGCGCGAGGGTAGCGAGTTTATCCGCCGCCATATCATTCCCGTTTCCGGGCGGGCCTTTGATGACTTTGCCGCCGGCGGGAGGGAATAACATGATTCAGGTTGCGATTATCGGGGCAGGGTTTATTGGCCCGGCGCATCTGGAGGCGCTGCGGCGTCTGGGTGATGTTGAGGTCGTGGCGCTGTGCGACAGCAGCCTTGAAGCGGCGCAGCACAAAGCAAACGCGCTGAACATTGCCCATGCCTACGACAGCGTGGAAGCGCTGCTGGCGCATCCTGGGCTGCAGGTGGTGCATAACTGTACGCCGAACCATCTGCACGCCCAGATTAACCGGCAGATCTTCGCCGCCGGGCTGCACGTCTTCTCCGAAAAACCGCTGTGTATGACGGCGGGGGAGGCGCGGGAGCTGGTGGCGCTTGCCGCCCGGGCTGGCGTGGTGCATGGCGTCAGCTTCGTCTATCGCCAGTTCGCCATGGTCCAGCAGGCGGCGGCGATGATCCGCCATGGCGAGGTCGGCAGAATCTTCGCGGCCCACGGCAGCTATCTGCAGGACTGGATGCTGCTGGAGACCGACTACAACTGGCGGGTCGATTCGGCGCAGGGCGGTGCGTCGCGGACGGTGGCCGACATCGGCTCCCACTGGTGCGATACCGTGCAGTTTATGACCGGTCGGCGGATTGTCGAGGTGATGGCGGATCTGTCTATCGTCTGGCCAACGCGTAAAGCGCTGGTCAATGGCAAAGCGACCTTCAGCGCCGTTCACGAGACGCAGAAGTATGAAACGCGGCCTGTCAATACCGAGGACATTGGCTCAGTACTGTTGCGTTTTGATGATGGCAGCAAGGGTAGCTTTATGGTCTCCCAGGTGAGCGCCGGGCGGAAAAACCGTCTGGCGGTGGAGATTAACGGTAGCCTTTGCTCCCTGGCCTGGGATCAGGAAGTGCCCCAGCGGCTATGGATCGGTCACCGCGAGCAGCCGGATCGCCTGCTCAGCGACGACCCGAGCCTGCTGCGGCCGGAGGCCGCCGCCAGCGCCCATTACCCCGGCGGCCATATTGAGGGCTGGCCGGACGCCTTTAAAAATATGATGGGGCATTTTTATCAGGCAGTGCGCGCCGGGAAGATGCCGGCGGCCGGGGCCCGGCGCTTCGCCGCTTTCGACGACGGCGCCGATGTGATGTACATCATCGAGGCGATCGTCAAAAGCCATCAGGAACAGCGCTGGGTCAGCGTCGAACGCTGAGCGCAGGATTATTTCACCCCAAGATAGCCGTCGAGATAGGCACCGGAGAGCTCGTTGCCGAACAGGATGGCATCTTTATTTTCCATCGCATTATCCCATTTGTCGCTGGCGTTGCCGGTAAAGGCGTGCTCGGTGCGGGTGCCCTGCGCCGCCTGCTGTTTGATGGCCTCGGCGGTGCGGCGGGCGTCGCTTTCACTCATGCCAGTGGCTTTATCCTGCTGGCCGCGGGCGTACATTGCCGTGAAGGTCGGCAGGTTTAAACGGTAATTTTCCTGGCGGTTGACGGTGAAATTACCGCCGACAAAATCGGAGCGGTGGGCGACAAACGCGTAAGCGTGGCGTTCCGGTGACGATTTTGACGAGGTGCAGCCGGTAAGTGTAGCCAGGGCACAGCTGAGGGCGAGAACCGCGGTAGAGAGCCTCATGAAGATATCATCCTTAATCATAAACGAAGAAACAGGGCGCCAGGGGGGGCTGTCGCCAGAGCGCGAACCGGGTGGAACGGAAAAAGGATGCGCGTTAACGGCGTGGGAGAGAAGCCCTGATTTTTAATAGTTTTCTCGGCCGCTCCCGCGCTTTCGCGTCAGGCTGGCAGGCTGACCAGAGGTCATTTATGATAGCCTGCAGGATCCACCTCTATCGCAGGAAGTGCAGGGTTTATGTCTATTCAGAAAATTGCTCGTCTGGCCGGCGTCTCGGTGGCCACGGTGTCGCGGGTGCTGAACAACAGCGATACGGTAAAAGCCAAAAACCGTGAGCGCGTGCTGCAGGCGATCAAAGAGAGCAACTATCAGCCGAACCTGCTGGCGCGTCAGCTGCGAACCGCTCGCAGCAATATGATCCTGGTGATGGTCTCCAATATCGCTAACCCCTTTTGCGCCGAGGTGGTGAAGGGGATAGAAGAAGAGGCGGAGAAGAATGGCTACCGCATTCTGCTGTGTAATTCCGGGTCGGATCTGGCCCGATCGACCTCGGGCCTGCAGCTGCTCTCCGGCAAAATGGTCGACGGCATTATTACCATGAACGCGCTCTCCAGCCTGCCGGAATTGACCACCATGATTGGCGATGCGCCCTGGGTGCAGTGCGCGGAGTATGCCGACACCGGCAGCATCTCCTGCGTCGGGATTAACGACGTCGAGGCGGCCCAGGGGGCGGTGTCCCGACTGGCCGACGGCGGCCGCCGCCGCATCGCGCTCATTAATCATGACCTCAGCTATCGCTACGCTCGTCTGCGCGAGCGCGGTTATAAAAGCGTGCTGCACGTGCACGGTCTGGCGTATCAGCAGGTGACCTACGCGCAGGATCTTAGCGCGGCGGCCGGTAAACGGGCGATGGAGCAACTGCTGTCGCAAGACGAGCAGCCCGACGCAGTGTTTGCCGTTTCGGACTCCCTCGCCGCCGGGGCGCTGCGGGCGATTGACCAGGCCGGACTGCGGGTGCCGGAGGATATCGCGGTGATCGGCTTCGATGGCACCGAGCTGGCGGAAGTTGTCTCCCCGCAACTGACCACCGTCGAACAGCCCTCCCGGGCGATCGGCCGCACGGCGGTGTCTCTGTTAATGAAACGCATCGACGATCCCGACGCCGCCGTCGAGCGGGTGATGATGGACTGGCGCGTGATAGCCCGCGCCAGCGCCTGAGGTCAGCGGGAGAAGGCGCCGGTCAGCGCGCGAATGTCGTTGCCGGTGGGCGTTTGATGAATGCGTAAGCCAAACTCATCCACCACGGCGAAGACATGGTCGAAAATATCCGCCTGGATGCCCTCATATTCCGCCCATACCACGGTGTTAGTGAAGCAGTAGATCTCGATCGGCAAGCCGTTGGCATCCGGCGCCAGCTGGCGCACCATCAGGGTCATATCCTGGCGGATGCGCGGATGATGGCGTAAATACTCCTGCAGATAGGCGCGGAAGGTGCCGACGTTGGTCATCCGCCGCTCGTTGAGGATCGATTGCTCCCCGGCGTACTGCTGGTTCCAGGCGCTTATCTCTTCGTGGCGTGAATCCATATAGGGTTTAAGTAATTTCGCCCGGATCAGGCGCTGCTGCTCCTGTTCATCAAGAAAATGAATGCTGGTGGTGTCTATGTTAAGGCTGCGTTTGATGCGGCGGCCGCCGGAGGCCGACATGCCGCTCCAGTTTTTAAACGAGTCGGAGACCAGCGACCAGGTCGGAATGGTAGTGATGGTGTTGTCCCAGTTGCGCACCTTGACCGTGGTGAGGCCGATATCGATCACCGCGCCGTCGGCACCGTACTTCGGCATCTCCAGCCAGTCGCCAAGCTTGAGCATATCGTTAGCCGAGAGCTGAATACCGGCCACCAGGCCGAGGATCGGATCTTTAAACACCAGCATCAGCACCGCGGCCATCGCGCCGAGCCCGCTAATCAGGATCGCCGGTGACTGACCTATCAGTAGCGAAATAATCAGAATGCCGATAATAATCGCCGTCACCAGCTTAATTCCCTGGAATATGCCCTTCAGCGGCAGCTGTGAGGCGGCGGGAAATTTCTGCGCCAGCTTTAAAATCACATCCAGCAGCGAGAAGAAGGACAGCATGGCATATATCATCACCCATAGCTGGGCCACGGTGGTTAATATTTCCGCGGCCTCGCTGCCTTTTTGCAGCCACAGCACCGCCTGGACGTTGACGATGATCCCCTGCAGGGTAAAGGCCAGTCGGTGAAAGAGTTTATTCTGCGTGATGATTTGCAGCCACAGATGGCTGCTGGCCAGCGCCCGTTTTTCAAATGCGCGCAGGACCACTTTGTGCAATATCAGATGCACGACCACAGCGGTGAACAAGATAATGCCGAAGATAATCATCAGCGAGCGGGTGGGGGTTATTTCGATTCCTAAGGCGGCAATTTGCGATATTAATTCCTGCATAACGTCTCCTGAATATCCAGCGGGTATGATGACCGCTGGATAGCTATTATGCAAATTACCGCCGCCGGTATTACGAGGCCACCGTCGCCGGCTGTCGGTTGAGATGATGGCGTAGCCACAGCGCTATCGCCCCCAGCAACAGCATCATGGCCACCTCGACCAGCAGAAAATCAATCAGCGCCTGCGGATAGTTTCCGCCGCCGCGACGGGCCAGCGCCAGGAACAGCGAACCAAGGATAGCCGGTCCGAGACCGAGGGTCGCCTGCTGCAGGGTGCTGAGGATTGCGCTCCCGGCCCCGGCGTCGCTGGCGCTGATATCGCGCATACCAATCCGGTAAAAGCTGTTGACGATCAGCGCCTGGCCATAGCCGATCAGCGCCGTGGCGGGGACCAGCGTCAGGGCGCTGGTGGCGACGCCGAAGCGGGAGAAGGTGGCGCACAGCAGCAGGAGTCCGGCAATCTGCACCGCCAGACCGGTCAACAGGATCCGCCCCATGCTATAGCGGGCGATAAGCCGCGGGGCATACAGCGCCGAAATAAAATAGGCCACGCCGAGGGCGATAAAGCTATTGCCGGACTGCCACGGCGCCATCCCCAGCCCCTCCTGCATGGTCAGCGCCATGCAGAACATAAAGCCGGACCAGGCGCTGAAAAACAGCAGGGCGATGGCCATCCCGAAGCGGATGCTGGTTAACTGCAGCAGACGCGGCGGCAGCAGGGGATGGTCGCCGCGCTGCTGCTGATGCAGAGCGCTCTGACGCATGGCGAACAGCAGCGGCAGGACCGCCACCAGCATCAGCTGCAGCCACAGCGGCCAGTGCAGCTCCGGACCGAGGGCCATCGGGAACAGCAGGCAGCAGAGGATCAGCGCGAGGTACAGCGTACCCTGCCAGTCAATCCGCGACGGCGTCTCGCGACGGGTTTCCGGCACATAGCGGCGGCTCAGAGCCAGCACCAGCAGGCAGATCGGCACATTGATAAAAAAGGCGTTGCGCCAGCCCAGCCCGGCGATGTCCGCCGACACCAGCCAGCCGCCGCCCATCTGACCGACGATAAAGGCGATCCCGCCGATGCCGCCATATAAGCTGATGGCCCTGGCGTGGGCGGGGCCTTTGAGGGTGACGTGCAGGGTCGCGAGGATCTGCGGCACAATCAGCGCCGCCCCGGCACCCTGCAGGGTGCGGGCCGCCAGCAGGGCGCCGATGCTGTTCGCCATCCCGCACAGCAGGGAAGCGATGCCAAAGAGGGCGACGCCCCACATAAACAGGCGCCGGCGACCGTAGTTATCGCCGAGCTTACTGCCCATCGCCAGGCAGACGGCAAAGGCGACGCCGTACAGCGCGACGATAAGCTCCAGCTGCGTGGCGCTGGCCGCCAGGGTGTGGGTGATGGCGTCCAGCGCCACATTGGTGATCGAGGTATCAATAAGCGGCAGCATCTGGCCGCTCAGCAGCAGCAACAGACCGGCGCGGCCGGGTGAAACAGCAGACGTATTCATGGGATTCTCCATTGCGTCATTCAGCAGACCGACGTAGCATTACCGATAAATTAAACGGGTACCAGTTCCTGTCTATACTGGTATTGGCACTACTATGCTGGAGGGGTGATGACCACGATGCCGCAACGGGAGTCGACGATCGCCGTGCCGGACGATCGACGCAAACAGCTGGGGGCCTTTCTGCGCGCCCGCCGTGAAAGCCTCGATCCGCAGCGCCTTGGGTTGCCCAGGGTAGGCCGCCGGCGCACGCCGGGTCTGCGCCGGGAAGAGGTGGCGATGCTCGCCGACGTCGGCGTCACCTGGTACACCTGGCTGGAGCAGGGGCGGGAGGTGAATCCGTCGGAGGCGGTGCTGGTGGGGGTGGCGAATGCCCTGCAGTGCAGTCCGCTGGAGACCCGGCATCTGTTCGTGCTCGCCGGGCTGACCCCGCCGGAAGCCACCCAGGTGACAGTGTGCGAAGGCATCAGCCCCGGTACCCGCCGCATGCTGGATAGCCTGATGCCGCAGCCGGCCAGCATTCAGAAACCGAACTTTGATATTGTGGCGTGGAACGACAGCTTCTGCCGCCTGATGGGCATCGATTTTGCCACCCTTCCGGAAGAAGATCGCAACTGCATTTATCTCTATCTGACCCATGAGACCTGGCGCAGCCGGATCGAAAATCGCGATGTGCTGCCGACCTTCGTCTCTTATTTTCGCGCCGCGATGGCCGAGCACCGCGGCGATCCGGCGTGGGAAAACAAACTGGCGCGCTTTTTCGCCGCCTCGTCGGAGTTTGAAGCGCTGTGGCATCAGCGCTACGAGGTGCGTGGTGTGGAAAACCAGATTAAACATTTTAACCACCCGCAGCTCGGGCGATTCAGTCTGCAGCAGATGTACTGGTATTCGGCGCCGCGCAACGGTTCGCGCCTGCTGGTCTATCTGCCGATGGACGAGGCGGGCGAGCAGGCGCTGGCGTGGCTGGACCAACATTAATCACAAGGAATCAGATGGCTGGCAATGTGCCATCTTCGGGTATTGCCCGGCAGGGCTTTTATGTTATCTGTGGCTTCAGCGCACATTGCGCTCCCGGTTAGTCTTCTGCGTTATGTCTCTTACGGCGCAGGGAGCGCACAGGGGGCGGCCAGTCGCCGCCGCCCCCTGTACCCCCGGGCTCCGGCCAGCAACATCGCCACTGCGTGGTGCCTTCGACTTATCCCTGCAGGCTTCGGGTCGGGCCGAGGCAGCGTCCATGCAAAACACGGCCCTCAGCCCGCATCCATGCGGGCTGCCCCGGCCTTCCGGGAACGTCTCAGCGATGTTGAGGCCGCCAGCACCGGCAGTTTCAGCAGCCCCTGCGCCAGCGGTGATTTGGGGCTGTAGGCCGGGTCAGGCGTAGCCGCCACCCGGCAATATGACGGGTATCGAGCCTGATATCATGCCCGGCGGCGTTGCGCTTACGCGGGCTTACGGTAAGGGGTAACAATCTGATATATAAATGATTAAGTAGGCCGGGGAAGGCGACAGCTGCTGCCCGGCAGAAAGGCGAGCACATTAGCGAACAGGTTTGTCATCAGTCTCAAGGAATGCCTATGAACGTAACCCGAAAAGAGCAGCGCATTATTCAGCGCGCGCTGAATGCCTGGCAGGCCAGCGGGGAGTTAACCCCGTCGGACAGCCAGCGGCTGGCGCAAACGATGCGCGTCTCCCCCTTCGACTGGCGGCGCCTGAGCCGCTATGCCTTCTGGACCGCGCTGGCCTGCGTGCTGATTTCCCTGGGCAGTCTGTTCGCCGACAGCGAGCTGGTGGCGTGGCTGCTGAGCCTGTTCAGCCACTCGGCGCTGATGCGGATCCTGCTGCCTGCGCTGCTGGCAGTCGCCTGCTACGGCTGGGGTTTTCGCCGCCAGCGGCGGGAGACGCAGTGGCACTACAGCACCGAGGCGATTTTGTTTCTGGGCGTCGTCTTTACCGCCGTGGCGATATGGCAGCTTGGCGAACGGCTGGATAACGGCAGTGGCCATATCGCACCGCTGTTTCTGGCCGGATGCGTGATTTACGGCGCCATCGGCTATATTGCCCGCTCCGGGCTGGTGTGGCTCTTTTTTCTGCTGGCGCTGGGTAACTGGTTCGGCGCGGAAACCGGCTATGTCTCGGGGTGGGGCGCCTACTGGCTGGGCATGAACTACCCGATTCGCTTCGTCCTCTTCGGCGGCGCGCTGCTGGCGCTCTGCTACGGCGCGCAATCCCTGCTTCGCCAGCGGCAGCTGTTTACCGTCAGTAAGGCGATGGGCCTCACGTACCTGTTTATTGCGCTGTGGATCATGTCGATTTTCGGCAATTACGACGCAGACAGCTGGTACCAGGTGAGCCAGGCGCGACTCCTGCCGTGGGGGCTGCTGTTTGCCGTAGCGGCCGGCGTCTGCATTTTTATCAGCCTGAAAACCGATGACGGAATGCTGCGCGGCTTCGGACTAACCTTCCTGGCGATCAATCTCTATACCCGTTTCTTTGAGTTTTTCTGGAACGGGATGCACAAGGTGCTGTTTTTCCTGATCCTTGCCGTCTCGCTGGCGGTGATTGGCCGCTATGCCGAGCGCATCTGGCACGCCGGCGAAGGGCAGGTGGAGAAAAAATAAGCTCGCGTTGAGAACGCTAACCACTCAGGCCGCGCTCAGTCGCGGCCTTTTACTTTACTAAATTAACGCGCCTGGCGGCGCTGCGAGGTGTAAGCCTGTAAGAGGATCCCGTATGCCGGGGCAGGCGTAGCCGCCACCAGGCATAAAATCGGCTCCGTGCCCGTTGTCATCGCCCGGCGGCGCTGCGCTTGCGCGGGCCTACGGTGAGGGGTAACAATCTGATATATGGATGGTTATGTAGGCCGGGTCAGGCGTGAGCCGCCGCCCGGCATAAAAGCCGCCCCGCACCCGCGGCCCCTGCCCGGCGGCGCTGCGCTTGCGCGGGCCTACGTTGAGGGGTAACAATCTGATAGAGAGATGGTTACGTAGGCCGGGTAAGGCGTAGCCGCCACCCGGCAATAACAAGCGGCACCAGAGGCGCCCGGTGAAAGGCGCCTGGTGGAGAGATTAAATCTCGGTGATGGTCGTCGACTGCGGCAGACGCGACTTCGGCAGGGTAGCGTTGAAATCTTCCACGCTATGGTGGCCAACCGGGACCACCACCAGGCTGGTGTAGCCCTGGGCTTTCAGGTCAAATTCCTCATCGAGGATCGCAAAATCGACCCCTTCGATCGGCACGGCGTCGAGACCCATCGCCGCTACGCCCAGCAGGAAATTACCGACGTTGAGATACACCTGCTTCGCCATCCACTGATCGTCATCTTTCAGCTCTTTGCGATGCATATCGGCAAAGAACGTACGACCCTTGTGGTTAGCGGCCTTTGCGTCCGGGGTGGCGAAACGGCCATCGGCCTCTTCCTGATCCACCACGCGCTGCAGCCAGGCGTCGTCCATCGCGGTTTTCGCGCAGAACACCACCACGTGCGAGGCATCGAGAATTTTACGTTCGTTGAACACGTAGGTACCGCTGGCGGCTTTGGCTACGCGGGCTTTCCCTTCATCGGTGCTGGCGACGATAAAGTGCCACGGCTGGGAGTTGGTGCTAGACGGGCTATACTGCAGCAGCGTTTTCAGCTGTTCGGCTTCGCTGGCAGTCAGCTTTTTCGTGGCGTCAAAGGCCTTGGTGGAATAGCGCTTCAAAGCGACCGATACGATATCCATAACTCATCCTCACAGTTTACAGCACCTTACCGGTGCGTTCAGGAGAGGAAGAGTACAGCGAAGATCGCAAAATGATAAGGGTGAAAAATGCGATAACACTTATCGCATTTGGCTGAAAATCAGCGCGGACGCAGCCGCTGCTGCGCCTTTTTACTCAGTTTGTTCACCACCTGATGCCACGAATCATCAATCAGCTCGGCCAGCAAATCCTCGCTGATATCCTCTCCTGGCACCACCGTGATCCAGTGTTTCTTGTTCATATGGTAGCCGGGTTCGATACTGCGATAAATTTGCTGATTGAGCAGCGACTTCTGCGGCTCGGCCTTGAGATTGACCAGCGCCCGACCGCGAATAGTCATGGTGATCATAAAAATGCGGCCGTCGACCTTAAACACGTCGTACTCTGGCCCAAAGGGCCAGCAGTGCTCGGTAAACGGGTAGGTCAGGGCGATACGGTGAGCACAGGGATGCAGCATCTCGGGGGTCATTTGGCGTCCGCCTCATGCAGGGCGTGCCACATGGCTTCAAAGCCGAGGGCGATAATCTCCCGGGCGCGCTGCGGATCGTGGCTGGCGAATTCGATGGTGGTTTCCGCCAGCGACAGAAACAGGGCGTCGCCAAAGGCGCGGTACGCCTCGCTGAGGAATATCTCTTTCACCGACAGCTGGCACATTTCGTTGAGCTCCGGAAAGCTCTCTTTTACCTGGCGGCGGGTTTCGTCGGTGATGCGCTCGCTGAGCGCCATCCGGCGGATCGCCTTGTGCTCCATCGGGTTGCGCACGCCCCAGTCGATATAGCTGTTCCAGATATTGCGCGCGTTCTCTTTCGGGCGCTTTTCGTCCGGATCCAGCCCGGCGATCATTGTGCGCACCAGGCGCAGCTTAATCGCGAGGTATAGCTCGTTGAGCAACTCATCCTTGGTGGCGAAATAGCGAAACAGCGTCCCCTCGGCCACACCGGCGCTGCGGGCGATGGCCGACGTCGAGGCGGCGATGCCGGACTGGGCGAAAGCCGCGGTGGCAGCTTCCAGTAACGCTTGCTTTTTATCTTCACTCTTTGGACGAGCCACTACTTTTTTCCTCACGCAGGTTTAAACAAACCGCCGATCTTTGCACGTCTGACCAGGTTGCTGCAACGGCGGAACGCAAAAATTGAAAATCGCCTTGACGACTTTCATCGCTTTCCTAATAATGAGTGCGTACTCACTCATAATCAAGTTATATCACAAAGCCTCCGGGATGGGGGCTTTTGTCTGGTCAGGATATGAACCGTGTCACTTTTAGCGTGGTCGCCATCATGTTACTCGCAGCAGCAACGACATTGCCGTTTGTTCTTAATGCCGGTTTTGGTAAGGCACCGCAGGGGGCACAGCTTAGCCAGGTGGAAGCGTCTCCCCACTACCGGGACGGCCAGTTCCATAACCAATTGCCCACGCCGGGGTTCACCGGGCAGAAAAATATGCTGGCGGCATGGTGGGATTTTTTGATGACCAAACGGGAGAACGCCCGTCCCGCGCAACCGCTGCCGCTGGTGAAGACCGATCTGGCGACGCTGCCCCTCGGGCAGGACGTGATGGTCTGGCTCGGCCACTCCTCCTGGTACCTGCAGCTGGCGGGAAAACGCATCCTGATCGACCCGGTGTTTAGCGATTACGCGGCGCCGTTCTCCTTTATTAATAAAGCTTTCCCCGGCGACTATCCGTGGCGGGCGGAAGGGATGCCGGAGATCGATCTGCTGATCATCTCCCACGATCATTACGATCATCTGGATTACGCCACCATCCGCGCTCTGCTGCCGAAAATTAAGCGGGTCATTACGCCGCTGGGGGTAGGGTCGCACCTGCGTTACTGGGGAATGGACGAGGCGCTGATTACTGAAGCGGACTGGCAGCAGGCGGTATCGGTCAGCGATGAGTTAACCGTTCACGTTCTGCCGGCGCGGCACTTTTCCGGCCGTGGGCTGAAGCGTAACCAGACGCTGTGGGCCAGTTTTCTGTTCGTCACCCCGCAGCAAAAAATTTATTACAGCGGCGACAGCGGCTATGGGCCGCACTTCAAAGCGATAGGCGATGAGTTCGGTCCGGTCGATCTGGCGATCATGGAGAACGGGCAGTATGACCAGGACTGGAAATATATCCACATGATGCCGGATGAAACGGCTCAGGCTGCCGACGACCTACGCGCTCGCGCGGTGCTGCCTGGGCATGCAGGACGATTCGTTTTGGCGAAACACAGCTGGGATGAACCGTATCAACGGCTGGCGGCTGCCAGCGAAGGAAGGGCCTGGCGTCTGCTGACGCCTGTGCAGGGCGAGCCGGTGTGGGTCGCCGATAAGACGCAATCATTTAACGCCTGGTGGCGCTAAGCGCCAGTGCAGTATCAGAGGAGAGAGCATATGACGATTTCCGCTCAGGTGATTGATACTATCGTCGAGTGGATTGATGATAACCTGCATCAACCGCTGCGTATTGATGATATCGCTCGCCATGCCGGGTATTCGAAATGGCATCTGCAACGGCTGTTTTTACAGTACAAAGGGGAGAGCCTGGGGCGCTATATTCGCGAAAGGAAGCTGCTGCTGGCCGCCCGCGATCTGCGCGACACCGATCAGCGGGTCTACGATATCTGCCTGAAGTATGGCTTCGATTCGCAACAAACCTTTACCCGCGTCTTCACCCGGACCTTCAATCAGCCGCCGGGCGCCTACCGCAAAGAGAACCACAGTCGCGCCCACTGAGGCGCGCCCCTCCTGGTTTACCGCTCGAGGGAAAACCAGCGACGCCACACCCAGCGCAGCACCAGATACTCAATGGCGCCCAGCGCTAAGAACCACAGACAAAACAGCACCGTATAAAGCTGGTTGAGATCCATCATATGGAATGTCTCAACCAGCTTTTGCGCCAGCGTCAGGCCCAGCGAAGGCGCGGGCAACAGCAGACAGGAGAGCAGGGCCAGCAGTAAGATCCCGGCGGCGGAGAGCAGTGTTTCCAGCGGATGTTTCATGTCATGTTAATCGTCAGTTAAAAAACATATTGTCCGGTAAAATAATGCTTAACGCAATATGCTTTGTTTTTTTACTCATCTTAATACGTCTTTTTTAAATATAATTGCCTGCCTTTTATTCTCATGTTAATTAATGTGAAATAATTTGTAATTAAATTAAATGCGCTTCTCTGTAAATTAACGTCATTATTATGCCAGCGCTTTTACAAAACTGTAAGTGCTATATCCCACCAGCGTAGCAATGATGATGGCTAGTGCGATGTACAGCACCAGACGGCGTCCTCGGTAGATTCCAAACATATTTTACCTCGTTTAGTTTTGGTTTATTAATATTCTGTAATAGTTGGTTTGTGGAATTAACTTATCACAATTTTTTTATTTTGCGAAAAATTTAGACTTGTATTGGTTCACATTTTTATCGGCATTTTTGCCCTCTTTTACTTCATTGGCCAGGAATGATTTCAGGCTTTCCGACTCACGGAATTTATAAGGAAAATGTAAATTGACCAAGATGAATAACCCAAAGTTTACGACGCCCTCGGGCGACACCGCGCCACGGCAGGTCTGGCAGCAGACCGTTGACGCAGTGCTGGCGCAGACCAAAAGCCAGGCCGCTGGGTTAAGTTCCGCAGACGCCGCCGAGCGCCTGAATAGCTGTGGGCCGAACGCGCTGCCGGAAAAGAAAGGCAAGCCGGCCTGGCTGCGCTTTCTCGCCCACTTTAACGACGTACTGATTTACGTGCTGCTGGCCGCCGCGGCGCTGACCGCCATCATGGGGCATTGGGTCGATACCCTGGTGATCCTCGGCGTGACGGTGATCAACGCTCTGATCGGTCATATCCAGGAGAGCAACGCCGAAAAATCCCTGCAGGGGATCCGCAACATGCTCTCCAGCGATGCCCGCGTTCAGCGTAACGGCAAGCATGAGACTATCCCGACGCGCGACCTGGTTCCGGGGGATATCGTTATCCTGCGCGCCGGCGACCGCGTACCGGCGGATATGCGCCTGATTGAAACCCACAACCTGCGGGTGGAAGAGGCGATCCTTACCGGCGAGTCGACGGTCGTCGATAAAATCACCGACGCGCTGGAGGGCGATCTGCCGCTGGGCGACCGGGTGAATATGGTCTTCTCCGGGACCACCGTCAGCGCCGGCGGCGGCGTCGGCGTGGTGACTGCCACCGGCGCGCAGACTGAACTCGGCCATATCAACCAGATGATGGCGGGCATTGAGAAGCACCGTACCCCGCTGCTGGTGCAGATGGATAAGCTCGGCAAAGCGATTTTCGCCATTATTCTCGCCATGATGGTGGCGCTGTTTATCTTCAGCCTCGCGCTGCGGGATATCCCGATGGGCGAGCTGCTGCTGTCGCTGATTAGCCTGGCGGTAGCCGCGGTACCGGAAGGGCTGCCGGCGATCATCTCGATTATCCTGTCGCTCGGCGTGCAGACGATGGCGCGCAAGCGGGCGATTATTCGTAAGCTGCCGACCGTGGAAACCCTCGGCGCCATGACCGTAGTCTGCTCGGATAAAACCGGCACCCTGACAATGAACGAAATGACCGTCAAAGCGATCATCACGGCAGACTGCTGCTACCGGGTGGAAGGCGACAGCTATGAGCCGCAGGGGCGGATCTTCCTCGAGGGGAGCGATGAGCCTGTGCAGGTTCAGCCCGGCACCGTGCTGGAGACCTGGCTGCGCACCATCGACCTGTGTAACGACAGCCAGCTTATCCAGGATGAACGCGGTCTGTGGGGGATCACCGGCGGGCCGACCGAAGGGGCGCTGAAGGTGCTGGCGGCGAAAGCGCAGCTCCCGGCGGTGGAGGCCCGTCTGGTGGCCAAGATCCCCTTTGACTCACAGTACAAATATATGTCGACCCTGCAGCACATTGATGGCGATGCCCGGGTGCTGATCACCGGTGCGCCGGACGTTATCTTCGCCATGTGCCGCGAGCAGATGAGCCGCCAGGGCGCGGTACCGTTCGAGGCGCAGTACTGGGAAGAGGAGATGGCGCGCTTCGCCCGTCAGGGACTGCGGATGGTGGCGGCGGCCTGTAAGCCTGCCAGCCTAGATGCCACCACGCTGAACCATGAGGACCTGCAGGAGGGGCTGATTTTCCTCGGCATCGCCGGGATGATGGATCCGCCGCGGCCAGAGGCCATTGACGCCATCCACGCCTGCCAGACCGCTGGCATCCGCGTGAAGATGATCACCGGCGACCACCCGCAGACGGCGATGAGCATCGGCCAGATGCTGGGGATCACCAACAGCAGCCAGGCCATGACCGGCTACCAGCTGGAGCACATGGACGATGCGGCGCTGGCGAAGGCGGCAGTGGAGTACGACATCTTCGCCCGTACCAGCCCGGAACATAAGCTGCGTCTGGTGAAAGCCCTGCAGGATAACGGCGAAGTGGTCGGCATGACCGGCGACGGCGTCAACGACGCGCCGGCGCTGCGCCAGGCCGACGTGGGTATCGCCATGGGTATCAAAGGCACCGAAGTCACCAAAGAGGCGGCCGACATGGTGTTGACCGATGATAACTTCGCGACCATCGCCAGCTCGGTGAAAGAGGGCCGTCGGGTCTATGACAACCTGAAGAAGACCATCCTCTTCATCATGCCGACCAACCTGGCGCAGGGGCTGTTGATCATCATCGCCCTGCTGGCGGGGAACATGATTCCGCTGACCCCGGTGCTGATCCTGTGGATGAACATGGCGACGTCGGCGACGCTCTCCTTCGGCCTGGCCTTTGAAGCCGCAGAGCGCAACGTGATGAACCGCCCGCCGCGTAAAACCGGCCAGCACGTGATGGATGGTTTCGCCGTGTGGCGAGTGGCTTTCGTCGGGTCTATGATTGCCATTGCCGCCTTTATCCTTGAGGCCTGGCTGGCGCCGCGCGGCCACAGCCCGGAGTTTATCCGCACCGTGCTGCTGCAGATGCTGGTGACGGCGCAGTGGGTCTACATGATCAACTGCCGCAGCAGCGACAGCTTCTCTCTGAGCATGGGTCTGCTGCGCAACAAAGGCATCTGGCTGGTGACCGGCGTCCTGCTGCTGATGCAGCTGGTCATTATCTATGTCCCGCTGATGCAGAGCATGTTTGGTACGGAAGCGCTGCCGCTGCGCTACTGGTTTGTTACCCTGGTTATCGGTATCGCCATGTTCCTGGTGGTGGAAGTCGAGAAGCGTCTGACGCGCCGGTTCCGCAAAACGGCCTGAACAATCTCGCGCGCCTCGCTGCAGGCGCGCGTTACTGTCGCAAGGATCCCCTATGATTAAAACCTTCCGCTTTGCTCTGCTGGCCTGCGGTCTGGCCGGCGGCGCCCTGACGGCGACCGCCGCGCCGGCGGTGCCGGTCCGCGTCGCCACGGTTGAACTGGCGCCTCACGCTGAAGAACGCGCTATCCCCGGACGGGTCGAGGCGATCCGCGCCGTCGACATTCGCGCGCGCACCGAAGGAGTGATTGTTCAGCGCCACTTCCAGGACGGGCAGTATGTTACCGAAGGCGATCTGCTGTTTACCCTCGACGACGCGCAGCCCCGCGCGGCGCTGGCCCTGGCGCAAGCCGAGCTGAAAAGCGCCGAAGCCTCATTACGCCAGTCGCAGCAGCTGCTCACTCGCTACGAGCGGCTTATCAACAACCACTCCATCAGCCGCAACGACGTCGATACAGCCCGGATGCAGCGCGACGTCGCCGCCGCCGCCGTACAGCAGGCCAAAGCCCGCGTCGAGGCCCAGCAGATAGTGCTCAGCTACACCCGGATTGCGGCGCCGGTGACCGGTCGCGTGGGGCACAGCGCCTTTCACGTCGGGACGCTGATTAACCCATCCAGCGGCGTGCTGGTGGACATTGTGCAGCTGGATCCGGTGCGGGTGTCGTTCGCCCTCGACGAAGCCGCGTTTTTCAGCAAAACCGGCCAGCACGCCGACATCCACGCCCTGAAGCAGGCGTGGCTGGCGCAGATTGAGGTTGATGGCAAACGGCGCGACGGGGTGTTGACCTCTATCGATAACCGGATTGACGCCCGCACCGGCAGCGTGGCAGTGCGGGCGGAGTTCGCCAATCCGCAGCACCGTCTGCTGCCGGGCGGCAGCGTGACGATCCTGTTCCGTCCGCAGGAACTGCAGTCGCGGGTGATGGTTCCGGCCGCCGCCGTGCAGCAGGATCCGCAGGGCTTTTTCAGCTGGGTGCTGAAGCCGGACCACACTGCCGGACAGCGTCGTCTGACCCTCGCGGGGCAGCAGGGGCAGCAGTTTGCGGTTGAGAAAGGGCTGCAGGCGGGCGAGCAGGTGATCACCGACGGCGCGCAGCGTTTACGCGAAGGCGCCGCGGTACAGGTGCTGAACTAAGTAAGGAGAAGGGATGCTGACCTTTTTTATCCGTCGTCCGCGATTTGCCATGGTGATCGCGCTGCTGCTGACCTTTGTCGGCGCGGTGTCGCTGAAGCTGATCCCGGTGGAGCAGTACCCGGCGATCACCCCCCCGGTGGTGAACGTCAGCGCCAGCTGGCCGGGCGCCAGCGCGTCAGACGTGGCGGAAGCCATCGCCGCCCCGCTGGAGACCCAGCTCAACGGCGTCGATCATATGCTGTATATGGAGTCCACCAGCTCGGATGAGGGGACGTACCGCCTGAGCATAACCTTCGCGGCGGGCACCGATGCCGACCTGGCGGCGATCGACGTGCAAAACCGGGTGGCGCAGGCGCTGGCGCAGCTCCCGGCGGAGGTGCAGCAGAATGGCGTCCAGGTCCGCAAGCGCGCCAGCAATCTGCTTATGGGGGTAAGCCTCTACTCGCCGCTGGGCACGCTGTCGCCGCTGTTTGTCAGCAACTACGCCAGCACCCAGGTGCGCGAGGCGCTGGCCCGCCTGCCCGGCGTCGGCGAGGTCCAGATGTTTGGCGCCCGGGATTACAGCATGCGTATCTGGCTGCGCCCGGACCGCATGAACGCGCTCAACATCACCACGGATGATGTCGCCCAGGCGCTGCGCGAGCAGAATGTGCAGGGCGCGGCGGGGCAGGTGGGCACCCCGCCGGTATTTAACGGCCAGCAGCAGACGCTGACCATCAACGGGCTGGGGCGTCTGAACGAGGCGGCCAGCTTTGGCGAGATTATTATCCGCCGCGGCGCGCAGGGGCAGCTGGTGCGCCTCGCCGACGTGGCGACCATTGAGCTGGGCGCCCGCAGCTACAGCTCCGGCGCCCAGCTGAACGGTAAAGCGTCGGCCTATCTGGGGATCTATCCGACGCCCACCGCCAACGCCCTGCAGGTCGCCAGCGCAGTGCGTGCGGAGCTTAACCGCCTGCACACTCGCTTTCCGGCGGATCTCACCTGGGAGGTGAAGTTTGATACCACCCGCTTTGTGGCGGCGACGATCAAAGAGATCGGCGTCTCGCTGGCGCTGACCCTGCTGGCGGTGGTCGTGGTGGTGTCGCTATTTTTGCAGAGCTGGCGGGCGACGCTGATCGTGGTGCTGGCGATCCCGGTGTCACTGATCGGCACCTTTGCGGTGCTCTATCTGCTGGGCTACAGCGCCAACACCCTCAGCCTGTTCGCGATCATTCTCGCCCTGACGATGGTGGTGGATGACGCCATTGTGGTGGTGGAGAATGTGGAAACCAAAATGGCGGAAGGGCTGGATCGCCTGCAGGCCACCGCCCAGGCGCTGCGGCAGATCGCCGGGCCGGTGATCGCCACGACCCTGGTGCTGCTGGCGGTGTTTGTGCCGGTGGCGCTGCTCCCGGGGATCGTCGGCGAGCTGTACCGGCAGTTTGCCGTGACGCTCTCCACCGCGGTGGCCCTGTCGAGCCTGGTGGCGCTAACCCTGACGCCGGCCCTCTGCGCGCTGCTCCTGCGCCCGCGTCCTGCCCGGCCAGCGGCGGTGTGGCGGGCGTTTAACCGTCTTCTCGACGGCACCCGCGACGGCTATGGCCGGCTGGTGGGCTGGATGAACCGCCGTCCCTGGTTGGCGCTGGCGGCGACGGTGGCGGCAGGCGCGCTGGTGGCGTTCAGCTTCACCTCGATGCCGAAAGGCTTCCTGCCGCAGGAAGATCAGGGTTACCTGTTTGCCAGCGTGCAGCTGCCGGAGGCGGCGTCGCTGGAGCGTACCGAAGCGGTGATGGCCCAGGCGCGCAAGCTGCTGATGGCTAACCCGGCGGTGGAGGATGTGATTCAGGTGTCCGGGTTCAACATTCTCAACGGCACCAGCGCCTCTAACGGCGGGTTTATCTCGGTGATGCTCAAGGACTGGCACCAGCGGCCGCCGCTGGATGCGGTGATGGCGGATATTCAGCGCCAGCTGCTGTCGCTACCCGAGGCGACGATCATGACCTTCGCGCCGCCGACCCTGCCGGGCCTGGGCAATGCCTCGGGATTTGACCTGCGCATCCTGGCGCAGGCCGGTCAGTCGTCGGCGGAGCTGGAGCAGGTGACGCGGGAGATCCTCCAGTTGGCGAACCAGCATCCTCAACTGAGCCGGGTGTTTACCACCTGGAGCAGCAACGTGCCGCAGCTGACCCTGACGGTCGACCGCGACCGGGCGGCGCTACTGGATGTGCCGGTGGCGCAGATTTTCAGCAGCCTGCAGACGGCGTTCGGCGGCACGCGCGCCGGCGATTTCAGCCGTAACAATCGTGTCTATCATGTGGTGATGCAAAATGAGATGCAGTGGCGCGAGCGGGCAGAGCAGATTAGCGAGCTGTACGTCCGCAGCCGCGACGGCGAGCGGGTGCGGCTGAGCAATCTGGTCACCATTACGCCGACGGTGGGGGCGCCGTTTATTCAGCAGTACAATCAGTTCCCGTCCGTTTCAGTGAGCGGTTCAGCGGCCGAGGGGGTCAGCAGCCGCACGGCGATGGCGGCCATGGAGCAGATTTTGCAGGCCCATCTGCCGCCGGGATATGACTACGCCTGGAGCGGGATCTCCTGGCAGGAGCAGCAGACCGGCAATCAGGCAGTGTGGATCGTGCTGGCGGCGGTGGCGATGGCGTGGCTGTTCCTGGTGGCGCAGTATGAGAGCTGGACGCTGCCGGCGAGCGTCATGCTCTCGGTGCTGTTCGCCATCGGCGGAGCGCTGCTCTGGCTGTGGACCGCGGGCTATGCCAACGATGTGTATGTTCAGATAGGGCTGGTGCTGCTGATTGCCCTGGCAGCGAAGAACGCGATTCTGATTGTTGAATTCGCCCGCAGCCGGCGCGAGGAGGGGCTGTCGATAGTTGACGCTGCGCGCGAGGGGGCCACCCGCCGCTTCCGCGCGGTGATGATGACCGCGGTGTCGTTTATTATCGGCATCATGCCGATGATGCTCGCCACCGGCGCCGGGGCGCAGAGCCGGCGGATCATCGGCACCACGGTATTCAGCGGTATGCTGGTGGCGACGATGATTGGCATCCTGTTTATCCCGTCGCTGTATGTGCTGTTTCAGCGTATGCGTGAGTGGGCGCATCGGCGGGGGTAAGCGTTGCGCCACAGCGTCTGCCTGTCGATTCCCTCTCCCTGTGGGAGAGGGTTAGGGTGAGGGGGATTTTCCGTTCACGTCGCGTTTGGCCTTATCTGCCGGAGCAACAGCGACTGCCGGGCGGTCCCCTCTCCCTGTGGGAGAGGGTTAGGGTGAGGGGGAATTTTCCGTTCACGTTGCGTTTGGCAGAAAAGGGTAGTCCTTCGCTGGTGAACGGGTAAGGACGGCGGGCACGGCGCTGCTTTTGTGCCGGGCGCCCGCTACTTCCTCTCCACCGTTATCATGGTCACGAACGGATGATACTGCCACGGCACGCTGCCGCCTTTGCGGTACATCTTCGACAGGGTGCCGTCGAGATAGAGCATCTGCCGCACCCCGAGCTTTGACTGCGCATAGCAGGCAAAATCATAGAAGTTGGTCTCGCGATCGCTGAGCATAAACACCACCCGGCCCTGCTTATCGATGCCCACCCCGTTACGCAGCTTGCGCGAACTGGCGGAGGGCTTCAGCCGCCAGTTGATGACGCCATTCTCAATCAGCATCGGGCCGGACTGCACCGCATAGCGGATGGCGGGAGAGGGTTTGTACGCCGGCAGCGGCACGATTTTCGCCCGGCCGTTCGCCACCAGGAACACGCCGCCGGGGCGGATAAAGAAGTTCCCGCCGCCGGCGGAACGGTTTACCGGCGTCAGCCGTTTGCCGTCTTCGATATACAGCCCCAGCGGCGCGTAGGCTTTATCGTAAATGCCGCCGTTCATCGCCATCTGCACCCGGCCATCGCCATCAATACCCGCCAGCAGCGAACGCAGGGACCCCCAGGCTTTGCCGTGCCGATCCTGCCAGTACATCGCAATGCGCTCTTTCTGCGCATCCACCCGATAGCTCTGCAGAGTCAGCGACGGGTCGGTGAGGGTACAGGTGGCGCTGGCGACGGCGGCCAGGGGCAGCAGCGCCAGGGGGAGCAGGCAACGTAATAACATGGGCAGTCCTTTCTATAGTCTGCGCCGAGTATACCCGCCTCGCTGCCTTATGCCGCCCAAATCTCACAGTGTTTTTGCACCAGCCCGGAAAGCGAACCGCCGTTGGCGATAAACTCGCGCATCTGCTGCGCCTCGCTATGCGGCGATTTCGCCTGGCGAACCACCGCCTCCAGCGCCGCCGTCGCCTTCAGCTGATGGGCGAAGGGGGCCAGCCGGTCGGCGAGCTGCAGGATCTCCTGGCGGATGCTGCGCTGCTCTCCGCTGCGCACGTCGGTGAGGGTCCCGTCAAGCCCATAGCGGCACGCCTGATAACGGTTGAAGGGATACAGCAGATAATCGTCAGGCTGGTGCTTAAAAGGGCGCTCCGTCAACAGCCAGCAGGCCAGGGTCTGAATAAAGCCGGCGATATGGATCGCCTGGGCGAGAGTCAGGGGGGTGTCCATCACCCGCACCTCGACGGTACCAAACTGCGGGCTGGGGCGAATGTCCCAGTGCAGATCCTTCATGCTGTCGATCATGCTGGTGTAGCTCAGCTGGCGGAACAGTCGACGAAACCCCTGCCAGTCTGCCACCCACGGCATCGGACCGTTGTCGGGATAGGAGGAGAAGCGGTTCAGGCGTGAACAGGCGAAGCGGCTGTCGGTACTGTCAAACCACGGCGAGGCGGCGTTAAGGGCGATGAAGTGCGGCACAAAGCGCGACAGGCCGTGCAGCAGATAGATGGCGTCGTCGCCGCTCTGGCAGCCGACGTGCACATGCTGGCCAAAGACCGTCGCCTGTTGCGCCAGATAGCCAAAATGCTCGACGGTTTTGACATAGCGCGGATTGTCGCTGATTTGCTGGCGCTGCCAGGCATGAAAGGGGTGCGAACCGCCGCCGCAGATCTGCAGATGATGGCGCAGCGCCGCGCGCTGAACCGCCTGCTGGATGGCGCTGAGCTGGGTTTGGGCATGGCTGATGTCGCGGCACACCCCGGTGGCAATCTCCAGCATGCTCTCGGTGATGTCGTGTTTGGCTTCTCCCACGGTCAGCTCATGCTGGACGTCGGCAATCAGCGTCGAGGCATCCTGGCTGAGGTCATAACCCGGCGGGTTCACCACCTGCAGCTCCAGTTCGATACCCAGGGTAAAAGGATCGGAGCGGTGAAAATCGGCTAAAGGCATAGTCTCTCCCGGTCGATGTGTTCCCTGAAGTATAGAAGGGATTGATCCCGACGGAGAATACGCGGCGGCGGACGGGGGATGAATAAAAAGTGACGCAGCGTGATTATTTGAAATTTGCCATATAGCGGCTGGTGCAATTCTGCAACATATTTCCCGCTGGCGGTGCGGCGGAATAAGGCGCAATTATTTTCCCATAATTATCATGGTGATAATATAAGTCCTTCTTATTTTACCGGTCGGTTTTGGCCTATTATCGCCCGCGTAAGAGCTGGTACGCATTTTGCCTGTTAATCCGTGACACTTTATTTAACAGGGATCATGTGATGCACAAAAAGACGTTATTTTCGCGTGCCGGTCGTCTCGCCGTGGCGGTGAGCGGCGCACTGGCCCTGGCGGGCGCCGCCTTACCTGCCAACGCCTCCACGCTGCGGATTGCCATGACCGCCGCGGATATTCCGTTAACCCTTGGCCAGCCGGATCAAGGCTATGAGGGCAACCGCTTTACCGGCATCCCGCTGTACGACGCGCTGGTGGAGTGGGATCTGTCGCAAGGTGAAAAGCCCAGCGGTCTGGTGCCGGGGCTGGCGACCGAGTGGCACATCGATCCGCAGAACACCAGCCGCTGGATTTTCACCTTGCGTCCGGGCGTCAGGTTCCATGATGGGACGGAGGTGAACGCCGACGCCATCGTCTGGAACGTGGATAAGGTGCTGAATAAAGCGGCGCCGCAGTACGCCCCGGGGCAGATCGGCAACACCCTGTCGCGCATGCCGACCCTCACCGGCGCAGAGAAAATTGACGACCACACTGTGGCGCTGACCACCTCGGAACCAGACGCGCTGCTGCCGTACAACATCACCAACCTGTTTATCGTCTCGCCGACGGCGTGGCAGAAACAGTATGACGCGGTGCCGGCCAGCGCGGGAGATAGCGCCGCGCGCAGCAAACAGGCGTGGACCGCCTTCGCCGCCCACGCGGTGGGTAGCGGCCCGTTCAAACTGGAGAAGCTGGTGCCGCGTCAGCAGCTGATCCTCGATAAAAACCCCGACTACTGGAACAAAGATCGCATTCCCCGGGTGGATAAAGTGGTGCTGATCCCCTTGCCGGAGGCCAACGCCCGTACCGCGGCGCTGTTGTCGAAGCAGGTGGACTGGATTGAAGCCCCGGCGCCGGACGCCATCGATCAGATCAAGTCTCAGGGTTTTCACCTCTACGCCAATACCCAGCCGCACCTGTGGCCCTGGCAGTTCTCCTTTGAAAAAGGATCGCCGTGGCAGGACATCCGCGTGCGCAAAGCGGCCAACCTGTGTCTGAACCGTGCCGAGCTGAAGAGCTACCTCGGCGGCTACATGACCGAGGCCACCGGGGTTTATGAGGCTGACAGCCCGTGGCATGGCAAACCCACCTTCCAGATCAAATATGACCCGGATACCGCCCGCCAGCTAATGACCGAGGCCGGATACAGCGCCAGCAAACCGCTGCACGTCACGGTGGCCACCTCGGCCTCCGGCTCCGGGCAGATGCAGCCCTTGCCGATGAACGAGTATATCCAGCAGAGCCTGAAGAGCTGCTTCTTCAATGTGGATATCAAAGTGGTGGAATGGAACACCCTGTTTACCAACTGGCGCCTGGGCGCCCGGGACCCCTCGGCGAAAGGGATCGATGCGATCAACGTCAGCGCCGCGGTTAACGATCCTTACTTTGGCCTGATCCGCTTCTCGACCGCCAAAGCGTTTCCGCCGGTGGCGACCAACTGGGGTTACTTCTCCACTCCGGAGACGGAGAAGCTGGCCGCCGCCGTCAAGCACGCCTTTACCCCGGCGGAGATGAACCAAGCGGCCGGTGAGCTGCACGCCGCGCTGGTAGATCAGGTGCCATTCCTGTTTGTCGCCCACGACGTCGGGCCGCGTGCGATTTCCCCTGCGGTGACCGGGGTGGTGCAACCGCAGAGCTGGTTTATCGACCTCAGCCTGGTGAGCAAAAAAGAGTAATCGCGAAAGGGGCGACTGATGATCAATACGCTACTATACCGCATTCTGCTGGCTATCCCCACCATGCTTGGGGTGGCGGTGATCTGTTTCATGCTGGTGCAGATCGCTCCGGGCGACCCGCTGGTGTCGGTAATGCCGCCGGACGCCTCGGAGGCGCTGCGTCAGACGTTAATGCAGGCTTACGGCTTTGATAAGCCGCTGCCCATGCAGTTTATCCACTGGCTGTGGCGGGCGCTGCACGGCGACCTTGGTATGTCGGTCGCCACCGGCCGCCCGGTAATAGACGAAGTGATGACCGCGGTGGCTTACTCCCTGCGCCTGGCGCTGCTGGCGACGGCGATCGGTTTTGTCCTCGGCAGCCTGTTCGGCTTTGTCGCCGGCTATTTTCGCAACAGCGTCATTGACCGTCTGGCCTCAGTGTTGTCGGTATTTGGCGTCAGCGTGCCGCACTACTGGCTGGGGATGCTGCTGGTGATCCTCTGCAGCGTCAAGTTCGCGCTGCTGCCGGCCACCGGCGGCGGGCCGATAGGCGAGGTGGGCTGGCAATGGGACTGGGCGCACCTGCAGTTCATGCTGCTGCCAGCCCTCACCTTGTCGGTGATCCCCACCGGGATTATCGCCCGCACCGTGCGCTCGCAGGTGGCCGATATCCTCAGCCAGGAGTTTATCGTTGGCCTGCGCGCTCGCGGGCTCAACGAGTCGCGCATCTTCGTCCACGTCATGAAAAATGCCGCGCCCACCGCGCTGGCGGTGATGGGGCTGCAGGTGGGCTATCTGATGGGCGGCTCGATCCTTGTGGAGACCGTTTTCTCCTGGCCGGGAACCGGATTGCTGCTCAATACCGCCATTTTTCAGCGCGACCTGCCCCTGCTGCAGGGCACCATCTGGGTGCTGGCGCTGTTTTTCGTGCTGCTCAACCTGCTGGTGGATATTCTGCAGACCACCCTCGACCCGCGTATTAAGAGGAGCTGACCATGGTGGATACAGCAACGACGAAAGCGGTCCCGGCCGCAGCGGCCCACGCTTCCCGGCAAGGTTACTGGCGCGGCGTGCTGCGCCGCTTACTGCGCGACCCCGGCGGGGTGGTGGTGGGCGTGGTGATCCTCCTGCTGCTGGCCCTGGCGCTGTTCGGTCCGTGGCTTATCGTCAAAGATCCTTATCAAACGTCGATGTTCCTGCGCCTGAAACCCATCGGCAGCGACGGCTTCCCGCTGGGCTCGGATGAGCTGGGACGCGACATGCTGTCGCGGCTGATCCTTGGCACCCGACTGTCGCTGTTTATGGGAATTGTCCCGGTGGTGTTCGCCTTTTTTATCGGCGGGGCCATCGGGATTATCGCCGGCTATACGGGCGGCAAAACCAATACCGTGATTATGCGCACCGTGGATGTGTTCTATGCCTTTCCCTCCGTCCTGCTGGCGATTGCGCTGTCGGGAGCGCTGGGGGCGGGCATCGGCAATGCGCTGCTGTCGCTGATCCTCGTGTTTGTCCCGCAGGTGGCGCGGATTGCCGAGAGCGTGACCGCCCAGGTGCGACATATGGACTATATCGACGCCGCCCGGGCCACTGGCGCCAGCGCGTTCACCATTATCCGCGTCCAGGTGTTGGGCAACGTGCTCGGGCCGATCTTCGTCTTCTCCACCGGACTGATTTCGGTGTGCATGATCCTCGCCTCCGGCCTGTCGTTTCTCGGCCTCGGCGTGCGGCCGCCGGAGCCCGAGTGGGGGCTGATGCTCAATACGCTGCGCACGGCAATCTATACCCAGCCGTGGGTGGCCGCCCTGCCGGGCCTGATGATTTTTATCACCTCCATTTCGTTCAATATCCTCGCGGACCGCCTGCGTGCGGCAATGGCGATTAAGGAGTAAGCGATGCAACCCTTTATCAATATCGACCTTGGCGGGCCGGCGCAGCCGCTGCTGAAGGTCAATCACCTGCTGAAGTACTTTCGCGGCGGCAAAGGCCGGGAGGTGGTGCAGGCGGTGGACGATATCAGCTTCACGGTGATGAAAGGCGAAACCCTGGGGGTGGTCGGCGAGTCGGGCTGCGGCAAATCGACCACCGCCCGGCTGCTGATGCAGTTGCTCACCCAGGACAGCGGCGAACTGATCTTCGACGGACAGGGGGTCGGCTCGTCGCGTCTGCCGCTGAAAGCCTACCGTCGCCAGGTGCAGATGGTCTTTCAGGATAGCTATGCTTCGCTCAATCCGCGCCTGACCATGGAGGAGAGCATCGCCTTCGGCCAGCGCGTCCATGGCGTCAGCGCCAGAGAGGCCAGCGAATATGCCCGCTATCTGCTGGCGCACGTTGGCCTTGAGCCGGCGCGCTTTGCCGACCGCTACCCGCATGCGCTCTCCGGCGGCCAGCGGCAGCGGGTGAATATCGCCCGCGCGCTGGCGATGAAGCCGCGGCTGGTGATCCTCGATGAGGCGGTGTCGGCGCTGGATAAATCGGTGGAAGCTCAGGTGCTGCAGCTGCTGCAGGAGCTGAAACGGACTCTCGAGCTGACCTACGTGTTCATCAGCCACGATCTGCACGTGGTTCGCTGGCTGTCGGATCGGATCCTCGTCATGTACCTTGGCGAAGTGGTGGAGATTGGCCCTGCGGAGCAGCTGTTTACCGCCTCCGCCCACCCCTATACCCGGGCGCTGTTAAGCTCGATGCCCTCCATGGACCCGGAAAACCGCACCCTGACCTCACCGCTGAGCGGCGATCCCCCCAGCCCCATCGCGCCGCCGAGCGGCTGCCGCTTTCACACCCGCTGCCCGCATGCGAAGGCGGTCTGCGCCGAGGTGAAACCGCGGCTGGAGGCGGTCGGGGAGGGGCACCAGAGCGCCTGCCTGATGGCGCAGCCGGCCTCGCCCTGGCATCAAAGCATCCC
The DNA here is from genome assembly GCF_020526085.1 of Klebsiella africana. Lineage (NCBI taxonomy): Bacteria > Pseudomonadati > Pseudomonadota > Gammaproteobacteria > Enterobacterales > Enterobacteriaceae > Klebsiella > Klebsiella africana. The sequence goes on along the minus strand of NZ_CP084874.1, from coordinate 3,821,384 downwards.
CCTTAAGGAGGTCAGCCATGTCGGATAACGCCTTTGTCCATGTGCACGACCTGCGGGTCGTCTTTCGCCGCGACGGACAGACCATCAACGCGGTCAATGGAGTCTCCTTTGACGTACAAAAGGGGGAGGTGATGGCGCTGATTGGCGAGTCGGGTTCCGGCAAGAGCGTGACCCTGCGGGCGCTGATGCGCCTGCACCCGCCAGGGAGCAGTGAGCTCTCCGGCACCCTGCAGGTGGGGGACGACGAGGTGCTGACGATGAGCACCAGTCAGCTGCGGCGCTATCGCGGCGGACGCTGCGCGATGATTTTTCAGGAGCCGCTGCTGGCCTTCGATCCGGTCTACACCGTCGGGCAGCAGATTATTGAAGGGCTGCGCCGCCACGAAGGGCTATCGCGCCAGGCGGCCCGGGACAGGGCGCTGGAGGCCCTGCGCCAGGTGCGCATTCCCAGCCCCGAGCGGCGGCTGGATGCTTACCCGCACGAGATGTCCGGCGGGATGCGCCAGCGGGCGATGATCGCCCTTGCGCTCTCCTGTAACCCGCAGCTGCTGCTGGCGGATGAGCCGACCACCGCCCTCGACGCCACGGTGCAAATCCAGATCCTGATCCTGCTGCGTGAGCAGCAAAAGCAGCGCGGGCTGTCGATCGTGTTTGTGACCCACGATATCGGCGCCGCGGTGGAGATCGCCGACCGGGTGGCGGTGATGTACGCCGGGCGGATCGTCGAGGAAGCGTCGATGAGCGAGATCCTGCGCCACCCGCGCCATCCTTATACCCAGGTGCTGCTGGGCAGTCGGCCGAAAGAGGGGCTTAAGAAAGGTGATGCCCTGCACTGCATTCCCGGCGCGCCGCCGGATCTGGCGCGCTTGCCGCCCGGCTGCGCTTTTGCCGAGCGCTGCCCGCACCGTCGCCCGGTCTGTGAGCAGAGTCTGCCGCCGACGGAATCCGTCGCGGAGCGCCACGCGGTGAGTTGCCACCGCTGGCGCGAGCTGGCGATTGACGCTAACGCCCAGGCCCTGGCCGTCTGATCGGCGGCAAAAAACCATACAGGATGAAGACCAGGCGTTGATAGCGCATTCCCACCGCCGGTTACGCTGGCGGCGACCTTGATGTCAGGAGACTACCATGAGCAGTGATGTACTTTTTACCCCCGCGACCGACACCACCGGCTGGCGCATCAATGGCGACCGCCTGTGGGCGTCGTTAATGGATCTCGCGCAGATCGGCGCCACGCCGAAGGGCGGCTGCCGCCGTCTGACCCTCACCGACCTCGACCGCCAGGGGCGGGACAAGGTAATAGGCTGGGCGCGGGAGGCCGGGATGAGCGTCACCATCGATAAAATCGGCAATGTGTTTATGCGCCGGGAAGGCCGCAACCCCGGCCTGCCGCCCATCGTCTCGGGCAGCCATATTGACACCCAGCCCACCGGCGGCAAATTTGACGGCAACTACGGCGTGCTGGCGGCACTGGAGGTGGTGCGCACGCTCAACGATCTGCAGATTGATACCGACGCGCCGATTGAGGTGGTGTTCTGGACCAACGAAGAGGGGTCGCGCTTTGTGCCGGTGATGATGGGCTCCGGGGTCTTTGCCGGCGTCTTCCCGCTGGAAGAGACCTGGGCCGTCACGGATAAAGAGGGTGTCAGCGTTGGCGAGGCGCTGGCGCAGATCGGCTATATCGGCGAGCAGACCCCGGGGGAGCATCCCATCGGCGCCTATTTTGAGGCGCACATTGAGCAGGGGCCGATTCTCGAAGATGAAGCGAAAACCATCGGTATCGTGCAGGGCGTGCTGGGGATCCGCTGGTACGACTGCGTGGTCACCGGCCAGGCCTCGCACGCCGGACCCACGCCGATGCGCCTGCGTCAGGATGCCCTGCAGGTGGCGACGCGCATTATGCAGGAAGTGGTGGCCATTGCCGGGCGCAGCGAAGAGGGACGCGGCACCGTCGGCAGCGTGCAGGTGTGGCCCAACAGCCGCAACGTGGTGCCAGGGGAGGTCACCTTCTCCATTGATATGCGCAATCTCAGCGATGCGCTGGTGGACGAGATGGATCGCCAGCTGCGGGCGTTTATCGCGGAGGTTGAGCGGGAGAGCGGTCTGCAGGTGGCCCTGAAGCAGGTAAGCCACTATCCGGCGGCGCCGTTCGATGCTGAATGCCAGCAGGCCATTGCCGATGCCGCGCAGCGGCTGGGCTATCCGGCGCGGCCGATCGTCTCCGGCGCCGGGCATGACGCAGTGTATATGAGCTACCTGGCGCCCACCGGGATGATTTTTATCCCCTGCAAGGACGGGATCAGCCATAACGAAATTGAGTATGCCTCGCCGGAGCACGTCGCCGCCGGGGCCAACGTGCTGCTGCAGGTGATGCTTCAGTACGCGCGGCCGGTGTAGACGGTCGTCCTCCCCGGCGGCGCGTCCTCCAGCGGTTTATCATGCTGTCACCCGGGTAAGGCGGTTACACCGCCGCGACCCGGGACGGCGGATGACGGGGCGGTCAATCACGGCTCCCGCTCCCTGCGCTTACCCGCTGGCGGCCAAATTTGCGCGAGCCCACCACGCACAGCACCACGCCCAGCGTGACCGCCAGCATCAAGGGGCTGACGGTTTCGTGCAACAGCGCCGCCGACAGGCCAAGGCCGAAGAACGGCTGCAATAGCTGGAGCTGGCCGACGGCGGCGATCCCGCCCGCGGCCAGCCCTTTGTACCAGAAGATGAAGCCGATCAGCATGCTGAACAGCGACACATAGCCGAGCGCCGCCCAGGAGGAAGCCGAGATGGCATGCCAGGAGGCGGGCTGAACCAGCAGCGAGGCGGGGAGCATCAACGGCAGGGCTATCACCAGCGCCCAGCAGATCACCTGCCAGCCGCCGAGCTCCCGCGTCAGCTTTGCCCCTTCCGCATAGCCGAGGCCGCAGGCGATAACCGCCGCCAGCATCAGCAGATCGCCGCTGAGCGATGCCGTCGTACTTTGCGTCAGGGCGAATCCCATCACCAGCAGGCTGCCCAGCAGCGAAAAGATCCAGAAAGCGCGCCGCGGACGTTCGCCGCCGCGCAGTACGCCGAAGAGGGCGGTCATCAGCGGCAGCAGGCCAATAAACACAATCGAATGCGCCGAGGTGATGTGCTGCAGGGCCAGCGCCGTGAGCAGGGGAAAGCCGATCACCACCCCTGATGAGACGATGATCAAGGGCACAAGCTGCCCCAGGTGCGGGCGTTTCTGGCGAAAGCCTGCCAGCAGCACGACGGCAAGCAGCCCGGCAATGGAGGCGCGCAGAAAGGTCAATAACAACGGATCCATATCTTGCACCGCCAGCCGCGTCGCGGGCAGTGAACCGCTAAAAATAATCACCCCCAGTAAACCATGAAGCCATCCGGACCAGGGGCCGGGCACTGATTTATCCAATGTTGAATCTACCACGTTAACCTCGCGTTATCAGATGGGCTGCACCCGCTTGAGCATCGTCAGCGGCGATGGTAATGTGGCCAATCTAATACAATCAAATTATTGTCATAGATACATTTCACGATGAAAGCCCGATATAAAGCCGTTGTCGACCGATATGCCCAGGCGATTCGCAGCGGGCAGCTGCCCGCAGGCACCCGTCTGCCGACGCACCGCACCCTTGCCGCCGAAGAACGCCTCTCGCTGGCCACCGCCACGCGGGTCTACCGTGAACTGGAAGAGATGGGGTTGGTCAGCGGCGAAACCGGCCGCGGCACCTTCGTGCGCGACCTCTCGCTGCCGCCGGGGCACGGGGTCGATCAGCAGGTGGTGGCTGCCGATGTCGTGGATCTCAATTTCAACTACCCTTCGCTGCCGGAGCAGGGCGATGCGCTGCGCGAGGCGCTCAGGCAGCTGGCGATGGCGGGCGATATTGACTCGCATCTGCGCTATCAGCCCCATGCCGGACGGCTCGCCGAGCGGGACATTATCGCCCGCCATTTAACCTGCCAGCACTTTGCCCCGGACGCGGAAAATGTCCTGATCGTCAACGGTGCACAGCACGGGCTGGCGGTGACCGTGATGGGGCTGTTACGTCCGGGGGATGTGGTGGCGGTGGATGCGCTGACCTATTCGGGCTTCAAAGTTCTGGCGGCGCTGTATCATCTGGAGCTGGCGGCGATCCCCTGTCGGCCGGAGGGACCGGACCTGCAGGCGCTTCATACCCTGTGCCAGCAGCGGCGGGTGCGGGCGGTGTATACCATGCCGACGCTGCACAATCCGCTGGGCTGGGTGCTCAACGCCGGGCAGCGGCAGGCGCTGGCCGATCTCGCGCGCCAGCACGACCTGCTGATTATTGAAGATGCCGCCTACGCCCGGCTGGTGAGCCGTCCGCCGCCACCGTTGATCAGCTATGCGCCGGAAAGAACGGTGTATGTCACCGGATTTTCAAAAAATATCGCCACCGGACTGCGCGTGGGCGTGGTGATCTCTCCGCCGCGCTACCGGCCGGAGATTGAGCGCGCCATCCGGGCCACGACGTGGAATACGCCGACGCTGATAAGTTCGCTGATCTGCGCCTGGATTGAAGATGGCACGGTGGCCCGCTTTGAAACGCAGAAACGACAGGATGCGCGACAGCGGCAGCAGGTGGCCCGCGAGGTGCTTTGTGGGCTTCCCGTCGTGACTCATCCCGATTCGTACTTCGTCTGGCTGCCTCTGGGTGAAGAGAGCCGGGCCGATCGGCTGGCGAACGCGCTGATGGAACGCCGTATTTCGGTATCGACCGCCGAGCCGTTCTGCGTCTCCGCCACGATCCCACAGGCGCTGCGCATCGCGCTCGGATCGGTGCCTTTCGACAGCCTGCGCCCGGCGCTGCTCAGCGTGCGCGATGCCGTTGAGTATGAACAATACCGCTAACCCATCTGCTCCAGCTGGCCGCGCAGGACTTCCACCCCCTGGGCAATGGCGTCAGGGTTAATGGCGTGGAATCCCATGCGAAAATAGTTATCCGGCGGCGCGGCGCTGAGAAAATGGCGCGCCCCGGGCTCAATCAGTACGCCGGCGTGGGCGGCGCGCCAGGTGAGCTGCTGGGTGTTGATCTGCACCGGGGTCTGCAGCCAGAAGGCGTTAGCATGTTCGCTCCCCGCCAGCGCGCGACACGACGGCAGATAGCGCTGCAGGGCGGCGTGCAGGCGCTCCCAGCGCTGGGCGGAGTCGTAGTGGTATCGCCGCAGATGGGTTTCATAATGGCCCTGGGCAAGGAAGTGGGCCATCTGGTACTGAATGTTGGTCGGCGGATGGCGATAGACCAGCCGGCGCAGGGCGCGCGCCTCGTCGATCAGGTCCGGGTCGGCGACCATAAACCCCAACCGCAGCCCCGGTGACAGCGCTTTTGACAGGCTGCTGACATACACCACCCGGCCGCTGCGATCGCTGGCCTTCAGCGCTGGCAGCGGGTTGAGGGTAAAGTTACTCTCCGAGTCATAATCATCTTCAATAATCACCGCGTCATGGTGGGCGGCATGCTCCAGCAGCTGGCGACGCCGCGCACTGCTCATCGCCACCCCGGTGGGCACCTGATGGCCGGGGGTGACATAGTAGTAATCGCAGGGACGCTCATTAAGCACGATCCCTTCTTCATCAACCGGGTGCGGCACCACCTCGGCGTCGGCGAGCAGAAAGGTGTTGATGGCTTCGCGAAAGCAGGGGTTTTCGACGCCAATGCGGGTGGTGGAAGAGAGCAGCAGTCGGGTCAGCAGGTAGAGCGCATTTTGCGAGCCAAGGGTGATGAGAATTTCATCCGGCGCGGCGACAATGCCGCGCTTGGGCAGCACCCGGGTGCGGATCTGCTCGATCAGCATCGGCACATCCTGGTCAATATGGTCGATGACCCACGCCGGGTCGCGCACCCCGCCGTGCAGCCAGTTTGCCGCCGAGCGCCAGGTGGCCAGCGGGAACTGCCGGGTATCAGGCTGGCCGTAGATAAACGGGTAGCGGTAGTGCATCCAGCCCGCCGGTTTGAGGATCGACTCCTGCTGGCTGGGGGTCATCTGCAGCCGGTCGCCCCAGCGTGGTGCAGCGGCTTCGCGCTGCGGTGCACTCTCGACGGCGGCAGGCGAAGCTTCATGATAGTCGGGATGCAGGTAGTAACCGCTTCGTGGGCGGCTAATCAGGTAGCCCTCGTTGACCAGACTTTCAAACACCAGCGCGGTGGTGTTGCGCGAGACGCGAAGCTGGCTGGCCAGCTGGCGACAGGAGGGCAGCGGGGTGTCGGCGGCGAAGATCCCGCTGAGAATGGCATTCACCAGCGTCTCTCGCACCTGCTCCTGCAAACCGCGGCCAGGCTGAAAATCAACGTGTAACAGGTGACGGATCATAGGGGGCTCCTTTGGCAATAACGCATTGCGACCACCCGCTAAGCTCAGCAAATTCCATACCACCCTTCCGCCATCTGACACAGCGATGCGGCCCATCTGGCTCTATACGGAATTGCAAAACGCTCCCACATTAAAAACGCATTCAGCCGCCGCGGATCGGAACCTCCCGGCCTCTATTTTGCATAAACCTTTTCGCGTTCTGGAATGAACCCGTCTGGCCAATCCATCAGGGGTGAAATAATGAAAAAATCATTGGCATCAATGTGTCTGAGCGCCGTATTAACGGTCGCTTTTTCTTATCACGCCGTCGCGGCCGATCTTCCGGAAATAGAAAAATCCGGCACCTTGAAAGTGGCGACAGAAGATGATTATGCGCCGTTTAACTTTATGAATAATGGCCAGGCCGATGGCTTTAACAAAGATATGCTTGAGGAATTACGTAAGTACGCAAAATTCCATGTCGACCAGAGCATATTACCGTGGACCGGATTATTAGCGGCCGTCTCCACCGGGCAATATGATATGGCCTTAACCGGGGCGGTTATTACCGATGAGCGGCTGAAGGTCTTTGATTTCACTCCACCCTGGGCCTCCGCGCAGCACTATTTCGTCAAACGCGCAGGCGATACCTCGCTAAATACCATTGCCGATCTCAGCGGCAAAAAAGTGGGGTTACAGGCCGGGAGCGCGCTGCTGGCGCGTTTGCCGGAGCTGAAGGCGATGCTGGAGAAGACCGGCGGCAAGCTGGGGCCGGTGGTGGAGTATCCCTCCTATCCGGAAGCCTACGCCGACCTGGCGAACAAGCGACTGGATTACGTGATTAACGTGGTGATCTCGGTAAACGACCTGGCGAAAGCCAAACCGAAGGTCTTCGCCAAAGGGTTGGCCGTCTCCGGACCGGGCTATATGGCGTGGCCGATCCCGAAAAACTCGCCGCAGCTGCTGGCCTATATGACCAAGTTTATGAACCACATGAAGGAGACCGGCAAGCTCGCCGAGCTGCAGAAAAAATGGTTTGGCGAAACCTATGACAACCTGCCGACCGAGGCGATCACCAGCCCGGAACAGTTTCACAAACTCGCCGGACTGTAATATTCCGCGGCGGGCGACCGCCGCCTGTTGTTGAGAAGGAGGGCCTCATGGATGCAATTTCCTGGCAGTTATTAATCGAAGGCGCATGGACGACCCTCTGGATTTCGGCCATCGCTATCGCCTTCGGGGTGGTGGCGGGCCTGCTGATCGCCCTGGTACGGATGCTGCGCCTGCCGGTGATCGACCAGCTGCTGGTGGTCTATATCAGTCTGGCCCGCGCGACGCCGCTGGTGACGCTGGTGCTGTTTCTGTTCCTTTCCCTGCCGACGATGGGCATTAACCTCGACAAGAACGTGGCCGCCATCGTGGCGCTGACGCTTAACACCTCGGCGTTTAACGCTGAAATCTGGCGCAACGCCTTCCGCACTTTTCCGCGCGAACAGCGGGAGGCAGCGGAGTCGGTGGGAATGCGCCGCTGGACCTACTTCCGCTACATCATGCTGCCGCAGATGTGGATCGAGAGCCTGCCGGCGCTGGTCAATGAGATGTCCTTTTTGATCAAAGGTAGCCCGGCGATCGCCGTGATTGGCGTGGTGGATCTCACCCGGGTGACCAACCGTATCTCCTCGGTCACCTACGAGCCGCTGTCGCCGATCCTCGCCGCCGGCCTGCTGTATGTGGCGATCATCGGCTGTTTGTTGAAGCTGCAGGGTATCGCGGAACGTAAAGCCAGGCGCCTGGCGCGCTAGCAACGGGAGGTATTATGAATCAGTGGGGCGTTATCTGGTCGGTACGCGATAGCTTTATTGCCGGGTTATTCGCGACCCTCGAACTGTTTATTACCGCCGCCCTGGCGGCCCTTATTATCGGTATTGCGCTGTGCTATTTGAGTGAATATCAAAAGAAAGTCCTTAACCGGGTTATCATAGGCTTTGTCAGCCTGATGCGTGCAATCCCTTTTTTGATCCTCGCCTATCTGCTGTATTACGGGCTGCCGCAGCTCGGTATTAGCATGGAGCCGTGGACCGCCGGTTTACTGGCCCTGATTATTTATCATGGCGCCTATTTCTTTGAAATATTGCGCAGCCAGCGGCGGGTATTTTCCGGCGGATATATTGAAGCGGCGATTGCTCAGGGCTTTTCTCGCTATGCCATTTTCCGGCGGATTATTTTACCCAATATCGTCTCTTCCGCCTTACCGCTGATCGGTAATCAGCTGATTATCTGCCTGAAGGACACCGCTTTCCTGAGCATTATTACCGTTCAGGAGATCACCGCCGCCGCCAACAGCGTCCAGGCGACCTATTTTATTCCGTTTAACGCCTTTATCGTCGCTATTGGGCTTTACTGGGCGATCAGCATTCTGCTGGAGCTGTTGATTAAGCGCCTGACCGCCTGGGGAGCCAAAAGAGGAATGAGCCATGCCTGAGTCTATTGCCGTAAGCGTTAAAAACGTCTCCAAACAGTTCGATAATGTGGAAGTCCTGCGGGATATTAATCTGATGGTGGAGAAGGGGACCGTGGTGAGTATTCTCGGCTCGTCCGGGTCGGGAAAATCCACCCTGCTGCGTTGTATGAACTGGCTGGAACAGCCGGACCGCGGTGAAATTCATATCGGCGGTCAGCGACTGGGGATTGATGAACAGCGCGGCCGGGCGATGTCGCACCGCCAGCTGGCCAAAATTCGCGAGCGGGTGGGGATGGTCTTTCAGAGTTTTAACCTGTGGCCGCATCTGACCGTGCAGCAGAACGTCAGCGAGGCGCTGCTGCACGTTAAGGGCATGAAGCGGGACGAGGCGAAGGCCATGGCCATGCAGCAGCTGGAGAAAGTGGGCATGGCGCACAAAGCCGATGTTTACCCGATCACCCTCTCCGGCGGGCAGAAGCAGCGGGTGGCGATCGCCCGTTCGCTGGCGATGTCGCCGGAAGTTATTCTCTTCGATGAACCGACCTCGGCGCTGGATCCGGAGCTGGTGAATGAGGTGTTGGGGGTAATGAAAGCCCTCGCCGCCGAGGGCTACACCATGGTGGTGGTGACGCACGAGATGGATTTTGCCCGCCAGGTGTCCAACGAGGTGGTGTTTCTGGAGAAGGGGCTGCTGATTGAGAAGGCGCCGCCGGAGAAGTTCTTCACTCAGCCTGACTCCGAACGCGTCAGGCAGTTTCTGCAAAGCAGCCGTTAGTCCGGCCTGCATCCCCTGCCGGTATCGCCGGCAGGGGATGCGTCGGGTTTCGCTTAATCCCGGTCGATAGCGAACGGCTGCCACGCCTGACGCACCGGCATCACCTCCACCCGGTTAATGTTCATATGCGCCGGCAGCGTGGCGATATAAAACATCTGCTCGGCGATATCGCGCGCGCTCAGCGGCGTGGTGCCGCGATAGAGCTTATCCGATGCCGCCTGGTCGCCCTTAGTGCGCACCAGGGTAAATTCGGTCTCGGCAATCCCCGGCGCCAGATCGGTGACCCGCACGCCAGTGCCAAGCAGATCGCAGCGCAGGTTATAGCTGAACTGCTTCACAAAGGCCTTGCTGGCGCCATACACATGGCTGCCGGGATAGGGCCACTGTCCGGCAATCGAGCCGATATTGATAATGCTCGCCCCGGCGCCATGGCGGATCAGCGTCGGCAGCAGGGCGTGGGTGACTGTCACCAGACCGGTGACGTTGGTGTCGATCATCGTTTTCCAGTCCTCCAGCGCCACCTCCTGCGCCGGCAGCGGCGACAGCGCCAGCCCGGCGTTGTTGATCAGGGTGGTGATATCGGCGAAATCGGCGGGCAGCGACGCCACGGCGGCAGCCACCGCCTCGCTGTCACGAACGTCAAGCTCAATAATATGCACCGGCACCCTGGCGGCGAGTCTGTCCTGCAAGGCCTTCAGTCGCGGATAGCGGCGCCCGCTCAGCACCAGCGACCAGCCCGCGTCGGCAAACACCTGCGCTGCCGCTTCGCCAAAACCCGAGGTCGCCCCGGTGATAAACACTACGTTGCTCGTTGCCATCTCATTCTCCTGTGCGGTTGTCCCTTCACTATAAAAACGCCGGGCGGCAAGGCACAGGGCCAGACGGCGGGCGGGGATGTGACACCGTGTCACATCGTTTTGCGCGCACTGGCTCTATCCGATTTGCGCAGCCAAGGCCAATGATGAAGCCAACCACTACGACATGAGAGAGGGCAGGGTATGAAGCTGGCAATTCACAACGAGGTCGCGGTAAGCAATGACGAAGTTCGGCAATTGGATCGCGCCTATGTGTTTCATTCATGGTCGATGCAGGGCAATCTCAACCCGCTGGTCATCGCCGGGGCGCAAGGCTGCGAGCTATGGGATTATGAAGGGAATACCTGGCTCGATTTCAGCAGCCAGTTGGTGAACGTCAACATTGGCTATCAGCACCCTCGGGTACTGGCGGCCATGAAGGCGCAGCTGGAGACCCTGGTCACCATCGCGCCCGCCACCGCCAACCTTGCCCGCGGCGAAGCAGCGAAGCGCATCGTCGACCTGGCGCCGGCGGGCTTCAGCAAGGTGTTCTTCACCAATGCCGGGGCGGATGCCAATGAGAACGCGATTCGCATGGCGCGGCTCTATACCGGGCGCGATAAGGTGCTGTCGGCCTATCGTTCCTATCATGGCAACACCGGCAGCGCGATTGCCGCCACCGGCGACTGGCGCCGGGTGCCGAATGAGTTCTCCCGCGGCCATGTGCACTTCTTCAACCCCTACCTTTACCGCAGCGAGTTCAACGCCGCGACCGAGGAAGAGGAGTGCCAGCGCGCGCTGGCGCATCTGCGGCGGATCATTGAATGCGAGGGGCCGACGGCTATTGCGGCGATCCTGCTGGAGTCCATCCCCGGCACCGCCGGGATCCTCGTGCCGCCGGCAGGCTATATGCAGGGCGTGCGCGCTCTGGCAGACGAGTTTGGCATCGTGCTGATCCTCGATGAGGTGATGGCCGGCTTTGGCCGTACCGGCAGCTGGTTCGCCTTCGAACAGGATGGCGTGGTGCCGGATCTGGTGACCTTTGCCAAAGGGGTTAACGCGGGCTACGTGCCGGCGGGCGGGGTGCTGATTAGCGAGCCGATTGCCCGCTATTTTGACGACCACTTTTTTGCCGGGGGGCTGACCTACTCCGGCCATCCGCTGGCGATGGCGGCGATTGTCGCCACCATCGACGCGATGAAAGAGGAGAAGGTGGTTGAGAACGCGGCCTCTATCGGCAACGAGGTGCTGCGCCCCGGTCTCGAGGCGCTGGCGGAGAAGCACGCCATTATCGGCGAGGTGCGCGGGCGCGGCTTGTTCCAGGCGCTGGAGCTGGTGAGCAGCCGTGAACAAAAAACGCCGCTGACTGCCGCCGACATGGCCGCGATCAAAGGGGCCCTGACCGAAGCCGGGCTGCTGGCCTTTGTGGTGGAGAACCGCATCCACGTGGTGCCGCCGTGCACCATTACTGCTGAGCAGGTGGCGCAGGGGCTGGCGATTTTTGATGCGGTCTTTGCTCGCTTTGCCAGTCTGGCAAAGTAGGGGAGGGGGCCGGATACTGTTGCCCGGCGGCGCGCTTGCACGGGCCTAAACGCCAGCCGGACAGTTCCCTCTCCCTTCGGGAGAGGGCCAGGGTGAGGGGAAGCACCGCCGGGGAGTCCCTTATGTTATCTGTGGCTTCAGCGCACATTGCGCTCCCAATATTTCTTCTGCGTTATGTCATTCATGGCGCAGGGAGCGCACAGGGGGCGGCCAGTCGCCGCCGCCCCCTGTACCCCCGGGCTCCGGCCAGCAAAATCGCCGCTGCGCGGTACCTTCGACTTTTCCCTGCAGGCTTCGGGTCGGGCCGAGGCAGCGTCCCTGCAAAACACGGCCCTCAGCCCGCATCCATGCGGGCTGCCCCGGCCTTCCGGAAACGTCTCAGCGATTTTGAGGCCGCCAGCACCGGCAGTTTCAGCAACAATGGTGAATAAATCAACGGCCGACCGCACGAATCGTAGGTCGGGTAAGCGAAGCGCCACCCGACAAAACAACGGCGCATCGGACTAAGGCATCGGGAAGCGGGGACACGGTGCGCTCTGCTGCCCTCACCCCGGCCCTCTCCCACAGGGAGAGGGGGAAAACCGGCAGTTTCAGTCGCCGCAAGTGGGTAAATTAACGGCAGGCCGCACGGACCGTAGGTCGGGTAAGCGACGCGCCACCCGACAAAACAACCGCGCATCCGCTGACCTCAGCTCATCCGGTGTTCTCCGTTGACCAGCGCGTCGCGATTGAAAAAGCGCTGGATCACGCCCTCCGCCATAAACGCCGCCCGATCGGACATATGAGCGATGACGTCGGCATCGTGGCTGACCAGCAGATAGGTCATGCCGTGCTCCTGTTTCAGGCGATTAAGCAGATTGAGAATTTCCGCCTGCACCGACATATCCAGCGCCGAGGTCGGCTCATCCAGCAGCAGGATCTGCGGGCGCAGCAGCAGGGCACGAGCAATGGCCACGCGCTGCCGTTGGCCGCCGGAGAGCTGGTGCGGATAGCGGCGTACGGCGTCGGCGGCCAGACCCACCTGCTCAAGGGCGGTGGTCACCCGCGAGGCAACGTCGCGGATGCCGTGGATCTGCAGCGGCTCCGCCAGGGTGCGCCACAGGGTATGGTTGGGATGCAGCGAGGCATACGGATCCTGAAACACCATCTGCACGTTGCGCCGCAGATCGCCCTGAAAGCGGGCGCCCGGCGCGATGGCCTGGCCGAGCAGTTCCACGCTGCCGCGCCATTCGCGCTGTAATCCGGCGAGCACGCGCAAAATCGTCGATTTGCCGCAGCCCGAGGCGCCGATCAGACTGAAGGTTTCCCCGGCGTCGACATAAAAACTGGCGGCAGAGACCGCCGTCTTCGCGCCGAATGTTACCTGCAAATCCTGAAGATTAACGATCGCCATGGGCTGTCTCCGTAAAGTCCTGGGTTCTGTCGAGGGTCGGCAGCATCTGGCCGTAGGTGTGCGCATTTGGCCGGCAGGTCCACAGGGTGCGGGTATAAGGGTGCGTCGCGCTCGGCAGCGCCCGCGCCGGCATCTCATCGACCTGTCTCCCCTGGTACATCACCAGCACGCGATCGCAATGCGCGGCCACCAGCGGCAGATCGTGGCTGATCAGTAACATGGCCATCTGCCGCTGCGCGCTCTGCTCCACCAGCAGCTCGAGGATCTGGTTGCGCAGGCGGGCGTCGAGGGCCGAGGTCGGCTCGTCGGCTATCAGCACCTTCGGGTTATTGAGCAGTGCGAGGGCGATCATCACCCGCTGTCCCATCCCGCCGGAGAGCTCGCCGGGATAGCGGCTGAGGACCGGCAGATCCAGACCGACGGCGGCGATGGCGTCTTTGACCGCCTCGGCGCGCGCGCGGCGGCTGAGACGCTGATGCAGGGTTAACGCCTCCTCCAGCTGCGTCTGAATGGATTGCACCGGATTCAGCGCATAGCGCGGGTCCTGCAGCACCATGGCGATATCGTTGCCGCGCAGCGCGCGCCAGCCGCGGGCGCTGAGGGTCAGCACATCGCGCCCCAGCACCTCCAGCCGTTCGGCGCTCACCACCCCGGGCTTACGCACCAGGCCCATCAGCGCCCGGGCGGTCATCGATTTGCCGGAGCCGGATTCGCCCACCAGCGCCAGCCGCTCGTTGCCGAGGGTGAAGCTGACGTTGTCCACCACCCGGGCGGTGGGGTAGTCGACGGCGAGTCCCTGGACGGTCAGTCGGATGTCAGTCATGTTGCGGCTCCAGAATATCGCGCAGGCCATCGCCCAGCAGGTTAAACGCCAGGCTGGCAAGCAGGATCGCCGCGCCGGGGATGGCGGCGATCCACCACTGGTCGAAAATCACCTGCATCCCGTCAGCAATCATCGCTCCCCACTCCGCCATTGGTGGGCGGGCGCCCAGGCCGAGAAAGCCGAGCCCGGCGGCGGCGAGGATAATACCCGCCAGGTCGAGCGCCAGCCGAACAATCGCCGATGGCAGACACAGCGGCAGAATATGGCCGATCAGCAGTCGCCCGCCGCGGATGCCCAGCATCTCCGCCGCGGCGAGGTAGTCGCTATGGCGCAAGCGCTGAATTTCGCTGCGCGCCTGACGGGCGTAGGCCGGCCAGGTGGTCAGGGCTAACGCCAGCGCGCCGTTGACCAGCCCCGGGCCGAGCATCGCCACGAACGCGAAGGCGAGGATCAGGCGCGGCATCGACATCACCACGTCGGTAAATCGCATCAGTATCCTCTCCAGCCACCCGCCATAGTAACCGGAGAGGATACCTACCAGCAGACCGACGGGCAGGGTAATGGCGGTCACCAGCGCCACCAGACCCAGCGCCGGGCGGGTGCCGTAGAGCAGGCGCGACAGCAGGTCGCGGCCATAGCTGTCGGTGCCGAGCCAGTATCCCGCCCCGGGCCCCTGCAGACGAGCGGCGGCATCCTGCCAGTTGGGATCGTGCGGCGCCAGCCACGGGGCGAACAGCGCGGTCAGTACCAGCAGGATCACCAGGGTCAGGCCGCTGAAGGCGGCGGGTGAGCGGCGCAGACGGCGTAAAAACAGATAAGTCGGCATCAGCGCACCCTCGGGTCGGTTAACCGCACCAGCAGGTCGGTCAGGTTATTGATCAGCACAAAGCTCACGCCAATCAGCAGCGTGCCGCCCATGATCGCCGTGGTATCCCCGGCGAACAGCGCCGTGGTGAGGTAACGGCCGATCCCCGGCCACGAGAAGACGGTTTCAGTGAGCACCGCCCCTTCGAGCATGGAGGTCCAGGCGAGGGCGGTCACCGTCAGCAGGGTGCCGCGGATATTGGGCAGGACGTGGCGCAGTAAAATCGTCATCTCTCCGGCCCCTTTGGCCCGCGCCAGCAGAATGTACTCTTTGTTCATCTCGCTCAGGCAGGCGGAGCGGGTCAGGCGGGTGATGCTCGCCAGTGAGTAATAGCCCAGCAGCAGCACCGGCAGCACCAGATGGCCGATCGCATTTTTAAACGCCGCCGTATCGCCGGAGAGCCAGGTATCGATCAGTGCAAAACCGCTGCGTGGCTCGACGGTGTACTGATAAATATCGTCGAGGCGACCCGGGCCCGGCGCCCACTGCAGCCGGGCGTAAAACAGGGCCAGCATCAGCAGGCCGAGCCAGAAAATGGGTACCGAGTTGCCCAACAGGGTAAAAGTGCGCATCGCCAGATCCCACGGCGAACCGGCGTAACGGGCGCACAGCACCCCGGCGACGATGCCCAGTACCGCGCCGACGATCAGCGCCAGGGTCGCCAGCTCAAGGGTCGCTGGAAAGACCGCCAGCAGGTCATGGAGCACCGGCTGGCCGGTGGCGCTGGCGATGCCAAGATCGCCATGGGCCAGGTTGACCAGGTAGTGCCAGAACTGCACCGGCAGCGGCTGGTCAAGACCCAGCTGATGGCGAACCTGGTCGTAGGTCGACTGACTGGCATGGTCGCCGACGATCTGCAGTACGCGGTCGACGGGCGACAGCGCGGAGAGCGAGAAGGTGACCAGCAACAGCCCGAACAGCGTGAGCAGCAGCGTAAACAGCCCCTGCAGCAGGCGGGTAAGGTGAGTGGAAAACGATGGCATGGAAAATGGAAATTCCTGATATATCAGTATTGTACCCGGCGGCGCGACGCCGACCGGGCCCGGGTGAGGAAACGGTCATCCGGGCAGACGAGGCCGCCGTACCCGGTGACAAAACCCGCTTACTTGGTCACGTTATCGTACCAGACCATGTCGGCGTTCAGTCCCTGCTGATAGCCCTTCACATTGTCACGCACCACGATCTGGGTTTTTCCCTGGTCAATAAAGACGTACGGCGAATGCTGCAGCAGGGTTTCCTGCATCGTTTTGTACAGGCCGAGGCGCTTCGCCGGATCTGGCTCCGCCACCGCGGCGAGGGTGGCTTTATTCAGCTCAGGGATCTGCCAGCCGTTGAGCCCGGCCACGGTGCTGGATTTACCATCGTTCCAGGCAAAGGCGCTGGCATTGGAGTGGGCATCAAAGTAGTCCGGGATCCACAGGCGGATCGCCGCCTGATGCTGTTTCGCGCGTACCCGGGCATAGACCTGGCTGCCGGCGGCGGGTAGCAGATCCACCTTCACTCCGCCCTGGGCAAAGCTGGCCTGCAGCGATTGGGCGATGGTGATAAACGGCGGTTTGTTCTCCACGTCGAGGGTGAAGTGGGCATCCTTAATGCCCGCTTTATCGAGGATAGCCTTAGCTTTTTGCGGGTCGAAGGTGAACGGATTGGTCTCCAGCGCCCCCGGCAGACCGGCCGGCAGGAAGCTTTGATGAATAAAGTACTGGCCTTTCAGCAGATTTTTGGTGATGCCCTCATAATCGACCAGCCAGCGCGCCGCCTCCCAGAAGGCCGGGTTATTGAGCAGCGGGTTGGCGCTGTTGGCGGTATTAAACACCAGATAGTTCTGCTCGGCGGACGGGATGCTCAGCACCTTCACGCCGGGTTTATCCTGCAGGGCGGCAATCTGGTCAGCGCCGAGATCGCGCGCCACGTCGGCATCGCCCTGCTGGATCAGCAGGCGGCGGGAAGCCGGGTCGGGGACGTTTTTAATAATGATGCTCTTGATCTTCGGCGCGCCGGTGGGGGAGCTGGCGTTGGCCTCCAGCACGATGGCCTGATGCGGCTGGTAGACGCGCATTTTATAGGCGCCGCTGCCCGCCGAGTGCATCTTCAGCCAGTCGTTGCCGAAGTCGTTATTTTTCGCGTTCGGTGCCACCTGTTTTTCATCAACAATGGAGGCGATAGGGGTGGAGAGAATATTCAGCGCCACCGCCGGGCTGACGTCGGCGGTCCAGTGCAGCGTCAGGGTATGGTCATCAATCTTTTTCAGCTGGCTGGCGATGTTGTCCGGCTGCCAGCCGAGCACGTTGAGAATAAACGCCGGCGATTTATTCAGCGTCACCGCGCGGGTGTAAGAGAAAATCACATCTTCCGGGCGCAGCGGGTTACCGGAGGCGAATGTGGCATCCGGCTTCAGTTTAATGGTCAGGGTTTTCGCCACCGGATCGGCCTGCCAGCTTTCGGCGAGGATCGGTACGATTTTTTCAGGGTTGTTGCGGTCCGGCTGCACCAGACGCTGGTAGAGGCTGGGGACCGTCTGGATGCTGGAGAGTTCGTTCGCTTCCGCCGGGTCGAGGCTGACGATATCGTCGAGACCCTGGGCGACTACCAGCGTGTTGGGCGGCGTGGCGGCATGCGCGGCGGCGGAGAGCGCCGTCAGTACCAGTAAAGGCAACAGTTTTTTGGTCATGAGCAATCCCTGAAGAATGGTTATTTTATTGTTTTATGCCTCGCTACGTTAGGCCGCTTGCCAAAAGGCGTAAAGTCAAAATAAGGATATCCTTATGCTAAAAACGCATATTCAAGAACGACAGGTTATTGCCGGGATCGCAGAAGCGCCTTTCTCCGCTGCGGGCTTCTTGCTATAACGCATTGTCTATTGCGAGGAGGTGGGTGTGCCGGAAATCAATGAGTTTGGCCAGCAGGTGAACGACCTGGTCCCAGGCTGGCAGGGGGCGCAAGTGCTGCGGCGGACGGCGTTAAACGGCCGTTTTTGCCGACTGGAGCCGCTGGACGTTGACCGTCATGCGGCGGATCTGTTTGCCGCCTATGCGCTCGGCGACAACAGCGACTGGACGTGGCTGGCGTCTACGCGGCCGGAGAGCGTGGCGGCGACCGCCCACTGGATCGCGGGCAAGGTGAATGATGATGCTCTGGTGCCGTATGCGGTGATTGACCTGCGTAGCGAGCAGGCGGTGGGCCTCGTCAGCTATATGGCGATCGAGCGGGAAATGGGCACGGTTGAGATCGGCCATGTCACCTGGTCGCGACGGATGAAAAACACCCCGCTGGGTACCGAAGCGGTCTGGCTGCTGCTCAAAAACGGCTTTGACCATGGCTATCGTCGGCTGGAGTGGAAATGCGATTCGATGAATGTCGCCTCGCGCCGCGCCGCCGAGCGGCTGGGCTTTAGCTGGGAAGGACGTCTGCGGCAGAGGCTGGTGCGTAAAGGGCGGACGCGCGACAGCGATATGCTGTCCATCATCGACGGCGAGTGGCCTGCGCGCGATGCGGCGCTGCGGGCGTGGCTGGCGGCGGAGAACTTTACTGCCGATGGTCAGCAGATTAAGCGCCTGGAGGCGTTTCGCTAACATCAACCTATGGGGTCAAAACCCGGAACGGCACCCCGGTCGCGCTGTGCTTACCGGGGCTACGTTACATCGCCTCAGGGTCGGCCGGGCAAGACGTAGTCGCCGCCCGGCATTGACCCGTTAACGGCGAACCGGCGCGTCGCCAGCGACATAATACGTCGCGGTGCTGCGCGGCAGCGGCTGGCGGCCACGGATAGCGTCAGCCATCTTCTCGCCAATCATAATGGTGGTGGCGTTGAGGTTGCCGGTGATGATCTGCGGCATGATCGAGGCATCGACCACCCGCAAACCTTGCAGACCGTGGACGCGGCCCTCGCCATCGACCACCGCCATCTCGTCGTAACCCATCTTACAGGTCCCGCACGGGTGGAACGCGGTCTCGGCGTGGTTGCGGACAAACTCATCCAGCTCGGCATCGCTCTGGCATTCTATTCCCGGACTGATTTCGCGTCCGCGATATTTGTCCAGCGCCGGCTGGTTCATGATCTCCCGGGTAATGCGGATGGCATCGCGGAACTCCTGCCAGTCCTGCTCATGGGACATATAGTTAAACAGGATCGCCGGGTGGGCGTGCGGATCGCGCGACTTCAGGCGCACGTGGCCGCGGCTGGGCGAACGCATTGAACCGACGTGGCACTGGAAGCCGTGCTCTTTCACCGCGTTGGAGCCATTGTAGTTAATCGCCACCGGCAGGAAGTGGTACTGAATGTTCGGCCAGGCGAACTCTGCGCGACTGCGGATAAAACCGCCCGCTTCGAACTGGTTGCTGGCGCCGATGCCGGTGCCGCCGAACAGCCATTCGGCGCCGATCTTCGGCTGGTTCCACCACTGTAGCGCCGGGTAGAGCGACACCGGCTGTTTGCATTCATATTGCAGATACATCTCCAGATGGTCCTGCAGGTTCTCACCCACGCCGGGCAGATCATGCACCAGCGGGATATCGAACTGCCTGAGCAGCTCGGGGTTACCGACGCCGGAACGCTGCAGGATCTGCGGCGAGGCAATCGCCCCGGCGCACAGCAGCACCTCTTTGTTGGCCGTCGCTTTTGACGGGATCGTGCTTTCTCCCTCCAGCCACTCGACGCCCACCGCGCGCTTGCCGGCAAAAATAATGTGATCGGTCAGCGCATGGGTGCGGATGGTCAGGTTCGGGCGACCGCGTGCCTGGTCGAGATAGCCGCGGGCAGTGCTGGCGCGACGGCCCTGCGGCGTCACGGTGCGGTCCATCGGGCCAAAGCCTTCCTGCTGGTAGCCATTGAGATCGTCGGTGCGCGGATAGCCCGCCTGCACCCCGGCTTCAACCATCGCCTCGAAGAGGGGATTATTGCCCGGCTTGGGCGTCGTCACGCTCACCGGGCCATCGCCGCCATGATAGTCGTTAGGCCCGATATCGCGGGTTTCCGCTTTCCGATAGTAGGGCAGGCAGTCGAGATAGCTCCAGTGTTCCAGACCCGGCTCTTTGGCCCAGTTGTCCAGATCCATCGCGTTACCGCGAATGTAGCACATGCCGTTAATCAGCGACGAGCCGCCCAGCCCTTTGCCGCGTCCGCACTCCATGCGGCGATGGTTCATGTGTGGCTCAGGTTCGGTTTCGTAGGCCCAGTTGTAGCGCTTGCCCTGCAGCGGATAAGCCAGCGCGGCGGGCATCTGGGTGCGGAAATCGAACCGGTAGTCCGGGCCGCCGGCTTCCAGCAGCAGGACGGTGGTGTTTGGATCTTCAGTCAGTCGTGTTGCCAGAACGTTGCCGGCGGAGCCGGCACCAATAATGATGTAGTCAAATTGCAAAAAAACCTCCCGGTTAAAATATGGACTGGAATTTACCCATCTCAACCTGGATGGACTTCACCTGGGTGTAACTCTGCAGCGTCATCACGCCGTTCTCGCGGCCAATGCCGGAGTGCTTGTAGCCGCCAACCGGCATTTCCGCCGGGGATTCCCCCCAGCTGTTGATCCAGCAGATGCCGGCTTCCAACTGGTGGATAATTCGGTGAGCGCGGTTGAGGCTGGGCGTCACCACGCCGGCGGCGAGGCCGTATTCGGTGGCGTTGGCGCGGCGAATGACCTCCGCTTCGTCGGCATAGCAGAGGATCGACATCACCGGGCCGAAGATCTCTTCGCGCACGATGGTCATCTCATCGCTACAGTCGGTAAACACCGTCGGGGCGACCCACGCGCCGTTATCGAAACCGTCGCCTTTGAGCGCCTCGCCGCCGCACAGCAGGCGGGCGCCTTCGCGTTTGCCGCTCTCGATATAGCGCAGAACGTTGTCGCGATGGGGGAAGCTGACCAGCGGGCCGAAGTTGGTATCGTCGGCAAACAGATCGCCGGGGCGGATGCGGGCCACCCGCTCGAGGATCTTGTGCTCGAATTCCGCCTTCCGTTGCGCCGGGACAAACACCCGGGTGCCGTTGGTGCACACCTGGCCGGAGCTGTAAAAGTTGGCCATCATGGCGATATCGGCGGCGAGGTCGAGGTCGGCATCGTCGGCGATAATCAGTGGCGATTTGCCGCCCAGCTCCATGGTGACCTCTTTCAGCGACGAGGCTGCGGAGTTGGCCATCACTTTTTTGCCGCTGGCGACACCGCCGGTGAAGGAAATTTTGGCGATGCCCGGATGCTCGGTCAGATACTGGCCGGTTTCCGCGCCGATCCCTGGCAGGACGTTAAACACCCCGTCCGGCAGGCCCGCTTCGCTGTAAATTTCCGCCAGCTTGAGGGCGGTCAGCGGGGTGACTTCGCTCGGTTTGAAAATCATCGCATTGCCAGCGGCCAGCGCTGGCGCCGATTTCCACAGCGCGATCTGGATCGGGTAGTTCCACGCGCCGATCCCGGCCACCACCCCCAGCGGTTCGCGACGGGTGTAGACGAAGGAACTGTCGCGCAGCGGGATCTGGCTGCCTTCCAGCGCCGGGATCAAGCCAGCGTAATACTCCAGCACGTCGGCGCCGGTGACGATATCGACGGCGGCGGTTTCGCTGAGGGGTTTACCGGTATCCAGCGTCTCCAGCCGCGCCAGCTCGTCGTTGCGCTGGCGCAGAAGGTCGACGGCGCGACGCAGGATGCGCGAGCGTTCCATGGCGGTCATTGCCGCCCAGATTTTTTGCCCACGCTGCGCGCTCTCAACGGCGCGATCCACATCCTCGCGTCCGGCAGCCTGAACGGTCGCCAGCACCTCGCCAGTGGCAGGGTTGATGGTCTCGAAGGTGCGACCGCTGGTGGCCGATGTATAACCACCATTAATATAAAGCTGCTGTTCTGCCATTCGGGACATAACGCCTCCTCGGTTATGGGTTCGGTAAATGCTGACGAATAAAGTGGCTGGTCAGCGACTGCGCCAGCGTCTTATCCAGCGGTTTGCCGCTGAGCGCCGCCCGCAGCCACAGGCCGTCTATCAGCGCCGCCAGCCCGTAGCCGGCCTCCTGCGCCTGCTCGCGCGGCAGCTCGCGGCGGAATTCGTACACCAGGTTCGACAGCAGGCGACGGCTGCTGACCTGCTGTAACCGATAAAGCATCGGCTGGTGCATGCTGCTGGCCCAGAAGGCCAGCCAGGCCTTCATCGCCGGGCTGCTGATCTGCGTCTCATCAAAGTTGCCGCCGACAATCGCCTGCAGGCGCTGGCTGGCGCTGCCGTCTGGCAGAGCGTGCAAACGGTTGAGCACCGCGTCGCGCAGCTGGCTGGTGATGTCGCGCATGGTCGCCTCCAGCAGACCATTTTTGTCTTTGAAATAGTGACTGATGATCCCCGTCGATACACCCGCCCGCCGGGCAATCTGTGCGATGGTCGCGTCGTGCATTCCGACTTCATTTATTGCGTCCAGCGTGGCGTCGATCAGCTGCCTGCGCCGGATCGGCTGCATCCCCAGTTTGGGCATTTTTGCCACTCCATTCATCAGCGTTGGTTAACTATTAAAGCGGTTTTTGATTGGACGTTCAATATAAAATGTGTCTTAATTGTTACGTTATTGAATTTTAATAGTTACAAAAACAGTGGGGATACTGGATGACAGATCTTTCGCAAAACAGAGAAAAGGACAAAATCAATCCGGTGGTTTTTTATACCTCGGCCGGACTGATTTTGTTGTTTTCCCTGATGACGATCTTTTTTCGCGATTTTTCTGCCGAGTGGATTGGGCGCACCCTGGGCTGGGTGTCGAAAACCTTCGGCTGGTACTATCTGCTGGCGGCGACGCTGTATATCGTCTTCGTCGTCTGCATCGCCTGCTCGCGCTTCGGCTCGGTGAAGCTCGGGCCGGAGCAGTCCAAGCCCGAGTTCAGCCTGCTAAGCTGGGCGGCGATGCTGTTTGCCGCCGGGATCGGCATCGATCTGATGTTCTTCTCAGTCGCCGAGCCGGTGACGCAATATATGCAGCCGCCGGAAGGGGCGGGGCAGACCATCGAGGCGGCGCGCCAGGCGATGGTCTGGACGCTGTTTCACTATGGCTTAACCGGCTGGTCGATGTATGCCCTGATGGGCATGGCGCTGGGATACTTTAGCTATCGTTATAATTTGCCACTCACCATCCGCTCGGCGCTGTACCCGATTTTTGGCAAACGGATCAATGGGCCCATCGGCCACAGCGTCGATATTGCGGCGGTGATCGGCACCATCTTCGGCATCGCCACCACCCTCGGTATCGGCGTCGTGCAGCTCAACTACGGTCTGAGCGTGCTGTTCGATATTCCGGACTCGCTGGCGGCGAAAGCGGCCCTGATTGCGCTGTCGGTGATCATCGCCACCATCTCGGTCACCTCCGGGGTGGACAAGGGCATCCGCGTGCTCTCCGAGCTGAACGTCGCCCTCGCGCTGGGGCTGATCCTGTTCGTGCTGTTTATGGGCGATACCTCCTTCCTGCTCAATGCGTTAGTGCTCAACGTCGGCGACTACGTCAATCGCTTTATGGGCATGACGCTGAACAGCTTCGCCTTCGACCGGCCGGTGGAGTGGATGAACAACTGGACGCTCTTTTTCTGGGCGTGGTGGGTGGCCTGGTCGCCATTTGTGGGCCTGTTCCTGGCGCGCATTTCGCGCGGGCGCACCATCCGCCAGTTTGTGATGGGCACCCTGATTATTCCCTTCACCTTTACTCTGCTGTGGCTGTCGGTGTTCGGCAACAGCGCGCTGTATGAGATCATCCACGGCGACGCGGCCTTTGCCGAGGAGGCGATGCTCCACCCGGAGCGCGGCTTCTACAGCCTGCTGGCGCAGTATCCGGCGTTTACCTTCAGCGCCTCGGTGGCGACCATTACCGGTCTGCTGTTCTACGTCACCTCCGCCGACTCCGGCGCGCTGGTGCTGGGGAACTTCACCTCGAAGCTGAAGGACATCAACAGCGACGCCCCGAACTGGCTGCGCATCTTCTGGTCGGTGGCCATCGGTCTGTTGACTCTCGGGATGTTGATGACCAACGGCATCTCGGCGCTGCAGAACACCACGGTGATCATGGGGCTGCCGTTCAGCTTTGTGATTTTCTTCGTGATGGCCGGACTGTATAAATCCCTGAAAGTGGAAGATTACCGCCGGGTCAGCGCTAGTCGCGACACCGCCCCGCGCCCGATGGGCCTCCAGGATCGTCTGAGCTGGAAGAAGCGCCTGTCGCGGCTGATGAATTACCCGGGCACGCGCTATACCAAACAGATGATGGAGACGGTGTGCTACCCGGCGATGGAGGAGGTAGCCCAGGAGCTGCGGCTGCGCGGCGCCGTGGTGGAACTGAAGAGCCTGCCGCCGGAAGAAGGCGAGAACCTGGGCCACCTCGATCTGCTGGTGCACATGGGCGACGAGCAGAACTTTATCTACAAGATCTGGCCGCAGCAGTACTCGGTGCCGGGCTTTACCTATCGGGCGCGCAGCGGGAAATCCACCTATTACCGGCTGGAGACCTTCCTGCTGGAGGGCAGTCAGGGTAACGACCTGATGGACTACAGCAAAGAGCAGGTGATCACCGATATTCTCGACCAGTACGAGCGGCACCTGAACTTTATCCATCTGCATCGGGAAGCGCCGGGGAACAGTGTGATGTTCCCGGATGGCTAATCAGGGGAGCCCCCGTCGGGGAAAGGCTGACGGGGGCGATGGTCGTTACTGGTAGTTAAAGGCGTCCGGATGGTTGTCGAGGCTGCCGCTGAGGGCGGCAAACAGCACGGTTTTGCCATCGATGGACAGGGCATCGCTGACGTTAAGCCAGGTCAGCTTCTCCTGGTCGGTTTTTTCATCGACCACCGAGTACACGCCGGACATCTGTTGGCTTTTCTCGGACCAGATCACCGCGATACGTTCATGGCCGCAGTCGTGGGGTTTGCAGGCGCTTAACACCTGCCAGGATTCGCTGCCCAGCTTCACCGTCTGCGCCGGCGAACCGGTGCCGCCGGTGGTCACCCAGGCGGGCAGCTGATGGCCTTTGACCATCTGGTTAAACGACGCCCGGGTGGCGGCATCGTGAGCCAGACTGTTCAGCGTGACATCGCCTTGCGCCATAACGCTGGCGGAGGCGGCTAAGGCGACGATAACGGTAAGAGCTTTAAACATGTTTCCTCCTGGACTTATTCCGTCCTCATAACAAGCCTCTTTATAGTGAGCGTAGAGAATGATTAATGCAAACTCTGACATATTTTCTGTGAATGATTAGAGGCGGTGCGCGCATGGACGTTACGCTAAGCGATATGCCATGATGCGGATTGATTTATTTTCCAAATATATGCCCTTGGGATAAAGCAGTTAGCGAAGTGGCATAGTTATTCAGGCGATAAAGCATGGCGTATGTGAATCATCTACTGACGTTTATTGAGAGTAATCCGGCGCTGGCGGTGGGGTTTAATCTTATTCTGCTGCTGCTCTCCGGCATATTTGCCCATCTTTTATGCAAGTTCTTGCTGATTAAAGTGGTGCGTAAGGTCTTCTTTAGTAGCCACAAACAGGATGTGCCGCTGGAGAAGGATCGACGCATCGCCGAAAAGCTGTCCAATTTCATTCCGGTTATTATCGTCTATTACGTTCTGCAGTTTATGCCGGCGATGCCGGCATCGCTGGTGACGGCGATTAATACCATCTGCGGGATCTTGTTTTTTATTTTTATGTCGGTGTTTTTCAACGAGATGCTGGATATTGTCAACAGCTCCTATCTGCGAAAGACCAAACGTAAAAATCATTCCATTAAGGGCTATATCCAGATAGGCAAAATCTTAGTCCACATTCTCGCGGCGATTATGATCCTCGCCGTGATGTCGAACAAATCGCCGATCATTATTATCTCCAGTCTGGGGGCCGTGGCGGCGGTGCTGATGATCGTGTTCCAGCATACCCTGCTGTCGCTGGTGGCGAACGTTCAGCTGTCGTCCAACGACGTGCTCCAGCTGGGGGACTGGATTGAAATGCCTGACAAGAACCTCAGCGGTGAGGTGACGGATATCGCGCTGCACACCATTACCATCCGCAACTGGGACAATACCATCTCCCGTATCCCGACCAAGAATTTCCTCACCGAGACCTATACCAACTGGCAGGCGATGTTCTCCTCCGGGGCGCGGCGGATCATGCGCAGTATCGCCATCGATCAGCACTCGGTGCGTTTTCTCGACCAGGAGATGCTCTCCTCGATGCTGACCATCCGCGGGGTGAGTGAGCCTCTGGCGACGCTGCTCGACGGCCGGGATCCCGGCGGCGTAGCGGACCGCTGGTTTGTCGATAACGGGCTAACCAACCTGACCCTGTTTCGCCACTATCTGATGCACTATCTCGCCGAGCGGCCGGATATTATTAAGGAGATGTACATTGTGGCGAGAACGCTGAAACCGTCGCCCTCGGGCATCCCGCTGGAGATTTACTGCTTCACCACCTCAACGCTATGGAAAGACTACGAAAACACCCAGTCGGCGATATTTGAGTACATCACCGCGGTGGCCGGGCAGTTCTCCCTGCGCCTCTATCAGTATCCCGCTGGCCACGATTTCTGGCGTCTCTCCCAGGAGCATGCCGCCCGGACAGGCCTGCCGCCGTCGGCCGAAGGCTAAGCGCTGATCTGCTGGCGCCAGAGGGCGATCTCTTCCTCCAGCCAGGCGATGAACCGGGCGACTTCCGGACGGTTCTCCGCCGGCGGGGAGACGGTTAGCCAGTAGTGCCAGGGGTAGGGGACGGTGATGGCGGTAAGCTGCACCAGCTCGCCGCGGGCTATCGCTCCCGCCACCAGGGAGCGCCGCTCCAGCGCCACGCCAGCCCCCAGGCGAACCGCCTCCAGCACCAGATTGGAGTCGTTCAGGCGCAGGCCCGCGGGGACGATCGCCTTTTCCAGCCCCGCCTGGCTGCACCAGGCGTTCCAGGACTCCATGGAAAAAATAATATCGCTGGCGGCGATCGCCTGCGGAGTGGTCGGCAGGTTGCCGCCGCGATAGTGCGGCGCGGCCACCACCAGCTGTTCATCGGCAAACAGATGCCGGCTTTCCATCCCCTCCCAGTCGCCTTGCCCCATGCGAATGGCCAGATCGACACCCTCCTGCTGCAGGTTAACCACCGCCAGGCTGGTCAGCAGGCGCACCGCGATCTGCGGATGCCGCGCCTGAAAGCGCGCCAGCCGCGGCAGCAGCCAGTGGCAGCCAAAGGAGGGGAGCGTCGCCAGGGTCACTTCCAGGGTGCGGGGTTTGATCTGCACCATGCGCGTGGCGTCGGCGATGTGCTGTAACGCCTCGCGGATTTGCAGGGCATAGAGCCGGCCTTCTTCCGTGATGCGCACTCCGCGACCGTGGCGGATAAAGAGCGTGACGCCGACCAGGGCTTCCAGCTGTTTGATGTGCTGGCTGACCGCCGAATGGGTCACGCTCATCTCGCGGGCGGCCTGCGTTACGCTGCCCAGGCGCGCCACCGCCTCAAAGCTGCGCAGGCTGGCGACCGGGGGAAAATCTGCCATGGTGATCTCTCTGTCAGTGAGTCGATACGTTAACGTTACTACCGGGTTAGCGGGTTTTAACGCCGCCGCGAACAGGCTGAAAAGGGGCAAAATGCTGCCTCAGTCGGTATAGCACAAGGGGAACAGGAGGGCTACCGCGAATCCCAATCTGTTAGTTTGACTAACCATTTCGGTAAGTATCCGGTGATATTCGCGGCCTCGGTTTTCCAGTAAGGTAAAGCCGCAACCCCTTTATCGCAGGCAGGAGTGACGATGAAACTCATTGGTATGATGGATTCACCTTATGTAAGACGCGTGGCGGTTTCTCTGGCGCTCTATGGCGTGGAATTCGAGAGCCTGCCGCTCTCGGTCTTTAGCGGCTTTGACGAATTTTCCCGTATTAATCCGGTGGTTAAGGCGCCGACTGTGGTGCTCGATGACGGGACGCAGCTGATGGACTCCACGCTGATCCTCCATTATTTCGAAACGACCAATCCGGCCGGGCACCGGCTGCTTCCCGCGCACCCTGACGCGCTGGCCCGCGATCTGCACCTGCTGGGGGTGATCCTCGCCGCCAGTGAAAAAGCGGTCCAGCACGTTTATGAGCACCGTCTGCGGCCGGAAGAGAAGCAGCATCAGCCGTGGATAGCCCGGGTGACCGGCCAACTGCTCGCCGCCTGTCGGGAGTGGGACGCCCGGCTGGCAGACCGCGCTGTCGCCGCGCAGCCGGACCAGGTGATGGTCACTAGCACGGTGGTCTGGTCCTTTATCCAGTTGATGATCCCGGCGGTGGTGTCGGCCGCGGCGTTTCCGCATATCCGCGCCCTGGCGGAGAAAGGAGAGGCGCTGCCGGCGTTTCAACAGTATCCGCTGGTTTAACGGCAGGGGGGCGTTGGATTGCAGCCGGACGAAGACGTTATCGCCCGGCTGGGTTGCGCTCAGCGTCTTGCCAGCGTCACCGCGTGTTGCCAGCACTGCCATCGCTGCACAAGCCGATGATGCCGGAGCAGGTCTGGTGCATAAGTAATGTGTTCTGGCAAAAAGGGCTGAAGCTCTGCCACCGTCAGCTTGTGCAACGCTTTACGCGCCAGCAGTGCCGCACCGGTCGCTGACAGCTCGGCCACATCGCTGCGCATCACCGGACACCCCAGCAGGTCGGCCTGGTACTGCATTAACCAGTCGTTTTTGGTGGGGCCCCCATCCACCAGCAGCGTGTTGAGCGTAAAGCCATGATGGGCACGCATCGCAGTGATTACATCGGCAATCTGGTAGGTAATTGACTCGAGCGCGGCACGAATGAGATGGGCCCGCTTCACGCCCCGGCTTAATCCATGGATCAAACCGCGGGCCTTATCGTCCCACCAGGGGGCGCCCATGCCGGTGAGCGCCGGGACAAAAAAGACGCCTAAGGTGGAATCTACCGAACGAGGCAGCGCATTCAGCGCCTGGGCCAGTTCGGCGGGAGAGCGTTCGCTCAATCCGGTACTGTCGGCCATCCACGCCACCGCATCGCCGGTATGGGGGATGTTCCCCTCGAGTGCGTAGACCAGCTTTTCTCCGTCATGCCAGGCCACCGTGGTGGCGAGATTGCTGACGTGACACGCCACCGAATCGACGGGCGCCATCACCGAGGTCCCTGTACCGTAAGTGGCTTTAACACAACCGGCGGCGCCCAGACCGTGGGCGAAAAGGGCGGCATGTGAATCGCCAATCATCGCCATTACCGGGATCCCATCGGGGAGGGTGGCTAAACCCGCGGTGTAACCAAACAGGCCGCTCGAAGGTTTAATCGCCGGGAGTGCTGCACGCGGAATGCCAAACAGGGCGAGCATATCGGTATCCCAGTCCGCTGTTTGCAAACTCATGAGCTGTGTACGAGACGCGTTGGCGTAATCACAACAAAAATGCTGGCCTTGCGTCAGGTGCCAGAGTAGCCAGCTATCCACCGTACCGAGGCAAATCTCGCCATCTTTCGCCCGCTTCAGGCCATCCGGAGTGTGGTCCAGCAGCCAGCGCATTTTCGAGGCGGAAAAGAGCGGGGCGACTGGCAGGCCGGTTACCGCCTTGATCTGCGGCTCATGACCTTGTTCACGCAGCATGTGGCAAAATGCGGCAGTACGTGCACATTGCCAGCTCAGGGCGGGCGCTATAGCCTCGCCCGTTTCCCGATACCAGCCCACGACGGTTTCGCGCTGGTTGCTGATCGCCAGGGCCGCCACACGCTCCGCGCCAACGGCAGCCACTGTGCGAGAAATCACCTCCAGCGACGCGGCAAGTAGAAGCTCCGCTGACTGTTCTACCCACCCCTCCTGCGGCGTAGCGATCTCAAGCGCGCGGGAAAATTGCGCAATTACCCGCCCGTGACTGTCGAAGGCAACGGCTTTGGCATTGGTTGTGCCCTCATCGAGGGCAATAATAATATCCTTGTTTACCGACATAGCGGCCTCCGGCCTTACTGGTGGAGATAGGTCGACACGCCCAGGTAGCGCGTAAATGCCTCGTGCAAAATTGCGGCACTGGCAGAATGGTTCATCGCGACATGGTGCTCAAAGCCGTTGCGGCAGATCCACGACAGCAGATTTTCCAGGTGGGGAACCTGAATGACCGCCCGACAGCCTACCGTATCGAGGGGATCGTCAACTGACTGACCTTCTCCGACGTAGGCCTTGATTTCGCCAGTCAGGTCGTCAGTGCTGAGGCGAAAATAGGTCAGCGCGCCGCTTTTCATGCGACCATGCACGGCACCGCAGGTGTTTTCTTTGCCGACGGTGGTGCCGATGATATCGGCCGTTCCCATGTGCGGCGACTCAAGGCTGGCCGAGGCAAAGTTCCCACAATGGAACAGCACACATTTATCGCGATCGTCGCCGAAGTTATTGTTCCAGTCCGCGATCGAGGCGGGGCTCAGGTTGCTGCTGGCGAGCGCGTACATGGAGAGCGCGCCCATGACATCGACCTCACAGGCGCTTGGCATCAGTT
Source organism: Klebsiella africana (assembly GCF_020526085.1). Taxonomy (NCBI): domain Bacteria; kingdom Pseudomonadati; phylum Pseudomonadota; class Gammaproteobacteria; order Enterobacterales; family Enterobacteriaceae; genus Klebsiella; species Klebsiella africana. Next base: position 3,791,001 of record NZ_CP084874.1, on the reverse strand, counting down.
GTCCGGACATCACGCTCATGATGGAGCAGACGTTAATCCCCAGATTTTCCTGCAGCGAGGTCCAGCACTGAATTGCGGTGGTGTCGATGTCGTTGGCAACAATCCACTCGCTCAGGACCACAAACAGTTTCGCCATGGTGATCAGTTTATCTTCCGGAATACCGCTGGCGTCGGCATTATCGATCAGCAGGCGGCGCTTCTCATCTACACGAATATCGTCATCACGCAAGGCTTTAATCCGGGTAAATACCTCTGAGAGATCTAACGTTTCCACTGCGATGCCTAAACGTTCGAGCAGTTTTTCACTGTAGCGAACGGTGTTAAAGCCCGCTGGACGGGCGCCAATCGCGCCAACGCGCACGCCGCGCATACTGTTCACCACGCGACATATCTGCGTGAAGCGCCGGAGATCCTGCTCAAACACCTCGCCGCTGAGCGCGCAAACGTGCTGGGTGGTCAGCGTAAACGGGATACCGTACTGGCGCAGGTTGTTGCAAAGGGAAATTTTGCCGCAAAAGCTATCGCGGCGCGTCGACAACCCCATTTTATCCAGATTATCCTCTTCGGCCTGAATAAGCACCGGGACGTTGAGACCGGAGAGGCGCAACGTTTCGGCGATGGCTTTTTCATCACCAAAGTTGGGTAACAGCACCACGACACCGTGAATATTGTCGCGGTGGCTGCGGAACAGCTCGGCGCAAATTTTGGCATCCTGCCGGGTTTCCACGCCACCCAGTTCCGTCTGGGATGGATCAAGCATAATAGTGTTAATCCCAAGGCGGCTAAACAGCGCTACCGCCTGTTCGCGCGCTTCGGCGACCAGATAGCTGGGGAAAAATCCCCGGTTGCCAATAATGACGCCCATGGTGAGTTGTTGAGGAATACGGGACATTGCGTTCTCTCCAGTAAGATGTTCTTGTTATTTTTCAGCATGCTTTTTTTGTGAGCAACTTGCGGGCGTGCTTCACCACCCCGGCGGCATCAATTTCATGGCGCGCGCGCGTGGCGGCGCGATCGGCGGCAATGGCGTATTGCCCGTCAGGGATACCTAAGCGCCGCAACGGGATAGCGCACCCGGCCTCGGCCAGCACTTCCGCCACCAGGCTCCCGACGCCGCCGTTGACGTTGTGTTCTTCCACCGTGATCGCGGCCGGACAGGACTGGATTGCCACCAGTAGCGCCTGGGTATCACAAGGACGAATAGATGGGACACTGATAACGGTGGCGTCAATACCTTCTGCGGCGAGTTGTGCGGCGGCTTCCACTATTTCATGTACCGTTGAGCCCATGGCAACCAGCGCAATATCGCGTCCCAGACGCAGCACATCAATGTTGCCCGGAATAAACCGGTAATGTTCATCATGCAGTTCCGGCAGCGCTTTACCGTCGAGGCGGATATACACTGGCCCGACGTGGGCAAGGGCATAATCAATAATCTGCCGGCACTCGCCGGGACTGGACGGTGCGTAAATTTCAATATTGCCAAAACCGCGCAGAATGGCGATATCGTCAATACTGTGGTGGGTGCTGGCCAGTGGACCGTAGCTGGCGCCCGCGTTCAGCCCGAACAGTTTGACGTTGGTGTTGTTGTAGCAAACGTCGACCTTAATCTGTTCATTGGCACGTGAGATAAGGAATGGCGCCGCGTTGCAGGTCACGGCCACTTTACCCCCCAGCGCCAGGCCGGCGGCAGCGCCAACCAGCGTCTGCTCGGCGATGCCGACGTTGACCAGTCGGCCAGGGAATCTTTTGATAAACGGGGCAATTTTCGCCGTTGAGGTGGAGTCGGCCACCACTGGCACTAAATCCACGCCGCGGTCTACGGCATCAATAAAGGCATTCACCATCACCGTGGCGAGATGTTCGCTATTACTCATCTTTCAGTTCCTCCAGCGCCAGTTCAATTTCTTCTCCTTTCGGTACCCGGTGATGCCACTCGGGGCGTCCCTGAATAAAGGAAATACCCGCGCCTTTGGTGGTGTTAGCAATCACGACGTGTGGTTTCCCGTTCGGCTGCAGGCCCTCAAGGGTGGCGACCACCTCCGCCATATCGTTGCCGTTGCACTGCGTAACCTCCATGCCGAAAGCGCGCCATTTTTCATCCAGCGGATCGGTATTCATGATCTCTTTGGTCGCACCGGCCAGCTGCAGATTATTTTTGTCGTTGATAATAATAAGGTTATCCAGCTGATAGTGGGCGGCGACCAGCGCGGCTTCCCAGTTGCTGCCCTCCGCCAGTTCGCCATCGCCGGTGACGACAAATACGCGACGCGGGTTGTTATCGCGTTTCGCTGCCAGCGCAATGCCTACCGCCACGGGCAGACCATGGCCCAGCGCACCGGTATTGAGCTCAATACCCGGCGTTTTGTGCTTTACCGGGTGTCCTGGCAGCGCCGAGTCGGCGTGTTGATAGGTTGCCAGCCAGTCAACGGGAATAAAGCCTGCTTCGGCCAGCACGCAGTAATAACCGCCGACAGCATGCCCCTTCGACTGAATATAGATATCGCGGTCGTCGCTCTCTTTTCGCGCAGGGGAGCAGTTAAGGATGCGAAAATAGAGGGCGGTCAGAAGTTCGACCTGTGACAGATCGGCACCGGTGTGGCCGCCTGCCGGGCTTTCCGCATTTAAGACGATGATGCGGCGGCGGATGGCGCGTGCTTTTTGTTCTAACTCCTTAACGGAGAGTGAAAACGGATTCATAAAACACCTCTTGAAAGTAAATTCTTGTGTGAATAAATATTCCAGCAGGGTAAAAAAACACTTCCCATCCTGACTACCTTTTATCGTCGACAAAACAAGGTATTAATAAGTGATTGAATATATATTCACTACTGATTTATTATTCACATAGGTAAGATATGCCCTGTGACGGGGTTTGTCCACGATTTGTACGGCCTATTTTCTAAAAAAGGAGAAAACGATCACATTTGGATCGTCGGGAAAAGGGCGCTGCGCTTGTTATCTATTCAATGATGCATAAAAATAACGAGCAGAATACAGAGGGGAATGCCATGTCGAAGCAGGATGAACAGCGGTTGCTGGTGAAGATCGCCACGCTTTACTACAGCGAGAATAAAAAGCAGTCCGAGATCGCCTCGCTGCTGCATCTGTCCCAGTCTTTTGTTTCACGGGCGCTTACCCGCTGTCAGAAAGAGGGGCTGGTGAAAATTACCGTGGTCCAGCCGACAAACATTTTTGTCGATCTGGAAAAGGCGATTGAGGAACGTTTTGGCATTCGACAGGCGATAGTCGTCGATGTGGGCGAGAACGCCAGTTACAGCCAGGTAAAGCATGCCATCGGCAGCGCAGCGGCGCACTATGTCGAAACGCGGCTGCGGCCGGAAGACCTCGTGGGGATCTCGTCCTGGAGCAGTACGATCCGCTGCATGGTGGATGAGATGCACCCGCAGAACATTCGCGCCGCCGGGGTGATTCAGCTGTTGGGCGGCGTCGGTCCCAACGGCAACGTGCAGGCTACCATTTTAACCCAGCAGCTGGCGGCGCATTTAGGCTGCCCGGCGTGGCTGTTGCCGTCGCAGAGTATTGAGCACTCCGTGGAGGAGCGCAGCCGTCTGGTAAACAGCCCGGACGTCGCGGCGGTGGTGGCGAAATTTGCCGAAGTGGATGTGGCCATCGTCGGTATTGGTGAACTGGAGCCTTCGCAGCTGCTGAAAAATTCCGGTAACTATTATAATGAAACCATGCTCCAGCTGCTGGCGGCGCGCGGCGCGGTGGGGGATATCTGCCTGCATTACTATGATGCGGCGGGCAAACCGGTACTGAGCCAAGATGAGGATCCGGTGATCGGTATGGAGCTTGAGCAAATTCGTCGCTGTCCGCAGGTGATTGCGCTGGCCGGCGGCGTGGACAAAGAGAACGCCATCCGCGGCGCGTTGCAGGGCGACTATATTGATGTCCTGATCACCGACTTCCCGACCGCGCGCGCGTTAATTAAGGGTTAAGCGGGGGTGGAGACTGGCGTGCCTGGCGCGCCAACATCGCCAGTTCGTCCGCGCTGAGGCGAGTCATCCGCAACACGGTTTCAGTGTCCATACCGTTCTCTAACATCATCAGCGCGATGCGGCAGGCTTCGCGATGCTCACCCGCTTGTAAACCTTCGTTCAAGCCTTCCTGTAACCAGCGTTGTTTTCCCTCTTCGCGACCTTTCTGCTTCAGGTACTCGGCAATCGTCATCAGGGTATCCTCATATTGCGGCAGACGTTCGACCAGCTGGTCGATAAAGTTATCCGGGTCGGCGCTATTGCCATGCAGCGACATATAGGTAAATAACGTTTTGAACTGCTGGTGGTCAGTGTATCCCATCAGCACCACCTCCACCAACTGCTGGAGGATATGGCTGAGATCGCGTTGACGGATGTGTTTCTGGACCAGTTCCAGAAGCGCGATCCGCCGATGCTGTAATATGGCGTCGTCGGGAATATCGGTCACATCGACGAGCGGAAAGGCCCCGAGATAAAGCTGTTTTGCCGGTGAGTCAGGTGGGAACTCGTCCAGCCAGCACAGTGAAAAGGGATAGGGAGAAATGCTGCCATGATAAAACAGCATGGGAATTACCAGCGGCAGCGCTTTATGGCCGCGATCAAGATGCTGTTGCATGGCCGCGAGGGCATAGCGCAGGAGTCTGAACGCCATATGGCTGTCCGGGGTGCTCTGATGCTCAATGACCACATAGATATAGCCCTCTCCCTTGCTGGTCTGCAGAGAGTAGAGAATATCGGAATAGCTGGCGCGCAGGTTGTCCTCAACAAAGCTCCCGGATTCCAGGTGCAGAGTGCTTAAGTCGCACAGTTGCCGCAGCGCGGGCGGCAGATGAATATCCAGAAAATCGCGTGCGGTTTCGCTGTCGCGCAGAAAGCGCTTAAACAGACTGTCGTGCGGGGTCGAGTGCGGACGTTTTTTCATGGCTTCCTTGCCTGGCAGAGCAGAGTGGCGGGATGCTACCACCGCTTGCCGTCGGGCAGGATTTTTCGATGCGGTTTTGCGAAGCGCCTCGGAGAAAGGCGCATCGTGAGTCAGTCTCGCCTCCTGTGGCCTGGGCCACAGGAGGTCTTGCGGTTACTTATTCTCCATGACCGCCTTCTGAGCGACCACCGCCGCTTTCTGCTGCATCCGGTTTTGCATCTGATCGATAATGACCGCCACAATAATCACGATCCCTTTGATGACCATCTGCCAGAACTCGCTCACCCCCATCATCACCAGCCCGTCGGCGAGAAAACCGATGACAAACGCACCAATCAGCGTACCCAGAATGGTTCCCCGGCCGCCGGCCAGCGATGTTCCGCCCAGTACGACGGCGGCGATAGCATTCATCTCAAAAGCGGTACCATTAGCCGGATGGCTGGCCAGCAGCTGCGCGGAGACCACGATCCCGGCAATGGCGGCGCAAAAACCGGACAGCGTGTAGACCAGCACTTTAATTTGCTTCACTTTCACGCCGGAGAGCTCGGCGGCGCGCTCATTGTCACCGATCGCATAAACATGGCGGCCAAAGGGCAAACGCCGGGCGATATAGGCGATGATCAGCGCCAGGAGGATCATCAGCCAGATGGCCCACGGGATGCCAAAGAGCGCACCTGCGCCAATTTCATCGAAACCCGTGTTGCCCAGCTGCGGATTGCCCGCGAGCCCGGGGAAGGTTTGGCCATCAGAGGTCAGCATCGCGGCTCCGCGGAGCACATACATGGTACCGAGGGTGCAGATAAACGGCGCCACATTGTAGCGGGTAATGATCCAGCCATTAACGGCGCCAATCAGGGCGCCTATCAGCAGCACCAGAGGCACAATGACCCACACGCTTGGAAAAATGGCGATGCCGAACATCGGCAGGACGATCCCTTTGGTGATAAGCCAGCCAGCTATCATTCCGCAGAGACCGAGCGTGGCGCCAATCGAGAGGTCGATACCGGCAGTGATAATGACAAAGGTGATCCCCAACGCCAGAAAGGCGTTAATCGCAATGTGTTTAATCATAATCACCATGCTGCCAGCGGATAAAAAACCGGGCACGGTCATCGTGAAGAAGCCGACAATCAGAAACAACGCGATAAAGGTGCGCAGTTTTAATAACAACAGCAGGATATTTTCACGGGAGAGAGAGGCTCCGCCGCGCGGCGCCAGTGCGACCGATTGTGTCATTTTCATCTTAGAACCCCTGAGCGCTTGCTGAAACCAGCGCCGACTCTTCGGCCTGGTCACGAACGATATCGGCGGTCAGTTTGCCGCCTGACATCACCAGGATACGGTCAGAGACCGCCATGATTTCTTTTAAATCGGAGGTGGAGAACACCACCGCCATTCCCTGCTGCGACAATTGCACCATCATGCGAAACACATCCCCCTTGGCGCCGATGTCGATTCCGCGCGTAGGCTCGTCAAGAAACAGCACCTTCGGATTGGTTAACAGCGAACGGCCAATCACCACCTTTTGCTGATTGCCGCCGCTGAGCGCCTGGATCTCGACCTCTGGTGATGAGACCTTAATGGAGAGATTGCCAATCGTGCTGGCGACGACGGCATCTTCCTCTTTATTGGCAATGGTTAACCCGCGCTGAAGACGACGCCACAGGCTGGCAATGGTCAGATTGCTGGCGACTGACGAGATGGGAAAAATCCCGGTCCGCTTACGATCTTCCGGCACCAGACTCATGCCCATGCGGATGCGTTCGGCCGTGGTTAACCGCTGGGGAACCGGTTTGCTGTCCAGCCAGATCTTGCCAAAGTAGTGGCGCGCTGTCCCCAGCAGACATTCAAACAGCTCGGTTCGTCCGGCGCCCATCAGGCCGTAGATCCCAATAATTTCACCGGCATGTGCTTTAAAACTGACGTTATCCACCACCGTATTGCCCGCGGCATTCACGCAGGTCAGGTTCTCCACTTCCAGCAGTGGGGCGCCGAAGCGGCGATCCGGGGGAAGAAAATGGCTTACCGGATCGCTTCCCAGCATTTCACGGACGATCCATGGCACATCAATTTCACTCACCCTGGCCTCCGCCTGGAATTTGCCGTCACGCAGTATGGTAATGACGTCGCCGATGGCCATCAGCTCCTCCAGACGGTGTGAGATGTAGATGATGGACACCCCCTGACGCGTCAGTTCGCGGATGACCCGAAACAGGATATCCACCTCGGTTTTGCTTAAGGCGGAGGTGGGCTCATCAAGGATCAGAATGTCCGCATTTTCCGCCAGCGCTTTGGCTATTTCGACCAACTGCTGCTGACCGACCTTCAGGTTACCCACCAGCTCCCGCGGCGAGATCGGCTGGTCGAGTCGCTGCAACAGCTCCGCGGCTTGTCGTTCCTGCTCTGCTTCGTTAATCGGCGTAAGCCCGCGCTGTAGCTCGCGGCCAAGAAAGATATTTTCCGCGACGCTAAGATTTTCAAACAGGTTCAGCTCCTGGTGAACCATACCAATGCCGTGGGCGGCGGCCTCGCGGGTGCTGGAGAAACGGACAAGCTTACCGTTGAGCTCCATTTCGCCCAGGCTCGGCTGTTGCACACCGGCGAGAATTTTCATGAGCGTTGATTTACCCGCGCCATTTTCGCCGATGATCACGTTAACTTTGCCACGCCAGACGTTGTAGTCGACGTTATCCAGCGCCACCGTGCCGGGGAACAGCATGGAAATACCACGGGTGCGTAAAATGATCTCCTCTGTGGGTGAACTGGCCATCAGCGCGCCTCCTGTTTTAGCGCAAGAGCGGCCGCATCCTGCAGGCTGCCGTTAACCACCGTGGCCGCAAAGAGAATATCGACAGGTTTGCCTGCCCAGCTCGCGTCCACTGTCGGCAACGATTTTATCGCCTCCCGGTTGTAGGCGCGTGAAAGCTGCGCAAACTGCACCTGGTTGGTAAAGTCTTCAAATTTGAACCCGCTGGCATCGCGAATGGCGTTGCCCCGCATGACAGGACCCAGCTGTACGACCAACGGCTGACCGTGTAGCGTAAGAGTGAGCTTTTGCTCGCGTGGGTTGCTGACGTCAATCCCGGTCACTTCGCTGCTCAGGCGAACAAAGACGCTCTGTGGCGTCGCGCCAGAGGCCTGACGCACTTTTTCCAGCGCAGTCGCGTCCAGCGCATGTTGGTTCGCTGCGTCAATCACTCGAGATTGCCAGGTTTGTTGCGCGATCTGCTGCGGGGTGAGATGGTCGAAGCTGGGTTTCGCGTTCGGGTCGGCAGGCAGCACTGGCTTGCCATTCTCATCTAAGTCCACCACCGTGCAGGCCGTCAGCAACAGGGCGGCGCAGCCCATCAGCACGGCGCCCCATTGTTTTAACCGCATCATTTCCGCCTTACTCGCTGAGGTTGAACATGTTGAGTTTTTTCGCATTGCCACTATCGATGAGGATGCAGTCCATCAACTGCTTCTCTTCTTTCTGGGCTTTCCCGTTCTTCAGGAAAAAGTCCGCCTGTTCCACGGCCATTTGCGCCTGCTTCCAGCCAGGCTGGAGAACCGTGGCTTTAATGTTGCCCTGCTTGAGTATCGAGTCGCGCGTGTAGTCGCTGCCGTCGAAGCCGACGACAATCACGTCGTTTTTACCCGCGGCTTTCAGCGCCGCTTCCGCCCCCAGCGCCATGGTATCGTTGCCGGAAATCACACCGACGATATCCGGATTGGTCTGCAGAATAGCTTCCATACGGGTAAAGGCTTCCGTCTGGCTCCAGTTCGCCGTCTGCTGGGCGACCATTTTCATTTCCGGATAGTCGTCCAGCACATCGTGATAACCCTGCGAGCGGACGCTGGCGTTGGTGTCGGACTGACGACCTAACAGTTCGACATACTTGCCTTTACCGTTGAGGAGGCTGGCGAATTTTTCCGCGCCAAGCTGGGCGCCCTGATAGTTGTTAGAGACGATCTGCGCCACGGCGACGCCGGTTTTATTGATCTCCCTGTCGATTAAAAATGCCGGCACACCTGCCGCTTTTGCTTTTTCCAGCGGGCCGACGGTGGCATCCGCGCCAGCATTATCCAGGATGATGGCTTTGGCTTTGCGCGCAATAGCCGTTTCAATCAATTGGTTCTGTTTGTTGACGTCATCGTCGTGGGAGGCGACCAGGGTGCTGTAACCCAGCTCTTTCGCTTTCGCCGCTGCGCCGTCAGCCTCCGCTTTAAAGAATGGATTATCATGTGAAGGGGTAATGATCGCGATCAGGCCATTATCGGCGGCGAAAAGTGAGCCAGATGCGGCCATCATGGAAGCAAACAGAACAGACTTTATCAGGGTAGTTTTCATTATTATCTCCGCATTGAATATATATTCAATAATGATTTATTATTCAATGTAACCATAAAGCGGCCAGCCAGAACTGTCTACGGTTTGCACAGGTAATTTCTTAAAAAGCGAAAAGGATCACGCTTCGCGAGGCGGGCAGGTACAGGTAATGACGAAATCGTCTTTTATCAGGTGATTGATTTGCAAGGTGAAATCAGCAAGCTGTACGGAGAAGCGGGCAGTAAAGCGTAAATGAACCTGCTGCGCAGTGAGCGCCACAATCCGGGCGCTGTGGAAGCCGGGCAGGGCTAAAGCATGAGAGGACCAGGCCTTAAACCCACTCTCTTTCGCGGAAAACGCCAGCGTCAGCGCCAGCGGGAAGGGCAGACCGCTGCGCAGCAGCGCCGTTTTTTCTGCCGGACTGATAATGCTGCTCTCCAGCTCCGCCGCCAGCTGCGGGGTAAACCGGCGCTCGATATCGACCCCCACCGGCCGATCGGCAACCACCGCCAGCGCGCGCTGGCCGCAGTGGCTGATGCTGCCGAACCAGGGTGTGGGCCACAGCGGCTGGCGCCGATCGCCGATGGCGGGGAGCCGTTTCTCCCCCACCTCGCGCAGGGCGTATGCCGCGGCGATGCGTCCGGCCAGATGCTCCGCCTGCCGCTTGCGGCCCCAGTTGGTCAGGCTGGCGTGATAGGGCAGCCAGAACAGATCTTCAGGCTCGAAAGTCGCCGGGTCGAAGTCGATCTGTTGGATGGTATAGCCGGCCAGCGGCAAAGTGGTGTGATGGTGGCGCATAGGGTAAGGTTACCGCGGTTGCCCCCGCCCTTTGTCCTGCAAGGGCGGGGGAGTGAGAACCCGCTATCAGAAGTGGGTGTTGACGCTCATATACCAGGTACGGCCCGATTCGTTATAGGTCTCGGCGCCGGCGCCATACATATAGCCGGTGGCGCCACCGGTGGTCTGGGCGTTGCCCGCGCGCCAGTGGCGCTTGTCGAAGACGTTATCCACGCCGCCGGTCAGACTGACGTATTTGGTGACGTCCCAGGTCGCGCTCAGGCCGAGGATGCTGTAGGGGCTGACCTCGTTCTTCTCGCTGCCGGTAACCGGTTGACCCTTGTAGTTGTACTTCTTCGGCTCCTGCTTGCCGTACCAGGTAAAGGTTGACTGCAGCGAAACGTCATCGCGTACCTGCCAGCTCAGTGTAGAGTTCAGCGTGTATTCCGGGATAATCGACAGACGATCGCCGGTCTCTTTGTTCTTACTCTGCAGCATGTAGGTGATGTTGTTGGTCCAGTTCACGGTCTCGCTCACCGGAACGTTCAACGTCCCTTCCAGGCCTTCCACCACCGCTTTCGGCACGTTTTCCCATTGGTAAAGGTCGGTGCCGCTGCCGTTGGTATAGACCGGGGCATAGCCCGCTTCAATCTTATTGCGATAGTCGTTGCGGAACCAGGTGACGCCTGCCAGCCAGCCGTCGCGTTTAAACTCGAGTCCAATCTCTTTGTTGATGCTGGTCTCAGCTTTTAAGTCGTCGTTACCCTGCAGATAGCAACCGGATTTACTGGCGTAGCAGCCCTGTCCTTTGCTGTAGAGAATATAGTTCGGGTTGGTCTGATACAGGCTCGGCGCTTTATAGGCGCGAGCGATACCCATCTTCAGCGTAAAGTCGTCCCACAGACCCTGCGACAGGTTGAGGGAAGGGCTCCAGTTATTGCCGACGATGCTGTGATGATCGAAACGCAGCGCCGGAGTCAGCATGGTGGTATCGGTCAGCTCCATGTTGTTCTCTGCGAACAGCGAGAAGATTTCCGCCTGTGAGTACGGGCTGCGGCCGGTGCTGTCGTAGCCCGGAATTTCACCTCCCGACAGCGCCTGGGTGTTGGAAGCGTTATCCTTCATCCGCTGCTGGTTCCACTCGCTGCCCAGCGTCAGGTTCTGATTAACCAGATAGTCGAAGGGAATACTGACTTCACTGTGCAGCATCACATCTGACAGATCGATATCCGAGAACTGATTACTGTTAAAGATCCCCTCGGTGCCCCCGGCCAGGCCTTCGCCTTTGCGCGAGTTGCGGGTGCGCTCGTACTGCGCCCAGTTGCTGGTGGTCATCCCGTTATCCCAGGCGCCGTTCCAGGTGACCGAGTAGGTGTTGCGGTACAGCCGGTTGGTCTCTTTGCCGTAGTTCTCTTTTACCAGGTCGTTGGTGTTGGTGTTCTGGGTGTCGCCAGCGTAGAGGTTGCCCTGGCGGCTGTAGCCAGCTTCAAACTCCAGCGACTGCATCGGAGCGAATTCCCAGCGCACCAAACCATCGATGTTTTTGTTTTTCACCCCTTCACGTCCGGCAGGCAGGGTGTCGGCATAGATCCCGGTACGTTCGGACTGATGGCCCTGGTTGATATCCCAGGCGTCGGCCTGCGTTTTGTCGAGGTTACCGAACAGGCGGAAGCTGAAATCGCCGCCCAGCGGGCCGCTGAGGCTGAAGTTAGTGCGTTTGGTGGAGCCTTCATCCTTGTGCTCGGGGGCGTTCATATAGGTGTTCCATGAGCCGTGCCACTCATCGCCGGTTTTTTTGGTGATGATATTCACCACGCCGCCGGCGGCGCCGTTGCCGTAGCGGGCGGCGGCCGGGCCGCGGATCACTTCGATGCGTTCGATCATCTCCGGTGGCACCCAGCTGGTATCGCCGCGGGTGTCGCGCTCGCCGCGCCAGCCGAGACGCACGGAGTTGCGGCTGGTGACCGGCTTGCCGTCGATCAGGATCAGGGTGTTTTCCGGGCCCATGCCGCGGATATCAATCTGGCGGTTATTGCCGCGCTGGCCACTGGTGGAGTTGCCGGTCAGGTTGACCCCCGGCATGGTGCGAATGATCTCCGAGACGTCGCGCGCCGGTGGTCGTTTGCGGATCTCATCGGCGGTGATGGTGGAGACGCCCGGCGCCTGCAGATTCTGCTCGGCGGCGGTGACCACCATGGTCTCTTCAGCAGCGCTGTTTTTATCGTCGGTGGCGGTTTCCGCTGCGCTTAACGGAAAAGCAACCCCGTAAATTCCCAGATTGACCAGCAAGGCCAGGGATTTGATCCTGTTATTCATTGTTATTCCTGCTTTTTATCGCCACGTTCCCCAAACGCCCCTTCCCACCGGGAGGGGAGGCGGCATAAATGTTGCCAAAAGCGGGCAAAGGCACTCCGTCGCTGGCTGAATAAGCCCGCTTTGACATGTTCTGATGAAAGACGCGCTTCCCACGGCGCGCTAATACGCTATTGCAAATGCAAATAGTTATCAATAATATTATCAATAAATAGTGACAATTAATTAAAAAAGTCACGTGATACATAGGGTTAATGACAGAATGTTAAGGACAGGAAGCGAGGAGTGGTGGCAAACCCTGCGGGGGCCGCAGTGCCGCGCAGTGGATGATGCCATCGAGGTAACGTTCTGGTGGCGGGACCCGGTGGGGGATGAAACCCGCTCTCCCCATCGTCGGGTATGGCTCTATATCACCGGCGTGACCGACCACCATCAGAATGCGCGGCCGCAATCGCTGCAACGTCTGCCCGGGACCGACGCCTGGTTCTGGCGCACTACGCTGTCGCCGTCCTGGCGCGGCAGCTACTGTTTTATTCCCTCTGTCCGTGACGATGACTTTTCCCCTGAGGTATTTAGCGCTGACGCGCCCGACCGCGCGCTGCTGCGCGAAGGCTGGCGCAAACTGCTGCCGCGGGCGATAGCCGATCCGCTGAACCCGCACAGCTGGCAGGGCGGACGCGGCCATGGGGTCTCGGCCCTGGAGATGCCGCAGGCCCCCGTGCAGCCCGGTTGGGACCGGCTTAATGAGGCGCATCCTCCCGCCCGTTGCCTTGAGTGGCGTAGCGCGCGTCTGGGCAACCATCGCCGGGTCTGGATCTACACCCCCGGTGAGGCGGTCGACCCGCAAACGCGGCCCCTGGCGATCCTGCTCGACGGCCAGTTCTGGGCCGAGAGCATGCCGGTGTGGTCGCCGCTGGCCGCGCTGACCCGCGAGGGGAGACTGCCGCCGGCGGTCTACCTGCTGATCGACGCGATCGACAACCAGCGCCGCGGGGTTGAGCTTCCCTGTCATCGTGATTTCTGGCTGGCGGTGCAGGAGGAGCTCCTGCCGCTGGTCCACGGCCATGCCCCGTTCAGCGACCGCCCGGATCGGACGGTGGTGGCCGGGCAAAGCTTCGGCGGCCTGGCGGCGATGTTTGCCGCCCTCAACTGGCCACAGCGCTTTGGCTGCGTGCTCAGCCAGTCAGGCTCCTACTGGTGGCCGCATCGCGATGGCCGCGGGACGGGCTTTATCGGCGAACAGCTTCGCCAGGGGGAGGTGTCCGCGGCCGGGCTGCGTGTCTGGCTGGAAGCGGGCCAACGCGAACCGATTATTTTTCGCGCTAACCAGACGCTGTTGGCGCAACTCACCACAACACAGCAGACAATTTTCTGGCGTCAGGTTGACGGCGGGCATGATGCGCTTTGCTGGCGCGGCGGGCTGACGGCAGGGCTTATCCAGCTCTGGCAGCCTCTGCTGTCGCACCCTTAGCATCGCGCTTTACGACAGGAGTTTGATATGCAATTCAGTAACCCCTTCGACAATCCGCAAGGGCAGTTTTACATTCTGCGCAATGATCAACAGCAGTACAGCCTGTGGCCGGCGCATTGCGATCTGCCTGCCGGCTGGACGGTGGTCTGCCCCCCGCAGTCGGCCGAGGCTTGCAACGCCTGGCTGGCGGCCAACTGGTCAACCCTGACCCCCGCCCATCATGCGTCATAAGGAGCTGACAATGACCACTCGTTTACCGCTGGTTGCCGCGCAGCCGGGGATCTGGATGGCCGAGCGCCTCTCGACTCTGCCAGGCGCCTGGAGCGTGGCCCACTATGTTGAATTGCGCGGCGCCCTCGACCCGACGCTGCTGGGAAAAGCGATTGTCGCTGGTCTGCAGCAGGCGGACACCCTCAGTCTGCGCTTTGAGGAAGAGGAGGGGGAAGTCTGGCAGTGGCTGGCGGCCGACCGCACCTTTGGCGAACCGTCGATCATTGACCTGCGTACGGCGCCGGATCCGCATCGTGCCGCCACGGAGCGCATGCAGGCGGATCTGGCGCAGGATCTGCGCGTCGACGGCGGCAACCCGCTGGTGTGCCATCAGCTGCTGCGTGTCGGCGACGATTGCTGGTACTGGTATCAGCGTTATCACCACTTGCTGGTGGATGGCTTCAGCTTCCCGGCGATAACCCGGCAGATCGCCGCCATTTATCGCGCCTGGCAGCGGGGGGAAGCCACTCCTGAGTCGCCTTTCACCCCCTTCGCCGAGGTGGTGGACGAGTACCAGCGCTACGCCGGCAGCGAGGCCTGGCAGCGGGATAAAGCCTTCTGGCAGGCCCAGCGCCAGGCGTTACCGGCGCCTGCCTCACTCTCTGCCGCACCGCTGGGCGGGCGCGCCGCCGGGAGCGATATCTGGCGGATGAAGCTGGAGATGAACGCCGACGCCTTCCGCCGCCTGGCCAGCCATGCGCCGCAGTGTCAGCCCGCTGACCTGGCGCTGGCGCTCACCACGCTGTGGCTGGGCCGCCTGTGCAACCGGATGGACTACGCGGCGGGCTTTATCTTTATGCGCCGGATGGGTTCAGCCGCGCTGACCTCGACGGGGCCGGTGCTCAATGTCCTGCCTCTGGCGGTGCATATTGACGCCCAGGAGACGCTGGCAGACCTGGCGATGCGCCTCGCCGGTCAGTTGAAAAAGATGCGCCGCCATCAGCGCTATGACGCCGAGCAGATTGTTCGCGACAGCGGCAAAGCGGCAGGGGACGAACCGCTGTTCGGCCCGGTGCTGAACGTCAAAGTCTTTGATTACCAGCTGGATATCGATGGTGTGCAGGCAGTGACCCACACCCTCGCCACCGGCCCGGTCAACGATCTCGAGCTGGCGCTGTTCCCGGATGAGACCGGCGGCCTGTCGCTGGAGATCCTCGCCAACAAGGCCCGGTACGACGAAGCCGAGCTCCGTCGCCATGTGGCGAGACTGACCGCGCTGCTGGCGCAGTTCGCCGCCGATCCAGCGCTGCGCTGCGGCGAAGCAGAGATGCTCTCCGCCGACGAGCTGGCCCGGCTGGCGGCGGTCAACGATACCGCTGTGCCGCTGCCTGCGACCACCCTCAGCGCGCTGGTGGCCGACCAGGCGCGGAAGACGCCGGATGCGCCGGCGCTGGCGGACGCTAACTGGCAGTTCAGCTATCGCGAGATGCGTCAGCAGGTGGTGGCGCTCGCGCAGGTGCTGCGGCAGCGCGGCGTGAAGCCGGGCGATAGCGTGGCGGTGGCCCTGCCGCGCTCGGTGTTCCTGACCCTGGCGCTGCACGGTATTGTCGAAGCGGGGGCCGCCTGGCTGCCGCTGGACACCGGCTACCCGGACGACCGTCTGCGCATGATGCTGGAAGACGCCCGGCCGTCGCTGCTGATCGCCTCGGAGGATCAGCTGGCCCGCTTCAGCGATATCCCGGGGCTGGAGAGCCTCTGCTACCAGCAGCCGCTGGCCGTTGGGGATGAGGCGCCGCTGGCGCTGTCAAAACCGGACCATACCGCCTACATCATCTTTACCTCCGGCTCCACCGGGCGGCCGAAAGGAGTGATGGTCGGCCAGACGGCCATCGTCAACCGCCTGCTGTGGATGCAGGATCGCTATCCGTTATCTGCCGACGACGTGGTGGCGCAGAAAACGCCGTGCAGTTTTGACGTGTCGGTGTGGGAGTTCTGGTGGCCGTTTATCGCCGGCGCGCAGCTGGTGATGGCCGAGCCGGAGGCGCACCGCGACCCGCAGGCGATGCAGCAGTTCTTCGCCCGCTACGGAGTGACCACCACCCACTTTGTGCCGTCGATGCTGGCGGCGTTTGTTGCCTCGCTGGATGCCGACAGCGTCGCCGCCTGCCGCACGCTGCGGCGGGTCTTCTGCAGCGGTGAAGCGCTGCCGACGGAATTGTGCCGCGAGTGGGAGCGCTTAACCGGCGCGCCGCTGCATAACCTGTACGGCCCGACGGAAGCGGCGGTGGACGTCAGCTGGTATCCGGCCTGCGGGCCTGAGCTGGCGGCCGTGACCGGCAGCAGCGTGCCGATTGGCTGGCCGGTGTGGAACACCGGGCTGCGCATTCTCGATGCCGCGATGCGCCCGGTGCCGCCGGGCGTGGCGGGGGATCTTTATCTCACCGGCATCCAGCTGGCGCAAGGCTATCTGGGGCGTCCGGATCTCACCGCCAGCCGCTTTATCGCCGATCCGTTTGCCCCCGGCGAGCGGATGTATCGCACCGGCGACGTGGCGCGCTGGCTGGCGAACGGCGCGGTGGAGTACCTTGGCCGCAGCGACGATCAGCTGAAGATCCGCGGGCAGCGCATCGAGCTTGGCGAGATTGACCGGGTGATGTCGGCCCTGCCGGACGTGGCGCAGGCGGTGAGTCATGCCTGCGTCTTCAACCAGGCGGCGGCGACCGGCGGCGATGCCCGGCAGCTGGTGGGCTATCTGGTCTCTGACTCCGGCCTGCCGCTGGATACCGCGGCGCTGAAAGCGCGGCTGGCGGAACAGCTGCCGCCGCATATGGTGCCGGTGGTGCTGATGCAGCTCGCCGACCTGCCGCTGAGCGCCAACGGTAAACTGGACCGCAAAGCGCTGCCGCTGCCGACCCTCGGCGGGGAGCGCGGCGGCCGGCCGCCGGAGCCCGGCATGGAAACCCTTGTCGCCGCGGCCTTCAGCCAGCTGCTGGGCTGCGAGGTGAACGATATCGACGCCGATTTCTTCGCCCTCGGCGGCCATTCGCTGCTGGCGATGCGCCTGGCGGCACAGCTTAGCCGCCAGCTGGGGCGGCAGGTGACCCCGGGGCAGGTGATGGTGGCCTCGACGGTGGGCAAACTGAGCGCGCTGCTGGCGGCCGATCTCAGCGATGAGCAGGCTCAGCGCCTGGGGCTGGATACGCTTCTGCCGCTGCGCGAGAGCGACGGCCCGACGCTGTTCTGCTTCCATCCCGCCTCCGGCTTCGCCTGGCAGTTTAGCGTGCTGGCGCGCTATCTCAGCCCGCGCTGGTCAATAACCGGTATTCAGTCGCCGCGCCCGCAGGGGCCGATGGCCAGCGCCGCCAGCCTCGACGAGGTGTGCGAGCACCATCTGCGCACGCTGCTGGCGCAGCAGCCGCACGGCCCTTATTACCTGTTCGGGTATTCGCTGGGCGGCACCTTAGCCCAGGGGATTGCCGCCCGCTTGCGCCAGCGCGGCGAAGCGGTGGCCTTCCTCGGCCTGCTGGATACCTGGCCGCCGGAGACGCAAAACTGGGCAGAGAAAGAGGCCAACGGGCTGGATCCCGAGGTACTGGCGGAGATCGACCGCGAGCGCGAAGCGTTCCTCGCCGCCCAGCAGGGGCAAGCCTCCGGCGAGCTGTTCAGCGCCATCGAAGGCAACTATGCCGATGCGGTGCGGCTGTTAACCACCGCCCACAGCGCGACGTTTGACGGCAAGGCGACGCTGTTCGTGGCGGAGAAGACGCGGCAGGCGGGGATGGATCCGCAGGTTGTATGGGGCCCGTGGGTGGGGGAACTGGAGGTGTTCAGCCAGAACTGCGCTCACGTCGACATTATCTCCCCGCAGGCCTTTGAGGCCATCGGCCCGGTGGTCAGGGAGATTCTGGGGTAACGGTTGAGTTCGGGCTACAGCAGGTAGCCCGGCTCAGCGTAGCGCAAGCCGGGGAAAGGGAAGATTACCGGCGGCCCAGCGGTACCACCAGCGGCGTATGCGCCACCGGATCCTCAATGATCGTGCAGCGCAGGCCGTAAATCCGTTCAATCAGATCCGCCGTAACGATCTCCTTCGGCGCCCCCTCGGCGACGATCCTGCCGTCGCGCAGGGCGATCAGGTGGGTGGCGTAGCGGCAGGCCTGGTTAAGATCGTGCAGCACCGCCGCCAGGGTATAACCCTTCTCGCGATTCAGCTCGCTCAACAGCTCCAGCAGGTCGATCTGATGGCTGATGTCCAGCCAGGTGGTCGGCTCATCCAGCAGCATAATCGCCGTCTCCTGGGCCAGCACCATCGCTATCCACGCCCGCTGCCGCTGGCCGCCGGAAAGCGTGTCGACGCTCTGCAGCGCCAGATCGCTGATCCCGGTCGCCCGCATTGCCTTGTTCACCGCCTCTTCATCTTCTTTGCGCCAGCGGGTAAACAGCGGCTGGTGCGGATAGCGCCCGCGGGCCACCAGCTCCTGCACCGTGATATCGCCAGGAGTGGTGGCATTCTGCGCCAGCAGCCCGATGCGGCGGGCAACCTCTTTACTGGCGTACTGCTGGATCTGCGCGCCGTCGAGCCAGACGTGGCCGCTGGCGGGCGTCATCAGGCGACTAAGGGTGCGCAATAGCGTCGACTTGCCGCAGCCGTTGGGGCCGATAATGGCGGTGAAATGACCGTCAGGGATGGTCACGTTCAGCGACTCGGCGATGGTCTTGTTCCCGTAGGCCAGGGTTAACTGCTCGCCGCGCAAACGGGAGGGGACAGCACTCATTTTTTGCGGGACTCCTGAATCAGTAATGCAATAAGGTAAATACCGCCGAGGCTGACGGTTAACACGCCAACCGGCAGCTGCCAGGGCATAAACAGCCGCTGGGCGCCGTAATCGGCCAGCGCCAGCAGCAGCGCGCCGCACAGGGCCGACTGGGTCAGTCCCCAGCGGGCCGTGCCGCTCAGGCGGCGGGCGATATGCGGCGCCACCAGCGCGATAAATGAGATCGGCCCGGCCAGCGCCGTCGAGGCGGCGGTGAGCACCACCGCCACCAGCATCAGCAGCAGGCGCGAGCGCTCGACCTGCACCCCCAGCGCGCAGGCGGTATCGTCGCCCATCTCCAGCAGCCGCATCCGGCGAACCAGCAGGGCGCTGCCCACCAGCATCAGCAGGATCAGCGGCGCCGACGGCCAGGTTTTACTCCACGTCAGGCCGTTAAGCGATCCGGCGTTCCACAGGCCCGCAGAAAGGGCGGTCTCCAGCGAGGCGCGCAGCAGCAGCCAGGTGTTGAATGCCACCAGCATGGCGCGCACGCCGATGCCGATAATGATCAGGCGGAAGGTCTCGATCCCGTTGCGCCAGGCCAGCAGCCAGACCACCAGCGAGGTCAGCACCCCGCCGGTCATCGCCGCCAGGGCGATCGCCGTCAGGTTCTGGCCGAAGAGGACCATCGCCACCAGCACGCCGCTCCAGGCGCCGGTGTTAAAGCCCATCACGTCCGGGCTGCCGAGCGGGTTGCGGGTCAGCGACTGGAAAATAGCGCCGCTGACGCCGAGCGCGGCGCCGA
The DNA here is from genome assembly GCF_020526085.1 of Klebsiella africana. Lineage (NCBI taxonomy): Bacteria > Pseudomonadati > Pseudomonadota > Gammaproteobacteria > Enterobacterales > Enterobacteriaceae > Klebsiella > Klebsiella africana. Next base: position 3,771,442 of record NZ_CP084874.1, on the reverse strand, counting down.
TGAGCAGCGCCATTAACACCCGCGGCAGCCGCCATTCGTTGACCACCATCGCGACGTTGCGCGGCGCATCGCCGAACAGCGCCGAGAATACCTGGTCAATCGTCAGGGGCACCGGGCCTTGCGCCAGCCCGAGCAGAGAAATTAGCAGACTGGCGGCCATCAACAGCAGGCAACTGGCGATCAGGCGGCGGGACGGGGCAATCACAGGCCACCTCCCCGCGGCTGGCGGCGCACCAGCCAGATCAGCACCGGCGCGCCGAGAAAGGCGCTCACCACCGATACCCGCAGTTCGCCGGGCACCAGCAGGCGGCCAATCACGTCGGCAAACAGCAGCAGGGCCGGGGTGGCAAGCAGGGTGACCGGCAGCGACCAGCGATGATCGGCCCCCACCAGCCAGCGCGCCATATGCGGCATCATCAGGCCGATAAACGCGATGGGGCCGACGACGGCGGTGGCGCTGCCGCACAGGACGGTGATGACGATCAGGCCGATCAGCTGGGTGCGGGCGACGCGGCTGCCGAGGGCGGTGGCGGTATCGTTGCCCAGGCTCAGGCTGTTAAGCGCCCGGCTCAGCAGCAGAGCGGCGATCCCCGCCACCACTACCGGCAGCAGGACAATTTTCAGCGTTTGCAGGGTGCGGATATCCAGCGAACCGGCCTGCCAGAAGCGCAGCTGATCGTAGACGTCCGGGTTGAGCAGGGCGATGCCGTTTGACAGCCCCTCGAGTACCGCCGCAAGGGCGACCCCGGCGAGGGTGAGGCGCACCGGGCTCAGCTGGCCGCCGCCCTGGCTGCCGGTGAAGGCCACCAGCAGCGAGGCGCAGAGCGCGCCGCAAAACGCCAGCAGCAGTTGCTCCTGCGGGGAAGTGATCCCGAACAGCGCCGCGCCGAGGACGATGGCGAAGCTGGCGCCGGAGTTGACTCCCAGCAGGCCGGGGTCGGCCAGCGGGTTGCGGGTGAGCGTTTGCATCAGCGCGCCGGCGAGACCGAGGGCGACGCCGGCCAGCAGACCGGCCAGAGTGCGCGGCAGGCGCGCGTCCAGCACGATGGTGCAGTCGGCGCTTTGACAGGTTCCGCTGAAGGCGGTGAATACCGTACCGATCGGCAACGATTTGGCGCCGATGGTCAGGCTAAGCACGGCGGCTAAGGCGAGTAACAGCAACAATCCGGGCACGGCGACAGAGCGTACCGCGGTCGTAGAAAACGACATAACTGACATCCCTGATATGATAATGATAGTAATTATCGTTATCGATTTTATTCAGCTATGGTAGCATGACCCACAGTAAAAAGGGTATTAAAAATAACGACAAGGCGCTGTAATGAACCGACAATCCTGGCTGCTCAATCTCAGCCTGCTGAAAACTCACCCGGCGTTTCGCGCCGTTTTTATCGCTCGCTTTATCTCTATTCTGTCGCTTGGCCTGCTGGGCGTGGCCATTCCGGTGCAGATCCAGATGATGACCCATTCGACCTGGCAGGTCGGGTTGTCGGTGACGCTGACCGGCGCGTCGATGTTTGTTGGTCTGATGGTGGGGGGCGTGCTGGCTGACCGCTATGAACGTAAACGCCTGATCCTGCTGGCGCGCGGTACCTGCGGCGTGGGCTTTGTCGGCCTGTGTCTGAACGCCCTGTTGCCGGAGCCGTCGCTGGCGGCGATCTACCTGCTGGGGATCTGGGATGGGTTCTTCGCCTCGTTGGGGGTGACCGCGCTGCTGGCGGCGACGCCAGCCCTGGTGGGGCGGGAAAACCTGATGCAGGCCGGGGCCATCACCATGTTGACGGTGCGCCTTGGCTCGGTGATTTCGCCGATGATCGGCGGCCTGCTGCTGGCCACCGGCGGCGTGGCGTGGAACTTCGGCCTGGCGGCGGCGGGAACGTTTATCACCACCTTAACTCTGCTGCGTCTGCCGCAGCTGCCGCCGCCTCCGCAGCCGCGCGAGCATCCGCTGCGCTCCCTGCTGGCGGGGCTGACCTTCCTCTGCCAGAGCCCGCTTATCGGCGGCATCGCGCTGCTCGGCGGTCTGCTGACCATGGCCAGCGCGGTGCGGGTGCTTTATCCGGCGCTGGCTGACGGCTGGCAGATGTCGGCCGGACAGATTGGCCTGCTGTACGCCGCTATTCCGCTCGGCGCGGCGCTGGGGGCGTTGACCAGCGGCCAGCTGGCCCAGACGGTGCGGCCGGGCGCGCTGATGTTGGCGACCACGGTGGGATCGTTTGTCGCCATTGCGCTGTTCAGCCTGATGCCGCACTGGGCGTTGGGCGCGCTGTGCCTGGCGCTGTTTGGCTGGCTGAGTGCTATTAGCTCGCTGCTGCAGTACACCCTGATCCAGACCCAGACGCCGGAACATATGCTCGGGCGGATTAACGGTCTATGGACCGCGCAAAACGTCACCGGCGACGCAATCGGCGCGGCGCTGCTCGGCGGCTTAGGGGCGGTGATGACCCCGGCGGCATCCGCCAGCGCCAGCGGCTGGGCGCTGGCGCTCGTCGGCGTGCTGTTGGTGGGGCTGCTACGCGAGCTGCGCCGTTTCCAGCGCCCGGAAATCGTCAATGAAAGTTAAGTAGGGTGCGATTGCCCGGTGGCGGCTACGCCTTACCGGGCCTACGGTACGGCAGGCCGGTGCAAGCTCAGCAGGCCGGGCAAGCACCGCGCCGCCCGGCAAAAGAGTTCAGGCCGCGTACCCGTCCTGATGCCCGGTGGCGGCTGCGCCTTACCGGGCCTGGGGTCTGGCCTGGAGGGGGCAAGCATTGTAGGCCGGGCAAGCGCCGCGCCGCCCGGCAAAAGAGTTCAGGCCGCGTACCGGCCCTGATGCCCGGTGGCGGCTACGCCTTACCAGGCCTGGGGGCTGGCCTGGGGTCTGGCCTGGAGGGGGCAAGCATTGTAGGCCGGGCAAGCACCGCGCCGCCCGGCAAGGTGTTCAGGCCGCGTACCAGTCCTGATGGCACAGCCCGCGTTAGCCGAACAGGCTGGAGAGACGCTGGAGCACCAGCAGAGCGCTGTAGTAGTCAAGACGGAAGGTCTCGGTGCCCAGCGGGTAGACGCGTTTGCCTGCGACCGCCGGGAGATGCGCCAGCAGCGGGTTGGCGTAGATGGCATCCGCATCTTTCTGGTCGCCAGCGAACAGGAACAGGCTCTGGCCGTTCAGACCGGCCGCGAGGTTCTCCCCGCCCAGCTGCACGATATCGTGGCGTTTACCCTGGCTATGGCTGGCGGGCAGGCCGCCCGGCAGCGTCGCCAGGCTAAAGCCCAGCTGTTCGAGCATCTGCCCCTGAGCCGATTCCGGCGTCCAGATATTGGCGTTGTGCGCGGCGGCGGTATAAACCAGAGCGGTCACCGGCTGCGGCGGCAGTTTCATTTTTTCTTTTAACGAAACGAGCTGTTTATTGAAGTCGGCAATGCGCGCGCTGGCCTGCTGCTCATGGCCGGTGATCTGCCCCAGCTGAGTGAGCAGGGTTTGCCAGCTTTTATCGTCATAGTTGATGACCAGCGTCGGGGCGATCGTTTTGAGCTGATCGTACAGCGGCAGGGCAGAGTCGCCGCCGGTGGCGCTCACCAGGATCAGATCCGGCATCTGGGCGGCCACCGCTTCGGCGCTTGGTTCGCCGATGTACAGCCGCGCCAGCTTGCGGGCTTTGGCGACCTCGCTCCACTGGCGCAGAAAGCCCTGGCTATCGGCGACGCGATTGTTTGGCGTGGTGGCGCCGCTGGCGACCACCGGAGCGTCAATCGCCAGCAGCGAACCGGTAAGCGTCACGCTGGTGGAGACAATGCGCAGCGGCTGGCTCGACAGGGTGTGCGTCCCGTAGCTGTCGGTGACCTGGCGCGGCCAGTCCGCCGCCTGGGCTGAGGTAATTCCTAAAAGCAACAGCATGCCGGCTAGCGCACCGCGGCGGCAGAAAGAAAAGAAGTTCACGTCATCGCATCCTGATTTAAAAGGTGATAAATGCGTCTCATTTTCAACTTTGTGCCAGCAGGATGCAAGCCAAAGTGGCGGCGCCATGACGTAACGCGGTTGACATGGCGGGCAATACCTTTTAGGTTAGCCAACCAAAATATAAATGATAATTATTCGTAATATCTTTATCGTTTTTGGAGGATGATATGGAAACGTCACTGGCTGAGGATGTACAGAAACCGACCCGGACCCTGTCGCCGGACAGCTTCTTCTTTATGTCGCCGTACCGCAGTTTTACCACTTCAGGCTGCTTCCGTCGCTTCTCGCAGCCCGCCGTTGGCGGCGATGCGCTGAACGGAGAGTTCCAGCAGCAGATGGCGGCCGCCTTTACCGAAGCCCGGGCGGCGGGGATCCGCAAGCCGGTGATGGTCGGGGCTATCCCGTTCGACACCTGTCAGCCTTCCGAGCTCTATATCCCCGAGCGCTGGGAAGCGTTCTCTCGCCCGGAAAAGCAGCGTTCCGCTCGCTATGCCGCGCCGCTGGAGGCGATGGAGGTGGTGGAGCGCCGGGAGATCCCGGAGCAGGACGCGTTTTTAGCCATGGTGGAACGCGCCGCCGCCCTGACCGCCACCCCGGAAGTGGACAAAGTGGTGCTATCACGACTTATCGATATCACCACTCGCGATCGTGTCGACAGCGGCGCGCTGATGGAGCGACTGATCGCCCAGAACCCCGCCAGCTTTAACTTCCACGTGCCGCTCTCCGACGGCGGCGTGCTGCTGGGCGCCAGCCCGGAGCTGCTGCTGCGTAAAGAAGGACAGCACTTCAGCTCGTTACCGCTGGCCGGCTCCGCCCGTCGCCAGCCGGACGATGTGCTCGACCGCGAAGCAGGCAACAGGCTGCTGGCCTCCGGCAAAGATCGCCACGAGCACGAGCTGGTGACCCAGGCGATGAAGAGCGTGCTGGGCCCGCGCAGCAGTCAGCTGTCGCTACCGGAGTCGCCGCAACTGATTACCACCCCGACGCTCTGGCATCTGGCGACGCCAATCGAAGGCACCGCGCTGGCGGAAGAAAATGCCATGTCGCTGGCCTGTCTGCTGCACCCGACGCCGGCGCTGAGCGGCTTCCCGCACCAGGCGGCGAAGCGCCTGATTGCCGAGCTCGAACCGTTCGATCGTCAGCTGTTCGGCGGCATCGTCGGCTGGTGTGACGATGAAGGCAACGGCGAGTGGGTGGTAACCATCCGCTGCGCGCGTCTGCAGCAGCGTACGCTGCGCCTGTTTGCCGGCGCGGGCATTGTTCCGGCCTCCTCGCCGCTGGGCGAATGGCGCGAAACCGGCGTCAAACTGACCACCATGCTTAACGTATTTGGCTTGAACTAAGAGGCAAGGATGATTGCATTTACCCGTTGGCCGGAAGAGTTTGCGGCCCGCTATCGTCAAAAAGGCTACTGGCAGGATCTGCCGTTAACCAATCTGATCATCCGTCACGCGGAAAACGACGCCGTGGCGATTATCGATGGCGAGCGGCAGATTAGCTACCGCCAGTTTAACCAGCTGGTGGACAACCTCGCCTGCTCGCTGCAGCGCCAGGGGCTGAAGCGCGGGGAGACCGCGCTGGTGCAGCTGGGCAATGTCGCCGAGTTTTACATGACCTTCTTTGCGCTGCTGCGCATCGGCGTCGCGCCAGTGAACGCTTTGTTCAGCCACCAGCGCAGCGAACTTAACGCCTACGCCGCGCAGATTAAACCGGCGCTGCTGATTGCCGATCGCGAGCACGCTCTGTTTGCTGACGATAGCTTTCTCCACGCGTTTATCGCGGAACATCCTTCCCTGCGCGTCGCACTGCTGCGTAACGACGGCGGCGAGCGCGATCTGGCGACGGAGATTAACCGCCCGGCGGATAACTTTGTCGCCAATCCAACCCCTGCCGACGAAGTGGCCTTTTTCCAGCTCTCCGGCGGCAGCACCGGGACGCCGAAGCTAATCCCACGCACCCATAACGATTACGACTACAGTATCCGCCGCAGCAATGAGATCTGCGGGATTAACGCTGAAACGCGCTACCTCAACGCGCTGCCGGCGGCGCATAACTATGCGATGAGTTCCCCGGGGTCGCTGGGTGTGTTCCTCGCTGGCGGGCGGGTGATCCTCGCCGCCGACCCGAGCGCCACGCTCTGTTTCCCGCTGATTGAAAAACACCAGATCAACGTTGCCTCGTTGGTGCCGCCAGCGGTAAGCCTGTGGCTGCAGGCCATTCACGAATGGGGCAGCAACGCCCAGCTGCAATCGCTGCAGCTATTGCAAGTCGGCGGCGCGCGCCTGTCGGCGACCCTCGCCGCGCGCATTCCGGCGGAAATCGGCTGCCAGCTGCAGCAGGTGTTCGGCATGGCGGAAGGGCTGGTGAATTACACCCGCCTCAACGATAGCCCGGAGCGGATTATTAATACCCAGGGCTGCCCGATGTGCCCGGACGATGAAGTGTGGGTAGCGGATGCCGACGGCAACCCGCTGCCGCGCGGCGAAGTGGGCCGCCTGATGACCCGCGGGCCGTACACCTTTCGCGGCTACTACAACAGCCCGCAGCATAATGCGGAAGCCTTTGACGCCGAGGGGTTTTACTGCTCCGGCGATCTGATTTCGATCGACGAAGACGGGTATATCACCGTCCAGGGGCGGGAAAAAGATCAGATCAACCGCGGCGGCGAGAAGATCGCCGCGGAAGAGATCGAAAACCTGCTGCTGCGTCATGAGGCGGTGATCCACGCCGCGCTGGTCAGCATCGAAGACAACCTGCTGGGCGAGAAGAGCTGCGCTTATCTGGTGGTGACCTCGCCGCTGCGCGCCGTCGCCGTGCGCCGCTTCCTGCGCGAGCAGGGGGTGGCTGAATTTAAACTGCCGGATCGCGTGGAGTGCGTTGCCGCGCTGCCGCTGACGCCGGTGGGCAAAGTCGATAAAAAACAATTACGTCAGTGGCTGGCCGAAGGCAAGCTGGGCTGAAGGAGAACAAAGAATGGCAATCCCTAAATTACAGGCATATGCGCTGCCGGAAGCCAGCGATATCCCGGCGAACAAAGTCAACTGGGCCTTTGAGCCGTCGCGTGCCGCGCTGCTGATCCACGATATGCAGGAGTATTTCCTCAACTTCTGGGGCGAAAACAGCGCGATGATGGAGAAAGTGGTGGCCAATATCGCCGCCCTGCGCGACTTCTGCAAACAAAACGGCATTCCGGTGTACTACACTGCCCAGCCGAAAGAGCAGAGCGATGAAGACCGCGCCCTGCTGAATGATATGTGGGGGCCGGGATTGACCCGCTCGCCTGAGCAGCAGCAGGTGATTGCCGCGCTGGCGCCGGATGAACAGGATACCGTGCTGGTGAAATGGCGTTACAGCGCGTTTCATCGCTCGCCGCTGGAAGAGATGCTGAAAGAGAGCGGCCGCGACCAGCTGATCATCACCGGCGTTTACGCCCATATCGGCTGCATGACCACCGCCACCGACGCTTTCATGCGCGATATCAAGCCGTTCTTTGTCGCCGACGCGCTGGCAGACTTCAGCCGCGAAGAGCATTTGATGGCGCTGAAATACGTCGCCAGCCGCTCCGGACGGGTGGTGATGACCGAAGAGCTGCTGCCGCTGCCGGCCTCCAAAGCGGCGCTGCGCACGCTGATCCTGCCGCTGCTCGACGAATCCGACGAACCGCTGGATGATGAAAACCTGATCGACTACGGTCTGGATTCGGTACGTATGATGGCCCTGGCCGCCCGCTGGCGCAAAGTACACGGCGATATCGACTTCGTGATGCTGGCGAAAAACCCGACCATCGACGCCTGGTGGGCACTGCTCTCCCGCGAGGTGCAATAATGGCGGCGCTGGATTTTCACGGCCAGACCGTGTGGGTGACCGGCGCAGGTAAAGGCATTGGCTATGCCACCGCGCTGGCTTTCGTCGAGGCCGGGGCTAACGTCACCGGTTTCGACCTTGCCTTTAGCGGCGAAAGCTACCCGTTTGCCACCGAAACGCTGGACGTCGCCGATGCCGACCAGGTACGCGAGGCATGTAGCCGGCTGTTGGCGAACACCGAGCGTTTAGATGTGCTGGTGAACGCCGCCGGGATCCTGCGCATGGGCGCTACCGACCAGCTGAGCGCGGAAGACTGGCAGCAGACCTTCGCGGTCAACGTCGGCGGAGCGTTCAACCTGTTTCAGCAGACGATGGCCCAGTTCCGCCGTCAGCGCGGCGGGGCGATCGTCACCGTCGCCTCCGATGCCGCGCACACGCCGCGCATCGGCATGAGCGCCTATGGCGCCTCGAAGGCGGCGCTGAAAAGCCTGGCGCTGACCGTCGGCCTTGAGCTGGCGGGTTGCGGGGTGCGCTGTAATCTGGTGTCGCCGGGCTCCACCGATACCGATATGCAGCGCACGCTGTGGGTCAGTGACGATGCAGAGCAGCAGCGGATCCGCGGCTTCGGCGAGCAGTTTAAGCTCGGCATCCCGCTGGGCAAAATCGCCCGCCCGCAGGAGATCGCGAATACCATTCTGTTCCTCGCCTCTTCGCATGCCAGCCATATCACCCTGCAGGATATTGTGGTCGATGGCGGCTCGACGCTGGGGGCGTAAATGGCCTGGAAACGAGAGCTCACGCTGGCGGCGCTGAACGCCAGCAGCGAAAACACCCTGGTGGCGCATCTGGGGATCGTCTACACCCGGCTCGACGCGGGGCTGCTGGAGGCGGAGATGCCGGTGGATGCCCGCACCCATCAGCCGTTTGGCCTGCTGCACGGCGGCGCCTCCGCGGCGCTGGCGGAGACGCTGGGCTCGATGGCCGGTTGGCTGATGACCGAAGAAGGGCAGTGCGTGGTGGGCACCGAGCTTAATGCTACTCACCATCGTCCGGTCTCCAGCGGGAAAGTGCGCGGCGAATGCCGACCGCTGCATCTTGGCCGCCAGAGCCAGAGCTGGGAGATAGTGGTGTATGACGAGAAGGGGCGGCGCTGCTGCACCTGTCGTCTGGGCACCGCGGTGCTGGGCTAAGAAGCCGCTGTTTCCCCGGCTTGCGCTACGCTTAGCCGGGCTACGTATCGGCGCCTTCTCCGGGCTACCAAATCGCAAAGCGCTGTAGCCCCGGTAAGCGGCAGCGCCACCGGGGATTTTGTAATCTCCAACACCGGCAGTTTCAGCCAGCATGGTGAATAAATTAAAGGCAGGCCGCACGGACCGTAGGTCGGGTAAGGCGTTAGCCGCCACCCGACAAAAAAACGGCACCGTTCACGGTAATCCTTTCATTCATTTTCCTGCCTTAAGTGATCTCGCTAGCAATGTGAGACAAATCTCTGTGGGTGTACGGCATCTGCGGTGTTTCAGTGTTGTTAAATTCTGCGTTGTGATCTAGAAACAAAATGTAACATCCTGATTACCCTACCGGTGGACCACAACAATGAATAATTCAGGGAAATATCTCATCTGGACACTGCTCTCCGTCATCGGCGCCTTTGCCCTAGGCTACATTGCTTTAAACCGGGGTGAGCAGATAAATGCGCTGTGGATTGTCGTCGCCGCGGTCTGCGTTTATCTGATCGCGCATCGTTTCTACGGCCTGTATATCGCCAAAACCGTGCTAGGCGTTGACCCGACGCGGATGACGCCGGCGGTGCGGCATAACGATGGCCTCGACTATGTTCCAACCGACAAAAAAGTGCTGTTCGGTCACCATTTTGCCGCCATCGCCGGCGCGGGGCCGCTGGTGGGGCCGGTGCTTGCCGCGCAAATGGGCTACCTGCCGGGGATGATCTGGATCCTCGCCGGCGTGGTGCTGGCGGGGGCGGTACAGGACTTTATGGTGCTGTTTGTTTCGACCCGTCGCGATGGCCGCTCGCTTGGCGAACTGGTTAAAGAGGAGATGGGGCCGACCGCAGGCGTCCTGGCGCTGGTGGCCTGCTTTATGATCATGGTCATCATCCTCGCGGTCCTGGCGATGATTGTGGTGAAGGCGCTGACCCACAGCCCGTGGGGCACCTATACCGTCGCCTTTACCATTCCGCTGGCGATCTTTATGGGCATCTACATCCGCTATCTGCGTCCTGGACGCATCGGCGAGGTGTCGGTGATCGGCCTGGTGATGCTGGTGTTCGCCATCATCTCCGGCGGCTGGGTGGCGGAAAGCCCGACCTGGGCGCCGTGGTTTGACTATACCGGCGTACAGCTGACGTGGATCCTGGTGGGCTACGGCTTTGTGGCTGCGGTACTGCCGGTCTGGCTGCTGCTGGCCCCGCGCGACTACCTCTCCACCTTCCTGAAAATCGGCACCATCGTTGGGCTGGCGATTGGCATCCTGATTATGCGCCCGACCCTGACCATGCCGGCGCTAACCAAGTTCGTCGACGGCACCGGCCCGGTGTGGACCGGCAACCTGTTCCCGTTCCTGTTTATCACCATCGCCTGCGGCGCGGTCTCCGGCTTCCATGCGCTGATCTCCTCCGGCACCACGCCGAAAATGTTGGCCAACGAAGGGCAGGCCTGCTTTATCGGCTACGGCGGCATGTTGATGGAATCCTTCGTCGCCATTATGGCGCTGGTGGCGGCCTGTATTATCGACCCGGGCGTCTACTTCGCGATGAACAGCCCGATGGCGGTGCTGGCACCGGCGGGGACGACTGACGTGGTGGCCTCGGCGGCGCAGGTGGTGAGCGGCTGGGGCTTTACTATTACGCCTGATACGCTGCATCAGATCGCCAGCGAGGTGGGTGAACAGTCGATTATCTCCCGCGCTGGCGGCGCGCCAACCTTGGCGGTGGGGATGGCCTACATCCTGCACGGCTCGCTGGGCGGGCTGATGGATGTCTCGTTCTGGTACCACTTCGCCATTCTGTTTGAGGCGCTGTTTATCCTGACGGCGGTTGATGCCGGCACCCGCGCGGCGCGCTTTATGCTGCAGGATCTGCTGGGGGTGATTAGCCCCGGGTTGAAAAAAACCAGCTCGCTGCCGGCCAACCTGCTGGCGACCGCGCTGTGCGTCCTGGCGTGGGGCTACTTCCTGCATCAGGGGGTAGTGGATCCGCTGGGCGGGATTAACACCCTGTGGCCGCTGTTCGGTATCGCCAACCAGATGCTGGCGGGGATGGCGCTGATGCTCTGCGCGGTGGTCCTGTTCAAGATGAAGCGCCAGCGCTACGCGTGGGTGGCGCTGCTGCCGACCAGCTGGCTGTTAATCTGTACCCTGACCGCCGGCTGGCAGAAGTCGTTTAGCCCGGACACCAAAGTCGGTTTCCTGGCGATCGCTAATAAATTCCAGGCGATGATCGACAGCGGCACCATTCCGCCGCAATATACCGAATCACAGCTGGCGCAGCTGGTGTTTAACAACCGTCTCGATGCCGGGCTGACCATCTTCTTTATGATCGTGGTGGTGGTGCTGGCGCTGTTCTCGATTAAAACCGCGCTGGCGGCGCTGAAAGAGGACAAACCGACGGCGAAAGAGACGCCGTATGAGCCAATGCCTGAAAACCTGGACGCGATTGAGACCCAGGCGAAAGGGGCGCATTAACTGGTGTGCCGGGTGGCGGCTTCGCCTTACCCGGCCTACATTTCCGATCCTCCCTCTCCCTTTGGGAGTGGGAAACAAAAGAGAAATGACTTATGTTCGACACCCTTTCCAAAGCAGGTAAGTACCTGGGCCAGGCGGCGAAGATGATGATCGGCGTGCCGGATTACGATAACTACGTCGAGCACATGCGAATAACCCACCCGGATCAGACGCCGATGACCTATGAAGAGTTCTTTCGCGAGCGCCAGGACGCGCGCTACGGCGGCAAGGGCGGGGCGAAGTGCTGTTAACCCTCTTTCGGCAGATAGAGGCTGATCTGCTCCTGAGTACAGCCGTAAATCGCCGCCAGCTTCTCGCGGGTGCGCTTTTGCGGACGGGAGTCCAGCGCTTCCAGCTGTGACACCGCGGACTGGCTGATGCCAAGCTTTTCGGCTACCTCCTGCTGGGATAGCCCGCGCAGGATGCGCCACGCGGCCTGCAGGCTGACGTTTTCTTTATGCATCACGTCGCATACTTCGCCCGGCAGCATGACGTCATCATAGATATCTGATTCATAAGGAATATCTTCCCAGTCGCTTTCATCCTCGTCGTCGTACTCCAGCAGAGCCAGGCGCATACGAAAGTAATCGCTGTAAGGAATGACGACATACTGGTCTTTTCCTTCTTCATCCTTGATGTACTGAATAGTCATATTCGGTATGTTCCTCATGAAGGTAGGTGGTGGTGGTTCGGCGTTTAACCGCCACGACGTAGCAGGTATCGCCCGGCGGATCCCCAAAGGTGTAGATGACTCTGTAATCACCTAATCGCAGCCGGTAGTGGTTTTCGGGAGAGGACAATTTTTTGATATCCGAGATAGGTGAAGCTTTATCATCCATCTTCTCCAGCCTGGATTTAATGCGGCTCTTATACCGAGTATCGATTTTAGAAAATTGCTTATCTGCCGTTTTTGACCAGACAATTTTCATCCGTACCTCCACTGTACGCCCACACAAAATATAAGGAAATAATAAGACTATTAGATAAATTCCGAATTTCTTATGGGGACTGTAGAGCGGAGAAAAAACGCAGGTAAGAGGCAAAACGCAACCCGTCGAAGCGGCTCGAAAAGGCCTCTGCCGGGCGACAGAGGCTTGCAGAAAATGTGCGATCAGGCGTTCAAACCACCATCCACGTCCAGCCCCGTACCGGAGATCTGCCCGGCGGCCGGGCTGGCGAGGAAGGTGACCGCCGCGGCGATGTCTTCCGGCTGGCCGTAGTGACCGACCGCAATCATCTGGCGCTGGGCTTCCGCCTGTTCCCCGTCTTCCGGGTTCATATCGCTGTTGGTCGGCCCTGGATGGACAAGGTTAACGGTGATCCCGCGAGGGCCTAAATCACGCGCCAGGCCACGGGTCAGGGCGTTGAGGGCGGACTTGGTCATGGCGTAAACCGCGATGCCCGGCATGGCCACGCGATTAGCCAGACAGCTGCCGATGTTGATGATCCGTCCGCCATCGGCCATATGCACCAGCGCTTCCTGGGTGGCGATGACCACCCCACGAATATTGACGTTGATAAGCGCGTCAATGTCCGCCAGCGTCATGGATTCCAGTGGACCGCCGCGGGCGATCCCGGCGTTGTTGACCAGAATATCCAGCCCGCCGAGGGACCGGGCAGCATGGGTTACCGCCTCCTGAATCGCCTGCGCGCTGGCGCTGTCGGCCTGCACCGCCTCGCCGTGCCGACCCAGCGCCTTTATTTCATCGGCGACCGCCTGGGCTTTATCGGCCGATTTTTCATACGTAATAACCACATCGGCGCCGGCGCGCGCCAGCGACAGCGCGATTGCGCGACCCAACCCACGGCTGGCGCCGGTAACCAGCGCCTTCTTACCTGTTAAATCGATCTGCATGATGACCTCGTTGCGAGAGTGGTGAGCATCATCATTAGGTATAGACGGTCGGGGTGATTAACGGCTGAAGTATTCCACCTTCTCAAACGCCGCGCGCAGAACCTCAGGGGTTAACGTCACCGGTAAATAATGAATCGACTCGCCCGGGCGCAGGGTATGGGCAATGACCCGGTCCAGCTCTGCGCGGTTATTGATATCGACCTCCAGCGCTGCCAGGGTGGTCGGCAGGTTAAAGCGCTGATACGCCTGCACTAACTGCGCCAGCACATCGTCCTGAGCAAGCAGGGCGCTCTGTACCAGAATGCCGTAGGCCACTTTGGTACCGTGGAGGAATTTATCCGTCTGCGGCAGGACCGTCAGTCCGTTGTGCACCGCATGGGCGGCGGCGACCCGGGTGTAACGTTCCCCCAGCCCACCAACCATCCCGCCGCCGGCGATAATCGCCTCCACCACATCGCGAAACGCCTGGGTCAGATCGCCGCGGCGCTGGTCCGCCAGCGCCGTTTCGCTGCTGGCCAGCAGCACGTCGCGGATCGCCAGCGCGCCGTTAATCCCTAGCCGCACGGTGAGCGGCAGCGCCTCCGGCTGCGGCGCCAGCACCACGGCCTCATACCATTTGGCTAAGGTGTCGCCAATGCCCGCCAGCAGATACTCCGCCGGGGCGTTGAGAATGATGCGCGGCTCCACCAGCACCAGGAAGTTGGCGTCATCGAAGATCTCAAAATTCAGGGCCTGTCCGGCGTCGCTATACCACACCGACAGCGGCGTCCACGCCGCGCAGGTGGCGGCGATAGTCGGGATGGCCACCAGCGGTACCCCCAGGCGGCGGGCCAGCACTTTCGCGCTGTCGAGCAGCGCGCCGCCGCCGACGCCAATCACTACCGCCCGATCGTCACCGGAGGCCTGCACCAGCCCCGCCACGTCGCGTTCGCTGCAGTGGCCGGTAAAGCGGATCTTTTTCGCCTCCGGCAGGTGGAAGGCCGCCGGCAGAAAAGGTTCGGCGCCGGCCAGAGCGCGCTCGCCATAGACCCACACCGCTCGCGAGAGCTGGTCGGCGTTAAAAAAATCGCTCAGCCGCTCAAGGCTGCCGGGGTGGGAGAAATAGTTGGCCGGGCCGGGCACGACGCGGATATCGCTGTTGCTCATGGAAGCTGTCCTTATGGGTGTTGGGCTAACCTGATGTTATGTCTGGACATCCAGATGGCTAATATTATTTCGTTGTATCTTATGCTTTTTACGCAGTTGTCAGCCAGCGGCGGCTATGAAAAATTCGTTAAATCAGAAGATTAATTGCCGCACGGGAGCAGTGATGAGCGCGAATCGCCTTGAGATGCATAACATTAGCCTGGCCTTCTCCGGCTTTCAGGCGCTGAACAAGGTGGACTTTACCCTCCATGGCGGGTCGGTGCATGCCCTGACCGGCGCCAACGGCGCGGGTAAGTCGACGCTGATGGCGGTGCTGTGCGGCACCCATGCCCATTATGAAGGCGAGGTGACGATCAACAACCAGCCGGTCACCATTCGTTCGCCGCGGGATGCTAAACAGCTGGGGATCCACCTGGTGCAGCAGGAGGTGGATGTGGCGCTGGTGCCGGGCCTGAGCATTGCGGAAAACATCATGCTGGACAGGCTGGCAGAGCCGGGCATGGCGTTTCGCTGGTCGCGGGTTCGCCAGCTGGCGCGCGAGGCGCTGGCGCAGCTGGACGTGGCGCTGGACGTCAGGCGCTCCATTGACAGCTGCACGCTCGCCGAAAAACAGCAAATCCTGCTGGCCCGTGCCCTGTCGCACCATTGCCGCTTTTTGATCCTCGATGAACCCACCGCGCCACTGGATCAGCATGAAAGTGAGCGTCTGTTCGCGGTAGTAAGCCGTCTGCAGCACCAGGGGATCGGAGTGGTGTTTATTTCGCATCGTATCCATGAACTGAAGGCAATCTGCGACACCCTGACGGTTCTGCGCGACGGGCGGCTGATTGAGAGCGGCCCGATGGCGCCGCTGAGCGGCGAACAGATCGTCGAAAAGATGCTGGGCCACGAGCTGAGCGATATCTTCCCGCCGCCGCGCCCGCCGCACGGCGAAGAGGTGCTGCTGCAGGTTGACGGTTTGCATGATGAGGCGCTGCTGCAGGATATTTCGCTGCGCCTGCGCAAGGGGGAAATTCTTGGTATCGCCGGGCTGGCCGGCGCGGGCAAAACCGAGCTGTGCAAAGCGCTGTTCGGCGCCAGCAAAAGCCGGGTGCAGCGTGGCGAGCTGAACGGCCAGCCGTGGCGACCGCGCGATCCAGCCGACTCGGTGGGGCGCGGCCTGGCGCTGGTCCCGGAGGAGCGACGCAAAGAGGGCATTTTCATTGAAGAGCCGATCGCGATGAACCTGGCGGTCAGCGCCGATAACAGCTTTTCGCGCTGGAGCCTGTTTGGCCATCGGCAGGCCTGGCGCTGGGCGGAGGAGGTGATTGCCCGCCTCGGCGTGCGCGCTACCGGTCCCGGTCAGATGCTGCGCCGTCTTTCTGGCGGCAACCAGCAGAAGGTGGCCATTGGCAAATGGCTGCGCAGTCATGCCAATGTTTTGATTTTTGACGAACCGACCAAAGGGGTCGATGTGAAAGCGAAAACCGATCTGTTCATGCTGATCGATGGTCTGGCGCGGGAAGGCAAAGGGGTGATTTATGCCTCGGGTGAATTCGCCGAGCTGGTCGGTTTATGCGACCGCATCTGCGTGCTATGGGACGGACGGATTGTGGCGGAGATCCCCGGCGCGGAAGCCCGGGAAGAGACGTTGCTTTATTATTCAACCGGAGGAGCGGCAGCGTGAGCAAGGCCCTGGCAGTAAACGCGACGGTATCGGGCCGTCAGCGATTTTTTGATTTTCTCTATAAATGGGGCATGTTGCTGACCGTGGTGCTGCTGGTGGCGGTCTTTGGCCTCGCCTCGGACAACTTCCTTGATCCGTTCAACATCATCAACATTCTGCGCTCGATTGCCATCGTGACGGTGATTGCCATTGGGGTGTCGATTTCTCTCACCATTGGCGGCTTTGATCTGTCAGTGGGATCGACGGCATCGCTGGCTAACGCGCTGGTGATTTCCCTGTTTGTCTGGCATGGCCTGGGGACCACCGAAGCGATTCTGATCACCCTCGCGCTCTGCACCCTGGTGGGGCTGTTTAACGCCTTTCTGATCGTGGTGCTGCGCATTCCCGACATGCTCGCCACCCTGGCCAGCCTGTTTGTGATTCAGGGCGTGGCGATGACCTACAGCTACGGCGGTTCCATCACTGAAAACATGGTGCTGCCGAGCGGCGAGATGGCGGAAGGCACTATCCCGACGGCCTTTGGCGCGCTGGGGCAGGTGCCGACCATCGTCATCATCATGCTGGTGGTGACGTTGGTCGCCCAGCTGGCGCTGTCGTTCACCACTCACGGACGGCGGATGTACGCCATCGGCGGCAACCCGGAGGCCGCGCGGCTCTCCGGCCTGCGGATCACACGTTACAAAGTCGCAGCATACGTGATTGCCTCGCTGCTGGCCGGGCTGGGCGGCATTCTGCTGGCCTCGCGTATCGGATCCTCGCAGGTCAACGCCGGCGGCGGCTATCTGATGGACGCAGTGGCGGCGGCATGGATCGGCTTTTCGCTGGCGGGCTCCGGTAAACCGAACGCCCTGGGGACGCTGGTGGGGGCGGTGATCCTCGGCGTGCTCTCCAACGGGCTGGTGATGCTCTCGGTGCCGTATTACGCGATGGACATTATTAAAGGGTTGGTGCTGGCTGGCGCGCTGGCACTGACCTATTTTCAGCGCCGTACTTAACATTTTACAGGGTAAACCGCATGAAAAAGATCGCACTCTCTCTGATGACGCTGGGTCTGCTGCAGTCGACGGCGGCGCTGGCCACCGCCCCGACGCCGGTGCCGGCGGCGATTGCCGAACACAACGGCCCGATCCGCATTGCCGTGATCCGCAACCTCGGGTCTGACGATAACACCACCCAGTTTGTCGCCGGGGCGCTGCAGGAGGGCAAAAAGCTCGGTTTCAAAATCAGCACCTTCCTGAGCAACGGCGATGACGCCAAATTCCAGGACTTCGTCAACCAGGCCATCAGCCAGAAATACGATGGCATTATTCTCTCCCAGGGGCGTGACCCGTATTCCACCGCCCTGGTGAAGAAGGCGGTGGACGCCGGGATCAAAGTGGCAGTGTTCGATACCGCGGTAAGCGGTGAGATCCCCGGGGTGACGGTCAGTCAGCAGGATGATGCCTCACTGACCGAGCTCTCTTTTGGCCAGCTGGTGAAAGATTTCAACGGCAAGGCCAACATCGTCAAGCTGTGGGTGGCGGGCTTCCCGCCGATGGAGCGCCGTCAGGCGGCTTACCAGACGCTGCTGAAGCAAAATCCGGGGATTAAAGAGCTGGAGTCGATCGGCGCCGTGTCATCCGATGTGCAGGGCGACACTGCCAACAAGGTGGGGGCGATCCTCGCCAAGTATCCGAAAGGGAAAATTGACGCGATCTGGGGCACCTGGGATGCCTTTAGCCAGGGAGCCTATAAAGCGCTGAAAGAGAACGGCCGCACCGAGATCAAACTCTACAGCATTGATATTTCCAACCAGGATCTGCAGCTGATGCGCGAAGCCGGCAGCCCGTGGAAGGTGAGCGTGGCGGTGGATCCGAAGCTTATCGGCGCGACCAACGTGCGGCTGATCGCCAACAAGATCGCCGGCGAGCCGACGCCAGCCACCTACGACTTCAAGGCGGCAGCGATTCCCCAGGCGCTGCTGGCGGCCCAGCCGGGGGCGGTGAACGTGGCGTCGCTGGGGAAAATTATCCCTGGCTGGGGCCAGACCGAAGACTTTATCGCGCCGTGGTTCGCGACGCTGGAAGCGAAAAACAAATAATATCAAGCCGGGTGGCGGTGGGCGGCGGCCTGGTGCCCTCGCCCCGGCCTTCTCCGCAGGGAGAGGGGGAAAACCATGCCACCGGGCGAGAGGGATCCCCTATGTCAGCATTACCTTCCCCCGAATACAGCCGCAATATGCGGCTGATTGGTCATAGCGATCAGGGCGGTCGTCCGGACGGCGTGCAACTGATGGTGCACCGCGGATTCGCCTATATCGGCCATATGGTGTCGCAGGGTTTTTCCGTGGTCGATGTTCGCGATCCGACCCGGCCCACCACCGTCAACTATATTGCCGCGCCGCCGGGCACCTGGAACGTGCATCTGCAGGCGCATGACGATCTGCTGCTGGTGATCAACGCCCGGGATCTGTTTGCCGACGCCCGTTTTGCTGATGAGAAGGTCTACTACACCCGCTCGGTGGGCGACACGGTCGGCGATGTGCAGGACAGGGGCTGGAGCGCCGGGCTGCGCATCTTTGATATTTCCACGCCTGCGCAGCCGCGGGAAATCAGTTTTCTGTCGCTTAACGGCATCGGTATTCACCGCATCTGGTACGTCGGCGGGCGTTGGGCGTATGTGTCCGCGCTGATTGACGGTTTTACCGACTACATCTTCCTGACCATCGATCTGGCCGATCCGCGTAAGCCCGAAGTGGCCGGGCGCTGGTGGCTGCCGGGGATGCACCAGGCGGGCGGTGAAACACCGGACTGGCCGCAGGGCAAACGCTATGCGCTGCATCACGCCATTATTGCCGGGGATACCGCCTACGGCAGCTGGCGCGACGGCGGCCTGACGCTGCTGGATGTCAAAGATCGTACCCAGCCGAGGCTGATTAGCCATCGCAACTGGAGCCCGCCGTTCGGCGGCGGAACGCATACCGCGCTGCCGCTACCGGATCGCGATCTGCTGGTGGTGCTGGATGAAGCGGTGCTCGACAATCAAGAGGACGGCGAGAAGCTGATCTGGCTGTTTGATATCCGCGAGCCAACCAACCCGGTGAGCATCGCCACCTTCCCGCAGCCGGACGAAGCGGATTATGTGGCGAAAGGGGCGCATTTCGGCCCGCATAACCTGCATGAGAATCGTCCCGGCAGCTTTGTCAGCTCAACGCTGATTTTTGCCACGTATCAGAATGCCGGCGTGCGGGCTTACGATATTTCCAACCCGTATCGTCCGCTGGAGACCGGGGCGCTGGTGCCGGCGGCGCCAGAGAGAATGATGGATACCCGTCCCGGCCGCCCGCGGGTAATTCAGTCCTGCGATGTGTTTGTCGATGCCCGGGGAATTATCTACAGCACCGATTACAACGGCGGGCTGTCGGTGATTGAGTATCTGGGGTGAGGGCAAGGTAAACGCAAAATCGTACTCGGATGTCTGCCGGGTGGCGGCTTTCGCCTTACCCGGCCTACGAAAGAGTGCAAGATCAAACCGTTATGCGGCTATTTGTAGGCCCGGCAAGCGCAGTGGACTGACCCCATAAAGTTGGATGGTTCATATTAAGCGGCTCTCAGAGCCTGGGTTCGGTACTCTACCGGACTCAGGCCTTTTAATTTCAGGCTTATCCGCTCGTTGTTGTAGTAATGGATATAGTCCTCTACGGCTTTTCTTAGCGCACTGACACTCCTGAACTCCCTCAGATAAAAACACTCCGATTTCAGGGTACCGAAGAAGTTTTCCATCACTGCATTATCCAGGCAGTTTCCTTTACGCGACATACTCTGCGTCATCCCATGCGCCTTTAAACGTTCCTGATAGCCCCTCATCCTGTAATGCCAGCCCTGATCCGAGTGCAGCAGCGGAGCATCTCCCGGTCTGAGCTTCGGGAACGCACCGTCCAGCATCGTATTCACCATCTCCATCACCGGCCTTTCCGACAGGCTGTAGGCGATAACCTCCCGGTTAAACAGATCGAGAACTGACGACAGGTAAAGCTTTTTTCCCTGTACCGGGAACTCTGTCACATCTGTTACCCATTTTTCGTTGGCTTTTGACGCACCGAAGTTCCGGCTCAGGATATTGGGCGCGGCCTCGCCCGTTCTCCCTTTCCAGGCACGATATTTTTTCGCCCTTATCACAGACCGGAGTGACAGTTCGGCCATCAGCCGCTGCACTGTTTTATGGTTTATCCGCAGCCCCTGTTTTCTCAGTGCGAGCGTGATCCTGCGGTAGCCATAACGACCTTTGTGATAGTGGTATATCTTCCTGATGTTCTCTTTAAGACCCGCATACCTGTCCCCTTGCTTCAGTGCATTCATATTGTAATACCACGTACTACGGGACATACCGGCCGCCCGCAGAAGGTCCCGCAGAGCGTGTTCATGCCTTAGTTCACTGATTATCAGGGCTTTTTGCCATTTTTTTCGCTCTGAACCAAGGCTTTCAACTTTTTTAGATAGGCATTCTCTGCCCGCAGATAACGCAGTTCGGCCCTGAGCTCTTCGGGGGAGAGTTTTTCCAGCTCTTTATCTGTCAGTGGTGGGATATTTTTTGGCTTTGTCATTTTTCCGGGCCGTCCGCATTGCATGTTTAAAAGACCTTCCGCTCCGGCATCGTTGTACACGTCGAGCCAGCGCCGGACAAGTATTTCTGCGGAGAGATTAAACCGGGCAGCCGCTTCACGCATCGTCAGGCGGTCACTGATAACCGCCCGGACGACCACGAGTTTAAATTCATCGGAATAATGATTATTTTTTGCAGTCAGGCCTTCTGCACCGTGGAACTGCCATGCCCTGACCCAGCGACGGACAGATGTTCTTTCAATACCAAAAAGGTCGGCTGTGCTCTGTTCTCCGTCTTTACCGGACAAATAATGATTAACCACAGCCAGTTTTGTTTCAGGGGAATACTTTGGTTTAGCCATAAAACTGCACCTTACTCAGTTGGGTGTCCAACTTTTGGGGTGCAGTCCAGCAGCGCCGCCGGGCAATCCCAGAAAATGGCACTTTTTTAGGGGGTGCTCCCTCTCCCTGTGGGAGAGGGTTGGGGTGAGGGAAAACAGGCCGCACTCAGCTGTACTGGCGCACTCGCGCCAGCAGCTCGTCGACGCTATCGATACGCTCGGCCAGCACAATCAGCGCTTTGCCGAGGGTAATGGCGTGGCGCAGGCATTCATGACGCATGGCGTCGTCCTGAATAGTGTCGATATCCGCGACGTGCGACAGCCCGACGCTGCGGCGGATCAGTTCGCTACCGCAGAAGCCAACCGCGTCGGCCCAGACTTTCTTCAGAAAGGCGGAAGCGTAGCCGGGGTAAGCCAGGGCCGCGTCGCGGGTTTTCTCCGCCGCCAATGCCTGGAAGCGTTCGGCGAAGGTGGTCCACAGCTGGTGGATATCGTTCAGTCGCTGCTCGCGCGCGGCGGCGGCGTCGCGAATACCGAGCTGGCCCGGCAGGCCGCAGTAGTTAAGCAGCAGGTTGCCGATGGCGGTGCCGATATCGAAACCGATGGGGCCGAAATAGCCGAACTCGGCGTCGATGGCCTTCAGGCTGCCTTCGGCAACGAAGATCGACCCGCTGTGGATATCGCCGTGCAGCAGCGCTTCCGCATGGGCAAAGAAACGGTGCTTCAGCGCCGCCACCGCCAGCTTAAGCTGGGCGTCGTCGCGCAGGGCGGCGACATCGGCCTCCAGCTCCGCCGGGTAGTTATTGCGCTCGTGGATCTGATACGGGTCGTTAAAGAACAGATCCTCGGTGATCTCGCACATCGCCGGGTTACTAAACTGCGCCACCTGCGCTTTTTTCTCGTGGGGATGGAGATAGAAATCACTGGTGTGGAACAACACCTGCGCCAGATAGTCGCCAAGCTGGCGGGCCGCCTGCGGGTAGTAGACGTTAGCGATAAGCTCCCCGCGCCAGATGCGGTGGTCGGAAAGATCTTCCATTACCATCACCGCCAGCTCGGGATCAAAGTGATGGATTTTTACCGTGTGCTGCGGGCTGTGCTGATAGTGGGCGACCAGGGTCTGCGCTTCCAGACGGGCGCGGTCGAGGGTCAGCGGCCAGGATTCGCCGACGCAGCGCACGTAGGGCAGGGCCTGTTTAACGATAGCCCGGCTGACGCCCTGGCGATCGAACACTTTAAACACCAGATTGAGGTTGCCATCGCCCACTTCCTGCGCGCTGACCAGCTCAGATGGGTTGTCGATGCCGGCGAACTGCTGCGCGTAAGCCACGGCATCGTGGGCGGTGAAGGTATGGTATTGCGACATTGCCTCGATCCTCGAATTCTGATTAAGCCGTTCAGACGTCTATACTTCTGGATTCCATCCTGACACAATGTGATACAACAACGCAACAGGGATTTAACGACATGCAGACATTACAGACCACCAGCCTGCGGGTGAGTGAAAATCAGCTTTTTATTCTCGACCAGCAGGCCTTGCCGCAGGAAAAACGCTGGCTGGCGGCGGATAACGTTGCGCTGCTGGTGGACCATATTCATGCCCTGCGGGTGCGCGGCGCGCCGCTGATTGGCCTGTCCGCCAGCCTGCTGCTGGCGCTGCTGGCCCAGCGCGGCCTGAACCGGGATGAACTCCTGCAGGCGCTGGAGACGCTGCGCGCGGCGCGGCCGACGGCTGTCAACCTGATGAATAATCTGGATCGCATGAAGCAAGCGCTGGCCCGGGAGGATTACCCGCAGGCGCTGGAAGCGGAAGCTTTGCGTCTGGTCGAAGAAGATAAACAGCTGTGCGACCGCATCGCTGAGGCGGGCAGTGCGCTGGTGAAGCCCGGCAGTCGACTGCTAACCCACTGCAACACCGGTGGTCTGGCGACCACCGGGGTAGGGACCGCCCTGGGGGTTATCGCGCTGGCGCACCGGCAGGGAAAGGTGACCAATGTGTGGGTCGATGAAACTCGGCCGTTGCTGCAGGGCGGACGTTTAACCGCCTGGGAGCTGGGCGAGCTGGGCGTGCCGTATCAGTTGATCACCGATTCAATGGCCGCCAGCCTGATGGCGCAGGGGCTGGTGGATGCGGTGTGGGTCGGCGCCGACCGTATCGCCGCCAACGGCGACGTGGCGAATAAAATCGGCACCTATTCGCTGGCGGTTTTGGCCCATTATCACCAGATCCCGTTTTACGTCGCTGCCCCGCAGACCACCCTCGACCGCTATTGCCCGAACGGCGCGGCGATCCCCATTGAGCAGCGTGCGGCGGCGGAAGTGACCGGGGTGGCGGGCAGCTTTGGCGCGGTACAGTGGGCGCCGACGGGGGCCGCCGTGTACAATCCGGCGTTCGACGTCACGCCGGCAGCGCTGATTAGCGGCTGGGTGCTGGACAGCGGGGTGGTCACGCCGGCGCAGGTCGCCGCCGGGGCGTTTGCACCGGACAATGGATAGCACGACACCGTGCCGGGCCTGGAAAAAATGGCTTTCCCGGGCCCGGACAAACACCGTGCCGCTACGGCAGGACCATGGCTACCGCCGGGGCGGATGACCGGTCGATACGCTGACCCAGCGCGGTGATGGCCGCCTGGAAGGGACACAGCGTACCGACGTCGGTCTGACGGCAGCCCGGCTGACGCCACTCCTGACGCAGCATCGGGTGCTGCGCGTCCGGCGTCTGCAGACGACGCAGGTCGTCGAGGCCTTGCGCCTGGAAATAGACCCGCAGATAGCGTTCCCCGCTCTTGGCGTTGCGCCAGCGCTCCAGCACCAGGCTACTGCCCGGCGGGATATTTCCCCGGCTGTAGCCCGGCAGCTGCCAGCTAAAGTTCATCAGCGTGCGCACCATGGCGATATTGGTGTCATGGGCCACCAGCAGCAGCCAGCGTACGTTCGGGGTCGCCTCCGGTTTGACGCCGTCGAGCATGGCGTTGAGCAGCACCGACCCGCGTTTTTGCGCGGTATACAACACATCGTTACTCAGATCGTAGTTTTCCGTTAACAGCGGCAGCAGGGCGGTGATCTGCCTGGCCTGGGTGATCTTGCCCCACGCCAGCTGGCTGAGAGGCAGATTTTCACTCCAGCCGAGACGCAGCGTCTCCACCATATTGGCCATCACGCTCAGTCCGCTAATGGTGGTCTTCCCACTTTTGCTCTGCTCGACCTGCCACGGGGTGTCGAAGATCGGGCAGGGCTTATCGGCCTGACAAACCGCCTGTTTCAATAACTGGATAGTCGGCGCCAGCGCCTGCCGACGCTGCGCCAGATCCCCGGCCTTCTCTTTTACCGCCGCCAGCTGACGGGCGGGGTCGGTTTGCGTGGCGGCGAACTTGTCGGTCTGAAACAGGGGATCGGCATCTCCGCTGACGTAATGGATAGCGACGCCGCAGCCGGGGAAGGCGCCATCCACCAGCGCCTGGGCGGTCGCCCGCGTCCGCTGCAGCGGACTGGCGCGCACGTAAATCGACTCCGCCGTCGGGCATCCCGCCTGCAGCAGGCCGAGCTGGCGATAGTGCTGGCCCTCCTCACGCCCTTTGTTGACCACGGCGGCATAGCCATGGCCGGTGAGCTCCCCGTCATGGGTGGTCCACTCGGTCCACGGTCGTCCGGTGGCGGCCTCGATGGCTTCCCGGTTGCCGGCCGTCGGCGGACGAATACCGTGGCGGCTGAGCTCGACCACTTTCTCCAGCTGCCAGTCCGCGGCGGCGGCGGATTGCAGCGCCAGCAGCGGCAGGGCGCAGGCGATAAACAGGCGTAACAGCCCCTGATGTCTTGCAGGCATCATATCTTCTTCCTTATGCGTTAATCGGTTATGAGGAGAACGAGGTCTGCCGTTCGACGGCATGGCGCCGGGCGACGATGGCGGCAGTGGTAAAACAGAGTAGCGCGGAACCCAGACCGGTACCCACCCAGAACAGCGCCAACGTGCTGAAATCATACAGCGTTTTGCCGTTCTCAAGGATAGCCGTTTTATCAATAATGATCCCGGTGAGAAATTCGCCCAGGCCGGCGCCGGCGTAGCTGGCGATGCCGATGGTGCCGAGCGCGGCCCCGGCGGCCTTGCGCGAGGAGATATCGACGGCGATCAGCCCGCCGAGGAAGCAGGTCAGAGCGCCAATGGTGGCCCCGAAGATAATCATCGCCAGAATATCAGTGTAATAATTGTGCGGCGACCAGAGCATCAGGGCAAAGCCGGCGGTGTTCAGCAGGCTGATAAACCCGGCCATCACGCTGCGGTTGCGCGGGAAAAAGCGGTCGGAGAGCATGCCGGCGATGATGGTCCCGGCGATGCCGGCGATGGCGTTGACGCCGATAATCCCGGACGCCTCCAGCGTGGAATAAGCTTTATCCTGCTCGAGAAAGAAGATCCCCCACGAGTTAACGGCGTAGCGATCGATGTACATAAAGGCAGAGGCGAGGGCGAGGGTCCACAGCGCCGGGTTGCGTAGAGCCAGCAACTGGTTTTTAAACACCGAGCCGCGCGCTTCGGCCTCCTCCTGCGGTTCATCGCGGATGACGTTGATGGACGGGAAGCCGCTGCTCTGCGGCGAATCGTGCATGAACAACACCAGCAGCACCACCCCGGCGGCGCCGAGCGCGGCGGTGGACAGGTAGCCCATCTGCCAGCCAAACCCGGCGATCACCGCAGCGATCACCATATAGGTCACCGCCTCGCCGATATTATGCGCCGTCGACCAGATGCCATAGAAGGTGCCGCGCTCCTTAACGCCGTACCAACGCGCCAGCGAGACCGCGCAGGGGCCGACGCCCATCGACTGCGCCCAGCCGTTGATCCCCCAGAAGATGGCCAGCAGCAGGGCGTTGGTGGTCATCCCCATCATCAGGTTCATCCCGGCGCTGAGCAATAAACCGAGGCTCATATAGCGCACCACGTTGGCGTGATCGGCGATAAAGCCATTGACCAGTTTGCCGATGGCGTAGCTGAAGAACAGAGTAGAGCCGATCATGCCGAGCTCCGTTGGAGTGATCCCCAGCTCCACCAGCGCGCTTTTGGCGACGGTGAACGATAACCGGCAGACGTAAAAGGTCACGTAGGCCAGGGTCATGGCGATAAAGGTTTGCCAGCGCACCCGGCGAAAACGGTGTTCATCAAACGCGGCGCCCGCTTTCGGCGGCGACGCCCGGAAAAAAGCGATAATTCCAGACATAGGTGGTTCTCCGCAGGTCGGAGGCGTGACTGATTGATGTGGTTCGTCCGTGAGTGAAGTTATCGTTACTGTGTAGAGTACATAATCAGAGATAGCCTGACCCGTAAGGGTTAATGTAAGGGTTGTGGGATCATCTTTTTCAGCTGCGGGTAGAGCGTCTGGCTGGCCAGCAGCAGCGGATTGCCGCGCTGGATCCCCTCCTGCGCCAGAAAATCGTTGCTGGCGCCGCCCGCTTCGCGCATCAGCACCAGCCCCGGCAGGGCGTCCCACGGGTTCATGTGCGGCTCGTAGTAGCCAATCAACCGGCCCGCCGCCGCCCAGGCGCTCATCAATGCCCCGGAACCGTTGCGGATAAACATGCCGCCGTCGCTGAGCAGCGCCTGCAGAAACGGCAGAAAGTCCGCCGGGGTGACGCGATGCGAGGTGCCGACGCCCATCACGCCCTCTTTGACCGTCGTTGCGGGGTGTGGACGGAGCGGGGCGTCGTTGAGCCAGGCGCCATGGCCCCGCAGGGCATGAAACAGCTCGCGATGGTTGGGGTCGTAGACCACGCCGATGACCGGTTCGTCGTCGGCGACGATCGCCAGCGACAGGCACCAGGTGTGCAGGCCGTTGAGGAAACAGCTGGTTCCATCGATGGGGTCGACCACCCACAGGATCCGGGCGTCGGGCAGGCGGGCACCGCTCTCTTCGCCGAGAAAGCCATCCTCCGGAAACGCGCTCTGAATGCGCTGTTTGACAAAGGCTTCCACCCGCTTATCGGCCACGCTGACCACATCCTGCAGGTCATCGCCTTTATGGTCGACGGCCAGCGCCTCCCGCTGTTGATAGTATTCAAACGCCAGCTCAGCGCCCGCTTTCGCCAGCTCGCAGGCCAAACGGTAGCGGGCCTGTAGCGCTTCTGATTCCTGAGATTGCATAGTGACTCCCTATTTTGCACACGTGTGCATTTTGCGTGAAAAAAACAGCCCCGAAGGGCCGAATGAGTGTGGCCGGGTTTCGCAGAAGATTCTGTGATCCCTCCAGCATAAAATGATTTTTTCATTTCGCGCTATGGCGAATAATTAGTTTCACTGGCACTTCGCGATGGCGCGAGGGCAGGCTGAAGCGGGCGATCCGCGTCACCAACAGATCCACCGCGTGGTGCGCCAGCAGGGCGGTATTCTGCTGGACGGTGGTCAGCTGATAGGGCTGCCAGTCCGCCTGCGGGATATCGTCAAAACCGACGATGGCCGGCAGCGGGGCGGGGGCGTCCCGCAGGCCATCCAGGGCGCCCAGCGCCAGCATATCGGTGGCGCAGAACAGCGCCTGCACCCCGGGGTTTTCAGCAACCAATTCTCTGGCGGCCTGGTAGCCGGCCTGATAGCCGCCGCCGTCGCAGAAGCGGCTGCTCACCGCCATACCCGACGTCCGGGCGATGAAAGCGTCATAGCGCTGGCGGGTGCTGAAGTTCTCGCGATTTTCGCCAATAAAGCCAACCTGCTGCCAGCCTCGGCGACTGAACAGATCCGCCACCAGCTTCGCCCCCTGGGCGTTATCGCTGCACACCCGATCGCAGCCGGCGAGGTCCGCATGGCGGTTGATCAGGGTGACGGGGATCTTGCGCGCCAGATACTCTTCCGCCAGCGACAGCGGCGGCGCGCCGGAGGTGATGATCACCCCGGCGACGTGGTAGCTCAGCAGCTGTTTAAGCGAGGGGGCGAGCTGCTGCGGATCGTCAGCGTTCATCAGCAGCGGCATAAAGCCATTGAGCGCCAGCTGATGGACCAGCGGCGCCAGCAGTTTGCTGCGAAACGGGTTGTCGAAACCGGCGGTAACGATGCCGATAAAATTACTGCTGCCGGTGATCATCGTCCGGGCGATGATATTCACCTGATAGCCCAGGGCTTCCGCAGCGCTCAGCACCTTCTGCCGGGTCTTCTCCGACACCGAGGCGCCGGGGGTGAAGGTGCGGGAGACCGCCGAGCGCGAGACGCCGGCCAGTCTGGCCACGTCCTCGGCCTTAATCCATTTTTTATCGCTCATCGTCGTTTTGCGCCGTCTGTTTTCCAGGAAGCCGACGCCCGCCCGGGCGTCGGTCACGCACACTGCCTGAAAAGGTATCACAGAAAGGGGACGTCGCGCAGCGCCTTGCGCCCTATGCCGGGTAGCGGATGTGCTCCACCTCACGCTGCAAAATCACCTTGCCGTGGCGAATGGAGGTCAGCACCCGTGCCTGACGACGGACGGCCTCGTAGTCGTTTTCCGCATCGAGGATCAGCAAATTTGCCGGGCGGCCTTCGGCGAGGCCGTAGTTATCGCCCAGACACAGCGCCCGGGCGCTGTTGTCGGTGACGAAGTCGAGGCAGCGCTGCAGATCGTCATAGCCGAGCATATGGCAGATGTGCAGCCCGGCATCCAGAATACGCAGGATATTGCCGTTCCCCAGCGGATACCACGGATCCTGAATCGAGTCCTGGGCAAAGCAGACGTTAATGCCGGCGCGATCCAGCTCTGCCACCCGGGTGACGCCGCGCCGTTTCGGCCAGCTATCAAACCGGCCCTGCAGATGGATGCTTTCGGTCGGGCAGGAGATGAAGTTGATGCCTGAGGCTTTCAGCAGGCGAAACAGCTTCGAGCAGTAGGCGTTATCATAAGAGCCCATCGCGCAGGTGTGGCTGGCGGTGACCTGCGCTCCCATGCCGCGCACCCGCGCCTCTTCCGCCAGCACTTCGAGGAAACGCGACTGCGGATCGTCGATTTCATCGCAGTGGACATCCACCAGGCGGCCGTAACGCTGGGCGAGGTCCATCAAAAACATCACCGAGCTGACCCCTTTGTCGCGGGTGTTCTCATAGTGCGGAATGCCGCCCACCACGTCGGCACCCATCTCGATGGCGCGCGTCATCAGCTCCCGGCCGTTGGGATACGATTCGATTCCCTCCTGCGGAAAGGCGACAATCTGCAGATCGATGAGATCGGCGGCCTCTTGTTTCACCGCCAGCAGCGCCTTCAGGGCCGCCAGTGACGGGTCGGTGACATCCACATGGGTCCGGACGTGCTGGACGCCGAAATCGCGCAGCATGCCGATGGTTTTTAGCGCCCGCTGGCGGGTGTCTTCCGGGGTAATACTCGCTTTGCGCTGGCTCCAGCGGGTGATGCCTTCAAACAGGGTGCCGCTGCGGTTCCACTCCGGCTCGCCCGCGGTGAGGGTGGCGTCAAGATGAATATGCGGCTCGACGAAGGGCGGGATCGCCAGCCGGCCCTGGGCGTCGATATCCCCGGCGTCGGTGGTCTGCATCGCGGCCTGGGCGGTGATGCGGTGAATCATCCCGTCCTGCAGGTCAAGAGTAAACAGCGCCTCCTGGCGGCGCAGGCGAGCGTTAATAATTTTCATGGTGGGTCCTGTAAATGGTTTTGCGATAAACGCCAGATCACCAGCGCGACCGAGGCGTTGAGATGAAACTGAGGGTGGCTGACCGGGTAGCCGGTCAGTTTTTCAATGCGCTGGATGCGCTGATGCAACGTGTTGCGATGGAGACCCAGCCGGTCGGCGGCCCGCACCACGTTGCCGTTCTCCTGCAGCAGCGTCTCGAGGGTCTCCAGCAGCAGCCATGGCGCTTTGCGGCCCGGCTCGATCAGGCAGCCCAGAGTGTCGTGCATAAAATCGTTGAGCAGCGCCGGGTCGCTGACCGCGGACAGCAGTTTGATAAACCCCAGCTGCTGATAGTCGCTGATGCGCTGGGTCGGCCGCAGGGTATCGCACAGATCCAGCGCCTGGCGCGCCTGCGACAGCGCCCGCGGGTAGCCCTGCAGCTGCCTGAGCGGCGCGGAGAGGCCGCAAAGTAGCGATAAACTCTCCTCTCCGTCCGCCAGCGTCTGCAGCCACTGCTGTAGCCATTTTTTCTGCTGAAAGCCTTCTCCCTCCTCATCCGGCAGCAGGAAAAGAAACATGTTGCTGCGCTCCAGCAGCGGAAAGGGATTGCCCTGCTGGTTGAGCTGCTGCTGCAGCTGCTGACGGACGCTGCGGTGGGCCTGCAGTAGCCAGGCTTCGGCCTGTTCGGGCGGGAACTGGCGAAACAGGCGGGACAGTCCCTCCAGACGCAGCGCTGCCAGCCGCAGCGGACGGGTAAAATCGAGCTGCTGGTGCAGGGCGCGCTGGTGGAGCATCTGCAGATCCGGATAGTCGCCGGTGACCAGCTGCATCAGAATGTCGCGCTGCGACTGCAGGGCGTTTTCGCTGCGGACCAGCGCGGTGCCGACCCGCTCGGTGACAATCACCATCTTCAGCAGGTAGGGCTGCTCGATCAGCGGCACGCCCAGCTCGTCGGCAAGGGCGATCAGCGTGGCGGGAATGGCGTGGATATAGGCCTCGCCGGTGAGGATCACCATCCCGGCGATGCCGCGTTGTTTCCCCTCCATCAGCAGCTGGATCAGGTTGGCTTCATCCCGGGGATGGTTGATGCCGGTGATAAACACCAGCTCGCCGCCCATGATCCACTCGGCGATATGTTCATTTTCCGCCACGTAGTACCAGCGTACCGCCCGCTGCAGCCCTTGCTTTCCTGCCCGCAGACGCAGGGCGGAGAGTCCCTCAAGGGCCAGCAGTTCGCTGACCGTCAGGCTCATGGCTCCTGCTCCGCGACGGCGGCAGGCTGGCGTTTGCTTAAAAGGGTCAGGGCGATATAGACCAGCGCGGAGACGGTGATCCCCACCAGCGGCGCGATCCACGGCGACAGATAGGCCACCACCGCGCCGACGGCGTAGGAGCCAAGTCCCAGCCAGTTAAAACGCGGCAGGCGGGCGTTCTGCAGCAGGGGATAGCGCCCGCCGCGGGCGAACCAGTAGTCGGCGAGGATCACCCCGCCGATGGGCGGGATAATGCTTCCCAGCAGCACGAGGAAGGGGATCAGCATTTCATACATACCGCCAATAGCGAGCACAATGCCCACCCCGGCGGCGGCGAGGGTCAGCGTCCGGCGACGTTCGCTGCGCAGCAGATGGCAGGCGGCGGCAGAGACGTTATAGATGGTGGGGCCCTGGATGGTCAGCAGATTGAGACAGAGCATGATCACCGCGGCGACTGACAGCCCCTGCAGGATCAGCACTTCGACGATATCGGCCTGTTGATAGACGATGGCGCACCAGGCGCCGGCGACGATCATCAGCCCGTTGCCGATGAGGAAGCTGCCCATGCTGGCGAGAATGGCGGTCCGGCTGGAGTTGGCCAGCCGGGTCCAGTTCGTCGCCTGGGTGGCGCCGCTGGCGAAAGTCCCGAAGACCATGGTGATGGCCGCCGACCAGGTCATGGTGTCGCTCGGCGCAATGCGGGTCATTGCCTGCCAGCCGCCGGCGTGGTGCAGCGCCAGAGACATGGAGACCATCAGCAGCACAAACATCAATGGCACCGACAGGCGCGACAGCGCGTCCAGTCCCTTGTAGCCCACCAGCGCGGTGACGCAGAACAAAATGCCAAACAGCACCATCAGCGGCTGGGTCAGCGCCTCGGGCAGGGCGAGGATCTTCACCAGCGAGATAGCGACCGTGGCGGTGCCCCAGGCGTACCAGCCCAGCTCGGCAAAGCCAAGAATAAAGTCGGCCAGCTTGCTGCCGATCTCCCCGAAGCAGAAGCGGCCCATCAGCACCGTATTCAGGCCGCTGCGCGCGGCGATCCAGCCCAGCGACGCGGCATAGAGAGCCAGCAAGGCATTGCCGATGACGGCTATCCACAGCAGATTGACGATGGAAAAGGAGACGCCGAGTTTGCCGCCGGCAAACATCGTGCCGGTGAAAAAGGTAAAGCTGAATAACACCATGGCGATAGAAAATACGCCTTTGCGTCCGGCGGCGGGCGCTTCGACAAGGGGAAAATCATTGCTGTTTGACATCCTGGAACCTCTGGCTGGTTAGATGGGCGGTGATTGCCGGAAGTAGCAAGAGATGTGCCAGGAAAAACCGGGCACGGGGAATAGCACGCGGTGTGCAACATGCACAGTTATTGAAGGATCCCGGAGGGGTAATGCCATTTTACTGTGCATCCTGCCAGGTTTTGCACCAGTCCAGGGCAGAGGAGGGCGGCGAGGGTATTTCTGGCGCAGGAGGAGAATTTCATCCAGGGCAATTCGCCATTTTTTGGCCAGAGAGGAGTAGAGAATAGCGGCGTACTGAAAACGGTTGGTTAAATCACTGTGAATAAAGGTTATTTAATATTCATTTATGATATAACCATTTGTCTTATGTGTGTTTCCTGAAATATTGTCCCCTCCGGTTTGCGGTGTTAGTATCGGATAAATAGCCATTTAGACGGCTAAACAAATCATCGCTAACCTAAGGAACTGCTATGTGGCAAGAAAGACTCGCGCAACTGGTCACCACCTGTCATTGGATCGGCGCGAAAGGCTGGGCGCCGGCGACCGGCGGCAATATGTCGGTGCGTCAGGATGATACCTGGTGCTGGCTAAGCGAGTCGGGCCGCGATAAAGGCAGCCTGACAACCGAGGATTTTTTGCAGGTTGAGATCGCCACCAACCAGGCGCCTTCCGGACGGAAGCCGTCGGCGGAGACCGGCCTGCACACCCTGGTGTATCGCCTGTTCCCGGAAGCCAACGTGGTGCTGCATGTGCACACCGTCAACGCCACCGTGCTGTCGCGTATCGAAACAAGCGACACGCTGGCGCTGCAGGGGTATGAAATGCAGAAAACCCTCAGCGGGCAGCACAGCCATCTCGATAGCGTTCCGGTCGCCATCTTTGATAATGATCAGGATATTGACGCCCTGGCGGCGCGGATTGCCGATTATGCGCAAACCCGCCCGCTGCGCTACGGCTTTCTGCTGCGCGGCCACGGCCTGACCTGCTGGGGGAAAGATATTCAGGAGGCCCGCCGGCAACTGGAGGGGCTGGAGTTCCTGTTCGAGTGCGAGCTGATGCGCCGCCGCTACGAGCCCTGAGCCGGAGCAGGTATGGATTTTTATCTTGGTATCGATATTGGCACCTCGCGGGTGAAAGCGGTGCTGTTTGATCAGCATTTCACCGCCTGCGCCAGCGCCGCGGAAAACACCTCACCCCGCCTGTCGGCCAATGGCTACGCGGAACAGGATATGACCCAGCTGTGGCATTCGGTGCTGGCTATTCTGCGCCAGATTGCCCGCCACCCGGCGCTGCAGGCGGGGCGGCTGCGGGCTATCGGCCTCGCCGGGCAAGGGGAGGGGGTCTGGCTCAGCGATGAGCAGGGCGAACCGGTGGGCCCGGGGATCCTGTGGAGCGATACCCGCAGCCACGAGCTGATGAGCGACCTGCTGCGCCGACCCGGCTTCGACCGCCGCTATTTCGCCGATACCGGCACCCATCTGCAGCCCTGCAATACCAGCCTGCAGCTGTACTGGCTGAAACACTATCAGCCGGCGCGACTGGCGGCCGCGCGCTATCTGTTTTTCGCCAAGGACTGGATCCGCTTTCGCCTGACCGGCGTGGCGGCGCTGGAGCTGACGGACGCCAGCAGCTCGTTACTTAACCAGCAGACAGGCAGCTGGTCCTCGGTGGTAATGAACGAGATGGGGCTGGACGAACTGCTGCCGCTGTTTCCCCCGCTGCTGGCCCCGGATGCCCCGGCCGGCACGCTGAGCGACGCGGTGGCGGCGCTGACCGGGCTGCCCGCCGCGACGCCGGTGGCTGCCGGGGCGCTGGATGTCTGTAGCGCCGCGCTGGGCTGCGGCGCGGTCAACGAAGGGGATATCTACACGATCCTCGGCACTACCTGCTGCACCGGGATTGTCTGCCGCGGCCCGCAGACGGTGAACGAGGCGACGCGCTTTGTCACCCATACCGAAGCCGGGCAAGTGATCTCCCTGTTTCCGATGCAGGCCGGTACGCCAAACATTGACTGGCTGCAGCAGCATATTTCGCTGGACGCCGATCTGGGGCGCCTGGAGCAGGCGATCGCGGAGGTGGAGCCAGGCAGCGGTGGCGTTTTCTGGCAGCCGTACCTCAATGGCGAACGCGCGCCGTTTTACAGCCCCGACGCGCGGGCCGGCTTTTTCGGCATTAGCCCGCACACCACCCGCGCCGAGCTGCAGCGCGCGGTGTTTGAAGGCCTGGCCTTCGCCATTGTCGATGCGCTGCAGGGTTATCCGCAGGGCGGCGAGCTGTATCTGACCGGCGGCGGCGCAGCCTCGGCCACCTGGCTGCAGATTATCGCTGACTGTACCGGGCGTACGGTGGTCTCCAGCGCCTTTAATGAACTGAGCGCGCGCGGCGCGGCGATTCTGGCGGCCCGCAGCGTCGCGGCGCTGGCCGAGACGCCTCCGCTGGCGCAGACCCGCTATCAGCCGCGCCCTCAGGCGCATGCCCGCTACGCGGCGCTGTATCCCGTTTACCGCCTGCTGCGTGAGCAGATGCTGCCGGTATGGCAGGCCAGGCAGGCCGCCCTTCAACCTCTTTCTCAGGACCTACAACCATGAAAATCGTTTTTACCGCCGAGCATGCTGGCGACCTTAGCGCCTTCCACCAGCTGGGCGAGCTGCTGGTGGAGGGATGGGCGCTGGGCAAACCGAAACTCAGCGCCGGTCAGCTGATTGAGCTGGCCCACGACGCCGAGGTGCTGGTGACCAGCTATGATGAGGTGACGGACGCGGTAATGGCCGCCTGTCCGCGCCTGCAGGTAATCGCCTGCACCCGGGCGAATCCGGTGAAT
Organism: Klebsiella africana; assembly: GCF_020526085.1. Classification (NCBI taxonomy): domain Bacteria; kingdom Pseudomonadati; phylum Pseudomonadota; class Gammaproteobacteria; order Enterobacterales; family Enterobacteriaceae; genus Klebsiella; species Klebsiella africana. The sequence goes on along the minus strand of NZ_CP084874.1, from coordinate 3,736,495 downwards.
ATTGATACCCAGGCCGCGCAGGCGCGCGGCATCCGGGTGCTCTATACCCCGGGGCGCAATGCCGATGCCGCCGCGGAGCTGACGTTTGGCCTGATGCTCAGCCTGGCGCGCCATATTCCGCAATCCCATGCGGCGCTGAAGCGGGGGGAATTCACGCAGGCTGACAATGCCGCCGCCGCCACCCGGCAGGGCCTGCGGCGGGATGTGGTCTGGGATGTGAGCCCGGAAAGCCCGTATGAAGTGTTTAAGGGCAGTGAACTGCGCAATAAAACGCTGGGGCTGGTGGGGTATGGCAACATTGGCCGCCGGGTGGCGCGTATCGCCCGGGCGTTCGGCATGGCGGTGTTAGTGGTGGATCCGTTCGTCGCCGCAGAGGATATCAATGAGCCAGGGCTACAGAAAACGACTCTGGAGGCGCTGTTCCGCGAGGCGGATATCGTCAGCCTGCATCTGAGCAGCGGGCCGCACAGCGACGGGCTGGTGAATGCGGCGCTGTTAAACAGCATGAAGCCCGGCGCGCTACTGATCAATACCTCTCGCGCGGCGGTGGTCGACGAAACAGCGCTGATTGATGCCCTGCGCCATGGCCCGCTGGGCGGCGCGGCGCTGGATGTCTATCACCGCGAACCGCTGTGGCGCGATCATCCTTTTGTCACTGAGTTCGATAATGTGATCATCACACCGCATATCGCCGGAGCCACCCGGGAGAGTATCGCCAAACACACGGCGATGATTGCCGCCGATCTTGAGCGCTATGTCGCCGGGGAGCCGCTGCTGTACCAGTGGCGTTAAGCCGCTTGCGCCGCCGCGTTCTGCAGCGGCGCGGGTCCATCGTCAGGGGCGATGCGCCGCCATAAAAGCCTGGGTCTGTTCCCAGTCCACCACCCCGGCATCCGATCCCATCCCGGTCGCCACCAGCGCGGCCACCGCTGAGGCGACGTCACACGCTGCTTTCACGCTGAGTCCGCGCGCCAGCGCGGCAATAAACCCGCCGCAGTAGCTGTCGCCGCAGCCGGTGGTATCCACCGCCTCGACCGGCCACGGCGCAATATGCTCCAGTGCGCCATCGCGGCCGATAAGCCAGGAGCCGTTCTCGCCGTCTTTCAGAATGCAGGTGCCCACGCCGAGCGCCAGGAAGAAGCGGCCGATGGCCTCCGGCTGCGTCTCTCCGGAGAGAAAGGCGGCTTCCTCCAGCGAAGGCATGAAATAATCCACCGACGGCAACAGGGGCCGCAGTAGTTCGAGGGTGTCTTCATTCGGGGCGATAAGGTCAAAGCTGGTGGTGACTCCGCGCGCTTTGGCCGCCTGCAACAGCCGCGCGCTCTGTCCCTGATCCATTGCCGCCAGCAGCCCGGTCCCGCCGTGATGGAGGAAACGACAGTCGAGGATGGCGTCAAATTCCGCTTCACTGACGAACAGGGCGTCGGATGCGCCCCGGCAGTGTAGAGCCGGACGCTCGCCGTTGGGGCGAATCGGCAGGATCGTCGCCGAGGTCTCCTTCAGCGCGGTGCGCTGGATAAGCGAGCAGTCGATGCCCAGCCGGGCATAGCTGGCGAGGATAAAGTCGGCCTTTTCATCTTCGCCCAGGCAGGCCACCGCTGCGGTGCGGATCCCCAGCTTCGCGGCGTTAATATTGGCCCCGGCGGCGGTGCCGGCGGGGTTGAGGCGAATTTGCTCAATAAAGGCGACGCCGCCGCGCGGCGGGATCGCCACCACCGGGCGCCCGGCGATATCCAGAATAGTCAGGCCGACAAACACGGCGTCAAAGGTTGCCATCGTTCTCCCGTTTAGCGATGCGTTTGGCGCAGGCGCGCCTGCCAGAAGGAAAGGGCGAGGGCCACCACCAGTATCACGCCGACCAGCGCGTCCTTCACCAGATAATTGAGCCCCATCAGGTTCAGGCCATTATCAATAATGGCAAGGAACAGCACGCCGCCGAGGGTGCCGAGGATGCTGACCCGGCCCAGACGGTTAAAGGCGGTGCCGATAAACACCGCCGCAATGGCGTCCATCAGATAAGACTGCCCGGCCAGTGGGGTAAACTGCCGCAGGTTGGCGGAGAGGATCACCCCGCCGACGGCGCAGAGCGCCGAGGCGGCCACCAGCACGCCGAGCATGGTCAGGCGATCGCGGATCCCGGCGATACGCGCCGCTTCGCTGTTCTGGCCGATGGCGCGGACATATTTGCCCCACAGGGTGCGCTCGGTGACCAGCCAGGCCACCAGCCACAGCGCCAGCACAATCACCACCGGCGTGGGGATCCCACCAAGGTTGCCCACCGCCAGGTCGTGATACTCCGGCGCCATCCGCCGATAGGCTATCGCGCCGCCGCCGTCGGTATAGATGCGCTCGGCGCTGCTGGCGATAAACCAGGTGCCGAGCGTGGCGAGGAAGGGACGGATCCGGCAGATGAGGATCAGAAAGGCATTGAGCAGGCCAATCAGCACCCCGCCAAGCAGGGCGCAGCCCACCGCGGCCTGCCACGGCAGATGCCAGGTTTTCAGGGCGACGAGGGCGAAGGCGGCGCCGAAATCGAGCGCGACGCCCACCGACAGATCAATCGCCCCGGCGCTGACGATCAGGGTCATCGCCATCGCCACAATCAGCAGGATCGCGCTGCCCTGCAGCAGGTTGGCCCAGTTATCCACGGTTAAAAATACCGGATTCGCCCAGCCAAACAGGGCGATGGCCAGCAGGGTGATGACGCCAAATCCGGCCCGCGACAGCCAGGCCAGCGGGCTGCTGGCCGTCGGTTCTGCCGGCGCAGGGGTTTTCAGGGTGATTTGGCTCATGCCTCGCCTCCTTTGTGTCTGACCGCCGATGCCGCCAGCACCACCAGGATCAAGCCGCCTTTAATGGCGCCCATCCAGAAGATATTGACCCCCAGCAGACCGAGCCCGTTAGAGAGGGCGTTGACCAGAATCGCCCCCAGCAGTGCGCCCCAGATGGTGACCACCCGACGGCGCGAGAAGGCGGCGCCGATAAAGGTCGCCAGCACGGTCTCCAGCAGCAGCGGCGTGGCCGTCCCGCTGGAGCTGCCGGAGCCCTGGCTGAGCAGCGGCAGAATAGCCAGCCCGGCGGCGATACCTGCTAACAGCCAGACCTGCAGGGTCAAGCGGCGCACGTTCAGGCCGCTCATCTGCGCCATATCGCGATTGCCGCCCACCGCCTGCACATGCTGGCCGAAGCGGGAGTGGTGGAGCAGGAACTGGAACAGGATAAATACCCCCAGCAGGTAAATCAGCGGCCAGGGCAGGCCCAGCACGCTGTTATCGCGAAAGGCGACCATCAGCGGATCGCTGACCGCGATGCGCCGCTGGCCGGTCAGCAGGTCTGTCAGGCCGGTAAACGCCACCGAGGTCGAGAGGGTGGCCAGCAGCGGCGGCAGGCCGGCCGCCAGCACCAGCGAGCCGTTGATCGCCCCGCACAGCAGACAAACCGCCGCCAGCAGCGCCAGCAGCAGGAGATACGGCGTGTGCCATTCGGCCAGCCCGAGGCTGAGCAGCGCGACGCCGAGCACCGCCGTCGCCGGCAGGGAGAGGTCGATGCCGCCGGAGACCACGTCATCCCCGCCCACGGCGATAACGCAGACCAGACCAAAACAGAGGATCGCCAGCGGAACGCTCTGGACCAGCATCAGGCTGATATTTTGCCAGCTGAGGAAGTAGGGCGACTGCACGCTCAGCCACACCAGCAGCGCCAGAAACAGAATCAGGGGGAATTTTTCAATCAGCGTCGCCAGGCCCGGACGGCCGCGACGCTGGATAGCGGTACTCATGGTGAAGGCTCCTGTCCGCCGTTGATCGCCACCAGTAGGGCGTCCAGCGTTAGCCCGCGGGTGGGCAGATTGGCCGCCAGCGCGCCGCGCCAGAGGACCAGGATCCGGTCGCATAGTCCGAGCAGTTCGGGGGCGTCGCTGGAGGAAACCAGCACCGCCCGTCCTTTATCGGCCAGCTGGCGCGTGCGTTGATAAATATCCCGGCGGGCGCCGATATCGACCCCCAGGGTGGGTTCATCGAGAATAAACAGCCGGGCATCGGTCCCCAGCCAGCGGGCGAGGATCGCTTTTTGCTGGTTGCCGCCGCTCATGTAGCGTACCGGCAGCCCCGGGCGTCCCGGGCGGATCGCCAGCTGTTCTATCCAGTCGCGCGCTTTCTGCTCGGCGAGACCCCGCCGCTCCCAGCCAAAGGTGGCGGTCTCCGGCAGTGAGGCGAGATTAATATTGTCGGCGGTGGTGAAGGGCAGGATCAGCCCCTGATGGCGGCGGTCGCGCGGGACCAGCGCCATGCCGGCGCGGATCGCCTGCTTTGGCGTACGAATGCGCCGTGGTTGGCCGTCGAGGTGGATGGTGCCGCGTTCCGCCGGGCGTAAGCCGTAGAGTAAGTCGACCAGCACATCGCGTCCGGCGCCCAGCAGGCCGGCGACGCCGACGATTTCCCCCGGCTGAATATCAAAAGAAAGATCCTGCAGCTGTCGCCCGTCGCTCAGCTGGCGCACCGAGAGCAGGGGGGGCGCCCCGTTGTCTGCCGCCGGATGCTGGCGCGGAGTATACAGCTGGTCGATTTCCCGGCCGACCATCATGGCGATCAACGCCTCGGTATTCTGCAGCAGGTCGCGGTCCGGGTAACCGACCACTTCCCCGTTACGCAGCACGGTGCCGCGGTCGCAGAGAGTGGCTATCTCATTGAGGTAGTGGGAAATATACAGAATGGCAATGCCCTGGTCGCGCAGGCGAAGGATGGCGGAGGAGACCAGACTGGCCTCCTGCGCCTCCAGAGGCGCGGTGGGTTCGTCGAACACCACCAGCCGCGCCGCGCCGTCGATCAGCGCGCGGGCAATCTGTACCAGCTTGCGCTCGGCCAGGCTCAGGTCGCGCACCAGGCGGTCGGGATCGATCGCCAGCTGCCAGTTTTGCTGGAAAAATTGCGCCGTGGCGGCCTTCATCCGTCGGCGATCCAGCGCCCCCCAGCGGGTGCGATATTCCTGGCCCAGAAACACCGATTCCGCGACGGTAAAGTGCGGGATCAGATTCAGCTCCTGGTGGATAACGCGGATGCCGGCGGCTTCGATGGCTGCTGGATTACCGAGGGGCAGCGGGCGACCGTCGAGGGTGGCGCTGCCGCTGTCGGCCTGATAGACGCCGGCGAGGATCTTGATCAGCGTCGATTTACCGGCGCCGTTCTCGCCAATCAGGCCATGAATTTCCCCGGGATTGAGGCGCAGGGTTACCGCATTAAGCGCGGTAACGCTGGCAAAACGTTTGCCGATCTGGTCCATGACCAGACCCGCGGCGGGGCGCTCCCCGCCAGGGTGTTGATTTATCACTGCAGTTCGCCGTATCCCAACTGTTTATACACCGCTTTCGCCTCCTGCGGACCTTTCACCGGGACCACCGGGATAAAGGTTTGCACCGGCAGTTTCTGGCCGGCAAAGTAGCGGGCCACGTTGTCGGCGGAGGTCTGGCCGATCAGATGCGGCTGCTGCGCGACGTTCGCCACGAACGGACTGCCGGGCTCCGCCATGATCTCCAGGGTCTCCGGACCGGCGTCGATGGCCGTCACTTTCACGTCTTTATCGCGACCAGTCTCTTCCAGCGCCTGGACGATGCCGATGGCCGGTTGATCCCAGCAGGCGACATGGATGGCGTCCAGTTTGCCTTTCGGATACTGGCTGAGTAATTCGAGGGTTTTCTTGCGCGCGTCTTCCGGCGAGTTGGCGAACTGTTCCGCGAGCTCAGGCTGGATAATATGAATATCCGGGTAATCCTTAAGGACATATTTCCACTGATCGTAACGAATTCCGCAAATACGCAGCGCACTGGAGAATGCGTTAAATACGGCGACGTTGCCTTTGCCGCCTAATTCATCTGCCATATAGCGGCCGATGGTTGAGCCTAAGGTGTAGTTATCGGAAGTGGTATTGTTGACCGAATATTGAGAAACGTGATCTACGGTAAATACCGGGATACCGGCATCACGCAATGCTTTAAATTTTGGTTCGACGGCACTATCGCCGAGAATACTAATTACCGCGTCCACCTTGCGTGACAGTAAAATATCGTGATTATTGGCATGCACCTGATTATCGCGACCGCCATCGACGCCAATGACTTTGCCCCCCAGTTTCTCCACTTCCTCTGTCGCGCCTTTAAAGGCCTCGCGATCCCAGAAATGCTGAGTGCCGACAACGGCAACGCCAATGGTTTTTCCCTGTAAGGAGAGGGCGTCTGCGGCAGTGACGCTCAGCGAGGCAAGGGAAAGCAGTCCCAGCGCGGCAGGCAATAATTTTCTCTTCTGCGACATTGTTATTATGATCCTGTGATGAAGGTGGTTGCGGACCGGTAGCATGACAAGAAGCACCTCGCCACCTCAAATACAAAATAAGTCTAAGTTATACCGGGAATGTTATATCGCGGAAACGCCAGAGAAAAACTTTATTTTGTCATGAAGAACCTGAAAATATTTCATGATGCCGAATAGCCATTTTTATTTTGTGGTTTTATTTTTGGCTTGTTCCGTGTTTATTTAGCGGATAAAGACAATTTTCTTAATATTGTGAGTGCATGGGAAATATGGCGTCTACAGAGAAAAAAAGAAGATTGCGCGGGCTAAAGCTTTTTTTAGCAGAGCAATGTCTGGCCGGGTAAGGATTATTACCCTATTTCCCCGCTTTATTTTAACGAACCTTAAGCTGAGAAGAACGCGGGCGCTATGAAGAAACAGCATAATTATACGGTGATGCACTGGGGAACCTGGCAGGTGGAGAGCCGTGAGGGCGAGATCGTGGCGGTTAAGCCGGTGCCCTGGGATAAAAATCCGTCACGCATCGGCCAGTCGCTACCCGACGCGGTGACCAGCCAAACGCGCATTCGCCGTCCGGCGGTGCGCGCCGGCTATCTGCAGCAGGGGCCGGCGTCACGAGAAGGGCGAGGCAAGGAGCCCTTTGTCGAAGTCAGCTGGGAGGTGGCGCTGGACCTGCTGGCGCGCGAGCTGCGCTCGGTCAAGGCGCGCTGCGGCAATGAGGCGATCTACGGCGGCTCCTACGGCTGGGCCAGCGCTGGACGCTTTCATCATGCGCAGAGCCAGCTGCACCGGTTTCTCAAGGGCTTTGGCGGGTATACCGCCAGCACCAATACCTATAGCAGCGCCGCGGGCGAGCGTATTCTGCCGCATATTCTCGGGCCGCTGAGCCCGCTGCACCGTCAGCATACCCATTTTTCCGAGCTGGCGCGGGAGTGTCAGCTGTTTGTCGCCATCGGCGGACTGCCGCTGCGCAATGCCCAGGTCAACGGCGGCGGCGCCAATGACCATATGCTCCAGTACTGGCTGGATAAGATGCAGGCCAACGGCGCGCGATTTATCAATATCAGTCCGGTACGCAATGACCTCAGCGCGGTGCCCGACGCCGAGTGGCTGGCCATTCGGCCAGGCACCGATACCGCACTGCTGCTGGCGCTGAGCTATGTACTGATCGCTGAGTCTCTCTACGACCAGGCGTTTATCGCCAGCCATACCGTCGGGTTTGCCCCCTATCGCGCTTATCTGTTGGGCGAGCACGACGGCGTAGCGAAAACCCCGGCGTGGGCGGCGGCGATTACCGGCCTGGACGCCCAGCGCATCGCCGACCTGGCGCGGGAGATGGCCCGCCACCGGACGATGGTGAATATCTCATGGTCTATCCAGCGCGCCCGTCAAGGGGAGCAGGCCTACTGGGCGACGGTGGCCCTGACCGCACTGCTGGGACAGATCGGCACGCCGGGCGGCGGCCTCGGGTTTGGCTACGCCTGCACTAACCTGGCGGGCGCGGTGCGAAAAGCGTTTTCCGGCCCACGCTTACCCGCCGGGGAGAATGCGGTGGACAGCGTTATCCCGGTGGCGCGGCTGTCCGATATGCTGCTGCAGCCGGGAGAAACCTATGAGTTCGACGGTCAGCAGCGGCGCTATCCCGATATCCGTTTAGTCTACTGGGCGGGAGGCAATGCGTTTCATCATCATCAGGATCTCAACCGACTGTGCGAGGCCTGGCGCCGCCCGGAGACGGTGGTGGTGCATGAGCAGTACTGGACCGCGCAGGCCAAATTCTCCGATATCGTTCTGCCAGCCACCACCTCGCTGGAGCGAGAGGATATCGGAAGCGGCGGTCACGACGGGTTTATGATCGCCATGAGCGCGCAGATCCCGCCGGTGGGGGAGGCGCGTGACGATTACGCTATTTTCTGCGATCTCGCCGATCGGCTGGGATTCGGCGAAGCGTTCAGCGAGGGGCGGGACGCCGGGCAGTGGCTGCGTCATCTCTATGAGGAGTCAAGACCGCGGGCGCAGGAGGAGGGTATTGCGCTGCCCTCGTTCGATGATTTCTGGCAGCAAGGGGTGCTGGAGTACAGCGCGCCGGAGCGGCCGCAAATTTTTCTCGCCGATTTTCGCGCCGATCCTGAGCGCTATCCGCTCTCCACGCCCTCCGGCAAGATTGAACTCTTTTCCGCCACCGTCGCCGGGTTTGGCTATCGCGAATGCCCTGGCCATCCGTGGTGGGATGAACAGGAGGCCGCCCGCCAGCGGCAGGAGGCGGCGCGCTGGCCGCTTCATCTGCTCTCCAGCCAGCCGCGCGCCCGCCTGCACAGTCAGTACGACCACGGCAGCGTCAGCCGGGCGACGAAAATTCAGGGACGCGAGCCGCTGTGGATGCATCCGAGCGATGCGCAGGCAAGGGATATCGCCGAAGGTAGCGTGGTGAAGGTCTATAACGACCGTGGGGCAATTCTGGCGGGCGTGCACCTGAGCGAGCAGATTTTGCCGGGGGTGGTACAGATGTCCACTGGCGCCTGGTATGACCCGCTGGATCCCAATGAAAAAGGATCGCTCGATAAGCACGGTAATCCCAACGTGTTAACCGAGGATCGCGGCAGTTCGCGCCTCGGGCAGGGCTGTAGCGCTCAGAGCTGTTGGGTGGAGATCGCCCCATGGCGAGAGGAGCTGCCGCCGATCACTGCCTTTGATCCGCCGAAATTTATTGAAGTTTAGGTGTTGGCGCTCGCCGGCGGCGGGGCGGGTAGCCGGGAGAAGGCGCGGTATGCGCCGCCTCCGGCAAAGCCCGCGCCTCGTGGTTTAAGACTGATGACAGGTGGACGTTACGCCAGCCGCGGATAGGCGCTGGCGATATCGTCGCCGGTAAACTGGGCGATCCAGCCTTCCGGGTTATCAAAAATGCGAATGGCGGTGAAGTTCGGTTCTGAACCCATATCAAACCAGTGCGGAGTGTGGGCGGGAACCGAAATCAGATCGTTCTTTTCGCACAGCACCTGGAACACCTCGTCGCCAATGTGCAGGCAGAACAGGCCAGCGCCCTCGACAAAAAACCGGACCTCGTCTTCGCCATGGGTGTGCTCGTTCAGGAATTTTTCCCGCAGCGCCGCTTTCTGCGGGTTATCGGCGCGCAGACTGATGACGTCCCAGCTCTGGTAGCCCTTTTCGGCGACCAGTTTATCAATCGCATGCTGATAAGCGGCAATCACCGTTTCTGCGCTGGGGTTTGCGCCGAGATCGCGGTCGGCCTGCCAGCGCTCGAAGCGGACGCCTTTGGCGTTAAGTTGATCCTGAATCGCTTTGGCGTCGGTGCTGTGCCAGACCGGCGTTTGCGGATCGGTCACGGAAAAAAGAGTTAATGCGCTCATGCTGGGATCTGCTCCGGATGAATGTCGTCAAAACGCTGAACCTGAGGGTGATGGCTTGCCGGGTCGCGGTCGCCGCGTACCAGCTGCACAGTGCGCAAACCCGCGGCCTCGGCGGCATCAAGTTCCTGATGGATGTCCGACAGGAACAGGATGGCCCCGGGCGCGAGGCCCAGGTGTTCAGCAATGTTACGGTAGGACTGCACCTCACGTTTGGCGCCTACCAGGGTATCGAAATAGCCCGTGAACAGATGAGTAATATCACCTTCATCGCTGTAGCCAAATAATAATTTCTGCGCAGCCACGGAGCCTGAGGAATATACATACAGATCAATACCCTGCGCTTTCCATTTCTCCAGCGCCGGCAGTACGTCCGGGTAGAGATGACCGGTAAAGTCGCCGTTGAGGTAGCCGTCGCGCCAGATGATCCCCTGCAGCGCCTTCAGCGCCGTGGATTTACGGTCTTCGTCCATAAAGGCGAAGAGGGTAGTGATAAGGTCGGCGGTGCTGGCGGCCGGGGCGTCTGTCTCGCGGCGCAGGTTGTCGAGAATGGTTTTGACCGGTTCAGCGTGCTGCTGAGCGGTCACAAAGCCGGCCAGTCGTTCGCGGGCGTAGGGGAACAGCACGTTATGCACGAAGCGGATATCGCTGGTGGTGCCTTCTATGTCGGTCACGATGGCGCGGATCATGGTTTCTCCAGAGTGGGCGTAGCGTGGAATAACATTAGCATTTAGACGTCTAAGCGTCTTGATTGCCAAATATTAACATCGTGTTATAGTGGCTTCAACAACAGCATTACAATCGGTACAAAAAGAATGAGCAACAACTCCTTGATTCCAGAGAGTAAACTCCCTGCGCTCGGCACCACGATTTTTACCCAGATGAGCGCCCTGGCTCAGCAGCATCAGGCCATTAACTTGTCTCAGGGCTTTCCCGATTTTGACGGCCCGCGCTATCTTCAGGAGCGTCTGGCCTACCATGTGGCGCAGGGGGCGAATCAGTATGCCCCGATGACCGGCGTGCCGGCGCTGCGCGAGGCGATCGCCGGGAAGACGGCGGAGCTGTATGGTTACCAGCCCGACGTTAACAGCGATATCACGGTCACCGCCGGCGCAACGGAGGCCCTGTACGCGGCGATCACCGCCCTGGTACGCCGCGGCGACGAGGTGATCTGTTTCGATCCCAGCTATGACAGCTACGCCCCCGCGGTGGCGCTGGCCGGCGGCGAGTTACGCCGCATTGCGCTGCAGCCGCCGCATTTTCGCGTCGACTGGCAGCAATTTGCCGCCGCCCTGAGCGATAAAACCCGTCTGGTGATCCTCAACACCCCGCACAACCCCTCGGCCACCGTCTGGCAACGCGAGGATTTTGCCGCCCTGTGGCAGGCGATCGCCGAACGCGAGATCTATGTCCTGAGCGATGAAGTCTATGAGCATATCTGCTTTGCTGAGGGCGGCCACGCCAGCGTGCTGGCGCATCCGCAGCTGCGCGAGCGGGCGGTGGCGGTCTCTTCGTTTGGCAAAACCTTTCATATGACTGGCTGGAAGGTCGGCTACTGCGTGGCCCCGGCGGCCATCAGCGCCGAACTGCGCAAGGTGCACCAGTATCTGACCTTCTCGGTGAATACCCCGGCACAGCTGGCTATCGCCGACATGCTGCGCGAAGCGCCAGAGCACTATCGTAAGCTGCCGGCGTTTTATCGGGAACGTCGCGATCTGTTTATCGAGGCGCTGCGCCCAAGCCGGCTGGAAATCCTGCCCTGTGAAGGGACCTATTTCCTGTTGGCGGACTACAGCGCCATCTCCGATCTTGACGATGTCAGTTTCTGTCGCTGGCTGACCACTGAGATCGGCGTGGCGGCGATCCCGCTCTCCGTCTTCTGCGCCGCTCCGTTCCCGCACAAGCTGATCCGCTTGTGCTTCGCCAAACAGCCGGCGACTCTGTTGGCTGCGGCGACGCGTTTGTGTCAGCTGTAGTCACTTAATCGTCCACGCCTGGGAGAACTGGCGGCCAGCGAACATCTCCGTGAGACCGCTAATTTGCTTCAGGCGTAATACCTCATCGGCATCCATCCCCAGCTCTTTGCCGATTTTCTGCGGCGTCCAGCCAAGCTGGGTCAGCTCGCGGACAATCTCCGACATGGCGTGGATTTGGTGGCGCCCGCGTGCCCGGTTATGGCGTATGGTCGCTGCCATCAGCCCATCACGCGAGCCGGCTTCACTCGTCAGGCAGGTCACTGGCAGATAACCTTTCAGCGTTTTTTTCAGCGCCGCTTTGCTGCAGGCCAGCTCATGACGGTGAAAGCCGTCGACAATCGTATACGCCTGTGGGCTTTGCTGGATGACGACGACCGGCTGGGTAAAACCGTCGGCTTCCAGTGAGGTTTGTAAAAGGCGTTTTTCCGGTGGCGCCACGTTATTCGGGTTGTAGTCGTTGGGGATGACTTGCTCCTGTTTTACCCATAGCACGCAGTCAACGGGCTGGGCGCGGAAGGGGCTGTGGTGGTGGAGCACCTGGCGAAACGCATTAATTGCCTCGATGCGCGCCTCGTCATCCAGCGTTTGCAGGTAAGCTTCCAGCGCCTGCGTCAGTTGTTGTTGCATAATATCCCCCATTGTTGGCGATGTTTTTCCATGCGTTTACGGTAGCGCTGATAATGGCTGCTTTTGGTTGGGCTAAACGAGAGCTGACGGCACCAGTAGTCGTTATTGAGCAGTACTTTGCAGACTCGCCGCCAGGATGGGATATCTTTGGTGCCAATGTCCGCAGGTTGGGTATCGGGAATATCTTCCATGCCTTTTTTCTGATACCAGCGCAGATAGACGGCGATTTTATTGCGGTAGTGCTCGGCGGTGGTTTCCGGCATGCTGTCGAGCAGGAACAGGGCGTAGCTTTTCCACGTCAGGTGATCGGGCTTGTCGATTTTCCGATGACCGTAGAACTGATTATCATGCCCGGCATAGACGCCGCCGCTGTGCGCGCCGCTCACCCGCTGGCACATCGCGGCCCAGCGCTCAGGCTCCAGCACGTGATACAGCCACAGCCCCTGGCGCTGCTCGGGACCAAAGGGTTCACAAATGCGCATATAGCGCAGCGGCACCCCAGCCTGATACATCAGATCGTACAGTGGGTTATAAGTCTGCCCACTTTTCGCAAACCAGGTCCAGATATCGGCCGTTTTCCAGTCATAGAGCGGGTAGATGTACCAGGCGTGGCCGCCCGGCGCCGAGGTGGTCCACGGTTTATCATCGGCGAAGCGCTGTTTACGCTGCGAAGAGATGGTCATAAAGCGATTCAGTGACTCGTCGGCACGAATGCCCACCAGCACAGCGGCAGGGCGCCGCTGTGAAAACCACTCAGCAAAGTGGCTGACAAAGGCCTCAAAGCTCATTCCCGGTTGATAAAACGGAAAATAGCCCGGATGGGTAATGGCCCAGGGCGGCGGCTGGCGGACCCAGTTGGCCCCTGGCTCCCAGCATTGCCATTGCGGTTTATACTGCGTCAGGGCATTTTGGGTGGTGAGCGGCAGAGCGACCCAGTAAAAGGCTTCGATAACATCCTGATACAAGGTGCGTAGTTTTTCACAATGGGCAATGGTGCAGGAGAACTGCGCTTCCCAGTCGATAAACAACACGCAGATTTTTTTCCCCTGTAACCGCGCCGCCTGCGCGGTTAAATGCAGCATAACGGTGGAGTCTTTTCCCCCAGAGAAAGACACGCAGATGCGTGAAAAATTATCCATGACCCATTGGATGCGCTGCTCAGTTGCCTGCAGCACCGATTCCGGTAAGGGATATTTGATGAAGGACATAACCATTAATCCTTTAATAGTAGAGTTTCCCGTTTGTTTAGTATAAACGATGAGGACTACGAAATTAATGGTCGACCTGCATTCTGACCGGTCGCGAAAAATAAACGGAACAGTTACTCGCTGTTATTAAGTTGAGGGAGTGATGCATCTCTGTCATTCATTAAGATGGATATTAATTCAGATAAAAAATGATTTTGTGTCGATGATTGATGATAGTTAATATATATCGTGATATCCGGAAAGAGCTCGGCTATATTGATGGCGTGAAGCTGCATGGCTGGAGAAATAAAATCGAATAAATAAGAGGGTAAGAAGCCAATTAAGTCGGTTTTATTGATCATGTTAAGAATGGTCATAAATGAGTCGCTGCGAAAAGCAATATTACGCGGATTGAGCCACGACGTGCTGCTTTGCTGCACGCGCTGAATAACGGGATCGTTGGTAATATAATGGGTGAAAAACTCCTTCGCCAGCGCATCAACCGAGGTGAGCTGCTCCCGCCGCGGATGGTCTGCCCGACACACTGCCAGGGTCTGCACCGTCTGATAGGGCTGGCAGACGGTGGCGCGGTTGTTGATGGGCATTCGGGTGAACACCAGGTCCGCCTGGCGGTAGGCCAGTAATTCCTCAGCGGATTCCGTGGAAGTGAGATTATGGTGCTCAATCTGCAAGTTCGCCTGATGACAGAGCTGATTAATCATAAAATGGCTGTTGACTGAACAGAACAGCGGCGGGCCATAGATGACGATGCGTTTACGTAATTCGGAGCGGTTATTGAGATTAATCGTTTTTTCCAGCTGTTCGAGGTTTTGTTGCAAATGATAATGCAGATTCACGCAGGCGGTAGTGGGGGTCATGCCTTTACCGACGCGAACAAATAACGGATCGTCTAACTGCTGGCGAAGGCGCTGTAGCGATTGACTCACTGCTGATGGGGTGATAAATAACATCGCTGCCGCTTTGCTGATGCTTAAATGTTGATAGATACACTCAAAAATAACCAATAAATTCAAATCGAACTTTTTCAGATCGTAAAGATTTGCCATTAACGCAGTCCTGTGTTATCAGCGAAGATTTTAATATTCTTAATGAGAATGTTGAGTGGCTTAATATTTGCGATATGAATTTACTTGTCGGCAAATAACGTTAAGTTCTGCTAAATATAACGTATTTGCGCGAGTGGCGCCAGCGGTTGCTATTATCTGGCGCCATAATGCAATCGGATTACTCTGGTTCACCCATCATAATATGCAGCTTTTCTTCATCCGGTAGCCCCACGACCTGCTGGAGCATATTTTCTTTATTCATATAGTAAATAGCCGGTGTGACGTTGGCTCCCAGATCGTCCATCAGCTGCTGATTGACGTTGAGCATTTTCATTTTCTCCGGCGGAATTGCTTTCGGGATCGTCAGAGCCATTTTCCCATTCGATTGCTCGTAATCATGCCAGGTTTTCGCCGGATCGTTGCTGGCGAGAATCGCCGCGGCGGTGGCCGGGCTCTCCGGCTTGATCACCCCCACCAGCAGAGTGCGGATCTGCACTTTACCGGCCTCTACCCAGGGGCGGGATTGCTGCCAGAACTGCTTGCAGTAGGGACAGAAGGGATCGGCAAAGACATACAGCACAATGGGAGCGTCCTTGTGGCCATCCTGCAGCCAGTGGGCGCTGGCCATCTTCTTCCACATCTCTTGTCCCGCCGGGGTATAGAGTTCTTTTTGAAACAGCTGCTCGCTGAGGTTACTGCCGTTCTCATCATACATATAGCCGGAGATCGCGTGTTTACCGTCGGGTGTTAGGTAGATGGCGACCCCCATATCCTGATATTTACCCAGCCAGCCTTTCATTCCTCCCGGAGCGTCAAAGGGCTTTATGATGGTAATGCCCTGTTTTTCTATTGCTTTTACCGGAGCGGGCAGCTCTTGCGCATAACTACATAAAGGCAGAAAGCTCAGTAACAGCAGACGTTTTAACATGCGTATTCCTTGTAAAATCAGCAGGAAAAGGCAAAACGATTGCCGAACCTATCACAGTCATAGGCAAGATCAGCAGAATGACGGATTGCCCTTTCCTGGCGTGGGTGATGTAATCCTGGATGCTGTTACATTAAGGTAATGTAGAGCGCAACACATAGCCAGTCTGACTGGCGCTGAACCTACCTTCGGGTATTTCAGGTAACGGGGCCGCCTGAAAAGGTGGCCTTTTTACTTTTGTCGCGGCAAATGATGCGAAAAACAGCGATTAGCGCTGAACGCGTCGACAGGTTCACAGAGTTGTCTTGTTCCGGTTGTTAGATAACGCTTATTGATTCGATAATGTAAACGCATTGGTCGGGTCAGGAAAAATTCGTTAACTTAGACCTCAACGAAAACACGGAGGAAGTATAGATGTCCTTAATTAACACCAAAATCAAACCGTTCAAAAACCAGGCATTCAAAAATGGTGAATTCATCGAAGTCACCGAGAAAGACACCGAAGGCCGCTGGAGCGTCTTCTTCTTCTATCCGGCTGACTTTACCTTCGTCTGCCCGACTGAACTGGGCGACGTGGCTGACCATTACGAAGAACTGCAGAAGCTGGGCGTAGACGTTTACTCTGTGTCTACCGATACCCACTTCACCCACAAAGCGTGGCACAGCAGCTCTGAAACCATCGCCAAAATCAAATATGCGATGATCGGCGACCCGACTGGCGCCCTGACCCGTAACTTCGACAACATGCGTGAAGATGAAGGTCTGGCTGACCGCGCTACCTTCGTCGTTGACCCGCAGGGTATCATCCAGGCGATCGAAGTTACCGCTGAAGGTATCGGCCGTGATGCGTCTGACCTGCTGCGTAAAATCAAAGCAGCGCAGTACGTCGCTTCCCACCCAGGCGAAGTGTGCCCGGCGAAATGGAAAGAAGGCGAAGCGACGCTGGCTCCTTCTTTAGATCTGGTTGGTAAGATCTAAGTCTGTTTGTGCCCGGCGGCGCTACGTTGCACGGGCCTACAAGATCGTAGGCCGGGTAAACGGCGTGCCACCCGGCAATCAATGGGCGCTTTCGCGCCCATTTTATTCCAACACCATGATGCAAGCGCATTCAGGCTGCCGACGAGGCCGCTTGCATGATGATGTTTTAAGCCCAGGAGATAACAATGCTCGACACCAACATGAAAACCCAGCTCAAGGCCTATCTTGAGAAGCTGACCAAGCCTGTTGAGCTGATTGCCACGCTGGATGACAGCGCTAAATCGGCAGAGATCAAGGAACTGTTGGCTGAAATCGCTGAACTGTCAGATAAAGTCACTTTTAAAGAAGACAACACGCTGGCGGTACGTAAGCCGTCTTTCTTAATTACCAATCCCGGTTCCGACCAGGGCCCGCGCTTCGCCGGCTCTCCGCTGGGCCACGAGTTTACCTCGCTGGTGCTGGCGCTGCTGTGGACCGGCGGTCATCCGTCGAAAGAGACCCAGTCGCTGCTGGAGCAGATCCGCGATATTGATGGCGATTTCGAATTCGAAACCTACTATTCGCTCTCCTGTCATAACTGCCCGGACGTGGTCCAGGCCCTGAACCTGATGGCGGTGCTCAACCCGCGCATCAAACACACGGCGATTGACGGCGGGACCTTCCAGAATGAGATCACCGAGCGTAACGTCATGGGCGTGCCAGCGGTGTTCATGAACGGTCAGGAGTTTGGTCAGGGACGGATGACGCTGACGGAAATCGTCGCCAAAGTGGATACTGGTGCGGAAAAACGCGCAGCGGAAGAGCTGAATCAGCGTGACGCTTACGATGTACTGATCGTTGGCTCCGGCCCGTCCGGCGCGGCGGCGGCGGTCTACTCTGCACGTAAAGGGATTCGTACCGGCCTGATGGGCGAACGCTTCGGCGGTCAGGTGCTGGATACCGTGGATATCGAAAACTATATTTCGGTGCCGAAAACTGAAGGCCAGAAGCTGGCAGGCGCGCTGAAAGCGCACGTCAATGACTATAACGTCGATGTGATCGACTCCCAGAGTGCGACCAAACTGACGCCGGCGGCGACAGAGGGCGGCCTGCATCAGATCGAAACCGCCTCCGGCGCGGTGCTGAAGGCGCGTAGCGTCATCATCGCCACCGGGGCGAAATGGCGCAATATGAACGTGCCGGGCGAAGATCAGTATCGCACCAAGGGCGTGACCTACTGCCCTCACTGCGATGGTCCGCTGTTTAAGGGCAAACGCGTAGCGGTAATCGGCGGCGGGAACTCCGGCGTGGAAGCCGCCATCGACCTGGCGGGCGTCGTAGAGCATGTGACCCTGCTGGAGTTTGCTCCAGAGATGAAAGCCGACCAGGTGCTGCAGGATAAAGTTCGCAGCCTGAAGAATGTCGATATCATTCTCAATGCGCAGACCACAGAAGTGAAAGGCGATGGCAGCAAAGTCACCGGCCTGCAGTATCGTGATCGGGTGAGCGGCGATGAGCATCATGTCGCGCTGGCGGGGATCTTCGTCCAGATTGGTCTGCTGCCTAACACCACCTGGCTGGAAGGCGCCGTTGAGCGTAATCGCATGGGTGAGATCATCATCGATGCGAAGTGCGAAACCAACGTCAAAGGCGTGTTCGCCGCTGGCGATTGCACCACCGTGCCGTATAAACAGATTATTATCGCGGCAGGTGAAGGGGCAAAAGCGTCGCTGAGCGCCTTCGACTACCTGATCCGCACGAAAACCGCATAACAAGTCAGACAATAGACCTGCATAACAAAGAGGCTACCCTGGGGTAGCCTCTTTTTTGTTACCTGTTCCTCGCGCTTATCTGACAACCATCACCGGGATATGGGCATGGCGAATTACGCTTGAGGCGTTAGAGCCGAGCAGATGGGTGCTGATAGACGGGTTGCGCGAGCCAATCACCACCACATCGGCATTAATTTCACTGGCCAGCTCATTCACCATATCGCGAACGCTGCCGAAACGCACATGTAGCTTGATACGAGAGGGATCAATACTGAAGTGGCTGACCATCGTTTGCAGACGGGTTTCTGCTTCATGCTGCAGATGTTCCTCAAACCGCCGCAGGTCGGCAGTAAAGCGGCTCATGGTAAAGCTCGCTGAACCGGGTAATACATGCAGCAGATGGATCACTCCATCCTGCTGAGCCAGAAACTCCGCATGTCGGACGGCCTTGTCGCTCAGCGCCATCTCAAAGACATCAACGGGCATAATGATAGTCTTATACATATGCAATCCTCCTTGTTCATTTTGCCTCTATATCAACATATTATATGCGGATATTGTGTCATTCAGGTCGCAAAACTGTCAGTCGGACGAGCGGAAAGCGTAAAAAAGGGTAAGTGGGGAAAGAAACAGCAGAAAGAGGATGTGCAGACATCCTCTGAGTAAAGCGTGAAACGCCTCAGGCAGCGGGGATTAACGGTGGAATTCGCCAGCGGCTTCCGGTTGGTAAAGTAGCTCCAGCACTTCCAGGTGCGTTGATGCGCCGCCAGGCAGCTCCCAGTGAATGGTGCTGCCAACCTTGAGACCCAGCAGCGCGGCGCCCACCGGCGCGAGGACGGAGAGCTGGTTGGCGCTGTCGGTCACCTGCGTCGGAAACACCAGCGTGCGCACACGCTCTTCGCCGCTGGTTAAATCGCGGAATTTTACCGTACTGTTCATGGTGACGACATCATGGGGCATTGCTTCCGGCGCCAACATTTGCGCGCGGTCGAGTTCGTCATTCAGGGCATCGGCAACCGGCGAGTTGGCGAAGGCCGGCTGCTCCAGCAGCCTGTCGATACGTTCGGCATCCAGTTCGTTAATGATGATTGCGGGTCTGGTCATTGCATACTCCATGTTATCCAGGAACCTGTCCGTAAAAGAAAACCCTCGCCGAAAGGGGCAAGGGTTAAGGTCCTACCATCATACTGAGAGTTGTCGGCAGTTTGAAGTGATGAAACGCACATTCAGCGTGTAACGCCACCCGGCGGACGGCGTTTTCTGCTCAGGACGTCGCTTTACGCTACTGGCCCACCTTATCGAGGATAAACTGGCTTCCACAGTTACCCGGGTGAGGCTGCGGTAGAAAAGCGGAGGTGGCCAGCGGGGCGTTGATGGTGGCGGCGTTGAGGGAGATTTGCATCTCGGTCAGATAGGCCGGATTACCGTTACAGGTTAATTTAAACGCTTTCACGCTTTGCGGACCCCAGGCGCGGGCCACGGCGGCGTCGAAGTCGGCGCGGCTGACGGTCTGACCATAGTGCTTCGCGAGGAAATCGCCTACCGGGCTGCGCTTAATTTCCCCATTCAGGCGCACCATGGTGCCAAAATAGCTGTCGGGATCAAAGCCGAAGCAGACGCCATGTTTGGCGTACTCGTAACGCTCCAGGCAGGAGGTACCGCCTGAGCCCGGCATCACGCTATTGAGCTTATTAGCCATCTCCAGCGATAGCCCGGTCTCCGCCGCCTGGCATTTGCGGTTCGCTTTTACTTCCGGCATGTTAGGCACCGGACGCGTGGCGCAGCCGTAGCGCATCCAGCGACGTTCATCCACTCCGCGCGCGGCGATGGACTTTGGCAGCCCGGGCCACAGGCCATGCACGGTCAGAAAGTCGGCTTTATTCGCGGTCTCCTGCTGCAGGCGACACTCTTCCGGTTCGTTGCGATTGCGGTCATACATGCTCTGACAGAATCCGGTTTGCCAGGAGAGGGCAAGGACATAGCGGTCAAAATCAGCGTATCGCGTCGCGGTGAGCGGTTCAGCGCCGGCCTGAGTGGCGGTAAGCACCAGGGCAAGCGCGGCGAAATCCTTCCTGAACATGGTTATTCCTGATTGTGGATGGCAAAAGATAACGGGGAGTTATTAAAGCATAAAAAAGGCGCCTGATGGCGCCTTTTCACCTGGTTAGACCATTAGCGGAGCGCGCTGCCCGGTACCAGGATTTCAGTAGCAACGATCACCACCAGCAGGCCAACGAGCACCGGCACGGAAGTGCGCTTGACCACTTCGAACGGTGAAATCTTTGCCATCCCGGCAACGGCGACCACCACGCCAGAGACCGGCGATATCGTACGGCCGAGGTTAGAGGCCTGCAGCATCGGAATCGACAGGTAAGCCGGGTTGATGCCGGAGGAGTGGGCCAGCTTGGGGATCATTTCAACAAAAGCATAGAACGGGGCATTGCCGGAGCCGGTGGTCATGGCCGCCAGCATGGTCAGGATCACCAGCACCAGCATCAGAATAATGCTGGCCGAGCCGAAGGAGGTGGCGATCGAGATCAGACCGTTAATAAAGCCGATAGTGCTTAACCCCTGGGCAAAGACGCCCGCGGCAACCAGCAGCATCACTACGCCGGCGAAGGCGTCGGCCATGCCACGGTAGGCAACTTCCAGCCCGCTAAAGACATTTTTGGTGTTAAACCCGCGCAGGAACTCGAGGAGCGCCGCCAGCAGCATGCAGCCGACGAGAATGGTAATAATGTGCAGTTCCGGCCCCCATTTGCCGTCAAAGATCAGCACGCCGATAATCGGGGTAAATGGCAGGATGGCATACAGCGCCGGGGCGGTGGTGGTGATCTCGTTGACGTCGAGCATTTCGTGGGAAATGTTCTCTTTTTTATCCAGGTAACGCTGCCAGAAGAAGTGGGCGATCGCCATGCAGATAATGGCCGCGATGGAGATCGGCAGCGTGGTTTTGAAGGCAAAGTCGATCAGCGGCATTTCAGCGGCTTTGGCCGCCAGTACAACATCGCCAGAGGTGGGCGAGAGGATAATCGCCGCCGGTGAGGCGCAAATGGCTGCCGCCGCCCCGCGGCTGATGCCGACGTTCACCATCACCGGAAACAGCGTTGCCATTAGCAGCACGCCAAGGCCGGTGGCTGAAGATACCGCGAGCGACATCAGGCAGGCGACAAAATAGGCGGCAATCATCAACAGGTAGGGCGAATTAATATAGCGCAGTGGCTTTGATGCTAATTTTACCACCATATCATTGGCGCCAATGTGGGTCATATAGGTGGCGAAACCGCACAGCATCATAATCATCATACCCAGATCGCCGCCGCGGCTCATGAGTAGAATCTTAATGTATTCAATAATATCGGTGGCAGAATAACCGGTGCTGTCGGTATTGCTCGGGAGGACTTTATGTCCCAGCAGGGCGCTGACAATCAATAAGATTAGCCCTCCGACGAACAGTACCCCGGTGGCCGAATAGCCCTTAATGATATAGCGGGCAACGCCCACAATGACCACAATCCCAATCAGGATCTCAACAAACGTCAGCATTTATAACCCCTAAGCCCAAAGAATATGTAGATAAAAAAGCGTTGCACCAAATTTTAGTGTGCGAATGTGCCGAAAAAAGCGACGAAACTCGCTGATGCAAATCAATAAAGCGCTAAGAACTACGCTTACGCCATCGCGCTGGATATAATCACCAGATGGATAGTTAAGAAGCGCTGATAGACATCGGGTGAAAATCAGGAGTTTGCCTTATTTCGTTCAGCCTGTATTGAGTCTATCTTTGCTATTTTAGATGACTTTTAAATGAAACTGGTAATAGAAAAGTGTTGATGCTACGTCGTTTATCATTGTTTTCTCTTGGTTTTTTAGGATGGTTATTGGTGTCCGGAAACGCCAGCGCGTCGTTTTCATCGACCCTTAGCGAAGGTTACCAAACCTTAAGTAATAACGTGGCACAGACGTGGAATGCGCCGGAGCACTATGATCTGTACGTTCCAGCCATCACCTGGCACGCGCGCTTTGCCTATGATAAGGAAAAGACCGATAAGTATAACGAACGTCCGTGGGGGGCGGGTTTCGGCGTCTCGCGCTGGGATGAGAAAGGGAACTGGCACGGCCTGTACCTGATGGCGTTCAAAGACTCTTTTAATAAGTGGGAGCCTATCGGCGGCTATGGTTGGGAGAAAACCTGGCGCCCGCTGACCGACCAGAACTTCCGCCTTGGTCTTGGCTATACCCTCGGCGTGACGGCGCGCGATAACTGGGACTACATCCCGATCCCGGTGATCTTGCCATTAGCGTCAATAGGTTACGGCCCGGCAACGTTCCAGATGACCTATATTCCTGGCACCTACAATAACGGTAACGTTTACTTCGCCTGGGCGCGTATTCAGTTTTAATTCGCTAAGTCTTAGCAATAAATGAGATAAGTGGCGCGTCTTGTTGAAAAACAAGGACTAAAGCGTTACCCACTAAAAAAGATAGCGACTTTTATCACTTTTTAGCAAAGTTGCACTGGACAAAAGGTACCACAATTGGTGTACTGATACCCGACACAGCATTAGTGTCGATTTTTCATATAAAGGTAATTTTGATGTCTAAGATTAAAGGTAACGTTAAGTGGTTTAATGAGTCCAAAGGATTCGGTTTCATTACTCCGGAAGATGGCAGCAAAGATGTATTCGTACACTTCTCTGCAATCCAGTCCAACGGTTTCAAAACTCTGGCTGAAGGTCAGCGCGTAGAGTTCGAAATCACTAACGGTGCCAAAGGCCCTTCTGCTGCAAACGTCATCGCTCTGTAAGCAACGCGTCAGCAGAATATAAAAACCCGCTATTAGCGGGTTTTTTTTTGCCTGCTTGCCGCGCGCTTAGCGGCTGGCTGCTTGTGAAAAGAGCCAAAAGGCGACCGCGGTCATGGCAAACGACCCCAGCAAATTTACCGCGACGTTGAGTAGCGCCCAGCTCACTCGCCCCTGCTGCAGGAGAAACACCACTTCCGCAGAGAAAGTGGAGAACGTGGTCAGGCCGCCGCAGAAACCGGTGGTAATCAGCAGCTTCCACATCGGGTCAATGCCGGTCAAACGATTAAACCATGCCAGACCGGCACCAATCACAAAGGCGCCAACCAGGTTGGCCGTCAGGGTCCCAATCGGGATAGCGTGATGCACAGGATTGAGCTTCATGCCCAGCCACCAGCGCAATACGCTGCCGGTGCCGCCGCCAATAAAAACGGCGCAAAGAAGTTGAAACACGGTCGTTTCCTGCTATTTGATGTAAGAGAGTGTCAAGTGTAGCGCGCATCAGGCGCGATTGGCTATCCATAACCTGACGGGAGAAGAACATGCGGGTAGCGGCAGGACAATTTGCCGTCACGCCAGTATGGCGGACGAATGCACAAACCTGTGTGGCGATGATGCAGCAGGCGGCGCGTGAAGGGGCGGCGCTGCTGGTGCTGCCGGAGGCGTTGCTGGCGCGGGATGACAGTGACCCGGATCTGTCAGTGAAATCGGCTCAGTCGCTGGACGGGGAATTTTTGCAACTGCTGTTGGCCGAGAGCGGGCGTAACAGCCTGACCACGGTCCTGACGCTGCATGTGCCGTCGGGGGAGGGGAGAGCGACCAATACGCTGGTGGTCTTACGGGATGGCGCTGTGATTACCCATTATCACAAAATTCATTTATATGATGCCTTCGCGATGCAGGAGTCGCGGCGGGTGGATCCCGGTCAGCAGATCCCACCGGTAATCGAGGTGGCGGGATTCCGCGTTGGCCTGATGACCTGCTACGATCTGCGCTTTCCGGAGCTGGCGCTGTCGTTGGCCCTGAACGGTGCACAGCTGCTGGTGTTGCCCGCAGCATGGGTGAAAGGGCCGCAGAAAGAGCATCACTGGGCGACGCTGCTGGCGGCACGCGCCCTCGATACTACCTGTTATATCGTGGCGGCAGGCGAGTGTGGGACGCGTAATATAGGGCAGAGCCGGATTATTGATCCGCTGGGGACTACATTGGCCGGAGCAGGGAGCGAACCGCAGCTGATCTTTGCCGATCTCTCCGCGGACTACCTTGCGCGCGTTCGCGAGCGTTTGCCGGTATTGCACAACCGACGCTTTGCGCCGCCGCAATTATTGTGATGTTTTTTTAAACAAGACTTGATTCACCTTGTTACAGATTGCTATTGTGTCCGCGCGTCAAATACCCGTATTGTTTATCCCAATAATTCGCTGTGCACGTCAGGATGGACATCTCAGCGCTCACTCCCGGAGGGGAGGCCATGGGCCGAATCACGCAGCCCACGCACAGGTGGATTACAATAGGACGGATAAATGCGTGTATGATGGCGTATTCGCAGCTTGTATAGAGAAGAAGGTTAGCTATGGGTGAGATTAGTATTACCAAACTGCTGGTAGTCGCAGCACTGATTATCTTAGTGTTTGGTACCAAGAAATTACGTACGCTGGGCGGCGACCTGGGTTCGGCTATCAAGGGCTTTAAAAAAGCCATGAACGAAGATGACGATAGCGCGAAGAAGACCACCGCAGAAGAAGAAGCGCCGGCGCAGAAGCTCTCTCATAAAGAGTAATTGACCAGACGCTCCTGGAAGGAGACTGGCTGGACGGCGAAGGGGCCGCGACGTTTATCGTTGCGGCCTTTGTCGTTTTTGTCGGCGCCGCGGAGAAAAGATGCAACTAACTGTTACGGACTGGCGTAGCGGGTGCAGCGGAGAGAGCCGCTGCGCCGGAAAGGCGCGCAGCGGCGGAAGCGGCAGGTTATTTAACTTCCATCCCTTTAGCCTGCAGATCGGCATGATAGGAAGAGCGGACGAAGGGACCGCAGGCGGCGTGGGTGAAGCCCATCGCCATTGCTTCTGCTTTCATCTCTTCAAACTCTTCCGGGCTGACGTAGCGCTGCACCGGCAGGTGATGACGGCTCGGCTGCAGATACTGGCCTAACGTCAGCATGGTGACGCCGTGACGGCGCAGGTCGCGCATCACGTCGATAATCTCGTCGTTGGTTTCGCCCAGACCTACCATCAGGCCGGATTTCGTCGGGATCTCCGGATGCGCTTCTTTAAAACGCTCCAGCAGCTTCAGCGACCAGTTATAATCCGCGCCCGGACGGACCTGACGATAAAGACGCGGTACGTTTTCGAGGTTGTGGTTAAAGACGTCCGGCGGGGTTACGGTCAGAATATCGAGGGCGCGATCCATACGGCCACGGAAATCCGGAACCAGTGTTTCAATCTTAATTGACGGGTTTTTCTCGCGAATAGCGCTGATGCAGTCGGCAAAATGCTGTGCGCCGCCATCGCGCAGGTCGTCACGGTCCACCGAGGTGACCACGACGTAGCGCAAACCCATATCGGCGATAGTTTGCGCCAGCTTCAATGGCTCGTTCGCATCTGGCGCGACCGGGCGTCCATGCGCGACGTCGCAGAACGGGCAACGGCGGGTACAGATCGCGCCGAGGATCATAAAGGTCGCGGTACCGTGGTTGAAGCATTCTGCAAGGTTCGGGCAGGAGGCCTCTTCGCACACAGAGTGCAGGCCGTTCTTACGCATCGCTGCTTTGATACCCTGGATACGGGACGAGTCTGCCGGAAGTTTGATTTTCATCCATTCCGGTTTTCTGAGCAGAGCTTCACGCTCAGTTGCCACGTTTTTCACCGGGATAAGGGCCATTTTATCGGCGTCGCGGTACTTAACACCGCGTTCCATCACAATGGGTTTACTCATAGCGTGCGTGTTCCAGTTGCGAGTCACGAAGGAAAGCGAATTAATTCAATGAAATGTTGCAATTATCAACTATTTTTGAATCAAGAGCAGGCAGTATACCATTGAAAAGGGGCAGAAAGCAGCCTGCCTGCCCGGCAAATTGTAAAATAGTTGTTGTTTTATCCTTTTCCCTTCCGTGCGCTATGTCCTGAACGTCTGGATCACTGTTTCGATGATCTCTTTCAGCAATGGCTCTTTCCCGCTCTGTTTATTGTAAAGCAGCGCGACATCAATTTTTTCGTCCTGCAGAGCGGGGTAGTCGAGAATTTGCAGCGGCCAAAGCCGGGATACTGTAGCAAACAGGCGCTCGGTGGTCAGCCCCAGCATGTCGCTCTGGGCAACCATCGCTGCCTGGGTCAGCAGGTTGAAGGTGCTGAAACCGCAGCGTCGCTCGCCCATCTCTTCCTGTAACCGACGGTGCAGAGTGGGATAACGCTGGCCTTCCGGCAGCAGGAGCGCGAACTCATACTGGCTGAGGGTGGTTTCATCCTGCTGAGTGTGCAGAGCAGGATGCCCGGAGCGGCAGTACATCTGCACCCGATCCTGATACAGCACATGATGGCTTATCGCCTGGCCGCTGTGCAGGTGGGTATCAATGAGCAGATCGACCTGGCGCTGGTCGATCTGTCGCGCCGCATCATTGATGGCGATATTGTGCAACAGGATCTGCGGAAAAGCCGGTTTCAGGGCGCTGGCGATGGTCGGCATCAGCAGCGCCCCCATGGAGGGCGTGCTGGCGATGGTGATCACCCGCTGTTGATGTGAACTACCGGTAATATCCAGCGCGCTGAGGAAAGCCTCCATGCCGCGGCTGATGTACTGGTGAAGATGGGTGGCATAGGCGGTGGGGGTCACCCCTTGTCCTTTGCGAATAAACAGCGGATCGGGGAAAAGCGCCCGCAGTTTGTTAATGGACTGGCTTATGGCCGACGGCGTGATATTAAGTATCTTCGCGGCGTTGACGATACCTTTATGTACATACACGGCTTCGAAGATGGTCAACAGATTGAGGTCAATATTGCGCAGGATGCGAAACATCTGGCGGTCGTAACGTTCATCCTGTCGTTCAGGGGATTCTGACGGAGGCGTATTCTCTGGCACGCGATAAGTCCGGTTGAGAGTGATAGGCCAAGTATAGCGGCCTACCGCGTTGCCGTGCGTGACAATTGATTGCAAAAATAGCGAGTTAATCGTGATGTTTGGATCTTGAGCCCCGCCGTGAGCGGGGCGCCGCACTTATTCCTGAGCGAGGTATTCGTAAGGTGGGTTATTCAGCAGCGCCAGCAGATTGGCGACCAGACGTGGAGCGACTTTTTCAGGCGATACAGCCGGCTGCCACTGGCGCATTTGCGTCATCTCCATGCCAGCGTAGCCGCAGGGATTGATACGCAAAAATGGTGTCAGATCCATCGCAATATTGAGCGCCAGGCCGTGGAAAGAACAGCCTTTGCGGATCCTCAGCCCCAGAGAGCAGATTTTGCGTTCGCCGACGTAGACGCCTGGGGCATCGGCGCGGGGATGGGAGTCGATACCGTATTCGGCCAGGGTGTTGACGACTGTTTGTTCCAGCAGCGTCACCAGCTCGCGTACGCCTAGCTTGCGGCGTTTAAGATTCAACAACACGTACATTACCTGCTGCCCTGGACCATGATAGGTTACCTGGCCGCCGCGATCGCTTTGGATCACCGGAATATCGCCAGGAACCAGGACATGTTCTGCTTTCCCGGCCTGGCCCTGCGTGAAGACCGGGTGATGTTCCACCAGCCAGATCTCGTCGAGGGTGTTTTCATCGCGAGCGTCGGTGAATTCATGCATCGCCTGCGAGACGGGTTCATAAGGTTGCAGGCCAAGCTGCCGGATAAGAATTTTATTGTGCTGCAAAACAACATCTCCGCCGGGAAGAGAGGACTCAGGTCGGGGAGTATATCACAGCCACGAAGAAGGAAATGAGAGGACCCGGCACGACGGCCGGGTCAGGGAAAAGGTTACAGCACCATCCGTACGATGTCGATATTACCTAACTCTTCGTACAGGGTTTCCACCTGTTCAATGTGGGTGGCGTTGATGGTGATGGAGACCGAGTGGTAGTTACCTTTGCTGCTCGGTTTTACTGACGGCGAGTAATCACCAGGCGCATGGCGCTGTACCACTTCCACCACCTGATCAACCAGCTCCGGCAACGCCTGCCCCATTACTTTGTAAGTAAATGGTGTAGGGAATTCAAGCAGTTCGTTAAGTTTGGTTTTCATGTCAGCTCCGGTGTTACGACAAAATAATAACTCCCACCAAGGGCGGGAGTTATGAGTTACTTGGATGAATAGTATATGGGGATGGAAATCACACTTTCAAGTGCTCAATATTTAACCAAACCAGTGATGGAACATTAATTTAATGTAATCAATAATTTTGCCGAAGAAATTCCCCTCCGGAATTTCCTGCAGCACCACCAGCGGACGCTGATCGATGACTTTACCATCCAACTGGAAGTTGATAGTGCCGACCACCTGGTTTTTCTGCAGTGGGGCGTGCAGTTCAGTGTTATTCAGCACATAGCTGGCTTTGAGATCTTTCATCCGGCCGCGCGGAATAGTCAGATAAACATCTTTATCCACCCCCAGCGAGGCGCGATCGCTGTCGCCGAACCAGGCGGGTTCAGACGCAAATTCTTTGCCGGCCTTAATTGGATTGACGGTTTCAAAGAAGCGGAAGCCCCAGGTCAGCAGTTTTTTACTTTCCGACTCACGGCCTTTGAAAGTACGCCCGCCCATGACCGCCGAGATAAGACGCATCTGGCCTTCGGTGGCAGAGGCGACAAGGTTGTAGCCCGCTTTGTCGGTATGGCCGGTTTTAATGCCGTCAACGTTCAGGCTGTTATCCCACAGCAGGCCATTACGGTTCAGCTGGCGAATACCGTTAAAGGTGAACTCTTTCTCACGATAAATGGAGTACTCGTTCGGCACATCGCGGATCAGCGCCTGGCCAATCAGCGCCATGTCGCGCGCGGAGCTGTACTGTCCGTCAGCATCGAGGCCGTGTACGGTCTGGAAATGGGTGTTTTTCAGGCCCAGGGCGTTGACGTAGTTGTTCATCAGGCTGACGAAGGCGTCCTGGCTGCCGGCGACATAATCGGCCATCGCTACGCAGGCATCATTCCCGGACTGCAGGTTGATACCACGGATCAGCTGGGAAACCGGCACCTGCATGCCTGGTTTGAGGAACATCAGGGAAGAGCCTTTGAAAACCGGGTTGCCGGTGGCCCAGGCATCGTTGCCTACGGTGACCAGATCGGACTCTTTAAATTTGCCCGCTTTCATCGCCTGACCGATAACATAGCTGGTCATCATTTTGGTTAGACTGGCCGGGTCGCGGCGGGAGTCGGCGTTATTTTCTGCCAGCACCTTGCCAGAGTTGTAATCGATAAGGATCCAGGATTCGGCGTCAATCTGCGGGGCGCCTGGGATCATCGTTTTGATAT
Organism: Klebsiella africana; assembly: GCF_020526085.1. Taxonomy (NCBI): domain Bacteria; kingdom Pseudomonadati; phylum Pseudomonadota; class Gammaproteobacteria; order Enterobacterales; family Enterobacteriaceae; genus Klebsiella; species Klebsiella africana. Next base: position 3,707,066 of record NZ_CP084874.1, on the reverse strand, counting down.
TCAGGTCATCGGCGCGGGCAGCGGAGGAGAGCGCTGCAACGGAGAGCGCCGTGATGAGTAAACGAGCGGTGAAAGAGGTCTTCATGGTCAGAACAACGGCATCCGTGATGGAGTTAAAAAAGTGCCTTACTATAGCAAATGCTCTGCGGGCCAGCATCCGACATTGCGCATGAGTTTGTTAATGACTTTTACATGCGCATGATGAACGGGCAGCCCGCGGCGTTTAGTTGGCGCGAGTAATAAAAGACTGCAGCTGCGCTTCGCTTTGCAGGCGCTGCTGAACGGCGGTAGCCTGTGCTTTATCAGCAAACGGGCCCAGCTGAATACGCCATACCGCGCCGTTTTGCGTGACCCGGCCCGGCACAGAGAATTGCTGGCTCAGGCGCTGCTGATACTGCTGCGCCCGCGCCTGGTCGCTCACTGCGCCAACCTGGACGACAAAATTACCGCTGGCGCTGGAGGCGGCGGAAGAGGTGACGGCTACGGCACTGGTGGTCGCAGCGGGAGCAACGCTACCCTGAATGGAGCCTGGTGCGGTGACGGGTGCCGTTTGCGTTGCGACGGCAGCCGCCGGGGCAGTCGTGGCTGCCGGTTCGCTACTTTCCAGCACGCCGCTGTTAAGCGGCGTTGGCGCGCCGAGGAAACCGCCGCTGTTCACCGGTGCGCCGACGCTGTCTGCAGGCTTCAGCGTGCTGTTGCTGATCGGGCGAACGTCGGTGGGCGCAGGCTGGCTCATCTCTGTGGCGTCTCCGCCGTCCAGATTCGGCCGGGCGGGCAGGGCGTAAGTCTGTTTGGCGACAGTGGTGCAGGCCATCCCCGGACCGGAAAGTGAACCGTCAGGCGCGACGATGATAGGATCGATGCGCACCTTGGTGTTGTTTGAGGTATTCAGGCGGTCAGCGGACGCGCGGGAGAGCGAGATGACCCGATCGTTGCCATACGGGCCGCGATCGTTAATTCGCACGACGATCATGCGGCCGTTGGCGAGGTTGGTGATCCGCGCATAGCTCGGGATCGGCAGCGTCGGGTGCGCCGCGGTCAACTGGGTTGGATCGAAAGTTTCGCCGCTGGCGGTCAGATTACTGTTGGGCTCAGCGTCATAGATCGCCGCGAAACCGGCCTGAGTAAAGTTTGCCGGATCCTGGACGATTTTGTAGCTTTTACCGTCGCGCTCATAATCCTGATTCGCCGTGGCGTTCGGCGTTTCATATTGCGGATCGGCGCCGCTGATCTCAACCGTCGGGCCATTACAGACGGCCGGCTGTGGAGTACTGACCGTTTTTTGTTGCACGTCATCACTCGAACATGCCGCCAGCAGCCCAGCTGCTATGCAGATCCCCAGCCATTGCTTACGCATTGCGAACCCCTTTAAACGCTTTTCGACAACATTTTTCTGTGGGTATGGATCGACATTACGATACCAAACCCGGCCATCAATACGATCAGGGCGGAGCCCCCGTAGCTCACCAGCGGCAACGGTACGCCCACCACCGGTAAAATACCACTCACCATACCAATATTTACGAAGACATAAACGAATAAAATCAACATTAAACCACCGGCCATGACCCGGCCAAAGGTGGTTTGCGCCTGGGCGGCGATCCACAGTCCGCGCATGATCAGCAGAATATAGAGTGCCAGCAGGATCAGTACGCCAATCAGGCCCAGCTCTTCGGCGAGAACCGCGAAGATAAAGTCAGTGTGACGTTCCGGCAGGAACTCCAGCTGCGACTGCGTGCCATGCAGCCAACCTTTGCCGCGCAGACCGCCGGAGCCAATAGCAATTTTAGACTGAATAATGTGATAGCCAGCGCCCAGCGGGTCGGTTTCCGGATCGAGCAGCATCATCACGCGCTGGCGCTGATAATCGTGCATCAGGAAGAACCACAGGATCGGAATAAAGGCAGCGACCAGCACCACGGCGATTCCGATAAGACGCCAGCTCAGGCCCGACAGGAACAGCACAAACAGCCCGGAGAGGGCGATCAGAATCGAGGTTCCGAGGTCAGGCTGCGCTGCCACCAGCAGGGTCGGCAGGAAGATCAGCACCAGGGCAATCGCGGTATTCTTCAGCGACGGCGGACAGACGTCGCGGTTAATAAAGCGCGCCACCATTAGCGGCACGGCAATTTTGGCTATCTCCGACGGCTGAAAACGAACGATACCGAGATCCAGCCAGCGCTGCGCCCCTTTGGAGATGGCGCCGAAGGCGTCGACGGCCACCAGCAAAATAATACAGAAAATATAGAGATAGGGCGCCCAACCTTCGTAGACCCGCGGCGGGATCTGCGCCATGACGATCATGATCACCACGCCCATGGCGATCTGGCCGATTTTACGCTCCATCATGCCGACGTCCTGACCGCTGGCGCTCCAGATAACTAACGCGCTATAGGTGAGCAGCGCCAGCAGGATCAGCACCATGGTAGGGTCTAGATGGATTTTATCCCACAGCGATTTTTTATTCGGATTATCCGTCATTATTGATCCTCCCCTGCGGTTACCGCTGGGTTTTCGCTTGGCAGCGTGGTGTTGTTATCGCCGAGCATAATGTGATCGAGGATTTGGCGCATAATGGTGCCGACCGCCGGGCCAGCGCCGCCGTTTTCCAGGATCATCGCCACGGCAACCTGCGGGTTGTTATAAGGCGCAAACGCCGTCATCAGTTTATGGTCGCGCAAGCGCTCGGAGATCCGGTGCGCGTTATAGGTTTCGTTGGCCTTCAGGCCGAACACCTGGGCGGTACCGGACTTGGCCGCGATTTTATACGGCGCGCTGGCGAAGTATTTGTGCGCGGTGCCGTTGCCGCGGTTAGCCACACCGAACATGCCGTCTTTGGCGATTTCCCAGTAGCCGGAATGAATGTCGCCTACCGGCGGCTCATGCGGCTGAACCCACGGAACGGGCTTACCGTCTTCTACGGTGCTTTGCAACAGATGGGGCACCTTCACCACTCCGTCGTTAATCAGGATCATCAGTGCTTTGTTCATCTGAATTGGTGTGGCGGTCCAGTAACCCTGGCCGATGCCCACCGGAATGGTATCCCCCTGGTACCAGGGTTTCTTGAAGCGCTTGAGCTTCCATTCGCGGGTCGGCATGTTGCCTGAGCGCTCCTCGGAGAGGTCGATACCGGTGTAGTGGCCGTAGCCAAACTTGCTCATCCACTCGGAGAGGCGATCGATGCCCATATCATAGGCGACCTGGTAGAAGTAGGTATCCGCAGACTCCTCCAGCGCTTTGGTGACGTTCAGGTGGCCGTGGCCCCATTTTTTCCAGTCACGATAGCGTTTATCTGAGCCGGGTAACTGCCACCAGCCTGGGTCGAACAGGCTGGTATTGCGGGTTATCACCCCGGCGCTCAGCGCCGAGACGGCGACGTACGGTTTGACCGTCGAGGCTGGCGGATAGACCCCCTGCGTCGCGCGGTTGACCAGCGGTGTGTTCGGGTCGTTGAGCAGACCGGAGTAGTCTTTGCTGGAGATGCCGTCGACGAACAGGTTCGGGTCATAGCTCGGGGTAGAGACCAGCGCCAGAATAGCACCGGTACGCGGATCGGTGACCACCACCGCCGCGCGGCTACCGGCCAGCAACGTTTCGATATACTGCTGCAGCTTGAGGTCGAGCGTGAGATAGATATCACGTCCGGCCTGCGGTGGCACCTCTTTGAGCTGGCGAATCACGCGGCCGCGGTTGTTGACTTCAACCTCTTCGTAGCCGGTCTGACCGTGCAGGACATCCTCATAATAACGCTCAATACCCAGCTTACCGATGTCGTGGGTCGAGGCGTAGTTGGCCAGCTTGCCCTCTTTATCGAGGCGGTCGACGTCTTTATCGTTAATTTTTGAGACGTAGCCGATGACGTGCGTCAGCGCCGAGTTATACGGATAATAACGGCGCTTGTAGCCTTTGACTTCGACGCCGGGAAAGCGGTACTGGTTAACGGCAAAGCGAGCGACCTGCACTTCGCTGAGGTTGACCTTTACCGGAATTGAGGTAAAGCGATGGGAGCGGGCGCGCTCCTTTTTGAAGCCGGCGATATCATCGTCGGTTAAATCGACCACGTCGCGCAGCGCATCCAGCGTTTGCTGCACGTTATCGACTTTCTCCGGCATCATCTCCAGCTGATAAATAGTGCGGTTAAGCGCCAGCGGGGTGCCGTTGCGATCGTAAATAATGCCGCGGCTTGGCGGGATCGGCACCAGCTTGATGCGGTTTTCGTTCGAGCGCGTTTGATAGTCGTTGAAGCGAACGATTTGCACATTATACAGGTTGGCGATCAGAACGCCGGTAAGCAGCAAAATCCCCAAAAAAGCGACCAGCGCCCGGCGCACGAACAGCGAGGATTCAGCCGTATAGTCGCGGAAAGAATTCTGTAATTTCATTCGCTGCTTAGTCTACCCTGATCATCATTACTCACGGTGGTACGGGTGGTTGGTGGTAATGCTCCACGCCCGATACAGACTCTCGGCCACCAGTACGCGCACCAGTGGGTGAGGTAAGGTGAGGGTCGAGAGCGACCAACTCTGTTCCGCTGCTGCTTTACAGGCAGGAGAGAGGCCTTCCGGGCCGCCAACCAGCAAACTGACGTCACGCCCGTCCTGTTTCCAGCGTTCCAGTTCGCGCGCCAGCTGCGGCGTATCCCATGGTTTTCCCGGAATATCCAGGGTCACGATACGGTTCTTGCCGGCAGCAGCCAACATCATTTCGCCCTCTTTTTCGAGGATGCGCTTGATATCAGCGTTCTTGCCGCGCTTACCGGCGGGGATCTCCACCAGTTCAAACGGCATATCTTTGGGGAAACGGCGCAAATACTCGCTAAAGCCGGTCTGTACCCAGTCCGGCATTTTGGTGCCAACGGCCACCAGCTGCAGCTTCACGCATTAACTCCAGAGTTTTTCCAGCTCGTACAGACGACGGCTCTCTTCCTGCATGACGTGAACCATCACGTCACCGAGGTCGACGACGATCCAGTCGGCGGCAGCTTCGCCTTCAACGCCCAGCGGCAGCATGCCGGCGGCGCGGGATTCCTGAACCACGTGGTCGGCAATGGACATCACGTGACGTGTGGAAGTGCCGGTGCAGATGATCATGCAATCGGTGATACTGGATTTGCCATGTACATCAATGGCAACGATGTCCTGACCTTTCAGGTCATCAATTTTGTCGATAACAAAATCCTGGAGTGCTTTACCCTGCAAGTGTTCCCCCTGGGTGCGTGAAGATTGATAATCATAAAGAGCCTGACAGTATACCCGAACTGATGAAAAAGTCGGATGAAATGTCTGTCGGCAGGCGTTCGTGGCGGGCTATCATCCCATCCCTCGCCAGGGATTGCATCGCCATTTTTGTAAAACAATTTCTGCAAACACGTTTCGGCGGATGTTACCTGGCAGCGGAGAATAACAGCCTGCACTGGCCTGTCAATGGTCTGAGGGGAATTCTTCCTGTGGCTGCCAGACGGCCTGGCTATTTAATACTCGTAGAGTAGTGAAATCGTCGCGGATTTCGAGGAGGCTCCAGGCGCCATGGGCAATAGGAAAGTGCCACATCGCCGCCGCGGGCATCTGCAACAGCAGGGCGGTCAGCAGGCTCAGGACGCCCTGATGGCCGACAATCAACAGATGGTCAAGATGGCGGCAGTCGGTCAGGGTTGGGATAAACGCGCTGACGCGGCGGGCAAAATTCTGAAAACTTTCGCCATTAGTGGGGGCGGCATGCTGCCAGTCAGCACACCACGCGGCATAATTTTCCGCATCCTCTCTCTGGAGATCGCGATGATGACGCATCTCCCAGTCGCCGAAAAACATCTCATTGAGCGCGGCATGGTGCTCACGCGGGATATGGCGTTCGCCAAGCAGCAGATCGGCGGTTGTCCCGGTTCTCGCCAGCTCGCTACAGAATACTTTATCGAACGGCACCGCGCGTAACCGTTCACCGAGGGCTTGCGCCTGGGCAACGCCGCGTGGCGTCAGGGCGGTCGGGGCGTGGCCGCTGTATAATCCGGCCACGTTGGCTTCGGTTTCGCCGTGGCGAACTAACCATAATTTCATGATGATGCTCAAACAGGCGGTAGAGATGTGGCGTTACGATAGCGCTTTTTTCGCGTCAGGCCCAGCCTGCTGGCATCAGCAATAGAGCTCCTGCTCACGGATGTAGTCCAGCACCGCGGCGGGCAGCATCTCGGCACAGGATTCCCCCAGCTCGAGTCGCTGGCGGATAATCGTCGCCGAAATATCGAACCACGGTGTTTCCGCCAGGTAAATGACCCCGGCAGGGCGATTATGTAAGCACTCTACATCGTGGGTTAAGTGGCGATCCAGCCAGCGCTGATCGGCTTCCTGCGCCATGGTCAACGGGTAACCCGGGCGACGGCAGACAATAAGGTGAACATTGTCGAGGATGGTTTCATAATGGTGCCAGGTGGGGAAAGTGAGCAGAGAATCCTGGCCAATGATAAACGCCAGCGGCTTCTCTGGCCCCTGTTCCTGGCGCCACTCCTGCAGGGTTTGCGCCGTCCAGGAGGGGGTGTCGCGCTGTAGTTCGCGTTTGTCGAGCGTGAACAGAGGTTTGTCGGCAATGGCCAGCTCCAGCATATGAACGCGTTGCGCGCTGGAGGCTTCCGGCTGTGGTCGGTGCGGCGGAACGTTATTGGGCATAATGATGACCTTACTCAGGCCAATCTGGTTCGCCAGGATCTCAACCGGCTTGAGGTGACCGTAATGCACCGGATCGAAGGTGCCGCCATAGATTGCCTGCAACTGAGTCATATCAACCATCAATAAAAACGTCCGCCAGAGCTTTGTGGCAGAGCAACAACGAAAGACTTTCCAGTTCGGGCCAGACGTCGTGCCCGTAATCCTGTTTGAAGGTCAGTTCCGCGCGGGTTAACAGCGTCACTGCCTGGCGTAGCTGTTCACCACTCAGGCGGGCGAGAGCGTCGCTGAGTAGCTGACGGCGGTTTTGCCAGACCCGATGTTTATCAAACAGCGAGCGCAGCGGCGTCTGTGCCGACTGACGCTTGAGCGTGACCAGCAGCAACAGCTCCCGCTGCAGGGTGCGCAACAGAATAGCAGGTTCGCAGCCTTCAAGACGCAACTGCTGCAGAACGTGCAGCACGCGTTTACTTTTGCCTGCCAGCAGCGCATCGACCCAATGGTACGGTGTAAAGTGGGCGGCATCGTTCACCGCCTGCTCAACCCGGGGCAGGGTCAGTTTGCCATCCGGCCAAAGTAGCGCCAGACGTTCCAGCGCCTGCGCCAGCGCCAGCAGATTACCTTCGTAACAGTAGCACAGCAGCTGACTGGCCGCGTCGTCAAGCTGCAACTGATGCTGTTTCGCCCGAGCGGCCAGCCAGCGCGGGAGTTGCGCGTATTCCGGCGTCTGGCAGCTCACCTGGACGGCGCGCTGCGCCAGCGCGGTGAGCCATGCGGCATTCTCCTGGGCTTTGGTCAACTTACTGCCGCGAACTATCAGCAGCAGGTCGTCGTGCAGCAGGCCGACCAGCGTGGCGAGCTGTTCATTGATCGCCGCGTTGGGGCCATTCTCTGGCAGGATCAACAGCAGGGTTTGCCGGCTGGCGAACAGGCTCATCGCCTGGCTTAAGGCGAAAAGCGCCTGCCAGTCGGTGCTATTGTCTATGGTGAAGGTGTGGTGCTCGGTAAAGCCCTGCGCGGCAGCGGCTTCACGAATGGCGTCCTGGCTTTCCTGCAACAGCAGGGGATCGTTGCCAAGCAGCAGATAGGCCGCGCGCAGCCCTTCAGTGAGCTGCGCGCGGAGCTGTTCCGGGTACAACCGAATCATCATTGACCCAGGGTGGTGGAGACGCGGTTACCCGAGGAAGCCGGCGACGTGGTGCCGACGACCGGTTTCTCTTCCTGCTGGGTGGCTTCAACATCCGCCACCTGAACGCTTGGCAGCTTACGAATCAGCTGTTCCGCCGCTTTATCGTACATTTCCTGGATAATCATATCCTGCTCGGCGTCTTTCGCTAACGCCGCCTGCGGGTTATCAAAGAACGAACGATAGACCTTGGTGGAAATCGGATAGATATCATGACCTGGGATCAGGACGCTGGCATGAACGGTCATGACCATCTGATATTCCGCTGTACGACCATCCTGGAACACCGACGCCGTATCTTTCTGAATCGACGACCCATCAAGGCGCAGAGAAGGGACATCTTTACGCAGCGTGCTGGCGTCGATCAGTTCCACGCCATTAAGACGCAGCTGATTACGTACCGCGCGGCTTAACGGCCCGTTCGGATCGCTTGACTGGAAAATCATGGTTTTCATGGTGGTCGGAACCTGCGTAGTGCTACGCAGGTGCCAGCCACAGCCGGCGGTGACAAGCACCGCCAGAGATAACAACATTGTTGCCAGATATCGCACGCTTCCTCCCGCGCTTAGCCAACGACCAGATTGAGCAGTTTGCCCGGAACGTAAATCACTTTACGCACGGTTTTCCCGTCGAGATATTTCGCCACCAGATGTTCCTGGCCGGCGCGCTCGCGAACCTGCTCTTCAGTTGCATCTACCGCAACGGTAATTTTACCACGAACTTTGCCATTGACCTGGACGACGACGAGGGTGCTGTCTTCCACCATTGCGCTCTCATCCGCTACCGGCCACGGCGCGTTGTCGATATCGCCTTCGCCGTTCAGCTCACGCCACAGGGTGAAGCTGGCGTGCGGGGTGAACGGGTTGAGCATACGCACCACTGCCAGCAGCGCTTCCTGCATCAGCGCGCGATCCTGTTCGTCTTCCTGCGGCGCTTTCGCCAGCTTGTTCATCAGCTCCATGATCGCCGCGATGGCGGTGTTGAAGGTCTGACGACGACCGATGTCATCGGTGACTTTGGCGATGGTTTTGTGGATGTCGCGACGCAGTGCTTTCTGATCTTCGCTGAGGGCCGCTACGTTCAGAGCCGCGACGTCCCCTTTGGTGGTGTGCTCGTAGACCAGCTTCCAGACGCGTTTCAGGAAGCGGTTAGCCCCTTCAACGCCAGACTCCTGCCACTCCAGCGTCATATCCGCTGGGGAAGCAAACATCATAAACAGACGTACGGTATCCGCGCCGTAGCGTTCAACCATCACCTGTGGGTCGATGCCATTGTTTTTCGACTTAGACATCTTGCTCATGCCGGTGTACACCAGCTCGTGGCCTGCTGCGTCTTTGGCCTTCACGATGCGGCCTTTCTCGTCGCGCTCAACGATAGCGTCAACCGGAGAGACCCAGTTACGTTCGCCGTTTTCACCCACATAGTAGAACGCGTCAGCCAGCACCATGCCCTGGCACAGCAGCTGTTTCGCCGGCTCATCGGAGTTCACCATGCCCGCGTCGCGCATCAGCTTATGGAAGAAGCGGAAGTAGAGCAGGTGCATGATGGCGTGTTCGATACCACCGATGTAGATGTCTACCGGCAGCCAGTAGTTGGCTGCTTTCGAATCCAGCATTCCTTCCTGATACTGCGGGCAGGTGTAGCGGGCATAGTACCAGGAAGATTCCATAAAGGTGTCAAAGGTGTCGGTTTCGCGCAGCGCCGGCTGGCCGTTGACGGTGGTCTTGGCCCATTCGGGATCGGCTTTGATCGGGCTGGTGATGCCGTCCATGACCACGTCTTCAGGCAGGATCACCGGCAGCTGATCTTCCGGCGTCGGCAGCACGGTGCCATCTTCCAGAGTGACCATCGGGATCGGCGCGCCCCAGTAACGCTGACGGGATACACCCCAGTCGCGCAGACGATAGTTAACTTTACGCTCGCCCACGCCCATAGCTGCCAGTTTGTCGGCAATGGCATTGAAGCCCGCTTCATAATCAAGACCGTTGAACTCGCCAGAGTTAAACAGAACGCCTTTCTCGGTCAGCGCCTGCTCAGAGAGATCCGGCTCAGAGCCGTCGGCAGCGAGGATAACCGGCTTAATATTCAGACCGTACTTGCTGGCGAACTCATAGTCACGCTGGTCGTGACCCGGAACGGCCATTACCGCGCCGGTGCCGTATTCCATCAGCACGAAGTTTGCCGCCCATACCGGAATTTGTTCACCGGTCAGCGGGTGGATTGCTTTAAAGCCGGTATCGACGCCTTTTTTCTCCATCGTCGCCATGTCGGCTTCGGCCACTTTGGTGTTGCGGCACTCGTCGATAAAGGCGGCCAGCGCCGGGTTGTTCGCTGCAGCCTGCTGCGCCAGCGGGTGACCCGCCGCGACGGCCAGGTAGGTACAACCCATAAAGGTGTCCGGACGGGTGGTGTAGACGGTCAGCTTGTCAGCGTAGTCGTTGACGTCAAAGGAGATTTCTACCCCTTCCGAACGGCCGATCCAGTTGCGCTGCATGGTCTTCACGGTGTCCGGCCAGTGGTCCAGCTTATCCAGATCGTTGAGCAGTTCATCGGCGTAGGCGGTGATTTTTATAAACCACTGCGGGATCTCTTTACGCTCGACTTTGGTGTCGCAGCGCCAGCAGCAGCCGTCGATAACCTGTTCGTTGGCCAGCACGGTCTGGTCGTTCGGGCACCAGTTAACCGCGGAGGTTTTTTTGTACACCAGGCCTTTTTTGTACAGCTCGGTGAAGAACTTCTGCTCCCAGCGGTAGTATTCCGGGGTGCAGGTCGCCAGCTCGCGGCTCCAGTCATAGCCGAAGCCCAGCATTTTGAGCTGGTTTTTCATGTAGGCGATATTGTCGTAGGTCCACGGCGCAGGCGCGGTGTTGTTTTTCACCGCCGCCCCTTCAGCCGGCAAACCAAACGCATCCCAGCCGATCGGCTGCAGAACGTTTTTGCCCAGCATGCGCTGATAGCGGGCAATCACGTCGCCGATGGTGTAGTTACGCACGTGACCCATGTGTAGTCGACCAGAAGGATAAGGAAGCATCGACAGGCAGTAATACTTCTCTTTGCTCTCGTCTTCAGTTACTTCAAATGTACGATTTTCGTCCCAGTGAAGCTGGACTTTCGATTCTATCTCTTCCGGGCGGTATTGCTCTTGCATGGCAGCCAGTGGTCCTGTTTTCAATACAGCTACAAAATGTAGCCAATGGATGTGTTATTTCAGATCGGCATAGCATAGCCCAAACGCCCCCGTCAAAACAGCTTTTCGCACATGAACATCGGCAAAAGCTGCGCAGATTATTTCGCGACTCTGTGGGTTGCCAGACACAGCGGGAGAGGAATAAGGTCTATTATTAGAGGACGTTAACCCCACCGGAGGCGAAATGATGAACAAGGTTGCTCAATATTACCGTGAACTGGTCTCCTCGCTCAGCGAACGGCTCCGCCATGGAGAGCGCGATATTGACGCGCTGGTGACGCAGGCGCGCGATGAAATCGTCCGCGCCGGCGATCTGACACAAAGCGAAATTGAGTCGGTGATTGCGGCGGTAAAGCGCGATCTCGAGGAGTTTGCCCGCAGCTACGAAGAGAGTCATGAAGATGAGAGCGACAGCGTGTTTATGCGGGTGATCAAGGAGAGCTTGTGGCAGGAGCTGGCTGATATCACTGACAAAACCCAGCTCGAGTGGCGGGAAGTCTTTCAGGATCTGAATCATCACGGTGTGTATCACAGCGGCGAAGTGGTTGGCCTGGGCAACCTGGTCTGCGAGAAGTGCCACTATCACCTGGCGGTATACACGCCGGACGTGCTGCCGCGTTGTCCAAAATGTGGCCACGATCAGTTCCAGCGTCGGCCTTTCGAGCCCTAAGCGCTACAAAAAAACGATGCGCGAGGCCTCGCGCATCGTGGTCTGTGTTATTTCACGGTGTTGACTTCGGTGCTCTTGAAATACTGTTTACCCCCCATGTCGCTAACATATTTCTGCGATGAGTTCAGCACCAGCTTGTCAGCGGTTAACGTGCCGACGCCGCATTTTGCCAGGCCAAGTATGCCGCAACTTTTTCCACCATTGACCACTTTGGTGGCAGTTAACGTCATGTTGTCGCTCGCACTGAGCGTTGAATAGTTGTAGATCACGCCTTTATTTTGAGTATTTAAGGTCAGGTCGCCGGTGCTGCTGATCTGCCCTTCGTTAGTGATGTCTGAGTAGGTCGTGATTGAAATATTCTTTGCATTGATATTGCCATAGTTACTGGCCACGCCATGATCGGTAGTGATATCACTGGCTTTGATTACGCCGCTATTGTTAAGCCAGTAGCTATGTGCCGTAATGGCGTTAGTCGCTTCCAGGCGACCATTGCTGCTTTGCGCCAGCGTACCGCTGGTTTGCAGGTCAATATTTTCGCCGGTGATATTGCCCAGGTTATAGATTTCACCGCCATTCAGTGTACCATCCTGATTAAGCGACTTAATGGTGGTATTGCTGGTGGACGCGATATTGCCGGTATTTTTAAAGCTGTCGCCAATAAAGTTGAGAGTGGTGTTTTTGGCGCTGATTTTGCCTTCGTTCAGAAAATCTCCCATCGCCGTGGCGGAGATGAGGTTATTGGACAGCATGGAAGCTTTCGCTTCATTGCGGATTTGTGTACCACTGGTCAAACTTATACCATTGGTGCCGCTCATTGTGCCTGAATCACCGTTATTGATATTACTGTTCGCGGCAGCGATAAGTTGCCCGCCGGACATGGTGCCGGTATTGACGATATATCCTTGAGTGGACAGCATCAGATAATAGGCGCCGGACAGAGTGCCTTCATTCGTTATGCCGGTGGCGGTGGAAATATTATTCAACAACCCATTGCTTTTTATCGTTCCTTTGTTTAGCAGATTACCGTTACTGCTCAGCTGTAACGTGCTGTTAGCGACAATAGAACCTTTATTGCGTACCCCAAAGCCGATGTTATTGCCGACCATGCTGATGCTGTTGGCCTCGATCCCACCAAGACTGCTGACGTCGATGCTGTATTGTGGGTTAACCGTCATCTGAATAAGCGAGGCTTGCTTACCGGCGGAGGTCACCGAGCCAGTGCTGTTATCCATGGTGAAATTGCCTGCGCTGACCAGAGCGTTACTAGCCTGTACTTTACCGTTGATATTGATCGCGTCGGCGAGGAGAACCGCGTAGCTATTGGCGGCGTTCATGCCGTTTTCACCAATAGTGAGGGTACCGCCTGTCACGGTATAGCTGCCGATGGCGCCTTCATCGGTCATATTGACCTTACCGGTGGTCAGGATGGCTTTGTTAGTATTAACAAAGCTACAGCCGGAGCAGGTGATGCCGTTCGGGTTGGCAATCACCACATCCGCTTTCTGGCCGTTGACTTCGATAAAACCTTTCAGACTACTGGCGTTTTTGGAGGTGACCTCGTTCAAAATCACCGAGGCGCTGCCGGCGGTCAGATTATTGTTACGGGCGATATTGCCAAAGGTGCTGTGGCTGACATCATCGCCGCTGTTATTGAGGATGGTGCCATTGGTGCCAACGTTAAAGTCACGGTACATGTTATGGGAGACACCGGCGGAATTCGGCTTTTCAATATCAATAACCGTGGCGCCAGACGAATGCGTATAGCTGGTCGGGTCGGCATAAACCACCGACGAGGTCAATACTGCCGCCAGCGCGACATAAGAAGCTTTAAACTTAAACATTTTATTTATTCCTTTAAATTAAGATTAATTAACAACGTAACTGAAATAGTCGATAATGATTGAATTAATACCTCCACTGTAATGAAAAGCCCATATTCAGGGCGTCGCTATGAAACTTATCCGGTTTACTGAGCGGGGTGCTAATAAACAGATCGTATTGTGTTGACCATAGCAGGCCGCGCAGGCCGCTGACGGCGCCGGAAAGAACTTTGCCTTTTTGATACAGGTCGGCGCCGATTAGGCGGCCAATATCTGCCCCCAGATAGAATTGCCGCTCGTGGGAAGGGAGATCCCAGATAAAATCGTTGCGCCAGTACCATCCCTGATTGCCGGACAGGCTGTTTTCGCCGTCAAAACCACGCACGCTCCAGCGGCTGCCAATATTGAATTTATTATCGGAAGCGAGTTTGTCGGGACTGAACTGGGCGCTCAATCGGGGGGCCCAGGTAAATTTGTCACCGGTGGCATCAAATTTCATCAGCGCCTGCAGGTTACCGTGCACGATCCGCGACAGCGGGCTGTATAACCCGGCCTTTTCCTCCGGCGTTGGCGTTGAGCTGAGCCACGGCAGGCTGCGCTGTATGCCGATGCTGGCATCAACGATTTTTTTATGAAAGTAGTGCTGGTGGTTAAGGGTGAACTCCCATGAGGGGGTCTGTTTGCGCATCACCTGCAGTTCACTGCCACCAAAGTAATAATGCGAGGTGCTCTTGGCAATTCGCAGGTCGGCGGTGGTTTTTTGCTGCCGGGTGTGGGAGAGCAGACGGCTCAGCGTGGCGCTGTAGTAACGATTCTTACTCTTATAATCCATCGTTGACCAGTTGCCGTTAAACTGCTGGCGATACTGGCTGTATGCCCCATAGGCGCTTAATGTCCAGTAGCCAAAGGGGATGGAGTAATACAGACTGCCGTTGTGGTTGCCGTCGTTATGCTGGTTGAATTCAATATCCCCCCCGCCGGAAACGTACAGGATATCGTTGAGAGTGGTCAGGTCGTAAAGATAGAGGGCGCCGCCGGCCTGATAGCGGCCGCTGGCTTTGCTGCCGGCGTCGTCGAGCCAGGCGCCAAGCTGCCATTTTTTCTCCAGCCTGCGGGCAATCTGGATATCGCTTTCCCCCTCGTGTTGACCCGGCAGCAGTTTCATATGCGCCGTGGCGCCTGGCAGACGCTGCAGATTAGCCATCCCCTGCTCGAGGTCGCTTAAGCGCAGGATAGTGCCGGAAGAAGTTGGCAGTGAATTCCACAGACGGGTAGTGTCTGAGCCGTCGGCATAGTCGATAGCGCCCACTTTTCCATAGTGCAGCGTGAGCACAAGGGTACCTTGCTCCAGCGACTGAGAGGGAATATCAATCAGGGAGGTGATGTAGCCTTGCGCGATCAGTTCATTTTGCAAGGTATAGGCCAGTAAGCGTATCCCTTCGCTGCCCAGACAGCGGCCTTGGGCCTGCTGCACGGTTTTCGCCAGTAATTTCCGGGTGAGTGGCTGGTTATCGGAGTCGATATCGACCCGGTTGATCCATTTGCAATGCGTTTCCTCAGGAAAAGGGATACCCTGCGGCGCTATGCGCTGTTGTGAAGACTGAAAATCCTGTTGCTGCGGCGCCAGCGCCTCCTGGCGGGCTTTATCCTGCTCCGTCTGGTGAGTTGAAGCGGTCAATGGCGCGGCCCCGACGGCTGAGGTGCCCGCCAGCGTCATCAATAGCAGCCCGGTGAGCGTGCGAGTTCGAATTAACATGAAGCAATATCCATTTGTTTCATTGGTTCGGTGGCGCATCCGTTATTCTACGTGCGGCAGAAAACATTGATGGCCTTTATTTTGCGCAGGCAAGGTCAGGCAAGAATATTATATTAATCAATAAAATAATCGTGCGACGAACCTGTTACGAGGCGTTATATGCTAGCGGCGGTAGTGAGGCAGATCCACGAATTCATTATTGAATTCTTTATGAATTGATCGATTTAATAAATAAGTTCAGCTTTTATCGCTGAGGTATATTTGTTACATAAATAATAGTAGCAATAATCGGCCACATAAATAATGTTAACGAATAACTTGGCGGGAAAGATAAGCTGCGCATACCAGGCGGTATGCGCAGAGCAAAACCATTAATGCAGAATTTTGGCGAGGAAATCTTTGGCGCGATCGGATTGCGGATTGGCAAAGAAGGCCTCTTTATCGGCATCTTCGACAATCTTCCCTTCATCCATAAAGATCACCCGGTTCGCCACCTTGCGGGCAAAGCCCATTTCATGGGTGACGACCATCATCGTCATCCCCTCGTTGGCCAGCTCGACCATGACGTCCAGCACCTCGTTAATCATTTCCGGATCGAGCGCCGAGGTAGGTTCATCGAACAGCATGGCGATCGGATCCATACACAGAGCACGGGCAATGGCCACGCGCTGCTGCTGGCCGCCGGAGAGCTGCGCTGGATATTTTTCCGCATGCGCCGCCAGGCCAACGCGCTCCAGCAGTTTGAGACCTTTCTTGCGCGACGATGCTTTATCGCGGTTAAGCACTTTGACCTGCGCCAGCGTCAGATTGTCGATAATCGACAGATGCGGGAACAGTTCAAAATGCTGAAACACCATCCCGACGTGCGAGCGCAGTTTGGCCAGGTTGGTCTTTTTATCATTAACCACGGTGCCATCGACGATAATCTGCCCCTGCTGCACCGGCTCAAGTCCGTTGACGGTCTTAATCAGCGTGGATTTACCGGAGCCTGACGGCCCGCAGACTACCACGACTTCGCCTTTTTTCACTTCCGTGGAGCAATCGGTCAGCACCTGAAAGTGACCATACCATTTTGAAACGTTTTTCAGGGTAATCATTACACAGTCCTTTTCTTCAACCAGCTGACCAACAGCGAGGCGCTGAGGCTAATCACAAAATAGACGCCGCCCGCGAACAGGATCATTTCGACCTGGGTTCCGTCACGCTCGCCAATAGTGGAGGCGGTACGGAAGAAGTCGGCGAGACTCAATACATACACCAGCGAGGTATCCTGGAACAGGACGATCCCCTGGGTTAGCAGCAGCGGCACCATGGCGCGGAAGGCCTGCGGCAGGATCACCAGCCGCATTGACTGCCAGTGGGTCATCCCCAACGCCAGCGCGGCGCTGGACTGGCCGCGGGAGATGCTCTGAATGCCGGCGCGGATAATCTCTGAATAGTAGGCGGCTTCGAACATCGAAAACGCCACCATCGCCGAGATCAGGCGAATATCCGTTTTCGGCGACAGTCCCAGTACGTTCTGCAGGAAGCCCGGGACAATCAGGTAGAACCACAGCAGGACCATCACCAGTGGGATTGAGCGGAATACGTTGACGTAGGATTTAGCAAACCAGGCCAGCGGCAGAAAGCTGGACAGGCGCATAACCGCCAGCAGGGTGCCCCAGACGATGCCGACCACGATGGCGATCACCGTAATCTTCAGGGTGATCACCAGCCCTGCCAGCAGATAGGGCATGGAGGGAACGATCGAACTCCAGTCAAAATCGTACATTATTTGCCTCCCATATTGCCAGGCAGGCGAACCTTACGCTCGACCACATACATAATCAGCATAATCACCGCGTTGATGAAAACGTAGGCCAGGGTGATGGCGGTAAAAGACTCCCAGGCATGAGCGGAGTAGTCCAGCAGCTTGCCCGCCTGCGCGGCCATATCAGCCAGACCGATGGTGGAGGCGATGGCCGAGTTTTTCACCAGGTTCATCATTTCCGAAGTCATCGGCGGCACGATAACGCGGTAGGCGTTCGGCAGCAGCACGTAGCGGTAGGTTTGCGGCAGGGTCAGACCCATCGCCAGGCCAGCGTTCTTCTGCCCGCGCGGCAGCGACTGGATGGCGGCGCGTACCTGTTCGCAGACGCGGGCAGCGGTAAACAGCCCCAGGCACAGCATGGATGAGACAAAGAACTGAATGTTTGGATCGAGCTCGGATTTAAACCACATGCCGATATTTTCCGGCAGGAACTCCGGCACCACCAGGTACCAGGTAAAGAACTGCACGATCAGCGGCACGTTGCGAAACAGTTCGACATAGCAGGTGCCAATGCCCGAGAGAAAGCGATTGGGTACCGTGCGTAAAATGCCGAACAGTGAGCCGACGAGAAAAGCGATGATCCAGGCCGAGATGGAGAGGGCGACGGTGATTTGAAAACCGCTCCACAGCCAGCCCAGGTAGGTAGTATTGCCGAAGGGGGCCTGTTGCAGGAATATCCCCCAGTTCCAGTCTATTGACATACATGACTCCTGGAAAAAAAAGGGTAGCTATTGCTACCCTCGAAGACGGTTGTCCAGCTTGTTTCGGTATTCGCGACGGCTGGGGAACGACCAGCCACCGTATAGTCTGTCCGTGCTGTGACAATCATCGGGAGGGCAGGATATCCCGCCCCTGGTTGTTATAATTAGTTCAGTGCTTTGTCATTAGGTGATTTGAAAAGCGCTTTCATATCGTCCGACAGTTCGAAGTTCAGGTTAAGATTTTTCGGCGGAATCGGGTTTTTGAACCATTTATCAAACCACTTCGCCGCTTCGCCAGAGGTCTGGGCCTGGGCAACGGTTTCATCAACCAGTGCTTTGAACGACGGATCGTCTTTACGCAACATGCAGCCATAGGCTTCTTTCGACTGCGCGGTGCCGACGATTTCCCAGTTATCCGGTTTCTTCGCCTTCGCGCGTTCGCCGGCCAGCAGGGCATCATCCATCATAAAGGCCACAGCGCGCCCGCTTTCCAAGGTACGGAAAGAGTCCCCATGATCTTTAGCGCTGATAATGCGCATATTCATTTTTTTCTCATCGTTCAGCTTATGCAGCAGGATCTCTGAGGTGGTTCCGGAGGTGACAACCACCGCTTTATCCTTCAGGTCCGGGAAATCTTTGATCGGACCGCCTTTCTTCACCAGCAGACGGGTGCCGACCACGAAGATGGTATCGGAGAAGGCCGCCTGTTTCTGGCGCTCAAGGTTGTTGGTGGTTGAGCCGCACTCGAAATCAAAAGTGCCGTTCTGCAGCAGCGGGATACGGTTCTGCGAGGTGACCGGGATCAGCTTCACCTGCAGGTCGGGCTTGTTCAGTTTTTTCTTGATGGCATCGACGATGGCGTTGGAGTAGTCCTGAGAGTAGCCTACAACCTTTTGCTGATTATCGTAGTAAGAGAACGGGACAGAAGATTCACGATGCCCGACAACGATAACCCCGTTTTTGGCGATCTTATCCAGGGTGCTCTGGCCAGTCGCCGGGGCGGCATCTTCTGCCTGTGCCAGACCGGCGGTCATCCCCATCACCAGCATTGCCGTGGCCAGTTTACGTAATTGCATATCCAACTCCTTATCCGCAGCGTCAGCGACGCTATTGATACCCATTGTGATTGTGTGTGTTGTTATTGGGGGCACGCATCCACGTGCCGCATTTGTATGTGTTTGTTAGCATTTAGTTTGGCTTAATGTAAAGATTTTGCTGTTTTATTGTTTATTTTTGCGAAGTGCTCCGCACCAATGGGAGGCAAAGATCTTCCATTGCACCAAAATAGCGCGACTGCCGATCGTTTCTGGTGCAACCCGGTTGCACTGGGTCGGACAATGCCGCTATCAGATTAAATAAAGCAATGACTGTGCCAGAATGGCAGGTGGTGGGATGAAAAAATCCGGCGACGGGCGTCGCCGGTAGAGAACTTATCGGCGACGCTGACGCAGGCTCATCAGCAGCGCAGCGAAGCCAAACAGCGCCGTCAACGCCCATAGCGGCCAGTTACCGGTGCGGGCGTAGGGCGTTAAGCCGCTGGTAGGCGTTACGGTAGTGGTTAACACCTCGCGGGTAAACTGCGGGATCATCTTCTGGATCTCGCCGCGCGGTCCGATCACCGCAGTAATGCCATTGTTGGTACTGCGCAGCAGCGGGCGGGCCAGCTCCAGCGCGCGCATCCGCGCCATCTGGAAGTGTTGCCACGGCCCGATGGACTTGCCAAACCAGGCATCGTTGGAGATGGTCAGCAGGAAGTCGGTGTCCGGCCGGAAGTTATCCCGCACCTGTTCTCCGAGGATGATCTCGTAGCAGATGGCGGCGGTCAGCTTCAGGTTATGCGCCATCAGCTGCGGCTGCACGTAGGGGCCGCGGCTGAAGGAGGACATCGGCAGGTCAAAGAACGGCGCCAGCGGACGCAGAATCGACTCCAGCGGCACAAACTCACCGAACGGCACCAGATGGTTCTTGTTGTAGCGATTGGTCGAGTCGTAGCGATACGGGTTATCTTTGCCGAGGGTAATAATGGTGTTGTAGGTATCGTAACGGTTCTGTTTGTTGAGGCGCGCATCGACAATACCGGTGATCAGCGAGCTGTCTTTTGCGCGCAGCAGATCGTCCATCATGCTGAGGAACTGCTGCTGGTTGATCTCCAGATCCGGGATCGCCGACTCAGGCCAGATAATCAGCTGTGAGTGGCCGATATGCGGCTGGGTCAGCGCCAGGTACGTTTTCAGGGTATTGACCAGCTGCTTCTCGTCCCATTTCATGGCCTGTGGGATATCGCCTTGCACCAGCGAGACCTGAGTCGCACGCGCCGGCAGCAGCTGATACCACTGGATATAGCGTAGCGGGAACGGCAGGGCGAACAGCAGCGCGGCAATCACCAGCGGCTTCCAGTTGCGCTGGACGAGGGCCAGGGCCAGCAGGCCGCTGACTACCATCAGCAGGAAGTTAATCGCCTCGACGCCCATCACCGGCGCGAGGCCTTTCAGCGGGCCGTCAATCTGGCTGTAGCCGAACTGTAGCCACGGAAAGCCAGTCAGCACCCAGCCGCGCAGGAACTCGGTGATTTGCCAGACGACAGGGGCAGCGATTGCCATCCGTATCCAGTTGGTCTTGGGCCACATACGGGCGAGCAGGCCGGCAAACAGGCCCGTATAAAGCGACAGATAGGCCGCCAGCAGAACGACGAGGAAAACGTTAACCGGGCCGGGCATACCGCCAAACTGGGCGATGCTGACATAGACCCAGTTGATACCGGTGCCGAACAGGCCGAGTCCCCAGCAATAGCCAATGCTTGCGCTTTGCAGCGGGCGTCGGTTGAGGGTTAATGCCTGCAGACCGATCAGCGAAACGATAGCCGCTGGCCAGAAGTCATAAGGTGAAAAAGCCAGCGTTCCGCTGGCTCCAAACAACAGCGCCAGCAACAGACGTACGCGCTGGCGTTCAAGAAGAGAGGCAAATACCATTTAGGTTAATCGTCCCGTTAATTAACGCCTGCTGCTACAGGCTATTCTTTTTGCCAGCCGGACGCGGGGCACCTACAACCGTGTATGACTCGCGGTCTCCCGGCTGGCCATTTCAGCGCTACCGCTTACTCTTCCAGCTTCGGCTGGGGAGCGTCATCGGGCAGCTTTACATGCACCTGAATGATACGACGACTATCTGCCATTGCTACCTTGAATTGGTAACCATCAATGTCGATAGATTCGCCGCGGGCTGGCAGATGACCAAAGGCCTGCATCACCAGCCCACCAATGGTATCCACTTCTTCATCGCTGAAGTGCGTGTCGAAGGCGTCGTTGAAGTCTTCGATGGAAGCCAGAGCACGCACCGTCCAGGTGTGGCGGCTCAGCTGGCGAAAATCGATATCTTCTTCTTCGTCGTATTCGTCTTCAATTTCCCCGACGATGAGCTCAAGGATGTCCTCGATGGTCACCAGGCCGGAGACGCCGCCGAATTCGTCAATAACGATCGCCATATGGTAGCGCTGTGAGCGAAACTCTTTCAGCATGCGGTCGACCCGCTTGCTTTCCGGGACGACAACCGCCGGCCGTAACACTTTTTCCATGCTGAAGGCTTCGGCGTCGCTGCGCATAAACGGCAGCAGATCCTTGGCCATCAGAATCCCTTCGATGTGATCTTTATCTTCACTGATGACCGGAAAACGCGAGTGGGCGGATTCGATGATGACATCGAGGCACTCGTCCAGCGTCTGGTTGCGTTTCAGGGTTATCATTTGTGAACGGGGGATCATAATGTCGCGGACCCGCTGGTCGGCGATATCCATTACCCCTTCGAGCATGTCACGCGTATCTTCATCGATAAGGTCGTTTTGCCCGGAATCACGGATCAGCGCCAGCAGTTCATCGCGGTTTTTCGGTTCCCCGTGAAAAAGCTGGCTGAGTAACAGGGAGAAAAATCCCTTTTTGCTGTTTACTGTGTCACTACTGTGTGAATTGTCGTCGCTCATGGCGTCGTTTGGGTTCTCATGTTGATTTAACTGTCGCTCGTCGCGCGTAAACTCAGCGCCGGACGGCATGGGTTGCCTGACGATCAGGCAGGTAAA
Source organism: Klebsiella africana (assembly GCF_020526085.1). Taxonomy (NCBI): domain Bacteria; kingdom Pseudomonadati; phylum Pseudomonadota; class Gammaproteobacteria; order Enterobacterales; family Enterobacteriaceae; genus Klebsiella; species Klebsiella africana. Next base: position 3,685,214 of record NZ_CP084874.1, on the reverse strand, counting down.
ACGCAGAAACAGCGGCCGGATGAGGCGCAAGCGCCGCCATCCGGCTGGGCGCTATTCCGCAATCTTCTCGGAAATGTACGGGTCCTCATAGCCCAGAGCAAGCATTATCTCTGTTTCAAGGCCTTCCATCTCTTCCGCTTCGTCGTCTTCGATATGGTCGTAGCCCAGCAGATGCAGGCTACCGTGCACCACCATATGCGCCCAATGCGCCTCAAGTGGCTTACCTTGCTCGCTGGCTTCCTGCTCTACTACCTGACGGCAGATGATCAGATCGCCGAGCAGCGGCATTTCAATTCCCGGCGGCGCTTCAAACGGGAAAGAGAGGACGTTGGTCGGCTTATCCTTGCCGCGGTAGGTCAGGTTCAGCTCATGGCTTTCTGCAACATCGACCAGACGAATCGTTAGCTCTGACTCCTCCTGAAATGGCGGAATGACGGCGTCGACCCAGCGTTGAAAAAGGGCTTCGTCCGGCAGGCCGCTGGTCTCTTCGCAGGCCAGCTGTAAATCGAGGATCACCTGACTCATTTTTGCTCCTGTTCCTGGGCTTCGCGTTTGCGTTCGGCGGCCAGCTCAGCTTTACGTTTCTGGTCTGCGGCTTCCCACGCCTCATAGGCGTTAACGATGCGGGCAACCACCGGATGGCGCACCACGTCTTCGCTATGGAAGAAGTTAAAGCTGATCTCATCGACTTCCGCCAGCACTTCGATGGCGTGGCGCAGACCGGATTTGGTGCTACGCGGCAGGTCAATCTGCGTGATGTCGCCGGTGATCACCGCCTTAGAGTTAAAGCCGATGCGGGTCAGGAACATCTTCATCTGTTCGATGGTGGTGTTCTGGCTTTCATCAAGAATGATAAAGGCGTCATTCAGCGTCCGCCCGCGCATATAGGCCAGCGGGGCCACTTCGATGACGTTACGCTCAATCAGCTTCTCGACTTTCTCAAAGCCGAGCATCTCAAACAGCGCGTCATACAGCGGGCGCAGATACGGGTCGACCTTCTGGCTCAGATCGCCGGGCAGGAAGCCGAGCTTTTCGCCTGCCTCGACGGCCGGACGGGTCAGCAGGATCCGGCGGATCTCCTGGCGTTCCAGCGCATCGACCGCTGCCGCCACCGCCAGATAGGTTTTACCGGTACCCGCCGGACCCACGCCGAAAGTGATGTCGTGATCGAGGATATTGGCGATGTACTGTGCCTGGTTCGGCGTACGCGGTTTGATTACCCCGCGCTTGGTCTTGATATTGACGGCTTTACCGTACTCAGGAACGCTTTCGGCGCTCTGCTCCAGTACGCGCGCTTCCTTGATCGCCAGGTGGATCTGCTCTGGTTCAATATCCTGAATCTGACCGCGCATTGGCGCTGTGTCGACATACAGGCTGCGCAGAATATCGGCGGCAGCGTGCACGCACAGGGCGCGGCCGGTCAGTTTAAAGTGATTGTCACGGCGGTTGATCTCAATGCCTAACCGACGCTCCAGCTGTTTGATGTTGTCGTCAAACGGGCCGCACAGGGCTAACAGGCGTGCGTTATCCGCTGGCTCCAGGGTAATTTCACGAGTGTCTATGTTCAAACTGTTCCTCTTTACGCAGGTGGCCGGACGCGGCGCGTGGCCGGCTAATCAGGAAATTATTTACGTCACAGGAAAATGGCGCAAGCATTGCTGTAGATATAGGGACGGAGAGAGGAATTACAAGGCCTGCCGGAATCGACAGGCCTGAAGGGATCACGGCTGATAGATACCCACGCCAAGATCGTTCTCTTTACGGGTGCGAGCAATCACTGATTCAGGTGATTCAGCGATACGCAGACCCATCTCCGCTTCGGTGCGCACGATTTTGCCGCGCAGCGAGTTGGTGTAAACATCGACAATTTCGACATCGACAAACTTGCCGACGAGGTCAGGGGTACCTTCGAAGTTGACCACCCGGTTATTCTCGGTACGCCCGGAGAGCTCCATGATGTTCTTCCTCGACGTGCCTTCCACCAGAATGCGCTGTACCGTGCCGAGCATGCGACGGCTCCAGGCCATCGCCTGCTGGTTGATGCGTTCCTGCAGAATATACAGACGCTGTTTTTTATCGGCCTCGGGCACGTCATCGACCATATCGGCCGCCGGGGTGCCCGGGCGAGCGGAGAAGATAAAGCTGTAGCTCATATCGAAATTGACGTCGGCGATAAGCTTCATCGTCTTTTCGAAATCTTCCGTGGTTTCGCCGGGGAAGCCGACGATAAAGTCGGAGCTTATCTGAATATCCGGACGCGCTTCACGCAGCTTGCGAATAATCGCTTTATACTCCAGCGCGGTATGGGTACGTCCCATCAGGTTCAGCACGCGGTCGGAGCCGCTCTGCACCGGCAGGTGCAGGAAGCTCACCAGCTCCGGCGTATCGCGATAGACATCGATGATATCGTCGGTAAATTCGATCGGGTGGCTGGTGGTGAAGCGAATGCGGTCGATGCCGTCAATAGCGGCCACCAGGCGCAGCAGATCGGCAAAGCTGCCGGTGGTGCCGTCGTAATTCTCACCGCGCCAGGCGTTCACGTTCTGGCCCAGCAGGTTGACCTCACGTACCCCCTGCGCCGCCAGCTGGGCGATTTCAAACAGGATATCGTCGCACGGACGGCTGACCTCTTCCCCGCGGGTGTAGGGCACCACGCAGTAGGTACAGTATTTATTGCAGCCTTCCATAATCGAGACAAAGGCGGTCGGGCCTTCGGCGCGCGGCTCTGGCAGGCGATCGAATTTTTCAATTTCCGGGAAGCTGATATCAACCACCGGGCTGCGGTTGCCGCGTACGGAGTTAATCATCTCCGGCAGGCGGTGCAGAGTTTGCGGCCCAAAAATAATATCGACATAGTGCGCGCGCTGGCGAATATGGTCGCCTTCCTGGGAAGCCACGCAGCCGCCAACGCCAATAATCAGGTCCGGGTTCTTCTCTTTCAGCAGCTTCCAGCGGCCAAGCTGATGGAAAACTTTTTCCTGGGCCTTCTCACGAATTGAGCAGGTATTGAGCAACAGCACATCTGCTTCTTCCGCCACTTCGGTCAGTTGATACCCATGTGTCGCATCCAGCAGATCGGCCATCTTTGATGAATCATACTCGTTCATCTGACAGCCCCAGGTTTTAATATGGAGTTTTTTTGTCATTGACTTGCTCATGCTCAGTAATAGATATCCAAAACGCGGGGATATATACAGGGTGAATTTCGCATTCCAGGGCGCGTATTGTAATGCTTTGGTCGCCCCCTGACCAGTGCGAGCGTTATCACCGCAAGAGGGCGAAAAATCCGGTAAACTTAACGGATTCTGCTTTAAGGATAATAGCCATGACAATTCACGCAACAGATGTCGCCATCGTGGGCGGCGGCATGGTCGGCGGCGCCCTGGCGTTGGGGCTGGCGCAACAGGGATTCACCGTGACGGTGCTTGAGAAAACGGCGCCTCCGGCTTTCGAACCGGCATCCGCTCCGGATGTACGGATCTCGGCGATCAGCGCGGCCTCGGTCGGCCTGCTGAAAAGCCTCGGCGTCTGGGATGCGGTGCGGGCGATGCGCGTCCATGCTTACCGTCGTCTGGAGACCTGGGAGTGGGAGAGCGCGCACGTCGCCTTTGACGCCGCAGAACTCAAGCTGCCGGAACTGGGTTATATGGTCGAGAACAAGGTCCTGCAATGGAGCCTGTGGCAAGCGCTGGCCGCGCATGAAGGGGTCACCCTACGTATCGGTAGCGAACTGGAGGCGATGCAGCGCGGCGAGGCGCATACCGCGCTCTATTTACGCGAGGGCGAGGCGATCCACGCCCGGCTGGTTATCGGCGCCGACGGCGCCAATTCCCAGATGCGGGAGATGGCCGGCATCGGCGTGCACGCCTGGCAATATCAGCAGTCCTGTATGCTCATCAGCGTCCAATGCGTCGATGATCCCGGGGACAGCACCTGGCAGCAGTTTACCCCCAACGGCCCGCGCGCCTTCCTGCCGCTGTTCGACAACTGGGCCTCGTTGGTCTGGTATGACGCCCCGGCGCGGATCCGTCAGCTGCAGAGCATGACCATGACGCAACTTCAGCAGGAGATCGCCCGCCACTTTCCGGCGCGGCTGGGGCGGGTGACGCCGCAGGCGGCCGGCGCCTTTCCGCTCACCCGGCGGCATGCGCTGCAATATGTCCAGCCGGGTCTGGCGCTGGTGGGCGATGCGGCGCACACCATTCATCCGCTGGCAGGGCAGGGGGTTAACCTGGGCTATCGCGATGTCGATGCTCTGCTGGCGATCCTGGCTGAATCGCGCGGTCGCGGCGAAGACTGGGCCAGCCTGCCGGTGCTGAAGCGCTACCAGGCGCGGCGGCGAGCGGATAATTTTATTATGCAGTCGGGGATGGATCTGTTTTATGCCGGTTTCAGTAATGACCTGGCGCCGGTGCGGATACTGCGCAATATTGGCCTGATGGCGGCCGAACGCGCCGGGGTGTTGAAGCGTCAGGCGCTGAAGTATGCGTTAGGTTTGTAAAAGCGGCTTCCCGGGCCGGGGCGTAGCAATAAGCCCCTGCCCGGCAGTCAGTGCTGTGTAAGTATGTCTGAACGCCAATAGCAAAAAAGCCCACCGAAGTGAGCTTTTTTGCATTTAAGTGGCTGGGGTACGAGGATTCGAACCTCGGAATGCCGGAATCAGAATCCGGTGCCTTACCGCTTGGCGATACCCCAATTGTCTGTTGCGCTTGACCGTAACTACCCCGGTTTAGGGCAACAGTGCGTTCATTGCTGAACGACTTTTTAATTTGGCTGGGGTACGAGGATTCGAACCTCGGAATGCCGGAATCAGAATCCGGTGCCTTACCGCTTGGCGATACCCCAACAAATTGTTTCGGAATTATCGATGCGTATCGATACGTCCTGAATATGGTGGCTACGACGGGATTCGAACCTGTGACCCCATCATTATGAGTGATGTGCTCTAACCAGCTGAGCTACGTAGCCAAATTGTCTTACTGCTTCTTCGATGGCTGGGGTACCTGGATTCGAACCAGGGAATGCCGGTATCAAAAACCGGTGCCTTACCGCTTGGCGATACCCCAATACCGTCGCGGTTAACCGCAAATATCGAAGAAATATGGCTGGGGTACCTGGATTCGAACCAGGGAATGCCGGTATCAAAAACCGGTGCCTTACCGCTTGGCGATACCCCATCCGTACAACGCTGACTGGTGAATGGTGCGGGAGGCGAGACTTGAACTCGCACACCTTGCGGCGCCAGAACCTAAATCTGGTGCGTCTACCAATTTCGCCACTCCCGCAAAAAAGATGGTGGCTACGACGGGATTCGAACCTGTGACCCCATCATTATGAGTGATGTGCTCTAACCAGCTGAGCTACGTAGCCATCTTTTTTTTTCGCGTAACCTTATCGGCGTTGCGGGGCGCATTATGCGTATTGGGCCTGCGAGCGTCAACCTCTTTTTCAAGGAAAATCGTTGTAATGTGACTGTTTGGTTAGGTTGCGAACAGCTCGCTGGAATATTCGGCAATTATTGGTTATTTATCGTTTTTCAGCGGTGTAAATTACGCAAAAAGAAAACGGACCCTGGAGGGTCCGTTTCGCGTTTCATCGCCCGTCAGCGCTTATTTGTAGGCCGACTGGTGGACGCCCACCGCGCGGCCCGACGGATCGTTCATGGTCTTGAATGCTTCATCCCATTCAATGGCTTTAGCAGAAGAGCAGGCCACCGACGGACCGCCGGGGACGCACTCCGCCGCGCTCGGCAGCGGGAACAGCTCTTCGAAGATTTCGCGGTACAGATAGCCTTCTTTGGAGGTCGGCGTGTTGTACGGGAAGCGGAAACTCGCCGTTTCCAGCTGCTGATCGCTGATCTGTTTGGCGGCCACTTCTTTCAGGGTATCGATCCAGCTGTAGCCGACGCCGTCAGAGAACTGCTCCTTCTGGCGCCAGGCGACGCTGGCCGGCAGGTAGGATTCAAAGCATTCGCGCAGAATGTGTTTTTCCATTTTGCCGTTGCCGCACATCTTATCCTGCGGGTTAATGCGCATCGCGACGTCGAGGAACTTCTTGTCGAGGAACGGCACGCGGGCCTCCACGCCCCAGGCGGACATCGCTTTGTTGGCGCGGGCGCAGTCAAACATATGCAGCGCCTGCAGCTTACGCACCGTCTCTTCGTGCAGTTCTTTGGCGTTCGGCGCCTTATGGAAGTAGAGGTAGCCGCCGAACACTTCGTCCGAACCTTCGCCGGAAAGCACCATTTTGATGCCCATGGCTTTAATTTTCCGCGACATCAGGTACATCGGCGTCGAGGCGCGAATAGTGGTCACATCGTAGGTTTCGATGTGATAGATAACGTCGCGGATGGCATCCAGCCCTTCCTGGACCGTAAAGTGAATTTCGTGGTGCACGGTGCCGAGGTGGTTGGCCACCTCCTGCGCCGCTTTCAGGTCAGGAGAGCCTTCCAGACCGACCGCGAAAGAGTGCAGCTGTGGCCACCAGGCTTCGCTACGCTCCTGATCTTCGACGCGACGGGCGGCGAATTTCTTGGTGATAGCCGAGATGACCGATGAATCCAGACCACCGGAGAGCAGCACGCCGTAAGGCACGTCGGACATCAGGTGGCTTTTTACCGACTCTTCCAGCGCCTGGCGCAGCTCGTTCTTATCGGTAACGTTGTCTTTCACCGCGTCGTAATCGAACCAGTCGCGCTGATAGTACTGACGAATTTCGCCGTCTTTGCTCCACAGGTAGCTACCCGCCGGGAACTCTTTAATGGTGCGGCACACCGGCACCAGCGCTTTCATTTCTGAAGCGACATAGAAGTTGCCGTGTTCGTCATGACCCATATACAGCGGAATAATGCCGATATGGTCGCGACCAATTAAGTACGCGTCTTTTTCGCTGTCGTACAGGGCGAAAGCGAACATCCCCTGCAGGTCGTCGAGGAACGCCGGACCTTTTTCCTGATACAGCGCGAGGATCACTTCGCAGTCGGAACCGGTCTGGAACTGGTAGCGATCGCCATACTCCGCGCGCAGCGCCTGATGGTTGTAGATCTCGCCGTTAACGGCCAGCGCATGGGTTTTTTTGGCGTTGTACAGCGGCTGGGCACCGGCGTTGACGTCGACAATCGACAGGCGCTCGTGCGCCAGAATCGCTTTGTCGCTGGCATACACGCCAGACCAGTCCGGACCGCGGTGGCGCATCAGGCGGGAAAGCTCCAGCGCCTTTTTACGCAGCTCGCCTGCGTCAGTTTTAATATCCAGTACGCCAAAAATAGAACACATAGCCTTCTCCATTACCCTGTCGTGTTTGATGTTGTGCTGGCTTCGTCTCGTGGCGAAGCCTGAGTGCGTGTTTAAGAAAATGCCGTAAAGGGGAAGCAGGCGCAAGGGTTTTGCGGCCGGAAAAAGAAAAAACGCAACCGTGATTGTTGAATAGTGAAAAAAGAGTATCTTTTGAACTGCTTTATTGAGGAATTCGTATTTATAGGCCGTTTTTATTAGATGGAATAATTTTGATGGGCGCTATAAATGAAAAACCACGTCCTGAGACGTGGCGGGTATTAGAAAAGATCGATTTCCGCGACGGAAGGGTAGATCCACGATGGGCGGAACGGCATGCTGTCGATGTCGTCGAGGGTGGAGACGCCGGAGAGCACCAGAATGGTCTCCAGCCCCGCCTGGAAGCCGGCCAGTATGTCGGTGCGTAGGTTATCGCCGACGATCACCGTCTGCTCGGAGTGAGCCTGCATTTTATTCAGTGCTGAACGGATGATCCACGGGCTCGGTTTGCCGACGTAAAACGGCTTACGGCCGGAGATCTTCTCGATTCCGGCGCACAGCGCGCCGCAGGCAGGGTAGAAGCCGCGACCGTGCGTATCCGGGTTAGTGGCAATGAAGCGGGCGCCGTTGGCGACGAAGAAGGCGGCCTTATGCATCATTTCCCAGTTAAAGGAACGCGTTTCCCCGACGATGACAAAATCCGGGTTCACATCGGTAATGGTAAAGCCAGCTTTGTACAGCTCGTGGATCAGTGCGCCTTCTCCCACCACGTAGGCTTTTTTACCTTCCTGGCGACGCAGAAAATCGGCGGTGGCCATCGCTGAGGTGTAAAAGGCGCTATCCGGAACATCAATTCCGGCGGTGGCGAAACGGTTCGCCAGATCCTGGCCGGTTTGCGACGGGTAGTTGGTCAGCATTACCAGCGGCATGCCTTTATCCAGGATGCGCTTGATAAACTCGGCTGCGCCGGGAACGGCGACGTTATCGTGCATCAGTACGCCGTCAATATCACAAATTATGTTTTGAATGGTCATGGTGGGTCCAGAATCATTAACAAAGACGAAACTATACGCGTCATCGATGAGGTTTCCCACCTCTGACGGGCGAGGCCCGCCCGTATCAAAGTGACGCGCTATCAGAAAAGGGGCGATTAGCTCTCAAGCAAGCGCTGCAGCAGCGTGCCATTGAGCATAGCGCGCTTGACCAGGGCGAAGGCGCCAATCGCAGATCGGTGATCGAGGGTAGAGCGTACCACCGGCAGGTTCTTACGAAACGCCTTCAGCGCCTGGGCGTTAATGCAACCCTCAATAGCCGGGAGCAGCACCTTCTCGGCCTCCACTATTTCGCCGGCAACGACGATTTTTTGCGGATTGAAGAGATTAATTGCGATGGCGATGGTTTTGCCGAGGTGACGTCCCACGTACTCGATCACTTCGCAGGCCAGGGCATCGCCCTTGTTGGCCGCTTTGCAGATGGTTTTGATCGTGCAGTCATCGAGGGTCAGGCGGCTCTGGTAGCCCTGCTCCAGCAGGTGGCGAACCCGCTGTTCAATGGCGGCATTAGCCGCGACGGTCTCCAGACAGCCGAAGTTGCCGCAGTGGCAGCGCTCGCCCAGCGGGTCGACCTGAATATGGCCAATTTCGCCGACGTTGCCGTTGCGGCCGATAAAAATGCGCCCGTTGGAGATAATCCCCGCCCCGGTACCGCGGTGCACGCGCACCAGAATGGAGTCTTCGCAATCCTGGCTTGCGCCAAAATAGTGCTCGGCTAGCGCCAGGCTGCGGATATCGTGCCCAACAAAGCAGGTAACATTGAAGCGTTTCTCCAGCGCTCCGACCAGGCCCCAGTTTTCCACCGCAATATGCGGCATATAGCGGATCACGCCGCTTTCCGGGTCAACGAGGCCCGGCAGGATCACTGAGATGGCGATCAGCTCGCGAATTTTGCGCTGACAGTTTTCGATAAAGGTGGCGATGATATTCAGCAGGGCGTGTTCCAGCGTTTCCTGGGTGCGCTCGGGCAGCGGGAAATGCTCCTCTTCCAGGGTCTTGCTGCTTAAATCATACAGGGTCAGAGTGGCGTCATAGCGGCCAAGGCGCACGCCGATGGCGTTGAAGTTGCGGGTTTCCGCTATGATGGAGATGGCGCGGCGGCCTCCGGTGGAGGCTTGCTGATCGACTTCTTTGATCAGTCCGCGCTCAATAAGCTGACGCGTGATTTTGGTCACGCTGGCAGGGGCAAGCTGGCTTTGTTCCGCGATCTGAATGCGCGAGATAGGCCCATGCTGGTCAATCAGGCGGTACACGGCCGCGCTGTTCAGTTGTTTTACGAGGTCAACGTTACCAATTTGAGCTTGTCCGCCTGCTGTCATACTTTTACTTACTCAGTGACGACCTCGTTACCATTAACGATGGTCTTGGTGATTTTATAATCGCGGGTAAAGGCGGTCAGGTTAGCGACCATGCCAGGCGTAATGCTGCCGAGCTGCTTGTCCACACCAATGGCGCGCGCCGGATAGAGCGTGGCCATGCGTAATACTTCGTCCAGTGCGACGCCGCAATGCTCAACGAGATTACGTACCCCTTCAATCATGGTTAGCGAAGAGCCGCTGAGGGTGCCGTTTTCATCCACGCACAGCCCATTGCGGTAGTATATTGTTTTCCCGGCAAAAATGAACTGGTCAATATTCGCTCCCGCCGGTGCGGTGGCGTCGGTGACCAGGCACAGCTTGTCGCCTTTCAGGCGCTTGGCGTTGCGCACGTTAGCGTAATCGACATGCATCCCGTCGACAATAATACCGCAGTAGACATCCGGCTCGTCAAAAATCGCCCCGGCCAGGCCCGGTTCGCGGCCGGTAATGTACGGCATCGCGTTATACAGGTGGGTGGCAAAGGTAATGCCCGCGCGGAAGCCCACTTTCGCCTCTTTGAGCGTGGCATTGGAGTGGCCGGCGGAGACAACGATCCCGGCGGCAACTAGTTTGCGGATCACTTCCGGCTCAACGCGCTCAGGGGCGAGGGTCACTTTGGTGATCACATCAGCGTTGTCGCACAGGAAATCAACCAGCGCGGCGTCCGGTTTACGCACGTAGTCCGGATTGTGGGTGCCTTTCTTGACGATGTTCAGCCACGGTCCTTCCAGATGCAGACCCAGCGCCTGGTTCGGGTGTTTTTGCAGGTATTCACGCATCACGCGAACCCCTTGCTTCATCAGATCGTCGCTGGAGGTAATCAGCGTCGGCAGGAAGCTGGTGCAGCCAGAACGTTCGTTGGCCTTCTGCATAATCTCCAGCGTTTCAACGGTCACCGCCTCAGGGCTGTCGTTGAACTGCACGCCGCCGCAGCCATTGAGCTGGACGTCGATAAAACCGGGGGCGATTATTGCGCCGTTGACTGAGCGCTGCTCGATGTCAGACGGCAAATCTGCCAGCGGACAAAGACGTTCGATAAGGCCATTAGCGATAACAACCGCATGGTCATCGAGAATTTCATGACCGGTATAAACCCGGCCCTGGGTTAATGCATACATTACGACCCCCGGTATATACGCCTCATCACGCCAGCAATCGCTCTTTTGCCGCCGGCCTGATGTTGCATACAAAGAAAAAAGATGGTCCCGCGCAACGCCGCGGGACGCGACTACATTACAGACCTTTAATATTTTCAGCTTCTAATTCGTTGAAATATTTCAGCGTCTTCACTTTCAGCTCCATGGTGGACGGCTCGTCACAGACGATCACTGCTTTCGGATGCAGCTGCAGACAGGTAATGGTCCACATGTGATTGACGTTACCCTCTACCGCTGCCTGCAGCGCCAGCGCTTTCTGATGACCCAGCACCAGAATCATCACTTCTTCTGCATCCAGCAGAGTGCCCACGCCGACGGTCAACGCGTATTTCGGCACCAGATCTACATCGCCGTCGAAGAAGCGGGAGTTCGCTACGCGGGTGTCATGGGTCAGGGTCTTAATACGGGTGCGGGACGCCAGAGAAGAGGCCGGTTCGTTAAACGCGATGTGACCATCGTTGCCCACGCCGCCCATAAACAGGTGGATTTTACCGTAGGAGCGAATTTTTTCTTCATAGCGACGGCATTCCGCATCGATGTCCGGCGCGTTACCATTCAGCAGGTTGATATTTTCTGCCGGAATATCAACGTGGTCAAAGAAATTACGATGCATGAAGCTATGATAGCTTTCCGGATGCTCTTTCGGCAGGCCAACGTATTCATCCATGTTAAAGGTGACGACGTGCTTGAAGCTAACCTGGCCTGCTTTATGCATTTCAACCAGCGCCTTGTAGGCGGTCAGCGGAGTACCACCGGTCGGCAGACCCAGGACGAACGGACGGTCCGCGGTCGGTTTGAATGCATTAATACGGTTAACGATGTGGCGCGCAGCCCATTTACCAACCTGCTCAGCGGTTACCAGGGGGATCAGTCTCATTCTTCACCTCTATAGTTAAAGTAGATTCTGGCGGATTGGCGCCAGCACTCTAAGGAGAGTATTGCAGCAACTGTGCCTACCGGGGTCAATCCGTGTTGATTTTTTGAATGATAAAATAAGTTTTCGATGTTAGCCAGTGTGAGGGAGGAGGTAATACGATATTTGGTGATAATTATCACAAAAAATACCCATTTAATTTGCGATACGAATTAATTTTTCACACACTTTGCCGGTAAGTGATAAAACCGACCTTGTTACACAATAAAAAAGTGGCTTTGAAAATGAGCCTCATCGGGGTCTCATAGGGGGAATAAGATGAATATTTTAGGTTTCTTTCAGCGACTGGGTAGGGCGTTGCAGCTCCCTATCGCAGTGCTGCCGGTCGCGGCATTGCTGCTGCGTTTCGGGCAACCAGACCTGTTGAATGTACCCTTCATCGCGCAAGCGGGTGGGGCGATCTTCGATAATCTGGCGCTGATCTTCGCAATTGGTGTGGCATCGAGCTGGTCCAAGGATAACGCCGGTTCGGCGGCCCTGGCCGGTGCGGTAGGTTATTTCGTGATGACCAAAGCGATGGTCACCATTAACCCGGAAATTAACATGGGCGTACTGGCCGGTATTATTACCGGTCTGGTGGCAGGGGCGGTATACAACCGCTGGGCCGGCATCAAGCTGCCGGACTTCCTGAGCTTCTTCGGCGGCAAACGCTTCGTGCCGATCGCCACCGGCTTCTTCTGTCTGATCCTCGCGGCGATCTTCGGCTACGTCTGGCCGCCGGTGCAACACGCTATCCACTCTGGCGGCGAATGGATCGTCTCCGCAGGGGCGCTGGGCTCCGGTATCTTTGGTTTCATCAACCGTCTGCTGATCCCAACCGGTCTGCATCAGGTGCTGAACACCATCGCCTGGTTCCAGATTGGTGAGTTCACTAACGCCGCAGGCGCGGTGTTCCACGGCGACATCAACCGCTTCTACGCCGGCGACGGCACCGCGGGGATGTTCATGTCCGGCTTCTTCCCGATCATGATGTTTGGTCTGCCGGGTGCGGCGCTGGCGATGTATCTGGCGGCGCCGAAAGCGCGTCGCCCGATGGTCGGCGGTATGCTGCTGTCTGTTGCCATCACCGCGTTCCTGACCGGGGTAACCGAGCCGCTGGAATTCCTGTTCATGTTCCTGGCGCCGCTGCTGTACCTCCTGCACGCGGTGTTGACCGGTATTAGCCTGTTCATCGCAACGGCCCTGGGGATCCACGCGGGCTTCTCCTTCTCCGCGGGTGCAATCGACTATGTGCTGATGTACAGCCTGCCGGCCGCCAGCAAAAACGTCTGGATGCTGCTGGTAATGGGCGTGGTGTTCTTCTTCGTCTACTTCCTGCTGTTCAGCGCAGTGATCCGCATGTTCAACCTGAAAACGCCGGGTCGTGAAGACAAAGCCGCTGACGTGGTAACGGAAGAAGCGAATAGCAACACTGAAGAAGGCCTGACCCAGCTGGCGACCAGCTATATCGCCGCAGTGGGCGGAACGGACAACCTGAAAGCCATTGACGCCTGTATCACCCGTCTGCGTCTGACCGTGGGTGATTCGGCGAAGGTGAACGACGCCGCCTGTAAACGTCTCGGCGCGTCCGGGGTGGTGAAACTGAATAAGCAAACCATCCAGGTTATCGTCGGTGCGAAAGCAGAATCTATCGGCGATGAGATGAAAAAAGTGGTTACCCGCGGCCCGGTAGCGGCAGCCGCACCGGCTGGCGACGTCGCCACCGCGGTGCCCGCGGCTAAACCGCAGGCGGTAGCGAACGCGAAGACCGTTGAGTCGCTGGTGTCGCCGATTACCGGTGACGTGGTGGCGCTCGAACAGGTGCCTGATGAAGCTTTCGCCAGTAAAGCCGTCGGCGACGGTATCGCGGTGAAACCGACCAGCAACATCGTGGTGGCCCCGGCCGCCGGTACCGTGGTGAAAATTTTCAACACCAACCACGCGTTCTGCCTCGAAACCAACAACGGTGCGGAAATCGTTGTTCATATGGGCATCGATACCGTGGCGCTGGAAGGCAAGGGCTTCAAACGTCTGGTAGAAGAGGGCGCGGAAGTGAAAGCGGGTGAGCCGATTCTGGAAATGGATCTGGACTTCCTCAACGCCAACGCGCGCTCGATGATAAGCCCGGTCGTCTGCAGCAACAGCGATGACTACAGCGCGCTGGTGATACTGGCGAGTGGTAAGGTCGTTGCCGGCCAGACACCGCTGTATGAGATTAAAGGCAAGTAAGGCTCCTGAGTCGAGTTTTTGCCTCAGCGGCGAAGGGAAACCTTCGCCGCTTTTTTTTCCAGCAATCGGCCCCATAATCCTCTTCTGATATCTATTTTACGTAACTAATAGTTGTCACTACGTCCTGCTTGTAAGATCATGTGCCGTTATACGTTGTTTACGCTTTGAGGAACCCGTGATGAGTGAGGCAGAAGCCCGCCCGACTAACTTTATCCGTCAGATCATTGATGAAGATCTGGCTACCGGTAAGCACACCACCGTTCACACCCGCTTCCCGCCGGAGCCGAACGGTTATCTGCACATTGGCCATGCGAAATCCATCTGCCTGAACTTTGGTATCGCCCAGGATTATCAGGGCCAATGCAACCTGCGATTCGATGACACCAACCCGGTGAAAGAAGATATCGAATACGTGGAGTCGATTAAAAACGACGTGCAGTGGTTAGGTTTCCACTGGTCCGGGGACGTATGCTACTCGTCTGATTATTTCGATCAGCTGCATCAGTATGCGGTTGAGCTGATCAACAAAGGCCTGGCCTACGTTGATGAACTTTCCCCTGATGAGATTCGTGAATATCGCGGCACCCTGAAAGCGCCGGGTAAAAACAGCCCGTATCGCGACCGCAGCGTGGAAGAGAACCTGGCGCTGTTTGAAAAAATGCGCAGCGGCGGTTTCGAAGAGGGCAAGGCCTGTCTGCGAGCCAAAATTGATATGGCGTCACCGTTTATGGTGATGCGCGATCCGGTGCTGTACCGCATTAAGTTCGCTGAGCATCATCAGACCGGCAACAAATGGTGCATCTACCCGATGTACGACTTCACCCACTGCATCAGCGATGCGCTGGAAGGCATTACTCACTCGCTGTGTACCCTGGAGTTCCAGGACAACCGTCGCCTGTACGACTGGGTGCTGGACAACATCAGCATCCCGGTGCATCCGCGTCAGTATGAATTCTCGCGTCTAAATCTCGAATACACCGTGATGTCCAAGCGTAAGCTGAACCAGCTGGTGACCGAGAAGCACGTGGAAGGCTGGGACGACCCGCGTATGCCGACCATCTCCGGTCTGCGTCGTCGCGGTTATACCGCTGAATCCATCCGTGAGTTCTGCAAGCGCATCGGCGTGACCAAGCAGGACAATACCATCGAGATGGCGTCGCTGGAGTCCTGCATTCGTGAAGATCTGAACGAAAACGCCCCGCGCGCGATGGCGGTGATCGATCCGGTGAAACTGGTTATCGAGAACTATCCGCAGGGGGAAAGCGAAATGGTGGCGATGCCTAACCATCCGAACAAACCGGAAATGGGCAGCCGCGAAGTGCCATTCAGCGCCGAAATCTGGATTGACCGCGCGGACTTCCGCGAAGAAGCCAACAAGCAGTACAAGCGTCTGGTGCTGGGTAAAGAGGTACGTCTGCGTAACGCCTACGTCATCAAAGCGGAACGCGTAGAGAAAGATGCCGAAGGCAATATTACCACCATCTTCTGCACCTATGATGCCGACACCCTGAGCAAAGATCCGGCCGATGGCCGCAAGGTCAAAGGCGTGATCCATTGGGTAAGTGCGGCGCATGCGCTGCCGGTAGAGATCCGTCTCTACGATCGTCTGTTCAGCGTACCCAACCCAGGCGCGGCGGACGATTTCCTTGCGGTGATCAACCCGGAATCGTTGGTGATCAAACAGGGTTACGCTGAACCGAGCCTGGCGCAGGCCGAAGCCGGTAAAGCTTACCAGTTTGAGCGTGAAGGCTATTTCTGCCTCGACAGCCGCTATGCAACCGCAACCAATCTGGTGTTCAACCGCACCGTCGGGCTGCGTGATACCTGGGCGAAAGCAGGCGAATAAGTTTCTCTTGATGAAAAGCGCCGCATTTTGCGGCGCTTTTTTTTGTTTCAGAATCAGCCAATTACTCGGTTTATTTTCGCGATGCGAATTAATCCTGTTTCAGGGGGCTAATAAATAGTGCTTCTGTTGTTTCCTGTCATATACAAAAAACCAATGTAATCGCTTTCAGTGTTTTCTTTTTTCCCTGATTTTGCAATGACTTCCATGACAAAATCATCAGAGATAAGACTGTAACAAAACGACATAAATTATGTGCGCTTTGTCATAATCTTAAGCTTTGCCTCACGAAAAACATTGATAATTCGCGTCACGAAAAATAGTCTATCTATAGTGGTTTCGCGGTCTTTTTTACCGCCCCACATTTTGCAGTTTTATTTATTTTTTAGCGATTGACCGCTGGTCTTCGCCTTTTAAAACGTCAAAGAGGATATGCACATGCGTACGTTTAGTGGCAAACGTAGTACGCTGGCGCTGGCTATTGCCGCCGTCACCGCGATGTCGGGCTGGGTTGTGGTTCCGCAGGCCAGCGCAGCAGGCTTTATCGATGATTCAACCTTAACCGGCGGTATCTATTACTGGCAGCGTGAGCGTGACCGTAAAGATGTGACCGACGGCGACAAATACAAAACCAACCTTTCCCATTCTACCTGGAACGCCAACCTGGACTTCCAGTCTGGCTATGCCGCCGATATGTTTGGCCTTGATATTGCTGCGTTTACGGCGATTGAAATGGCGGAGAACGGCGACAGCGGCCACCCGAACGAAATCGCCTTCTCGTCGCGTAACAAAGCCTATGACGAAGACTACTCCGGCGATAAGAGCGGCATCAGCCTGTATAAAGCGGCAGCGAAATTCAAATACGGTCCGGTGTGGGCACGCGCAGGTTATATCCAGCCAACCGGCCAGACTCTGCTGGCCCCGCACTGGAGCTTTATGCCGGGTACCTACCAGGGAGCGGAAGCCGGTGCCAACTTCGACTATGGCACCGCTGGCGCGTTAAGTTTCTCCTACATGTGGACCAACGAATATAAAGCGCCATGGCATATCGAGATGGACGATTTCTATCAGAATGACAAGAAAACCAAAGTCGATTATCTCCACTCCATCGGCGCTAAATATGATTTCAAAAATGACCTGGTGCTGGAAGCGGCATTTGGTCAGGCGCAGGGCTATATCGATCAGTACTTTGCTAAAGCCAGCTACAAGTTTGACGTCGCCGGCGCACCGCTGAGCACCAGCTACCAGTTCTACGGCACCCGCGATAAGGTTAGCAACGGCGGGGTTAACGACATCTATGACGGCACCGCCTGGCTGCAGGCGTTAACCTTTGGCTATAAAGTGGCGGATGTCCTGGATCTGCGTCTCGAGGGAACCTGGGTGAAGGCCGATGGCCAGCAGGGCTACTTCCTGCAGCGTATGACGCCGACCTATGCTTCCTCCAACGGTCGTCTCGATATCTGGTGGGATAACCGCTCTGACTTCAACGCCAACGGCGAAAAAGCGGTCTTCTTCGGCGCGATGTATGACATGAAAAACTGGGACATGCCTGGCTGGGCGTTCGGTGCGTCTTATGTGTACGCCTGGGATGCGAAACCGGGCAGAATGTCCTCTCCGGACGCGTACTACGATCCTGACTATCGCCTGAAAGAGTCGGCCTACAGCCTGGATGCGCTGTATACCGTGCAGGAAGGTCGGGCGAAGGGCACCTTGTTCAAACTGCACTTTACCCAGTACGACAACCATTCCGATATCCCGAGCTGGAGCGGCGGCTACGGCAACATCTTCCAGGATGAGCGCGACGTGAAGTTCATGGTTATCGCCCCGTTCACTATTTTCTGATACCTGCGCGGCGGGCGTGAGCCTGCCGTACCTCCGGGAGAACGACAATGAAAAAAATGCTGTTCATTGCCATGATGGCATCAGGTCTGGCGGGCTGTACCGCTTCGCCGGCCCCTGAAGAAGATTCTAAACTCAGAAATGCCTATAGCGCCTGTATTAATACGGCGGAAGGGAATCCGGACAAGATTGAAGCCTGCCAGAGCGTACTGAATGTGCTGAAAGAGGATAAACAGCACCAGCAGTTTGCTAACCAGGAGAGCGTTCGGGTACTGGATTACCAGCAGTGTATTCAAGCCACCCGCACCGGTAACGATCAGGCGGTGAAAGCGCGCTGCGACCAGATCTGGAAGGAGATCCGCAGCAATAACACTACCCATTAAGCCTGATGGCAGCGGCAAACGGGCGGAGTCTCTCTCCGCCCGTTTGTGTTTTTAGCGCTGGCTCTCCGCCGGCTGATAGCCGCGGCTCAGACGCACGAATAACAGGACGGTGGCGACGAACCCGCATAGCGCGGCGCACATTAGCCACCAGCCGGGCGCGCTTTTATCGCCGGTGAGCTCGACCAGGGCGGTGGAAATAGCTGGCGTCAGTCCGCCGAAGATCGCGGTGGCAAGGCTGAAGGCCAGCGAAAAGCCCACGGTGCGGACGTATACCGGCATCACTTCGGTAAGCGCCGCGACCATCGCGCCGTTATACATACCAAAGAAGAACGAGAACCATAGCAGGACCAGCGTCATACGGGTGAAATCGGGCGCGACGGTGAGCCAGTGCATCACCGGCCAGGTGGTGAGCAGCGCCAGCACGGTAATGCCCATCAGCACCGGACGACGACCGATCCGGTCAGAGATCGCCCCGCCAATCGGTAACCAGATAAAGTTAGAGATGCCCACCAGCATGGTCACCAGCAGACTGTCGCGTGCGCTGAGGTGCAGCACCGCTCTGCCATAGGTCGGCGTATAGACGGTGATAAAATAAAAGGTAGTGGTGGTCATCGCCACCAGCAACGTCCCCGCCGTAATAATGCGCCAGTTCCTGGCGATAGTGGTCAGGATCTCTTTAGTGTCCGGACGATGTTTTCGCTGCAGGAATTCCTCGGTCTCCTGCAGTGAACGGCGCAGTAAGAAAATCAGCGGAATAATCAGACAGCCAATGAAGAAGGGAATGCGCCAGCCCCAGTCTGCGATCTCCTCATGCTCCAGCGTGGCGTTCAGCGCATAGCCAATCAGCGCCGCCATGACGATAGCCACCTGTTGGCTGGCGGACTGCCAACTGGTATAGAAGCCTTTATTGCCCGGCGTGGCGATTTCCGCCAGATAGACCGACACCCCACCAAGCTCGACGCCCGCGGAGAACCCCTGCAGCAAGCGGCCCACTAATACGAGGATCGGCGCCAGCACGCCGATGGTCTGATAGCCGGGGACCAGGGCTATCAACAGTGTCCCGCAGCCCATGATCGCCAGAGTGACCATCAGCCCTTTGCGGCGACCGATTCTGTCGATATAGGCGCCGAGGACCACCGCGCCGATGGGGCGCATCAGAAAGCCCGAGCCAAATACCGCAAAGGTGAGCATCAGCGCCGCGAACTCGCTCTCTGCCGGAAAAAAGGTGCGGGCGATATAGGTGGCGTAAAAGCCAAACAGAAAAAAGTCGAACTGTTCGAGAAAATTACCGCTGGTCACGCGGAGGATAGCGCCGACGGTGCCGGCGCGCGTGGGTTGTTGGGTCATAGGGTGTGCTCTCCATTGTCTTTATCTTGTTTTTATAGAGGTAAGAGGGGGCGGGTTAGTCGCCTGCGACTGCCGCCTGTTTTCCGCGCCGCTTCTCAACCGCCCACTTGAGTAGCGCCGCACAGCGATAAAATCCGTGGGCAAATTTTCCGTAGGGAAGGGTCAAAAACAGGGCCATCACTACCCCGAGGTGAACAGCGAGCAGGATGCCCATCCACGAGGTATCCCGCCCCGCCAGCAGCGCCAGGCCGGTGAAGCTGGTCAGGAGCAACAGCAGGATAAACGCGCGATCCACCGGTTTTTGCCGCGCGTCGCCGTGCAGCGGTGACCGGCGCAGGTTCAGCCACAGCAGGCCCGCCGGGCCAACCAGCAACCCTATGCCGCCGAGCGTGCCGAGCAGCACCGGCACGCTGAAGAACGGGTAGGGGGCTTCCTGGCCGGCGAAATAGTGATAGCCCGTGGCCACCACGGTGGCGGCGAAGCAGAGCATAAAGCCGTAGAAGGTGAAGTGGTGGAAACGACGGCGCATCAGGGTGAAGGCGTCATCGGCTTCGTTGCAGCCTTTGCCATGCCCGCCGTCGAGATATTTCAGCGTCAGCGCATCATGGGACGCTTTCGCAATATCAACCGGTTGCGGCTGGCCCGGGGAGATCTCGCGCCAGAAGCGGATCACCCCGGTCATCAGTAAGCCAATTGCCAGCACAAAGACCGAGCCAAACATCCACGCCAGCAGGTTATGCGGGAAAACCTGGTAAAAATCGCCCGCCAGCGGTGGGTGCAGCAGCGAGCCGTTAAGTCCCATCGCCAGCAACAGAAAGAAAATTAGTCCGCCGACCAGCGCCAGCGCGGTGGTCACGCCGGCCTGACGATACAGGCGGCCAAAGGCCGCGGGCTGGGCGTAGTGTTGATAGGTCTCCAGTCGCACTTCGGCCATTGCCTTCGGCACGTTAATGGCGAACTCGTGGGGCGGCGCGTACTGGCAGGCGTGCAGGCAGGCGCCGCAGTTATGACACAGGTTAGCCAGATAATTAATATCCGCTTTGCCAAAGGCCAGGCGCTGGGTCATCGCCGGGAACACGGCGCAAAACCCTTCGCAGTAGCGGCAGGCATTACAGACCTGCATCACCCGTTCCACTTCCGCCTCCGGCTCGGTGATGATCTGCGCGTCAATGATCAGCTTTTCAAGCGACTTCATGGTGGTTCTCCTGCTGTGCCGCCCGGGCGGCTTGCTGACCGGCAATGCGGCCGAAGGTGGTGCCAATAGACATCCCGACGCCAGCGGTATAGCCTTTGCCCAGCACGTTGCCAGCCATCATTTCCCCGGCGACAAACAGGTTACGGCTGGGTTTGCCGGCGAAGTGGACGGCGGCGGTGTCGTCGACGTAGAGCCCGAGGTAGGTGAAGGTGATCCCCGGACGTAAGGTATAGCCGTAGTAAGGCGGCGTATCGAGGGGGCGCGCCCAGTGGGTCTTTGGCGGCGTCAGGCCGGAAGTGGCGCAATTATCCAGGCGGATATGGTCGAACTGGCCCGGCGCGCAGGCAGCATTATAGTCGGCGATGGTTTGCGCTAAGCGTTCGCCGTCCAGCCCCAGCTGGCGGGCCAGCTCGGGAAGGGTGTTGGCCTGTGCGCCGGGAAAGACGGGCGGCATAAAGTGGCCGATGGCTTTACTGTCGATGATTGAGAAGCCGATCTGCCCGGGCTGGTGAGCGACCAGCCGGCCCCAAATGGCGTAGCGTTTGGGCCAGAAATCTTCTCCTTCATCATAAAAACGCTCGGCATCGCGGTTGACCACTACCCCCAGCGACACGCAGTCGACGCGGGTGCAGATCCCGCCGTCATAGAGCGGTGCCCGGGCGTCAATGGCGACGCAGTGGGACTGCGAGGGATCGCCGATGATATCGGCCCCGGCGTCGATCATAAACTTGAGCAGCACCCCCTGGTTGAAGCGGGTGCCGCGGATGAGGAAGTTATCGGCGGGCCATTCACCGCGGTCATTTTGCCCCCAGGCCTCGCGCAGCCATTCGCGGTTGGATTCAAACCCACCGGCGGCGAGGACGCAGCTTTTCGCAACAATCCGTTCCTCGCCCGCCAGCGCGGCGACAAATTCGCCGTTGCGCAGCTCGAGAGCTTGCACCGGCGTGTTGTAGCGAATCTGCACGCCCATCTGCTCCGCGCTGCGGTAATAGGCATTGACCAGCGCTTTGCCGCCGCCCATAAAAAAAGCGTTGGTGCGGGCTACGTGCAGGGCGCCAGAGAGCGGCGGCTGGAAATTAACTCCGTGCTGGCGCATCCAGACTCGGCATTGTGACGAGGTGCGGATCACCAGCCGGGCCAGCGCTTCGTTGGTATTCCCCTCGGTGACGCGCAGCAGATCCTGCCAGTACTCTTCTTCCGGATAGCTGTCGACCAGCACGTCCTGCGGCACATCGTGCATACAGCGCAGGTTACGCGTGTGTTGCGAGTTGCCGCCGCGCCACTCCCGCGGCGCCGCCTCCAGCATCAGCACCGAGGCGCCAGCTTCCCGAGCGGTTAAGGCGGCGCAGAGCGCGGCATTGCCGCCGCCAATCACCAGTACATCCACCATTATCGGCTCCCTTACAATTTAATTAATTGTTAAATTTGTAATTGGAATGTAGGCGGTGATGGCGGTGGGGCGCTATGGCGTAGCGCTAAAGAGGGGTTTAGTGAGCATAAAGGGTGGCGCCCGGCCAGCGGTCAGACTCTACCAGCTGACGCATAACTTTGCTCAGTATTACCCGTGCGGCAAGGCCTGCCGGGGTGAGTTCATCATCGGACAGGCTGACCAGAAAGTTGGGGCGACTGAGTACCGGATTGACGACGTCGATCACTCTCAGCGCCTGGTGGTCGAGATGGGAGATAGCGGCCCCGGGCTGCAGGGTGGCCCCCAGTCCGCTGCGCACGGCCTGCATCAGCAGGGCCAGGCCGTCGATCTCCGCCACCACCTCAACGCTGATATGATGCTGCTGGCAAACCGCCTCCAGCCTGCCGCGCAGACCGTGGCCCTGGCTTGGCATAATCAACGGCAGGGAGGTGAGCTGGTCAGGGGTGATATGGTCATCCTGAAGAGGGGCTAGCAGCGCATGGGTGCCAATCAGGAACAGGCGCTCTTCCAGCACCGGTCTGGCGCTCCAGCGCAGGATCTTCTCCTGCTGGAAAACGATAGCTAAATCGAGCTGGCGAGTGTTGATCATCCGTTCCAGATTGCCGGAAAGGCTTTCAACCAGATGCAGACGCACGTCGGGGTAGCTTTCGCGCATCGCATTGATGAACGGAACACCGAGAACGGAGGCGGTGCTGGGGGCCATGCCGACGCTGACGTGGCCCGACAGGCGCGCCTCGCGGGCGGCGAGGATGGCGTCATCGGCATGGCGCAGCGCCAGCTGCGCTTGTGAGTAGAAGGCGAGGCCCGCGCTGGTGGGCGTGACTCCGCGGGAGGTCCGCTGCAGCAGGCGAATGGCCAGTTCGTTTTCCAGGCGCGCGATCTGCTGGCTAAGCGCCGAGACACCGATATTGAGATCGAGCGCAGCTCGCCCCATGCTGCCGGTCTCAACAATGCGCACAAAGTAGCGTAGCTGGCGAAGTTCCATATCAACTCTCCGGACAAAGCGGGGGTGAGGAAGGTTACCCCAGAGGCGTGAGCGGGAAGCGCGGCAGAAGCGCCCATAAAAAAGCCAACCGGCAGGTTGGCTTTTCAGAGCAGACGAAGCGGGGAATTACTTTTCCACTGCGTCGTGGGCGTGTTCGTCCTCGCGGCAATCCCCTTCCGCACAGTGGCCGTACAGATACAGACTGTGGTTGGTCAGGCGGATGCCGTGACGGGAAGCGATTTCACGCTGGCGCGCTTCAATAGAGTCATCACTGAACTCGATCACTTTGCCGCAGTCGAGGCAGATCAGGTGATCGTGGTGATGCTGCTGGGTCAGTTCGAAAACGGATTTTCCGCCTTCGAAATTATGACGAGTCACGATGCCGGCGTCATCAAACTGGTTGAGGACGCGGTAAACGGTCGCCAGACCAATCTCTTCGCCCATGTCGATCAGGCGTTTATATAAGTCTTCCGCACTGACATGATGGTTATCCGGTTCCTGCAGCACTTCGAGGATTTTCAGTCGAGGAAGTGTGACTTTCAGGCCAGCCTTCTTTAATGCGGTATTGTTGTCAGTCATGCGGAATCTGTCCTGTTGCTAAACGATCTACTTCCTTCAACGGAAGTCATACAGAAATTAACCCGACGTAATGCGTCTCATTATAGAACTGCCATTGGTAAATGAAAACTGCAAGCATCAGGCCTGGTTTGCTGTCAAAAACGAGGCACCAGCTACAAACTGCGTCACGTGCCTCGTAGAATCAGAGGACATTGTACAGATATGTGATTAAAAGTTAAAAACTTGTAGCTATTAGTTTGATTGCTTTTGTCTATTAATGCGACGCAACTCAATAGTTACGCCGCTTAATCATCAGGCGTTTTTGATTTCTTCGAGGTGCAGCTCTTCGGCAACCTGCTTCACCCACTTCTCAACGCGCTCATTAGTCAGCTCCGGCTGGCGGTCTTCATCGATGGCGAGGCCGACGAAGTGGTCGTCATCCGCCAGGCCTTTGGAAGCCTCGAAATGATACCCCGCCGTCGGCCAGTGACCGACGATGGTCGCCCCGCGTGGCTCAATGATGTCGCGGATGGTGCCTAGCGCGTCGCAGAAGTATTCTGCGTAGTCTTCCTGGTCGCCGCAGCCGAACAGCGCCACCAGTTTGCCATTGAAGTCGATCTCTTCCAGCGTCGGGAAAAAGTCGTCCCAGTCACACTGTGCTTCACCATAGTACCAGGTCGGAATACCGAGCAGCAGGATGTCGTGGGCTTCCAGGTCTTCTTTGCTGCTTTTGGCAATGTCGTGAACATCAGCAACATCTTTACCAAGCTGCTTTTGAATCATTTTTGCAATATTTTCGGTGTTGCCGGTGTCGCTGCCAAAAAAGATGCCGATGATTGCCATGAGTAAAATAACCTCTTGAAACTTAAATGATGTGGTAGGGACGCGATGCCCATAGATAACGGCAATCATAGCAGAACAGGCAAGGGCGCGGAAACAGCAATCACGCCCGACTGCACACTCTGCTACATGAATGCGGTTTTTTCGCGGAAAGTTAGACTTTTCCCTGGCTGCGCAGGGCGGTTAATTGTGTCATCAGCATCTCTTCAATGAGATCGCTGCGGCTCATATTACGCGCTTCCGCCAGCTCGTTGAGCGCATCGACCGCATCAGCGTTGAGTTTTAACTCGACGCGCTTCAGCCCGCGAACCTTATCGCGTTTCAGCTGGTTACGTTTGTTGATGCGCAGTTGTTCATCGCGCGACAGCGGATTGGTTTTCGGTCTTCCCGGGCGACGCTCGTTTGCGAACAAATCTAATGTCGTACGGTCCGTTTGTTCTTTTGCCATGATTCTGAGTGACTTCGGGGAAACAAGCTGCCGGGCTCTAGCCGGCGCAGATAGCGCGCCATCATACATCAGGCGAACGGCTGCGCCAACGACCACGGGCATTCTGCGGCGCGGTCGGGCATATTTTAGTCAATCAGACGGCGATGCTCGCCAGATAGCGGCGGATGGCGCGTAACACCGCTTCGGGTTTCTCGGCATGCACCCAGTGTCCGGCGCCGGCGATGACGTGCGCCCGCGCCTGCGGGAACTGGGCCAGCAGCGCGTCGCGGTAGGCATCGGTCACATAAGGCGAGTTGCCGCCGGGAATAAACTGCGTCGGGTGTGGCCAGGCAGGAATGATTTCCCAGCCGACAATATGCGGATACTGGTCCCACAGCACCGGCACGTTAAAGCGCCATTCGCCGTCGACGAATGATTTTAGCAGGAACTGAATCACGCCTTCTTCCTGCAGATATTCGCGCATCACCTGCGCCGCCTGCTGGCGGGTGCTGGCGGCGGATTCGCTGACGGCGCGGATAGCCGCGAAGATCTCATCATGGCGGCGTACGTGATAATCCACCGGCGCGATATCGATCGCCACCAGACCGCTGATGCGTTCCGGCGCCAGCGCGGTCAGCGCCATTACCGCTTTGCCGCCCATCGAATGGCCGATAAAGGTGGCGCGCTCGATCTGGTGTGCGTCGAGCGTATCGAGCAGATCCTGCGCCATGGCGGGGTAGGTCATTTCTGGCGACCGCGGCGATAATCCGTGGTTGCGCATATCGACCTGCACAATATCGTGGTCGGCGATCAGGTCGCGGGCGAGGATGCCCAGGTTGTCCAGGCTGCCAAACAGACCGTGGACCAGCACGATCGGGGAGTTGTTGTGCGAATTCTGTGCAGATTGCGCTCGGCTATTTAATTTCATGGCAAAGTTCTTTTTTTCGCTCCGTCGGGTTAGGGTATTATGTTGGACATTCTGCCATCCGGCTGCAAGACCCAGAAGTTTTCTGAGTTTTACCGCCATCCTGGTTTGACGCTATCCGCGGTTGGGATTTGTACTTATAATCCCAACGATTTGTATTCAGAAAAGATATCGCACTGGATTAAGATGAAAACAATTGAAGTTGATGATGAACTCTATCGCTATATTGCCAGCCACACTCTGCATATCGGCGAGAGCGCATCCGACATTTTACGGCGTATGCTGAAATTTTCCGCCGTTTCCCAACCGGCTACACCGGTCAGCAAAGCCGCGCCGACGCTGGCGCCAGCGCCTGCCGCTGAGGTGAAACCCGCTAACCCGGTGAAGGATAAAGTCCGCGCCATGCGCGAGATGCTGTTATCTGATGAATACGCCGAGCAGAAGCGCGCGGTGAACCGTTTTATGCTGGTGTTGACGACCCTCTACTCCCTGGACAGTAAAGCCTTTGCTGAGGCTACCGAGTCTCTGCACGGCCGCACGCGCGTTTACTTCGCGGAAGATGCGCGTACGCTGCTGAAAAGCGGCAACCAGACCAAACCGAAACAGGTTCCTGGTACCCCGTGGTGGGTTATCACCAATACCAATACCGGCCGTAAATGCAGCATGATCGAGCACATCATGCAGTCGATGCAGTTCCCTGCGGAGCTGATTGAAAAGGTTTGCGGCACGATCTAGCTTTTTAACATTTGCACCAGAAGGATCAGGCAATGGCAATCGATAAACGTGCGGGGCAGCCTGCGCAACAGAGTGATTTGATTAACGTCGCCCAACTGACTGCTCAGTACTACGTGCTGAAGCCTGAAGTCGGTAATGCGGAGCATGCGGTAAAATTCGGTACCTCTGGCCATCGCGGCAGCGCGGCGCGCCACAACTTCAACGAACCGCATATCCTGGCCATCGCCCAGGCCATTGCGGAAGATCGTGCGAAGAACGGGATCACCGGTCCGTGCTATGTCGGCAAAGATACCCACGCCCTCTCCGAGCCGGCGTTTATCTCGGTGCTGGAAGTGTTAACCGCCAACGGCGTTGACGTAATCGTGCAGGAAAACAATGGCTTCACTCCGACGCCGGCGGTCTCCAATGCGATTCTGGTGCATAACAAAAAAGGCGGTCCGCTGGCGGACGGTATTGTGATCACCCCGTCACACAACCCGCCGGAAGATGGTGGTATCAAGTACAACCCGCCAAACGGCGGCCCGGCGGATACCAACGTCACCAAAGTGGTGGAGAACCGCGCCAACGAACTGCTGGCCGCCGGCCTGCAGGGCGTGAAACGCATTTCTCTGGACGCGGCGCTGGCTTCTGGCCACGTTAAAGAACAGGATCTGGTGCAGCCGTTCATTGAGGGGCTGGCGGACATCGTCGACATGGCGGCGATCCAGAAAGCCGGCCTGACGCTGGGCGTCGATCCGCTGGGCGGATCCGGCATCGAATACTGGAAACGCATTGGCGAGCACTACAAGCTCAATCTGACCATTGTTAACGATCAGGTGGATCAGACCTTCCGCTTCATGCACCTCGATAAAGACGGCGCCATCCGCATGGACTGCTCCTCGGAGTGTGCGATGGCGGGCCTGCTGGCGCTGCGCGATAAGTTCGATCTGGCGTTTGCCAACGACCCGGATTACGACCGCCACGGGATTGTCACCCCGGCGGGGCTGATGAATCCGAACCATTACCTGGCGGTGGCGATCAACTATCTGTTCCAGCATCGTCCGCAGTGGGGCAAAGAGGTGGCAGTCGGTAAAACGCTGGTCTCCTCGGCGATGATTGACCGCGTGGTGAACGATCTGGGCCGCAAGCTGGTGGAAGTGCCGGTGGGCTTTAAGTGGTTCGTTGACGGCCTGTTCGACGGCAGCTTCGGCTTCGGCGGCGAAGAGAGCGCCGGGGCCTCCTTCCTGCGCTTCGACGGCACGCCGTGGTCGACCGATAAAGACGGCATCATCATGTGCCTGCTGGCGGCGGAAATCACCGCAGTCACCGGGAAAAACCCGCAGGAGCATTACAACGAGCTGGCGGAACGCTTCGGTGCGCCGAGCTATAACCGTCTGCAGGCTTCCGCGACCTCCGCGCAGAAAGCAGCGCTGTCCAAGCTCTCTCCGGAAATGGTCAGCGCCGACACCCTGGCGGGCGATCCGATCACCGCCCGTCTGACCGCGGCGCCGGGCAACGGGGCGGCGATTGGCGGCCTGAAGGTGATGACCGACAACGGCTGGTTCGCGGCGCGTCCGTCAGGCACCGAAGATGCCTACAAGATCTACTGCGAAAGCTTCCTCGGCGAAGAACATCGCAAGCTGATTGAAAAAGAAGCGGTAGAGATTGTCAGCGAAGTGCTGAAGAACGCCTAACCACGCACTATCATCAGGCCCCTTGCGGGCCTGATTTTTTTCGCAAGGATAGCGATGAAAATACAACGGAAGTCCCTGTTTTTGTTCTGGGCGTGGATGGATCTCTTTTTCGTCCTGCAATTTTTATGGTGGAATATTTCCCACCGCCGCCTCCCTTTCTACGACGACCTGCTGGCTTATCTCCAGCTGTTACATACCTGGGGCTCCGCGGCGGTCTGGCTCTATCCGCTGAATGTTCTGCTGATTATCAGCATCCCGCTGTCGATGATCCTCTTTTTTCGTCAGAGCCGCTATGCGCTGTGGCTGGCCTGGGCGCAGGCGCCGCTCAGGCTGGTGTTTATGCAGCCTTCGCTGTCGCTGGGGCTGTGGCTGATTCAGGCTGCTGGCGTCAGGCATGTAGCGATCCTGGCCGGTTTTCTGCTGCTCTCTGAAGGGCTGAAAATCGCCAGCCTCTGGTACTGCAGAGGCGGGATTCAGGGCATAAAGCGATAGCCAATGCCGGTTTCGGTCAGCAAATGCTGCGGCCGTGCCGGATCGGCCTCCAGCTTTTGTCGCAGATGACCCATGTAGATCCGCAGATAGTGACTGTGCTCCACGGCATTAGGCCCCCATACCTGATTCAGCAGCTGACGCTGGGTAAGCACTTTGCCGGGATTATTCAATAGCGCCGCCAGCAGGCGAAACTCGATGGGCGTCAGGTGGATCTCTTCGCTGCCGCGCAGAATACGGCGTGCGGGGATATTGACCTCCAGGTCGGCAAAACGCACCACCGGCTCGTCGGCCTGCGCCGCGCCGTGGCGACGCAGCGCGACACGCAGGCGGGCCTGCAGCTCGCCGATACCAAAGGGTTTACTTAAGTAGTCGTCGGCGCCGGCATCCAGGGCGGCAATTTTGTCATGCTCTTCGCTACGCGCTGACAGGACGATGATCGGCATCTTGCTCCACTGACGCAGGTCGCGAATAAAATCAATGCCGTCACCATCCGGCAGGCCCAGATCGAGGATCGCGAGGTCTGGCTTACGGGTAGCAGCTTCGATCAGCCCACGCTGCAGGGTTTCTGCTTCAAATACGCGCATGCCGTCAGCTTCCAGCGCGGTGCGCAGAAAGCGACGGATAGCGTGTTCGTCTTCGATAATCAGAACGTTGATCACAATTCCTCAGGTAACTCTTCCAGTTCAGGGGGCGCTTCTCGCGGCAGTGTAACACGGAAAGAGGCGCCGCCCTCGGGCCGGTTACTGGCGGAGATGGTCCCGCCGTGGACATCGACGATGGCCTGACAGATGGCAAGGCCCAGCCCGACGCCAGGGATCGCCGACTCTTTATTGCCGCGGGCGAATTTATCAAAGATAGCCTGTTCCTGGCCCGCCGGGATCCCCGGACCACTATCCCAGACTTCCAGCGACAGCTGTTTGGCGTCCGCCTCGGCGCGGATGCCGATCTCCGCCCGGGCGCCGGCATACTTATGGGCATTTTCCAGCAGGTTGATCAGCACCCGCTCGAACAGCGGCCCATCGACATGCACCAGCTGGAGGGGATCGGGTAAATCCAGCTGAATGTGCTGGCCACCAAGGCTCGGTTCGAGCATGCGCAGCGCGCTGCCGACCACTTCCTCCAGCGTCAGCCACTCCTTATGCAGATTAAAGCCGCCGGACTGTATCCGCGCCATATCCAACAGGTTGTTCACCAGCCGGGTGGTGTTGAGCACATGCTGGCGAATTTCGTTGGCCTGCGGAGCATGTTTTGAACCTTCGCTGGCCAGGTCGAGGGTCAGGATTTCCGCCTGGCCAAACAGCACGGTTAGCGGGGTTCGCAGATCGTGTGACAGCGCAGCGAGCAGCGAGTTCCGCAGACTTTCACGCTCGCTGGTCAGCCGGGCCTGCTCTTCGCTGGCGGTCAGGGTGAGGCGCTCCAGGGCGCTGGCCACCAGCAGGGTGAAGGTTTCCAGCAGCCGCTGCTGCTCTGGGATCATCAGCTGGCGCAAATTCTCCGGTTCCACCACCAATAGCCCCCAGGTGCGGGCGGCGCTCTTCAGGGGCAAGATCTGATAGGGCACGCCGGGCAGGGTATCGGTGCCGGCGCCGGCAGGTTGGCCCTTATCAAAGCTCCAGCGGGCGATAGCATCATCCCACGGGGTCAGCCCTGGCTGGTGGGTTAAGGGCAGCAGTTTTCCCTGGGCGTCCGGCAGCAGCAGCTGGCTGCGGGCCTGAAAGGTGGAGGCGATAAACCGCTCGCTGGTGGTGGCGATATCCTGCTGGCTACGACCCACCGCCAGCGCTTTAGACATCTCATACAGATGACGGGTACGGCGTTCACGGTAGCGCGCCACCCGCGCCTGGTAGCGCACGCCGGCGGTGAGGTTACCAATAAGCAGGCCCACGGTGAGCATCACGCCGAAGGTGAGCAGATACTGGACATCCGACACCGCCAGCGTCCCGCGCGGAGCGACAAAAAAGAGATCGAAGCTAATAACGTTGATCACCGTCGCCAGCACCGACGGCCAGCGACCATAGACCAGGGCGATGATCACCACCCCCAGCAGATAGAGCATCACCAGGTTGGCGGCTTCGAAAGCCATCAACCACTGCATGGCCACCAGGGTAATGATGGCGCACAGCGCCACCGCCACCGCGCAGCCCTGCAGCTGCAGTCGCCATTTTTCCAGCGCCGTACGGCTGTCGTTGGCCCGCGCAGGGAGGGGGGACGGTTTTTCATCGAGGGCGATCACCACCAGATCGAGGTCCGGCGCATGGCGAGCCAGACGGTCGGCGAAGCCGCTGCGATCCCACCAGCGGCGTTTGCGCTGGCGGCCGATGACGATTTTGCCGAGGTTATGTTCGCGGGCGTAATGGAGGACCGCTTTCTCTTCCGACGGGTCGGAGAGGGTGGCGGTTTCGGCGCCCAGCTCCTGGGCCAGACGCAGCGCGGCGAGAATAGCCCGCCGCCGGGCTTCCGGCAGCCGGTGCAGGGAAGGGGTCTCGACATACACTGCATGCCAGACGCTGCCCAGGCGGGCGGCGAGCCGGGCGGCGGCGCGCACCAGCTTTTCGCTGCCGGTGTTGTGCCCGATACAGAGCAGGATCGCATCGCGGGTGTGCCAGACTTTCTCCTGGCCCTGGCGGTCGCGCCAGGCGCGCATTTGCTCATCGACGCGGTCGGCGGTGCGGCGCAGAGCCAGCTCGCGCAGCGCAATCAGGTTGCCCTTGCGGAAAAAGTTTTCGATAGCGCGCTCAGCCTGGCCGCCGATGTAGACTTTGCCCTCATTGAGCCGCTGGCGCAGATCGTCAGGGGGGAGATCCACCAACACCACGTCGTCCGCGGCGTCAAAGAAGGGATCGGGGACGGTCTCCCGCACCTGCACGCCGGTGATCCCGCTGACGACGTCATTCAGGCTTTCCAGATGCTGGACGTTAACGGTAGTGAAAACATCTATTCCGGCCTCCAGCAGTTCATCCACATCCTGCCAGCGCTTTGGATGGCGAGAGCCGGGCGCATTGCTGTGCGCCAGCTCATCCACCAGAATCAGCGCCGGACGGCGGGCGAGGGCGGCGTCGAGATCGAACTCATAGACGTACCGCCCGCGATGGGCAAGCCGCCGCGGCGGCAGGGTGCTCAGGCCCTGCAGCATCGCGGCGGTCTCTTTTCGGCCGTGGGTCTCCGCCACACCAATCAGAATATCCAGCCCCTGGGCGCGCAGCCGCTGCGCTTCCGCCAGCATCGCCCAGGTTTTCCCCACCCCGGCGCAGGCGCCAAAGAACACTTTCAGTTTGCCGCGATGCGGGGCGGCGGTGTGCTGCAGCAGGCGGTCAGGGTCCGGGCGCAGCGGCTCGTCACTCATTTACTTATCCTTCAGGGCATCCAGCGCCATATTGAGTTGCAGTATATTCACCACCGGCTGACCAAGGAAGCTTAGCAGCGGGATTTGTGTGGCCTGATTCACCAACTGGGTTACCTGCTCAACGCTCAGCTGGCGCGCTTTAGCCACCCGGGGGACCTGCCACAGCGCGGCGGCCGGAGTCAGGTTGTTATCGAGACCGCTCGCCGAGGTGGTGACCAGCTCGACCGGCACCTGCGGGTCGGCGTCCGGGTTGGCGGCGCGCAGCGCCTGTACGCGCTCGCTCACCGCTTTATCCAGCGCCGGGTTGCTGGCGGCAAGATTGCTGCCGCCTGAGGCCATAGGATTATCCGCCGTCTCAGCGGTGGCCGACGGGCGGCCCTGGAAATAGCCTGCGGCAGTAAAGTTCTGACCAATCAGCGCCGAGCCGCGCACTTCACCGTTCAGGCGGATCAGCGAGCCGTTGGCCTGCGGGTTAAACCACCATTGCCCCAGGCTGGTGGTAAGCAGAGGATAGACGCCGCCGGTGAGCAGCGTTAACAGAATAAATAGCACAAGTGCTGGACGAATTAATGACATAGTGATTTCCTCACACCAGACCGCTCAGGGTCAGCAGTAGGTCGATGGCTTTAATACCGATAAAGGGCACCAGCAGACCGCCGAGGCCGTAGATCCACAGGTTGCGGCGTAGCATCGCCGAGGCGGAGAGCGGGCGATAGCTGACGCCTTTCAGGGCCAGCGGGATCAGGAAGACGATGATCAGCGCGTTGAAGATAACGGCGCTGAGGATCGCCGACGAGGGCGAATGCAGGCCCATCACGTTCAGCATGGCCAGCTGGGGATAAACTGCGGCAAATGCTGCCGGAATAATGGCAAAATATTTCGCCACGTCGTTGGCAATACTGAAGGTGGTCAGCGAGCCGCGCGTCATTAACATCTGTTTGCCGATATGGACCACCTCAATCAGCTTGGTAGGGTTGGAATCCAGATCGACCATGTTGCCCGCTTCTTTCGCTGCCTGGGTGCCAGAGTTCATGGCCACCGCCACGTCGGCCTGAGCCAGCGCGGGCGCGTCGTTGGTGCCGTCGCCGGTCATCGCCACCAGCCGACCTTCCGACTGATACTGGCGGATCAAGGCCAGCTTGGCTTCCGGCGTCGCTTCGGCGAGGAAATCATCGACGCCGGCCTCGGCGGCGATCGCCGCGGCGGTCAGGCGGTTATCGCCGGTGATCATCACCGTTTTGATACCCATTTTGCGCAGCTGAGCGAAACGTTCTTTGATACCGCCTTTGACGATATCTTTGAGCGCAATAATCCCCAGCACCTTTTCCCCTTCGGCGACCACCAGCGGTGTGGCCCCCTGGCGGGCGACCTCTTCCACCTGCTTATCGACATCGGCAGGGAAGTGGCCGCCGTTGGCCTCCACGTGGCGGCGAATGGCGTCCACCGACCCTTTGCGGATCATGCGTTGATCGATATTGATGCCGCTCATCCGCGTTTGCGCGGTAAAGGGGACAAAGGTGGCGTGCAGCGACTGCAGATCGCGTTCGCGCAGGTTAAAGCGCTGTTTCGCCAGCACCACGATGCTGCGCCCCTCAGGGGTTTCATCCGCCAGCGAGGAGAGCTGGGCGGCGTCGGCGAGGGTTCGCTCTTCCACGCCGCGCGCCGGCAGGAAGGCGGAGGCCTGGCGATTGCCGAGGGTAATGGTCCCGGTTTTATCCAGCAGCAGGACATCGACGTCGCCAGCGGCTTCCACCGCGCGGCCACTGGTGGCGATCACGTTGGCGCCGAGCATACGGCTCATTCCGGCGACACCAATGGCCGACAGCAGCCCGCCGATGGTGGTCGGGATCAGGCACACCAGCAGGGCGACCAGCACGGTGACGCTGACCGCATTGCCGCTCCACGCCGAGAACGGCCAGATGGTGGCGGTGGCCAGCAGGAACACCAGCGTCAGGGCGATCAGCAGGATCGTCAGGGCGATCTCGTTCGGCGTTTTACGGCGCTGAGCGCCTTCCACCATGGCGATCATCCGGTCGAGGAAGGTTTCTCCCGGGTTGACGCTGCAACGGATCACCAGCCAGTCGGAGAGAATGCGCGTCCCGCCGGTCACCGAGGCGAAATCGCCACCGGATTCGCGGATCACCGGGGCAGATTCGCCGGTGATGGCGCTTTCGTCCACCGAGGCGCCGCCTTCGATGACTTCGCCATCGCAGGGGATAATATCCCCGGCTTCCACCAGCACCACGTCGCCTTTGCGCAGGTCTTCCGCCGGCACGTGGTCGACCGTCGCGTCATGCTGCGGGGCGCGCAGTTTGCGGGCGAAGGCCGTTTTTTTCACCCCTTTCAGGCTGTTGGCCTGAGCTTTGCTGCGGCCTTCCGCCATCGCTTCGGCAAAGTTGGCGAACAACACGGTAAACCACAGCCAGATACTGACGGCGGCAGTAAAGGTGGCGCTACCGGTCAGGGCGCCGCCAGCCATCGCGATCGCCAGCAGGGTGGTTAACAGGCTGCCAACCCAGACGATAAACATCACCGGATTGCGCCACTGCACCATCGGGCTGAGTTTTTTCACGGCATCCAGCAGCGCCTGGCGCACCAGCGTCGGCTCCAGCAGGGCTAATTGTTTGCGACTCATAACAGGGTGCTCCGCATCGCTCAAAGTAAGGAAAAGTGTTCAGCCAGCGGGCCAAGCGCCAGCGCAGGAATAAAGGTCAGGGCGCCCACCAGCAGCACGGTGCCGATCAGCAAACCGATAAACAGGGCATCGTGAGTGGCCAGAGTACCGGGGCTGGCAGGCTGTATTTTCTTCGCCACCAGCGAGCCGGCGATAGCCATTACCGGAATGATGACGGCGAAGCGGCCGACCAGCATGCAGAACGCCAGCAGCAGGTTCCAGAACGGTGTCGCCGCACCCAGGCCAGCGAAGGCGCTGCCATTGTTATTGGCCGCCGAGGTGACGGCGTACAGCACTTCGCTAAAGCCGTGCGGCCCGGGGTTAAACATCCCGGCGCGACCGGCGTCGGTCATCATCGCCAGCGCCGTGCCAAGCAGCACCAGCGTCGGGGTGACCAGAATGGCGAGGGCGATCATTTTCATTTCCCGGACATCGATTTTCTTCCCGAGATACTCCGGGGTGCGGCCGACCATCAGCCCGGCGATAAATACCGCCAGCATAACGAACAGCAGCATGCCGTACAGGCCCGAGCCGACGCCGCCGAATACCACTTCGCCAATCTGCATCAGCCACATCGGTACCATGCCGCCCAGCGCGGTGAAGGAGTCATGCATGGCGTTGACCGCGCCGCAGGAGGCGGCAGTGGTGATCACCGCGAACAGACTGCTGGCGAGAATACCGAAGCGGCTCTCTTTACCTTCCATATTCAGGCTACTGTCGGCGCCCAGCGTCAGCAGATGCGGGTTGCCGCGGGTTTCCGCCCACATCACCACGGCGACGCAGAGGATAAAGATCAGCGTCATTGCCCACAGGATGGCGCGTCCCTGACGTCGATCGCTCACCACCTCGCCGAAGGCGAAGCACAGCGCCGCCGGGATCAGGAAGATCGCCAGCATCTGCACGAGATTGGTCAGCGCGGTTGGGTTTTCAAACGGGTGAGCGGAGTTGGCGTTAAAGAAACCGCCGCCGTTGGTGCCCAGCAGCTTAATCGCTTCCTGCGAGGCGACAGGCCCCATCGGCAACAGCTGGTGCGCCCCCTCGAGGGTGGTCAGGGGTTGGTAGGCCAGCAGATTCTGCGGCACACCCTGCTGAATAAAGAACAGGGCCACCAGCAGGGAGAGCGGCAGCAGCAGCCACAGGGTAATACGCGTCAGGTCGACCCAGGCATTGCCAAGGGTCGACATTTTCTGCCGGGCAAAGGCGCGGGTCAGGGCGAAGACCACGGCGATCCCGGTGGCGGCGGAGAGGAAATTTTGCACCGTCAGGCCGACCATCTGGCTGAGATAGCTCATGGTGCTTTCGCCGGCGTAAGCCTGCCAGTTGGTATTGCTGACAAAGCTGACCGCCGTGTTGAGCGCCAGATCCCATGATAACCCTGGCAGATGCTGCGGGTTAAACGGCAGCACGCCTTGGAGCATCAGCAGGGCAAACAGCGCCAGACCACCAAGGGCGTTAAACAGCAGGATCGCCAGCAAATATTGCAGCCACCCCATTTCCTCGGCGCGGATCCCGGCCACCCGCCACAGGACGCGCTCGATGCCGGCCAGGCCGGGAAGCGGGATATCGTTCACCATTCTCGCCAGACACGCCCCCAGCGGGCGCGCCAGCACCAGCAATACCAGCAGGTAGCTGGCTAATAATAAAAATCCCTGGGCGGCCATCAGAATGCCTCCGCATGTATCAAGGCATAAACCAGATAAGCCAGTAACAGGAACACCAGCCCAACGCCAGTGAGTACGCCTGCAGTCACAATCCACCTCCGGGTGTCTTTTTGATTTACCAGGAGAATAGAAATTACGGCGCAAAGATTTCGCAAAAATCGGCGGGCGCGGTGTAAAAAAAGTATAAAAATGACAAAGGCACAAATTAACTGATGGTTAGTATTAATTTAACTTTTTTGTAACTAATTTACGTGATGAATGTAAATTAAGTATAACTACGTGTTTTTTAGTGGTCGGATGAGTAGTAAAATTACAACCAACGCGGTACTATTTTGCTCAGACAAACATGTTAATTTTACCGGCGCTGCTTGCCGGCCTGATAAAGGGGAGAGAAATGATGGCGTTGTACAAAGCTTATCCTGCTCATATTATTTTGCTGCGTCGTGCTTTCGCCGTCGTGGCTGGCGTCGTGGCGCTGCCGGTGATGCTGTTCTGGAAAGATCGCGCCCGCTACTACAGCTGGCTGCACCGGGTGTGGTCGAAAACCAGCGAGCAGCCGGTATGGATGGCGCAGGCGGAAAAAGCCGCTCACGATTTCTATTAATCGTCCTGCTACGAAGAAAATAAGAAAACCGCCGGGTTGCCCCCGGCGGTTTTTTTTCGTCGCTTGTCTACACTCGTTTTCATGCGCCGCAACGGAATTGGCAGGTGCTTATTTTGCCGGAGCGCGCTATTTTTGCCGGCTTAGATCATGAGATGAGTATTGCTGACGGATAATGAGGAGTGATATGGCCACCCATCTGGTCTGGTTACGCACGGATTTACGTATTCACGATAACCTGGCGCTGGCCGCCGCCTGCCGCGATCCGCAGGCGCAGGTGCTGGCGCTGTATATCGCCACCCCAGGGCAGTGGCGCGAGCATCACCTGGCGCCACGGCAGGCTGCGTTTATCGCCAGCCATTTACAGAGTCTGCATGCCGCGCTGGCGGAACGGGGCATACCGCTGTGGGTAGAAGAGGCGGACGATTTTACCGCCAGCGTCGAGCGGCTGGCCCATTTCTGCCAGCAGCATCAGGTCAGTCACCTGTTCTACAACTATCAGTACGAATTCAATGAACGCCAGCGCGATGCCGCCGTAGAGAACACCTTGCGCGAGGTGATTTGCCAGGGCTTTGACGACAGCGTACTGTTGCCGCCCGGCAGCGTACTGACCGGTGGCGGCGAAATGTATAAAGTCTTCACCCCGTTTAAGAATGCGTTTATTCGCCGTCTGCGGGACGGGCTGCCGGCGTGCGTGGCAGCCCCGAAGCCGCGCCAGGCGCCTGCCCGCCAGGCGCCGTCGGTGCCGGAGCTTAACTACCCGCAAACGCCGTTCGATGGGCTGCTGTTCGCCGCGGATGAAAAAACGGCGCTGGCGCGACTGCGGGCGTTTTGTCAGCAAGCGGCGGCGGATTATGAGGAGCAGCGCGACTTCCCGGCCGTGGAAGGGACCAGTCGCCTGTCGCCCTGCCTGGCCATCGGCGTGCTGTCGCCACGCCAGTGCCTGCATCGTCTGCTGGCGGAGCACCCGAATGCGCTGGACGGCGGGGCCGGCGCCACCTGGCTTAATGAGCTGATCTGGCGCGAGTTTTACCGCCATCTGATGGTTTACTATCCGAAACTCTGTAAAGGACGCCCGTTTATCGCATGGACCGATAAGGTCGCCTGGCGTGAAGATGAGGCCGTCCTGCAGGCCTGGCAGCGCGGGGAGACCGGCTTTCCGATTGTCGATGCCGCGATGCGCCAGCTTAACGCCACCGGCTGGATGCATAACCGGCTGCGTATGATTGTCGCCAGTTTCCTGACGAAGGATCTGCGCCTCGACTGGCGGGCAGGGGAGCGTTATTTCATGAGCCAACTGATTGATGGCGACCTGGCGGCGAACAACGGTGGCTGGCAGTGGGCAGCCTCGACCGGCACCGACGCCGCGCCCTATTTCCGCATATTTAATCCCACCACCCAGGGCGAGAAGTTTGATAAGCAGGGGGTGTTTATGCGTCGCTGGCTGCCTGAGCTGGCAAAGGTGCCGGAGAAGGCGCTGCATCAGCCGTGGGTGTGGGCGGATAAACAAGGGATCAAACTGGATTATCCGCGCCCGATGGTCGATCACAAACAGGCGCGGCAGGAGACGCTGGCGGCCTGGGAGGCCGCCAGAAAAGGGATTACTCCACCGCCAGACGGCGGGTCCTGACCTTCAGCGAGTGATACAGCCAGATGACCAGCACCACGCCGACACAGGCCAGCGCGCCCCAGGTGATCTGGCTGAAGACCTTGATGTAGGCGTCAATGGAGTAGTTCACCGCCCCGGCAGCGTCGAATGACGCCTGCGAGGTCTGGTCGGCGATGACGCCGGCCAGATAGTTGGCGATGGCTCCGGAGAGCAGCATATAGATACCGGTCAGCACCCCGGTGACCCCCGGGATCTCAATGCGGGTGATTTGCGACATCGCGACCGGGTCGATAAACAGTTCGGCAAAGCCCATCACCGCCAGACCCAGCACCATCAGCGGCATAGACGACTGACCATAGGCCGCCGACCAGCGGGCGCTGAGGGTCAAAATGCAGAACCCGGCGCTCATCAGGCCCAGGCCGAGGGCAAATTTTCCCCAGATGCGTACGGTGCGATTGCCACCGATGCTCTCTTTCACCAGCCACGCCAACACCATTCCGCAGAGCATCACCGCGAAGGCGTTGACCGACTGGAACATAGCGGTAGGGACTTCGTAGCTCATGATGTGGCGATTAACGAAGCGGTCAATATACAGACTGATGGAGCTACCGCCCTGCTGGGCGAAGGCCCAGAACAGCAGGCTAAACGCGGTAAGGACGACGATCAGGCGCAGATCCTTGCGCTGTTTATCGGTCTCGGCGCGCAGGTAGATCCGCGCCAGCACCGCCAGGCCGATAACGGTGGCCACGATCAGGGCATACACCGACCACTCCTGCCAGAACAGTACCGCAATCAGCAGCGGGGCGGTAACCAGCAGCACCAGCAGCCAGCCCCAGTTCGGTAGCAGAACGTGGCGCGCGCACAGCGCCTGGCGGTTGACGCCGGCGGTATGCCGGAAGTGACGGTTGCCGCAGAGGAAAATCACCAGCCCCGCGACCATGCCGATAGCCGCCAGGGCAAAGCCCATCGCCCAGCTATACTCCTCCTGTACATAGCCGCAGGCAATCGGCGCGATAATCGAGCCGATATTGCCCGCCGCATACATCAGCGAGAAGCCGCCATCGCGACGCGGATCGGCAGGTTCGTAGAGTTCGCCCAGCAGACAGCTGACGTTGGATTTAAACAACCCGTAGCCGCAGACGATGATCGCCAGCGACAGGTACAGGAAAACCGGGGCGGTTTCGCTGGCCCCGAGCACCAGATGGCCAATAGCCATCAGCAGGGCGCCGAGCATGACAGCCATCCGGTTGCCTAACAGCTTATCGGCCAGATAGCCGCCGAGGATCGGCGTCACATAGACCAGTGAGCAGTAGGCGCTGAACAGAGCATAGGCGTGGTTATCGTCATATTTAAGCTGATTGGTGAGATAGAGGATCAGCAGAGCGCGCATGCCGTAGAAGCTAAAATACTCCCAGATCTGCAGCGCCACGACGTAGTAAATCGCCCGCGGCTGCGATGATGTTGTCTGCATATGAAGTGTGTTTCCTGACGTAAAGCGAAAGTCGATCGTTCTGCATGAATAGCGATTTATCAGTCATATTCATGGTTTGAGGGGCTTTCTGATTATTTAATATGCTTTATTAGTGCATAAATATACACGAATGCGCGGCGGGATGAATAGGCAAATTGCGGGATTCGCTAAAAAGTCATGGTCAGTGACGGCAGCGGACTATCGACGACCCGAATGGATATGGTTATGTTATGCCTTTGTATACCCTGATTATCTGCTGGAGTGGCGATGAAAAATAGCGAACTGGAACAACTGATTAACGACAAGCTCAATAGTGCGGCCATCAGTGACTTCGCCCCTAACGGCCTGCAGGTGGAAGGACGCGACACGGTGCACAAGATCGTCACCGGGGTGACGGCCAGCCAGGCGCTGCTGGATGAGGCCGTCCGGCTGCAGGCGGATGCGGTAATTGTTCATCACGGTTATTTCTGGAAAAACGAATCGCCAGTGATCCGCGGCATGAAGCGCCGTCGCCTGAAAACCCTGCTGGCCAACGATATCAATCTCTACGGCTGGCACCTGCCATTGGATGCCCACCCGGAGCTGGGCAACAACGCGCAGCTGGCGCATCTGCTGGGGATTAACGTGCTGGGTGAAATCGAACCGCTGGTGCCGTGGGGCGAACTGTCGATGCCGGTTTCCGGCCTCGAACTGGCCTCGTGGATCGAAGCCCGGCTGGGGCGTAAGCCGCTGTGGTGCGGCGATACCGGGCCGGAGACCGTCAGTCGCGTCGCCTGGTGTACCGGCGGCGGCCAGAGCTTTATCGACGCCGCGGCGCGCTTTGGGGTGGATGCGTTTATCACCGGCGAGGTGTCGGAACAAACTATTCATTCTGCCCGCGAACAGGGGCTGCATTTTTATGCTGCCGGCCACCACGCTACCGAGCGGGGCGGCATTCGCGCCCTCAGCGAATGGCTGACGGAAACGACCGACCTGGATGTTACCTTTATTGATATTCCTAACCCTGCCTGACGGGAGAGAGAAAAGTGCAGCGAGCGCGTTGTTATCTGTTAGGAGAAACGGCCGTCGTGCTGGAGCTGGAGCCGCCGGTCACGCTCGAGAGCCAGCAACGGATCTGGGGGTTAGCCCAGCGTCTGGCTCACCACGACGAGGTGGTTGATGCCATTCCGGGCATGAACAATATCACCGTGGTGCTCCGCCGCCCGCAGGAGATGGCGTGGGAGGCGATAGACCGTCTGCAGCGCTGGTGGGAGGAGAGTCTTGCGCTGGAGCCGGAGTCGAGGTCATTAACCATCCCGGTCGTGTACGGCGGCGAGGCCGGGCCGGATCTCGGGGTGGTGGCGCAGCACAGCGGCCTGAGTGAAAAACAGGTTGTGGAGCTGCATGCCTCGGTGGAATACCTGGTCTGGTTTATTGGTTTTCAGCCGGGATTCCCCTATCTGGGGGGCCTGCCGACGGCGCTGGCGACTCCGCGTCGCGCCGAACCGCGCGTGCGGGTCCCGGCCGGCTCGGTAGGCATCGGTGGCGCGCAAACTGGCATTTATCCGCTGGCGACGCCCGGCGGCTGGCAGCTGCTGGGGCGGACCGCGCTGACGCTGTTTGACCCGGCGCGTAAGGAGCCTGCGCTGCTGCGCGTGGGCGATAAAATTCGCTTTGTGCCGCAAAAGGAGGGGGTATGTTGACCCTGATCCGCGCCGGTCTGTACACCTCGGTACAGGACGGTGGACGAGAAGGCCTGCGCCAGTCCGGCATTAGCCGCTGTGGCGCTCTGGATTATCCCTCGCTGGTGATTGCCAATCTGCTGGTTGGCAACGAGGCGAACGCCGCCGGGCTGGAGATTACCCTCGGCCAGGTGGAGATCGAGTTTGCCCGCAGCGGTTGGTTCGCGCTGACTGGCGCTGCCTGCGAAGCGACGCTGGACGGCAAAGCGGTCTGGGTGGGCTGGCGTACCGCCTACCGGGCCGGGCAGCGTCTGGTGTTGAAAACACCGCAGCATGGGATTCGCAGCTATCTGGCGGTGGCAGGTGGGATTGCGGTCCCGGTGGTACTTGGCTCGCGCTGCACGGATCTCAAGGCGGGGATTGGCGGTCTGGAGGGACGCCGTCTGCAGGATGGCGACCAGCTGAAGCTCGGAAAAGCCGCCCGGCGTTTCACCACCTCGCGCGGCGTCAAGCAGTTGCCGCTGGACAATCGCATTCGCGCGCTGCCGGGCCCGGAGTATCACGAGTTTGACACGGCCTCGCAGGCGTCGTTCTGGCGCTCTCCCTGGCAGCTCAGTCCGCAGAGTAATCGCATGGGCTACCGCCTGAAGGGGCAGCCGCTCAAGCGCACTACCGACCGGGAAATGCTCTCCCATGGCCTGCTGCCCGGCGTGGTACAGGTGCCGCATAACGGCCAGCCGATTGTGTTAATGAACGATGCGCAGACCACCGGCGGCTATCCGCGTATCGCCTGCATTATTGAGGCTGATATGTACCAGCTGGCGCAGATCCCGCTGGGGCAGCCGATCCACTTCGTCGCCTGCTCGCTGGAAGACGCGCTGAAAGCGCGCGCCGACCAGCAGCGTTACCTTGAACAACTGGCCTGGAGACTCCACGATGATGATTGATCTCAATGCCGATCTCGGGGAAGGCGGGGCGAACGATAGCGCGCTGCTCCAGCTGGTCTCGTCGGCAAATATCGCCTGCGGCTTTCACGCCGGCGATGCCCGGCTGATGGTGCAGAGTGTACGCGAGGCGCTGAAGTACGG
The DNA here is from genome assembly GCF_020526085.1 of Klebsiella africana. Taxonomy (NCBI): domain Bacteria; kingdom Pseudomonadati; phylum Pseudomonadota; class Gammaproteobacteria; order Enterobacterales; family Enterobacteriaceae; genus Klebsiella; species Klebsiella africana. The sequence goes on along the minus strand of NZ_CP084874.1, from coordinate 3,642,455 downwards.
CGTGGCGGTCGGTGCCCATCCAGGGTATCCCGACCGGGAAAATTTTGGCCGCACGGCGATGGATTTGCCGCTGGAAACGGTCTATGCCCAGACGCTGTATCAGATTGGTGCCCTGGCGGCGATCGTTCAGGCGCAGGGCGGCAAGCTGCAGCACGTGAAGCCGCACGGTATGCTATACAACCAGGCGGCCAAATCGCCGCCGCTGGCGGACGCGATCGCCCGCGCGATCCGGGATGTTAACCCGCAGCTGGTGCTGGTGGGGTTGGCGGGCAGCGAACTGATCCGCGCCGGGCAGCACTATGGTCTGACGACGCGGCAGGAGGTGTTTGCCGATCGCGGCTACCTGGCCGACGGCAGCCTGGTGCCGCGCAGCCAACCCGGTGCACTGATTGACAGCGAAGAGCAGGCCCTGGCGCAAACCCTCGAGATGGTGCAACACCATCGGGTGCGTAGCGTCAGCGGCGAATGGGCGAACGTGGTGGCGCAGACGGTGTGTCTGCACGGCGATGGCCCTCACGCGCTGGATTTTGCCCGCCGTCTGCGGGCGGCATTTGCCGGGCGCCATATTCAGGTCAGCGCTCAGCTGGACGCAGAAATATGACAATCTGACTGACCGCGAAGGAGAGGACGATGGCGGGAGTACTGATAACCGGGTTTGAACCCTTTGACGGCGAGACGGTGAACCCTTCCTGGGAAGTGGTGCAGCAACTGGACGGGACGATGATTGCCGGGCAGACGGTGATCGCCCGCCAGCTTCCCTGTGTGTTTGGCGAGGCGCTGTCGGTGCTCTATACGGCGATAGACGCGCTGCAGCCGAGGCTGGTTATCGCCGTGGGGCAGGCCGGCGGTCGCGTCGATATCAGCCTCGAACGTGTGGCTATCAATGTCGATGATGCGCGCATTCCCGATAATAAAGGCCAGCAGCCTATCGACACGCCGATCGTCGCCGGGGGACCGACGGGGTGGTTCAGCACCTTGCCGATCAAAGCGATCGTCAGCGCGCTGCGCGATCGCGGGATCCCGGCTTCGGTCTCCCAAACCGCCGGCACCTTCGTCTGCAATCACGTGATGTATGGTTTGCTACATAAGCTGCAGGAGCAGGCTGGCGTCAGGGGCGGGTTTATCCATATTCCATGGCTACCGGCGCAGGCTGTGGCCCATCCCGGCGAGCCGAGTATGGCGACCGCCACCGTGCGGGAGGCGCTGGAGACGGCCATTGCCGTAGCCCTGCATCAGTCGGTGGATAGTAAACTGGGCGGCGGCGCCACCCACTAACAAAAGGATGACAGTATGCCGGAAGGTCCGGAGATCCGCCGCGCGGCGGATACACTGGAGGCAGCAATCAAAGACGACCCCTTAACCGACGTCTGGTTCGCCTTTCCCCAGTTGCAACCCTATCAAACCGAGCTGATTGGTCAACGGGTTACCCATATCGACACCCGGGGCAAAGCCCTGCTGACCCGCTTCTCCGGCGGGTTGACCCTGTATAGTCATAACCAGCTATATGGCGTCTGGCGCGTGGTAGACATCGGGGAACAACCCCTCTCTAACCGCGTGCTGCGGGTCAGGCTGCAGACGGCGAGGAAAGCGATTTTGCTCTACAGCGCGTCGGATATCGAAATACTTACAGCAGAGCAGGTTGCCCATCACCCGTTTTTACAGCGCGTCGGGCCGGATGTGCTGGATATGACGTTAACCGCAGAGGAGGTGAAAGCGCGACTGCTGTCGGCCAAATTCCGCCATCGTCAGTTCGCCGGGTTGCTACTCGATCAGGCTTTCCTGGCCGGGCTTGGAAACTATCTGCGGGTGGAAATTCTCTGGCAGGTGGGATTAAGCGGGAAGCGTAAAGCTACTGAACTGAGCGACAGTCAGCTGGATGCGCTGGCCCACGCGCTGCTCGATATCCCGCGGCTTTCTTATCGCACCCGCGGCCAGCCCGATAACAACAAGCACCACGGCGCGCTGTTTCGCTTTAAGGTATTCCATCGCGATGGGGAAAAGTGCGAACGCTGCGGGGGCGTGATTGAGAAGACAATGCTCTCCTCGCGGCCGTTTTACTGGTGCCCGCACTGCCAGCATTAAGCCGGCAGCCAGGCCGTGTCAGCGCCAGGCCTTATTGTCAGGTATAAAAAAACGCGCCAACAGGCGCGTTTTTATCATCCGGACGGCAAGATTAACGCTTAATGTCGGACTGGTAATCGCGTTTGGCGTAGCCAGTGTACAGCTGACGCGGACGGGCGATCTTCATGCCATCGCTGTGCATTTCGTTCCAGTGCGCAATCCAGCCCACAGTACGTGCCATCGCGAAGATAACGGTAAACATGGAGGACGGAATACCCATTGCTTTCAGGATAATACCCGAGTAGAAGTCGACGTTCGGGTAGAGTTTTTTCTCGATAAAGTACGGGTCGTTCAGCGCGATATGCTCCAGCTCCATGGCCACCTGCAGCAGGTCGTCTTTGGTGCCCAGCTCTTTCAGCACTTCATGGCAGGTTTCACGCATCACGGTGGCACGCGGGTCGTAGTTTTTGTAAACACGATGACCGAAGCCCATCAGGCGGAAAGAGTCATTCTTGTCTTTCGCACGACGAACAAATTCCGGAATGTGTTCGACAGAGCTGATCTCTTCCAGCATTTTCAGCGCCGCTTCGTTGGCGCCGCCGTGTGCCGGTCCCCACAGGGAGGCGATACCCGCAGCGATACAGGCGAACGGGTTAGCGCCGGAGGAGCCCGCGGTACGGACCGTCGAGGTCGACGCGTTCTGCTCGTGATCGGCGTGCAGGATCAAAATACGGTCCATGGCGCGCTCGAGCACCGGATTGACTTCATACTCTTCGCACGGTGTTGCAAACATCATGCGCAGGAAGTTGCCGGCGTAGGAGAGGTCGTTGCGCGGATAAACAAACGGCTGACCGATAGAATACTTGTAACACATGGCTGCCATGGTTGGCATTTTGGACAGCAGACGGTAGGCGGCAATCTCGCGGTGACGCGGGTTGTTCACGTCGAGGGAGTCATGATAGAACGCCGCCAGGGCGCCAGTGATCCCGCACATAACGGCCATTGGGTGAGAATCGCGACGGAACGCATGGAACAGACGGGTGATCTGCTCATGAATCATGGTGTGACGGGTGACGGTGGTTTTAAATTCGTCATATTCGGCCTGGGTCGGTTTTTCACCGTACAGCAGAATATAACAAACTTCGAGATAGTTAGATTCGGTCGCTAACTGGTCGATCGGGAAACCGCGGTGCAGCAAGATCCCCTCGTCACCATCGATAAACGTAATTTTAGATTCACAAGAAGCCGTTGAAGTGAAACCTGGGTCAAAAGTAAATACGCCTTTTGAACCAAGACTACGAATATCAATAACATCCTGACCGAGCGTGCCTTTTAGCACATCCAGTTCAATAGCAGTGTCACCACCCAGGGTGATTTTTGCTTTAGCATCAGACATTTATGGTCTCCTTAGCGCCTTTATTGCTTAAGACTGCCGGGTGGTGGATTTGCTTTCGGCCCGCGCCTGCATACGTTACCAGTTTGTTATGTTGCACACAGCTCTGCGTCAGCGAAAAGGGCAGGGTACAGAGCAACGGCGCTTGATGGCACGTCCTTCAGGGCTGCGGTGAAACAACAGCAAATCAGCGTTTTAGCAGTCCGAATATTAAAACCTATATACCACTAATAACTGTCCTGATTACATCGGTCAATACTGACACACTGTTACATAACTTATTCTCAGGTGAAAGAGTGACCCCATAACTTTTGAGCATTATTGCATTTAACTGGTAATGGTTGTAACAAAAATGTTTAATATTTGTCAAATCAGGTGATTAAAAATTAAAAAAATGTTGTTATCGTGACCTTGATCACTGTTCCGGAGAAAACCCAACAAACTATATGTAGGTTAATTGTAATGATTTTGTGAACGGCCTATACTGCGGCCAGGTCTCCGGAACACCCTGCAATCCCGAGCCACCCAGCGTTGTTTAGTGATGTTTTAATGCCTGAAAAGACGTTTTAACATGACTTCTGGTTATAGAAAGGACGCTGTCTGACCCGCAAGCAGACCGGAGGAAGGAAACAATAAGAACAGCATGTGGGCGTTATTCATGGTAAGAAATGTGAAAAAACAAAGACCTGTCAATCTGGATCTACAAACGATACGGTTCCCAATCACGGCGATAGCGTCCATTCTCCATCGCGTTTCCGGTGTCATCACCTTCGTGGCGGTCGGAATTCTGCTTTGGCTGCTGGGCACCAGCCTTTCCTCCCCTGAAGGTTTTCTGACGGCGGCCTCCATCATGGATAGCTTCTTTGTGAAGTTCATCATGTGGGGCATTCTCACCGCGCTGGCCTATCACGTCGTTGTCGGTATCCGCCATCTGATGATGGACTTTGGCTATCTGGACGAAACCCTCGAAGCAGGGAAACGTTCCGCCAAAATCTCTTTTGTTATTACTGTCGTGCTTTCACTTCTCGCAGGAGTCCTCGTATGGTAAGCAACGCCTCAGCACTGGGACGCAACGGCGTACATGACTTTATTCTGGTCCGTGCTACCGCCATCGTTCTGACCCTCTACATCATCTACATGGTTGGCTTCTTCGCCACCACCGGTGAAATCTCATGGGAAGTGTGGACCGGATTCTTTGCCTCCGGCTTCACTAAAGTCTTCACTCTGCTGGCTCTCGTTTCCATTCTCATCCATGCCTGGATCGGGATGTGGCAGGTGTTAACGGACTACGTTAAACCACTGGCTCTGCGCCTGGTTCTGCAACTGGCTATCGTTGTGGCGCTGGTGGCTTACGTTCTTTATGGATTTGTTGTGGTGTGGGGTGTGTAATGAAATTGCCAGTCAGAGAGTTTGATGCTGTTGTCATCGGTGCCGGCGGCGCAGGTATGCGCGCGGCGCTACAAATTTCCCAGAGCGGACAGACCTGTGCACTGCTCTCCAAAGTGTTCCCTACCCGTTCCCATACCGTATCCGCGCAGGGTGGTATCACCGTCGCGCTCGGTAACTCCCATGAAGATAACTGGGAATGGCATATGTACGACACCGTAAAAGGGTCGGACTATATCGGCGACCAGGACGCCATTGAATACATGTGTAAGACCGGCCCGGAAGCGATTCTTGAGCTGGAACATATGGGCCTGCCGTTCTCCCGTCTTGACGACGGCCGTATTTATCAGCGCCCGTTCGGCGGCCAGTCGAAAAACTTCGGCGGCGAGCAGGCGGCGCGTACCGCGGCTGCGGCTGACCGTACCGGCCACGCCCTGCTGCACACCCTGTATCAACAGAACCTGAAAAACCACACCACTATCTTCTCCGAATGGTATGCCCTCGATCTGGTGAAAAACCAGGACGGCGCGGTGGTCGGTTGTACCGCCCTGTGCATCGAGACCGGTGAAGTGGTCTACTTTAAAGCCCGCGCCACCGTGCTGGCGACCGGCGGCGCAGGCCGTATTTATCAGTCCACCACCAACGCCCACATCAACACCGGTGACGGCGTCGGGATGGCCATCCGCGCCGGCGTTCCGGTGCAGGATATGGAAATGTGGCAGTTCCACCCGACCGGCATCGCCGGGGCAGGGGTGCTGGTCACCGAAGGTTGCCGCGGGGAAGGCGGTTACCTGCTGAACAAACACGGCGAGCGCTTTATGGAGCGTTATGCCCCGAACGCCAAAGACCTGGCGGGTCGTGACGTGGTGGCGCGTTCCATCATGATCGAAATTCGCGAAGGCCGCGGCTGCGATGGTCCGTGGGGCCCGCATGCGAAACTGAAACTGGATCACCTGGGTAAAGAGGTTCTGGAATCTCGTCTGCCAGGTATCCTTGAGCTGTCCCGTACCTTTGCTCACGTCGATCCGGTGAAAGAGCCGATCCCGGTTATCCCAACCTGCCACTACATGATGGGCGGTATCCCGACCAAAGTCACCGGTCAGGCGCTGACCGTGAATGAGAAGGGCGAAGACGTGGTGATCCCGGGCCTGTTCGCGGTAGGCGAAATTGCTTGCGTATCGGTCCACGGCGCCAACCGTCTGGGCGGCAACTCGCTGCTTGACCTGGTGGTCTTTGGCCGTGCGGCCGGTCTGCACCTGCAGGAGTCCATCGCCGAGCAGGGTACGCTGCGCGACGCCAGCGAATCCGATATCGAAGGCTCGCTGGACCGCCTCAACCGCTGGAACAACACCCGCTCCGGTGAAGACCCGGTGGAAATCCGCAAAGCGCTGCAGGAATGTATGCAGCACAACTTCTCGGTGTTCCGCGAAGGCGATGCGATGCACAAAGGTCTGGAGCAACTGAAAGTGATCCGCGAGCGTCTGAAAAACGCGCGTCTCGACGATACTTCCAGCGAGTTCAATACCCAGCGCGTTGAGTGCCTGGAGCTGGACAACCTGATGGAAACCGCCTACGCGACCGCCGTGTCCGCTAACTTCCGTACTGAAAGCCGTGGCGCCCATAGCCGCTTCGACTTCCCGGATCGTGATGATGAAAACTGGCTGTGCCATTCCCTGTACCTGCCAGAGTCGGAATCCATGACGCGTCGTAGCGTCAACATGGAACCGAAACTGCGTCCGGCATTCCCGCCGAAGATTCGTACTTACTAATGCGGAGACAGGAAAATGAAACTCGAGTTTTCAATTTATCGCTATAACCCGGATGTTGACGACGCTCCGCACATGCAGGATTACACCCTCGAAGCGGAAGAAGGTCGCGACATGATGCTGCTGGATGCGCTGATCCAGCTGAAAGAAAAAGATCCGTCGCTGTCGTTCCGCCGCTCCTGCCGTGAAGGGGTTTGTGGTTCCGATGGCCTGAACATGAACGGGAAAAACGGTCTGGCGTGCATCACGCCGATCTCCGCGCTGAATCAGCCGGGCAAGAAGATTGTTATCCGTCCGCTGCCAGGATTACCGGTTATCCGTGATTTGGTGGTGGACATGGGGCAATTCTATGCACAATATGAGAAGATTAAGCCTTACTTATTGAATAATGGGCAAAATCCTCCGGCTCGCGAGCATCTGCAGATGCCTGAGCAGCGTGAGAAGCTCGATGGTCTGTACGAGTGTATTCTGTGCGCCTGCTGTTCGACCTCGTGCCCGTCGTTCTGGTGGAACCCGGACAAATTCATTGGCCCGGCTGGCCTGCTGGCCGCGTATCGCTTCCTGATCGACAGTCGCGATACTGAAACCAACGAGCGCCTGGAAGGCCTGAGCGATGCTTTCAGCGTATTCCGCTGTCACAGCATTATGAACTGCGTCAGTGTGTGTCCTAAAGGGCTTAACCCGACGCGCGCCATCGGCCATATTAAGTCGATGCTGCTGCAGCGCAGCGCGTAAGCAACACGGTCTGTCCCGGATGGCGCTTGCGCTTATCCGGGCTACCAAAGCAGTAACCCCGGTAGCGTTTGTGCCACCGGGAAATGAATACCCTAAATAATTCGAGTTACAGGAAGGCGGCGACGCAGCGAATCCCCAGGAGCTTACTCAAGTAAGTGACTGGGGTGAGTGAGGAAAGCCAACGCACATGTAACTTGAAGTATGAAGGGGATAGCAGGAAATCTTTAAAAACCGCCACAAGATGTACCAGTAATCGAGGCGTTCAGTGCAAGGTAAGGCGGCAACTGAGCGCATCCCCGGGAGCATAGTGAACTATGTGACCGGGTTAAGCGAAGGCAGCCAACGCAACCGCAGCCTGAACGCCGAAGATTAATGGCAGTTTTTAAAGGTTCCTTAGCGGATAGAAACCACAACTCGTCCGCAACAAGTGAACCCCGGCACGTACACTCGGTGTGCGTGGTAGTTTCTACGGCGAAATAAGCATATGAATGCTTAAGGGATCACGATGCAGAACGGCGCAATGAAAGCCTGGCTGGACTCTTCTTACCTCTCTGGTTCGAACCAGAGCTGGATAGAACAGCTCTATGAAGACTTCTTAACCGATCCTGACTCTGTTGACGCCAACTGGCGTTCAATGTTCCAGCAGTTACCTGGCACCGGAGTTAAACCGGATCAATTTCATTCCAAAACGCGTGATTATTTCCGTCGACTGGCGAAGGATGCCTCACGTTACACTTCTTCGATTTCCGACCCAGATACCAATGTGAAGCAGGTTAAAGTCCTGCAGCTCATCAACGCATACCGTTTCCGTGGTCACCAGCATGCGAATCTCGATCCGCTGGGACTGTGGAAGCAAGAGAGAGTGGCGGATCTCGATCCGGCCTACCACGATCTGACCGAGGCCGATTTCCAGGAAAGCTATAACGTAGGTTCATTTGCCATCGGTAAAGACACGATGAAGCTGGGCGACCTGATTGCCGCCCTCAAGCAAACCTACTGCGGCTCCATCGGCGCGGAATATATGCATATCACCTCTACCGAAGAAAAACGCTGGATCCAGCAGCGCATTGAATCGGTAGCCGGCAAAGCGAACTTTACCGCGGAAGAGAAAAAACGCTTCCTCAGCGAACTGACCGCTGCGGAAGGCCTGGAGCGTTACCTCGGCGCCAAATTCCCGGGCGCGAAGCGCTTCTCGCTGGAGGGTGGCGACGCCCTGATCCCGATGCTCAAAGAGATGATCCGCCATGCGGGCAAGAGCGGCACCCGCGAAGTGGTGCTGGGTATGGCGCACCGCGGCCGCCTCAACGTGCTGGTCAACGTACTGGGTAAAAAACCGCAGGACCTGTTCGACGAGTTCGCTGGCAAACATAAAGAGCACCTTGGCACCGGCGACGTGAAGTACCACATGGGCTTCTCTTCCGATATCGAAACCGAAGGCGGTCTGGTGCACCTGGCGCTGGCGTTTAACCCGTCGCACCTCGAGATCGTCAGCCCGGTGGTTATCGGTTCCGTACGCGCCCGTCTGGATCGTCTGGACGAGCCGAGCAGCAACAAAGTTCTGCCGATCACTATCCACGGCGACGCCGCCGTCACCGGCCAGGGCGTGGTTCAGGAAACCCTGAACATGTCGAAAGCCCGCGGCTACGAAGTGGGCGGTACCGTGCGTATCGTTATCAACAACCAGGTGGGCTTTACTACTTCTAACCCGCTGGATGCGCGTTCTACGCCATACTGCACCGACATCGGTAAAATGGTGCAGGCGCCGATTTTCCACGTTAATGCGGATGACCCGGAAGCCGTTGCTTTCGTCACCCGTCTGGCGCTGGATTTCCGCAATACTTTCAAACGCGATGTCTTCATCGATCTGGTGTGCTACCGCCGTCACGGCCATAACGAAGCCGATGAGCCGAGCGCAACCCAGCCGCTGATGTACCAGAAGATCAAAAAGCATCCGACTCCGCGCAAAATCTATGCTGACAAGCTGGAGCAGGACAACGTCGCGACCCTGGAAGACGCGACCGAGCAGGTGAACCTCTACCGCGATGCGCTGGATGCCGGCGAATGTGTGGTGAAAGAGTGGCGTCCGATGAACATGCACTCCTTTACCTGGTCTCCGTACCTCAACCACGAGTGGGACGAGAGCTATCCGGATAAAGTGGAGCCGAAGCGTCTGCAGGAGCTGGCCAAACGCATCAGCACGGTACCGGAAGGTATCGAAATGCAGTCCCGCGTGGCGAAAATTTACGCCGACCGCCAGGCGATGGCGGCAGGTGAGAAGCTGTTTGACTGGGGCGGCGCCGAAAACCTGGCCTACGCCACGCTGGTTGACGAAGGTATTCCGGTGCGTCTGTCCGGCGAAGACTCCGGCCGCGGTACCTTCTTCCACCGTCATGCGGTGATCCATAACCAGACCAATGGTTCAACCTACACGCCGCTGCAGCATGTCCATAACGGTCAGGGCCAGTTCCGCGTTTGGGACTCTGTGCTGTCCGAAGAGGCCGTGCTGGCGTTCGAATATGGTTACGCCACCGCTGAGCCGCGCACTCTGACCATCTGGGAAGCACAGTTTGGTGACTTCGCCAACGGCGCACAGGTGGTGATCGACCAGTTCATCTCCTCTGGTGAGCAGAAGTGGGGCCGGATGTGCGGCCTGGTGATGCTCCTGCCGCACGGTTATGAAGGCCAGGGGCCGGAGCACTCCTCCGCGCGTCTGGAACGCTATCTGCAGCTGTGCGCTGAACAAAACATGCAGGTTTGCGTGCCGTCCACCCCGGCGCAGGTTTACCACATGCTGCGTCGCCAGGCGCTGCGCGGTATGCGCCGTCCGCTGGTGGTGATGTCGCCGAAGTCGCTGCTGCGTCATCCGCTGGCGGTCTCCAGCATGGATGAGCTGGCGAACGGCACTTTCCTGCCGGCCATCGGTGAAATCGATCAACTTGATCCGCAGGCTGTGAAGCGCGTTGTGCTGTGCTCTGGTAAGGTTTACTACGACCTGCTGGAACAGCGCCGCAAAAACGAGCAAAAAGATGTCGCTATCGTTCGTATTGAGCAGCTCTATCCGTTCCCGCACCAGGCGGTGCAGGAAGCGCTGAAAGCATATGCGCACGTGCATGATTTTGTCTGGTGCCAGGAAGAGCCGCTCAACCAGGGCGCATGGTACTGCAGCCAGCATCACTTCCGTGAAGTGATTCCGTTTGGGGCCTCTCTGCGTTACGCAGGCCGCCCGGCCTCCGCCTCTCCGGCGGTAGGGTATATGTCCGTTCACCAGAAACAGCAACAAGATCTGGTCAATGACGCGCTGAACGTCGATTAATTAAAGGATACACAATGAGTAGCGTAGATATTCTGGTTCCCGACCTGCCTGAGTCCGTAGCTGACGCAACCGTCGCCACCTGGCACAAAAAACCGGGCGACGCGGTCGTCCGTGACGAAGTCCTGGTCGAAATCGAAACTGACAAAGTGGTACTGGAAGTACCGGCATCAGCGGACGGCATTCTGGATGCAGTGCTGGAAGACGAGGGCGCCACCGTCCTGTCTCGCCAGATCCTTGGCCGCCTGCGCGAAGGCAACAGCGCAGGTAAAGAAACCAGCGAAAAAGCGGATGCGAAAGCCTCCACCCCGGCACAGCGTCAGCAGGCCTCGCTGGAAGAGCAGAACAACGACGCGCTGAGCCCGGCGATCCGTCGTCTGCTGGCGGAACACAACCTCGACGCAGCGGCCATCAAAGGCACCGGCGTCGGCGGCCGTCTGACCCGCGAAGACGTTGAGAAACATCTGGCGAAAGCCCCAGCGGCGCCAGAAGCCAAAGCGCCAGCCGCTGCCCCGGCAGCCGCGCCGGCGCCGCAGCTGGGCAACCGTTCTGAAAAACGCGTGCCGATGACCCGCCTGCGTAAACGCGTGGCCGAGCGTCTGCTGGAAGCGAAAAACTCTACCGCCATGCTGACCACGTTCAACGAAGTCAACATGAAGCCAATCATGGATCTGCGTAAGCAGTACGGTGAGGCGTTCGAAAAACGTCACGGCATCCGTCTGGGCTTTATGTCCTTCTACGTGAAAGCGGTAGTGGAAGCGCTGAAACGCTATCCGGAAGTGAACGCCTCTATCGATGGCGACGACGTGGTGTACCACAACTACTTCGACGTCAGCATGGCGGTCTCTACCCCGCGCGGTCTGGTTACCCCGGTTCTGCGTGACGTCGACCTGCTGGGCATGGCTGATATCGAAAAGAATATTAAAGAGCTGGCAGTGAAAGGCCGCGACGGCAAGCTTACCGTTGACGACCTGACCGGCGGTAACTTCACCATTACCAACGGCGGCGTCTTCGGTTCCCTGATGTCCACGCCGATCATCAACCCACCGCAGAGCGCCATTCTGGGTATGCATGCCATTAAAGACCGTCCGATGGCGGTCAATGGCAAGGTAGAGATCCTGCCGATGATGTACCTGGCGCTCTCCTATGACCACCGTCTGATCGACGGACGTGAATCGGTAGGCTTCCTGGTGGCGATTAAAGAGCTGCTGGAAGATCCGACCCGTCTGCTGCTGGACGTGTAGTCAGCAAGCGTATTACCTACCGTAGGCCGGATAACACGCGTTAGCGCCGTTATCAGGCCTACAGGTTTAAAGATAATTACACCCTGAAGGATGGACTGAACACATGAACTTACATGAATATCAGGCAAAACAACTTTTTGCCCGCTATGGCTTACCGGCGCCGGTGGGTTATGCCTGTACTACTCCGCGTGAAGCAGAAGAAGCCGCTTCAAAAATCGGCGCGGGTCCGTGGGTAGTGAAATGTCAGGTTCACGCTGGTGGCCGCGGCAAAGCGGGCGGTGTGAAAGTAGTTAAAAGCAAAGAAGAGATTCGCGCTTTTGCTGAGCATTGGCTGGGCAAACGCCTGGTTACTTACCAAACAGATGCTAACGGCCAGCCGGTAAACCAGATCCTGGTTGAAGCGGCGACCGATATTGATAAAGAGCTGTACCTGGGCGCGGTGGTTGACCGTAGCTCCCGTCGCGTGGTGTTCATGGCCTCTACCGAAGGCGGCGTGGAAATCGAGAAAGTGGCGGAAGAGACCCCGCATCTGATCCACAAGATCGCTATCGATCCGCTGGCGGGCCCGATGCCTTACCAGGGGCGTGAACTGGCGTTCAAACTGGGTCTGGAAGGTAAACAGGTTCAGCAGTTCACCAAGATTTTCATGGGCCTGGCGACCATTTTCCTTGAGCGCGACCTGGCGCTGATCGAGATCAACCCGCTGGTTATCACCAAGCAGGGCGACCTGATCTGCCTCGACGGCAAACTGGGCGCTGACGGCAACGCGCTGTTCCGCCAGCCGGATCTGCGCGAAATGCGTGACCAGTCTCAGGAAGACCCACGTGAAGCGCAGGCGGCACAGTGGGAACTGAACTACGTCGCACTGGACGGCAACATCGGCTGCATGGTTAACGGTGCAGGCCTGGCGATGGGTACCATGGACATCGTTAAGCTGCACGGTGGCGAACCGGCTAACTTCCTCGACGTAGGCGGCGGTGCGACCAAAGAGCGCGTGACCGAAGCGTTCAAAATCATCCTCTCTGACGACAACGTTAAAGCGGTTCTGGTTAACATCTTCGGCGGTATCGTGCGTTGCGACCTGATCGCTGACGGCATCATCGGTGCGGTTGCGGAAGTTGGGGTTAACGTTCCGGTCGTCGTTCGTCTGGAAGGTAACAACGCCGAACTGGGCGCGAAAAAACTGGCTGACAGCGGCCTGAATATTATTGCAGCGAAAAGTCTGACGGACGCAGCACAGCAGGTTGTTGCCGCAGTGGAGGGGAAATAATGTCAGTTTTAATTAATAAAGACACCAAGGTTATCTGCCAGGGCTTTACCGGTAGCCAGGGTACATTCCACTCTGAACAAGCGATCGCCTACGGTACGCAAATGGTTGGCGGCGTGACGCCAGGCAAAGGCGGCACCACTCACCTGGGCCTGCCGGTGTTCAACACCGTGCGCGAAGCCGTTGAAGCGACCGGCGCCACCGCGACCGTGATCTACGTTCCGGCGCCGTTCTGCAAAGACTCCATTCTGGAAGCAATCGACGCGGGCATTAAGCTGATCATCACTATCACCGAAGGTATCCCGACGCTGGATATGCTGACCGTGAAAGTGAAGCTGGACGAAGCGGGCGTGCGCATGATCGGCCCGAACTGCCCAGGCGTTATCACCCCGGGCGAATGCAAAATCGGCATCATGCCGGGTCATATTCACAAGCCGGGTAAAGTGGGCATCGTTTCCCGTTCCGGTACCCTGACCTATGAAGCGGTTAAGCAGACCACCGACTACGGCTTCGGCCAGTCTACCTGCGTCGGTATCGGCGGCGACCCGATCCCGGGCTCCAACTTCATCGATATCCTGAAAATGTTCCAGGAAGATCCGCAGACCGAAGCGATCGTGATGATTGGTGAGATCGGCGGCAGCGCGGAAGAAGAAGCGGCTGCTTACATTAAAGAGCACGTGACCAAGCCGGTCGTCGGCTACATCGCGGGTGTTACCGCGCCGAAAGGCAAGCGTATGGGCCACGCTGGTGCCATCATCGCTGGCGGTAAAGGTACAGCGGATGAGAAATTCGCAGCCCTGGAAGCCGCCGGTGTGAAAACCGTTCGCAGCCTGGCCGACATCGGCGAAGCGCTGAAATCCATTATCAAGTAAACCCTCTCCGCTTGTCCGCAAGCGGAAATCTGTCCGATTTCGACATGGTTGGCCACCGTCAGGTGGCCTTTTTTATGGGTGTTATCCCGCCTCGTCAGAACCGCAGCGCCAACAACGAGTTGATTTTCTGCGAAAAGCCCTATCTATCATATTGATTTAATTTATTATTTAATAAGTATTTTCGATGCGCTGTTGTAGCTAATAAAAATATACCCCGGCTGTAGCGTAGGGAAACAAAAGCGGCAGTGAAAAAGCGTGGGGTAGGGGATAAGAAGCAGATAAAATACTGTGAGCGGTCTAACATTATTCGGATCGGTTCGTTTTTTTGTTTTTTTCCACGACGTTAAATAATATTACCTATGATTCTCATATCTCTCTTTTTAGTAACCAACAAGGCTATGCTATAAACATAGTTTTAACATTAAATTCACCAATATTCTTTATTGAGCCACATAATTAACACATAGAGTAAAAATTGATTTATATCAATACTTAATACTTGGAAAAATCATTCAAAAAACGTTAAATTGTCTCAAGTCAAATTGGCTTAAACAGGCCATCTTCGCTATATATTGATCACCGTCGAAAAATGTAAAACTGGAACAATAAAAACATATTTATTGTAAGGTTATTGCGGCGTAATATATTGGGGAATCAATTGGGTTTTTCGTTAACGTATTTGTAACCTTGTCCTGGCATGGTTTCACCTTCAGTTGAAACTTGCTTTGGGCGGGCGACAAATAAAATTTGTATTGGGGCATGCGTATGAGCCAGAGCTTCTCGGTTCATTTTCGGAGTCTTCATGCGATGAGCAAGGAGTCATGATGTTAGATATAGTCGAACTGTCGCGCTTACAGTTTGCCTTGACCGCGATGTACCACTTCCTGTTTGTGCCACTAACGCTCGGTATGGCGTTCCTGCTGGCCATCATGGAGACGGTCTACGTCCTTTCCGGCAAACAGATTTATAAAGATATGACCAAATTCTGGGGCAAGTTGTTTGGTATCAACTTCGCGCTGGGTGTGGCGACCGGTCTGACCATGGAGTTCCAGTTCGGGACTAACTGGTCGTATTACTCACATTACGTGGGCGATATCTTCGGTGCGCCGCTGGCCATTGAAGGCTTGATGGCCTTCTTCCTCGAATCCACCTTTGTAGGTCTGTTCTTCTTCGGTTGGGATCGTCTCGGTAAAGTTCAGCACATGGCGGTCACCTGGCTGGTGGCGCTGGGCTCCAACCTCTCCGCGCTGTGGATCCTCGTCGCTAACGGCTGGATGCAGAACCCAATCGCATCGGACTTCAACTTCGAAACCATGCGTATGGAGATGGTCAGCTTCTCCGAACTGGTGCTCAACCCGGTCGCCCAGGTTAAGTTCGTCCACACCGTGGCCTCAGGCTATGTCACCGGCGCGATGTTCATCCTGGCTATCAGTTCCTGGTACATGCTGAAAGGTCGCGACTTTGCTTTTGCCAAGCGCTCCTTTGCCATTGCAGCCAGCTTCGGTATGGCAGCGATCCTCTCCGTTATTGTGCTGGGTGACGAATCCGGTTACGAAATGGGTGACGTGCAGAAAACCAAACTGGCGGCTATCGAAGCAGAGTGGGAAACCCAGCCTGCACCGGCGGCCTTTACTCTGTTTGGTATTCCCGATCAGAATGCGCAAACCAACCACTTCGCGATCCAGATCCCTTACGCACTGGGCATCATTGCCACCCGCTCGGTGGATAAGCCGGTTATCGGTCTGAAGGATCTGATGGTTCAGCACGAAGAGCGTATCCGTAACGGGATGAAAGCGTACGCGCTGCTGGAGCAACTGCGTGCCGGTTCGACCGACCAGGCCGTTCGCGACCAGTTCAATAACGTGAAAAAAGACCTCGGTTATGGCCTGCTGCTGAAGCGCTATACCCCGAACGTCGCTGACGCCACCGAAGAGCAGATCGCCAAAGCGACCAAAGACTCTATTCCGAGCGTCGCGCCGCTGTACTTCGCCTTCCGTATCATGGTGGCGTGCGGCATCCTGATGCTGTTGATTATCGGCGCCTCTTTCTGGAGCGTGATCCGTAACCGCATTGGCGAGAAAAAATGGCTGCTGCGCGCCGCGTTCTATGGCCTGCCGCTGCCGTGGATTGCCGTGGAGTCGGGCTGGTTTGTTGCCGAATATGGCCGTCAGCCATGGGCGATTGGTGAGGTCCTGCCGACAGCGGTGGCCAACTCGTCGCTGACCGCGGGCGATCTGATCTTCTCTATGTTGCTGATCTGCGGTCTGTACACGCTGTTCCTGGTGGCTGAACTGTTCCTGATGTTCAAGTTTGCCCGCAAAGGACCTAGCAGCCTGAAAACCGGCCGCTATCACTTTGAACAGTCCTCTGCGGCTATTCAGTCGGCACGCTAAGACAGGAGTCGTCAAATGATCGATTATGAAGTATTGCGTTTTATCTGGTGGCTGCTGATTGGCATTCTGCTGATTGGCTTCGCTGTCGCCGACGGGTTCGACATGGGGGTGGGCATGCTCACCCGTTTCCTCGGCCGTAACGACACCGAGCGTCGGATTATGATCAACGCCATCGCTCCGCACTGGGACGGTAACCAGGTGTGGCTGATCACCGCCGGCGGCGCGCTGTTCGCTGCCTGGCCAATGGTCTACGCCGCGGCGTTCTCCGGTTTCTATGTGGCGATGATTCTGGTGCTGGCCTCGTTGTTCTTCCGTCCGGTCGGTTTCGACTACCGTTCCAAGATCGAGGACACCCGCTGGCGCAACATGTGGGACTGGGGCATCTTCATCGGCAGCTTCGTGCCGCCGCTGGTGATTGGCGTGGCCTTCGGCAACCTGCTGCAGGGCGTGCCGTTCCATGTCGACGAATACCTGCGTCTGTTCTATACCGGTAACTTCTTCCAGCTGCTAAACCCGTTTGGTCTGCTGGCCGGTATCGTCAGCGTGGCGATGATCCTGACTCAGGGCGCCACCTACCTGCAGATGCGTACCGTAGGCGAACTGCACCTGCGTACTCGCACCGTTTCCATGGTTGCGGCACTGGTGACGCTGGTCTGCTTCGCGCTGGCGGGCGTGTGGGTCTACTACGGCATCGACGGTTATGTGGTGAAATCGGTGATTGACCATACCGGTCCGTCGAACCCACTGACCAAAGAAGTGGTGCGTGAGGCTGGTGCGTGGATGGTGAACTTTAACAATATGCCAGCGCTGTGGGCGGTGCCTGCCCTGGGCGTGGTGCTGCCGTTGCTGACCATCGCGTCGACCAAAGCGGATAAAGGCGCCTGGGCATTCCTGTTCTCCTCGCTGACCCTGGCCTGCATCATTCTGACTGCCGGTATCGCGATGTTCCCATTCATCATGCCGTCCAGCACCATGCTGAACGCCAGCCTGACGATGTGGGACGCGACTTCCAGCCAGCGGACGCTGAACCTGATGACCTACGTGGCGATTGTGTTCGTGCCGATCATTCTGGTTTACACCAGCTGGTGTTACTGGAAGATGTTTGGCCGCATCACGCGCGAAGACATCGAAAAGAACACCCACTCGCTGTACTAAGGTAAGGAGCTATATATGTGGTACTTCGCATGGATTTTGGGAACGCTGCTTGCCTGTGCCTTTGGGGTGATTACCGCGCTGGCGCTTGAGCACGTGGAAGCCACCAAAGCAGGTAAAGAAGAACATTGATGAGTATTATCGTGATGCGATATACGAAATCATTCGGGTTGCATCGAGGCCGCAAGTCTGTGAATCCCCAGGAGCTTACACCAGTAAGTGACTGGGGTAAGCAGACGTAGCCAACAAAGAGGCGACGTGAATGATAAAGTATATGTATGCGATAATGGACAAGCGCCCGTTAAGGGCGCTTTCCTTATTGATGGCGCTGCTGCTGGCCGGCTGCATCTTCTGGGATCCGTCGCGCTTTGCGGCGAAGACCAGCGAGCTGGAAATCTGGCATGGTTTCTTGCTGATGTGGGCGGTTTGCAGCGGTGTTATCCACGGCGTGGGCTTCCGTCCGCGTGCTGTTCACTGGCAGGGGATTTTTTGTCCGCTTATCGCTGATATTGTGCTCGCTTTAGGTCTCTTCTTTTTCTTCTTTTGAATAAGAGATCTCTGTTAATGGTATGGGCTTGCATAAGCCCATAAAAATTTACGCCCCGTTTACTTTCCCCCATTCCAAACCACCTTTCCCGCGCGTATAGTAGCGAAGTTTGAAAGCTCTAACCTTTTTTTGCATTACCGGGATGTAAAGTGAATACAACGCTGTTTCGATGGCCGGTTCGGGTCTACTACGAAGATACCGATGCCGGTGGTGTGGTTTACCACGCCAGTTACGTCGCTTTTTATGAAAGAGCACGCACAGAGATGCTGCGCCACCATCACTTTAGTCAACAGGTGCTGTTGGCTGAACGCGTTGCCTTCGTGGTTCGCAGAATGACGCTGGAGTATTTTGCCCCCGCCAGACTCGACGACATGCTCGAAGTCCAGACGGAAATTACCTCGATGCGCGGCACCTCTTTGGTTTTCACGCAGCGAATCGTCAATGCCGAGAATACAGTGTTAAACGAAGCTGAGGTTCTCATTGTGTGCGTTGATCCACTCTTAATGAAGCCTCGTGCGCTTCCCAAGTCTATTGTCGCGGAGTTTAAGCAGTGACTGACATGAATATCCTTGATTTGTTCCTGAAGGCGAGCCTTCTGGTTAAACTTATCATGTTGATTTTGATTGGTTTTTCTATCGCTTCCTGGGCTATCATTATTCAGAGAACGCGCATCCTTAACTCGGCCGCGCGTGAAGCTGAAGCGTTCGAGGACAAATTCTGGTCCGGGATCGAGCTGTCCCGTTTGTACCAGGAGAGCCAGGGGCGTCGCGATAACCTGACCGGTTCGGAACAAATCTTCTACAGCGGTTTCAAAGAGTTTGCGCGTCTGCATCGGGCCAACAGCCATGCGCCGGAGGCGATTGTCGAAGGGGCCTCGCGCGCGATGCGTATTTCGATGAACCGCGAACTGGAAACGCTGGAAACCCATATTCCGTTCCTCGGCACCGTGGGGTCCATCAGCCCGTATATCGGTCTGTTTGGTACCGTCTGGGGGATCATGCACGCCTTTATCGCCCTTGGCGCGGTGAAGCAGGCCACCCTGCAGATGGTGGCGCCGGGTATCGCTGAAGCGCTGATCGCCACCGCGATTGGTCTGTTCGCTGCTATTCCGGCGGTCATGGCGTATAACCGCCTGAACCAGCGCGTGAACAAGCTTGAACTGAATTACGACAACTTTATGGAAGAGTTCACCGCCATTCTGCACCGTCAGGCCTTTACCAGCAGCGAAAGCAATAAGGGGTAAGCCATGGCCAGAGCACGTGGACGCGGACGTCGCGAACTGAAGTCCGAGATTAACATCGTTCCGCTGCTGGATGTCCTGCTGGTGCTGTTGCTGATCTTTATGGCAACGGCGCCGATCATTACGCAGAGCGTGGAAGTCGATCTGCCGGACGCCACGGAATCGCAAGCAGTGAAAAGCAATGACGATCCGCCGGTGATTGTGGAAGTCTCCGGGGTAGGGCAGTACAGCGTGAAAGTGGGGCAGGAGACGCTGTCCCAGCTGCCCCCGGAGCAGGTGATTGCCGAAGCGAAGCGTCGTCTTGAAGCCAATGAGAAAACGGTATTCCTGATCGGCGGTGCGAAAGACGTCCCTTACGATGAAATTATTAAAGCGCTGAACCTGTTGCATAGCGCAGGGGTTAAATCGGTCGGCTTGATGACCAAACCTATTTAATCGCTACAGGTAGGTGCGCCCGCGCGGCGTCCGATGGCGGGTATCGTTCGCCGTCGGCGCGCATCGCGGGTACAGGCGAACAGTTTTTGGGAACCGATAGTGTCAAAGGCAACCGAACAAAACGACAAGCTTAAACGAGCGATCATCATTTCAGTCGCGCTGCACATCATTCTGATCGCGCTACTGATCTGGAGTTCGTTTGACGAGCATCTGGATGCTTCTGCCGGTGGCGGCGGGGGATCGTCCATTGATGCCGTCATGGTCGATCCGGGGGCGGTGGTAAATAACTATAACCGTCAGCAACAGCAGCAGGCCAGCGCACGTCGCGCCGCTGAGCAGCGTGAAAAACAGGCGCAGCAGCAGGCAGAAGAGTTACGTGAGAAACAGGCTGCGGAACAGGAACGGCTGAAACAGCTCGAACAGGAACGGCTGCAGGCGCAGGAAGCGGCGAAAGAAGCGAAGGAACAGCAGAAGCAGGCTGAGGAAGCGGCTGCCAAGGCTGCCGCGGCGGCGAAAGCTAAAGCGGATGCGCAGGCCAAAGAAGCGCAGGAAGCCGCTGCTAAAGCGGCTGCCGACGCAAAAGCGAAGGCAGACGCCCAGGCAAAAGCGGCAGAGCTGGCAGCGGCTAAAGCCGCTGCTGACGCGAAGAAACAGGCCGAAGCCGCGGCAGCGAAAGCGGCCGCCGATGCGAAGAAACAGGCGGAAGCCGAAGCAGCGAAAGCCGCGGCAGAGGCACAGAAGAAAGCGGAAGCGGCAGCAGCGAAGAAAGCCCAGCAGGAAGCGGAGAAGAAAGCTCAGCAGGAAGCGGCTAAGCAGGCAGCGGCAGAAAAAGCAGCCGCTGAAAAAGCTGCCGCGCAAAAAGCAGCCGCTGAGAAGGCCGCCGCCGAGAAAGCCGCAGCCGCTGAAAAAGCGGCGGCAGCCAAAGCGGCGGCAGCAGAGAAGGCAGCCGCCGATAAAGCGGCCAAAGCGGCAGCAGCCAAGGCCGCGGCAGCGAAAAAAGCGGCGGCGGCGAAAGAAGCGGACGGCGTTGACGACCTGCTTGGCGATCTGAGCTCTGGTAAGAATGCGCCTAAAACAGGCGGTGGGGCCAAAGGAAACAATGCCTCCGCTGCCGGGAGTGGTAATACTAAAAACAGTGCCTCAGGGGCTGATATCAACAACTATGCCGGACAGATAAAGTCGGCGATTGAAAGTAAGTTTTATGACGCATCGTCCTATGCAGGCAAAACATGCACCTTGCGTATCAAACTTGCTCCTGACGGCCTGTTGTTAAATATACAGTCCGAAGGTGGTGATCCTGCTCTGTGCCAGGCCGCTCTTGCCGCAGCCCGACAGGCTAAGTTCCCGAAACCACCTAGCCAGGCAGTATATGAAGTCTTCAAAAATGCGCCACTGGACTTCAAACCTCAGTGACATTTTTCCCCGTGCAAACGGGGAAAAACAATCTATGGTAGTCACAGGGTTTTGGTAGTTTTGTATATTTGAGTTTGTTAACATTCTGCTAAATTATCGTGGGCTTTCCGCCCGGATAAGGGAGATATGATGAAGCAGGCATTACGAGTAGCATTTGGTTTTTTAATGCTGTGGGCGGCGGTGCTGCACGCAGAAGTACGTATCGAGATCACCCAGGGGGTGGACTCGGCGCGCCCTATCGGCGTGGTACCGTTCCAGTGGGCCGGCCAGGGCGCTGCGCCGGAAGATGTCGGTGGTATCGTGGCAGCTGACCTGCGCAACAGCGGTAAATTCAACCCGCTGGATCGCTCTCGTCTGCCGCAGCAGCCGACCAGTGCCCAGGAAGTGCAGCCTGCAGCCTGGTCTGCATTGGGTATTGACGCCGTAGTCGTCGGCCAGGTGACGCAAAACCCGGATGGTTCTTATCAGGTGGCGTATCAGCTGGTGGACACCGGCGGTGCGCCGGGCACAACGCTGGCACAAGGCTCTTTTAAAGTCACTAAGCAGTACCTGCGCTACGCGGCGCATGCTGCCAGCGACGCGGTGTTTGAGAAGCTGACCGGCATCAAGGGCGCCTTCCGTACCCGTATCGCCTACGTGGTGCAGAAAAACGGCGGTCAGTTCCCTTACGAACTGCGCGTGTCCGACTACGATGGTTACAACCAGTTCCTGGTTCACCGCTCCTCCCAGCCGCTGATGTCCCCGGCCTGGTCTCCGGACGGTTCTAAACTGGCCTACGTGACCTTTGAAAGCGGTCGTTCCGCGCTGGTGGTTCAGACCCTGGCGAACGGCGCGGTGCGTCAGATTGCCTCCTTCCCGCAGCACAACGGTGCGCCAGCGTTCTCACCGGATGGCTCTAAACTGGCGTTCGCGCTGTCGAAAACCGGTAGCCTGAACCTGTATGTGATGGACCTGGGCTCGGGTCAGATTCGTCAGGTGACCAACGGTCGCAGCAACAACACCGAACCAAGCTGGTTCCCGGACAGCCAGAACCTGGCCTTCACCTCTGACCAGGCCGGTCGTCCGCAGGTGTATAAAGTCAACATTAATGGCGGCACGCCGCAGCGTATCACCTGGGAAGGTTCGCAGAACCAGGACGCCGACGTGAGCGCGGATGGTAAAACCATGGTAATGGTCAGCTCGGCCGGCGGTCAGCAGCACATTGCCAAACAAGATCTGGAAGCGGGTGGTGTACAGGTTCTGTCATCAACGTTTTTAGACGAAACGCCAAGTCTGGCACCTAACGGCACTATGGTAATCTACAGCTCTTCTCAGGGGATGGGATCCGTGCTGAATCTGGTTTCTACAGATGGGCGTTTCAAAGCGCGTCTTCCGGCAACTGATGGACAGGTAAAATCACCTGCCTGGTCGCCGTATCTGTGATAATAAATAATTGATTATTAAAGGAATCAAAGAAATGCAACTGAACAAAGTGCTGAAAGGGCTGATGATCGCTCTGCCGGTTATGGCAATCGCGGCATGTTCTTCTAACAAGAACGCCAGCAACGACCAGAGCGGTGAAGGCATGCTGGGTGCCGGCACTGGTATGGACGCTAACGGTAACGGCGGCAACATGTCTTCTGAAGAGCAAGCTCGTCTGCAGATGCAGCAGCTGCAGCAGAACAACATCGTTTACTTCGATCTGGACAAGTACGATATCCGTTCTGACTTCGCTGCTATGCTGGACGCGCACGCTAACTTCCTGCGCAGCAACCCGTCCTACAAAGTGACTGTAGAAGGTCACGCGGATGAGCGCGGTACGCCGGAATACAACATCGCTCTGGGTGAGCGTCGTGCTAACGCCGTTAAGATGTATCTGCAGGGCAAAGGTGTTTCTGCCGATCAGATCTCCATCGTTTCTTACGGTAAAGAAAAACCAGCAGTACTGGGTCATGACGAAGCGGCATATGCCAAAAACCGTCGCGCCGTACTGGTTTACTAAGAGAATTGCATGAGCAGTAACTTCAGACATCATTTATTGAGTCTGTCGTTACTGGTTGGCATAGCGGCCCCCTGGGCCGCTTTTGCTCAGGCGCCAATCAGTAGTGTCGGCTCAGGCTCGGTCGAAGACCGCGTCACTCAACTCGAGCGTATTTCCAATGCTCACAGCCAGCTTTTAACCCAACTCCAGCAACAACTCTCTGATAACCAGACTGACATTGATTCTCTGCGTGGCCAAATCCAGGAGAACCAGTATCAGCTAAATCAGATTGTTGAGCGCCAGAAGCAGATTCTGCTGCAGATAGATAGTCTGAGCAGCGGTGGTGGCGCTGCGTCAGGGGCGCAGGCGCCGGCGTCTTCTGGCGATCAGAGCGCGGCTGCCACCAGCGCAGCGCCAGCGGCCTCGTCAGGCGCCCCGGCGATGACCGGCGATGCGAACACCGATTACAATGCCGCTATTGCTCTGGTGAAGGATGCCTCACGCCAGGATGACGCAATGGTGGCGTTTCAGAACTTCGTCAAAAAGTACCCGGATTCAACTTATCAACCGAACGCCAATTATTGGCTCGGACAGTTGAACTACAATAAGGGGAAAAAAGACGACGCGGCGTTTTACTTCGCCTCGGTAGTGAAGAACTACCCGAAATCGCCGAAAGCGCCTGACGCGATGTTTAAAGTCGGCGTGATCATGCAGGACAAGGGTGATACCGCGAAAGCGAAAGCGGTTTACCAGCAGGTGATCAATAAATTCCCCGGCACCGACGGTGCCAAACAAGCGCAAAAACGACTTAATGCTCTTGGTTGATTACGGCATGACCAGAAATCGCGTTATTTCTGGTCTTGTCGCCTGAATCGCCAGCAGTTAAGTGATCTTTATCGAAATTTTAGTTGCGCTGAATTCTGAAATCAGTAATATATGCCGCCGTTGCCAAGGGATATCAAACAAGCCCAAAGCAATGCCAGAGTGGGTCGTTAGCTCAGTTGGTAGAGCAGTTGACTTTTAATCAATTGGTCGCAGGTTCGAATCCTGCACGACCCACCAATCGTTCTGGTGGAACGCGATAGTAAAACGTGAAGGATAACGTTGCGTCAGCAACGGCCCGTAGGGCGAGGCGAAGCCAAGTCATCCTGCACGGCCCACCACTTAGTTGTATCCAGCGTAGTATCGGGTGATTAGCTCAGCTGGGAGAGCACCTCCCTTACAAGGAGGGGGTCGGCGGTTCGATCCCGTCATCACCCACCACCGGGTCGTTAGCTCAGTTGGTAGAGCAGTTGACTTTTAATCAATTGGTCGCAGGTTCGAATCCTGCACGACCCACCATCTTTAACATCGAACGTCGGTGTTAAATGTGAATGATGGGGTCGGTGGACGCAGTATCGGTAGTATCCAGCGTAGTATCGGGTGATTAGCTCAGCTGGGAGAGCACCTCCCTTACAAGGAGGGGGTCGGCGGTTCGATCCCGTCATCACCCACCACTCGGGTCGTTAGCTCAGTTGGTAGAGCAGTTGACTTTTAATCAATTGGTCGCAGGTTCGAATCCTGCACGACCCACCAATTTCAGCATTTAACTCAGATGTTGAACGTGGAGGATAACGTTGCGTCAGCAACGGCCCGTAGGGCGAGGCGAAGCCGAGTCATCCTGCACGACCCACCAATTTCAATATTGGTGTCGAGTGAAATTATTCAGGTAATACCAGAGCGGGTCGTTAGCTCAGTTGGTAGAGCAGTTGACTTTTAATCAATTGGTCGCAGGTTCGAATCCTGCACGACCCACCAATTTCAGCATTTAACTTAGATGTTGAACGTGAAGGATAACGTTGCGACAGCAACGGCCCGTAGGGCGAGGCGAAGCCGAGTCATCCTGCACGACCCACCATCCTGAATGATTACAGTAGCAAAATCCCGCAAGGGGTCGTTAGCTCAGTTGGTAGAGCAGTTGACTTTTAATCAATTGGTCGCAGGTTCGAATCCTGCACGACCCACCAATGTAAAAAGGCGCCCTAAAGGCGCCTTTTTGCTATGCGCAGAACTCAACGATTCGAACCTGCAGCAGGTTCGGGTCGAACGCAGTGAGACAACGGAGCCGCTAGCGGCGACGGCCCGTAGGGCGAGGCGAAGCCGAGTCATCCTGCACGACCCACCAATGTAAAAAGGCGCCCTAAAGGCGCCTTTTTGCTATGCGCAGAACTCAACGATTCGACAAAATTGTCGGGAACAATTTTGCACAACGTGGCAGCGTTGGCCCGCAGGGCGAGTCTCAGGATGAGACGAGTTTCTCTGCAGCAGGTTCGGGTCGAACGCAGTGAGACAACGGAGCCGCTAGCGGCGACGGCCCGTATGGCGAGGCGAAGCCGAGTCATCCTGCACGACCCACCAATGTAAAAAGGCGCCCTAAAGGCGCCTTTTTGCTATGCGTCATTCTCCACAATGCTACTTCAGCATGACCCCCTGCCGCCGCTTACCGTGGCGCCATAAGGCACGAACCGGTAGCCCGGGAAGATGCGTAGCATCGTCCCCGGGGAATAGGTGCTTATGTACAAAATTTATCACGACTTTTTGCTCGCAATCGGCTATCTTGTTTAGCATATAAAACACCATGACCGTATTAAGGCGCAGACAGGCCATACTGACGGTCTTAGAGTTAAGCCAGTAAAACGAGATTGCATGATGAGCGTAATGTTTGATCCTGAAACGGCGATTTACCCTTTCCCTGCGAAACCGCAGCCGCTGACCGTCGACGAAAAACAATTTTATCGTGAAAAAATCAAGCGCCTGCTGCGCGAGCGCGACGCCGTGATGGTGGCGCATTACTACACCGATCCCGAAATTCAACAGCTGGCGGAAGAGACCGGCGGCTGTATCGCCGACTCGCTGGAGATGGCGCGCTTTGGCGCCCGACATTCGGCCTCCACGCTGCTGGTCGCCGGGGTGCGTTTTATGGGAGAAACCGCTAAAATCCTCAGCCCGGAAAAGACCATTCTGATGCCGACCCTGAACGCCGAGTGTTCACTGGATCTGGGCTGTCCGATTGAGGAATTCAACGCCTTTTGCGACGCCCACCCTGACCGCACCGTGGTGGTCTATGCCAATACGTCTGCCGCGGTGAAGGCTCGCGCCGACTGGGTGGTGACCTCCAGCATCGCCGTCGAACTGATTGATCATCTGGACAGCCTGGGTCAAAAGATCCTCTGGGCGCCGGACCGCCACCTTGGGCGCTATGTCCAGCGTCAGACCGGTGCAGACGTGCTGTGCTGGCAGGGGGCGTGCATTGTGCATGATGAGTTCAAAACCCAGGCGCTGACGCGGATGAAGGCTCTTCACCCGGAAGCCGCCGTGCTGGTCCATCCCGAATCGCCGCAGGCGATTGTCGAGATGGCGGATGCCGTAGGCTCCACCAGTCAGCTGATTGCGGCGGCGAAAAGTTTGCCCCAGCGCCAGCTGATCGTGGCCACCGATCGCGGTATCTTCTATAAAATGCAGCAGGCGGTACCGGAGAAAACGCTGCTGGAAGCCCCCACCGCCGGCGAAGGGGCGACCTGCCGCAGTTGCGCGCACTGCCCGTGGATGGCAATGAACGGCCTGAAGGCCATTGCCGAGGGACTCGAGCAGGGCGGCGCTGAACATGAAATCCATGTCGACGAAGCGCTGCGCACCGGGGCATTGATTCCGCTTAACCGGATGCTGGATTTTGCGGCTACACTTCGGGGATAACGTATTGTCGCATCGCAAGATGCTGAGGGGATGAAATGGATTTTTTTAGCACGCAGAATATCTTAGTACATATACCCATCGGCGCCGGGGGTTACGATCTGTCGTGGATAGAAGCGGTGGGGACGATTGCCGGGCTGTTGTGTATCTGGCTGGCGAGCCTGGAGAAGATCAGTAACTATGCTTTTGGACTGGTCAACGTCACGCTGTTCGCCATCATCTTCTTTCAGATCCAGCTGTACGCCAGCCTGCTGCTGCAGCTGTTCTTCTTTGCCGCCAACGTTTATGGCTGGTATGCCTGGTCGCGACAAAGCAGCAACCACGAAGCTGAGCTGCAGATCCGCTGGTTGCCGCGCAGCAAAGCCCTAGGCTGGCTGGCGGCCTGCGTGGTGGCGATCGGTTTGCTGACCCTGTTTATCAACCCGTTTTTTGCTTTCCTGACGCGGATCGCGGTCAGCCTGATGCAAGCGCTGGGTCTGCAGGTCACTATGCCGGAACTGCAGCCGGATGCTTTCCCGTTCTGGGACTCCTGTATGACGGTGCTGTCGGTGGTGGCGATGATCTTAATGACCCGCAAGTATGTTGAAAACTGGCTGCTGTGGGTGATCGTCAACGTGATAAGCGTGGTGATTTTTGCCCGCCAGGGCGTCTATGCCATGTCGCTGGAATACCTCTTGCTGACGTTCATTGCGCTGAACGGCAGCCGGATGTGGATAAACAGTGCGCGTGAGCGAGGTTCTCACGCGTTTTCTGGCTAATGGTGGTGGTGATGTTCGTGCCCGGCGTGCATCGTGTTGAGATGGCACTCCGGGCCGCTGCAGGGCTGGTACTCCATCTGCACCGTGGCATGCTCAATTTCATATTTATGTTCGAGAAAATGCAGGATACGGTTGAGTAACGCATCATGATCGTGCGGCGGGACCACCTGAACATGGAGCGTCATCACCGGTTTTTCCCCCACCAGCCAGACGTGGACGTGGTGAACATCGCGCACCTCCGGGATAGAGCGGCGGATATCCCGTTGCAGGGCCGCGACGTCCAGCGAGCGCGGCGCGCCTTCCAGCAATTCATTCAGACTCTCTTTCAGCAATCGCCAGGCGCTACGTAATACCAGGCAGGAAACCAGCACGGAAAGGATCGGGTCGACAGGCGTCCAGCCGGTGGTGAGGATCACCACGGCCGCCACGATCGCGCCGACCGAGCCCAGCAGGTCGCCAAGCACGTGTAGCGCTGCGGCGCGTACGTTAAGATTCCGCTCTTCGCTACCCCGATGCAGGATCCAAAACGCCAGCACGTTGGCGAGCAGACCAGCGACTGCAATGACCATCATCGTCACGCCGGCTACCGGCTGCGGATGCTGGAAGCGCTGAATCGCCTCCCAGACAATCAGCAGGGTGATCACCACCAGAGCAATCGCATTGAGAAACGCCGCCAGGGTGGTTAAACGCAGCCAGCCAAAGGTATGGCGGGCATTCGGGGGACGGTTGGCGAAGCGAACCGCCAGCAGCGCAAACAGCAGAGCGGCGGAGTCGGTGAGCATATGGCCGGCATCCGCCAGCAGGGCCAGCGAGCCGGAGATCGCGCCGCCGACGGCTTCAATCAGCATAAAGCCGGCGGTGACAATAAACGCCCATAGCAGCCGGCGGGCGTTGCTGTTATCCGGAGCCTGGATAGAGGAGTGCGAATGCGAGTGCGCCATAGTGTCGTCCCTTAATAGTTATCATTATTACGCTATGACATCATAAACAGAGAGCGATAAAAAACGAAGAAAAGGCGAGACCAGCTCGCCTTTTCTTCGATCTGCCCACCTCATGTGTTACTGGGTGGTGCCGTCGGTTTTGCTGTTGTCTTGGTTCATGTTGCCGCCGTTGTCCAGTTTTTTACCAGTATCCGGACAGCGACCGTCTTTACACATCGAATTTTTATGTACTTCATCGCTCGACATATTGTCCTGGCTCATCGACGAGCCCGTGGTGCCCCCAGATCCAGAGTTGATTTGGCTATTATCCACGTTATTTGGCGCCACGTTTTCACGGGCATCGGGCGCCACCTGGCCGGCATCGGCGGAAGAGTTGGCCTGACCATTATTGGACTGGGCGCCGGTATCTGCCGCCAGGGCAGCGCCGCTGGCAAGACCTAAAGTGGCGGTGAGCAAAAGGGTCGTCAGTTTTTTCATGTTCATCGGATACTCCTGTTGGGTCGGGAAGCGGCAAATACGCCTCCAGCGGTGAGTGTGCCAGGGATCTGACTCGCTATGGTTTAAGACTCCGCAGACGATCGCAGTGTCACTATATAATCCTGAAACGTAAGGCTTAATTAGCTTTAACAGTTAAATATTGTAGTTCATGAGCCTGGTTTCGCTACTTTATGGCGTATTTTTGCCTATTTCCAGGATTATTCCATCACTACTGTAAAATCACGTTTACACTATTTCAGCGAAGAGATAGATTGGAGGGATTGCATTTCATTGAATAAGTATGGCAACGCTGGAAAGAAGATGAATTATCAGAACGACGATTTACGCATTAAAGAGATCAACGAATTATTACCTCCCGTTGCGCTCCTGGAAAAATTCCCTGCTACCGAAAATGCTGCAAACACCGTTGCACATGCTCGCAAAGCGATCCATCAGATCCTCAAAGGCGACGATGACCGTCTGCTGGTGGTGATTGGGCCTTGTTCTATTCACGACCCGGCGGCGGCGAAAGAGTACGCTTCCCGCCTGTTGCCCCTGCGCGAGGTGCTGAAGGGCGAGCTCGAGATCGTCATGCGGGTCTATTTTGAAAAACCGCGCACCACCGTCGGCTGGAAAGGGCTTATCAACGATCCCCATATGGATAACAGCTTCCGCATCAACGACGGGTTGCGTATCGCGCGCAAACTGCTGCTGGACATTAACGACAGCGGCCTGCCAGCGGCGGGGGAGTTCCTCGATATGATCACCCCACAGTATGTCGCCGATCTGATGAGCTGGGGCGCCATTGGCGCGCGTACCACCGAATCCCAGGTGCACCGTGAGCTCGCCTCCGGACTCTCCTGCCCGGTGGGTTTTAAAAACGGTACCGATGGCACCATCAAGGTGGCTATCGATGCGATCAACGCCGCTGGCGCGCCGCACTGTTTCCTGTCGGTCACCAAGTGGGGCCACTCCGCCATCGTGAATACCAGTGGTAACGGCGACTGCCATATTATTCTGCGCGGCGGCAAAGAGCCGAACTACAGCGCGAAGCACGTGGCGGAAGTAAAAATCGGTCTGGCGAAAGCGGGTCTTCCGGCCCAGGTAATGATTGATTTCAGCCATGCCAACTCCAGCAAGCAGTTCAAGAAGCAGATGGAAGTGGGTGCCGACGTATGCCAGCAAATCGCCGGCGGCGAGCGCGCCATTATGGGCGTGATGATTGAAAGCCATCTGGTGGAAGGCAACCAGAGCCTTGAGAGCGGTGAACCGCTGACCTACGGCAAGAGCGTCACCGACGCCTGCATCGGCTGGGAGGATACCGAAACGATCCTGCGTCAGCTGGCGGAAGCGGTGAAAACCCGCCGCGGCTAAGCTACTCCGCGCTAGCGCAGGTCATAAAAAAAGCGTGGAGATTTCCACGCTTTTGTGTTCTCACCAGGAGAAATTACTTCGCTTTACCCTGGTTGGCGACGGCAGCAGCTTTCGCCGCGATCTCTTCCGCGTTGCCCAGATAGTAATGTTTGATCGGCTTGAAGTTTTCATCGAACTCATACACCAGCGGTACGCCGGTCGGGATGTTCAGTTCGAGGATCTCGTCTTCGCCCATGTTGTCGAGGTATTTAACCAGCGCGCGCAGGGAGTTACCGTGAGCGGCGATGATCACGCGCTCACCGCTTTTCAGGCGCGGCAGAATGGTTTCGTTCCAGTAAGGCACGACGCGGTCGATGGTCAGCGCCAGGCTTTCAGTGGTCGGCAGTTCCGCGTCGGTCAGTTTTGCATAGCGCGGATCGTGGCCCGGGTAGCGTTCGTCGTCTTTGGTCAGCTCCGGCGGAGTGACGGCGAAGCCGCGACGCCACTGTTTGACCTGCTCGTCACCGTATTTCTCAGCGGTTTCCGCTTTGTTCAGGCCCTGCAGCGCGCCGTAATGACGCTCGTTCAGCTTCCAGGACTTCTCAACCGGCAGCCAGGCCTGATCCAGTTCGTCCAGCACATTCCACAGGGTGTGGATGGCACGTTTCAGCACGGAGGTATAAGCAAAATCAAAGCTGAAGCCTTCAGCCTTCAGCAGTTTACCCGCTGCTTTCGCTTCGCTAACGCCTTTCTCGGACAGATCAACGTCGTACCAACCGGTGAAGCGGTTTTCGTTGTTCCACTGGCTTTCGCCATGACGAACCAGTACCAGCTTAGTTACAGCCATTCTCTCACTCCTCTCTACACGCCATCCCTCGCGCCGCGAGCGACGCGCTGAATGTGATGGTGTATGTGTTATTGATTGATAACTATTCTCATTATATTGCCGTGATTTGGCTCACGGCAATGCTTATCCCTAACCATAGCGAAAATAGTGGCTCAGTGTAAGGTGCTTGTAAAACACAGGTTATTTTTTTGTCCTCTAGTGACGGAAAATAGAGCGGATTGCTGAAAAAAGAGGCGGAAGGGTGGCGGGGGCGACGAAAAACAGCGCCCCCCGATGGAGGCGCTGGCGGTTATCGGGCGATAAACTGATATTCCGTCAGGCTGACGTACTCCTGGCCTGGACGTAATACACAGTCCGGCTGCGGCCATTGCGGATGGTTCGGCGAATCCGGCAGGAATTCGCTCTCCAGCGCCAGCCCCTGCCAGTCGGCGTAGGGCTCCGTCGTCTGCGACGGGGTGCCGCCGAGGTAGTTGCCGGAGTAAAACTGCAGCGCCGGGGCGGAGGTATAAACCGTCATCTGCAGCTTGCCATCCTGTGACCAGACCTGTGCCGCAGGCTGGCTGGCGTCGCCTTTGGCATCCAGCAGGAAGGCATGATCGTATCCCTTCACCTTTTGCTGATCGGCATCCGCGAGGAAGTCGGCGGCGATGGTTTTCGGCTGGCGGAAATCAAAGCTGGTGTTAGCAACATCTTTCAGTTCGCCACCCGGGATACCGTCGCTTTCCACCGGCAGATACCTCTGGGCGAAGATCTGTAGCTGATGCTGGCGCACATCGCTCTGCTCACCGTCGAGGTTGAAATAGACGTGATTGGTCATGTTCACCGGGCAGGGTTGGTCCACGGTGGCGCGATAGGTAATCGCGATGCGGTTATCGTCGGTCAGACGATAGTGCGCGGTGGCCTGCAGGGTGCCCGGAAAGCCTTGATCGCCATCGGGCGAAGTCAGGGCGAACAGCACTTCCTGCTCGTCGGCGCGGACAATGCGCCAGCGGCGTTTATCAAACCCTTCCGGGCCGCCGTGAAGCTGATGGCCCGCGTCGTTTGACGGCGTGACGTTGACGACCTGGCCGTCAAGCGGGAAGCGGCTGTGGCCGATACGGTTGGCGTAGCGGCCTACCGAGGCGCCAAGAAATGCGGCCTGCCGAGCATAGTCTTCCAGCTTTGCGCAGCCCAGCAGCGGTCGGCGCAGGCTGCCATCGGCCAGCGGCACCTCGGCGCTGAGCAGCGTCGCGCCCCAGTCCGCCACGGTGACGGTCATCCCCGCCTTATTACGCAGGGTCACCTGCTGCCATGGTTGGCCGTCCGGCGCCAGCGCGGTGGTTTGCGTTAGCATTGGCCAGCCCCTTGTGACGGTTTGCAGACATAGAACGTCTCTTTAATTCCGGTTTTCGCTTCATACTCATTGGCAACGGCCAGCTGAACGGTATCGACCAGATCTTCCGGGACCAACGCTACCACGCAGCCGCCAAAGCCGCCGCCGGTCATGCGCACGCCGCCTTTATCGCCGATCGCGGCCTTAACGATCTCCACCAGGGTGTCGATCTGCGGGACGGTGATCTCGAAATCATCGCGCATCGAGGCATGGGATTCGGCCATCAGCTCACCCATGCGCTTCAGGTCGCCTTTTTCGAGAGCGCTGGCGGCTTCCACGGTGCGGGCATTCTCCGTCAGCACATGGCGTACGCGCTTCGCGACGATCGGATCCAGCTCATGGGCCACAGCGTTAAATTGTTCAAGGGTGACATCGCGCAGAGCGGGCTGCTGGAAGAAGCGCGCGCCGGTTTCGCACTGTTCACGACGGGTGTTGTACTCGCTGCCGACGAGGGTACGCTTAAAGTTGCTGTTGATGATCACTACTGCCACGCCTTTCGGCATTGAGACAGCTTTGGTACCCAGCGAACGGCAGTCGATCAGCAGCGCGTGGTCTTTTTTACCCAGCGCCGAAATCAGCTGATCCATGATGCCGCAGTTGCAGCCGACGAACTGGTTTTCCGCCTCCTGGCCGTTCAGGGCGATTTGTGCGCCGTCCAGCGGCAGATGATAGAGATGCTGGAACACGGTGCCGACGGCGACTTCCAGCGAGGCTGAGGAGCTTAATCCCGCACCCTGCGGCACATTGCCGCTGATCACCAGATCCGCGCCGCCAAAATGACTATTCCGCTGCTGCAGATGCTTTACCACGCCGCGGACATAGTTCGACCACTGCTGGGTGTCGTGGCTGATAATCGGCGCGTCGAGAGAGAACTCATCGGTCTGATTGTCGTAATCGGCGGCAATCACCCGCACCGTACGATCGTCGCGCGGCGCACAGCTGATCACCGTCTGGTAGTCGATGGCGCAGGGCAGCACAAAACCGTCGTTATAATCGGTATGCTCGCCGATCAGGTTGACGCGGCCTGGCGCCTGAATGACATGGCTGGCCGGGTAGCCGAAGGCGTCAGTAAACAGGGTTTGGGTTTTCTCTTTCAGACTCATCATTACACTCCGGATTCACGAAAATGGACGTCGCTGACGGCGCGCAGTCGTTCGGCAGCTTGCTCGGCGGTCAGATCGCGCTGGGTTTCGGCCAGCATTTCGTAGCCAACCATAAACTTGCGGACCGTCGCGGAGCGCAGCAGCGGCGGATAAAAGTGGGCATGAAGCTGCCAGTGGTTATGGTCTTCGTCGTTAAACGGCGCGCCGTGCCAGCCCATGGAGTAGGGGAATGAGCACTGGAACAGGTTGTCGTAACGGCTGGTCAGCTTTTTCAACGCCAGCGCCAGATCGCTGCGCTGGGCGTCGGTGAGATCGGTAATACGCTGCACGTGCGCTTTCGGCAACAGCAGGGTTTCGAACGGCCAGGCGGCCCAGTAGGGCACCACCGCCAGCCAGTGCTCGGTGTCGACCACCGTGCGGCTGCCGTCGGCCAGTTCGCGCTGCACATAGTCCAGCAGCATCGGCTGGCCCTGTGCGGCGTAATAGTCTTTCTGCAGACGGTCTTCTCGTTCCGCTTCATTGGGCAGGAAGCTATTGGCCCACACCTGACCATGCGGGTGAGGGTTGGAGCAGCCCATCGCTGCCCCTTTGTTTTCAAAGACCTGCACCCACGGGTAGCTTTTCCCGAGGTCCGCGGTCTGTTCCTGCCACGTTTTAACCACGCCTTCCAGCGCTTCAAGGCTCAGTTCCGGCAGCGTTTTGCTGTGGTCTGGCGAGAAGCAGATCACCCGACTGGTGCCGCGGGCGCTCTGGCAGCGCATCAGCGGATCGTCACTCTCCGGTGCGTCCGGGGTGTCGGTCATCAGGGCCGCAAAGTCGTTGGTAAATACGTAGGTACCGGTGTAATTCGGGTTGGTGTCGCCGGTTACCCGGGTGTTGCCCGGGCACAGGAAGCAGTCCGGATCGTGGGCCGGCAAGGTCTGTTTTGCCGGCGTTTCCTGCGCCCCCTGCCAGGGGCGCTTGGCGCGATGCGGAGAAACCAGAATCCACTGCCCGGTTAACGGGTTATAACGACGATGTGGATGGTCAACGGGGTTAAATACGCTCATGAAGGTTCCTTAGTCTGGATAACCCTGCGGATGACGGGACTGCCAGTGCCAGGTGTCCTGCGCCATTTCGTCCAGGTTGCGCGTCACGCGCCAGTTCAGCTCGCGGTCGGCCTTGGCAGCGTCCGCCCAGTAGGCCGGGAGGTCGCCATCGCGGCGCGGCGCGAAATGGTAGTTAATGGGTTTGCCGCAGGCCTTGCTGAAAGCATTGACCACGTCGAGCACGCTGCTGCCGACGCCGGCGCCAAGGTTGTAAATATGCACTCCGGCTTTGTCAGCCAGTTTTTCCATCGCCGCGACGTGGCCATCGGCGAGGTCCATCACGTGGATATAATCGCGCACGCCAGTGCCATCCTCGGTCGGGTAGTCGTTACCAAAAACGGCCAGCGATTCGCGACGGCCAACGGCGACCTGGGCGATGTAGGGCATCAGGTTGTTCGGGATCCCCTGCGGGTCTTCCCCCATGTCGCCCGACGGGTGGGCGCCGACCGGGTTGAAGTAGCGCAGCAGCGCAATGCTCCACTCGGGATGGGCTTTCTGCAGGTCTGTCAGGATCTGTTCCACCATCAGTTTGCTTTTGCCGTAGGGGCTTTGCGGGGTACCGGTCGGGAAGCTTTCTACGTACGGGATTTTGGGCTGATCGCCATAGACGGTAGCGGAGGAGCTAAAGATGAAGTTCTTCACGCCAGCGGTGCGCATCGCAGAGACTAATTTCAGTGTACCGGTGACGTTATTGTCGTAATATTCCAGCGGCTTGGCGACGGACTCCCCGACGGCTTTCAGCCCGGCGAAGTGGATCACTGCCTCAATGGCGTGATCGTGGAGGATCTCCGTCATCAGCGCTTCGTTACGAATATCGCCTTCAATAAAGGTGGCTTCTTTGCCGCCGAGACGTTCAATCACCGGCAGTACGCTGCGCTTGCTGTTGCAGAGATTGTCGAGGATCACCACCTCATGTCCCTGCTGCAGCAGTTGAACGCAGGTATGACTTCCAATGTAACCGCTACCACCTGTAACCAGAACTTTCATGATTCGCTCCATTCGGCTTATCGTTTGTGAGGAAGATAGCATATCAAAGAAGTGAAAAGTGTGACATAGGGCAAGTTAGTGGAATC
The DNA here is from genome assembly GCF_020526085.1 of Klebsiella africana. NCBI lineage: Bacteria > Pseudomonadati > Pseudomonadota > Gammaproteobacteria > Enterobacterales > Enterobacteriaceae > Klebsiella > Klebsiella africana. The sequence goes on along the minus strand of NZ_CP084874.1, from coordinate 3,606,540 downwards.
GTTTACACTTGAGGTGTAAATAGCGTAATTTTTATATTTTTCATTTTAATTCAATAGATTATGTTTGTTTGGCGCTATTTTTCTGAAAAATGCCAGCGATCTTGCGACCCCTGGCAGAGGGCGTCAGGCCACGGGGCCGAGCTGATAAGTGTAACCGTCTCCACTGGGAATGAACGCCAGACGGTGGGTAATACAGTCCGGGGCATCTTCGGCATGGTGTGAAACAAACAACAGTTGCGTGGCGCCTTCGCCAATCAGTACGTCGACAAAGCGGCGTACCAGCTGACGATTGAGGGGGTCTAGCCCCTGCAGCGGTTCATCGAGGATCAGCAGGGTGGGATGCTTCACCAGCGCGCGGACGATAAGCGCCAGCCGCTGCTGGCCCCACGATAGGCTATGAAACGGCGCGTCGGCGGTGCGTTTATCAATGCCGAGGATATCCAGCCACTGTTGCACCAGCTTGTGCTGCTTGTCGGAAACCGCCTGGTAAATGCCAATAGAGTCAAAGTAGCCCGACAGGATGACGTTGCGGACGTTGGTGCTGACCCGGTAGTCCAGATGCAGGCTGCTGCTGACGTAGCCGATATGCTTTTTGATGTCCCAGATGGTCTCGCCGCTGCCGCGACGGCGGCCAAAGAGCGTGAGATCGTTGCTGTAGCCCTGCGGATGATCGCCAGTGATAAGGCTCAGCAGCGTGGATTTACCGGCGCCGTTGGGGCCGACGATCTGCCAGTGTTCCCCCGGGTTCACGGTCCATGAGAGATGGTTGATGACCGGTCGATCGTTATAGGATACCACGCCGTCATTGAGCACGATACGCGGCGCTGAGTCTACCAGCGCATGGTGGGCTGGCAATTCATCCGGCTCTGGCAGGGTGATGCCGTCCAGTTTTTCACTGTGCGCCAGCTGAGCGACCAGCGCCTGCTGCAGCAGGGACGCCTTCTGGCCGGTGTCGATGAGAGTGCAGTCTGCCAGCACGCCGGCGAATTGCACAAACGCCGGGATCTCATCGAAGCGGTTGAGAACCAACACCAGGGTGATGCCGGCGCTGTGGAGGTCGGCCAGCAGGGCAGCCAGCTGCTGGCGGGAGTTGACGTCGAGGCCGTCGAAAGGCTCGTCGAGGATCAGCAGTTCCGGGTCGCTCATCAGCGCCTGGCACAGTAAAGTCTTGCGCGTTTCGCCGGTCGACAGATACTTAAACCGGCGGTTCAGCAGGGCGCTGATGCCAAACTGTTCGGCAAGCTGCGCGCAGCGGGCTGGATCGTTCACCTCATCCTGGATAATCTCCGCCGTGGTGCGACCGGTATCTTCTTCACCGGGGCTGAGCAGGTCGGTGTTATTGCGTTGCCACTCGTCGCTGACCAGCTTCTGCAACTGTTCGAAGGAGAGGCGGGTCACGCGTGAGAACTGACTTTCGCATTGTCCGCTGAGCAAGGTCAGGTCGCCGGCAAGCGCCCGCGCGAGGGCAGATTTGCCGCTGCCATTGCTGCCGACAAACGCCCAGCTTTCACCTGTTGTCACGTGCAGGTGGTCTATTTTTAAGGTTTTTGTATCGCTCAGGCGAAACGTGCCTTGCGAAATTTGCAATGATGACATGATGTATCCCATTTTTTGCAGCGATGTGCATCAGGGATACGTCTTCAGGCGCGTATTGTCAATGGGGTTAGCATAACGTCGCGAGAATGATGCGATCGGCATTGAAGTAAGCGATCGCCTCCGTCCCTTCCGCCAGGCCAGACGTTTGCGCTTGTGGCAGGGTGGCACACAGGGTCTGGCCGTCCGCCAGGGTCATCAGCACTTCGCACTGCCCGGAACCGCATTCGAGATGGCTGATGCGGCCGGGCAACTGGTTATCGGCCTGGCGAGCCACTTCCGGGTCAAGGGTGATGCCGACCCAGGGCGCTTTTAGCAGCACCAGTACTTCCTGACCCTCATCGAGCCCCAGCTTCTCCGCGCTCTGCGCGGTAATGGCGACGTTCAGGCGCGTCTGCCCGTCGGCCAGCAGCACCTCGACGTGCTGCTGCACCCGCTGGCGGTCGCGACCAGTGATAGTGCCGAACCACTGGTTACGGGCGCTGGTTTGCAGAGAAAAGCGTGAAATGGCCGCCAGCAGGCTGTCCAGCGGCAGGGCATCGTCATCGCTGAGAACGTCAAAGGCTTTCTGCTGGATCTGCGCCAGCAGATCGTACAGTTGGATCAGGCGCTGCCCATAGCGGGTCAGCACCGCGCCACCGCCGCCCTTCCCCCCGGTAGCGCGATCCACCAGCGGCTGTTCGCTGAGCTGGTTCATTTCGTTGATGGCATCCCATGCGCTCTTATAGCTGATGCCCGCGTGCTTTGCCCCCTGGCTTATCGAACCGGTCTGGTCAATCTGTTTAAGCAGGGCGATCCGCCGGGGATCGGCAAACAGGCGCTGCTGTAGCTTAAGGGTGAGAAGAATTTCGGCCTGCATAATCGTATCCTGACAAAAAGCGTATTGTGACTGATAGTGACCGTGTTGCAAAATGCCTCTGCGCGGTTTTGTTACTCCCCACCGCACAAATGGGGCGTGTTTTTTCGGCTGAAACCGTTACAATCAGGGTATCGTACTATCTGGAGTGAACCATGTTAGAGCTTTTGAAAAGTCTGGTTTTTGCGGTCATCATGGTACCGGTGGTGATGGCGGTGATCCTGGGGTTGATTTACGGCCTCGGCGAAGTGTTCAACGTCTTTTCCGGTGTAAGTCGTAAAGATCGTAGCCAGCAAAATCACTGATTTCCCGGCGCCCGGTTTAACCGGGCGCTGTGCTATTTCCCTCCTCTATCTTTTCCCTTCATTTTATTGTTCTGAGTCACTATAAAAAAACCGGGCTTACCGTTATATTATTGACTACATAACGAATTGACAGGAGATTCAGATGGCAGGTTCTTGGTTACGCGGCTTTATCGGGGCATCACTCACACTGTTCGTCGCCGGGCAGGCGCTGGCGCAAGAGGGGAAAGTGACCGTTTTCGCCGCCGCGTCGTTAACCAACGCGATGCAGGATATTGCCCAGGCGTATAAGAAAGAGAAAAACGTCGATGTCGTGTCGTCGTTTGCCTCGTCGTCGACGCTGGCGCGGCAGATTGAAGCGGGCGCGCCGGCGGATCTGTTTATCTCCGCCGATCAGAAATGGATGGATTACGCGGTAGAGAAAAAAGCCATTGATACGACGACCCGTACGACCCTGCTTGGCAACAGCCTGGTGGTGGTCGCGCCAAAAGCCAGCGAGCAGGGGGCGATAACCATTGATGAGAAAACCAACTGGACCAGCCTACTGAATGGAAGCCGTCTGGCGGTGGGCGATCCGCAGCATGTCCCGGCCGGTATCTATGCCAAAGAAGCGCTGCAGAAACTCGGTGCCTGGGAAACGCTGTCGCCGAAGCTCGCCCCGGCTGAAGACGTTCGCGGTGCGCTGGCGCTGGTGGAGCGTAACGAAGCGCCGCTGGGGATTGTCTATGGCTCCGATGCCGTAGCCAGCAAAGGGGTGAAAGTGGTCGGCACCTTCCCGGAAGCCTCGCATCAGAAAGTCGAGTACCCGCTGGCGATTGTCGATGGTCACCGCAACGCGGCCGTGAGCGACTTCTACGACTACCTGAAAGGGCCGGAAGCGTCCGCTATCTTTAAACGTTACGGATTTACCACTCACTGATGTTTCTGAGCGAACCCGAATGGCAGGCGGTACTGCTGAGCCTGAAAGTCTCCTCCCTGGCGGTGGTATTGAGCTTACCCTTCGGGATCTTTTTTTCCTGGCTGTTGGTACGGCGTTCCTTCCCCGGCAAGGCCCTGCTCGACAGTATTCTCCATCTGCCGCTGGTGCTGCCGCCGGTGGTGGTGGGGTATCTGCTGCTGGTGGCCATGGGACGACGCGGGTTTATTGGCAGCTGGTTGTATGACTGGTTCGGCATAAGCTTTGCCTTCAGCTGGCGCGGGGCGGTGCTGGCGGCGGCGGTGATGTCTTTCCCGCTGATGGTGCGCGCCATTCGCCTGGCGCTGGAAGGGGTGGACGTCAAACTGGAGCAAGCGGCGAGAACCCTCGGGGCCAGCCGCTGGCGGGTATTTTTCACCATTACGTTGCCGTTGACTCTGCCGGGGATTATTGTCGGCACGGTGCTGGCCTTCGCCCGCTCGTTAGGGGAGTTTGGCGCGACCATCACGTTCGTCTCCAATATTCCCGGTGAAACGCGCACCCTGCCTTCGGCGATGTACACCTTGATTCAAACCCCGGGCGGGGAGGGGGCGGCGGCCCGCCTCTGTATTATCGCCATCGGTCTGGCACTGGTCTCGCTATTGATTTCGGAATGGCTGGCCCGCGTGAGTCGCCAGCGCATGGGAGGATAACGATGCTGGAGCTGGACTTTACCCAGACCCTCGGCAGCCACTGCCTGCAGATCCGTGAAACCCTGCCTGCCAGCGGGATCACCGCCATTTTTGGCGTCTCCGGCGCGGGCAAAACCTCGTTGATCAACGCCATCAGCGGCCTGACCCGTCCGCAGACGGGGCGGATCGTTCTCAATGGCCGGGTGCTGAACGACACCGCGCAGCGTATCTGCCTGGCGCCGGAGCAGCGCCGTATCGGCTATGTCTTTCAGGATGCACGCTTGTTTCCCCACTATAAAGTGCGCGGCAATCTGCAGTATGGGATGGCGAAATCCATGGTCAACCAGTTCGATAAGCTGGTGGACCTGCTGGGGATTGCGCCGTTGCTGGATCGCCTGCCAGGCCGGTTATCCGGCGGCGAAAAGCAGCGTGTGGCCATCGGCCGCGCCCTGCTGACCGCGCCGGAGCTGCTGCTGCTGGATGAGCCGCTGGCCTCGCTGGACATCCCGCGCAAACGCGAGCTGCTGCCCTACCTGCAGCGGCTGGCGCAGGAGATCCATATTCCAATGCTTTACGTCAGCCACTCGCTGGATGAGATCCAGCATCTGGCCGATCGCGTGTTGGTGCTGGAGGCCGGAAAGGTGAAGGCTTTCGGTCCGCTGGAGGAGGTCTGGAGCAGCAGCGTTATGCACCCCTGGCTGCCGGCGGAACAGCAAAGCACTATCCTCAGCGCCACTGTCGCCGCGCAGCACCCGCAGTATGCGATGACGGCCCTGGCGCTGGGGGACCAGTTGCTGTGGGTCAACCGACTCGATCGTCCCGCCGGGGAGAGTGCGAGGATCCGCATTCAGGCATCGGACGTCTCGCTGACGTTAGCGCAACCGTCAGGGACCAGTATTCGTAATATCTTGCGCGCCGAGGTGGTTCAGTGTCTGGAGGTCAACGGACAGATTGAGGTGCAGCTCAGAGTGAGTGGCCGTCTGCTATGGGCCAGGATTAGCCCATGGGCGCGGGACGACCTGGCGATAGCGCCAGGCCAGCAGGTTTTTGCTCAGATCAAAAGCGTGTCGATTGCCGCCTGATTACAGCAACTGGCGGTAGATAAACTCGGCGATGCTGGTGGACTCATTATCGCCGATGACCACATTGGCGCGGGCTTTAACGTCGTCCACCGCATTGCCCATCGCCACCCCGGTGCCCGCCGCTTCCAGCATGCTAAGATCGTTGTAGTTATCGCCGAAGGCCACCACATCCTGCATCGACAGTCCCTGGTCGGCCACCCATTGCGCCAGGCGTTTGCCTTTGCTGTTGCCGGCGCGGGCGATATCCACCTGATCGTGCCAGGACCATTCACACTCGAGGCCCAGCGTCTCGCCGACCTGTTGCGCAAACCGCTGAAGGCGGGGAATATCGTCGTCGGTGAGGGCGAATTTCCACACCGCATTGACTTCGCGAACCGCCTGCGCCAGCGAGTCGACCTGAGTGAAGACCGGGCGCTGATCCTCCGGTAGCGCCTGCGCCCAGTTGCGGGTCCGGATCACGTGTCCGGTGGGCTGCTCGTAAAGCATGGCATCATCTACATACGCCAGACCGTGGATCTGCTGTTCGGCGAGCATAGTCGTCAGGCTGACAGCGTGTTCCACCGACATAGGATCGGCAGCCAAAACCTTTTTTGCGTGATAATCATACAAATAGGTGCCATTACAACAAATTGCAGGTGTATCGAGAGCCAGTGCCTGATAAAAAGGATGAATCGCGACGTGATGACGTCCGGTAACGACGATCACCTGATAGCCTGCTTCCCTGGCGCGGGCGAGCGCTGCCAGCGAAGCGGGCAGAATGGTTTTTTTGCTGGTGAGCAGGGTGCCGTCTAAATCCAGGGCAATCACGCGTGTTGTCATGTGTTATTTCCGGTTGATGTTGAAAAGTGACCTGGCCATGATGGTACACCGCCATGGCGTCAGGACCAATTTTTCCACATCTGCCGTCAATTTTTGTATGCCCTTTGTGCCGCTGCCCGGCGGAAATTCGGCGGACGATGCGAGTATCATGGGCGGATGTCTTATAATTTTCAGGGTGCTATTATCCTGAAAATGAAAAATCCACGTGCAGTGAGGGAAGGAGTAGTCATGAAACAAACCGTTTATACCGCCAGCCCGGAAAGCCAACAAATCCATGTCTGGAGTCTTGAAGCGGACGGCAGATTGACGCTGGTGCAGGTGGTTGATGCCCCAGGGCAGGTCCAGCCGATGGTGGTCAGCCCCAACAAGGAGTTTCTGTACGTTGGCGTTCGTCCGGAGTTTCGCGTGCTGGCCTATCGCATCACGCCGGATAACGGGGCATTAACCTTTGCTGGTGAAGCGGCCTTGCCGGGCAGCCCGACCCATATTTCTACCGATCATCACGGCCGCTTTGTGTTCAGTGCCTCCTATAATCAGGGCTGCGTTAGCGTGACGCCGCTGCTGGATGGTCTGCCGGGCGAAACCGTCACGGTGGTGGAAGGTCTGGAAGGCTGCCACTCGGCCAATATCTCCCCGGACAATCGCACCCTGTGGGTGCCTGCGCTGAAGCAGGATCGCATCTGCCTGTTTACCCTCAGCGATGATGGTTTCCTCTCCGCTCAGGAGCCAGCGGAAGTGACTACCGTCGAGGGCGCTGGCCCACGCCACATGGTATTCCATCCGAACCAGCAGTATGGCTACTGCGTCAATGAACTGAACAGCTCAGTTGACGTCTGGGAGCTGAAAGATCCCAATGGCAACATCGAATGTATACAAACCCTGGATATGATGCCGCAGGATTTCACCGGCGTGCGTTGGGCGGCGGATATTCATATCACTCCGGATGGCCGTCATCTGTACGCCTGCGATCGTACCGCCAGCATCATCACGGTATTTAGCGTCTCGGAAGATGGCAGCGTGTTGGCTGTTGAAGGCTATCAGCCGACCGAAACCCAGCCACGTGGCTTTAACCTCGATCACAGCGGTAAGTATTTGATTGCGGCAGGGCAGAAATCGCACCATATCGCGGTGTATGAAATTGCCGGCGAGCAGGGGCTACTGCAGGAGAAAGGCCGCTATGCGGTTGGACAGGGCCCAATGTGGGTGGTGGTCAACGCCCACTGATCCGTCAGGCGGTAATACAGACGGTAATAAAGGAAAAAACCTCGCAGTGGCGAGGTTTTTTGATCAGAACGGACAGGCTCTGAGGGGAAGGTGCTGTGTTGGCGGACAAGAAGCGCGGCGGCCTTAGATATCGTCCATGGTGTAGCCGACGACAATCTCCAGTGTTTTACGGATCACGTCTGCTGTGACCACGTCATCTGTCGTTTCCAGCGCCTGAATCAGCCATAAAATGATGGCTTTATTGTTCAAATGGCCCTCGGACTGAAGAATACTGTTGATAGCGAGCGACATAACGGCGGACTCATCAACCAGTTTATCGCCGGCGTTACGGAAAAAGTCTGAGAGCGCCGTGTCCTGCAGTCCTGCGTAAATATCTGGTTGCTGATGCATTGTCTGTCTCATCACATTCTCACTTTGTTTTATTTAACATGGTTGGGAAATTCAGTGGATTTTTTTAGCTTCCGACGCCGTATTGCCTTGCGCCAGCGATCCTCTGGATTCCCAACGGCCATTAATTTTCTTTACCTGCAAAGGCGCTTGCTTGCGTTGTTGGGCTAGCTTTGCGCAAATTTCTTCGATCACCGCCGCGATGATTTTTCGTCGCTGGCGATCGGATTCCGTGGCCTGCATCAACCGAAGTCGGACCAGCAGGGTTGGGGTGGTAATCGGGCGATTCGTTTTCAGAAGCGCAAGAACCGCCTCGCCGATGATTTCATCGGTTATTTCCTCAGTTTCACTGCTATTCATAACCGTCTCTCTGCATGCCACTCTTTTCCTGAATGGGCGAATGGTCATTCAGGTTAGCAGCAGGTTTATGGACAGCGATCGCCCCACCTCTGCTGCGGCTGTTGCATCAGGCGACGATCGATGACATTACTCCTGGCCGGCAAACAGCAAACCAATTAAGGTTTGATAATGGCTCTCTTCCTCGGGAGCACGGGCGCGGTCAAGACGATTCAACAGTTTGGTACACAGCGCCTTGCGGTTGAGATGGCGTCCTTCATTAAGAATATCCATCACGATTTGACCCAGCGTCTCCTGTTGGGAAGGTAACGATGCTTTATTGAAATACTGGGCAATTGCGTTCGCTGTATCTGGAATGTAACCATTCTGCTGCATATGTGCTCCTTAAATTTCACTCATCTGTTAACTGCCAATAAACTTATACAATAATTATTAACTTGTACATAGAAAGTTGCGCAATAATGCTACTAATGTTATTAATTTATTGATTTTAAATGGAATAATTGTTCTTATTTGATTGTTTTTGAGGCTGTAAAGGCAGGGTTTAACGTTGCATGTTGTACAAGGATAGAAAAATGAAAAAAAACCTTGCACAAAGTGTGGGTTTGTAGTGTATCTTTTTTGTTAAGACAAACGTTGTTTTACAAGACGATTAGCCTGATAACTGCTACTGTGAATGCTTATCCCTCCCATCTGGAATCACTATGCTAACCACCATCATTTATCGCAGCCATATCTGCGACAATGTCTCATTCAAATCGATCGAGGCCATGGTTGCCAAGGCAAACGAGAGAAATGGGCAGGCGGATGTCACCGGTATTTTACTTTTTAACGGGACTCATTTTTTCCAACTCATTGAAGGGCCTGAAGAAAGCGTACAGGATATTTATCAGCATATTTGCCAGGATCCTCGCCACTATAATCTGGTGGAGTTGCTTTGCGATTATGCGCCGTCCCGTCGTTTTGGTAAGGTCGGAATGGAACTGTTTGATTTACGTGAACACGATCGCGAGGAAGTTCTGCAGGCGGTGATGGACCGGGGGACGACAAAATATCAGCTCGCCTATGATGACCGGGCGCTGCAATTTTTCCGTACTTTTGTCGAATCCACAGAAAAAGCGAACTATTTTGAGATTCCTTCCGCCGATAGTTGGGTTTTTATTCCTGATAAGGATACCTTCTATCCTGCTACCCCGATTATCGATAATACGGAAGGTTGTTCCTTTGCCTTCCAGCCGATTGTCGACCCTTTCGCCTGCGAAATTATTTCGTGGGAAGCGCTATTGCGCACCCCGGACGGACAGTCTCCAGGCGCCTATTTTGCCGGCCTGGCCGGGGATGATATTTATCTCGCCGACCTGCACAGTAAACGCGTCGCACTGTCGCTGGCGGGTAAATTAGGTTTACGTAATAAGGCATTAAGCATTAATTTGCTGCCGATGACGCTGGTCAAAGTGCCCAATGCGGTAGCCTTCCTGCTCGATGAGATTAGCCGCAATGATCTGATTCCGGAGCAGATTATTGTCGAGTTTACCGAGCGGGAGGTCATTTCACGGATGGATGACTTTACCGATGCGGTACGTAAACTGAAGGGGGCGGGAATTAATCTTGCTATCGATCACTTTGGCGCCGGGTTTGCCGGATTGTCGCTGCTGGCGCACTACCAGCCCGACCGAATTAAAATTGACCATGAGCTGATCCGCAACATCCATCAGGATGGGCCGCGCCAGTCGATTGTACAGGCTATTATCAAATGCTGTTTTTCGCTGGAAATTGCCGTCTCTGCCGTCGGCGTTGAGCGTGCTGAAGAGTGGATGTGGCTGGAGTCTGCGGGTATTTCGCAGTTTCAGGGAAATTTATTCGCTGGCGCTCGCCTGGGTGGCCTGCCCGCCGTCGCATGGCCGGAGAAGAAATGATCCACTGCGAAATCAACTAAATATTTTTTCATCTTTTTTCCCGCGCGCTGTGAGCCACAACCTGATATCTTTATCTGTACAAGAAAATAGAGTTGTACAGGATGCCTGAATTCGTTAGTTTAGGCATTAAGTATCAGGTTGATGTGAGGCTGCTATGGCGTTTTACAGTATCGGTGAAGTCGCCGAACGTTGCGGAATCAATCCGGTCACACTGCGCGCCTGGCAGCGGCGTTACGGTCTACTGAAACCGCAACGCAGCGAAGGCGGGCATCGACAGTTTGATGAAGAAGATATCCTGCGCATTGAAGAGATCAAGCGCTGGATAGAGCGCGGCGTGTCCGTGGGAAAAGTCAAGGCGCTGCTGGAGGATAACCTGCCGGTGGCGCGCGACGAATCCGCGCATCTTCAGGAAGAGATGATGTCTATTCTCCGATATATGCAGCCCGCCAGAATCCGCGCCAAATTAATGGCGCTGAGTCATCAACACCCCGTCGATACCCTCATTGACAGCCTGTTAGTGCCGGTACGTCAGCGCCTCAAGCTCGATCAGAATACCTCGCTGGTGATTAGCAGCCTGCTGGACGGTCTGCTCATTGACTGCGTAGCGCTGTTCCTCGCCGAAGCGCGTAAAAAAAATGGCAAAGAGACGTTGCTGGTGGGCTGGAGTAATGAAGACCGGACGCGTTTGTGGCTGGAGGCATGGCGTCTTTCCCAGCGCGGCTGGCATGTGAACGTCCTCGCCGAACCGCTGGAGTCGCCGCGGCCCGAGCTTTTCCCCGGGCAGCATATCTTCGTCTGGACCGGACGCGCTGCCACGCCACTGCAGGAAGAGCTGCTGAGCCACTGGCAGGAGCAGGGCTTCAGCATCCATTTTCACGGGAATAATTAATCGTCCTGACCTGCTTGTACAGGCCAGGACTTTTGCGCCGGGTTACAGGTGGATCTGACTCCAGGATTTAAAGGTCTCACTGCGGCTGATATTAAAAAAATCGGTTCTACCGCTACAGCCGAGCTTTTTAATGAGATTCAGCCGGATCTGATAAATGGTTTTTATATGCAGATTGAGTGACCGACCAATGCTGGCGACCGCTTCGCCATTGCTGATAAGCTGAATAACTTTCTTTTCCCGCTCGGTAAACTGCACTGAGGCGCCCGGCGCCGGGTGTGTTTTGTAATAGCGAGTGGGCTGATGCAGGAATATTTTTAACTCTTCTGGCGTCGAATTTGCCGGTAAGCGCAGCATGGGCAGTTCACTAAGAAAATTAAGATCGTTGCCTTCGGTTAAAAGAATAAATAACGTATCCCGACGGTTATAATCGTGCTGTAGTACCGCAAAATAATTGTCGCTGGTAAAGAAAACATGTTTTTTACGAAAGTAAGATGCCGGCAGGGTATTCAGGATCAGCGACATCCCGTAGAGAAGAAAACGATTATCAAACCACAGGTCGTAATGCTCAGAACGATAGCAAGTATCATGGTGTGACATTTTTTTTGCCCCAGTTAGCCGATAGAAACCCAGGCGTGCCGATACAGCAGGGCAAAGCCTGCTGCCAGCACGGCGGAGTTATTTAATGATGAGGTTTGCTGTACAGCATATCCAGCGCCTGCAGATAGAGGTCGGAGAGTATTTCATTACTTTCCGTTTGCAGACGATGCTGGATCTCCGTAATCATTCGCTCATTATTTATCGTTCTGTGCTGCTTAATGAGCGTATTTTCAATATTTTTCATCAGGGCTGAATTGAACACAAACTCTGCTGGAATGGTATTTTTAATATGCATAGCTCGAACTCTCCCACGTATAAAGCAAACTGACAATAAAAGTCGCGGCGTACCGTTGGTACGCACAAAGTCAAGAACAGGAAATGCAAAACCAGGAACCACCACCACACTCACCGCGCAACCGCTAAGCATTCCCGCTTTGTTGCGCAACAAGCAGTTAACACTCCAAAACTATAGACGGTGATCCTGTTATGTACAACTTTTTTTGTGATGATATGTACAACGTAACGGCTTATTTTTAGTGTGTGTTTTTACTCATTGATTTTAAAGTTATTTTTTGTTTTTTGAACTTGTACAAAAAAGCGAGTTTGTGCAGGATAGCTATGTAAAACCAGGGGGACGGGGGGCCGACGGCAGAGAGGAAGAAAATATTTAATATTTGTTACCGGTGCCGCGTCAGGTAATCAGGTAAAGAGTGCCGACGCGGGAAGGGGGTACACAGCAACTCTGTCGTCGACAGGTGGCTTACTTCCGCGTCGGACCCCAATGATAGCGGAAAATGGTTGAGGATTTGTTTGTTTTTTGCACAGCAAAGTAAAGGAAAAACCGCAGTCATTGCACGACCCGGCCACTTTGTGGACGGAGAAAGCGTGTGCTACGCTTTGTAATAACGACGTTGCTGTTCTGCATCGTCATCTATTTTCCCCATTTCCCTGTCGGGACTTATATCAGCATAACGACCGGTAAATACAGCACACGCGTTCTGTCCATGGGCAGGCATAGAGGACTGAGGAGGGATGATGCGCGGTAAAAGCGTGATGCTCCTGGCCGGGTTAGCCACTGTTGCGCAGGCGAAGGAAATTAACCTCTATTCGGTCAATACCGGTTCCTATGTCTACCATCTGACCAATAACCACGGGCAATATACCGAGAATTTTGAAAATCACTTTTTCTCCGTGGAGCGAAAATTCTCTGAAGACTCGAAATACAGCTTGCTGGTTGGCACTATGAATAACAGTTTCGACGATCGCTGCCTGGCGCTGGGGGTCAGAAGAGACTGGTACCACAACGGCAATGGGTGGACCTTTAAAGGGGTATACGGTTACACCGGCGAATTTTTCTTCGACGCCTTCGAACATTGCGGCGATCATGGCTCTTATAAAGATTTTAAGGACGCCACCGGGATTGGCTTTTCACCCTATATTTACCATGCCATCCAGTATAACTTTACCGACTATTTCGCCGTTGAAAGCGGCATTATTATTCCCAGCGTGTTTGTGATCAGTATTCAGTGGAGCTTCCGCTAACTCGCCGCGTTGTCGATTACAGGGTAATCACCTTCTTGAGCAACGTACTGGAGAGCGCGGCAAGGGAAATGAGCACCGACAGGACAAAGGTCAGCGCTATGACTCCCAGCTTGGTGGCTAATGAGTGCACAGGGATCAGCATCACCAGCAGGTGAAAAACAGAGTAGTGTAGGATATAGACCCCGGTCATTGCTTTGCTGACCGTCGCCAGCACCGCCTCCTTCAGCTCGCGGTTCTTTTTAAACTGCACGGCGTTAGCAGCGATAACCAGCAGGACGATCAGAATATAAATTTGCGATCCCGTAAGAATGAACGCATTGCGATCGGCTTTAAACAGTGCGAAGAAAAAATGACGCTCATAAAACCAGGTAAATAAATAGACAAAGGGCAGGGCGATAATTGCGGCTTTAATCACTCGGGGATGGCGTATCCATTCCGTGACCTTTGGATCGTTAAATAACTGCCCGGTCAAATAAAACAGTAACCAGGTCCACAGGCGATACTGCGGCGGCAGGCTGAAAAGATGTTTGTCCGGGTGGAGCACCGAGAGCAGGTCGTAACCATAGGAGCAGCACAGCAGCGTCAGTACCACGACGAAAAACAGGCCACGCCGCTGGCTGAGCCAGGCAATCAGCGGATGAAAGGTGTAGATGACAATCAGGGCGAAAATAAACCAAGGCTGGATCAGGTAGCCACGCTGGTAAGGCTCCCAGACATAATAGACCGTCACCCAGAACAGAAAGACGATCACCACGCTTTTAATTTTACCGATTTGCCAGTTGGCATCGTGGCGGGTCTGCGCATCAAGATAACCGGCCACCACAAAAAACAGCGGCGTCGCGATGGTCGAGATAAAGGTCAGCAGCCCGAGGATCCAGTGATAGTCATAATCATAGCGATCCCAGGTGTTATAGATAGTGAAAAAGGTCACCGCTGTCATACAGCCTAACGTCTTGATAATGCTCAGACCGGTACTGTTCATCGTTGAGGCGTCATATCCTTATGGTGGAAGCAAGCGTAAATCACCGGTAGAACCAGCAGCGTCAGTACGGTGGCAAAGGCCAGTCCGAACATAATCACCACCGCCATACTCTGGAAAAAGACATCGCGCAACAGCGGGGCAAGGCCAAGCACGGTGGTGAAGGCGGTCAGCAGGATCGGCCGCAGACGTGAGGTTGCCGCATCAATGATGGCTTGTCGTTGATCTTTCTCCTGTTTTTGTTGCTCTATCTCTTCAACCAGCACAATGCCGTTACGGATCAACATACCGCTGAGGCTAAGCAGGCCGATTAACGCCATAAAGCCAAACGGGATGCCGGTGAGCAGAAAGCCGGGCGTGACGCCGATCAGCGCCAGCGGAACGGTTAGCCAGATGGCGACGGCGTTTTTCAGCGAACTAAACATCAGCACCGTAATGATAAACATCACCAGATAGCCGAGCGGCAGGGTGGTGAACAGCCCTTGCTGCGCCTCGCTGGAATTTTCGGCATCGCCACCCCATTCAATGCGGTAGCCGTGTGGCAGCGTCAGCGCATCAATGCGCGGTTTCACCCGGGCGAGAATATCACCCGAGGTTTGGCCGCTTTGCGGGCTGGGATCGGTCTGAACCGTGAGCACCCGGGTGCGATCCCGGCGGAGAATCAATGGATCTTCCCACTCCAGCGAGAAGCCATTGATGACGTTACTCAACGGGATATACTGCTGCCGACTCTGGCTCCAGACCAGCACATTATTCAGGTGGTTGGCATCCTGTCGTTCCGCTTCCGGCGGCCGGACAATCACCGGCAGCAGATCGGCGCCCTCGCGATATAACCCGGCGCGACTGCCGGAGAAATTCATCTCCAGCGCGTTATCAATGTCCTGTTTATCCACCCCCAGCTCGCGCCCCAGCGCCGGGGAGTACTGCGGGCGGATCACTTTGCTGCGGTTCTGCCAGTCATTACGCACGCTGTCGGTCGCCGGGTCCGCGGCGAGAATGTCGCCCACCTGGCTGGCCAGCGCGCGCAGCGTGTCCGGGTCAGGGCCCTTAATCCGCACCTCAATCGCGCTATCCCCGGAGGGGCCGAACATAATGCGTTTGGTGCTGGCGTTCACCTGCGGGTAGTTTCTGGCGATCCAGGTTTCCACGTGGCGAGTGACCGGGGCGATACTGCGCTGGTCGTCCATCCGCACCATGATCTGCGCATAGTTGCTGTACTGCCGTTGGCCGCTGTAGGTGAGAATAAAACGCATACTACCCTGGCCGATGGTGGAGACGGTGGTGACCACCCCTGGCTGGCCGGCGATCGACCGCTCAATATCGCGGGTCATCTGCTCGGTGGCATTAATATCGGTGCCGTAGGGCAGCCACAGGTCGACAAAGAAAATAGGCGTATTCGATGACGGAAAGAAATTCTGCCGGACGAAGGTGAAGCCCCAGATCGCTCCGGCTAACAGCGCGCCCATCAGCACCAGGGTCAGGGTCTTTTGCTGCAGCAGTATTTGCAGCATCTGCTGATAGCCGCGGTAAAAGCGGCCGCGGTAGGGATCGGCTTTTTCCTCCGCGACGGCGGCCGGCGGGGCGTTTTTAAACAACCACCACTTAATGAGCACCGGGGTGATGGTCAACGCTGAAAACCAGCTCAGCATCAGGGAGATCAGCAGCACCTGGAACAGCGATTTGCAGTACTCCCCGGTGGAGTCTTGTGAGAGGCCAATTGGCGCGAAGGCGAGGATGGCGATGATCGTTGCGCCGAGCAGCGGCAGAGCAGAGCGGCGGATCACGTAGTTAACGGCGCCCAGCAGCGGAGATCCTTGCTGGCGGGCGATTAGCACCCCTTCAACAATGACAATGGCATTGTCCACCAGCATACTCAGGGCGATAATCAGCGCCCCGAGGGAGATCCGTTGTAGCTCGATCCCCCAGATATACATGATAAGCAGGGTGCCGAGGACGTTGAGCGCCAGCGACAACGCAATGATGATCCCGCTGCGTACCCCCATGAACACCAGCAGCACGCCGACGACGATCGCCAGGGCCATCAGGAAGTTAGTAATAAAACCATTGACCGAGTGGGCAACCTCAGCTGCCTGATCGTAAAAAACAGCGATGTCGATGCCCGCCGGTTTGTCGGCGGCCATCTGCTGAAGTCGGGCTTCGAGGGCATGCCCCACATCTATGACGTTGACCCCAGGGATAAAGGATATCCCCATGGTCACCGCCTGGCGGCCGTTGGCATGATAGATACTGGCGGGCGAGTCGCTCAGCCCGCGCGACAGCGTGGCAATATCTCGCAGTCGGGTGGCGGCGCTGGCGCCATGTGGGCTGACCAGCAGGTCCCCCAGCTCATCGATATTCTGAAACTCTCCGGTGGGGTGGAGGCGGATCGATTCGCTGCCTACGCGGATCTCCCCGGCGCTGGACACCACGTTGAGTCGGCTGAGGATGGCGGAGAGCTGGTTAAGCGTGATCCCGCGTGCGGCCATTTTCGCCAGTGAGATATCGACGTTGATCTGCTGCGAGATAGCGCCGCCGAGGGCGACTTTACCGACCCCTGGCACCAGCACGAGCTCCCGGCGCAGCTGCTCGGCATAGCGCACCAGCTCAGGATTGGTAAAATTGTCGCCCGAGATAGCGAAAAAAAAGCCAAAAACATCGCCAAAGTCATCATTAACGAAAGGGGTCACTACGCCCGGCGGGAAAAGCCGGCTGGCGTCACCGACGCGGCGACGTAGCTCATCCCAGATCTGTGGCAGCTCGCTGGAATGGTACTGCGAAGCGATATTCACCGTAATTTGCGATAAGCCATTTGAGGAGATGGAGCTGACGTTATCCAGCGAGGGAAGCTGCTGAATCGCGTTTTCCAGCGGCAGGGTTACCTCCTCCTCCACCTGCTGAGCGGACGCCCCCGGGTAGTGGGTGACGATCACCGCCGTTTTAATGGTGAAGGCAGGATCTTCCAGACGGCCGATATTGAGCAGGGCGAACAGCCCCCCCACCCCCAGCAGCAAAATGGCTAACCAGACGCGGGTCGGGTTATTAATAAACTGACGGGAAATGTCCATTTATAATCCTCGTTCACGCGTCCAAATCCGCACCGGCTGCCCGGCATGCAGCTCACTCACGCCCGCCGCTACGACCTGTTCACCCGCGCGGAGCCCTTCGGTGATCATCACGCCCTGCGAGGTTACTTCCCCGACCATAACCCTGCGCTCTTCCAGGTACCGATGCGCGTTATCGCCTTTCACCACCCAGACGACCGGTTCATTCTTCGGGCGGTTATCGGGGTTAAAGACCGCCTCCACCGGCACCACGAGAGTTTCCCGTCCGCTGCTGGCCGGTAAATTGCCGAGATTGACCGTCACGGTGCCGCTGACCCCGCCGACGGTGGGGAAATCATCCGGCCGCGGCATGGTTAAAATGATCTGCCAGGTGAGGGTGCTGGTATCGCTGCTGCCGGTATGCTCTTTATACTCTGCGGTAAACTCGCGGCCCGGCAGGGTATTGATCCTGACGACCGGACGGTAAGAAGAATTGCGGATATCCAGCGAGGTGAACAGATTTTCCGGAATACTAAAAACCACGTCCAGCAGGTCGGTGCGCGTCAGAGTGATCACCGGCTGACCGGCAGCGACCACCTGATGATTACGGATGTGCACGCCGGCGGCAATCCCGCCGAAGGGCGCGGTGAGGCTCATTTGCGCCAGCTCTTCACGGGCGATTTTTAAGGCCGCGTTGGCGGCATCGCGATTGGCGCGCTGCACGTCCATCTCTGCCTGGGAGATCGCCTGGCGCCCGGCCAGAGTCTGGAAGCGGTCGAACTGACGCTGGGCGAGAGTGGCTGCCGTTTGTCGCTCATTGACCCGCTGCTGTGCCTCGCGGGCATTCAGACGCGCCAGCGTTTGTCCCTGGGTTATGGTGGCGCCCTGGCGAATATCCAGCGACTCCACCTGGCCGCCCCGCTTAAACGACAGCTCGGTGGCGTCGCCAGACTCGATACGTGCCGGAAAGGTTCGCTGCTGGATATTCCCCACGGCGGTTACCTGCGCCACTTTAACCATGCGCGGGGCGGACTCAACGGACGGTGCTTTCTGATCGCAAGCGGTTGTAAATAAAATAACAACCGGGATGAGAGAAAAATAACGGTTCACAGTATTCCCCTCAGACTCAGGATTTATTTTACGTTTTTATTCTGCCGTTCCCGGTTATTCGGCGAGCGCGGCGACGACCAGATAGGTGAAAAGCCCCACCAGCGTGCAGGCGACAATAGCCAGCGCGACAAACAGCCCCAGACGTAACAGACTATAACCAAACATGATTTTCTCCCTTAATGCCTGTCCGCTCCGCGAATGCATTTCATCTCATACATTCTGCGACCAACGGACTGTGGGCGCGGCACGCCTGCTTGTAATCAGCATAGTCGGAGAAAAGATGAAGTGTTAAAAAAGAGAATACCGCGAGCATGGGTGATATTGATGGAAGATGTACAGGAGAACCACGCAGAATTAGCGCTTTTTTTAATATTTTTCAGTCTATTAATCCGTCATTTTCTAATGTTAATTTTCCTGTGCTACGTTTAATAACATCTATTCCGCTCGCCGCTTCTGTTGTTGAGATTTCGTTCCTCCCCCTGTAAGGGGCTATTCATCACTACGCAATGTATTGGTAATAAAAGGATTATCTCATGTATAAAAATATCGTTGTTCCCGTTGACGTGTTTGATGCAGGCCTAGCCGACAAAGCGCTCTCTCATGCGAAATTCCTTGCCCAACACTCTGCCGGGCAAATTCATCTTGTCCATGTTATTCCGGCCTTTTCTCCTGTATTAACCCGCGGATTTATCTCTGATGCCCGTAAGATGGAAGACCATTTGCTTAATACCGCTAAGGAAAAGCTGAGTGAGCTGGTGAAGAAAAATGGCCTTGCGGAAGACGCCAGCCATCTTTATGTGCGTAGTGGCAATATTCGCGATCAAGTGATTGCCCTGGCCGATGAGCTGAAAGCGGATGTGGTGATTGTCGGTTCGCGCAATCCGGGGATCCAGACGCACCTGCTCGGCTCTGAAGCGGCAAACATTGTGCGCTATGCCCATGTCCCGGTGTTCGTTGTGCGCTGATGACGCGTCCTGACTTCCGCTTCAGAAATCGAGGGAGAGAGTATGAATACAGATAAACCGGGCGCGCCCTACTATCAGCGCTCCGTTGAGGAGACGCTCGTCAGCGTGCAGAGCACGCCGGAGGGGATTAGTGGAGCAGAAGCGGCCACGCGCCTGCAGCAGTATGGCGAAAATGCCCTGCCGCAGAAGCCGGGTAAACCCGCTTGGCTACGTTTTATTGTGCATTTTAACGATGTGCTGATCTATGTCCTGCTGGCGGCGGCGTTGCTGAAGGCAGTAATGGGCCACTGGATCGACATGTCGGTGATCCTCGCGGTAGCGGTGGTCAATGCGCTGATCGGCTTCATTCAGGAGAGTAATGCGGAAAAATCGCTGCAGAGTATCCGCAATATGCTGTCCAGCGAAGCGGTGGTGATCCGTCAGGGCAACCATGAGACCATCCCCACCACCTCGCTGGTGCCTGGCGATATCGTGGTGATCCGCGCCGGCGACCGTATCCCTGCCGATTTACGTGTGATTGAGGCGCACAACCTGCGGGTGGAAGAGGCGATCCTCACTGGCGAGTCGACGGTGGTGGAGAAAACCACCGAGCCGCTAAGCGGCGATTTACCGCTTGGCGATCGCAGCAACCTGTTGTTTTCCGGGACCACCGTCAGCTCTGGGGCGGGGAAAGGGATCGTGGTGGCCACCGGCGGCGATACCGAGCTGGGCCATATTAACCAGATGATGGCGGGCATTGAGAAACACCGCACGCCGTTGCTGGTGCAAATGGACAAGCTGGGCAAAGCCATCTTTATCCTCATTCTGGTGATGATGGCGGCGCTGTTCGTCTTTAGCCTGCTGTTCCGCGATATGCCGGTTTCCGAACTGATGTTGTCGTTGATTAGCCTCGCGGTGGCATCGGTCCCGGAAGGGTTGCCGGCGATTATCTCGATTATTCTGTCGCTTGGCGTGCAGGCGATGGCCCGCCAGAAGGCGATTATCCGTAAGCTGCCGACGGTGGAAACCCTCGGTGCGATGACGGTTATCTGCTCGGATAAAACCGGGACCCTGACCATGAACGAAATGACGGTGAAGGCGGTGATCACTGCCGACAGCGTCTATCGGGTGGAAGGGGACAGCTATGAGCCGGTCGGTAAGATCCACGCCATTGACGACCCGACACCGGTCACGATCGCGCCAGGCTCGCTGTTCGAGCGCTATCTACGCACCATCGATCTGTGTAACGACAGCCAGCTTATTAAAGAGGAGAGCGGGCTGTGGAAAATCACCGGTGGCCCGACCGAGGGGGCGCTGAAAGTGCTGGCGGCGAAGGTCACTCTGCCGCCGCTGACCAGCGAACTGCGCAGTAAAATTCCTTTTGATTCGCAATATAAATACATGTCGACCCTCTACCGGCTGGGTGAAGAGGAGGTGGTGCTGGTCACTGGCGCGCCGGATGTCCTGTTCCGCCTGTGCCAGTATCAGCAGAGCGACAGCGGATTGCAGCCGCTGGATCTGCCGTACTGGGAAGGCAAAATTGAAGAGTACGCCCGGGAAGGACTACGGATGGTGGCCGCGGCGTGGAAGCCAGCTGCCGCAGGCCAGACCGAACTGACCCATCAGGATCTGCAGCAAGAGGTGATTTTGCTAGGGGTCGCCGGGATGATGGATCCGCCGCGGCCGGAGGCCATCACGGCGATAGCCGACTGCCTGCAGGCCGGGATCCGCGTGAAAATGATCACCGGCGACCACCCGCAAACGGCGATGAGCATCGGCAAGATGCTGGGGATTGGCAATGCGGGAAATGCCATAACCGGGCGCGAGCTGGAGGTGATGGACGACGCGCAGCTGAGCGTGGCCGCGCAGCAGTTTGATATCTTTGCTCGCACCAGCCCGGAAGATAAGTTCCGCCTGGTGCAGGCTCTGCAGAGCAAGAAAGAGATTGTCGGAATGACCGGCGATGGGGTGAACGATGCTCCAGCGCTGAAGCAGGCTGACGTTGGCGTGGCGATGGGGATCAAGGGAACCGAGGTGACCAAGGAAGCCGCCGATATGGTGCTGACCGATGATAACTTCGCCACCATCGCCAGCGCGGTCCGCGAGGGGCGTCGGGTATATGACAACCTGAAGAAAACCATTCTCTTCGTCATGCCGACCAACCTTGCCCAGGGGTTACTGATCGTGATCGCGCTGCTGGCGGGTAACGTGCTGCCGCTGACGCCGGTGCTGATCCTGTGGATGAACATGGCCACCTCGGCCACGCTGTCGTTTGGCCTGGCGTTTGAAGCCGGCGAGAAAAATATCATGCGACGACCACCGCGCGACCCCAAACTGCACGTGATGGACGGCTTTGCCATCTGGCGCGTGGCGTTTGTGGGATCGATGATTGCGGTTAGCGCCTTTATTCTCGAGGCCTGGCTGCAGCCGCGAGGCTATTCGCCAGAGTTTATCCGGACCGTGCTGCTGCAGACCCTGGTCACCGCGCAGTGGTTCTATATGCTGAACTGCCGCGTGTCGGATGGCTTCTCGTTAACCAAAGGCCTGCTGGCCAACAAAGGGATCTGGGTGGTTAGCGGTGTGCTGCTGGTCCTGCAGCTGCTGATTATTTATGCGCCGTTTATGCAGATGCTGTTCGGCACCACCGGACTGCCGTTCCGCTACTGGGTGATCACTTTTATCATCGGTTTCGCCATGTTCCTGATCGTCGAACTGGAAAAGCCGCTGACCCGCAAATGGCGTTCCGCCTGACGGCGTGAAGCGCTGAACGAAAAAGAAAAGAGGGGGCATTGCCCCCTCTCTGGCTGACGACAAACCTGTTTCGTCATTGTGCTCGCATTTTTGCCGGGTGGCGGCATTCGCCTGACCCGGCCTACGAAAGACTTCAATATCAAACCGTTATGCAGTTAGCTCTAGGCCCGCGCAAGCGCAGCGCCGCCGGGCAATTCCTGAAGATTGCACGTTGTCAGCAGTCTGAGAGAGGGCATCGCCCTCTCTTTTATTATGGTTCATGCTTGTTGCGCTTTACTGCTTCGGCTCGGCGACCACCGTGCTTCCCACGCCGCGGTTGTTGTACTCCCACATGCGGTTGAAGCCGTTGTCGTTGAGGTTGCGCTGCAGATTGCCTTTGTCATCGGCGCTGCCGGTGTTGCCGTTGAACGGACGGCTGGATCCTACCGCCGCAGCCCACGGCTGGGCAATATTAAAGCCTTCATTGATAGCGCTGTCGCGGATCACCACCTGGCCATTGCTGTTGCCATCGACGTCCAGCGCGCGGCCTAATTGCGCGACGTTATCGCCGGAGGCGGTGAAGCGGCTGTTGGTCGCCAGGAAGCCGTAGGTCACGCTTTTCAGGGTGGCCGGCGCGAAGACATAGGCCTCTTTCTGGGTGCGCGAGTTCACCACGCGGAAGTCGGTGTTATCAAATACCACTGCACCGCGACCGGAAACGATATCCACATCGCCTTCAATGTAGCTGTTGGTCACCAGCGTGCGGGTCTGACGGTTGTCCTGCAGACGGTTCTGCACGCCGCTGTTGGTCACGAAGAAGGTGTTCTGACGGCCAAGAATATTGACCTTATTGATCTGCACCTGGTCGCCATCGCTGCGCAAGGCCACCGCCTGGTGGGTACCGGCGTCAACGCTGTCGCCGAGGTTGTTGGCGATGGTCAGGTTCTGCAGCTGCAGACCATTATTCTGTGACCAGAAGACTGCGGAACACATCACGCCGACGGTCGCCGTGGATTTGCTTTGGCAACTGTCGAACATATACCACGCCGGTTTACCCGGCATATATTTACCGCCTGGATTGACCAGACGACGCCAGGTGTTGCGATCCATCTCGGAATCAATGGCTTCGCTGATTTTCACGTCAATTGGCTTATCGCCGGTACCATACAGGGTCAGGGCGCCCGGCGCCGCCGGAACGTAGACGGTTCCCGGGTACTCGCCTGGCATAATCGCGATATACAGACGACGGTTAGAGTGACGAGCAATCGCCGCATCCACCGCCGCCTGAATGGTGGTATGGGTTACGCCCTGGGTTCCCGCAGGACCGACGATAAAGTCAGGCTGCGCCGGCAGGCTGATAGCAGACGGCGTCCAGGCGGCGGTATTGGGAGCCAGCGACTGGAAATAGGCCGCCGGCGTGAAGTTTTTCGCTTCTTCGGCGTTGAGTATGGGACGCGCGGTAGTGCCCGGTGCAGTCTGCGTTGAGGGCTGTTGATCGGCAGGCGTCGAGCTACAGGCGGACAGCGTCACGCCGAAGGCCAGCGCCAGCGCCAGACGGGAAACGGAATATGTGTTCATGTTGCTCCGGGCAAAATTAAGCGTAGTGAAATACCCCGGCTGAGACGCCAGGGTATAAGTCCTTTAAAACCTGCTGTTTTATACTAACTTGAACGAAACGGGAAGACATGGGCGGAAAAACTTACCGTCTTTACGCAACGTGCAGTCCTGCTGGATGGTCTTTAGTCACAAAAAAATAACATTTCCCCGCGCTATTGTTGACTTTATCGGCGTTATGAAAATAAATGTCTATACAACCCATGACAAGTTAAGCGCTATGACTCAAGCCACCTCTGAACGCGTTATCTGGCGAAACGTGCGTCTCGCCACCCTGAACCCCGATTACGCTCAACCGTACGGCCTGCTGGAGCACCATGCGCTGCTGGTGCGTGACGGTCGCATTGCGGCGATTGTTCCCGAAGATGACGTTCCCAGCGGGCGCAGTATCGATCTTAAAGGCCGGCTGGTCACGCCGGGATTAATCGACTGCCATACCCATCTCGTCTTCGGCGGCAGCCGGGCGCAGGAGTGGGAGCAGCGACTGAACGGCGTCTCCTATCAAACCATCAGCGCCAGCGGCGGCGGAATTAACTCCACCGTGCGCGCCACGCGCGACAGCAGCGAAGCTGAACTACTGGCGCTGGCCCAGCCGCGGCTGGCCCGTCTGCTGCGTGAAGGGGTGACCACCCTGGAGATCAAATCCGGCTACGGCCTGGACCTGCCAAACGAACGCAAAATGCTGCGGGTCGCTCGACAACTGGCCGATCATAATGGCGTGGAACTGTCGGCGACGCTGCTCTCCGCCCACGCCACTCCGCCGGAATATCATGGCGACGCCGATGGCTATATCTCGCTGGTCTGCGAGACCATACTGCCGACGCTGTGGCAGGAGGGATTGTTTGAAAGCGTTGACGTCTTCTGTGAAAACGTCGGCTTCAGCCCGCAGCAAACTGAGCGCGTCTTTCAGGCGGCGCAGGCGCTGGGCATTCCGGTAAAAGGCCACGTTGAGCAGCTCTCGTCGCTGGGCGGCGCTCAACTGGTGAGCCGCTATCATGGGCTTTCCGCCGACCATATCGAGTATCTGACGGAAGAGGGCGTGGCGGCGATGCGCGAAAGCGGCACCGTGGCAGCCCTGCTCCCCGGCGCGTTCTACTTCCTTAATGAAACCCGCAAACCGCCGGTGGAACTGCTGCGCAAGTACCAGGTGCCGATGGCGGTGGCGACCGATTTCAACCCGGGCACCAGCCCCTTCGCCAGTCTGCATCTGGCGATGAATATGGCCTGCGTTAAGTTTGGCCTGACGCCGGAAGAGGCGTGGGCCGGCGTCACACGCCATGCTGCGCGGGCGCTGGGGCGACAGGAGAGTCACGGTCAGCTGGCGGCGGGCTTTGTCGCTAACTTTGCTATCTGGGATGCTGAGCATCCGGTCGAAATGGTGTATGAGCCGGGGCGCAGTCCGCTCTGGGGGCGTGTGGTACGAGGAGAACTGCAATGATGCTGTGGCAAGCTACGCCCGCCAGTCTCTGGCAGGGGCGCGACGATAGCGCGGAAGCGCCCAATGCGCTACGCCTGTTCCAGACCATCGCCCGCGCGGAACACTTCGCCCCGCAGGAGATGCCTGGCGATATCGCACTGCTTGGCTTCGCCTGCGACGAAGGGGTCCGGCGTAACAAAGGGCGCACCGGCGCCGCGCATGGCCCGGAAACGCTGCGCCGCGCGTTGGCCAACATGGCCAGCCATCAGGGCCATGACCGCTGCGTGGATATGGGCACCATCAGCGTCGACGGCGAGCAGTTAGAAGCCGCGCATCAGGCGCTGCGCGAGGCGGTGGCCGACTGTCAGCGGGCGGGTAAACGCACGCTGGTCCTGGGCGGCGGCCACGAGACGGCCTTCGGCCACGGCGCCGGGGTACTGGATGCCTTCCCGGGCGAAAAGGTGGGCATTATTAATCTCGATGCGCATCTGGATCTGCGCTTTGCCGACTGCGCCAGCTCCGGGACGCCGTTCCGCCAGCTGGCGCTGGAGTGTGACGCGCAGCAGCGCGGTTTTCACTATACCTGCATCGGCGTGAGCCGGGCGGCGAACACCCAGGCGCTGTGGGATGAAGCGGCGCGCCGCCAGGTGACTATCGTTGAGGATCTGGAGGTGCTGACAGCCTTCGAAACTCGCGTGCTGGCGGAGCTTGAGCGCAATATCGCGCAATACGATCGTCTATATCTGACTATCGATCTCGATGTGCTGCCGGCGCGAGAAATGCCGGCGGTGTCGGCCCCGGCGGCGCTGGGCGTGCCGCTGGCCACGCTGCTGCGCATCGTTGAGCCGTTGTGCCGCAGCGGCAAGCTACAGGCGGTGGATTTGGTCGAGTTTAATCCGCAATTTGACATCGACGGACAGGGCGCCCGCGCGGCGGCCCGTCTGGCATGGCAAATCGCCCATTGGTGGCAGTAGCCATTCCGGTATATTCTGGGGGCTTCGCCGCCCATTTTGCAAAAGGAAAGCCAGGCTATGTTTTCACAACAACCCCGTTCCGCGCCCGCGCCTTTTTATGAGAAGGTGAAGCAGGCTATCGGTGAAAAGATCCACAGCGGCGTCTGGCGACCACATGACCGTATCCCTTCGGAAGCCGAGTTGGTAGCCCAGTTCGGCTTCAGCCGGATGACTATCAACCGCGCGCTGCGCGAGCTGACGGACGAAGGCCTGCTGGTCAGGTTGCAAGGGGTGGGAACCTTTGTCGCCGAGCCGAAAGGGCAGTCGGCGCTGTTTGAAGTGCGCAGCATTGCGGCGGAAATTGTTGCCCGTCATCATCAGCACCGCTGTGAGGTGCTCCTGCTGGAGGAGACCCGGGCGGATCATATTCAGGCGACGGCGCTCAGCGTCCCGGAAGGCACCCGCATCTTTCACTCGCTGATGGTCCATTACGAAAACGAGGTGCCGGTGCAAATCGAAGATCGCTGCGTGAATGCCGCGGTGGTACCGGACTATCTGCATCAGGATTACACCGCCACCACGCCGCATGATTACCTGTCGCTGATTGCGCCGTTAACCGAAGGTGAACATATTGTTGAAGCGGTGCAGGCCACGGCGGAAGAGTGTGCCCTGCTGCATATTCACGCCCACGACCCATGCCTGCTGATCCGCCGCCGCACCTGGTCTACAACCCACATTGTCTCTCACGCGCGCCTGCTGTTCCCCGGTAGCCGTTATCGTCTGCAGGGGCGCTTTGGTTCCTGATCCACGCTGGCGTCAGCAAAACGTGATTGCTGACGCAATATAACAAAATTGTATCATTTCTGTTAAATCCTGGCTTGCGCATGCTTGTATAGACAAGTATATGTATCTACGTACACAACGTTCATTGTCAGGAGAAACCCCGATGTCGCAAAGCAAATATCGCCAGCTGGACGTCCGTGCGCCAAGAGGCACGACGCTTACCGCCAAGAGCTGGTTGACCGAAGCGCCGCTGCGTATGTTAATGAATAACCTCGATCCCGATGTCGCCGAAAACCCGCATGAGCTGGTGGTCTATGGCGGTATTGGTCGCGCTGCGCGCAACTGGGAATGCTATGACGCTATCGTGAAGGCGCTGAAAAACCTGGAAGGCGACGAAACCCTGCTGGTGCAGTCCGGTAAACCGGTCGGCGTCTTTAAAACGCATGAAAACTCACCGCGCGTGCTGATCGCCAACTCCAACCTGGTCCCGCACTGGGCCACCTGGGAACACTTTAACGAGCTGGATGCCAAAGGGCTGGCGATGTACGGCCAGATGACCGCCGGCAGCTGGATCTATATCGGTAGCCAGGGCATCGTGCAGGGCACCTACGAAACTTTCGTCGAAGCCGGTCGCCAGCACTATCAGGGCAGCCTGAAAGGCCGCTGGGTGTTAACCGCCGGTCTGGGCGGAATGGGCGGCGCGCAGCCGCTGGCCGCGACGCTGGCGGGCGCCTGCTCGCTGAACATTGAATGCCAGCAGAGCCGCATCGATTTCCGTCTGCGTACCCGCTACGTGGATGAACAAGCCACCTCGCTGGATGACGCCCTGGCACGCATCAAGAAATACACCGCCGAAGGCCGCGCCATCTCCATCGCGCTGTGCGGCAACGCCGCGGAGATTGTGCCGGAGCTGGTGAAGCGCGGCGTGCGCCCGGATATGGTCACCGACCAGACCAGTGCCCACGACCCGCTGCACGGCTATCTGCCGAAAGGCTGGAACTGGGAAGAGTATCAGCAGAAAGCCGAATCCGACCCGCAGGGCACCATTCTGGCGGCGAAACGCTCGATGGCCGACCACGTGCAGGCGATGCTGGCCTTTAATGAAATGGGCGTACCGACCTTCGACTACGGCAACAACATCCGCCAGATGGCGCAGGAAATGGGTGTCAGCAACGCCTTCGATTTCCCGGGCTTCGTGCCGGCGTATATTCGCCCGCTGTTCTGCCGCGGTATCGGCCCGTTCCGTTGGGTAGCGCTGTCCGGCGATCCGCAGGATATCTACAAAACCGACGCAAAAGTGAAAGAGATCATTAAAGATGATCACCATCTGCACCACTGGCTGGATATGGCGCGCGAGCGCATCAGCTTCCAGGGACTGCCGGCGCGTATCTGCTGGGTCGGTCTGGAGTGGCGGCAAAAGCTCGGTCTGGCGTTTAACGAAATGGTGCGCAGCGGCGAAGTCTCCGCGCCGATCGTCATTGGCCGCGATCACCTTGATTCCGGCTCCGTCGCCAGCCCGAACCGCGAAACCGAAGCCATGCGCGACGGCTCGGATGCGGTATCCGACTGGCCGCTGCTCAACGCCCTGCTTAACACCGCCAGCGGCGCGACCTGGGTGTCGCTGCACCACGGCGGCGGGGTAGGCATGGGCTTCTCGCAGCACTCCGGGATGGTTATCGTCTGTGACGGTACCGATGAAGCGGCGGCGCGTATTGCTCGCGTCCTGCATAACGACCCGGCGACCGGCGTGATGCGACATGCTGACGCGGGTTACGATATCGCCATTGAATGCGCGGTGGAACAAGGTCTGAATCTTCCGATGGTGGCGGCAACGCAGGGGAACGTGAAATGAAATCTTTAACGCTAATTCCGGGGCAACTGAGCCTGTCGCAGCTCCGCGATGTTTACAGCCACCCGCTGAACATCACCCTCGATAGCAGCGCGTTTGCCGCGATTGATGAGAGCGTGGCCTGCGTTAACGCCATCCTCGCCGAAGGGCGGACCGCCTACGGTATCAATACCGGTTTTGGCCTGCTGGCGCAGACCCGTATCTCGACGGAAGATCTGGAGAACCTGCAGCGTTCGCTGGTTCTGTCCCATGCGGCGGGCGTTGGCGAGCCGCTGGATGATGACCTGGCGCGCTTGATTATGGTGCTGAAGATTAACAGTCTGTCCCGCGGTTTCTCCGGGATCCGCCTGAGCGTGATCCAGGCGCTGATTGGCCTGGTGAATGCCGGCGTGACGCCGTGGATCCCGGCGAAAGGCTCCGTCGGCGCTTCCGGCGACCTCGCGCCGCTGGCGCATATGTCGCTGACCCTGCTTGGCGAAGGCAAAGCGCGGGTACGCGGCGGCGAATGGCTGCCGGCCACCGAAGCGCTGCGTCAGGTGGGGCTGGAGCCGATTACCCTCGCGGCGAAAGAAGGTCTGGCGCTGCTGAACGGCACCCAGGCGTCGACGGCCTTTGCGCTGCGCGGCCTGTTCGAAGCCGAGGATCTGTTCGCCTCCGCGGTCGTTTGCGGGGCGTTAACCACCGAAGCGGCGCTGGGCTCACGTCGTCCGTTTGATGCGCGCATCCATGAAGTGCGCGGCCAGCGCGGGCAGATTGATGCGGCGGCGCTGTATCGCCACCTGTTGACCGACGATAGCGCGATCTCGCAGTCGCACCATAACTGCAGCAAGGTGCAGGACCCGTACTCCCTGCGCTGCCAGCCGCAGGTGATGGGCGCGTGCCTGACGCAGATCCGCCAGGCGGCTGAGGTGCTGCTGTCTGAAGCCAACGCGGTCTCCGATAACCCGCTGGTCTTTGCCGCCGAAAATGACGTCATCTCCGGCGGTAACTTCCATGCCGAACCGGTGGCGATGGCGGCGGATAATATCGCGCTGGCGATCGCCGAAATCGGCTCGCTTTCCGAGCGTCGCATCGCGCTGATGATGGACAGCCATATGTCGCAGCTGCCGCCGTTCCTTGTGAAAAATGGCGGCGTCAACTCCGGTTTTATGATTGCCCAGGTCACGGCGGCGGCGTTAGCCAGTGAAAACAAAGCGCTGTCGCACCCGCATAGCGTTGACAGTCTGCCCACCTCCGCCAACCAGGAAGACCACGTCTCGATGGCGCCGGCCGCCGGTCGCCGCCTGTGGGCGATGGCTGAGAACACCCGCGGCGTACTGGCCGTTGAGTGGCTGGCGGCAGCGCAGGGGCTGGATATGCGCGAAGGACTGACCACCAGTCCGCTGCTGGAAGAAGCGCGTCACTTGCTGCGCGAACGCGTGCCGCACTATTCGCAGGATCGCTACTTCGCCCCGGATATCGATAACGCCATTGCGCTTCTGGCGGCCCGTCACCTGACGCGTCTGCTGCCTGCCGTACTGCATTAATCACCGTTGTTCTCTGTACCCGCGTCGGGGGACGTCATTCCCCCGACCGCCCTACATCGCATATTTGTCGTCATATAAAAAAATCAGGACACCTGTATATGCAACAACAACACAAGCCACATCTGCTGCGCGGGCTCAATGCCCGACACATTCGGTTTATTGCGCTCGGCTCCGCTATCGGCACCGGGCTGTTCTATGGCTCGGCCTCCGCCATCAAAGCGGCGGGCCCGGCGGTGCTGCTGGCCTATCTGATTGGCGGCGCGGCGGTGTTTATCGTCATGCGCGCGCTAGGCGAGATGGCGGTGCGCAATCCGGTTTCCGGCTCCTTTGGCAGCTACGCCCGTCAGTATCTCGGGCCGCTGGCCGGGTTTATTACCGGCTGGACCTACACCTTTGAAATGGTGATCGTCGCCCTGGCCGACGTCACCGCCTTCGGCATCTATATGGGATTGTGGTACCCCGATGTGCCGCGCTGGATCTGGATCCTCAGCATCATCTTCTTTATCGGTGCGATGAACCTGTGCAACGTGCGGGTATTTGGCGAGATGGAGTTCTGGCTGTCGCTGGTGAAGGTGGTGGCGATTATCGCCATGATGCTGGCGGGGGCGGGGATCATCTTCTTTGGCTTTGGCCACAGCTTCCCGGCCACCGGGCTGGAAAACCTCTGGAGCCACGGCGGCTTTGCCCCTAACGGCTGGCAGGGCGTCATCGCCTCGCTCGGTATCGTGATGTTCGCCTTCGGCGGGGTGGAGATTATCGGCGTCACCGCCGCGGAAGCGAAGGATCCGAAGAAGGTGATCCCGCAGGCCATCAATACCATTCCGCTGCGCATTATCCTGTTCTACGTCTGCACCCTGGCGGTGCTGATGGCCATTTTCCCGTGGAATAGCTTTGGCGAACAGGGGAGTCCGTTTGTGCTTATTTTCGACGGTCTGGGGATCCCGGCGGCGGCGACCATCCTTAACATCATCGTGATCAGCGCCAGCATCTCGGCGATTAACAGCGATATTTTTGGCGCCGGACGCATGATGTACGGCATGTCGAAAGAGGGGCTGGCGCCAAAAAGCTTCCAGCGCATCGCCAGCAACGGCGTACCCTGGATGACGGTGGTGGTCATGGGCGGCGCGCTGCTGGCGGCGGTGGTGCTGAACTATCTGATCCCCGAGCAGGTATTTGTGCTAATTGCCTCGCTGGCGGCATTCGCCACGGTATGGGTGTGGCTGATGATTCTGCTATCCCATTTCGCCATGCGCCGCGGTTTGTCTGCCGAAGAGCGCAGCCAGATTGCCTTTCCCATTCCGTTCTGGCCGGTTGCGCCGCTGTTGACGCTGCTGTTTATGGGGCTGGTCATCGCCGTGCTGGGGATGTTTGCCGAGACGCGGATGGCGCTGATCGCCGGCCTGGTCTGGCTGGGGCTGCTGACGTTGGTGTGGTACGCGCGGGTGCGTAAAACCGCGCTGCAGGTGGCCACTGAACAGTAAGGTCAATCTCCCCAGTGGCGCTACGCTTGCCGGGGCTACGAGGTGTGAGCTTGGGAGAGGCCCCTGTAGGCCGGGCAAGGCGTCAGCCGCCGCCCGGCATAAAAGCGGCTCCGTGCCCGCGGCAATCGCCCGGCGGCGCTGCGCTTGCGCGGGCCTGGGGGTATTGTAGATACTGCTATCGGCTTGTAACGGTTTTAATCCGGTAAAAACAGTTGTTTTGTATTAATTCCGAGCACATTGCGCTCCCGAAATGTCTTCTACGTTATGTCACTCATGGCGCAGGGAGCGCACAGGGGGCGGCCAGTCGCCGCCGCCCCCTGTACCCCCGGGCTTCGGCCAGCAACATCGCCACTGCGTGGTGCCTTCGACTTATCCCTGCAGGCTTCGGGTCGGGCCGAGGCAGCGTCCTTGCAAAACACGGCCCTCAGCCCGCATCCATGCGGGCTGCCCCGGCCTTCCGGGAACGTCTCAGCGATGTTGAGGCCGCCAGCCCCGGCAGTTTCAGCGGCCCCATGTTCGGCGGCGATTCACATACTGGGTCTGGACCCCGTAGGCCGGGTAAGGCGTCAGCCGCCGCCCGGCAAAATAACCGCGCAACAGGGCTGCCTGGAAGGTAATCAACGCTTGCCCGGCGGCGCTTCTCTTGCGTGGGCCTGGGGGGATTGTAGGTCGGGTAAGCGAAGCGCCACCCGACAATATACCGGCACCGCGGGTTGCCCGGATAAGGCGCAAGCCGCTATCCGGGGGATAATTAACTGAACAGGGCGGTGATGGAAGCGCTGGCGAGGGAATGGAAATGGACATTAAAGCCGACCATCGCGCCGCTGGCCTCAGCATCCACCTCAATTCTCTCGACGTCCAGGGCGTGGACGGTAAAAATGTAGCGGTGGGTTTCGCCCTTCGGCGGCGCCGCGCCGCCGTAACCTGCCTTACCAAAATCGGTACGGGTTTGAACGGCCTCTTCCGGCAGCTCTGCCTGACCGGAACCGGCCCCTTGCGGCAACACGCGGGTATCCGCAGGCAGGTTAGCCACCACCCAATGCCACCAGCCGGAACCGGTCGGCGCATCTGGATCGTAGCAGGTCACCACAAAGCTTTTGGTCCCCGCGGGCACATCATCCCACATCAGGTGCGGCGAAATATTATCGCCATCGTAGCCCATGCCGTTGAAGACGTGACGATTAGGCAGCTTGCCGCCGTCCTGGAGATCGTGACTGATCAGTTTCATGCTTCATCCTCATTGATAATGCGCTGATTAACAAAGAAGTGTAGCCTTCCCGACGACGCAATTCCGCTATTTATTCGCTAAAAAATGTTTCGTCCTGCACGGCCTGGTTGACCGCACGGGTCAGGCGGGTCAGTTGCTCGGGCGTGATGATGTAAGGCGGCATCAGATAAATCAGGCGGCCAAACGGGCGGATCCATACTCCCTGTTCGACGAAAAAGCGCTGCAGGGCGGCCATATTGACCGGACGCCGGGTTTCAACCACGCCAATGGCACCCAGCACACGGACGTCGGTGACCAGCGCGGATCCCCGCGCCGGGGCCAGCTCGGCTTGCAGCTGGGCTTCAATCGCCGCCACCTGCGGCTGCCATTCGCCGCTCTCCAGCAGGCGCAGGCTTTCGCTGGCCACCGCGCAGGCCAGTGGATTGCCCATGAACGTGGGGCCGTGCATAAAGCAGCCGGCTTCGCCATTGCTGATGGTTTCTGCCACCGTTCGGGTGGTGATGGCGGCGGAAAGGGTCATGGTGCCGCCGGTCAGCGCTTTACCCAGACACAGAATGTCGGCGGTAATCCCGGCATGTTCACAGGCGAACAGCTTGCCGGTGCGGCCAAAGCCGGTGGCAATCTCATCGGCGATCAGCAGTATTCCTTCCCGGTCGCACATTTTACGCACCCGCTTCAGCCACTCCGGATGGTACATCCGCATACCGCCCGCGCCCTGGACGATCGGTTCGAGGATCACCGCGGCGATGTCGTGACGATGCGCGGCCATCAGGCGGGCAAACGGCACCATATCCATCTCATCCCACTCGCCGTCGAAGCGGCTTTGCGGCGCGGGGGCGAACAGGTTATCCGGCAGGTAGCCCTGCCACAGGCTGTGCATCGAGTTCTGCGGATCGCAGACCGACATCGCACCGAAAGTATCCCCGTGATAGCCGTTGCGGAAGGTCAGAAAACGACGACGTGGTTCGCCTTTGGCCTGCCAGTACTGCAGCGCCATTTTCATCGCCACCTCTACCGCCACCGAACCGGAATCAGCGAGGAAAACGCACTCCAGCGAGGACGGGGTCATCGCCACCAGCTGACGGCACAGCGCCACCGCCGGCGGATGGGTGATCCCGCCGAACATCACGTGCGACATTTGGTCAATTTGCCCCTTCAGCGCCGCATTGAGGCGCGGGTGATTGTAACCGTGGATCGCCGCCCACCAGGAGGACATGCCGTCAATCAGCTGTTCACCGCCGGCGAGGGACAGCTCGCAACCGTGGGCGGAAACCACCGGGTAGACCGGCAAGGGGGAAGTCATAGAGGTGTAGGGGTGCCAGATGTGGCGCCGATCGAAGGCGAGATCGTCCAGTGTCATAATCGACTTGTAAACCATTTTGAAAACATTTAGGTTTACAAGTCTACACTGAACTTACTTACAATGAAACGTACACAAAATATTTCGCGCAGCATCGAGGCGGCAAGCGAGAACATCCCCAGGAGCATAGTTCACTATGTGACTGGGGGGCGCGAGTGCAGCCAACAAAGAGGCTGTGTGAAATAGGAAGTGTACGACCTTTGGAGAGACCAATGGCTCACCGTGCACGTTGGACAATGTCACAAGTAACTGAGTTATTTAATAAACCGCTCATCGATCTGCTATTCGAAGCGCAGCAAATCCACCGCCAGCATTTTGACCCGCGTCAGGTGCAGGTCAGTACGTTGCTGTCGATCAAAACCGGCGCCTGCCCGGAAGACTGTAAATATTGCCCGCAAAGCGCACGCTACAAAACCGGCCTCGAAGCCGAGCGCCTGATGGAGGTTGAGCAGGTGCTGGAATCAGCGCGCCAGGCGAAAAACGCCGGCTCCACCCGCTTCTGCATGGGCGCGGCGTGGAAAAACCCCAATGACCGCGATATGCCCTATCTGGAACAGATGGTGAAAGGCGTCAAGGCGCTGGGGCTGGAGTCCTGTATGACGCTCGGTACGCTCACCGATAGCCAGGCGCAGCGCCTGGCCGAGGCGGGCCTCGATTACTACAACCATAACCTCGATACCTCGCCGGAATTTTACGGCAACATCATCACCACCCGCACCTACCAGGAGCGCCTGGATACGCTGGACAAAGTGCGTGGTGCCGGGATCAAAGTCTGCTCCGGCGGCATTGTCGGGCTGGGAGAGACCGTAAAAGATCGCGCCGGACTGCTGCTGCAACTGGCTAATCTGCCGACGCCGCCGGAGAGCGTGCCGATCAACATGTTGGTGAAGGTCAAGGGCACGCCGCTGGCGGATAACGACGACGTCGACGCTTTCGATTTCATCCGCACGATCGCCATCGCGCGCATCATGATGCCCACCTCTTACGTGCGTCTCTCCGCCGGCCGCGAGCAGATGAACGAGCAGACCCAGGCGATGTGCTTTATGGCCGGGGCGAACTCGATTTTCTACGGTTGCAAGCTACTGACCACGCCGAACCCGGAAGAGGACAAAGACCTGCAGCTGTTCCGCAAGCTGGGGATCAACCCGCAGCAGACGGCGGTGCTGGAAGGCGACAATGAGCAGCAGCAGCGCCTGGAGCAGGCCTTACTCACCCCGGACACTGAGGAATACTACAACGCGGCGGCGCTATGAGCTGGCAGCAACGAATCGATCGGGCGCTGGACGAGCGGCGGGCGGCGGAGGCGTTTCGCCGCCGCCTGCCGGTGACGCACGGCGCCGGGCGCTGGCTGGAGCGGGAAGGGGAGCGCTGGCTTAACTTCTCCAGCAATGACTATCTGGGCCTGAGTCAGCATCCGGCGATTATCGCCGCCTGGCAACAGGGGGCCACGCGCTACGGCGTCGGCGCCGGCGGCTCGGGCCACGTGAGTGGCTATAGCGAAGCCCACCGCGTGCTGGAAGAGGAACTTGCCGACTGGCTGGGCTTTCCGCGTGCGTTGCTGTTTATCTCCGGTTTCGCCGCGAATCAGGCGCTGATTGCCGCCCTGGCGGAAAAAGAGGATCGGATTATCGCCGACCGCCTGAGCCATGCCTCCCTGCTGGAGGCGGCGAGCCTCAGCCCGGCGCAGCTGCGCCGCTTTGCCCACAATGACCCGCAACAGCTCGCGCAACGGCTGGCGAAACCGCTGGACGGTCAGCAGCTAGTTGTGACGGAAGGGATCTTCAGTATGGATGGCGACAGCGCGCCGCTATCGGCCATTCACGCTGCAGCGCATACCGCCGGGGCGTTATTGCTGGTGGATGACGCCCACGGCATCGGCGTAATCGGTGACGAAGGGCGTGGAAGCTGCGCCGCGCAGGCGGTGCGTCCTGAGCTGCTGGTGGTTACTTTCGGCAAGGCGTTTGGGGTGAGCGGTGCGGCGGTACTGTGCAGTGAATCGATGGCCGATTATCTGCTGCAGTTTGCTCGTCACCTGATCTACAGCACCGCGATGCCACCCGCCCAGGCGGTGGCGCTGAGCGCTGCCCTGCGGGTCATTCGCAGCGATGAGGGCCAGCAGCGGCGGGAAACCTTAGCCGCCCGCATCCGTCAGTTCCGCGAGGGGATGGGCGAGACGTCGCTGGGGTTGACCGATTCCGTCAGCGCGATCCAGCCGCTGATCGTCGGAGATAACGCCCGGGCGCTGGC
The DNA here is from genome assembly GCF_020526085.1 of Klebsiella africana. NCBI lineage: Bacteria > Pseudomonadati > Pseudomonadota > Gammaproteobacteria > Enterobacterales > Enterobacteriaceae > Klebsiella > Klebsiella africana. The sequence continues at coordinate 3,570,127 of NZ_CP084874.1, read as the reverse complement.
CCTGGCCTGCCGTCTGCGCGACGCGGGCTGCTGGGCAACGGCGATCCGTCCACCGACGGTGCCGGTCGGCAGCGCGCGTTTGCGCCTGACCCTGACCGCCGCCCATCATGCTGAAGACATTAACCGTTTACTGGAGACGCTGCATGGCCACGGTGAATAAGCAGGCGGTGGCCGCGGCGTTTGGTCGGGCGGCCAGCGGCTATTCGCAACATGATGAACTGCAGCGGCGCAGCGCCGATCTGCTGCTGCGCCAGCTGGCGCGCCGCGATTTTGCGCAGGTGCTGGATGCCGGCTGCGGCCCCGGTAGCATAAGCCGCTACTGGCGTGAGGCGGGCAGCGTGGTGACCGCGCTGGATCTCTCCGCCGGCATGCTGGCCCAGGCGCAGCGTAACGACGCCGCCCAGCATTACCTGCTGGGCGATATTGAGGCGTTGCCGCTGCCGGACGCCTGCGTCGATCTGGCGTGGAGCAATCTGGCGGTGCAGTGGTGCAACGATCTGCGCGCAGCCCTTGGCGAGCTGTACCGGGTGGTGCGCCCCGGCGGCAGGGTGGCGTTTAGCACGCTGCTCGCCGACTCGCTGCCGGAGCTCAATCAGGCGTGGCGGGCCATCGACGACCAGCCGCATGCCAACCGTTTCCTTAGCGAAGCGGCGGTGCGCGCGGCGCTTAGCGGCCTGCGCGCGACCGGCGAGGTGCATCAGATTAGCCTGCCGTTCGCCGATGCGCTGAGCGCTATGCGCTCGCTGAAGGGCATCGGCGCCACCCATTTGCACCAGGGGCGGACAGCCGCCCCGCTTGGCCGCGGCAAACTGCGCGAGCTGCAGCTGGCTTGGCCGCAGCGGCAGGGCATCTGCCCGCTGACGTATTCTCTTTTTACAGGAGTCATTGAGCGTGACTAAACATTTTTTTGTCACCGGGACCGATACTGAAGTCGGTAAAACCATCGCCAGCAGCGCCCTGCTGCAGGCGGCGAATCTGTTGGGTTTTCACACTGCCGGCTATAAGCCGGTGGCCTCCGGTAGCGAGCTTACCGGCGATGGGCTGCGTAATGAAGATGCGCTGGCCCTGCAGCGCCATAGCCGGGTCGCGCTGCGCTACGACCAGGTGAACCCTTACACCTTCGCCGAGCCGACCTCGCCGCACATTATCAGCGCCGATGAAGGGCGGCCGATCGCCGCGGCCAGGCTCTCCAGCGGGCTGCGTGAGCTGGAAAGTCTCGCCGACTGGGTGCTAGTGGAAGGTGCCGGTGGCTGGTTCACGCCGCTGTCGGACACCCTGACCTTTGCCGACTGGGTGCAAACCGAACAGCTGCCGGTCATTCTGGTGGTGGGGGTTAAGCTCGGCTGTATCAACCATGCGATGCTTACCGCCCAGGCGGTACGCCAGGCGGGGCTGCCGCTGGCAGGGTGGATCGCCAATGACGTGCAGCCGCCGGGTAAGCGCCACGCCGAATATCTGGCGACGCTGAAAAACCGACTGGCCGCGCCGTTCCTCGGCGAAATACCATGGCTTGCCGATATCGCGCAGCGCGACGATCTCGGCCAGTATCTGGACCTCAGGGCGCTGGATCCAGCGTCATCCACTGCGCCAGCAGCGGCTCATCCAGCGCCATAATATCGCCTTCGGCGACGTTACGCCCCCGGTGCAAGACACAGAAGCGATCCGCCACCCGGCGGATAAAGGGCAGGTGCTGCTCGGCGAGCAGCACCGTCAGGCCGATATCGCGATTTAACCGCAGCAGCAGGTCCGCCAGCTTTTGCAGGCAGCGCGGCCCTCTGCCGCGCGAGGGTTCATCAAGGATCAGCAACCGCGGCTGGACGATCAGCGCCCTGGCCAGCGCCAACTGGAACTGATCGTCGTCGCTCAGCGAGGCGCCTTTGCGCTGGCGTAGGGCATAGAGCTCGGGAAAGTACTCATAGATTTCGCCGCCGCTGGCGTTTACCCCGGGGTTCCCGGCCGCGAGGGCAATGTGCAGATTCTCTTCCACGCTGAGCTGGGAAAAGATGCGTTTATCCTGTGGCACATAGCCGATACCGATGGCGCTGCGCGACTGAGCGGACAGGGGAGTGAGATCCCGCGGCGGGGCGCCAATGTCATGCCAGGTCATCCGACCGCTGGTGACCGGCAGGTGGCCGGCAATGCAGTTAACCAGTGTGGTTTTTCCCATGCCTTCGCGTCCCAGTACGCCAATGCACTCTCCCGGGCGTAGTTCAAGATCGACATTCCACAGTGAGTGCTGGTTACCGTAAAAATGATTTACTGCCTGTAAATTCAACATGGACGTTTTCTCCTTATCCTGGCGTCAGGGCGACAGAAAGATGCTGCAAAACTCTTGCCAGGAAAAAGAACGCTCGGAAAAAAGCGCGGAACGCCGATACCATCGGGCACCGTCAGCGCCAGGGCTGCACTTTTCCGGTGCCCGACGCTAAAGAGTGGTGCAAAAAGCAGCAAAAATCGAGCGGCTTTAAACGGATAGTTATCAAAAATAGTTCGATAAAAATTTTTCGCCGCACGGTTTACGGCGAAAGACGATAAGCGCCGGGCGGCGGCGGTCTTGGGCTGCAGACAGTTATCCACTATTCCTGTGGATAACCTTGTGTATTAGAGTTAGAAAACCTGCGGTAAGCTAGAGCGTACGCGGCCTGCGGCTGAATTGGCGCGAAAGACGTCTTTTCTTTAAATTTATTAAATATCAGTTAGTTAAATAAAATCAATGGGTGTAAGAAAAGCGTCATCTACTGCCATAAAACTTTCACCCGTCCGCTTGACAAATGTTAAAAGGGTAAAATTTCTGGGGATAACCCTGACAGTTGGACGATTATTTCGCCCGGCGGGCGTTTTGTACCCCACTTGCTGGCTAAAAAGGCCGCCTTCTGGCGCTATCATAAATGCGTACTGGTTAAATATCCAGTATATTTGGTTGGCAAAAAACGGCCCGAAGGGTAGAATTAAACACCGGCCGCTAAATCTTTCTTCAGGTTCTGATCGATGAGTAAATCGTTTGTACTGCATTCTGCCTTTCGTCCCTCCGGAGACCAACCGGAAGCCATCCGTCGCCTGGAAGAGGGGCTGGAGGATGGACTTGCGCATCAGACGCTGCTGGGGGTCACCGGTTCAGGGAAAACCTTCACCATCGCCAACGTCATTGCCGATCTGCAGCGGCCGACGATGGTGCTGGCGCCAAACAAAACCCTGGCGGCCCAGCTCTACGGCGAGATGAAAGAGTTTTTCCCCGAGAATGCCGTCGAGTATTTCGTCTCCTATTACGATTACTACCAGCCGGAAGCCTACGTCCCCAGCTCAGATACTTTTATTGAGAAGGACGCCTCGGTAAACGAACATATCGAGCAGATGCGTTTGTCGGCGACCAAAGCGCTGCTTGAGCGGCGCGATGTGGTGGTGGTGGCCTCGGTCTCGGCGATCTACGGCCTCGGCGACCCGGACCTGTATCTAAAGATGATGCTGCACCTGACGGTGGGGATGCTTATCGACCAGCGCGCTATCCTGCGCCGCCTGGCCGAGCTGCAGTATACCCGCAACGATCAGGCCTTCCAGCGCGGCACCTTCCGGGTGCGCGGTGAGGTGATCGACGTCTTCCCGGCGGAATCCGACGATATCGCCCTGCGCATTGAGCTGTTTGACGAAGAGGTCGAGCGCCTGTCGCTGTTTGATCCGCTTACCGGCCACGTGGAATCCACGGTGCCGCGCTACACTATTTATCCCAAGACGCACTACGTGACGCCGCGGGAGCGCATCGTCCAGGCGATGGAAGAGATCAAGCTGGAGCTGGCGGAGCGGCGCAAGGTGCTGCTGGCAAATAACAAGCTGCTGGAAGAGCAGCGCTTAACCCAGCGCACCCAGTTTGACCTCGAAATGATGAACGAGCTGGGCTACTGCTCGGGTATTGAAAACTACTCGCGCTACCTCTCCGGGCGCGGGCCTGGCGAGCCGCCGCCCACCCTGTTTGACTATCTTCCGGCGGACGGCCTGCTGGTGATCGACGAATCCCACGTCACGGTGCCGCAGATCGGCGGCATGTACCGCGGCGACCGGGCGCGTAAAGAGACGCTGGTGGAGTACGGCTTCCGCCTGCCGTCGGCGCTGGATAACCGGCCGATGAAGTTTGAAGAATTCGAAGCGCTGGCGCCGCAAACCATCTACGTGTCGGCGACACCCGGCGCCTACGAGCTGGATAAATCCGGCGGCGAGGTAGTGGATCAGGTGGTGCGGCCGACCGGTCTGCTTGACCCGCTGATCGAAGTGCGGCCGGTGGCGACCCAGGTCGACGATCTGCTGTCGGAGATCCGCCTGCGCACGGCCATCAACGAGCGTGTGCTGGTCACTACTCTTACCAAGCGGATGGCGGAAGACTTAACCGAGTACCTTGAGGAGCACGGCGAGCGCGTGCGCTATCTGCACTCGGATATCGACACCGTCGAACGTATGGAGATTATCCGCGACCTGCGCCTTGGCGAGTTTGACGTGCTGGTGGGGATCAACCTGCTGCGTGAGGGGCTCGATATGCCGGAGGTATCGCTGGTGGCGATCCTGGATGCGGACAAAGAGGGCTTCCTGCGCTCCGAGCGCTCGCTGATCCAGACCATCGGCCGTGCGGCGCGCAACGTCAACGGCAAAGCCATCCTCTACGGCGATAAGATCACCCCCTCGATGGCTAAAGCCATTGGTGAAACGGAACGGCGGCGGGAGAAACAGCAGCGCTATAACGAAGAGCACGGCATCGTGCCACAGGGGCTCAACAAGAAAGTTGTGGATATCCTGCAGCTGGGTCAGAGCCTGGCGAAAACCAAAGCCAAAGGGCGCGGTAAAGCGAAGACCGCCGAGCCTGCCGGGCTTAGCGGAGTGGATATGACGCCAAAAGCGCTGCAGCAGAAAATCCATGAACTGGAAGGGCAGATGATGCAGCACGCTCAGAACCTTGAGTTTGAAGAGGCGGCGCAAATTCGCGACCAGTTGCATCAGCTGCGCGAGCTGTTTATCGCTGCCTCCTGAATCTGGGCCTATATTGGTGGCGTGGAGGTGCGGGGTAGAGTAAAGGCGCGCGCTTCTCTTATCGTCCCCTTTGTCAGATGACACACATCTGAGAAGAAAAAAGGCCGCGTTGCGGCCTTCTTAATGTTCGCTTAATCTCGCCAGGCGACACTATCCTCAACCTGATGAGGATAGTGTCCATGCAAAAAATTAACTTCCGTGAATATCTGGCGGTTGCTACCGCCCTGGTCATTCTTGTTGCCTTTTTCCATCAGTGGGTGCTGACGTTCTGACCCGCGCGCCGCGGGAATAATACCCACGCGCGGACCCCTGGCCCCGGCTGGCGGTTATGCAAAAAGAACTGGGCGTCATGCAGCTGAGCGATGCGCGTGACGATGCTCAGTCCGAGGCCTATGCCGCCGTAGCGACTGTCCATACGCACAAAGGCTTTACTGAGTTCACCGCTCTTCGCCTCATCGATCCCCGGCCCTTCATCTTCCACTGCCATCACCGGCATCAGGCCCGCTTTCACCGACACACGGATCGTCGACCCTTCCGGGCTGTAGCGGTGAGCATTCTCCACCAGATTGCGCAGGATCACGCGGATTAACGTTGCGTCGCCCGACACAACGGCCTCGTTTTCGGTATCCGTCAGCAGCAGCCGCTGCTGACGCTGCGCCAGCATGGTTTCCAGTTCTTCCTGCAACGGTTTCACCACGTCATCCAGCAATAACACCTGCTGATAGCTGCCGGCGGAGAAGGACTGGCCAACGCGCGCCAGCTGCAGCAGCTGGGAAATGCTGTTGGTCATCTGATCGAGACGCTGGATCAGCGGGTCGACGCCGACGCCATGCACTTTCGCCAGCAGCTCAAGGTGCAGCCGCAGCCCGGCCAGCGGGGTGCGTAGCTCATGCGCCACGTCGGCGGTAAACAGCCGCTCGCGGTCGAGGGTCAGATTGAGGCGGGAAACCAGCTGATTCAGGGCGGTGGTCACTGCCGTGACCTCGGGCACCGATTCGCTGAGTACGATAGGGGTGAGATTGTCCGGCGTGCGGTTCTCCAGTTCGCTTTGCAGTCGTGAAAGCGGGCGGGTGATCTTGCGCACCGCCAGCATGCTGATATACAGCGCCAGGCCGACGATCAGCAGGCTAGGCACCAGCAGGCTGGCGACCGCTTCCCGAACCTCATGCTCCACATGTTTCTGGTTGTTGTGTCCTTCGATGGCGCTGGCCACCAGCAGCTGGATCTGCTCTTTGCTCTCATGCCATAGCCAGAAGACGCTGATTAGCTGGCAGACTACCAGAATGGCGCCGATGGTCAGCAGCAGCCGGTGGCGCATGGTCCAGGTTTCGGTTGCAAACAGGGCCATGGTCTATTCCGTGTCGATGTTGTTAGCCAGCATATAGCCAAAGCCCCGGACGGTGCGGATCCGCGATTTGCCAATCTTATCGCGCAGGTTGTGAATATGCACTTCCAGGGTATTGGTCGCCGGCTCGTTGTCCCAGCTGTAGATATCGTTGTACAGGATCTCACGATGTACCGGGCTACCGGCTTTCATCATCAGCCGTGACAGCAGGGCATACTCTTTCGGCGTCAATTCCAGCGCGGTCTCACCCAGCCACACCAGGCGGCGAGTGACGTTGAGGCGCAGATTGCCGACGCTGATTTCGTTATCGCCCTGGTTGTTATGCCGACGGAGCAGGGCGCGAATGCGCGCATTGAGCTCCTCCAGGGCAAAGGGTTTCACCAGGTAGTCATCCGCGCCAGTATCGAGACCGCTAATGCGATCCTCAAGCGTATCGCGGGCGGTGAGGATCAGCACCGGCTGGGTCATTTTCTCCCGTCGCATACGGGTGAGAAAATGCAGGCCGTCTTCATCCGGCAGGCCGAGATCCAGCACGATCAGGCTGTAGTGATTGCTGGCCAGCGATAGCGCCGCTTCGTGCGCCGTGGAGACGCCGTCGCACACGTATCCTTCACTTTGCATCGCCAGAATCAACCCCTGCAACAGCAGCGCATCGTCTTCAATGACTAAGATTTTCATCAACCAGCCTCTCTACATGGCGTTAAAATATCATCTGCCGCCTGGTACTCGTGGGTGCTGACGCCGAGCAGGCCGAGCAGGGTGGAGAACAGATTATCTTGTGAATAATCCTTCGACTTAGCCTGTTGTTGCAAACACTGGCTGGAAACACCGTAACGTTGCTGGTAATCCGGCGACAGCCACAGCAGCATGGGCACGTGTTTTTGCGTATCCGGCGCAATGGAGTACGGCAGACCATGCAAATAAACGCCATTTTCGCCCAGCGATTCGCCGTGGTCGGACAAATAAACCAGGCTAGTGGTAAATTTGTCTTGTTTAGATTGCAATAGTTTTATCGCTTTATCAACGACATAGTCGACATACAGAATGGTGTTGTCGTAGGTATTGGTCAACTGTTGTTGCGTACAACTTTGGATTTCATTGGTATCGCAGGTCGGGGTGAATTTTTTAAATTCAGCCGGATAGCGGTTGTAATAGGTCGGGCCGTGGCTGCCGATGGTATGCAGTACGATAATGCCATCCTGTTTCAGGTTGTCGATGTAGCTGTCGAGATTATGGAACAGGACGTCATCGTAGCACTCGCCGTCGATGCACTGACCGCTGAGGTTCAGATCGGTGACGTTTTGGTGCGGTACGCGGTCACAGGCGCCTTTACAGCCACCGTCATTGTCGTTCCACAGCACCTGAACACCCGCGCGCTGCAGAATATCCAGGACGCCTTCCTGATGGTGGGCCAGTTCTTCATCGTAATGTGCGCGCGGCATATTAGAGAACATGCAGGGAACGGAAACCGCCGTTGCTGTGCCGCAGGAGGTGGTTTTCGGGAAGTACACCACGTCGTCCTGTTGCAGGCGCGGGTTAGTCTCCCGATCGTAGCCGCCCAGTGAGAAGTTGTCTGCCCGCGAGGTTTCGCCCAGCACGACAATTGTCAGATTCTTGCGCGGACCGTTATGCATCACCGCTTTCTGCGTGGCATCTTCGCCAATCTTCACCAGCGGCAGGTTGTCCATGCGGTGGTGAGCATACCAGGAGTTTACTGCCACAATGCTGTTGGAGGGGCTCAGGGATTTCACCAGCTCCTTGTTGTTACGGAACAGCGAGGCGTAGTCTTTATAAAACAGAGCGGCAATCAGGACGATCAGCAGCGCAGAGGCCACGATATTGACCAGACGCCAGGCCACGCCGCGCCACAGTGTGGCCGGTTTCCGGATTTTCACCCACCAGGCAATCAGTACTGCTAATACCCCGGAGAGTCCGAGGACGGCAATCATTTCGCCGGAGAGCAGAGCAAAGCTTTCCGCCGGCGTGGTGTCGAGGATATTGGTGATCATGCTGCGGTCGATCACCACGCCGAAGTTCCAGATGAAGTATTGCGCCGACGCGCTGAGCAGAATAAACAGGCTAATCACCAGCCGGTCCAGCTTCAGGAACGAAGCGAGGGTGGTGATGATATTCATCACGCTAATGGCCACGATCGGCATACTGAGGAATACCAGCCAGTTATGCAGGCTGTTGACCGGTAGCAACGGGAAAACCTGGCGATAAAATGCCAGGTTGAGAAAGATACCAATATAGCAAGCAAAGAGAATCAGATAAGTCGTGCGGCTGAAGACTGGCCGACGCAGAGGCAATAACGACATAATACCTACCCACAGTAAGAGATAAGTATAGAGTGCCAGCCCTATTTTAAGACAACCTTAAGATTTTAAGGTGCACCGAAGGTTGTTCCTCCGGCGCGCGGGATTAGCCCGGCAGCTGGATCGTTTTTTCCAGCGCCCCGCGGAGCAGCGCCCGGTCATGGCGATAGGGCACGTCGCTGGCCTCCAGCGGCGTCTGGATCACCAGCCGATCGTCGATGCCGTGGATATCGGCTTTTGGGCCAGCGATCACCGCATCCACCACCCGCTTGCCTACGTAGCGCTCCATAATCGCAATGCGCTCCGCCAGCGACAGTCGGGCAGCCGGGCTATGCTCTTTGCCGAGGTTATCGATAAACACCATCGGCGCCGGCGTGCGGCGCAACGCCTGGGCCATCTCGTCGAGCAACAGGATTGGCAGCAGGCTGGTGTAGAAACTGCCCGGCCCAATGAGGATCAGATCGGCTTCGGCGATAGCCTCCACCGCTTCGCGGGTGGCCGGTACCGGCGGGGTGAGCATTAGCTCCTGCGGTATGTTATCAAGCTGATCGATATTCACTTCGCCATAAACTTCATGGCCTTCATGATCGAGCGCCATCAAATCCACCGGTTGTTCCGACATCGGGATCAGAAAAGCGTCGACTTTCAGCAGGTTTCTGATCAAATTGATGGCTTCTAAAGGCCGCACGCTCAGGTGATCGAGGGCCTTTAACATCAGATTTCCGAGGTTATGTCCGGAAAGTTCACCATTACCGCTAAAACGGTACTCAAACATCGCCGACGCCACGCTCGGCTCGGCGATTAACTGATTGATGCAGTTGCGCATATCGCCCCAGGCAATGCCGCCTTCTGAGCGGCGGATCCGTCCGGTGGATCCTCCGTTGTCAGTGGTGGTGACAATGCCGGTCAGCCGCGAGCCGAGCGAGGAAAGGGAGGACATCACCCGGCCCAGGCCATGCCCGCCGCCAAGTGCGACCACCCGATCAAGGTCAGCGAATGTACGATTGCGCATAGAAATTCCTTATTTCATATAAACGGCCACACACTACCCGATCTACCCCTAAAAGACGATGGGAGGAGCCCGACAAACTGACCGATATCAAGGCAAAAAAATGATTTATGGCTATTCTGTAGCGAAAATGCACGAAGTTAGCGATATATACAAGCTTATATAGCGAAAACGCAAATGGCGAAACCGCGCATAACGCGCTACTATCGGCATAACCTGTTAACACTCTAGCCTCTTCGCCTGTGTCAAAAGATATGGCGGTTTGGCCGCGACGCCTCCGGTTGTCGCCAGGGCGTGGGAAGAAATGACCGCGTCTCCCGTATTTGGAAAGGTGTATATGGCCTCACAGCTTACCGATGCATTCGCGCGTAAGTTTTATTACCTGCGTCTGTCGATTACCGATGTGTGCAACTTCCGTTGCACCTACTGCTTGCCGAACGGTTACAAGCCCGGCGCCGTCAACAACAATGGCTTTCTCAGCGTAGACGAAGTACGCCGGGTCACGCGCGCTTTCTCCGCGCTGGGCACCGAAAAAGTTCGCCTTACCGGTGGGGAACCCTCCCTGCGCCGCGACTTCACTGAGATCATTGCCGCCGTGCGTGAAAACCCGGCAATCCGTCAGATTGCGGTCACCACCAACGGTTACCGCCTGGCGCGCGATGTGGCGCGCTGGCGCGATGCTGGCCTGACGGCGATCAACGTCAGCGTAGATAGCCTCGACGCCCGTCAGTTCCACGCCATCACCGGCCAGGATAAATTTCACCAGGTGATGGACGGGATTGACGCCGCTTTTGCCGCCGGCTTTGACAAGGTGAAGGTCAACACCGTGCTGATGCGCGATGTTAACCATCACCAGCTCGATACCTTTCTCGCGTGGATCCAACACCGGCGTATTCAGCTGCGTTTTATTGAGCTGATGGAGACCGGCGAGGGCAGCGACCTGTTCCGCCGTCATCATCTCTCCGGCATGGTGCTGCGCGACGAACTGCTGCGTCGCGGCTGGATCCATCAGATCCGCCAGCGCAGCGATGGCCCGGCGCAGGTCTTTTGTCACCCGGACTACGCCGGCGAAATCGGCCTCATCATGCCGTATGAAAAAGACTTCTGCGCGACCTGCAACCGGCTGCGCGTCTCGTCCGTTGGCAAACTGCACCTGTGCCTGTTTGGCGAAGGCGGTGTCGACCTGCGCGATCTGATGGCTGAGGACCAGCAGCAGGCCGCGCTGGAGGCGCGGATCGCCGAAGCCTTGACCCATAAAAAGCAGACCCATTTCCTGCATCAGGGCAACACCGGTATTACGCAGAACCTGTCGTATATTGGCGGTTAATCGTTTTCGAAAGGAGCATTCAGATGAGCCAGGCTAGCGCTGAGTTTATCCCGACCCGTATTGCTATTCTTACCGTTTCCAGCCGCCGCGGCGAAGAGGATGATACCTCCGGCCACTGGCTGCGCGAGGCGGCGCAGGAGGCGGGGCACCATGTCGTCGATAAGGCGATCGTCAAAGAGAACCGCTACGCGATTCGCGCCCAGGTGTCGGCGTGGATCGCCAGCGATGATGTGCAGGTGGTGCTGATCACCGGCGGCACCGGTTTTACCGACGGCGATCAGGCGCCGGAAGCGCTGCTGCCGTTGTTTGACCGCGAGGTTGAAGGGTTTGGCGAAGTGTTTCGCATGCTGTCGTTCGAAGAGATCGGCACCTCGACGCTGCAGTCCCGGGCCGTGGCCGGTGTCGCCAATCGCACGCTGATTTTCGCCATGCCGGGCTCGACCAAAGCCTGCCGCACAGCGTGGGACAACATCATTGCTCCGCAGCTGGATGCCCGCACTCGTCCGTGTAACTTTATTCCTCACCTGAAGAAATAATCTATGTCACAACTGACCCATATTAACGCCGCGGGCGAAGCCCATATGGTGGATGTCTCCGGCAAAGCGGAAACGGTGCGCGAAGCGCGCGCCGAGGCTTATGTCGAAATGCAGGCGACGACCCTGGAGATGATTATCGACGGCAGCCACCATAAAGGCGACGTGTTTGCCACTGCGCGTATCGCCGGGATCCAGGCGGCCAAACGCACCTGGGAGCTGATCCCGCTGTGTCATCCGCTGATGCTGAGCAAAGTGGAAGTTAATTTGCAGGCGCAGCCGGAACATAACCGGGTGCGCATTGAATCGCTCTGCCGGCTCACCGGGAAAACCGGCGTCGAAATGGAAGCATTGACCGCCGCCTCGGTTGCCGCGCTGACCATTTACGATATGTGCAAAGCGGTACAGAAAGATATGGTGATTGGCCCGGTGCGCCTGCTGGCGAAAAGCGGCGGCAAGTCCGGCGATTTTAAGGCGGGTGAACGCCATGATTAAGGTTCTGTTTTTTGCCCAGGTGCGCGAGCTGGTGGGTACCGATGCGCTAACCCTCGATGCCAGCGACCTGGCGACCGTTGAGGCGGTGCGTCAGCAGCTTGCCGCTCGCGGCGACCGCTGGGCGCTGGCCCTGGAGGAGGGCAAGCTGCTGGCGGCAGTCAACCAGACGCTGACCGCGTTTGACCATCCTGTCGTCAACGGTGACGAAGTGGCGTTCTTTCCACCGGTAACGGGGGGCTGACATGACGCAAACCCGTATCGTGGTCAGCCCGGCGCGCTTTAGCGTCGGCGAGGAATATCCCTGGCTGGCCGAACGCGATGAAGACGGCGCGGTGGTCACCTTCACCGGTAAAGTACGCAATCACAACCTCGGCGACAGCGTGAAAGCCTTAACCCTCGAACAATATCCGGGGATGACCGAGAAATCACTGGCGGAAATTGTCGACCTGGCGCGCGAGCGCTGGCCGTTGGGCCGGGTGACGGTTATCCACCGCATCGGCGAAATGTGGCCGGGGGAAGAAATTGTGTTTGTCGGCGTCACCAGCGCCCACCGCGGCAGCGCCTTCGCCGCCGGCGAGTTTATTATGGATTACCTGAAAACCCGCGCGCCATTCTGGAAGCGCGAGGCGACGCCGGAAGGCGAACGCTGGGTCGATGCCCGCGATAGCGATCGTCAGGCGGCAGAGCGCTGGTAGTGTGATACGCTTACAGGGTGAAACTTTGTTAATCAGGAGAGAGTCATGGACAGATATCCGCGTTCCGATTCAATAGTGCAGGGCCGTACCGGCCTGCAGACTTACATGGCGCAAGTCTACGGCTGGATGACGGTCGGCCTGCTGCTGACGGCGTTTATCGCGTGGTTCGCAGCGAATACTCCGGCGGTGATGATGTTCGTTTTTTCGAGCAAAATCACTTTCTTCGGGCTGATTATTGCCCAGCTGGCGCTGGTGTTTGTGCTGTCGGGAATGGTGCAGCGGCTGAGCGCCGGGATGGCCACCACGCTGTTTATGCTCTATTCGGCGCTGACCGGACTGACGCTGTCGAGCATTTTTATCGCCTATACCTACTCATCGATCGCCAGCACCTTTGTGGTCACCGGCGGGATGTTCGGGGCGATGAGCCTGTATGGTTACACCACGAAGCGCGATCTGAGCGGCTTCGGCAGCATGCTGTTTATGGGGCTGATTGGCATCGTGCTGGCGTCGCTGGTCAACCTGTGGCTGAAGAGCGAGGCGCTGATGTGGGCTGTGACCTATATTGGGGTGGTGCTGTTTGTCGGCCTGACGGCGTATGACACCCAGAAGCTGAAAAACATCGGCGAGCAGATTGATACCCGCGACAGCGCCAATCTGCGTAAATACTCGATCCTCGGCGCCTTAACGCTGTATCTGGACTTCATCAACCTGTTCCTGATGCTGCTGCGTATTATGGGCAACCGCCGCTAACCTCTTTTTATCACAGTGTTACATTTCCTTACGCCCGGCAAGCGCAGCGCCGCCGGGCGATGGCGTCAGGCACAGTACCCGTGATGTTGCCGGGTGGCGGCTGCGCCTTACCCGGCCTACAGGATCTAACCTCTTTTTATCACAGTGTTACATTTCCTTACGCCCGGCAAGCGCAGCGCCGCCGGGCAAGATAGCAGGCACGGTACCCGTGATGTTGCCGGGTAACGGCTGCGCCTTACCCGGCCTACAGGATCCTCTCACAGGCTCACACCCCGCAGGCTCGTGCAAGCGCAGCGCCGCCGGGCGAGATATCAGGCACGGTACCCGTGGTATTGCCGGGTGGCGGCTGCGCCTTACCCGGCCTACAGGATCCTCTCACAGGCTCACACCCCGTAGGCCCGTGCAAGCGCAGCGCCGCCGGGCAAGATAGCAGGCACGGTACCCGTGGTATTGCCGGGTGGCGGCTGCGCCTTACCCGGCCTACAGGATCCTCTCACAGGCTCACACCCCGTAGGCCCGCGCAAGCGCAGCGCCGCCGGGCGAGATATCAGGCACGATACCCGTGAGGTTGCCGGGCGGCGGCTGGCACCTTGCCCGGCCTACAAGATCCTCTCACAGGCTCACACCCCGTAGGCCCGCGCAAGCGCAGCGCCGCCGGGCGAGATATCAGGCACAGTACCCGTGATGTTGCCGGGCGGCGGCTGGCGCCTTGCCCGGCCTACAGGATCCTCTCACAGGCTCACACCCCGCAGGCCCGGCTAGCGCTGCGCGACCTGGCCGTTTCATTCGCGGGCCAGCTTGCGCTCGTTCTTTTGCCGCAGCTTTTTCGCCCGGCTCTCCAGCAGCAGATAAGCCACCGTCGCCAGCAGCAGCGGCAGGAAATAATAGAGTGCGCGCCAGGCGAGCAGGGCGGCGATGATCGCGCCCTTCGTAATCTCTTCCCCGGAGAGCATGGCGATAAACACTGCCTCCAGCACGCCGATCCCGGCCGGAATGTGGATAATCACCCCGGCGATACTGCTGACCAGCAGCACCCCTAATACCAGAAAATAGTTAATCTCGCTGCCCAACAGCAGCCAGATTATCGCCCCCATCGCCATCCAGTTTGCCGCAGAGAGTCCCATCTGCAGCAGCGCGAAGCGCCAGGAGGGCAGCACCAGCCGCTGGCCTTTAATCGTCAGGTGACGGCGTTTGGCGAACGCGCAGCCGAACAGATAGCAAAGCGTGAGAACCAACATCACCCCACCGATAATGCGCAGAGTGGTTTGGCTGATGTACCAGTGCGGCGGCAGCTTCACCAGATCCGCCGTAAATATCACGCCACCGAGCAGGATATAGCCCAGCCAGTTGGTGGTAATGCTTAAGGAAAAAATACGCGTAATGGTGCTGCCGTTCAGCCCCAGTCGCGAGTACAGCCGGTAGCGCATACCGATCCCGCCGACCCAGGTGCTGAGTGTCAGGTTAAAGGCATAACAGATAAACGACACCAGCATCACCTGGCGTTTCGCCAGCTTGTGCCCGCAATAGGCGCGGCCAAGTAGATCGTAGCAGCCATAGATCAGATAGCTGACGATAACCAGCGCAATGGCGCTGCCCAGCGCCAGCCGGTCGTAGCCGCGGATCACCTTCCACACGTCCTGCCAGTCGACCTTCTGCGCGTAAATCACCAGCAGGACGATGACGGCGATAAAAAAGAGCCCGGTCAATACTCTTTTTGCCAATCGCCAGCGGGGATGCGATTTGCTCATAGCGGATTATCCCTGGTTTGTGATTCGACGCGATCCTGGGTTTCAATTTCCGGTTGCACCGGCGGGCTAACCCTCGCCAGTCGTGGGGTATGGGCCGGCAGCCAGCCGACCCACGCCGGGAAATGGCGCAGAAAGTGGAAGGTCATCACGCTGACGCCCAGACGCCACCAGCTGCGTTTCGGCAGCATTGATTTATCAATGCGCTGGCAATCCCTGGCGATAAGCCCGTTGAGGTTATCGCGCAGCGTCTGATTAAACACCCGATCGTGGATGATCAGATTCGCTTCCAGATTCAGCGACAGACTCAGGGGATCCAGGTTGCTCGACCCGACGGTGGCCCAGTGATCGTCTGCCAGAGCGACCTTGCCATGCAGCGGGCGACGGCGATACTCGTAGATTTGCACCCCGCCCTTTACGAGGTAGTGATAGAGCAGGTGGGCGCCAAATTTCACAATCGGAATATCCGGCTCGCCCTGAACGATCAGCTTGACCCGTACCCCGCGCCGCGCGGCATTGCGCATCGCATGCAGCAGGCGATAGCCAGGGAAAAAATAGGCGTTGGCAATGATCACCTCCCGACGGGCGCTGGTCAGCATTTTCAGATAGTGGCGTTCAATATCGTCCCGATGATCGTGGTTGTCGCGCCAGACAAACAGCGCTTGCGCCTCGCCGGGCGTCTGGTTGATCTCCGGCTGGTGACGGCGGCGGCGCCACCAGCGGCGGGTGTTTTCACTAGTGGGCAGATTTTCCAGTTCGAACTGCAGAATGTCGAGCACCACCGGTCCCTCGACCTGTACCGCGTAATCCTGCTTTGACTCTGGGCCGTAGTCGCTCATATGCTCGGCAGAGTAGTTAATGCCGCCAACAAAGGCGGTGGTGTCGTCGATGACCACAATTTTACGGTGCATACGGCGGAACAGGTTTGTGCGCATCCCCAGCAGTTTAGGGCCTGGATCGTAGTAGCGAAAAATCACCCCGGCGGCGGTGAGTTCGCCGACAAATTCATCGCTGAGATCCGGTGAGCCGTAGCCGTCGAGCAGCACCTCCACCTGAATACCGCGGCGGGCGGCCTTCAGCAGGACCGCGTGTAGCCGCCGACCGACCTCATCTTCAAACCAGATAAAGGATTCGAGGATCACCCGCCGGCTGGCGCGACCGATGGCCGCAAACAGCGCCGGATAATACTGGTCGCCGTTCTCCAGTAGCGTAATGCGGTTGCCTTCCTGCCAACGACATTTCACAAATGTATCTCCACGCTAAGGGGTGCATGATCGGACAGATGCCGCCATTGTTTGAGCGCCAGCGCCTTCGGGCGGCTGGCATGGGCGTTCTTGACGTAAATACGATCGAGGCGCAGTAGCGGAAAACTGACCGGAAACGTGCGTGCCGGCCGTCCGCGGGCGCGGGTAAAGATCTCTTCCAGCCCGGCCTGGGTTTTTAATGGCTGATTAGCCTGCTGGCGCCAGTCGTTAAAATCGCCAGCCACCACCACCGGCTCGCCGGCGGGCAGGGTATTGACCCACTCCGCCAGCATTGCCAGCTGTGCCTGCCGCTGGTCGGCGCGTAAACCGAGATGCACGCAAATCACGTGTAGGGTCACCCCGCTCTGCGGCGGCACGATGCGGCAGTACAATAGTCCGCGCTTCTCCCCGTTGCCGACCGAGATATCGCGATTTTCATAGTATTCAATCGGGAAGCGTGACAGCACGGCGTTTCCGTGGTGGCCTTCCGGATAGACCGCGTTGCGCCCGTAGGCGTAATCGCTCCACATGGTGTCGGCGAGAAATTCGTAATGCGTCGTATCCGGCCAGTTTTCGATATGCAGGGGGTGAACTTCGTGAGCGCCCATCACTTCCTGCAGGCAAACGATGTCAGCGCTGACGCTGCGCACGGCTTCGCGTAGTTCAGGCAAAATAAAACGCCGATTAAACGCCGTAAAGCCTTTATGGGTGTTAATTGTCAGCACGTTCAACGAAAATCCCGACGTTGGCTCAGCCATAATTCTCCAGTAAATGTCACTTTCCTGAATAAAATAGTGTAGTAGACGTCACAAAAAGATGCGGTGATACGGAATTTTCCGTAAAGTGCGGTACTCTGAGTAGCAGAGAAAAATCCTTCAGGAGAGAAGCCATGAAGTGGCAACAACGTGTACGCGTCGCAACGGGTCTTAGTTGCTGGCAGATTATGTTGCATCTACTGGTCGTGGCAGTACTGGTGATGGGTTGGATGAGCGGCGCGCTGGTGCGCGTCGGATTGGGACTGTGCGTCCTCTACAGCGTCACGTTGCTGGCGATGCTGTTTTTACAGCGTCACCATGAGGCGCGCTGGCGCGATGTGGGAGACTTCCTTGAGGAGCTCACCACGACCTGGTACTTCGGCGCGGCCATGATAGCGCTGTGGCTGCTGTCGCGCGTGCTGCACAACAACCTGCTGCTGGCCCTCGCCGGGCTGGTGATACTGGCAGGCCCGGCGGTGGTCTCGCTGCTGGCGAAAGATAAGAGCCGTTACCCTAAAGCGTTCGGGCTACAACAAGGCGGCAACGCAGCGAATCCCCAGAAGCATAGATAACTATGCGACTGGGGTGAGTAAGGAAAGCCAACGCCGTTGTAGTTTGAACGATGACGGGTATTACGCAATCTTCCTTCGGAACATCGCATACGCCGCTGAGCCGGTGGTGGCCGCTATGACCAGTAGCGGCCACAAACTCCCCCACACTATCTTCAGACTCGCATCCTTCAGATAAATTTGCTTAGTGATATCGGTAAAGTGGCGGATCGGGTTTATCCACGTCAGATCCTGCAGCCACTGCGGCATATTTTCCACCGGTGAGACGTACCCAGAAAGGAGAATAGCCGGCATCATAAAGACGAACACGCCGATAAACGCCTGCTGCTGGGTGGCGCACAGTGACGAAATCAATAAGCCAAAGCCCACCAGCGATAGGCCGTAAATTACCATCGTGAAATAGAACAGCAGTAGCGAGCCGGCAAACGGGATCTGATAGGCCCAGATACCAATCGCCAGCACGATAGTCGCCTGCAGGGTGGCGACGATCAGCGCCGGCACCGCTTTGCCAACGAAGATTTGCCAGGTGGCGAGGGGTGAGACTAACAGCTGGTCAAGAGTGCCCTGTTCGCGCTCGCGGGCGACCGACAGCGATGTGACGATCATCACTCCGATAGTGGTGATCATGGCGATAAGCGATGGCACCACGAACCACTTGTAGTCGAGATTCGGGTTATACCAGTTGCGCACCACCAGTTCGCTGTTATTCGGCTTCGCTTTCCCCTCCAGCAGTTCCTGCTGATAGTCTTTCACGATCTGCTGCAGGTAGTTGGCGGCGATTTGCGCGCTGTTAGAGTTGCGCCCGTCGAGCAGGAGCTGCAGCGGGGCAGTTTGATAGTTGTCGAGGTTGCGTGAGAAATCCGCCGGGAAGCGCACCACCAGCAGCGCTTTTTGTTCATCGATGGTCGGCTGGATCGCCTGCGGGCTTTTCAGCAGCAGGACGTGGGTAAAGGCTTTGGCGCGAGCGAAACGCTGGGTCAGCTCTATCGCATGGCGGCCGCTGTCCTCGCTATAGATGGCGATGGTGGCGTTGGTCACCTCCAGCGTCGCGGCAAAAGGAAACAGCAGTACCTGAATAAGCACCGGCATGATTAAAATCGCCCGCGTCTGCGGTTCGCGCAGCAGCGACTGCAACTCTTTGCGGATTAATGTCCATAAACGATGAAACATAGAACCTTCCTCATGTCGGACCCGGGCGACCGAAACCTACCGTAGGCCCGGTAAGCGTAGCGCCACCGGGCAAAATTCGAGCGCCAGGGTTAATCCAGACGCCGTTTGGTTTTCAGCCACGTCAGGCCGATAAACATCACCGCCGACGCAATCAAAAACAGCACGTTGACCAGCAGCACCACCGGAATATTGCCCGCCAGAAACAGGCTTTGCAGAGTACTAACGAAATAGCGCGCCGGGATCACGTAGGTCACCGCGCGGATCACCGCTGGCATACTGTCTATCTGGAAAATGAACCCGGACAGCATAATCGACGGTAAAAAGGCGGCATTCAGCGCCACCTGGGCGGCGTTAAACTGATTGCGGGTGATGGTTGAGATAAGCAGCCCCATCCCCAGGGTGCTGAGCAAAAACAGGCTGGTGATAACAAACAGGATCGGCAGCGAACCACGGTAGGGCACGCCGAGAATAAATACCGACACCAGCATACACAGCAACATCGCCAGCATGCCGAGGAAATAGTAGGGAATGAGCTTGCACAGCAGCAGTTCGGCGCGGGTGATCTCCGTCGACAACAGCGCTTCCATAGTGCCGCGTTCCCACTCGCGGGCCACCACCAGCGAGGTTAGTATGGCGCCGACCACGGTCATAATTATGGTCACCGCGCCGGGGATAATAAAGTACTGGCTGATGGCCGCCGGGTTAAACCAGTAGCGCATCTGCACGTCGATCAGCGGTTCAAAGGTTTCGCCGCGGTCTTCCGCCCGCTGCTGCTGCCAGATTTGCCAGATACCTTCCACATAGCCCTGAGCGAAGTTGGCGGTATTGGGCTCGCTGCCGTCGGTGATGAGCTGCAGCGGTGCGTCGGCGCCGGGGCGAGCCATCTGGCGGTCGAAGTCCACCGGAATGACCACCATGGCGCGGATGCGCCCGGCCTGCATCATCTCAATCAGCTGCCTGCGGTTGTCGCTGACGGTGGCGTCGATATAGGGCGAGCCGGTCATGGTATGGACGAAATCCAGCGCCTCTTCGCTCTGCTGCTCCAGCAATACGCCGACCCGCAGTCTGCTGGAGTCGAGGTTAATACCGTAGCCGAAGATAAACAGCAGCAGCAGGGGGATCACCACCGCAATCAGCCAGCTGCTGGGATCGCGCACAATCTGCCGGGTCTCTTTGACGCACAGGGCGCGGACCCGCCGCCAGGAGAGAATGCTATTGCTCATGGCTATTCTCCTTATCCCAGCGGTTAATCAGGGTAATGAACGCCTGCTCCATGGTCGGGTCCGTCTGGCTGTCATCCGCCGCCTGCGCCTTCAGCGCGTCCGGGGTGCCGCTGGCGATAAGCTTACCGTGGTAAACCAGCCCGATGCGGTCGCAGTATTCCGCTTCATCCATAAAGTGGGTGGTCACCATCACCGTCACGCCTTTATCGACCATGCTGTTGATATGTAGCCAGAACTCGCGGCGGGTGAGGGGGTCGACGCCGGAGGTTGGTTCATCGAGAAACAGAATATCGGGTTCATGCATCAGCGAGCAGGCCAGCGCCAGCCGCTGCTTGTAGCCGAGCGGCAGTTCGTCGGCGGCGTGACGGGCGATACTTTTCAGGCCAAAGGCATCGCTCATCCGGGCGATTTTTTCATTTTGCGCCCGGCCCCGCAGGCCATAGACGCCGGAGAAAAAGCGCAGGTTCTGCTCGACGCTGAGGTTGCCGTACAGCGAAAATTTTTGCGCCATATAGCCCAGATGCTGGCGTGCCTTGCCAGAGCTGACCTTGAGATCCATCCCCAGCACCAGCGCTTTGCCGGAGGTGGGCACCAGCAGGCCGCACATCATTTTGAAAGTGGTGGATTTCCCGGCGCCGTTGGGGCCGAGCAGGCCGAAGATCTCGCCGCGCTTAACCTGGAAATCGACGTGGTCGGTAGCGGCGAAATCGCCAAACTTTTTCGTTAACGACTGGGCTTCAATGACCGTTTCGTCTTTGCTGCCGTCAACGCGATGGATTATCGCTCCCAACGGCGATTCGGCGGTCCCGGCGCCGCCGAGCAGATCGATAAACGCATCTTCAAAGCGCGGCGCGGTGTCGGCCACCTGCAGCGGCGGCATGTCGCCATGCTGCTGGACTTCCTCAATGCGGGCGTCCTTTTTCAGGATCAGGCGTACCGATTTGCCCTGGATCACCCCGTCGCTAACCTGCGGCAGCTTTAGCGCCCGCTGCAGCAGACGGCGATTGTTTTCCTGCGGGCTGGAAACCAGAAAGCTGCGCCCGGCCATGGTTTGCGTCAGCGCCGTCGGCTCTCCCTGGTAGAGTAGTTTGCCTTCGTTCATCAGCAACACGTCGCGGCATTGTTCCGCTTCATCGAGATAGGAGGTACTCCACAGGATCAGCATGCCGTCGCCGGCCAGCTCGTGCACCATCTGCCACAGCTCGCGGCGCGAGATAGGGTCGACGCCGACGCCGGGCTCATCGAGCAGCAGTACTTTCGGGTCGCCCACCAGGGTACAGGCGAGCCCCAGCTTTTGCTTCATGCCGCCGGAAAGCTTGCCTGCCAGCCGGTCGGTGAATGGACCAAGGGAGGTAAACTCCAGCAGGCGGTCGAAAATTTTCTTCCGCGCCTCGCCGGTGACGCTGCGCAGGTCGGCGTAAAGGGTCAGGTTTTCCATTACCGTCAGATCTTCATACAGGCCGAATTTCTGCGGCATATAGCCGAGCACTGCGTGCAGGGCGCTGTCGTCTTTTAGCGGGTCGAAGCCGATCACGCTGGCGCTGCCCTCATCGGGCTTGAGCAACCCGGCCAGCATTCGCATCAGGGTGGTTTTCCCCGCGCCGTCGGGGCCCACCAGACCGGTGACGTAGCCGGCGCGGATCGTGCAGGTGAGCGGCGCCACCGCCGGTCTGTCCATACCGGGAAAACGGCGGCTCAGGCCGTTTAAGGCGATGACGGCCTCACTCATGTCCGTTCCCGTTGTTAAAGGAGACGGTCACCGGCATTCCCTGGCGCAGCGCGCCGTCGGCATCGGTCACCACAATGCGCAGACGGTAGACCAGATCGGTGCGCAGATCGGGAGTCTCGACGGTCTTCGGCGTGAATTCGGCGCTCGGCGAGACAAAGCCGATTTTGCCGTGATAGGGCTTATCCGGCCGGCTGTCGGTATAGAGCAGCACTTCTTGTCCCGGCTGCGCCTGGCCGAGGTTTTTCTCGTCAACGTAGGCGCGAACCCACACCGGATGGGTTAACGACAGCGTCAGTACGGTGCCGCCAGCGCTCAGCATGGTGCCGGGCTCAACGGCGCGGGTCATTAGCGTACCGTCAGAAGGGGCGGTGAGCACGGTATCGTGCAGGTCCAGTTTGGCCTGGGCCAGCGCGGCTTGCGCCTGTTCCAGACTGGCTTTGGCCTGGGCAATCTCCTGCGGGCGGTTACCGGCGCGATACTGACGCAGCTTATCCTGCGCCGATTTGAGCGTTGCCTGCGCCTGATCGCGCGAGGAGCGGGCATTCTCCAGATCGTTGGCGGAAATGGCGCTGCTGGCGCGCAGCCCGAGCTGGCGCTGATAAAAGTTTTGCGCATAGTCGTAAGCGGCCTGCGCCTGTTTCACCGCCGCCGCGGCCTGGGCAATCTCTTCCGCGCGGTAGCCGGCCATCATCAGGTCATACTGCGCCTGGGCGGTGGAGACATTGGCCTGGGCCTGCAGCAGGGCATTTTCATACGGCGCGCGGTCAAGCTCGCCGAGAGTTTGCCCGGCGCGGATGCTGTCGCCTTCGTCGACGGTCAGCGAGGCCAGCCTACCGCCAACGCGGAAGCTCATGTTGACGGTGCGGATATCGACATTGCCATACAGGGTCAGCGGCTGCTGCCGGCTGTTCTGGTACCACCACCAGCCGCCGCCCAGCGCGGCGAGAAGAATCACGATCAGCAGAATGACGACGACGGGTTTTTTCATCAGCCCAAACTCCTTTGCGATAACCCATGCAGGATGAAATCGATATGACAGGTAATGACTGCGAAAATCTGTTCCGTTTTTTGCGCGTCAAACTGCGTCCAGCCGGTGCGCAGCAGGATAGTTTCACGCCCGAGACGGAAAGCGAGCACCTCGCCCAGCAGGGCGTGGGTATGGAGGATCATTTGCGTATCACTGGCTTCGCGGCCGGTCCAGGCGGCAATCAGCCGGGTGAGATAGTGGTGCAGGGGGGCAATCACCTGCTGGTGGATTAGATGGTAGGCGGCAGTCGGCGCCAGCTGTTCGCGGGAAATGAATTTGCTTAAGTTAACCGTATCGTCCTGGGTGAGCAGCAGGATCATGTTGTGGCAGGCGCTAAGGATGAGGTCGCGGATCGCCTGGCGATCCGGCGCTGCCCCGGCAAGCAGATGCTCCGCCGCTTCGGCGTGCGGACGAAAATTGTCGCCGATAAAATCGGCGATCCACTGGGCGCAGGCAAGATACAGATCGTCTTTCGAGCCAAAATAATAGGTGATTGCGGCGATATTCTGCCCGGCCTGGGCGGCGATATCGCGGGTGGTGGCATGCTGGCCGTACTCGCCAAACTGGGCGATAGCGGCCGCGATAAGCTGACTTTTCGCCTGTTCGCCTTTAGTGGTCATCGCGTTCCGCAAAAATTAATCAATCGATTGATTAACTTTAGGCGCAGGCTGGCGGTTTGTCCACCCGCCAGGACTAAATATGAAAGCCGTCTTCCTGTAGCTCCCCGGCGACCCAGGTGAAAAAGCGCTGAACCTTCTCCTTCTGTTCATTGGCATGAGGGAGAACGAAGTGGTGCGCGCCGACCGGCATGCTCCGCTCGTCGGCAAATACCGGCGTCAGCTGCCCCTGGCGCACATGGCCGCCGGCCAGCAGATTGCTCTCAAGGATCACGCCCATCCCGATTCTGGCCGCCTCGATGCTCATATATGACCGGTCGAAATTAAAAATGAAGTTTTTATGCCAGCCGCGGACCTTGTGCCACGACAGCCAGTTGCTCCAGTTAATCAAGGTGCTGTCGGAGTGGATCAGATCGCAGGCCAGCAGATCTTCCACAGCCTGCACAGGATGGCTGGCTAAATAAGACGCTGCGCTGTAGGGCAGGACGCGCTCATTTTTAATGGTTCTGACCAGCAGCGTCGGCCACTGTGACAGCCCGTGGCGAATATCGATATCAATATTATCTCGCGAAAACTGGATGCTTTCGTAGGAACAGGTCAGGCTGATTTTTAACGCCGGCCACGCCTGGCGGAATTTATCCAGACGAGGCATCAGCCATAGCAGGCCGAAGCTCGGCGCCGAGTGGATACGTAAATAATCCTGATGGATATCGTTGATCACCTGGCTGGTGGCCTGGCCAATCATATTCAGCGCCCCGGAGACCTCTTTGAGATATTTTTCTCCCACCGCCGTTAACGTGACGCCTTTGCTGCTGCGGGAGAACAGTTTTTTCCCCAGAAAGTGCTCCAGGCTGGCTATCTGATGGCTGACCGCCGAGGCGGTAATATTGAGATTCTCTGCGGCCAGGTTAAGGCTGCCGGTAGCGGCCACTTCAATAAACGCCTGGATATTGCGTAAAGAGGGCATCGGCAAATTTTTATTGGGCAGCGGTTGGCTCATGGCAGCATCCTGCGCGGGGCGTGAATAAAAGAAAATAGCCAACAGCGTGGCGCAGCTGGGATGTACAGCATAGGGAAAAGCGAAAAAACAACGTTAATTTGTGATGGGCTTAACAATTTATCTTGTTAAAGGTGCGCGAGTCAGTAAACGCTAAAAATTTGCGGGAAGTCACTAACTCAATTTTTCTCAATCATAATTGAGGTTTTTTGAATACCGTTTCATTTTGGGGTTGTTATATTCCTCTCACAGGCCTGATAACAAACTGCGATGTGCTTGCATTGCAATTATAAAACACCTAACCACCTGTTTCGCTGGCGAAAAGTATTTATCTCTTGCTCCTGTATGGATAGTAAAACGCGGTGATCCGAAGCGGCAGCTTACAGCGAAGTAGATGAGGTATAAAACGAGGAAACCCTATGTCACGTATAGATACGCTGGTCTGTACTGACGCCAGGAAAACGAAATATCGTTTCGTGGTTTTGACGATGATTTTTCTGGTGTATGCCATCAATTACGCCGACCGAACGAATATTGGCGCGGTACTGCCTTTCATCATTGATGAGTTTCATATCAATAACTTTGAAGCCGGGGCCATCGCCAGTATGTTTTTCCTCGGCTATGCGATAAGCCAGATTCCGGCCGGCTTTTTCATCGCCAAACGCGGTACCCGGGGGCTGGTATCGCTCTCCATTTTCGGCTTCTCCGCTTTTACCTGGCTGATGGGTACGGTGAGCTCCGTGTTTGGCCTGAAGCTGGTGCGGCTGGGACTGGGGCTGAGCGAAGGACCTTGCCCGGTGGGGCTGGCCTCGACGATAAATAACTGGTTTCCACCAAAAGAGAAAGCCACGGCAACCGGCGTTTACATCGCGGCGACCATGTTTGCGCCGATTATTGTGCCGCCGCTGGCGGTGTGGATTGCGGTGACCTGGGGGTGGCGGTGGGTCTTTTTCTCTTTTGCGATACCCGGGATTGTGGCGGCTATCGCATGGTATTTGCTGGTCAAATCTAAACCTTCTGAGAGCGGATTTGTTTCCCAAAGCGAACTGGCAGAGATTAATGCCGGGCGTGAAAGTCATAATAATAGCGTACGCGAAAATATCTTAATTGCCGATCGCTTCACCTGGCTGGATAAAATTATTCGGGTGAAAAAGATGGCGCCAATTGATACGGCGAAAGGCTTATTTACCTCAAAAAACATCCTCGGTGACTGCCTGGCGTATTTTATGATGGTTAGCGTGCTGTACGGCTTATTAACCTGGATCCCGCTGTATTTAGTGAAAGAGCGTGGTTTCGATGTGATGAGTATGGGCTTCGTGGCCAGTATGCCGTGCATCGGCGGCTTTATTGGCGCGATCGGCGGCGGATGGATTTCGGATAAACTATTAGGCCGCCGGCGTAAACCCACCATGATGTTCACTGCGGTGTCAACGGTGGTCATGATGCTAATTATGCTGAATATCCCGGCCAGCACCCTGGCAGTTTGTATTGGATTATTCTTTGTCGGCTTTTGTTTAAATATCGGCTGGCCAGCCTTTACCGCGTACGGTATGGCCGTTTCGGATAGCAAAACCTATCCAATCGCCTCTTCCATTATTAATAGCGGCGGCAACCTCGGTGGATTTGTAGCGCCGATGGCGGCTGGTTTCTTGCTTGATAAAACCGGGAGTTTTAATTCTGTATTTACCTATTTTGGTATCTGTGCCGCCATTGGTTTGGTGGTGATTCTTTTCCTCGATGAACCACAATAACGGAAATATATCCTGTTAATTAATATGACGTAATGTCATGGAGTGAAACTATGTTATTAAAAGATAAAGTCGCCATTATTACTGGCGCGGCCTCCGCACGCGGTTTAGGCTTCGCGACTGCGAAATTATTCGCCGAAAATGGCGCGAAAGTGGTCATTATCGACCTCAATGGCGAAGCCAGTAAAACCGCCGCAGCGGCATTAGGCGAAGGCCATCTGGGCCTGGCGGCGAACGTCGCTGATGAAGTGCAGGTGCAGGCGGCCATCGAACAAATTCTGGCGAAATATGGCCGGGTTGATGTGCTGGTCAATAACGCCGGGATTACCCAACCGCTGAAGCTGATGGATATCAAGCGCGCCAATTATGACGCGGTGCTTGATGTCAGCCTGCGCGGCACGCTGCTGATGTCGCAGGCGGTAATTCCCACCATGCGGGCGCAAAAATCCGGCAGCATCGTCTGCATCTCGTCCGTTTCCGCCCAGCGCGGCGGCGGTATCTTTGGCGGCCCGCACTACAGCGCGGCAAAAGCCGGAGTGCTGGGGCTGGCGCGGGCGATGGCGCGCGAGCTTGGCCCAGATAACGTCCGCGTTAACTGTATCACCCCGGGGCTGATTCAGACCGACATTACCGCCGGCAAGCTGACCGACGCCATGACGGCCAACATTCTTGCCGGCATTCCAATGAACCGCCTCGGCGACGCGGTAGATATTGCGCGCGCTGCGCTGTTCCTCGGCAGCGACCTTTCCTCCTACTCCACCGGCATCACTCTGGACGTTAACGGCGGCATGTTAATCCACTAAGCGAGGCAAACAGATGAAGATCACCGAATCACAAAAAGTCGCCGCGGCGGCGTGGCGTATTCGTCGCTACGCCTTGCAAATGGGGGAAGTTCAGGGGCAGGGCTATATCGGCCAGGCGCTGGGCTATGCCGATGTACTGGCGACCGCTTTCAGCCACGCCATGACCTATCGCCCGGAAGATCCCGAGTGGGAGGGGCGCGATCGCTTTCTGCTCTCTCACGGCCATTACGCTATCGCTTATTATGCCGCACTGCTGGAGGCGGGCATTATCCCGGAAGCCGAGCTGGAAACCTACGGCTCCGACGATAGCCGCCTGCCGATGTCCGGTATGGCGACCTACACCCCGGGGATGGAGATGTCCGGCGGTTCGCTGGGGCAGGGGCTATCCATTGCCGTCGGCATGGCGCTCGGGCTGCGGCAGAAACAGAGCACGGCCTGGGTCTACAACTCCATGTCCGATGGGGAGCTGGACGAAGGGTCGACCTGGGAGGCGGCGATGTCGGCGGCTCACTATGGCCTGAGCAACCTGATTAACCTTGTCGACGTCAACAAACAGCAGGCTGACGGCGATTCACGCAAAATCCTCGGCTTTGAGCCGCTGCAGGATAAATGGGCCGCCTTCGGCTGGTACGTACAGCGCGTGGACGGTAACGATCTGGCGGCGGTAATGGCCGCCTTTGACAACGCGAAAAGTTATTCCGGCAACCAGCCGCGGGTCATTTTATGCGACACGCTGATGGGCAAAGGGGTGCCGTTCCTCGAAACCCGCGATAAGAACCATTTTATTCGCGTCGATGCCGACGAATGGCAAAAAGCGATCGCGATGCTGGACGCTAACAAACCGGAAGGAGTGCTGTAATGAGCCAGAGTCAACCCCGTTTAAAAACGTCGGCGATGATCGCCTCGATTGCTGATGAAGGCCAGGCGACCGCCCCTGCGCCCTTCGGCGTCGCGCTGTCAAAACTGGCGGCGCAGCGCCCGGAAATCGTCGGCATGACTGCGGACCTGTCAAAATATACCGACCTGCATATTTTCGCCCAGGCCTTTCCGGATCGTTTCTTCCAGATGGGAATGGCCGAGCAGCTGCTGATGGCGGCGGCAGGGGGGATGGCGAAGGAGGGATTTATTCCATTCGCCACCACCTATGCCGCCTTTGCAACCCGTCGCGCCTATGATTTTATTCACCAGGTCATTGCCGAAGAGCATCTGAACGTGAAGATCTGCGCGGCGCTGCCGGGACTGACGACCGGCTACGGGCCGAGCCATCAGGCCACTGAAGATCTGGCGATTATGCGCGGTATCCCTGGCATGGTTATCGTCGATCCTTGCGATGCGCTGGAGATAGAGCAGGCGGTACCGGCCATTGCCGATCACCAGGGGCCGGTGTATATGCGTCTGCTGCGCGGTAAGGTGCCGCTGGTGCTGGATAAATATGGCTATCAGTTCGAACTGGGTAAGGCTAAGCTGCTGGAGGAGGGCAACGATGTGCTGATTATCTCCTCCGGGCTGATGACCATGCGCGCGCTGGAGGCGGTTGAAAAGCTGCGGGCCGATAACATTAGCGTGGCGGTCCTGCACGTGCCGACCATCAAACCGCTGGATGAGAAAGCGATTATTGAACAGGCGTCGAAGCCGGGCCGTCTGGTGGTGACCGCCGAGAATCACACCGCGGTCGGCGGGTTAGGGGAGGCGGTGGCCGCGCTGTTGATGCGTAAGGGTGTGCGCTGTGAGCTGGATAGCGTGGGGCTGCCCGACGCGTTCCTGTTAGCCGGCGCGCTGCCGACCCTTCACGATCGCTACGGCATCTCCACCGCGAAGATTGTTGAAAAAATTAAGTATCGTCTGCGTTAACCGCGCTGCAATGACCCACCTGGCCGCTGAGCGCGCTCAGCGGCCTTCTCATGCCCGCCTGCCAGGCGCGGCATTCTTTTGCAGATTTTATGCGGCCTGTCACAAAATCTGCTAGACTGCGCCCCTTCATGGCATTGTGGTTTTTGCCATCTCTTATCGCAATAATCTCCCTGAAAACTACGCCCTTCACCGGGCCGGGGCGGTTCGGAGTTGTTATGTCTTTTGATTCCCTTGGCCTGAATCCCGATATCCTGCGCGCTGTCGCTGAGCAGGGCTACGTTGAGCCGACCCCTATCCAGCAGCAGGCGATCCCGGCGGTACTGCAGGGCCGCGATCTGATGGCCAGCGCCCAGACCGGCACCGGAAAAACGGCGGGCTTTACCCTGCCGCTGCTGCAGCGCCTGATCCAGAATGAGCCGCATGCAAAGGGGCGTCGTCCGGTACGCGCGCTGATCCTGACCCCGACCCGTGAGCTGGCGGCGCAGGTGGGCGAGAACGTCCGCGATTACAGTAAATACCTGAATATTCGCTCGCTGGTGGTCTTCGGCGGCGTGAGCATCAACCCGCAGATGATGAAACTGCGCGGCGGTGTCGACATCCTCGTCGCCACCCCGGGTCGTCTGCTGGACCTCGAACATCAGAATGCCGTCAGTCTTGATAAAGTTGAAATCCTCGTGCTGGACGAAGCGGACCGCATGCTGGATATGGGCTTTATCCATGACATCCGTCGCGTACTGGCCAAACTGCCGGCGCGTCGACAGAACCTGCTGTTCTCGGCGACCTTCTCCGACGAGATCAAGGGTCTGGCCGAGAAACTGCTGCACAACCCGCTGGAAGTGGAAGTGGCACGTCGTAACACCGCCTCCGAGCAGATCACCCAGCACGTCCATTTCGTTGATAAGAACCGCAAGCGCGAACTGCTGTCGCAGCTTATCGGCGAAGGCAACTGGCAGCAGGTGCTGGTGTTTACCCGTACCAAGCATGGCGCCAACCACCTCGCGGAACAGCTGAACAAAGACGGCATCCGCAGCGCGGCAATCCATGGCAACAAGAGCCAGGGAGCGCGTACTCGCGCCCTGGCCGACTTTAAATCCGGCGGCATTCGCGTGCTGGTGGCGACCGATATCGCCGCCCGCGGTCTGGATATCGAAGAGCTGCCGCACGTGGTGAACTACGAGCTGCCGAACGTGCCGGAAGATTATGTCCACCGCATTGGGCGTACCGGTCGCGCGGCGGCCACCGGCGAAGCCTTGTCGCTGGTCTGCGTGGATGAGCATAAGCTGCTGCGCGATATCGAGCGCCTGCTGAAAAAAGAGATCCCACGCATCGCAATTGCCGGCTATGAGCCGGATCCGTCCATTAAAGCCGAACCTATCCAGAACGGTCGCCAGCAGCGCGGCGGCGGTCGTGGTCAGGGTCAGGGACGCGGCGGCCAGAGTCAGGGACGCAGCGGACAGCCGCGCAGCCAGAGCAGCGCCCCGCGTCGTCAGGACGGCGAGGCACCGAAAGCGCGCACTCAGGACGGCAAACCGCCGCGCCGCCGTCGCCCGCGTAAACCGGCTGGCGAATAATATGCTGATGCCCCGGCCGCGATAACGCGGCCCGGCTCAGGCCCGTCTGTCCGCTACGCGGCGGCGGGCCTTTTTCTTTCCATTACACTATTTGTCGAGCACGCTTCCACTCTCAGCAGAAAGCAATACCTCCGGGCAGGCAAAAATGGCACAATAGTGGCTGTTTATACAGTATTCAGGTTTTCTCATGGCTTTGACCGCTGCGCTGAAAGCGCAAATCGCCGCCTGGTATAAGGCGCTTCAGGAACAGATCCCGGACTTTATTCCCCGCCCCCCGCAGCGGCAGATGATCGCCGATGTGGCGAAAACCCTCGCCGGGGAAGAGGGCAGGCATCTGGCTATCGAAGCACCGACCGGCGTCGGTAAAACGCTGTCATACCTGATCCCGGGTATAGCCATCGCCCGGGAGGAACAAAAAACGCTGGTGGTTAGCACCGCCAACGTCGCCCTGCAGGATCAAATCTACAGTAAAGACCTGCCGCTGCTGCGCAAAATCATTCCCGACCTGCGCTTCACCGCCGCCTTTGGCCGCGGGCGCTACGTCTGCCCGCGCAACCTGACGGCGCTGGCTAGCACCGAGCCGTCGCAGCAGGATCTGCTGGCCTTTCTCGATGACGATCTCACGCCGAATAATCAGGCGGAGCAGAAGCTGTGTGCGACCCTGAAGCAGGATCTCGACAGCTACCGCTGGGACGGCCTGCGCGACCATACCGACAAAGCCATCGACGATGCGCTGTGGAGCCGGCTGAGCACCGACAAGGCCAGCTGCCTGAACCGTAACTGCCACTACTATCGCGAGTGCCCGTTCTTTGTGGCGCGGCGGGAAATTCAGGAGGCGGAAGTGGTGGTGGCCAACCATGCGTTGGTGATGGCGGCGATGGAGAGCGAGGCGGTGCTACCGGAGCCGAAAAACCTGCTGTTGGTCCTCGATGAAGGTCATCATCTGCCGGACGTCGCCCGCGACGCGCTGGAGATGAGCGCCGAGATCACCGCCCCCTGGTTTCGCCTGCAGCTGGATCTGTTCTGCAAGCTGGTGGCCACCTGCATGGAGCAGTTCCGCCCGAAAACCACGCCGCCGCTGGCCAATCCGGAGCGGCTCACCGGCCATTGCGAAGAGCTGTTCGAGCTGATTGCCTCGTTGAATAATATTCTCAATCTCTACATGCCCGCCGGTCAGGAAGCGGAGCATCGTTTCCCGATGGGCGAGCTGCCGCAGGAGGTGATGGAGATCTGCCAGCGGCTGGCGAAGCTCACCGAGATGCTGCGCGGCCTGGCGGAGCTGTTCCTGAACGATCTCAGTGAAAAGACCGGCAGCCATGACGTGGTGCGTCTGCATCGGGTGCTGCTGCAGATGAACCGCGCCCTTGGCATGTTTGAAAGCCAAAGCAAGCTGTGGCGCCTGGCGTCGCTGGCGCAGTCCTCAGGCGCGCCGGTAACCAAATGGGCGACGCGGGTAGTGCGCGACGGCCAGATCCACGTCTGGTTCCACTGCGTCGGCATCCGCGTCAGCGATCAGCTTGAACGGCTGCTGTGGCGCAGCGTGCCGCACATCGTGGTGACGTCAGCGACGCTACGCTCGCTAAACAGCTTCTCGCGCCTGCAGGAGATGAGCGGTCTGAAGGAGAAAGCGGGGGACCGCTTCGTGGCGCTGGATTCGCCGTTCAACCATGTTGAGCAAGGAAAAATTATTATTCCTCAAATGCGCTATGAACCGCTGATGGATAACGAAGAGCAGCACATTGCCGAGATGGCGGCCTATTTTCGCCAGCAGGTGGAAAGCAAAAAACATCTCGGGATGCTGGTGCTGTTTGCCAGCGGGCGGGCGATGAACCGCTTCCTCGAGCATGTGACCGATCTGCGCCTGATGCTGCTGGTGCAGGGCGACCAGCCGCGCTACCGGCTGGTGGAGCTGCATCGCAAACGAGTGGAAAGCGGCGAGCGCAGCGTGCTGGTGGGTCTGCAGTCCTTTGCCGAAGGTCTCGATTTAAAGGGCGATCTGCTAAGCCAGGTGCATATCCATAAAATCGCCTTTCCGCCCATCGACAGCCCGGTGGTGATCACCGAAGGCGAATGGCTGAAAAGCCTCAATCGTTATCCCTTCGAGGTACAGAGTTTGCCTAGCGCCTCCTTTAATCTTATTCAGCAGGTGGGGCGTCTGATCCGCAGTCATCACTGCTGGGGAGAGGTGGTGATTTACGATAAGCGTCTGTTGACCAAAAACTATGGCGCGCGTCTACTGAACGCGTTACCTGTTTTTCCCATAGAGCAGCCGGGCGTTCCGGAGGTTATAGTAAAACGGAAAGCAAAACAGACAGCAAAACAGTCAGGCCGCAAACGTCGCTGACGCCAGCGCGTGATGCGCCAGGGGGAGCCATGGAGTACAGCAAAATTATAAAAGAGGTGGGTCGCGGTAAGAATCATGCCCGCGATCTCGATGAAGAGACCGCCCGTGCGCTCTACGCGCGGATGCTGAACGGCGAGGTGCCGGAGCTGGAGCTGGGGGGAATATTAATCGCCCTGCGCATTAAAGGCGAAGGCGAAGCGGAGATGAAAGGTTTTTACGCGGCGATGCAGCAGCATACGCTGCGCCTGACCCCGCCGGCCGGCAAGCCGATGCCGATCGTTATCCCCAGCTACAACGGCGCGCGCAAGCAGGCGAACCTCACGCCGCTGCTGGCGATGCTCCTGCACAAGCTGGGATTTCCGGTGGTGGTTCACGGCGTCAGTCACGATCCCACCCGGGTGCTGACCGAAACCATTTTTACACTGCTGGACATTCCGGCCACCCGGCATGCCGGACAGGCACAGGCGCAGCTGGAGGGGCATGAGCCGGTGTATATCCCGGTGGGCGCCTTCTGTCCGCCGCTGGAGAAACAGCTGGCGATGCGCTGGCGGATGGGCGTGCGCAACAGCGCCCACACCCTGGCCAAGCTGGCCACGCCGTTTGGCGAAGGGGAGGCGTTGCGTCTCTCCAGCGTGTCGCATCCGGAATATGTGCCGCGGGTGGCGAACTTCTTTCGTGAGACCGGTGGCCGCGCGCTGTTGATGCACGGTACCGAGGGCGAAGTGTACGCCAACCCGCAGCGCTGCCCGCAGATCAGTCTGATCGATGAGCAGGGCGTGCGGGTGTTGTATGAACGCCAGACTGCGACGGTAGCGGAGGCGGTGGTTCTGCCGGCCTCGAAAGATCCCGAGGTCACCGCACGCTGGATCGAGCGCTGCGTCGCAGGCGTAGAACCGGTGCCCAACTCGTTGAAGATCCAGCTTGCCTGCTGTCTGCTGGCCAGCGGAGAAGTGACGTCGCTGGCGCAAGGGCTAAGCCGCGTCGACGACTGCTGGTGATCGGATCTACAGGATAAAAAAAAGCCCGTCCGGTGGCTCGGACGGGCAAGGCAAGGGTATTAAAGGTCTTTTCAGGGTTAATTCAGTGGCTTACAGAGGGATACAGCGATTATTTATAGATAACCGCAGTACCGCTCAGTTTGTTGTTGGTGTTAGCGGACGTGATGCTGTAGCCGGTCGCGCCAGCGGCTTCGGCTTTAGCAGCCAGTTTTGCTTCCAGACCATCTAAAGTGGTTGCGCCTTGCGCAGACACCACGCCAATTTTATTCATGCTTTCAGCCTGAGCGGGGGTAACCGGTTCGGCGGCAAAGGCGCCGAAGGAAAGAGCAGTCAGAGCGATGGCAGCGGCAGCATATTTGATGTTTTTCATAGTTAATCTCTCGCAGGTTGTTCTGTTCAGGGGACGATGTTCCGTCGATGTGATAAGTATCACGCTTTTCTGCGGGAGATAAAATCGAATGAAATTAACAGTCTTCATCGATTTTTTTGAATGATTAATAATTTACTGATTATTAATAAATTATTTCTCATTCTGTTCGTCTGACGGCGAAGCGAGGAACACCGGCGCGCTTAAGGGCACATATTGCGACTTTTTCCGCCAAAAAATGTGCGCGAAAAGATAATGCGAATGGCTGTCATGAACGGTAAAGGAAAGTCAGCGTAACTGGCTATCCTTGGAACCACGGCGATTATATCCTGAAAATGTATTGTTATGTAAATCTTTCTCCTGCTGGCACTTCACGCAGTATCTGACCCCGGGGATGGCCTGTCGACGGGCCTCCGGAATCGGCTCTCCGCATTCATCACAAAATTTGTTGCTTTCGCCGCGTGGAAGCTCGCGGCGGGCGCGAGCCACCGCATCGTCAATGGTGCTGTCGATCTGATCCTGAACGGCGCCGTCGCCTGCCCAACCTGATGCCATCGTCTGCCTCCTGTAAAAGGTTATTGATAAATTATAGCTGAACCGTACAGCCGGTTACCGCTGCTGGCGGCATTGATCCGCCAGGCTATCGCCCCCTGACGGTGGGCCTTATCCGCGAGGGCAGCCGCCAGATCGTCCAGGGTGCTGGCGCCGGAGGCGGAGACGGTGCCGACAGGGCGGAGCGGCCCCTCATAGGGCAGTACGGGTGGCGATGGCAGGGGAGAGGCCGCGGTGACATGAGCGGTGAGCGCCGCAGCGAACAGCAGCGAGGTGATTTTCATCAGCATATCCTCATAAACAGCATGGGACATAGCTTAAGTGTAGGCCTTTCCAGACCGGACGATAGGGAGTTTTTAATGCAAAACAAGGCGTTTTGCATGCTACCGGCGCAGGGGAGGGCTACTCTGGCCGGTAGATTATTTAGCGGGCGTCAGGGCGGATCATGTCAAAGCGCAGACTGTCAGCAATACCGTAATAGGCGCTCGGGCCACCGGCGCGCAGGATAGGCTGGGCCCGGGCGGTTTGATAGATACCGTTGTCCAGCAGAGATTCATCAATATGCACGGCGACCACTTCGCCGAGCACCAGCCACGTATCGACAGGGTTGCCTTCGGCGGTGGTGAGCTGAATACACTGCGACAGCCGGCACTCAAAGTTCACCGGGCTCTCCGCGACCCGAGGGGCGCTGACCAGGCGGCTGGCGGCGGCGGTGAGACCGGCGCGCACGAATTCATCCTCATCGTGCGGGATCGAGGCGGAGGTTTCGTTCATCGCGGCGGCTAGCGGGCGCGTCGCCAGGTTCCAGACGAACTCTTTCGTTTCGATGATATTTCGCACGCTGTCTTTCCAGCCGCTGCTGGCGAAACCAATGATCGGCGGCCGATAGTTAAAGCAGTTAAAAAAGCTGTATGGCGCCAGATTACGCTGACCCTCAGCGTCCTGTGAGGCGATCCAGCCGATCGGACGAGGTCCGATAATCGCGTTCAGCGGGTCATGCGGCAGGCCGTGGCCCTGCGAAGGTTGATAAAAGTACATGCTGCACCTGTCACGGATAATAGAGATATCCAGACTCCCTTATTTACCGCGCCGCCGTCAACGGGTATCTTACGCGGCTGTTCAAAGGAGATTGCCCATGAAAGCCCAGAAACCGGGGTTACACCCGCGTAACCGCCACCATCAACGCTACGACCTGCCCGCGCTGTGCCAGGCACATCCTGATCTGCAGGGATACATTACGCTCAATCCGCTGGGTGAGCAGACTATTGATTTTGCCAATCCGCAGGCGGTCAAGGCGTTGAATAAAGCGCTGTTGGCGCATTTCTACGCGGTTAAACACTGGGACATTCCTGACGGCTTTCTCTGTCCGCCGGTGCCCGGGCGGGCCGATTATATTCATCATCTGGCGGATCTCCTGGCCGGAGACAGCGGCGAGGTGCCGAAGCAAGCCACGATCCTTGATATTGGCACCGGCGCCAACCTCATCTATCCCTTGATCGGCGTTCACGAGTATGGCTGGCGCTTCACCGGCAGCGAAATCAGTCCGCAGGCTTTCGCCAGCGCGCAGGCTATTGTCAATGGCAACCCCGGCTTGACCCGGCAGATCCGTCTGCGTCGGCAAAAAGAAAGCCAGGCTATCTTCCATGGGGTGATCCATAAAAACGAGACCTATGACGCCACGCTGTGTAATCCGCCGTTCCATGACTCCGCAGAGAGCGCGCGGGCGGGCGGGGAGCGCAAGCGTCGCAACCTCGGACTCGGCGCCGACAGCGGGCTTAACTTTGGCGGTCAGCAGCAGGAGCTGTGGTGTGAAGGGGGTGAAGTGGCCTTTATCTCACAGATGATCCGCGAAAGTCAGGCCTTCGCCCGCCAGGTGAAATGGTTTACCTCGCTGGTATCGCGCGGCGACAATCTGCCGCCGCTCTACCGCCTGCTGACCGAGGTTGGGGCAGTGAAAGTAGTGAAAAAAGAGATGGCCCAGGGGCAAAAGCAAAGTCGCTTTATCGCCTGGAGCTTTATGGACGACGCCAAACGCCGTCGTCCGCTCTAACTACTCTGCGGCCGGGCTGTCGGCGCCCGGCATCGGCAGCTGCTGCCAGGTCTGTACCGGCGCGCGAACCCCGGCGCGGTCGAAGTGCTGTTTCACCTGGGTGTCGAGAGCAAAGCGCACCGTCCACTGCTTCAGCGGCAGGGTGGTGAAGCTGACGCGCAGCGTGAAAGCGGTATTACTCAGCCCCACCAGCCCGGCGAACGACGGTTCACCAATGATCAGCCCGCGGATCTCCTCCTGGGCCAGCAGATCGTCCACCGCCGCCTTCAGCGCCTGGCTAGCTTTATCCAGATCCTCATGACGGTCGACATCATAGTTGGCGACCACCGAGCCAATGCCGCGCACGAAGTTGGCAAAAGTGGTGATCGAGGACCAGGGGATAATGTGATAGGCGCCGGTATCCTGGCGCACCCCCACGGAGCGAATCGACATGCGTTCCACGGTACCGGTCAAAGGGCCGATGGTGACCAGATCGCCGGTGTTCATCCCGTTTTCAAACTGGATAAATATGCCGGTGATAATGTCTTTGACCAGGGTTTGCGCGCCAAACGAAATCGCCAGCCCTAACGCCCCGGCGCCCGCCAGCAGCGGCGCAATGTTTACCCCAATTTCCGAGAGCAGGATCATTACCGTGATGGTGCTGATCACCACCGCCAGTGCGTTGCGAAACAGCGTCAGCAGCGTCCGGGCCCGCGCGCTGGGCAGCGGACGGCCATGAATATCCGATGCCAGCCGGTTTTCAATCAGGCTGGCCAGAACCGTCCAGCCGATGGCGGAGAAGAAGAGGATCAGGGCGATGCGGATCAGCACATCCACCGTTTTTTGCCCGGCATCGTTGTGCAGCCATTCCCGGAAGTCAAACAGGCCCCAGGCGCTCAACAGCAGCATGATGGCGACGCAGACGGTGAGAATGCGCGCCGCCTTCAGCGAGGCGGAGATCCAGCCATTGAGCCGCTTTTGTAGTTCAGGATAGTTGCGCTGGGTCGCGGGCGACAGGGTGATGGTTTTGGCTATCCAGCGCGACAGGATGCCAGACACCAGCGCCGCGCCGCCGATAATCGCCAGGCTTTGCAGGGTGGCGCCCATCATGAACTTCAGACTGTTACCCGGATCGAACAGGGAAAAGAAAAAGAGCACCACAAAGTAGGCGCAGGCCAGCCAGTGCCAGACCAGCGCGAAGGCGCGGATAAACAGGCTAAAGAAGGCAAGTGAGTGGTCGGCCAGATGGATCAGCCCCTGAGTAATCACCGCTTTGTTATGAAAGATCAGATACAGCGCCCACAGCGTGATGCACAGCATAATCACGACGTTAGCCAGGGCGCCAATCTGCACATTCATCTGGTTGGAAATAATCGGTACGGCGACGATCAGGCCGTAGCCGATCAGGCTGCTGAGTGCGCTCAGGCGCAGACTCCAGTATGACGCGGCCTCGTCGCTGAGATTAAAGGGACGCAGGGGCGGGATGCGTGGGCAGAAAATGAGTCGCAGAATGGCTTTAAAGAACTCAATCAGCGCGAAGGCATTGAGGAAAAGACTCTGCTGGAAGGCGATGGTGGGGTTATTACCATTCAGGCGATCGCTTAACAGCTGACCGACAAACAAGGTCAGCGCCAGCAGCAGCAGGTCAATGATAAACGCCCCGGCGATGGTCAGAGGCAGCTGAAGCCAGTTACTACGATCGCGATTTTTATGCCGTCCCCATTCGCC
This sequence comes from Klebsiella africana, assembly GCF_020526085.1. NCBI lineage: Bacteria > Pseudomonadati > Pseudomonadota > Gammaproteobacteria > Enterobacterales > Enterobacteriaceae > Klebsiella > Klebsiella africana. Next base: position 3,531,581 of record NZ_CP084874.1, on the reverse strand, counting down.
CATTTTGCGATACAGCGGCAGCGCCGCGAGGCGCACCAGCCACCAAAAGGCAAACACCAGCCCGGCCAGCAGTAAAAAATGCCAGGCTGCGCTGGTAAAGGTTTGCGGATTAAATGGCTTATGCGGTGAGCCGGTGATATTGCGCCACAGCTGGGAAAAGCGTGATGAGAGCTGTTCGCCATATTCCCGACTGATCTGGGTGACGTTCTCCAGTACCGTGGTCTCTTCTTTCACCGCCGGTGGCGTCAGCGTCGGGGTGCTGTCGGGCGGCGGCGTGGCGGCCGCTTTCCGCAACTGGTCAATGAGCTCCTGACGGGCGCTATCGTTAGCCAGCACGTCAGCCAGTGCGGCATAAGCCGCTCTTTTCTGTTCCACATCGGGTTCGCTGGCGCTGTTTTTATCAGTGTTTGCCGTCGGCACGCCGGGCAGGGTGGCGGCGGAAAGCGGGGCAGTAAACAGTGCAGCGAGCAAAAGCAGGATCCACGGCATGGGCACCTCCGTTGCAACGTAAACGGGTAAGTATAGAAGCCGCTGGCGGAAGGGGAGGGAAGAGGATTCCGGAAAAGCGGCTCTCTCCGCGGGGGAGAGAGCCGTTGTGGATCAGGCGACGTGCTGCAGAAATTCACGCAGGCGCGGGCTGGGCGGGTTTTTCACCAGCTCCTGGGGATTGCCGTCTTCAGCAATGCGTCCTTTATCGATAAAGATCAGTCGTGAGGCCACTTTTTCGGCAAAGCCGATTTCGTGGGTCACAATCACCATCGTCATGCCTTCTTCCGCCAGATCCTGCATCACCTTGAGTACTTCATGGCGCAGTTCCGGGTCGAGCGCGGAGGTCGGCTCATCAAACAGCATCATCTTTGGCTTCACCGCCAGCGCGCGGGCGATGGCTACACGCTGCTGCTGGCCGCCGGAGAGTTCAGACGGATAGTGATGCGCGCGCTCAGCCAGACCGACTTTCGCCAGCAGATCTTTCGCCTGCTTCTCTGCCGCCTGCTTGCTGGCGCCGCGGACCCGCAGCGGGCCAAACATCACATTTTCCAGCGCCGTGAGATGCGGGAACAGATAAAACTGCTGAAATACCATCCCGGCTTCCTGACGGATCAGACGTTCGTCCACCTTCGGGTCGTTGACCTTCAGGCCATCGACAATCAGATCGCCGCTGGTGATCTCTTCCAGTTTATTGATGCAGCGCAGCATCGTTGATTTACCGGATCCGGAAGGGCCGATAATGACCACCACCTCACCCTGATTAATCTTCAGGGAGATATCGTGCAGCACCTGGGTCGGGCCAAAGTGCTTGGAAACGTTTTTAAATTCAATCACAGGATTTTCATCCTTCTTTCAAGACGACGCAGAATAAAGCTCAGGACCAGGGTGATAATCAGGTAGATCACGGCAACGGCGCTCCAGATTTCCAGCGCGCGGAAGTTGCCGGCGATGATCTCCTGTCCCTGACGGGTCAGTTCGGCGACGCCGATGACGATGAACAGTGACGTGTCCTTGATGCTGATGATCCACTGGTTGCCCAGCGGCGGCAGCATACGGCGCAGCGCCAGCGGCAGGATCACGTGGCGAATGGTTTCCCGACGCGACAGACCAAGCGCCAGACCCGCTTCGCGGAAGCCTTTATGAATGGAGAGCACCGCGCCGCGGGTAATTTCCGCGATATAGGCGCCCGAGTTTATCATGATGGTCACTACCGCTGCGGAGAAGGGGTCGATGCGCAGGTCGCTAAAGGCCATCGGCAGCGCAAAGTAGATGAACATAACCTGCACCACAATCGGGGTGCCGCGAATGATTTCAATAAACACCAGCGCGATGTGGTTGGCGATCCAGCCGCCGAAGCAGCGGGCGAAACCGGCCACCAGACCGATGATCAGACCGCCGGCCAGGCCGAGGACGGAAATCCACAGCGTCATTTTGGCGCCTTCCAGCAAAATCGGAATGGCAGGCCAGATGGCACTCCAGTCAAACTGCATAATACGTTCCTGTTACCGTGTCGAGAGCAGAGGAAAGCCTCCGCCAAAATACTGTCTTCCAGCGATTCTGTGCCGGAGGACTGTTGTGGTGTCGCCGGACGCAAGTCCGGCGAAGTGGATTCTTATTATTTTGGTTCAGTGCCGAACCATTTTTTATAAATTTCGTTGTAAGTACCGTTCTCGCGCAATGTTTTCAGCGCACCGTTCACTTTCTCACGCAGCTCGTCGCTGCCTTTCGGGAAGGCGATACCGTAGTTTTGCGCTTCCAGTGATTCCCCTACCGCTTTGAACTTGCCGTTGCCCGCGGTTTTAATGAAGTAAAGAATATTCGGCGTATCGTGCAGCACGGCATCAGCGCGGCCGGTACCCAGCTCCATGTAAGCGTTATCGATGTTCGGGAACTGACGCAGATCTTTGGTTTTGATATTGGCTTTCGCGTAGTCCACGGAGCCGGTACCGCTCTTCACCGCGACCACTTTACCGTTCAGATCTTTGACATCTTTGATGTCGTTATTATTGGCGTTGACCATCACCAGCAGGCCGCTTTTGTAGTAGCCGTCGGAGAAGTCGATCGCTTTTTTACGCTCGTCGGTAATGGTGATCCCCGCCAGCGCCAGATCGATATTTTTGGTTTGCAGCGCCGGGATAATGCCGCTGAAGTCCATCGGCTTCAGGGTGTAGTCGAGCTTCAGCTCTTTGGCGATGGCTGCCCACAGGTCAACGTCGAAACCCACATACTTATCGCCTTGCTTGAATTCGAACGGGACGAACGCCGTATCGGTGGCGACAACCAGCGTCTTATTGGCGGCATGGGAAGAAACCGCAAAAGCCAGGGTCAGTGCAGCCAGTGAAACTTTAAATACAGACTTCATAGCATTTCCTTTTATATCCACGGGACGATCCCCTGCGAGAACGACTAGCCTTATGAAAAAATCGTGCCACTTTTACAACCTGTTGTTTTTCAACAAACGAAGCGGTAGGGGTTGCACAATATCGATCATTTCATGCAGCGCCTGCACCATAAAGGGGCGTTATTTTGGTGCATCAGCAGGTAGCTGAATAACGAGCCCATTTTTAGCGCAAACCCTGACGGGAAAACAATCTTGATGTAACGATTGTGTGAGGTGATTATTACAAATGTTTTACTTTTGCGCGCATTTTCATCAATATGCTGCCCTAAAAAGGTGCACGAACCGCTGTTGATGAATGGCTTGAGAAGAATAGAGACAGGACGAGCGGTAGGGGAAGCAGAAGACGCCGCCGACCGGGATGCGGTCAGCGGCAAAGCCTTACTCGATGTTGGCTTCAATGAACCACAGGAATTTATCCAGGTCGCGAGAAGCTGCGGTGAAGATATCCGCAGTGTCTTCGTCTTTCGCTTCGTCGATCGCCTTACGTACATCGTTCGCCACTACCGCGTAGCGGTCAGCCAGGGCTTTCAGGTGATCCTGAACGTGATGGATGTCCAGCGGGTAGCTCTGCAGCGGGGTTTTGCTGTTAATGACCTGGGTGGTACCCAGTGCGACACCGCCCAGCTGCACGGCGCGCTCGGCCATGGTGTCCAGGTGCTCGGTCAGCGCGGTACGGAAGCCATCCAGCATTTCGTGCACGGCGATAAAGTTCGCACCGCGCATATTCCAGTGTGCCTGCTTGGTGATAAGTGACAGGTCAATGAACTGGATCACCTGGCGATTCAACAGCTCAATGGTCGCTTTCTTTTCGCTGTCGGCGACATCGTTGCGGGTATAGACCAGATTAGACGCTTTTGATTTAACCAGTTTTGCGGTACTCATCGTTTCATATCCTCTTGATAATGATGCTCGTCACACTTCAAATCGGAATGATGTGGAGCGTTGTCCCAAGTAACTTCGGGACTAAGTATAGCAAGGGATTTTAAGTATGAGGCATCGGCAGGCTATATCACTCCGATAGTGCAAAGTGGTTGGTTATTTAAAAATAATTGTTATATCAGTGTGTTAGATGATAAAGGCGGGCCCGCATCTGCTGCAGGCTGCCGCCGTAACAGAATGTTAATTGATATCGACTTGCTTAATTTTACTCTGCCGCTGCATGGTCAGCGTGGCGCCCATTGAGGCGATGATAATCGCGCCGAGCGCCAGGGTCTGGGAGAGCTTCAGGGTTTCACCGAGGAAGATCATACCGGAGAGGGCAGCTAACGCTGGTTCAAGGCTCATTAGCGTGCCGAAGGTGCGCGTCGGCAAGCGCGTCAGGGCCATCATCTCCAGGGAGTAGGGCAGCGCGGTGGAGAGAATAGCGATCCCCAGACCCAGCGGCAGCAGCGACCACTGCCACAGCGTATCGGTGGCCTGCACCATGCCTAACGGCACAAACACCAGCGAGGCGATAAGCGACCCCATCGCCACCGTGGCGGGCCCATGCTCTTCACCGGCACGCTGTCCGGTCAGGATATAGACCGCCCAGCACGCCCCAGCGCCGAGGGCGAACAGCGCGCCGGTTAAATCCACCTGCGCCACGTTCTGTCCCAGCGGCAGGAGATACCACAATCCGAGGATAGCCAGCGCCACCCAGACGAAATCCAGCGGGCGGCGTGAACCGAACAGCGCCACCGCCAGCGGGCCGGTAAACTCCAGAGCTACCGCGATGCCGAGCGGAATGCGCTGCAGGGATAAATAAAACAGATAGTTCATCGCCCCAAGCGCCAGACCGTACAGCAGCAGCGGCACGCGCTGCGCTGGCGAGAAACGTAGCCGCCATGGCTTGAAGACCACCACCAGAATCAACGTCCCGAGCGCCAGGCGCAGGGCGGTGACGCCCGGGGCACCGACCACCGGGAATAGCGATTTGGCGAGCGAGGCGCCGCTTTGAATTGAGGTCATCGCGACTAAAATCACTACTATCGGCAACCATGCCGCAGTTTTTCGGGATGGACCGGGCATCCTTTCTCCTGTCAGGTTTTGTCAAAAGTCGTAAAAGTTCCAGTGTACTGGAATTAGCGGGTAGCGGTTGAGCTAATGTTGAAAAAAACGGGGCTAAAAACAGTACAATGGCGAATATGGCTGAGAAATGCGCTCGTCGATTAGGATTAATCTGGATGCTTGCGAATTTCTTAATGAGCGTTAAGATGTAGGTTAACGACAAAAACTGTTGTTTTCCATATTGTTATAGAAATATGGAAACTTTTGGTTACATGAAAAAGTATGTTAGACAATGTAAACTCCAAAGAGTTTCCCAAAAATTTTTGATATATTTAAGGCTTAGGACTTATTAGAAACACATTTGAGGTGGTTATGAATAAAATTGCACGTCTTTCAGCACTGGCCGTTGTTCTGGCTGCATCCGTAGGTACCACTGCATTTGCTGCAACTTCTACCGTAACCGGCGGTTACGCACAGAGCGACATGCAGGGTAAAGCGAACAAAGCTGGCGGTTTCAACCTGAAATACCGTTACGAGCAAGATAACAACCCGCTGGGCGTTATCGGTTCCTTCACCTACACCGAAAAGGATAACACCAGCAACGGTACTTACAACAAAGGTCAGTACTACGGCATCACCGCTGGTCCGGCTTACCGTCTGAACGACTGGGCAAGCATCTACGGTGTTGTGGGTGTTGGTTACGGTAAATTCCAGAACAACAACTTCCCGAACCAGAAATCCGATATGAGCGACTACGGTTTCTCCTACGGTGCTGGTCTGCAGTTCAACCCGATCGAAAACGTTGCCCTGGACTTCTCCTACGAGCAGTCTCGTATTCGTAACGTTGACGTCGGCACCTGGATTGCTGGCGTGGGTTACCGCTTCTAATCACTCCGGTGATATGAAAAATCCGCCTCTCGGGGCGGATTTTTTTTGCCTGCTGGCAGGCGGCCCGGCCGGTTGGCCGGGAATGAACGATTAGTTGACCGTGAACTCATCGGTGCCGAGGTGGGAATAATCGACCTTCTGCAGCTGGAAGTTGGTGATATACACCGGACCGGCCTTTTGCTCGGAGATAAACCGGTAGCGCGGGGTGATCTCTGCCGCCTGAATCCCTGTCCACTGGGAAAAGAAGCTGAGAAAATCATTCGCCGAACGCTGCGCCTTAATCACTTTATGCGCTTTGTCATCGCTGGACAGCACCATAAACGGTACCTGGAAGTTCTGCTGGAACTTATCGTCATGTGCTAGATACTGCACCTCTTTTCCCCGCTCCTTGAACGCCAGGCCATGATCGGAAAAATAGGTCAGTGAAAAGGTATTGCCGGAGTTTTGCAACTGGCTATAGAGCTTAGCCAGCAGGGTATCGGTTTGCGTCATGCTGTAGAGATAGCAGGAAGTTTCTTTTGACTGGACGAACACCGTGTATTTGCCTTTGGTGCGGTCGCAGGCCTGCGGATGAGAGCCCATCAGATGCAGGACAATCAGCTGCGGCTGGGTGCGCTGGGTGGAGAGCACCTGCTCGGTCAGCTTTAATAACTGCTCGTCCTGGGTATTTTTATTGGCTTCGAAATCGCCGTTTTTCAGAAACTGGACTTCATCCGCACGTTTGGCAATGCTGGCGATAGCGGTGTCGTACTCGCCAATCTGCCCCTGGTTGGAGAACCACCAGGTCTGGAAACCCGCGCGGTTAGCGAGGGTGACAAAGTTATCCTGAAACTGCGGTTTGCCGTCGACCACCCGGTTAAGCGTCAGGCCGAGTGATTTCTGCGTCGAGCCGCTGGCAGCGACATAGTTGTTAAACAGATACCCGTTTACCGAACTGGCAAACGGCGTGTTGTCCCAGTGGCCACCGAAGGCGCCCAGGGCGTCGCGGCGCGCGCTTTCACCGATCACCACCACATAGAGATGGTACTTTGGCTTCACTGACAGCACGTGCCAGCTGTCTTTCATGCCGGCCAGCTGCGCCATCCGCGCCTGTTCGTCCAGCACCTCGTTGTTATTAACCACCACATCTTTGACAAAACGGAAGGCTGGGTAACCGGTGTCGATCACCTTGAATACCCCGCCCCAGGCGAGGTTTTGCACCGGCTGGAGAAAGAAAATCCCGATGCTGAACAGCAGGCCCAGCGTCTCCATTTTTCCCCAGCGGGTTTGCTCGACGATCCTGCGGCGAACCGCAATGACCCCGAGAGCGAAGATGAAGACCGCCAGCAGATAGTTGTACCACGGGAAGATGGTGAGAATTTCCGTGGATTCTTCCACGTTGGTGGCGTGCAGCGCCAGCAGGGTGTTGAAGTTGGGCGCGCCGTAGGCCTGGCCAAACGGGTAGTAGAGGGCCGCCAGCAGGGAATAGACGCCGACTACCCCTTTCTGCACGCGCGGAAAAGCGCGCCATAAAAGATGTAACACGCAGGTAAATGCCACGGTATAGAGCAGGCTAAATTCATAGCCCAGCGCCAGGTTAATCAACAGCGATTGTAAAAAGTAGAATCCTGTCCATGGGTTCGGTGCCAGTCGGCGGGCAACCAGCGTATCTTTCAGGGTGGTGACATTCATAGTAAACAATCAAAAAGAGGCCATGCGCATCCCCTGGCGTCAAGGGGTAAAACCTGCTGGACAGTGCGTGAAGAGGGTCTCTGCGCGCCGCGAATGTGGCAGGGCTGTGCAAAGATAGGGCTTGTAAATGGTAAGGTCAACCAGACATAACAGATTGTTTTGCGAGGGCGCTTACAAAACTTGAAAAAAGGTCAGGGAAACGGGGGGAACCGGCCATTTTACCGGCAAAAGATGACAGAAAAATGAAGCGGCGTACCGCGACGCCGCCTTAGGAATTGGGTTTGCCCTGCTGCGGTTTACCGTTGATCATCTCGCACAGCATACCGATCAGCATTAATCGTACTTTAAAGGGTGAATGGCTAAACACGTTTAAGCACCTCTTGAATTCGCTCATCTGCTCTCCTCCTGCCTGTTCACGCCGTCAATCCTTGATGGCTGTTTGCATTACATACAGATATAGCACAGGCTATATTTTATAGCTATGGCTAAAACGTTAATTTTTTGTGCTATTGGCGCAATCCATTACAATGTGGATCTTTTTATATGATGCTTGACGCGTCACACGAATGAGGAAGCACAATGAACCGTCGCGCAGGTAAGCCAATAACAAAAAAAGTGACGCAGTTAGTGAATGTTGAAGAACACGTGGAAGGATTCCGCCAGGTACGGGAAGCGCATCGCCGCGAGCTGATCGATGACTACGTGGAGCTGATCTCCGATCTGATCAACGAAGTGGGCGAGGCGCGCCAGGTGGATATGGCGGCGCGTCTCGGTGTTTCACAGCCCACAGTCGCTAAGATGCTCAAACGCCTGGCCAGCGTCGGTCTTATTGAACAGATCCCCTGGCGCGGGATCTTCTTAACCCCGGAAGGGGAGAAGCTGGCCCAGGAAAGCCGCGAGCGCCATCAGATTGTGGAAAATTTTCTGCTGGCGATTGGCGTTAGTCCGGAGATTGCCCGCCGCGATGCGGAAGGGATGGAGCATCATGTGAGCGAAGAGACGCTGGCGATGTTCCTGAAATTTACCCAAAAACAGGGATCCCAGGAAGCATGACTCTTCCCTTCGTCCAGTCGCTGCTGCGCGACCGGTTTTTACACCTGCTGCTGATTATCGCCTGCGTGCTCAGCGCCATCGTGCCGTTTGTACCGGCAAGCTGGCCGGCGGCCATTGACTGGCATACCATCGTCACGCTCAGCGGCCTGATGTTGTTGACTAAGGGGATCGAACTGAGCGGCTATTTTGACGTCCTGGGGCGTAAAATGGCCCGCCGCTTTGTGACTGAGCGCCAGCTGGCCATCTTTATGGTGCTGGCGGCGGCGCTGCTGTCCACCTTTCTCACTAACGACGTCGCACTATTTATTGTGGTGCCGTTGACGCTGACGCTGAAAAAGTGGTGCGCTATTCCGGTGAACCGACTGATTATTTTCGAAGCGCTGGCGGTGAACGCCGGGTCGCTGCTGACGCCAATCGGCAACCCGCAAAATATCTTACTGTGGGGGCGCTCCGGCCTCTCTTTCCTTGGGTTTATCGGCCAGATGCTGCCCCTGGCGGCGGCGATGATGCTGACCTTGCTGGTGCTGTGCTGGTTCTGTTTCCCGGCCAAGCGGCTAAGCTACCAGAGCAGCGACAGGGCGCCGTCGTGGCAGCCTAAGCTCGTCTGGAGCTGTTTGGGACTGTATGTGGTATTCCTCACGGCGCTGGAGATGAATCAGGCCCTGTGGGGACTGGCGCTGGTGCTGCTGGGCTTCCTGGTGCTGGCTCGGGCGGTGATCGTCCATGTCGACTGGTCGCTGCTGCTGGTGTTTATGGTGATGTTTATTGATGTCCATCTGCTGACCCAGCTTCCGGCCCTGCATCAGGTGCTTAACGGGGTAGGAACGCTTTCCGGCGGGGGACTGTGGCTGACCGCCATCGGCCTGTCGCAAGTGATCAGTAATGTGCCCTCGACCATTCTGCTGCTCAACTATGTTCCGCCGTCGATCCTGCTCGCCTGGGCGGTTAACGTGGGCGGCTTTGGCCTGCTGCCGGGTTCGCTGGCTAATATTATCGCCCTGCGCATGGCCGGCGATCGGCGCATCTGGTGGCGCTTTCATCTGTACTCCATCCCCATGCTGCTGTGGGCGGCGCTCAGCGGTTATTGGCTCTTCAAACTCAGCGCCTGATCTCAACAGAATCGCGCCATCAGTCACATCGATCGCCAGGATCGCCCCCCGTGGCGATCTTTTTTTGTCCGGCTCACAGAAACCGATCCCGGGCTTTGCTTACCTTTTCACTTTTCGGTATATGACTAGTCATGAAATTTAAATGACTAGTCATATACCGAGGTGCAGCATGAAGAACACACTACCGGCAGATTTTTTATGGGGTAATTCCGTCTCCAGCATGCAGACGGAAGGCGCATGGAACGAGGGTGGCAAGGGGATGTCGGTGTACGATATTCGTCAACCGGCCGAATTCGCCTCCGACTGGAAGGTGGCGACCGACGCTTATCATCGCTTTCGTGAAGATTTCGATTTGATGCAGGATCTGGGCATGAACTGCTACCGCTTTCAGATCGCCTGGAGCCGGGTGTGCCCGGAGGGGGATGGCGCATTTAATGAAGAGGGGATCGCTTTCTATCATCAGTTTATCGATGAGCTTATTGCCCGCGGCATCGAGCCGATGATCTGTCTGTATCATTTTGATATGCCGCTCTCTCTGGCGGAACGCTACAACGGTTTTACCGACCGTCGGGTCATGGACGCCTTTATCCGCTATGGCCAAAAGATGATCGCCTGCTATGGGGATAAGGTGAAGTACTGGCTGACCTTCAATGAACAGAACCTCTACCATTCACCGGAAGCGTTTCTGATTTCCGGCTACCTGCAGGGAGAGAAGACCCTGCGCGAGCTATATCTGATCCAGCATCATGTCATGATGGCGCATGTCCATCTGACTCACTATCTGCACCAGACGAAGCCGCAATGTCTGATGGGCGGGATGCTGGCTCACGCGCTGGTCTATCCAGCCACCTGTAAGCCGCGGGATATTTTCTGCGCCCAGCAACTGGATGAGTTTTTAAACCAGAACCTGCTGCGAGCCTATGCCGGCGAAGGTTACAGCCCGGAGGTGATGCACGTTGTCGCCCGCGAGGGCTTTGACGATATCTATCGTCCGGAGGATCTTGCGCTGATGGCGACGGTGAAGGTCGATTATCTGGCGTTCAGCTATTACGCCAGCCGCACATTGAATAGCGACGCCATCCCGCCGGGAACCGCGGTCAATAACTATATGTTATTTGGTAACCAGGATAACCCGTTCCTGAAAGCGACGGAATGGAACTGGCAGATTGATCCGCTGGGTTTCCGGGCGATCATTACTCGCTACTATAACGACTGGCGCCTGCCGGTGTTCCCGATTGAAAACGGCATCGGGGTGATCGAATCCTGGGACGGTGAACATCCCATTGCCGACGATTATCGTATCGCCTACCATCGCGACCATATCAACGCCATGAAAGCGGCCATCTTTGAGGATGGGGCGCAGGTGATTGGCTATCTCGGCTGGGGATTAATCGACATCCTGAGCTCACAGGGCGATATGCGTAAGCGTTACGGCGTGGTGTACGTCAATCGTGAGAACCATGACCTCAAGGACCTGCGGCGGGTGCCGAAGAAGAGCTATGCATGGCTGAAGCAGGTGATCCGCAGCAACGGCGAAGCGATGTAACGCTGCCCTGGCGGTCAGATGGTGTATCCTGCCCGCCAGCCACTCACTGAATGGATAAGGACCGGGAAATGACGGCGAAGTATCTGCAAATCGCGCGGGAGATAAAAAAACGCATCATCAGCCAGCAGTATCCTGCCAGCGCGCCGCTACCCGACCAGTTTGCGCTGGCGGCAGAGTTCAGTACCAGCCGGATGACCATCCAGCAGGCGATGCGCCAGTTAATCGTCGAAGGGCTGATCTATACCCGTAAAGGGCAGGGCACCTTTGTGCGGAAAAATTTCCTTCAGCTGTCGCAGTGGGAGCTGCCCGGCAGCGACTATTTCGGCGCCACCAAAACCTGGGAGCATCTTGGCGAGGTACAAAGCGAAGTGGTGCGCTTTGCGGTGCGCTTTCCCAGCGACAAGGAGCAAAGTTCGCTGCTTATCGACGCCGATGCCCCGGTGTATGACTTTGTTCGCCTGCGGCTGCTTAACGGCGAGCCGGTATCGCTGGATCTGACGGTCATGCCGGTGGGGCTGGTGCCGGGGTTAACCAAAAGCCATCTGGAAGGTTCCGTGTTTCGCTACGTACAGGAGACGCTGGGGCTGAAGCTAATGGGCTCTTACCGTGTGGTGCGGGCGATGAAACCGGACGAGCTGGACAGGCAGCATCTTCACTGCGAGCCGACCGATCCGGTGCTGGAGGTGGAGCAGGTTATCTATCTCGAAGACGGCACGCCGCTGGAGTATGCCCACTGCCATTATCGCTACGATCACGGCGGGATTATTCTGGTGAATAACGGCTAGATCGGGGGAGGTCGCCTGTTTGCATAGTGCTTAGCAGGGCCAGGGTGTTGGCAGGTTTGGTCGTCCGGGAAAATGCCGATAAAAAAACGGCGGGCATCAGGCCCGCCGTTTTTCTTGTCATACTGAACTTAGTTCAGACGCACCGGCATACCGGAGCGGTTCTGGATAGCCTGCTCAACCACATTCTGATCAACATCAGACTGGCTGGTAACTGCCTGTACCGGCTGGGTCAGGGTGATCGGCACGATCTCGCCGCCCTGGAACTGCGCTTCGGTGGTCGACAGCGGGTTGTGCACCTCGATATAACGGCTGCCATCCGGTTCGGTGGTCGCTTTTACCGGCTCATCGATAAACTGTACGCGGGTGCCGACCGGCACGTTCTCAAACAGGAATTTGATGTCATCGTTGCGCAGACGTACGCAGCCGTGGCTTACGCGCAGGCCGATACCGAAGTTAGCGTTGGTGCCGTGGATGGCGTACAGACGACCGATATACAGCGCGTACAGGCCCATCGGGTTATCCGGACCAGCCGGTACGACGGCAGGCAGCGGGTTGCCGGCGGCAGCGTATTCCGCATGCATCTTGGCGGTCGGCGTCCAGGTCGGGCCGGCCTTCTTACGTTCGACTTTAGTAGTCCAGTTGATCGGCGTATCTTTACCCAACTGGCCGATGCCGATCGGCAGAACGATGACGGTGTTGGTGCCTTTCGGGTAGTAGTACAGACGCATTTCCGCGCTGTTGATAATGATCCCTTCATGCACCGTATCCGGCAGGATCAGCTGCTGAGGAATGTTCAGTACGCTACCGCCTTTCGGCAGATAGGTGTCCACCCCCGGGTTGGCTTCCAGCATGTTGGATAGCCCCATCTGATATTTCGCCGCGAAGTATTCCAGCGGCTGCTTGTTATCATCCGGAATGGTGATGACCTGGTTCTGACCAACCAAACGGCTGCCATCGGTTGGCAAAGGATAGGTGACAGCAGACGCTGTATTGCAAAAGCCTACGATGGCGAAGGCTGCCGCTAAGAGTGTAGATAATTTCATAGTCTTTAATGTCGTGTGCGAAATCAACGCCACACAGGCCTTTGTTAAATGATTCAGACAGTAGATGGGAGCGCATTATATGTGCATTCCGCTGAACAGGTAAATCAGATGTGTACGAAATCACATTTTTTTCCCTATCGCTTCGGCTGCCGCACGCCGGCGGGCGATGCAAGCCCCCCCACCGGGTGAAAAAAACCGTTATTCTTCCAGCAGACGGGTCTGCAGGGCGGCGCGAACCGGGCCGGTGAGCTGGTACTCTTCTGCCAGCCAGGCGTCGATGGTGCCATAGCGCTGCTGAATGGCCGACAGCGCGGCAGCAAGATAGGACTCTTTCACCGTCAGGATATCCGCCAGACTCTGGCGCCCCTGGGCCGTCAGGTCGTTGCCGAGCATATCCAGCATCCAGGCCTCCACCTGCGTCAACATGCCGTGGGTAAGCAGGTACTCCTCCATCACCGTTTCGCTGTCGCAGCCGACGGCGAACAGGGTTAACGCGCAGCCGACGCCGGTGCGATCTTTGCCGACCGCGCAATGTTGCAGTAAGGCACCGTCAAAAGGGGTGGTGAGCCACGCGGCGAGCTGGCGATAGGCCGGGTTGTTAAAGGGCAGCTGGCGATAGAGTTGCAGCATAAACTGTTCGCCGTTCAGCGCGTTGAGGGTGGCGGCATTCAGCTCGGTAACCTTCGCGTTGACCTCGCTAACCGGTGGATTGGCCGGCGCGTTAAGATAGTGTGTGAGCGGGCTAAGTTTGTCCGGGGTACGGGCCACCTCGCCGGGGTCGCGATAGTCGAGTACCCGGCTGAGCGGCAGGGTGTCCAGGTGGTTGAGATCCTCTGCCGTTAACCGGTTTAGCGCGCCGGAACGCAGCAGCTTGCCGCTGCGTACACGGCGTCCGTCGGCGGCACGCTGGCCGCCCAGGTCGCGAAAATTAATGCCGCCCTGCAGTGATAAAAAGGCCGGATGTCGCGGTAGGCTGGTGGTCATAGGGCTCCTCATAATGACGTACAGAATAACCGTTTGAGCGCGGGGCGCAGGCTCGTCTGACAAAGACCTTAGCACAAGCGCCGCGGTGGAATTTACCGCAGGCCGTGAAAAGTGTGTCATTTGCTGGCATAATGTCTGCTGTATCACACCCCTCATACTCTTTTTTCAGGATATCCCCGTGCTAGTATCCAGCAACGTTACCATGCAGTTTGGCAGTAAGCCGCTGTTCGAAAATATCTCCGTTAAATTTGGCGGCGGCAACCGTTATGGTCTGATCGGCGCCAACGGCAGCGGTAAATCGACCTTTATGAAGATCCTCGGCGGCGATCTCGAACCGACGCTGGGCAACGTTTCTCTCGACCCGAACGAGCGCATCGGTAAGCTGCGTCAGGATCAGTTTGCCTTTGAAGCGTTCACCGTGCTGGATACGGTCATCATGGGCCACGGCGAGCTGTGGGAAGTGAAGCAGGAGCGCGATCGCATCTACGCCCTTGCGGAGATGAGCGAAGAAGATGGCTACAAAGTGGCCGACCTGGAAGTCAAATATGGCGAAATGGATGGCTACTCGGCGGAAGCGCGCGCCGGCGAACTGCTGCTCGGCGTCGGCATTCCGGTTGAACAGCATTACGGCCCGATGAGCGAAGTTGCGCCGGGCTGGAAGCTCCGCGTCCTGCTGGCGCAGGCGCTGTTTTCCAATCCGGATATCCTGCTGCTCGATGAACCGACGAACAACCTGGACATCGATACCATTCGCTGGCTGGAGCAGACGCTGAACGATCGCGACAGCACCATGATTATCATTTCGCACGACCGTCACTTCCTGAACATGGTCTGCACTCACATGGCGGACCTCGACTACGGCGAGCTGCGCGTGTATCCCGGCAACTACGACGAATACATGACCGCGGCTACTCAGGCGCGGGAGCGCCTGCTGGCGGACAACGCCAAGAAAAAAGCACAGATTGCGGACCTGCAGTCCTTCGTTAGCCGCTTCAGCGCCAACGCCTCTAAATCGCGTCAGGCCACCTCGCGCGCGCGCCAGATTGACAAAATCAAGCTGGAAGAAGTTAAAGCCTCCAGCCGTCAGAACCCGTTTATCCGCTTCGAGCAGGACAAGAAACTGTTCCGTAACGCGCTGGAAGTGGAAGCCCTTACCAAAGGCTTTGATGAAGGTCCGCTGTTCAAAAACGTTAACCTGCTGCTGGAAGTGGGTGAGAAGATTGCCATTCTGGGCGCCAACGGCGTGGGTAAATCCACCATGCTGAAAACCCTGGTAGGCGAACTGCAGCCGGATAACGGCAGCGTGAAATGGTCTGAAAACGCGCAAATTGGCTACTACGCGCAGGATCATGAGTACGAGTTCGAAAATGACCTGACGGTCTTCGAGTGGATGAGCCAGTGGAAGCAGGAAAGCGACGACGAGCAGGCGGTACGCAGCATCCTCGGCCGTCTGCTGTTTAGCCAGGACGATATCAAAAAGCCGGCAAAAGTACTTTCCGGTGGCGAGAAAGGGCGCATGCTGTTCGGTAAGCTGATGATGCAGAAGCCAAACATCCTGGTGATGGACGAACCGACCAACCACCTGGATATGGAATCCATTGAATCGCTGAACATGGCGCTGGAGATGTATCAGGGCACCCTGATCTTCGTCTCCCATGACCGTGAGTTCGTTAGCTCGCTGGCGACTCGCGTACTGGAGATAACCCCAGAACGCGTAATCGATTTCAGCGGCAACTACGAAGATTACCTGCGCAGCAAAGGTATTGAGTAATCCCTGTCCGTGACCCGGGTGGCGGCTACGCCTTACCCGGGTGACTAACGACATGAAACGCCGGGGCCGTATGACGATTAGACCGGCATACCCAGCGCCCGTTTGCCGTGAATATTCAGATCCTCCAGGGTAAAGCGGCCCTGCCAGCTGGCTTCATAGTCCTCACGCGGGAAATCCCCCGGCGAGGCGCCTTTTTCCAGGGCGATTTTTACTTTCTGCGCATAGGCCAGGTTCTTTTCGCACATCGGCGCGGCGGGGATATACATGACATTGCCCCAGCCTTGTTGATTTTCCACCGGCGCCACCGAGTGAATGACGTCGCAGTGCCACCAGACCGAATCACCGGCATTCAGCGCCGGAATCGAACTTAACGCTTTAATTAAGAGCGGGTGCCATTGCGCTGAGATCGGCAGCACTCTGCCCGGCGCGACGCCGCACAGCTCATCCTCTGGCACATCGTCAAGCAGCGGGCGCAGCAGCACATAAGCCATCGCCTCGGGGATCGGCACCACGTGCAGCAGCCCCTGTCCCGGGATCATGTCCGACAGCGCGGTCCAGCCCTGGAAGGTGCGGAACACCGAGCATTTGGTGGTGTTATCCACGGTGTACTCTTCCACTTCGGTACGGTGCGCGGCGTCCCACGGGTCGTAGGCGTCGATATTGCCATTAAAGACGTTGGCGAAAACCTGCTGGTAGGCAGGGAGCAGCCAGCGCTCCAGCGCCCCGGAATCGGTATGCGCGCCCAGCCCCTTCGAGGTGGTTCCCGGCGGGCGGCGGCGGATACGGTCGGGGTAAATCACGCTGACATCCGGCTCGAACCAACGCGTGCCGTCCTGCTCAAAGCGCCACAAGCGGTTGAGGAAAGATTGCACTGCCGCCATTTCCTCGCTCTGGCGCGCCTGCATTTGTGAGGGCGACCAGTAGATCGGGTAGATCTCCGGACGCGAAGCCTCCAGCGAACCGAAGAAGCTGTCGCCAGGTCCTTTGTAAACGTCATCGAAGTGGTTCAGGTCGAGGTATTCCAGCATCGCGTTGTCCCAGGCCAGCGCCTGGTCGCGCGGGAAGTGCCCCTTGATCACCGCGCAACCGCGGCGTTTAATCGCCGCGCGCTGGGCATCGCTCACTTTTCCTTCGGCGATATCGCTGAACGGGATTGTCGGCCAGACCTCCTGGCCTGCGGCTTTCAGGGCCTCAATCTCTTCCAGACGCTCTGTGATGTGCGCGGAAAGTTTATCAAATACCGCCTGAACGTCGCCGATTTGCGCCCGTAAGGCCTGTTTCATCTGGCGAATCGCCGCTTTGTGATCGGCGGGAAGTGTTTCGTGGGTCGGGAGAGCAGCCATAATAACCTCGCTGTATCTTTCATTCGAAAGTATTAAATATTACAAACGTTAATTTAAGTTAAAATGGAGTTAATGCAAGTTTAAAATCTTGCTGTTGCGCACAAAATGGAATAGCCGGGGCGCTATACCCCGGTGAAGCGTTAGTCGTTGAAGGGAGCGGAGCTGTCGAGGACGGCCTGAATGACGTTCAGCGCGCCGTCATGGTTATTATCGTCAGTAGCGTATCCGGCGATAGCCTTGATGCTGTCGGCGGCGTTACCCATGGCGAAGGCGTATTTCACCAGTTTCAGCATTTCGGCGTCATTGCCGCTGTCGCCGATGGCGACGCACTGCTGCGGCGAAAGGTTCCAGCGCTTGAGCAAGCGGCTGATGCCATTGGCTTTATGCAGGCCAGGGATAATCAAATCGACAAAGCCAAAGCCGCTGGTGACCGGCTTCATGATCCCGTCGAGCGACACATGGAGTTTATCGATCAGCTGCGGGATCTCGCTGTCTGGCAGATTAAGCGAGAATTTAAACAGGGTGTCGTTGATGGCGTGATAGTCCCTCACCCGCTGCAGGCGATGGTAGTGCTTCGCCATCAGCTCGACGAAGGCATCCGGGGCTTTATCGCTGACGTAGGCGCTCTGCAGGCCGCAGGCGACAAAGTTGAGCTGTGGATCTTTGAGCAATTCGCCAATCACCACCTGTGATTCGTGGCGGGTCAGTTCGCCGTGGAACAGCTGCTTGCCATGTTCATAAACCAGAGCGCCGTTTTCTGCGACGAATGAAATCTGCTCGCGAATTTCCGGGAAAAATGAGATCAGCTGATAGTACTGGTTGCCGCTGGCGACAACAAATTCAATACCTTGCTGCTTGAGCTGCGCAAACTGGGCGAGGAAACGCGGGCGGTCGTACTGCTTGGCGTCATTGAGAAAAGTTCCGTCCATATCGGTGACGATAACTTTAACGGTCATAAGAGAGTGCTCCTGGCTTAACTTCGACCAGTAACATTCTAATTACAATGTGATGGGGAGCACAAATTTATTTCGAATGAAAGTGCACGCAGAGAGAAAATGCCGGGTGGCGGAGTGGCCTTACCCGGCCTGCTGAACTGGGTTGGCCCGCTCAGCGTAGCGCCAGCGGGCACGAAGGGTTACAGCGTATGCTCGGTACGGGCGATGATATCGTCCTGAGTATCCGGCGACAGGGCGGTGAAGAACGCCGAGTATCCAGCGACGCGGACCACTAAATCGCGGTACTGGTCAGGATGTTTCTTCGCCTCCAGCAGCGTGTCGCGCGACACGATGTTGTACTGGATATGCCAGCCTTTATGCACCTCGAAGAAGGTACGCAGCAGCACCATCAGCTTCTGTTTGTCGGCCTCATTCTCCAGCGTTGACGGATTCAGCTTCTGGTTAAGCAGCACGCCGCCGAGGATCGCCCCGGTGGGCAGTTTACCCACTGAACTGATGACCGCCGTCGGTCCCAGATGGTCGGTACCGGAGGCCGGGCTGGCTCCTTCTGCCAGCGGAGCGTGCGCTTTACGGCCATCCGGTGTTGCCATGGTCTGCGCGCCGAACGGAACGTTGGCGGAGATAGACGACGTGCCGGCGTAATAGTTGCCGCCAATCGGGCCGCGGCCATAGCGCGGGTTGTGATACTGCTTCAGCTCATCGATGTAGGTCTGGTAGGCCCGCGCCAGCAGTTCGTCGACGCTGTCATCATCGTTACCGTACTTCGGTGCGCCGTTAATCAACCGCTGACGCAACTGCTCGTGAGTTAGCCCGGCAAAGTCTTCCGCCAGCGCCTTCGCCAGCTCCTGTTGGCCGATGGCGCCCTGATCGAAGACCAGTTTTTTCACCGCCGCCAGGCTGTTGCCGAGGTTGGCGATGCCCACCTGCAGGCCGGAAACCCAGTCATACTTCGCGCCGCCTTGCTTGATGCTCTTCGCCCGTTCGATACAGTCGTCGACCAGTGCCGAGCAGAGAATATCGTGAACGTTCTCCTCAAGCATGGTATCGACCACATATTCAATCTCAATTGATTTACGGGTGTAGTAACGAATCTGACGGTCCCAGTCGGCCAGCACCTGATCGAAGTTAGCGAAGTTGCCTTTCGACAGGGCGTGCTCCTGTGGCAGGAACACCTCGCCGCTGGTGGCATCGCGGCCGCCTTCCAGCGTCGCCAGCATCACTCGCGCGAAGTTAATGAAGCTCATGCCGGTGCAGCGGTAGCCCCATTTGCCGCCGACCGCGGTTTCGATACAGCCGATGGCGGCGTAATCGTAGGCGTCCTGCGGCTCGATGCCCAACTTAATGAATTCCGGGATCACGATCTCGTCATTGTTGAATGCTGGCATACCGAAACCGCAGCGGATCACCTGGACGCAGGCGTCGAGGAAGTCGTTGCTCATCCCGGCGTGGTAGCGCACGCTGAGGTTCGGTTGGGTAGAACGCAGGCGACCGCAGGATTCAAGGATGGCATACGACAGCGGATTGACCGCGTCCTGTGGTTTACCGTCTACCAGATTCTGGCCGCCAATGGTGACGTTCTGGTACAGCGGGCTGCCAGCAGAGGCCTTGGAGTGTGAGCCGGAGCGGATCTTGTTGACCTCCAGCAGCTTCAGCCAGCAGCTGTGCAGCAGCTCAATGGCCTGTTCGCGATCCAGCGATTGTTGCAACTCAACGTCGCGGCGGTAGTACGGATAGAGATACTGGTCCATGCGGCCAAAGGAAACCGAGTGACCATTGGATTCAATTTGCAGGATCAGCTGAATGAAGTAGCACAACTGCAGCGCCTGCCAGAAGGTTTTCGGCGGCTCATGGGCGATGACTTCACAGTTTTCAGCGATCGTCAGCAGTTCGTCGCGACGCTGTTCGCGCGCCTCTTTTGCCGCCATTTCGCGTGCCAGCGCGGCGAAGCGTTTGCTGTGATCGCTCACGGCTTCCAGCACGATATCAATCGCTTTCAGGAATTGCTCGCCGTGCAGGTCTTCCAGCACCGTCAGGTTAATGCGCGACCGGCGTTCGGCGACTTTCGCGCGCATCCCGTCGAGCCCTTTCTCCAGCAGCAAGGGATAGTTGACCGCGAGGTGAGCATCGCCGGAGGTCATATTGCCTTCCGCCTTAATAATGCCGGTGGCGAGCAGCGCTTTTTGCTCATCGGTAAACATACCGTAGCAACGGTCCTGCACGGTCTGGCCGCGCCACCATGGACACACTTCATGCAGTACGCGTTTGTTCTCTTCGCTGACCGAGAAGCCGGCGCCCGGGCGGTCGGCGAGATCGTCGATCTCTTTCTCAATCCAGCTGACGGTGTATTCCGGGAAAATCGGCGCAGCGCGCACTTCGCTGGCCTGGTTGCCGACGATCAGTTCGTCGTGCTTGATCCAGATGGTGCGCTCCGCCAGATGGTGAGCCAGCGCCAGCGCACGGCGCACCGGGATCGGTTTATCGAGATGCTGCTGATACATCTCCGTATAGTGGCGGGCGCGCTCGGTACAAACTGGCGGCTTGACGATATGCACCAGCGCCATTTTATGGGCCTGGATGCGGGCGCTGAGGGTGTTGAGTTTCAGGGTAGTCATAAGGTTATCCTCGTAAGATCGCCGTTAGCCCCTTGCTTTGCGCGTAATTCTGCGCAAAGGCGAGCAGCTCAGGAGCATCCAGCGGTTTGTCCGGTGCGGTATAGGGCTGACTGAGTAATTGGTATTTATTCATTCCCAGCGTGTGGTACGGCAGGAAATGGATCTCGCTGACCTGTAAACGGTCGGCAGCAAAATTGATAATGGCGCTAATGTCGTCTTCGCTGGCGTTGAATCCCTGGATTAACGGCACGCGAATAATCATTTTTTTCCCTGCCTGCGCCAGACGCTGCAGGTTATCCAGTACCCGGCGGGCGCTGCCGTCGGTCCACTGCTGGAAAATGGCCTCGTCGACGTGCTTCAGATCGGCGAGAAACAGGTCGACAAAGGGTAAAGACGGTTCAATGTATTTCCACGGCACGTGCAGGCAGGTTTCGACGGCGGTGTGAATACCTGCCCGATGGCTTGCTTCGAACAACGCCTGCGCCAGCGTCGGGTTCATAAAGGGTTCGCCGCCGGAAAGCGTAATACCGCCGCCGCTGCGATCGTAGAATGGTTTATCACGCAGCACCGTCGCCATGATCGCTTCGACGCTTTTTTCCTCGCCGCAGACCGTCAGCGCGGTCGTGGGGCAGCAGTCGCGCAGCGCGGTAATATGCTTGTCGTTAACGTTTTGCCGATGAATGATCAGGCCATCCAGGGTGCGGGTGATAACCACCGGCGCTGCCTGCTGGCACAGATCGCAGCCGGCCAGACACAGGCGCGGGTCATACAGCAGATCTTCGCTGCGGGCGCGGCTTTCCGGGTTCTGGCACCAGCGGCAGCCCAGCGAGCAGCCTTTCAGGAAGACGACGGTACGGATCCCTGGGCCGTCATGGGTGGAATAGCGCTGGATGTTGAAGATCATGGTTTACCCTCTTGTTTGCGTATGAATATAAAAACACTTTCGAATGAAAGTTATATTGACGTAAATCAACAAGCGAGAGGGGGATGAGCCAGCGGGGAGAAAATAACGAGAGAGGTCACAAAACCACCGGCGACTTTCGTTGCCGGTGGTGGGGGGTTAATGCGCGCCGCAGACCTCGCACTGCGGGTGACGCATCAGCTTCATTTCGCGAAACTGACAGGTCATGGCATCGTACATCACGATTTTTCCGCGGGCAGGGGTACCGTAGCCGGTCAGCAGTTTAATGGCCTCCATCGCCTGCAGCGAACCGATAGTGCCCACCAGCGGGGCCATTACCCCGGCTTCGACGCAGGTGAGGGCATTTTCGCCGAACAGCCGGCTCAGGCAGCGGTAGCAGGGTTCGCCCTCCTGATACGTGAAGACGCTGATCTGCCCTTCCATGCGGATCGCCGCCCCGGAGACCAGCGGGATGGTGTGCTGGAAACAGCCGGCGTTGAGCTGGTTACGAATGTCGACGTTGTCGGTGCAGTCGAGCACCAGATCGTGATCGGCAATCTGCACCGCCAACGCCGTCTCATCCAGCAAGGCATTGAGCGGCACCAGATGAACGTGCGGATTAATGCGCGCCAGTGCCTCGCGGGCGGAATCCACCTTCGGCTGGCCGAGGGTGGCGTTGCTGTGCAGCGTCTGACGCTGGAGATTGGACAGCGAGACGGTATCGAAATCGAGCAGGGTGAGCTGACCCACCCCGGCGGCGGCCAGATACTGGGCGGCGGCGCAGCCAAGCCCGCCGAGGCCGACCACCAGCACGCGAGCAGCCTTTAACCGCTCCTGGCCGTCAAAGTCAAAACCGCGCAAGACGATCTGCCGGTTATAGCGCAGCATCTCTTCATCGCTCAGCTCCACGGTCATTACAGCCCCCCAAACAGGTGACTGAACGTTTCGACCTCGACCCATTCGCCTGCTTCAACGTGGCCGCGCTCACGCTCGAGCACGATAAAGCAATTGCCGAGGCTGAAGGAACTAAATATGTGCGAGCCCTGATGGCCGGTGGTGGTCACCACCAGCTCGCCGTCGGGGTTGCGCTGCAAAATACCGCGCTGAAAATCGAGGCGGCCCGGGGACTTTTTCAGCCGCGTGGCGGCGCGGACCCGCAGGCGGGTTGCCTGAAGCGGGCCGTGCTTGCCAGAGAGCTTCGCCAGCAGCGGCTGCACCAGCTGACAGAAGGTAACGGTGGCGGAAACCGGGTTGCCCGGCAGGCCGCAGAACCAGCTGCTGCTGAGCTTGCCGAAGGCGAAGGGTTTGCCCGGCTTGATTGCCAGCTTCCAGAAGCCGATTTCGCCCAGTTCTTCAAGAATGGTTTTGGTGTAGTCGGCTTCGCCCACCGAGACGCCACCGGAGCTGATGACCACGTCGGCCTGCTGGTCGGCGGCGATAAAGGCGTCGCGAAGCTTCGCTGGGTCGTCAGGAATAATGCCGAGATTAATGACTTCGCAGCCCAGCTCTTGCAGCATCAGGTGCACCGCCAGACGGTTGGTATCGTAAATCTGGCCGTCGCCAAGCGGTTGACCCGGCAGCTGCAGCTCATCGCCGGTCGAGAAGACCGCGACGCGAACCTTGCGCACCACCTCGACCTCGGCAATGCCCAGCGAGGCCAGCACCGGCAGCTCGGCCACTGTCAACGGGGTTCCCGCAGGGAAGACCACCGCGCCGTGGGCGATATCTTCTCCGCGACGGCGAATATGCTGCCCGGCTTTTACCGGCGCGGTAAAGCGCACGCCGCTGTCACTCTGTTCGGTCTCTTCCTGCATCACCACCGCATCGCAGTCTACAGGCACCGGCGCGCCGGTCATGATGCGGATACAGGTACCCGCCGGCCAGGTCTCGTGAAACGGTTGGCCGGCAAAGGCCTTACCAGCGACCGGCAGCGCGGCACCATCGCGAAGGTCGTTCAGCCGGACGGCATAGCCATCCATCGCTGCGTTATCAAAGCCGGGAACATCCAGCGGGGAGACGATGTCATGGGCGGTGACGCGCGAGAAGGCCTGCAACAGCGGTACAGTTTCCGTCGCGCTCAGCGGCGTAATACGATCGAGCATCTGGGTGAGGGCTGTGTCGAGCGGCATCAGTCCGGCGGTAAAATCCATGGGTCACTCCTGCGGGCAAAACAGCGAAAACGCCTATTATGGCAGAAAAGCAGCGCGGGCAGTATGCCACCTGGGTACGAGGCTTTACATCGCCCGCCGCTCTTTCTATATTCAAAAATTGTATAAGACATTCAGCAATATAATGATATCAATACCCTTATTCATGACGTGACCGGCGCCGCGACGCGGTACGACAGGGCAGGGGCTATCCACTTCATCGTTAAGGACTGGCGAAATGGGCAAGGCGGTTATAGCAATTCACGGCGGCGCAGGGGCGATTTGCCGCGCGCAGATGACGCCGGAGCGAGAGCGGGAATACGTAGCGGCGCTGTCGACTATCGTCGAAAGCGGGCAGAAAATGTTGGCCGCGGGCGCCAGTGCGCTGGATGCCGTGACCGAGGCCGTTCGGCTGCTGGAAGAGTGCCCGCTGTTTAACGCCGGGATGGGCGCGGTATTTACCCGCGATCAAACCCACGAGCTGGATGCCTGCGTAATGGATGGCTACAGCCTGCAGGCGGGGGCAGTGGCTGGGGTCAAACATTTGCGTAACCCGGTGCTGGCGGCGCGTCTGGTGCTGGAGAAGAGCCCGCACGTGCTGCTGATCGGCGAGGGGGCAGAAAATTTTGCCTTCTCCCACGGGATGGCGCGCGTGGATAACGATCTCTTTTCCACTCCTGAAAGACTGCTGCAGCTGCAGGAGGCGAAAGCGGACGGAGAGATTATCCTCGACCACCACGCCGCTCCGCTCGACGAACGCCAGAAAATGGGCACCGTCGGCGCGGTGGCGCTCGATCTGGCCGGCAATCTGGCGGCGGCGACCTCCACCGGCGGCATGACCAACAAACTGCCCGGACGCGTCGGCGACAGCCCGTTGCCGGGCGCGGGATGCTATGCCAACAATGCCAGCGTGGCGGTCTCCTGCACCGGCACCGGCGAAGTCTTTATGCGTACCCTGGCGGCCTACGACATTGCCGCTCTGATGGAGTACGGTCAGCTGAGTCTTTACACCGCTTGCGAACGAGTGGTAATGGAGAAACTGCCGGCTCTCGGCGGCAGTGGCGGGTTGATTGCCGTCGATCGCGAAGGCAATGTCGTTTTACCGTTTAACAGTGAAGGCATGTACCGCGCCTGGTGCTATGCCGGCGATACGCCGACCATTGGCATTTATCGCGAATAGAACAAGGGAGAGGGAGAGTGCCGCAAACTCACGAAACGGATACCTGCGAAGTGCTGGTGGTGCGCAACCTGAACGTCGCGTTCCGCCAGCAGGATGCACCCGAGGTGCAGGCCGTGCGTCAGCTTTCCTTCAGTCTGCGCCGCGGCGAGACGCTGGCGATAGTGGGTGAGTCCGGTTCGGGAAAATCGGTGACCGCCCTGGCGCTGATGCGTTTGCTTGACGCCGCCAGCAGCGAAGTGAGCAGCGAGGGGCTGTGGCTGCGACGGCGTAACCGGCAGGTGATCGCGCTCAATGAGCAAACGGACGCCGAGATGCGCCGGGTACGCGGCGCGGATCTGGCCATGATTTTTCAGGAGCCAATGACCTCGCTGAATCCGGTCTTTACCATCGGTGAACAAATCGCCGAATCCCTGCGCCTGCACCAGGGGTTGGGGCGCGAAGAGGCGCTGCGCGCGGCGAAAAAAATGCTCGACCAGGTGCGTATCCCCCAGGCGCAAGAGATGCTCTCGCGCTATCCGCACCAGCTCTCCGGTGGCATGCGCCAGCGGGTGATGATTGCCATGGCGCTCTCCTGTCGGCCGGCGGTGTTGATTGCCGATGAGCCAACCACCGCGCTGGATGTCACCATTCAGGCGCAAATTCTGCAGCTTATTGCTGTCCTGCAAAAGGAGATGGCGATGGGGGTGATCTTTATCACCCACGATATGGGCGTTGTGGCTGATATCGCCGATCGGGTGCTGGTGATGTATCGCGGTGAGGCGGTAGAGACCGGCAGCGTCGAGGAGATCTTTCGTTCACCGCAGCACCCTTATACTCAGTCACTGTTGGCGGCGGTCCCACGGCTGGGGGAGATGCGCGGCCGGAATTTACCGCGCCGCTTTCCGCTGCCGGGCCAGCCGCTGGCAGAGAGCGAAACGCCAGATACGGTGGTCGCCGGCGAGCCGATCCTGCAGGTGCGTGACCTGGAGGTCCGTTTTCCGGTGCGCGGTGGGCTGCTCAACCGCGTGACGCGCGAAGTGCATGCGGTGGAGAAGGTGAGTTTTGATCTCTGGCCGGGGGAAACCCTGTCGCTGGTGGGCGAATCCGGCTGCGGCAAGTCGACTACCGGCCGGGCGCTACTGAGACTGGTCGAGACCCAGGGAGGCACTATTACCTTCGACGGCCAACGGATTGATACGCTCTCCGGCAGCAAGCTGCAGTCTCTGCGGCGTAATATTCAATTTATTTTTCAGGATCCTTACGCCTCGCTTGATCCGCGTCAGACGGTCGGTGACTCGATCATGGAGCCGCTACGGGTGCATGGCCTGCTGCACGGCGAGGCGGCGCGGGAGCGGGTTGCCTGGCTGCTGAAGCGGGTGGGGCTGCAGCCGGAGCATGCCTGGCGCTACCCTCACGCCTTTTCCGGTGGCCAGCGGCAGCGGATCTGCATTGCCCGCGCGCTGGCGCTGAATCCGAAGGTGGTGATAGCCGATGAGTCGGTATCGGCCCTGGATGTCTCCATCCGGGCGCAGATTATCAATTTGATGCTCGACCTTCAGCGCGAGATGGGCATCGCGTTTCTGTTTATTTCCCATGATATGGCGGTGGTGGAGCGCATCAGCCACCGCGTGGCGGTGATGTACCGCGGTCGGATTGTCGAAATTGGTCCGCGCCGCGCGGTGTTTGAAAACCCCCAACATCCTTATACGCGTAAGCTGATGGCTGCCGTACCGGTCGCCGACCCGACCTATCGCCATCCGCAGCGGATCCTGCTGTCTGATGATGTCCCGGGGAATATCTATAAGCGGGGCGAAGAGATCGCCAGCGCGCCATTGCAGCAGGTAGGGCCGGGCCATTTCGTCGCCCGCGAATCCGCCGATGTGCTGGGCTGAACATAACAACACATAACGCACCTTTTCAGGAGAACACGATGACACAACCTGTTTCGCGCAAATGGTGGCTGGCGCTGAGTATCGCGGCAGCCCTGGCAAGCGCCCCCGCTTTTGCCGCTAAAGATGTGGTGGTGGCGGTCGGGTCTAACTTCACGACGCTCGATCCCTATGACGCCAACGACACCCTGTCGCAGGCGGTGGCGAAGTCCTTTTATCAAGGCCTGTTCGGCCTTGATAAAGAGATGAAGCTGCAAAACGTGCTTGCCGAGAGCTATACCGTGTCACCAGATGGCCTGGTGTATACCATCAAGCTGCACAGCGGGGTGAAATTCCAGGATGGTACCGACTTTAACGCCGAGGCGGTCAAGGCGAACCTCGACCGCGCGAGTAACCCGGATAACCATCTCAAGCGCTATAACCTGTATAAAAATATCGCCAGCACCGAAGCGGTCGATCCGACCACGGTGAAAATTACCCTGAAGCAACCCTTCTCGGCGTTTATAAACATTCTCGCCCATCCGGCGACGGCGATGATTTCGCCGGCGGCGCTGAAAAAATATGGCAAGGATATTGGCTTCCATCCGGTGGGTACCGGGCCGTATAAGCTCGACACCTGGAACCAGACAGATTTCGTGAAGGTCAGCAAGTTCGATGGCTACTGGCAGCCGGGCCTGCCGAAGCTGGACTCCATCACCTGGCGTCCGGTGGTCGATAACAATACCCGGGCGGCGATGCTGCAGACCGGCGAGGCGCAGTTTGCTTTCCCGATCCCTTACGAACAGGCGCCGCTGCTGGCGAAAAACAGCAAACTGGAGCTGGTGGCCAGCCCGTCGATCATGCAGCGCTACATTAGCATGAACGTCACGCAGAAGCCGTTCGATAATCCGAAGGTGCGTGAAGCTATCAACTATGCGATTAACCGTCAGGCGCTGGTGAAGGTAGCGTTCGCCGGATACGCCACCCCGGCGACCGGAGTGGTGCCGCCGTCGATCGCCTATGCCCAGACCTACACCGCCTGGCCCTACGATCCGGCGAAAGCGCGCCAGCTGCTGA
This sequence comes from Klebsiella africana, assembly GCF_020526085.1. Lineage (NCBI taxonomy): Bacteria > Pseudomonadati > Pseudomonadota > Gammaproteobacteria > Enterobacterales > Enterobacteriaceae > Klebsiella > Klebsiella africana. The sequence continues at coordinate 3,503,792 of NZ_CP084874.1, read as the reverse complement.
AAGAGGCGGGCTACCCTAACGGTTTCAGCACCACGCTGTGGTCATCTCATAACCACAGCACTGCGCAGAAAGTGCTGCAGTTCACCCAGCAGCAGCTGGCGCAGGTGGGGATTAAGGCGCAGGTGACGGCGATGGACGCCGGCCAGCGGGCGGCGGAAGTGGAAGGTAAAGGGCAGAAAGAGAGCGGGGTACGGATGTTCTATACCGGCTGGTCCGCCTCCACCGGGGAAGCCGACTGGGCGCTGTCGCCGCTGTTCGCCTCGCAAAACTGGCCGCCGACCCTGTTTAATACCGCGTTTTACAGCAATCCGCAGGTAGATAACGCGCTGAGCGAGGCGCTGAAAACCACCGACCCGCAAGAGAAAACCAAACTCTATAAAGAGGCACAGGATATTATCTGGAAAGAGTCGCCGTGGGTGCCGCTGGTGGTCGAGAAACTGGTCTCCGCCCACAGCAAGAACCTCACCGGTTTCTATATCCAGCCGGATACCGGCTTTAGCTTCGAACAGGCGGACCTGACGCCGTGATCATGTTCATCTTCATGCGTCCTCTCTCCCGGAATGGGAGGGAGCGATGCTGAATTATGTGATTAAGCGCCTGCTGGGACTGATCCCCACTCTGCTTATCGTCGCGGTGCTGGTGTTTTTGTTTGTGCATATGCTGCCCGGTGACCCGGCGCGGCTGATTGCCGGACCGGAGGCTGATGCCCAGGTGGTGGCGATGGTGCGTCAGCAGTTGGGGCTTGACCAGCCGCTGCATGTCCAGTTCTGGCACTATATCACCAACGTACTGCGCGGTGATTTTGGCATTTCCATGGCCTCGCGGCGCCCCGTTGCCAGTGAGATAGCCAGCCGCTTTATGCCGACGCTGTGGCTGACGCTGGCCAGCATGAGCTGGGCGGTACTGTTCGGGATGGCGGCGGGGATCGCGGCCGCGGTGTGGCGTAATCGCTGGCCCGACCGTCTGGGAATGGCGCTGGCGGTGAGCGGCATTTCGTTTCCGGCTTTTGCTCTCGGCATGCTGCTGATGCAGGTGTTTTCGGTTGAGCTGGGCTGGCTGCCGACGGTGGGGGCCGACAGCTGGCGGCACTATATTTTGCCGTCGTTGACCCTTGGCGCGGCGGTGGCGGCGGTCATGGCGCGCTTTACCCGCGCGTCTTTCGTTGATGTGTTGCATGAAGACTATATGCGTACCGCGCGGGCGAAAGGGGTGAGCGAAACGTGGGTGGTGCTCAAGCATGGCCTGCGCAATGCGATGATCCCGGTGGTGACCATGATGGGGCTGCAGTTTGGTTTTCTGCTCGGCGGGTCGATCGTCGTGGAAAAGGTGTTTAACTGGCCGGGGCTGGGCCGACTGTTGGTCGATTCGGTGGAGATGCGCGATTACCCGGTGATTCAGGCGGAAGTATTGCTCTTTTCGCTGGAGTTTATTCTTATCAATTTAGTGGTGGATGTGCTGTACGCGGCCATAAACCCAGCTATCAGGTATAAGTAAGGTGCGATTGCTTAACTGGAGAAGGCAGGCGGCGCTGAACGCCATGCCGGGTATCAAACCCGGCGAGATCCATACCCCATGGCATGAGTTCTGGCGACGCTTTCGTCGCCAGCCGGTGGCGATGGGCGCCGGTATTTTCGTGCTATTGCTGATTGTGATAGCCGTCATTGCCCCCTGGATAGCGCCGTACGATGCGGAAAATTATTTCGACTATGACCGGCTTAACGAGGGGCCTTCGCTGGTGCACTGGTTCGGTGTCGACTCCCTGGGACGCGATATCTTCAGCCGGGTGCTGGTCGGGGCGCAGATCTCGCTGGCTGCCGGGGTACTGGCGGTGCTGATTGGCGCGGCCATCGGCACGGTGCTGGGGCTGCTGGCCGGGTACTATGAGGGCTGGTGGGACCGGCTCATTATGCGACTTTGCGACGTGCTGTTCGCTTTTCCGGGGATCCTGCTGGCGATTGCGGTGGTCGCCGTCATGGGCAGCGGGATGGCCAACGTGATCATCGCCGTGGCGATCTTCTCGATCCCGGCGTTTGCCCGTCTGGTGCGCGGCAATACGCTGGTTCTGAAGCAGCAGACCTTTATTGAATCGGCGCGCAGCATCGGCGCCAGCGACGCCACCATTCTCTTCAACCACATCCTGCCGGGGACGGTGTCGTCGATCGTGGTTTATTTCACCATGCGCATTGGGGTATCGATTATTTCGGCGGCCAGCCTGTCTTTTCTCGGCCTTGGCGCGCAGCCGCCCACCCCGGAGTGGGGCGCGATGCTTAACGAGGCGCGGGCGGATATGGTGATGTCCCCGCATGTGGCGCTGTTTCCTGCGGTGGCGATATTCGTGACTGTGCTGGCGTTTAATCTGCTGGGCGATGGCCTGCGCGATGCGCTGGATCCGAAGTTAAAGGGGTAGGGCGAGGGAAAGCACCGCCGTGCGGCCCTTTATGTTATTTGTGGCTTCAGCGTAGTTTGCGCTCCCGGTTAATCGCCTGCGTTATGCCTCTCATGGCGCAGGGAGCGGCGGAAACGACTGCCGGACGGTTCCCTCTCCCTCCGGGAGAGGGCCAGGGTGAGGGGGAGCACTTGCAGTGTGGTTGTTTATGTTATCTGTGGCTTCAGCGTAGTTTGCGCTCCCGGTTAATCGCCTGCGTTATGCTTCTCATGGCGCAGGGAGCGGCCAGTCGCCGCCGCCCTCTGTACCCCCGGGATTCGGCCAGCACCGGCAGTTTCAGCGGCCCCATGTCCGGGGGCGATTCACATATTGGGTCTGGACCTCGTAGGCCGGGTAAGCGTAGCGCCACCCGGCAAAATAACGGTGTAACAGGGTTGCCAGGGAGGTAATCAATGCTTGCTGGCGACGCTGCGCCTGGGGGGATGAGCCTACGGGAGGACCCCGTAGGCTGGGGAATGCGATAAGCCGCTATCCGGATAGTTGGACTAGACCCGGGTACCCCACAGGTCGTATTCGTCGGCATGCTCGACTTTCACCCGCACCACGTCGCCCGGCTTAACGCGGGTTTCGCCGTTCAGATACACCGCGCCGTCGATTTCCGGAGCGTCGGCCATGCTGCGGCCAATCGCGCCTTCTTCATCAACTTCATCTACCAGCACCAGAATTTCGCGGCCCACTTTTTCCTGCAGGCGCTCGGCAGAGATCTGCTGCTGCAGCTGCATAAAGCGGTTCCAGCGCTCTTCTTTCACCTCTTCCGGCACCTGATCCGCCAGCTCATTGGCGGTAGCGCCTTCAACCGGGCTGTATTTGAAGCAACCGACGCGGTCGAGACGCGCCTCTTTCAGGAAGTCGAGCAGCATCTGGAAATCTTCTTCCGTTTCGCCCGGGAAGCCCACGATAAAGGTGGAGCGCAGGGTCAGATCCGGGCAAATTTCACGCCACTGCTTAATGCGTGCCAGCTGGCGGTCTGCAGATCCTGGACGCTTCATCAGCTTCAGAATACGCGGGCTGGCGTGCTGCAGCGGAATATCGAGGTACGGCAGAATTTTGCCTTCCGCCATCAGCGGGATCACATCGTCAACGTGTGGGTACGGATAGACATAGTGCAGGCGCACCCAGATGCCGAGCTTCGCCAGCTCTTCGCACAGACTGACCATGCTGGTCTTCACCGGCATACCGTTGTGGAAGCCGGTGCGGTGCTTAACGTCGACGCCGTAGGCAGAGGTGTCCTGCGAAATCACCAGCAGCTCTTTCACGCCGGCGTCAGCGAGGCGTTTGGCTTCCGCCAGCACTTCGCCAATTGGACGGCTCACCAGATCGCCGCGCATGGACGGAATAATGCAGAAGGTACAGCGATGGTTGCAGCCTTCGGAAATTTTTAAGTAGGCATAGTGACGCGGGGTCAGCTTAACGCCCTGTTCCGGCACCAGGCTCAGGAATGGGTTGTGCTTCGGCTTCGGCGTATAGTGGTGGACGTGCTCCAGCACCTGCTCATAGCTGTGCGGACCGGTGATCTCCAGCACCTTCGGGTGAACTTCGCGGATCTGATCCTCTTTCGCGCCGAGACAGCCGGTGACGATCACCTTGCCATTCTCTTTCAACGCTTCGCCAATCGCTTCCAGCGATTCCTGCACAGCGCTATCAATAAAGCCGCAGGTGTTAACGATCACCATATCGGCGTTGTCGTAAGTCGGTACGACGTCATAACCTTCGGTGCGCAGTTCGGTCAGGATACGCTCTGAGTCCACGAGGTTTTTCGGGCAGCCCAGGGAGACGAAGCCGATTTTCGGCTGGTGCGTGACATTGCTCATAGCTTAAAAAGTGTTCAATTATTGGAATGGTCAGGGCAGGAATTCTACAGATCTTTGCGAAAAAGAGTATAGCTCCGTCGCGGTTAATGGTGAAAAAGCGCTCGGATAAGGAGTGCGTGGGCTTCAGCGCCGGGTCAAAACCGCCATTCCTGATAAAAACGCCCGTCATTTACGTTGTAATCTACAAAATGATAACAATTTCTTTACTAAATACCTCGATGACTGCGAGGAGAAGAGGCAAGGAAATGACACCAACAGGCTCCCCGGTGGCGATAGCCACCCTGCCATTCAGTAATCTGGAGATCCCCCCGCAGCCGCCGCAGATCCAACACTCTCTTGAGCAGGGGAATGTGCTCTATCTGCCGCAGCTGGCGTTTTCATTAACCGCTGCGGAGCAGGCGTTGCTGACCCCTGAGCTGGTTGCGCCGCGGCGCAAGAATATCAGCTATCAACCCGACACCCGCACGCTCAGAGGTGTGGCGGATAAGCAGAAAACGGCTGCCGTCGCCCGGCTGATGGCGCGTTACCACCAGATGACGCTGCAGCTGATAGACGCGTTATTGCCAGGCTATGGCGAGGCGCTGCACCATCCGCAAACCAGCCTGCGCCTGCATCCCATCACCGCCTGGCGGGAAACGACTTCCTGGCGCAAAGATGACTCCCGCCTGCATGTAGATGCTTTTCCGTCGCGACCGGTCAATGGCGACCGTATTTTGCGCATCTTTTGCAACATTCACCCCCGCGGTGAACCGCGAACCTGGCGGACAGGTGAGCATTTCGATACCCTCGCGGCGCGCTTTCTGCCGCAGCTGAAACGTTGGTCGCCGCTAGGCGCCTGGCTGCAGGCCGCGCTCGGGATCACCAAAACCCGGCGTAGCCATTACGATCATTTGATGTTGGCCCTGCACGATGCGATGAAAAGCGCCCCTGAGTACCAACGACAGGGGGCGCAGCAGGAGATCGACTTTGCCGCCGGCAGCACCTGGATCTGCTTTTCCGATCAGACCCCTCACGCCGCGATGCGCGGCCAGTATCTGCTTGAGCAGACCTTTCTGTTACCAGTGAAAGCGATGAGTCACCCGCAGCTCTCGCCGCTGCGGGTGCTGGAAACGCTCCTGCAAAAGCCGTTAGTCGCGCGCAATGTGTAGCGCCCGGCGCGGCGGTTGGGCGGGAGGCTTATTGCGCCGTCGTCACGGCCCTGGAGGGCGTGGCGCCGGGTTTTTTCGGTTCGCGCTTATCCTGCAGCGTGAAGATAGAGATCAGGGTAAAGAGCCCGGCGATCCCCCCGAGGATCAGATAGGTGTTGGCGAAGCCAATGGTATCGTACAGATAGCCTGCTAGTGGAGAGTAAATGGCGGTGGCGATCGAGGCGACGAACAGCACCAGCAAATAGACCGTTGAAGAGAGCTTGTGGTCGAAGTTGGCGGCGATGAATTTAAAGACCGATACCAGAATCAACGGTTTCTCCAGAGCATGCATCATTTTCACCGCGCCAATCCACACCGGGCCGAGGGGCACGGCTGACCCGACAATACGTACTGACATGATCAGCCCGGCGATGATCAGCGCCCATTTGGCGCCGGTCCGGTTAACAAACCATGGCATCAGGCAGAGGAACAGGGTTTCGCCACAGACCTGGACAGAAGCGAGGATCCCATACCAGCGGTTGCCTTCCTCCGGCGTCGGGAACTGTAGCGAGAAGTACTGGGCAAACTGCTGATCGTAGGTATCGTAAATCTGAGTGACGAACAGGGTAAAGAGCAGCAGCATCCAGAACTGACCATTCTTCGCCAGCTCAAGGGCATGGGAGACCTTCAGCGATTCGCTTCGCGCCACATCGGCGTCGGTTAATTCGATTTTGGTCAGCATAAAACAGATGGCGGCGATGACGATGGCGAGGCTGGCGAGCCAGAAAGCCAGATTAGGATTGCTGTCGATATATTTACCCACAATCCAGGCCGCCGCTGCCCAGCCTAACGAGCCCCACATCCGCACCCGACCATATTCGAACTGGTAGCGCCGGGAAATCTTATCGATGTAAGAGTCGATTACCCCACAGCCAGAGTTAAAGATAATCCCCAGATAGATCCCCCCCAGCAGCGCGCCAAACCAAAAGTTATGTACCAACAGCGGCGCGTAAACATAGATAAAGAAGGGACCTATCGGCAGAAGCAGGGCGATCAGCAGCCAGATAAGGCGTTTTTTCAGGCCGAACTTATCGGAAATGTAGCCGAAGAAAGGCTGCATCAGCAGGGCGATAAAAGCATTGACCGAGTAAAGCAGGCCGGTCTTCGTGGCGCTGATACCAAGATGCTGGGTGGTCCAGATGACAAAGAAAGCCATGGTCGACGACCAGGCGAACAGGTAGAGGAAATCGAAAAGACTCAACAGCAGGTAGTTTCTTTTACCGGACGTCATGGTTCAGTTCCTTGCAACGAGCAGAGAGATTATCAGCGATCCACGGTGCGCGTTCGCTGTTTTTCTTAAATGTTATACGTATTACATTAATGATTTGTTATGGCATCTGGATTGCCGATGGTGCAACAGGATTTGTAAGGTATTGTGATCTTTGTTGCACTATTCCTGTCTTTATTTACCATTTTCCATTTAATAATTTCTTTATGAAATTAATTGTGATCGTATAACATAATTCTTGTTATATACCCTACAATGCGATGAAGTTGCCGCATTGTAAATGATGTTAAAGTCCTGGGGATTATTGACCTGGCGCATCATTTTGAACAAAAAATAACCGTATTATGAAAAGGGTGAAGGACGACAGAGGAGGAAACGTGATGACCGTTGACAGACTATACCGCCACCTTTTGCAGAAGCTCATCAATGCCAATATCGATATTGATGCCTATCTGCAGCTGCGAAAGGCCAAAGGCTATATGTCAGTCAGCGAAAATGACCATCTGCGTGATAATTTGTTTGAGCTATGCCGCGAAATGCGTGCGCAGGCGCCGCGTCTGCAGAATGCCATTTCACCGGAGGAGAGGGATACCCTTCGACTGGCCGGCGAGTCCATCGCCGCCGCTGCACTATGCCTGATGAGTGGGCATCATGATTGTCCGCTATACATCGCTGTTAACGTAGAGAAGCTAGAACGCTGTCTGACGGGATTGACTTCAAATATTCATAAACTGAATAAATTGGCGCCAATCACCCATGCCTGATCGGCTGCAACCCAGGGGAAGTGGACGCTTCCCCTGTTAAAGGTTATGTAAAAATCCCCGCGCATATTTCCCCGCTGGCTACCCTTTAGCGCAGAGCTGACGAAAGGAGAATGCCATGCGTCCGATCCCGCTGCTGTTGATATTGAGCGCCTTAGCGCTGCCAGCCCTGAGCCAGGCTGCGGTACGGGTGGAGGTATTGCAAAACCGGCTGGCCCATCCGTGGGGCCTGGCGTTTCTCCCTGACGATCAGAGCATGTTGATTACCCTGCGCGGCGGCGAGCTCAAGCGCTGGCAACCCGGTAAAGGCCTGTCGGCGCCGATATCCGGCGTGCCGCAGGTGTGGGCCAACGGCCAGGGCGGCCTACTGGACGTTGCGCTGGCGCCGGATTTCGCCCAGTCGCGGCGGGTGTGGCTAAGCTATGCGGAAAGGGACGCCAGCGGTAAGGCGGGCACCGCAGTGGGCTACGGGCAGTTGAACCCGGATGCCACGCAGCTGACGAACTTTACCGTAGTGTTTCGCCAGCAGCCGAAGCTCTCCATCGGCAATCATTTCGGCGGCAGGCTGGTGTTCGACGGCAAAGGATATTTGTTTATCGGTCTGGGAGAAAATAATCAGCGCGCCACCGCTCAGGATCTCGGCAAGCTGCAGGGAAAAGTGGTCCGCCTGACGGAGACCGGGGGCATTCCGCCGGATAATCCCTTTGCTGGCCGAGCCGACGTGAGGCCGGAGATCTGGGCCTACGGCATCCGCAACCCGCAGGGGATGGCGATGAATCCGTGGAGCGGGGCGCTGTGGCTGAACGAGCATGGCCCGCGCGGCGGAGATGAAATTAATATTCCGCAGGCGGGTAAAAATTACGGCTGGCCGCTGGCGACGCACGGCATTAACTACAGCGGTCAGCCGATCCCGGAGGCGAAGGGCAAAATGGTACCGGGGACCGAGCCTCCCCTGTATGTCTGGCCGGTCTCACCCGGGGTGAGCGGGATGGCCTTTTACGCGGCGCAGACCTTTCCTCAGTGGCAGCATAAGCTGTTTATCGGCGCGCTGAAGGAGACATCGCTAATTGTCCTGGCGGTGGACGGCAATCAGGTCCGCGAGGAGGAGCGCCTGCTGGAGGCGCGCGGGAAACGCATCCGCGACGTTCGCGTGGGACCCGACGGCTATCTGTACGTCTTAACCGACGAGTCTAACGGCGAGCTATTGCGGTTGAGTCCGGAGACTTAACCTCAGGTCACCGGGATCTGCACTACTTCGCGCCAGGCAGGGCGTTGGCTAATCTGCTGATACCAGCGCTGCAGATGGGGCCGAGGTTGCCAGCTATCGAGGATCGACAACAGATTGTAGACGAAGGGAGCGACAGCAATATCGCCAAGGCCGAACTGTTCGCCGGAGAGCCACGGCATTTTGGCCAGTTCGTCATCAAGCATGGCGAACAGCGATTCACAGGCGCTGATCCCCGCGGCGATGACCGCCGGGTCACGTTGCTCCGGCGGCGTCCTGACCAGACCCATTAACACCGGGCGATGGGCGGGAGAGAGCGTGCCGTTGGACCAGTCCATCCACTTTTCCCCTTGCGCGCGCTGCGCCGGCGCGGCCAGCCACAGGCGGTCAACGCCGTACTGGGCGGCAAGATAGCGAATAATGGTATTTGATTCCCACAACACCACCCCGGTGGCATCGTCCTTTAACAGCGGCACCAGCCCGTTCGGGTTCATCGCCAGATATTCCGGGTCATGATTGAGACCAAACTCCAGCCCGGCGAGGATCTGCTGATAAGGCAGTTCCAACTCCTCCAGCACCCAGCGTACTTTCTTCACGTTGGTCGAGTTATTACGTCCCCACAGTGTAATCATTTTCGCTCCTGAGTTTGTTTCACTGCCGTTGCAGCGCGATCGGCGATCATGTTGGGATAAAGTTAATATTTAGGCAATCGCGATCAAAAAAATTGTTCTGATTAAAGCACAGCGGCATGTTATTGCGTAAACTTTAAAAACTTTACCAACTCGCTGTTTCTTTAAGGTCATTTGTACGCTTTACTCACCGGTTGCTGCGGCGCGGTCAGAGTGGTGCGGCATATTTTGTTTGGAAAGGATACTTGGGTGGCTCTTATGATGCATGACGCTTTTTCCCTTCGCGGCCTCGCGGCAGGTTGCGCGCTATTATTTCTTGTCGCACCTGCGGTGCAGGCTGCAGAACAACTCCCCGACGCCCCTTCAATTGACGCTCGTGCCTGGATCCTGATGGACTATGCCAGCGGGAAGGTGCTCAGCGAAGGCAATGCCGATGAAAAACTCGACCCGGCCAGTCTGACGAAGATTATGACCAGCTACGTGGTGGGGCAGGCGATAAAGGCGGGAAAAATCAAACTGACCGATATGGTGACCGTTGGGCGCGATGCCTGGGCGACCGGCAACCCGGCGCTGCGCGGCTCATCGGTGATGTTCCTCAAGCCTGGCATGCAGGTTTCCGTAGAAGATCTGAATAAAGGGGTCATCATTCAGTCCGGGAACGACGCCAGCATTGCGATTGCTGACTACGTGGCGGGCAGCCAGGATGCTTTCGTCAGCCTGATGAACGGCTACGCCAAAAAAATGGGGCTGACCAACACCACCTTTATGACCGTCCACGGCCTTGATGCGCCGGGGCAGTTCAGTACCGCCCGCGATATGGCGCTGCTGACCAAAGCGATGATCCACGACGTACCGGAAGAGTACGCGGTACATAAAGAAAAAGAGTTCACCTTCAATAAAATTCGTCAGCCGAACCGCAACCGTCTGCTGTGGAGCACCAACCTCAACGCCGATGGCGTGAAAACCGGGACCACCGCCGGGGCTGGCTATAACCTCGTCTCCTCGGCCACTCAGGGCGATATGCGTCTGATCGCCGTGGTGCTGGGGACCAAAACCGACCGCATTCGCTTTAACGAGTCAGAAAAACTACTGACCTGGGGCTTCCGCTTCTATGAAACCGTGACGCCGATTAAACCAGATGCCACCTTCGTTACCCAGCGCGTGTGGTTTGGCGACAGCAGCGAAGCGAAACTGGGGGCCGGTGAGGCGGGCTCTATCACCCTGCCGAAGGGCCAGCTGAAGAACCTGAAAGCCAGCTACACCTTAAATCAGCCGCAGCTCACCGCGCCGCTGGAGAAGGGGCAGGTGGTCGGGACTATCGACTTTAAGCTGAATGATAAAACCATCGAGCAGCGGCCGCTGATCGTCATGGAGCCGGTGAAAGAGGGCGGCTTCTTCAGCCGGATGATCGACTTCGTGCTGATGAAACTGCACGGCTGGTTCGGCAGCTGGTTCTCCTGATGCCATGCCCGCGCCCTGCGGGGCACGGGCAGTCTTCAATACAACAGAGAGATCTGTTGCGTCTTCGCCAGCGCCACCAGCTCGTCATCCGGGCAGATGTCGCTGGCAATCACGTCAAATTTTGCTAACGCCCCCATGCGCGCCGGACGCACTTTGCCAAACTTGCTGTGGTCGACCACCAGCACGTGGTAGCGCGCATGACGCATCGCCCAGTGCTTAACCGGCAGCTCCTCCAGGTTATAGCAGGTTGCCCCCTGCTCGCAGTCAATGCCTGCCGCCGAGTAAAAGGCGATGTCGGGGCTCAGATGGCTGAGGGTATCCTCAAGGCTCAGCGGCATAAAAATCGCGTTGCTGGCATGAAACTCCCCACCGCACAGGACCGCGCGGCACTGCGGTTTTTCCTGCAGTGCCAGAAAAGTATTCAGGGAGTAGCAGACGCCGGTGAAGGGCAGGGCATCGTCAATGGCGTCAATGATCCACGGCGTGGTGGTCCCGCAGTCGAAGAAGGCCATCTGATGGGCCTCCAGCAGCGCGGCTGCATGGCGAGCGGCACGGCGTTTTTCCTCGACCAGCCGGGTTTTTTGATCGCTGAGGAGGTAATGGGTGGCGCTGCGCGGCTCCAGCACAATGTATCCGCCGAGCAGCACAACCGGGCCGCTATGGCCATTGAGATCGCGACGAATGGTCATTTCCGAAACCCCAAGCAGGGAAGCGGCTTCTTTCAGATGTAGCTTATCGCTGCGTTTGAGTGCCTGAATGAGCTGACTAATACGTTCGTCACGGCGAGTTTCCATATTCCCTCTGCGCTAAAATCGCCCTGCGGGGGCAGGGCGTTAGCGAGATTTTACCTGTCGCTTGCGGGTTAGTCACGCAGTGGCCGCAGCGACGGCTGGCGTTTAGCCGCGCACCCAGCCTTTACGGATCGGCAAGGAGAAGCAGAGGCGGTACAGCCGCTGCAGCTGACGGTATAGCGCCGGGCCGAACGTATGCCAGATCAGCGCCGCGCCAAGGCAGCCGCACATACCGGCCAGCAGGCCGCCGAGCATATCCAGCGGCCAGTGGACGCCAAGATAGACGCGGGACCAGGCGATGGCGCCTGCGATGGCCATCAGCAGGGCGCCTGACCACAGGCGATGCCAGAACAGGAAGGCCAGGGCAAAGGTAAAGCTGACGGTGCCATGGTCGCTGGGGAAGGAGTCGTCTGCCGCATGATGCAGGAAGTTATAGCCCACGCCGGCGACAAACGGCCGATCGTGCGGATAGAGGTGGCCGATCGCCCACGACACGGTCAGGCTGAGAATCAGCGCCAGCATCAGCTTAAACACCATCTGCCGCTGGGCAGGCCCCCACAGCCACAACGCCACCACCAGCAGGGGCACGATCAGAATCAAATCTTTAGCGATGAAGATCGCCACCTCAATGGCCCACTGCGGCGAGGCCGGTGTCGCGTTGAGCAGAGCGAACAGCGCATAGTTAATATTTTCCAGCATAGACTTCCAGGCTTGTTGGTCCGAGAGCAAATAAGCCGCTTACTCTAAAAAAAAGCAGCGCGGAGATAAAGCAGCATTGTCTTAAAAATCAGGTTGTTAAGGAATTTCGCACAGAAGTTTCAATGCTAACAACCTGAAAAGCGTCAGTATATCGTTTGTCACATTGCTGAAACATAAACGGAATATATACGCAGGCTGAATAGCCGGAGAGGGTTCGCACGCTGGCGCAGGGCGCGCAATATTGTGCGGTGTCACCCACAATTCACTATCTCCGCGCCGGGAGTTTCATTACACTTTGCGCGATTTTTGATAGATAAGAGATTTCATGCAAAATTATTCGCTTTCAGGCCGCCGCCTCGGAAGGCAGGCGCTGTTGTTCCCGCTATGTCTGGTGCTGTACGAGTTTTCCACTTATATCGGCAACGATATGATTCAGCCGGGCATGTTAGCCGTGGTGCAGGAATTTCAGGTGGGTAACGAATGGGTGCCTACCTCAATGACTGCCTATCTGGCTGGCGGTATGTTTTTACAGTGGCTGCTGGGGCCGCTGTCGGATCGTATTGGCCGCCGTCCGGTGATGTTGACCGGCGTAGTATGGTTTATCGTTACCTGCCTGGCGACGCTGCTGGCGCAGACCATTGAGCAGTTTACCCTGCTGCGCTTCCTGCAGGGGATCAGCCTGTGCTTTATCGGCGCGGTGGGCTATGCGGCAATCCAGGAGTCTTTTGAGGAGGCGGTGTGTATCAAAATCACCGCTCTGATGGCTAACGTGGCGCTGATTGCCCCGCTGCTGGGGCCGCTGGTGGGCGCCGCCTGGGTGCATATCCTGCCGTGGGAGATGATGTTTGTCCTGTTCGCCGTGCTGGCGGCCATCTCGTTCTTCGGCCTGCAGCGGGCGATGCCGGAGACCGCGACGCGGCTGGGCGAAAAGCTGTCGGTCAAAGAGCTGGGCCGCGACTATCGGCTGGTGCTGAAGAACCTGCGCTTCGTCGCCGGCGCGCTGGCCACCGGCTTTGTCAGCCTGCCGCTGCTGGCGTGGATTGCCCAGTCGCCGGTGATTATTATCAGCGGCGAACAGGCCACCAGCTATGAGTACGGCATGCTGCAGGTGCCGATTTTCGGCGCACTGATTGCCGGTAACCTGGTGCTGGCGCGCCTGACCTCGCGCCGGACCGTGCGCTCGCTGATTATCATGGGCGGCTGGCCGATCATGTTTGGTCTGATCCTCTCCGCAGCGGCGACCGTGGTTTCTTCCCACGCTTATCTGTGGATGACCGCTGGCCTGAGCTTTTACGCCTTCGGGATTGGCCTGGCGAACGCCGGTCTGGTGCGCTTAACGCTGTTCGCCAGCGAGATGAGTAAAGGCACGGTCTCGGCGGCGATGGGGATGCTGCAGATGCTGATCTTCACCGTCGGCATCGAGCTCAGCAAACATGCTTATGAGTTCGGGGGCAACGGCTTGTTCAGCCTGTTTAACCTGCTGGGCGGGGTACTGTGGCTGGGGCTGATGATCTACTTTCTCAAAGATAAAAGCGTCGGCAATTCGCAGCAGGGGTAGTTGTTTTCAACCCGGATGCGCTCGCATCCGGGTCTTATCAGGCGAACGGCGCTTCGCGATTTAATACCTTATCAATAATCTGCAGGACGCCTTCTTCGTTGTTGTGCGGCGCCTGATAGCGGGCGACGGCTTTGACGTCTTCCCGGGCGTTGGCCATGGCAAAGCCAAATCCAGCGTGCTGCAGCATTTCGATATCGTTGCCGCTGTCGCCGAACGCCACCACCTCATGATCCTCAATACCCCAGCGCTGCTGCAAAATGCGCAGCCCGTTGGCTTTGTGCACACCCGGGATAATTAAGTCGATGCTGCCGTAGCCGGTGGCCACCGCGGTAACCATGTCCCCCAGCGCCGTGTGCAGCTTCGGCTGAATTTCCGGGATCAGACTGTCCGGCACGTTGAGGCCAAATTTGAGGATGGTGTCATCAAGATGGTTAAAATCATCCACCAGTTCAAGGCGGTGATAATACTTCGCCGCCACCGTCTTCAGCGCGTCGTTATAACTGTTGAGAGTGTAGGCGCTGCGCTTCCCGCAGGCGATGATCTCGATATTCGGCAGGGTCTGCAGATGATCGACCACGGCATTGAAATGGTGAACCGGCAGCTGGCAGTTGAATACGTCTTCATTGCCGCTCACCACCCAGCCGCCGTTTTCCGCCACAAAGGCGATCTGATGGGCAATCTCCGGGAAAAAGGAGATCAACTGATAATACTGGTTGCCGCTGGCGACCACGAAGCGAATATTTTGCTCACGCATTCGCTGGTACTGGGCGAGGAAGCGCGGCCGGTTGTAAGTTTTGGCATCGCTTAAAAAGGTGCCGTCCATATCCACCGCAATCAGTTTTATGCTCATTAGCTGTTCTCCATAACGGGTTCAGATTGTGGCTTAGCCACCGCGCGGGCGACCAGCGCCGCCACCATCACCAGACCCAGCACCACCATCATGGCGCTGCGCAGGCCGAAGTGTTCGCCGAGGAAGCCCAGCAGCGGCGGCCCGACGAGGAAAGCGAGATAGCCGGTGATCGCCACCACGCTGACGCGCTTGGGCGCGTCCGGCCCGGTATCGCTGGCGGCGGAGATGGTCAATGGGAAGCCAAGCGAGGCGCCGATGCCCCACAGCAGTACCGAGATGCCCGCCACCCACGGGTTATCGACGAAAATGATCAGGCCTATGCCGAGGGCGCCCATCACTGCGCTGCCGCGGACCACAGCCACCCGGCTGTAGCGATCGATAAACCAGCCGCCGGTAAAGCGGCCCAGCGTCATGCCGAGGGTGAAACCGGCATAGATCAGGGAGCCGGAGGTGGGGCTAAAGCCGTGGCCATCCACCATCAGCAGCGGCAGCCAGTCGTTGGCCGAGCCTTCGGCAAAGGCCATCGCCAGGACAATAACGCCGATCAGCAGCAGTTGTGCGTCGCGCCATACCGGCAGACCCTTCGCCTCACCGTGGGCGGCTTCAGCGGCATTTTTACCGGTGCCATCGGGAATGGCGCGGATGGCGATGGCGATGGGCAGGATAGCCACCAGCGCAGCCGCCAGGATGTGCGGGGCGGCAGGCAGGCCGAATCCGGTCACTGCCATGCCCACCCCGGCGCCGAACAGAGTGCCGAAGCTGTAAAAGCCATGCATCATCGGCAGCACCGTTTTATTCATCTCCCGCTCGATGGCCGCGCCTTCGACGTTAATAGCGACTTCTGCCGAGCCAAAGCTGGCGCCAAAGATGGCCAGACCGAAGGCGAACAGCGGGGCGGAAGAGACCCACAGCGCCAGGCTGAGCACCAGCATGCCAAGTACGGCGAAGGACATGGTGGTGCGGATGACCTTGCGGGTACCAAAGCGCTTCACCAGCCACGCTGAGCAGAGAATACCGCTCATCGACCCCACCGACAGACCAAACAGCACCACGCCCATCTCTGCCGTGGATAGCGCCAGCAGATCGCGGATCGCCGGCGTGCGGGTGGCCCAGGAGGCCATTAACAAGCCCGGGATGAAAAAGAACATAAACAGCGCCCACAGCCGAAGCTGCAGCGCTCTGCGCGAGGATTGCGTCGTCATCCGTAAACGCCTTAATGGAGAAGAGTGAAGACAACAGTAGCAAGCATGTGTACATTTGTACATAAACCGGAAGAGGAAAATCATGGCCCGTAGACCGAACGATCCGCAGCGCCGTGAGCGCATCCTGCAGGCGACGCTGGATACCATTGCGGCGCACGGCATCCATGCGGTGACGCACCGTAAAATCGCCACCTGCGCGAATGTGCCGCTGGGGTCGCTGACCTACTATTTTAGCGGCATTGAGGCGTTAATTGAGGAGGCGTTCAGCCTGTTTACTGCCGAGATGTCGGCGCACTACCAGCAAGGCTTCGTCGGGGTAACGAACCAGGTGCAGGCCTGCGATGCTATTGCTGAACTGATCTTCAGCGCCCAGGTGACCACGGCGCGCAATATGAAACTAATGTACCAGCTGTACGCGTTCTGCAGCAGTCAGCCGGCGCTGAAGGCGGTGATGCAGAACTGGATGCGGCGCAGCCAGCAGACGCTGGAGCAGTGGTTCACCCCCGATACCGCCCGCGGACTCGACGCCTTTATTGAAGGGATGACCTTGCACTTTGTCACCGACCGCGCGCCGTTATCGAAGGCGGCAATCCGCATGATGGTCGGGCAGTTGGCAGGGGAGAAGGCGCAGGAATAGGGCACTGATGCGATGCGAGACGTGCATGCGGGTGAAACGCAGGCAACAAAAAACCCATCAACCTTGAACCGAAGTGGCGGGGTTGATGGGCTCCACAAAATGGGGACATCAAAGAAAAGCAGTGGCATTACTTATGACTGATGCCCTGAGAAAAAGTTCTGCCTGTGACGGTTTTTTTCGCAAAAAATTTATTGTAGCCCTGGCCAGATGATCACGATGAGCGTCCCGGCGAGGGTGAGCAAGACGTTGGCGATGGCGTAGGTGCCCGCATAGCCGAGCGCCGGAATGTTGCTGCGCGCGGTATCGCTGATGATCTCCATCGCCGGGGCGCAGGTGCGGGCCCCCATCATGGCGCCGAACAGCATTGCCCTGTTCATGCGCAGTACGTAGGCGCCGAACAGGAAGCAGATCACTACCGGCACCAGGCTGACGATAAGCCCTGCCGCCAGCATCTGGCCGCCGACAGCCCCCAGCCCGTTATTGATCCCGGCACCGGCGCTGAGTCCAACCCCGGCCATAAACACCATCAGACCAAATTCTTTCACCATGTTCAGTGCCCCCTGCGGGATATAGCCGAAGGTTGGGTGGTTGGCGCGCAGGAAGCCAAGCATAATGCCGGCGAACAGCAGGCCGGCGGCATTGCCAATGCCGAAGCTGAAGGAGCTGAACTGGAAGGTGATCATGCCGATCATCAGGCCGACGATAAAGAAGGCGCAGAAGGCCAGCAGATCGGTCACCTGGCTGTGAATAGAGATAAAGCCGATGCGGTCGGCCACGGTTTTTACGCGGCGGGCGTCGCCGCTGACCTGCAGCACGTCGCCTTTGTTCAGCACGACGTTATCGTCGATAGGCATCTCGATCTGGCTGCGAATAACCCGGTTTAAAAAGCAGCCGTGGTCGGTGAGCTTCAGCTGCGCCAGGCGGCGGCCGACGGCGTTGTGGTTTTTGACCACAATCTCTTCGGTAACGATGCGCATGTCGAGCAGATCGCGGTCGAACACCTCTTTGCCGTTACGGAAGCTCGGGTCGAGACGGGCGTGCGCATCCGGATAGCCCACCAGCGCAATATCGTCACCCATCTGCAGCACCGCGTCGCCGTCCGGGTTGGCCAGGATGCCGTTGCGGCGGATGCGTTCGATATAGCAGCCGGTCTGGCGATAAATACCCAGTTCGCGCAGATTTTTACCGTCCGCCCAGGCCACCAGCTCCGGGCCGACGCGGTAGGCACGGATCACCGGCAGGTACACTTTACGTTTTGAATCGGTATCGAGGCCGCGCTCACGAGCGATTTGCTGGGCGCTGGTCTGCAGATCCTGATGCTGCAGCTTGGGCATATAGCGAGCGCCGACGATCAAGCTCACCAGGCCGACCAGGTAGGTCAGGGCATAGCCGAGGCTCAGATGGTCAAGCGACTGCGCCAGCTGGTCGCTGGGCAGGCCGAAATGGCGCAGGGTATCGCCCGCGCCCACCAGCACCGGGGTGGAAGTCATGGCCCCCGCCAGCATACCGGCGGTAAGCCCGATATCCCAGCCGAAGACTTTACCCAGCACCAGGGCGATCAACATTGCGCTGCCGACCATCACCAGCGCCAGCATCAGGTAGTTTTTCCCGTCGCGGAAAAAAATGGAAAAAAAGTTGGGGCCGGCTTCTACGCCAACGCAAAAAATAAACAGCATAAAGCCGAGATTAAGGGCATCGGTGTTAATCGCGAAATGCTGCTGGCCTAATAATAGAGAAACGACTAAAACGCCAATGGAATTACCAAGTTGTACTGAGCCAAGACGCAGTTTTCCCAGACATAGTCCTAATGCAAGTACAACGAATAATAACAGGATGTAATTCCCGTTTAACAAATCTGCGACGTTTATATTCACGAAAGCCAACTTCTCGTTTACTAGTAAGTTGTTGAAGGAAATGGTTATTTGGTCTAAGGTTGCTCTGGTGTTCGCGTTATCGTGAACCTATTCCGGCACCCTGTTATAACCAGCAAAAATATATCCGCTAGTTTAATCCTTCCTGGATGCGGCGGCTAGTGACAATCGTTTTTAGGCTGGCAGGGGAGTTATTGGCATGGATTGCCGAAATGCTTTATCTGACCAGGCGACGTTGACGTGAGTTAGAGGCAACATCAGGAGGATACGGTGAAATCTGAGCGTAGTTGGGCCGGCATTATCTGCGGCTTCGTTCTGTTCATTGTGGTGTGCTTATCGCTATTGTTACATATGAAAGGGGCCTTTCGCGCCAGCGGTAATCCGGAGCTGGGCTTGCTCTTCTTTTTGCTTCCAGGGGCGGCGGCGAGCTGTCTTTCCCCGGGTCGGCGGGTGCTGCGTCCTTTGCTTGGCGCGATGCTGGCGGCGCCGGTCTGTATGGTCACGATGCGGCTGTTCTTCGTGACGCACCGAACGTTCTGGCAGGAGATGGCGTGGGTGCTGAGCGCGGTATTCTGGTGTGCGCTAGGAGCGCTATGCTTTTTATTTATCTGCGCCTGGCTTGATGCCTGGCGCAGTCATTCATCGAGCAAATAATTTTACTCAGGCAAACAGGCCAAGGTTTTCTTTCGCCCAGGCTTCGAAATCAGTGCAACCGCCGATGTGTTTCTGGTCGACGAAAATCTGCGGTACGGTTTCAACCGGCTTGCCGACGGTTTTTTCCAGGTCAGCTTTGCTGATGCCTTCGGCGTGAATATCCACGTAACGGTAGTTAAAGTCATCGCGCTCGTTGGTCAGTTTTTCTGCCAGCTCTTTGGCGCGAACGCAGTATGGGCAGCCTGGACGACCAAAAATAACGGTAAACATTGCTTCTCTCCTTAAACCTCAGCCGGATGGCGAATGGCGCTTATGATGCCTGCATCGGCCGGGGAGGGAAAGAAGGTTCTGCCTTTTGCTTCGATGGTTTACGGCTATGTTTGATAAATGTCGTACTATCAAAACCCGTATACTGACCGGGCCGCGCACTGGGATTGCCTGGTGTGCTACGTTTATCAACCGGAGAGGCGTGATGCGAAAACCTGCCCCGTTGCCGAAAAGTATTCTGCTGCTTGAGATCCTCGGGATGGGGTTATTAACCCTGGCCTGGCTCTCGCTTAATCAGTATGTCCAGTTGCCTGTGCCCATTGCCAGTCCGACCGCGGCGCTGGTGATGATCTTCGCCGGAATTTTGCTGATGATCCCTGCCGCCATCGCCGTCATGTGGCGGGTGGCGCAGATCGTGGCTCCGCAGTTAACGCACTCTCCTAAGCCTGAATCATTGTCTGACAGAGAAAAACGAAATGACGCCGACCATTGAGCTGCTGCGCAGCCACCGTTCCATCCGCCACTTCACCGATGCGCCTGTGAGCGACGAACAGCGCGCAGCAATTATCGCCAGCGCGCAAGCGGCATCTACCTCGAGTTTTTTACAGTGCACCTCCATTATCCGTATTACCGATCCGGCCCTGCGTGAACGTCTGGTCCCGCTGACCGGCGGCCAGCAGCACGTCGCGCAGGCGGCGGAGTTTTGGGTTTTCTGCGCCGACTTTAACCGCCACCTGCAAATTTGCCCGCAGGCGCAGCTGGGGCTGGCGGAACAGCTGCTGATCGGCGTTGTCGATACGGCGCTGCTGGCGCAAAACGCGCTGATTGCCGCCGAGTCCCTCGGACTGGGGGGCGTCTATATCGGCGGACTGCGCAACAGCATTGAGGCCGTCACTGAGTTGCTGGAGCTGCCGCAGCACGTCCTGCCGCTGTTTGGCCTCTGCCTCGGTTGGCCGGCGGATAATCCGGACATCAAGCCGCGAATGCCGTCGGCCATGCTGGTGCATGAGAACCGCTATCAGCCGTTGGATAACGCGCTGTTGGCGGAGTATGACGAACAGCTGGCGCACTATTATCTGTCGCGCGGCAGCAACGCCCGCCGTGATACCTGGAGCGATCATATTCGTCGCACTATCGTGAAAGAGAGCCGCCCGTTTATTCTCGACTATCTGCATAAGCAGGGGTGGGCAACGCGCTGATTACGTGTACACTGCTGCTCCGGCCTGGTGCTATCCGCCGCCGGCCGCAGGAAAGTTGGTTGAAAATGTGTTCGATAGCTGAGGCCCGCCAGAGCGGGTCTTTTTGCAGAGGTGCAGGATGAAAATTGCCATATTATCCCGGGATGGAACGCTGTATTCATGTCGACGCCTGCGCGAAGCGGCGCAGAAGCGCGGTCATCAGATCGAGATCCTCGATCCGCTTTCCTGTTATATGAACGTCAGTCCGGTGGCGTCGTCTATCCACTACAAAGGTCGCCAGCTGCCGCACTTTGATGCGGTGATCCCGCGGATTGGCTCGGCGATCACCTACTATGGCACCGCGGCCCTGCGTCAGTTTGAGCTGTTAGGAAGCTATCCGCTGAATGAATCCGTGGCTATCACCCGCGCTCGCGATAAGCTGCGCTCGCTGCAGCTGCTGGCGCGCCAGGGGATCGATTTACCCCTGACCGGCATCGCTCACTCCCCCGATGACACCAGCGACCTGATCGCGATGGTGGGTGGCGCGCCGCTGGTGGTGAAGCTGGTGGAAGGCACCCAGGGGATCGGCGTGGTGCTGGCGGAGACCCGCCAGGCGGCGGAGAGCGTGATCGACGCCTTTCGCGGATTGAACGCTCATATCCTGGTGCAGGAGTACATTGCCGAAGCGAAAGGATGCGACATTCGCTGCCTGGTGGTCGGCAATGAGGTGGTGGCGGCAATCGAGCGGCGGGCAAAAGAGGGTGATTTTCGCTCAAATCTGCACCGCGGCGGGGTGGCGACGGTGGCGCAGATTAGCGATGAGGAGCGGGCCATTGCCATCAAGGCGACCCAAACCCTGGGGCTGGACGTCGCTGGTGTTGATATTTTACGCGCTACCCGCGGGCCGCTGGTGATGGAGGTCAATGCTTCACCGGGGCTGGAAGGGGTGGAAACCACTACCGGCGTGGATATTGCCGGCAAGATGATCGCCTGGATCGAGCGCCAGGCGACCCCGGAATTCTGTTTGAAAATAGGCGGCTAACCGCCGGATGCAAGACGGCCATGGTATGCGGCGCTTTTTTTGCGTAAGCTATGGCGTCGTTTTTCCACTGTAAGAGGTCACAGGCACTATGGATTCACTGGTCGTTCCAGGTCTGGATACGCTACGTCGCTGGCTGGACGAGATCGGCATCAGCTTTTTTGAGTGCGATTCCTGTCAGGCATTGCACCTGCCGCATATGCAGAATTTCGACGGTATTTTTGATGCCAAAATTGACCTGGTGGACAACGTGGTGCTCTTTTCCGCCCTGGCGGAGGTGAAGCCGTCTGCCCTGTTGGCGCTGTCGGCGGATCTCTCGGCCATCAATGCCAGCTCATTAACCGTGAAGGCGTTTATCGACATTCAGGACGATAATTTGCCCAAGCTGGTGGTCTGCCAGTCGCTGTCTATCGGCCCTGGGGTGACCATGGAGCAGTTCGCCTGGTTTTTCCGCCAAAGCGAAGAGCAGATCTCGATGGTGATCCTCGAAGCCGGTGCCAATCAGCTCCTGTATAAAGGCGAAGAAGAAGAACCGGCAGCAGAAAACGTGCAATACCATTTTCTTCACTAAGCCTGCCTAAAATTAGCGCAGCCACTACCGCAGCGGCTGCGTATTACCCGCTTTTATTCTGCATTTAACCTTTTCTTAAAGCATTATTCACCGCCATACAGGCCGTTTTGGCTTATCACATAGACCGTTATTGCATAAAAATTTGATAAAAGGCGTTTTTTTGCCTGGGCTATAGCCTCTTATTCTGGCTACAGTTATTCTGGCGATGCTTCCAGTTGCGAGCAACCACTCCGGGAGAGATCCGCTCTCCTTTTCTCAGGCAATGAAAAAATATGCATGATTTTTGCATGCGTAGAAATGCGTATATTTGAGCCCGTATGTTAACGGGCGTTGAGAAGGAAAAGAGATATGACCGCCTTTGGTAAAAAATGGTTAACAGGTCTGGTTACGGGTGCGCTGATGGCCGTCTCTGCCGGTTCGCTCGCCGCCGAACAAAAAACCCTGCATGTTTATAACTGGTCTGATTATATTGCGCCGGACACGGTGGCGAATTTCGAAAAAGAGACCGGGATTAAAGTCGTGTATGACGTTTTTGATTCCAATGAAGTGCTGGAAGGTAAATTAATGGCCGGTAGCACGGGTTTCGACCTCGTGGTGCCGTCGGCAAGTTTCCTTGAACGCCAGCTGGCGGCGGGCGTGTTCCAGCCGCTGGATAAGAGCAAGCTGCCGAACTGGAAGAATCTTGACCCCGAAGTGCTGAAGCTGGTCGCCAAGCATGACCCGGAGAATAAATACGCGGTGCCTTATCTGTGGGCGACGACGGGTATTGGCTACAACGTGGATAAAGTGAAAGCGGTGCTGGGCAAGGATGCGCCAGTGGATAGCTGGGATCTGGTGCTGAAGCCGGAGAACCTCGAAAAACTGAAAAGCTGCGGTGTCTCCTTCCTCGACGCGCCGGAAGAGATTTTCGCCACCGTGCTGAACTACCTTGGCAAGGATCCGAACAGCAGTAAAGCAAATGACTATACCGGCCCGGCGACCGATCTGCTGCTGAAGCTGCGGCCGAACATTCGTTACTTCCACTCTTCGCAATACATTAACGACCTTGCCAATGGCGACATCTGCGTGGCAATCGGCTGGGCAGGGGATGTCTGGCAGGCGGCCAACCGCGCGAAAGAGGCGAAAAATGGCGTCAACGTCTCTTACTTTATCCCGAAAGAAGGCGCGCTGGCATTCTTCGACGTCTTTGCCATGCCGGCCGACGCCAAGAATAAAGATGAAGCCTATCAGTTCCTTAACTATCTGATGCGCCCGGATGTGATCGCCAAGATCAGCGACCAGGTGTTCTATGCCAACGGCAACAAGGCCTCCACCCCGCTGGTCAGCGAGACGATTCGTAACAATCCGGCAATATATCCGCCAGCGGATGTATTCGCCAAACTGTTCACGCTGAAGGTGCAGGATCCGAAGATTGACCGCGTGCGCACCCGCGCGTGGACCAAAGTGAAGAGCGGCAAATAATCTCTGACGGCCCGGTAAACGGGCCGAATCAGAACGATACTCGCCGGGAAATGGCAGCGCGCCCGGCGAGCAGACGCACCAGGATGGTGCAAATGCACTGTTAAGCACGAAGTATGGCACCGGACCATATGGTGATCGTTTTTTTGCCGGAGAGCACCCGATTGAACGACGTAATGCCCCGCCCACAGGCGAAAGCCCCCAAAGCGCTGACCCCGCTACTGGAAATCCGTAACTTAACCAAGTCGTTTGATGGCCAGCATGCGGTCGACGACGTCAGTCTCACTATCTACAAAGGCGAAATTTTTGCTCTGCTGGGCGCGTCAGGCTGCGGGAAATCGACGCTACTGCGCATGCTGGCGGGCTTTGAACAACCGACCGCCGGGCAGATTATGCTCGACGGCGTGGATCTGGCGCGCGTGCCGCCCTATCAGCGGCCTATCAATATGATGTTCCAGTCCTACGCCCTGTTTCCCCATATGACCGTTGAGCAGAATATCGCCTTCGGCCTGAAACAGGACCGCCTGCCTAAGGCGGAAATCACCGCCCGGGTGCAGGAGATGCTGGCCCTGGTACATATGCAGGAGTTTGCCAAACGTAAGCCGCACCAACTCTCAGGCGGCCAGCGGCAGCGCGTCGCGCTGGCGCGCAGCCTGGCGAAACGGCCGAAGCTGCTGCTGCTTGATGAACCGATGGGGGCGTTGGATAAAAAGCTGCGCGATCGCATGCAGCTCGAGGTGGTGGATATTCTTGAGCGCGTTGGCGTGACCTGCGTGATGGTAACCCACGATCAGGAAGAGGCGATGACCATGGCGGGCCGTATCGCCATTATGAATCGCGGCAAGTTTGTGCAGATTGGCGAACCGGAAGAGATTTACGAGCATCCGACCACCCGCTACAGCGCCGAGTTCATCGGCTCGGTGAACGTCTTTGAAGGGCTGGTGAAGGAGCGTCTGGAAGATGGCCTGGTGCTGAGCTCGCCAGGACTGATGCATCCGCTGAAGGTCGACCCCGACGCCTCGGTGGTGGACAACGTACCGGTCTGGGTGGCGCTGCGCCCGGAGAAGATCATGCTGTGCGATGAGCCGCCGGCGGATGGCTACAATTTTGCCGTCGGCGAGGTGATTCATATCGCTTATCTGGGGGATCTTTCTATCTATCATGTGCGCCTGCAAAGCGGGCAGATGATCAGCGCCCAGCTGCAGAATGAGCACCGCCATCGGAAAGGGACGCCCACCTGGGGTGACGAGGTACGTTTATGCTGGGATGCGGACAGCTGCGTTGTACTGACGGTGTAAGGAGAAGGCGATGAGTACCGTTGAATCCCCGTCAGGGGCGAAAAAACCGGGCGGCTTCGCGCTGTGGGTGGCGCGCCTGCAGATGGCGCATGGCCGCAAGCTGGTGATTGCGCTGCCCTATTTGTGGCTGATCCTGTTGTTTATGCTGCCGTTCCTGATCGTGTTCAAGATAAGTCTTGCCGAAATGGCGCGGGCGATCCCTCCCTACACCGATCTGATGGAGTGGGCGGACGGCCAGCTGACGCTGACTCTCAACTTTGCCAATTTCCTGCAACTGACCGACGATCCGCTCTATTTTGAGGCTTATCTGCAGTCGCTGCAGGTGGCGGGCATCTCGACGATCTGCTGCCTGCTGCTGGGCTATCCACTGGCCTGGGCGGTGGCGCACAGCAAGCCGTCGACGCGCAATATTCTGCTGCTGCTGGTGATCCTGCCGTCGTGGACGTCATTCTTAATCCGTGTCTATGCCTGGATGGGGCTGCTGAAAAGCAACGGGGTGCTGAATAACTTTCTGCTGTGGCTAGGGGTTATCGATCAGCCGCTGGAGATCCTGCACACCAACCTCGCGGTGTATATCGGTATTGTATATGCCTATCTGCCGTTTATGGTGCTGCCGATCTACACTGCGTTGACCCGCATCGACTATTCGCTGGTGGAGGCCTCGCTGGACCTCGGCGCCCGGCCGCTGAAGACCTTCTTTCAGGTGATCGTTCCGCTCACCAAAGGGGGGATTATCGCCGGCTCCATGCTGGTGTTTATCCCGGCCGTAGGGGAGTTCGTGATCCCGGAACTGCTGGGCGGGCCGGACAGCATCATGATTGGCCGCGTGTTATGGCAGGAGTTCTTTAACAACCGCGACTGGCCGGTCGCCTCGGCGGTGGCGATTGTCATGCTGCTGCTGTTGATCGTGCCGATCATGTGGTTCCACAAGCACCAGCAAAAACAGATGGGAGAGCAGGGATGAACGACTTGCCGGTAGTACGCTCGCCGTGGCGCATTCTGATCCTCGTGCTCGGGTTCACCTTCCTCTACGCCCCAATGCTGATGCTGGTGATCTACTCGTTCAACAGCTCGAAGCTGGTGACGGTCTGGGCTGGATGGTCGACGCGCTGGTATCGCGAGCTGTTCCATGATGATGCGATGATGAGCGCGGTGGGGTTGAGCCTGACCATCGCCGCCTGCGCGGCGACGGCGGCGGCGATCCTCGGGACTATCGCCGCGGTGGTGATGGTGCGTTTTGGACGCTTTCGCGGATCTAATGGCTTCGCGTTTATGATCACCGCGCCGCTGGTTATGCCGGACGTGATTACCGGTCTCTCGCTGCTGCTGCTGTTCGTGGCGCTGGGACATGCCATTGGCTGGCCGTCGGATCGCGGGATGTTGACCATCTGGCTGGCGCATGTCACCTTCTGTACCGCCTACGTGGCGGTGGTAATCTCCTCGCGCCTGCGCGAGCTGGACCACTCCATTGAAGAGGCGGCGATGGATCTTGGCGCCGCGCCGCTGAAGGTCTTTTTCGTCATCACGTTGCCGATGATTATGCCGGCGGTGATCTCCGGCTGGCTGCTGGCCTTCACGCTGTCGCTGGATGACCTGGTGATCGCCAGCTTTGTCTCCGGACCCGGGGCCACGACGTTGCCGATGCTGGTCTTCTCCAGCGTGCGCATGGGGGTTAACCCGGAGATCAACGCCCTGGCGACGCTCATCCTTGGCGTGGTCGGTATTGTTGGTTTTATCGCCTGGTATTTGATGGCCCGCGCAGAAAAGCAGCGAGTGCGCGATATCCAGCGTGCAAGACAAGGCTGAACCACCTAAAATCGGTATAGCAGCCTCCGGTCGGCGCCACCCTGTGGCGCCGTTTTCATGGAAGACATTACGTTGGGATTGTTTACGAAAACTCGCTCATCGCATGCCCGCCTTAACGTCCCTGCGCTGGTGCAGGTGGCGGCCTTTGCTATTATTTTGATCCGCGCTCTGGACCTGCTGATGATCCTCAATCTGTTGGGTCTGCAGGGGGTGAACGAATTCATTCACCGCAGCGTCCAGACCTGGAACCTGACGCTGGTCTTCCTCGGCAGCCTGGCACTGGTGTTTATTGAAATCTGGTGCGCCTTCTCGCTGGTGAAAGGACGTAACTGGGCGCGCTGGGTCTACCTGCTGACGCAGATTATCGCCGCCGGCTACCTGTGGGCGGCGTCGCTGGGTTACGGCTATCCGGAACTGTTCAGCATTCCCGGCGAATCTAAACGGGAGATTTTCCACTCACTGGTGATGCAAAAACTGCCGGATCTGCTGGTCCTGACGCTGCTGTTTGTGCCAACAAACTGCCGTCGGTTTTTCCGCCTGCAATAACGGTGATACAATCCCCGCCCCTGGAATTTTGAAGGTCAATTATGCATTGCGCACTCTACGACGCCGGCCGCTGCCGCTCCTGTCAATGGCTGGAACGGTCGGTTCCGCAACAGCTCGCCGATAAAATGGCCGACCTGCGCACGCTACTGGCGGCGATCCCCGTCGCCGCCTGGGGCGAGCCGGTCAGCGGGCCGGAGGCGGCTTTCCGTAATAAGGCCAAGATGGTGGTCAGCGGCAGCGTTGAGCGCCCGCTGCTGGGGATGCTGCACCGCGACGGCACCCCGGTGGATCTCACCGACTGCCCACTCTATCCCGCCGAGTTTGCGCCAGTGTTTGCTGCCCTGAAGCCCTTTATCGCCCGCGCCGGGTTAACGCCCTATAACGTCGCGCGCAAACGTGGGGAGCTGAAGTACCTGCTGCTGACCGCCAGCCAGCAAGGGGAGATGATGCTGCGCTTCGTGCTGCGCTCAGAGACCAAGGTGGCTCAGCTGCGCGCCGCGCTGCCGTGGCTGCAGGCGCAACTTCCGCAGCTCAGCGTGATCACGGCGAATATCCAGCCGGTGCATATGGCTATCATGGAAGGCGAGCAGGAGATCTTCTTCACCGAACAGCAGGCGCTGGGGGAGGTCTTTAATGAGGTGCCGCTGTGGATCCGCCCGCAAAGTTTCTTTCAGACCAATCCCGCGGTGGCCAGTCGGCTGTACGCCACAGCCCGCGACTGGGTGCGTGCGTTGCCGATCCAGCATATGTGGGATCTGTTTTGCGGCGTCGGGGGATTTGGTCTGCACTGCGCGACGCCGACGATGCGCCTGACCGGTATAGAGATCGCCCCGGAAGCCATCGCCTGCGCCAGACAGTCAGCCGCGCAGCTGGGGCTCAGCAATCTGCATTTTCAGGCGCTGGACTCGACGCAGTTCGCCACTCACGAAGCGGATGCCCCACAGCTGGTGCTGGTCAACCCGCCGCGCCGCGGTATTGGCGTTGAGCTGTGCGACTATTTAAGCCGCATGGCGCCGCCCTATATTATCTATTCCAGCTGTAACGCCCGCACCATGGCGACCGATATCGCTCGTCTTAGCGGCTATCGCGTTGAGCGGGTCCAGCTGTTTGATATGTTCCCCCACACCGCCCACTACGAAGTGCTGACCCTGCTGGTCCGCGAAGTTTAAACAAAATGTGAAGGCTTTGCGCCGCTGAAATCGGGTAAGCTTGACGCAGCATTTTTTGTTATTGGTGGGGGGAATCTAATGGCCAAAACCATTCTGCTGGTGGAAGATGATGAAGATATAGCCACGCTGCTGCGGCTTAATCTTCAGGATGAGGGCTATCAGATCGTCCATGAAGCCGACGGCGGCCAGGCCCTCGCCCGACTGGAAACGCGGGTCTGGGATGCGGTGATCCTCGATTTGATGCTGCCCGGCGTCGATGGTCTGGAGATCTGCCGGCGTATCCGCCAGATGACCCGCTATCTGCCGGTGATCATCATCAGCGCTCGCACCAGCGAAATGCACCGTGTGCTGGGCCTGGAGATGGGCGCCGACGACTATCTGGCAAAGCCCTTTTCGTTGCTGGAGCTTATCGCCCGCGTTAAAGCGCTGTTTCGCCGCCAGGAGGCGATGGGGCAGAACCTGCTGATGGACGCCGGGCGCCTGTCCTGCCATGGCCTGACTATCGACCCGCTGTCGCGCGAAGTGAAGCTGCGCGGCGAATCGGTGGACCTCACGCCGCGCGAATTCGATCTGCTGTACTACTTTGCCCGCCACCCCGGGGAAGTGTTTTCCCGGCTGGCGCTGCTGGAGCAGGTCTGGGGATATCAGCACGAGGGCTATGAGCATACCGTCAATACCCATATCAACCGCCTGCGCAGTAAAATCGAACGTGACCCGGCGGAGCCGGACATCATTCTTACCGTCTGGGGAAAAGGCTATAAGTTCGCCCCGGTGACGCAAGAGGCTGCCCCATGATCCGCCGCCTGAGCCTCAGCCAGCGGCTGGCGCTGGTGGTGGTTTCCCTGCTGATACTGTGCGCGGCGGCGGTATGCGCCGTCCAGTTACACAGCAGCGCGCAGTATGGCAATGCCATGGTGCAGCGTCTGTCGTCCGGGCTGGCTCAACAGATTGTCGCCCGCGAGCCGCTGCTGGACGCCCACGGCGAGGTCAACCGGCAAACCCTGAAGTCGTTGTTTGACCGCCTGATGACCTTTAATCCCAGCGTTGAGCTCTATTTGCTGTCGCCGGATGGTGACCTGCTGGCCGATGCGGCGCCGCCGGGACATATCCAGCGTCAGCGTATCGACATGGCGCCAGTGCAGGCTTTTCTCACCGGCAGTGCGTCGCCGGTGTATGGCGACGATCCGCGTAGTCTCGACGGACGAAAAGTCTTCAGCGCCGCCCCGCTGCGCGTCGACGGGCAACTGCGCGGCTACCTGTATATCATTTTGCAGGGAGAGACGTTTAATCAGCTGGCGGCTGACGCCTGGCAAAAAACGCTGTGGAGTATTGTTCTGTGGACGTTGCTGCTGGTGGCCCTGTTTGGCCTTCTGGCAGGGGGGCTGGCATGGTTCTGGGTCACCCGGCCGGTCCGCCTGCTCACTGCCCAGGTCGCGGCGAGCGGCCAGGACAGCATCAGCGCCATCAAAACCCTGGCGGCCCGCAGGCCGGAGCCACAGCCGGGTAACGAGGTGGCGGTGCTTGAGAATCGCTTTATTGACCTTGCGCAGCAGATAGCCGGCCAGTGGGATCGGCTGGCCGACAGCGACCGCCAGCGCCGCGAATTTGTGGCCAATATCTCCCATGATTTGCGTACGCCGCTGACTTCGCTGCTGGGGTATCTGGAAACGCTAACTCTGAAGGATGAACGGCTGACCGCCGAGGAGCGCAGGCAATATCTCACCATCGCCCTGCGTCAGGGTAACAAAGTGCGCCATCTCTCGCAGCAGCTGTTTGAGCTGGCGCGACTGGAGCACGGAAGCATTAAGCCCCAGCGCGAGCGTTTCGCGATGGGGGAGCTGATCTCCGACGTCGCGCAGAAGTTTGAATTAACTGCCCGCACGCGCGAGGTGAACCTGCGTATTGATGTGCCGGGACCGTTGCCGCTGGTTAACGCCGATGTGTCGATGATTGAGAGGGTGGTGACCAACCTGCTCGATAATGCGATGCGGCATACTCCCGTCGGCGGGGAGATCCGTCTGGCGGTCTGGCAGGAGAATCAACAGCTCCAGGTCGAAGTTGCAGACAACGGAGCGGGCGTCGATGCCGCGCTGCGCGACGATCTGTTCCAGCGGCCGTCGGCGTTATCTACCCAGGCATCGCGGGAGGATCGCGGCGGGTTAGGGCTACTGATTGTGAAACGAATGCTGGAGCTGCACGGGGGCGATATCAGACTGATGGAGTCGATAAGCGGGGCGCGGTTCAGGTTCTTCGTGCCACTTTGAGAAATTGCCGGGTGGCGGCTATGCCTTGCCCGGCCTGCGGGGAACTACGGAAAGAGTGTAGGCCGGGTAAGCGCAGCGCCACCCGGCAATAACGTTATTCCGGGAACCACTGGTTGCTGATTTTCTGGTAGGTACCGTCGGCCTTGATCGCTTTCAGCGCGGCGTTCAGCTTCTCCAGCAGCGCCTTGTTATTCGGGCGTACGGCAATCCCAAGACCGGTGCCAAAGTATTGCGGATCCGTCACTTTCGGCGTGGCTGCGCCCAGCTGCGGGTTGGTTTTCAGCCACTCGTTGACCACCGCCGTGTCGCCGAACACGCCGTCGATACGGCCATTTTTCAGGTCGATAATCGCATTCTGATAGCTGTCATAGGCGACGGTCTTCACCTCAGGATGCTTATCCTGCAGATATTTCTGGTGGGTGGTGCCGTTTTCCATACCGATCCGTTTGCCTTTCAGGTCATCGAAGGAATGGAACGCGTCTTTTTTGGCGATCACCAGCGCCGAGTTGGCATAGTACGGGTCGGTGAAGGCCACCTGCTTGCTCCGCTCCGGCGTAATATCCATTCCGGATATCACCGCATCATATTTCTTGAACTTCAGCGCCGGGATCAGGCTGTCAAACGCGTGGTTGGTAAAGGTACATTCTGCCTGCATTTGTTTGCACAGCGCTTTGGCCAGGTCGAGATCGAAACCGACAATCTGATTATTGGCATCCATCGATTCAAATGGCGGATACGTTGCGGAGACGCCAAAGCTGATTTTTTCCGCGGCAGCGGCGCCGAACGCGAAAGAGGTGAGCAGTGCAGCCAGAACTAACTTTTTCATCGTGGAACTCCCGTCTGTCAATCTTATGATTATTCGCCGTGTCTGCGGCATAGAGTGACAATGCCATTAAATGAATTTATATGCAATAAAATCGATTAAATATTTTTAATGACATAAAAAAAGACGGACAGGTGTTAGACTTGTCCGTCTTGTTGTTTGCTTTTTATGCAATATGCTCAGGCGCTAGTTACGTCGCTCGAAGGCCAGCGCTTTACGTTCCACCAGGCGCATCAGCAGCGTCAGCAGTCCGTTGACGATGAGATAGATAATCCCGGCGGCGCCGAATACCATCACGTCGTAGGTGCGCCCGTACAATAGCTGGCCGTGGCCCATCACTTCCATCAGGGTGATGGTGTAGGCCAGAGAGGTACTCTTGAAGACCAGCACCACTTCGTTGGAGTAGGACGACAGCGCACGCTTAAAGGCGTACGGCAGCAGGATCGCCAGGGTATCCTTTTTACTCATCCCCAGCGCGCTACAGGACTGCCACTGTCCGTCGGGGATCGCCCGGATCGCGCCATAAAACAGCTG
Organism: Klebsiella africana; assembly: GCF_020526085.1. Lineage (NCBI taxonomy): Bacteria > Pseudomonadati > Pseudomonadota > Gammaproteobacteria > Enterobacterales > Enterobacteriaceae > Klebsiella > Klebsiella africana. Next base: position 3,471,829 of record NZ_CP084874.1, on the reverse strand, counting down.
AGTGGTGTAGGCGGCGCTGTTGAGCGACAGGGCGATCAGGGCGCACAGCCACGGCTCGGAGATAAGATGCCACAGCCACGGATACTCCTGCAGCGAAGGAAACTGTCCCGGCCCGTAATAAATCAGGAAGATCTGCACCAGCAGCGGCGTACCGGTAAACAGGGTGATGTAGCCGCGGACTATCCACACCAGCCCCGGCGTCTTCAGCGTCAGGATGATGGTGAAGATCAACGACAGGATCAGCGCCACGATAATCGATGCCACGGTCAGCGTCAGGCTGGTATGCAGCCCTTTCAGCAGTTCGGGTAAGTAGTCGAGCATCAGCCTGGTCTCCGTTCGAAGCGCGTCGCACGCTGGTCAATCCGCTTGAGGATGTATTGACTCAACAGGGTGATGACGAGATAGATTGCCGCCGCAATGATATACCAGTTAAAAGGTTCCTGTGTGCGGGTGGCGATGCTTTTGGTCTGCAGCATCAGGTCGTTGACGCTGATCAGGCTCACCAGCGCGGTGTCCTTCAGCAGTACCAGCCACTGGTTGCCGAGACCGGGCAGGGCATGGCGCCACATCTGCGGCATCACCAGGCGGAAGAATATCGCCGCTTTCGACAGCCCCAGCGCCTGGCCGGACTCCCACTGCCCTTGCGGAACCGCTTTCAGCGCGCCGCGCAGCGTTTGTGAGGCATAGGCGGCATACAGCAGCGACAGGGCGATCGCCCCGCAGAGGAACGGGCTGACGTCAAAGTTCTCAATCTGCATTTGCACCGGGATCTGGGTGAACCCGAGCGGGATGGTGAAACCGTCAGAGAGCGTCAGCAGTAGCTGGGAAGAGCCGAAGTAGATAAACAGCACCACCAGAATTTCCGGTAGTCCGCGCAGGATGGTCACAATGCCGGTTGCAAGCCAGGCTACCGGGCGCCATTTTACTGACTCCAGTACTGCAAAGAGCATCGCCAGAACGAGGCCGATGGCGAGCGCGCAAACGGCAAGGCCGACGGTCATCCCGGCGGCGCTTGCTAATGGAAAAATTTCGTTCATTCAGTCTTACTTCTGGAACCATTTGTTATAGATGGTCTGGTAAGTGCCGTCTTTCTTCACTTTTTCCAGCGCAGCGTTAAATTTCTGCTGCAGATCGGTGTTGCCCTGACGCACGGCAATGCCCAGCCCGGTGCCGAAATAGGCTTTGTCGGTCACTTTATCGCCCACGGCCGCCAGCTTCGGATTGCTCTTCAGCCATTCGGTCACCACCGCGGTGTCGCCAAAGACCGCGTCAATACGACCATTCTGCAGATCCAGCTTCGCGTTCTGGTAGCTGTCGTAAGGAACGGTAGTGATTTCCGGATGTTTATCGGTGATGAATTTCTGGTGGGTGGTGCCGTTTTGCACGCCCACTTTTTTACCCTTCAGCTGGTCAATGCTGGTGAACTTGCCCTGCTGACCGACGAACAGCGCCGAGTTGTCATAATACGGGGTAGAGAACAGCACCTGTTTTTGACGCTCAGGGGTGATGTCCATCCCGGCCATGACCGCGTCGAAACGGCGGAACTTCAGTCCCGGGATCAGGCTATCGAAGGCCTGGTTGGTAAAGGTACAGGTAGCCTCCATCTCTTTGCACAGTGCGTTAGCCAGATCGACATCGAACCCGACGATCTGGTTGTTGGCGTCCACCAGCTCAAACGGAGGGTAGGAGGCCTCGGTGGCGAAACGAATGGTCTGCGCAGCGGAAGCGGAGAGGCTCATGCCTGCGAGCAGAGCGGCAATCAGTACTTTTTTCATCGTCATTTCCCCGAAAAACATCAATGTGAAAGATAGTTTTTAAACGCGTCGGTTTGCGGATGCGTGAAGCAGGAGGCATCCCCTTGCTCGACGATATGGCCATTTTCCATATACACCACCCGGCTGGCCGTCTTGCGCGCCACTTCAACTTCATGGGTGACGATAACCTGGGTGATGCCGGTTTCAGCCAGCTCGCGGATGATGCTAACGATCTGGGCCGTGATTTCCGGGTCGAGTGCTGCAGTGGGTTCATCGAACAGCAGGACCTGGGGCTCCATCATTAGCGCACGGGCGATCGCCACGCGCTGCTGCTGACCGCCGGATAAATGCAGTGGGTAACGATCACTGTAAGGCTTCAGACGCAGACGCTCCAGCAGCTTTTCTGCACGGGCCAGCGCCTGATCCTTGCTTAATCCCAGTACGCGACAGGGCGCTTCGATCAGGTTCTGCTGTACCGTCAGGTGCGGCCACAGGTTGTACTGCTGAAAGACCATGCCGACGTTCTGCCGCAGTTCGCGAATCGCTTTATCGGACGGCGCTTTGCTGAAGTCGAAATGGTTACCGGCAATGGTTAACGAACCGGAACGTGGCATCTCCAGCAGGTTGAGTACGCGCAGCAGCGAGCTCTTCCCGGCACCGCTGGGGCCGAGCAGCACCAGCGTTTCCCCCTGCGGGCAATCCAGCGTGATGTCGAACAGCGCCTGGTGTGCGCCGTAGAAGCAATTAATGCCGTTTAGTTTAATACTCATCTGGGCAGTCTGATACGAATAGCTATTGAGGCCGCAAATAGTACCTTTGGCAGAATAGTTATGCAATATTTATGCGTTAAAAGTTAAATCTAAACCACGTTTAGCTTTAAACTTAGCACAAAATATGGCCTGGTGGGTGAGGGGGGCGCGAATGTCGGCATTCCCGGGGCGAATACCGACATTTTACCGGGGTTATCGTTTCAGCGGCGTGGCTTCAACTCCGGAATTAACGTTTTTCCAGACTCTGTCGCAACGTGCCGGCTGGCGCATGGCTGTTGTTGCCGAGATAGCGAACGTCATCGACGGCCCAGCACTGGCCTTCCTGAATCATCAGCACTTCGTCTTTCCAGCTCTGGGTGCCCTGTTTCAGTTCGACGCGCAGCGGAATATTCCGCGCGTCGCGGTTAGGAATGGTTGAGGCGCTGGCGACCACGGCGCTGTCTGCCGGGGTGCTGCTGCTGGAGAACGGATTAGCCTGCAGTAATTTGCTGTTGGCGGGATCCTGGCGAGCGCCATTGAGTAACTGCGCCAGACCGTCGCTCAGATAGGGGCGCAGCGCCGCCGGATCCTGAGTGCGGTTCTGGATCTGGGTGTCGTAGAATTTTTGCGCTACGTCGTCAGGGCCGCCTTCAACGCAGGGGCCGCTGCGGGTACCATTATCTTTATAGGCCGGGGTCACGGTCGTACAGGCGCTGAGCGCCAGCGCGCAAGGGAGAAGTACTGCAAGAAGTTTGTAGCGCATGATGATTTCCTTATAAGCGAACTACGTTTTCAGTTTCCGTTAAAGCATAGCGTATAGCGTGCGGATTGTACTTGACGCAAAGAGCTAAGACCTTGATGTCGCAACAGGCTTCGTGCTGGAAATGTGTGCGGGAGTGAGGGAGACGTATTAGGCAGGAAAACGCATGACGTATAAAAATAAACTCACTTTTCCGGCGAACAAGAGACATTATCCCGGAAAATAGGGTAATGTCTCTTGAGAGAGAAGGTTAATTATTTCTTCTTATAGATGTTAGCAGAGACGTGCAGTTTTTTATCCGTATTACCGGAAGAGAGCACGACAACGTCCGCACCTTTTTCATCGGCCTTTTTAATCAGCTCTTCACGGGCATCGCTCGGCGCCGTCTGGCCGGTAGAAGAAATGGTGCCGATTTTGGTATATTGGCTATGGACCTTATTAAAAGCTTCTTTCGTTAAAATCTCGGCGGAGAAGGCATTCGCCGTTAAAAACAATGCTGCACCTGCCACTAAAGCTGCATATTTCATATTTTTAAACTCCATTGTTTATTTTGCTATCATCATGCTCTTGTTTTAACTCACCAATGAGCGGTTTCAGATTGTACTAACGCCGCTTTTTTTTCAAGCGAAATACTGCAATTTTATGACGGTTAGTTAACTCTTTTTTAAAGAAAAAATGACACAGTTCGCGCTGATAACGCTTGCTTTTCTTGGCCATTTGCTCATCCGGCAAGGTACAGACCATTTTCTACTGACGTTTGCTGAAAATCAGCTTAAGCGTCCGGGGGAGAAGGGACGATGGGGTCTAACAGACAATCCCGACAACATGGTTTATCATAGAGTAAGAGAGGATCTGCACCGATGGTCATGCGGATCGCCAGGGAGATAAGATGTTAAAAAATAAGCAAGAGCAGGCGCGAGAGCAGCGAGCCGCGTTGTGGGCCACCAGAGATAATGTTCAGCGCCATGCGCTCTCCATGAGCATGCCTTGGCTGGCTTTTGTCAATATCGCTTTTGCGTTAATGATTTTCTTCCGTAATTTTATCTTTACTTATTTTGACCAGAAGTTACTGACGCACCGGGCGATTATTCCGTATATCGAAATGTCGCTCATTGCGGTTATTATTATTTCGACTATTTTAGCGATTATTGCCGTCACGCCGCGGCTGGCGCAGGGGCGTTATACGCTGAATATTATTACCGGACTACTGCTGGCGCTCAGTCTGTGCTGGTCCCTGAGTAATTACTGTTTTATCTTTTTCTGGACATTGCCCTTCGCCTGGCCGCTGCTGGTGATTTTATTGACCACTGGCCTCACTGCGCTGTATCACCACTGGCCCGGTATTATCGCTTTTATGCTACCGCTATGGGTAACCGCTTTGCTGGCGGGGGTGCAGATTCACTATGATGTTGACGTTCGCTTTTTAACCTTGTGGGCCATTTTTACCGCGATTTTGTTGTATGGCCGGCGCATTTTGCAGCGCTGGTATGATGAAGCCTGGGATACCCACCAGGAGAATATGCAGCTTATTCAGCGGCTGGAAAGTATCGCCAACCAGGATGCTCTCACCGGAACGGCTAACCGTCGGGCGCTGGATGCCTTTCTTGGGCAACTGTGGCAGCAGAATGTACCGTTAGCGCTAATGATGATCGATGTCGATTACTTTAAGCGTTATAACGACCATTACGGTCATCAGGCTGGTGACGACTGTTTATCCGCGGTCGCGAGGGTATTAAAAATGGCGGTACGATCCGAAGATGATATGGTGGCTCGCTACGGCGGCGAGGAGTTTGTGGTGGTGTTGCCAAGGGTTCCTCTGGCTCACGCCACTGCGATTGCGGAGCGCATTCAGCATAAAATTCACGAGGCAGCGCTCCCCCATGAGGCCTCTGAGGTGGCTGCGGTGGTGACTGTCAGTATGGGGATCGTCGTTTCAGATGGCACTGTTCCTATGGAGACGCTGATCGCCCGGGCGGACAGTGCGCTGTATCAGGCTAAAAATAAAGGACGTAATCAATGGTCTTATTAACCCGGTGCAATTGCCGGGCGAGGGTGAGGGGATGAAACGGATTGCGCAGATCGCCCTGCTGGCGCTGCTGCTAACCGGCTGTGCCGGGGAAAAGGGAATTATCGATCGCGATGGATACCAGCTGGACACTCGTCATCCGGCGCAGGCTGCGTATCCGCGAATAAAGGTATTAGTGATCCATTATACGGCTGACAACTTTGATGTCTCGCTGGCCACGTTGACCGATAAAGAGGTCAGCTCCCACTATTTAATTCCCGAACAGCCCCCGCGTTATCAGCATAAACCGCGGATCTGGCAACTGGTGCCGGAAGAGGATTTAGCCTGGCACGCCGGGGTAAGCTACTGGCGCGGCAGTACGCGCATCAATGATACCTCCATTGGCATTGAGCTGGAGAACCGCGGCTGGCAGAAGACGGCGGGCGTCAAAAGCTTTACCCCCTTTCATCCGGAACAGATAGCGGCCCTGATCCCGCTGGCGCGCGATATTATCGCCCGCTACCATATTGCGCCGCAGAATGTGGTCGCCCATGCGGACATCGCGCCGCAGCGCAAAGACGATCCGGGGCCATTATTCTCCTGGCAACAGCTGGCGCAGCAGGGGATCGGCGCCTGGCCTGACGAGCAGCGGGTGGCCTTTTATCTGAACGGCCGACAGCCCAACGATCCCGTTGACCCCGAGGTGGTGCTGGATTTGCTGTCGCGCTACGGCTATCAGGTGACGCCGGAGATGACCCCCGCGCAGAAGAAGCGGGTGATTATCGCCTTCCAGATGCACTTCCGTCCGCAGCGCTGGGATGGCGTAGCGGATGCGCAAACCGAGGCGATAGCCGAGGCGTTGTTAGAAAAATATGGTCAGGGTTAGCGGTGAAGTTTACCGTGGTCACGCAGCCAGGCGGCGGTGCGCACAATACCGTCGTCCAGCGTCACCACCGGCTGATAACCCAGCTCGTCCTGCGCGCGGGTGATATCAAGCGTAAAATCAAAGTTAAGCTTGGAGACGCCGTAGTGGGTGAATGCGGGCTCTTTGGCGGTTTTATCGCCAAAACGCTCCATGCTGCGGGCGATGATATCCAGCATCGGGTAGGGAACAGAGCGGATCCGGCACTTGATGCCCAGCTCGTCGATCAGTTTCTGTACGATACTGCGCAGCGTTCTCGGTTCGCCGTTGCTGATATTCCACGCGCGGGCGGAGGGGAGATGGTCGCAGGCCGGCTGGCTTGCCAGCCACATCGCATGTACCGCATTTTCATAATAGGTCATGTCGACCAGCGCGCTGCCGCCTCGCGGTAACAGGACGCTGCCATAGTGCTGCATCATTTGCGCCAGTCGGGGAATAAACACTTTGTCGTGCGGCCCGAACAGGCTTTGCGGACGCAAAATGGTAAAACGAGTATGCGGGTTGGCCTGCGCCAGCAGATTGATGACCTCTTCGCTCGCCGCCTTGCTGCGGGCGAACTCGTTGGCGAAGCGGTGCGGGCGAAAATCTTCCTGGATATCACGATGATGGTGATAATCAAAATAGAGCGATGGCGAGGAGATATGGATGAAATTCCGTACACCCCATGCCACCGACCATTCGCCGAGGCGGCGGGTGGCGCGGACGTTAGCGAGATCGAACGCCTGCTGAGTGCCCCAGGGTGAGGTAAAGCTCGAGCAGTGCCACAGGGTGTCGATACCGGCGAGCATCACTTTAGCCTGCGAAGAGACCAGCTCGGTTAAATCGGCCGGGATGAATTCTGCCCCCATCTTGCTCAGAAGCTTACCCATCGCTTCGTTGCGCCCGGTTGCTCGCACGCTGATGCCCTTATTGCGCAGATATTCCACTGCGTTGCGGCCTAATCCGCTGGTCGCACCGGTAACCAGTACCTTCATATCGCTCTACTGCCCCAGAAAAGAATTTCGTGCGCATTTTTCCGTGATTCTCCCGACTATGCAATGAGAATCATGAAAGAATAATGCTTATCCTTGGTCTCTGCCTGTGATTTGTTCGGCCAGCCGGGTAATGCGCTGCGCCATACCGCGGAAAATAAACAGGTGCGCCGGGATCATCAGCAGCCAGTAGATCAGGCCCGGCATACCGTGCGGGTGCCACCAGGCGCGCACATCCAGTTCACGACCGTTGTCTTTATCGTTAATGGTAAAGCTTAACCGGCCCAGCCCCGGCGCTTTCATGCCGAATAAGAGGGTGAGCTGTTTTTCCTCCTCTACAATAATCACCTTCCAGCTGTCGACCGTATCGCCGGTCTGCAGATAGTCGCGCGGCGGCCGCCCTTTGGCCAGACGGTGGCCAACCAGCAGGTCCATCGCCCCGCGGGTTTTCCACAACAGATTGCCGAAAAAATATCCCTCTTTACCGCCGATTTGGTTTACGACCTGCCATAGCGCTTTGCGGCTTGCCTGGGTGGTGACGGTGCAACCCGCCTGTTTCGGAAAGTAACCGTACTCCGGTCGCCAGCGGGCGAAAGCCTGGGCGTCGTAGCCCCAGTCGCTGGAGTTCACCAACTGCTCTTCTTCTTTCAGCGTGCGACGAACCGCCTGATCGAAGGGGATCAGCGTTTGCGGGATCAGCGCCCGCAAAGCCCGGTCGTCGGCGATCAGATCGTGCTTCAGCCCCTGAATTAACGCTTTAGCGATGGTCGGCGGCACCGAGGTGATGACATTGAGGAACCAGACCGAGATCCAGCGCGTCGGCAGGGGAATGGGAATGAGAGGGCGATGTTTGCCGCTGACGGCCATAAAGCGAATGAACTGCTGCTGATAGCTTAATACCTCCGGACCGGCGGCTTCGAAGACGCGGTGCGTGTCGGACGGGTGATTCAGCAGCTCAACGAGGTCAACGAGCAGGTTTTCCAGTGCGACAGGGGTGGTACGCGAACGAACCCAGCGCGGAGGGGTCAGCACCGGCAGGTTATAAACCATGTCGCGCATCACCTCGAAGGCGGCGGAGCCGGCGCCGACGATAATCCCGGCCCGCAGCTCGGTTACCGGCACGCCCGACTCGCGCAGGAGATCGCCGGTAATCTGACGAGCGCGCAGATGGTCGGACTGCTCCTGCGCCGGGGCCTGCAGCGAACTGAGAAATATCACCTGGCGCACTGATGACTGACGCAGGGCATCGCGCACATACGTCGCCACCCGCCGCTCATGGGCGATAAAATCGCCGCCTTCGCCCATGCCGTGCACCAGATAGTAGGCGGTATCGATACCGCTGAGCAGCGCAGGCAGAGTCTGCGGCTGATTAAGATCGACTGACCGGCAGACGACGCCGGGCAAAGCGAGTTTTTGCAGTCGGTCGATATGGCGTGCCGCCGCCAGCACCGGATAGCCCCGCGCGCTTAATGCGCGCACTAAATGCTGGCCAATATAGCCGCTGGCGCCGAGCACCAGAACAGATTGCGACACGCCTGACTCCTTAGCGTTGTAAAAAAGCCTGCCAGTGGGCGACCACCTCGCTCAACTGCTGACGGTTAACATCCAGATGCGTGACCAGACGGACAACAGGCGAGGCGTTGATCAGCACGCCGCGAGTCTGCATAAACTCGCCGAACGCCCGGGCCTGCTCATCACCGACGCGCACAAACAGCATGTTGGTATCGTGACGGGTGACGTCTGCGCCGATGGCGCGCAGCTGATGCGCCATCCACGCGGCGTTATCATGATCCTCCTGCAGGCGCTGCACGTTATTTTTCAGCGCGTACAGCCCGGCGGCGGCCAGGATGCCCGCCTGGCGCATCCCGCCGCCGACCATTTTCCGCCAGCGAACGGCGCGGCGAATGTACGCCTCGCTGCCGAGCAGCAGCGATCCTACCGGAGCGCCAAGCCCCTTTGACAGGCAGATGGTGAAGGAGTCGCAGTATTGGGCAATATCACGCAGTTCGCAGCCGTAGGCCACCACGGCGTTAAAGATGCGCGCGCCGTCGACGTGCAGCGCCAGGTCGCGCTGGCGGGTAAAAGCCCAGGCTTCCTGCAGATAGTCGCGCGGCAGCACCTTACCGTTATGGGTGTTTTCCAGGCTCAGCAGGCGGGTGGGGGCAAAATGGATATCGTCGGGTTTGATTTTCGCCGCCACTTTATCCAGCGGCAGCGAACCATCGGCTGCGGCGTCAATCGGCTGTGGCTGAATACTGCCGAGTACCGCCGCGCCGCCGGCTTCGTACAGATAGTTATGCGCCCCCTGGCCGACGATATACTCTTCGCCGCGCTGGCAGTGGCTGAGCAGGCCAACGAGGTTGGCCTGGGTGCCGGTGGGCAGAAATAGCGCCGCTTCTTTGCCGGCCAGGTCGGCGGCATAGCGCTGCAGTTCATTGACGGTAGGGTCGTCGCCATACACATCGTCCCCAACCGGGGCGGCCATCATGGCCTCCAGCATGGCGCGCCCGGGACGGGTAACGGTATCACTGCGTAAATCGATCACGGCTTTTCCTTGGTCTGGTTCAACGTATTGCTTCTGTTTTACCTGAGCCAGTTGGTTTTCGCCAGTTCGATGACTTCATCGCCGCGCCCGCTGATGATCGCCCGCAGCATATACAGGCTAAACCCTTTGGCCTGTTCCAGCTTGATCTGCGGCGGGATCGCCAGCTCCTCTTTGGCGACAACGACGTCGACCAGTACCGGACCCTCGGTGCGGAAGGCGGTCTGCAGCGCTTCGTCCACCTCGGAGGCTTTTTCAACGCGAATACCTTTGATACCACAGGCTTCGGCGATGCGGGCGAAGTTAGTGTCGTGCAGCTCTGTACCGTCGGTGAGATAGCCCCCGGCCTTCATCTCCATCGCCACGAAGCCCAGCACGCTGTTGTTAAAGATGACAATTTTCACCGGCAGCTTCATCTGCGCCAGCGACAGAAAATCGCCCATCAGCATGCTGAAGCCGCCGTCGCCGCACATGGCCACCACCTGCCGCTCCGGGGCGGTGGCCTGGGCGCCGATGGCCTGCGGCATGGCATTGGCCATTGAGCCGTGGTTGAACGAGCCCAGCAGGCGGCGTTTGCCGTTCATCTTGAGATAGCGTGCCGCCCAGACGGTGGGAGTGCCGACATCGCAAGTGAAAATGGCATCTTCATCGGCAAAATGGCTGATCTGCTGCGCCAGATATTGCGGGTGGATTGCCTTATCGCTGGGTTTCGCCAGATCGTCGAGCCCTTTTCGCGCGTCGCGATAGTGCTCCAGCGCCTTATCGAGGAAGTGGCGATCGGTTTTCTCTTCCAGCAGCGGCAGCAGCGCTTTTAGCGTCGATTTAATATCGCCCACCAGCGCCATATCGACCTTACTGTGTGCGCCAATGCTGCCGGGGTTAATGTCGATCTGAATAATTTTGGCGTCGGTTGGGTAGAAGGCGCGATAGGGGAATTGGGTACCCAGCAGGATCAGGGTATCGGCGTTCATCATGGTGTGGAAGCCAGAGGAGAAGCCAATCAGCCCGGTCATGCCGACATCGTACGGGTTATCATACTCCACGTGCTCTTTGCCGCGCAGGGCGTGGACGATAGGGGCTTTAATTTTCGCCGCGAACTCCACCAGCTCCTGGTGGGCACCGGCGCAACCGCTGCCGCACATGAGCGCGATATTGCTGGAGTAGCGAATAAGCTGCGCCAGCTTGCGCAACTCTTCTTCCGCCGGGGTGACCGTCGGCAGCGGCGCATGATACCAGTGGCTGCTGGCGCTCTCCGGGGCTGCTTTCAGCGCCACGTCGCCGGGCAGCACCACCACTGACACGCCGCGGTTAATCACCGCTTTGCGCATCGCTACCGCCAGTACCTGCGGGATCTGCTCCGGCGTGGAGACCAGTTCGCAGTAATGGCTGCACTCGCGGAACAGCTCCTGAGGATGGGTTTCCTGAAAATAGCCGCTGCCGATTTCGCTGGATGGGATGTGGGCGGCGATGGCCAGCACCGGGACATGGTTGCGATGACAGTCAAACAGACCGTTAATCAGGTGCAAGTTGCCCGGTCCGCAGGAGCCGGCGCAGACCGCCAGCTCGCCGGTCAGCTGCGCTTCCGCGCCAGCGGCGAAAGCGGCGACCTCTTCGTGCCGGGTGGGCATCCAGTCGATGGTGCCCATGCGGTTCAGGCTATCGCTCAATCCATTGAGGGAATCTCCGGTAACGCCCCAGATACGTTTCACGCCGGCTTGTTCCAGCGTTTTGGCAATGTATGCCGCCACGGTCTGTTTCATGATCTCCATCTCCTTTTTTTGATAACGCCTTCAAGCTTAGATGAAACTGACCGCAATGTAACCGATTACCCCTTATTTTTTACTGGTTTTATTCACCGTCGACTGCGCATACTCTGGGAGTACACAGGATACAAAACAGGATGTATATCAAATGGTTAAAGGATTGTTAAACGCAGTGAATGGCAGGCTGTCGCATGATGATGCCGGTAAACTCTTGTTACGACTTGCCGTCGGCGGCTTAATGCTGTTCCACGGTCTGCACAAGCTAATCGACGGTGTGGACGCCATCAGTGGGATGCTGGTCGCGAAAGGGCTACCGGGGTTTATTGCCTACGGCGTGCTGGTGGGGGAAGTGGTCGCCCCCTGTTTGTTAATGCTCGGCGCCCTGACCCGTCCGGCGGCGCTCGTGCTGGCCTTCACCATGGTAGTGGCCTGGCTGATGGTTGGGCTGGACAAGACGTTTGCGCTTGATGCGGTGGGCGCATGGGCGATCGAAAATCTGGTCTATTTCTTTGTTGGCGCGCTGGCGATTGCGTTGCTCGGCGCCGGGCGTTATTCGCTGGCCGGTCAGTCGGTTTGGCGGTAAAAATGCCTCATTCGTCCTACGGCGTAAAGTCGATACTGTTGTCGGTTTGCAACTTTTCAGTCTGAGAAAACGTTTATCTCATGTCGCCTGAGCGTTTATTGTCGCCAGGGATTTTCCCGGAGGCGGCGCATTGCGCCTGCTCCGGGCTACCAAATCGCACAACGCAATAGCCCCGGGAAGCGGTAGCGCCACCGGGGATTTTGACCTCAGGCAAGAACCAGATCGCTTTGCGGGTGACAGGAGCAGGCCAGCACATAGCCGTCGGCGATTTCGGCGTCGGTCAACGTCATGGTGCTGGTGACGTTGTATTTCCCGGAAACCACTTTGGTTTTGCAGCAGCCGCAGACGCCGGCGCGGCAGGCGACGGTCACCGGCACCTTATTGCTCTCCAGCGCTTCCAGCAACGTGGTGCCAACCGGCGCGTAGAACGTTTTCGCCGGCTGCAGTTTGGTGAATTTCAATCCGTCAGTAGCGGCTTCCGCCACCGGGGTAAAGAACTTCTCTTTAAAGAAACGCGTCACGCCAAGCGCTGTAACTTCCTGTTCGACCATTTCCATATAAGGTGCCGGGCCGCAGGTCATCACGGTGCGGCTGGTTAAATCCGGCACGCTTTGCAACAGCTCGCGGGTGAGGCGTCCGGCAACAAAGCCATGGGCGGCATGGTGCTCCGCTACCAGGGTGACCGGATATTTGCGCCACTCTTCAGCGAAAATGACATCCTCCGGCGAACGAACGTTATAGATCACCTGCACGTCCGCCTGCGGGCGGTACGTCGCCAGCCAGCGGCGCATTGACATGATTGGCGTCACCCCGCAGCCGGCGGCCAGCAGCAGGAATTTATCTTCCGCTTTATCGTCGCAGGTAAACTCGCCCATCGCGTCGGACAGCCAAAGGTAATCGCCGCGTTTGACCTCGCGGGTCAACCACTGCGAACCCGCGCCCTCGTCAATGCGACGAACGGTCAGCGTAATGTATTCGCTGACCCCCGGCGTCGAAGAGAGGGTATAAGCGCGCAGCGTTTCCGCCGAGTTACGCACGCTGACCAGAGCGTACTGGCCAGCACGGTACGGATAGTAATCGTGGCACAGCAGCGAAAGGGTCCACACGTCCGGGGTTTCCTGGTGAATGTGGTGAACCTGCATCCGCCACGGGCACTGGGAGGTTGGCATGGTCATCAGGGACTCCTTATGCGCTTAGCAGCTGCTGCATATCTTGTTCAACGGTGGTGACGGAACGCAGACCAAACTTCTCATTGAGGATAGCCAGCAGATCCGGGGTGAAGAAGCCAGGCGCGGTCGGGCCGGTGACGATGTTTTTTACCCCCAGCGACAGCAACGTCAGCAGGATGACGATCGCTTTCTGTTCGAACCAGGAAAGCACCAGCGACAGCGGCAGATCGTTAACGCCACAGCCCAGTTTTTCCGCCAGCGTCACTGCCAGAATAATCGCCGAGTAAGCGTCATTACACTGGCCGGCGTCGACCAGGCGCGGCAGCCCTTCGATATCGCCGAAGTCCAGCTTGTTGAAGCGATATTTACCACAGGCCAGGGTCAGGATCAGGCAGTCATCCGGCACGCTGGTGGCGAAATCGGTGAAGTAGTTACGCTCCCCGCGGGCGCCGTCGCAGCCGCCGACGAGGAAGATATGGCGCAGTTTTTCACGGCTGACCAGATCGATCAGCGTATCCGCCGCGCCGAGCAGGGTCTGACGGCCAAAGCCGACGGTGATCAGATGCGGGATTTCGCTGTATGGGAAGCCCGCCATCTGCTGCGCCTGGGTGATAACCGGGGAGAAGTCTTCACCTTCCAGATGATTCACGCCCGGCCAGCCGACGATGCTGCGGGTCCAGATGCGGTCGTCGTAGGCGCCGACGGTGGGGTCGATGATGCAGTTCGAGGTCATCACGATGGGACCCGGGAAGCGAGCGAACTCCACCTGCTGATTCTGCCAGCCGCTACCGTAGTTGCCGACCAGATGTTTGAATTTACGCAGCTCCGGATAGCCGTGAGCCGGCAGCATTTCGCCGTGGGTATAGACGTTGACGCCAGTGCCTTCCGTCTGCTCCAGCAGGTTATACAGATCCTTCAGATCGTGACCGGAGATCAGGATGCACTTCCCTTCGGTGGCTTTAACGTTGACCTGAGTCGGCGTCGGGTGGCCGTATTTGGTGGTTTCACCGGCGTCGAGGATGCTCATTACTTTGAAGTTCATCTGGCCGATTTCCATCGAACATTCGAGCAGCGCATTCATATCCGTAGGCCAGGTTCCCAGCCATGCCATGATTTTATGGTACTGGGCATAAATAGCGTTGTCGTACTGGCCGAGTACGTGGGCGTGCTCCATATAGGCCGCTGCGCCTTTCAGGCCGTACAGGCACAGCAGACGCAGGCCAAGGATATTCTCGCCGATGGCGGCTTTGTCTTTATTCGGGGTATAGTCCGCCGCCTGACGCTGCAGGTCGCCCAGATCGTCGCTGACCAGCTGCAGGTCGGCCACCGGGCTGTCGACGGCGGCGCTGGCATCGATCGTCAGGCATTGCGCTTTCACCGCCTCACGCAGAGCAATCGCCTGGCGAGCGTAGCCGACGATGCGTGGGGAATCGAAGTTAACGTTGGTCAGAGTGGAGAAGAAGGCGCGGGGGGCAAAGCTGTCCACCTGATGATCGATAATGCCATATTCACGCGCTTTGAGTGCCCAGGCGGACAGGCCTTGCAGTGATGCAATCAGGAGATCCTGCAGATCGGAGGTTTCCGCTGTTTTACCGCACATCCCCTGCGCGTAAGAGCAGCCGTTGCCGGCTGGAGTACGAATGGTTTGTTCACATTGCACACAAAACATGGTCACACCTTTAAAGTTATATTTAATATACATGTTTAAGGTTATGCCGCGTGGCACAAGCTGAAAAGGTATTTCTCATACAACTTAAAGGGAGATTGATTTAGCGCAAATTTGGCGGCAGAAAGGCTGCCGCCAGCGCGTGCTCAGGCGGTAAAAAAGGCGATCAGAATCGGGACCAGCAGGCTAAGCAAAAAACCATGTACGATGGCGGCAGGGACGATCTCGACCCCGCCGGAACGCTGGAGTACCGGTAAGGTGAAGTCCATCGAGGTGGCGCCACACAGCCCCAGCGCCGTGGAGCGGCTGCGCCGAATAAGGCCCGGAATTAGCATGATGGCCAACAGCTCGCGACAGAGATCGTTAAAGAACGCCGCGCTGCCGATGACTGGGCCAAAGGATTCGGTGAGTAAAATACCGGAGAGCGAATACCAGCCGAAACCGCTGGCCATTGCCAGACCGGTTTTCAACGGCAAACCCAGAATGAAGGCATTGAGGATACCGCCGAGTAATGAACTGGCCGTGACCACCACCGCAACAATCATTCCCCGCCGGTTAAGGACTATTTGTCGCAGACTCATTCCATTATTGCGTAATTGGATACCGACGAGGAACAGGAGAAAAATCAGCGTATATTCGCTGGCTTCGGTCGCGTGCTGTAAAAAAGGCAGGCCGGTCAGGCCAAGCATAAAACCGAGCACGACCACACCGCATAGCTGGAGTGATTCCAGGGCCATGGCCAGGCGCGAGGGTAATTTCTCCTGACGATGCTGACTACGCCAGGGCATTTTTCTTTCCAGCCACAGCAGGGCGGCGATATTACACAGTAAAATGATGACCACGCTGACCGCGGCGTAATGCAGTATCGCTAACAGATTGCTGGCCAGATTGTCGAGAAACGCCAGGCTGATGCCCATAAAAAAGAGGATGACATAGACAATCCAGCTGAGCATCCGGTTAATTAGTTTTAGCGCGGAGGGGTGACGAAGAGGCAGTAAATAGCCGACGACCAGCGGCAACAGAATGATGAACAGTCCCGAGAACATGAACGACGCAGCCCTTGCATGATGAGAATAGCGCCCATGACACTACCCAAATCACCGGGCCGAGTAAAGCAGTCACCAGAAAGAAAAAGCCCGGCGAACCGGGCTTTGAAAGGGTTAATCGCGTTTTTCCAACAGAGTGCGATACAGTACGCCGCCGAGGATCCCGCCAATGATAGGCATGACCCAGAACAGCCATAGCTGCTGCAACGCCCAGCCACCCTGGAAAATGGCCACCGCAGTGCTGCGCGCCGGGTTGACGGAGGTATTGGTGACTGGAATGCTGATTAAGTGGATGAGGGTCAGCGCCAGGCCGATAGCGATCGGCGCAAAGCCCGCCGGCGCGTGTTTATCGGTCGCGCCATGGATAACCAGCAGGAAGCCGCAGGTCAGGACGATTTCAATAACGATAGCCGACAGCATAGAGAAGCCACCCGGAGAGTGTTCGCCATAGCCGTTGGAAGCAAAGCCGCTGGCGGCGGCATCAAAGCCTGCTTTACCACTGGCCACCACATACAGGACCGCGGCGGCAATAATCCCGCCGACGACCTGGGCAATAATATAGCCAATCACCTCTTTTGCCGGGAAACGACCGCCGGCCCACAGGCCTAACGTTACCGCCGGGTTGAAATGGCCCCCGGAAATATGGCCTACAGCGAACGCCATAGTAAGTACCGTTAAACCAAAGGCCAGCGCCACGCCGGCAAAACCGATACCCAGCTCGGGGAATGCTGCGGCCAGCACGGCGCTACCGCAGCCACCAAATACAAGCCAGAAGGTACCGAAACATTCGGCTGCTAATTTTCTGAACATAACCACCTCAATTTAAATGTATACGCGCACGAGCGGACCGTGCCGGTCTTTATTTATCGTGATAAGGGACGACGACAAAAATAAAGCGGCGTTATTTTAGAGATAATCGCCATCCCACAGCCAGTTAAATATATTGATATTATTTGATTTAGGGCAAGGTGAAGAGATTCCGTTTGCCGGGATTTCCATTCCTTTATCCGTGCGAGATTACCAATAGTGTAGAACAGAACGTCTAAAATAAAACTATTTTGTTTGATGAATAATCAATAGCCGTTAATAGGGGATAATTGAACAATTTTATGAATATATTTTACTTACTGAATATGATGCCCAGAGGCGATTAAGCGGAGTGTCATCTTGCCGTCGCCCTCGCTATACTGTTGATTACTGAAGGAGAGTGGTGGTGTAGCGGAGGGGATATGCTTCTTGAGCGCGTAGAAATCGTCGGTTTTCGCGGTATCAATCGTTTGTCGTTGATGCTGGAGCAAAATAACGTCCTGATCGGGGAGAACGCGTGGGGGAAGTCCAGTCTGCTCGATGCGCTGACCCTGCTTTTGTCCCCTGAGTTCGATCTTTATCACTTTGTTCGCGATGACTTCTGGTTTCCGCCCGGTGACATCCAGGGACGCGAACACCATTTGCACATTATCCTGACCTTCCGCGAAACGGAGCCGGGGCGTCATCGGGTGCGGCGCTTTCGTCCGCTTCAGCGCTGCTGGGTGCCTTGCGATGACGGGTATCACCGGGTGTTCTACCGCCTCGAGGGCGAGCTCGCCGGGGACGACAGCGTGTTGACCCTGCGCAGTTTTATCGATGGTGAAGGTGAAGCGCTGGCGCTGGAAGATATTGACGAGCTGGCCCGACACCTGGTGCGATTGATGCCGGTGTTGCGCCTGCGCGACGCGCGCTTTATGCGGCGCATTCATAACGGAACGGTACCGCATTCGCCGCAGATAGAGATCACTGCCCGTCAGCTGGACTTTCTGTCCCGCGAACTGGTGAGTCATCCGCAAAACCTGTCGGACGGTCAGATCCGCCAGGGGCTGTCGGCCATGGTGCAACTGCTGGAGCATTACTTTGCTGAGCAAAGTAGCGCTCAGACGCGACATCGCCTGATGCGGCGGCGCTCTCATGATGAACAGCGCAGCTGGCGGTATCTGGATATTATCAACCGGATGATTGATAAGCCCGGCGGGAGAAGCCATCGGGTGATCCTGCTGGGGCTGTTTGCCACCCTACTGCAGGCCAAAGGAACGGTACGCCTCGATCGCGATGCACGGCCGTTGCTGCTGATTGAAGATCCGGAAACCCGTCTGCATCCGATCATGCTCTCTGTCGCCTGGCACCTGCTGAATTTGTTGCCGTTACAGCGCGTGACCACCACCAACTCCGGAGAGCTGTTGTCCCTGACGCCGGTGGAGCAGGTTTGCCGGCTGGTGCGCGAATCTGCGCGGGTATCGGCGTGGCGGCTGGGGCCCGGCGGAATGAATGCCGAAGACAGTCGGCGTATCGCCTTTCATATTCGCTTCAACCGCGCCTCATCACTCTTCGCCCGCTGCTGGCTGCTGGTGGAGGGAGAGACAGAGACCTGGGTTATCAACGAGCTGGCCCGCCAGTGTGGTCATCATTTTGATGCCGAGGGGGTGAAGGTGATTGAATTTGCTCAGTCCGGCCTGAAACCGTTAATCAAATTTGCCCGACGGATGGGGATCCAGTGGCACGTGCTGGTGGATGGTGATGAAGCGGGGAAAAAATATGCCGCGACGGTACGCGGTCTGCTTAACAACGATCGGGAGCTGGAGCGCGACCATCTGACCAGCTTGCCGGCGCTGGATATGGAGCATTTTATGTACCGCCAGGGATTTGATGACGTTTATCACCGGGTGGCGCAGATCCCGGCCAATGTCCCGATGAATATGCGGCGGGTGATCACCAAGGCCATTCATCGTTCATCTAAGCCCGATCTGGCGATAGAGGTGGCGATGGAAGCGGGTCGTCGCGGCGTGGACGCCGTGCCTACGTTGCTGAAAAAAATGTTCTCGCGGGTGCTGTGGCTGGCACGCGGTCGCGCCGATTAATCTCATCGCCGTCGGCTATTCCGGCGGCATGATGCTCTCCGGCAGCTCAACAAAACGTAAGCAACGCTAAAAATGGGTGTTCTGTTGCCTGCGGGGTTCGATAGAATCACCGCCTGGAGCGGCAGGAGAAACAGCAGGAATCGGATTATGAAAGTGAAGGGAAAACGCAGGACCGTCTGGTGGCTGCTGGCAATCGTTGTACTGGCGTTGGCCGTTTGGGGATGGCGCATTCTCAACGCGCCACTGCCGCACTATCAGACGCTGGTGGTGCGTAAAGGCGACCTCCAGCAGAGCGTGCTGGCCACCGGCAAGCTGGATGCCCTGCGCAAAGTTGACGTGGGGGCCCAGGTCAGCGGACAGCTGAAAACGCTACACGTCAATATTGGCGATAAGGTCAAAAAGGACCAGTTGCTCGGGGTAATCGATCCTGAGCAGGCGCAAAACCAGATTAAAGAGGTTGAAGCCACGCTAATGGAACTGCGGGCCCAGCTCAACCAGGCACGCGCAGAGAGTAAACTGGCGCAGGTGACTTTGGCCCGTCAGCAACAGCTGGCGCAGCGCCAGCTGGTGTCGCGACAGGACCTTGATACCGCGGCGACCGACCTGGCGGTGAAACAGGCGCAAATCGGTACGATTGAGGCGCAAATTAAGCGTAACCAGGCAACCCTCGATACGGCGAAGACCAACCTCGACTACACGCGGATCCTGGCGCCGATGGCGGGTGAAGTGACGCAAATTACCACCCTGCAGGGACAGACGGTGATCGCGGCGCAGCAGGCGCCGAACATTTTGACGCTGGCGGATCTCAGCACCATGCTGGTTAAGGCGCAGGTATCTGAAGCGGATGTCATCCACCTCAGGCCGGGACAAAAAGCGTGGTTTACTGTACTGGGCGACCCGCTAACTCGTTATGAAGGTAAGTTGAAAGACATTCTGCCGACGCCGGAAAAAGTGAATGATGCCATCTTCTATTATGCCCGCTTCGAGGTACCGAACCCGCAGGGCATCCTGCGCCTCGACATGACCGCGCAGGTACATATTCAGCTGGCCGAGGTGAAAAACGTGATCACTATTCCGCTGAGCGCCCTGGGCGATGCGGTTGGGGATAACCGCTATCACGTCCGGCTGTTGCGCACCGGCGAGGTAAAAGAGCGTGAGGTTATCATTGGCGCCCGCAATGATACCGACGTCGCGGTGGTGCAGGGCCTGGAAGAGGGGGATGAGGTGATCATCGGCGAGAGCGCGAGCGGGGCGGCAAAATGACGGCGTTGCTCGAGCTGCGTGATATACGTCGCAGCTATCCTTCCGGCGACGGCAGCGTTGAGGTCCTGAAGGGGATCACCCTCAGCATCCATGCGGGGGAGATGGTGGCGATCGTGGGCGCCTCCGGCTCGGGAAAATCGACGCTGATGAATATCCTTGGCTGCCTCGACAAACCCACCAGCGGCATCTACCGGGTGGCGGGAACCGATATCGCGCAACTGGATGGCGATGCGCTGGCCCGTCTGCGGCGGGAACACTTTGGCTTTATTTTTCAACGCTACCACCTGCTGTCGCACCTTACCGCCGCGCAGAACGTCGAAGTGCCGGCGGTGTATGCCGGCAGTGAACGGCGCGCGCGGATGGAGCGCGCTCATGAGCTACTGGGGCGGCTGGGACTGGGCGACCGCGCCGACTATCAGCCGTCGCAGCTGTCCGGCGGCCAGCAGCAGCGGGTCAGTATCGCCCGCGCCCTGATGAATGGCGGGGAGGTGATCCTCGCTGATGAACCGACCGGCGCGCTGGACAGCCATTCCGGCGAAGAAGTGATGGCGATCCTGCACCAGCTGAAAGCGCAAGGGCACACGGTCATCATTGTGACCCACGATCCGCAGGTCGCCGCTCAGGCGGAGCGGATCGTCGAGATCCGCGACGGCGAGATTGTCCGCAACCCGCCCGCCAGCCGCCAGGGCGGCGGACTGCGCGCCCGTCCGCAGGCAGAGCCTTCGGCGTGGCGTCAGTTTACCAGCGGCTTTCGCGAAGCGTTGGTGATGGCCTGGCGAGCGATGGCGGCGAATAAGATGCGTACCCTGCTGACCATGCTCGGCATTATTATTGGTATTGCCTCGGTGGTATCGATCGTGGTGGTCGGCGATGCGGCTAAGCAGATGGTGCTGGCGGATATTCGCGCGATAGGCACCAATACCATCGATGTCTACCCCGGAAAGGATTTTGGCGACGACGACCCGCGCTACCAGCAGGCGCTGAAGTATGACGATTTGCTGGCGATCCAGAAGCAGCCCTGGGTGCGTTCCGCCACGCCGGCAGTTTCAAAAAGCCTGCGCCTGCGCGCCAACAATATTGACGTTGCCGCCAGCGCGGAAGGGGTCGGCCCGCAGTACTTTAATGTTTACGGCATGACCTTCAGCGAAGGTAATACCTTTAATGAACTGCAGCTCAACAGTCGGGCGCAGGTGGTGGTGCTCGACAGCAATACCCGCCGACAGCTGTTTCCCAATAAAGCGAAAGTGGTGGGAGAGGTGATCCTGGTCGGCAATATGCCCGCCACGGTGATTGGCGTCGCAGATGAAAAACAGTCAATGTTCGGCAGCAGTAAAATTCTCCGCGTCTGGTTGCCATACACCACGATGGCGGGAAGAGTGATGGGCCAGTCGTGGCTGAACTCCATTACGGTGCGCGTTAATGAAGGCTATGACAGCGAAACCGCAGAGAAGCAGCTGCTACGTCTGCTGGAGCTGCGGCATGGTAAAAAAGATGTATTCACATGGAATATGGATAGCATCTTGAAAACCGCAGAAAGGACCACACATACCTTACAGCTGTTCCTGACATTGGTGGCGGTGATTGCTCTGGTGGTTGGCGGTATTGGTGTAATGAATATTATGCTGGTGTCGGTGACAGAGCGAACGCGGGAGATCGGCATCCGCATGGCGGTAGGGGCTCGGGCCAGCGATGTGCTACAGCAGTTTCTCATCGAAGCGGTGCTGGTTTGTCTGGTCGGTGGCGCGCTGGGGGTGACGTTGTCGCTGATGATCGCGTTTATTCTGCAGTTGGTCCTGCCCGGCTGGGAGATCGGTTTTTCTCCGCTGGCGCTGGTGACGGCGTTTATCTGTTCGACGCTGACCGGCGTGCTGTTTGGTTGGTTGCCCGCACGCAACGCGGCGCGGCTCGATCCGGTGGATGCCCTGGCGCGGGAATAGAAATAAAAATGCCAGTCAGAAGGACTGGCATTTTATTAGCAGGATGTACACAATGAAGCAAAAGAGTTATGCAGCCGTTTCCGCTTCCACAGGGACGATCACGCTGGCGTGGTTGCCTTTTGGCCCCTGGTGAACATCAAACCGAACGGCTTGTCCGGCTTTTAGCGTTCTGTAACCATCCATCTGGATGGTGGAGTAATGGGCGAAAATGTCTTCGCCGCCGCCCTCAGGGCAGATAAAACCGAACCCTTTGGCATTGTTGAACCACTTAACAGTACCCATTTCCATACTTCGACATCCTTCGTAAATCTTTATTAGTAAGATGGAATGAACCGGTGGTGGAGTGACGAGTTGTTCAATTGCTCGCCAACTCTCGCTACTACAATTTAGAGAAATACGAAAACGCGTCAAGCGATTGAGGAGGGGGAACGGCGAAAAATGCGTCAAAATTTGAAGCAGTTAACGCTATTGCCGGGGAATGTGACAGCCGTCGCGGATAGAAGCGATAGATGATAGTTATCTATGATCTATTGTAGATTTGTGATGAGCATAACCTCTGGTCATCGACAGGCCTCCGCCTGTTGGCAACAGCAACCGATGATGAACACTGACGATGAGTAAGAGAGATTGGCTGGACTTCGAGCAACTGGTTGACGACGAAGTTCGTGATGCGATTAAACCGCCATCTATGTATAAAGTGATATTGGTCAATGATGACTACACTCCAATGGAGTTTGTTATTGACGTGTTACAAAAATTCTTTTCTTATGATGTTGAACGTGCAACGCAACTGATGCTCACGGTTCACTATGAAGGTAAGGCGATTTGTGGCGTATTTACCGCGGAAGTGGCGGAGACCAAAGTCGCTATGGTGAATCAGTACGCGAGGGAGAACGAGCATCCATTGCTGTGTACGCTGGAAAAAGCCTGAATACAGGCATGAAAATTGGGGGAGGTGCCTATGCTCAATCAAGAACTGGAACTCAGTTTAAATATGGCTTTCGCCAGAGCGCGCGAGCACCGTCATGAGTTTATGACTGTCGAGCACTTGCTGCTGGCTCTGCTAAGCAACCCCTCGGCCCGTGAGGCCCTGGAAGCGTGTTCAGTGGACCTGGTAGCATTGCGTCAGGAACTTGAAGCCTTCATCGAACAAACCACACCCGTCCTGCCGGCAACGGAAGAAGAGCGCGACACCCAGCCGACGCTGAGCTTCCAGCGTGTGCTGCAGCGCGCTGTCTTCCACGTGCAATCGTCTGGCCGCAGCGAAGTCACCGGCGCTAACGTGCTGGTGGCGATTTTCAGCGAGCAGGAGTCGCAGGCCGCCTACCTGCTGCGTAAACATGAAGTGAGCCGACTTGATGTGGTGAACTTCATTTCTCATGGTACACGCAAAGACGAGCCGAGCCAGTCTTCCGACAATAGCGGAAGCCAGCCTGGCAATGAAGAGCAAGCCGGCGGGGAGGAACGTATGGAAAACTTCACCACCAACCTCAATCAGCTTGCTCGCGTTGGCGGCATTGATCCCCTGATCGGCCGTGAAAAAGAGCTGGAGCGCGCCATTCAGGTTTTGTGCCGTCGGCGTAAAAATAACCCGCTGCTGGTGGGCGAATCCGGCGTCGGTAAAACCGCGATCGCCGAAGGCCTTGCCTGGCGTATTGTGCAGGGCGATGTGCCGGAAGTAATGGCCGACTGCACCATCTACTCGCTTGACATTGGCTCACTGCTGGCAGGCACCAAATATCGTGGCGATTTTGAAAAACGCTTCAAGGCGTTGCTCAAACAGCTGGAGCAGGATACCAACAGCATCCTGTTCATTGATGAAATCCACACCATCATCGGTGCGGGGGCGGCGTCTGGCGGCCAGGTCGATGCGGCTAACCTGATCAAACCGCTGCTTTCCAGCGGCAAGATCCGGGTGATCGGCTCCACCACTTACCAGGAGTTCAGCAACATCTTTGAGAAAGATCGTGCGCTGGCGCGTCGTTTCCAGAAGATCGATATTACCGAACCGTCGGTGGAAGAGACGGTGCAGATTATCAACGGCCTGAAGCCGAAGTACGAAGCGCACCATGACGTGCGTTATACCGCTAAGGCGGTGCGTGCGGCGGTTGAGCTGGCGGTGAAATACATTAACGATCGTCATCTGCCGGATAAGGCAATTGATGTCATTGACGAAGCGGGCGCGCGGGCGCGCTTAATGCCGGTCAGCAAGCGTAAGAAAACGGTTAACGTGGCGGATATCGAATCAGTGGTGGCGCGCATTGCGCGGATCCCTGAGAAGAGCGTCTCCCGCAGCGATCGCGACACGCTGAAAAACCTGGGCGACCGTCTGAAAATGCTGGTCTTCGGTCAGGATAAAGCCATTGAGGCGCTGACCGAAGCCATCAAAATGGCGCGCGCCGGCCTGGGCCACGAGCACAAGCCGGTTGGGTCATTCCTGTTCGCCGGGCCTACCGGGGTCGGGAAAACCGAAGTCACCGTGCAGCTGGCGAAGGCGCTGGGTATTGAGCTGCTGCGTTTTGACATGTCCGAATATATGGAACGTCATACCGTCAGCCGTTTAATCGGGGCGCCTCCGGGCTATGTTGGCTTCGATCAGGGCGGGCTGCTGACCGATGCGGTGATTAAACATCCGCACGCGGTGCTGCTGCTTGATGAGATCGAAAAAGCGCATCCGGATGTGTTCAACCTGCTGCTGCAGGTGATGGATAACGGGACGCTGACCGATAACAACGGGCGTAAAGCGGACTTCCGCAACGTGGTGCTGGTGATGACCACCAACGCCGGGGTGCGGGAAACTGAGCGTAAATCGATTGGCCTTATTCAGCAGGATAACAGTCCGGATGCTATGGATGAGATCAAAAAGATCTTTACGCCGGAGTTCCGTAACCGCCTCGACAACATTATCTGGTTCGATCATTTGTCTACCACGGTGATCCATCAGGTTGTCGACAAGTTTATCGTCGAGCTGCAGGTCCAGCTGGACCAGAAAGGCGTCTCCCTGGAAGTCAGTCAGGAAGCGCGGGACTGGCTGGCGGCGAAAGGCTACGATCGGGCGATGGGGGCAAGGCCAATGGGGCGCGTCATTCAGGACAACCTGAAAAAACCGCTGGCGAACGAGCTGCTGTTTGGCTCTTTGGTCGATGGTGGTCAGGTGACGGTCGCCCTGGACAGCGCGAAAAACACGCTGACCTACGACTTCCAGAGCGCGCCTAAGCATAAACCGGAAGCCGCTCACTAAGGATCGCTTCAACACAAAAAACCGGCCTGAGGCCGGTTTTTTTTTGCTGACGGCAGAAATGAAAAGACCGGGAATATCCCGGCCTTCAGCATCTGACGCCTTAGGGGCGAAAACAATCAGCGACTACGGAAGACAATGCGGCCTTTGCTCAGGTCGTACGGGGTCAGCTCAACAGTCACTTTGTCGCCCGTCAGAATGCGGATGTAGTTTTTACGCATTTTACCGGAGATATGCGCGGTTACCACGTGACCGTTTTCCAGTTCTACGCGGAACATAGTGTTAGGCAACGTTTCAAGTACGGTGCCCTGCATTTCAATATTGTCTTCTTTGGCCATCTAGTCCTCTGGGGTATCACTACCGTAGTTTTGAACCGGCAAGATAATGCCGAAGTTCATCATGTAAGTAAAGTTTTACGTGTCTACCCTGAATCATTCACCTTGCCGCAAGGCGCATAATCAGCACACCGGCAACGGAAATATGACGGGTATGAATCGCCGAAGTAGTTTTGGCGCATTGCCCGGGACACACACGGCCATGCCGCGTGACAGGCGCAAACGTAAAGGGGAGTGACAGAACGATGGGCGTTATCTGACTCTTATTATTCCCAAACGGCGGCGGGGCAACAGGCAGAAGCTACTCTACCGCGCAATTATACCATCCTGACGCAAAATGTGCTGAAAACATTTTATTGCACGCCGGGAAATAGCACCCGCGGCACCCAAAATCGCTCGGGCAGGCGGTAACCACGTAATACCGACAGATAGTCCAGATAATCACGGCGAGGAATATCCACTGCGCCTAATGAAGCGGTATGGTTGTTCAGCACCTGACAGTCTATTAATTTACCGCCGCTCTGCACAAAGTCCTGGCAGAATACCAGCAGCGCAGTTTTAGAGGCATTTTCCGCCCGGCTAAACATCGATTCGCCGCAAAACAGCGCCCCCTGCGCCACGCCGTACATTCCCCCCACCAGCGTATTCTCCTGCCAGACTTCAATGGAGTGGGCATGGCCCAGCTCATGCAGCTGGTGATAGGCGCGAACGATACTGCTGGTTATCCAGGTACCTTCGTCACGATCGCTGGCGCAGCCCTCAATCACCTCGCCAAAGGCGTGATTGAGCGTGACCCGGTAGGGCGAACGCTGATGAAAGCGTTTCATGCTGCGGCTGAGATGGAACCGCTCCGGCCAGAGTACCGCCCGGGGGTCAGGCGACCACCAGAGGATCGGGTCGCCAGGGGAAAACCAGGGGAAAATACCACGCTGATAGGCCATCAGCAGCCGCGCGGGGCTCAGATCGCCGCCGAGCGCCAGCAGGCCGTTAGGTTCTCGCAGGGCGCCTTCCGGAGAGGGGAAGGCGATAGAGTGCCGGGAGAGCTGAACCAGACGCATTTTAACCTCAATACGCATCAGCAAAAATTAGATAATAGCCTACAGACGCTGTTTAAACTGGAAGTACCGGCCCTGTTTAGCGAGCAGCTCCGCGTGACTACCTTGCTCAATAATCTGGCCGTTGTCCATGACTATTATCTGATTAAAACGCGCCAGGCCCCGCAGGCGATGGGTGACCATCAGCACGGTTTTGTCGCGCATGACATCCGCCAGCAGATGCAGGATCTGGCTTTCGGTGGCCGCATCCAGACCTTCTGTCGGTTCATCGAGCAGCATCAGCGGCGCATCGTGGAGCAGCGCGCGGGCAATGGCCAGCCGGCGCAGTTCGCCGCCGGAGAGCTGGCGTCCGCCTTCGCCCAACCAGCTGTTCAGTCCGCTATCTTCCAGCAGCTTTTCCAGCCCCACTTTCTCGAGCGTCGCGCAGAGCGTCGCGTCATCAGCGCCAGGTGCCGCCAGCAGCAGGTTATCGCGCAGGGTGGCGCTAAACAGGTGCACGCGCTGCGGGACTACGCTCATTGACTGACGCAGGGTGGTTTCGCTGAGTCCAGACAGCGGCTGGTCGTTGAGTAAGATCTCTCCCTGCGCCGGGTCCCAGGCGCGGGTAAGCAACTGCAACAGCGTCGACTTTCCGCAACCGGTCCGGCCAAGAATGGCGATATGCTCTCCGGCGGCAATCTGCAGGGAAATATTCTCCAGGGCAGGGGTGGGCTGCTGAGGATAGCGGAAGGAGACCTCCCGAAGCGTTAGGGCCACCTGCTCTGGCGCACTGGCTTCACTCTCGACAAAGGTAACTTCCGGCTGCTGGTCGGTGATCTGCGAGATCCGCCGCGCGGAGGCGATCACCTGGCCTAAATGCTGGAAAGCGCCGGTGACGGGCGCCAGGGCTTCGAAAGCCGCCAGCGCGCAGAATACGAACAGGGCGATCAGTGCCCCTGGCTGACTGTTTCCGCCGACGCCGTCTGAGGCCAGCCAGAGCATGGCCACCACGGCGATACCGCCGATCAACAGCATCAGAGCCTGCGAAAGCGCGGTCAGCTCGGCCTGGCGACGCTGCGCGTCCTGCCAGCTGAGCTCGGTCTTTTCCATTTGCGCGCGATAGCGATCGCTGGCGTTAAACACCATCAGCTCCGCCTGGCCCTGCAGCCAGGCGGTAAGCTGTTGCCGATACTGGCCGCGCAGCTGGGTCATACTTTCGCCGGCCGGTTTACCGGCGCGATAGAACAGCGGCGGCATAACCAGCAGGGTCACCAGCATGATGCCGCCCAGCGTCAGCGCGAGGGTGATGTCGAGCAGGCTTAATCCGCAGGTCACCACCACAATCACCACCAGGGCGCCGACCAGCGGCGAAATAACCCGCAGGTAGAGATGATCCAGGGTATCGACGTCGGCTACCACGCGGTTGAGCAGTTCACCCTGGCGAAAGCGCGCCAGCCCCGCCGGAGAGAGAGGGAGCAGTTTGCTGAAGGTGAAAACGCGCAGGTGCTGCAGCACGCGAAAGGTAGCGTCGTGGCTAACCAGACGCTCAAAGTAGCGCCCGGCGGTACGGATAATCGCCGCGCCGCGAACGCCCGCGGCAGGCAGCATATAGTTAAAACTGTAGATCCCCGCGACGCCCACCACCGCTGAGGCGGAGAGGAACCAGCCGGAGAGCGTCAGCAAGCCGATGCTGGCCAGCAGGGTCACAATGGCCAGCACGACGCCGAGCAGTAGCATCCATTTATGGCGTTTATAGAGCGCCAGATAGGGTAAAAGTGCGCGCATTTAAATCTCCTCCTGACGATGGGCCAGCAGCGCCGAGAAGACACCACCTGCACGAGCCAGCGTGGCGTAGTCGCCTTGTTCGATAATCTGTCCGTCCTGCATCACCCAGATGGCATCCCAATCAGCCAGCCCCTCGAGTTGGTGGGTGACCAGCAGCGTGGTTTGTTGGGTGGAAGCGTGGGTCAGGGCCTGCATGACTCGCTGTTCGCTATGGGCGTCAAGGCTGGCGGCAGGTTCATCCAGCAGCAGCAGGCGGCAGGGCACTAATAGTGCACGGGCGACAGCGATACGCTGCGCCTGGCCAACCGACAGGCGACCCGCCTGATCGCCTACGGCGGTATGGATCCCCTGCGGCAGCAGAGAGATGAATTCGCTGACCCAGGCCTTGTCCAGCGCCAGCCGAAGCTGTGCTTCGCTAGCTTCGGGCCATGCCAGCAATACATTTTCCCGCAGCGTGGCGGCGGGTAGCTGGGGATTCTGCCCCACCCAGCTCAGCAGGCGGCGCCAACGTTCGGCGTCCAGCTCGCGCAGCTCTGCGCCGTTAACCTTCAGCGAACCCTCATAGGGCAAAAAGCCGAGCAGTGTATTTAGTAAAGAGCTTTTCCCGGATCCGCTCTGGCCGACCAGCACCACACGAGCGCCGGCGGGCAGTGAAAAATTAAGCGGCCCGGCCAGGACTTTACCTTCCGGAGATTTGATCACCAGATCGCGCGCTTCCACGCCAATCAGATCGTTATCATTTAAGGTTTTCTCGCCGCGCTCCACCTGGGTCAGCGGCGTTTCCATAAACGTTTTCAGGCTGTCTGCGGCACCCACGGCCTGGGCTTTGGCATGGTAGAAGGTACCCAGGTCACGTAACGGCTGGAAAAATTCCGGGGCGAGGATCAGCGTCAGGAATCCTGCCATCAGCGTGACGCCCGCGCCATAGTGGCCGAAGTTCAGCTCGCCAAGATAAGAAAAGCCAAAATACACCGCCACCAGCGCAATGGAGAGGGAGGTGAAAAACTCCAGAACTCCGGAGGAGAGGAAGGCCAGACGCAGGACTTCCATGGTGCGTTGGCGAAAATCCTGCGAGGCGTCGCGGATATTATCAGTTTCTGCCTGTCCGCGATGAAAAATACGCAAGGTTTCCATGCCGCGCAGGCGGTCGAGGAAGTGGCCGCTGAGGCGGGCCAGCGCCTGGAAGTTACGCCGGTTGGCATCGGCGGCGCCCATCCCAACCAGGGCCATGAAAAGCGGGATCAGCGGCGCAGTGCCGAGAAGGATCAGCGCGGCGGCCCAGTTAATCGGGAAAATAGTGATAACGATCAGCAGCGGCACGCAGGCCGCCAGCGTCATCTGGGGCAGGTAGCGGGCATAATAATCGTGCATGTCGTCGATTTGCTCAAGAATAAGCGTTGCCCAACTGCCGGCCGGTTTGCCCTGGATCCACGCCGGGCCTGCCTGCTGGAGGCGGTCAAGAACCTGGCGGCGAATCTCATAGCGGATATGCTGTCCGGCCTGAAAGCCGACCCGTTCACGCAGCCAGACCACCCAGGCACGCAGCACAAAGATCAGCACCAACAGCGTGAGCGGCAGCAGCAGGGCGGTTGCCGGAATATTTTCCATCACCATTCGGTGCAGGATCCGCGCCAGGAACCAGGCCTGCGCCACGATCAGCAGACCGCTCGCCACGCCAAGCAGGCGGGAAATCATCAACCAGCGACGGGAGATAATACTTTGCTGTTTTAACCAGCGGGTTAACTCTTGTTGACGGGTTTTATTCATTGCGCGCTTTGCAGGTGTTGTTATGGGAGTATTGGGCACGGCAATGTTACATCGCAGCAAAAATAAAGGCGACTTTTCGTCGCCTTCTTTACCTTTGTTACTGACTTGTAAAGATTATTTGCAAGCGTCAGCCAAACCGTCGAGATACCGTTCGGCGTCTAGCGCTGCCATGCAGCCGGTGCCCGCAGAGGTGATCGCCTGGCGATAGATATGGTCCATGACATCGCCAGCGGCGAATACGCCAGGGATGCTGGTCTGGGTCGCATTGCCATGGATACCGGACTGCACTTTGATGTAGCCGTTCTCCAGCTCCAGCTGACCCTCAAAGATGGCAGTGTTCGGGCTGTGACCAATGGCGACGAACAGACCGGCTACTTCCAGGGACTCGACGTTGTCGCTGTTTTTGGTATCGCGCAGACGCAGCCCGCTGACGCCCATCTGGTCGCCGGTCACCTCTTCAAGGGTGCGGTCAGTATGCAGCACGATGTTACCGCTTTCGACTTTATCCATCAGACGCTTGATGAGGATTTTTTCCGCACGGAACGAATCGCGGCGGTGGATCAGATGCACCTCAGAGGCGATATTCGACAGATACAGAGCCTCTTCAACTGCGGTGTTGCCGCCGCCGATGACTGCTACTTTCTGGTTGCGATAGAAGAATCCGTCACAGGTGGCGCAAGCGGAAACGCCGCGGCCTTTAAAGGCTTCTTCGGAAGGCAGACCCAGGTAACGGGCGGAAGCGCCAGTGGCGATGATCAGGGCGTCACAGGTGTACTCGCCGCTGTCGCCTGTCAGACGGAACGGGCGGTTTTGCAAATCGACGCGGCTGATATGGTCGAAAATGATCTCGGTTTCAAATTTCGCGGCATGCTCGTGCATGCGCTCCATCAACAGCGGACCGGTGAGATCGTTCGGATCGCCTGGCCAGTTTTCCACTTCCGTCGTGGTGGTCAGCTGACCGCCTTTTTCCATCCCGGTGATCAGCACCGGCTGCAGGTTGGCGCGTGCGGCATAGACCGCCGCGGTGTATCCCGCAGGTCCAGAACCAAGGATAAGCAGTTTACTGTGTTTGGCTGTGCCCATGAGATCCCCATAATAATTGGCATACATTGGGCTGGGATTGTAGGGAATTTGTTGTCGTAAAAAAAGAGCACAGCGATTTTGTTAACGATGTGTGCAATAGAAGCGACCGATGAATTGGTGATTTTCCCGTCAAGGAATATAACTATTTCTACTGTCGACGGGACAATTATAAGATGAAAAAATGAGAATCAACCAGGGTGGATGATGAATATCTGGCATCTTGTACTAAAAATCGATGTTTTGCTTTGACAATCCCCTGTGCTTTTGCGAAAACATTCAAGGAAGAAGAAAAGCAGTATTTAGCGTGCGGCGAATTTTCATGCACGCAAATGCCATTTTTATCCGGGTTAACGAAATCTACGCATGGTGTGGACAGACGCCATGCGTGATGTCGGTGACTGCCGTCAGGCAACGGGCTTCTCACGTACCCCTGGGTTACCCAATGTCGTACGCGGGTAATAACAGGATGGGCTCTGGCAGTGAAGGCACAGAGCCGGAACAGGAGTAGGGAAGGAATACAGAGAGACAATAATAATGGTAGATAGCAAGAAGCGCCCTGGCAAAGATCTCGACCGCATTGATCGTAACATCCTGAATGAATTGCAAAAAGATGGGCGAATTTCTAACGTCGAGCTTTCTAAACGGGTGGGACTTTCTCCGACGCCTTGCCTTGAGCGTGTGCGTCGTCTTGAAAGACAGGGTTTTATTCAGGGCTATACGGCGCTGCTCAACCCGCATTATCTGGACGCATCACTTCTGGTATTTGTTGAGATTACTCTGAATCGTGGCGCACCGGATGTGTTTGAGCAATTTAACGCCGCAGTGCAAAAACTTGAAGAAATTCAAGAGTGTCATCTGGTTTCCGGTGATTTCGACTATCTGTTGAAAACCCGCGTACCGGATATGTCAGCGTATCGTAAATTACTGGGTGAGACCTTGCTGCGCCTGCCGGGCGTTAACGACACCCGTACCTATGTGGTGATGGAAGAAGTCAAGCAAAGTAATCGTCTGGTGATTAAGACGCGCTAACACGGAACAGGTGCAAAATCGACGTAGTTTGATTACACTCCTGTTAATCCATACAGCAACAGTGCCGGGGAGACCCGGCGCTGTTGTCCGTTTTAGCAGCAGGCAGGAAACAGCCTGATACCTGGAGAGCCTTTCTTGAGCCAGGAATACACCGAAGACAAAGAAGTCAAACTAACCAAACTCAGCAGCGGGCGCCGACTCCTTGAGGCGATGCTCATCCTTTGCTCCCTCTTCGCCATCTGGCTGATGGCGGCACTACTGAGCTTTAACCCCTCGGACCCCAGTTGGTCGCAGACGGCATGGCATGAGCCTATTCATAATTTAGGCGGTGCTCCCGGCGCATGGCTGGCCGATACGCTCTTTTTCATCTTTGGCGTCATGGCCTACACCATCCCGGTGATCATTATCGGCGGGTGCTGGTTTGCCTGGCGACACCAGGAAAACGACGAATATATTGATTATTTCGCCGTTTCCCTGCGTCTCATCGGAGCGTTAGCCCTGATCCTGACCTCCTGTGGTCTGGCGGCGATTAACGCTGATGATATCTGGTACTTCGCCTCCGGCGGGGTGATCGGCAGCCTGCTGAGCACCACGCTGCAACCCCTGCTGCACAGCAGCGGCGGCACCATCGCCCTGTTGTGCATCTGGGCGGCCGGCCTGACGCTGTTCACCGGCTGGTCGTGGGTCAGCATTGCGGAAAAACTGGGCGGCGGCATCCTGTCCGTCCTCACCTTTGCCAGCAACCGTACTCGTCGGGATGATACCTGGGTCGATGAAGGCGAATACGAAGACGACGAGGAAGAGTACGACGACGAAGAGGCGGCAACCCCCCAGGAGTCGCGTCGCGCCCGTATTTTACGCAGCGCCCTGGCACGACGTAAGCGTCTGGCCGAGAAATTTACCAACCCTATGGGGCGTAAAACCGATGCTGCGCTTTTCTCCGGCAAACGAATGGATGATGGGGAAGAGGCGGTGCAATACAGCACCAGCGGGGCGCCTGTAGCCGCCGATGATGTACTGTTTTCCGGTGCCAGCGCCGCGCGTCCCGCAGAGGATGATGTGTTGTTCTCCGGCGCCAGCGCTACGCGTCCGGGCGATTTCGACCCTTACGATCCGTTGCTGAACGGTCATAGTATCGCTGAGCCGGTGGGCGCAGCGGCGGCAGCGACTGCCGCGCCGCAGGCGTGGGCGGAGTCACCTGCGGGCCATCAGGGCGCAGCGCCGGTTTACCAGCCGGAAGCTAGCTATCCGCCGCAGCCGGCGTACCAGCCAGATCCCGTCCCGTTCCAGCAGGCTGCTTACCAGCAGCCTCCAGTTGGTCAACCTGCGCCGCAGACTTACGACCCACTTACCGGACAACCTTTAACACAGGCGTATCAGCCTCAGCCTGCGCCAGTCCAGCAGCCAGCTTACGATCCGTATGCCGGGCAGCCCGCGCCGCAGGCGTATCAGCCTGAACCTGCGCCATTCCAGCAACCGGCTTACGATCCGTATGCCGGGCAGCCCGTGCCGCAGGCGTATCAGCCTGAACCTGTGCCAGTCCAGCAGCCGGCTTACGATCCGTATGCCGGGCAGCCCGCGCCGCAGGCGTATCAGCCTGAACCTGTGCCAGTCCAGCAGCCGGCTTACGATCCGTATGCCGGGCAGCCCGCGCCGCAGGCGTATCAGCCTGAATCCGCGCCATTCCAGCAGCCTGGTTACGATCCGCATGCCGGCCAGCCAGTGCCGCAGACGTATCAGCCTGAACCTGCGCCATACCAGCAGCCAGCTTACGATCCGCATGCCGGTCAGCCCGCGCCGCAGACGTATCAGCCTGAACCTGCGCCATACCAGCAGCCAGCTTACGATCCGCATGCCGGTCAGCCCGCGCTGCAGACGTATCAGCCTGAACCCGCGCCGGTACCTGTAGCGGAACCAGAGCCCGAGGTTGTGCAGGAGGAAGTGAAACGTCCGCCGCTCTATTACTTCGAGGAAGTGGAAGAGAAGCGGGCACGTGAACGCGAGCTGCTGGCTTCCTGGTATCAGCCTATCCCGGAGCCGGAAAGTCCGATCGCCACCAAACCATTAACGTCGCCTGCCGCTCCGTCCAAACCGCCGGTGGAGTCAACCGTGGTTTCTGCGGTAGCAGCAGGAGTGCATCAGGCAACCGCAGCCAGCGGTGGCGCAGCGGCAGCCACAGCGGCGACAGCCGCGTCCGCTGCGTCTGCGCCATTATTTAGCCCGGCGTCCAGCGGACCGCGGGTTCAGGTGAAAGAAGGCATTGGGCCAAAACTACCGCGTCCAAACCGCGTTCGTGTCCCGACGCGTCGTGAGCTGGCCTCCTACGGCATCAAGCTACCGTCGCAGCGGGAAGCCGAACAGCGTGCGCGTCAGGCGGAGCGTGACCCGCATTACGATGATGAGCTGCTCTCGGATGAAGAAGCAGATGCTATGGAGCAGGATGAACTGGCTCGCCAGTTCGCCGCCACCCAGCAGCAGCGCTATGGCCATCGCTGGGAAGACGATAACGCAACTGATGACGATGATGCCAACAACGCGGCGGAAGCGGAGCTGGCGCGTCAGTTTGCCGCTACCCAGCAGCAGCGCTACGCTACTGAGCAGCCGCCTGGGGCCAACCCGTTTTCGCCGGCGGATTATGAATTCTCGCCGATGAAAACGCTGGTCAATGACGGACCGAGTGAGCCGTTGTTTACGCCGATGCCGGAGGTCCAGCCACCGCAACCGGCCCAGCATCATCATCAACAACCTGCCGCCGCTCCGCAGCAGGGTTATCAACCTGCGCAGCACCAGCCGGTACACCATCAGCCAGTGCCGCCACAGCCTTACCAGACTGCGCCGCAGCCCGTGCCGCAGCAACAGGTTGTTCCGCAGGGGCATCAGCCTGCCGCACCTGCGCCGCAGGAGAGCCTGATCCACCCACTGCTGATGCGTAATGGCGATAGCCGTCCGCTGCAAAGACCGACTACGCCATTGCCGTCTCTGGATCTGTTAACCCCACCGCCGAGCGAAGTCGAACCGGTGGATACCTTTGCTCTTGAGCAGATGGCGCGCCTGGTGGAGGCGCGTCTGGCCGATTTCCGCATTAAAGCAGATGTCGTCAACTACTCGCCGGGGCCGGTGATTACCCGTTTCGAACTGAATCTCGCGCCTGGCGTTAAGGCCGCGCGTATCTCTAACCTGTCACGGGATCTGGCGCGTTCACTGTCCACGGTTGCGGTGCGCGTCGTGGAGGTGATCCCGGGCAAACCGTATGTCGGGCTTGAGCTGCCGAATAAAAAACGCCAGACCGTCTACCTGCGTGAAGTGCTCGACAACGCCAAGTTCCGTGATAACCCATCACCGCTCACCGTGGTGCTGGGTAAAGACATCGCTGGCGACCCGGTAGTAGCCGATCTGGCGAAAATGCCGCATCTGCTGGTGGCCGGTACCACCGGTTCCGGTAAGTCAGTCGGTGTGAACGCCATGATCCTCAGCATGCTCTATAAGGCGCAGCCGGAAGATGTGCGTTTCATCATGATTGACCCGAAAATGCTCGAGCTGTCGGTCTATGAAGGTATTCCGCATCTGCTGACGGAAGTGGTCACCGACATGAAAGACGCCGCCAATGCGCTGCGCTGGAGCGTCAATGAAATGGAGCGCCGCTACAAGCTGATGTCGGCGCTGGGCGTGCGTAACCTGGCGGGCTATAACGAGAAGATCGCCGAAGCCGCGCGCATGGGTCGTCCGATCCCGGATCCGTACTGGAAGCCTGGCGACAGTATGGACGCCGTGCACCCGGTACTGGAAAAGCTGCCGTACATTGTGGTGCTGGTGGACGAATTCGCCGACCTGATGATGACTGTCGGTAAGAAGGTGGAAGAGCTGATTGCCCGCCTGGCGCAAAAAGCGCGTGCCGCGGGGATCCATCTGGTGCTGGCGACGCAGCGTCCATCGGTAGATGTCATTACCGGTCTGATTAAGGCCAACATCCCGACGCGTATCGCCTTTACCGTATCAAGTAAAATTGACTCGCGTACCATTCTCGATCAGGGCGGCGCGGAATCGCTGTTGGGTATGGGGGATATGCTTTACTCCGGACCGAACTCCACCACGCCGGTGCGCGTCCACGGGGCGTTTGTGCGCGACCAGGAAGTCCACGCTGTGGTTCAGGACTGGAAAGCCCGCGGCCGTCCGCAGTACGTCGATGGCATTACCTCCGACAGCGAAAGCGAAGGCGGCGGCGGTGGCTTCGACGGCGGTGAAGAGCTGGATCCGCTGTTCGATCAGGCGGTCAGTTTTGTGACCGAGAAGCGCAAAGCGTCGATTTCCGGCGTGCAGCGTCAGTTCCGCATCGGCTATAACCGTGCCGCGCGCATTATCGAACAGATGGAAGCGCAGGGGATCGTCAGCGAACAGGGCCACAACGGTAACCGCGAAGTGCTGGCGCCGCCCCCCTTTGAATAAGTGCAAAGTTGGGTAAATAAGCGCAAAATCAGCCAATTCTTCTGTTCCGCCGCCGTCGGCGGTCCTACATTAGGGACAGAAGAGGCTCCCGCGTCGGGAGTGACGCACATTAAGGAAGAACAATGAAAAAACTCGCAATCACCTGTGCATTACTGTCTGGTATGGTCGTCAGCCAGGTCTGGGCAGATGCGGCCAGTGACTTAAAAAGCCGTCTTGATAAAGTAAGCAGCTTCCATGCCAGCTTCACGCAGAAAGTGACCGACGGCAGCGGTAACGCCGTGCAGGACGGTCAGGGCGACCTGTGGGTAAAACGTCCGAACCTGTTTAACTGGCATATGACCCAGCCAGATGAAAGCGTTCTTGTCTCGGACGGCAAAACGCTGTGGTTCTACAACCCGTTCGTTGAGCAGGCTACGGCGACCTGGCTGAAAGATGCTACCAGCAACACGCCGTTTATGCTGATTGCCCGCAACCAGTCCAGCGACTGGCAGCAGTACAATATCAAACAAAACGGCGATGATTTTGTGCTGACGCCGAAAAGCGGCAGCGGTAACCTGAAGCAGTTCACGATCAACGTCGGTCGGGACGGCACCATCCATCAGTTCAGCGCCGTCGAGCAGGATGACCAGCGTAGCAGTTATCAGCTGAAGTCGCAGCAGAACGGCGCCGTCGACGCAGCTAAGTTCACCTTTACGCCGCCGAAAGGGGTGACGGTGGACGATCAACGTAAGTAGAGGCGAAAGTGAGCAATCTGTCGCTCGATTTTTCCGACAACGCGTTTCAACCCCTGGCCGCTCGCATGCGGCCAGAAAATTTAGCGCAGTATATTGGCCAGCAGCACCTGCTGGCGCCGGGTAAACCCCTGCCGCGGGCCATTGAGGCCGGGCACCTGCATTCCATGATTCTATGGGGGCCGCCGGGCACCGGCAAGACTACCCTCGCGGAAGTGATTGCCCGCTACGCCAGTGCCGATGTCGAACGGATCTCGGCGGTAACCTCCGGGGTGAAAGAGATTCGCGAGGCTATCGAGCGCGCGCGGCAGAATCGCAATGCCGGCCGGCGGACCATTCTGTTTGTAGACGAAGTGCATCGCTTCAATAAAAGCCAGCAGGATGCCTTTCTACCGCATATTGAAGACGGCACCATCACTTTTATCGGTGCGACCACCGAAAACCCGTCCTTTGAGCTTAACTCGGCGCTGCTCTCCCGCGCCCGCGTCTACTTACTGAAATCGCTGACCACCGACGATATCGAGCGGGTGCTTGACCAGGCGATGAACGATAAAACTCGCGGCTATGGCGGCCAGGATATCGTTCTGCCGGATGAAACCCGCAAGGCCATTGCTGAGCTGGTAAACGGCGACGCGAGACGGGCGCTGAATACCCTGGAAATGATGGCCGATATGGCCGAGAGCGATGACTCGGGCAAGCGGGTGCTGAAGGCGGAACTGCTGACCGAGATTGCTGGCGAGCGCAGCGCGCGCTTTGATAATAAAGGCGACCGGTTTTACGATTTGATTTCCGCCCTGCATAAGTCGGTGCGCGGCAGCGCGCCGGATGCGGCGCTCTACTGGTACGCGCGGATCATCACTGCCGGGGGCGATCCGCTGTACGTTGCCCGCCGCTGCCTGGCGATTGCCTCGGAAGATGTCGGCAACGCCGACCCACGGGCGATGCAGGTCGCCATTTCGGCGTGGGACTGCTTTACCCGCGTCGGGCCGGCGGAAGGCGAACGGGCGATTGCCCAGGCCATTGTCTATCTGGCCTGCGCGCCGAAAAGCAACGCCGTCTATACCGCCTTTAAAGCGGCGCTGGCCGACGCGCGGGAGCGTCCTGACTATGACGTTCCGGTGCACCTGCGCAATGCGCCGACGAAGCTGATGAAAGAGATGGGTTACGGACAGGAGTATCGTTACGCTCATGACGAACCCAACGCCTACGCCGCCGGCGAGCAGTACTTCCCGCAGGAAATGGCGCAAACGCGCTATTATCACCCG
Source organism: Klebsiella africana (assembly GCF_020526085.1). Lineage (NCBI taxonomy): Bacteria > Pseudomonadati > Pseudomonadota > Gammaproteobacteria > Enterobacterales > Enterobacteriaceae > Klebsiella > Klebsiella africana. The sequence continues at coordinate 3,433,101 of NZ_CP084874.1, read as the reverse complement.
ACAAACCGGGGGCTTGAGGGCAAAATTGGCGAAAAGCTCGCCTGGCTCGCTGAACAGGATCAAAATAGCCCGATAAAACGCTACCGCTAATTGAGGCGTTGCGGTAAGGTTATTACACTATTTCCGTGGTCGTAGTCTGCGGCCACTTTTCTTTTTTTAATTCGATAAGCACAGGATAAGCATGCTCGATCCCAATCTGCTGCGTACCGAGCCAGACGCAGTCGCAGAAAAACTGGCACGCCGGGGCTTTAAGCTGGATGTAGATAAACTTCGCGCGCTTGAAGAGCGTCGTAAAGTTCTGCAGGTGCAAACGGAAAACCTGCAGGCGGAGCGCAACTCCCGATCGAAATCCATTGGCCAGGCGAAAGCGCGCGGGGAAGACATCGAGCCATTACGCCTGGAAGTGAACAAACTCGGCGAACAGCTGGATGCTGCAAAGTCCGAGCTGGAAACGCTGCTGGCGGAAATTCGCGATATCGCGCTGGCGATCCCGAATATTCCTCATGACGATGTGCCGGTTGGCCGTGACGAAAACGACAACGTTGAAGTCAGCCGCTGGGGCACGCCGCGCCAGTTCGATTTTGACGTGCGCGATCATGTGACGCTGGGTGAAATGCACGGGGGACTGGATTTTGCCGCCGCCGTTAAGCTGACCGGCTCGCGTTTTGTGGTGATGAAAGGCCAGCTGGCCCGTCTGCACCGCGCCCTGGCGCAGTTCATGCTGGATCTGCACACCGAACAGCATGGCTACAGCGAAAACTATGTCCCGTACCTGGTAAACCAGGACACCCTGTATGGCACCGGCCAGCTGCCGAAATTCGCCGGCGACCTGTTCCATACTCGTCCGCTGGAAGAAGAAGCTGACAGCAGTAACTACGCGCTGATCCCGACGGCGGAAGTGCCGCTGACCAACCTGGTGCGTGATGAAATTATTGACGAAGACGACCTGCCGATCAAAATGACCGCCCACACGCCGTGCTTCCGCTCTGAAGCCGGTTCCTATGGCCGCGACACCCGCGGTCTGATCCGTATGCACCAGTTCGACAAAGTTGAAATGGTGCAGATCGTCCGTCCGGAAGATTCTATGGCCGCGCTGGAAGAGATGACCGGTCATGCTGAGAAAGTGCTGCAGCTGCTGGGCCTGCCGTACCGTAAGGTCGCGCTGTGCACTGGCGATATGGGTTTCAGCGCCTGCAAAACCTATGACCTCGAAGTATGGGTTCCGGCGCAAAACACGTATCGTGAGATCTCCTCCTGCTCCAACGTCTGGGATTTCCAGGCGCGGCGTATGCAGGCTCGCTGCCGCAGTAAGTCCGACAAGAAGACCCGTCTCGTTCATACCCTGAATGGTTCTGGTTTGGCGGTAGGTCGTACTCTGGTGGCGCTGATGGAAAACTATCAGCAGGCCGATGGCCGTATCGAGATCCCGGAAGTCCTGCGCCCGTATATGCGCGGTCTCGAGTATATCGGTTAATCTTTTCTGCTCTTTCCTTAAAAGCGCCTGCGGGCGCTTTTTTTATATCCTTATTGATACCGGGCAATAATCCATTCAGTGAATCCGGTGATACTCCCTTTGGATTAATACAGCATAAAAAGCTAATAAAATCCGATATATATAAAATTATATAACGATGTCAGCTTATTGTGAGCAACCAAAGCGAGTATCTATGAAAATCAAAGCCCCCGATGCTTTACTGGCTGCCGAAGTTAGTCGACGTGGTTTAATGAAAACCACGGCGATAGGCGGCCTGGCGCTGGCCAGCAACGCATTGACCTTACCCTTCACGCGTATTGCGCATGCCGCTGATACGCTGGCGCCCGCCAGTGAGAAGGTGGTCTGGAGCGCCTGCACCGTCAACTGCGGTAGCCGCTGCCCGCTGCGCATGCACGTGGTGGATGGCGCGATTAAATATGTCGAAACCGATAATACCGGCGATGATAACTATGACGGTTTGCACCAGGTTCGCGCCTGCCTGCGCGGGCGTTCAATGCGCCGCCGTGTCTATAACCCGGACCGCCTGAAGTATCCGATGAAGCGCGTGGGTAAACGTGGTGAAGGGAAATTCGAGCAAATCAGCTGGGAAGAGGCCTTCGATATCATCGCCAGCACTACGCAGCGGCTGATTAAAGATTATGGCAACGAATCCATTTATCTGAACTACGGCACCGGTACGCTCGGCGGGACGCTGACCCGCTCCTGGCCGCCGGGGAAAACGCTGATTGCCCGTCTGATGAACTGCTGCGGCGGCTATCTGAACCACTATGGCGATTACTCTTCGGCGCAGATTGCTGCCGGCCTGAATTACACCTACGGCGGATGGGCGGACGGCAATAGCCCATCGGATATTGAAAATAGTCAGTTGGTGGTGCTGTTCGGCAATAACCCCGGCGAAACGCGGATGAGCGGCGGCGGGGTGACATATTATCTTGAGCAGGCGCGACAGAAATCCAATGCCCGGATGATCATCATCGACCCACGCTATACCGATACCGGCGCCGGACGTGAAGATGAATGGATCCCGATTCGACCGGGGACCGATGCAGCGCTGGTTTCGGGTCTCGCGTGGGTGATGATCACCGAGAATCTGGTCGATCAGCCGTTCCTTGATAAATACTGCGTCGGTTACGATGAGAAGACCTTGCCTGCCGATGCGCCGGCTAATGGACATTATAAAGCTTACATCCTTGGTCAGGGCGCCGACGGTATCGCTAAAACGCCGGAGTGGGCCTCGACCATAACCGGCATACCGCGTGAACGTATTGTCAAACTGGCTCGTGAGATTGCGACGGCGAAGCCGGCCTATATCAGCCAGGGCTGGGGACCGCAGCGTCATGCCAACGGCGAAATCGCCACCCGCGCCATCTCCATGCTCGCTATTTTGACGGGTAACGTCGGGATCAACGGCGGCAACAGCGGCGCACGTGAAGGCTCTTACAGTCTGCCTTTTGAGCGCATGCCGACGCTGGAGAATCCGGTTGAAACCAGTATCTCGATGTTTATGTGGACCGATGCGATTGAGCGCGGCCCGGAAATGACCGCGCTGCGCGACGGGGTGCGTGGCAAAGATAAGCTCGACGTGCCGATCAAAATGATCTGGAACTATGCGGGTAACTGCCTGATTAACCAGCACTCCGAGATCAACCGTACCCACGAGATCCTGCAGGACGACAAGAAGTGCGAGATGATTGTGGTCATCGACTGTCATATGACCTCCTCGGCGAAATACGCCGATATTCTGCTGCCGGACTGCACCGCCTCCGAGCAGATGGATTTCGCGCTGGATGCCTCCTGCGGCAACATGTCCTACGTCATCTTTGCCGATCAGGCCATCAAACCCCGTTTCGAATGCAAAACCATCTATGAGATGACCACCGAGCTGGCAAAGCGCCTGGGCGTGGAGGAGAAATTTACTGAAGGCCGAACCCAGGAAGGATGGATGCGCTATCTGTATGAGCAGTCGCGTAAGGCGATGCCCGAGCTACCGGATTTCGACACCTTCCGCCAGCAGGGCATCTATAAGCAGCGCGATCCGCAAGGGCATCATGTGGCCTACAAAGCTTTCCGTGAGGATCCACAGGCTAATCCGCTGACCACACCGTCGGGCAAGATCGAAATTTACTCGCAGGCGTTGGCGAACATCGCCGCCACCTGGGAACTGCCGGAAGGGGATGTCATCGATCCGTTGCCGATCTACACCCCGGGTTTCGAAAACTACAACGATCCGCTGACGGCGAAATATCCGCTTCAGTTAACCGGCTTCCACTATAAATCGCGCGTTCACTCCACCTACGGCAACGTTGATGTGCTGAAGGCCGCCTGTCGTCAGGAGATGTGGATTAACCCGATCGATGCCCGCCAGCGCGGCATTGCCAACGGCGATCGCATTCGCATCTTCAACGATCGGGGTGAAGTACATATCGAAGCGAAGGTGACGCCGCGCATGATGCCGGGCGTTGTCGCGCTGGGGGAAGGGGCCTGGTATAACCCGGATGCCTCACGCGTGGATCAGGCAGGCAGCATTAATGTGCTGACCACCCAGCGTCCGTCGCCGCTGGCGAAGGGGAACCCGTCGCATACCAACCTCGTCCAGGTTGAGAAGCTGTAAGGAGTAACCGATGACAACTCAGTATGGATTTTTTATTGATTCCGCCCGTTGCACCGGTTGCAAGACCTGCGAACTGGCCTGTAAGGACTATAAGAACCTGACTCCGGAGGTCAGCTTCCGCCGCATCTATGAGTATGCCGGCGGCGACTGGCAGGAAGATAACGGTGTCTGGCAGCAAAACGTGTTTGCTTATTACCTCTCTATCGCCTGTAACCACTGCGAAGATCCGGCCTGTACCAAGGTCTGTCCGAGTGGCGCAATGCACAAGCGCGAAGACGGGTTTGTGGTGGTCAACGAAGATGTTTGTATTGGCTGCCGCTACTGCCATATGGCCTGCCCGTACGGCGCGCCGCAGTACAACGCCGACAAAGGCCATATGACCAAGTGCGATGGCTGTCATGAGCGCGTCGCCGAGGGGAAAAAGCCGATCTGCGTCGAGTCCTGCCCACTGCGGGCGTTGGATTTCGGACCGATTGCCGAACTGCGCGCTAAGCACGGCCAGCTGGCCGCGGTGGCCCCGCTGCCATCGGCGCACTTCACCCGGCCGAGCATTGTGATCAAACCTAACGCCAATGCCCGGCCGTGTGGCGATACCACCGGTTACCTGGCGAACCCGAAGGAGGTGTGAGATGGGAAACGGATGGCATGAATGGCCGCTGATGGTCTTTACGGTCTTCGGCCAGTGCGTCGTAGGCGGCTTTATTGTTTTGGCGCTGGCGCTGATGGCAGGCAAGCTTCCCCGTGAGCAGGCGCAGCGCGTGGTGGGCAGCATGTTCGGCCTGTGGGTATTGATGGGGATCGGGTTTATCGCCTCGACGATGCACCTCGGTTCACCGCTGCGGGCCTTTAACTCGCTCAATCGCGTGGGAGCCTCATCGCTGAGTAATGAAATAGCCAGCGGGGCGATCTTCTTCGCCGTCGGCGGAATTGGCTGGCTGCTGGCTGTGCTCAAAAAGTTGCCTGCCGGTCTGCGTAGCCTGTGGCTGGTGGTGACCATGGTGCTGGGCGTGATTTTCGTCTGGATGATGGTGCGGGTCTACAACACCATCGACACGGTGCCGACCTGGTATACCGTCTGGACGCCGCTGAGCTTCTTCCTGACGCTGTTTATCGGCGGTCCACTGCTGGGCTACCTGCTGCTGCGCGTCGCAGGTGTCGACGGTTGGGCGCTGCGCCTGCTGCCAGTGGTTAGTTTGCTGGCGCTGCTGGTCAGTATTATGGTGGTCGTGATGCAGGGAAGTGAACTTGCCACCATTCGCAGCTCAATCCAGCAGGCGTCCAGCCTGGTGCCAGATTACGGCGCGCTTATGGCCTGGCGCGTGGTGCTCCTGGCACTGGCCCTGGCCTGCTGGTGCGTGCCGCAGATTCGCGGACGCAAACCGGCAGTCTCGCTGCTCGGCCTGGCCTTTGTTCTGGTACTGGCGGGCGAGATGATTGGCCGCGGCGTATTCTATGGTCTGCATATGACCGTGGGGATGGCTATCGCCAGTTAACCACCTTCATCATGCCGGTGCGAAATCACCGGCATGATGAAAACGTGCTGTCGATAGATGAAATTTTTCAACTGAAATTAACGCGGAGATTTATTAATAAATTAAGAAAAACAATAGCGTATTATTTGCTGCCCCACCTTTAACTCCCCTCTGGATAAAAAACTTCTATCGTGACCGGCAAAACCGCGTCAGGCCTGATTTCAGATGGATTGACATTGTTTTTAGCAGTGGCATGATGCGCTCGCGATCTGAACATTCCTCACGGTTTTTTACCCATGACCATCTATACCCGGCCAGTGCAAATGCTGCTCTGTGGCCTGCTTTTATTGACCCTGGCGATAGCGGTGCTGAATACGCTCGTCCCGCTCTGGCTCGCCCATGAAAACATGCCAACCTGGCAGGTCGGCATGGTGGGGTCATCCTATTTTACCGGCAACCTGGCCGGTACGTTGCTGGCTGGCTGGGTGATCAAACGCCTGGGGTTTAACCGCAGTTATTACCTCGCATCGTTAATTTTCGCCGTCGGCTGCGTAGGGCTGGGGATCACCGTTGGCTTCTGGACATGGCTGAGCTGGCGTTTTATCGCCGGCGTAGGTTGCGCGATGATCTGGGTGGTGGTGGAAAGCGCGCTGGTTTGCAGCGGCACTTCCCGCAGCCGCGGTCGTCTGCTGGCGGCGTACATGATGGTCTATTACGTCGGTACCGTACTGGGCCAGCTGATGGTCAGTAAATTACCCACCGATTTAATGAGCGTTCTGCCGTGGGTGACCGGGCTGGCGCTGGCGGCGATCCTGCCGCTGCTGTTTACCCGCATTATGGGACAGGCCGAAGAGCCACATGAAACGGTACGTATCTGGCCAATGCTGAAGCTGCGCCAGGCGCGGCACGGAGTTAATGGCTGCATCATCTCAGGGATTGTACTCGGTTCGCTGTATGGCCTGATGCCGCTGTGGCTGAATCATCAGGGCGTTAGCGACGCCGGCATCGGCTTCTGGATGGCGGTGATGGTAAGTGCGGGGATCCTCGGCCAGTGGCCGGTAGGGCGCCTGGCAGACCGCTACGGTCGCCTGCTGGTGCTGCGGGTGCAGGTTTTTGTGGTGATCATCGGTTGTCTGGCGATGCTTAGTCAGGCGGCAATGGCCCCAGCGCTGTTTGTACTTGGGGCATCAGGTTTCACCCTGTATCCGGTGGCGATGGCCTGGGCCTGTGAAAAAGTGGAGCACCATCAGCTGGTGGCGATGAATCAGGCGCTGCTGATGAGCTATACCATCGGCAGCCTGTTGGGCCCGACCCTGACGGCGATGCTGATGCAGAACTTCTCTGACAACCTGCTGTTTATCATGATCGCCAGCGTGTCGTTTATCTACCTGCTGACCCTGCTGCGCAAAGCCGGACATCATCCGACGCCGGTGGCGCACGCATAACCATTCTGACGTGTAGCGAAGGCTGCACGTCAGCTGTTTCTATCGCATGCTTTCTACTGCAGAGAGATGGCATTGCGCTTTTCATGAGGATCAACGGCGGGGCTGGAACGATTTCCAGTGTCGCTTCGGGCCGGCGTAAGCGCACCACCGACCCTGATGAGGCTCTTAGTACATCACCTTGTGACCATACTGCTCAAGAATGCCTTTTACCCGCTCCATGGTCTCTTTCTTCGGCGGATGGACGCCGTCAAGCTTGTACTCTTCGCCCATCGCCACCCATTTGTGTTTACCCAGCTCATGGTAAGGCAGCAGCTCAATTTTTTCGACGTTGCCCATATCGCGGGTAAACTCGCCCAGGCGGTGTGCAGAGTCATCATCATCAGACCAGCCCGGAACCACAACGTAGCGGATCCAGACATTGATATTCTTCTTCGCCAGGTACTGGGCAAACTCAAGGGTCCGGTGGTTAGAAACGCCGACCAGATTCTGGTGGATTTCATCGTTCATCTGCTTAAGATCCAGCATCACCAGGTCAGTCACCTCCAGCAGCTCGTCGATAACCGGATCGTAGCGACGGACAAAGCCGTTGGTATCGAGACAGGTATGAATACCTTCCTTTTTACAGGCGCGGAACCAGTCGCGAACAAACTCCGCCTGCAGGATTGCTTCACCGCCTGACGCGGTGACGCCGCCGCCGGACGCGTTCATAAAGTGACGATAGGTCACCACCTCTTTCATTAATTCTTCAACGGTGATTTCTTTGCCGCCATGGGTATCCCAGGTGTCACGGTTATGGCAGTACAGGCAGCGCATCAGGCAGCCCTGGAAAAAGGTAATAAAGCGGATGCCCGGGCCATCAACGGTGCCACAGGATTCAAAGGAGTGAATGCGACCAATAACTGACATTGCGGTGTTTTCTCCAGATGTGGCCCATCCGGGGCCGTGTTGGTGCACAGCTCAGCGGCTGTGTCGAGTCTGTTTTGACAGGTACCCAAAGTATAGATAACTGGCAAAGCAGGCTGGGGCGGGGATCACTTGTTAAAAAGGCCCCACTGATGTGGGGCCTTTATTGTACGCTTTTTCAGTCAGACTGGGAATTACATGGTCTGAGTGAAGGTACGGGTAATAACGTCCTGCTGCTGTTCTTTCGTCAGGGAGTTAAAACGTACAGCGTAGCCAGATACGCGGATGGTCAGCTGCGGATATTTTTCCGGGTTTTCCATCGCGTCGAGCAGCATTTCGCGGTTCATGACGTTCACGTTCAGGTGCTGACCACCTTCGATGGACGCTTCGTGATGGAAGTAACCATCCATCAGGCCCGCCAGGTTGGTCTTACGAACTTCGTCATCTTTACCCAGCGCGTTCGGTACGATAGAGAAGGTGTAAGAGATACCATCTTTCGCGTAAGCAAACGGCAGTTTAGCTACGGAGGTCAGAGAGGCAACAGCACCTTTCTGGTCACGACCGTGCATCGGGTTAGCACCTGGTCCGAACGGTGCACCAGCGCGACGACCGTCTGGGGTGTTACCGGTTTTCTTACCATACACTACGTTAGAGGTGATGGTCAGAACAGACTGAGTCGGGATAGCGTTGCGGTAGGTGTGCAGTTTCTGAATTTTCTTCATGAAACGTTCAACCAGGTCAACGGCCATGTCATCGACGCGCGCATCGTTGTTACCAAACTGCGGGTATTCGCCTTCGATTTCGAAGTCGATAGCCAGACCGTCTTCGTCACGAATCGGTTTAACTTTCGCATATTTGATAGCAGACAGGGAGTCAGCCGCAACGGACAGACCGGCGATACCACACGCCATGGTGCGGATAACGTCACGGTCGTGCAGCGCCATCAGAGAGGCTTCGTAGCTGTACTTGTCGTGCATGTAGTGGATGATGTTCAGGGCGGTGACATACTGTTTAGCCAGCCAGTCCATGAAGTGATCCATGCGTTCCATCACTTCGTCGAAGTTCAGGACGTCGCCTTTGATCGGCTCAGATTTCGGGCCCACCTGCATTTTCAGTTTTTCATCCACGCCGCCGTTGATAGCGTACAGCATGGTTTTCGCGAGGTTAGCGCGAGCACCGAAGAACTGCATTTGCTTACCAACAACCATCGGGCTGACGCAGCATGCGATAGCGTAGTCGTCGTTGTTGAAGTCCGGACGCATCAGGTCATCGTTCTCATACTGCAGAGAAGAGGTATCGATGGACACTTTAGCGGCGAATTTCTTGAAGCTCAGCGGCAGTTTTTCAGACCACAGGATGGTGATGTTCGGCTCCGGAGACGGCCCCATGGTGTACAGGGTATTCAGGAAGCGGAAGCTGTTTTTGGTGACCAGAGTACGGCCGTCAACGCCCATACCACCGATGGATTCGGTTGCCCAAATCGGGTCGCCGGAGAACAGTTCGTCGTATTCCGGGGTACGCAGGAAGCGAACCATACGCAGTTTCATGACCAGGTGGTCAACCATTTCCTGCGCGTCTTGCTCGGTGATTTTGCCCGCCTGCAGGTCACGTTCGATGTAGATATCCAGGAAGCTGGAGGTACGACCGAAGGACATTGCTGCACCGTTCTGGGATTTAACGGCAGCCAGGTAACCGAAATAGGTCCACTGGATTGCTTCCTGAGCGGTGGTCGCCGGGCCGGAGATGTCGTAGCCATATTTAGCTGCCATCTCTTTGATCTGACCCAGTGCGCGGTGCTGCTCAGCAATTTCTTCGCGCAGACGGATGGTAGCTTCCAGATCTTCGCCGCTTTCCAGTTTCGCCTGCAGAGAGTTGAACTGGGCGAATTTGTCTTTCATCAGGAAGTCGATACCGTACAGCGCAACGCGACGGTAGTCACCAATGATACGACCACGGCCGTAAGCATCCGGCAGACCGGTCAGCACGCCGGATTTACGGCAGCGCAGGATGTCAGGGGTATAGACATCGAAAACACCCTGGTTGTGGGTTTTACGGTATTCAGTGAAGATTTTTTTCAGCATCGGGTCCAGCTCGCGATTGTACGCTTTGCAGGAACCTTCAACCATTTTGATACCACCGAACGGGATAATCGCACGTTTCAGCGGCGCTTCGGTCTGCAGACCAACGATTTTTTCCAGACCTTTCTCGATGTAGCCTGCGTCGTGAGAGGTGATAGTGGAAGCGAGGGCTGTGTCGAAATCAACAGGCGCGTGAGTGCGGTTTTCCTGTTTTACCCCTTCCATTACGGTGTCCCACAGCTTGGTGGTCGCTTCAGTCGCGCCAGCCAGGAAGGATTCGTCACCTTCGTATGGGGTGTAGTTTTTCTGAATAAAGTCACGGACGTTGACTTCATTCTGCCAGTCACCTTTCGCAAAACCTTCCCAGGCTGTGGCTAACTTTTCATTAAGCTCGGACATGTAACACCTACCTTCTTAAGTGGATTTTTTATTTACTGCCTGAAACAACCCTTAGTGATGGTCGTTGCCACGCAGGTAAATGACCCAGTATGTCAACCCGACCAGCAGACCCCCGCCGATAATGTTCCCGATGGTTACCGGAATCAGGTTATCAGTGATGAAGTTCATGACGGTCAGGTGAGAGAAACTTTCCGGAGTTGAACCGACCGCGGTCCAGAATTCCGGGCTCGCAAAATTGCGGATTACGATACCCATCGGGATCATAAACATGTTGGCGATGCTGTGCTCAAAGCCGCTGGCAACGAACATTGCTACCGGCAGGACCATGATCATCGCTTTATCCATCAGACTACGACCGGAATAGCTCATCCATACGGCGAGACAAACCATCAGGTTAGCGAGGATACCGAGGCACACAGCTTCCACAAAAGTATGGTGCATTTTGTGGTCAGCGGTTTGCAGGACGTTTAGACCCCAACCGCCGTTGGCGGTCATATATTCGCCGGATAACCACATCAGCAGCACAAACAGCAGCGCGCCTACCAGGTTACCAAAATAGACGTTGAGCCAGTTTTTTGCCAGTTGCCCCCAGGTAATTCGACCGCTGGCTTTCGCTACCACGATCAACACTGTAGAGGTAAAGAGGTCAGCGCCGCAGATAACACACAGAATCAGACCCAGGGAAAAACAGACCCCACCAATAAGCTTGGCAATCCCATAAGGCATCGCGGCAGTGCCGGTGGTCGCGGTGATATAGAATACGAAAGCGATGGAGATGAAAACGCCAGCGGTGATCGCCAGATAAAAGGTTTTCATCGGATGCTTCGTTGCTTTATAGACACCTGCTTCTTCGGCGACTTTCGCCATCGCGGCAGGGAGCAAAAGATCAAAAGGGTTGTCAGCTTTCACACTAACTCTCTCTTTATATAAGTTGGCGGTGAGATACTAACAAAGCATTATAGAAGGGAAATTGATATAGATCATATCACACCGGAACTATATGCCTTTTTAGTGTGTGGTTTTTGCTTTTATATGAACTAACGATATGAATTAAAAGGGAAAAATAAATTTTAAAATTTATAAGTTATGTTGAATATTTTCATTTTCGCCCGGATTTCTGAGTTAATTAAAATGGAGTATTTTAATTAAAATTAACAAATGGTAAATAAAAGAAAGTCAATATTTACCATTAATTAACTTTGCAACTACAAAATTTCGGGGCTGCTTTGCCTGGAAAAAATAACGGAGCCGCGAAGGGCTCCGTTTTTGGCCACAACAATGATGTTGTGTGGACTTATTTTGCCCAGAAAGCCGCTTTAGCCCGCTGCAGTTTTTCATAAGCCTTTAACAGCGACTGATGGGCCGGGAAGGCCTGCAGATCGTTATCGACAGCCTGAAGGCCATAGAATGGCGCTTCGCCGCTCAGCGCCGCGCTGGCGGCTTCGACCGCGTCGGCACCGTACATACGGATGAACGCGTTCAGGTATTGCAGCGGCTGACGCTCCTCTTCCTGGCTCAGCAGCAGCAGGGTTTGCAGGCAGCGATAGTAGTTGGCTCGTTCCGCACTGAAGACCGATGCGTTGAATTCCATGGTCCACTCGGTCCAGATCAGCGCCTGTTCCAGATCGCCGCCGGCCAGCGCCAGCATCGCTTTCAGCTCGCCAACGCGCAGGGTGTACCAGCCGTTGTCTTTCCCGGTAGCGAGACCCAGCAGTTCGCGAACGCGGGTGAAATCATCCAGACCCTCATCATCCATCTGCTCGATCAGCGCCAGGTAATCTTCTTTTTCCCACTCGCTGCCCGGCAGGGACAGAATGGTCTCGCGCAGATGAGCGCCCATGCTGTTGTTCGCCAGCCAAAGATCTTCCGCAGGATAAATATCCGACATCCCCGGGACGATGATACGGCAGGCGTAAACGCCCAGGTGCTCGTAGTCGGCGATATACACTTCTTTATCTTCGGCCTTGAAGATGGCCATCAGGGTGGCGAACTCTTCTTCGGTGGTGCCGGAGAAGCTCCAGTCAACGAACGGATAGTCGGCATCCTGCTTGAACATATCCCAGGAGATCAGGCCGCTGGAGTCGATGAAGTGGGTTTCGAGGTTAGCGTGTTCAGCGACTTCTTCGTCGTCGAAGGTCGGCGGCGTAAAGACGTCGAGATCTTTCAGGCTGCGGCCCTGCAGCAGTTCGGTGACCGTACGCTCCAGCGCCACGCCGAAGTCCGGGTGGGCGCCAAAAGAGGCGAAGCAGGTGCCGTTAGCTGGGTTAAACAGCACGACGCAGATAACCGGATATTTACCACCCAGTGAGCCATCGTAGGCAAAAATTGGGAAACCTTCGGCTTCCAGTTTAGCGATCGACTCTACGACGCCTGGATAGCGCGCCATCACTTCCGCCGGGATCTCCGGCAGGCTGATGCTTTCGGCGATGATGCGGTTTTTAATGTGACGCTCAAAGACCTCAGACAGGCCCTGTACCCGCGCTTCGTTACGGGTGTTTCCTGCGGACATGCCGTTGGAGACGTAGAGGTTACCGACAATATTCATCGGAATATAAACCGTTTCACCGTCGGACTGACGGGTAAAGGGCAGGCCGCACACGCCGCGCTCATCGTTCCCGGACTGCAGATCCACCAGCATGCTGGCTGTCAGTTGATCGTCTGGATCGTAGAAGGCGCGCAGGCGGGCATCCAGCAGACCCTCCGGGACTTCATCATCTTCAGTCAGCGGGAACCACTTTTCGTTCGGGTAGTGAACAAACGGGCCGTTAGCGATGGTGTCGCCTAACCAGAAGTCAGCGAAAAAATAGTTAGTGGACAGACGTTCGAAATATTCGCCCAGCGCGGAGGCCAGGGCTGCCTTTTTGGTGGCGCCTTTACCATTGGTAAAGCACAGCGCGCACGCTTTATCGCGAATGTGAACGGACCACACGTGCGGCACCGGGTTCAGCCACGAGGCCTCTTCGATATCAAATCCGAGGTCGAGCAATTTCTGCTGGAAGCGAGCGATGGAATCTTCCAGGGCGGCATCTTTGCCGGGAATAAACGTTTGGGTCATGGCGATCACTTTTGTCGTACGGAAAGCGCGCAATGATACGGCTTTTATCTGACAGGTGCTATCTCCATCATCTGGCTATGCTTAGAGGCATCTTATGACCCACAGGGAGATGATTGATGAAAGCCTTTGACTGGCAGCGGATGGCGCTCGATAAAGTGCCGGTGGAATTCCTCGCCGAGGTGGCGTTACGCAGCCTCTATACCTTCGTTCTGGTTTTTATATTCCTCAAAATTACCGGACGACGCGGCGTGCGGCAGATGTCGCTGTTTGAGGTGCTGATTATTCTGACTCTCGGCTCGGCGGCAGGGGACGTGGCGTTTTATGACGATGTGCCGCTGCTGCCGGTGCTGGTGGTCTTTATCACGCTGGCGCTGCTGTATCGCGGCATCATGTGGCTGATGGGGCACAGCGAAAAGCTCGAGGACCTGCTGGAGGGTAAACCTATTGTGGTGGTGGAAGAGGGGCAACTGGCCTGGGAGAAGCTGCATGCGGAAAATATGACCGAATTTGAGTTTTTTATGGAGCTGCGGGTCAATAGCGTCGAGCAGCTTGGCCAGGTGCGGCTGGCGATCCTCGAAACCAACGGCCAGATCAGCGTCTTTTATTATCCCGATGAAGAGGTGAGGGCTGGGTTATCGATCCTTCCGGCGCACTGTACCACACGCTATACCACCATTCCGCAAGAGGGGATCTATGCCTGCGTACGCTGCAGCATGGTGATGGCGATGCAGGCGGGTGAAAAGCGAATATGTGCACGCTGTGCAAATGCAGAATGGTCGAAGGCCAGTCGGGCGAAACGGCTTACCTGACAGCAAATATGTCGGTTTTATTACGTCAAGCCGATAGATTCTGTTGTGTGACGGCGGCCGCGTTTTGCCGTCGGCGAGTTTTAGCCATTGCGGACCGTGTCACTGAATGATAAAACCGATAGCCACAGGAATAACTTATGCCCGCGGCGGTTCGCGGGCAAAACAACATAGCAACGTGGTGAGGGGAAATGGCTCAGGTCTATAACTTCAGTTCGGGCCCGGCAATGCTGCCGGCGGAAGTACTCAAACTGGCGCAGCAGGAACTGTGCGACTGGCACGGTCTGGGGACGTCGGTCATGGAGATCAGTCACCGTGGTAAGGAGTTTATCCAGGTGGCAGAAGAGGCAGAACAGGACTTCCGCGCTCTGCTGAACATCCCTTCCAACTATAAAGTTTTATTCTGCCACGGCGGCGGCCGCGGCCAGTTCGCCGGGATCCCGCTGAACATCCTCGGCGATAAAAAGGTCGCTGACTATGTGGACGCCGGCTACTGGGCGGCCAGCGCGGTCAAAGAGGCGAAGAAATACTGCACGCCGAACGTTATCGACGCGAAAATCACCGTCGACGGCAAGCGCGCTGTGACGCCGATGAGCGAGTGGCAGCTGACCCCGGGGGCAGCCTATCTGCATTACTGCCCGAACGAAACCATTGACGGTATCGCGATTGATGAGACGCCGAACTTCGGCGACGACGTCATCGTAACCGCCGATTTCTCCTCCACCATTCTGTCCCGCGAAATTGACGTTAACCGTTTCGGCGTTATCTACGCCGGCGCACAGAAGAATATCGGCCCGGCGGGGCTGACGCTGGTCATCGTGCGTGAAGATCTGCTGGGCAAAGCCAGTGTGGCCTGCCCGTCAATTCTTGACTACACCGTGTTAAGCGAGAATGACTCGATGTTTAACACGCCGCCGACCTTCGCCTGGTATCTGGCTGGTCTGGTCTTTAAGTGGCTGAAACAGCAGGGCGGCGTTGCCGCGATGGATAAAATCAACCAGCAGAAAGCCGAACTGCTGTATGGCGTGATCGATAACAGCGGCTTCTACCGTAACGATGTGGCGCAAGCCAACCGCTCACGCATGAACGTGCCGTTCCAGCTGGCGGACAGCGCGCTGGACAAACTGTTCCTCGAAGAGTCGTTTGCCGCCGGGCTGCACGCGCTGAAGGGCCACCGCGTGGTGGGCGGCATGCGTGCTTCCATCTACAACGCCATGCCGCTGGACGGCGTGAAGGCGTTAACTGACTTTATGCTGGACTTCGAACGCCGCCACGGTTAATCGCCTGTTTATTTCTTCCTCCCCGCGGCCTGTCTGCGGGGTTTTTATTCTGTTTGTTTGAGAGTGAAGTTTGATGGAATCCCTGACGTTACAACCCATCGCACGCGTAGAGGGCACCGTGAACCTGCCAGGTTCGAAAAGCGTCTCCAACCGCGCGCTGCTGCTGGCTGCTCTGGCCCGCGGCACGACGGTGCTGACCAACCTGCTGGACAGCGACGATGTGCGCCATATGCTGAATGCCCTGAGTGCGCTGGGGGTTCAATACACCCTGTCTGCCGACCGCACCCGTTGCGAAGTGACCGGCAACGGCGGCCCGCTGCGCGCTGCTGCGGCGCTGGAACTATTCCTCGGCAACGCCGGTACCGCGATGCGCCCGCTGGCGGCGGCCCTGTGCCTTGGCAGCAATGATATTGTGCTGACCGGCGAACCGCGGATGAAAGAGCGCCCGATCGGTCATCTGGTGGACGCCCTGCGTCAGGGCGGCGCTCAGATCGACTATCTGGAGCAGGAAAATTATCCACCGCTGCGCCTGCGCGGCGGTTTTCAGGGCGGCAACGTCGAGGTTGACGGCAGCGTCTCCAGCCAGTTCCTGACCGCGCTGCTGATGACCGCGCCGCTGGCGCCGCAGGATACTCTCATCGCCATTAAGGGCGATCTGGTATCGAAACCCTACATCGATATTACGCTGCATCTGATGAAAACCTTTGGCGTTGAGGTGGACAATCAGTCTTATCAGCGCTTTGTGGTGCGCGGCAATCAACAGTATCAGTCGCCGGGAGATTACCTGGTGGAAGGTGATGCCTCATCGGCCTCGTATTTCCTCGCCGCTGGCGCTATTAAGGGCGGTACGGTGAAAGTTACCGGTATTGGCCGCAACAGCGTACAGGGCGACATTCGTTTCGCCGACGTACTGGAGAAAATGGGCGCTACTGTCACCTGGGGCGACGATTTCATCGCCTGTACCCACGGCGAGCTCAAGGCTGTCGATATGGATATGAACCATATCCCGGACGCGGCGATGACCATCGCCACCGCCGCGCTGTTCGCGCAAGGGACCACTACCCTGCGCAATATCTACAACTGGCGGGTCAAGGAGACGGACCGTCTGTTCGCCATGGCGACCGAGCTGCGTAAAGTAGGCGCCGAGGTGGAAGAGGGCGAAGATTATATTCGCATCACCCCGCCAGCGGCGCTGAAATATGCGGAAATTGGCACCTATAACGACCACCGGATGGCGATGTGCTTCTCGCTGGTGGCACTGTCTGATACGCCGGTGACCATCCTTGATCCTAAATGTACGGCCAAAACGTTCCCTGACTATTTTGAGCAGCTGGCGCGGATCAGTACCCTCGCCTGAGTAAAACTTTGTCATCCCGCGGGCTGATGTCCTGTCAGCCCGCTATAATTGCGCAAAACTTCTGCTTTTCATTTCCTGTAGTCCGTAATTTACAAGCAATGCTCACTTTCCGGCGTATTGATGCGTATAATGCGCGGCGTTTATATTCCATGCGCCTTGCTGAAGGAGAAAAAGATGACGGCGAATATTCCGGTAATCACCATTGATGGGCCTGGCGGTGCGGGTAAAGGTACGTTGTGCAAGGCAATGGCGGAGGCGCTGGGCTGGCATCTGTTAGATTCAGGCGCGATCTATCGCGTTCTGGCGCTGGCGGCGCTGCATCATCATGTTGACGTAGAGTCTGAAGAGGCGCTGGTGCCTCTGGCTGCCCATCTTGATGTGCGCTTTATTTCTACTGACGGTACCCTGGAAGTGGTGCTGGAAGGGGAAGATGTCAGCGGTGAAATCCGCACTCAGGAGGTCGCCAATACCGCCTCGAAAGTGGCCGCTTTCCCGCGCGTTCGCGAAGCGCTGCTGCGCCGCCAGCGCGCCTTCCGCGAACTGCCGGGACTCATCGCTGACGGTCGCGATATGGGAACGGTGGTTTTCCCGGACGCGCCGGTGAAAATTTTCCTTGATGCCTCGGCCGATGAGCGGGCGCATCGCCGCATGCGGCAGTTGCAGGAAAAGGGCTTTGATGTTAACTTTGAACGTCTTTTGTCCGAGATAAAAGAGCGTGACGATCGCGACCGAAATCGCGCCGTGGCGCCGCTTGTCCCGGCTGCCGATGCATTAGTTCTCGATTCAACCGAACTAAACATTGAGCAAGTGATTGAAAAAGCGCTACAATATGCGCGCGAAAAATTGGGTGTTGCGTAAGCCTTAACCGGTAACGCGCCAAAGCCTCCGAATTATAGCAGTACCCCGCGGCAATGGATGGTCAGCGGGTATGTGAAACAACCCCATCCGGCACGGAGCCAGGTGGACGTTAATATTAACCTGAAGATTAAACATGACTGAATCTTTTGCTCAACTGTTTGAAGAATCCTTAAAAGAAATCGAAACCCGCCCGGGTTCCATCGTTCGTGGTGTTGTTGTTGCTATCGACAAAGACGTAGTACTGGTTGACGCCGGTCTGAAATCTGAGTCCGCCATTCCGGCTGAGCAGTTCAAAAACGCCCAGGGCGAGCTGGAAATCCAGGTTGGTGACGAAGTTGACGTTGCTCTGGATGCAGTAGAAGACGGCTTCGGTGAAACTCTGCTGTCCCGTGAGAAAGCTAAACGTCACGAAGCTTGGATCACGCTGGAAAAAGCTTACGAAGACGCTGAAACTGTTACCGGTGTTATCAACGGCAAAGTTAAAGGTGGCTTCACTGTTGAGCTGAACGGTATTCGTGCGTTCCTGCCGGGTTCCCTGGTAGACGTTCGTCCGGTGCGCGACACGCTGCACCTGGAAGGCAAAGAGCTTGAGTTCAAAGTCATCAAGCTGGACCAGAAGCGTAACAACGTTGTTGTTTCTCGTCGTGCCGTTATCGAATCCGAAAACAGCGCAGAGCGCGATCAGCTGCTGGAAAACCTGCAGGAAGGCATGGAAGTCAAAGGTATCGTTAAGAACCTCACTGACTACGGTGCATTCGTTGATCTGGGCGGCGTTGACGGCCTGCTGCACATCACCGATATGGCCTGGAAACGCGTTAAGCATCCGAGCGAAATCGTAAACGTTGGCGACGAAATCACTGTTAAAGTGCTGAAGTTCGACCGCGAGCGTACCCGTGTATCCCTGGGCCTGAAACAGCTGGGCGAAGATCCGTGGGTAGCTATCGCTAAACGTTATCCGGAAGGTACCAAACTGACCGGTCGCGTGACCAACCTGACCGACTACGGCTGCTTCGTTGAAATCGAAGAAGGCGTTGAAGGCCTGGTGCACGTTTCCGAAATGGATTGGACCAACAAAAACATCCACCCGTCCAAAGTTGTTAACGTTGGCGATGTAGTGGAAGTGATGGTTCTGGATATCGACGAAGAGCGTCGTCGTATCTCCCTGGGTCTGAAGCAGTGCAAATCTAACCCATGGCAGCAGTTCGCGGAAACCCACAACAAGGGCGACCGTGTTGAAGGTAAAATCAAGTCTATCACTGACTTCGGTATCTTCATCGGCCTGGACGGCGGCATCGACGGCCTGGTTCACCTGTCTGACATCTCCTGGAACGTTGCAGGCGAAGAAGCAGTTCGTGAATACAAAAAAGGCGACGAAATCGCAGCAGTTGTTCTGCAGGTTGACGCAGAGCGTGAGCGTATCTCCCTGGGCGTTAAACAGCTCGCGGAAGATCCGTTCAACAACTACGTTGCTCTGAACAAGAAAGGCGCTATCGTTGTTGGTAAAGTGACTGCAGTTGACGCTAAAGGCGCAACCGTAGAACTGGCTGACGGCGTAGAAGGTTACCTGCGTGCTTCTGAAGCATCCCGTGACCGCGTTGAAGACGCAACTCTGGTTCTGAGCGTTGGCGACGAAGTTGAAGCGAAATTCACCGGCGTGGATCGTAAGAACCGCGTAGTGAGCCTGTCTGTACGTGCGAAAGACGAAGCGGAAGAAAAAGACGCTATCGCTACCGTGAACAAGCAGGAAGACGCGAACTTCTCCAACAACGCCATGGCTGAAGCGTTCAAAGCAGCGAAAGGCGAGTAATCTTTGTCATTCAGGTAATAACAACCTGAATAGTGACGAGTTTACTTGACAGATTGCAGGATTCGTCCTGTAATCAAGCACAAAGGGCGGCTACGGCCGCCCTTGTTTAAGCTGTTAGCTAATTTTTGCCTTGAAGGAAACCGGAGGAATAATGACCAAGTCAGAATTGATTGAAAGACTTGCCAGCCAGCAATCTCACATTCCGGCGAAAGCGGTGGAAGATGCTGTTAAAGAAATGCTGGAACATATGGCCTCAACGCTTGCTCAAGGTGAGCGCATTGAAATCCGCGGTTTCGGCAGCTTCTCTCTGCACTATCGAGCACCTCGCACCGGACGTAACCCGAAAACTGGTGATAAAGTCGAACTGGAAGGTAAGTACGTTCCGCACTTTAAGCCCGGGAAAGAATTACGTGACCGCGCCAATATTTATGAAGGATAAGTTGCACAACGTGCAACCTGTCTGACGACAAAAAGCACCTTCGGGTGCTTTTTTTGTGCCCGTCATTTACGCCCTGCTTCGCAAAAAAAAGCGAGCCTGACTGCAACCGATAAGATTGTCTGGAAAGCGCTACGCACACCGGAATAGTGTGGCAGGACGTCAGCGTCGCCTTACGTCACACTGCCCGCTCACAGGGAGGTGTTTATGCGTCTACCATGGCTTGCCGGATGCGCCATCATCGCAATGCTGCCGCTGCTCTGGCTACCTACGTTGCCGGGCCCGGGCATTCTGGTAGGCGCGGGTGTTCTGGCGCTGCTGTTGATCCGCTGGCGTAGGTCGGCTATCCCCTGGGTGACGATGACGCTCCTGCTGATGATCTGGGGAGTATTGAGCGCACATCAGGCGCTGTGGCCAACCCAGCACCTCACCGGTGCTACCCGGCAGGCGGAAGTGATCCTCAGCGAGACGGATGGTCAGACCCTGCATCGAGGCCAGATTGTGCGCCTGGCGGGTCGCTATCTGTTTCCTCCGGTTGGCGTGACGCTGTACGGAGATCTCACTCCCGGCCCAGCCTGCGCGGGACAACACTGGCTGATGACGCTGCGCCTGCGCCCGGTGCACGGTCAGCTCAATGACGGCGGTTTTGACAGCCAGCGCTATGCGCTGGCCCAGCACCGGCCGCTGAGCGGAGGGATCGTCGCCGCTTCCGCGCTGGATACCCGCTGCAGTCTGCGCGCCCGCTATCTGGCATCGCTGACCCGGCGTCTGGAGCCTTATCCCTGGCGTGCGGTGATACTGGGATTAGGGATGGGGGAGCGGCTGGCCCTGCCGACGGAGATAAAAGCCCTGATGCAAAATACGGGCACCTCCCATCTTATGGCCATCTCAGGTCTGCATATCGCCCTGGCAGCATCTCTTATCATGCTGCTGCTGCGCGGTATGCAGGCTCTTTTCCCGGGCAGCTGGATCGGCTGGCGAATGCCGCTGCTGGCCGGGCTGTTCGGCGCCATCGGCTACGCCTGGTTGACCGGTATGCAGCCGCCGGCCCTGCGAACCTGCGTAGGGCTTGCGGTCTGCAGCGCTTTGCGTTTATCGGGCCAGCGCTGGACGGCGTGGCAGGTGTGGCTCAGTTGTCTGGGGGCGATATTGGTTGCCGACCCGCTGGCGGTCCTGTCGCAAAGCCTGTGGCTGTCCGCTTTTGCCGTGGCGGGGCTGATCTTCTGGTTCCAGTGGCTACCGCCTCCTGCCGGCCGCTGGCGCTGGCCGTGGAAGGCCTTAATGGCTCTTGTTCATTTGCAGGCTGGCGTAACGCTGCTGCTGATGCCGCTCCAGCTCCTGCTCTTCCATGGAGTCAGCCTGACGTCCATGGCCGCTAATTTGCTGGCGGTACCCTTAGTGACCCTGCTGGCGGTGCCGCTTATTCTGACCGCGATGCTGGTGCATCTCACGGGGCCGGAGATAGTGGAGTCGCTACTCTGGCTGGCGGCCGATCGCGTGGTGGCGGTATTGTTCTGGGAATTAAGACGTTTACCGGACGGCTGGTTGACGCTGGATGCTCGCTGGCTGTGGATCAGTATCCTGCCGTGGCTGTTGGTGATGGGCTGGCGTTTTCAGAGCTGGCGGCATTCACCGGCGCTGTGTCTCAGCGTGCTGTTTTTGCTGACGCGGCCATTCGGCCGACAACCGCCTGCGGACGAATGGCGGGTGACGATGCTGGATGTCGGGCAGGGGCTGGCGATGGTAATCGAGCGTCACGGTAAGGCATTGCTTTACGATACCGGGCCGGCATGGCCGCAGGGTGACAGCGGTCAACAGGTGATTATCCCGTGGCTGCGCTGGCACCATCTGCAGCTGCAAGGGATTATGCTGAGCCATGAACATCTTGACCATCGCGGTGGCCTTGATTCAGTGCTGCAGGCATGGCCGCAGGCCTGGGTGCGCAGCCCGTTAGGCTGGGCGCATCATCTGCCATGTCATCGCGGCGAGCGCTGGCAATGGCAGGGACTCAACTTCCAGGCCCTGTGGCCGCTACCGGGCAGCACGGCAAAGGGTAACAACCATTCTTGTGTGGTGCGGATCGATGATGGTCGCTCCAGCATCCTGCTCACCGGCGATATAGAACGTCAGGCGGAGCAGGCGATGATCAGCCGTTACTGGCAGCATCTGAGGTCTACACTTATTCAGGTTCCCCACCACGGCAGCAACACCTCCTCCAGCGCGCTGCTGGTCCGCCGGGTGGATGGCGCGGCCGCGCTGGCCTCCGCTTCGCGCTACAATGCGTGGCGGATGCCCTCGTACAAGGTGGTTCAGCGCTACCGCCAGCGGGGGTATCGCTGGTTCGCCACGCCGCAGCAGGGGCAAATAACGGTGATTTTTTCCACAGAAGGGTGGCAAATCCATAGCTTACGGGATCAAGTTTTACCGCGTTGGTATCATCAGTGGTTTGGCGCGCCCGCCGATAACGGGTAGAATATGCGGCTATTTCAACACAAGCTGGTTTATTGAATGCAGAACGATAAAGATCTCTCCACGTGGCAGACCTTCCGCCGACTTTGGCCGATTATCGCACCGTTTAAAGCCGGGCTAATCGTAGCGGCGGTAGCGTTAGTGCTTAACGCGGGCAGTGACACCTTCATGTTATCGCTTCTTAAACCGTTATTGGATGATGGTTTTGGTAAAACGGATCGCTCAGTGCTGCTATGGATGCCGCTGGTGGTTATCGGCCTGATGGTGCTGCGTGGGATCACCAGCTACATCTCGAGCTATTGTATCTCCTGGGTTTCCGGCAAAGTGGTGATGACCATGCGCCGTCGCCTGTTCGGCCACATGATGGGCATGCCGGTGGCTTTCTTTGATAAGCAGTCTACCGGGACGCTGCTGTCACGCATCACCTATGATTCTGAGCAGGTCGCCTCCTCCTCTTCCAGCGCGCTGATCACCGTGGTCCGCGAAGGGGCATCGATTATCGGCCTGTTCGTGATGATGTTCTATTACAGCTGGCAGCTGTCGCTGATCCTGATCGTCCTGGCGCCGATTGTGTCAGTGGCGATCCGCGTGGTCTCCAAACGTTTTCGCAATATCAGTAAGAATATGCAGAACACGATGGGGCAGGTCACCACCAGCGCCGAGCAGATGCTGAAAGGGCACAAAGAGGTGCTGATGTTTGGCGGCCAGGAAGTGGAAACCAAACGTTTTGATAAGGTCAGCAATAAAATGCGCCTTCAGGGGATGAAGATGGTCTCTGCCTCGTCAATCTCCGACCCGATCATTCAGCTTATCGCCTCCCTGGCGCTGGCCTTTGTCCTGTATGCCGCCAGCTTCCCGAGCGTGATGGACACCCTGACCGCCGGGACCATTACCGTGGTCTTCTCCTCAATGATTGCGCTGATGCGCCCGCTGAAGTCGCTGACCAACGTCAATGCCCAGTTCCAGCGCGGGATGGCGGCATGCCAGACGCTGTTTGCGATCCTCGATTCCGAGCAGGAAAAAGACGAAGGTACGCGGGTCATTGAGCGGGCGAAAGGTAATCTCAAGTTCGAGAACGTGACCTTTACCTATCCGGGTCGCGAAGTGGCCGCGCTGCGCAATATCAATCTCGATATCCCGGAAGGGAAAACCGTGGCGCTGGTGGGACGCTCCGGGTCGGGTAAATCGACCATCGCCAGCCTGATCACGCGCTTCTACGATGTTGATGACGGGCAGATCCTGCTGGATGGCCACGACCTGCGCGAGTACAAGCTGAGCTCGCTGCGCGATCAGGTGGCGCTGGTTTCACAAAACGTGCACTTGTTCAATGATACTGTCGCCAATAACATCGCCTATGCCCGTACCGAAGAGTACAGCCGCGAGCAGGTTGAAGAGGCCGCGCGGATGGCTTACGCCATGGACTTCATCAACAAGATGGACAATGGTCTGGATACCATCATCGGCGAGAATGGCGTGATGCTGTCCGGCGGTCAGCGCCAGCGTATTGCTATTGCCCGCGCGCTGCTGCGTAACAGCCCGATCCTGATCCTTGATGAAGCCACCTCGGCTCTGGATACCGAGTCCGAGCGTGCCATTCAGGCGGCGCTGGATGAGCTGCAGAAAAACCGTACCTCGCTGGTTATCGCCCACCGTCTATCGACCATTGAGCAGGCTGACGAAATCGTAGTGGTTGAAGATGGTCGGATCGTGGAGCGCGGAACGCACCACGACCTGCTGGAGCATAAAGGCGTGTACGCCCAGCTGCATAAGATGCAATTCGGCGAATGATCGCGCGCATCTGGTCCGGGGAATCGCCGCTGTGGCGACTGCTGCTGCCGCTTTCCTGGCTGTATGGCCTGGTGAGCGCGGTTATTCGCCTTAGCTATCAGCTGGGGTGGAAAAAAGCCTGGCGCGCGACGGTGCCAGTGGTGGTGGTTGGTAACCTGACCGCCGGTGGCAATGGCAAAACCCCGGTGGTGATCTGGCTGGTGGAGCAGCTGCAGCAGCGCGGTATTCGCGTTGGCGTCGTGTCTCGCGGCTACGGCGGTAAAGCCGATCGCTATCCGCTGGTGTTGGACGACAGGACCAGTACGGCGCAGGCCGGTGATGAGCCGGTGTTAATCCATCAGCGTACCGGCGCGCCGGTCGCTGTCGCTCCGCAGCGCAGCGACGCGGTAAAAGCGTTGCTCAGTGCGCACGATCTGCAGATGATTGTGACCGACGATGGTTTACAGCACTATAAGCTGGCGCGGGATAGAGAAATTGTCGTCATCGACGGCGTGCGCCGCTTTGGTAACGGCTGGTGGTTACCGGCCGGGCCGATGCGCGAGCGGGCGTCGCGCTTGCAAAGCGTTGATGCGGTTATCGTTAACGGTGGCGTGTCGCGTCCGGGGGAGATCCCGATGCAACTGCGTCCCGGGATGGCGGTTAACCTGCTTACCGGCGAACGTCGCGATGTCTCGACTTTCACGAACGTAGTGGCGATGGCCGGCATCGGCCATCCGCCGCGCTTTTTCGCCACCCTTGAAAACTGCGGCGTCCAGCCGGTTAAAACCGTAGCCCTGGCGGACCATCAGGCGCTGAGCCAGGCCGATGTCGCCGCTCTGGTAACCGCCGATCAGACGCTGCTGATGACCGAGAAAGACGCGGTGAAATGTCGCGATTTCGCCGCCGCGAACTGGTGGTATTTACCGGTCGACGCCATAATGGCCGATGAACGCGCACAGCGGTTGCTCGCGGACTTAGCGACGTTGGCGCAACGTTAACCGAGGCGCCGGCTTTGCCCGCCGCTGTGCTGGAATTCCTGAC
Organism: Klebsiella africana; assembly: GCF_020526085.1. NCBI lineage: Bacteria > Pseudomonadati > Pseudomonadota > Gammaproteobacteria > Enterobacterales > Enterobacteriaceae > Klebsiella > Klebsiella africana. The sequence goes on along the minus strand of NZ_CP084874.1, from coordinate 3,407,822 downwards.
GGAGAACCTGCATGTCGGTATTGCAATTATCGCTTAACGAGGCGCGCCATCTTCATCTCGCGGCGCAGGGGTTGTTAAAAAAGCCCCGGCGTCGCGCTCGCCCGAATGACATCCTTTCTACCATTCAGCAGATGTCGCTGCTGCAAATCGATACTATCAATGTGGTGGCCCGCAGCCCCTATCTGGTGCTGTTCAGCCGCCTCGGCAGCTATCCGCAGCACTGGCTGGATGACTCGTTGCGCAGCGGCGAGCTAATGGAATACTGGGCGCATGAAGCCTGCTTTCTACCGCGCAGCGATTTCGCCCTGGTGCGCCATCGCATGTTGAATCCCGACAATATGGGCTGGAAATACCATCGCGCGTGGATGGAGGAGCATGCCGGGAGTATTGCCGAGCTGCTGGCGCATATCGGGCAAAACGGCCCGGTTCGCTCGGCGGATTTTTCCCACCCACGCAAAGGTGCCAGCGGCTGGTGGGAGTGGAAACCGCATAAGCGCCACCTCGAAGGATTGTTTACTGCCGGCGAAGTGATGGTGGTGGAGCGGCGTAACTTCCACCGTGTCTATGATTTAACCCGGCGGGTGATGCCGGACTGGGACGACGAACGCGACGCGCTTTCCCGCGATGAAGCAGAGGCCATTATGTTGCGCAACAGCGCCCGCAGCCTCGGCATCTTTCGCCCTCAGTGGCTGGCCGATTACTATCGCTTACGTCAGCCGGCGCTACCGGGTCTGCTGGCGGCCTGGCAGGAAGAGGGCCTCGTGGTGCCGGTTAATGTCGAAGCCCTTGGCGAGATGTGGCTGCATCGCGACGCGCTGGCGCAGCTGGAGTCCTCCCCGGGCGGAAAGCTCACTCCCAGCCATAGCGCCGTGCTCTCTCCCTTCGACCCGGTGGTTTGGGATCGGAAACGCGCGGAGCAACTGTTCAACTTCAGCTATCGCCTGGAGTGCTATACCCCAGCGCCGAAGCGGCAGTATGGCTATTTCGTATTGCCCCTGCTGCACCAGGGCAAGCTGGTTGGGCGAATGGACAGTAAAATACATCGCAAAAGCCGGGAACTGGAGATCTTCTCTCTGTGGCTGGAGGAGGGGGTGAAGATCACCCGTGACCTTGAACAGGGGCTTCGCCGGGCGATTACCGACTTCGCGCGCTGGCAATCGGCGGAACGTGTTCTGTGCCGACGCCTGCCGGAAGGGCTGTTTGTCGGCCAGGAGCAGGGGTGGGAAATCGACGCCGATTGATCCCGACGTCAACCTTCCTGTGATATGCTGCTGAGAAATCTATCCGGTCCATCAGGAGGAAACATGGATCACCGTTTACTTGAAATCATCGCCTGCCCGGTCTGTAACGGTAAGCTGTATTACAGTCAGGATAAGCAAGAACTTATTTGCAAACTTGATAGTCTGGCGTTTCCGCTGCGCGATGGTATTCCTGTGCTGCTGGAGACTGAAGCCCGAGCGCTGACGGTAGAAGAGAGTCACTCATGAGTTTCGTGGTTATTATTCCTGCGCGTTTCGCCTCTACGCGCCTGCCGGGAAAACCACTGCAGGATATTAATGGCAAACCGATGATTGTCCATGTGCTGGAGCGTGCGCGCGAATCCGGCGCGGATCGCATTATTGTCGCCACCGATCACGAAGATGTCGCCCGGGCGGTTGAAGCCGCCGGCGGCGAGGTCTGTATGACTCGCGCCGACCATCAGTCCGGCACCGAACGGTTGGCGGAAGTGGTGGAAAAATGCGCGTTCAGCGATGACACCATTATCGTCAATATTCAAGGCGATGAGCCGATGATCCCTCCGGCAATTGTCCGTCAGGTGGCGGAGAATCTGGCTGCCAGCAGCAGCGGAATGGCGACGCTGGCGGTACCGATCCACGATGCGGAAGAGGCGTTTAATCCGAATGCGGTGAAAGTGGTGATGGATGCGCAAGGTTATGCGCTTTATTTCTCCCGCGCCACCATACCCTGGGATCGCGATCGCTTTGCTCATTCCCGCGAGACTATCGGTGATTCCCTGCTGCGTCACATCGGCATCTATGGCTACCGCGCCGGCTTTATTCGTCGCTATGTCAGCTGGGCGCCGAGTCCGCTGGAGCAGATTGAAATGCTCGAGCAGCTGCGCGTGCTGTGGTATGGCGAGAAAATCCATGTCGCCGTGGCGGCCGAAGTGCCCGGCACCGGCGTGGATACCCCGGAAGATCTGGAGCGCGTCCGCGCTGAACTACGTTAGTCCTCTGTCCCCTCCCGGCGGGAGGGGACATTCCCGTCGGTTTTTCGCTTTTTTTACCCCTTTTTGATCTTATCCGATGACAACCCCGGTGTGGGCGCTCATTATGAAACCAGTAGTGTTCATAGGGGTAATCGACAATGGAACAGTTGCGAACCGAACTCAGTCATCTGCTTGGCGAAAAGTTAAGCCGGGTGGAGTGTGTCAGTGAACAAGCCGCTACGGCGCTGTGGTCGCTATATGATGCGCAGGGAAACCCGATGCCGCTGCTGGCGCGAAGTTTCACCACGCCCGGTGTGGCGCGGCAACTGGCATGGAAGTTCTCCACCCTCGCGCGCAATGGTACGGTACGTATGCCGGTGGTTTATGGCGTCATGACGCACGAAGAGCATCCCGGACCAGATGTGCTGCTGCTTGAGCGCCTGCGCGGCGTACCGGTGGAGGCGCCGACGCGTACCCCGGCGCGCTGGGAGCAGTTGCAGGAGCAAATCGTCGAGGCGCTGTTGGCCTGGCATCGTCAGGACAGCGGCGGCTGCGTGGGAATGGTCGACAATACCCAGGACAACCTGTGGCCGAACTGGTACCGCCAGCGGGTAGAGATATTGTGGAGCACCCTGAACCTGTATCAGGACACCGGTCTGACGATGCAGGATAAGCGCCTTTTGTTCCGCTCCCGTGAGTGCCTTCCGGAGCTGTTCCGTGATTTCAATGACAATGCTGTGTTGGTGCATGGTAACTTCACCCTGCGCAGCATGCTGAAAGACCCGCGCAGCGACCAGCTGCTGGCGATGGTTGGTCCGGGAATGATGCTGTGGGCGCCGCGCGAGTATGAACTTTTCCGCCTGGCCGAGGGGGGGCAGGCCGAGCAGTTGCTATGGCGCTACCTGCAGCAGGCGCCGGTTTCCGAGGCCTTTATCTGGCGGCGCTGGCTCTATCTGCTGTGGGATGAGGTGGATAGACTGGTCAATACCGGGCGCTTTGACCGCGCCCGTTTCGACCTTGCCGGCAAATCACTCCTGCCCTGGCTCGTCTGAGCTGCCTTTCAGCCATTGCCAGATGCGACCGAGCGTTTCATAGCCGACCCGGTCGCTGTGCATCAACCACACCGGAGAAGGGATGGCCCGCTCCCATGGATTAAGCGCTGAGGTCACCGCTAACTGATTGGCCGGCGCGGGTAGCGGATCCAGCCCGGCATGGCGAAAGAAAATCATCGCTCGCGGAAGGTGTGACGCCGAGGTGACCAACAGGAAGGGCGCATCGCCGATGGCGTGCTTTACCGCCAGCGCTTCTTCTTCCGTATCTTTTGGCCGATCGAGCACAATGATATCGCTGCGCGGTACGCCGAGGCTCTCCGCCACTCTCGCGCCAGCTTCTGCCGTACTCACGGGATTCGTTTTTGCCGCCGCGCCGGTAAAGATCATTTTCGCCCCGGGATTTGCCTGCCACAGGCGGATGCCCTCCGTCAGGCGCGGTAGGCTGTTATTGATAAGATTAGAGCTTGGCGCCCACTCCGGGTTCCAGGTATAGCCACCGCCCAGTACCACCACATAGCTCACCGGCTGCTCGCCGCGCCAGGTGGGATAGCTATCTTCTATCGGTTTCAGCAGGCTGTCGGCCACGGGCTGCAGGCTCAGTAGCGTCAGCAGCAGCCAACCGAGGCTCACGCATAGCTTCCCGGTACGCTGAAAGCGGCTGAACCATAGCAGCGCGATCCCGATACCGATCAGCAACAATAGGGCGGGTAGCGGCAGCAGCAGACCGCCGACGATCTTTTTTAGCGTGAAAAGCATGCCAGATGGTTCCTTTTTTAACCATATAACCAAAGTTATGTTCGGATCTTATAACAGATCGCTTCATTCTCTCCGTGGGTATGACAAAATAGCGGTTTTGTGTTGGCTTGTGGAGTCGCCCGTGCAGGATCGCAATTTCGATGACATTGCTGAAAAGTTTTCGCGCAATATTTACGGCACCACAAAAGGCCAGTTGCGCCAGGCGATCCTCTGGCAGGATCTGGAACCTTTACTGGCGCAGCTGGGGCCGGGACCGCTGAAGGTGCTGGATGCCGGTGGCGGTGAAGGGCAAACGGCCATCAAAGTCGCGCAACTGGGCCATCACGTGACGCTGTGCGATCTCTCTGCTGAAATGGTAGCGCGTGCCCGCCAGGCAGCTGCCGATAAAGGTGTGATCGACAACATGCATTTTGTACAATGCGCGGCTCAGGATATTGCGCAGCATTTGGAAAGCCCGGTCGATCTGATACTGTTTCATGCGGTGCTGGAGTGGGTGGCGGAGCCCCAGGCGGTGTTGCGTACGCTATGGTCGACGCTGCGTCCTGGCGGTGGACTGTCGTTGATGTTCTACAATGCTAACGGCCTGTTGATGCACAATATGGTGGCCGGTAATTTCGATTACGTACAACTGGGCATGCCAAAAAAGAAAAAACGCACGCTATCGCCGGATTATCCGCGTGAACCGCAGCAGGTTTATCACTGGCTGGAAGAGATTGGCTGGCAGATTGTCAGCAAAACCGGCGTGCGGGTGTTTCATGATTATCTGCGTGAAAAACGCCAACAGCATGACAGCTATGCGGCGCTGCTGGCGCTGGAGACGCGCTACTGTCGTCAGGAGCCGTATCTCAGCCTGGGCCGTTATATTCATGTCACCGCGCTTAAGAGCCAGGCGCATAGCCGCAGATGCAAGGATAAAGTATGAGTGAATTTTCCCAGACAGTCCCCGAACTGGTTGCCTGGGCCAGGAAAAATGATTTTTCTATCTCGCTGCCGGTCGACAGACTCTCTTTTTTGCTGGCGATCGCCACCCTGAATGGCGAACGACTGGAAGGGGAAATGAGCGAGGGAGAACTGGTGGATGCGTTCCGCCACGTCAGTGATGCGTTTGAGCAGACCAGCGAAACCATCAGCCAGCGCGCCAATAACGCGATTAACGATTTGGTGCGCCAGCGTCTGCTGAACCGCTTTACCAGCGAAGTAACTGAAGGCAATGCGATCTATCGCCTGACGCCGTTGGGGATCGGGATCACCGATTACTATATTCGTCAGCGCGAATTCTCGACGCTACGGCTTTCGATGCAGCTGTCGATCGTCGCCGGTGAGCTAAAGCGCGCGGCGGACGCGGCGGAAGAGGGCGGCGATGAGTTCCACTGGCATCGCAACGTGTTCGCCCCGCTGAAATATTCCGTGGCGGAAATTTTTGACAGCATTGACCTGACGCAGCGCATTATGGATGAGCAGCAGCAGCTGGTGAAAGACGATATCGCGCAGTTGTTGAATAAAGACTGGCGCGCGGCGATTTCCAGTTGTGAACTGCTGCTGTCGGAAACCTCCGGCACCCTGCGCGAACTGCAGGATACGCTGGATGCGGCGGGGGATAAACTGCAGGCGAATCTGCTGCGCATTCAGGATTCGACCCTGGCGCGCGACGATTTGCATTTTGTCGATCGGCTGGTGTTCGATCTGCAAAGTAAACTCGACCGCATCGTTAGCTGGGGCCAGCAGGCCATCGACCTGTGGATTGGCTACGACCGCCATGTGCATAAGTTTATCCGTACCGCTATCGATATGGATAAAAACCGCGTCTTCGCCCAGCGTCTGCGCCAGTCGGTACAGACCTATTTTGATGAGCCGTGGGCGCTGACTTACGCCAACGCCGATCGTCTGCTGGATATGCGCGATGAAGAGATGGCCCTGCGTGATGAAGAGGTCACCGGCGAGTTGCCAGCGGATCTCGAATTTGAAGAATTTAACGAAATTCGCGAGCAGCTGGCGGCGCTGATTGAAGCGCAGTTGGCGGGTTATAAAGAGAAAGGAATACCGCTGGATCTCGGCCTGGTGGCGCGGGAGTTCCTGGCGCAGTATCCGCGCGGGCGTCATTTCGACGTGGCGCGGATCGTCGTGGATCAGGCGGTACAGCTGGGCGTGGCCCAGGCAGATTTCACCGGACTGCCGGCAAAATGGCAGCCGATTAATGATTACGGAGCCAAGGTACAGGCGCATGTCATCGACAAATATTGAACAAGTGATGCCGGTTAAGCTGGCGCAGGCGTTGGCCAATCCGTTATTTCCGGCGCTGGACAGCGCCTTGCGCGCGGGCCGTCATATCGGTCTCGACGAGCTGGATAATCACGCATTTTTGATGGATTTCCAGGATTACCTGGAAGAGTTTTACGCTCGCTATAACGTCGAGTTGATCCGTGCGCCGGAGGGGTTCTTCTACCTGCGCCCGCGCTCCACTACCCTGATTTCGCGCTCGGTGCTGTCGGAGCTGGATATGATGGTGGGCAAAATTCTTTGCTATCTCTATCTCAGCCCGGAGCGTCTGGCAAACGAAGGGATTTTTACCCAGCAGGAGCTCTATGACGAGCTGCTGACGCTGGCGGATGAGGCCAAACTGCTGAAGCTGGTGAACAACCGTTCCACCGGCTCCGATCTTGACCGCCAGAAGCTGCAGGAAAAGATGCGTGCGTCGCTTAACCGCCTGCGCCGTCTGGGGATGGTGTGGTTTATGGGCCACGACAGCAGCAAGTTCCGCATCACCGAATCGGTATTCCGCTTTGGCGCTGACGTGCGCGCCGGCGACGACCCGCGCGAAGCGCAGCGCCGCTTGATCCGCGACGGGGAAGCGATGGCTCTGGAAAATCACCTGCAGCTCAATGATGAGAACGAAGAAAACCAGCCGGATAGCGGGGAGGAAGAGTAATGATTGAACGCGGTAAATTTCGCTCGCTGACGCTGGTTAACTGGAACGGCTTCTTTGCCCGGACCTTTGATCTTGACGAACTGGTCACGACTCTCTCCGGGGGGAACGGCGCCGGTAAGTCCACGACCATGGCAGCCTTCGTCACGGCGCTAATCCCCGATTTAACCTTGCTGCACTTCCGCAATACCACCGAAGCGGGAGCCACCAGCGGCTCACGCGATAAAGGTCTGCACGGTAAGCTGCGCGCCGGGGTCTGTTACTCGGTACTCGACGTGATCAACTCCCGCCACCAGCGTGTGGTGGTCGGCGTGCGTCTACAGCAGGTTGCCGGACGCGATCGCAAAGTTGATATCAAGCCTTTTGCCATTCAGGGTTTGCCAACTTCCATTCTGCCGACCCAGCTGTTGACCGAGACGCTCAACGATCGCCAGGCGCGCGTCGTCAGTCTCAACGAGCTGAAAGACAAGCTGGAAACGATGGAAGGGGTCCAGTTCAAACAATTTAACTCGATAACCGAGTACCACTCGCTGATGTTCGATCTGGGCGTGGTGGCGCGTCGTCTGCGTTCCGCCTCCGATCGTAGCAAATACTACCGCCTGATTGAGGCTTCGCTGTACGGCGGGATCTCCAGCACCATTACCCGCTCGCTGCGCGACTACCTGCTGCCGGAAAACAGCGGCGTGCGTAAAGCGTTCCAGGATATGGAAGCGGCGCTGCGGGAAAACCGCATGACCCTTGAGGCGATCCGCGTTACCCAGTCCGACCGCGATCTGTTCAAACACCTGATCAGCGAAGCCACCAACTACGTGGCGGCGGACTATATGCGTCACGCCAACGAGCGGCGCATTCATCTGGATAAGGCGCTGGAGTATCGCCGCGATCTCTTTACCTCGCGTTCGCAGCTGGCGGCCGAGCAGTACAAGCACGTCGACATGGCGCGCGAGCTGCAGGAGCATAACGGCGCGGAGGGCGATCTGGAAGCGGATTACCAGGCCGCCAGCGATCACCTGAACCTGGTGCAGACTGCGCTGCGTCAGCAGGAAAAAATCGAGCGCTACGAAGCGGATCTCGACGAGCTGCAGATCCGCCTGGAAGAGCAGAATGAAGTGGTGGCGGAAGCCGTCGATCGCCAGGAAGAGAATGAAGCCCGCGCCGAGGCCGCCGAGCTGGAGGTAGATGAGCTGAAAAACCAGCTCGCTGACTATCAGCAGGCGCTCGACGTTCAGCAGACTCGCGCCATTCAGTATAACCAGGCGCTGCAGGCGCTGGAGCGCGCGAAGGCGCTGTGCCATCTGCCGGATCTGACCCCGGAGAGCGCCGACGAGTGGCTGGAAACCTTCCAGGCGAAAGAGCAGGAAGCGACGGAGAAAATGCTGTCGCTGGAACAGAAAATGAGCGTGGCGCAAACCGCGCACAGCCAGTTTGAACAGGCTTACCAGTTGGTGGCGGCGATTAACGGCCCGCTGGCGCGCAATGAAGCCTGGGACGTGGCGCGCGAATTGCTGCGCGACGGCGTTAACCAGCGCCACCAGGCCGAGCAAGCGCAGGGGCTGCGCAGCCGCCTCAACGAGCTGGAGCAGCGTTTGCGCGAGCAGCAGGAGGCCGAGCGCCAGCTGGCCGAGTTCTGCAAACGCCAGGGCAAACGCTACGATATCGACGATCTGGAAACGCTGCATCAGGAGCTGGAAGCGCGCATCGCGTCACTGGCCGACAGCGTCTCCAACGCCCAGGAGCAGCGTATGGCGCTGCGCCAGGAGCTGGAACAGCTGCAGTCGCGTACCCAAACGCTGATGCGCCGGGCGCCGATCTGGCTGGCGGCGCAGAACAGCCTTAACCAGCTGTGCGAGCAGAGCGGCGAGCAGTTTGAGTCCGGCCAGGAGGTCACTGAATACCTGCAGCAGCTGCTGGAGCGTGAGCGCGAGGCTATCGTTGAACGTGATGAAGTCGGCGCCCGCAAGCGCGCCATCGACGAAGAGATCGAGCGTCTCAGCCAGCCGGGCGGTTCGGAAGATCCGCGCCTCAACGCGCTGGCGGAACGCTTTGGCGGCGTTCTGCTGTCTGAGATCTACGACGACGTCAGCCTGGACGATGCGCCGTACTTCTCCGCGCTGTACGGTCCGTCGCGTCATGCCATCGTGGTGCCGGATCTGTCGCAGGTTGCCGAGCAGCTCGAAGGACTGGAAGATTGCCCGGAAGATCTCTATCTGATCGAAGGCGATCCGCAATCCTTTGACGACAGCGTATTCAGCGTCGACGAGCTGGAAAAAGCGGTGGTAGTGAAGATTGCCGATCGCCAGTGGCGTTATTCGCGTTTTCCGTCGCTGCCGCTGTTTGGTCGCGCGGCGCGTGAAAACCGCATCGAAACACTGCATGCCGAGCGTGAATCGCTGTCTGAGCGTTTCGCAACCCTGTCGTTCGACGTGCAGAAAACCCAGCGCCTGCACCAGGCCTTTAGCCGCTTCATCGGCAGCCACCTGGGGGTGGCTTTCGAGGACGATCCGGAAGAAGAGATCCGCAAGCTTAACAGCCGCCGCGGCGAGCTGGAGCGTGCGCTGAGCGCCCATGAAAACGATAACCAGCAGAACCGCGTGCAATACGAGCAGGCGAAAGAGGGCGTGTCGGCCCTCAACCGTCTGCTGCCGCGCCTGAACCTGCTGGCAGACGATACGCTGGCCGATCGTGTGGACGAGATCCAGGAACGTCTGGATGAAGCCCAGGAGGCGGCACGCTTTATTCAGCAGCACGGCAATCAGCTGGCGAAGCTGGAGCCTATTGTTTCGGTGCTGCAGAGCGATCCTGAGCAATTTGAACAGCTGAAAGAAGATTACGCCTATGCGCAGCAAACCCAGCGCGAAGCGCGCCAGCAGGCTTTTGCCCTGGCGGAAGTTGTGCAGCGCCGGGCCCACTTTAGCTACTCCGATTCGGCGGAAATGCTCAGCGGCAACAGCGATCTCAACGAGAAGCTGCGCCAGCGTCTTGAGCAGGCGGAATCCGAACGCAGTCGCGCGCGCGACGCAATGCGAACCCATGCGGCGCAGCTTAGTCAATACAATCAGGTACTGGCCTCGCTGAAGAGCTCGTATGACACCAAGAAAGAGCTGCTCAACGATCTGTATAAAGAGCTGCAGGACATTGGCGTGCGCGCCGATGCCGGCGCGGAAGAGCGCGCGCGCCAACGTCGTGACGAACTGCACATGCAGCTTAGCAACAACCGCTCCCGTCGCAATCAGCTGGAGAAAGCGTTGACCTTCTGCGAAGCGGAAATGGATAACCTGACCCGTAAACTGCGCAAGCTGGAGCGCGATTACTGCGAAATGCGTGAGCAGGTGGTGACCGCCAAGGCGGGTTGGTGCGCGGTGATGCGTCTGGTGAAAGACAACGGCGTGGAACGTCGTCTGCATCGCCGCGAGCTGGCCTATCTCTCCGCCGACGATCTACGTTCGATGTCGGATAAGGCGCTGGGTGCGCTGCGTCTGGCCGTGGCCGATAACGAACACCTGCGTGATGTGTTGCGTATTTCGGAAGATCCGAAGCGTCCGGAGCGCAAAATTCAGTTCTTCGTTGCCGTTTACCAGCATCTGCGCGAGCGTATTCGTCAGGATATTATTCGCACCGATGATCCGGTGGAAGCGATCGAGCAGATGGAGATCGAGCTCAGCCGGCTGACCGAAGAGCTGACTAACCGCGAACAGAAGCTGGCGATCAGTTCCCGCAGCGTGGCCAACATTATTCGCAAGACTATTCAACGCGAGCAGAACCGTATCCGGATGCTCAACCAGGGTCTGCAGAGCGTCTCCTTCGGCCAGGTCAATAGCGTGCGGCTGAACGTCAATGTGCGTGAGACCCACTCGATGCTGCTCGACGTGCTCTCCGAGCAGCATGAGCAGCACCAGGATCTGTTCAACAGCAACCGCCTGACCTTCTCGGAGGCGCTGGCTAAGCTTTATCAACGTCTGAACCCGCAGATCGACATGGGGCAGCGTACGCCGCAAACCATCGGCGAAGAGCTGCTCGACTACCGCAACTATCTGGAGATGGAAGTGGAGGTTAACCGTGGCTCCGATGGCTGGCTGCGCGCGGAGTCCGGCGCGTTGTCTACCGGGGAAGCGATCGGTACCGGGATGTCGATTCTGGTAATGGTGGTCCAGAGCTGGGAGGATGAGTCTCGTCGTCTGCGCGGCAAGGATATCTCGCCTTGCCGTCTGCTGTTCCTCGATGAAGCGGCGCGTCTTGACGCCCGCTCCATCGCCACTCTGTTCGAGCTGTGCGAACGTCTGGAGATGCAGCTGATTATCGCAGCGCCGGAAAATATCAGTCCGGAGAAAGGCACCACCTATAAGCTGGTACGTAAAGTGGTTAACAACCATGAACACGTCCATGTGGTGGGGCTGCGCGGGTTTGCCGCGCCGCTGCCGGAAACCGTACCGGGGACGGCCGACGCCTCCTGAGGCTGCGGCCAAATTCTGGCGGGGAAGCGGTGAAAAGGGCAACGTTAAGTTGCCCTTTTTGCTATCCAGTTCGGTATGCCAGGGTGGTATAATCTTTAAGCTTCTTTACATTAGGTAAGGCAAAAGCCTTTTCGTCTTTATATACTGAAAAAGAGCCCCAATTTTGTGGGCAGCAATGTGTGACAACAGGGGGCAAGGGATGTTGCTAAAGAAACGGTATGGTCGTCCATTGTCAGCGCTCAGTCTGAGCCTGGCACTGGCATTTGCTCCGCTGTTCAATGTCCAGGCCGCAGAGCCTGAAGTCGTACCAGGTGATAGTTCCGCAACGCCTGGCGAGCTTTCCGTCGCGCTGACGCAAAGCGATGGGCAATCGCCGGCGGTAGCTAAACTGGCCGGTGAGCAGCCGCTGTCGATGGAAGCCGCGGCGAACAGTCGCGCCCAGATCGAAGCGCTGTTGCCGGCTGGCTACAAACCCGTCTTTATGAATCCGCTGGTGTCGCTATACGCCGCCAGGGATATGAAACCGATGTGGGAAAACCGCGAGGCGGTGCAGGCGTTCCAGCAGCAGCTGGCGGAAATTGCTATTGCCGGTTTTCAGCCGCAGTTTACCACCTGGGTCAGCCTGCTGACCGATCCTGCCGTCAGCGGCATGGCGCGCGATGTGGTGTTGTCGGATGCTATGATGGGCTATCTGCACTTTATCAGCGGCATCCCCACCCAGGGGACTCGCTGGTTATATAGCTCGACACCGTACAAGATGGCGACCCCGCCGCTGTCGGTGATTAACCAGTGGCAACTGGCGCTGGACAATGGCTCCCTGCCGGCGTTTATCGCCGGCCTGGCGCCGCATCATCCGCAGTATGAGGCCATGCACCAGTCGCTGCTGGCGCTGGTGGCTGATTCACGCCCGTGGCCGCAAATGACCGGCAGCGGCTCGCTGCGCCCCGGGGAATGGAGCAATGATATCGGCGCCTTGCGCGAGATCCTCCAGCGTACCGGCATGCTGGAGAATACTGCTAATATCGTCCTGCCTGGCGACGTGGTGAGCCCGTCGGCGAAGAAGAAGAGTAAACCTGCGGCGCGCGGTGTGTACGATCGCCAGCTGGTGGAGGGCGTTAAGCGCTTCCAGGCCATGCAGGGGCTGGGTGCAGATGGCGTTATCGGCCAGTCCACCCGCGACTGGCTTAATGTCTCCTCGGCGCAGCGTGCCGGGGTGCTGGCGCTAAACATTCAGCGGCTACGTCTGCTGCCGGGCAAACTGTCCACCGGCATCATGGTGAATATCCCCGCTTTCTCGCTGGTCTATTACCAGGACGGCAGTCAGGTGCTGGCTTCTCGGGTGATCGTGGGGCGTCCGGACCGCAAAACCCCAATGATGAGCAGTGCGCTGAATAACGTGGTGGTCAATCCGCCGTGGAACGTACCGCCGACCCTGGCGCGCAAAGATATTCTGCCGAAGGTGCGTAATAATCCTGGCTATCTGGAGCAGCATGGCTACACCGTGATGCGCGGCTGGAACAGTAAAGAGACTATCGATCCTTACCGGGTTGACTGGTCAACCATCACCGAGAACAATTTACCGTTCCGTTTTCAGCAGGCGCCTGGGGCACGTAATTCACTGGGGCGCTACAAGTTTAATATGCCGAGTTCGGATGCTATCTATCTGCATGATACGCCAAACCATAATCTGTTTCAGAAGGATGTCCGCGCGCTCAGTTCCGGCTGCGTCAGGGTGAATAAAGCCTCGGAGCTGGCCAATATGCTGCTGCAGGATGCGGGCTGGAATGACACGCGTATTTCCGACGCCCTGAAGCAGGGAGACACGCGTTATGTCAATATTCGGCAAAATATACCGGTGAATTTATATTACTTAACGGCGTTTGTGGACGCTGATGGACGTACACAATATCGAACAGATATTTACAATTACGATCTCACCGCGCGATCCAGCGCACAAATTCTGACGAAAGCTGAACAATTAATCAGGTAAATGAAGTAGTTCAATGGATTTTGTTGTCCTAGCACTGGGTAAAAAAGGGCGCGGCTCCTCCGCAGCGCCCGATTTTCCTGGGGTGAGGCTGCCTTGACGTTGGCAATAATGCCCGGTAAGGTGCCTTTCGTGCGCCAGAAGTGCATATACATATCATTCCGCTCAATGCGTAGCGCGATCAGCGCGAACGCTCTCCTTTGCCGGGCAGCATCACGGTCGTGGCGAGCGATAGCGAGCTGATCCTGGCATCGCGCAAGGCGGAAAAAGTATATAACGATTCATTGACTGTAGACCTGATTATCATGGACAAATTTGACGCTAATCGCCGCAGATTGCTGGCGTTGGGTGGCGCTGCGCTGGGTGCTGCCGCCATTCTCCCTGCGCCGGCATTTGCCACCCTCTCGACCCCCCGTCCGCGTATTTTGACGCTGAATAACCTGCATACCGGTGAATCGCTCAAGGCGGAGTTTTTCGATGGCAGAGGCTATATTCAGGATGAATTAGCAAGACTTAACCATTTTTTCCGCGATTATCGTGCGAATAAAATTAAGTCCATCGATCCAAATCTGTTCGATCATCTTTATCGGTTGCAGGGCCTACTTGGCACCAACAAACCTGTCCAACTTATCTCTGGCTATCGTTCCCTCGATACCAATGATGAGCTCCGCGCACGAAGCCGTGGTGTAGCGAAACACAGCTATCACACCAAGGGGCAGGCGATGGATTTCCATATTGAAGGTATTTCGTTAAGCAATATTCGCAAAGCGGCGTTATCTATGCGCGCAGGTGGTGTAGGATATTACCCACGTAGTAACTTTGTGCATATTGATACCGGTCCCGTAAGGCACTGGTAACGAAAGGAGCGTCATGAACTATCGTATTATTCCGGTTACCGCGTTCGCGCAGAACTGTTCTCTTATCTGGTGCGAACAAACCCGGCTGGCGGCGCTGGTCGATCCTGGCGGCGATGCTGAACGTATCAAAGCGGTGGTCGCCGAAGCTGGCGTCACGCTAATGCAGATCCTGCTGACGCATGGCCACCTCGATCACGTTGGCGCTGCGGCGGAACTGGCGCAGCATTATGGCGTACCGGTTATTGGCCCGGAAAAAGAAGATGAGTTCTGGCTGGAAGGATTACCGGCGCAAAGCCGGATGTTCGGCCTGGAGGATTGCCAGCCGCTGCGTCCGGATCGCTGGCTCAATGAAGGCGATGTGGTCAATGTGGGGAATGTGGCGCTGCAGGTCCTGCATTGCCCGGGCCATACGCCGGGTCACGTGGTCTTTTTTGATAACGCCTCCCGGCTGCTGATCTCCGGAGATGTGATTTTTAAAGGCGGAGTAGGGCGCAGCGATTTTCCGCGCGGCGACCATGGGCAGCTGATTGCGGCTATTAAGGATAAGCTATTGCCGCTGGGCGATGATGTGACCTTTATTCCCGGCCATGGTCCGCTGTCGACGCTGGGTGAGGAACGTCGTAACAACCCATTCCTGCAGGACGAGATGCCGGTCTGGTAACAGACATGACGTGAACATATAAAAAAGGCCGCATTCGCGGCCTTTTTCTTTATACAGCGCTTACAGCACGGCGACGATGGCTTCGCACAGCGGCGCCATGTTGTCAGGCGTCATCCCGGCTACGTTGATACGCCCGGAAGCAACGGCATAGATAGCGAATTCTTCGCGCAGACGCAGGACCTGCTCTTTACTCAGCCCGCTGAACGAGAACATGCCATTCTGTTTGCTGATAAAGCTAAAGTCGCGGCTCGCGCCTTTCTCCTGCAGGGTATTGACGAACAGCAGGCGCATACGCTGGATGCGCTGGCGCATATCGGTCAGCTCCTGCTCCCAGATAGCTCGCAGCGCATCGTTGCTCAGAATGGTGGCGACCACGGATGCGCCATGCGCAGGCGGGTTGGAGTAGTTGGCGCGGATCACCGATTTCATCTGACTGAATGCGCGGTCCACGGTCTCCTGATCGGCGGCGACCAGGGTGCAGGCGCCGACGCGCTCGTTGTACAGGCCAAAGTTTTTCGAGTAAGAGCTGGCGACCAGCAGCTCTTTGTGCAGCGCAGCAAAGGCGCGCAGCCCTTCAGCATCTTCTTCCAGACCACGGGCGAAGCCCTGGTAAGCGAAATCAAACAGCGGCAGCCAGCCTTTTTCGACCGACAGTTGCGCCAGCTGTTGCCACTGGTCGAGCGTCGGATCGATACCGGTTGGGTTGTGGCAGCAGCCGTGGAATAGCACCACGTCGCCAGCCTGGGCTTCGTTCAGGCTGGCCAGCAGACCATCAAAGTCCAGCGCGTGGTTAGCCGCGTCGTAGTAAGCGTACTCACGCACTTCCAGCCCGGCAGAGGTAAACACGCTTTTATGGTTCGGCCAGCTTGGGTTGCTCACCCACACACGTTTTACGTCAGTGTTTTTCGCGAGGAAGTCTGCGGCGACGCGCAGCGCACCGGTACCGCCCGGGGTCTGCGCGGTGCGGGCGCGTTTATCGGCGATAATCGCATTGCCTTTACCGAACAGCAGTTCCTGGGTGCAGCGACCAAATTCAGGAATACCATCGATGCCCAGATAGTTTTTAGTCGTTTCATTTTCCAGCAGGTACTGTTCTGCTTTTTTGACGCTGGTCAGAACGGGTGTTTTACCGGTTTCATCCTTGTAAACACCAATTCCGAGGTTAATTTTTTCAGGGCGGTCATCAGCACGAAACAGATCGGCCAGACCTAAAATCGGGTCGGCTGGGGCGGCGGTAATGTTCTCAAACATGACGAGGTTCCATTGTGATTACTGAAGGGAAATCCGCTATCAGGTTAACGGGAGAATAACGAATTGCCAACCGTTTGCGACAAAAAGCGCGAAGGTTTTCAAAAGAGACGATCTTTACCTCACGAATACAGAAAAGCAGGACCGAAGTCCTGCTCTGAAGGCATATCACGAAGGGGTGTACTGCAAATTAGAACTGGTAAACGATACCCACGGCCGCCTGGTCGTCGGTCGCTACGCCAGCTTCACGCGTATAGGCGTTGTCGTCCAGTTGGTTGAACTTGTACGCCGCATAGACGTTCATGTTCTTGTTGAAGTAGTACCAGGTACCCACTTCGACGTATTTAACCAGATCTGCATCGCCGCCGGAGAAGCCGCCGCGCGCCTGCAGGTCTTTACCTTTGGTCTGTACGTAGCCGATGGACGGACGCAGGCCGAAGTCGAACTGATACTGTACAACGGCTTCGAAGTTCTGGGTTTTACCAGCGAAGTAGTTACCCTGGTTTTCCGGAGTCATGTTGTAAGTCTGGGAGTACATGACGGCCGCATAGACGTTGTTGGCGTCATATTTTGCAGAGGTTGCCCAAGCTTCAGCTTTGTCGCCATTGCCGTCAGCTTTCTGATCGACGCTACGGTTAGAGTTAGCATAGCCTGCAGACAGCGCGATACCGTTGTCGAACGCGTAAGTAGCCGCGGTGCTGAAGCCGTCGCCATTCTGTTTGTGGATCGAGCGGTCGTGGTCATTTTTACCCTGGTACTGCAGCGCGAAACTCAGGCCGTCAACCAGACCGAAGAAGTCAGAGTTACGGTAGGTTGCCACGCCGTTGGTACGACCGGTCATGTAGTTGTCGGTGTAGTTCCAGCCGTCGCCGCCCCATTCAACCAGCATATCGGTTGCCGCTTCGACGTCGTAGATTGCACCGTAGTTACGGCCGTAGTCGAATGAGCCGTATTCGCCTGCTTTCAGGCCCGCGAACGCCAGACGGGTTTTCGTTGGCTGGGAACCTTCAACGTTGGACGCATCCATGTTGTATTCCCACTGGCCATAACCGGTCAACTGATCGTTGATCTGGGTTTCGCCTTTCAGGCCGATACGGGCATAGGTGGTATCGTCGCTGCTGGTGTCGCCATTGGTGGTCCAGACGTGCTCGCCGACCATTTTTCCGTAGAAGTCCAGTTTGTTGCCGTTTTTGTTATAGATTTCTGCAGCGTTGGCTGCACCGGCTACCAGCAGGGCAGGGATCACCACTGCCAGAATATTGCGCTTCATCATTATTTATTACCCTCATTAATATTTTTTATATGAACACGTGCCACTGCCGTCAATAAGTTCTGTCAATAAAAACTTACAGAACCATTGATGAGAGTTTGGTGTCTGAAGGCATCTTTCCATCCGCGACAACGTTTCGCTAGCCGGAAAATGCTACTAATATCTCATATGAGTAACAAAAAGAAAAAACATGTAACTAAGTATGTATTTTTGGGAACTTTGTGAACTTAATCAAAATTCCGTTCCACGTGGTGAGGTAATTCGCCTATCCATATCTATCTATATGAAATATTTATGATTAATTTGGATAAGCGTAAATTTGCTCATTTTATGTATTAAATTCGCCCTCTTTTTATTCAGACCTTGTCTTTGCAAGATGTGCGGTGGAAGGTTAAAAAATGAGCAAATTTATCAGAGGTTTTGCTCTGTTATGAACATAAAGTGCGATCTGCATCACCGGTATGCACCGAAATAGTGCGTAACATAAATGTGATTTCCAGGCCTTGATGTTTAAGTTTGTTGAATTTTGCTAACAGTAATTGACATAAAAAAAGGCCAGCTTGCGCTGGCCTTTCAGGTTTATGGCAGAAAAATTTAGAATGTCGCGTTGCGCGGAGTACGCGGGAACGGAATGACATCGCGGACGTTCTGCACGCCGGTTACGTAAGCGATAAGGCGTTCGAAGCCCAGACCAAAGCCGGAATGCGGCACAGTGCCGTAGCGGCGCAGGTCGCGATACCACCAGTAGTCTTCTTTATTCAGCCCCATCTCGGCCATACGCGCGTCGAGCACGTCGAGACGCTCTTCACGCTGGGAACCGCCGATGATCTCGCCGATGCCCGGCGCCAGGACGTCCATTGCCGCGACGGTTTTACCGTCTTCGTTAAGGCGCATGTAGAACGCCTTAATGTCTTTCGGGTAGTTTTTCACCACCACCGGCGCTTTGAAGTGCTCTTCGGCCAGGTAACGTTCGTGCTCGGAGGAGAGATCCACGCCCCAGTACACCGGGTTCTCGAACTGCTTGCCGCAGTTTTCCAGAATGGTGACGGCGTCGGTGTAATCTACCTGGGCAAAATCAGCGGTGATAAAGCGCTGCAGACGGTCGATAGCGTCTTTATCCACGCGCTCGGCGAAGAACTGCATGTCGTCCGCACGCTCTTCCAGTACCGCTTTGAAGACGTACTTGAGCATCGCTTCCGCCAGACCGGCAACGTCGTTCAGGTTAGCGAAGGCCACTTCCGGCTCCAGCATCCAGAATTCCGCCAGGTGGCGGCTGGTGTTGGAGTTCTCGGCGCGGAAGGTCGGGCCGAAGGTATAAATCTTCGACAGCGCACAGGCGTAGGTCTCGCCGTTCAGCTGGCCGGAAACGGTCAGGAATGCCTCTTTACCGAAGAAGTCCTTGTCGAAATCGACTTTGCCCTGATCGTTACGCGGCAGGTTTTCCAGATCCAGCGTCGACACGCGGAACATTTCGCCAGCGCCTTCGGTATCGGAGGCCGTGATCAGCGGGGTGGAGACCCAGAAGAAGCCCTGCTCATCAAAGAAGCGATGCAGCGCCTGCGCCAGGGTGTGACGCACGCGGGCAACTGCGCCGATCAGGTTGGTGCGCGGACGCAGGTGCGCCACTTCACGCAGATACTCGATGCTGTGGCGCTTGGCCGCCATCGGGTAGGTGTCCGGGTCTTCCACCCAGCCGGTCACTTCCACGCTGGTCGCCTGGATCTCAAAGCTTTGACCCTGACCCTGGGAAGCCACGACTTTACCGGTGACAATCACCGAGCAACCTGTGGTTAGACGCAGCACTTCCTGATTGTAATTGGGCAGAGAATTATTAATAACGGCCTGTACAGGATCAAAGCAGGAACCGTCATAGACGGCGAGGAAAGAAAAGCCAGCTTTAGAATCTCGGCGGGTACGCACCCATCCGCGGACCGTGACTTCGCTGTCAACGGCAACGCGGCCCTGGAGTACGTCGGCTACAGGCACAACGCTCATAATAATCTCTCTATGTAGTCCAATAAAAAAGTCTCTTCCCCCAACAGCGGGGGGATATCTATGTTACCTGTCATCTTCCATCAGACAAGTAGATTTCGCACAGGGAAGGGTGGATTTCGGAAATAAATACACCTCCGGGGCGTTCTTTGGCTCACCATTTCGACTTTTACACGACTTACTCGATAATGACCGTCATTTCCTGCTTCGCATTTTGCATCGACACGATGGTCCGGAAAGACTTGATATTTCCCGAGGCAAAAAAGAGTTCACGGGTTAGCGCTTCGTATTCCGCCATATCACGGACGTTGATCACGAGCAGAAAATCGAAGTCGCCAGTGACATAGTAGACCTGCTGCACTTGCGGACAGGTTACGAAACGCTGTTTATCCTCCTCAAGCAGATCGAGACGTTCATTCTCAATGGTCACCTGCACCATAATGGTGATTGGTCTTCCTACTTTACTGGCGTCCACTAAGCTAACACTGCCTTTAATCACCCCTGCATCCTCCAGTGCAGCGATACGCCGATTGACTGCCGAAGGAGACAGGCTGATCCGATCGGCGATCTCCCGTTGCGACAAGCGATTATTACGCTGCAAGAGCGTAAGAATTTTTTTATCCCATGCGTCAAGTTTCATCATATATCTCGTCCTGCAAGCCTGTGATCAACCTCACTAATGCAACGTTGTTGCGTGAGAATGATAAAACAGAGTGAAAATTGCGGCGCGATGGGCAACTTTGCGCCAATTAACCGCCGGGCGCAGTGTACCATCACAGGCAGTGGGGAAGCGGTATATCGCGACAAAAAGCCTCTCACATTCTGACTTAACCAATTTAAAGCGACCGTCCTGTCTCAGGCCGCACGGCTCCGTGCACCCGTCGTTTAGGCGGAATGGTCGCAAATAACGTTATCGTCGCAGGACGATATGAAAATAGAGGTGCCTGAATAGTGGACACAATTAAATATCAACTTAACGCCCGGCGGCAGCCCTATGGCCAGGGAGCAGACTTGAGTCTGCTGAATGAAAGCGTGGGGAACGAAGTGCTGGCATTCCATCAAAAATTTCCTGATTACCGGGTCACGCCGCTGCGTAAGCTGGAATTTTTAAGCCAGCGGCTGGGGCTGGGATCAATCCATATAAAAGATGAAGCGCAGCGATTCGGTTTGAATGCGTTTAAAGGATTAGGCGGATCCTATGCGATGGGGAAATATCTCGCCGCTCTGCTCGAGCGAGATATTAATACGTTGAGCTTTGCCGAGCTTAATTCACCAGTGATTAAGGCGCGTATCAAGGACATCGTATTTGTGACTGCTACCGACGGTAACCACGGACGTGGCGTGGCGTGGGCGGCTGAGCAGCTTGGGCTGCGTGCGGTGGTGTATATGCCAAAGGGCTCGTCACCGGTACGCGCGCAGAATATTCGCCGGCATGGCGCCGAATGCACGATTACTGAACTGAACTACGACGACACCGTTCGGCTGGCGGCCAAAACCGCGCGCGAGCAGGGATGGGTTCTACTCCAGGATACCGCCTGGCAGGGCTACGAGCAGATCCCCACATGGATCATGCAAGGCTATATGACCCTCGCTGTTGAAATCTGGCAGCAGCTGGCTGAAAGCGGAGCGCCGATGCCGACGCATCTGTTTCTACAAGCTGGGGTCGGGTCGTTTGCTGGCAGCATCATGGGATATTTCATCGAAAAGATGCAGCAGCAGGCTCCCACCATCATCATCGTTGAGCCGCACAAGGCGAACTGCCTGTATCGCTCGGCAATCATTAATGACGGACTGCCGCACAGCGTCGGCGGGGATATGTCAACCCTGATGGCCGGGCTTGCCTGTGGTGAACCTAATATCACCAGCTGGCCAATGCTCCGCGACCATGCCACCTGTTTTATTTCCGCCGACGATTGTCTGGCCGCCAATGGCATGCGCCTGTTGGCCGCTCCGCGACCAGGTACTGACGAACCTTTTGTCTCCGGGGAATCCGGCGCTATCGGCACAGGAGTGCTTTATGCGCTGATGACTCAACCGGAGTATCGCGAGCTTGCCGAATCGCTGCGCCTGAATGCCGATGCACAGGTTCTGTTAATCAGCACGGAAGGAGATACATCACCCGATGTCTATGAAGACATCGTCTGGTTTGGCCGTAATGGTTGAGCGCTATCGACAATAACAAGGGGGCCATCTTACCTACCCTACAAGCCCTCGGTATGACAAGCGTTCTGACTCATAACGAAAACATACGCGCTTTCGCGTCATGCATAGAGAGAACCTGACCGATGAATACTGAAAATATAATTATCAATAAAGGATGTTCCGATCCCGCAAAGTGGCATAGCGAAGATACCGTTTGGGTCCTTGGCCTGTTCGGTACCGCCATTGGCGCCGGGGTGCTGTTTCTGCCGATTAATGCCGGAATTGGCGGCTTCTGGCCGCTGCTGATTGTTTTTGTCCTCGCTTTTCCTATTACTTATCTGGCTCACCGCGGTCTGGCGAGATTCATTTACTCTTCCAATACGCCGGAAAGCAGTATTACCGATGTTATTGGCGAGCATTTTGGCGCGCTGGCGGGAAAAGTATTTACCGTCATCTATTTCTTCGCCGTCTATACCATTCTGATTATGTATGCGGTGGCTATTACCAACACCGCGCAGAGCTTTATCACCCACCAGTTGGCAATGGCCGAGCCTCCCCGGTCGCTGGTGGCCATCGTTCTGATCCTCGGGTTGATGTTTATCGTCCGTTTCGGACAGCGTTTGATAATGCGGGTGATGAGCACTCTGGTTTATCCCTTCATCATCTCGCTTATTTTTATGGCACTTTTTCTGATTCCGCACTGGAACGGCGCAATTTTGCAAACTGTAAGCTTCAGCGCCACGGGCGATGGGCAGGGGATCATGTTATCCCTGTGGATGACCTTCCCGGTACTGGTGATGTCGTTTAACCACTATCCCATCATTTCGCCGATGGTGGTGCGCCAGAAGCAGCGTTACGGTCTGGCGCTCGCTGAGGGTAAATGTGCGCAGATCCAGCGCTACGGTATCCTGCTCATGACGGTGGTGGTGCTGTTTTTTGTTCTCAGCTGCGTGTTAAGCCTGTCGCCGCAGCAACTGGCGGAAGCCAAAGCCCAGAATCTGTCGATTTTGTCCTATCTGGCCAATCAGTACGATACACCGATTATTGCCTGGCTATCGCCGATTATCGCCTTTGTCGCTATTACTAAATCATTTCTTGGCCACTACATCGGCGCCTATGAATCGCTGCGCGACCTGATTCTGGAGGCCGCCGCCGCACGCGGTAAAAAACCAGGTATTCGCCTCGTCGACGCGGTCATCCTGGTGTTTATGGTGCTTACCTGCTGGTTCGCCGCGTACAAGAATCCCAGTATCCTCGGTATTATCGAATGCATCAGCGGTCCCACTGGGGCGGCAATTCTGCTGCTGTTGCCTATGTACGCCATTCATAAATTACCGGTGCTTGCCCCCTGGCGCGGTAAAGCGAGCAACGTTTTCGTCACCCTGATCGGTCTTATCACCGTATCTGCCATTTTTTACGGCATGTTCCAATAACCACCATTATTAGCGAGATGTTATATGAGTCATTATCTGCAGATTAACGGCCAACGGCTTATCGATTCCCTGTATGCACTTGGCGAACATGGTGCGCTGCCAGGTGGCGGCGTATGCCGCCTGGCAGCGACTGCCGAAGATAAAGCCGGCAGGGACTTTGTTGTAGCCCGCATGAAGGCGCTGGGCCTGAGCGTGTCAATTGATGCTATCGGCAATGTCACCGGCGTTTATCACGGCGAGGAGACGTTGCCGATGGTGATGATGGGGTCACATATCGATACCGTCGCCACCGGTGGGTTATACGATGGCAACTACGGCGTTATGGCCGGCCTTGAGGTGATTGCCACCCTCCAGGATGCCGGGATCCGCACCCGACGACCGTTGGCGGTAACCTTCTTTACTAACGAGGAGGGGGTGCGATTTCAGCCCGATATGATGGGCAGCGTGGTGTTTGCCGGCGAGTATCCGTTGGCGCAGGCGCTCGCGGCAAAAGATCTCGACGGTATCACGCTCGATGAAGCGCTGCGTAACATTGGTTATAAAGGCGAACGTCAGCCGGGAGATATGGCGGTAGATAGCTACGTTGAGCTGCATATCGAGCAGGGACCAATTCTTGATAAAGAGCAGATTGATATTGGCGTGGTTACCGGCGTACAGGGTATTTCGTGGCAGGAATTTACCCTAAGAGGCGTATCGAATCATGCGGGTACTACCCCAATGTCCATGAGACGTGATGCCGGGCTGGCGGCTGCGAAAATCGCTGTTTTTGCCCGTGAGCTGGCGCTAAGCCTTGGTGGTAATCAGGTAGCTACCGTTGGACATTTCAGCGTGAAGCCTAATCTAATCAACGTCATTCCCAACCATGTCGTCATGTCAGTGGATCTCCGCAATACCGATAATGCGATCTTATGTCTGGCAGAGCAGCAATTGGCCGAATTTGTCGCGAAAACGTCGCAGGAAGAGGGCGTGGAGATAACCAGCCGCTCACTGGTGCGCTTTAATCCGGTCATTTTTGCCGATGAGATCGTCAATGCGGTGGAAGCCGAGGCGGAGCGTCAGGCGCTCAGTTACCGACGTTTGCCAAGCGGCGCCGGACACGATGCACAATTTATGGCGTCGGTATGTCCCGCCGGGATGATTTTTGTCCCCTGCGTCGATGGCATTAGCCATAACGTCAAAGAACATAGCGCAGCCAAAGATCTGATTGCTGGCGCCAATGTGCTGCTGCAGGTGGTTTTACAGCGCGCCCAGCGTATGGACTAATGTTTACAGGAGCAGAGAATGAATCAGCAACAGCTAAAGCAGCAGCTTATCGCCTGGCGTCACTATTTGCATGCCCATCCGGAAAGCGCCTTCGAGGAGCAGAATACTTCACGGTTTATTGCCGAAAAGCTCGAAGCTATGGGCATTGAGGTGCACCGCGATATTGGCAAAACCGGGGTGGTGGGGAGATTGAAATGCGGCGACGGGAAGGGCGTTATCGCTATTCGTGCCGATATCGATGCCATTCAATTGACCGAACAGGGAGACTGGTCTTACCGCTCCATGACCGCCGAGCGGATGCACGGCTGCGGACATGATGGTCATACCTGCATTGCGCTGGGCGCGGCACAGTTGCTATTGCAGCGGCAGAATTTTAACGGCACGGTCTGCTTTGTTTTTCAGCCTGCTGAGGAACCTGGCTATGGCGCCAGAGCGATGATGGACGATGGCGTTATTGAACGCTTTGGCATAGAGGAAATCTACGGTCTGCATAATATGCCGGGTATGAAAGCCGGGACTATCGCCACGCGAGTCGGTGGCATTATGGCCAGTGAAGATAACTTTATTATTCGTATTAAAGGGCAGGGAGCGCATGCGGCGCGGCCTCATATGGCGAAAGATCCGCTGGTCATTGCGGCGGAAATCATCCTGGCTTTGCAGACAATTGTTTCGCGAAATGTTGATCCGAACGTGCCAGCGGTCATTTCCTGTACTGAACTGCACACCGATGGCATCCGCAATGCGATTCCGACGCACGTCGAAATCAAAGGGGATACGCGCAGCTTTGCACCGGAGGTGCAGATGCTGCTCGAAGAACGAATGCGTACCATTAGCGAAGCGATTTGCGCGATGCACGGTGCGACGTGCCAGTTCAGCTATACCCATGAATTTGCGCCAACGGTGAACTGGCAGCAATGCGTTGATGTAGCGGTCACCGCTGCGATTAACGTGGTAGGGGCTGAGAAGGTGGACGGCAACGTCGCACAGATGATGATTTCGGAGGATTTTGGCGCTTTTCTGCAAAAAATCCCCGGCTGTTTCATCTTTTTAGGCAACGGCGATAGTTCAGATGCTCAGGGCAATACACCGTTGCATAATGCCTGCTACGACTTTAATGATGAGATATTGCTAACTGGCGCGGAGTATTTTGCCGAGGTCGTCAGAGCCCGTCTGCCGCAGGAGTGATATTGATTGGCCCGATAGCAGAATGCCGTCGGGCCATGTTTTTTAGCTTGCCTTTTTAATCGGCGGCAGGTCGAACGCCTCGCGCAGGGCGCGGACGAAGGCCTTATCGTGGCAAATGGTTTTCCCCGGGCTGTCGGAGAGTTTCGCCACCGGCTTGCCGTTACATTCCACCAGCTTAATCACGATATTGAGCGGTTTAACCTGCGGCAGATCGCAGGTTAAACGGGTGCCGATACCAAAGCTGAGCTTCACCCGTGAGGCGAAGTGGCGATACAGATCGACGGCTTTCGCCAGGTCGAGATTATCGGAGAAGACCAGCACTTTGCTCAGCGGATCGATACCGAGCTTCTGATAATGGGCGATAGCTTTTTCTCCCCATTCCACCGGGTCGCCGGAATCGTGGCGCAACCCCTGATAGCGGGTGGCGAATTCCGGACCGAAATCACGCAGGAACGCATCCATAGTGATGCAGTCGGTCAGCGCGATGCCCAGCTGGTCGGGGTACTCTTCCAGCCAGGCGGCAAGGGCCGCTCGCTGGCTGCTGGCAAGGCTGGGGCTGATCTGCTGGTGGGCCTGGAACCACTCATGGGCCTGGGTGCCCATCGGGGTTAAATTCAGACGGCGCGCCAGATCGTAATTACTGGTGCCGACAAACCATGGCTCCTGCTGTAGACGCCGCACAATACCTTCCTGCACCTCGCGTGAAAAACGGCGGCGGGTGCCGAAGTCCATCAGACGGAAGGCGCTCATGTCGAGGTCCGCGGTCATGCTGGCGAAGTCGCCTAGCTTATGTTCCAGCGTGTTTAGCGCCTGATCGATGCCCATCTCCGGTGAACGATAGCGATGGACCAGCTCGCTTATCACTGCCAGCAGCGGGACTTCCCACATGATAGCTTCCCGCCACGGGCCGGTAAGGCGAATGTTCAGCTTGCCATTGTCATTGCTGACCGTGACCTGGCGCGGGTCATAGCGAAAATCGCGCAGCCAGTCGAGATAATCCTGGCGGAAAAAGGGAAGAGTGGACAGCCAGTGATATTCATCATCCCGCAGCCTCAGGTCGCGCATGGACTCCACCTGCTCGCGGATCGCGTCGGCATAGATGCCGAGCAGGTCGTCTCCACGGCAGCGAAACTCCGCCGCCACATGTACATCACCGTAGTGGTGGAAGACAGCCTGCTGCATGTGCAGCTTGTAGGCATCCGTATCAAGCAGCGAGTGCAGTACAGGAGAAGTGAATTGTGTCATGGTGCGCAGTAGCATCCTCTCACTGGAGCGTTCCATCCAAACCAACGCGGAAAAAGGAGGCGGAGTATACCTTTATTACCCGACTCTGTCCCGCGATGGCGAGCGACGGCGACGCTGACGGTCATTTGCGAGGCCTAGTTTAATATATTGAACATGGATCACACCACAAGCTTTGCGTCGGGTCGAGGGCATTTCGTGCCGCGAGTGTTAACAAAATGTAGCGATTTCCGTGTTTCACGTTGAAAAGATGAAGATTCTGCATAGCGCGTTTGACACAACAGGAATAGACTGGGACGACACTTTACCGAAGATGCTAAAGGTTTTTTATGACACAACAGCCCCAAGCCAAATACCGCCACGACTATCGTGCGCCGGAGTATCTGATTAGCGATATCGATTTGACCTTTGACCTGGATGCCGCAAAAACCGTTGTTACGGCCGAGAGCAAGGTCTCCCGCCACGCGGCTGCGTCTGATGTGCCATTGCGCCTGGACGGCGAAGATCTGACCCTGATCGCTCTGCAGGTGAACGGCCAGCCGTGGAGTGACTATAAAGAAGAAAACAATCAGCTGGTGATCGGCGGCCTGCCGGAGCATTTCACCCTGACCATCGTCAATGAGATCAGCCCGGCAGCGAACACCGCGCTGGAAGGCCTGTATCAGTCAGGCGAAGCGTTGTGCACCCAGTGCGAAGCGGAAGGTTTCCGCCATATTACCTGGTATCTGGATCGTCCGGATGTGCTGGCGCGCTTTACTACCAAAATTATCGCCGACAAAGCGAAATACCCGTTCTTACTCTCCAACGGCAACCGTATGGCGGAAGGAGAGCTGGAGAACGGTCGTCACTGGGTACAGTGGCAGGATCCGTTCCCGAAGCCGTGCTACCTGTTTGCGCTGGTGGCCGGTGATTTTGACGTCCTGCGCGATTCATTCCGCACCCGCTCTGGCCGCGAAGTGGCGCTGGAGCTGTACGTCGATCGCGGCAACCTCGATCGCGCGCCGTGGGCGATGACCTCGCTGAAAAACTCTATGAAGTGGGATGAGGAGCGCTTTGGCCTCGAGTACGACCTTGATATCTATATGATTGTCGCCGTCGACTTCTTCAATATGGGGGCGATGGAGAATAAAGGGCTGAACGTCTTTAACTCCAAATATGTCCTGGCACGCACCGATACCGCCACCGATAAAGACTACCTCGATATTGAGCGGGTGATTGGTCATGAATATTTTCATAACTGGACCGGCAACCGCGTCACTTGCCGCGACTGGTTCCAGCTCAGCCTGAAAGAGGGACTGACCGTCTTCCGCGATCAGGAGTTCAGCTCTGACCTTGGCTCACGTGCGGTGAACCGCATCAACAACGTGCGCACCATGCGCGGGTTGCAGTTTGCCGAAGACGCCAGCCCGATGGCGCACCCGATCCGCCCGGATATGGTGATCGAGATGAACAACTTCTACACCCTGACAGTCTATGAAAAGGGTGCCGAAGTGATCCGCATGCTGCATACCTTGCTGGGTGAAGAAAACTTCCAGAAAGGGATGCAGCTGTACTTTGAACGCCATGACGGCAGCGCCGCCACCTGCGACGATTTCGTGCAGGCGATGGAAGATGCCTCTAACGTTGATCTGTCGCACTTCCGCCTCTGGTACAGCCAGTCCGGTACGCCAATCGTTACCGTGCATGATGACTACAACCCGGAAACCGAGCAGTACACATTGACTATCAGCCAGCGTACGCCGCCGACCGCCGAGCAGGCCGAGAAGCAGCCGCTGCATATTCCGTTTGCCATTGAGCTGTACGATAACGAAGGCAAGGTGATCCCCCTGCAGAAGGGTGGCCATCCAGTACACCCTGTGCTCAATGTGACCCAGGCCGAGCAGACTTTCGTCTTCGATAACGTCTATTTCCAGCCGGTGCCGGCGTTGCTGTGCGAATTTTCAGCACCCGTCAAACTGGAATATAAGTGGAGCGATCAGCAGCTGACCTTCCTGATGCGTCACGCGCGGAATGATTTCTCGCGCTGGGATGCGGCGCAGAGCCTGCTAGCGACCTACATCAAGTTGAACGTCAACCGCCATCAGCAGGGCCAGCCGCTGTCGCTGCCGGTGCACGTAGCCGATGCCTTCCGCGCCATCCTGCTGGATGAGAAAATTGACCCGGCGCTGGCCGCTGAGATCTTAACCCTGCCGTCGGCCAACGAAATCGCCGAGATGTTCGCGATTATCGATCCGATCGCTATCGCCACCGTGCGCGAAGCGCTCACCCGTACCCTGGCGAACGAACTGGCGGACGAATTCCTCGCGGTATATAACGCCAATAAGCTCGACAGCTACCGGGTGGAGCACGCCGATATCGGTAAGCGCGCCCTGCGCAATACCTGTCTGCGCTATCTGGCGTTTGCGGAGCCGACGCTGGGCGATAAGCTGGTGGCGGCACAATATCACCAGGCGGATAACATGACCGACGCGCTGGCTGCACTGTCGGCAGCGGTTGCGGCTGAACTGCCGTGCCGCGATGCGCTGATGCAGGAGTACGATGACAAATGGCATCAGGACGGTCTGGTGATGGATAAGTGGTTTATCCTGCAGTCCACCAGCCCGGCGGCCAACGTAGTGGAAACGGTACGTGGTTTGCTGAACCACCGTTCGTTCAGCATGAGCAACCCAAACCGTGTGCGCTCGTTAATTGGCGCTTTCGCCAGCAGCAACCCGGCGGCATTCCATGCTGAAGATGGCAGCGGTTACCAGTTCCTGGTGGAGATGCTGACTGAGCTGAACCAGCGCAACCCGCAGGTGGCGTCGCGCCTGATTGAGCCGTTGATTCGTCTGAAACGTTATGATGAGAAGCGGCAGGCGCTGATGCGCGCCGCGCTGGAGCAGTTGAAGGGGCTGGAGAATCTCTCCGGCGATCTGTTCGAGAAAATCAGTAAGGCGCTGGCGTAACGGCCGCAAAATCCCCGGTTGCGCTCTCGCTTACCGGGGCTACAGCGCTGTGCGATTTGGTAGCCCGGCCGAGCGAAGCGTGGGCCGGGGACGTTAGTTAGCCATGACTAAATAAACGCGGCGCGCTTTCGCTCTTGCCGCGTTTCATCACCCGATCCAGTACCTCCGCCTCCAGCTCGGCCAGCTTCGCCGAACCGGTGCGTCGCGGTCGTGGGATATCCACGCTTAAATCGAGTCCAATCTTCTTCTCTTCAATTAACAGCACCCGGTCGGCCATGGCCACCGCTTCACTGACGTCGTGGGTGACCAGCAGGACCGTAAAGCCATGTTCCTGCCACAGGGAGACGATCAGCTCCTGCATCTCCAAACGGGTGAGGGCATCCAGTGCCCCCAGCGGCTCGTCCAGCAGCAGCAGGCGCGGGCGATGGATCAGGGCGCGGGCCAGCGCAACGCGCTGCTTTTGCCCGCCCGACAGCGCCGCCGGCCACTCCTGCGCGCGGTTCTCGAGCCCGACGCTGGCCAGTGCCTGCAGGGCGGCGTCGCGCCAGGCCCCTTTTAACCCCAACCCTACGTTATCAATCACCGTTTTCCATGGCAGCAGGCGCGCATCCTGAAACATCATCCGGGTGTCGTCCTGGATCGCCGCCAGCGGCGTCACGCCCGCCAGCAGTTCGCCGGCGTTCGGTTTTTCCAGTCCCGCCAGCAGGCGCAGCAGGGTACTTTTGCCGCCGCCGCTGCGGCCCACCACCGCCACAAACTGGCCGCTGGGAATATGCAGATCCAGCTCGTTAAGAATGGTGTTATCGCCATAGCGTTTAGTCACCCCGTTCAGCAGCAGCGGGATACCTTGGTTGAGACGGGCAGTGTTCATGCGTTAGCCTCCTGAAGATGATATGCCGGATTCCAGCGCAGCCAGAGGCGCTCCAGCAGCTGGGCGCTGACGTCGGCCAGTTTGCCAAGGATGGCGTAAAGAATGATGGCGACCACCACCACGTCGGTTTGCAGAAATTCACGCGCGTTCATCGCCAGATAACCGATGCCAGCATTCGCCGAGATGGTTTCGGCGACAATAAGCGTCAGCCACATTAGACCGAGGGCAAAACGCACGCCGACCATAATCGAGGGCAGGGCGCCGGGTAAAATCACGTGACGGAACAGGGCGAAGCCGGATAAACCATAGCTGCGCGCCATCTCCACCAGCCCACGGTCGATATTGCGGATCCCATGCCAGGTGTTGATATAGATCGGGAACAGGGTGCCCAGCGACACAAGGAAGATCTTGGCGGTCTCGTCGATGCCGAACCACAAAATAACCAGCGGGATCAGCGCCAGATGCGGCACATTGCGCAACATCTGGATCGACGTGTCCAGCAGACGCTCGCCCCAGCGTGACAGGCCGCTGATCAGGCCGAGCACCAGCCCGATGGAACCGCCGATGGCGAAGCCGACCAGCGCTCGCCACGAACTGATGGCCAGATGCTGCCACAGCTCACCGCTGGCCGAGAGCGTCCAGAACGCTTTCAATACTCCCTCTGGCGAAGGCAGCACCCGCGTCGACAGCCAGCCGACGGATGAGGCCAGCTGCCAGACAATGACGGTTCCCACCGGCAGCAGCCAGGGGGCGAGGCGTAACAACAGGGGATGGGTTGCTTTTGCCATCAGTGCCTCCTCAGCTTTGCGCCACTTTACGTGGGATAAACTCGTTGGCGACCGCTTCCCCCTGCAGGCGCAGGTTTTGCGGCTGCGGGATAGTTGGCACCGCGACGTCGAGCAGGGGGAACAACAGCTCACCGACCCGATACGCCTCTTCCAGATGCGGATAGCCGGAGAAGATAAAGCTATCAATACCCAGCGCAGCGTATTCATTGATTCGTTCGGCAACGGTGGCGGCATCGCCCACCAGCGCAGTACCGGCGCCGCCGCGCGCTAAACCGACGCCGGCCCACAGGTTGGGGCTGATCTCGAGCTTATCGCGTCGCCCGTTATGCAGGGCCGCCATTCGCTGCTGACCAACGGAGTCGGTTCTGGCGAAGGCCGCCTGGGCGCGGGCGATAGTCTCATCGTCAAGATGGGAGATAAGGCTGTCCGCGGCCTGCCAGGCTTCCTCGTTGGTTTCCCGTACGATCACGTGCAGACGGATGCCAAAACGCACCTGGCGGCCGTGCCGGGCGGCTTTTTCCCGCACCTGAGCAATCTTCTCTGCTACCTGGGCAGGCGGTTCACCCCAGGTGAGATAGAGATCGACCTGCTCAGCGGCCAGATCCTGTGCCACCTCAGACGATCCGCCAAAATAAAGCGGCGGACGCGGCTGCTGGAGCGGCGGGAACAGTAGCTTTGCGTCGCGAACGCGCTGATGCTTGCCGTTAAAGGTGACGGTTTCTCCCTCCATCAGCTTGCGCCAGATGTGGGTAAATTCAGCTGAGGCTTCATAGCGCTCGGTGTGGTCGAGGAAGACACCGTCGCCAGCCAGCTCGGCGGGATCGCTGCCGGTGACCAGATTGAACAGCGCCCGGCCGTTTGACAGTCGGTCCAGGGTCGCCGCCTGGCGGGCGGCCACCGTCGGCGACACCACGCTTGGCCTGAGGGCGACAAGAAATTTCAGCCGCTGCGTCACCGGGATCATTGAGGCCGCAACCAGCCAGGCATCTTCACATGAGCGCCCGGTCGGGATCAGCACGCCGGTGAACCCCAGCCGATCCGCTGTCTGCGCGATTTGCTGCAGATAGCCGTAATCGACCGGACGGGCACCCTCTTCGGTACCCAGATAACGACCATCACCATGGGTCGGTAAAAACCAGAACATATTCAGACTCATGATTTCGCTCCTTGTGTGGCGGTGGGCTGCCAGATGCGGGCCCGGATATCAACTTTTTTTGGCACCAGCTTGTTCTCGTAGAACAGGTCTGCCGTCTGCTGCTGGCGAGCGGCGGTTTCGGCGCTCACCGGGGTAACCGAGGTGGGGGGACGATGGTCCAGATAGCTGGCGATCACCGCCTCCGGTAAGCCCATCGTTTTCGCCAGCAGCGTAATGCTTTGCGCGCGCTGGCTGTGGGTCAGGGCATCGGCCTGGGTAAAGGTGTCGAGTACGCCCTCAATAAACGCGCCATTGCGTTCAGCGTAGGGCCGGGAAGCGAGATAGAAGGATCCCGTCTGTTTCAGATCGGTTCCGTCAGTGAGCACCCGGGCGCCGCCCTGCAGCAGCGCGGCGGAGTAGTACGGATCCCAAATGGCCCAGGCGTCAACATTGCCCTGCTGGAAGGCGGCGCGCGCATCGGCAGGGGCAAGGTAAACCGGCTGAATATCGCTAAATTTCAGGCCTGCAAGCTGCAGAGCGCGCAGCAGCAGATTGTGGGAGCTGGAACCTTTCTGAAAAGCGACCTTTTTCCCTTTTAACTCAGCAACGTTATGAATCGGGCTACCCTGCGCCACCAGGATAACCTCCGCTTTGGGCTTGGGCGGCTCCGCGCCGATATAGACCAAATCGGCGCCCGCCGCCTGGGCAAAGATAGGCGGAATATCGCCGGTACTGCCGATATCGATGCTGCCGACGTTTAGCGCCTCCAGCATCTGCGGACCGGCCGGGAATTCAATCCACGAAATATGGGTTTGCGGATAGCGCTGCTCCAGCAGCTGATGGCTTTTCGCTAGCACCATGCTGACGCTGCCTTTCTGGTAGCCGATGCGCAGAGCGTCAGGCGCTGCCGGGGCGGTGTGGCCCAGCGCGGAGAATAGCAGCAGTCCGCCCAGAGTCAGGGCACGGAGAGGATTAAGCATGCTCCACCCCGCGCAGAGTCGTTAATGAAGGGGCGCGGCTGCTGGGGCGATGCAGCGCCTGCCAGAAGGTCTCCAGGGCGTCATCAAGGCGCCGCTGCAGGTTTGGGGTAAATTGCGGCTTGTGCTGGTAATCGGTTACCTGGCTGTCATCGGCAAAGACACCATGGAGGATCTCCTGCGCCTTCAGGGCATTCAGTACCGGCTTGAGGGCGTAGTCAACTGCCAGCATGTGAGCTATGGTGCCGCCGGTGGCCAGCGGTAGCACGATCTTGCCCTCCAGCGCGCGCTCAGGCAGCAGGTCGAGCAGCGTTTTCAGCGCGCCGGAAAATGACGCTTTATACACTGGTGTGGCGATAATCAGACCGTCGGCCCCGGCCAGTTGCTCATTGAGCGTTAGCAGCGCCGGGTTGTCAAAGCGAGCGTACAGGAGGTCTTCCGGGGCAAAGTTCTGCAAATGCCAGTGGCAGACTTCGATATCGGCGGCGGTGAGCGTCTCTCTGGCGTATTCCAGCAGGGCGCTGGAACGGGAAGGGTAACGCGGGCTGCCCGCAAGCGTAATGACGCGCATCTCTCTCTCCTTATAACTAAATGTTTGCATTTATCTATAATTGATAACATTTATAGTGAGTGTGACAGAGGGCCATTATTTCCCTAAATGATTTATCCGCCGTTAGATAGCCGAAAAGCGCATAACGGCGCGAGGGGAGGTAATCGTTTGCGCTGATGGGGGATTTTTTGTCGCAGGTCAATTCCCTTTCCGCAACAGATCGCACATAATACGCCCCCGGTTTGCACACCGGGAATCCAGGAGAGTTCATGTACTACCCCTTCGTTCGTAAAGCCCTTTTCCAGCTCGATCCTGAGCGCGCTCATGAAGTTACCTTTCAACAATTACGCCGTGTCACCGGCACGCCGCTGGAATGCCTGGTTCGCCAGAAGGTGCCGGCCAGGCCTGTCACCTGCATGGGGCTGACCTTTAAAAATCCGCTGGGCCTGGCGGCCGGGCTGGATAAAAATGGGGAATGCATTGACGCGCTGGGCGCGATGGGTTTTGGTTCGATTGAGATCGGCACCGTGACGCCGCGTCCGCAGCCGGGCAACGATAAGCCAAGGATCTTCCGCCTGGTAGATGCCGAGGGGTTGATCAACCGCATGGGCTTTAATAACCATGGTGTCGATAACCTGGTTGAGAACGTGAAAAAGGCGCATTTTGACGGCGTGCTGGGCATCAATATCGGCAAAAATAAAGATACGCCGGTAGAGCACGGTAAGGATGATTACCTGATTTGTATGGAAAAAGTCTATCCGTACGCCGGGTATATCGCTATTAATATCTCCTCGCCGAATACCCCGGGGCTGCGCACGCTGCAATACGGCGAAGCGCTCGATGATTTACTCTCCGGTATTAAAAATAAGCAGCTTGAACTGCAGCAAAAGCATCAAAAATATGTTCCGGTCGCCGTGAAGATCGCGCCGGATCTTTTGCCTGAGGAATTGATCCAGGTTGCCGATAGCCTCGTGCGCCATAATATTGATGGCGTGATTGCCACCAATACCACCCTCGATCGGTCTCTGGTCCAGGGAATGAAACATTGCGATGAAACCGGCGGACTGAGTGGTCGTCCATTACAATTAAAGAGCACCGAAATTATCCGTATGCTTTCCGCTGAGCTGAATGGTCGATTACCTATCATCGGCGTGGGTGGTATTGATTCCGTGATTGCCGCACGGGAAAAGATGGCCGCCGGGGCATCGCTGGTGCAGATCTATTCCGGATTTATTTTTAAAGGCCCGCCGCTGATTAAAGAAATTGTTACCCACATCTAATCTTTTCCTCCTTTGAATCCCACCCAGGGCTTTATTTCCGGCCCTGGTTGCTTTATATTCCCTCATTGTTGCTTATTTAAACATTTTAGACTTTTCTTAATTTTAGAAAAATATTCTGCGGCAAGTCGCAACAACTTTGCAGAGGCGTATGAAAGGGGACAGGGGGAAAAATGCGAATTAAACCTGACGATAACTGGCGTTGGTATTACGATGAAGAGCACGACCGCATGATGCTCGATTTGGCCAATGGCATGTTATTTCGTTCGCGCTTCGCCCGGCGCATGCTGACCCCGGACGCTTTTGACCCATCGGGATTTTGCGTCGATGACGCCGCGCTCTATTTCTCTTTTGAAGAAAAATGCCGTGATTTTGAACTGTCAAAAGAGCAGCGGGCAGAATTAGTCCTCAATGCGTTAACCGCGATCCGTTTTCTCAAACCGCAGATGCCGAAAAGCTGGCACTTTATCGCCCATACCCACCAGTGGCAGCCGAGCGGCGGCGACGCGGCCTGCGTCTGGCTGAGCGATACCGGGGAGCAGGTAAATTTGCTGGTGGTGGAGCCGGGTGATAACGCTGCGCTTTGTCTGCTGGCTCAGCCGGGGCTTACCCTTGCCGGCCGCGTGATGCAGTTAGGCGATGTCATTAAGATCATGAACGACAGGCTGCAGCCGGCGCAAAGCGCGGTGAGCTACAGCCTGGGGCAGGCGGTTTAAGGCGCCAGGCGCAGCGCCGTTTTCGGCACGCAGCTGCAGGCGAGAATGGTGCCATCTCCGGCGACCGCATTTTTCTTTAATGGACTCACTTCGCCTTCTTCAAGACGGATGCGGCAGCTGCCGCAGATCCCCGCCCGACACGAGTAGGGTACGCGAATGCCCTGTTGCTCCAGTTGTTCCAGCAGCACCTGCTGGTTATTGCCGGTAAACGGTTGACCCTGCCATTCAATGGTTACCGTGGCCTGCTGCTGCGCCTCGGGAGCCGGGGTATCGTCGCTCTCGCCGGCGCCGTAAGCTTTCGCCGGTCCGCGGGCGAGAATTTCCACTTCATCTCCCACCCGGATCACGCCGCTGTTGCGGGCAATCAGGTTCTGACCAAAGTCGACATCGCCATTATCCTGGGCGGTACGAAAACGCTTTAAGGTTTCCAGCGGCTCCCCGGTGGGGTGTTTCTGTCCACGCTCCGGGCTGACGGTGGTAAAAATGCAGCGGCTGCAAGGTTTGGCGACGTCAAACACCACCTCGCCGATGCGGATCACTTTCCAGCTATCTTCATCCCACGCCGCCGCGCCGGTGACCACGAGATTAGGGCGAAACTGTTCTATGCTTACGCTGGCCGGGCAGCGCTGCTGCAGGTCGCGTAGGGAAGCTTCGTTAGCCAGCAGGTAAGGGTAGCCGTCGGCGAAGGAGAGCGGCACCGCATCATGGCGCTTTACCCGGCGGGTTAGCTGCGGTCCCAGCCAGCGCAGCTGGACATCGCGCTTGAAAAAGCCACTGAGCCACTGGTTAACGGCGGCGGGCGCGATGAGAGCGGTGAAATGGTTGCCCCAGACTTCGGTCGGCTCGGCCTGCGTGGCGAAATCGCTAAAACGTACCACGGCGCTGCTGCCGTCCGGCGCGGTCAGGTGAAGGCCATCATGCAGCGGCGCCGGAATAAATTTCACCATCTGAGGAAACTGGCGGGCGGTAATAAAGGTCCCGTCGGTTTCGGTGACCATAAACAGGCGATCGAAGGCCAGGCCGCTGATATCAGCAAAGGCGTGGGTCAGGCCCATGCCGCGCATGGATTTAACAGGATGAATAAAAAGTCGCGATAGCGTTACCATACGCTGCCTCCGGGTTCCAAAAATAAGCCTATAACTTTATGACATAGGGCACATATTGGCTATAATGCGCACCAATTTTCTTTAAGTAAAAGTGACGATATGAATTCTCTGTTTGCCAGTACGGCTCGTGGTCTGGAAGAGCTGTTAAAAACTGAACTGGAAGGGCTTGGCGCGACGGGCTGCCAGGTAGTCCAGGGCGGGGTCCATTTTCAGGGGGATACGCGCCTGCTGTATCAAAGCCTGATGTGGAGCCGGCTGGCTTCGCGCATCATGCTGCCGCTGGGCGAGTGTCGCGTATACAGCGATCTGGATCTGTACCTCGGCGTACAGGCCATTCCGTGGACGGAGATGTTCAACCCTGGCGCCACCTTCGCGGTGCATTTTAGCGGCCTTAATGAGGAGATCCGCAACAGCCAGTACGGTGCGCTGAAGGTTAAAGACGCTATTGTCGACAGCTTCACCCGTAAGAATTTGCCGCGCCCGAACGTCGATCGTGAATCGCCCGATCTGCGGATCAATGTCTGGCTGAACAAAGAGACGGCGCATATTTCTCTTGATCTGAGCGGCGAAGGTCTACACCTGCGCGGCTATCGCGATGGTACCGGAATGGCGCCGATCAAAGAAAACCTCGCGGCGGCGATCGTCATGCGCTCTGGCTGGGTACCGGGTACCCCGCTGCTCGATCCGATGTGCGGTTCCGGCACGCTGTTGATTGAAGCGGCGATGCTGGCGACCGACCGCGCGCCGGGTCTGCACCGCGGCCACTGGGGCTTTGGCGGCTGGGCGCAGCACGATGACGCTATCTGGAAAGAGGTGAAAGCCGAGGCACAAACGCGCGCGCGTCACGGACTGGCCGCATATGAATCGCGCTTCTACGGCTCCGACGTCGACGCGCGCGTAATCGAACGCGCGCGCCGCAACGCCCGCCGCGCCGGCATCGGCGAGCTGATCGATTTTGACGTGAAAGACGTCGCCCAACTGAACAACCCGCTGCCGAAAGGCCCGTACGGGACGGTGATCAGTAACCCGCCGTACGGCGAACGTCTGGAAAGCGAGCCGGCGCTGATCGCTCTGCACAGCCTGCTGGGCCGGATCATGAAAAGTCAGTTTGGCGGCTGGAACCTGTCGGTGTTCAGCGCTTCGCCGGAATTGCTGAGCTGCCTGCAGCTGCGTGCCGATAAGCAATTCAAAGCCAAGAACGGCCCGCTGGACTGCGTGCAGAAGAATTATCACCTGGCGGAGAGCGAAGGCGGCAAGCCGGCGATGCTGGCGGAAGATTTTGCTAACCGTCTGCGTAAGAACCTGAAGAAGTTTGAAAAATGGGCCCGTCAGGAAGGCATTGAATGCTATCGCCTGTACGATGCTGACCTGCCGGAATACAACGTGGCTATTGACCGCTATGCCGACTGGGTGGTGGTCCAGGAGTATGCCCCGCCGAAAACCGTCGATGCGCATAAGGCGCGCCAGCGTCTTTTCGATATTATCGCCGCGACTATCGCGGTGTTAGGAATCGCGCCGAATAAGCTGGTGCTGAAGACCCGCGAGCGGCAAAAGGGCAAAAACCAATATCAGAAGATGGCGGAGAAGGGCGACTTTATCGAGGTACAGGAGTATAACGCGCGCCTGTGGGTTAACCTTACCGACTACCTGGATACCGGTCTGTTCCTCGACCACCGTATCGCCCGTCGCATGCTTGGCCAGATGAGTAAAGGTAAGGACTTCCTGAACCTGTTCTCCTATACCGGCAGCGCCAGCGTCCACGCCGGCCTCGGCGGCGCGCGCTCCACCACCACGGTGGATATGTCGCGTACCTATCTGGAGTGGGCGGAACGCAACCTGCGTCTCAATGGCCTGACCGGCCGCGCGCATCGTCTGATGCAGGCGGACGTCCTGGGCTGGCTGCGAGAAAGCACCGAGCAGTTCGATCTGATCTTTATCGATCCGCCGACCTTCTCCAACTCCAAACGAATGGAAGATGCGTTTGACGTCCAGCGCGATCACATTCGCCTGATGACCGATCTGAAACGTCTGCTGCGCAAAGGCGGCACCATTATGTTCTCGAATAACAAACGCGGTTTCCGTATGGATCATGACGGGCTGGCGGCGCTTGGCCTGAAGGCGCAAGAGATTTCGCAAAAAACGCTGTCGCAGGATTTTGCCCGCAATCGTCAGATCCACAACTGCTGGCTGATTACCGCAGCCTGAAAGGAATAAAGAATGTCACTGATTAGTATGCACGGCGCCTGGCTTTCCTTTAGCGATGCGCCGCTGCTTGATAATGCCGAACTGCATATCGAAGATAACGAACGCGTCTGCCTCGTCGGGCGTAACGGCGCCGGTAAATCGACCCTGATGAAGATCCTCAACCGTGAGCAGGGGCTGGATGACGGACGCATTATTTATGAACAAGATCTGATCGTGGCGCGCCTGCAACAGGATCCGCCGCGTAACGTTGCTGGTACGGTGTACGATTTTGTCGCGGAAGGCATCGCCGAGCAGGCGGCCTACCTGAAGGCCTACCATGACGTGTCGCATCAGGTAATGACCGATCCAAGCGACAAAAATTTAAATGAACTGGCGCGCTTGCAGGAACAGCTGGATAACCTGGGGCTGTGGCAGCTGGACAGCCGCATTAACGAAGTGATTGAGCAGCTTGGCCTTGACGCCAACGCGCAGCTCGCGTCCCTGTCCGGCGGCTGGCTGCGTAAAGCGGCGCTGGGCCGCGCGCTGGTCAGCGGGCCGCGCGTGCTGCTGCTCGATGAACCCACTAACCACCTCGATATCGAAACCATCGACTGGCTGGAAGGGTTCCTGAAAACCTTTAAAGGCACCATTATCTTTATTTCGCATGACCGTTCCTTTATCCGCAATATGGCGACGCGCATTGTCGACCTCGATCGTGGCAAGCTGGTGACCTATCCGGGAAATTACGATCAGTATCTCCTCGATAAAGAAGAAGCCCTGCGGGTCGAAGAACTGCAGAATGCGGAATTTGACCGCAAGCTGGCCCAGGAAGAGGTGTGGATCCGTCAGGGCATCAAAGCGCGCCGGACCCGTAACGAAGGCCGCGTCCGCGCGCTGAAGGCGATGCGCCGCGAGCGCGGTGAACGCCGGGAAGTCATGGGCAGCGCGAAGATGCAGGTTGAAGAAGCCGCACGCTCCGGCAAAATCGTATTTGAAATGGAGAACGTCAACTATCAGGTTGACGGCAAAGTGTTGGTCAACGATTTCTCCGCGCAGATCCAGCGCGGCGACAAGATAGCCCTGATCGGCCCCAACGGCTGTGGCAAAACCACGCTGCTGAAGCTGATGCTTGGCCAGCTGCAGGCCGACAGCGGGCGGATCCATGTTGGCACCAAGCTGGAAGTCGCCTACTTCGACCAGCACCGCGCCGAGCTGGACCCGGATAAAACGGTGATGGACAACCTGGCGGAAGGCAAACAGGAGGTGATGGTTAACGGTAAGCCGCGCCATGTGCTGGGCTATCTGCAAGATTTCCTGTTCCATCCGAAGCGGGCGATGACCCCGGTGCGTGCGCTCTCCGGTGGGGAACGTAACCGTCTGCTGCTGGCCCGATTGTTCCTGAAACCCAGTAACCTGCTGATCCTCGATGAACCGACAAACGACCTCGATGTTGAAACGCTGGAGCTGCTGGAAGAGCTGATAGATGGCTATCAGGGGACCGTGATGCTGGTGAGCCACGATCGTCAGTTCGTTGACAACACCGTGACCGAGTGCTGGATCTTCGAAGGCGGCGGTCGTATTGGCCAGTATATCGGCGGCTATCACGACGCCCGCGGCCAGCAGGCCCAGTCTTTGGCGCAAAAGCAGACGATCGTTAAAAAAACGACGGAAGTCGCTCAGCCAAAAGCAGAAACTGTCAAACGCGGCGGGAACAAACTAAGCTATAACCTGCAGCGCGAGCTGGAACAGCTACCGCAGAAGCTGGAAGCCCTCGAGGCTGAACTGCAGACGCTGCAGGAGCAGGTTGCCGATCCTGATTTCTTCGGGCAACCGCACGATCGCACGCAGCAGGTGCTGGCGCAGCTGGCAGAAGCGGAGCAGGCGCTGGAAGCCGCCTTTGAACGCTGGGAATATCTCGAAGGATTAAAGAACGGCGCCTGAGCCGAGGAGTTGTCATGTGCGATCATCATCATGCTGCGCGACATATTTTATGTCCCCAATGTGATTTGCTGGTGGCTTTGCCGCAGCTTGAGCATCGCCAGAAAGCCGCCTGCCCGCGCTGCGGTACAACGTTAACTACCACGTGGGACGCGCCTCGCCAGCGTCCCACGGCGTATGCGCTGGTCGCGCTGTTTATGCTGCTGCTGGCCAACCTGTTCCCTTTTATCTATATGAAAGTGGGCGGCATCAGCAGCGAAATAGAGCTGCTGGAAATTCCCAATGTGCTGTTTAGCGAGGATTACGCCAGTCTCGGGACTTTCTTTTTACTCTTTGTTCAATTAGTGCCGGCGTTTTGCCTGGTCACCATTCTGCTGCTGGTTAACCGGGTCAGGATGCCTGCCGGCCTGAAGGCGTTCCTCGCGCGAATTCTCTTTCAACTGAAAACCTGGGGGATGGCGGAGATCTTTCTTGCTGGCGTGCTGGTCAGCTTCGTCAAATTGATGGCCTATGGCGATATCGGTATTGGCCTGAGCTTTATTCCCTGGTGCATGTTTTGCCTGCTGCAGTTACGCACTTTCCAGTGCGTCGATCGGCGCTGGCTGTGGGATGATATTGCCCCCATGCCGGCCATTACCCAGCCGCTGAAGGTCGGCGTGGCCGGGATCCGCCAGGGGCTGCGCTCCTGTGCCTGCTGTACAGCGGTGTTGCCGGCCGACCAGACCGTCTGCCCGCGCTGTCACAGTAAAGGAACGGCGCGGCGCAAAAATAGCCTGCAATGGACGCTGGCGCTGCTGGTAACTTCATTTATCCTTTATCTCCCTGCCAACATTATGCCGATCATGATTACCGATCTGCTGGGCGATAAAATGCCGTCAACCATTATGGCTGGGGTAGTCTTGCTGTGGAGTGAAGGCTCCTATCCGGTCGCGTTGGTGATCTTTATCGCCAGTATTATGGTCCCGACGCTGAAGATGATTGCTATCGCCTGGCTGTGCTGGAATGCCAACGGTAACGGCGCACGCGATTCGGAACGCATGCATCTGATCTATGAAGTGGTGGAATTTGTTGGCCGCTGGTCAATGATTGACGTTTTTGTCATCGCCGTGCTCTCTGCGCTGGTGCGCATGGGAGGGCTGATGAATATTTATCCCGCCATCGGTGCAGTCATGTTTGCGCTGGTGGTAGTGATGACCATGTTTTCAGCGATGACGTTTGATCCCCGTTTGCTGTGGGATCGTGAGCCAGATTCAAGCCATGAGGAAATACAACAACATGGAAAATAAGAGCGGAGAAGCGAAAGTGCAGAAGGTGAAGAACTGGTCACCGGTGTGGATCTTCCCTATCGTCACTGCGCTGATCGGGGCGTGGATCCTGTTTTATCATTACAGCCATCAGGGGCCTGAGGTCACGCTGATCACCACCAATGCGGAAGGGATTGAAGGGGGAAAAACCCGTATCAAGAGCCGCAGTGTGGACGTTGGGGTGGTGGAGAGCGCGACGTTGACCGACGATCTCACCCATGTCGAAATCAAAGCCCGTCTCAACTCCGGGATGCAGAAATTACTGCACAACGATTCCGTGTTCTGGGTGGTGAAACCGCAGGTAGGGCGCGAGGGGATCAGTGGCCTTGGGACTTTATTATCCGGAGCCTATATTGAACTGCAGCCGGGAACTAAAGGTTCGGTGCCGGCGCAGTATCCGCTGCTGGATTCTCCGCCGCTGGCCTCACCGGATGCTAAGGGGATCCGTATTCTGCTGGAAAGCAGCAAGGCGGGACAGCTTTCGCCAGGCGACCCGGTGTTGTTCCGCGGCTACCGCGTGGGGTCGGTGGAAACCAGCACCTTTGATGCGCAGAAACGTCGTATCTCTTATCAGTTGTTTATCAATGCGCCGAACGACCGCCTGGTGACCACCAACGTTCGCTTCTGGAAAGACAGCGGTATCGCGGTTGATTTGACTGCGGCGGGGATGCGCGTTGAGATGGGCTCGCTATCGACACTTTTTGGTGGTGGGGTGAGCTTCGATATTCCGGAAGGACTGGATCTCGGTGAGCCAGTGGCGAAC
This sequence comes from Klebsiella africana, assembly GCF_020526085.1. NCBI lineage: Bacteria > Pseudomonadati > Pseudomonadota > Gammaproteobacteria > Enterobacterales > Enterobacteriaceae > Klebsiella > Klebsiella africana. The sequence goes on along the minus strand of NZ_CP084874.1, from coordinate 3,364,597 downwards.
AAAACGGAATACCACCTGTTTGACGATCAGAAGAGCATCCAGGATTCGGTCTTTACCGAGCATATTGACTATGTGATGTTCTTCAAAGACTCGGTTCGCGGCCTGCAGCCTGGCGCGCCGGTTGAGTTCCGCGGTATCCGTCTGGGCACCGTCGGCAAAGTGCCGTTCTTTATTCCTGGGCTGAAGCAGCGTTTGAACGATGATTATCGCATTCCGGTGGAAGTGCGGGTTGAACCGCAACGGCTGATTAACCAGCTCGGCGGCGATCCGAATATTCGCGCCCACATTGACGATCTGATCAACCGCGGACTGCGTGGCTCGCTGAAAACCGGTAACCTGGTGACCGGCGCGTTGTATATCGATCTCGACTTCTATCCGAAGGCGCCCCCGCGCGGCAAAATCCAGGAGTTTAACGGCTATCCAATCATTCCGACCATCAGCGGTGGCCTGGCGCAGATCCAGCAACGTCTGATGGATGCGCTGGATAAGATTAATAACCTGCCGATCAATCCGCTGCTGGAGCAGGCGACCAGCACCCTGGCGCAGAGCGAGAAGACTATGCAGCACGTGCAGACCACGCTGGATAATCTGAATAAGATTACCTCCAGCCAGTCGATGCAGCAGCTGCCTGCCGATATGCAGACGACGCTGCGCGAGCTGAACCGCAGCATGCAGGGCTTCCAGCCAGGCTCCGCGGCTTACAATAAGATGGTGGCCGATATGCAGCGTCTGGATCAGGTGCTTCGCGAGCTGCAGCCGGTTCTGAAAACGCTCAATGATAAGAGCAATGCGCTGGTATTTGAGGCCAAGGATAAAAAAGACCCACAGCCGAAGGGAGCGAAATAATGAAAAAATGGTTACTGGCGGCAGCCGTATGCGCCCTGACGGCGTGCAGTAGCGGCGGCGAGAGCAAAACATATTACCAGCTGCCGGTGGTGCAGGGCGGCGCGCAAAGCGCCGCCAGCCAGGGGGCGCGTCTGCTGTGGGTTGAGCAGGTCAGTATCCCGGATTATCTGGCGGGCAACGGAGTGGTCTATCAGACCACCGACGTGCAGTATGTGATAGCCAATAATAATCTGTGGGCCAGCCCGCTGGACCAGCAGCTGCGTGCAACGCTGGTGGCAAACCTCAGCCAGCAACTACCGGGCTGGGTCGTCTCATCTCAGCCTCTGGGGAGTGAGCAGGATACGCTCAATGTGGCAGTCAATGGCTTTCACGGGCGCTACGACGGGCGGGTTATCGTCAGCGGTGAGTGGCTGCTTAAGCATCAGGGACAGCTGATTAAGCGTCCTTTCGACATCGTGCTCAAGCAGCAAGAGGATGGCTATGACGCGATGGTGAAGACTCTGGCCCAGGCATGGAGCCAGGAGGCGGTCGCCATTGCCGGCGAGCTTAAGCGTCTGCCATAAGTAAAATTCATAATAGTGATATGCCGCGAGGTTCATTTGAGCCGCGCGGCATTTTTTTTGCCAGGTCAGTTTGTTAGCAATCGCGGCGCTGAATGAACAAAAAATGAACTCTTATATAGGTCACAAATATGACACTGGCGTGAATTTTGCGCATTGACGTTGCCTTCATTTCGCGGTATTCGTAACCCGTGGCCGCACAATTTGCGACCACTGTTTTCTTTTCCACCAGATCAAAGAATGAGGGAAACGAGGCATGAAGAGACAAAAACGAGATCGCCTGGAACGGGCACATCAACGTGGATATCAAGCGGGTATCGCGGGGAGATCGAAAGAAATGTGTCCATACCAGAGCCTGAATCAACGCTCTTGGTGGCTGGGAGGCTGGCGAGAAGCCATGGAAGACAGGGTACTAACGGCCTGACACTGTCTCTTTAAAAAAGAAGCCTCCGCATAGCGGGGGCTTCGCCTTTTAATCGCTACTGATATTTATCAGAAAGCGGAAGTATCCTGGAACAGGCCCACTTTCAGATCGTTTGCGGTATAGATCAGACGATCGTCAACCAGCACTTCACCATCCGCCAGGCCCATAATCAGACGACGGTTAACGATGCGCTTGAAGTGGATGCGGTAGGTGACTTTTTTCGCGGTTGGCCGAACCTGACCGGTGAATTTCACTTCGCCCACGCCCAGGGCGCGGCCTTTGCCTTCGCCGCCGAGCCAGCCGAGGTAAAAACCGACCAGCTGCCACATCGCATCCAGGCCCAGGCAGCCCGGCATCACCGGATCGCCAATGAAGTGGCAACCGAAGAACCACAGGTCCGGGTTGATGTCGAGTTCAGCCTCAACATAACCTTTGTCATAGTTACCACCGGCTTCGGTCATTTTGATGACGCGGTCCATCATCAGCATGTTTGGTGCCGGCAACTGCGGGCCTTTCGCGCCGAACAGTTCGCCACGACCAGAGGCAAGAAGATCTTCTTTTGTATAGGATTCGCGTTTATCTACCATGTTTTCAGTAAGCCTTATTTTAAGTTCGGGACGCAGGATAGCTAACACGTGTAAGCTGAACAAGTCCGATCAGTTAGAACTTGTCCCACCTAACCAGCGTAGCGGCCACGGAAAGCGATGGCGAGTCTCTTGCTGGGTCGCCTGCGCTATCCGCTCCTGAATGGTTTGTCGCAGCGTCTGTCCTTCTCCGTCCCACATTAGCTGGGTCAACATCGGCAGCGCTTCGGTAATATCGTCAATTGCCCAGATAGCAAACTGATTCTCGGCAACAGCTTGACGTAACTCATGGCTCAGGCTGAGGTGGCGAACGTTGGCGGAAGGGATGATGACCCCTTGTTTGCCGGTTAAGCCGCGCTGCTGACAAATTGTGAAGAAGCCTTCAATTTTTTCGTTCAGCCCGCCGACCGGTTGCACGCGACCAAACTGGTCGACGGAGCCGGTAATTGCAATGCTCTGATTAATTGGCACATTGGCCAGGGCGCTGATTAAGGCGCAGAGTTCGGCCATGGAGGCGCTGTCACCGTCTACTTCGCTGTAGGACTGTTCGAACGTCAGCGAAGCCGTGAAGGGGAGCTGCTGCTCCAGCTCCAGCTCGGACATAAGAAAAGCCTGCATGATCATCATGCCTTTTGCATGAATGTTACCGCCCAGCTCGGCTTTGCGTTCGACGTCGATAAATTCGCCATCACCAATATGCACGACGCAACTGATGCGTGATGGCTCACCGAACGCGCGCGGATGACCAGGGAATTCAATCACCGACAGAGCGTTGATCTGCCCAATGCATTCACCTTCAGTCTCAATCAGGATCTGTTCCTGCAGGATTTCATCTTGCATACGTTCGGCCAGATAGCCTTCACGCCACTCCCGGCGAGCCAGCATGGTTTGCATCGCTTCACCTGTTATCTCCTCGCCCTCACAGAAGGCGGCGGCCTCCCGCAGCTGGCGGGTTATCCATAGCGGACTGAGCGGCAGGGTCTCCTGATCGCCGGTGTAGCGTGTCCCCTCATCGATCAGCAGAGGCCAGGCATCGGCCGCCGGGCCTGGCAGTTCCAGCTGCTGCGCATTCTGCCAAACCCACTGGCACCAGGCCTTTAGCGTGTCGGCGTCAGCAAACTGCAGAGTATCTTCATACTCGCTATAGATGGCCTGCGCCGCCAGCTCCGGCTCCATTTCCTGAAAATCAGCCAGCGATTCGCGTTCGCCGACCAGCATGACTTTCAGGCTCAGCGGCATGGAGGGGATACTGACCGGCAAGGGGCGGGATTCATCGACGGAAAGCCAGTCAAAGCGCTGACGAGTCACCATATTTTTCAGGCGTACCCACAGCAGAGGTTGTGCCAGTAGTGCGCGTAGCGAGAGTACCAGCACACCGCCGTTGGCCTGGTGGACAAGGCCCGGCTGGAGGCTAATTTCGCCATTAAACTGGCGTACACAGCCAAACAGCTGTTCCGCCTCTACCCAATCGGCTGCCACGACTGGCGCAATGCTGGCAAAATTATCCTCAGCACGTTGCGCAGGAGAAAGCGTGACGCGAGCGCCATCAACCTCATAGCGAACACCGTAGAGCGGTGCGGCAGGTTCATGCAGCGTCCGGGTTTCGGTTGCCAGCCATTGCAGATACTCCGGCTCTTCAGGGGCTTTCACCAGCATGAAGGAGGAGACCGCCGGCGTGAACAGCAGCTGCTCAAGCGCGTAGAATAAACGCGGCTGCAGATCGCCCGAAAGAGAAGGGGCCGGATGGGAAAGATCAGCTTGTGCAAACAGCGTCTGATAAGGTTCCGTATCAGGCGCGAGGTCAGTTCGGGTCAGTTTCGTAATGGTCAAAGTCGCTGTTTTTTAGTTAGATGTAAAGCGCGCAATTATACCTGATGCCGCGACCGAGCACACGGAGGATTATGGTTACCCCGGTGATTACCCGGCCATATACATCACGAATAATGATTTATGTTCAGCACATCAGGAAAAAACTGATATCCTGAAATGAGTTACACGGTCACATTGAGATCGCAATGAAATATCAACAACTGGAAAATCTTGAAAGCGGCTGGAAATGGAAATATCTGGTAAAGAAGCACCGGGAAGGTGAGCTGATTACCCGCTACATTGAGGCCAGCGCTGCGCAAGCTGCGGTAGATGACTTGCTGACGCTCGAAAATGAACCTGTGCTGGTGCATGCCTGGATTGAGCAGCATATGAATCCGGCGTTAATGAACCGCATGAAGCAGACTATCCGTGCGCGGCGAAAACGCCATTTTAACGCCGAGCATCAGCATACGCGTAAGAAGTCTATCGACCTTGAGTTTGTCGTCTGGCAGCGTCTTGCCGGTCTGGCGCAGCGGCGGGGTAAAACCTTGTCTGAAACCATCGTCCAGCTGATTGAGGATGCTGAGCACAAAGAGAAGTATGCCAGCAAAATGTCGAGTCTGAAGCACGATCTGCAGGTGCTGTTAGGCAAAGAGTAATCATTACGACCTGACTGTTGCCATCCAGGCGTAACTCTCCGCCAGTCGCGAAGGCGAATTAACGCCACAAAAAAACCCGCCGAAGCGGGTTTTTTTATCAGTTATAACTTAAGCCGCTGGCTGAGTTACAACTTCTTTGTAGCCTTTAACTTCGATCTCTACACGACGATCCGGAGCCAGGCAATCGATCAGGGCAGCGCGAGCTTTCACGTTGTCACAGGTGTTGCCAGTAACCGGGTTGGATTCACCCATGCCGCGAGCGGAGATTTTGCCAGCAGGGATGCCTTTAGCAACCAGGTAGTCAACAACGGACTGAGCACGTTTCTCAGACAGCTGCTGGTTGTAAGCTTCGGAACCGATGCGGTCGGTGTAGCCCAGAACAACAGCGGAACCGTCTTTCGGATCCATGTTGCTCAGCTGGGTGTACAGCTGATCCAGAGCCTGCTGACCTTCCGGTTTCAGGGTAGCTTTGTTGAAGTTGAACAGAACGTCAGACTTCAGGGTGAAGTGCTTGGTAGCCACTTCCGGAGCCGGAGCCGGAGCCGGAGCTACAACCGGTGCAGCATCTTCCTGACCGAAACGGTAGGAAACACCCACGCTCAGCATGCCGTTGTCAGGACGAACGCCTACAGTGCCTGCGTCGCCGATGTTGTTAACCCACTGGTATTCCAGACGGGTAGCGATGTCACGGGTCACAGCCCACTCAACGCCGCCAGCGAATACTGGGGAAACGCCGGTGTCGTGGTTGTCGCCAGCGATGCTGTTGCTGGAGTCAGCGCGCCATACCATGCCGCCCAGACGGGTGTAGATGTCCAGATCGTCAGTGATCGGGTAACCCAGTTTAGCGGTCAGCTGAACGCCCTGAGCTTTGAATGCGCCGTTAACTTTGTCGCCTTTGTAAGGCATACGGCCCAGCCAGTCGTAACCCATTTCGAAACCGAGGTACGGGTTAACCTGATAACCACCGAACGCACCAGCGCCCAGCTGGCTTTCGTGGGTCGGGCCGTTGTTGTTCAGGTTGCTGTTGTACCAGCCGGTGTCATGGAACTGGGACCAACCCAGTTTACCACCTGCATACCAGGTGTTATCTTTCGGAGCGGCCTGCGCTACGGTAGCGAAGCCAGCCAGTGCCACTGCAATCGCGATAGCTGTCTTTTTCATTTTTTGCGCCTCATTATCATCCAAAATTCGCCATGAAGTTACAAAAGACCTCACGGTTAAATCCTTCACCGGGGGCGTGACTTGTTGTTAACTATGCTGATACATGCAGCGTAAGCCGATCACCCCTGGCGATGTAAAGTCTACAACTTAGTTCGAAACTTACAAGTGTGAACTCTGTCAGGCATATGAAAAAAAAGGGTTGTATACACAATATTTAACAAATATGGTTGATTTTCGTACGCAGGAAAAAGGCAGAAATCCCCGTGTGGCAGGCATTCAGCGAAAAAGACCCTCAAAATCGCCGCGCCTTAGCCAACGGTAAAAAAAATTCCAGGAATAATCCTAATTTCACTCAATGATACAAATTTGAGTGAATTTTTAGCCCGCTGAGTTGTCTGCCGAGCGTGCCCTGATGTCTGACCGGGCGCATGATGAATCCCATCGCGGACCCTTCCTGGGCAGCGTTAACGAGACGTTCATGTTCTTCAGCGGTTAACTCCTCCGCCAGCCAGCAGATAACCACACTATAGTTCCCTGTACGCAGGGCGCGGATCATTGAATCTACGGTATGGCAAGGAGACAGCTGGCTAATTTGCATGACTTTAGACAGCGGTAAACCGGCGGATTGAACCCACTCGCGGCTTAGCTTTTGTTGTGGCGTGAGCCAGAGCTGCCAGCGAGACTGTTGACCCAGCTGCTGTAATAAAGGTAGCAGTAATAACTGTGTCATCATAGGTTGATCTTCGCGATAGACAATTTCACTGATCAGCCCATTGGCGGTCTGTTCGCCGGAACGATGAGCGTAGTGGCCTGCCGGGGCAGAAGCCTGTGCTAAACGATTTGCGTGAGCTGAAGTAAACATAGTCTATCCCGCCTGTAGTTACTGTATGCATATACAGTATATCCACCAGGGGAAAAGATCAACCGCAATTTGCCATTTTGCTGCCTGAAATTTAATCATTTCCTGTCGCCAGCGCTTCACTCTGCCACTGCGTGCGCCACCCTTTCCCGAAGTATCCTTAATGCGGGCTAATCGTTTCTCTTCTCCGTGTCGCTTGCAGCAACGCGAGAAAATTTCTGAAAGCTTCTCGCAAAACCGCATTCTGGTGGGAAAGTCGACACGAATCACCTTGCTGCTGTCGGGGAAGTCCCTTATGTTTTCCATAGTGGATCCGCTAACAACTTAAGTTTAATTACATGATTAACAAAGGAATGATCATGAGAAAACTCGTATGTCCGCGGCTTCCGCAATTTCAGGCCTGCGTCTCAGCGCTGGGTCAATTACATACCCGCCCGCTCTTTGGCGGATACAGTCTGGCCATTGATGATACGGTGTTTGCGATGGTGGCAGAGGGAAATATCTATCTGAAGGCCTGCGAGCAGAGCGCCGCCTACCGGGTTGAACACCATAATCCTTTATTGATGTTGCGTCGGCATGGGCGCATTGTGCCGCTGAAATATTATCAGATTGACGACGCCTTATGGCGAGATGAGAAACAGCTCTTTCGCCTGTCGCTGTTGTCGTGGCAGAGTGCCCAGCGCGAAAAGTATCACCGCCGGGATTCTGGCCGTTTGAAGGATTTACCCAACATCAGCTTTCATATGGAATTGCAGCTGATTCATGCGGGCATACCGGATGTCAGGACGCTTCGGGAGATTGGCGCCCAGCAAGCCTGGCTGAAGCTACGCGAAAACAATGCTTCTTTGTCACCCAGCGTACTGCTGGGGTTGGAAGCCGCGATTGTCGGGATCCATGTCGCCGCGCTCCCGACGCCGCGGCGTCAGGAGCTGATGGAATGGGCGGAGAATCGCTAGCGGATATCTGTCTTTATTCAGCTTGAGTATGCACGCGCTGTTGCAGGCGGCAGATTTCAGGCAGCAGCGCGAGCAACAAGCCGATTTGCTGTAATACCAGCGGCTCTTTACTGTCCGCGCGTGGTTCCAGATGCTGGATCCGGCTTTGCAGGCTGGTCAAAGACTTTTGCACCCGATGTTCATCGGCGGGGGTATGGTGCAGGGCGTCATCAACATAGCAAACCGCATCATCCAGCAGGGCGAGAATATCGGGCGTGGACAATTTTTCCCGATGCGCACCCAGGGCGGAGATATAGCTGGTGAACGTATGATTAAGACAGAGCAGGCGAAACGCGGTCTCGCGCTGAGTGGCGTCTGCGCGTGGTTCCGTCGATAAGTTCGAGACGACGGAGGCCAGTTCCGCATCCCGGTTGTAGGCATCGCGACGGGCCACGCGGTAAGCCAGGCGGTTGTCGCGTCCCTGATGATACTGCTCCAGAATCGCGTCCAGATAACGGCAGTTGGCGTTCATCGCCCGGTCCAGCACCCGCGGCAGGTTGCGGAATTTCCAGTCCGGCCAGATGAAGCTTACCGCCGCCCAGGCAATGGCGCAGCCGATAAGGGTATCGATGATGCGCGGCAGCGCGACTTCAAAGCCTTCCCCGAGCAGGTTAAAGCACAGCAGTACCAGCAGGGTAATAAACATGGTGGCGTGGGCATACTGTACGTTACGAAACGCAAAGAACAGCACGCCGGTCAGGACAATCAACAGTAGTTGCCCCTCAACAGAGGGAACCAGCAACAGGACGGGCAGGCCGATCGCAACGCCAACCAGCGTGCCGATAATCCTCAGCGCCAGTCGATGGCGGGTGGCGTTATAGTTCGGTTGACAGACAAACAGGCTGGTCAGCAGGATCCAGTAGCCATGCTGGAGCCCGGTAAACTGGATAAAGGCATAGCCGGCGCAGAGCACCAGCGACATACGCACTGCGTGGCGAAAAAGGGCTGATTCTGGCGACATGTTCCGCCGCAGGCGCAGCCAGATATCGTTCAACCCGCCGAGCCGATCATCGGCCAGCAGTGTCTCGGTATTACTGTTGACAGGGGCGGTGGTTTGCACCGATTCAATGGTGGCCAGTTGCGCATCGATGGCGCGCAGGTTATTTAGTAAAAAGCCCAGGGCATTGATCTGCTCGTCGGATGCGCCGCTGGCGCGCACGCGCTCGAGTGCCGCATCGAGATGCATAAAAGCGCGTTCAAAATGAGCGTCATGCTGATAGGGTTCGCGCAACAGAATCGCCCGCGAGAGTTTCTGGCAGGCCTGCGCCTGCATCGACAGCATGCGCTGGAAACGGAACATCACGTCGCTGTAGCGAAACTGATCGCGCAGGGTCTGATACTGAATATGCGATGAGCTGGCGCGTTCATGAATATCCTGGGCCACAAAGTAATACTGCAGGGTGCGGCGAGTTCCGCGCTGGCCCCGGTCGCCACGCAGTCTGGTTAAAAGTGATACTTTGGTCTGGTTAAGCGTAGCCACCAGTTGCCCGTTGGCGAGGGCCAGGTCGTATAACGGCGCCTGGCTCTCATCCTCCAGGTCAGGGTCAAACAGCCGGGATTTGAGTTCCAGATAGCGGGCCAGCTGCTCATAGCTGCGCGCCAGATTGTCCTGCAACGGGCGAATAGGAAAGATCAGGTGTCCGGAAAGCGTCAGCAGGTTGTACCACACGGCGCCCGCCAGCAGAAACAGCGGTTGCAGATACCAGTGGTCGTACAGCGTAACGCCGAGCATGGTATAGATGGCAATGAGTAACGCGCCGAAGGCGATAGTCGCATAGCGCTGGCCAAGCCCGCCTAGCAAAATAAAGCCGATGGTAGAGACCGTCAGGCCGAGGGCAAACAGCGGTGGCCAGGGAAAAAGCAGCTCCACGGAAGCGGAGGCGATAAAAAAGCAGACCAGGGTAATGGCAAGGTTACGCAGGCGACCGGTCAGGCGGTCGTCAAGGTCGGTCAGGGCCGCGGCCACAACGCCAAGGGTCAGAGGGATGGTCAGTTTGACTTCACCGATCCACCAGGGAAATAGCGTCGTGCCGCAGAGCGCGATAAAAATTCGTACGTTATAAAGCCAGGCGCTGTTCCAGGTGTAGCGGCGTAGCAGGGGGCTAATCATGTCCGTGTTCCGTTCGGTTACTGAAAGCGACGACGCGCATTGGCTTCTCGCGCTGCACGCGCGGTTTCCACAGAGACGACCCGGCGTCCCACCGGCCAAAGGGCAATGGCGGCAATTTTAAAATTAGCGATACCTACCGGAATGCCGATAATCGTCAGGCATTGAGCAATGCCGCTAAAAATATGCATCAGGCACAGCCACCAGCCGAAAAAAATGAACCACAGAATATTCAGCACAGTGCCGCCGGCGTTCAGCAGACCGTTTTTGCGGCCTGGCTCGAGTTCATCGACATGAATCGCCTCATTACCGTAGGGAAATAATGAAAGGCGAGTGATTTCCCAGCAGGAACGGGTCAGCGGCAGCGTCACGATAAGCATAATACTGACCAGCGTGGCGAGCAGCCAGCCTAAGGTGGTGGCGAAACCGCCAAGGATAAAATTCAAAATATTCAGAATGGTACGCATAAACCCTCGGTTTTGCCCTATGGATAATTAGACCTGACAATTGTAACGTTTTTTTGCGCTGGAGCACCTGGTCCCGGGCGGTTAAACTGAAAAACAATCCACCCTGATTGAAAATCGACATTATATGGAACTTAAAGCGACAACATTGGGCAAACGCATGGCTCAGCACCCTTATGATCGGGTGCAATTACTGAATGCCGGGGTAAAGGTTTCCGGCGATCGTCATGAGTATCTTATCCCTTTCAATCAGTTATTGTCAGTGCATTGTAAGCGCGGTCTGGTCTGGGGCGAACTGGAGTTTGTGTTGCCTGACGAAAAAGTCGTGCGTTTGCACGGGACCGAGTGGAGCGAAACGCAGCGCTTTTATCATCATTTACATACGCTGTGGGAGCAATGGAGCGCCGAAATGAGTGATATCGCTGCCGGCGTGCTAAAGCAGCAACTGGCGACGATCGAGCGTACCCGCGCGGAAGGCAAATGGCTGACGCGTCAGCAGGTGGCAGATGTTCAGGATAATATTCGCCAGGCGTTAACCGGGCTGCCAATGCCCACCAGCCGGCTTGAGTCCTTTGATAACTGCCGTGAGCTGTGGCGGGAGTGTCAGCGCTGGTTAGGGGATATTGAAGCGACGCGTCTGGTTCATAATCAGGCCTTCACTGAGGCGATGCTGGAGCAGTATCGCGGCTTTTTTGACGGTGTTGAATCGTCCCCGCTCAATGCCTCGCAGGCGCGGGCGGTAGTGAATGGCGAGCGCTCCCTGCTGGTGCTGGCGGGGGCGGGCAGCGGTAAAACCTCAGTGCTGGTGGCGCGGGCTGGCTGGCTGTTGGCGCGCGGAGAAGCCGCGGCAGATCAAATTTTGCTGCTGGCATTCGGCCGTCAGGCGGCGCAGGAGATGGATGCGCGGATCCGCGAGCGCCTTGCATCCAACGATATCACTGCGCGTACCTTCCACTCGCTGGCCTTGCACATTATTCAGCAGGGCAGCAAAAAAGTGCCCACTATCAGCAAACTGGAAAGCGATAGCGCGGCCCGCCACGCATTACTCCTGAAAAGCTGGCAAAAACAGTGCCAGGAGAAAAAAGCACAGGCGAAAGGCTGGCGCCTGTGGCTGGAAGAGGAGATGGGCTGGCAACTGCCGGAGGGCGAGTTCTGGCGGGACAAGAAAGTGCAGCGGCGGATTGCCAGCCGGCTCGACCGCTGGGTTAGCCTGATGCGTATGCACGGTGGCTCGCAGGCAGAGATGGTTGCCGGGGCGCCGGAAGTGGTACGCGACTTGTTTAGTAAACGGGTTAAGCTGATGTCGCCTCTGATGAAAGACTGGAAAGCGGCGCTTAAGGCCGAGAATGCCGTCGATTTTTCCAGCCTGATCCATCAGGCGATCAATATTCTCGATAAAGGCCGCTTCGTTAGCCCATGGAAACACATTCTGGTGGATGAATTTCAGGATATCTCGCCACAGCGGGCTTCGCTGCTGGCCGCATTACGCCGACAGAATACCCAAACCTCGCTCTTTGCCGTCGGGGATGACTGGCAGGCGATTTACCGTTTCAGCGGGGCGCAACTCTCCCTTACCACAGCCTTCAATCACTATTTTGGCGAAGGAGATTGCTGCGCGCTGGATACTACTTATCGCTTTAACGGCCGTATCGGCGAAATAGCCAATAGCTTTATCCAGCAGAATCCGTATCAGTTAAGTAAACCGCTGAACAGCCTGACGGCGGGTGATAAAAAGGCCGTCACCCTGTTAGCCGACGACAAGCTGGACGATCTTCTGGATAAACTGAGCGGCTACGTTAAGCCTGAGCAGCGGATCCTGCTGCTCGCCCGCTATCATCATCTGAAGCCCGAGGCGCTCAACAAGGCGGCGACGCGCTGGCCGCACCTGCAGCTTGATTTTATGACCATTCATGCCAGCAAAGGCCAGCAGGCGGACTATGTGATTGTGCTGGGCTTACAGGAAGGAGAGGATGCGTTTCCCGCCCCGGCGCGCGAGTCGATCATGGAGCAGGCGCTCCTGCCGCAGCCGGAAGATTTCCCTGATGCGGAGGAGCGTCGACTACTGTACGTGGCGATAACCCGCGCACGTCATCGGGTGTGGTTGCTGTTTAACAAAGCGCAGCCTTCGCCGTTCGTCGAGATCCTGCAGGGGCTGGATGTGCCCATTGCCAGAAAGCCGTAATTACTGCAGGGTTATTTCAGGCGCTCAGCAAGATAGCGCGGATAATCCGGGATCAGAATATCGAGCGGCTGATTAAAGTGCGGCGACTGGATGATAAAGTCCGCGGTGGAGACGTTAGTGGCGACCGGAATGTTCCAGACGGTGGCCAGGCGCAGTAACGCTTTGACGTCCGGGTCGTGAGGCACGGCGTTCAGCGGATCCCAGAAGAAGATCAGCACATCGATTTTCCCTTCTGAAATCAGGGCGCCCACCTGCTGGTCACCGCCCATCGGGCCGCTCAGCATGGCATTAACCTCCAGCCCGGTAGCCCGCGAGACCAGGTTACCGGTGGTGCCGGTGGCATACAAAACATGTTGTCCCAGCAGCGCCTGGTGGCGAGCGACCCATTTCATCAGCATATCTTTACAGTGATCGTGAGCCACCAGCGCGATATGTTTCTGCGCGGACAGGGTACGAGTTGTCAGTTCCATATTTTCATTCCACATTTTGACCTGCAGACAGATTACTGAATGTGGCTGTCGCTGCAAGCATCGGGGATGAAAATTTTGCTGAATCTGTGGGTTAGGCTGGATGGCCCCCTGCTGCGGATTAGCATACACTTAGGTGAAATAGCAGGAGGAAACCATGAAAGAGAATGATATTGCTGGCATCCTGACCTCGACACGGACGATTGCGCTGGTCGGAGCCAGCGACAAACCTGACCGTCCGAGCTATCGGGTCATGAAGTATCTGCTGGATCAGGGGTATCACGTTATCCCGGTTTCGCCGAAGGTGGCGGGCAAGACGCTGCTGGGACAGCAGGGGTATGCGACGCTCGCCGACGTTCCGGAAAAGGTCGACATGGTTGATGTCTTCCGTAATTCAGAAGCGGCGTGGGGCGTGGCGCAGGAGGCGATTGCCATTGGCGCCAAAACGCTATGGCTGCAGCTGGGGGTGATCAATGAGCAGGCTGCGGTGCTGGCCAGGGAAGCCGGATTGAACGTGGTGATGGATCGCTGCCCGGCTATTGAACTACCGCGACTAGGGCTGGCGAAATAAAATAAACCCCGCGTTAGCGGGGTTTTTTATACCTTTCTTTTAATGGGGCGCTGCAGGTGATTTATTTCTGTTAGCGAAACGTTTCGTTATTAGCTTTTATAATTCTGTAGGTGAAAATAACCTTATTGAAGATGATGTTTTTATTTCATTGTGATGACCATATTAATCATGCGGTTTATTAAAGAACGGCCTAATACGACCCTTTTTTCTTATATTGTAAGGCATGCTTTAATTAAGGTTATTGCTGCTGCAAACTTTTTTAAATATTAAAAAATGCCAGTGTTAAAACAGTGCTGATTTCGTGATGTGATTCACGGTTTTTTTTGAGAGCTATAAAGAGAGCGATGAAAAGATATGGAGCAGCCTGGAAGTATAATTTTTTATCCAGACGATTTTGTGATGAGATGAGAACCTGGTATGAGAAAAACATGACATGTCAAAATGTGGTGGTTTTGTTTTATTTTAATATTTATCAATAGCTTGTCTGTATTTCAATATATTTCATTTTTGTTTCATAACTTCCTTGCGGGTCCGTAGTTTCTGGTATATCTAATAAGATGCATAAGTAAGAATTATCTCAAACCTCTGACTGCGTCTTCATCTCAAGGGTGCGTCCTGATGAAAAATATAAATATCACGGCAAAAGATACAGGTATGAAATATACCGTCGATGGCAATCAAGTTAACTTAAACACGCAGTCAGTTGTTGTATTGCATATTAAGCGAGAGGACATCACTTCCTTCTCCAGGCAAGGTAATGATCTTGTTCTGAAAATAAATGACGGCAGTACTCTTACGCTGAAAGATTTTTTTGTGAATGATGCTAGTGGGCATCATAGCGATTTAGTTTTACAAGATGATGATAGTGGGGCTCTGTGGTGGCTTGAAGGGGCAGGAACCAGCGATGCCCATTATTCTCTCATCAGTGATATCTCAGGATTATTAGCTGCAGGCAGTTCTGGTGGCAGCATTGCTCCATGGGTAATGGCCGGGGCGGCTTTGCTTGGTATAGGGGCGATGATTGCGGGATCTTCCGATAAAGATCATTCGTCGCATTCTCCGAACGATGATACTGATTCTGATGCGGACAGTGATTCGGATTCTGACTCAGACAGCGATACCGACCCTGGCGGCAGCGAAAGTGATGCCGATGCCGATTCTGATACAGACTCGGACAGCGATTCGGACTCGGACTCGGACTCGGATTCGGACAGTGACTCCGATTCCGACAGTGATTCAGACTCCGACTCCGATTCGGATTCCGACTCTGACTCGGATTCTGACAGCGACTCGGACTCCGACAGCGACTCCGACTCCGACAGCGATTCCGACTCTGACAGTGACTCCGACTCCGACAGCGACTCGGACTCTGACAGCGACTCGGACTCCGACAGTGACTCCGACTCTGACAGCGATTCGGATTCGGACAGTGATTCTGACTCTGACAGTGACTCTGACAGTGACGCCGACTCCGACTCGGATTCGGACAGCGACTCGGATTCCGACAGCGACTCGGATTCCGACAGCGACTCGGACTCTGACAGTGATTCGGATTCCGACAGTGACTCGGATTCTGACAGCGACTCGGATTCCGACAGCGACTCGGACTCTGACAGTGATTCGGATTCCGACAGTGACTCGGATTCTGACAGTGACTCCGATTCTGACAGTGATTCGGATTCGGACAGTGATTCTGACTCTGACGGCGATTCGGATTCGGACAGCGACTCCGATTCTGACAGCGACTCGGACTCCGACAGCGATTCGGATTCTGACAGTGACTCGGATTCGGACAGCGATTCGGATTCTGACAGCGACTCCGACTCTGACAGCGACTCGGATTCGGACAGCGATTCGGATTCTGACAGCGACTCGGATTCGGATAGCGACTCTGACTCCGACTCTGATTCCGACAGTGATTCGGACTCTGACAGCGACTCTGACTCTGACAGCGACTCCGACTCTGACAGCGATTCGGACAGCGATTCGGATTCCGACAGTGATTCAGATGCTGACAGCGATTCTGATTCGGACAGCGACTCCGACTCTGACAGCGATTCGGACAGCGACTCGGATTCTGACAGTGACTCGGATTCGGACAGCGATTCGGATGCTGACAGCGATTCCGATTCGGACAGCGATTCGGATTCCGACAGTGATTCGGACTCTGACAGTGATTCGGACTCTGACAGCGATTCCGACTCCGACAGCGATTCCGACTCCGACAGCGATTCGGATTCTGACAGTGACTCCGACTCTGACAGCGATTCGGACTCTGACAGCGACTCGGACTCCGACAGTGACTCCGACTCAGACAGCGACTCGGACTCGGACAGCGATTCGGATTCCGACAGTGATTCGGATGCTGACAGCGATTCCGATTCGGACAGCGACTCCGATTCTGACAGCGACTCGGACTCCGACAGCGATTCGGATGCTGACAGCGATTCCGACTCTGACAGCGATTCCGACTCCGACAGCGACTCCGACTCTGACAGTGACTCCGATTCCGACAGTGATTCGGATTCGGACAGTGATTCGGATTCGGACAGCGACTCGGACTCTGACAGTGACTCGGATTCGGACAGCGACTCCGACTCCGACAGCGACTCGGACTCGGACAGCGATTCGGATTCCGACAGTGATTCGGATGCTGACAGCGATTCCGATTCGGACAGCGATTCCGACTCCGACAGCGACTCCGACTCTGACAGTGATTCGGATTCGGACAGCGACTCGGACTCGGACAGCGATTCGGATGCTGACAGCGATTCCGACTCTGACAGCGATTCGGATTCTGACAGTGACTCCGACTCTGACAGCGATTCGGACTCTGACAGCGACTCGGACTCCGACAGTGACTCGGATTCGGACAGTGACTCGGATTCGGACAGTGACTCGGACTCTGACAGCGACTCGGACTCTGACAGCGACTCTGACTCCGACAGCGACTCTGACTCCGACAGCGACTCGGACTCTGACAGTGATTCTGACTCTGACAGTGATTCCGACTCTGACAGTGATTCCGACTCTGACAGCGACTCGGACTCTGACAGTGACTCCGACTCTGACAGCGATTCGGATGCTGACAGCGACTCGGACTCTGACAGCGACTCCGACTCCGACTCTGACAGCGACTCGGACTCTGACAGCGACTCGGACTCCGACAGCGACTCGGACTCCGACAGCGACTCGGATTCTGACAGTGACTCGGACTCCGACAGTGATTCGGATTCGGACAGTGATTCGGATTCGGACAGTGATTCGGACTCCGACAGCGACTCAGACTCGGACAGCGATTCGGATGCTGACAGCGATTCCGACTCTGACAGTGATTCTGACTCTGACAGCGACTCGGACTCCGACAGTGACTCTGACTCTGACAGCGATTCGGATTCGGACAGCGACTCGGACAGCGACTCTGACTCCGACTCTGACAGCGATTCGGACTCAGACAGCGATTCGGATTCGGACAGCGATTCAGACTCCGACAGCGACTCGGATTCCGACAGCGACAGTGACTCGGATTCTGACAGCGACTCCGACTCTGACAGTGATTCTGACAGTGACTCCGACTCCGACAGCGACTCGGATTCCGACAGTGACTCCGACTCGGACTCCGACAGCGATTCCGACTCCGACAGTGACTCGGATTCGGACAGCGATTCGGACTCCGACAGCGACTCCGACTCCGACTCTGATTCCGACAGTGATTCGGACTCCGACAGCGATTCCGATTCCGACAGTGATTCGGACTCTGACAGCGACTCCGACTCGGACAGCGATTCCGACTCTGACAGCGACTCGGACTCCGACTCCGACTCCGATTCCGACAGCGACTCGGACTCTGACAGTGACTCGGATTCTGACAGCGACTCCGATTCTGACAGTGATTCGGACTCCGACAGCGACTCCGACTCTGACAGCGATTCGGATGCTGACAGCGACTCGGACTCCGACAGTGACTCCGACTCTGACAGCGACTCGGACTCGGACAGCGACTCCGACTCTGACAGCGACTCGGATTCTGACAGCGACTCGGATTCTGACAGCGATTCGGACTCTGACAGCGATTCGGATTCGGATAGCGATTCCGACTCCGACAGCGACTCCGATTCTGACAGTGACTCGGACTCTGACAGCGACTCGGATTCCGACAGTGATTCGGATGCTGACAGCGATTCCGATTCGGACAGCGATTCGGATTCCGACAGCGATTCCGACTCTGACAGCGACTCGGACTCCGACTCTGACAGCGACTCGGACTCTGACAGTGATTCTGACTCTGACAGTGACTCCGACTCCGACTCCGACAGTGATTCGGATTCTGACAGTGACTCGGATTCCGACAGTGACTCGGACTCCGACAGCGATTCGGATTCCGACAGTGATTCGGATTCTGACAGCGATTCCGATTCGGACAGCGATTCCGACTCCGACAGCGACTCCGACTCTGACAGTGACTCGGATTCCGACAGCGACTCCGACAGCGACTCGGACTCTGACAGCGATTCGGACTCGGACAGTGACTCCGATTCCGACAGCGATTCCGATTCCGACTCTGACAGCGATTCGGACTCCGACAGCGACTCCGACTCTGACAGCGATTCGGATTCTGACAGTGACTCGGACTCCGACAGTGATTCGGATTCCGACAGTGACTCCGACTCCGACTCCGACTCAGACAGCGATTCGGATGCTGACAGCGATTCAGACTCTGACAGTGATTCGGATTCTGACAGCGACTCCGACAGCGACTCGGACTCGGACAGCGACTCAGATTCCGACAGCGACTCCGACTCTGACAGCGATTCGGATTCTGACAGTGACTCGGACTCCGACAGCGACTCCGACTCAGACAGCGACTCCGACTCTGACTCTGACAGCGATTCGGATGCTGACAGCGACTCGGACTCGGACAGCGACTCCGACTCCGACTCCGATTCGGATACCGAACCGCAGGCAAATAATGATACCCATACGGCGGCTATCGATACCGTAGAGGGCAACCTTAACAACGTGACCGGAACCGCAAGCCAGCTGCTTGGTGTCTCCTTACTCAATACGGTGGATGTCTCCCTGCTGGCGGCGAACTCCACGAAGTTCTCGGTTAGTGAAGGAACAACTGAGGATGTGACGATAGCGGTCACTGGTTCAACGTTGCTGAGTCTGCAGTCAGTACTGGCACTGGTGGGGCAACTGGTTGGCGGCGCTTCATCCATTACCGCCGATCTGTCGATAGTGAATACCGACACCGGTGAGGTAGTGCAGATTATTCCGGATGCCGTGAGCCTGACGCCGTCTCTGGCGCTGCTCAATCTGGTTTACTCCGGCAGCGCGACCTTTAGCGACCTGCCGGCCGGGAACTACGCGGTAGTGGTTTCTTCACCGCAAGCTTCCGGCGGTCTGGCCGCAGTGGTTGATGAACTGGCGTCAGCAAATCTGCTGTCGGTTGCCCAGGCGACAATCACGGATTCTACGCAGTACACCTCGACGGCAATTGCCGGCAATGTGCTGGTTGCGGATGCAGGGGGGGATGTAGCAGACACCGGTGATGGCATTACGGTAAGCAAAATCGCCTCCAGTGTGCAGACCACGCCGCTTGATGTGACGGCTGCAGGTGTTGTGATAAATGGTCTTTACGGTCAGCTGACGATCCATGCGGACGGCAGCTATACCTACAAGGCGACTGGCGATGCGGATGCTGTTGGCCAGGCCGATATCTTTACCTACACGATAGTGGATGCGGATGGTGATACGGCGACGGCTACGCTGACGATTAATATCGTGGCAGGAAGTGATATCGGTGAGTCGGATGCTGATGCAGATTCCGACAGCGACTCGGATTCTGACAGCGATTCAGACTCGGACAGCGATTCAGACTCTGACAGCGATTCGGACTCTGACAGCGATTCGGACTCTGACAGCGATTCGGACTCTGACAGTGATTCGGACTCTGACAGCGACTCGGATTCCGACAGTGACTCCGACTCTGACAGTGACTCCGACTCTGACAGCGACTCGGATTCTGACAGCGATTCGGACTCTGACAGCGATTCGGATTCGGATAGCGATTCCGACTCCGACAGCGACTCCGATTCTGACAGCGACTCGGACTCTGACAGTGACTCGGATTCTGACAGCGACTCCGATTCTGACAGTGATTCGGACTCCGACAGCGACTCCGACTCTGACAGCGATTCGGATGCTGACAGCGACTCGGACTCCGACAGTGACTCCGACTCTGACAGCGACTCGGACTCGGACAGCGACTCCGACTCTGACAGCGACTCGGATTCTGACAGCGACTCGGATTCTGACAGCGATTCGGACTCTGACAGCGATTCGGATTCGGATAGCGATTCCGACTCCGACAGCGACTCCGATTCTGACAGTGACTCGGACTCTGACAGCGACTCGGATTCCGACAGTGATTCGGATGCTGACAGCGATTCCGATTCGGACAGCGATTCGGATTCCGACAGCGATTCCGACTCTGACAGCGACTCGGACTCCGACTCTGACAGCGACTCGGACTCTGACAGTGATTCTGACTCTGACAGTGACTCCGACTCCGACTCCGACAGTGATTCGGATTCTGACAGTGACTCGGATTCCGACAGTGACTCGGACTCCGACAGCGATTCGGATTCCGACAGTGATTCGGATTCTGACAGCGATTCCGATTCGGACAGCGATTCCGACTCCGACAGCGATTCGGATTCTGACAGTGACTCGGACTCCGACAGTGATTCGGATTCCGACAGTGATTCAGACTCTGACAGTGATTCGGATTCTGACAGCGATTCCGACTCTGACTCTGACAGTGACTCCGACTCCGACTCCGACTCAGACAGCGATTCGGATGCTGACAGCGATTCAGACTCTGACAGTGATTCGGATTCTGACAGCGACTCCGACAGCGACTCGGACTCGGACAGCGACTCAGATTCCGACAGCGACTCCGACTCTGACAGCGATTCGGATTCTGACAGTGACTCGGACTCCGACAGCGACTCCGACTCAGACAGCGACTCCGACTCTGACTCTGACAGCGATTCGGATGCTGACAGCGACTCGGACTCGGACAGCGACTCCGACTCCGACTCCGATTCGGATACCGAACCGCAGGCAAATAATGATACCCATACGGCGGCTATCGATACCGTAGAGGGCAACCTTAACAACGTGACCGGAACCGCAAGCCAGCTGCTTGGTGTCTCCTTACTCAATACGGTGGATGTCTCCCTGCTGGCGGCGAACTCCACGAAGTTCTCGGTTAGTGAAGGAACAACTGAGGATGTGACGATAGCGGTCACTGGTTCAACGTTGCTGAGTCTGCAGTCAGTACTGGCACTGGTGGGGCAACTGGTTGGCGGCGCTTCATCCATTACCGCCGATCTGTCGATAGTGAATACCGACACCGGTGAGGTAGTGCAGATTATT
The DNA here is from genome assembly GCF_020526085.1 of Klebsiella africana. Lineage (NCBI taxonomy): Bacteria > Pseudomonadati > Pseudomonadota > Gammaproteobacteria > Enterobacterales > Enterobacteriaceae > Klebsiella > Klebsiella africana. The sequence goes on along the minus strand of NZ_CP084874.1, from coordinate 3,343,463 downwards.
CCGGATGCCGTGAGCCTGACGCCGTCTCTGGCGCTGCTCAATCTGGTTTACTCCGGCAGCGCGACCTTTAGCGACCTGCCGGCCGGGAACTACGCGGTAGTGGTTTCTTCACCGCAAGCTTCCGGCGGTCTGGCCGCAGTGGTTGATGAACTGGCGTCAGCAAATCTGCTGTCGGTTGCCCAGGCGACAATCACGGATTCTACGCAGTACACCTCGACGGCAATTGCCGGCAATGTGCTGGTTGCGGATGCAGGGGGGGATGTAGCAGATACCGGTGATGGCATTACGGTAAGCAAAATCGCCTCCAGTGTGCAGACCACGCCGCTTGATGTGACGGCTGCAGGTGTTGTGATAAATGGTCTTTACGGTCAGCTGACGATCCATGCGGACGGCAGCTATACCTACAAGGCGACTGGCGATGCGGATGCTGTTGGCCAGGCCGATATCTTTACCTACACGATAGTGGATGCGGATGGTGATACGGCGACGGCTACGCTGACGATTAATATCGTGGCAGGAAGTGATATCGGTGAGTCGGATGCTGATGCAGATTCCGACAGCGACTCGGATTCTGACAGCGATTCAGACTCTGACAGCGATTCGGACTCTGACAGCGATTCGGACTCCGACAGCGACTCCGACTCTGACAGCGATTCGGACTCAGACAGCGACTCCGATTCGGACAGCGATTCTGACTCCGACAGCGACTCCGATTCGGACAGTGATTCGGATTCCGTTGAGGCAATACCTGATACCAATAGTTCTGAGGTTGTGCAGCAGTACGGCAATCTTAATGGTACTGAAGGCAATCTCTCGCAACTGGTTGGCGTCTCGCTGCTGAGCACGATTAATGTGTCGCTGTTGTCTGGCAGTAGCTTCCGCTTCAACGTGGACAGCAACACAACAGAGGATATGACGGTTGATGTCAGCGGCGTGTCTCTGCTTTCAACGGCTGGGCTGTTAACGTCGATAGTCAATCTGTTGGGCGCTGGAAATACGTTGACGGCCGACCTCTCGGTGATTGATATCGCAACTGGACGAGTTGTCGCGATTGACCCTGGAAGTGTGAATATCAGTGCGACATTACTTGGTGGGCTGGTTTATAGCGGTACGGCATCTTTCGAGAACTTACCGGCAGGTAACTATGCGTTGGCGATTTCCTCACCCAATTCTGATGGGGTATTGGTCAGCTTGATTAATACGCTTGCGGGAGCGGGGGTTGCCACCTTTGTCGAGGCAACGGTAACCGATTCGCTCGGTTATAGCGGAAGTACCGTTACAGGCAATGTGCTGGAGGGATCGGATAACGGCGATATGGCCGATAGCGGTACCGACCTTACGGTAACGTCGGTAACGGCCACCACTGCTGCAGGTGAGACTTTCTCAGTGAATGGCGGCACCATATCGGTAACGGGTGCTTATGGCGTACTGACTATTAACGCTGACGGCAGCTATAGCTACCAGGCATCAGGTAAGGCCGGGTCGGCAGGTAATGCGGATGTATTTACCTATACCATTACGGATGGTAATGGGCTGCAATCAACCACCACCCTGACTATCAATATCGGTCAGGAGGTCGAGACCGCCCAGGCTAATCCGGATACGCAGGCTTATTACGTCGGCAACGTCGAAGATAATCTTGATATCCAGGGGGGCAATGTCGTTCAGGTGGCGGGCCTGTCGCTACTGAATACCGTGAATGTCGCGCTTCCGACCAATGGCTTTAAGTTTGTCGTGGCTGAAGGGACTGAACAGGATGTGACGTTAGGTGTTTCGGGGTCCACTGCCCTTAGCATCGCGCTAGGCGCCGTTACCCTGGATCTCATTCTGATCAATACCGACACTAACCAGATAGTCGGCGTTATTAAGGATGGAATTACAGCAACGCCGACAGGTTTCCTTGGATTAAGCCTTGAATACGCGGGAGGAGGGGAATTTGAAAGAATTGGCGCCGGTAACTATATGGTTGTTATTTCGTCGCCGACTACAGGAGGATTGGTTGGTTCGATACTGAATCTGAATTTGGGCACCAGCATTAGTATGGAGGTGACAGATTCGACGAAATACGTGACGGGGAATGTTCTGCACACCGATAGCGATGGCGATGTTGGCGATACAGGTAATGGAATTACCGTAAGCAGCATTCAGTTTGGATCGCAGATCGAAACAGTCACTGCCGGCGGCGTCACGATTAACGGTACATACGGTACTCTGATAATCAAGTCTGACGGTAGTTATAGTTACCATGCTAATGGAACAACAGGGGTGGGTCAGAGTGATGTCTTCACCTACACGATAACGGATGGGCTGGGTCATACATCGTCGACTACGCTGACGATGAACATTGAGTCAACGCCACCGGTAGCGGTTGATGATATCGCCTCCCTGTCGGCGGCCACGGCAATGCAGTCGGTTACCTGGACGCAAAGCGTCAGCAATCTTGCAGTGCCAAACACGGCAGTAGCGGCCAATGCGACATCGGCGGCGAAAGTCACCAGTCAGAACTTTACCATCGCTGAAGGCCGGGAGGTGGATAACGCTTCTATCAAGCTCAATTTGAGCGGGACCAGTAGCTCGACATTACTGAATGGCGATCTCTTGGGAACCGTAACTCTGGTCCATCATGTGATGGTTGGCGGAGTGATGACAGATGTCACCGTCTGGACGGGGCCTTTGAGTATGGCACTGGATGACATCGCCATCATCGGCTCGACGGCGGATACGGATACTGTGACGCTGAACATGGTTAACGGCGGCATCCCGGTACAACTGGCGGCAGGTGATTATACTCTGAGTATTAGTCATACGATGCATGCCGGCACGGCGATGTCCTACAACCTGTCAGCGAGCGTGGCAGGAACCGAGATCCATACCGATGCGCATCTGACGGTCGGGCAATCTGTGGCAGGGAATATTCTCGACGGTTCCGGTGCGAATGGAACACCAGACACGCTTGGTTCGCTGCATAGCGGCTTTACGATAAGTGGCGAAAACAATCTGGGTATTGCGACCAACTGGACCTTCCATTCTGATGGCACAGTAACTAACGATACGGGGACCAGCGCATCTAATGGAAATGCGGTGCTGTATGGTGAATACGGGATCCTGACCATTAATGGGCAAGGTGGTTACACCTATCAGTTGAACGGGGGTGTGAATACCGATGCAATAACGTCTAAGGAGACATTTACTTATACCCTTATCAGTAGTGATGGCGGCAGTTCGACGGCGAATCTGACGATCGATCTGCATCCGCAGATCGCCGGCAGCGTCAATGACGATAGCGTTCATAGTACCGCTTACGATGATACCTTCAGCATGGGTGTGGGAGCCGATACGCTGGTTTACAACCTGTTGGCGGATGACAACACCGGAGGCAACGGTAGCGATACCTGGAGCGACTTCTCGGTTGCCCAGGGAGATCACATCGATGTTTCGGCGCTGTTGGTCGGCTGGGATGGTTCCAGTGATACGTTGGGTAACTATATAACTCTGAGTTATGTCGGCGGAAACACCGTGGTGTCTATTGACCGCGATGGAACAGGTGGAAACACCCATCAACCTGCGACGTTAATTACGCTACAGGGGGTCCATATCAATTCGCTCGATGAGCTGATTGATACCAATAACTCGAACTAAATAAGTTGATGAGAATGGCGGCACAGGGAGGTGCTGCCGTTACGATTTTTTGTCGCGAAAGAGGATAAGGAAAAACCAATCGGGGAACGACGGGCTATCGTTAAATAAAAAGAATGATGCGGAAAGAGTATATCCATATTTTCAGTGTGCTTTCTGAAGGGTAATTTTATGCGTCTATTTCAAAAGAAAGGGATGGTCAGCGTTTACAACTGCAGCATTATTTTCCTGTCAATCTCCATGGCATTAACGGTTGACGCAGAGGAACTTTCCTTTCCGCCCACTAGCATCAGCACCCAGAGGTTAAACGATACTCAGCAGGTCGCCGGATATAGCGAAGAGCTTATCAACCCTGAAAGTCATCTTGCCGGTCCACTGGATATTGCCACCGCAGTAAAATCAGCAGTCAATTGGCATCCTGCTATCAATCAACAGGTGAGTAAACTCCAGGAGCAGGTGCAAAAAGTGGATGTCGCGAAAGCCAAATATTATCCGCAGGTTAATGCGGGTATGAATAATGGGTATAGTAATACCTACTCTGATTCTGGATATTCTCCCTCATTAGTTGTCTCTGTTTCGCAAATGCTGTACGACTTTGGCAAAGTCTCCAGTTCGGTGAGAGCGGCGGACGCTGCCGTTGCCCAACAGCAGGCGATGGTCATGCTTAATATCGATCAGGTGGCTCATGATACCGCGGGGGCAGTGGTACAGCTGCAGGGTTATCAAAAGCTTGTGAAAATAGCCCAGGCCCAGGTCGATTCGTTAAAGCATATTGGCGATCTTATTCGCCAGCGCAACGACGCCGGGGCGACATCGCTTTCTGATGTTGTGCAAACGGATACCCGCGTTGAGGGCGCGCAGGCGACGCTTATCCAGTATCAGGCAGCGCTTGAGCGCTGGAAGGCAACGCTGGCGACGTATCTTGGTCTCGGAAGTATTACCTCCGTAACCGAAAGTGTACCGCAGGCTATGGATGCCGCCTGCGCCGTTAGTAAAATCGATTATCGAACCGTACCAGCGGTGCTCGCCGCTTTGGCCCAGGCTACACAGGCCCAAGCCCAGGTAGATAATGCCACCGCTCAAATGTTGCCTACAATCTCGCTGGAACCTCAGGTAACGCATTACCTCAATGATAATTACGCCAACAGCGCGGTATTAAATAAAACGCAGTATTCGGCATGGGTCAAAGTAGAAATGCCGATCTACCAGGGCGGCGCGCTAACGGCCTCCCGCGAAGCGGCGCAGCAAACGCTTTCCGCGGCAAATGCCGGGATCAGAAACGCGCAACTCGATGCCAGCCAGAAGTTGAGCGCCTCCCGCGACGAGGCGGTAAACCTGAAACAATCTATCGCCATCCAGCGCCGTCAGCAATTGCTTGGCGAACAAACCCGCGCCCTGTATCAGGATCAATATTTACAGCTCGGCACGCGTCCGTTACTCGACCTGCTTAACGTCGATCAGGAAATTTATCAGGCGCAATTTAATCAGGTATTAACTGAAGCGCAACTGCGAAATCTGGAACTGGATTGTCTGTTCAGTACAGGGAAAATGCGCGCCGTTTTTGCTCTGGATAACCAAAGAATTCAGGGCGTGGAGATTCGACCATGAGCGAACAACCCCAGCGCAGTGATATTCCGCATTTACAGGATTGGGCTAACGCTATGGCTTTTGTCGCCAGCCATTATCGGCAAAGTTACTCACCGGGGACGCTCCATGCCGCGGCGGAGTGGGCGACGCAAAAAACGCTGCCTGATGCGCTTAAACACATATGCCGTCATGCCGGATTGCATTGCCAATTTCTCAATGGCAATGACCGGAAAATGTCGGCCTGGCGGCTGCCGCTTGTGGTACAGCTCAAAGATGGCCAGATTGGCATTATTGAAAGCTTCGATCTACATAACTCAGTCGGGATCCGTTTTGTCAAAGAGCTCACATTACTAAGCCACTGTCCGCTTGACCCCTTGTTAGATGAAATTGAATTCACTGTGGCTTTTCGTCCGGCCTCGCCGGAGAAAGATATTAGAACTGAAAGCTACCTCACGCGCTTCCAGCCAGACTGGTTACGTAAGATCGTTTTAAAAGATTGGCGTCCCTATACGCATGTCATGCTGGCGTCGCTGGCGATCAATATTTTGGCTTTGGCCGGTATCCTGTTTTCCATGCAGGTATATGATCGGGTCATCCCGGCCCAATCCTATCCCACGTTATATGTCTTGTTTAGCGGCGTATTAATTGCTGCATTGTTCAATTTTGTTCTGAAAATTACCCGCGGTCACGTGACCGACCTGTTGGGAAAACGTGGGGATATTCGTATCTCCGATCGCGTATTTGGTCACGCATTACGGCTGAAAAATACGGCTGTGCCGCGCTCGACGGGCAGCTTTATTTCCCAGATTCGCGAGCTAGAGCAGGTACGGGAAATGATGACCTCGACCATGATGACGGTCATTGCCGATTTACCTTTTTTCCTGCTTTTTCAGCTTGTGCTATTTATCGTCTCGCCATGGCTGAGTTGGATCGCGCCTGTTGCGACTATCCTGATGCTGTTACCGGGATTGGTACTGCAGAAAAAACTGGCTGAGCTGGCAAATAAAAATCAGCATGAAAGCACGCTACGCAACGCTATTTTGGTGGAAAGCATTCAGGGCCTGCCGGATATAAAAATGATGCAGGCAGAAAGTCGCTTTTTGCAACAATGGAACAGCTATGTGGCGATTACAGCGGAATCGGGAGTTCAAACCCGAAAAGTCACTCATGGGCTGGTGAGCTGGGGCATGTCGATCCAGAACCTGTTGTATGCCGCCGTAGTGGCCGTTGGGGCGCCGCTGGTGATTAATGGCGACATCACGACCGGCGCCATGGTGGCGGCATCGATGCTGTCCAGTCGAATGGTTGCCCCGATGACGGCGCTCTGCGGGGTACTGGCTCGCTGGCAGCAGGTGAAAGTAGCGAAAGCAAGCCTGGATAATTTAATGGCGCTGCCGGTAGAAGGGGGGCTGGATGAGCCGCGGATCCATCGAGCGGTTCTGCACGGCAATTATGAATTTCGCAACGCTGAGTTTCGTTACGGCAAAGACAATGGCCCCGCACCGCTGCGAATTAAACAGCTTTCTATTAAAGCCGGGGAAAAAATAGCTGTTCTGGGGCGCATTGGCGCCGGGAAATCAACGCTTTTGCAGGCAATGATGGGTAATGTTGAGTTGACGTCAGGCGAGCTAAGGCTTGACGATCTTTCGCTGCCGCAAATCGATCTGGCGGATATTCGCCGTAATGCCACGCTACTGACGCAGGAGGCTCGGTTATTTCATGGGACATTAAGGGAAAATGTGACCCTGGGACGGCCTATGGCGAGCGATGATGAACTGGTGAACGTGCTGGAACTGTGCGGTGCGCTGGAGTTTGTCAACAAACTGCCTATGGGGCTTGAACATCTGGTGATGGAGGGAGGGCTTGGGCTTTCCGGCGGGCAGCGGCAGTCACTGCTGCTGGCCCGAGCGCTCATCCGCGATCCCAATATTATTCTGCTGGATGAACCCACCTCATTCTTTGATGAACGAACAGAAAAAGCGTTTGTCGAGCAGCTGGCGCGTTGGGCAGGAGAGCGTACGTTAATCATCGCCACTCACAAAGCAGCGGTGCTTAATATCGTCGATCGTATACTGGTTATTCAGGACGGGCAGCTGGCGCTGGATAAGCCAAAAGCGACGGTGTTTGAGCAAGAAAAAGCGCGTGCTCAGGTGGTGAACATATGAATAAGCCCACTGCTGCGATTTTCCCGTTGGTAAAGGAACTCGACCCGGTTGCTGCGATGGCTGATAACGAGCGTGATGAGGCCGAGCTGGTTAAATCGCGCCGCCTGATCGCTTTACTGGCGCTACTGCTGGTTGTCACAGGCGTTTGGGCATGGTTTGCCACGCTTGATGAAGTATCCACCGGGACCGGAAAAGTGATCCCCAGCTCGCGCGAACAGGTGTTGCAAACGCTCGACGGCGGGATCTTAACTGAGCTGAACGTTCGCGAAGGCAGCCGTGTCGCCGCGGGCCAGGTGGTCGCACGATTGGATCCGACCCGCAGCGAATCCAATGTTGGCGAAAGTCAGGCAAAATATCGCGCGTCATTAGCCGCAAGCATTCGCCTGACCGCCGAGGTGAACAACCAACCGCTGATTTTTCCGCCATCGTTGAAGGCCTGGCCGGGGCTACTGGCGGAAGAAACTCGCCTCTATCACAGTCGCAGGGAGCAGCTAACGAAGTCTATGCGGCAACTGGAGCAGTCGTTATCGCTGGTCAATAGTGAGCTGGCGATAAATGAAAAGCTGGCTAAGACCGGTGCGGCCAGTAATGTTGAAGTGCTTCGTTTACGCCAGCAGGCTGCCGATATTGAGCTAAAGAAAATTGACCTCAACACTCGCTACTATGTCGATGCCCGCGAGCAGTTGTCAAAAGCCAATGCGGATGTCGCCAGCCTTGCCGAAGTGATTAAGGGCCGGGCAGATTCAGTGGCTCGATTGACCGTGCGCTCACCGGTGCAGGGGATCGTCAAAAATATCAAAGTGAATACCATCGGCGGGGTTATCGCGCCTAACGGTGAACTGATGGATATCGTCCCCATTGATGGTAGATTGTTGATTGAAGCGCGGATTTCTCCGCGCGATATTGCATTTATTCATCCCGATCAGAAGGCGCTGGTAAAAATTACCGCCTATGATTATGCCATCTATGGCGCTCTCAATGGTGTTGTCGAAACGATATCTCCCGACACGATTCAGGACGAGGCAAAACCTGATGTTTACTATTATCGGGTGTTTATCCGTACCGATCATAACTATCTGGAAAATAAACGCGGTAAGCGTTTTTTAATAGGTCCAGGGATGATCGCTACGGTTGATATTAAAACCGGAGAGAAGACGGTTATGGATTATTTGGTGAAACCATTTAATAGGGCAAAAGAAGCGCTGAGAGAAAGGTAACACCCGCTAGTTGGCTTTATGTTTGGTGAATTTTCAACGTATGGAGATTTGAGATGGCATTGAGCGATTTATTACAACAGGCTTGCTTTCAGTGCAAACCATTAAAAACGACCGCATTGCCTGCTGATTATCCTGGGTGGGTCATCTTTTTTAGCGTCAGTGACGGTAAGCAGCGTGCGCATGTCCATGTTTCGACAGCAGCCAGCTTTGATCAAGCCTGGCTAGCCGGGGCCAGAGCTCTGCAGGAGTGGCGTAAAAAGCAAGATAATGAAACCCAATGGTTACGAATTGATATAGTCGATAGCGTAGAAAAACTAACGTGGGAAAATCTATTAAAGAAACTCAATATCACCAAACGCAATTATTTTCGCTTCGGCATCTCTTTTGATACACAATTTACCCAAGCGATCCTTGAACAGGAAATTGCGGCGAATGCTTTACTTTATGATGGGGACAATGGCGTAGCGGCGCCAAATGACATTAATCTGGAAAATTATGGTCAACGCCGATTTAAGCACAGTTTGAACTGGCCGAGCGAACCTCAGCAGATACTATGGCGGTTTAAAACGCGTTCAGTATTCTGCGATCGTAATGGCGCTAAACTCATCGAACATACTGGCCGCAGTTCAGGTTACCGCGTTATCGGTGATGAATGGCAAAAAAATTATCTGCCCGAGGTTATTAAAAAGGGGAGCGATTATCTGGCTCGTCAGGTCAAAAAAGATGGGCTCTATTATTACGGATGGTTTCCCTGCTTTGACCGTCCTGTGCGATCCTATAATGCTTTGCGCCATGCCAGCTCAACCTATTCACTGATTGAGGGATGGGAGGCGACTAAGCAGCCGCACCTTCGTCAGGCGATTGATCGGGCGATTGCTTACCTGGTCAATAACCTTATTTCAGTTCGTACACTTGCTGATGGACGACAGGCCGCGTTTCTTTGTGATGTCGAAAATGAAATTAAACTCGGCGGTAATGCGGTCAGTATTCTGGCGCTGGTGAAATACACCGAAACGACGGGCGATCGACAATATCTGGACCTGTTGTCGCAACTGGCCACCGGAATTGCATTTATGCAGGACGCGCAAAGTGGTGAGTTTGTTCATGTCCTTAACAGCCACGATCTCTCATTGAAAGCCAAACATCGCATTATCTATTACGACGGTGAGGCGGCTTTTGCCTTAATGCGCTTGTATAGCTTGACGCTGGCGCCGCAGTGGCTGGTTATGGTGGAGAAAGCATTTGAATACTTCATTCGACAAAAACACTGGCAGCATCACGATCACTGGTTGAGCTATTGCGTTAACGAATTAACGCGTTTTCGCCCTGAGGAGCGATATTTCCGCTTCGGGCTGGACAACGTGCGCGATCATCTAGATTTCGTGCTGCAACGGGTAACAACCTATCCAACGCTACTGGAGTTAATGATGGCGGCGGCGGAAATGATTGCGCGCCTGGATGCCTCTACCACAAAGCGCCATTTGCTCGACGACTTTGATAAAGAAAAATTCTATCTGGCGCTGGAGTCGCGGGCGCGTTATTTACTGGATGGTTTCTTCTGGCCAGAGCTGGCGATGTTTTTTAAAAATCCTGCGCGTATCGTTAATAGTTTCTTTATTCGTCACCATAGCTACCGTGTTCGAATTGATGATGTAGAGCACTATCTGTCAGGTTATATCGCTTATCAGAAGTATTTTCAGGCAGCCAGCAAACGTCAGCAATCGCCAATCGCGGCGCCGCCCGCGCCTCGGGGAACGACCCTTTTTTTGTTAGAGAATCTGCGCGACGTGGGGAATGGTATTGAGGTAGCGGCTACCCGGCGAGCAAGGCTGTTTGTTGAACATTTACACACTGTCCCGTGGCTTATCACCGCCGTCTGGAATCCAGACCTTAACGATGCGGTAAAATCGTTGAAGGCGCGGGGAGCATTGCCGGAAGCGGTGCCGGTTTATAACCTCTACAATGCATTAGCGTCGTGCCTGAGTGCGGGGAGGATCGTCCCGCTTCCTGAGCTGAAAGGGGAGGTTGAGCTTCGTCAGACAATTGTGCCGAAAGCAGAGGCGCCAATCGGTAAAAATAACTATCAATTACGCCCGCAGGGGCAATTGGTGGAAGATTACGTCGATAGCGCAGGAAACGTGTTGCTGCGTAAATATTTTGATATCAAGAAAGCGAATCTGCAGATTATCCGCATGGATGTCGCTTTGCCGGGCGGGGAGGTCAAATCCTTCAACCAACAGGAAACGTTTTTCTCCTGGATGCTGGAAATGATGCTGCCCGCAGCGGGCAGCTGGCATTTTATCGTCGATAAAAACAAAGCGTGGAAAGATTTTGTCTGCTCACAACCGGCACAGCGGATGAACTGCACGGTTAGCGCGGTCATCCACTCTCATCATCAATTGCTAAACGGCGGGATAAAAGCTTCTTACCGTCATTTACTGGAACAACCGCAACTGGTGGATCGGTTAATCGTACTCACCGACGAACAATGGCAAGATTTACAGCAAGAGGGGATCCCCGGCGCTCGCCTTGTGGTCATCCCCAACCATATGGATGACAGCAAAATTCCGGTTAACCCGCAAAAGGAGCCCTCAGAAACGGTCATTTACCTGGCGCGTTATTCTGAAGAAAAGCAGCATCTGACGCTGTTCAACGCATTCCGTAAAGTGTCCGCGCAACGTCCCGATGCGCGGTTACACACTTATGGCGTCGGCCCGCTCCGCCGTAAACTTAGCGACCAGGTTAAGGCGTGGGGATTAGAAGACGTGATAAAAATTAACGGATTTACCGCAGATATTGCTGCCGTTCATCGACACGCTTGCTGTACGGTCCTCTGTTCAAATCAGGAGGGGCAATCTCTGTCGGCGGTCGAGGCCATGGTCTACGGCACGCCGTTAATTAGCTTTGCTATTAAATATGGGCCGCGCGATATTCTGCAGGACCGCCAGGCCGGGATTCTGGTGCCTTACGGCGACGAAGAGGCGCTGGCCGCGGCCTTAGTTCGGGTTATTTCCGATAAGGCGCTACAAAAAGAGATGCAGGCCGCCGCTATCCGCAATGCGCGCCGTTATTACGCTACCGCGATAGCCGGGCGCTGGGAAAGCTGGTTACAGCACAATGAGCAGCGAATGAAGGAGCTGGAGGAGAAGCCACTCAATGTGGTTTCGCTCAAACAACGTGTCGTGTGAGAACGTTTCTGCCCCGGTAAAAGTATTTTACCGGGGCGGGTGACATCCAGAGAGGCGGTACCTTGCGATATAGCAGAGCAGGAGCGGTATGGTGCGCAATTTATCTGTCAGCGGTGTTTTGTTTGCCGTCCGCGGCGGCCGATGAAATGGTGCAGGAATCCCGCTGCGTCAAAGGTTCAATATTACTTAATCATCGTCTCGAAAAAGAATATGTTGAAGATGATTTCCATATTTTTTATAGCCTGCAAGGGCGAGACGCCCTCAAATATCAGTACGACAGCTCAGGCAGTGGCGTCCCTGACAGTATCAAAGATATTGCCGGGCAACTACAGGCCGCTAAATACCTCTATTCCAGTGTGCTTGGCCTTCGCTTTCCGTTACAGCAAAAGATCTATGCTCAGGCCAGGCAAATCAATGTCTATATGCTGCAACTGCCGAAAGGAAATGGTTTGGCCTTCGATCGCGTGGCGGCAGAAACGATGAGTGACGGCAGGCAGTTGCCTTGCGGTTTAAAGTTTGTATTGAATGCCGCGCTGGAACCGGCGCGTAACATTACGCCAGCTCATGAATTTTTCCATCTTTATCAGTATGGCTATGCCGTTTTTAAACAAAAATGGTATCTGGAGGGAATGGCGCGATGGATGGAGAACAGCTTTAAAGCGCCCGAGAAAAATACCCGGCGGCTCTCTCCACTTCCTCATTGCGACAGTAATTTTACCCGGGGTTATAACGCCGCGAATTACTGGGCGAGCTTTGCGCAAGCACATTTTGCTGATGTCGCTATCCCCGCCGCAGCACAGCGTTTTCGTTACAGCGACGGTTCGCCAGTTTTAATAGCGCAGGAAGTGAAGGGGGGAGCAATGCTAGCGCCGTTTTTTAATCAGTTGGCGCAGGGCAGCGTGGCACAGTCGCGGCAGTTAAATCAGGCGAACATCCGCTGGTCTGAAGCTCAGCAGCGCAGTCCGCAATTTAATGAGGCGATCTGTCAGGCGTTGGCCGCGGTGGTGGCAGAGAAAAAATAGAATATAAAGCGAAACGCCGCCTATCAGGGCGGCGTGGGTAGGCTAGTTACGCAACCTTGGCGCCTGCAGCTGCTGACGAATCGTTTTGGCCAGTTCGTCAAGGGACGGCTGTTCCGGGTGTTCGTCGCGGGTTTCGCTGCTCAGCTGCGCTTCTGCCAGATAGGTGTGAATCGGCTGGCCATCATCATCTTCCATCACCACATGGTACCAGGGCGCCGCGCGCAGTTCGTCATTGGCGGCAATTTCATCCTCTTCCGGCTCCGCGAGCGAGTACTCGGGATCGACATCGACGATGACGCCCAGGTAGCCCAAGAGCGTATGGCGGACCTGTTGGCCGATACCGAATTTGCTGGCTATCATAGGCACCTCCTGGGAAACATGAATACTCCCTATATGAGGCTCATGTTTCGTTTTTCAAGTTACATGACGCGACAGGCAAACCCCTTCAGATACAGCCCTTCCGGGTAGGTTGCGATCACCGGGTGGTCGGCAGCCTGACGGAACTGTTCTATAAATTGTACATCACGCCCGGCATCAATTGCGGCATCGGCGATGATTTTCTGAAATAAATCGGTGGTCATCAGCCCGGAGCAGGAGAATGTCAGCAGCACACCGCCGGGGTTCAGCAGCTGGATCGCCAGCATATTGATATCTTTATAGCCGCGGCAGGCGCCCATCAGCTGGCTTTTATTTTCCACGAACTTCGGCGGATCCATCACGATCACGTCAAATTTCTCTCCCTGATCGCGGTATTTGCGCAGCAGTTTGAACACGTCGTCCCGCACAAATTCTGCTTTGGACAGATCCAGTCCGTTGATCTCCACGTTCTGGCGAGCAACGTCGAGCGCCTCCTGCGAAGTATCCACGCTGGTGACCTGGCGGCAGCCGCCCATCAGCGCCGACACCGCAAAGCCGCCGGTATAAGAGAAGCAGTTCAGCACCCGCTTATCCGCGACATAGCGGCGGGTGGCCAGGCGACTGTCGCGCTGGTCGAGGTAGTAGCCGGTCTTGTGCCCGCCCTGGATATCAACCAACAGCTTCATGCCATGCTCGGTGATCGGCAGCAGCGCCGGGGGCAGCTCGCCCACCACCGGCCCCTGGGCCAGCTCCAGTCCCTCTTTTTTACGTACGGCGACATCGCTGCGATCGTAAATGGCGCAGTCCGGGAACAGGTTCTGCAGGGCGCTAATGATGGCGGCGCGCTGGTATTCGGCGCCTGCGCTGAGCAGCTGCAGCACGAAAAAGTTGCCAAAGCGGTCGATAGTGACGCCCGGGAGGCCATCGGACTCGCCGGCGATCAGGCGGTAGCTGTCGAGGCCATCGCGCTCGGCCAGCCATGCCCGCCAGGTTTGCGCCTGCTGCAGGCGGCGTTCAAAGAAGGCGCTATCGATGGCTTCATCGCGGTCGAAGGTCCACACGCGGGCGCGGATCTGCGACGACGGCGAGTAAGCGCCGCGGGCCAGCCATTTTCCCTGATGGTCAACAATATCGATGGTTTCACCGCTGCGGGCTTTACCCTCCATGCGGGCGACGCCGCCGGAGAAAATCCACGGATGGCGACGCAGCAGGGATTTCTCGCGTCCTTTGGCTAACACTAAGCGGGGGAATAGGGAATCTGTCATGGAGCTACCTTTAAGCAACGGGAATGTCGGCACCGAAAAATGGCGCGTAGAGTAGCACACCTGGCGTGCGCAAGCATCTTTCGCCCGGCAGGCACAGGTGAGCGTTTCGGCACAAAATGCAGGCGCTTCGGCACATTCAGCTGGTGCGGACTCTCATACCCTGTTTTCTCACCCCCAACGAGGAGCAGACGATGAAAGCAGGAATCCACTTGGCCGTGGCGATGGTGGCGGCCGCGAGCGGCGGCGCGATGGCCGCGCCGTTTAGCGTAAGCAGCAATGATATGCGTGACGGGCAGCCGCTGGCCCGGCAGCACTGGTTTGCCGGTTTCGGCTGTACCGGAGGCAATGTCTCTCCGCAGCTGGCGTGGAAAAACGCCCCGGCGGGCACGCGCAGCTTCGCGGTCACCGTCCGGGATCCCGATGCGCCTACCGGCAGCGGCTGGTGGCACTGGACGGTGGTCAATATCGCCAGCAGCGTCTTTTCGTTGCCCGCTGGCGCGGGAGATAAAAACAGCGCTACACTGCCGGGCGGAGCGGTACAGGGCCGCAACGATTTTGGCTATGCCGGCTTCGGCGGCGCCTGCCCGCCGGCGGGAGATAAACCGCACCGCTATCACTTTACGGTATGGGCGCTGGATGTCCCCACGCTGCCGGTGGATGCCGGGGCCAGCGGGGCGCTGGTCGGTTATCTGTTACACAGCCATGCTCTCGCCAGCGCACAGTTGACGGCGATGGCCGGGCGTTAAAATAAAAGGTCGGTCGGATGGAGAGTATCCACTTTCAGCATAACGCCTTAACCGCGGCAGAGATCACTACCCGACGGCTGTGCAGGCTGCATCGCGTGCGGCTGTTCTCCCCGGCGCTCTGTCGGGTGAAACGCGGCAGCAAAGTGATTGTGCAAGGGGAGAGCCGGGTGCTGGCGACGCCGCAACAGCTGATTGTGTTGCCAGCTGACGTGGAGCTGGAGGTAATTAACCAGCCGGAGAACGGCCTCTTTTGCTCCGATCTGCTGTCGCTGACCCCCGAGCTGTTGACGACGTTTAAGACTCGTTATCTCAGCGAGCCACCGCCAGGGCGTCTGACCTCGCTCTGCGCCCCGGTGACGACAGAGCTGGCGTTTATGTGGCAAAACGTTCTGCAGGCGGTGCGGGAGGGATTATCCACCTCTCTACAGCTCCACCAGACTATGGGCCTGCTGCTGGCCCTGCACGAGGCGGGTTATGCCGGCCCGCTGCTCGTTGAGCGGCAGCAGGATTTATCGGCGCAGGTGCGGCAGCTGATTATGCTGTCGCCAGCGCAGGCATGGAGCGTGTCGCGGGTGGCGAAAATGCTCTTTCTCGGCGAGTCTACGCTGCGCCGTCGGTTGCAGCAGGAATCGCAGAGTTTTCGCCAGATCGTAGAGGAGGTGCGGATGGCTCACGCCCTCGGGCAGCTGCAGACCACCTCGCGGCCAATAGGCGAAATTGCGCAGAACAGCGGATATCAGTCGGGATCGCGCTTTACCGCGCGCTTCCGTCAGCATTATGGTTTACTGCCGAAGCATGTACGCTGAGCGAATTTGCTATCCTCAGCGTATAGCGTGAGCGAAAAGGAGATGATAATGGCCAGTATCTGCACCATGGCATGGGTTTACGGTTCGGTTCAGGGCGTGGGATTTCGCTATTCCACGCAGCGGGAAGCGCTGCAGCTGGGGTTGACCGGCTATGCCCGTAATCTGGATGACGGCGGGGTGGAAGTGCTTGCCTGCGGCGAGGCGGAGCAGGTGGAAAAACTCATTGCCTGGCTGAAAGCCGGGGGACCGCGCAGCGCGCGGGTTGACCGAGTGTTAACCGAGCCCCATCAACCCACCCGCAGCTGGGATAAATTCGCGATCCTCTATTAGATGCACTTCACCGGCTTCGGCAGCCCGGCGATTTTGGTCGCCTGTTTGGCGGGGCCTTTCGGGAACAGGCGATAGAGATAGCGGCTGTTGCCTTTCTCTTCGCCAAACTTGTTGGCCATCGCCTTGACCAGCATACGGATCGCCGGGGAGGTGTTGAATTCAAGGTAAAACTCGCGCACAAAGCGCACCACTTCCCAGTGTTCAACGGCGAGCGTTATCCCTTCCTGCGCGGCAATGACTTCCGCCATCGCCTCGCTCCACTGGGTGGTATCTTTCAGATAGCCTTCGCTATCCGTCTCAATTTCGTTGCCTTCAAAAATAAACATGATTTTTCACATACCGCCTGAAACTGGCCGCAGTGTAGCAAAAAAAAAGGCCCCGCATAAGCGAGGCCTCGGTTAAGCAGGGGAGCGGTTAGTCCCGGCTGGCGAAGCCCAGGATGCTCAGCAGGCTGACAAAGATGTTGTACAGCGAGACATACAGGCTGACCGTGGCGCGGATATAGTTGGTTTCACCGCCGCGGATAATGTTGCTGGTCTCGAACAGGATGGCGCCCGAAGAGATCAGAATGAACACCGCGCTAATCGCCAGGTGGAGCGCCGGCAGCTGCAGGAACAGGTTAGCGACCATACCAATCAGCACGACCACCACGCCGGCCATCAGCATCCCGCCGAGGAATGACATGTCTTTGCGCGTCGTCAGCACATAGGCCGAACAGCAGAAGAAGACCAGCGCCGTGCCGCCCAGCGCCAGGCCGATTAAATCGCCCATGCCGGCAGAAAGGTACGCGTTAAGCATCGGCCCAAGGATATAGCCGAGAAAGCCGGTGAAGGCGAAGGCGGAAATAATCCCGGTGGGTTTATTCGCCGTTTTGTAGGTCAGGAACATCAGACCGTACATCCCCACGAGGGTCAAAATGAGACCCGGCGAAGGAAGCATCAGCACCGTGCTGGCGGTAGCGGTGATAGCGGAAAACGCCAGCGTCAGGCTGAGCAGGAAGTAGGTGTTACGCAGAACCTTGTGCGTGCTGAGCAGCGAGGAACGGTCACGCGATGATGTAATTATGCGATCCATGAGTCACTCTCTTATGACAGATGTAATTAGGGATAAAGAATAAGAAAAACAAGCGTGAAGCCCTAATCCTTTTACCCATCTTTACTTAGTTTTTAGCGCTTTTGCCTGGCATAAAATTCTATATAGACAGGGAAAAGCGATATATTTTCGCTTTTCGCGTCGCTGAGCCGATCGAAATCTTATAGGTCACTGAAAAATATTGCCTTATTGCGTTTCTGCGACTAAGTGTGGAAGAGGGGGATAACCCCGTACGTCAAAGGCAAAGGGAAATGACATTACACAACAAAAATCACATCACGCGAACACTCCTGGCTGTCAGTATGCTGGCCACGATCGGCGGGGCGCTGGCGGCGCAGGTGCCACCGGGCACCCAGCTGGCGGAAAAGCAGGAGCTGGTCAGAAATAACGGCAGTGAACCGGCGTCACTCGATCCGCACAAAGTCGAGAGCGACATCGAATTCAACATCATTAGCGATCTCTTTGAAGGGCTGGTCAGCGTGACGCCTGCGGGGGCGATCCAGCCGCGGCTGGCGGAAAGCTGGGAAAACAAGGATAACCTGTTATGGACCTTCCATTTACGCCCCGGCCTGACCTGGTCCGACGGCACGGCCATCACGGCACAGGATATTGTCTGGAGCTGGCAACGGCTGGTCTCACCGGCCACCGCTTCCCCCTATGCGAGCTATCCCGGCAATATGCATATCGCTAACGCTCGCGAAATTGCCCTCGGGCAAAAGGGACCTGAGACGCTGGGGGTGAAAGCGCTGAACGACACCACGCTGCAGGTCACTCTGACCGAGCCGAATGCCGCCTTCCTGGCGATGCTGGCGCACCCTTCGCTGGTACCGATCGACAAAGTGCTGGTGGAGCGTTATACCGATAAATGGACCCGGCCGGAGCATATCGTCACCAGCGGCCCGTATAAGCTGACCCAATGGGTGGTGAATGAGCGGCTGGTGGCTGAACGTAATGCGAAGTACTGGGACAATGCGCACACCGTTATTAATAAAGTGACGTACCTGCCGATCTCTTCGGAGGCCGCCGATGTCAACCGCTACAAAGCGGGGGAGATCGATATTGTCTATACGGTGCCGATCAATCAGTTTGCGCAGTTGCAGAAAACCATGGGCGGCCAGCTGGACGTTTCGCCGCAGCTGGCGACTTATTACTATGAATTCAATACTACCCGGCCGCCGTTTAATGACGCCCGCGTGCGTCGGGCGCTGAATATGGCGCTTGATAAAGATATCATTGCCGGAAAAGTGCTTGGCCAGGGGCAGCGCCCGGCCTGGGTGATCAGCCAGCCGGATATCGGCGGCGTGACGCTGCATAACCTGGACTACGCCAGCTGGCCGCGCGAGAAGCGGATTGCCGAGGCGAAAAAACTGCTGGCGCAGGCGGGGTATAATGACAGTCACCCATTGGTCTTTACCCTGCTGTATAACACCTCTGAGTCGCACCAGCGTATCGCCATCGCCGCCAGCTCTATGTGGAAGAAAAACCTCGGTGTCGAGGTGAAGCTGCAGAACCAGGAGTGGAAGACGATGCTGGATACCATGCATACACATAACTTTGACGCCGTCCGCTATGCCTGGATCGCTGACTACGACGATGCCGCCACCTTCCTCAACACTTTCCGTACCGGGGATAGCGAGAACACCAGTCAGTACAGCAACCCGGCTTACGATGCGGCCCTGCGCAACGCGGCGCAAGCCTCTGACGTGGCGATCCGGGGCAAATACTATCAGCAGGCGGAAGACCTGCTGGCGCAGGATGTTCCCGCCATTCCGGTCTATCACTATGTGCGTACCCATTTAGTGAAACCCAAGGTGGGCGGTTTTACACCGGATAAGCTGGGGTATTACTACACCAAAGACATGTACATTAAAAAATAGTCCACTGACAGAGGTGAGGGGCGTTGATTTTCTGTGCGAACTGCCTGAAATTCAGACGAATAACACAGAATTGTTTGTTTTTAAGGCAGTTGAACAAAATGGTGCTTTACAGCATCCGCCGAGGTGTTTATAGTGCGCCTCACACCGGAAGTGTGGCCGAGCGGTTGAAGGCACCGGTCTTGAAAACCGGCGACCCGAAAGGGTTCCAGAGTTCGAATCTCTGCGCTTCCGCCATATAAAAGAAGGGGTTACCGAAAGGTAACCCCTTTTTGCTTTTCCCTGTGACCGTCCTGACGGCGCTTCATCTTCACCTCCCGACTCCGTAAACCCGCCTTGCCTGTAGCGTTATCGCTGGCAAAAGATGACCATCAATCCGTTGCAAAGTGTTGTTATTTTAATTAGTTGGCCTCTTGTTATAAACGGCAATGGTGCTGAGGAATAAAAACCATTCGGCAAAATATCTTCGTCTATACTTGGAAAAAATGATGATTTACCTGCCATGGTTTTTACACAGATACAGAGGCCAGTGAGGTCAGTATGCCTGTCATTAACCCGCAAGATATCAAAGAATTACGGGCGTTAGTTGAACAGAAATTAAAGTACGCATTGTGTGTTAGCTTAAATAAAGCTACGCATGGCGATATTTTTAACGCGGTAGCGCTGGCCATTCGTCATTTTCAACAGGACCATTTTCTGACGAGCCAGACGCGGCAACGTGAAGAACGTAAAAAACGCGTTTACTATCTGTCGATGGAGTTTTTACTGGGCCAGTCGTTGCGTAATAACCTGCTAAATATGAATTTACTGGCGGAGATGCGTCAGGTGGTGCACGACCTGGGTTTTGATCTTGATCAGCTCCTTGACGAAGAGCCAGATGCCGCGCTGGGCAACGGCGGGTTAGGGCGTTTAGCTGCATGCTTTATTGACTCGATGGCTACTCTTGATATTGCTGCATCCGGGCATGGCATCAAATACGAATATGGTCTGTTTCGCCAATCCTTTCAAAATGACCAGCAGATCGAGCATCCGGATGACTGGCACTCCATGCACTCACCATGGCTGGTGGCGCATCATGCCCAGCAAATCCTGGTTCCGCTGGGGGGATATATCGAACACAGCGAAGATATTGATGGCAATTACAATCCAATGTGGCTGGGCTGGAAAACCATCGTCGGTATTCCCCATGATTATTTTGTTTCCGGCTACCGGGATACGACGACCAACAAGCTGCGGCTCTACAGCGCGGTGGCCTCTGACTCCTTTAATATCCATATTTTCAATCGCGGCGATTATATTAAGGCAGTGAGTGATAAAATCGCCTCGGAGAATATTTCAAAAATACTCTATCCATCCGATGAGGTGCTCACCGGAAAAGAGTTGCGGCTGACGCAAGAATATTTTCTGGTGGCTTGTACGCTGCGGGATATATTCCGTGATTATGCCGAAGTTAATGACGATATTTCTTTCCTGTCGCAGCATGTGGCTATTCAGCTTAATGATACCCATCCGGCATTAGCGGTCGTGGAGCTGATGCGGATCCTGGTGGATGAATACCGACTGCCGTGGGAGCAGGCGTGGGAGATAACGCAAAACACCTGTGCCTACACGAATCATACGTTGATGCCGGAAGCGCTGGAGACCTGGCCCGTAACGCTGTTTGAAAAACTGCTGCCGCGTCATTTGCAAATTATATTTGAGATCAACCATCGTTTCCTTGAAGAGGTGGCCCGGCGCTGGCCGGATAAAAATCATCTGTTATCTTCGCTGTCTTTAATCGACGAACATCACGATAAGCAAATTCGTATGGCCAATCTGGCCATTGTCGGTAGCCATCGCGTGAACGGCGTGGCATGGCTGCATTCGGAACTGGTCAAGAAACAACTGGTGCCCGACTTCTATTTTTTGACCCCGGAGAAATTCATTAATCAGACCAACGGCGTTACGCCGCGTCGCTGGGTGCAGCAGGCGAACCCCGGCCTGGCAGCATTTTTGCACCAACAGCTGGGAGAAGGGTGGCCGACCGATTTACCCTTGCTGTCCAGTCTGGAAAGCCTGGCCGATGATACCGCTATTATTGATAACATCCGGGCCATTAAATTTGCCAACAAAACCGCGCTCAGCCAGCTGGTGGCTCAACGCTACGGCATCGCGCTGGATCCGCTGGCGATGTTTGATTGTCAGGTCAAACGTATCCATGAATATAAGCGTCAGTTGCTCAATATTCTTCACGTGATCGCGCTTTACCTGGATATCAAAGAGGCAGGAAAGACTATCGCGCCTAAGGTGCATTTGTTTGCGGGTAAAGCGGCGCCGGGCTATCGGATGGCGAAGCTGATTATTCAGCTAATTAATACCGTTGCCAGAAAAATTAACCGCGACCCACAGATTGCCGGACAACTTAAAGTCGTTTTCCTCGAAGATTATAAAGTCTCGCTGGCGGAAAAAATTATCCCGGCGACGGATCTGTCCGAGCAGATTTCCACGGCAGGTACCGAGGCCTCCGGCACCAGCAATATGAAGTTTGCCATGAACGGCGCGTTAACCATCGGTACCTATGATGGGGCGAATATCGAAATTCGCGAGGCTGTGGGGACGGACAATTTTTATCTGTTTGGTGCCGTGGCGGAAGAGATTGAAGAGAGCCGGCGCATCGGGCATCACCATACTTTCTATCATCAGAATCCGGCTATTGCGCGTGTTGTCGATACCCTGGTGTCTGGGTTGTTTACCGCCGATCGTGAGCTATTTGCGCCACTTCACCATATGTTGGTGGCGGGCGATCATTACTGTCATTTGCTGGATTTCGACAGCTATTGCCAGGCGCAGCAGCAGGCGATGACCGATTTTGAACAGCCGGAACAATGGCACCGTCGGGCCTTACTTAATATTTGCCGGATGGGCGAATTTTCCAGCGACAGAACCATACGTGGCTACGCCCGGGATATTTGGGGTATCACCAGCTAAAGAGCGAACACGCCGGGCGAAAAAGGGACTCGTCGAGGAATATCAGTCACTATTGAGGATGAGCATGAACGTTGAATTACACACCGAGCAGGGCGTAAAAATTATTGTGCCACTGGTGCGCCGACTGGATGCTTCCGTCGTGCAGGCGTTTAAGCAGCAGGTTCTGGAGGCTATCGATCCGGATACCAAAAATGTGCTGCTGGATCTGAGTCACGTCGATTTCATTGACAGTAGCTGTCTTGGCGCGCTGGTATCCATTCTGAAAAGCGTCAACGGTCAGGGCGAGCTGGCGCTGTGTTCGCTCAATGACACGATTAAAAACCTGTTTAAGCTCACCCGTATGGATCGCATCTTTGCCATTAAGGAGACTCGACAGGATGCGCTGAACACGTTCACTCAGTGATGACGTTGGTGCAGGCCAGCGGGTGATAGGTCACCCGCTTATTCTTCGACGATCCGCGCCTTCGGTTTGCTCAGCAGGAGCATCACCAGCGCAACGTAGGGCATCGGCTTCCAGAAATAATAGCCCTGCAGCAGATGAATATTCTGGCGATTAAGATATTCCAGTTGGGCCTGGGTTTCAACGCCCTCGGCAATAATGCGCAGTGACAACGTCCGGGCCATCTCTATCACGCAGTCCAGCAGTTTGCTTGACGGCGCCTCACCGGTCACGCGGGCGACAAAGCTCTGATCGATTTTGATATAGTCGAAAACCAGCTCGTGGAGATAGGAAAGCCCGGAATAGCCGGTGCCAAAGTCGTCCAGGGCGATGGAAAAACCGCGATTGTGCAATGTATTGAGTTTGTCGACAACCACCCCGTTGAGCAACAGCGGTTCCTGTTCAGTGATCTCCAGCATCAGCTTCACCGCTTTACCTTCAAAACCGTGCTGAAAGTGCAGGCAATCATCGATAAACGTTGGGGCGTTAATGTGTGACGCGCTGATATTGAGGCCAATATGAAACCCATCCGGTAGTTTACTAAAGAGTGGTCTCATCTGCGCGTTGACCTGCGCCATCAGGCTGCGGGTTAGGGGAATAATTAAGCCGGTACGTTCGGCCAGCGGAATAAATTCCGCTGGCGAGCGCGATGGCGTCGTGCTGTTTTGCCAGCGGGCGAGAATTTCCACGCCGTATATCTCTCCGGTTTTCCCATTCACCAGCGGCTGATAGTAGGGAACGATATAGCCCTGATTGATGGCGTAGCGCAGTCTTTCCTCTTCAGAGGTATAAACATTGAGATATTTACGCATCAGGAAATAAAACAGCAGCGAAACTGAGAAAATAAAGATCAACAGACCGGAGCCATTATGGACTAAGCGGCCGGGGCTAAAGAAAAGTGAATCAGGGTAGGTAATGCGAAATGGATAGGCAGGTGAGGTAAAGACGCCCTGGTGTGGGTCAGCAGCCAGCGGCTTAACATCGCCATATCTGGCAATCATTTGGTTCTGCACCCAGAGTGCCAGCCCGTTGTTATCGGTATCGCTATATAGTGCATCACGCAGATGGATGTCGCTGATAGTGACAATCACCCGGATCGCCGCTACGCGCGCCTGATAGATCAGTACCGGCCGTTTATTGACCATCATTCTGGCCGGGAGCAGCAGCAGAGGTTCGTCAGGCAAAGACTCAGGGCTGAGCGTCAGGACCCGATTGCCGGGCAGTGACGAGCACCACACCTGGCCATCTTTTATCAGCAGAATGGTACGCAGGTGCGGCTGCAGGGCGGCTTCCGTTCCGAGCTGAAATTGACCCTGGCCGGAGCAACCACTGCGGCTAACGTTCAGCGCCGTGGCCGTCGCTTCACGAGCCTCATCCAGAATGGCTGCGATCTTTTTCGCCGCCTGACGGGCGGCGGCGACATGGGTGGCCTGGTCTGAATGCCACAATTGCCAGTTAATGACAAACACGCCAGCAAGAAATACCACCAGTGCCAGAGAAAAGGCAATCCATGCGTTTCGCCGCTTTATCTCTTTCATTTATTTAGCGTGCTAAGGTAATTAGGCATAAAGGGAACCGTCCATCTGGCGGTAAAGGCTTTTCAATGATCGTAGAAGGGGGAAATCTTTCGCGATGATTGAGCATATTAAAAATATGATCCATATCACAATACCCACTGGCAAAGGCCGCTTACCGCATGTAACAAAGGCAGATTTTTCCACCGACAATAAAAAATCGAAATTTAATGTTTTCTTAATATAAATTCCGGTGCGGTATGTTTTTAAGCATTTTCCCATCCAGAGTGGTGCGCCGACGTTATTTTTTGCTTTTTTAAGTTTATGATAATTGTTTTCATTATCATTCTTTTTTTGCTGTGATTTAATCCCCTCCGTTCAGGCTATTTACCGTTTATTGCCCTATTTCATTAAGGATGCGTTCATGAAGTTTCGCTTATCACCCCTCCGTGCGGCAGCGCTGGTTGCCGCTTCTCTGTTTCTGGCGTCCCAGGCGGTGGCGGCTGACGCTCAGAACGGGATTGTGGTCTATAACGCCCAGCACGAAAATCTGGTGAAGTCATGGGTGGATGGATTCACCAAAGAGACGGGAATTAAGGTCACGCTGCGCAATGGCGATGACAGCGAGCTGGGTAATCAGCTGGTTCAGGAAGGTTCCGCGTCGCCGGCCGATGTGTTTCTGACCGAGAACTCACCGTCGATGGTGCTGGTCGATAATGCCAAACTTTTCGCCCCGCTGGATGCCGCCACCCTGCAGCAGGTTCCGGCGCAGTACCGTCCGCAGCATGGACGCTGGATCGGCATCGCCGCGCGCAGCACCGTTTTCGTCTATAACCCGGCGAAAATCAGCGAGGCGCAGCTGCCGCATTCCCTGATGGATCTGGCAAAACCCGAGTGGAAAGGGCGCTGGGCGGCTTCGCCATCGGGGGCTGATTTTCAGGCTATCGTCAGCGCGATGTTGGCGCTGAAGGGTGAGCAGGCGACTCTCGACTGGCTGAAGGCGATGAAAACCAACTTTGTCGCCTATAAAGGCAACAGCACGGTGATGAAAGCGGTCAACGCCGGGCAGATCGACGGCGGAGTGATCTACCACTACTATCGCTTCGTCGACCAGTCAAAAACCGGTGAGAACAGCAAAAACACCCAACTGTATTACTTTAAACACCAGGATCCGGGCGCCTTTGTCAGCCTTTCCGGCGGCGGCGTGCTGGCTTCCAGCAAACATAAAGCGCAGGCACAGGCCTTTATTAAATGGATCACCGGCAAGCAGGGGCAGGATGCGCTACGCACCAATAACGCCTTCGAATATGCCGTGGGGGTAGACGCGGCTTCTAACCCGAAACTGACCCCGCTGAAAGATCTGGATGCACCGAAGGTAGAACCTTCCTCGCTGAACAGTAAAAAGGTGATTGAGCTAATGACGCAGGCTGGCCTGCTCTGATCCTGAGGAAGTGATGTTGCTATGTCTGTTCTGAGTCTGTCGCTCGGAAAGAAAACAGGACGCCTGCCCGAGCGCAGGCGTCCTGCATTTCCGATGGTTACGTTGGCGCTGCTGTTTTCGTTGCTGGCGCTATTGCCGTTAGGGTTTGTGGTGGCGGTCGGATTCGACACCGGCTGGCCGACCATCAAAGCACTGGTCTTTCGCCCGCGGGTAGGGGAGCTGCTCAGCAATACCCTGTGGCTGACAGTGCTGGCGGTCCCCATCAGCGTTGTGCTCGGCGTGACGCTGGCCTGGCTGACGGAACGTACCGCACTTGCCGGTCGGCAGCTGTGGTCAGCGTTGGCGGTGGCCCCGCTGGCGATTCCGGCCTTTGTCCAGAGCTACGCCTGGGTCAGCGCCGTGCCTTCGCTGCATGGCCTCTCCGCGGGGGTGTTTCTCTCGGTACTGGCCTACTATCCATTCATCTATATGCCGGTGGCGGCCGTGCTGCGCCGGCTCGATCCCACCCTTGAAGATGTCGCCGCATCGCTGGGCACGCCGCCGTGGAAAGTGTTCTTCAGGGTGGTGCTCCCGCAGCTGCGCCTGGCTATCTGCGGCGGTGCGCTGCTGGTGGCCCTGCATCTGCTGGCGGAATATGGCCTGTATGTGATGATCCGCTTCGATACCTTCACTACCGCTATTTACGATCAGTTCCAGTCGACCTTCAGCGGTCCGGCCGCCAATATGCTGGCGGGCGTGCTGGCCTTGTGCTGCCTGGCGATCCTGCTGCTGGAGAGCGCCTCACGCGGTAAAGCGCGTTACGCGCGTATTGGCGCCGGGGCGGCGCGGGAGCAGAAGCGGCTTGTGCTGGGTAAAGGGGCCGCTTTTGGCGCGCAACTGCTGCTTCTGCTACTGGTGATGCTGGCGATGGGGGTGCCGTTGCTGATCCTGTGCCGCTGGCTATGGCTGGGCGGCATCGTCAACTGGCTGCATGCCGACCTCTGGCATTCTCTGCGCCAGACCCTGCTGCTGGGGGCGGGCGGGGCACTGCTGACAACGGCCTGCGCGATCCCCATCGCCTGGCTCGGCGTGCGCTATCCGCGGCCGCTGTTCCGCCTGCTGGAAGGCTGTAATTACATCACCAGTTCGCTGCCCGGCATCGTCACCGCGCTAGCGCTGGTGACGGTCACTATCCACTACGCCCGGCCGGTGTATCAGACGGAAGTGACGCTGTTTCTGGCCTACCTGCTGATGTTTATGCCGCGCGCGCTGATTAATCTGCGCGCGGGTATCGCCCAGGCGCCGGTGGAACTGGAAAACGTTGCCCGTAGCCTCGGACGCAGCCCGGCCCGCGCTCTGTGGAGTATCACCATGCGGCTTGCCGCGCCGGGGGCGGCCGCGGGCGGCGCGCTGGTGTTCCTTGGCGTCAGCAATGAGCTCACCGCCACGCTGCTGCTCTCGCCGTTAGGCACCCGCACCTTGTCGACAGGTTTCTGGGCGTTAACCAGTGAGATCGACTACGTGGCGGCGGCGCCGTACGCGCTGCTGATGATCGTCATTTCGCTGCCGCTGACCGCGGTTCTTTATATGCAGTCGAAAAAAATGGCAGGGTTGTAACATGCTGGAATTGTCTTCTATTTCGAAATCCTTCGCCGATGCGCTGGTCCTCGATAATCTCAATCTGACCGTGGCGCCGGGGAGCCGGACGGCCATTGTTGGCCCGTCCGGCTCGGGGAAAACCACGCTGCTGCGTATTCTCGCCGGGTTTGAAACGCCCGATCGCGGGCGGATCGTCATGCAGGGTAAGTCTCTGTTTGCCGAGAGCATGTTTGTCCCCGCCCATCAACGCCGGATCGGCTATGTTCCGCAGGAAGGGGCGCTGTTTCCTCATCTTAATGTTGCGGACAATATCGCCTGGGGGCTCGACGCCAGCCGTGAGGAGAAGCGACGCCGCGTGGGGGCGCTAATGGAGATGGTCGCCCTCGACCACGGCCTGGCGCGTCACTGGCCGCATGAGATCTCCGGCGGCCAGCAACAGCGCGTGGCGCTGGCCCGCGCCCTGGCTCAGCAGCCGGCGCTAATGCTGCTGGATGAGCCGTTTTCTGCACTCGATACCGGGCTGCGCGCCAGCACGCGTAAAGCGACGGCGGATCTGCTGGCCGACACCGGCATTGCCTCGATTCTGGTGACCCATGATCAGAACGAGGCGCTGTCGTTCGCTACTCAGGTAGCGGTGATGCGCCAGGGGCGCTTCGCCCAGATCGGAACCCCGCTGACGGTTTACTCGCAGCCGGTGGATGAAGAGACGGCGTTGTTTCTTGGCGATGCCCTGATCCTCCCCGCACGCCTGAGTCCCGGGTGGGCAAGCTGCGCGCTGGGGGACCTGGCGACAGATGCACTACATCATGCGGGTGAAGGTAAGGTGATGCTGCGTCCGGAACAGCTCAGCGTCAGCGTGAGCGAGCCGCAGGAAAGTACTGCTATCATCCGCGATGTCGAGTTCTCCGGCCAGCTTTCCACGTTGACGCTGTCGATGGCCGGGTACGAGCGGCCGATTGTCCTGCGCACCGTCAGCCAGCCGGCGTGGCAGCCCGGCGCGACGGTGCGACTGACGGTCAGCGGCAAGGCGCGAGTGTTTAACGGCTAATCCCTGAGCAGGCGGCGCCGGCTATCGACGGCGCCGCACAGAAAGCTAATCAGGCGGTGGATGAAGCCGATAGTATCCGCGCCACTGACCTCGTCGCCATGGAGTGGTAGTACGTTGGAACAATTCCGCGGGGTCAGTCCACCACGCCACCATTGACCGATGCGTCGCTTTTCATTCGTCTCGCTGTGCTTACCTGCTATTCTGTCTCGCGATCGGCCCTGCTGTTACTATGAGACATCGCTATGCCTGAATGCCAACATCCTGCAAATCGCTCCCTTGCGGCCGCTCTGCCTCGGGGGACGCTTCTACCTGCGTTGCTGGTTATCGTTGCCGTCGCCGTCGGCTGTGCGCTGGTATCCCCGCCGATTGGCTCGCCGCGTGAGATCCTGGTCAACCCTGGACTCTATATCGATCTGCTGGCCTTACTGTTTTTGGTGTTTATGCTCTGGAGCTCTGCCAGGGTGCGGATGAGCCATATCGCCGTCAACTGGGTGCGCTATGGGCTGCTGCTGTGGATCGCCGGTGGCACCTTTGACGTGATGGATGAGATCGTGGTGCAGCCGCGCTGGATGGGCTACTACTGCGAAGATCTGCTGCGCCTTTCCGGGATGTTGTTTACCGTGGTGGGGGTCTATAAAATTATTGAGCGGATCAATCTGTTGTATGTTGATGCGCGCTCGCAATCCCTTAAGGATGAGCTCACCCAGCTGCCCAACCGCCGTTTTTTCATCGACACGATCCGCGAGAAGTCCGGACATGCGCTGGGACTCATGATCCTGGATATCGATTTTTTTAAGAAAATCAACGATACCTGGGGGCATCTGGTGGGGGATGAGGTGTTATTTGCGCTGGGGAAACAGCTGGCGAAACTGACCAGCGAGCAGATCCAGCCGGCGCGTATCGGTGGTGAAGAATTTGCTATCATCGTCGACGGCCTGTCAGAGCCAGAGCTGCATGCTCTGGCGCAGGATATCCTCGATAACGCTCGTACCATCCTGATCAATCACCAGACGCCGCTGTCAATCAGCATTGGCGTCGGAACGTGGCGGCCAGGCGAAGCGCAGGAGACATTTATCCGCAAAGTCGACGAGGCGCTGTACAAAGCCAAGCGTAACGGGCGTGGACGTGTAGAGTGGGCATGATGTTCCGGCGCGGCAGGTTAGGCCTGCTGCGCGCTACGGCAGTGACGTCGATACTCCGACGGCGAGCGTTCGGTGTAGCGTTTGAACACCCGACAAAAATAGTTGCTGTCGACAAAGCCGCAATTGTGCGCAATCTCTTTCACCTTCAGGTCATAGCCGCGCAGTAGCTGCTTCGCCTTTTCCAGACGCACCCGGGTCAGATATTCATTAAATCCCACCGAGCCTGATTTCTGAAAAATATGCGAAAGATAGTTGGGCGTGATGTGAAAACGTTTGGCTACCGATTCCCGCGTCAGCGGTAGACTGAGATTTTCCTCGAGGTAGTCCTGGACGGCGAGAAACAGATCCCGGCTGCGGCTGACGCGCATCTCCAGCCCGACCAGCTGTTCACGACAATGACTCAGCAGCGCGGCGACCACCAGCCGCGCGGTCAGCGGATCGGGCTGCAGGCTGACTTCATTCAGGCTCAGCAACAGGTAGGAACCCACGCGCGGCCCAAGCCGGGAAACGCTCTGTTTTTCCGTGTGCAGGCTTTTTCCGTCCCAGCGCTGAATACTGAATCCCAGTTTCTGCCGACCAAACAGAATGCTCAGGGTAGTGGCCGGACCGGTCCACTGCGGCAGCGTCCACTTCCCCGCCTGCACGTACAGTACCTGGAGTGTGGTTAACGTCGAGGCGGCCAGCGGCAGTCCCTGTTCATTCAGTTGGCCCTCCAGCACAATTTCCAGACGTGGAAACGGCACATTAAAGGCGAGGGCAGGCACGGAGATATCCGGTTCAGGAAATCTCACCTGTAAGTGATCTTTTTGACTGATTAACCGATGCAGAATATCCGGCAGATCTTCAATCATTGCTTGCCCTCAGAATGCGCATTATCCCGTTGATGGTAAGCTATTTTTTCCTGCCAGGCAGCGTTTGTTTCGCCATTTTGCGCCGCGAATTCCCGGCCAGGTGCAGCGCATGCATCACCGGAAACGAGATTGTTGATGCCCATCACATTTTGTTGGCTCGCGTACGTATGTCCAGTTTTTCGTAGCGCTCGCCTCCTGTCATACCCCGTGTGGACCAGTAGAGTTTGTTTGTGTTATCGGAACGTTAAAAAGGAACGCAAAATGAACTCATCCTCGGCTAGCTTTCTCGATGCGCTGGGCGCCGGTCTGGCGCTTAGCGCACAAATGAAATACGAGCTCGACACCCTCGGCTACACCGTCGTGCATAACGTCGTTGACGCCCAGTGGCTGAGCGAAATGCGCCAGTTAATTGATACCCTGGTGGAACGCGAAGGTGACAATCTGGCGATGGAACATCACCAGGAGGCGACAGCGACGCGGATCGCCAATCTGGTGAATAAGGGCGTTATCTGGGAGAAAGTCTGGTCACACCCGCTGATCCTCTCCGCTTGTCGCTACATCTTCAACGGGGATTTTAAAGTTTCCAGCCTGAACGCGCGCGAGGCGCTGTATAACGGCGGCCACCAACCTCTGCACGCCGACTGGAAAAAGCCGCGCCCGGATTTTCCCAAAGTCCACCTGGTGAATACCATCTGGGCGATAGACGATTTGAGCGCCGCCAACGGCGCGCCGCGGATCATTCCTGGTACCCATCTGCGTCCGGAGCTACCGGAGGAAGTGCTGGCCGACCCGGAACAGGCCCATCCCGATGAGATTGTGTTTGCCGCGCCGGCCGGGAGCGTGATGATCTACAACGCCCACGCCTGGCACGGCGGCACGCGTAACCGTGACGGCAGCAGACGACGTGTGCTGCATGGGTTATATATCGATCGTGCGGATACTGCGCAGCAGGACCAGCGGCGCTGGCTCACGCCGGAGACGGCAAGCCGCCTGACGCCGGCGCAAAAGTGGCTGCTGGATGTAGAATAAGGCCTGTCGCCGGTCAGGGTAGTTCTACATAGACGACCGGCTTTTTCATGATGCTTTTCACGGCCTCGACGATCTGCTGCGGCTGCAGCAGGAAGCTCTTGATGCTGGTTTTAATCGTCCGCAGGCCGCGAAAGCGCTGAGGGTCGTCGATTTCGATATCCGTCACCAGCAGCACCACTTCGGCGCGGGCAATATCTTCCGCGGTGATCCGATTTTCAACGCCGAGCGCCCCCTGGGTTTCCACCTTCAGGTGCCATTTTTCATGATGACCGACCTTTTCCAGTCGTTCGGCGGCCATGTAGGTATGCGCCACGCCGCTGACGCAGGCGGTGACGGCGACAATATTGAAGTCCATAACATCCTCCTGGCGTTAACCGCCGATAGTGATGTGGAAGCCGGCCGCTTCGGCCATCACCCGATATGGTTGAATTTCCGCTTCGTCAGGCGCTTTCACGCTGGCCAGCGTCCAGGGTTTGCCCAGCAGACGGTATTTGGGCTCGCCATATTGATGAAACGGCAACAGGTGCATTTCTTTTAGCGCGAAAGGGGCGAGGAACGCCAGAATCTGGCGAAAATTATCGATATTCAGGGTATAGCCTGGGATCAGCGGTACCCGCGGGATCAGGTTGATTTTTCTCGTCGCCAGCTGGCGAAAGTTGTCCAGCACCCGTGGCTGATTCATTCGCAGCAGCGACCGCGCCCGCTCAGGATCCATGATTTTAAAATCAAACAGCACTTCGTCGCTGGATTCAGCCACCGGCAGCAAACGGTCAAAAGCGCAGTCGCCCGCGGTTTCGATAGCGGTGCGGATCCCCCACTGGCGCAGGCGCTGAAGAAAACGGGCGGCAAACCCGGCCTGCATGAGCACCTCCCCGCCGGAGAGGGTGACACCGCCGCCGGAGGCGCGGAAGAAGACTTCATCTTTGAGCACCTCCTCAAGGAGGTTCTCCAGCGTCACGTCGCGACCGATCTGCTCCCATGCCCCGGAGGGACATTCGGCGACGTCCTGCAGGCAGCGCGTGCAGCGCAGGCATTTACTCTCCCGGCGCACGGTCTGAATCTTTGACGAGATCGATTCAGGATTGGCGCACCACGGGCAGGTGTGGGGGCAGCCTTTGAAAAACACCACCGTGCGGATCCCTTGCCCGTCATTAAGCGAGTAGCGTTGGAGGTTAAAAATGCGCGCCGTATCGGCGCGCGTTTCGATGACCTCACAGCTGATGCGCGGTGCGGCGGATAATGTCATCCTGAATCTCCTTCGACAGCTCAACAAAGAAGGCGCTGTAACCTGCGACGCGCACCACCAGGCCGGCAAAATCCTGTGGCCGCTGCTGCGCTTCACGCAGAGTGTCGGCGTTGACTACGTTAAACTGGATATGCTGCAGCTTGAGCTTGCAGAAGGCCTGTAAAAAGTCGGCCAGTTTGTTCAGGCCGCCGTCGCCGGCCAGCGTCGCCGGGGTGAATTTGACGTTTAGCAGCGTACCGTTCGACAGCAGATAGTTATCCAGCTTGCTGACCGATTTCAGCACCGCCGTCGGCCCCTGGGCATCCTGCCCAACCATCGGCGACAGGCCGCCGTCCGCCAGCTGTTCGCCGGCCAGCCGGCCGTCCGGCGTCGCGCCGACCACCGAGCCCAGCGGCACATGCGCGGAGACGGTATAGGAGCCAGGGGTAAAATGGCCTCCGCGAGGGTTCAGATACCGTTCTACCTCTTTACAGTAAAAACGCAGCAGATCGGCGCTAATATTGTCGACGTCGTCGATATCGTTGCCATATTTTTCAAAACGGTTGATCAGCCGGGCGCGGATTTTTTCTCCCTCTGGCGTCTGGAAGTTGGCTTTCAGCACCGCCATCAGTTGGTCAAAGCTGAGGCGCTGTTGCTCGAAGACCATGCCCTTCAGCGCGTGCAGCGAATCGCTCAGGTTCGCGATTCCGATACCCTGAACGCCGGAGAAGTTATAGCGCGCGCCGCCGGCGGTGATATCTTTGCCGTGCTGCACGCAATCTTCAATGAACGAGGAGAGCAGGGGGACCGGCGCCCAGTCGCGGTGGCCGATATCGCAAATGTTGCTGCCCTCGACCATCAGCTTGATGTAATGGCGGATTTTGTCGCGGATCTGGCTGATAAGGCCGTCCCAGCTGACGTCAGACTGATGTTCATTTTCCTGCAGCACAATTTCCATCACCTTCAGCAGATTAAACATCGCGATATCATGCAGGCCATAGGTGCGCCCCGGGATAGAGAGCTCCACGCAGCCGACCACCGCGTAATCGCGGGCATCTTCCAGCGACACGCCGCGGTTTAGGAAGGCCGGGACGACCACCTCATCGTTGAAAATCTGCGGGATGCCGGTGCCCAGGCGAATGGTCTCGGCGGTTTTGCGCAGGAATGGGCGGTCAATCAGCTCATTGACCCGCACGCCCAGGTTCGGCTGCGGTAGCTGTACATTCTGGTAAGCATCGAGGGAAAGAAAGGACAGTACGTTTACTGCGCTACGTCCGGTTTCCGTCAGTCCGCCAAGCAGGGCGGTGTAACCGGTGGGGAAACCGGCGAAATAGCGCGCGCTGCTGGAGGAGCGCAGCAGAACGATATCGTTGCATTTTACCCACAGCGACTCCAGTAGCTCCTTGAGATACGCAGGATCCTGGCCCTGATTCAGCGATGCCTGATAAAAAGGCAGCATGTACTGGTCAAAGCGCCCGAGCGAAATCGAGCTGGCGTTGGACTCGTACTGCAAAATAATATTCATATACCAGAACAGCTGGCAGGCCTGGGCAAAATCCTGCGACCGATGCTGGGCGTTATGGCGTGAGATGGCGGCGATGGTGGCCAGTTCCTGCTGACGCCGGGCATTCGCACAACTGGCGGCCATCTCTTCCGCCAGCGCGGCGTAGCGCAAAATATGGCGCTGAGAGGCTTCAAGTAAGATCAATACCGCCTGATAAAAGTGGTTATCAGGCTGCCGGGCGCGGTGCGAATTTAGCTCGGCGATCAGCGCGTCAAGGCCATGATTCAGCAGGCGGGGATAGTCAATAATAATATGGCCCTGGCCTTTATCCGTCTGGTTAACGCTGAAAATCTGCGTGCTGATAGCGGCCTTTACTTCCTCGGTCATTTGACCGTTGATGAAATCTTTCATTGAGCGCTTTTCCCAGTAAGGGAACAGCGTTTCCCGATATATCCGCTTGTCTTCTTCACTTATTGCGAAGCGGTCCTGCGGACGGGTCGGGAAGGTGTCGAGTTCGTTAAGCAGCCAGTAAGGGTCCATTTCCGGTGACATAATCCCCGCACGTGGTTTGACGGTGCGATTACCGGCAATCAGTTCATCCTCACGAATCGAAATAGCCACCTTATCAAGGATCCATGCCGTCGCTTTCGCCCGGCGAATAATCACCGGTTCGCCCTCCGTCTGCCGATGGCTGGCGGTATAAAGTAATGCGCGTTCGAGGGAGATTTCGCGCGGCTGGGCGAACAGGCTGGCTTTCAGGCGTTGGGTACGATTCGTCATGACAAACTCCATGTGGTGGCGAAGGGCGCGAAGGCGCCCTTTTTAAGGCTTCAGGCGCTCTGGGAAAGGTGGCTGTCTATCTTGTTCATGATGGCGTCGGCGCGCTTGACCGCATCGCTGATATTGACGCGTACGATGGTTTTCCCGGCAAAACGCTCTTCGAATTTGATGCCGATATCTTTGGTCAGAATGACCATATCGGCGGCGGCAATCTCCTCCGCCGTCAGTTCGTTTTCAATGCCGATAGAACCCTGCGTTTCAACCTTGACCTGCCAGCCTTTGGCTTTGGCGGCGCTTTCCAGCGATTCAGCGGCCATATAGGTGTGAGCCACGCCCGACGGGCAGGCGGTGACAGCGATAATGTGGGTCATAATCTGTTCCTTCCAGTCTGTTAGTTAATTTCGAAATCAAGGTCTAGTTCATCGTCAGCGGCGACGTCAGTGGGTTTCTTTTTGGCGAAGGCTTTCAGCAGGATGACGCAGGCAGCGCTGACGCAGGCGCCGACCAGCAGCGCGGCAATAAACCCGAGCTTGCCCTGGACCACCGGCAGCACGATAAGCCCGCCCCAGCCTGCGTAACACTGGGCGCCCATCAGCGCGGCGGTGACGCAGCCGCTGGCGGCGCCAATCATATTGGCCGGAATGACGCGCAGCGGATCCGCGGCGGCAAAGGGAATCGCCCCTTCGGTCACACCAACACAGCCCATCACCAGCGCGGCTTTGCCGGTTTCCCGCTCTTCGGCGGAGAAATATTTGCGGCCGATTAGCGTCGCCAGCCCCATCCCCAGCGGCGGCACGGCGATACCGACGGCAGCGATAGCCACCACGCTGTAGACGCCCTGCGAAACGCAAATCAGCATGAAGGCGTAGGCTACTTTGTTCACCGGGCCGCCCATATCAAAGGCCAGCATCAGACCCATAATGATGGCCAGCACCACAATGCTGCCCTCGCGCATCCCCTGCAGCCAGCCGGTCAGGTTAGCGGTCAGCGCGCCAACTGGCTCGCCAAGCCCCCACATCATGATCCCGGCGGTGATAAAGGTGCCGACGATGGGAATGATGAAAATCGGCATCACCGAGCGCAGAACTTTATGTACGGGGATTTTCTTCAGGTAATAGACCACCAGGCCGCCAATCATGCCGGCGATCAGCGCGCCGAAGAAACCGGCGCCAAAGCTGTTGCCCACCCAGGCGCCGATGGCGCAGGGGGCCAGCGCGGCTCGGTCAGAAATGGAGTAGCCGATGTAGGCGGCGAGAAAGGGCACCATCAGCGTCAGCCCGGCGACGCCGATATCAAAGAGTTTCTTCAGGTTGGGGTCGGTGGCGGCATCGGGTACCGCGCCTTTGCCATACAACATGACGGACACCGCCAGCAGGATCCCGCCGGAGACCACGAAGGGGATCATATGTGACACGCCGGTCATCAGATGCTGGCGAGTATTTTTTAGTATTTGCACCAGTTCGTTCATTGCTTGCTCCTGAGCGCTGTAGGGCCCGTGACAGTATGGATGGCTCAACATTAGAAAAAGGGCGTCGCATAAGACAGTAGAGAAAAAGTGCATTTACTGGATATTTGTAAGATGAGAAAAGAATTGCGATCCACCTCAAATCTTAGTGATGACAGGAGAGATGAGCGCGAACAGGGTGGAATTGTGATGGCGGGCATAAAAAAATATTGTGTGTACAATAGTCCAGTAATTGCCAGTTTTATCACCTAGTCCCTGGGGCCGTCTTTTATTACTTTTTGGGGAAATAATGGATTGCTCTGGAGGAAGGCGATGGCTCTGGTCATTGAATTTACATGTGATTTGCCCAACGGCGTGCATGCGCGTCCGGCCAGTCTGGTCGAAACGCTGTGTAACCGTTTTTCATCAGCGATTGAGTGGCGGAACTTGCGCCGCGAGACCGGCGGAAATGCCAAGAGCGCACTGGCGATTATCGGCAGCAATACTCTGAAGGGCGACGCCTGCCAACTGCTTATCAGCGGCGAAGATGAAGCTGAGGCATTCGCCGCGTTAACGGCCTTTATGCGCGATGAGTTTCCTCACTGTGACGCGCCGCTGCCCGCTGCGCATGCGCTGGACGTCCATCCGGTGCCGGAGTCACTCTCGCGACTGAACCCGACCCTGTTTCATGCCCGCCCGGTGTGCGGCGGCAGCGCGGGGGGCAAGCTGATACATCTCAAGTCCCGCGATCTGCACGAGCTGGGCGAACTGCCCGTCGCCGCCAGTCTTGAACAGGAGCAGGCGGCGCTGGATCATGGCCTGCGCCTGCTGGTAAAAGATATTGAGCTGCGGCTGCTGGACAATGACGGCACCGCCAGCGCGATCCTGGAAGCTCACCGTTCGCTGGCGACGGATGCCTCGCTGCGCCAGCACCTGCTCGACGGCATTCTTACCGGCCTCAGCTGCGCGCAGGCGATTGTCGCCACCAGCGACCACTTCTGCGCCCAGTTCCGCGACTCCGGTAACAGCTATCTGCAGGAGCGGGTACTGGATGTGCGCGACGTTTGCTTCCAGCTGTTACAGCATATCTACGGCGAAGCCCGTTTCCCGGCGCCGGGCCAGCTGCGGGAAGCGGCCATTTGCCTTGCCGACGAGCTGACCCCCAGCCAGTTTCTGGAACTGGATAAAACGCATCTCAAAGGGCTGCTGCTGCGCAGCGGCGGCACCACCTCGCATACCGTGATTCTGGCACGCTCATTCAATATCCCCACTCTGGTTGGCGTGGATTTAGCCGCGCTGCTGCCATGGGTGGATACGCAGGTGCAGATTGACGGCAACGCCGGGCTGTTGGTGGTCGACCTGAGTCCGGCGGTAGCGCGCTATTATCAGCAGGAGGCATGGCTACAGGGGCAAATTCAGCAACAGCAGCAGGTATGGCTCGATAAAGCCGGGCAGACGCAAGACGGTATCCGCGTGGAGATCGCCGCCAATATCGCGCATTCGGTGGAAGCGGTGGCGGCATTCAACCAGGGCGCGCAGTCGGTAGGGTTGTTCCGCACTGAAATGCTGTATATGGATCGCCCGAGCGCGCCGTCGGAAGATGAGCTCTACAACATCTTCTGCCAGGCGCTGGAACCCGCTGCCGGGCGCAGCATTATCGTGCGGACTATGGATATCGGCGGTGATAAGCCGGTGGCCTATCTCAACATCCCTGCGGAAAACAATCCGTTCCTCGGCTACCGCGCGGTGCGCATCTATGAAGAGTATCAGGCGCTGTTTCACACTCAGCTACGGGCGATTTTACGCGCCTCGGCACACGGCTCGCTGAAGATTATGATCCCCATGATTTCATCAATGGAAGAGATCCTGTGGGTGAAAGAGCGACTGGCGGAGGCCAAACAGTCGCTGCGCGCCGAGCAGATCCCGTTTGATGAAAAGATCCCGCTCGGCATCATGCTGGAGGTGCCATCGGTGATGTTTATCATTGACCAGTGCTGTGAAGAGGTGGATTTCTTTAGCATCGGCAGCAACGACTTAACGCAGTATCTGCTGGCGGTGGATCGCGATAACGCGAAAGTGACGCGCCATTACAACAGCCTGAATCCCGCCTTCCTGCGCGCGCTGGACTATGCCGTGCAGGCGGTGCATCGGCAGGGGAAATGGATCGGTCTGTGTGGCGAACTGGGGGCCAAAGGATCGGTGCTACCGCTGCTGGTAGGCCTCGGTTTAGATGAATTGAGCATGAGCGCGCCGGCGATCCCGGCGACCAAATCGCGCCTGGCCCAGCTGGACAGCCGCGCCTGCCGCCAGCTGCTGAATCAGGCCATGCAGTGCCGTACCTCACTGGAAGTGGAGCATCTGCTGGCCCAGTTCCGCATGCGTCAGCAGGATGTGCCGCTGGTGAGCGCCGAGTGCATTACGCTGAATAGCGACTGGCGCAGTAAGGAGGAGGTGCTGAAAGGGATGACGGATAATCTGCTATTGGCCGGCCGCTGTCGCTATCCGCGTAAGCTGGAGGCCGACCTGTGGGCCCGCGAGGCGGTGTTCTCCACCGGTCTGGGCTTTAGCTTCGCCATTCCGCACAGTAAATCCGAGCATATTGAGCAGTCGACTATCAGCGTCGCGCGGCTGGCGCAGCCGGTGATATGGGGCGATGAAGAGGCGCAGTTTGTGATTATGCTGACGCTGAATAAGCACTCGGCGGGCGATCAGCATATGCGAATCTTCTCGCGGCTGGCGCGGCGCATTATGCACGCGGAGTTCCGTCAATCTCTGGTATCCGCTAAGAGCAGCGAGGATATTGCCGACCTGCTGCGCCGCGAACTGGAACTGTGATCTGCACACCGGCCAGCGCCGCTGGCCGGTGTGCGCTTTACAAATCCAGCACTAACCGGCCGCCTTTAGCGCGTGAGCAGCAGATCAGCATACTCTGCTGGCTGGCTTTCTCTTCCTCGCTGTAGTACTGATCGCGGTGGTCGGCTTCGCCCTCCAGAATCAGCGTTTCGCAGGTGCCGCACACGCCTTCGCGGCACAGGCACTCCACTTTCGCCGCTTTGTTATTCTCAATAACCTGCAGAATGGTCATGTCCTGCGGCACGGTAAATTCGCGTCCGGAACGCGCCAGCACCAGCGTAAATGCCTCTCCGCCTTTATCCTCAAGGATAAATTGCTCAAAGTGCAGCTGGCTGGCGGGAACCTGATGGCGTTCGGCGGCGGCTTTAACTGCCTCGTTAAGCGCCGCCGGGCCGCAGGTATAGACGTGGGTTCCGGGCTCGATGTCGGCGAACAGGCGCGACAGATCGAGACGGCTGCCGAGCGCTGAAATGTGAATATTGACCCGGTCGTGCCACGGCGCGGCGCGAAGCGTATCGACGAAAGCATTACTGTCTGCGTCGTGGAAACAGTAGTGCAGCTGCCAGTCGGCCTGCTGTTGTTCCAGTTCCGGAATATGCGACAAGAATGGCGTAATGCCGATACCGCCGGCGATCAGCAGATGCTTGCGCGCCTGTGGTTCGATGGCGAAAAGGTTGTTGGGGGTGGACACCGTCAGGGTATCGCCCGGGCGCACCTGCTGGTGCATAAAGCGCGAGCCGCCTTTGGAAGGCGATTCAAGACGCACCGCAATCTGCCAGCTGGTGGTATCCAGCGGCGAACTCATCAGCGAATAGGCGTTACTGTAGCGCTGCTCGCCATCCTGCATCTGGACGATAATATGGCTGCCGCCGCTGAATGCCGGCAGCGGAGCGCCGGTCGGCGATACCAGCGTAAAACGCTTCACCTGGGCGGTGATCTGTTCAACATCGCGAACGACCGCCTCAAACATTTGATAATCAGACATCGCTGAACTCCATCAAAAAATCCCGGCGTGGCCAGCGCCATCGCCGGGAGAGGACATTTACAACCCCTGGCAGAGATACTTCATCTCCAGGTAATCTTCGATTCCGTGTTCCGACCCTTCGCGGCCAAGGCCGGACTGCTTTACCCCGCCAAACGGCGCGACTTCATTAGAAATCAGCCCGGTATTGATACCGACTATGCCGTATTCCAGCTGTTCGGAGACGCGCCAGATACGGGCGGCATCATTGCTGTAAAAATAGGAGGCGAGACCGTAGATGGTGTCATTCGCCTGCTCAATGACCTCTTGCTCATCCTCAAATTTCACCAACGCCGCCACCGGGCCGAAAATCTCTTCCTGCAGCAGCAGTGACCCTGGCTGTACGTCGCCGATAACCGTAGGGGTGAAGAAATTACCGCCCAGTGGGTGCGCTTTACCGCCGGTTAACAGCGTCGCGCCGCGGGTGAGCGCGTCGTCGAGCAGGGACTGGACTTTGCGCCCGGCGTCGGCGTTGATAAGCGGGCCAATCTGGACATTGGACTCGCTGCCATCGCCGACTTTCAGGGCGGCGACGCGGGCGACGAATTTATCGCAGAATTGGTCGTAGACGGCGCGATGAATATAGAAGCGATTGACGCAGACGCAGGTTTGCCCGGCGTTGCGGAACTTGGCGATCAGCGCTCCCTCGACCGCTTTATCGATATCGGCGTCGTCAAAGACGATAAACGGCGCGTTACCGCCGAGCTCTAGAGAGAGCTTTTTGATGGATTCCGCGCACTGGCGCATCAGCACGCGGCCAACTTCGGTCGAGCCGGTAAAGGAGAGCTTACGTACCCGCTCATCGCCGGTGAACACCGCGCCAATCTCACGCGACTGGCCGGTGACGACGTTAATGACGCCCTGCGGGATCCCGGCCTGATTAGCCAGTTCCGCCATCGCCAGCGCGGTAAACGGCGTTTCGTTGGCGGGCTTGATCACCATCGTACAACCTGCGGCCAGCGCCGGGCCGGCCTTACGGGTGATCATCGCCGCCGGGAAGTTCCACGGGGTAATCGCCGCGCAGACGCCTACCCCCTGGCGGATCACCATCAGGCGTTTATCGGCGCCGGGGGAGGGAATTATCTCGCCGTTGGCGCGTTTCCCTTGTTCGGCAAACCACTCAATAAACGAGGCGGCATAGGCGATTTCGCCTTCCGCTTCCGCCAGCGGCTTGCCCTGCTCGGCGGTCATGATCTGCGCCAGCGCGGTCTTGTTTTCGAGGATCAGGCGGTGCCAGTTCTTCAATAGTGCGGCGCGCTGGGCGGCGGTAAGCGCGCGCCATGCCGGCAGCGCGGCTGCGGCGGCATCCACCGCCTGTTGCGCCTCCGTCCGGCCCATATTGGGGATCTGGCCGAGCGTCGCGCCGGTGGAGGGATTGCTGACGGTAAGCGTCGTGCCGTCGGCAGCGTCGCGCCAGCTTCCGGCAATCAGCGCCTGCTGGCGAAACAGATCTGAGTGAAACACAGACATAGCAAGCTCCTTCGACGATTACTGCTGGAACACCTGGGCCACCAGATTGTGGAAATGCGCGATCCCATGCTCGGAGATACCGCTGCCGCTGTTATCCGCCATAATGCGCCCCTGGCCGCGATAGCCGCGGGACTTCAGCCCCTTCTGCACGCTTTCCACCAGGCGTAAATCTTCCGGGCGGAACACGTCGCGATACCACTCAATCAGCGCTTTCTGATCGTCGGTCAGCTCTTCGTTGGTGAAATAGATGTCGTAATTCTGCAGGGTGGTCTCTTCATCCACCGGGAATTCATAAATGACGGTCATCATGCCTTTGATCGGCGTGACGTTGAGCATGGTGCACGGCCACAGCCAGAAACCGTGGAACGCGGCGTCGGTGCCTTCTTCGAATTTAAACGACTGCTCGGACGGTTTGGCGAAGCCATACTGCAGCGTCCATTTGCCGTGCATGGTGTGCCAGTAACGGTCAACCTGCACGGAATCCGAGAAGCCTGGATGCGCCGGGCCGCAGTGGTAACATTCCAGATAGTTATCGACGATATTTTTCCAGTTCGCTGGAGTAAGGGTGGTAAAGCGGGCCGCCAGTTTCAGATCATGCACGTCCGGACAGGCTTCCAGCACTTTGTCCTGCAGCCCCGGGAGCTGCGTTTCCACGCTCTCTGCCTCCGGGTTCATATTGATAAACACAAAGCCGGCATACTCTTCCAGGCGAACCGGTACCAGCGTTGCCTTTTCGCTATCGAAATTCTCCACGTTTTCGCAGTTGCGGGCGTGGGCGAGATTGCCGTCCAGCTTGAAGGCCCAGGCGTGATAGGGGCAGGTAATCACGTTTTTGGCTTTACCTTCACCGCTCAGCAGCTGGTGGCCGCGGTGCGGGCAGACGTTATAGAAGGCACGCAGAATGTTGTCGCGACCGCGGACGATAACGATATTTTCACCGATGATCTCCCGGGTGATGTAATCGTTCGGCCTGGCGACTTCGCTGCCGTGGGCGACGCAAATCCAGCTATTGGCGAAGATACGCTCTTTCTCGTGCTCAAACGCCTGGCTGTCGGTGTAAAAACGGGCCGGAATGGTCCAGGCATCCTGCGGATTAGCGCAAAAGTTAATCGGCAGGGTGAAGTCAGGGCTCAAATTGCTCATGTAGGGGCTCCTTGTGATTATTGTCAGTAAGAGGTTTTATAGCGACTGGCCGTCGCCTTTGAGTACCGCGCCAACCGGCAGCGTCTCGGCTTTAATAATGGGCTCGGGCGTATGGGTTTCTATCTGATGGACCGGGACGTGGGCGTAGTCCTGTTTTAGCCAGCGTACGAAGCCGCCGGTCTTGATCAGTAAAATGGCAAGGAACGGTAGGGCGGTTAGCACCACGGTGGTTTTCATGGTTTCCAGCGAGGCGCCGGTAAACAGAATCGATAGCGGGATGAGGGTGATCACCACGCACCAGAACAGGCGCATGCCGCGATCCGGATCGTCGCCTTCGCGCAGGTTACGGGTACTGGTCGCCGCCATGGTGTAGGCCACCGCATCCATGTGCGAGGCGAGGAAAACAATCATCACGAACAGATAGGCGGCGAGGAACAGCTTGCCCGCCGGCAGCGACATCAGCACCTGCTGGACGGCGGTTTCGCCGCCGAGGGTTTGCATCACCTGCGGCACGTTAATCACCCCGTTGACGAACTGGTGCATGGCATAGCTTTCCATCACCCCGAAGAAGAACCAGCAGCCGGCGGTACTGCCGAGGATAAGCCCCCAGATTACCTCTTTAATCTTACGTCCGCGGGAGACGCGGGTGACGAACATCGCTACGCCAGGGGTATAGGAGATCCACCACAACCAGTAGAAGACGGTCCAGTTGCGGGTAAAGGCGCCGTCGCCGAGCGGGTCGGTAAACAGGCTCATCTGCAGGAAGTTTTGGCTCGTCAGCCCGATGGCGTTGATGATGTTATTGGTGATGAATTCGGTCGGGCCAACCAGTAATACCACCAATGGCAGCAGGAACGCCCCCCAGCCGACCATTTTGCTCAGTCGCTGCAGGCCGTTGTTGATACCAATCCACGAACTCATGCAGAAAATACCGCCGGAGAGCAGGATCACAAACGCCTGGACGGTGAAGTTATCCGGCAGTCCGGTGAGTGCTGACAGGCCGCGCGTGAAGGTGGCGGCTGTGACCACCAGCGAAATGGTTAACGCACCGACGGTGGCGATCAGGAACATTAGATCGACCAGGCGGCCCCAGAACCCCTGCGGATTAACGCCGGTGATCGCCGAAACGATCCCGGAGAGGCTGAGACCTTTATTTTTCCGCACGTGGAAGTGATAGGCCATGATCAGCGAAGCGAGGGTATAGGTTGCCCAGGCGCTAATGCCCCAGTGGAAGAAAGAGTAAGGGATGCTGTATTCCAGCGCTTTCGGCGATTGCGGGGCAATGTTAAGGCCCGGGGTCTGGTAGTAATAAGCCCATTCGGCAACGCCCCAGTACAGCGTGGAGGAGCCGAGCCCGGCGCAGATAAACATAAACAGCCATGAGAGGGTACTGTATTCGACTTTGCCTTCACCGAGGCGGATATTGCCGTATTTGCTGGTGGCCAGATAGAGCACCAGTCCCAGCGCCAGCAGCACCAGTACCTGTACCGTGGAACCCAGCAGGCGGGTGACGCCGTTAAAAATCGAATTAGCCGCCTGGGCGGTTTGTTGGGGGAAGAGACTTAATGTAGCGGCGATGAAAACAATGGCCGCCAGGCTGATGGCAATCAGCGGCACATCTTTTTTCTTTACGTTGCTCAACATGAGTGATCTCCTGGGCATGATTGCCCGTCGGTGGCTTTAGCCTGTCGTTGTTATCACGCTGTAGGGTCAGGGTTCGTAGCAAGATGCTATTAACAATTGGATTATTTCTTCGTTACATGAATTAAACAATTGGCCGATTCGTGAAGCAATAAAACACGGAACGGAAATAATAAAAGGTGAATTGGCGCAGGTTCTGTCCTTCCAGGAATGAATAAA
The DNA here is from genome assembly GCF_020526085.1 of Klebsiella africana. NCBI lineage: Bacteria > Pseudomonadati > Pseudomonadota > Gammaproteobacteria > Enterobacterales > Enterobacteriaceae > Klebsiella > Klebsiella africana. The sequence continues at coordinate 3,298,869 of NZ_CP084874.1, read as the reverse complement.
GTTCGCCGCTGTGATGCGGTTCACTTGCCAACCGTGGGGGATTCTGCATTCAGAGGAGAGGGGGGAGTTGGCGGGCCAGGCGCGCGGGTTTTCCCGGGTAGCGGCTGCGCCTTACCCGGGCTACTCGCGGTGCCGTTTTTTGCCGGGTGGCGGGTAACGCCATACCCAGGCGATATTCTCGTGCCATTGTAGCCCCGGTAAGCGCAGCGCCACCGGGGAGCGGCGGGGTAATTACGCTAAAATGGCTTTGCAGATAGCGTCGCTGACCTGCTGCGTTGAGGCGTTGCCTTTCATATCCGGGGTTTTCGGCCCGCTGGCGATCACCTGCTCTATCGCCGCCAGAATGCCGTTATGCGCCGCGTGGTAGCGCTCATCGCCGTTGCCGAGGAAATCGAGCATCATCGCCCCGGCCCAAACGGTAGCGATCGGGTTGGCGATATTTTTACCGTAGATATCCGGCGCCGACCCGTGAACCGGTTCGAACAGCGACGGGAAAGTCCGCTCTGGGTTCAGGTTAGCCGAAGGGGCAATACCGATGGTGCCGGTACAGGCCGGGCCGAGATCCGACAGAATATCGCCAAACAGGTTCGAGCCGACGACCACGTCGAAACGCTCCGGCTGCAGCACGAAGCGGGCGCAGAGAATATCGATATGCTGCTTGTCCCAGCGGATCTCGGGATAGCTTTTGGCCATCTCTTCCACCCGCTCATCCCAGTAGGGCATGCTGATCGCCAGACCGTTAGATTTGGTGGCTGAGGTCAGCGTTTTGCGCGGACGGCTTTGCGCCAGCTCGAAGGCGTAGCGCAGGATCCGGTCCACGCCGCGGCGGGTGAAGACCGACTCCTGAATCACCACTTCATGCTCGGTGCCTTCATTGGCGCGGCCGCCGAGGGCGGAATATTCGCCTTCGGTATTTTCGCGCACCACGTAGAAATCGATATCGCCGGCCTTTTTACCCGCCAGCGGGCAGGGGACGCCGGGGAACAGACGCACCGGACGCAGGTTGACGTATTGGTCAAACTCACGGCGGAACTTCAGCAGCGATCCCCATAGCGAGATATGGTCGGGAACGGTATCCGGCCAGCCGACGGCGCCGAAATAGATAGCATCGAAGCCCTGCAACTGCTCGCGCCAGTCGTCCGGCATCATCTTGCCGTGATGGGCGTAATATTGGCAGCTTGCCCATTCCATCTGCTCGAAGCTCAATGACAGATCCCAACGCTGTGCGGCGGCTTGCAGCACGCGAATCCCTTCAGGCAGCACTTCTTTGCCAATTCCGTCACCCGGGATGGCGGCAATACGAAAGGTTTTTTTCATTCCGGTTCTCACTTTTTAGCGATGATGTTTGACCACCTGCCTATCCTATAATTGACTGGTTCATAATTAATCACGCTAACTGGTGAAACATAAAACACAGATCATGAATAATCTGCCGCTGCTAAATGATTTACGCGTCTTTATGCTGGTCGCTCGCCGGGCCGGGTTCGCCGCCGCCGCCGAGGAGCTTGGCGTCTCACCGGCGTTTGTCAGCAAGCGGGTTTCGCTGCTGGAGCAAACCCTGCATGTGATGTTGCTGCACCGGACCACCCGCCGGGTCACCATTACCGAAGAGGGGGAGCGGATCTACGAGTGGGCGCAGCGCATTTTGCAGGATGTCGATGAGATGATGGACGAGCTTTCCGACGTGCGCCAGGTGCCGCAGGGAACGCTGCGTATTATCAGCAGCTTCGGCTTTGGCCGTCGGGTAGTGGCCCCGGCACTGTCGGCGCTGGCCCTTCAGTACCCGCAGCTGGAGTTGCGTTTCGATGTCCAGGACCGGCTGGTGGATTTAGTCAATGAAGGGGTGGATCTTGATATTCGCGTCGGCGATGATATCGCACCGAATCTGATTGCCCGCCAGCTGGCGGCTAATCACCGCGTACTCTGCGCTTCGCCGCAGTTTCTTGCCCGCCATGCGCCGCCGAAACAGCTGAGCGATCTGGCCGCCTTACCCTGCCTGGTGATTAAAGAGCGCGATCACCCGTTCGGCGTCTGGCAGTTGCACAGCAAAGAGGGCCAGCATGCGATCAAGGTGACCGGGCCGCTCTCCTCCAACCATGGTGAAATTGTGCATCAGTGGTGTCTGGACGGGCAGGGGATTGCGTTACGTTCATGGTGGGACGTCCGGGAGAATATCGCCAGCGGGCATCTGGTGCAGGTGCTGCCGGACTACTGGCAGCCGGCCAACGTCTGGGCGGTTTACGTCTCCCGGCTGGCGACGTCGGCGAAGATCCGCACTACCGTGGAGTTTCTGCGCCACTACTTTCAGCAGCACTATCCGCAGCATGAGCCGACGGCCAGCGCCGTCGGCAGAGGCGATTAAACCCCAAGGCGGTCGCGCAGGCTGTAGTAGGCGGCGCCCATGGCGGTGAAGGGTATACGCAGGCTGCGGCCGCCCGGGAACGGGTAATGCGGCAGTTTGGCGAAAGCGTCAAAGCGCTCGGCATCGCCGCGCAGCAGCTCTGAAATCAAGCGTCCGGCCAGATGCGTACAGGTCACGCCGTGTCCGCTGTAGCCCTGCATGTAGTAAATATTGTTATCGAGACGGCCGAACTGCGGCATCCGTGACAGGGTCAGCAGGAAGTTGCCGGTCCAGCGGTAGTCAATCTTCACCCCCTGCAGCTGCGGGAAGGTTTTCAGCAGCTTCGGCATAATCAGTCGTTCCACATCGTCCGGATCGCGGGCGCCGTAGACCACACCGCCGCCGTACAGCAGGCGGTTGTCGCCGGTCAGACGGTAGTAGTCCAGCAGGTAGTTACAATCTTCCACACAGTAGTTTTTCGGGATCAGCGAGCGGGCGACCTCTTCCGATAGCGGAGCGGTCGTCACCACCTGGGTGCCGCACGGCATGCTGCGTTTCGCCAGTTCCGGCTCCAGTTTATCGCCGAGATAGGCGTTGCCGGCGACGATCACGTAGCGCGCGGTGACCTGGCCGTGCGCGGTGCTGACCACCGCCGGGCTGGTGTGCTGGATGCGGGTGACCGGCGACTGCTCATACACCCGGCCGCCGTTCAGACGAATAGCGTCCGCTTCGCCGATGGCGAGGTTGAGCGGGTGAATATGGCCGCCGCTGTGGTCAAGCAGGGCGCCGACGTAGCGGTCGCTGTCCACTTCGCGACGAATGGCCTCTCTGTCCAGCAGCTCCAGCTGGGTGTTGCCGTAGCGCTCCCAGTTGGCTTTCTGCTCTTCCAGGGTGTCCAGCTGTTTATGGTTCATCGCCACGAACAGGCCGCCAGGACGGTAATCGCACTGGATTTGATAACGCTGGATCCGTTCGCGGATGATATCGCCGCCTTCGAACATCATGCTGCCGAGCATTTTCGCCGCATCCGGGCCGTAGTTTTTCTCAATGACGTCGATATCGCGGCTGTAGGAGTTAACCAGTTGACCGCCGTTGCGGCCGCTGGCGCCGAAGCCGATGCGCGCCCCTTCCAGCACCACCACGTCGTAGCCCATTTCGGCCAGATGCAGGGCAGACGAGAGGCCGGTGTAGCCGCCGCCGACAACGCAGACGTCGCAGCTTATCGATTCGTCCAGCGTTGGGAACGGTTCATACTTGTTGGCGCTGGCAGCGTAGTAGCTAGTGGTATGTTCAGTCATGATCAAGACTCCAGGGCAATCCAGATGGTTTTCAGTTCGGTGAATTTTTCCAGCGCGTGCAGCGATTTATCGCGCCCGTTGCCGCTCTGCTTGTAGCCGCCGAACGGAACGGTCATATCACCATCGTTGTAGTTGTTGACGAAGACCGAACCGGCCTTCAGGCGACGGCTCATGCGGTGGGCGCGGGAGAGATCGCGGGTCCACACCGCGGCGCCGAGGCCGTAGTCGCTGTCGTTGGCGAGCCGCAGCGCTTCTTCTTCGCTTTTGAAGCGCGTGACCACCAGTACCGGGCCGAAGATCTCTTCCCGGCTAAGGCGAGAGGCCGGGTCGACGTCAACGAAAATGGTCGGGCCGACGGCGGCAGGCCACGGATTTTTACGCCCGTCGAGGAACAGGGTACTTTGGCTTTCACCGCCGCGAATAAAGCTATGCACGTTGTCGGCATGGGTATTGTCAATCAGCATCCCCATGGTGGTGTCCGGATCGAGCGGGTTGCCCGGCTGCCAGAGCTGCGCCTCAGCTTTCAGCCGCGCCAGGAACTCATCGGCGATGCTCTCCTCGAGCAGCAAACGGGTCCCGGCAATGCACACCTGGCCCTGGTTGTAGAAGATGCCGCCGGCGGTGGCGCTGACCGCTTGTTGCAGATCCGGGCAGTCGGCGAAGACAATGTTGGCGCTCTTGCCGCCGGCTTCCAGCCACACGCGCTTCATATTGCTGTCGCCAGCGTCTTTCAACAGTTGCTTGCCGGTACGGGTAGAGCCGGTGAAGGTAATGACTTCAACATCAGGATGCAGGGCCAGCGCCTGTCCGGCCTCATGACCAAAGCCGCTGACCACGTTCAATACCCCGTCGGGCAGGCCGGCCTCTTTCGCCAGACCAGCCAGACGCAGGGCGGTGAGCGGCGATTTTTCCGACGGTTTGAGGATCACGCTGTTGCCCGCCGCCAGCGCCGGGCCGAGTTTCCAGCAGGCCAGCAGCAGCGGGAAGTTCCAGGGGACTACCGCGGCAATCACGCCAATCGGTTCACGAACGATCATTGCCAGTTCGTTGCCGCCGGTGGGGGCCACTTCGCCATAGACTTTATCCAGCGCTTCGGCGTACCAGCGAATGGCGCGGGCGGCGCCGGGAATATCGTCGCGCAGGCTGTGGCGGATCGGTTTGCCGGTATCCAGTGTTTCCAGCAGCGCCAGTTCTTCACGATGGGCTTCCATCAGGTCAGCAAAACGAGTGAGAACCGCTTTACGCCGGGCCGGAGAGGCCTGCGACCAGTCGCCGTTATCAAATGCCTGGCGCGCGGCCTTCACCGCCAGGTCGACATCGGCTTTTTTACCGCGGGCGACCTGCGCTAATGTCTGCTGTGCGGCAGGATCGATAGTCTCGAAGGTGGTATTATCGGCCGCGGCGCAATATTCGCCGTTAATAAATAAGCGCGTTTCAATGGCCAGGTTTTTCGCTTTTTCCTGCCAGAAAGCCAGGTGCTGAAAATTCATCATGACTCCTTACAAACATTATCGGCAAATTGATCAGTTCGGCGTTTTCAGGCTGCACGGGGCTCTGCGCCGGCCGCAGGGCGTAGCGTATCCCCGGAGTTGAATACCGTTTTATTCCCCTGAATAATTCAGGAGCGAGTCGCCATGCACAGGCGTTAATTATTTCAGGGCCAGCAGGAAATAATATTCCGTACGGCGCAGGCGTTATTGCTGCAAGTTATTCGCCGTGACGAAAATAAATTTTCCGCCACGACAGGCCTGAATAAAGCCTGAACCTCGTTCAGGCTAAATAATCAGAATGTGGTGGGGGTGTGGGCACTGATGATGCGGCAGATGCCTGCCGAGGTGTTGCTGAAGCTGTGCGGGATGCCGGTATTAATGGCATAACTCTGTCCAGCCACCAGGTGATACGACTGACCGTTAATCGTCAGCACGATCTCACCTTCCAGTATGGTGCCTATCTCCTCACCCTGATGCTTAATCCTCTCCCCGGTCGTGGTTCCAGGCTGGTAAGTTTCAAAAATCATCGCCAGCGTACGGTTCGGATTTCCGTTATGAACCAGCTTCATGGAAACGCCCTGACTTCCCATCTCAATCAGGTCATCCTGATTAATGACCACCTGGGGTTCGTCCGGCTTTTCGGGTTCAGAAAAGAATTCCGAGAGCGACAGCCCATAGACTTTCAGCAGCTTTTGCAGCGTACTGATGGCGGGACTGACTTTGTCCTGCTCTATGGTGCTGATGGCACTATGTGTTAACCCAGACAGTTCGGCGGCACGACGTTGTGAGAGACCCAGCTGTTGGCGGATCTCTGACAGACGTTTCCCTGGCGCCAGTCCGTCATCGCTCATATTTGCATTTCCTTAACGGTAGTGGTCAGCGCCGCCGCTTTTCAGCATGATGGCCCTGACAGGCGGTGATAAAACCATCAAACAACATACGCGACAGGGCGTATTCGCTACTGTTCCATTCAGGATGCCACTGTACGCCCAACGCAAAAGGATGATCGTTCACGCTGACCGCTTCCACCAGTCCATCCGGCGCTCGCGCCTCCACGCGCAGCTGTGGACTGAGGGTTTTTGCCCCTTGCCCATGTAGCGAGTTTACCCAAAACGTGTTGCAGCCCGGTAGCAATTGCGACAGCAATCCTCCTTCATGAACCTCAACCTGATGGGACGGCGCATACTGCTGCTCGACGGGCAGTTCAGGATCTTCGCGATGCTCCAGCAGCTCAGGCTGCTCGAACAGACGACGATACAGAGTCCCACCGGTGGCGACAACCAGTTCCTGCAGTCCACGACAGATGGCGAAAATGGGGATGCGCCTTTCGAGTGCGGCGTTAATCAGCGCCATGCTCAGAAGATCACGCCCGGGGTCGGCGTCAGGCTCATCGCCGTTTTCACCATAAAGGTGCGGCTGCACATTGCTGGGGCTGCCTGGCAGGTATATCCCGTCCAGTTTATCGACTAACGCGTTCAGCAGCTCCGGCTCCGCCAGCGCATGTGGCAGGGCGATCGGCAGTCCGCCGGCGTTAACAATTGCATTCAGGTACTTTTCTTGCAAGGTCTGGGTCTCGTGACCCTTAAGCCTGTTTCTACACATCACGACGCCAATAACTGGCTTGTACATTATATTTTCCATGATCGCCCTCACAAAGTGGACTAAATTATGACCGCTATAGCGGGTTTAACGGCCATATCGTTCAATATTTTCTCAATCTAGCAGTGGAAATAGCCCTTTGCAAACTTAATTTAACATTTGACAAACAATTTATTTGCATACACAGTCGATGGGGTGGACATTATATTTAACGGTCCGGATGCAGGACCGAAACCCAACCAACGGCGGTGAATCATGGAAACCAATATCGTAGAAGTTGAGAATTTTGTTCAGCAGACGGAAGAGAGACGGGTCAGCGCGTTCGCGAAAGAAGTGAAGCGCTACCTTGAAACCTACCCCGATACCCAATATGTCGATGTCCTCCTCACTGACCTGAACGGCTGCTTCCGCGGCAAGCGCATTCCGGTTGCCGGCCTGAGCAAGCTGGAGAAAGGCTGTTATTTCCCGGCCTCGGTGTTTGCGATGGATATTCTCGGCAACGTCGTGGAAGAGGCTGGTCTGGGCCAGGAGATGGGCGAGCCGGATCGCAGCTGCATCCCGGTGCCCGGCACCTTAACGCCTTCGGCGGCCGATCCGCAGTCGATAGCCCAGGTACAGCTGACCATGGTTGATGAAGATGGCGCTCCCTTTGACGTTGAGCCGCGGAACGTACTCAACCGCCTCTGGCAGCAGTTGCGCCAGCGCGGGCTGTTCCCCGTGGTAGCGGTAGAGCTGGAGTTCTATTTACTGGACCGCAAACGCGATGCCGAAGGCTACCTGCAGCCACCGTGTGCGCCGGGCACTGACGATCGCAACACCCAAAGCCAGGTCTACTCAGTCGATAACCTTAACCACTTTGCCGACGTACTCAACGACATTGACGAGCTGGCCAAACTGCAGCTGATCCCCGCCGATGGCGCGGTGGCGGAAGCCTCGCCGGGCCAGTTTGAAATCAACCTTCACCATACCGATAACGTGCTGGATGCCTGCGATGATGCGCTGGCCTTAAAACGTCTCGTGCGTTTAATGGCGGAGAAGCATAAGATGCACGCCACTTTTATGGCGAAGCCTTATGAAGAGCATGCCGGCAGTGGGATGCACATCCACATCAGCATGCTGAACAATAAAGGGGAAAACGTGCTGGTGGACGGCGACGGGGAAGACTCTGCGCTGCTCAAACGCGCATTGGCCGGGATGATCGATCTGATGCCGGCCTCGATGGCGCTGCTGGCACCGAACGTGAACTCGTATCGCCGTTTCCAGCCGGGGATGTACGTGCCGACGCAGGCTTCGTGGGGGCATAACAACCGCACCGTCGCGCTGCGTATTCCGTGCGGCGAACGACAGAACCACCGCGTGGAGTATCGCGTGGCCGGGGCGGACGCCAACCCGTATCTGGTAATGGCGGCGATTTTTGCCGGTATTTTGCACGGGCTGGATAACCCCCAGCTGCCTTTGCAGGAAGAGGTGGAAGGTAACGGTCTGGAACAAGAGGGCCTGCCGTTCCCGATCCGCCAGAGCGACGCGCTGTGGGAGTTTATGCAGAACGATCATCTGCGCGAGCGCCTCGGCGAGCGTTTCTGCCACGTTTTCCATGCCTGTAAGCATGATGAATTACTGCAGTTTGAGCGTCTTATCACAGAAACTGAAATCGAGTGGATGTTGAAAAACGCCTGATGGTCGCCCCGTGAGGGGCGCATAAGTTTGGTAATCAGTAGCATCATACGGCCTGAGCGGAGCCTGGTCGTCCTTTTTGCTGGGAGCCCAGCCATTTCCCGGATGTCGCGTTAAGGAGCGCAGGCGGCAACGGGGCTTCAGTTAACGACACAGTGTGTGACGAGGAAATGAGATGATGCAGATGTTCAAATATCCGCAGGGAGAGGGAGGCCGCTCAGGCCGCATTGGATGCCAGCCAGCTAACGCTTACCGGTCCGTCTTACCCTTTTATCTACGCCTTACCCCTTTGCTAAGCAGGTTTGTCACGCGGACGTTGGGCCCGCAAACTGTTAACAGCAAGGGGGGAATGGGCGATGGCTATTAATCTTCCTGCGCATAACGCCGCTCAGGCGGGCAGACCACGCCTGCGTAAATCCCTCAAACTCTGGCAAGTGGTGATGATGGGGCTGGCCTATCTGACGCCAATGACGGTGTTTGATACCTTCGGCATCGTCTCCGGCATCAGCAATGGCCACGTACCAGCGTCTTATCTGTTGGCGCTGGCTGGCGTGCTGTTCACCGCCATCAGCTACGGCAAACTGGTGCGCCAGTTCCCGGAAGCCGGTTCCGCCTATACCTACGCGCAAAAATCCATCAGTCCGCACGTTGGCTTTATGGTCGGCTGGTCATCGCTGCTCGATTATCTGTTTCTGCCGATGATTAACGTCCTGCTGGCGAAGATCTATCTCTCGGCGCTGTTCCCGGAGGTACCGCCGTGGGTGTGGGTAGTCACTTTTGTCGCTATTCTGACCGCCGCGAACCTGAAAAGCGTTAACCTGGTGGCCAACTTCAACACCCTGTTCGTGCTGGTGCAGATTTCGATCATGGTGGTGTTTGTTATTCTGGTGGTGCAGGGGCTGCACAAAGGCGAGGGGGTGGGGACCGTCTGGTCGCTACAGCCGTTTATCAGCCAGAATGCGCACCTGATCCCGATCATCACCGGGGCGACCATTGTCTGCTTCTCGTTTCTCGGCTTCGACGCCGTGACCACCCTGTCGGAAGAGACCCCTGACGCCGCACGGGTGATCCCGAAGGCAATTTTTCTTACTGCGATGTACGGCGGTATTATTTTCATCGTCGCATCGTTCTTTATGCAGCTGTTCTTCCCGGATATTCATCGCTTTAAAGACCCCGATGCCGCGCTGCCGGAGATTGCGCTGTACGTGGGCGGCAAGCTGTTCCAGTCGATTTTCCTGTGCACCACCTTTGTTAACACCCTGGCGTCGGGTCTGGCGTCCCATGCCAGTGTCTCCCGTCTGCTGTACGTGATGGGCCGCGACAACGTCTTCCCGGAGCGCATTTTTGGCTATGTGCATCCGAAATGGCGTACCCCGGCGCTGAACGTGATTATGGTGGGCATCGTTGCGCTGTCAGCGCTGTTCTTCGACCTGGTGACCGCCACGGCGTTGATCAACTTTGGCGCACTGGTGGCATTTACTTTCGTTAACCTGTCGGTGTTTAACCACTTCTGGCGGCGCAAGGGGTATAACAAAACCTGGAAGGATCGGCTGCACTATCTGCTGTTGCCGATGGTCGGGGCGTTGACGGTGGGCGTGCTGTGGATCAACCTCGAGGCCACCTCGCTAACGCTCGGCCTGGTATGGGCAGCGCTTGGTCTGCTGTACCTGACTTATCTGACCCGACGCTTTCGAAAACCGCCGCCGCAGTTTGATGCCGCTAAAGCGGAACAGGCCTGGGAGTCATAGGTTCTGAGGCATAAACGGAACGAAGGCAGGCCCGTGGGCCTGTCTTCGTTTTGGCTTCGGTAAGGGACAGTACAGGACGGTAAAGAAATCAGCAGAAAAAGGTGGGGAACGGAAGGTATTATTTCTTCTTTTTATGGACAGGTAACTGACTGGCGCGCCGCTCTTTGAGGTACGACACCAGGCTGTAAATGGCGACACCCAGCAGCGCCACCGCGATGATAAAGAGAATAAGACCCGACATAGACCAACCTAATATTCTGTTTGGAAAGGGAAAAAGATACAGGGCGCGATTGAAGATAACATCGGGATATGTCTGAAAGATGACGTCTCATCGCGGGAATATCCGCCGCCGGGGTTGTGGTAAAATATTTCCCTTACGAATGTGACCGCCTGAGTTTCAGCTGAAATGGCGTAACACTCCGTTAAGTGATTTTACAGAAGTATGGCGTACAGAGGGTTACGCTGACTGCGAATGAGAATGTTCTGAGAGTAAGACATGTATAAAAAAACCCTCGGCCTGCTGGGCGTGGTGCTGGCGCTGTCTGCCTTCGCCAGTCAGGCTGAAAGTGAACGCCAGGCGAGCCGCGAGCGGATGGTGGAGCAGGTCCTCAAACCCTGTGAAGGTAAAAAAGCGGGTGATAAGGTGGTGATCACCGATCGCCGCGGCGGGGAGCACGAGGCGATCTGTACCCTGACGGCGGTTCCACTACCGGAGTAACCACCGCCCCGAGGTGTCGGTTAGCGATACCGCGGCGCCGGTTCCCCGGTTCGCGCGGTGGTAAACAGCGCCAGCCTGGCCTGCTCGTAAGTATCCCACAGTTCCAGGTCATGAACCGGCGGTAACGTGACCTTCTCCCCCAACTCCAGTCCACGTAGGGCGGCGTCCACCAGATCCTCGGTGGTCATTACTGTGCCGCTGGGCAAGGCATCCAGCGCCACCCCGGAAGTCGGCCAGAGATCGGTGGCAGTCGCCGCCGGCAATACCGCCTGAATTTGCACACCGCTGTCGGCAAACTCATCCTGCAGACCACGGGTAAAGCTCAACACCCAGGCTTTGCTGGCGCTGTAGACGGCGCTGCCCGGCAGTGTATGCAGCGCGAGGATAGAGGCAATATTGATCAGCGTTCCGCGGCCTCGGGGAACGAAAGCCGCCAGCGCGGCATAGCTCAGACGCAGCAGCGCCGTGGTGTTCAGTGTATGAATCGCCTGGTGCTCGCGTGGCGTACTGCCGAGAAAGCCCGCCATTTTCGCTGTACCGGCGTTGTTAATAAACAGATCGATGGCGGGATCCTGCTGCAGACGCTGCTCAACGGCTGCAATCCCGGGCTCTTCGCTAAGATCGGCTTTGAGGATGCTGGCCTGGATGGCATAACGTGATTGCAGCTGGTTGGCGAGCGCTTGCAGCCGGTCTTCACGGCGGGCGGCGAGGATCAAGTTGTATCCGCGGGCGGCGAGTCGTTCGGCATAGATTGCGCCGATACCTGAGGACGCGCCGGTGATTAAAGCAGTGTGCGATGGGTGAGTCATGGGAAGTGCCTCGTGAAAGGTTGCATTATTAAACCAAATTCAGCATGGAATAAGTGGTTTAATAATGCAACCTTTTCGTCGCGCTTTTTTTATTTTTGCCTGCGATGCAGGGCGATTACTCGCTCAACGGAATAGCAATCGTGATGTCTGCCGGAGCCAGCTCACGGCCATCGGCCGCCTGCAGGACCAGCTTACGCAGGGGCTGGCGCTGCTGACGGTCAATGAGCCGGGTCGCCGGTTCGTCGGGCTCGAACAGATAGTCATCAGCCCACTGGGAGAGGGCGACCAGCACCGTCTGCAGGGCGCGGCCCTTGTCGGTCAGGACATACTCCTGCCAGGCGCTGCCGTCGGAGGCCGGCTGCAGGCGCAGGATACCTTCATCCACCAGCATTTTCAGCCGCCCGGCGAGCATATTCTTGGCGATGCCGAGGTTTTTCTGGAATTCGCTAAAACGGCGCACTCCGCGCAGAGCATCGCGGACGATCAGCAGCGACCACCAGTCGCCGATAACATCGAGGGAGCGGGCGATAGGGCAACAGCTGTTTTCCAGTCGGGTACGTTTCACAAAAGCCTCCAGGTTAATTGTTTCATTATAAAACTATTTTACCCGGCAGGGGAAATTTCCGGTGACAGTCTAAGTTTGCGAGCGATTACCAGGAAAAATGTCATAAATCCGTCACAATTAACGCGATGATAATAAATGACTAAGGATGAAGGGATGAAAAAACGTCTACTCGCCGCCGCCGTCGCCGGCGCGGTGATGTTATCCGCTGGCGCCCAGGCGCAGGACACGGCCGCCCCGGAGGGGTATCAGCTGCAGCAGGTGCTGATCATGAGCCGCCACAACCTCCGTGCGCCACTGGCTAATAACGGTAGCGTGCTGGAGCAGTCCACCGCTAAGGTATGGCCGGAGTGGGATGTACCGGGCGGCCAGCTGACTACCAAAGGCGGTGTGCTGGAAGTCTATATGGGCCACTATATGCGTGAATGGCTGGCGCAGCAGAAGCTGGTGACCAGCGGCGAGTGCCCGCCGGAAAACGCCGTTTACGCCTACGCTAACAGCCTGCAGCGCACCGTCGCAACCGCGCAGTTCTTCATCACCGGCGCATTTCCGGGTTGCGGTATCACGGTGCACCATCAGCCGCAGATGGGCACCATGGACCCGACCTTCAACCCGGTTATCACTGATGACTCTCCCGCGTTTCGCGAGAAAGCGCTCCAGGCAATGGAAAAAGAGCGCCAGGGGATGCAACTGACCGAGAGCTACAAGCTGCTGGAGACGATAATCGATTACCGCAACTCGCCCTCCTGCAAAGAGAAGCAGGTCTGTTCCCTGAGCGAGGGTAAGGATACCTTTAGCGCTGGTTATCAGCAGGAGCCGGGCGTGTCCGGGCCGCTGAAGGTGGGTAACTCGCTGGTGGACGCCTTCACCCTGCAATATTATGAAGGTTTCCCGAAAGATCAGGTGGCGTGGGGGGAGATCGCCAGCGATAAGCAGTGGCGGGTGCTGTCGAAGCTGAAAAATGGCTATCAGGATAGTCTGTTTACCTCGGTGGCAGTGGCGCAAAATGTCGCCAAACCGCTGGTCAAATATATCGATAACGCACTGGTGGGCGAGGGGGCCAACAAGGCGAAAATCACGCTGCTGGTGGGGCACGACTCGAATATCGCCTCGCTGCTGACGGCGCTGGACTTTAAACCCTATCAACTGCCTGGCCAGTACGAGCGCACCCCTATCGGCGGCAAATTGCTGTTTCAGCGCTGGCATGACAGCGCCGGCAATCGCGATCTGATGAAGATTGAGTATGTCTATCAAAGTACCGAGCAGCTGCGTAACGCTGACGCGCTAACCCTGCAGGCCCCGCCGCAGCGTGTCACCCTGGCGCTTAACGGCTGTCCGGTCGACGATCAGGGGTTCTGTCCGCTGGAAACCTTTAAAAAAGTGATCAACGAGGCGGCGAAATAATGAAAAAAACCCGGAGCAATCCGGGTTTTTTAGCAGGTCAGGGGGAGACCTGGCGGGGATATATGTCCTAGACGTTTTTACGCTCAATCGTCTGTTCGCCCCAGAACAGACTGTCTTTATCGGTTTTGGCAAAGGCCAGCGCCAGCACTTCGTCGCTGCCTTCCTCCCAGATTTGCTCCGCCAGTTTTTCATCATAGTGGGCGACTTCAAAAATCGCCTCGGCGATCTCCGGCGAGGTGTTACGTAAACTTGCCCATTCGCCGACGCGATGTGCTTTTGCTTCTTGAGTTGGCATAGTGCTCCTCCTGCAGAAGATTAGCCGTGCAGTTTAACGGCCAGTTTGGCGACATGTTCACCCTGATAGCGGGCGATGGCTAACTCTTCCTCGCTCGGCTGACGCGAGCCGTCACCGCCGGCGATGGTGGTCGCGCCATAGGGGGTACCGCCGCGGACCTGGGAGATATCGAACAGTTCCTGGGCGCCATAGCCGATCGGGACGATGATCATGCCGTGGTGGGCCAGCGTCGTCCAGGTTGAGGTGATCGTTTGTTCCTGGCCACCGCCGGTGCCGGTTGAGCTGAACACGCTGGCGATTTTGCCGTACAGGGCGCCGGACGCCCACAGGCCGCCGGTTTGATCGAGGAAGGTGCGCATCTGTCCGGACATGTTGCCGAAACGCGTCGGGGTACCAAAGATGATGGCGTCATACTCTGCCAGCTCCTGCGGCGTGGCGACGGGCGCGTTTTGCGTTTTACCGCCTGCTTTGGCAAATGCTTCAGCCTGCATGGTTTCCGGCACGCGCTTCACAACCACCTCAACGCCATCCACCCGGTTCGCCCCATCGGCGACGGCGTGAGCCATGGTTTCAATGTGTCCATACATGGAATAATAAAGCACCAGAATTTTAGCCATTTCCATCACTCCTCGGTTGCATTATAAGCCAGCAAAATAGCTGGTACCTTTAAAGATAAAGCCTCTGCCGGAGAGTGCAAATCCAACGGGCATTTGTTTGATTTATAACAAAATGCCACAGCATTATTTACTTTTCCTTGTGCCGCGCGGCCTGCGCGGTAGAGAAGCGGGAAGCTATGCTTTCGTTATTCTGGCCGCTGCGGCAAGGGTGTAGCATCAGGATACATTTTTGCCGACTTTTTTTTCTCCGCCAGTAGAGTCGGTTAAGAGCTGTTCGCGGCGCGAGGGGACTTTTTCCGCCCGGGTTTGTTTCTGGATATTACATTTGCCGACGTCAGCGACAGTCATTCACTAACCTTATAGATACGCGGCACGACAGCGGCATCGCCGCTCCCGCGTAATGCACTATGATGTCTAACCTAATGGAGGTCAGTAATGGCAAACCATCGTGGCGGTTCCGGTAACTTTGCAGAAGACCGTGAAAGAGCATCAGAAGCAGGACGTAAAGGTGGCCAGCATAGCGGGGGGAATTTTAAAAATGACCCTCAGCGCGCCTCAGAGGCTGGCAAAAAAGGGGGTAAAAACAGTCATGGTAGCCGTGAAAGTTAACGCGCGACTCGCACTGTTCTCTTTGATGCGGTGTTAATCTCCCTGACCCAACCGCATCGCCCTCGCCGCCGGCATCTGCCGGCGGTTTTTTTATCTGTCGGTGGTTGCGCTCCCGCCGGGCGGATTGCACACTGGTCGCCCGTTAATCGTCATGGCTGTCTTATGTCTTCGTTAAAATTCTCCGTTACCCGCCAGGAAGCGCTCCTTATCATGATCACCATGTTCTGGGGAGGGACGTTCCTTGCCGTACAGTACGCGGTGAGCCTCAGCGGGCCGCTGTTTTTTGTCGGTTTGCGTTTCGCGACCGCCGCGCTGGCGGTGGGCCTGCTTTCGCTGCGCACCCTGCGCGGTCTGACGTGGCTGGAGGTGAAGGCCGGGGTAGCGATTGGCGTGGCGATTGCCCTGGGATATGGCCTGCAGACCTGGGGACTGCAGTCGATCTCCAGCAGTAAGTCTGCCTTTATCACGGCGATGTATGTGCCGCTGGTGCCGCTGCTGCAGTGGCTGTGTCTGGGCCGTATGCCGGGGGTGATGTCCTGCATAGGGATTGTGCTGGCCTTTATCGGTTTGATCCTGCTGGCCGGGCCGGAAAATAATCTGCTGGCGCTTGGCGTGGGGGAGATAATCACGCTGGCGAGCGCAGTGGCGATCGCGGCGGAGATTATCCTTATCAGCGCCTGGGCCGGGAAAGTCGATGTCCGCCGGGTGACGGTCGTGCAGCTGGCGACTGCGTCGCTGGTGGCTTTCGCCGCCATGAAGCCGGCCGGTGAGGTGGTTCCGCCGTTGACGCCGACACTGGTCGGCGTCGCGCTGGGGCTGGGGATTTTCAGCGCGATCATTCAGGTGACCATGAACTGGGCGCAGCGTAGCGTCTCGCCGACGCGGGCCACCCTTATCTATACCGGGGAACCGGTATGGGCCGGTATTTTTGGCCGGCTGGCCGGCGAGCGTCTGCCGCTGCTGGCCTTGCTCGGCTGCGTCTTGATCCTCGCGGGGGTGCTGGTGAGCGAGCTGAAGTGGAAGCGCAAACCGTCGTCGCAGGTTTCCACAAACGATGATGCGCAGCCGCTGCCTGACCTGGCCGATCGCCGCGAGCCATAATTTTACGCTTCTGATCCTACAGCGGCGCTTATCCTGGCTGGTACTCGTCCGGCTCTGATTGTCTCCAGGCCCGCGCCAGCGCCGCGCCGTCGAGCGATGGCTTCATGCACGGCCTCGCTTTTATGCCGGGTGGCGGCTGCGCCTTACCCGGCCTACGTTCGTGCGACCTGCCGTTAATTTATTCACCTTTCTTGCTGAAACTGCCGGTGCTTACGGCCTCAAAATCGCTGAGACGTTCCCGGAAGGCCGGGGCAGTCTGTAGGCCCGGCAAGCGCAGCGCCGCCGGGCGATGGCATCAGGCACGGCGTCGCTTTTATGCCGGGTGGCGGCTGCGCCTTACCCGGCCTACGTTCATACGACCTGCCGTTAATTTATTCACCATTGTTGCTGAAACTGCCGGTGCTGACGGCCTCAAAATCGCTGAGACATTCCCGGAAAGCCGTGGCAGTCTGTAGGCCCGTGCCAGCGCAGCGCCGCCGGGCGATGGCATCAGGCACGGCGTCGTTTTTATGCCGGGTGGCGGCTGCGCCTTACCCGGCCTACGTTCGTACGACCTGCCGTTAATTTATTCACCTTTCTTGCTGAAACTGCCGGTGCTGACAGCCTCAAAATCGCTGAGACCTTCCCGGAAGGCCGTGGCAGTCTGTAGGCCCGCGCCAGCGCAGCGCCGCCGGGTGGTCAGGCTCCGTACCTACGGTGATGCCGGATGGCGGCATAAATGCCTTATCCGGCCTACAGGCTCACACCACCCAGGCCCACACCGCTCCCTGCGCCAACGCCGCGCTAATGTGGCTTACACCGGCGTTACCCTGGCCTCCTTCGCTTCGCGCGTCCCGCGATGAAGCAGCGCGTGCAGTAGGATCGCCCCGAAGGTGGCGGTGCCAATCCCGCCCAGCGTAAAGCCGCCCAGCGACAGCGCGAAATCCCCGGCGCCCAACACCAGGGTCACCGACACCATGATCAGATTGCTGTTCTGACTGAGGTCGACCCGGTTTTGCACCCAGATCCGCGCCCCGGCGACCGCGATCAGGCCAAAGACCACGATCGAGGCGCCGCCGATCACCGGCCCGGGAATGGTGTGGATTAATGCGCCGAACTTCGGCGAGAAACCCAACAGCATGGCAATCAGCGCCGCGGCAACAAACACCAGCGTCGAGTAGACCTTGGTCACCGCCATGACACCAATGTTCTCCGCATAGGTGGTGACCCCGCTGCCGCCCACCGAACCGGAGAGCATGGTCGCCAGCCCGTCGCCGACGAAGGCGCGACCCATATACGGGTCCATATTGCGCCCGGTCATTCCGGCGACGGCCTTCAGGTGCCCGAGGTTCTCGGCCACCAGGATCACCGCGACCGGCGCAATCAACATCATCGCCTGACCGTTAAAGGATGGGGTGGTAAAGTGTGGCAGCCCGAACCACGCCGCCTGGGCGAGGGGGGAGAAGTCCAGCGGTTTGCCAAGGCCAAAGCCGTTAGCCAGCAGGGCGTACAGTGCGCAGGCGACGATCAGGCCGACCAGGATCAACAGACGCTGCAGCATCCCGCGGGTAAATACCGCCACTATGCCGATGCAGAGCACGGTCAACACCGCCATCCAGCTGTCGAAGGCGCTGGCGGAGACGCTGCGCACGGCAATCGGCGCCAGGTTCAGGCCGATAGCCATCACCACCGCGCCGGTCACCACCGGCGGCATCAGGCGCTCGATCCAGCGGGTGCCGATCTTCATCACCACCAGACCAATCAGGGTGTAGACCAGCCCGCAGGCGATGATCCCGCCAAGGGCGACGCTCAGATGAGGGTTCAGCCCCTGGCCGTTAAAGCCGGTAATGGCGATCACCACCCCGACAAAAGCGGCGCTGGAGCCGAGATAGCTCGGCACCCGTCCGCCGGTGACGACAAAGAACAGCAGAGTGCCGACGCCCGACATCAGAATAGACAGGTTGGGGTCGAGCCCCATCAACAACGGCATCAGCACCGTCGCGCCGAACATCGCAACGGCGTGCTGCACGCCCATCACCAGCGTTTGTCCGGCCGACAAGCGTTCATCGGGGGCGACAACGCCGGACTCAGCGGCGGGGGAGGTCAACTTCCAGCGAGGAAAATCGAAGAGTGCCATGATGATATCCCGGGTTAAAGGTTAACAAGCGGGTCGCATAAGCGTGTGATAACCGCGGTCAAACCACATCAGACCCCGGGGCTCCGGGTGACGGGTAATGGCCACGACGTGACAAAACAGGATGTCGTGCGTGCCGACGCTGACGCGCTGGTCGATGCGGCAGTCAAAGCTGACCAGCGCCGCCTCCAGCCGCGGACAGCCGGTGGCGCCGGTCTGCCAGTCGGCGGCGGCAAAGCGCTCGTCCATCGCCGTTTTACCGCCAAACAGCGTCGACAGCGCCTCCTGGCCGGCCGCCAGGGTATTGACGCACAGCGTGTGGTGTTCGCTGAACACCGGCCACACCGAGGCCGAGCGGTTCAGGCAGACCAGCAGGGTCGGCGGCGCGTCGGTGACGCTGCAGACCGCGCTGGCGGTAAACCCCGCCCGGCCCGCCGGGCCATCGGTGGTAATGATGTTAACCGCGGCGCCGACGTGGGCCATGGCGTCACGGAAACTCTGTTTGTCTGCTAACTCCATCGCCAACTCCTTATGCCAGCAGGCAGGCTTCATCAAAGGACAGACGCGGCAGGCGGCCGTACAGCTTGCCGGGATCGCCATAGCCGATGTTCACCAGCAGGTTGCTTTTCCAGCCGTTATCGGCGAAAAACGCCGCGTCGACTTTTTCCCGGTCAAAACCGGACATTGGCCCGGTGTCGAGTCCCAGCGCCCGGCAGGCGAAAATCAGGTACGCCGCCTGCAGGGAGCTGTTGCGAAACGCGGTCTCTTCCGCCAGCTGCGGGCTGGAGGTAAACCAGCTGCGGGCGTCACCGTGGGGAAACAGGGTCGGTAGCCGGTCGTAAAAGGCGCTGTCCCACGCCACGATAGCGGTCACCGGCGCCTGCATGGTTTTCTGCAGATTGCCGCTGGAGAGCGTCGGGCGAAGTTTCTCTTTGCCTTCCGCGCTGCGCACGAACACGATGCGCGCCGGCGAACAGTTGGCGGAGGTGGGTCCCATTTTCATCAGGTCCCAGACGGCCTGCAGCTGCGTATCGCTCACCGGTTTATCCAGCCAGCCGTTGTGGGTCCGGGCCTGGGTAAACAGCGTCTCGCAGGCTGTGTGGTTTATCGCGTCGTTCATCGGATCTCCCTGGCGACCGGCAGCATAGCGGCCAGCCCGTCGCGTAAAATGGTATTAAAGGTATCGGCGTCGGTGACGTTACAGGCATGGCCGCCCCACGGCATTTCCACGTGCTGGCTGCCGGGGATCGCGGTCTGCAGCACGCGGGAGCAGGAGGCGGGGACCAGCAGGTCGTCAGCGGCGCTGACAATCAGCGTCGGGCAGGCGATGGCCGCCGCACGGCGTGAAAAATCAGCCTGCTTCAGGGCCTGCAGCCGCTTCAGCAGATTCTCTTTGCCCTGAAAATGGCTGATGGCAAGCGCATCTTCCGCTTCGAGGCGCGGCAGGCGCGCGGCCATCCATTCCGCCGGGTAGAGAAACAGCGGTTGCGCTTCGACCCACGCCTGCGCGCCGCCGGCATGCAGCAGACGCTCGCGCACCAGGAAGCAGCGGCGGGTATGCGGTGACAGCGACAGCCAGCCGTTGACCAGCACCAG
Source organism: Klebsiella africana (assembly GCF_020526085.1). Classification (NCBI taxonomy): domain Bacteria; kingdom Pseudomonadati; phylum Pseudomonadota; class Gammaproteobacteria; order Enterobacterales; family Enterobacteriaceae; genus Klebsiella; species Klebsiella africana. The sequence goes on along the minus strand of NZ_CP084874.1, from coordinate 3,278,895 downwards.
GGCGCTCACCGCCTCGGGATGATCGAGCGCCAGCTGCAGGCCAATCAGCGCCCCCAGGGCGTGGCCCACCAGCGCAAAGCGGGCGATCCCCGCCGCCTGCAGAGCGCTGAACAGCTCTCCGGCCATCGTCGCCATACTGTAGTCGGCGGGCAGCGGACCGGCATTCTCCCCGGTCCCGTTATGGTCATAACTCACCAGCTGATACTGTTCCTCCAGCGCCGCGCGCTGCGCCAGCCAGTAGCCGCCACCCCCGCCAAGGCCGGCGCTAAGGACCACCACCGGCGCACCGGGCCATGGGGCTGGAGCAATATTGAGCCTCATCATGTCGGGGTGCCGATATGGGCGACGCTGGCGATTTCCACCAGCGCATCGGGCTTCACCAGTCCGCACTGAATGCAAAAGCGCGCCGGTTTATCGCCGGGGAAGAACTCGGCGTAGACCTCGTTAATCGCGGCGTAATTTGTCCAGTCGGTGATAAAGATGCTGTTGAAAGTCACATCCGCCATACTCCCGCCCGCCGTTTCGATAACGCTCTTGATGGTCTCCAGCACGTGGCGGGTTTGCGCCTTTGGGTCGCCGATGTGCACCACATTGTTTTGCTTATCAAACGGCAGGGTGCCCGAGATGTAGACCACCCCGTCGGCGAGCGTCCCCGGAACAAAGGGGGCAATCGGCGTGGTGGTGCCTGGCGGAATAATCACCTGTTTAGGCATACCGTTTCTCCTTGGCTAAAGCCAGCGGGGTGGCGGGGGAGAGCGCGTGGCAGAAGCTCTCGACGTCACTGACCCAGCCGAAAAAGGTTTCAATATTGAACAGCGCCGCCTGCTGGGCGAAGGCCGGGCCGGCCTGATGGGTGGCATCCTCCAGCACGATGCCGAAGTATTCGAGAAAGAAGCCATCGCGCAGCGTCGATTCGACGCAGACGTTGGTGGCGATCCCGGTGAACACCAGATGGCGTATGCCGCGGCTGCGCAAAATGCTGTCGAGCGGGGTGTTAAAGAAGCCGCTGTAGCGCGGTTTCGGCAACACGATGTCGCCTTCCTGCGGCGTCAGCTCATCCACCAGCTGATAATCCCAACCGCCTTTCGCCAGCAGTTTGCCCTGCAGCTCAGGACGCTGACGCATCGTTTTCAGCGCGTTGGACTTGTGATAGTTCGGCGAGCCCGGGCCGCCAGCTTCAACATACTGGTCATCCCAGCCATTCTGGAACCAGATAATCAACATGCCCGCGGCGCGGGCGGCGGCGACGGCGGTATTAATATTGTCGATAACCGGCCGGGTGGCGGAGACGTCAAAGCCGGCGAGATCCAGATAGCCGCCCTGGCTGGCGTAGGCGTTCTGCATATCGACAACAATCAGCGCGCTCTGCTGCGGCGCGAAGGTCAGGGATTCCGGGCGAGCGGGAAGGGTAATCATCAGGCCACCTCACGGGTAACAGGAGCAATGTGGTCCCGGCAGCGCATCAGCGGCTGAATGCGTTCGCCAAAGGCGTCGATGCCGGCAAGAAAATCATCAAAGGTCAGCAGCACGCCGTCGGTGCCGGGCACGCCCGCCACTTCATCGAGCATCCGCGCGACGCTGGCATACGATCCGACAAGGGTACCCATGTTAATGTTGACCGCCGAGGTGGGGTCGGCCATCTGGCGCACGTTGGTATCGCTGCCGGAGCGGGTGTCTTTCTGACTTTGCTCGGTGAGCCACGCCAGCGCTTCTTCATCGGCGCCGGCTTTGTAATGCTCCCATTTGGCGCGCGCCGCTTCGTCGGTTTCGTCGGCGATCACCATGAACAGCACATAGGACCCCACGTCGCGGCCGGTTTTTTCCGCCGCCTGCATCATGCGTGCGGCGGTCGGGGCAAAGGCCGTTGGCGTGTTGACCCCTTTGCCAAAGCAAAAGTTGTAGTCCGCGTGCTGGGCGGAGAAGGCCATCCCGGCATCGCTCTGCCCGGCGCAGATCACCTTCATCGGCTGCGACGGGCGCGGGCTGACCCGGCAGTCGTTCATGGTGAAGTAGTCGCCTTTGAAGTCGCTGCGCCCGGTACCCCACAGGTCACGAAGCACCTGAACGTATTCAGTGAGATAGTCATAGCGGCTGGCGAAATAGTCATCTCCCGGCCACATGCCCATCTGGTCATATTCCGGCTTTTGCCAGCCGGTCACCAGATTGACGCCAAACCGGCCGCCGGAGATGGAATCGATAGTGGAGGCCATCCGGGCGACAATCGCCGGCGGCAGCGTCAGGGTGGCGGCGGTGGCGTAGATCTGGATCTTCGAGGTCACCGCGGCCAGACCGGCCATCAGGGTGAAGGACTCCAGGTTGTGATCCCAGAATTCGGTTTTCCCGCCGAAGCCGCGCAACTTGATCATGGAGAGCGCGAAGTCGAAATGGTAGTGCTCGGCCTTCTGCACGATGGCCTTATTCAGTTCAAAGGTCGGCATATACTGCGGGGCATGGGTGGAGATCAGCCAGCCGTTGTTGCCAATGGGAACGAAAACACCAATTTTCATACCTACCTCTCTGCAGTCATGGAAGATGGAATTGCGGTGGTGCGGCATCCTGCCTCTCCCTGGACCACCTCGCAGAAAAGGTAAAGCAAAGGTGATGCCAGTTTTATAAAAGCCAATGTTATTAATGTGTTATTTTTGAGTTGCTAAAAAGGATGATAAAAAAGTGGACTGGATGGTCAAAATCAGTGCACGAAAAAACGGCAGTCATGCGCAATCAGGGTGCACGGGGTCGTGTCGACGCAGGGCTTTTGCTATGCTGGAGGCGTCAACTGAAGGAGAGGATGTATGGCACAGGGCGCCGCGAAAAAAACCGGTAAACGTTCACAAGCGGTAAGCGCCAAAAAGGAGGCCATCCTGGCCGCCGCGCTGGAGGCATTTTCGCAATTTGGGATTCACGGTACGCGACTGGAGCAGGTGGCTGAGCGCGCCGGGGTATCGAAAACCAATCTGCTCTATTACTACCCTTCGAAAGAGGCGCTGTATGTGGCTGTCCTGCAGCAGATCCTCGCTATCTGGCTGGCGCCGCTGAAGGCGTTTCGTGAGGATATCAGCCCGCTGGTAGCGATCCGCGAATATATTCGCCTGAAGCTGGAGGTGTCCCGCGATCACCCCCAGGCCTCGAAGCTTTTCTGCCTCGAGATGCTGCAGGGAGCGCCGCTGCTGATGGGCGAACTGACCGGGGACCTGAAAGCGCTGGTCGATGAGAAATCGGCAATTGTCTCCGGCTGGATCGACCGCGGCAAGCTGGCGCCGGTCGATCCGCAGCATTTAATCTTTATGATCTGGGCCACCACTCAGCATTACGCCGACTTCGCCACCCAGGTGGAGGCGGTCACCGGCGCCACGCTGCAGGATGCAGCCTTTTTTGAACAAACGGTCGACAATGTCCAGCGGATGATTATCGAAGGTATTCGCGTCCGTTAATTGGCCGGCGGCAGTGGACAGCTTTGATCGCCATCCTCGCACTGCAGCAGCGAGGCGAGGAATGACTCCCGCTCCACGCTCTTATCGGTCATGCACTGGCTAACCAGCATCGGCTGCATGCTGCCGCCTTCGGCGCCGGACGCGAGAAAGGCGCAATCGGCGTCGCGCAGGGCGATCCATGCCTGCTGCGCCTGCTTCAGTAATGTCTGTTGTTTACCCACCGCCCGCTGCAGGGCCTGCTGCCAGGTGTCATTCAGTTTTTTATCGGCCGCCTGAAACTGCGCGGCCGCGCACTGATTCATTTCGGTTTGGGTATTGGCGTTGCTGCACTCGTCCGCCAGCGCCGCGCCGCTGGCCAGCAGGGCCATCACGGCAAATAACGTGCGTTTCATTGTTCTGCTCCCATAAAAAAGGCTCCCGTCCGGGAGCCTTAATTAAGCACAGCTGACGTCGGCTGTCATTAGCTGATCACCGCGCCGCTCTCCCGGATGGCGGCGCACAGCGCCTTATCCGGCTACCTCGTTGTATTGTTATGTTGTCGGGTGGCGCTACGCTTACCCGACCTACCATAATGGCGGCCTCCGTGCCATGAGACAGGTAGCCCCGGTAAGCGCAGCGCCACCGGGGAGCCCGTTTTAGCCGATGGTCATCAGGCTGGCGTTACCGCCTGCCGCCGCGGTGTTAACGCTCAGCGAACGCTCGATATACAGCCGCTCCAGCAGCAGATTGGTTTCGCCGCGGGCGAAGCCCTGCACCGAGACAATCGCCCCGTCGCGCGCCGCCACCTGCTCGCACAGCTCGCGCAGTTGGTCGGAATCGCCGTGGTAGATAACCGCGTCGAAGGCCTGGCCAGGCAACTGCTCCGCTTTGGCAAAGCGAATGCGCTCGCTGACTTCCCGCGGCAGTTTCTTCGCCAGATCGCGCTGCAGGACGCTGTCCGGCCACAGTACTTCACAACCCACCGCCAGCACAGCCGCCAGCTGGATCAGCGCATCCTGCTCGTTATCCGCCACGCACAGTACGCGCTCGCGCGGCATCAGCGTCAGGGTGTTGCGCTCGCCGGTTGGCCCCGGCAGCAGGCGTTGGGTGCCGCTTTGCGCCTGCTCGCTGTACTGCTGGCACAGCGCCTGCAGCTCAGGACGGCCCGCCGCCCACTGCTGCAGGGCCTGCAGCGGTTTTTCCAGCAGCGTTTTCAGCTGGGCGTCCAGCGGACGCTCCGCATCCTGGCGGGAGAAGGTCACGCCAACTGCGCCTTGTGGACGGCTGGAGAGCAGACGGTACAGATATAGCGGACCGCCGGCTTTCGGACCGGTACCGGACAACCCTTCGCCGCCGAACGGCTGCACGCCGACCACGGCGCCAACCATATTGCGGTTGACGTACAGGTTGCCCACCTTCGCGCTGCCGGTGACCTGGGCGATGGTCTCGTCGATGCGGGTATGCACGCCGAGGGTCAGGCCATAGCCAGAGGCGTTAATCTGCTCGACCAGTTTGTCCAGCTCATTACGGTTATAGCGCACCACGTGCAGCACCGGGCCGAAGACCTCTTTTTTCAGCTCATCAAAGCTGTCGAGTTCGATAAGCGTCGGCGGCACGAAGGTCCCCTGGTGCCATTCGCGGGCGTCTTCGCTATTCTCGCGCACCGCCTGGTAGACGGTGCGGCCTTTAGCGCGCATTGCCTGAATATGGCGTTCAATATTCTCTTTCGCTTCCGCATCGATAACCGGACCGATATCGGTGGTCAGGCGCCCCGGATTGCCCATCCGGCACTCGCTCATGGCGCCGCGCAGCATGGTCAAGGTGTGGTCGGCGACCTCTTCCTGCAGGCAGAGCACGCGCAGGGCGGAGCAGCGCTGGCCGGCGCTGTCGAACGCGGAAGCCAGCACGTCGATCACCACCTGTTCGGTGAGCGCCGACGAGTCGACGATCATCGCGTTCATCCCGCCGGTTTCGGCGATCAGCGGCGTCGGGCGACCCTGGGGATCAAGGCGGCTGGCAATATTGCGCTGCAGCAGGGTGGCCACTTCGGTGGAGCCGGTGAACATCACGCCGCGCACGCGCTCATCGGAGGTTAGCGCGGCGCCCACGGTCTCCCCGCGGCCCGGCAGCAGCTGGATCACCCCTGGCGGCACGCCGGCTTCCAGCAGGATCGCCACGCCCTGGGCGGCGATAAGCGGCGTCTGCTCGGCCGGTTTCGCCAGCACGCTGTTGCCGGCCGCCAGCGCGGCGGCAATCTGGCCGGTGAAGATCGCCAGCGGGAAGTTCCACGGGCTGATACAGACCACCGGACCCAGCGGGCGGTGGGTTTCATTATCGAAATCGTCGCGCACCTGGCCGGCGTAATAGTGCAGGAAGTCAACGGCTTCGCGTACTTCGGCGATGGCGTTGCTGAAGGTTTTACCCGCCTCGCGCACCAGGATCCCCATCAGGGTCGGCATCTGGCTTTCCATCAGCACCGCGGCGCGCTCAAGAATGGCGGCGCGCTCCTGCGGCGGGGTGGCGAACCAGATCGGCGCATTGTTGATAGCGCTGGTCAGCGCCTGCTGCACTTCAGCGTCGCTGGCTTCGCGGACATAGCCGACGATATCTTTCGGCTCTGCCGGGTTAACCACCGGCTGCATCTCGCCTTCGGCCACCGGCTGCTCAAGCATCGGCAATGCCTGCCATTTATGCAGGGCGCTGTTGAGCAGGGAAGAGGAGAGGGAGGCTAGACGGTGCTCGTTCGCCAGATCGAGACCGGCGGAGTTGCTCCGGCCGCTGCCGTAGAGATCGCGCGGCAGCGGGATTTTCGGATGCGGCAGGCCGGCCTGGCCTTCCTGCTGCGCCAGTTTTTCTACCGCGCTGACCGGGTCGGCCACCAGCTCGTCCAGCGGCAGGGTATTGTCCGCGATACGGTTGACGAAGGAGGTATTGGCGCCATTCTCCAGCAGACGACGCACCAGATACGCCAGCAGCGTCTCGTGGGTGCCCACCGGGGCGTAGATCCGGCACGGACGGTTCAGCTTGCCGTCAGCGACCTTGCCCACCACCTGCTCGTACAGCGGTTCGCCCATGCCGTGCAGGCACTGGAACTCATACTGGCCCGGGTAGTAGTTCTGGCCTGCCAGCTGGTAGATAGCCGCCAGCGTATGGGCGTTGTGGGTGGCGAACTGCGGGTAAATCAGGTTCGGCACCGCCAGCAGCTTCTTCGCGCAGGCGAGGTAGGAGACGTCGGTGTACACCTTGCGGGTGTAGACCGGATAGCCTTCGAGACCTTCCATCTGCGCGCGTTTAATTTCGCTATCCCAGTAGGCGCCTTTCACCAGACGGATCATCAGGCGACGGCGGCTGCGGGTGGCGAGGTCAATCAGATAATCAATGACAAACGGACAGCGCTTCTGGTAGGCCTGAATTACGAAGCCAATCCCGTTCCAGCCGGCCAGCTCCGGCTCGAAGCACAGTTTTTCCAGCAGGTCGAGGGAGATCTCCAGACGGTCGGCCTCTTCGGCGTCAATGTTGATGCCGATGTCATACTGGCGCGCCAGCAGGGTCAGCGATTTCAGCCGCGGGTAAAGCTCTTCCATCACCCGGTCATACTGCGCGCGGCTGTAGCGCGGGTGCAGCGCGGAGAGTTTAATCGAGATGCCCGGACCTTCATAAATGCCGCGGCCGTTGGAGGCTTTGCCGATGGCATGGATCGCCTGCTGATAAGAGACCATATAGGCCTGGGCGTCGGCGGCGGTCAGCGCCGCTTCGCCGAGCATATCGTAGGAGTAGCGGAACCCTTTTTCTTCCAGCTTGCGGGCGTTAGCCAGCGCTTCGGCGATGGTTTCCCCGGTGACGAACTGCTCGCCCATCAGGCGCATCGCCATATCCACGCCTTTGCGGATCAGCGGTTCGCCGCTCTTACCGATGATGCGGTTCAGGGAGCGGGAGAGGCTGGTCTCGTTGTGCGTGGAAACCAGTTTCCCGGTGAACAGCAGCCCCCAGGTGGCGGCGTTGACGAACAGCGACGGGCTGCGGCCGATGTGCGACTGCCAGTTACCGTTGCTGATTTTGTCGCGGATCAGCGCATCGCGGGTGGCTTTATCCGGAATACGCAGCAGGGCTTCCGCCAGGCACATCAGCGCCACCCCTTCCTGTGAAGAGAGGGAGAACTCCTGCAGCAGACTCTGCACCATGCCGGCACGGCCGCTGGCGGTTTTCTGGTTGCGCAGTTTTTCCGCCAGCTGATACGCCAGCTTGTGCGCCTGTTCGCCCAGCGGCTGCGGCAGACGGGCCTGCTCCAGCAGCATCGGTACCGCATCAGTTTCCGGACGTCGCCAGGCGGCGGTGATCGCTGCGCGGCTCACCGACTGCGGCAGGATCTGCTCGGCGAATTCGAGGAACGGCTGATAGGGCTCTTCCGCCGGAGAACCCGCTTCATCGCTTTCATTGGCGGCACCGGAGAGCAGGGCCGGCAGCTCAGGCAGCGTCTCGTCGTTCTCCAGTTTTTCCAGATAATTAAAGATGGCCTGCTTAATCAGCCAGTGCGGCGTGCGGTCAATACGGCTCGCGGCGGATTTAATGCGCTCGCGGGTTGCGTCGTCAAGCTTAACACCCATGGTGGTGGTGCCCATGCTCAAAACTCCTGTCATTTATCGTTAGGCTTATGCGGTTGCATGGAAATATCCACTATGTTGCAACTTTGTGCAACCTTGTTAATTGTGGCTTGTGACGGAAGCCGTGAAATGGCTTGATTGTTAAAAATAACGCCTAAAATAGCAGAAATTTAACCCCGGCCTCATAGGGTATTTGTATGCGTGAGTTAACACTTTTGTTTGGTGCAACCTTTAAAAACGTGAGAGAGTGCAACCTCTCATAAATTGACGTTTTGCGCCGTCGGTTTTTCGTGTAAATGCTGTGTTAAATCGTTTGTGAAAAACCGAAGCTTCCGTCAGGATACGGTCGCCCAATTAAACAATGCGCCATTACCCCGTTCCGGTAGTGGAAAAAAACGACGAAGTTGGACGCTGTCGATAAAAATTCTGGAGACTTTGCATGGCTATTAGCACACCGATGCTGGTGACATTTATTGTTTATATTTTTGGTATGGTATTGATAGGGTTTATTGCCTGGCGTTCGACCAAAAACTTCGATGATTATATTCTTGGGGGAAGGAGTCTGGGGCCATTTGTGACCGCGCTTTCCGCAGGGGCGTCGGATATGAGCGGCTGGCTGCTGATGGGCCTGCCGGGGGCGATTTTCCTCTCCGGGATTTCCGAAAGCTGGATCGCCATTGGCTTAACGCTGGGGGCGTGGATTAACTGGAAGCTGGTAGCCGGTCGCCTGCGCGTGCATACCGAAGTGAATAATAACGCCCTGACGCTGCCCGATTATTTTACCGGCCGTTTTGAAGATAAAAGCCGGGTGCTGAGAATTATTTCGGCGCTGGTTATTCTGCTGTTCTTTACCATCTATTGTGCCTCGGGAATTGTGGCGGGGGCGCGTCTGTTTGAAAGCACCTTCGGTATGAGTTATGAAACCGCGCTGTGGGCCGGGGCGGCAGCAACGATTATCTATACTTTCGTCGGCGGCTTCCTCGCGGTCAGCTGGACCGATACCGTGCAGGCCAGCCTGATGATTTTTGCCCTGATCCTCACCCCGGTGATCGTCATTATTTCCGTCGGCGGCTTTGGTGATTCGCTGGAAGTCATTAAGCAAAAGAGCATCGAAAATATCGACATGCTCAAGGGGCTGAACTTCGTAGCGATTATTTCGTTGATGGGCTGGGGGCTGGGTTATTTCGGTCAACCGCATATTCTGGCGCGCTTTATGGCGGCGGATTCGCATCACAGTATCGTTCACGCACGTCGCATCAGTATGACCTGGATGATCCTGTGCCTGGCGGGCGCGGTGGCCGTCGGCTTCTTTGGCATCGCCTACTTCAATAACAACCCGAGCCTGGCGGGCGCGGTGAACCAGAACGCCGAACGCGTGTTTATCGAGCTGGCGCAAATCCTGTTTAACCCGTGGATTGCCGGGATCCTGCTGTCGGCGATTCTGGCGGCGGTGATGTCCACCCTGAGCTGTCAGCTGCTGGTCTGCTCCAGCGCAATTACCGAAGACCTGTATAAAGCGTTCCTGCGCAAAAACGCCGGTCAGAAAGAGCTGGTGTGGGTGGGCCGTATGATGGTGCTGGTGGTTGCCCTGGTGGCGATTGCCCTGGCGGCCAATCCGGAAAACCGCGTGCTGGGTCTGGTGAGCTACGCCTGGGCTGGCTTTGGCGCCGCCTTTGGCCCGGTGGTCCTGTTCTCGGTAATGTGGTCACGCATGACCCGTAACGGTGCGCTGGCCGGGATGGTGATTGGCGCCCTGACCGTAATCGTCTGGAAGCAGTTTGGCTGGCTGGGCCTGTATGAAATTATTCCGGGCTTTATCTTCGGTAGCCTGGGGATTGTGGTCTTTAGCCTGCTGGATAAAGCGCCATCGGCCAGCATGCAGCAGCGCTTTGCCGAAGCGGATGCCCACTACCATACGCCGCCGTCGGTACGCGCCACGGCTGAGTAAGATCATCTAATGCTCACGAGCCCGCCGCTGGCGGGCTTTTTTTTGCCTGGTGCCGGGCCGGAATATTATAACCCTTGCTAATTATCTGAAAATCCGCTGATATTTCCTGACTAATAACAATGAGGATAGCAAAGATGACGTTCAGACAGGGTGCAATGGCGCTGGTGCTGGCAGGGTTACTCAGCGGCTGCGTGGCGGGTGGAAGTTCATCGACCAGCGCGGCGAAGCCCGGCGTCTGCCCGGCGGATAAGCCCATGGTGCAAACCACGCTTTACTTCGGTCTGAGCCGCCCGGCGGGGAAAGACATCACCGCTGAAGAGTGGCAACAGTTTGTCGACCGTGACGTGACGCCGCGCTTTCGCGATGGGCTGACGGTGTTTGATGCCCGCGGCCAGTGGCTTGGCCAGAATGGTCAGGTGGTGCGGGAGCAGAGTAAGGCGCTGATGGTGATCCATGGGCATGACGCGCAGAGCGAGGCCGGTATTGAAGCTCTGCGCCAGGGCTATAAATCACGCTTCGCGCAGGAGTCGGTGATGCGTGTCGACCAGCCGGTCTGCGTGCAGTTCTGAGTAAACGGCGGGGTAGCCCCGCCGTTTGTTTTACAGCACCAGCCCGGCGAAGCTGGCGGAAAGCAGGCTCACCAGCGTGGCGCTATACACCAGCCGCAGGCCGAAGCGGGAGACGATATTGCCCTGCGGTTCATTCAGACCTTTGATCGCCCCGGCAATAATGCCGATCGAGGCAAAGTTAGCAAACGACACCAGGAATACCGAGAGAATGCCGAGCCCGCGAGGGGTCATGCTGGCGGCAATCTTTTGCAGCTCAATCATCGCCACAAATTCGTTAGCGACCAGTTTGGTGGCCATGATGCTGCCAGCGTTTAGCGCATCGCTCAGCGGGATGCCGATAAGCCACGCCAGCGGATAAAAGACGTAGCCGAGGATCTGCTGGAAGCTAAGACCAAACAGGGTGGCGAACAGCGCGTTAATGGCGCTGATCAGGGCGATAAAGCCGATCAGCATCGCCAGAATAATCATCGCCACTTTAAAGCCGGCCAGAATATATTCCCCGAGCATTTCAAAGAAACTCTGCGATTCGTGCAGTTTCTCAAGTTTTATTTCCTGCTCGCTGCCCGGCCGCGTCGGGTTAATTACCGACAGTACGATAAAGGTGCTGAACATATTCAGGATCAGCGCCGCGACGACATATTTGGCGTCCAGCATGGTCATATAGGCGCCGACAATCGACAACGATACGGTCGACATGGCCGTTGCCGCCATGGTGAATAGCCGCCGTGAGGAGAGGTCGCCCAGTACGCCCTTGTAGGCGATGAAGTTCTCCGACTGGCCGAGGATCAGCGAGCTGACGGCATTGAAAGATTCCAGCTTACCCATGCCGTTGACTTTCGACAGCAGGGTGCCAATCAGGCGAATAAAAATCGGCAGGATCCGCCAGTGCTGGAGAATACCAATCAGCGCGGAAATAAACACAATCGGACACAGGACGCCCAGGAAAATAAAGGCTAAGCCTTTTTCGCTCATGCCGCCAAACACGAAATTGGTCCCTTCGGCGGCAAAGCCTAACAGTGAAGCAAAAAAGCCGGAGATATTTTTCACCAGCAACAGGCCGCTTTCGGCGTGCAGGAAAAAGAAAGCGAGCGCTATTTCGATAATAATCAACTGGAGAATGTAACGAATACGAATCTTTTGTCTGTCGTAGCTGACAAGCCAGGCCAGGGCAAGGATCACCGCCAGCGCCAGCAGGAAATGAAAAAATGCAGTCATGTTGTTCTTTTCGCAGGTCAATAAGGCCGCCATTTAGCCATAGCCGCTGCGACGGGTAAATATCTGGCGTAAAAAATCCTTTGCTTATTCTTTTCCCTGATAACAGGCGAATATTTTCGTAAGTCATTATTTGCCAGCGATTTATTTACAGATAGTCATCATTCTCTAAACATTTCGCTTGTGTTTCTGAGTATTGTAATGATAATCACTATCATAAATATTACCTGTTTTTGCTTTCGTTGACGGTGCTTTACATTTAAGGGTATTGGCATGTTTGTCCCATTTCTCATTATGTTACGCGAAGGCCTGGAGGCGGCGCTGATTGTCAGCCTGATCGCCAGCTATCTGAAACGCACCCAGCGCGGCAACTGGATTGGCGTGATGTGGATTGGCGTGATCCTCGCGGCGGCGCTGTGTCTTGGCTTAGGCATTTTTATCAACGAAACCACCGGGGAATTTCCTCAGCGTGAACAGGAGCTGTTCGAAGGGATCGTCGCGGTCATTGCGGTGGTGATCCTGACGTGGATGGTCTTCTGGATGCGCAATGTCTCACGCAACGTCAAGCAGCAGCTGGAGCAGGCCGTGGACAAGGCGCTGCAGCGCGGCAATCACCATGGCTGGGCGCTGGTGATGATGGTCTTTTTCGCGGTCGCCCGTGAGGGACTGGAGTCGGTCTTCTTTCTGCTGGCGGCATTCCAGCAGGACGTTGGCATCTGGCCGCCGCTGGGGGCGGTGCTGGGCCTGGCCACCGCTATTGTGCTGGGCTTCCTGCTCTACTGGGGCGGTATCCGCCTTAACCTCGGCGTGTTCTTCAAATGGACCAGTCTGTTTATTCTGCTGGTGGCCGCTGGCCTGGCCGCGGGGGCGATCCGCGCCTTCCACGAGGCGGGCCTGTGGAACCTGTTCCAGGATACCGCCTTCGATCTGAGCAATGTGCTGTCGACGCATACGCTGTTCGGCACGCTGCTGGAGGGGATCTTCGGCTATCAGGAGACTCCGAGCGTCAGCGAAGTGGCTGTCTATCTACTTTATCTGATCCCGGCGCTGGTGCTGTTTGCCCTGCCGCCGCGGAATAATACCACTGCCTCGCGGGCTGCCTGACCGGGCGCTGCGAGCTTATAAGCGACACTCTACTTACCGAAAGGGATGATCATGATGATTCATTTTCGCCGTAATGCGCTGCGGGTGACCGTGGCCGCGCTGCTCAGCTCTGCATTGGGTGCTCAGGCTGCGGATATCCCGCAGGTCAAAGTCACCGTCAACGATAAACAGTGCGAACCGATGCAGGTGACCGTTAACGCGGGTAAAACCCAGTTTATTATTCAGAACCACAGCCAGAAAGCGCTGGAGTGGGAGATTCTGAAAGGGGTGATGGTGGTGGAAGAGCGTGAGAACATCGCGCCGGGCTTTACCCAGAAGCTCACCGCGAACCTGCAGCCGGGCGAATATGACATGACCTGCGGCCTGCTCACCAACCCGAAAGGCAAACTGATTGTCACCGGCGCCGCCACCAAAGACGCGGCGAAAGCGGATGCGGTGCTGAGCCTCGGCGAAGCGATCACCGCTTATAAAGCCTATGTGACGGCGGAAACTGCGCAGCTGGTCAGCGGCACCAAAGCCTTTACCGACGCGGTGAAAGCCGGCGACATCGAAAAAGCGAAAGCGCTATACGCTCCAACCCGCCAGCACTACGAGCGCATCGAGCCGATTGCCGAGCTGTTCTCTGATCTTGACGGGAGTATTGACGCCCGCGAAGACGACTTCGAGAAAAAAGCGGAAGATCCGAAATTTACCGGTTTCCACCGTCTGGAGAAAGCGCTGTTTGGCGATAACAGCGTCAAGGGGATGGAAAAATATGCCGATCAGCTGAACAGCGATGTGCTGGAGCTGCAAAAACGCATCAGCGAGCTGGCATTCCCGCCATCAAAAGTGGTGGGCGGCGCGGCTGGTTTAATTGAGGAAGTCGCGGCCAGCAAGATCAGCGGCGAAGAAGATCGTTACAGCCACACCGACCTGTGGGACTTCCAGGCCAACATTGACGGCGCACAGAAAATCGTCGACCTGCTGCGTCCGCAGCTGCAAAAAGAGAACAGCGCGCTGCTGGCGAAAGTGGACGCCAACTTTAAGAAAGTGGACAGCATCCTCAGCAAATATCGCACCAAAGACGGTTTCGAGACCTACGATAAGCTGACCACCGCTGACCGTAATGCGCTGAAAGGGCCGATCACCACCCTGGCGGAAGATCTGGCTCAGCTGCGCGGGATCCTGGGGCTGGACTAAGTCGATGGCACAACAGAAACCCCACGACGTGAACGAACCGTCACGTCGTCGCTTACTGAAAGGGATCGGCGCGCTTGGTGGCGCGCTGGCCATCACCGGCGGCTGCCCGGTAGCGCATGCGGCTAAAGCGGAAAGTTCTCCCGGGACGCTGGCACCCGACGCGCGTCATGAAAAACAGCCCTTCTACGGCCAGCATCAGGCGGGCATTCTGACGCCGCAGCAGGCTTCGATGATGCTGGTGGCGTTCGATGTGCTGGCGGCCGATAAAGCCGACCTCGAGCGGCTGTTTCGACTGCTGACCCAGCGTATCGCCTTTTTAACCCAGGGCGGCCCGGCGCCGGACACGCCGAATCCGCGGCTGCCGCCGATGGATTCCGGCATCCTGGGGCCGTGGATTGCGCCAGATAACCTGACCATTACCGTCTCGGTCGGCCATTCGCTATTTGATGAGCGCTTTGGTCTCGCGGATAAAGCGCCGAAAAAGCTGCAGCCGATGACCCGCTTCCCCAACGATTCGCTGGATGCCGCGCTGTGCCATGGCGACCTGCTGCTGCAGATCTGCGCCAATACTCAGGATACGGTGATCCATGCCCTGCGTGATGTCATCAAACATACGCCGGATCTGCTGAGCGTACGCTGGAAGCGGGAAGGGTTTATCTCCGACAGCGCGGCGCGCAGCAAAGGCAAAGAGACCCCCATCAACCTGTTGGGGTTTAAAGACGGCACCGCTAACCCGGCGAGCCACGACAGCGCGCTGATGGATAAGGTAGTGTGGGTGACAGCCGATCAGGACGAGCCGGCCTGGACCGTGGGCGGCAGCTATCAGGCGGCGCGCATTATCCAGTTTCACGTGGAGTTCTGGGACCGGACGCCGCTCAAAGAGCAGCAGACGATCTTTGGTCGTGACAAGCACACCGGTGCGCCGCTGGGGATGAAAAACGAACACGATACCCCGGATTACAGTAAAGATCCTAACGGCGAAGTCATTGCGCTGGATAGCCATATTCGTCTGGCCAATCCCCGCACCCCGGAAACCCAGTCCAGCCTGATGATGCGCCGCGGCTACAGCTATTCGCTGGGGGTTACTAACGCCGGCCAGTTGGATATGGGGCTGTTGTTCGTTTGCTATCAGCACGATCTGGAAAAGGGGTTCCTGACGGTGCAGAAACGGCTTAACGGCGAGGCGCTGGAGGAGTACGTCAAACCTATCGGCGGGGGCTACTTCTTTGTTTTACCCGGCGTAGTGGATGAAAAACACTATCTGGGACAGTCGCTGTTGCAGGCTTGATACCGACCCTGTCCGTAAGGGCAGGGCGTTTTCTGCTGTTTTTCTCTTTTTTCTTATATTTCCTGCCATGTGTTATATTTCTGTAATACAAATGACCGATAGTCTCCTACACTTGCTTAAGAACTATTTGTTGCGTCATTGTGAAAAATAAGTTGCATTAAGAATCTTTTTTGATGTACTTATTACATACGCGGTAGTTCCCGGCAGTGTGACGTTTCACTATGGAGATCGCGAATGGTAAGGTCCCGTACCGGACAACGTAAAACCTCAGACCGTACTCTTCAGCACGGAAGCCCTGTTTCCGGCAGCGATTTTCTTACTCTTTCTCTCTTCGCTTCGCATTATTACCACCTTGGCAGGGTACGCGGTGCGCGTAGCCGCGACTCGTTGTCAGTTCTACCGGCAAGCAATGGCTTACAAGGAAGCCAAACCTCAATCGTTCGTGCGCATAGTCGCGTCGATGTTGACGCGTGTGATGTAAACCAACAACGCAAGGTGCTATCCATGGGAAGACAAAAAGCAGTGATCAAAGCTCGTCGTGAAGCAAAACGTGTGCTGAGACGGGATTCACGCAGCCATAAGCAGCGTGAAGAAGAATCGGTCACATCGCTTGTGCAAATGAGTGGCGTAGAAGCAATTGGCATGGCGCGGGACAGCCGTGATACTTCCCCAATTGAGGCGCGCAATGAGGCTCAGGCGCATTATCTGAATGCCATCGACAATAAACAGCTGATTTTCGCCACCGGCGAAGCCGGATGCGGCAAGACCTGGATCAGTGCGGCGAAGGCAGCTGAAGCCCTGATCCATAAGGATGTGGACAGAATTATTGTTACCCGTCCCGTTCTGCAGGCCGACGAAGATCTCGGCTTCTTACCGGGAGATATCGCCGAGAAGTTCGCTCCCTATTTCCGACCGGTTTACGACGTGCTGGTGAAAAGGTTGGGGGCTTCCTTTATGCAGTACTGCCTGCGTCCGGAAATCGGCAAGGTGGAAATCGCGCCGTTCGCCTATATGCGCGGACGTACCTTTGAAAATGCGGTGGTGATTCTGGACGAGGCCCAGAACGTGACCGCAGCGCAAATGAAGATGTTTTTAACCCGCCTCGGGGAGAACGTGACGGTCATCGTCAATGGCGATATCACCCAGTGCGACTTGCCCTCTGGGGTACGGTCCGGCCTGAGCGATGCGCTGGCACGTTTTGAGGAAGACGAGATGATCGGCATCGTGCGTTTCACCACCGATGACTGTGTGCGCTCGGCTCTCTGCCAGCGGACGCTGAAAGCCTATTATTAATCGTCATAGTTTGAGCAAAGCCCGGGCTAGCCCGGGCTTTGTTGTCTTTGGAGCATCCTCCCGGCGGCGCTGCGCCTGGCCGGGTTACTGGTGGCGCAGCTTGCGGATATCCCGGCGGCGCTGCGCTTGGCCGGGCTACTGGTGGTGCGGCCTGTGGGATGGGTAGCCCGGGCGAGACATTTATGCCGAACCCGGGAAGTTTTGCAGGGGCCACATGCGAAAAAAAGCCCGTACTTTCGTACGAGCTCTTCTTAAAATATGGCGGTGAGGGGGGATTGACTCGCTTTGCTCGCCCCTGCGGGGCAGCCCGCTCGCGGGCTCGCGGTCTGTCCAACTGGCGTTGCCAGTTGTCGAACCCCGGTCGGGGGTTCTCATCCCCCCCGGCGGGTGCCACATGCGAAAAAAAAGCCCGTACTTTCGTACGAGCTCTTCTTAAAATATGGCGGTGAGGGGGGGATTCGAACCCCCGATACGTTGCCGTATACACACTTTCCAGGCGTGCTCCTTCAGCCACTCGGACACCTCACCATATTGTCTTGCTGCTCACCTTGGGTGGGCAACGGGGCGCTACTATAGGGAGTTGCGTTAAAACGGTCAAGCATATTTTCTTCTTTCTTTGCCGTTCGCTCACGCATTGAACAATGCCCCGCTGCGGCGCAGCGGGGCGGGCGTTTTAGCGCTGGGAATCCAGTTGTTCGTTATTCTTCACGACGTCCTGCGCTTTGCTGTAGCTTTCGATCAGCAGCTGGTAGGCCGGGAAGATTTTGGTATACACCTCCGCCCATTCTGCGGCGTCCGGACGATTCCAGGTGCGCTGCAGCTCAGAGGCGACGGCGGCGGTGTCCATCGGTACCACACCGGCTTGTACCACGCGAGCCAGGGTGATCTCCTGCGCCATTTTGCTGTAGGTGCCGGAAGCGTCAATCACGGCAAACACTTTATAACCGTCGGCGACAGCGGCGATAGCCGGGAAGGCCATGCAGACGCTGGTGATGGTCCCGGCGATAATCAGCGTTTTACGACCGGTCGCTTTCACCGCGGCGACGAATTCCGGGTTATCCCAGGCGTTAATCTCACCTTTACGGGCGATGTATTTCGCATGCGGCGCGTTTTCATGAATCTCCGGGATCAGCGGACCGTTCGGCCCCTGCGGCACGGAGGCGGTCGTGATCACCGGGATCCCGGTAAGCGACGCCATCTTGGCCAGCGCGGCGGCGCGAGCGCGCAGCTCTGGCATCGGCATATCGCCGACGGTCTGGAACAGGCCGCTCTGGTGGTCAATCAACAGCATTGCGGTATCGTTAACATCAATCACCGGACGAGCACCGTTAAAGTTAGCGGGAGTAGACATAGTATTCACCTCAATCAGTTAGATTTGGCCAAAGCGGCCGCTGTTAAAATCGCGAACGGCTTCTGCGATTTGGGTTTTGTTATTCATGACAAAGGGGCCATAGCCCACAATTGGCTCCTGTAGTGGTTCACCAGCCATCAGCAGAACTTTTGCCTGGGCGGTCGCCTCCAGATGCAGTGCGTCACCTGCCTGACTCAGCACGGCGAGCTGACCTTCGCGGGCGGACTCGGAACCGTTGATGATCACCTCTCCTTCCAGCACCACCAGCGCGGTACTCCAGCCCTCCGGTTGGCGCAGCGTGAGGTCGCGCCCCTGATTCAGCTGCAGATCCCACACGTTAAGCGGTGAGAAGGTATGGGCCGGGCCGCTGACGTCGTCATACTGGCCGGCAATAACCCGAACCTGTCCGGCGCCATTCGCCAGCGCGACGGTGGGGATCGTCCCGGCGGTAATGCTCTGGTAGCCGGGGGCCGTCATTTTGTCTTTGGCGGGCAGGTTGACCCATAGCTGGAGCATCTTCAGCTCGCCGCCGCTGCGGGTGAAGGCTTCCGAGTGGAACTCTTCGTGCAGGATCCCGGCGCCTGCCGTCATCCACTGCACGTCGCCCGGGCCAATCACTCCGCCGCGTCCGGTGGAGTCGCGATGTTCTACTTCACCGGCGTAGACGATGGTGACGGTTTCGAATCCGCGATGCGGATGCTCACCGACGCCGCGTTTCTCGCTGCCTGCCGGGAAGGTGTACGGCCCGGCATAGTCGAGCAGTAAGAAGGGGCTCAGCTGCTGGCCGTGCGTCTGATAGGAAAACATCGAGCGAACCGGGAAGCCGTCGCCTACCCAATGCTGCGCAGGCGCGGTGTAGACTCCTGTAATCTGTTTCATGGCTTTCTCCTGTGTGTCGGTATCTGATGTGAATAAGCTTATATCCGGGACGACGTGTGCGGTAGTGAGCAAAAATGACCTATACTGTTCCAAAAATGGAACAATGGAGGAAGGATGCAGGATCTCAACGACTTCGCCTGGTTTGTCCAGGTGGTAGACCATGGCGGTTTCGCCGCGGCGGGGCGAGCGCTTGACCAGCCGAAATCCAAGCTCAGCCGTCGCATTGCGCAGCTCGAGGAGCGGCTGGGCGTGCGTTTGATTCAGCGAACCACTCGCCAGTTCGCGGTCACCGAGGTCGGGCAGACCTTTTACCAGCATTGCAAAGCGATGCTGATTGAGGCCGAGGCGGCGCAGCAGGCGGTCGAGACGCTGCGTGCCGAGCCGCGCGGTAGCGTCAGGATCACCTGTCCGGTCACCTTGCTGCATGTCCATATTGGACCGATGCTGGCGCGATTTATGGCGCGCTATCCCGGGGTAACGCTGCATCTTGAGGCGACCAACCGCCGGGTGGATGTGGTCGGGGAGGGGATTGATGTGGCGATCCGTGTCCGTCCCCGGCCCATCGAGGACAGCGACCTGGTGATGCGCGTGCTGGCGGACCGCGGACACCGGCTGGTGGCTAGCCCGGATCTCATTTCCCGGCTCGGGCGCCCGCAGGCGCCGTCCGAGCTGAGCGCCTGGCCGGGACTCAGCCTGGGGGCGAACAAGCATCAGCATAAATGGCAGCTCACCGGGCCCGGGGGCGCGAGAGCGGAAGTGTATTTCACGCCGCGAATGGTGACCACCGACATGCTGGCGCTGCGCGAGGCGGCGATGGCCGGCGTGGGGGTGGTGCAGCTTCCTTTATTAATGGTGCGCGATCAGCTGGCGTCAGGGGAATTAGAGGTGGTTCTGGATGAGTGGCAGCCGCGGCGGGAAGTGATCCATGCGGTATTTGCCTCGCGGCGCGGGCTGCTGCCCTCCGTCAGGGCGCTGGTGGACTACCTCAGCGAAGAGTATCAGCGGATGGAGGAGGATTAGTTCGGGATTGGTTTTTCCCGGAGGGCCCATCCCCCCCAGGGGAGAATATAAAAGAAAAGAGCCCGTACTTGCGTACAGGCTCTCATCTCGAATATGGCGGTGAGGGGGGGATTGACTCGCTTTGCTCGCCGTTACTCGGCCCATCCCTGGGCCTCGCCCCTGCGGGGCCAACGCAGGCGTTGTTCAAAAACGCTCCCGGCGTTTTTGTCGGGGCAGCCCGCTCGCGGGCTCGCGGTCTGTCCAACTGGCTGCGCCAGTTGTCGAACCCCGGTCGGGGGTTCTCATCCCCCCCGGCGGGTGCCACGTGCGAAAAAAAAAGCCCGTACTTTCGTACGAGCTCTTCTTAAAATATGGCGGTGAGGGGGGGATTGACTCGCTTCGCTCGCCCCTGCGGGGCAGCCCGCTCGCGGGCTCGCGGTCTGTCCAACTGGCGTTGCCAGTTGTCGAACCCCGGTCGGGGGTTCTCATCCCCCCCGGCGGGTGCCACATGCGAAAAAAAAAAGCCCGTACTTTCGTACGAGCTCTTCTTAAAATATGGCGGTGAGGGGGGGATTCGAACCCCCGATACGTTGCCGTATACACACTTTCCAGGCGTGCTCCTTCAGCCACTCGGACACCTCACCATATTGTCTTTCCCGTTGTTGTCGGGAACGGGCGCTAATGTAGGGAAATACGTATCGCCCGTCAATCAACTTTTTGCAAAAAAAGCGCGTTTAGACAAACTTCGAGCAACTTGCTCCTTAAATGCGCGTAATCCGTTTTTTTTGTCGCCAGTCCCTTTTCACTTTTCGATGAGAGGAAATTTGTTATGCTGGCAAACCAATAGAAAACAACGAGTAAAATAAGACGCCAGCGTCAATCGGCCAAAGGCGTCTGCTATCAGGAGCCCCTATGGAGATTATTTTTTACCATCCGACCTTTGATACCCAATACTGGATCCATGAGCTGGAAAAGCAGTTACCCGGCGCGCGGGTACGCGAGTGGAAAGCGGGTGATAACCAGCCGGCGGACTATGCCCTGGTCTGGCATCCGCCGGTGGAAATGTTGCAGGGTAGGTCACTAAAGGCCGTGTTCGCCCTCGGGGCGGGGGTGGACTCTATCCTCAGCAAGCTGCGCGACCATCCGGATATGCTGCCGCAATCTATCCCGCTGTTTCGCCTCGAAGATACCGGTATGGGACGGCAGATGCAGGAGTATGCCGTGAGCCAGGTGCTGCACTGGTTCCGCCGCTTCGATGACTATCAGGCGCTAAAGCTGGCTTCCCGCTGGCAGCCGCTGCCCGAGTATCGCGCCGACGAATTCACCGTCGGGATTATGGGCGCCGGCGTGCTGGGAGCGAAGGTTGCGGAAAGCCTGCAATCCTGGGGATTCCCGCTTCGCGTCTGGAGTCGTAGCCGCAAATCCTGGCCGCAGGTGCAGAGCTTCGCCGGTCAGGCCGAGCTGGGTGAATTTCTGCAGGGCACTCGCGTGCTGATTAACCTGCTGCCAAATACCGCTGAAACCGCCGGTATTATTAACCAGACGCTGCTGGCGCAGTTGCCGGATGAGAGCTATGTCCTCAACCTTGCTCGCGGCGTGCATGTCGTTGAAGAAGATCTGCTGGCGGCCCTGAACAGCGGCAAGCTCAAAGGGGCGATGCTCGATGTCTTCAGTCGCGAACCGCTGCCGCAGGATAGCCCGCTTTGGGCACATCCGCGGGTGGCCATGACCCCCCATGTAGCGGCAGTGACTCGTCCACTGGAAGCTATCAACTATATCGCCGGGACCATCAGCCGACTGGAGCGAGGGGAGCCGGTGAGTGGTCAGGTCGATCGCCAGCGCGGTTATTAAGACAAACAAACCCCGCTACGGCGGGGTTTTTGCTAATCAAGTGCCCGGATTTTTGCTATTCTTGCGGCAAACAGAAGAGGAGAATGTGATGTATCCCGTTGACCTGCACATGCATACCGTCGCCAGCACCCACGCCTATAGCACACTGCACGATTATATTGCGCAAGCAAAGCGTAAAGGGATCAAACTCTTCGCCATCACCGACCACGGCCCGGACATGGCGGATGCCCCGCACTACTGGCACTTCGTTAATATGCGCATCTGGCCCCGTCTGGTGGACGGTATCGGGATCCTGCGCGGTATCGAGTCGAATATTAAAAATATCGAAGGCGAGATCGACTGTTCCGGACCAATGTTAACCTCGCTTGATCTGATCATCGCCGGATTCCATGAGCCGGTATTTCCGCCGCAGGATCGTGACACCCATACGCAGGCGATGATCGCCGCGATGGCGAGCGGTAAAGTGCATATGATTAGCCATCCCGGTAATCCGAAATTCCCGGTGGATATTCCGGCTATTGCCGAAGCGGCAGCTCGCTATCAGGTGGCGCTGGAGATCAACAACTCCTCTTTCGTTTCGTCGCGCGTGGGCAGTGAAGATAACTGTCGAGCTATCGCTGCGGCGGTGCGTGATGCCGGAGGATGGGTGGCGCTGGGCTCGGACTCGCACACCGCGTTTACCCTTGGGGACTTTACCGAGTGCCGCAAGATCCTCGATGCGGTCGATTTCCCGGAAGAGAGGATCCTCAACGTTTCTCCGCGTCGCCTGCTCAACTTCCTCGAGTCGCGGGGCATGCCGGCGATCCCGGAATTTGCTGACCTTTAATTTGTATAACTGGAATAACTGAATGAACGAGTTTTCAATCCTCTGCCGCGTGCTGGGTTCGCTGTATTACCGTCAACCGCAGGACCCGCTGCTGGTGCCGCTGTTTACCCTGATCCGTGAGGGCAAACTGGCCGCCAGCTGGCCGCTGGAGCAGGATGAACTGCTGGCGCGTCTGCAGAAAAGCTGCGATATGCAGTCTCTGGCGACTGACTATAATGCGCTGTTCGTCGGCGAAGCGTGCAGTGTGCCGCCATACCGTAGTGCATGGGTGGAGGGAGCTACGGAAGCGGAGGTCAGGGCTTTTATGAGTGAACACGGCATCCCGACAGGGGAAGGCCCGGCGGATCATCTCGGATCGCTGCTGCTGGCCGCCTCCTGGCTTGAGGATCATGCCACAGAAGAGCAGAGCGAGACGCTGGAACTGCTGTTTGCTGATTATATCCTGCCTTGGTGCGGAACCATGCTGGGCAAAGTCGAAGCCCATGCGCACACGCCATTCTGGCGCACCATGGCACCATTGACTCGCGACGCTATCGCCGCAATGTGGGACGAGCTTCAGGAAGAGGATGAGCAATAAAATGTGATTTAAGTCACTATTTTAATGCAACTGAAATTAGGTCCATTCATATACTGTGTTTTAGATCGCATTCTTGTGGCGCGTATCTGCTAGGATACGCGTCATGAACATACTCTTCGCAATCGCATTAACGACAGGCATTCTTTCCGGGATTTGGGGATGGGTGGCGGTCGCTCTCGGCCTGCTGAGCTGGGCCGGATTTCTCGGCTGTACGGCCTATTTCGCTTGCCCGCAGGGCGGCGTGAAAGGGCTGGCCATCTCGTCCTGCACGGTGATGAGCGGCGTGGTCTGGGCATTAGTGATTATCCACGGTAGCGCGCTGGCCCCGCAGCTGCAAATCCTCAGCTATATGATGACCGGCGTGGTGGCCTTTCTGATGTGCATCCAGGCGCGACAGACATTGCTGTCGTTTGTCCCGGGCACCTTTATCGGCGCCTGCGCGACCTTCGCGGCGGAGGGTGACTGGCGTCTGGTAGTGCCCTCTCTGGGGCTGGGCCTGGTCTTTGGTTACGCCATGAAGAATAGTGGCCTGTGGCTGGCGGCCCGTGCGGATAAACATAAATCGTTCGCTAATGATAACGCCTGACCGGCAGGACGAGTAAAAAACAGGACCTTATGGGTCCTGTTTTTTTATCTTCTCGTCACCGGGCAAAGCGATAACCTTGCTCCCGGAGGTGAGAATGCCCTAGTATCGGCAGAAAGCCGTATCCACATGCTATGCCGACAGGAGGAGAAATGGCTGTTAAACCTGAGGTAATTCTCGGCGATATTACGACACTTGATGTCGATGTGATTGTTAATGCGGCAAACCCCTCGCTGCTGGGCGGTGGCGGAGTAGACGGCGCGATCCATCGCGCGGCCGGCCCCGTGCTGCTGGCGGCTTGCAAACAGGTATTGCAGCAGCAGGGCGAATGTCCTCCTGGTCATGCGGTGATTACCACCGCGGGTAATTTGCCTGCCAGCGCGGTGATCCACACCGTAGGACCGGTCTGGCACGGCGGCGACCGGATGGAAGCGCAAACTTTGGCCGATGCTTACAAAAACAGTCTGCAGCTGGCCTCGGCAAATAATTATCGCTCCATTGCGTTTCCAGCGATCAGCACCGGCGTGTATGGCTACCCAAAAGAGGCTGCGGCGGAGATCGCTGTGCGCACTGTCACCGCGTTTCTCACTCGCTATAACCCCCTTGAGCGTGTTCTGTTCGTCTGTTTTGACGAGGAAACGGCGGCTATCTATCGCCGCCTGTTGGCGTCATGCCCCTGATTCAACAGAATAGGCTATGATAACCGCCCGTCTTGACGGGAATGATGGATAGCAGGAGGGAGTAGGGTGTCAGAAGGAAAAGTCCAGCAGAAGCAGCAGGCGCGCCGCGCGGAGATCGTTGCCGCTGCGCAAAAATGTTTCGCTGAAAAGGGGCTGCACGGCGCTTCCGTTGCCGATATCGCCCGCGAGGCAGGCCTGAGCGTCGGTCAGCTGTATCGCATTTTTGCCAGCAAGGAAGCGATCATTGAAGCGATTGTCAGTGAAATCGTCAACGCCAGAGTCGGTGAGATGATCGATGAGAACCACAACCTGGCGCGCAAAGCGGCGGTTCTGGCCGGCAGGATCCCTACCCCGGCGGCGACCAAAAGCGATAATTATCTGCTGATGGAGATCAACGCTGAAGCTTCGCGTAATCCACGCTTGCGCGAAATACTGATGCAGGCTGACCGGCGATTGAAAGAGGAGGGAGGGCGTCTGTCGCAGCGATACCATCCCGGGCTTAGCGATGCGCGGCGCAATGCCGCGTCAGAGCTGATTGCCGTTCTGACGGAAGGGGCTGCCTATCGCGGCGAGTTGAGCACCTCCACCCCGGTAGATAAAGCCGATTTAGAAGCCCTGTATAATATGATCTTCGAACGACTGTTTGATGAGTAAGGTAGTGCGGCACATCAGGTGTGCCGCACTCGCTGCAACTTAGCTGGCCGAAGCCGGGGTTTTGGCCGGTTTGTTCATCGGTTTACCGGAGAACAGGAAACGCAGCAGTGGAATGCGCAGGTGAATTTCATACAGGATCAGGGCAATACCCACCACAAAAACCAACCCGCCAATAAAGCCTAAGGTATTCGACTTGATGGCCGGGGTGATCCACGCCCCGTACAATAGCGTCAGCGGATGGTGCACCAGGTAAATAAACAGCGAGGCATTGACGAAATAGGTCACGCGCGCCGACTGGAAATTCAGCAAGCGATGGCCGAGCGAAAAGACCACATTGACCATCCACAGCCCCAGCACCATGGTAATCACCGATTCCGTTTCATACATCCAGCCATCGCCGGACCCGTACTGCTGGTTCAGCCGGTAGGCGATAAATCCCAGCAGTGCCGCCGCGCAGCACCACGGTGATGGGGTGGTGAACATCGTCTTCAGACGTGGATTAATAAAGGTCTGCGCACCCAGCACAAAGAAGGGCAGGTAGAACAGTGTCTGCATCACTACAAAGTTAAACAGACCATTACTTAACAGTGGCGGGTAAACCAGGAATAGCGACCGGCGGATCAGCGCATAAAAGACCCCCAGCGCGAGAAAAATCATCGTTAACTGGCCCATAGTGACAGTGTCACCGAAGGTGTGAGCGCCGCCTGCCGGACGGCGGGTCAGCCATTTAAACAGCACCACTCCCAACGAGGTCAGCACCACCAGCACCAGTAAAAACCACAGGTGGGAAATGAGCTCCCACGCCAGGGTGTTAAATTTATCGTACCTCGACAGGGTATGCCAGTTTTCCGCCTTGCCGTTGACGTACTGCAGCATAATAAACTGCGGAAGCGTCAGCAGCGGGATGGCGGTCAGCATCGGAATACCGACCCGTTCAACGCGCACCTTCCACCACTTTTTCAACGGATAGCGCAGGAAAAGCATGTAGGAGAAATAGCCGGAAATGACAAAAAAGACCTGCATGCGAAAGGCATGAATGAAGTCATTAAAAAGCGTCAGCCACCATGAGGGCTCGGCGCTGTTGACATGCCATGTATGGCTGGAATAGATCAGCGAAATGTGGAAAGGGATCCCCAGCAGCATCAGCCAGGCACGGATACTGTCGAAGAAATATTCACGCTGCACCGGAGTATTATTCATACGATTCACAATAATCTCAGATAATTCGGCTTATCACTCAAGATGATAACGTTTACATTATCAGCAACCCTACATGAACTCGGGGTATCTGTCTCCAGGATAAGCACTCAAAGTGCAAACGGGACAGCGAACTGTTTATTCCCTGTGCCGCCGGGCTGAACAAAGCAGGGATTATGTTGTCGGATTGCCTGAGTTTCCATTAAAATAGATCGGATCGATTTAAGCACACAAAGGGGGAAGTGCTTACTTATATGAAACATAAACCACAGATGATGAAAATGCGTTGGTTAAGCGCAGCCGTAATGTTGTCCCTGTGTACTTCATCTGCATGGGCGTTTAGCATTGATGACGTTGCAAAAGAGGCCAAGACATTAGCCGGGAAAGGCTATGAAGCGCCGAAAAGTAACCTGCCCTCCGCTTTCCGCGATATGAAATACGCGGACTACCAGCAAATTCAGTTTAATCACGATAAAGCTTACTGGAATAACCAGAAAACCCCATTCAAGCTTGAATTTTACCATCAGGGTATGTACTTCGACACGCCGGTCACCATCAATGAAGTGACCGCCACCAGCGTGCGAAAAATTAAATATAACCCAGACTATTTTAACTTCGGTAACGTTCAGCACGATAAAGACACGGTGAAAGACCTCGGTTTCGCCGGTTTCAAAGTCCTGTATCCGATCAACAGCAAAGATAAGAACGATGAAATCGTCAGCATGCTCGGTGCCAGCTACTTCCGCGTGCTGGGTCAGGGTCAGGTTTACGGTCTGTCCGCGCGTGGCCTGGCTATCGATACCGCGCTGCCGTCCGGTGAAGAATTCCCGCGCTTTCGTGAGTTCTGGATCGAACGTCCTAAAGCCACTGACAAGCGTCTGACTATCTATGCGCTGCTGGATTCCCCGCGTGCAACCGGCGCTTATCGCTTCGTGATCATGCCGGGACGCGACACCGTCGTGGACGTCCAGTCCAAAGTTTACCTGCGCGACAAAGTAGGCAAATTGGGTGTGGCGCCGTTGACCAGCATGTTCCTGTTTGGTTCCAATCAGCCTTCTCCGACGCTCAACTATCGTCCGGCGCTGCACGACTCCAATGGTCTGTCTATCCTGGCCGGCAACGGCGAGTGGATCTGGCGTCCGCTGAATAACCCGAAACATCTGGCCGTCAGCAGCTATGCGATGGAAAACCCGCAAGGGTTCGGTCTGCTGCAGCGCGGCCGTCAGTTCTCACGTTTCGAAGATCTTGACGATCGTTATGACCTGCGTCCGAGTGCCTGGATCACGCCGAAAGGGGACTGGGGTAAAGGGAAAATCGAGCTGGTTGAAATCCCGACTAACGATGAAACGAACGATAACATCGTGACGTACTGGACGCCGGATCAGCTGCCGGAGCCGGGCAAGGAGATGAATTTCAAATACACCATCACCTTCAGCCGCGATGAAGACAAGCTGCATGCGCCGGATAACGCTTACGTTATGCAGACCCGCCGCTCTACCGGCGACGTGAAACAGTCGAATTTGATCCGCCAGTCGGACGGCACGATTGCCTTCATCGTTGACTTCACCGGCGCCGATATGAAAAAACTGCCAGCGGATACCCCGATCACCGCGCAGGCGAGCACCGGCGATAATGCCGAAATCGTTGAAAATACCGTGCGTTATAACCCAGTAACCAAAGGCTGGCGAATGATCCTGCGTTTGAAGGTGAAAGATCCGAAGAAAACGACGGAAATGCGCGCCGCACTGGTTAACGGTGATGACACGTTGAGCGAAACCTGGAGCTATCAGCTGCCTGCCAATGAATAAGATAACGAAGTACATTGACGCATTGCCGCTGTCGGACGCCGAGAAATCGGCGCTGCCGGACACCAGCCTGCAGGCCGTTCATCAGGCCCTGGATGACGAACATCGGACCTTCGCCCGCGAAGACGACGCCCCGCTAGGGTCGGTCAAGGCGCGTCTGGCGCACAGCTGGCCGGATTCCCTTGCTGGCGATCAGCTGGTGAAGGATGATGAAGGCCGTACCCAGCTGCACGCGATGCCAAAAGCCAAACGCTCCTCGATGATCCCGGATCCGTGGCGTACCAACCCGGTCGGCCGCTTTTGGGACCGTCTGCGCGGGCGCGATGTCACACCGCGCTATCTCTCCCGTCTGACGCAAGAAGAGCGTGAGAGTGAGCAAAAATGGCGTACCGTCGGCACCATTCGTCGCTATATCCTGCTGCTGCTGACGCTGTCGCAGACCGTGGTGGCCACCTGGTATATGAAAACCATTCTGCCTTATCAGGGCTGGGCGCTGATTAACCCGGCCGACATGGTGGGACAGAACCTGTGGATCTCTTTCATGCAGCTGCTGCCATACGTCTTGCAGAGCGGCATTCTAATCCTCTTCGCGGTGCTGTTCTGCTGGGTTTCCGCCGGCTTCTGGACCGCGTTAATGGGCTTCCTGCAGATGTTGATCGGCCGCGATAAGTACAGTATTTCCGCCTCGACGGTTGGTGACGAACCGTTGAACCCGGCGCACCGTACGGCGCTTATTATGCCGATCTGTAACGAGGACGTTGACCGCGTTTTCGCCGGGCTGCGGGCGACCTGGGAATCGGTGAAAGCCACCGGCAACGCCGCGCACTTCGACGTCTATATCCTCAGCGATAGCTATAACCCCGATATCTGTGTTGCTGAGCAAAAGGCGTGGATGGAGCTGATTGCCGAAGTGCAGGGCGAAGGGCAGATCTTCTACCGTCGTCGTCGTCGTCGCGTGAAGCGTAAGAGCGGCAACATTGATGATTTCTGCCGCCGCTGGGGCAGCCAGTACAGCTACATGGTGGTACTTGACGCTGACTCGGTGATGACCGGAGAGTGTCTGAGCAGCCTGGTGCGCCTGATGGAAGCAAACCCGAACGCCGGGATCATTCAGTCATCGCCGCGCGCCTCGGGCATGGACACGCTGTATGCGCGTTGCCAGCAGTTTGCCACTCGGGTGTATGGTCCGTTGTTTACGGCAGGTCTGCACTTCTGGCAGCTGGGGGAGTCCCACTACTGGGGACACAACGCTATCATCCGCGTGAAGCCGTTCATTGAGCACTGCGCGCTGGCGCCGCTGCCGGGCGAGGGCAACTTTGCCGGATCGATCCTGTCGCATGACTTCGTCGAAGCCGCGCTGATGCGCCGTGCCGGCTGGGGGGTATGGATTGCCTACGATCTGCCGGGCTCCTATGAGGAGCTGCCGCCGAACCTGCTGGACGAGCTGAAACGCGACCGCCGCTGGTGTCAGGGCAACCTGATGAACTTCCGCCTGTTCCTCGTCAGAGGGATGCACCCGGTTCACCGGGCGGTGTTCCTCACCGGCGTGATGTCCTACCTGTCGGCGCCGCTGTGGTTTATGTTCCTTGCCCTGTCGACAGCGTTGCAGGTGGTGCATGCCCTGACTGAGCCGCAGTATTTCCTGCAGCCGCGTCAGCTGTTCCCGGTATGGCCGCAGTGGCGTCCGGAGCTGGCCATCGCGCTGTTTGCTTCAACCATGGTGTTGCTGTTCCTGCCGAAGCTGCTGAGTATTATTCTGGTGTGGTGTAAAGGGCCGAAAGAGTATGGCGGATTTATCCGCGTCACGCTTTCTCTGCTGCTGGAGGTCCTGTTCTCGGTCCTGCTGGCGCCGGTTCGCATGCTGTTCCACACCGTCTTCGTGGTCAGCGCCTTCCTCGGCTGGGAAGTGGTATGGAATTCGCCGCAGCGTGATGATGACTCCACGCCGTGGGGAGAAGCCTTTATGCGTCACGGCTCGCAGCTGCTGCTGGGCCTGGTGTGGGCGGTCGGGATGGCATGGCTGGATCTGCGCTTCCTGTTCTGGCTGGCGCCGATCGTTGTATCTCTGATCCTCTCGCCGTTTGTGTCGGCGATCTCCAGCCGGGCGACGGTGGGCCTGCGCACCAAGCGCTGGAAGCTGTTCCTGATCCCGGAAGAGTATTCGCCGCCGCAGGTGCTCAAGGATACCGATGCGTACCTGACGCTGAACCGTCAGCGTTCACTGGACGATGGCTTTATGCACGCGGTATTCAATCCGTCGTTTAACGCTCTTGCGACGGCGATGGCCACCGCGCGTCACCGTCAGGGTCATATCCTTGAGATAGCCCGCGAGCGCCATGTCGAGCAGGCGTTGAATGAAACGCCGGATAAGCTGAATCGCGATCGTCGACTGGTACTGTTGAGCGACCCGGTAACGATGTCGCGTCTGCACTATCGGGTATGGGCCGCGCCGGAGAAATACTCCTCGTGGGTCAATGCCTATCAGCAGCTGGCGCTTAACCCGCTGGCGCTGAAAACGAAATAAGCCGTACGTAAAGGAAAATACCGGCAGCGATGCCGGTATTTTTTTATCTGAAACACGAGGTTGTGGATGCGAATATTATCGATCATTGCCATGGCGCTGCTGCTGAGCGGCTGCGGCAGCATTATTAGCCGGACAGTGCCCGGGCAGGGGCATGGCAATCAATATTACCCGGGCGTGCAGTGGGACGTTCGCGATTCGGCATGGCGCTATCTCACCATTCTGGACCTGCCGTTCTCGCTGGTCTTTGATACGCTTCTGCTGCCGCTGGACGCCAGCCACGGCCCTTATAACTGATTAACGCTCGTCCCACTCGTCGGCTGCCGTCTGTCCCTCTTCGGTGTCCAGCGAGGGCTCGAGCTGGAATTCACCTTCATCCCATTCATGTAGCGTATTTTCCTCCAGCCACTCCTGGCGCAGCTCTATCTCATCGTAATCCCCGTCGAAAACACTCTGCGCAGCTTCGCCGCTGAGCATCGGGAGGCATTCGCCTTGTTCATCTTCATCAGCAAAAAATTCGGCTTGCCAGGCGATATCGCCATCCTGCAACACATACTTCTGGATGTTGAGCTGCTCAACGTTGGCGCTCTCTTCATCGCTGTCAGGGTTGTTGGCGAGAAATTCTTCACGTGCTGCATCAATAGCCTCTTCGAGCGTGGCATAAAACATCGAATCCTTTGGCATAGCGAATCTCCTGAGAAGAATATGAATTGAACACGATTCAATCTATAGAAGGCCGTTAGCACGGCGTCAAGGGGCAGAGCCCCTCTGCACGTTAATTTACTGAATGCGAGGTATCCGCGGCTGGCCGGCGCAGGCTGAGGGTGGAGTAGATCGCGTTAAACAGCACCACCCCAGCAGTGACCAGGAATACGGCGCGAAAGCCATAGTTCGCGGAAACCGACGCGCCGATCAGGGGGCCGGTAACGTTGCCAATATCGCGGAACGACTGATTATAGCTGAAGATCCGCCCGGAGATCTGACTGGTGGAGTTATACACCAGCAGAGTTTGCACCGCCGGCAGTAGCGCGCCATCCGCAGCGCCGAGCAAGAAACGCAAGATACCTAACTGCAGCGGAGTATGAACAAATGACATCGGGATCAACAACAGCACCGAGATAACCAGCGCCACGATGAGGATTTTTTCCGGTCCGATGCGATCTCCAAGTTTACCCAGCCGCGGGGCGCTCATCAGCGCGGCAATCCCCGGCACCGAGGCGATCATTCCGCTGATAAAGGCGATGTTACTAACGTTACCCGCGAGATCGCGTACGTAAAGCGTCAGGATCGGCGCGATGGAGCCGGTGGCCACCTGGATGATCAGTGAGGTCACAAACAAGCTGAGCACCAGTTTGGGGTTCTGCAGCGAGGAGAAAACCTCTCTGGCACTGAGCATCTCTTTTTTAGCGATCGGGGCAAAATTTTCGCGGATTAAGAAAAGTGTGAACAGGAAGCAAATAAACAGCACGGCTGCAGTCATAAAAAAGACGGTACGCAGTCCCCAGTGGTCGGCAAGGAATCCGCCAGCCAACGGGCCGAGCAGGGCGCCGCTTACCGCGCCGGTAGACAGTGTCCCTAGCGCCCAGCCGCTTTTATGGCGCGGGATCTGCGTTGCAATCAGGGCGTTGGCGTTAGGAATAAAACCGCCCAGCAGGCCGAGCAAAGCGCGCAGCAGCAAAAATTGCCAGATATTTTGCGCCATTCCCATCAGCATCATCACAATGGCCATCCCGAGGGCGGAGCGCAGCAGCATGATTTTTCTCCCCTTGCGGTCAGCAAGACCGCCCCAGAATGGCGAGGCGATGGCGGAGAAAAGAAAGGTAATACTAAAGACCAGCCCGGACCACATGTTCAGGGCGCTATGCCCGGTGACGCCAAGCTGTTCGACGTAAAGTGGCAGAAAGGGCATGACCAGGCTGAAGGCGGCGCCGGTTAAAAAGCAGCCAAGCCAGGTCACAGTCAGGTTTCGTTTCCAGTTAATGGGGGTTTCAGCAGACGACATAGGGTTCCACTGGCCTGCGCGGCAGGTCAAATTAAGAGAAAATATGAGCCTGCTAATTATGCGCCTGAGAAATAGATGCCGCAATGGAGGAGAGCTTTTAAAGCTAAAGGAGAGCGTAAAGCATGAGCGAGAGGCGCATTCCCGGCCACATGCGCGGCCGGGAAAGGGGATCAATAGCGGGAGGGCATGCCTTCGGGGCGAGTTTTAAAGCGACGATGGAGCCACATATACTGTTCCGGGGCCATCATAATGCATTGCTCGACAATCTTATTCATCCACGCGGCGGTGGTTTCCGCGTCGTCCAGCGGCGGGGAACACTCTGGCGGCAGGATAATCAGTTCATAACCTTTACCGTCCGGTTTGCGACGCGGGACGAAGGGAACGATGCAGGCTTTGGACATTTTCGCCAGCATCCAGGTGCCGGAGGTGGTCGCCGCCTGGTCGACCGCAAACAGCGGGGCAAAGACGCTGGCGGTCGGGCCGTAATCGTGATCCGGTGCGTACCACACCACTTCGCCTTTTTTCAGTGCCCGGATCATCCCTTTCAGATCCTTACGGTCAATCATATCCTTGTTGGAGCGCAAGCGGCCCCAGGTCTGCAGCCAGTCGATCACCGGGTTGTCGTTGGGGCGATAGACCCCAATCCCCGGCTCGTTCATACCGAACATTCGCGCACCCATTTCGAGAGTCAGGAAATGAATGCCGATCAGCAGAATACCGCGCTGCTGCGCCTGCACATCGCGGATATGCTCAAAGCCGATGGTATCGGTCCAACGGGCGACACGGCGAAGCGGCCAAAACCAGGCCATGCCGGTCTCCATCAGTCCCATGCCCACCGATTCAAAGTTCATCACCACCATCCGGTGGCGTTCCTGCTCGCTTTTATCCGGGAAGCAGAGCTCAAGGTTGCGATAGGCGATCTTAGCCCGGCGCTTCATAAAGCGCATGGCCAACCGGCCAATGGCGTTCCCCAGACGGTAGATGAGCGGGTAGGGCAGTTGGACAACCAGCCACAGCAGGCCGATACCCAGCCACAGCAGCCAATAGCGCGGATGCAGCAGCGCCGCAGAAAATTTAGGCAAATGAGTCATTTCATACTCGTATCAGTGAGCAACGCCTTATATTATCGCATTTTTTTACCGCCCAGCCAAAGGCGCTGAGCGGGCATCGGTTTTGTTAAGTGGGGTGCAGCCGGGTGAGAGAAATGTAGCGTAAAATGTAGGGATGTAAATTAACTAGCTTTGCTATATCATGCCCGCCGTTTATTTCCTCATTTCTATGTCGAGCAGGTACACCATGCCAGTGTTACACAACCGCATTTCAAATGAGACGTTAAAGGCGCAAATGCTGGCTGAGACCGAGCCGCGCACGACGATCTCATTCTATAAATATTTCACCATTGTCGACCCACAAGCCACGCGCGATGCGTTATGGGTTGCGTTAACCCAACTGAAGGTCTTTGGCCGCATCTACCTGGCCCGGGAAGGCATCAACGCGCAAATCAGCGTGCCGGAAAGCAACGTTGAGGCTCTGCGTGAGTTTCTCTATGGCTTCGATCCGGCGCTGGCGGGGCTGCGTTTCAATGTCGCCCTGGAGGACGATGGGAAATCTTTCTGGGTACTGCGCCTGAAAGTACGCGACCGCATCGTCGCCGACGGCATCGACGATCCCTCCTTCGACGCTTCCGATGTAGGGGATTATCTCAAGGCGGCGGATGTCAATGCGATGCTCGACGATCCGGATGCGGTGTTTATCGATATGCGCAATCACTATGAATATGAGGTGGGCCATTTCGAAAACGCGCTGGAGATCCCGGCGGATACCTTCCGTGACCAGCTGCCGAAAGCTGTGGAAATGATGCAGGATCACAAAGACAAGAAGATTGTCATGTATTGTACCGGGGGGATTCGCTGTGAAAAAGCCAGCGCCTGGATGAAGCATAACGGTTTCAATAAGGTCTGGCACATCGAGGGTGGCATTATTGAATACGCCCGCCGCGCTCGTGAGCAGGGGCTGCCGGTCCGTTTTATTGGCAAAAACTTTGTCTTTGATGAGCGAATGGGCGAGCGGATCTCCGATGACGTCATCGCGCATTGTCATCAGTGCGGCGCGCCGTGCGACACTCATACCAATTGCCTGAATGACGGCTGCCATCTGCTGTTTATTCAGTGCCCGAGCTGTGCTGAGAAGTTAGCCGGCTGCTGTAGTGAAGCCTGTATGGAAGAGCATAAGCTGCCGGAAGAGGAGCAGCGCAAGCTACGCGCCGGACGCGAAAACGGCAATAAAATCTTTAACAAATCGCGTGGCCGACTGAACACCAAACTCGGGATCCCCGAGCCGGCGTCGTCAGAAAAACCATAACCAGACGAGATCGATGATGGCCAGCAACAACCAGAGCGCAAGATAGATCATAAAGTGCTCGCGCACGTTGTTGACCAGCATATTAAACAGGCGACGCATAACCGTTCTCAATGACTAACGGCCTCGACACGGAGGCCGTTTTTTTTCCGGCGGCAGGCACGCCGCATTTCATTATGAGCTAAAGCGCGCCAGCGAAAAAGGCGTCAGGTTAAAGGTCGACGCCTCACCCCGGGCAAACTGACTGGCAATTTCCCCCAGCACTGGCGCAAACTTAAAGCCGTGGCCGCTCAGCCCGGTGATCAGCAGCGTGTCTGGCCTGCCTGGCAACGTATCGATAATAAAGTCCTCATCGACGGTATTGTCGTAGGTGCAGGAGGCGCCGTGCAGGCAGCCGCCGATGCCTGGCAGAACGTTACGCAAAAACGGGAAGGATTCGGAACCATCGCTGGCGACCGCGCCAAACGCTACCCGCTCCTGCGGCGTGGCGATCGGCTGGCCGCCGTTATGCTTGCCAATCTTCAGTTCATTATCTTCTGCCGGGAAGCCGTAGTATTGATCGCCGTTGGGCATCTCACCGGTGAATGCCGGGAAATGATTTTTGCTGCTGTAACGGCCATCGGCCTGGTACCAGGCGAAGACCTTGCGTACCGGCTGGATGGGGAGGTCCGGCAGCAGGCGGGTGACCCAGGTGCCGGCGCTGACCAGCAGTTTTTTACCATGATATTCACCGTCGAGGGTATCGATGGTGATGCCGTCAGCATGGTGATGAATGGCTGAGACCGGACAGTTGAATAACTGTGCACAGCCTGCTTCCCGCGCCAGACGGATCCAGGTCTCGACGGCCAGCTCACTGCGCAGTACGCCGGAAGCAGGTTCGAAGATCGCCCGGTAGCCATCGGGAAGGCGTATCTCCGGCCAGCGTTGCATTACAGCCTGGGCATCTAACTCTTCAACCTCAAGATCGAACGCCCTGGCGCTGGCGGCGACGTTGGCCAGGAAAGGGGAGCTGGCGGGGCCGAGGTTAATGACGCCGGTACGTTCAAACACGGCTTCGCCACTGATCTCTGCCAGTTCATCCCATAGCTGCTGGGCACGCAGCACCAGCGGAACATATTTTTCACCTTCGCCATAGGCGTGACGGATAAGACGGCTGCTGCCGTGATGGCTGCCTTCCTGATGGGGAGGTTGATGGGCATCGGTCATCAGAACATTGAGTCCGGCACGACGCGCATAATACCCCGCCGCAGCGCCAACAGAGCCGCTGCCGATAATGATAAGATCGTATTGCATGGTGAGTTCCGGGTAATTGCCTTGTTAGCAGGGTAATTAACTCCCTGCGCTTATACAAGCCCGAAAATAATTCAGGCACCCGCAGGTGCCTGTTAAGATTATACTTAAGTCATTCCGCGTGCCGCGTTAATGCCTGCGGTACTCATTTTCCTGGTATTCGCCAGATTCAATCTTTGCAATGCCTGCTTCCAGGATTGAAATAAACTGACG
The DNA here is from genome assembly GCF_020526085.1 of Klebsiella africana. Taxonomy (NCBI): domain Bacteria; kingdom Pseudomonadati; phylum Pseudomonadota; class Gammaproteobacteria; order Enterobacterales; family Enterobacteriaceae; genus Klebsiella; species Klebsiella africana. Next base: position 3,242,505 of record NZ_CP084874.1, on the reverse strand, counting down.
TGCGACGTCCGTCGTTAGCCATAGCGTCTGGCCAATCTCAGCATCATTACTGTTTTCTTGAGTGGGGTTCTGGTAGTGCAGGCGCAGCATCAGCGCATCGTAGCTATCAACGGTGCTGATGTCCCATCCAACGAGGGGATGGGTTTGAATGACTTCATTATTTTTTTCCATCATAACCCCTTATTCATATGTTAAAAGACAACAATTCTCGAGGTTTAATGCATATTTTTTGAAGCAAGTTAATTATATCAGGGATCAAGAATAAACTCGAGAAATTAAATGAAAGGCAGCATGATTTTCTTCTTTTGCCGTTTTTTTACTCAAGATAAGCGCGTAAAATGGCCATTTTAGTCGATATTGAGCAGAATAATCAGGACTATTCTGAACAGAAGAGAGGGATAAAAAAGCCGGGGCGACCCGGCAAAAAAAGCACAATGAGGGAGCAAACCAGAGTAACTGGATCCCGGCATGCTTCAGGAGAGATCGTGGACAAACCAGTCGTCCGCGCTTTCCCAGGTTTCTTGCAGGATTTCGCTTATCCGGTCTTTGTCTTCTTTCAGGGCGCCAAACACCGAGAGCTGGTTTCCGGTGGCGTAGCGGACGCTCACCTGGCTATCGATGGCCGGGAATTGCTCGGCGATACGGCGAGAGAGTTCGTTATTCAGCGCTTCCAGCGCGCCGTTAGGTAAGGCGGTCGTTTTGGCGATAGACACTTCAATGCGCATAATTGCCCCCTGTGTTCGATACTGGTTATTTATACAGTATCAGCTTGGCGTTGACAACAGGGGGCTGCGTTTTTATTTCTTCATGGTCCAGCGGACAGTTTCACCCGCCAGGAAGGGCACCAGGGTGTCATTGGGCAGGGCAATGCTGTCCACAACGGTCGTCTCTTCACGCACCAGTTCAACGTAGCTCTCATTGATCGGCAGACCGTAGAAGCGCGGGCCGTTCAGCGAGCAGAAAGCCTCAAAGTGCTGCAGAGCGTTCATTTCTTCAAACACCGTGGCGTAGCTGCCGAGGGCGGTCGGGGCGTTAAAGCAGCCGGCGCAGCCACAGCTGGCTTCCTTACGGTGGCGGGTGTGCGGCGCGGAGTCGGTGCCGAGGAAGGCACGGCTGAAACCGCTGGCGACCAGCTCACGCAGAGCCTGCTGGTGAATATTGCGTTTGAGTACCGGTAGACAGTACAGGTGAGGGCGAATGCCACCCACCAGCATATGGTTGCGGTTGAACATCAGATGCTGCGGGGTGATGGTAGCTGCCAGCAGTTCATTACCGTCACGCACGTACTCGGCGGCGTCTTTGGTGGTGATATGTTCAAAAACCACTTTCAGGCCGGGCAGGCGCTGGCGCAGGGGCTCCATCACCGTCTCAATAAAGCGCGCTTCGCGATCGAAAATATCAATCTCGGCTTGAGTGACTTCGCCGTGAACCAGCAGCGGCATCCCCAGTTTTTCCATCCGCTCCAGCACCGGCATAATGGCGTCGATACTGGTGACGCCGTGGCTGGAGTTGGTGGTGGCGTTGGCCGGGTAAAGCTTGGCGGCGGTGAACACCCCTTCGTTAAAGCCACGTTCCAGCTCTGCCGGATCGAGGGAGTCCGTCAGATAGCAGGTCATCAGCGGGGTAAAATTATACCCGGCCGGCACGGCATCCAGAATGCGCTGGCGGTAAGCGATAGCCGCCGCGACGGTGGTGACAGGCGGCACCAGATTCGGCATCACGATCGCCCGGCCATAAAACTCACTGGTATAAGGCACGACGGTTTTCAGCATATCATCATCGCGCAGATGGATATGCCAGTCGTCTGGGCGGCGGATTTTCAATACCTGGGATTGTGCTGTCATGGAAGGCTCCGGCTAATAGGTTCAGTCATCAGGGCTGTTTTTTGCCGGGCACTAAGGATAAGCGTAAACGTTTTCCTTTGCACTCATTTCCGTAAAAAATTCAGGGCGCCGTAGCGCCCTGGAGATTAATTGGTAAAGGGGATGACAATCTCGCCCGGCTTCACCTCTATGCCCTTGGCGTATTTCTTCGCCAGCGCTTCACCGGTGCTGGCGTCCTCACGCAGGATATAGGCCGGCTGCTGGCTGAAGTAGCTGCGCAGCGACTGATTCAGGTAGGGGAGCAGGGCCTGAATGACCGACTGTAGCTTCTCGGGCGCCACTTTGGCATCCACCACCTCCATTTCCTGCAAGAAGATAGCGCCTTTCTCTCTGTCAAAGGTTGGCAGCGCTTTGAGCTTCAGATCGATCGTCGCTTTCTGCGTGCCGAACAGGGAGTTCAGATCAACGTTAGCGATCCCGGTCAGCGTAACTTTGCCCGGCTCCTCGCGCCCGATAGCGCTGGTGAGGTTCTGCAGTTCGATATGGGCGTCGGCAACGCCTTTCAGACCAATATCTTTGGCAAAATGGTTTCGCTTCTGCAGGGCCTGGTTAATCTCCTGCTCGCTTACCGTGTATTGGGTCAGCTGATTACAGCCGCTCAGCAGGCCGCTGACAATTAGCGCGGCGGCGATCAATATCTTTTTCATGGGGTTCCTCAAGCTCATACCTTCATTCATCCTGACACAAAGCATCATGATCTGTCAGCACCCTTGATGCCAGCAGAATAGGCTGAAAGCAGGGGAATACCGCCGCGGGCGCTTCATGTACGCGGCTCCAGCATGCCGGAGGCAGAGCGTTTCGGACTAAACTGCCACCACAGCGCCAGGAAGGTGATAATCCCGATGGCCCCAAGCATCAGCCATGGCAGCTCGGGCTGGCCCACGGCTTTCCCGGCATCAAACAGCCAACCGCCGCCCGCGTAACCCAGCGCGCCGCCAAAGGCGAGGCCCAGACGGCTGAAGCCCATATAGCTGCCACGCGCCCGGGCGTCTGCCAGCGAAGCGCCCAGCGTCTCGCGGGCAGGTTCGGCAATGATGGAGCCGATGTAAAACAGGCAAATCAGGGTAAACAGCTGCTGTAAACTGCTGGTCATGCCGATCGGCAGCATGGCCAGGGTCATCACCAGCAGACCGGCCATCAGCCGATGCTCAAGGCGGAAGCGTTTTTCGCTCCACCGAGCGATGGGGTAGAGCAGGGTGAGCGAAATGGTGGCTTCGATGGCGTACATCCACTTCACTGCCGCTGGCGAGCCGGCGATATCATTCACCATGATCGGCAGCATCAGCATTACCTGCACCGCCAGCATATAATAGCCGGTGAGCGTCAGGACATAGGTGACGAAGCGCTTGTCCCGCAGCACCCGGCCCAGCCCTTCTCGCACCGGGGTTTTCACCGTAGACAACTTCCACGCCGGCAGATACCAGGCATTAAACGCCGCACAGGCGATAAACAGCGCGGCGCCGGCGCTGCACACCAGACGAAAATCATACTGCAGCAGCCAGCTGCCCAGCAGGGCGCCGATCACTGCCCCGGCGCTATCCTGCATCATCAGAATGGAGAAAAAGCGGCCGCGCTGATGCGGGCGCACCAGCTTAACCACCAGGGCGGCCCGCGGCGGATCGAATAGCGTGCCGCCCAGCCCGGACAAAATACAGGAGAGCCAGAGCACCCATGGCTCATGGGCAACGGCCATCGCGGCGAAGCCGCCGGCACGCATCAACATGCCGGTGACGATCATTGGTTTCGCGCCGAAGCGGTCGGCGATGGCGCCGCCAAAGATGCCTAATCCCTGCTGTACCAGCTGGCGCAGGCCAAGCGCAATACCGACCATCAGCGCCGCCCACCCCATCTGATCGACAAAGCGGATGGAAATCAGCGGGAAGACGACAAAAAAGCCCAGCACGACCAGCATGTTATCGACTAACAGGAAATATTTACCCAGGCTCCTTGCCTGCGATACGCGGGACATTTCCCCTCCAGGGAAAAAGAGAGATAAGCGAGGATATTCTGCGGGCAATCTGCTGCTTTTCCCAGCACCCTTGCGACAATATTTTTTTATCAAAATGCAAGTTCGATTGAGGCTATTCATCGAAAAGAGGAGATGGCGCAGAAAATGGTATGTTGCTGTTTTCACACCGCCGCACAGGACAGGTATAGTGATGATAGCAAGATTCAAGTCAGGGGGACTGAAGAGGAAATGTTTGGCTATCGCAGTAACGTGCCGAAGGTGCGTTTGACGACGGACAGGCTGGTGGTGCGCCTGGTTCACGATCGTGACGCATGGCGTCTGGCCGATTATTACGCCGAAAATAAAGCGTTCTTAAAACCGTGGGAGCCGGTACGTGATGACAGCCACTGCTATCCTTCCGGATGGCAGGCGCGCCTGTCGATGATTGCCGAATTCCATAAGCAGGGTTCAGCATTCTATTTCGCCCTGCTCGATCCAGAGGAAAAAGAGATCATCGGCGTGGCGAACTTCTCCAACGTGGTGCGCGGATCGTTTCATGCCTGTTATCTCGGCTACTCCATTGGTGAGAAGTGGCAGGGGCAGGGGCTGATGTTTGAAGCGCTGACCACGGCAATTCGCTATATGCAGCGCACGCAGCATATTCATCGCATTATGGCCAACTATATGCCGCATAATCAGCGCAGCGGCGCGCTGCTGGCGCGGTTGGGGTTTGAAAAGGAGGGTTACGCCAAAGATTATCTGCTGATTGACGGGCAGTGGCGTGACCATGTGTTAACGGCGTTAACGACGCCGGACTGGTCTGCGGGACGTTAAGGAGAGAGGATGAAATATCAATTAACCGCGCATGAAGCGCGCGTCATTGGTTGTTTGCTGGAAAAACAGGTCACCACCCCCGAACAGTATCCGCTGTCGGTGAACGCCGTGGTCACCGCCTGCAATCAGAAAACCAACCGCGAACCGGTGATGTCCCTGAGCGAAGGCGAGGTCCAGGCCCTGCTGGATACGCTGGTGAAACGGCACTATCTGCGCACGGTCAGCGGATTCGGTAATCGCGTCACCAAATATGAACAGCGCTTTTGCAACTCCGAGTTTGGCGATCTGAAACTCAGCGCCGGCGAGGTAGCGGTGGTGACGACGTTACTGCTGCGCGGTGCTCAGACGCCGGGCGAACTCCGCAGCCGGGCGCAGCGGATGCATGAGTTCAGCGATATGGCGGAAGTGGAAAGCGTGCTGGAAGGGCTGGCAACGCGCGAAGATGGCCCCTTCGTCGCCCGCCTGCCTCGGGAGCCGGGGAAGCGGGAAAGCCGCTATATGCATCTGTTTTGCGATGATATGGACACGCTGATCACCACGGTGGAAGCACTCGCACCGCTGGAAGATGATGACGATCTGCGTGCCCGGGTTGAAGCACTGGAAGGTGAGGTAGCGGAGTTAAAAGCGCGCCTCGACTCGCTGTTACACCATCTGGGAGATTAAATGTGGGCACCAAATTGCGCATCGGGGTGGTTGGGTTAGGCGGCATCGCGCAGAAAGCGTGGCTGCCGGTGCTGGGAGCGGCGGAAAGCTGGACGCTGCAGGCTGCCTGGTCGCCGGGTAAAGAGAAGGCGCTACGGATCTGCGAAACCTGGCGGATGCCATATGCTGATTCCCTCGATGCCCTGGCGGCACAGTGCGATGCGGTTTTTGTCCATACCTCAACGGCTTCACATTATGAAGTGGTAAATCACTTACTGAATGCCGGGGTTCATGTTTGTGTCGATAAACCATTGGCGGACAAGTTGAGTGAGGCGGAGGCGCTGGTCGAACTGGCGGCGCGGCGTCATTTGACCCTGATGGTTGGGTTCAATCGCCGCTTTGCGCCGCTTTATCGTGAGCTGAAGGAGCGGCTGGGCGAGGCGGCATCGCTGCGGATGGATAAGCACCGGAGTGATAGCGTGGGCAACGATCTGCGCTTTACGTTGCTCGATGACTATCTGCATGTAGTGGATACTGCGCTGTGGCTGGCCGACGGTCAGGCGCGTCTGCGCGGCGGCGCGCTGCAGATCACCCCGCAGGGCGAAATGCTCTATGCCGAACACCAGTTCAGTTCGCCCCGGCTGCAGGTTACCACCAGTATGCATCGCCGCGCCGGCAGCCAGCGTGAGTGGGTGCAGGCGGTCACGGATGGCGGGTTATATGCAGTGAGCGAGATGCGCGAATGGCAGGAGGAATGCGGCCATGGCGTGGTCCAGCGCCCGGTCGCCGGCTGGCAAACCACCCTTGAGCAGCGCGGTTTTGTCGGCTGCGCGCGCCATTTTATCGAATGCGTGCAAAATCAGACGGTTCCTGAAACCGCAGGCGAACAGGCGCTGCTGGCTCAGCGGGTGGTCGAAAAACTCTGGCGCGACGCCATTAATGAATAATCCGTTGTAACAACTGACAGTAGTAATTCATGTTGAACCCGGTAGACTATCGCCACTTTCCAGCGCCCGCATTTGCGGGCGTTTTACTCCAGGGTTTGGAATAACAGCGTAATGAACCTTTTAAAATCACTGGCGGCAGTCAGTTCGATGACCATGTTTTCGCGCGTGCTGGGCTTTGCCCGCGATGCGATTGTGGCGCGCATTTTTGGCGCCGGGATGGCGACCGATGCCTTTTTTGTTGCCTTCAAACTGCCTAATCTGCTGCGGCGCATTTTTGCCGAAGGCGCCTTCTCGCAGGCGTTTGTGCCGATCCTTGCCGAATATAAAAGCAAGCAGGGTGAAGATGCTACCCGGGTGTTTGTCTCTTACGTCTCCGGATTGCTGACCCTGGCCCTGGCGATCGTTACCGTTATCGGGATGCTGGCGGCCCCGTGGGTTATCACCATCACCGCCCCCGGATTTGCCGATACTGCCGATAAATTTGCGCTGACCACCCAGCTGTTGCGCATTACCTTCCCCTATATTTTATTGATTTCCCTGGCCTCGCTGGTAGGGGCGATCCTCAATACCTGGAACCGCTTTTCGGTGCCAGCCTTTGCCCCGACGTTTCTCAACGTCAGCATGATTAGCTTCGCGCTGTTTGCCGCGCCGTACTTCCATCCGCCGGTGCTGGCGCTGGCCTGGGCGGTGACGGTCGGCGGCGTGCTGCAGCTGGCCTACCAGCTGCCGCACCTGAAGAAAATTGGCATGCTGGTTCTGCCGCGCATTAATCTGAAAGATGCCGGCGCGATGCGGGTGGTGAAGCAGATGGGGCCGGCGATCCTTGGTGTGTCGGTGAGCCAGATCTCGCTTATCATCAATACCATCTTTGCCTCGTTTCTCGTGTCGGGCTCGGTGTCGTGGATGTATTATGCCGACCGTCTTATGGAGTTTCCGTCCGGCGTGCTGGGTGTGGCGCTCGGCACCATCCTGTTGCCGTCATTGTCGAAAAGCTTCGCCAGCGGTAACCATGACGAATATTGTCGCCTGATGGACTGGGGCCTGCGTCTCTGCTTCCTGCTGGCGCTGCCGAGTGCGGTGGCGTTGGGGATCCTCGCCAAGCCGCTGACCGTGGCTCTATTCCAGTATGGGAAATTCAGTGCCTTTGATGCAGCGATGACCCAGCGCGCGCTGGTGGCCTACTCCGTGGGGCTGATGGGGCTTATCGTGGTAAAAGTGTTGGCGCCGGGATTCTATTCCCGTCAGGACATCAAAACGCCGGTCAAGATTGCCATTGTCACCCTGATTATGACCCAGGTGATGAACCTGGCGTTTATCGGCCCGCTCAAACACGCAGGCCTGTCACTATCCATCGGGCTGGCGGCCTGCCTGAATGCCGCACTGCTCTACTGGCAACTGCGTAAACAGAAAATTTTTACCCCACAGCCCGGCTGGCTGACCTTCCTGCTGCGCCTGATTGCGGCGGTGGTCGTGATGGCCGCAGCGCTGCTGGGCGTCATGCATATCATGCCGGAGTGGTCACAGGGGACGATGCCGTTCCGTCTGATGCGCCTGCTGGTGGTGGTGGTCGCCGGCGTGGTGGCTTATTTCGCCACGCTGCTGGTGCTGGGCTTCCGCGTCAAAGAGTTTGCTCGCCGTACGGCGTAAGCGATTATGCGGGAAAAAGTAAACCCGCGTCGCCTCAGGCGACGCGGGTTTTTTTTAGGACGTGCTGCGTTCGGCAGCGACGATACGGGCATTTTCCAGCAGGCGGATCGCCAGGGCGATTGCCCCACTGACGACGGCCAGCATGATTACCCCGTTCCAGCCGGCCAGCACATACAGCTTGCTGCCCAGCACTGACCCCAGCGACATCCCGATAAAGACCACGGTAAACAGCAGGGCGTTCAGACGTCCACGGGCCTGCGGCTCCAGGCCATAAACCAGGTTCTGATGCGCCACCAGGCTTGACTGCAGGCCAAGGTCAAAGCCAATCGCCGAGAGGGCAATCAGCGCCAGCTGGCCATGCAGAGGCAGCAGTGGCAGCATAAACATCAGGGCGAAGGAGAGGGTGACCAGCGCAGCGCCCATCTGAGTCACTTTACCTGCGCCAAACTTATCGGCCAGACCGCCGGCCAGCGGTGCCGCCAGCGCCCCGGCAGCCCCGGCGATACCAAAACCGCCCGCTACCGCGCTGCCCATGTGATAGTGTTCGGAAAGCATTACCGCCAGCGTCGACCAGAAAGCGCTAAAGGCAATGGAGAGCGCGCCCTGAGCCAGTGCGGCGCGGCGTAATGCCGGGTAACGGCGCCACAGATGCGCCATCGAGGCCATTAGCTGCGGATAGCTGAGCGTCGAGTGAACAGCGAAGCGCGGCAGAACCCGCCACATTACCAGGCCAATCAGCGCGACGCTGACGGCCGCCGCCTGATACATCACCCGCCAGCCGAATACGGCGCCCACCACGCCGCTGACCGTCCGTGAGAGCAGGATCCCCAGCAGCAGCCCGGTCATCACCGTGCCCACCATTTTTCCCTGCTTGCCCGCAGGGGCGAGGATCGCTGCCGCCGGAACGATATCCTGCGCCATGGTCGCCGCCATGCCGATCAGCAGACTGACCACCAGCAGTGAGGTGAGCTGGCCGGTAAGGCTGCACAGAAGCAGCAGGATCGCCAGCATGGCGCTCTTCAGCAGGATCAGCCGGCGGCGATCGTGACGGTCACCGAGGGGGAGCAGGAACAGAATGCCGAGCGCGTAGCCGGCCTGCGTCAGGGTAGGGACCAGGCCCATTCCTTCCACCGTCAGATGGAGGTTAGCGCCCATCAGCGGCAGCAGCGGTTGCGCGTAGTAGATCGAGGCGACGCTGAAGCCAGCGCCGAGCGCGAGAATGAAGATAATCCAGCCCGCATCGCGGGTGGAAAGGGAAGTCGGTGTCATGATCAATACCTCGTAGATGCGATGGGGCTATTTTTCCCTGAATGCGGCTGGTGCGGTAGCCAGGCTGGTGGTAAAACGGTTATACGTAGCACGTATAGGCAAAAGAAAAATGAAAAGACAGGAGCGTATAGACCGCATTGAGCTGATGCGCACCTATATTCGTATTATAGAGGCCGGCTCACTCTCCGCCGCTGCGGGGCAGATGGATACCACCCAGGCGACCGTCAGCCGCCGTCTGCAATCTCTGGAAAGCCTGCTGGGGGTGAAGCTTATCCTGCGTACCACCCATGCGATGAAGCTCACCGACGATGGCGAACGCTGTTATCGCCATGCCCGTCAGGTAGTGGATGCCTGGCTGGCGCTGGAGGATGACCTGCGTATTGCCGACGATCGGCCGGTAGGAGTGCTGCGGGTCCGGGCGCCCCACGCTTTTGGCCAGCAACAACTGCTGGAACCGTTGGTGGCGTTTCTGCAGCGTCATCCGCAGTTGTCGGTCGAGTGGATGCTGAACGATAATACTGTCGACTTTCTCAGCGATAATATCGACTGCGCCATCCGCGTGGGGGCGGAGGTGGATCCGGCCACGGTATCCGTGCTGTTGGCGGAAGTGCCGCGGTGCGTGGTGGCTTCCCCCGAACTGCTGGCGAAGTTCCCGCCCTTAACCACGCTGGATGATTTATCCGCTCTGCCGTGGATCGCTATCAACACCTTTTATCAGCATGAGGTGAGACTCCGGCATCATCCAGGTGGGCAAATTGTTTCCACGGCGATAACTCCCTGTCTGAGCACTGACAGCCTGTACGTCGCGCGCAACACTGCGCTGGCAGGGCTAGGGGTGGCGATGGTGTCCAGCTGGACGGTCGTGGAGGATATTGCCGCCGGACGGCTGATTGAGCTGTTCCCGCAGTGGCGTCCGGCCTCGCTGCCGGTTCATCTGGTTTATCCCTGGGCGCGCTATTATCCGACACGCCTGCGTAAGTTCCTTGACCTGATGCGGGAGATCATGCCGGATCTGGCCGGGATGCAGCGTCCGCAAAGCGCATAAAAAAAACCGGCCAGAGGCCGGTTTTTTTATGGAGCACGCTTATTCGACGGGCTGTGGGCGAGTCGGTTCAGCGGTAGCGATATGTGTTGCGCTATGGCCCCCGGCCGCGCCTTTACCATCAAAGGCGAACGGCGGGCGCACCCAGGTGCTATGGCGCGGCGCTTCCGGAACGTAGTCCGGCGCTGGCGCACGGGTCATTGGCGCGGTGGCATGGCGATGACCCGCCACCACTACCGGCTGACTCACCGGGGCTTCGGCTTTTACCGGCTCGGCAGGTACCGTGTCGACGACCGGCGCTTCCACGGTGGTTTCTGCCACCGGCGCGATGGTTTCCACTGGCGTTTCAACCACCGGTGCCGTTTCAACCACTTCAGGTTCGACCGTTACCGGCTCGGCGTCGATCGCCACTGGCGCGATGGCCACAGGCTCTTCCATCACCGGGGCTTCGGTCACCGGCGCCTGCGACGCTGGCTCGACAGCTGCTGGCGCGGCAACGTCCGCAGTATCAACCACCACCGGCTCAGCGGCGGCGACCGGCTCGACGACCACCGGCTCAGCGGTTACTGGCTCCATGGTGCTCGGCTCGACGGTCACTGGCGCAGCGGTAACGGTTTCAACGGCGGCAACCGGGGGCGCCACGGCCGCGATGGTTTCCTCGATGCTGGCATCCTGATTCTGAACCTCTTCGGGTTGCTGATCCTGCGGACGAACAACCGGGTAGCGGATCCAGACTTTACCGGAAGCCATTTCCGGCGATGCGCAGGCCACAGTCAGCGGCATCGGCGACTGGGTCGGGTAGCGTTCGTCACGATAGCGACGGCGACGCTGACCGCTAACGCGCAGATGACGCGGGGAGCGACGTGAGCGACGCGGCATACCGTTCGCTTCACGGGATTCGCCATTTTCGTCGTGGTCCGCCACGTTTTCCACTACCGCCGGCAGTTCGGCTTGCACCGGCTCGCTGCGCGGGGCGACGACTTCAGCCACAACGGCTTCTGGTACGTTCTCGGCAGCCTGCTCAGCGACAGCTGACTCAATGCGCACTTTCTGCGAGAGCTGGCGCGGTTTACGGCGCGGCAGAGTCTGCACACGCTCTTCCTGCTCCGTCTCCTGTACTACCGGCTCTTCGCGAGTCTGCGCTTTGACTTCCTGCTGCGCCTGACGTTTGTCGTCATTACGGCGGCGGGTACGTTCGCGGCGCGGCTGCTGCTCGTCACGGGATTTCGCTTTCTCCGTGTCGTCGCCTGCGGTCTGGCGAACGTCACGGGTTTCTACACTCTGCGGCTGTTTCTCGCGACGGTTACGACGATTCTCTTCACGCGATTCGCGCGGCTCACGACCCTCGGCATTGTCCGCACGGGTGTCGCGGTTATCACGATTATCGCGGTTATCACGATTATCGCGGTTATCACGGCGGTCGTTGCGATCGCGGCGATTGTTAGTGCGCGGTTTACGGCGCTCCTGCGGACGCTCCGGTTTTTCTTCCGCTTTCTTTTCGACCTGAACTTCAGCCGGCTTGGTTTCTTCAGCGCCAGAGAAGATGTTTTTCAGGGCGCCGAAGAAGCGTGAGAACAGTCCCGGCTGCGCCGGCGCGGCCGGCGCGACCGGTGTGGCTGCGGCGACAGGTGCGGCAGCAGGTTCTTCCGGCATCGGGGCCGGCGGCGCGTCAGGCATGACAAAGGCGGCCAGAGCAGGCTGTTCCGGACGTTTGCGTTCTGCCGGTTCATCTTCGCCAGGCAGCGCCATCTCTTCTTCATGCAGCTTCGGTAGCAGGTAGCTCAGCGTTGAGGTCTCTTCACCTTTGCGCACGCGCAGGACGGAGTAGTGCGGCGTCTGCATTTCGTCGTTTGGCACGATAATGACGCGGACATCGCCCTGGCGGGATTCAATTGCGCTCACTGCGGCACGTTTTTCGTTCAGCAGATACGAGGCGATCGGTACCGGCACGATGGCGTGGACTTCTTTGGTGTTCTCTTTCAGCGCTTCTTCTTCAATCAGACGCAGAATAGAGAGCGACAGCGATTCGTTATCACGCACGGTACCGGTGCCGGAGCAGCGCGGGCAGACGTGGTGGCTGGATTCGCCCAGCGACGGGCTCAGACGCTGGCGGGACATCTCCAGCAGGCCGAAGCGCGAGATATGGCTGATCTGAATGCGAGCCCGGTCCTGACGGACGGCTTCGCGCAGACGATTCTCCACCGCTCGCTGGTGGCGAACCGGGGTCATATCGATAAAGTCGATAACGATCAAGCCGCCGAGGTCGCGCAGACGCAGCTGGCGGGCAATCTCGTCCGCCGCTTCGAGGTTGGTGTTGAAGGCCGTCTCTTCGATGTCGCCGCCGCGGGTGGCGCGGGCGGAGTTGATATCGATCGCGGTCAGCGCTTCAGTGCTGTCGATAACGATAGAGCCACCGGACGGCAGACGGACTTCGCGCTGGAAGGCGGATTCAATCTGAGATTCGATCTGGTAGTGGCTGAACAGCGGGATTTCACCGGTGTACAGTTTGATTTTACTGCTGAAATCCGGACGACCCAGCGCGGCGATATGCTGGCGCGCCAGCTCGAGCACTTTCGGGTTATCGATCAGGATTTCGCCGATATCCTGGCGCAGATAGTCACGGAAGGCGCGGACAATGACGTTGCTTTCCTGGTGGATCAGGAACGGCGCCGGACGGCTTTCCGCGGCTTTCTGAATCGCTTCCCAGTGCTTCAGGCGGAAGCTCAGGTCCCACTGCAGGGCTTCGGCAGATTTGCCGACGCCAGCGGTGCGAACGATAAGACCCATACCGTCCGGAAGCTCCAGGCTCGCCAGCGCTTCTTTCAGTTCAGTGCGGTCGTCGCCCTCGATACGGCGGGAAATTCCCCCCGCGCGTGGGTTGTTCGGCATCAGGACCAGATAGCTGCCTGCCAGGCTGATAAAGGTAGTGAGCGCAGCGCCTTTGTTGCCACGTTCTTCTTTATCAATCTGTACGATAACTTCCTGACCTTCACGCAGGACGTCTTTGATATTAGGACGGCCGTGCGCATTGTAATTAGCGGGGAAGTATTCGCGGGCGATTTCTTTGAGGGGGAGGAAACCATGACGCTCGGCGCCGTAATCGACAAACGCGGCTTCAAGGCTGGGTTCAATACGGGTGATCTTGCCTTTGTAGATGTTCGCTTTTTTCTGTTCGTGCCCGGGGCTTTCGATATCCAGGTCGTACAGGCGCTGCCCATCAACAAGGGCGACGCGCAACTCTTCCTGCTGAGTTGCGTTGATTAACATTCTTTTCATCGTAACTTACTCATTATTCTTACATTGACGACTAAGCTGCGGGCAGAGTAATGCCTTTCCGGGGGAAAACCGATGGCCTCGTGTCTGGTTCACGTCGCCAACCTCACGGTTGTCGCGCGCTTAAGAGGCGCAGAGTGTCGGTCGCCTGTGTTTCAAACGGAAACACAGCGCAATTATTCAGGGGAACAGCCTGGGATGTATCACCAGAGAATATTCCATTTATACTCGTCGTCTTTCGCGTTGCAGGCATGATGGCTTAACCTGCTCACCTCGATCAAAGGATCCAGATGAGCTCCCGGGAGTCCCGGAGTTGACGCCTTCCTGCGACTAGAAATCCATAGAGCCTGTACCGGTAAGGACTGCAACCCGCAGCCCGCTAACTGTCTGAAAGATCACAACGTCTTACGCCATTGCTGCGTGGGCGATCGGTCAGACAAAATTGGTCATTCCGCTAATGTCTTGTTCTAACAAGATGCAATACGGAAAACGGTCTCATTATTCCATTGCTAACCTTGTTATAGCAAGTTGACTTTCACCTTTTATCACCCGGTTACTCACAGTTTTATCACCTGCACATACAGATTGTTCTAATAACAAACAAAATGGCGGTCAGGCAAACCGTGAAAACAGGATAATGATAAATATAAGCATATAAAAATGAGTGGCGCTAATGCGTCCGGCTATTTAGAATCGCGCACCATGAAAACTGAGACCCCAACCGTAAAAATGGTTGCCATTGCTGCTGATGAAGCGGGGCAACGTATCGACAACTTTTTGCGTACGCAATTGAAAGGCGTACCAAAGAGCATGATTTACCGTATCCTGCGTAAAGGCGAGGTGCGGGTAAACAAAAAGCGCGTGAAGCCTGAATATAAGCTGGAAGCGGGTGATGAAGTCCGTATCCCGCCGGTGCGCGTGGCGGAGCGTGAAGAAGAGGCGGTATCGCCGCATCTGCAGAAAGTGGCCGCGCTCTCTGAGGTGATCCTCTATGAAGACGATCATATTCTGGTGCTCAATAAACCTTCTGGTACCGCGGTTCATGGCGGCAGCGGCTTGAGCTTTGGCGTGATCGAAGGACTGCGCGCGCTGCGTCCCGAGGCGCGTTTCCTTGAACTGGTGCATCGGCTCGACCGGGATACCTCCGGTGTTCTGCTGGTAGCGAAGAAGCGTTCAGCGCTGCGCTCGCTGCACGAGCAACTGCGCGATAAAGGCATGCAGAAAGACTACCTGGCGCTGGTGCGCGGCCAGTGGCAGTCGCATACCAAAGTGGTCCAGGCCCCGCTGTTGAAGAATATTCTGCAGAGTGGGGAGCGGATCGTTCGCGTCAGTCAGGAAGGTAAGCCGTCGGAGACGCGCTTTAAAGTGGAAGAGCGTTACGAATTCGCCACGCTGGTGCGCTGCAGTCCGGTCACCGGGCGGACGCATCAGATCCGCGTTCATACCCAGTATGCCGGCCATCCTATCGCCTTTGACGACCGCTATGGCGACCGCGAGTTCGACAAGCAGCTGTCCGCTACCGGCTTAAATCGCCTGTTCCTGCACGCGGCGGCGTTGAAGTTTACCCACCCGGGAAGCGGGGAGGTCATGCGCGTTGAAGCGCCGCTGGATAACCAGCTGAAGCACTGTTTACAGGTGCTACGCAAAAGCAAATAAGCGCAACGGCGGAATCAGTTCCGCCGTTTTTTTTGCTTCAGCCTAACAGCGGGTTGTAATTTTCGCGGCGCAGCATTTGACAGAGCGCGATTAAAGGTAAACCGACCAGCGTGTTCGGGTCGCGGCCTTCCAGTCGTTCAAATAGCGTAATGCCCAATCCTTCGCTCTTGAAACTCCCGGCGCACTGCAGTGGGTTCTCTTTGCGCACATAGCCCTCGATCTCTTTATCGCTGAGATGCCGGAAGTGAACGTCAAAGGGTTCGCATTCGGTTTGCAGATGGCCGCTGGCAGAGTTGTACAGCGCCAGTCCGGTATAAAAGGTAATGATTGACCCGCTGGCCTTTCTTAACTGCCGGCGGGCAATTTCTTCGGTGTGCGGTTTGCCGGTGATTTCACCGTCCAGTACGCAAACCTGATCGGAGCCTATAATAAGGTGATTGGGGAAGCGCGAGGCCAGGCTCTGCGCTTTAGCCTGCGCCAGCCGGGTAACAAGCTGACGCGCGGATTCATCAGGCCGGGGCGTTTCGTCGACGTCAGGCGCGGCACATTCAAACGGTAAACCCAGTTTTTCCAGCAGCATGCGCCGCCAGGGAGAGGTTGATGCCAGGATAAGTTCAGACATATTTTTTCATCCACATATAGCGCTTCGCAGAGCATCATCTTAAACTATGCGCCGCAATGTGTGCGAATAAATGGCAAAAGGCAACCTGAGGCTGCCTTTTTCTTTGACTCTATGACATTACAAAGTTAATATGCGCGCCCTATGCAAAAGGTAAAATTACCCCTGACTCTTGATCCGGTCCGCACGGCTCAAAAACGCCTTGATTACGAAGGCATCTATGCCGGCGATCAGGTTGAACGTGTAGCCGATTCTGTAGTCAGCGTGGACAGCGATGTGGAATGCAGCATGTCGTTCGCTATCGATAACCAGCGTCTCGCCGTCATCACTGGCGATGCAAAGGTGACGGTAACCCTCGAATGCCAGCGTTGCGGGAAACCGTTCTCCCATTACGTCCACACCACGTATTGTTTTAGCCCCGTCAGAAATGACGAACAGGCCGAAGCACTACCGGAAGCGTATGAGCCGATTGAGGTTAACGAATTCGGTGAAATCGACCTGCAGGCAATGGTCGAGGATGAAATTATCCTCTCCCTGCCCGTAGTTCCGGTGCATGATTCTGAACACTGTGAAGTGTCCGACGCGGACATGGTCTTTGGCGAACTGCCTGAAGAGGCACAAAAACCAAACCCATTTGCCGTATTAGCCAGCTTAAAGCGTAAGTAATTGAGGAGTAAGGTCCATGGCCGTACAACAGAATAAACCAACCCGTTCCAAACGTGGCATGCGTCGTTCCCATGACGCGCTGACCGCAGTCACCAGCCTGTCTGTAGACAAAACTTCTGGTGAGAAACACCTGCGTCACCACATCACTGCCGACGGTTTCTACCGCGGTCGCAAGGTTATCGCTAAGTAATCACGCGATACTCGCAGGATTTCCCGTTGCAGGCCATGGCGGGCGTATGCGTCCCTGGATACCCGGTTAACCCGGTCGCCAGGGGCATTAATGCCCGAGTTGTTGCGTCTGCAGCGTGAGTTTTCGCGGGTGCCAGCGTGATGAAGCTTAGTGAGGACTCCCCGGGTAACTGGGGAATCACCGAACCGGGCAGCGACGATACCTTGACACGTCTAACCCTGGCGTTAGATGTCATGGGGGGCGATTTTGGCCCATCCGTGACAGTGCCTGCAGCACTGCAGGCACTGAACTCTAATTCGCAACTCACACTTCTTTTAGTCGGCGATCCCGACGCCATCACGCCATTACTCGCCAAAGCTGACTTCGAACAACGTTCGCGTCTGCAGGTTATTCCTGCGCAGTCAGTTATTGCCAGTGATGCGCGACCCGCACAGGCTATCCGCAGCAGTCGCGGTAGCTCAATGCGCGTGGCGCTGGAGCTTGTGAAAGAAGGGCGGGCGCAAGCCTGCGTTAGCGCCGGTAACACTGGCGCGCTGATGGGCCTGGCGAAACTGCTGCTCAAACCGATCGAAGGTATTGAGCGGCCGGCGCTGGTGACGGTCCTGCCACACCAGCAGAAAGGCAAAACCGTGGTGCTGGATCTCGGCGCCAACGTTGATTGCGACAGCACGATGCTGGTGCAGTTCGCCGTGATGGGCGCGGTGCTGGCGGAAGAGGTGCTCGGCATTGCCAGCCCTCGCGTCGCCTTGCTAAATATTGGCGAAGAAGAGATGAAAGGTCTCAGCAGCATTCGCGATGCTGCCGCAGTACTTAAAACGCTGCCTTCCCTCAACTACATTGGCTATCTTGAAGCCAATGAATTGTTGACCGGAAAAACCGATGTGCTGGTTTGTGATGGATTCACGGGCAACGTCACATTAAAAACCATGGAAGGTGTTGTCAGAATGTTCCTTTCACTGCTGAAATCTCAGGGAGAGGGCAAAAAAAGGTCGTGGTGGCTGCTGTTACTAAAACGTTGGTTACAAAAAAGCCTGGCGAGGCGATTCAGTCACCTCAACCCCGACCAGTATAATGGCGCCTGTCTGTTAGGATTGCGCGGTTCCGTGATCAAGAGTCATGGTGCTGCCAATCAACGCGCCTTTAGCGTCGCAATAGAGCAGGCAGTGCAGGCGGTGCAGCGGCAAATTCCTCTACGGATCGCCGCGCGCCTGGAATCTTTATACCCAGCTGGTTTCGAGCTGCCGGAAAGCGACAGTGACCTGAACGCCCGACAGCAAAGCGGGACGGATGGCCACCATTGACGCCCGGCAAGTTGAACGAGGCGGGTATATCACCCAAGAGTGACTGAGCGTACATGTATACGAAGATTATTGGTACCGGCAGCTATCTGCCCGAGCAAGTGCGTACAAACGCCGACCTGGAAAAAATGGTAGAGACCTCTGACGAGTGGATTGTCACCCGCACAGGTATCCGTGAGCGTCGTATTGCCGCAGCGCATGAAACAGTTGCTACGATGGGCTTTGAAGCCGCAAAGCAGGCGCTGGCGATGGCCGGCGTGACCGCGGAGCAAATTGGTCTGATTATTGTTGCGACCACCTCCGGTACGCACGCGTTTCCGAGTTCGGCATGCCAGATCCAGTCAATGCTGGGCGTTAAAGGTTGCCCGGCGTTTGATGTCGCCGCCGCCTGTGCGGGGTTCACTTACGCGCTGAGCGTTGCCGATCAGTATGTGAAAAACGGCGCGGTTGACTATGCGCTGGTTGTCGGCGCTGATGTGCTGGCGCGTACCTGCGATCCGGCGGATCGCGGAACGATTATTATTTTCGGCGACGGCGCCGGCGCGGTGGTGCTGGGCGCCTCCGAAGAGCCGGGTATTATCTCAACGCATCTGCATGCCGACGGCAGCTATGGCGAGCTGCTGACCCTGCCGAACGCCGATCGCGTCGATCCGGAAAATCCGATCTATCTGACGATGGCCGGCAATGAAGTGTTCAAAGTGGCGGTCACCGAGCTGGCGCATATCGTTGATGAGACGCTGGCGGCAAATAATCTTGAGCGTTCGGCGCTGGACTGGCTGGTACCGCATCAGGCTAACCTGCGGATCATCAGTGCGACGGCGAAAAAACTGGGCATGTCGATGGATAACGTCGTTGTGACGCTTGACCGTCACGGTAACACCTCCGCGGCGTCAGTTCCTTGCGCGCTGGATGAGGCCGTTCGCGATGGCCGTATTCAACGCGGTCAACTGATTCTGCTGGAAGCCTTTGGTGGCGGTTTCACCTGGGGTTCCGCGCTGGTTCGTTTTTAGTATAAGGATTTAAACATGACGCAATTTGCTTTTGTGTTCCCGGGACAGGGCTCTCAGTCCGTAGGTATGCTGGCCGATATGGCGGCGACCTGGCCGGTGATTGAAGAGACCTTCGGTGAAGCTTCCGCAGCGTTGGGTTACGATCTGTGGGCGCTGGTTCAACAGGGGCCAGCAGAAGAGCTGAATAAAACCTGGCAGACCCAGCCGGCGCTGCTGACCGCCTCCGTGGCGCTGTATCGTGTCTGGCAGCAGCAGGGCGGCAAAGCGCCGGCGCTGCTGGCGGGGCACAGCCTCGGCGAATACTCCGCGCTGGTGTGTGCCGGCGTTATCGGTTTCGCTGATGCCGTTCGCCTGGTTGAGCTACGCGGGAAATTCATGCAGGAAGCCGTACCGGAAGGTACCGGCGCCATGTCCGCGATTATCGGTCTGGATGACGCTTCTATCGCCAAAGCCTGTGAAGAGTCTGCCGAAGGGCAGGTCGTCTCTCCGGTGAACTACAATTCCCCGGGCCAGGTGGTTATCGCTGGGCACAAAGAGGCCGTTGAACGTGCGGGCGCCGCTTGTAAAGCCGCCGGCGCCAAGCGCGCGCTGCCGCTGCCGGTGAGCGTGCCGTCCCACTGTGCGCTGATGAAGCCAGCCGCAGAAAAACTGGCGGTAGAGCTGCAGAAAATCACCTTCAACGCGCCGACGATTCCTGTCGTGAATAACGTCGACGTGAAATGCGAAACCGCGCCGGACGCCATTCGCGACGCGCTGGTCCGCCAGCTGTACAGTCCGGTGCAGTGGACTAAGACCGTTGAGTTTATGGCTGCCGAGGGCGTAACGCATCTGTATGAGGTTGGCCCGGGTAAAGTCCTCACCGGCCTGACCAAACGTATTGTTGACACCCTGACCGCTTCCGCGCTTAACGAGCCGGCGGCGATGTCTGCGGCGCTTGAGCAATAAAAGAGGAAAACCATGAGTTTTGAAGGAAAAATCGCGCTGGTTACCGGTGCAAGCCGCGGTATTGGCCGTGCAATCGCTGAAACGCTCGCCGCCCGTGGCGCGAAAGTTATCGGTACTGCGACCAGCGAAAGCGGCGCGCAGGCCATCAGCGACTATTTAGGCGCCAACGGTAAAGGTCTGATGTTGAATGTGACCGACCCGGCATCTATTGAATCTGTTCTGGAAAATGTTCGCGCAGAGTTTGGCGAAGTTGATATCCTGGTAAATAATGCCGGTATCACTCGTGACAACCTGTTAATGCGCATGAAAGATGACGAGTGGAACGATATTATCGAAACCAACCTGTCATCGGTTTTCCGTCTGTCAAAAGCGGTAATGCGCGCTATGATGAAAAAGCGTCATGGACGTATTATCACTATCGGTTCTGTGGTTGGTACCATGGGAAATGCGGGTCAGGCTAACTACGCTGCGGCGAAAGCAGGTCTGATCGGCTTCAGTAAATCACTGGCACGTGAAGTTGCGTCCCGCGGTATTACTGTAAACGTTGTTGCTCCGGGCTTTATTGAAACGGACATGACGCGTGCGCTGACCGATGAGCAGCGTGCGGGTACGCTGGCGGCAGTTCCTGCGGGGCGCCTTGGCACCCCAAATGAAATCGCCAGCGCGGTTGCATTTTTAGCCTCTGACGAAGCAAGTTACATCACTGGTGAAACGCTGCACGTTAACGGCGGAATGTACATGGTCTGACCGAGATTTGTGCAAAACGTTCAGGAACCGCGCACCTCGCACGGTTTCATGTGCGGTTTTGTGCGAAAAGATTTGCGTTCTTAGGGCAAACGGCCTCAAAATAGCGCAAAATCGTGGTAAGACCTGCCGGGATTTAGTTGCAAATTTTTCAACATTTTATACACTACGAAAACCATCGCGAAAGCGAGTTTTGATAGGAAATTTAAGAGTATGAGCACTATCGAAGAACGCGTTAAGAAAATTATCGGCGAGCAGCTGGGCGTTAAGCAGGAAGAAGTTACCAACAATGCTTCCTTCGTTGAAGACCTGGGCGCTGATTCTCTTGACACCGTTGAGCTGGTAATGGCTCTGGAAGAAGAGTTTGATACTGAGATTCCGGACGAAGAAGCTGAGAAAATCACCACCGTTCAGGCTGCCATTGATTACATCAACGGCCACCAGGCGTAAGTGAACATCTCCAGGCGGTCATTCGACCGCCTGAGTTTTATCTTTTTTTTGTCCCACAAGAATCTATTTTCCCTCCCTGGAGGACAAACGTGTCTAAGCGTCGTGTAGTTGTGACCGGACTGGGCATGTTGTCTCCTGTCGGCAACACCGTAGAGTCTACCTGGAAAGCTCTCCTTGCCGGTCAGAGTGGCATCAGCCTGATCGACCATTTCGATACTAGCGCCTATGCAACGAAATTTGCTGGCTTAGTAAAGGATTTTAACTGTGATGACATTATCTCGCGCAAAGAGCAGCGCAAGATGGATGCCTTCATTCAATATGGAATTGTCGCTGGCGTTCAGGCCATGCAGGATTCTGGCCTTGAAGTGACGGAAGAGAATGCAACCCGTATTGGCGCCGCTATCGGCTCCGGTATTGGCGGTCTCGGCTTGATCGAAGAAAACCACAGTTCGCTGGTTAACGGTGGACCGCGTAAGATCAGCCCATTCTTCGTTCCTTCCACAATTGTTAACATGGTGGCCGGGCATCTGACCATCATGTTTGGTCTGCGCGGGCCAAGTATCTCTATCGCGACTGCATGTACTTCAGGTGTGCACAACATCGGCCAGGCCGCGCGCATCATCGCCTATGGCGATGCCGATGCGATGGTGGCAGGCGGTGCGGAGAAAGCCAGTACCCCGCTTGGCGTGGGTGGTTTTGGTGCAGCACGTGCGCTCTCTACGCGCAATGACAACCCGCAGGCGGCGAGCCGTCCGTGGGATAAAGATCGCGATGGCTTCGTGCTGGGCGATGGCGCGGGCATGGTAGTGCTGGAAGAGTACGAGCATGCGAAAAAACGCGGCGCCAAAATCTACGCCGAGATCGTCGGCTTTGGTATGAGCAGCGATGCTTACCATATGACGTCTCCGCCGGAAGATGGCGCTGGCGCTGCGCTGGCGATGGTCAATGCCATTCGCGATGCGGGCATCGAACCGGGCCAGATTGGCTACGTCAACGCCCACGGCACCTCGACGCCGGCTGGTGATAAAGCGGAAGCGCAGGCGGTTAAGTCTGTCTTCGGTGAGGCAGCGAGCCGCGTACTGGTGAGCTCCACCAAATCCATGACCGGGCATTTGCTGGGTGCGGCAGGGGCGGTAGAGTCGATTTACTCTATCCTGGCGCTGCGCGATCAGGCGGTTCCGCCGACGATCAACCTCGACAACCCGGATGAGGGCTGCGACCTCGACTTCGTTCCGCACGAAGCGCGTCAGGTTTCCGGTATGGAGTACACCCTGTGCAACTCCTTCGGTTTTGGCGGCACTAACGGTTCGTTAATCTTCAAAAAAGTATGACAGGGCTTGCCCCGGTACAGCTTTAACAAAAGGCCCGTTCGTCGGGCCTTTTTTATTCAGCTTTCTCCGCTTGTCCTCTGCTTTGGGTCCTGAGACACTGACCGACCAGTGAAAAGGAGTCCTTTATGTTCTTAATAAATGGCGTTGCACAGGACACGCTGGTGGCGAACGATCGCGCCACCCAGTTTGGCGACGGCTGTTTTACCACCGCCCGCATCCAGCACGGGCAGGTTGCGCTGCTGGATGCTCATCTACAGCGTTTGCAGATGATCTGCGAAAAATTACGCATCCCATTTGATGACTGGCTGACGCTGAGCGATGAGATGCAGCGTCTGGCGCGGCCGCATGCGCAGGGTGTGCTGAAGGTGACCCTGACCCGCGGCGCCGGCGGGAGGGGATACAGCACGACGGGCTGCCTGACACCGACCCGCATTCTCAGCGTCTCTCCGTTCCCGGCGCATTATGCGCGCTGGCGGGAGGAGGGCGTTTCCCTGATCCAGAGCCCGGTGCCTTTGGGCCGCAACCCCTGGCTGGCTGGCCTGAAGCATCTTAATCGCCTTGAGCAGGTGCTGATCCGCTCTCATCTTGAACAGACGGACGCCGATGAGGCGCTGGTCCTTGACAGTGATGGGTGGCTTACGGAATGCTGTGCCGCGAATTTATTCTGGCGTAAGGGACGTGATGTATTTACTCCGCGACTCGATTATGCCGGGGTCAACGGCATTATGCGG
Organism: Klebsiella africana; assembly: GCF_020526085.1. Lineage (NCBI taxonomy): Bacteria > Pseudomonadati > Pseudomonadota > Gammaproteobacteria > Enterobacterales > Enterobacteriaceae > Klebsiella > Klebsiella africana. The sequence goes on along the minus strand of NZ_CP084874.1, from coordinate 3,219,380 downwards.
CAGCGCTGTATTGCGCAGCTGGCACCATCGACATTTCGCGTTGTCGAAGTCACTGCGCGCCCCGAGGCGTTGCGTGAAGCCGATGAGGTACTGATCTGTAATGCGCTGATGCCACTGGTGCCGGTTCGTCGCTGGGAAGAGACCGTCTGGTCCTCGCGTGAGCTTTACCATTTTTTAGCCCCTTTGTGTGAGCTGTCTGGTTAGTATGAAGAAAATGTTACGATTTATTCTGCTGTTAGTGGTGGTGTTGGGCATCGCCGCGGCGGCAGGCATGTGGAAAGTACGCCAGCTGGCGGACAGCAAGCTGCTGATTAAAGAAGAGACGATCTTCACCCTGGATGCCGGCACCGGGCGTCTGGCGCTGGGCGAGGATCTTTATCGCGAGAAGGTGATCAATCGCCCGCGCGTTTTCCAGTGGTTGCTGCGGGTGGAACCTGAGCTGTCTCACTTCAAAGCCGGGACCTATCGCTTCACCCCGCAGATGACGGTGCGCGAGATGCTGCAGTTGCTGGCCAGCGGTAAAGAGGCGCAGTTTCCGTTGCGCTTTGTCGAAGGTATGCGCGTCAGCGACTACCTTCGCCAGCTGCGCGATGCCCCGTACGTGAAACACACGCTTGATGACGACAGCTACGCGACGGTGGCTAAGGCGTTAGGGCTCGAGCATGCCGACTGGGTGGAGGGCTGGTTTTGGCCGGATACCTGGATGTACACCGCTAATACCAGTGATATCGCCATCCTCAAGCGCGCGCATCAGAAAATGGTCACCGAAGTGGCGAAGATCTGGGAAGGACGGATGGAGAATCTGCCCTATGCCGATCAGAACCAGCTGTTGACCATGGCCTCGATTATTGAGAAAGAGACCGCGGTGGCGGAAGAGCGTGATCGCGTCGCGTCGGTATTTATCAACCGCCTGCGCATCGGTATGCGCTTACAGACCGATCCGACCGTGATCTACGGGATGGGCGAAGGATATACTGGTAAGTTAACGCGTAAGGATCTCGAGACGCCGACCGCATACAATACTTATACCATCAGCGGCTTGCCGCCAGGCCCTATCGCGGTGCCGGGCGAAGCGTCACTGAAGGCGGCCGCCCATCCGGCGAAAACGCCATATCTCTATTTCGTCGCCGACGGGAAAGGGGGCCATACGTTTACCACAAACCTGGTCAGCCATAACCGCGCGGTGCAGGACTATCTGAAAGTACTTAAGGAAAAAAATGCGCAGTAACTATATCGTCATCGAGGGGCTGGAAGGCGCCGGGAAGACCACCGCGCGTCAACTGGTGGTGGAGACGCTGCAGTCGGCAGGTATTCACGATATGGTGTTTACCCGCGAGCCGGGGGGCACCATCCTCGCCGAAAAGCTGCGTAGCCTGGTGCTGGATATCCAGTCCACAGGCGATGAAGTCATTAATGATAAAGCAGAAGTGCTGATGTTTTACGCGGCGCGCGTCCAGCTGGTGGAGACCGTGATTAAGCCTGCTCTGGCCCGCGGCCAGTGGGTGATCGGCGATCGTCACGATCTGTCGACTCAGGCCTATCAGGGCGGCGGTCGGGGAATTGACCGCACGATGCTGGCGACGCTGCGCGACGCGGTACTCGGCGATTTTCGCCCCAATCTGACGCTGTACCTCGACGTCACGCCAGAAGTCGGGCTGCAGCGCGCCCGGGCCCGCGGCGAGCTGGATCGCATTGAGCAGGAGTCCATGAACTTCTTCAATCGCACCCGTGCGCGCTATCTTGAGCTGGCCGCAGCCGATCCTTCAATCCGTACGATTGACGCGACTCAGTCGCTGGACGCCGTAGCGCGTGACATTCGCGCCACGATCGCCCAGTGGATGGCGGAGCAGCCGGCATGAAATGGTATCCGTGGCTGCGCCCCTCGTTCGAGCAACTGGTCGGTAGCTATCAGACCGGACGAGGCCACCACGCCTTACTGTTACAGTCCCTGCGCGGGATGGGCGGCGAGGCGTTAATTTACGCACTATGCCGCTTCCTGATGTGCCGCCAGCCCGAAGGGCATAAAAGCTGCGGCCAGTGCCATAGTTGCCAGTTGATGCAGGCCGGTACGCATCCTGATTACTATTCGCTAAGCCCTGAGAAGGGCAAGAGCGCGCTGGGCATTGACGCGGTGCGCGATGTTAATGAAAAGCTCTATGAGCGCGCGCGCCTCGGTGGGGCGAAAGTGGTATGGATTAGCGATGCCGCCTTGCTGACTGATGCTGCCGCTAACGCCTTACTGAAAACGCTGGAGGAGCCCCCGGAGAATACCTGGTTCTTCCTCGCCTGTGAGGAACCGGCACGTCTGCTGACCACCTTGCGCAGCCGTTGTCGGCTGTACCATCTGGCGCCACCCTCAGAATCTTATGCTCTGGCCTGGCTGTCGCGGGAGGTGAACCAGCCGCAGGAAGCGCTGCTGACGGCGTTACGTCTGTGCGCTGGCGCGCCGGCTGCGGCGCTCGAAGTGCTACAGGAGCCGCAGTGGACGGCGCGACAGCAGCTGTGTCAGGCGTTGGCGACTACCCTGGCGAGCGGTGACTGGCTGGCGCTACTGGCGATACTTAATCATGAACAGGCGGCGGTTCGCCTGCACTGGCTGGCATCGCTGCTGGTCGATGCGCAAAAACGACAGCAGGGGATTGCCCTGGTGAGTAATCCGGACGTTTGGCCGCTGCTGGAGCAGCTGGCGCACAGCCTGCCGGCCGCCCGGCTGCAGGCGATCGCTGATGACGTCTGTACCTGCCGCGAGCAATTGCTGAACGTCGTCGGCGTTAACCGCGAACTGCTGCTTACCGAGCGCTTGCTGCGCTGGGAACATTACCTGCAACCTGGGACGGTTTTACCCGTCTCCCACCTCTGAGTGAGACATTATGTTTTTAGTCGACTCCCACTGCCATCTTGATGGTCTGGATTATCAAACTTTGCACAAAAACGTCGACGACGTGCTGGCAAAAGCGGCCGCGCGCGATGTGAAATTTTGCCTCGCGGTCGCCACGACGTTGCCCGGCTACCGCAGTATGCGTGAGCTGGTGGGGACGCGTGATAACGTCGTCTTCTCCTGCGGCGTGCACCCGTTAAACCAGGACGAGCCCTACGAGGTCGAGACCCTGCGCGCGCTGGCAGCGGAAGAGGGCGTTGTGGCGATGGGGGAGACCGGTCTGGATTATTTTTATACCCCGGAAACCAAAACTCAGCAGCAAACCTCCTTCCGCGATCACATTCGCATCGGCCGCGAGCTGAATAAACCAGTGATCGTCCACACCCGCGACGCGCGTGCCGACACCCTGGCGATTTTGCGCGAAGAAAAAGTGACGGATTGCGGTGGCGTACTACACTGTTTCACTGAGGACAGGGAGACTGCGGGTAAACTGCTCGACATGGGGTTCTATATTTCGTTTTCCGGTATCGTCACGTTCCGCAACGCGGAGCAGCTGCGTGATGCGGCGCGCTATGTTCCACTGGATCGCCTGCTGGTGGAGACCGATTCGCCGTACCTGGCGCCGGTACCCCATCGTGGCAAAGAGAACCAGCCGGCGCTGGTGCGTGACGTTGCTGAATACATGGCGGTGTTGAAGGGGGTGTCGCTGGAGCAGCTGGCCCAGCAGACCACCGACAATTTTGCCACTCTGTTCCACATTGACCCCGCCCGCTTGCAACCCGCTTGATCTGCTTATTATTTTAAGGCTCGTAATTAATAGCCAAAGCGAGTAAAGTTCACCGCCACAAAAGTGGCGGTGAAGGTTTTTTTGCAACATCCAGATACATCTTATGTAAGCTGATGTAAATTTTTACCGTAAGGCTGATTGAAACGTGATAGCCGTCAAACAATCATCCTGTTAATTATTTTACTCTGTGTAATAAATAAAGGGCGCTTAGATGTCCTGTCCACGGCGCGGTTCTCCCCCCGGGCCAATGCGTGAAAACGTAAAAAAAGTACCAAATACTCAGGAGCACTCTCAATTATGTTTAAGAATGCATTTGCTAACCTGCAGAAGGTCGGTAAATCGCTGATGCTGCCGGTATCCGTACTGCCTATCGCAGGTATCCTGCTGGGCGTCGGTTCCGCAAACTTCAGCTGGCTGCCAGCCGTGGTCTCCCACGTTATGGCAGAAGCAGGCGGTTCAGTTTTCGCCAACATGCCGCTGATCTTCGCTATCGGTGTGGCCCTCGGCTTCACCAATAACGACGGTGTATCCGCACTGGCTGCAGTCGTGGCTTACGGCATCATGGTGAAAACCATGGCGGTTGTTGCGCCGCTGGTGCTGCATTTACCTGCTGACGAGATTGCGGCAAAACACCTGGCTGATACCGGCGTGCTTGGCGGTATTATCTCCGGTGCTATCGCCGCGTACATGTTCAATCGCTTCTATCGCATTAAGTTGCCAGAGTACCTTGGCTTCTTTGCGGGCAAGCGCTTTGTACCGATTATCTCCGGTCTGGCCGCTATCTTTACCGGCGTGATCCTCTCCTTCATTTGGCCGCCGATCGGTTCCGCGATCCAAACCTTCTCCCAGTGGGCTGCTTATCAGAACCCGGTGGTAGCGTTTGGTATCTACGGTTTCATCGAGCGTTGCCTGGTGCCGTTTGGTCTGCACCACATCTGGAACGTTCCTTTCCAGATGCAGATCGGCGAATACACCAACGCGGCTGGTCAGGTGTTCCACGGCGATATCCCGCGCTACATGGCAGGCGACCCGACCGCGGGCAAACTGTCTGGCGGCTTCCTGTTCAAAATGTACGGTCTGCCGGCAGCGGCTATCGCGATTTGGCACTCTGCTAAACCGGAAAACCGCGCTAAAGTGGGCGGTATCATGATCTCCGCTGCGCTGACCTCGTTCCTGACCGGTATCACTGAGCCGATCGAGTTCTCGTTCATGTTCGTGGCACCGATCCTGTACGTTATCCATGCCATCCTGGCAGGTCTGGCGTTCCCGATCTGTATCCTGCTGGGTATGCGTGACGGTACCTCGTTCTCTCACGGCCTGATCGACTTTATCGTCCTGTCCGGTAACAGCAGCAAGCTGTGGCTGTTCCCGATCGTCGGTATCTGCTATGCGATCGTGTACTACGTCGTTTTCCGTGTGCTGATTAAAGCGCTGGATCTGAAAACACCGGGTCGTGAAGATACCACCGAAGAGAACAAAGCTGGCGCAACCAGCGAGATGGCTCCGGCGCTGATTGCCGCTTTCGGCGGTAAAGAGAACATCACCAACCTTGACGCATGTATTACTCGTCTGCGTGTTAGCGTGGCGGATGTAGCGAAAGTTGACCAGGCTGGCCTGAAAAAACTGGGCGCCGCTGGCGTGGTAGTGGCAGGTTCAGGCGTACAGGCCATCTTCGGTACCAAGTCCGATAACCTGAAAACTGAAATGGATGAGTACATCCGTAACAGTTAAGACGTAGTATCGGGGAGACTAAGGCAGCCAAATGGCTGCCTTTTTTACGTCTTCAGACGGGGCTTTTGAGGTGGATAACCCTGAAAATTGTCCGGCAAATGCTTATTCCATCATCAGCTAAGTCTATAGTTGAATAAGAAAAAGTGCTTTCAGGTTGAAAGAGGGGGAGAATGTCGCTCATACTCTTATCTGAACCTGTGCGTCCGCGTTTATCTGCAGAAGCAGGCCAGCGCATGGGATTAAACTAATAAGGAATCAGTCATGGCAGAAGAAACGATTTTCAGCAAAATCATTCGCCGGGAAATCCCGTCGGATATTGTTTATCAGGACGATCTGGTGACCGCTTTTCGCGACATCTCTCCGCAGGCGCCGACCCACATTCTGATTGTCCCGAATGTTCTGATTCCTACCGTAAATGACGTCACCACCGAACATGAGCTGGCCCTGGGCCGGATGATGACCGTCGCGGCGAAGATTGCCCGCGATGAAGGTCTCGCCGACGATGGCTACCGGTTGATCGTCAACTGCAACCGCCACGGCGGCCAGGAAGTTTACCATATCCATATGCATCTGCTGGGCGGCCGTCCGCTGGGCCCGATGCTGGCGCACAAAGGCTAACGCCATGCTCAAGACCCTTTTGGGCGCGTGTCTGGCAGCGGGGCTGCTGGCCGGATGTAGTTCCCATCCGGAGATCCCCGTTTCTGAGCAGCAGGCGTTGGTGATGGAATCGAGCGTACTGGCCGCCGGGATCAGCGCGAGCGAGCCCGCGGTCGTGGCGACGGAGATCCAGGCCACCGCCTCCTCAACGCTGTATAACGAGCGCCAGCAGCCGATCACCGTGCATTATCGTTTTTTCTGGTATGACGCTCGCGGACTCGAAATGCATCCGCTGGAGGCACCACGCACCATTGTGGTTCCGGCCCGCTCTTCCGTGACGTTGTACGGCAGCGCCAATATCCTGGGGGCGCATAAGGCCCGCCTTTATCTTTATCTGTAAGGGGTAATTATAATGATGAAAATGTGTCGCTATGCGTTAATCACAGCACTGGCGATATTCCTCGCAGGCTGTGCGGGGTTGCGGGAGCAGCCCGCGCCGGTCGAAGAGGCGAAACCGCAGCCGCAGCAGCCTGCGCAGCCGCAGCCCACGGTGCCGACGGTACCGGCGGTGCCATCCGTCCCATCGCAGCCGGGGCCCATTGAGCATCAGGATCAGCAGTCGGGTCAACCAGCGCCGCGTGTGCGTCATTATGACTGGAACGGCGCGGTCCAGCCGCTGGTGGGGCAGATGCTGCAGGCGAGTGGGGTCAATGCGGGCAGTATTCTGCTGGTTGACAGCGTGAACAACCGCACCAATGGTTCGCTGAATGCCGGGGAAGCGACCACCGCGTTACGCAACGCGCTGGCGGGCAACGGTAAATTTACCCTGGTATCGGCGCAGCAGCTGGCGGTCGCCAAGCAGCAACTGGGCCTGTCGCCGCAGGACAGCCTTGGCAGCCGCAGCAAAGCCATGGGCATCGCCCGCAACGTGGGCGCGCAGTATGTGCTTTACTCCAATGCCACTGGCAACGTCAACGCGCCTGAGCTGAAAATGCAGCTCATGCTGGTGCAAACCGGCGAGATTATCTGGTCAGGTAAAGGTGCGGTTCAGCAACAATAAGCTAACGCGCGACGAACTCTTGTCGCGCTTCTTTCCCCACTATCATCCTGTCGTCTCGCTGGGTCAGAGTGGCCTCAGCGGCGGCAGTGTGATTATCAGCGATGGCGACCGGCGGCACGTGCTGCGTCAGCCGCACGATCCGTCTGCCGCCACTTGCTATTTTCGCCGTCAGTATCGCGCACTCCGCCGACTACCCGTCAGGCTGGCCCCAGCCCCGTTGTTTTACTCGCCCTGCTGGATGGTGGTGGAGTATTGCGCGGGTGAGGTAAAAAGCGCGTTACCAGCCTCCCCGCAGCTGTCGGGCTTATTGTATGATTTGCATCAGCAACCGCGGTTTGGCTGGCGTGTTAGCCTCACACCGCTGCTGGCCCAGTACTGGCAGAGGTGCGATCCAGCGCGGCGCACGCCGCGCTGGCTGCGCTGGCATCAGCGGCTGCGCCGCCAGGGCGAGCCCCGTCCTCTGCGACTGGCGCCGCTGCATATGGACGTCCATGCCGGCAATATTATCCATAATGAGTCCGGTCTGAGGCTGATCGACTGGGAATATGCCGGCGATGGTGATATTGCGCTGGAGCTGGCCGCGGTGTGGAGCGCGCCTGGCGAGCGCCGTCAGCTGGTGGATGCGTATGCCCGGCGGGCGGCGATCGACGCGCAGCTGCTTCGGCGGCAGGTTGCGCGCTGGCGCCCGTGGGTACTGCTGCTGATGGCGGGCTGGTATGAAATGCGCTGGCGGCAGAGCGGGGATCGGCAATTTATCACGCTGGCAGATGAAACATGGTGTCAGTTAGACAACGAACGCAAAGGATAAGAGAGGTCAGTGTGGGCCCAGTGATGTTGGATGTCGAAGGGTATGAACTGGATGCGGAAGAGCGAGAGATTCTGGCGCATCCGCTGGTGGGAGGGTTGATCCTCTTTACCCGAAATTATCACGATCCGGCGCAGCTGCGCGAGCTGGTGCGCCAGATCCGCGACGCCTCCCGAAACCATCTGGTGGTGGCGGTCGATCAGGAAGGGGGGCGGGTTCAGCGTTTCCGCGAAGGGTTTACCCGTTTACCGGCGGCCCAGTCTTTCGCCGCGCTGCTGGGGATGGAAGAGGGGGGCAAACTGGCCGCTGAGGCCGGTTGGCTGATGGCCAGCGAAATGATCGCCATGGACATCGATATTAGCTTTGCGCCGGTGCTGGACGTCGGCCATATCAGCGCCGCGATCGGCGAACGTTCTTATCACGAAGATCCGCAAAAAGCGCTGGCGATGGCGCGTCACTTCATTGACGGTATGCACGCCGCGGGCATGAAAACCACCGGCAAACACTTCCCGGGACACGGGGCGGTGACTGCTGATTCGCACAAAGAAACACCGTTCGATCCACGGCCGGTATCGGTTATCCGCGACCACGATATGGCGGTGTTCAAAAGCCTTATCGCCGAGCAGCGTCTGGATGCCATTATGCCGGCGCATGTGATTTATCCGGAGTTCGATCCGCGTCCCGCCAGCGGCTCGGCGTACTGGCTGAAAACGGTGCTGCGCGGCGAGCTGGGCTTCGACGGGGTGATTTTCTCCGACGATCTGTCGATGGAGGGGGCAGCGATCATGGGCAGCTATGCCGAACGTGGCCAGGCGTCGCTGGACGCCGGTTGCGATATGATACTGGTCTGCAATAATCGTAAAGGCGCGGTCAGTGTGCTGGATAACCTGTCGCCGATCAAAGCAGAGCGTGTTACGAAATTGTATCATAAAGGTTCCTTTTCCCGTCAGGAGTTAAGGGATTCAGCCCGTTGGAAAACGGTGAGTGCCCAGCTGGAGCAGCTTCATGCGCGCTGGCAAGAGGCGAAGTCCGCGTAACGCTCTGTGGGGCGTTGTTGTCAGGTGAGGATGCGATGATTATCTATTTACACGGTTTTGACTCGAACAGCCCCGGTAACCATGAGAAGGTGATGCAACTGCAGTTTATCGACCCGGACGTGCGGTTGATAAGCTACAGCACGCGTCATCCCAAGCACGATATGCAGCATTTGCTGAAAGAGGTCGATAAAATGCTGCAGCTCACTGCCGATGACCGGCCGCTGATCTGTGGCGTCGGCCTTGGCGGCTACTGGGCGGAGCGGATTGGTTTTCTGTGCGATATCCGCCAGGCGGTGTTCAATCCAAACCTGTTTCCGCATGAGAACATGGAAGGCAAAATCGACCGACCGGAAGAGTATGCTGACATCGCCACCAAGTGCGTGACCAACTTCCGCGAGAAGAACCGCGATCGCTGCCTGGTGGTGCTCTCCCGGCAGGATGAAGCGCTGAACAGCCAGCGTTCCGCCGATCTCCTGCACCATTATTATGAAATTATCTGGGATGAAGAGCAGACCCATAAATTTAAAAACATCTCGCCGCATCTGCAGCGGTTGAAAGCGTTTAAAACCCTCGGTTAACTGCTTTTCTCTTGTTCCCAAACCCGCGTCGGGTTCACCACGCGGGTTTTTTCATGTCTACACTTATTGGTTTCGCTGAAAAAATACGCGACAAAACTTGATGCACATCAATTTTGGTATGACCAATGCACCGTTCATGGTATTCTCGACAGTGCTGAATGGTTTCATTGACGTAACTTGTTGTTAAATAAAGGCTATTACAATAACTTTTACTTAACAATTGGTTAATAATTTTAGGGGTACACATGACTACGCCATTGAAAAAAATCGTAATTGTGGGTGGCGGCGCTGGCGGACTGGAACTGGCTACTCAGCTGGGGAAAAAGTTAGGGCGCCATAAAAAAGCGAAAATCACCCTGGTGGACCGTAACCACAGCCATCTGTGGAAGCCGCTGCTGCACGAAGTGGCCACCGGTTCTCTGGATGAAGGCGTTGATGCGCTGAGCTATCTGGCCCATGCCCGCAACCACGGTTTCCAGTTCCAGCTGGGCTCGGTGGTCGATATTAATCGCGAAGGGAAGACCATTACCCTCGGTGAGCTGCGCAATGAAAAAGGCGAGCTGCTGGTGGCTGAGCGTAAACTGCCGTACGACACGCTGGTCATGGCGTTGGGCAGTACCTCGAATGACTTCAATACCCCTGGCGTAAAAGAGAACTGCATTTTCCTCGACAACCCGCACCAGGCGCGTCGTTTCCATCAGGAAATGCTCAACCTGTTCCTTAAATACTCCGCGAACCTCGGCGCTAACGGTAAAGTAAACATTGCCATCGTCGGCGGCGGCGCCACCGGCGTGGAGCTCTCCGCTGAACTGCATAATGCGGTGAAACAGCTGCACAGCTACGGCTACAAAGGGCTGACTAACGAAGCGCTGAACGTCACGCTGGTTGAGGCGGGTGAGCGCATTCTGCCGGCCCTGCCGCCGCGCATTTCCGGAGCGGCGCATAATGAGCTGACCAAGCTGGGCGTACGGGTGCTGACGCAGACCATGGTCACCAGCGCGGATGCGGGCGGCCTGCACACTAAAGATGGCGAATACATTGAGGCGGATCTGATGGTCTGGGCGGCCGGGATCAAAGCGCCAGATTTCATGAAAGAAATCGGCGGCCTGGAAACCAACCGTATCAATCAGCTGGTGGTTGAGCCGACGCTGCAGACCACCCGCGATGCGGATATTTTCGCCATCGGCGACTGCGCCTCTTGTGCGCGTCCGGAAGGCGGCTTTGTGCCTCCGCGTGCCCAGGCGGCGCACCAGATGGCGACCTGCGCGCTGAACAACATCCTGGCGCAGATGAAAGGCAAACCGCTGAAGGCGTACACCTATAAAGACCATGGCTCGCTGGTGTCGCTGTCCAATTACTCCACTGTCGGTAGCCTGATGGGTAACCTGATGCGCGGCTCGATGATGGTGGAAGGGCGCATTGCGCGCTTCGTGTACATTTCCCTGTACCGTATGCACCAGATTGCCCTGCATGGCTACTTCAAGACCGGCCTGATGATGCTGGTCGGGCGTATCAACCGTATCATTCGCCCGCGTCTTAAGCTGCACTAATCCCTGTCTTTACCCGGAGCGCGCCTTGACAGCGCCTCCGGGCTCACTCCCAGAAACCGCGGCGCTCCCGCTCGGAATCCTCTGAATCCCTTTGATTTGCAGCGAATTCTCGCACTTTTCATCCGCTATCTGATTTGCGCCCTCCCGGCTCCGGTTGCAAAATTGTATCAACAGTAACAAAGGAGGATCTCCCGTGAATAAATCTATGTTGGCGGGTATAGGGATAGGCGTGGCTGCCGCGCTGGGCGTTGCAGCTGTCGCTGGTCTCAACGTGTTAGATCGCGGCCCGCAGTATGCACAAGTGGTCTCCAGTACACCGATTAAAGAAACCGTGAAAACCCCGCGTCAGGAATGCCGCAATGTCACGGTGACCCATCGTCGTCCGGTACAGGATGAAAACCGCATCGCTGGCTCCGTGTTGGGCGCAGTGGCGGGTGGGGTGATTGGCCACCAGTTTGGCGGTGGCCATGGACGCAGTGTGGCGACGGTCGTGGGTGCGCTGGGCGGCGGCTATGCCGGTAACCAGATCCAGGGCGCGATGCAGGACAACGATACCTACACCACCACCCAGCAGCGCTGCAAAACGGTGTATGACAAATCCGATAAAATGCTCGGCTATGATGTGACCTATAAGATAGGCGATCAGCAGGGGAAAATCCGCATGGATCACGATCCTGGCAGCCAGATCCCGCTGGACAACAATGGCCAGCTGGTCCTGAACAACAAAATCTAAAAACAGATTTGTGTATTGATTAGCCCCTCAAACGCTCAGGCTGAGGGGCTTTTTTTATCAGAAGGTTAAAGCGTAGTTCAGACCAAAGGTGCGACCACGGCCCTTGTATTCATACAGCGACGAACTGCCGTAGGTTGGGCTGTAGAGCAGCGGCGCGCGCTGGCCCCAGATAGTGATATAGTCTTCGTTAAGCAGGTTTTCGATACTGAAGGTCAGTTTCCCCACCGGCAGCGCGTAACTACCGATAAAATCGACGGTGTTATAGCCTTCCAGCTTGTTGCCGGCGGCGTCGCTGAGGTCAAACACCTGCTGGCTCTGCACGCGCAGGCTCCACGGATCCGGCGCCCAGCCAACCCAGGCAGTGGCTTTAGACGGCGAGGCGAGGGTGACGTCCCATTTTTGCCAGCGGCCATCGGTCTGCACCTGGGATTTCAGCACGTTGAAGTTACCGCCGACGCTCCAGTCGCTATCCGGAATAAAGTAGTCGACCGCCCCCTCAACGCCGTAAATACGCCGTTTGTCGGACTGAACGTCGATAGTCATGTCGGTGCGGTTGACGACAATGGTCTTATCCGAAGTCGAGTAGTACGCCGCCAGTTGGGTGCGCAGGTTATCGCCGGTGTAGCGCCATCCCAGCTCGTACGAGTTAACTTTGATCCCCTGCAGCGGCGAGTCATCGACGTTGACGCTGGAGATCAGCGGCAGATGACCATTCACCGCTGCGCCATATTTACCGATGCCATAGTATTTACCGGGGTCCGGCAGCTCGACGCCCTGCGAGAAGTTAAACCAGGTTTGCTGACGGTCGGTCAGGTGGGCCACGATCCCGGCGTTAAACAGGAAGTTATCGTAATCGGTTTTGCCGCCTTTGATGGCGTCGGCGGAGCGCGCTTTGCCGTTGGCGATATCCTGCTGCTGAGCGTAGCCGACAAAGTCGTCGACCCGGTTTTCGGTCCACTGGTAGCGTACCCCGCCGCTGACGGTAAAGATATCGTTCAGATCGTAGCTGGACTGCAGGAACGGCGCGACGTTGGAGATGCTGTATCCCGGATAGCGGCCGGTGGTGTAGATCGATTCGTTGTGCAACCCGCCGGAAGCCAGCGATTGTTGCAGATCGAAGAACATCTGGTTGGCATTGAAGGTTTCATGATCGGCGTCGAGACCCCAGGTGAGATCCCAGCCCGTCAGCGGCTGGCTGTTAAGGGTCAGCTTTGCCCCATACTGATCGGTATCCTGCTGCGACGAGGAGAAGCTACTGACCTGGCCTTTCGTAAGCGTCGGGAACGGATAGAAGGTAAGGGACTCATCACGATAGTACACCTGGCTCACCAGATTCTGACCGAAGAAGTCGGCATCGGAGTACTGAAGGCTGATCAGGTGCCGCTCGGTACCGGGGATACGGTCGGAATTGAGCCCATCGGTGGTGTAGGCTTTGCCGCCGCTGGTGACCGCGGACATGTTCTTCCCAAGCCACAGACCATAGTCATCATCGCCCTGGCTTTTATAATACTGGGTGACCAGCTGCAGCTGGCGGTTATCATCGATCTCAATCGTCCCCGTCCCCATCACGTCGAGGCGGTCAGAATGCTGGAGCCCCGTTTGGGTGTTATCGAGGATCAGCGCATCATTATTGCCATCGTACCAGCCGCCGAAACGCTGATAAGCCACCGATAAGCGCCCGGATGCGTGGTCTGTCCCACCGCTGACGGCCGCCGCGACGCGCTCATCATGATCGTTGCTGTTCGCAAACCCGCTCTTGCTGCCCACCTCAAGATCGACCTGACGATCCTGCTGTCCTTTCTTGGTGACGATGTTGATAAGCCCGCCGGTACTGCCTCCGCCGTACAGCGAGGTCGCCCCGGAGATCACTTCGATATGTTCGATGTTAAATGGGTCGATGGCGTCGAGCTGGCGGCTGTCGGTACGTGAGGAATTGAGCCGGACGCCGTCGATCAGCACGACGATGGCGCGCCCGCGCATGTTCATCCCGTAATTGGTGCGTCCCTGGCTGCTGACGTCGATGCCCGGGATCAGTTGCGCCAGCACGTCTTTGAACTCTTTCCCGCCCTGGACCTGCTGCTCAATCTCCTGGCCCTCAATGACCCAGGTGGTTTGGGCCATTTCGGCCACGGTGCGATGGGTGCGGTTTGCGCTAACGATGATGCTTTCTTCATCAGACTGAGCCGCCAGCGCAGGCAGCGTGCTGACCAGCAGCAGAGGGTGGAGCACCCAGAGGCGCTTTTTCATATCCATTCCTTTTATGAGCAAGTTGCTTTGTCGTTGTTATAGGCCGACGTCAGGCCGGTATTAGTTACAATGCGAAACATCTGGAAAAACTCAAAAAAGGATTTTGCACATAATGAATATCGCAATCAATATCATTTGCGTTTATCTTGCGCGAGAAAAGGGAATAGAAATCAATCTATTTTGTGGGGATAACGGCTACAGGAGAGCGGATCCGGCGGCAGAATACCGCCGGAAGCAGGGCGCATCAGGACTCGAGGACCTGCGGCCAGAGACGGAGGGTGGTGTCGGTGATTTGCATCAGTTTGTCGAAATCCGCGCCTTCCCGCGCGCTAATCGACATCCCCTGCAGAACACAGTTAAGAAACTGCGCCAGTTGCCCGAGATCGCGGCCCGCGGGCAGTTCGCCCTGCGCCTGCCGCTGCTGCAGAAACTGGGTTAGCGCCTGCTCCTGCATCGCATGGCGGGATTTGATGGTATTGGCGATATCCGTCGAGGAGGCGGCCAGCGCGGCAGAGGTATTGATGATAAAGCAGCCGGCCGGTGTCTCTTTGCTGGTAAAGCAGGTGGCGACCGCCGTGAAGTAGTCGCGCAACGCCCGATCGACGGATTTTCCCTCGGCAAACAGCAAGGCTTCGTGCTTCGCGGCAAAGCGCGAAATGTAACGATCCAACACTGCGCGGAATAGTCCTTCTTTATTCACAAATTCCGCATACAGGGTGGGGGCTTTTGCTCCTGTCGCCTCGACCAGATCGGCGAGCGAGGTCGCCTCATAGCCGTGCTGCCAGAAGAGTGTCATGGCTTTGTCCAGCGCCGCATCCCTGTCGAACACCTTCGGTCGGCCACGGCTTTTTTTGGCGCAACTTTGAACGTCAGTTGTCATGATGCCGTTGTACCTATGTTGGTTTGGTGAAAGGCCATTATAAAAATAAACGATCGCCGGGGCCAGCGCTGTTGGTTTAAAAATAAATAATTCATATGCGTATGAAATTTAAGCATTTTATAAATAGTTAAACGATCGTTATAAAAATGCGTTGACGTGTGATGTAGATCACATTATCATTTATCTATCGATCGTTAAGTTAATGCTTACGACCCTACTAAAAAATTCATCTGCACAGGTATAATAATCATGAAAACCGTTAATACTCTGGCTATTGCCGCCGTTCTTAGCTCCCTTTCTTTCGCTAGCTTTGCCGCTGTAGAGGTGCAGTCCACCCCTGCCGGCCAGCATAAAGTGGGCACCATCTCTGCTTCCGCGGGGACTAACCTAGGTTCGCTAGAAGACCAGCTGGCGCAGAAAGCGGATGAGATGGGGGCCACTTCATACCGTATTACTTCGGTAACCGGTCCGAATACCCTTCACGGTACCGCTGTTATCTACAAGTAAGCCCGATGCGTCGCTGCCCGGCCCCCTTCACCGGACAGCGATGAGTAAGACCCTGTTGTACCCCTGTTTGACCCTTGCCAACAAAAAACCCGCCATCAGGCGGGTTTTTTGTTTTCTGCAGCGGAGACTATAGCGACTGCGGTCCAGGGTCTGCATGACGGGTGACGTCAATCGGCATGCCCGAGCGGTAATTCATCGCGCGCTCCATCACCGTCCCGTCGGTCTGCGGCGCCTGTTTGAACGCAGTCATGGCCGCATTAAGCGTAATGGGCAGGGTCTGCGGATCGTCATCGATATGCTCTGACAGCGGCTGATGGACCTCAACCAGACGGCGGCCATCCGGTTCTACCGACGCCTTGATCGGCGTATTGATAATATTCACCTTCGTGCCCGGCGAGATAGTGTTGTACAGCGCCTTAATATCGTTATCGCGCAGACGAATGCAGCCGGAGCTGACGCGCATGCCGATGCCGAAATCGGCATTGGTGCCGTGCAGGAGATAGACTCCGCCATAGGCGGCAAGGCGGATGGCGTGATGGCCCATCGGGTTGTCAGGACCGGCAGGCACCACCGCTGGCAGCTCAATCCCCATCGCCTTGTAGCGGGCGCGAATGTTGGCGGTTGGCGTCCAGGTCGGATTGGCCCGCTTGTCGGACACGGTCGTGACCATCGTTGGTGTGATAGTGGTTCCGCCCAACTGGCCGATGCCGATCGGGTAGACGGTCACTTCATTCTTACCCGGCGGGTAATAGTAGAGGCGCAGTTCAGCGAGGTTAATCACCAGCCCTTCGCGCGGCGCATCGGGCAGCAGCGTCTGCAGGGGGATGGTTAGAACGCTGCCGGCGCGCGGAACATAGGGGTCAACCCCGGGATTGGCCTGCAGCAGGGCCAGGAAGCCGACATTGTACTTCTTGGCAATCGCCTCCAGCGAACCGCCGTTATCCTGCACCACGTGGAACTGATTCTGACCCACCAGTCGGCTGCCCGGCGGGGGAAGAGGCCAGGTGTTTGCGCGCGCGGGGAGGGCCAGCGCGGTGACCAACGCGACCAGCGCCAGCCAGAGCGTCACGGGGAAACGGTTTCTCATTACCATAACTCCAAAATATATAACTGGTTATTTTTATACGAAAAGCAAATGAGATTATGGCGTGAGTCTGTGTGGGGAAATCCAGGCAGATTGCAAAATGTTTGTAAAGATTGCCAGGTATGTAGGAAGAGAGATACGGCCAGGGGGGTCGTATCTCCCGTCAATCAGGCGACGGCGTTCTCTTCCAGCTGACGCATAAACTGGCGAACCCAGTCCATCCGCGTCTTACGCTCCTCCAGGTCCTGCATGAATTTCAGGCGCGTCGGCCCGTCCAGGCGGAAGTGCTGCGGCTGCTTCTGCAGCAGGCCGATCAACCACACCGGATTGACGTTGTTTTTCTCGTTAAATTCGATCACGCCGCCTTTTTCGTTGCTTTCCAGCTTACGGATCCCCAGCTTCTGCGCCTGCTGACGCAGACGGGCGATATCCAGCAGGTTGCGGGCGGCATCGGGCAGGCGGCCAAAACGGTCGATAAGCTCGACTTTGATCTCCTCCAGATCCTGTTCGTTTTTGGCGCTGGCAATGCGCTTATAGAATGACAGACGCGTATTGACGTCGGGGATGAAATCGTCAGGCAGCAGGGAAGGCATGCGCAGTTCAACCTCCGTCTGCTGACTGGTCAGATCTTCCAGCGAAGGTTCGCGCCCGGCTTTCAGCGCATCGACTGCGTTCTCCAGCAGCTCCATATACAGGGAGAAACCGATGGTTTCCATCTGTCCGCTCTGATCTTCCCCAAGCAGCTCCCCGGCTCCGCGAATCTCCAGATCGTGGGTCGCCAGCGCAAAGCCGGCGCCGAGATCTTCCAGCGACGCAATGGCCTCGAGGCGCTTTTGCGCATCAGTGGTCATCGCTTTCGGATGCGGCGTCAGCAGCCAGGCATAGGCCTGGTGATGCGAACGGCCAACGCGGCCGCGCAGCTGGTGCAGCTGGGCGAGGCCAAAATGGTCGGCGCGTTCGATGATGATGGTGTTGGCGGTGGGAATGTCGATCCCGGTTTCGATGATGGTGGTGCACACCAGCACATTGAAGCGCTGGTGATGGAAGTCATTCATCACCCGCTCCAGTTCGCGCTCCCGCATCTGACCGTGACCGATGGCGATCCGCGCCTCCGGCACCAGCTCCGCCAGCTTGTCGGCGGCTTTCTGGATGTTCTCAACGTCATTAAACAGATAGTAGACCTGGCCGCCGCGCAGCGTTTCGCGCAGGATCGCCTCGCGCACCACCAGGGCGTCGTATTCGCGAACGAAGGTCTTCACCGCCAGACGGCGCGCCGGCGGCGTGGCGATGATCGACAGATCGCGCATCCCGCTCATCGCCATGTTCAGCGTTCGCGGGATCGGCGTGGCGGTGAGGGTCAGGATATCGACATCGGCGCGCATCGCTTTGATGCGCTCTTTGTGACGAACGCCAAAGCGGTGCTCTTCGTCGACGATCAGCAGCCCGAGGTCGCGCAGCTTCACTTCGCTCTGCAACAGCTTGTGAGTGCCGATTAAGATATCGATTTTGCCTTCCGCGGCCTGCTCAAGGATCTGTGCCTGCTCTTTAGCGCTGCGGAAGCGGGAGAGCATTTCGATGCGCACTGGCCAGTTGGCGAAACGATCGCGAAAGTTGTCATAGTGCTGCTGAGCCAGCAGGGTGGTCGGCACCAGTACCGCCACCTGCTTGTGGTTCTCCACGGCGAGAAAAGCGGCGCGCATGGCCACTTCGGTCTTGCCGAAGCCCACATCGCCGCACACCAGGCGATCCATGGCCAGCGGTTGGCACATATCGCTGAGGACGGCGTTGATCGCCTGCGCCTGATCCGGCGTAGTTTCAAACGGGAAGCCATCGCAAAACAGCTGATACTGTTCGCGGTCGTGTTTAAAGGCAAAACCCGCCTTCGCCGCGCGCTGGGCGTAGATATCCAGCAGCTCGGCCGCCACGTCGCGTACTTTCTCAGCCGCTTTTTGTCGCGCCCGGGTCCAGGCATCGCCGCCCAGCTTGTGCAGGGGGGCATTTTCTTCCGCCCCACCGGCGTAGCGGCTGATAAGATGCAGGGACGATACCGGAACGTATAGTTTGGCATCGTTGGCGTAGGTCAGCATCAGGTATTCGCCGGTGATGCCGCCGGCTTCCAGGGTAGTCATGCCCGCGTAGCGGCCCACGCCGTGTTCCAGGTGAACGACCGGCTGGCCGATATGCAGTTCGGCAAGGTTGCGAATCAGGGTGTCGGGGTTAATGGTGCGACGGGAATCCTGACGACGGCGCGCGACCCGCTCGCCGAGCAGGTCGCTCTCGCAAATCAGCGCCAGGCCGCGCTGGCTGTCGATAAACCCGTGCTCGGCGGCGCCAATCATCAGATAACGGCCGTTGCCGGTGGCTTCCTCCAGACGCAGGACGTGTTTTGGCGCAACTTTAATCCGCGCCAGCATTTCGCTCAGCGCTTCACGGCGACCCTCGCTTTCCACCGAGAAGATCACCGGGCCGGTAAACGCTTCGAGGAAGCGGCGCAGATTATCCAGCGGCGCTTTGTTTTGTGCCTGGACGGCGATGTCCGGCAGCGTCTGGTAGCCTAAATTGGTATTCGCCGCTTTGTCCGGCAGGCGCTCGGTTTTCAGCTGTACGCGCGGCCATTTTTTCAGTTCGCTGAACAGCTCGTCGCTGCGCAGCCATAGCAGCTCAGGCGGCAGGAGCGGGCGCATCGGGTCAACGCCGCGGTTTTCAAAGCGGGCGCGGGCTTCATTCTGGAATCGCTCCGCGCTGGCCTCGAGATCGCCGGTGTTAACGATCAGCGTGCTGGCCGGGAAATAGCTAAATAGCGGCGGCAGCGGCTCGCTGAAGAACAGCGGCTGCCAGTATTCGATACCGGCAGGTAGCGTCCCTTTGCTGACCTGCTGATAGATATGCTCGGCATCGCGCTTCACCTCAAAGCGATCGCGCCACTGGCTGCGGAACAGCTCGATGGCGGTCTGGTCGGTGGGAAACTCGTGCGCCGGCAGCAGATTAATGGCCGCCACTTCCTCCAGCGTGCGCTGGCTGTCGACGTCGAACAGGCGCAGGCTGTCGATTTCATCGTCAAAGAAATCAAGGCGGTAGGGCTGATCGCTACCCATCGGGAACAGGTCGAGGAGCGCGCCGCGAGTGGCATATTCGCCGTGCTCCATCACCTGATCGACATGGCGGTAGCCAGCCCCCTCCAGCTGATCGCGCAGCGCATCGCGCGACAGGCGCTGGCCCTTTTTCATCACCAGCGCGTGGCCGTGAAGGAAGCTGTGCGGACAGACGCGCTGCATCAGGGTGCTGACCGGGACGATCAGCACGCCGCGCTGCATGGTGGGTAACTGGTAAAGGGTGGCAAGACGGGAGGAGATAATGTCCTGATGCGGCGAGAAGCTGTCGTAAGGGAGCGTTTCCCAGTCCGCCAGCCCCATCACCATGCTGTCGGTAAACTGCCTGATTTCGTCGTTCAGACGCAGCGCGTTTTGCATGTCAGGTGCCACCAGCACCACCGGGCCGTTGTGGCGTTCGGCCATCTCCGCCACCAGGGTGGCGCAGGCTGCGCCGGTCAACTCGCCAAGCTGGCGCTGATCGCCGGCTTTGACCGGCAATGAGTATCGATATTGTTCAGGCATAGACGGTTTCATGATCTCTTGGGGATTCGCTCTGCCGATATGGAGGGCAACTCGCTGATATTCAATAGTGAGATTATCCGCGATTGGTCTGGATTCGCCAACCCGAATTGCCATTGCGTGTTGGGTGAAGAAAGGTCAGCGCCGTGGATAAGCGTAAAGATAAATAAGTAAGTACTTATCTATCCGTTTGTATTTGCTTGGTTTTTAGGATTATTGCTAATAAAGTCGTCAGGTATCAGTCATTTACGCTGCCCCTAATCGCTTATATACTCGGGCATCGGCTATCAGCAACCAGATGGATGACATGTACCAACCTGCCGCACTCTTTATCGGCCTGCGCTATATGCGCGGGCGCGCAGCCGACCGCTTCGGTCGTTTCGTCTCCTGGCTCTCAACTATCGGTATTACGCTTGGCGTAATGGCGCTGGTGACGGTCCTGTCGGTGATGAACGGCTTTGAACGCGAGCTGCAAAACAACATCCTGGGGCTGATGCCGCAGGCCATTCTTAGCGCCAAACAGGGTTCGGTGAACCCTCAGCAACTGCCGGAGCGCGAGGCGAAACTTCAGGGCGTGACCCGCGTGGCGCCGATCACCACCGGCGACGTGGTGCTGCAGAGCGCGCGCAGCGTGGCGGTCGGGGTGATGCTGGGTATCGACCCGGCGCAGAACGATCCCCTGACTCCATACCTGGTGAACGTCAAACAGAGCGATCTGCAGGCGGGCAAATATAACGTTATTCTCGGCGAGCAACTGGCGGGCCAGCTGGGGGTTAATCGCGGCGATAAAATCCGCGTGATGGTTCCTTCCGCCAGTCAGTTTACGCCGATGGGCCGCGTGCCGAGCCAGCGTCTGTTTACGGTCATCGGCACCTTCGCTGCCAACAGCGAAGTCGATGGCTATCAGATGCTGACCAATATCGACGACGCCTCTCGTCTGATGCGCTACCCGCTGGGGAATATCACCGGCTGGCGCCTGTGGCTGGATAAACCGCTGCAGGTCGACACCCTGAGTCAGCAGACGCTGCCGCCGGGAACTCAGTGGCAGGACTGGCGCGAGCGTAAGGGCGAATTGTTCCAGGCGGTGCGCATGGAGAAAAATATGATGGGCCTGCTGCTGAGCCTGATCGTCGCCGTCGCGGCCTTCAACATTATTACCTCGCTGGGGATGATGGTGATGGAGAAACAGGGCGAAGTGGCGATCCTGCAGACCCAGGGGCTGACGCCGCGGCAGATTATGGCCGTCTTTATGGTGCAGGGGGCCAGCGCCGGGATCGTCGGCGCGCTGCTGGGAGCGGTGCTTGGCGCCCTGTTGGCCAGCCAGCTGAATAATTTAATGCCGATCATCGGCGCCTTCCTTGACGGCGCGGCGCTGCCGGTGGCGATTGAGCCGCTGCAGGTCATTATTATCGCCCTGGTGGCGATGGTGCTGGCCCTGTTATCTACGTTGTACCCTTCCTGGCGCGCTGCCGCCACCCAACCCGCTGAGGCTTTACGTTATGAATAAGATCCTGCTGCAATGCGACAACCTGTGCAAACGCTATCAGGAAGGCAATGTGCAAACCGATGTCCTGCACAATGTCAGCTTCAGCATTGGTGAAGGCGAGATGATGGCCATTGTCGGCACCTCCGGCTCTGGCAAAAGTACGCTGCTGCATCTGCTCGGCGGCCTGGATACGCCCACCTCTGGCGACGTGATTTTCTCCGGCCAGCCGATGAGTAAACTCTCCACCGCCGCGCGCGCCGACCTGCGTAACCGCGAGCTGGGCTTTATCTATCAGTTCCACCATCTGCTGCCGGACTTTAGCGCACTGGAAAACGTGGCGATGCCGCTGCTGATTGGCAAAAAGAAGCCAGCGGATATTGAACGCCAGGCGAAAGCGATGCTGCAGGCGGTCGGGCTTGAACACCGCAGCCATCACCGTCCGTCGGAGCTCTCCGGCGGTGAACGCCAGCGGGTGGCGATTGCCCGCGCGCTGGTGAATAAACCGCGGCTGGTGCTGGCGGATGAACCGACCGGTAACCTTGATGCTCGCAACGCCGACAGCATCTTCCAGCTGCTGGGCGAACTGAACGTCGCGCAGCGCACCGCGTTTCTGGTGGTGACCCACGACCTGCAGCTGGCGAAGCGTATGAACCGCCAGCTGGAGATGCGCGATGGCCGCCTCACCGCCGACCTGACCCTGATGGGGGCCGAGTAATGGCGTCTCCGTTATCGTTACTGATTGCATTGCGTTTCAGCCGTGGACGGCGGCGCGGCGGCATGGTGTCGCTGATCTCGGTGATCTCCACCATCGGCATTGCGCTGGGGGTGGCGGTGCTGATCGTCGGCCTCAGCGCGATGAACGGCTTTGAGCGCGAGCTGAACAACCGCGTGCTGGCGGTGGTACCGCACGGCGAAATCGAACCCGTGAATCAGCCGTGGAATAACTGGCAGGAAGCGTTGGCGAAGGTGCAGAAGGTGAAGGGGATTGTTGCGGCAGCGCCCTATATTAACTTCACCGGCCTGGTGGAAAGCGGCAGCAATATGCGCGCCATCCAGGTGAAAGGCGTCGACCCGCAGCAGGAGAGCCAGCTCAGCGCGCTGCCCACCTTTGTGCAGAATAACGCGTGGGCCGGATTCAAGGCTGGCGAACAGCAAGTGATCCTGGGCAAAGGGGTCGCCGATGCCCTGCACGTGAAGCAGGGGGACTGGGTGTCTATCATGATCCCTAATGCCGACGCCGACCATCAGCTGCTGCAGCCAAAACGCGTCAGGCTGCATGTGACCGGAATTTTACAGCTGAGCGGTCAGCTCGATCATAGTTTTGCCATGATCCCGATGCAGGATGCGCAGCAGTACCTGGAGATGGGCGGCAGCGTGACCGGCATCGCCATCAAGGTCACCGACGTTTTCCATGCTAACAAGCTGGTGCGCGACGCCGGTGAGGTGACCAACAGCTATGTCTACATCAAGAGCTGGATCGGCACCTATGGCTATATGTATCGCGACATCCAGATGATCCGCGCCATTATGTACCTGGCGATGGTGCTGGTGATCGGCGTGGCCTGCTTTAACATCGTCTCGACGCTGGTGATGGCGGTCAAAGACAAAAGCGGCGATATTGCGGTGCTGCGCACGCTTGGCGCAAAAGACGGCTTAATTCGCGCGATTTTCGTGTGGTATGGTTTATTAGCCGGATCGGTAGGCAGCCTGTTCGGGGTAGTGATCGGCGTGATCTGCGCGTTGAACCTGACGTCAATCATCAACGGCATCGAATACCTGATCGGGCATAAATTCCTCTCCGGCGACATCTATTTTATTGACTTCCTGCCGTCAGAACTGCACTGGCTGGACGTCTTTTATGTGCTGGTGACAGCACTGTTGCTGAGTTTGCTGGCCAGCTGGTATCCCGCCCGCCGCGCCAGCCGCATCGACCCGGCGAGGGTGCTGAGTGGCCAGTAATTTATCGTCATCGTCGGCTTTGCTGACGACACAAGAGGAATTGCTGAAA
This sequence comes from Klebsiella africana, assembly GCF_020526085.1. Lineage (NCBI taxonomy): Bacteria > Pseudomonadati > Pseudomonadota > Gammaproteobacteria > Enterobacterales > Enterobacteriaceae > Klebsiella > Klebsiella africana. The sequence goes on along the minus strand of NZ_CP084874.1, from coordinate 3,195,801 downwards.
TGTATTATGGATTTGACATTGGCGGCAGCAAGATAGCGCTGGGCGTATTTAATCAGGAGCGGCGACTGCAGTGGGAAAAACGCGTCGCCACGCCGAAAAGCAGTTATGAGGATTTTCTCCAGGCGGTAGAGGCGCTGGTCCGCGAGGCCGATGAGCGCTTCGACCAGCAGGGTTCGGTCGGGATCGGTATTCCGGGAATGCCGGAAACCGCAGACGGCACGCTGTATGCCGCTAACGTGCCAGCCGCCAGCGGCAGGCGACTACGCGCCGACCTCAGCGCGCGACTGGGGCGCGATGTGCGTCTCGATAATGACGCTAACTGTTTCGCGCTGTCAGAAGCATGGGACGATGAGTTTACGCAATACCCGCTGGTGATGGGGTTGATCCTCGGCACCGGCGTGGGCGGCGGCCTGGTATTGAACGGTAAATCGATTACCGGGCATAGCTATATCACCGGCGAGTTTGGTCATATTCGTCTGCCGGTGGATGCCCTGGAGGTGGTCGGGCGCGATTTCCCGCTGCTGCGCTGCGGCTGCGGCCAGCTGGGCTGCATTGAAAATTATCTCTCCGGTCGCGGTTTCGCCTGGCTGTACGAACATTTTTATCAGCAATCGCTCTCCTCACCGGAGATTGTGGCGCAGTGGCAGCAGCGCGATCCGCGCGCCCAAGCGCACGTTGAGCGCTATCTCGATCTGCTGGCGGTGTGTCTGGGGAATATACTGACCATTGTCGATCCGGATTTGCTGGTGCTCGGCGGTGGATTATCTAACTTTACGGCCATTAGCGAAGGGCTGGCGCAGCGATTGCCGCGCCATCTTCTGCCGGTCGCCAGGGTACCGCGCATTGAGCGCGCGCGCCACGGCGATGCCGGGGGAATGCGCGGTGCGGCTTTCCTTCATCTGACCCATTAACCACAGAGGTAGCTATGCAGTCGCGCCGTTTACATCGATTGAGCCGTTTTCGTCGCAATAAACGTCGGTTGCGTGACCGTCTGCGTCAGCGGATTTTCTTTAGAGAGGACAGGATGAAACCTGAAGCGATGGCAAAACCGAGAGTGGTGGTGTTAACCGGCGCGGGCATTTCGGCAGAGTCGGGGATCAAAACTTTCCGCGCGGCCGATGGCCTGTGGGAAGAGCATCGGGTAGAAGATGTGGCGACGCCGGAAGGCTTCGCCCGCGATCCGGCGCTGGTGCAGGCGTTCTACAACGCCCGTCGTCGTCAGCTGCAGAGTCCGGAGATCGCGCCGAACGCGGCGCATCTGGCGCTGGCGCGTCTGGAGGATCTGTTGGGCGACCATTTTCTGCTGGTCACCCAGAATATTGATAATCTGCACGAGCGCGCCGGCAACCGCCGGGTGATCCATATGCACGGCGAGCTGTTGAAGGTGCGCTGTTCGTGGAGCGGCCAGGTACTGGAGTGGACCGGCGACGTCACCGCCGAGGACAAGTGCCACTGCTGCCAGTTCCCGGCGGCGCTGCGTCCGCACGTGGTCTGGTTTGGCGAAATGCCGCTGGGGATGGATGAGATCTACAGCGCGCTGGCCGAGGCGGATATGTTTATCGCCATCGGCACTTCCGGCCATGTCTATCCGGCGGCTGGCTTTGTGCACGAGGCGCGGCTGCACGGCGCCCATACCGTTGAGCTGAACCTGGAACCCAGCCAGGTAGGCAGCGAGTTTGCCGAGAAGCACTACGGGCTGGCAAGCGAAGTGGTACCTGCCTTTATCGATAAGCTGCTGCAGGAAAACGCGCTGTAAACTGAAGCAGCCTGCCGGTAGCCAGGGCGCAGCCCACGGCCGCCGGCAGCGCTGCTGACAAGGATGTCACGTCATGACAGGAGTCAGACCATGCATAATCCGCTGGTTATCGAAGCGATCATGTTGATCGCGGCCATTATCGTTGGCGTCTGGAGCCAGCGCGCTTTACCGCTACACGCCGATAGCCGACCGATCCTCTTCCTGCTGTGTTTATTCGTCGGCACTGGCAGCGCATTGTGCCTGCTGCTGGATATCTTAGCCCTGCTGTGCATCGGTCAGGTCGCGACAGGGGGTGTGCGGATATACGGCCCCATGCTGCTGCTGGTGGTACTGTGGAAACCTCTCAACGGGATCTTCGGCATCATTGAAGATTTTATGCAGCGGCGAGCCGAAAAAAGGAAGGGTAAAGACCAGCGCGACGGCGGTCGACGCTGAGCCGCCGCCTGCGCCGTGGCTTATCTATAGCGCTTTTTGCATATTAATGACCGAACGGGCGTTTGAGGCGCTGGTAGCCAGCACATCGATAACCCCGGTGCGTAATGCCCCCAGGATCGCCGTCGCTTTCGTGCTTTCGGAGGCGATAGCGATCACGCAGGGGATGGCCCGCAGCTGTTCGAGACTTAAGCCAATGACCCGGTCATTCATTACCGTATCGACGGGCTTGCCCTGAATATTGAAAAAGCTGTACCCCGCCAGATCGCCCACCACCCCCTGTTCCTGACGCGCGGTGGCAATTTCCTGCGGCGTAAACCAGCCGAGCTGGACCATAAAGCTGTTTTCATTCATATCGCCGAGGCCAATGATCGCCACGTCAGCCTTGCTGGCCTGTTCGAGCGTGGCCTTAATCAGGCGGTTTTGCATAAAGGCCGCGCGCAGCTCCGGGGTTTCCACATAGGCCGGGGCGTAAAGTGTTTCGCTGAAGCCGTTAAATTTGCGCGCCAGATTCCGGCTGATGTGGTCGGCGTCAATCAGCTGATTGTCACGCTTGGTTCCGCCGATGCCGCAAATAAAGCGGCAGTGGCGCTCAGGAAACACGCCAACGTGATTCGCCACCGCGGCCACATTGCGTCCCTGCCCCACGGTGACGGTCATATCGTTTTTTAACACACCAGCCAGGTAGTTACTGACCAGGGCCGCCACTTGCTGGCGCTGTTCATCCTCATCATGGTGATCCAGGGCAATCAGCGCGCGCTTAATGCCAAAGTGCGAAATAAACTGCTGCTCAATCTGGGAGCTGAAGACCGGATGGTATTTGACGCTGATCTCAACAATCCCTTCCTGGCGCGCTTTTTTCAGCAGGCGCCCGACTTTGATACGCGAAATGCCGAATCGTTTGGCGATCTCTTCCTGCGTTTGTTCCTGATCGTAATAAGCCACCGCAATTTCAGTGAGCAGGGCGTAATCTGAGTCTTGTTCAATCATGGCCTGGAATTTCCATCTCTGGTGTCCCTTTTATATTACTGCGCTTGCAAAATAAATTCCTGTGTAACGCGTTGAACAATGTCGCAATAGCCTTGGGCGTCCCAGGCCGCGCGGCCGATAAACAACCCATTGATCTCCTGTTGGCGCAGCAGTTCCACCGCGTTTTGCAGCGTAACGCTGCCGCCATAGAGCAGTGGGATACGGGTTCCCGTCTCGTGACCAAACAGCTCGCAAAGCGCCTGACGTAGTGCCTGATGAATGATGCCCGCTTCCTGCGGTGAGGCGGGCGTGCCATGTTCACCAATGGCCCACACCGGTTCATAAGCGATCAGGGTCTGCAGCGCCTGCTGGTGGCTCAGGCCATACAGAGCGATTTTCATCTGTCGCACCACGCTTTCACGCGACACCTGCCAGCGTTTCTCCTCGGCGCTATCGCCAATACAGACCAGTGGACGCAGGCCATGACCTAAGGCGCTATGTACTTTTCGATTAATCGCGGCATCGCTTTCATTAAAGGCGGCGCGTCGTTCTGAATGTCCCAGCTCAACAAGCGTGGCGCCGGTTTCTGCCAACATGGCCGCCGAGATTTCCCCGGTCCAGGCGCCCTGATCCGCTTCATGCATATTCTGCGCGCCGGTCAGAAGCGGTAACTGATGCGTTTGCAGAAAATGGCTGACGGGTTGGATAGCGGTGAAGGGGGGAATGACGAAGGGCTGAATAGCAGGGTGACAGCCCTCAGGCATTCGCGCTGCCAGCGTTTCGCACCACGCCATGGCCTGCGACAGCGGCTTGTTCATTTTCCAGCTGGTTCCTAACCATATCTGGGTCATCTTTGCTTCTCCTGTTAATAAAATCAGACGCTTGCCAAATGTGGGTGCCATACCCTGTATTGAGGTTGAACTTTTTATCAGTGCGTGAACATATGTTAGATCACATTTTTCGATGAAAAAAATCTATGAATTTTTTTATGTGATCTTCATCACTTATGGCGGCTCATTCCTCAGGTAATGTTTTGAGCATATGATTCGGTAATGAACATATGAACAATCAACTGAGACAATGAGAGGCGCATGATGTCAGCAGAGAAAAAACCCGTTGTGGCGATTACCATTGGCGATCCGGCAGGGATCGGCCCCGAGATCACCGTGGCCACCATGATGGACAAAAGTGTGTATGACGAGTGCAAACCGTTCCTGATCGGCTCGGTACCGATTATCAGCCGGGCGATGAAAATCATGGGTTGCGATTTTGCTATCCATAAAATTGCCCATCCGCAGGAGGCCCGTTTCAGCTGGGGGACGTTGGATGTTCTGGAAACCGGCGACTACGATTGCGACAGCATCGAATGGGGCAAGGTGCAGAAGCTGGCGGGGCAAATGTCACTGGACTATGTGATGAAGTCGATCGAGCTGGGCAAAGCGGGGCTGATCGATGTGGTCTCGACGGCACCAATTCATAAGGAAGCCATCAAGCTGGCAGGATGTAAGCTCCCGGGCCATACCGAAATCTATCAGGTGGAAACCCAATCTGATTACGGTCTGACCATGTTCCACGTCCACAACCTGCGCGTCTTCTTCGTGAGCCGTCATATGGCGCTAAAAGCAGCCTGTGACTATGCCAACAAAGCGCGAGTGCTGGCCTGCGTTCAGCAGATCCACCATGAATTTACCGCCCTGAACATCAAAAATCCGCGCATTGCCGTGGCTGCCCTGAACCCGCATGGTTCCGACAACGGTCTGTTTGGTCACGAAGAGGCAGACAATCTGATCCCGGCGGTGAAAGCGGCCCAGGAGATGGGGATCAACGCTATCGGGCCAGTTCCGGCCGATTCCGTCTTCCATCTCGGCAAACAGGGGCGCTACGACGCCATTCTCTCGCTGTATCACGATCAGGGGCATATCGCCTGCAAAACCCTCGACTTTGAACGTTCGATCACCATTACCTTCGGCCTGCCGTTTATGCGCAGCTCCGTTGACCATGGGACGGCGTTTGACATCGCCGGTACCGGTAAGGCGGGTACCGTCAGTATGCTGGAGTCGACGCTGGTGGCGGCCCGTTACTGGAAAATGAAGCATCAATAATCGCTGAGGTTCATGCGAATCACGAGGACAGAGAAATGGAAAAACATCTGTTGATTAGCAAGGGCTGTAAGGGCTGGGGTGGGCCGCTGACTATCACGCTGGGTCAGGGGAAAAAGATCGCGTACATCACCGGGGGTATCCGCCCCCCGGTCGTCGACCGCCTGAGCGAACTGACCGGCTGGCCCTCCATTGATGTATTCAAAAATGGCGAACCGCCGGCGGAAGAGATTGGTTTAATGGTCATCGACTGCGGCGGCACGTTGCGCTGCGGACTCTATCCGAAGCGGGGAATTCCCACCATTAACCTGCATCCCACCGGTAAAAGCGGCCCGCTGGCGGAATTTATACACGAAGGGATCTACGTCTCCGGGGTGACGCCAGCCTGCATTGAGATGGTCTGGCCGCAAGGGGAAGGCGGAAAGCTTGGGATCGTGGCGGACGATCTGACCGGGGCAACCACCGTCGGGGTGCTGCTGGCGCGCAGCGGTTTAAAAACCGCCGCGTTTTTCGATACCGAATCCTTCGCCCGCAATGAGGTAGAGTATCCGGCGATGGTGGTCAGCAGCGACAGCCGCCCATTGCCGAAAGCGGAGGCCCAGCAGAAAGTGAGCGCTGCGGTGAAACAGCTGCAGGCTCGCGGCGCGCACTATTTCACCAAGCGGATTGATACCACGCTGCGCGGCGGCATCGGATTTGAAATCGACGCCATGCTGGAACAACTGCCGCAGGAGACGGTGGCGGTTGTGGTGCCGGCGATGCCGCAGTCACGGCGTATTCTCGTCGGCGGTTACTCGGTGATTGATTCGGTAGCCCTGTCGCGGACCGATGTGGCTCGCGATGTACGTACTCCGGTCACCGAGTCGTGGGTGCCGGGACTGTTGGCAGCGCAGACCCATCATCAGGTCGGGCATATCGCGCTGACGTCGGTGATGAAAGGCGAAGGGCAAATCCAGCAGGATTTACAGGAACAACAACAGCGCGGCGTGCGGGTGATAGTGGTCGATGCGATAACCGTCGACGATGTCGATGCCATCGCCGGGGCGGTAGTGGCCCTGAACTGGAACGTGCTGGCCGTCGATCCAGGGCCCTTTACCGAACGGCTGGCGGTTCGTCGCGGCCTGATGCGCGAAGCGCGGAGCAGTGCGCCCGCGAGCCTGACAGCGGACAGCCAGCGCGGCTCGATTCTGATCGTCGCCGGCAGCGCAACGCCAGTGACCAAAAAACAGCTCCAGTATTTGATCGCCAATGATGCCCGGGTCTGCCATATCCCGGTGGATGCCGAGCTGTTGGTTGACCGGAAAAACGCCGCTGAGATTGAAGTCAATCGCGTGGTGCAGCATGCCCGGCAGTGCGTTCCGGCGCAGCACAACGCGCTCTTTGTTTTTGAGTCTGCCTTGACCGGGCGGTTGCTAAACCTTCAGGAAGAGGAGCAGCGATTTGGTCTGGCCCACGGCGAGGCTGCGCAAAATATTAACCAGGGGCTGGGCTGTATTGTGCGCGAGGTGCTTAACTGTGCGTCGGGTGAAATTAAAGGATTGTATATGACCGGTGGCGATACTATGGTCAATGTACTAAAAGAGCTGGGTGCCACCGGAATAGAAATGATTGACTATGTCATCCCGCAAACCGATATGGTGCGGATTATTGGTGGCGATTATGCCGGCTTAATTTGTGTCGGAAAAGGAGGGTTAACCGGACCGGAAGATATTATTAGCACCATTGTTGACCGAATTTATCAAGAAGCACAGCAATAACCCAGTCATCTAATAACTAATAAACGACGTAATGGTCGTCAGGGTAGTATTGCGTCGTTATCTCTGTTAAATCTTAATTTAAGAGTTACCCTATGAATATTAATATACTTGAGAAAATGAATAAGGTGCCCGGTGGGTTAATTATTATTCCACTGCTGGTGGCCATATTAATTAATACTTTCGCGCCCCAGGTGCTCAGCATTGGCGGCCCGACCACCGCCTTATTTAAAGTCGGTTCCAGTGCCATGATGGGCATATTTTTGCTCATTTGCGGAACCTCGATCAATATCCGTCAGGCCGGGTTACCGCTCTATAAAGGCGCCGTGCTGCTGTTTCTCAAATGTCTGGCCGGGGCCCTGGCGGTATGGGCCGCGGGAACGTTGTTTGGCCCGAGCGGTTTTCTCGGGATATCGACCCTGGCGCTGATTGCCTGCCTGACCAGCTCGAACAGTTCCCTCTATATCGCATTGTGCAGCAACTATGGCGATGCCAGTGATGCCGGGGCGATCTCCGTGTTCTGCATCAAGGATGGTCCGTTTGTCACCATGATGGTGCTGGGCGTCAGCGGCCTGGCCAATATTCCCTTCGCCGCGCTGCTGTCGATGCTGATCCCACTGCTGATTGGCATGCTGTGGGGCAATCTGGACGAACGTTTTAAACAGTTATGCGCTGCGGCGCAGCCGCTGGTGATCATTATTATGTCGTTCGCCATCGGCGCCAACTCAAGCATCAATACAGTGTTTACCGCCGGGCTGTCCGGGATCCTGTTGGGTATTATCTCCGCGCTAACCGGGATTGTGTTCTACTTTATCTACAACCTGTTTTTGAAGAAGAAAAGCGCGCTGGGCGCCGCGCTGGGAACCACCGCCGCCAGCTCGGCGCTGACGCCGGCGATGGTTGCCCAGGCTGATCCTTCGCTGGCGATGTACGTGGATGCCGCCACCGCGCAGCTGGCGACGGCGAGCATTATCACCATGATCACCGCGCCGATACTGGTCGCCTGGTTTGATAAACGGCTGAAAAAGCGGGCGCCAGCCGCTGAACCGCTGAAAGAGGTGAAAAGTGAAGAGAGCGTGACATTATCTTCCCCTGCTGCCAAAGGACACAAATAGTATGAGCGTGCCGTTGTATTCATTACGGATTACCGCCGTCGGGGAATATGTTGAGTGCTCTCTGCGGGAGCTGCGGCTTATTTTATTCTCCGATGCCGTTCCCGACGATATTGCGAGTTATTGCGCTGTACACCAGGCCAGCGAACTGACCGCCGAGTTATCGCCCGGTCAGCAAATGAAATTAAATGATAAAAATTATCGGGTGACCGCGGTAGGCCCTGTGGCAACGGCAAATTTACGACAGCTTGGCCATATCACGCTAAATTTTGATGGCGCAGAAATCGCTGAATTACCCGGGACGGTACACCTTTACGGCGAACCACCACAAATTATTCAGCCCGGCGACCAAATTTCGTTTTACCCGAATTGTCATTAAGACGTACTGTTAAATTAAGGAAATAACCATGAAAACAATCGCTATTGGTGCGGATGATGCCGCCTATGCTTTTCGCGATGCCATCGTCGCTTATTTGAATGGGTTGGGAATTAACGTCGCGGATTACAGCAGCGATAAACGCCAGGGGAGTACCGTTTATCCGGATGTTGCCCATGCGGTGGCGATGTCGATTAAACAGGGCGAACACGAGCGCGGCATTCTGATCTGCGGTACCGGCATTGGGATGAGTATTGTGGCCAATAAAGTCCCCGGGGTCCGCGCCGCACAGTGTCACGATACCTTCTCCGCCGAGCGAGCGCGTAAAAGTAACAACGCGCAGATTATTACCCTCGGCGCGCGGGTGATTGGCACTGAGCTGGGCAAAAAAATTATTCAGGCGTGGCTTGAGTCCGAATATGAAGGCGGCGGCTCCGCGCCCAAAGTGGAACGTATTGATTATTACGAACACCAGCATGCCAGAGATTAATCTCCGCAGTCGTAAGATAAGGAACAGATGATGAGCCAGTTAGACGAACTGAAAAAATACACCACGGTTGTTGCTGATACCGGCGATATTGAATCGATTAAAAAGTTTGCACCACAGGATGCGACCACCAACCCCTCGCTGGTGCTGAAGGCCGCGCAGCTACCGCAGTATCAGCCGCTGATTGCCGATGCGATTGGCAAGGCACGCCGCCAGGGAGGCAGCGCAGAAACGCAATTGATTAACGCCTGCGATCAGGTGGCAGTGGATATCGGCAGCGAGGTGCTGCGCCATGTGCCCGGGCGTATATCCACCGAAGTGGATGCCCGCTTTGCCTGGGATCGCGGGATGTGCGTCGCGAAGGCGCGCAAGCTCATTCAGTTATATGAAAAAAATGGCATTGGTCCCGAGCGGATTTTAATTAAGCTCGCCGCCACCTGGGAAGGCATTCGCGCTGCCGAAGAGCTGGAGCAGAGCGGTATAAACTGCAACCTGACGCTGCTGTTCTCTTTCGCTCAGGCCCGGGCGTGCGCTGAAGCGGGCGTCTTTCTCATTTCACCCTTTGTGGGTCGCATCTACGACTGGTATCAGAAGCACCAGCCGCAGTCAGCCTATCAGGTGGACAGCGACCCAGGCGTGGTCTCTGTGCGCCAGATTTATCAGTATTACAAATCCCATGGCTATGACACGGTGGTAATGGGCGCCAGCTTCCGTCGTATTGAGCAGATCCAGGCGCTGGCGGGCTGCGATCGCCTGACTATCTCTCCGGCACTGCTGGACGAGCTGGCGGCCAGCGAAGGGGCGCTGACCCGCCAGTTGACCCCCGGCTGCGTGACGGAAACCCGTCCCAGCCCGATGACGCAGGCGGAATTCCTCTGGCAGCATCATCAGGATCCCATGGCAGTGGAAAAACTAGCGGAAGGGATCCGCCTGTTTGCTGTCGATCAGGTGAAACTGGAACAACAGATTCAGCAGATGCTGTAGGCCGCAGGGGAAATAGACCGATGAAGACGACAAATACCACTCGCCGCCAGTGCGCCAATGCGCTGCGCGCCCTGAGCATGGACGCTGTACAGAAAGCCAAATCCGGCCACCCGGGTGCCCCGATGGGTATGGCTGACATTGCCGAAGTGCTGTGGCGTGATTTCCTGAACCATAACCCGAACAATCCGGCGTGGGCTGACCGTGACCGCTTTGTCCTGTCCAATGGCCATGGTTCGATGCTGATTTACAGCCTGCTGCACCTCACTGGCTACGATCTGCCGATATCCGAGCTGAAAAACTTCCGCCAGCTGCACGCCAAAACCCCGGGCCACCCGGAAGTCGGCTACACCGCGGGCGTGGAAACCACCACCGGTCCGCTGGGCCAGGGTATCGCTAACGCGGTCGGGATGGCTATCGCCGAGAAAACCCTGGCGGCGCAGTTCAACCGTCCGGGCCACGACATCGTCGACCACTACACCTACGCCTTTATGGGCGACGGCTGCATGATGGAAGGCATTTCTCACGAAGTGTGCTCCCTGGCCGGTACCCTGAAACTGGGCAAACTGGTGGCGTTCTATGATGACAACGGCATCTCCATCGACGGCCACGTTGAAGGCTGGTTCACCGACGATACCGCGAAACGCTTTGAAGCCTACGGCTGGCACGTGGTGCGCGGCGTTGACGGGCACGACGCTGACGCCATCAAACGCGCGGTAGAAGAAGCGCGCGCGGTCACCGACAAACCGTCCCTGCTGATGTGCAAAACCATCATCGGCTTCGGTTCGCCGAACAAAGCAGGCACCCACGACTCCCACGGCGCGCCGCTGGGCGACGCCGAAATCGCCCTGACCCGCGAAGCGCTGGGCTGGAAATACGCGCCGTTTGAAATCCCGTCTGACATCTATGCGCAGTGGGATGCCAAAGAAGCCGGCCAGGCGAAAGAAGCGGCATGGAACGAGAAGTTCGCTGCCTACGCCAAAGCTTTCCCGCAGGAAGCAGCCGAATTCACCCGCCGCATGAAAGGCGAGATGCCGTCTGACTTCGACGCCAAAGCTAACGAGTTCATCGCGAAGCTGCAGGCCAACCCGGCGAAAATCGCCAGCCGTAAAGCCTCGCAGAACGCCATCGAAGCGTTTGGCCCGCTGCTGCCGGAATTCCTCGGCGGCTCCGCTGACCTGGCGCCGTCCAACCTGACTCTGTGGTCTGGCTCTAAGCCGATCAACGAAGACGCTGCCGGGAACTACATCCACTACGGCGTGCGTGAGTTCGGTATGACCGCGATTGCCAACGGTATCGCGCTGCACGGCGGTTTCCTGCCGTACACCTCCACCTTCCTGATGTTCGTGGAATATGCGCGTAACGCGGTACGTATGGCGGCGCTGATGAAACAGCGTCAGGTGATGGTCTACACCCACGACTCCATCGGTCTGGGCGAAGATGGCCCGACTCACCAGCCGGTAGAGCAGGTCGCTTCCCTGCGCGTCACGCCGAACATGTCCACCTGGCGTCCGTGTGACCAGGTTGAATCCGCGATTGCGTGGAAATATGGCGTTGAGCGTCAGGACGGCCCGACCGCGCTGATCCTGTCCCGTCAGAACCTGGCGCAGCAGGAGCGTACCGCAGAGCAGCTGGCGAACGTGGCCCGCGGCGGTTACGTGCTGAAAGATTGCGCCGGCCAGCCGGAGCTGATCTTCATCGCCACTGGTTCAGAAGTGGAGCTGGCGGTGGCCGCGTGGGACAAACTGACTGCCGAAGGCGTGAAGGCGCGCGTGGTCTCCATGCCGTCCACCGACGCGTTCGACAAGCAGGATGCGGCTTATCGTGAATCCGTACTGCCGAAAGCCGTGACCGCGCGCGTTGCCGTGGAAGCCGGTATCGCTGACTACTGGTTCAAATACGTTGGCCTGAACGGGGCGATCGTTGGCATGACCACCTTCGGTGAGTCTGCGCCGGCTGAGCAGCTGTTCGAAGAGTTCGGCTTCACCGTCGACAACGTGGTCGCTAAAGCGAAAGCGCTGCTGTAAATCCCCACCGCTATCGCCCGGCCCGGTGTCGGGCGATACGCTCCCTGAGTAATGATCTTCCGGTCATGCGTTCGTCTTCTCCTTCCTGAATAATTTCCCACTCTATTTTGTGCGTGACCGCTGATTTCCGTACGTTTTTTTGTGCAGACCGGCAAATGTAGACCAGGTTCAATAGGCGCCCGCACGATCGCGCCGCGCCCCTCAATTCCGCCGGACGTCTGTAAAGGAGACCCCGCCATGCCGTCACCGATGATTTATCAGGATCTCACCACTGCCGCGCTGCTCGGCCATGCGGCGCAGTATCACAGCGAGACCGAGATTGTCTCGGTGAGTACTGGCGGTGAGAAGGAGCGCAGCTGCTGGGGGGAGGTGGCCAGCCGTGCTCAGCGGCTGGCATCGGCGCTGGCGTCGCTGGGGCTGCCGCCGGGTGCCCGCTGCGCCACGCTGGCATGGAACAACCGCCGCCATCTGGAGATCTATTTTGCCGTCGCCTCCGGCGGCTGGGTGACGCACACCGTCAATCCGCGGCTGTCGGTTGACCATCTGCGGTATATCCTCAACGACGCTGCCGATGAAGTGCTGTTTTTTGACCAGACCTTTTTGCCGCTGGTAGCGCAGCTGCTGCCGCAGCTGCCGACGGTGAAACACGTCGTGCTGATGGAGTCCCGCAGCGAAGCGGCGCTCAGCCAGCTGCCCTCATTGCTGTTTTATGACGATCTGTTGCAGCAGGGGACAGTAGACTATCGCTGGCCGCAGCTCAATGAACTGACCCCAGCTTCGCTCTGCTACACCTCGGGAACTACCGGCCGGCCGAAAGGGGTGTTGAATACCCATCGTTCGCTGGTCCTGCACGCCCTGAGCGGCAACCAGCCGGACGCCGCCGGTATATCGGCGAAGGACAGCCTGTTGCCGGTGGTGCCGATGTTCCATGTCAACGCGTGGGGGACGCCGTTTATCGCCGCCATGGTCGGCGCGCGGCTGGTGCTGCCGGGGCCGCACCTCGATGGCGACAGCCTGCTGCAGCTGCTGGCCGCCGAGAAGGTGACGGTGGGGTTTGGCGTGCCGGTGATCTGGGCCGGCTTGCTGGCGGCGATGCGCCGGACAGAGGTCCGGCTGCCTGAATTTAAACGTGCGCTGGTCGGCGGCTCCGCGCTGCCGCCGTCGATGGCCGAGGCCTTTCAGCGTGATTACGGCATTGCGCTGACCCACGCCTGGGGAATGACCGAAACATCGCCCATCGGCACCATCAACACACCGTTGAGCAAACATGACGCGCTTCCGGCACAGGAACAGCAAAAGCAGCGCGCCGGTCAGGGGCGGCCCATTTTCGGCATCGAACTGCAGGTGGTGGACGTGGGTGGCGAACCGTTGCCCCGGGATGGTCAAAGCCAGGGTTATCTGCAGGTCAGAGGGCACTGGGTGGTAGAGCAATACTATGGTCAGGACGCGAGCGCCCTGACCGCGGCAGGCTGGTTTGATACCGGTGATATCGGTACGCTCGACGCCAATGGTTATCTGATGATCAGCGATCGGGCAAAGGATATTATCAAGTCCGGTGGCGAGTGGATCTCCACCGTTGAGCTGGAGAATATCGCCATCGCGCATCCGGGGGTGCGCAGCGCGGCGGCCATCGCCGCCCGCCATCCGCGCTGGGACGAGCGGCCGGTGCTGCTGTGCGTCCGTGCGGAAGGGGGAGAAGTGGAGGAGACCGATCTACTGAGCTGGTTTGAGAAGCGGGTGCCTAAATGGCAGATCCCGGACCGGGTGATATTTGTCGATGCGCTGCCGGTCAGCGCCACGGGCAAGGTGCTCAAAAATCAGCTGCGCCAGGCCTACGGAGAGATTTTAATGAGTGAGGGAAAATGAGCCATGCGCGACCCGGTCTGACGACCTGTTCTCAGTATGAAGCTGCCCTGCACGCCTTGTCGGCGGCGCGCCAGCGCTGGGCGGAAACCTCAGTGAACCGTCGTCTGGCGCTCCTGCGCCAGATCAAGGATGCTCTGGCCGGCATTGCCCCGGCGTGGGTGGCCGCGGCAGCGGCGGCCAAAGGGTTGCCAGCGGGCGATCCGCTGGCGGGGGAAGAGTGGCTGGCGGGCCCCTGCGCGCTAATGGTCGGCTGCAACGGGCTTATCGCCACCCTGGAGCAGCTGGAGGAGAAGACTTTTCTGCGGCGGCTCCCGCTGCGGACGCTGGCGGACGGCCGCCTGGCGCTGCGGGTGGTGCCCGGCACGCTCTGGGATCGACTGTTGCTGTCTGGTGTTCGCGCTGAGATATGGATGCAGCCAGGCGTCACCCGGGCCCACCTCGACCGCTATGCGGCGCGGGCATACGACATCCCGCCTGCCGTGCGGCAGGGCAAGCTGGCGCTGGTGCTTGGCGCCGGCAATGTGGCCTCGATTGCGCCACTGGATGTGCTACACAAGCTGTTTATTGAGAATCAGGTCTGCCTGCTGAAGCTCAACCCGGTGAATGATTATCTGCACGATCTGCTGGCCCAGGCCCTGGCGCCGCTGATTGCCATGGATGCACTCCGCATCGTCACCGGCGACGGCCGGGCGGGGGCGTGGCTGACCACCCATCCCGCTGTCGATGAGATCCATATCACCGGCTCCCGTGAGACCCATGACGCCATCGTCTGGGGCGAGGGTGAAGCGGCTCGCCAGCGTCGGGCCGCCGGAACGCCGTTGAACCCGCGTCGGGTGACCTCGGAGCTGGGTGGCGTCAGCCCCACCATTATCGTTCCCGGGCCGTGGAGCGAGGCGGATATCGCATTTCAGGCGCAGCAGCTGGCGACGCAGAAGATGAACAACGGCGGGTTTAACTGCGTGGCCAGCCAGGTGCTGATCCTGCAGCAGGGCTGGGAGCCAGCGACGGCCTTGCTGAATCAGCTGTACCGGCTGATCGCCGCGAACACCCGTCCGGACTATTATCCCGGCGCTGAAAACCGGCTGACCGATTTTCGCCTGCGCGCCCGGCAGCCGCTGGAGATAGCCCGCGGTGACGCGCTGCCGTTGATTGTGGCGAATACCGACGATGATCCGGGGTTTTGCCAGCAGGAGGTCTTTGGCCCGGGGCTGTCGATCACCCACCTTGAGGCCGACAGTGCGGAAAGCTTTCTGCGCCAGGCGATCGGCTATGCGAATCAGCGGCTGCAGGGCACGCTGGGGGCCAATATTGTGATCCACCCGCGCACCCGCAAAGCGATCGGGCGTAAGCGTTTTAACGCGCTGATCGCCGAGCTGCGCTACGGCACGGTGGCGATCAACTGCTGGAGCGGGGTGGCCTTCCTGTTAGCCCCTTGCCCGTGGGGGGCGTTTCCCGGCCACACGCTCGACGATATTCAGAGCGGGCGGGGGAAGGTGCATAACAGCTTTATGCTGGAGAAAACCGAGCGCACGGTGATTGAGGCGCCGTTTCGGCCGTTTCCGCGTAGTCTGTGCCATGGCGAACTGACGCTGATGCCCCTGCCGCCCTGGTTCATCACCCACCGGGGGCAGGAAGTGGTGGCGCAGCGGCTGGTGGATTTTTACCATCGGCCGCGCTGGCGCAAGCTGCCGGCGATCCTCTGGCGCGCGCTGCGGGGCTAGGGTGAGGGCAAAAAAAGGGCGGAACCGAGGTTCCGCCTTGCGGGATTAACGGCCCGCTTTCAGCTTCTGGTAATACTCTTCATAAATGGCGCTGGCGCTGCCGACGTCATTCTGCCATTCGCCTTTCTCAATGGTTGCGGCGTCCGGATAGAGCGATTTATCGTTGGCCACTGCCGGGCTGAGCATTTTGCGCGCGGCCAGATTCGGCGTCGGATAACCGATAGTTTCGGCTACCTGTTTCGCGACATCAGGGCGCAACAGGAAGTTAATTAGCTTCAGCGCGCCGTCGACGTTTTTGGCATTCGCCGGGATCGACAGGCTGTCCATCCAGAAGATGCCGCCTTCTTTCGGCCAGATCACTTCCAGCGGGGTACCGGCCTGGCGGGCGACGTAAGCCGAGCCGTTCCATACCATGCCGAGGTTCACTTCGCCTTCCATATATGGGTTAGCCGGGTTATCGGAGTTAAACGCCGCGACGTTGGGCATCAGTTTTTTCAGCTCGTTATAGGCGGCTTCAATCTCTTTCGGGTTGGTGGTGTTACCGGAATAGCCCAGTTTACGCAGCGCCATCTGGAACACCTCGCGCGCGTCGTCGGTCAGCAGCAGACTGCTTTTATATTCCGGTTTCCACAGGTCGGCCCAGCTGGTGATAGTTTTCGGGTCGATAGCATCGCTATTGACGCCGATGGCCGTCGCCCCCCAGATATAGGGAATCGAGTAGTCGTTATTCGGATCGAACGGTTTATTCAGCATCTGCGGATCGAGGTTGCTGAAGTTACTCAGCTTGCTCTTATCAATCTTTTGCAGCATGCCTTCTTTGCGCATCTTGTCGACAAAGTAGGTCGACGGGACGACCAGATCGTACGCGCCGTCTTTATAGGTCTTGAGCTTGGCGTACATGGTTTCGTTCGACTCGTAGGTCGAATAGATAACCTTGATGCCGGTCTCTTTGGTGAACTGCTCCAGCAGGCCCGGCGGCACATACTCGGTCCAGTTATAGAAATAGAGCGTTTTGCTATCGTCCGCGTGCGCAGCGCCCATGCCGATTGCCAGAGCGCCCGCCGCGAGCAGGTGGCGTGACCATTTTTTCATTTTAACGTCCCCTGAGTTTTATCACGTGCAATTAACTGACTGGCGATGACCATCACCAGCGACAGAACCAACAGAATCGTGGCCAGGGCGTTCACCTCGGGCGAAACGCCAACCTTGACCATTGAATAGATCTTCAGTGGCAGAATTTCATACCCCGGACCGGTGACGAACGAGGAAACCACCACGTCATCCATCGACAACGTGAAGCTCAGCAGCCACCCAGCGGCTACCGCCGGCAGGGCCAGCGGCAGGATAATTTTGCGCAGGATGGTCATCTCACTGGCGCCGAGATCTTTCGCCGCTTCCAGCATGCGTACATCAAAGCCTTTCAGCCGGGAGAACACGGTAACCACCACGAAGGGCAGGCAGAAGGTGATATGCGAAAACAGCAGCGACCAGAAGCCCAGCTGAATACCGATCAGCATAAACAGCACCAGCAGGGAGATAGCCATTACGATATCCGGCGACATCATCACTACGAATAGCATGCCGCTAACGAACGGTTTGCCGCGAAAGCGGTAACGGTACAGCGCCACGGCGGTCAGCGAGCCGATAAGGGTGGCGAAGGTCGCCGACAGCACCGCCATGGTCAGCGAGTGCTGGGCGGCCTGCAGCAGGCTATCGTTGTTCATCAGCAGGCTATACCAGTCGGTAGTGAACCCCTGCCAGTTGATGCCGAAGCGCGACCGGTTAAACGAGTTAACGATCAGAATAATAATAGGGATGTAAAGATACGCATAGATGGCGGTCATAAAGCCGCCGCGCAGCAGTCGACCGATCATTCCAGCTCCACCTTTTTATTCAGCAGGCGCGCCGCGCGCCAGTAAATCAACAGCATCAGGCCCATCACCAGGGTTAAGGTAATGCTGGTTGCCGCGCCGAACGGCCAGTCGCGGATATTGAGGAACTGGCTTTTGATCACATTGCCGATCAGCAGGTTCTTGGCGCCGCCCATCAGGTCGGAAACGTAGAACAGCCCCATTGCCGGCAGCATTACCAGCAGACAGCCGGCGATGATCCCCGGCATGGTCAGCGGAATGATGATGCGGATAAAGGTCTGCAGCTTGCTGGCGCCGAGATCTTTCGCCGCTTCCAGCAGCGGGCGATCCAGTTTCTCAATGCTGGAGTAGAGCGGCATCACCATAAACGGCAGCAGGATGTACACCAGGCCGATGATCACCGCCGAGGGGGTGAACATAATGCGTATCGGGGTGTCGATCACCCCCAGCCACAGCAGAAACTCGTTCAGGTAACCTTTAGTGCTGAGGAAAATCTTCAGCCCGTAGATGCGGATCAACGAGTTGGTCCAAAAAGGGACGATCAGCAGGAACAACAGCAGGGGCCGTACCTTCTGCGGCAGCCGGGCAAGGAACCACGCAAACGGATAGCCCAGCGCCAGGCAGGCGAGGGTCGCCAGCAGCGCCATGTTCAGCGAATGCAGCAGCACGTCATAATAGAGCGGATCCAGCAGCCGCGAGTAGTTGTCCAGCGTGAAGACCAGCTTGACGAAGTTAGCGTCGTCGCGGGTCAGGAAGCTGGTGGCGATGATCATCAGGTTGGGCAGGAAGACAAACAGCACCAGCCAACCGACGATAGTGGCAATCACCACATTCTGGAATTTACTGGTGTTCTTCATCGGCCAGCACCACCTCCCAGCTTTCCACCCAATTGATAGACATTTTCTGGTCAAGAGAGTGGTCGAAATCCGGGTCGTCTTCGTTAAAGAACTCGCTGACCATCACCATTTTGCCGTTTTCCAGCTCCACCACTGACTCCAGGGTCATCCCCTTGTAGTTGCGTTCGCGGACATAGCCGATCAGGCCGTCGGCGTCGCTGTTGTGGTGGATCTCGTCGACGCGCAGATCTTCCGGGCGCAGCAGGACATGCAGACGCTGGCCGGCCGCCACGGCAAAGTTGACGGTGATATTGCACTCCCGTCCTTCGACGCTGGCGCGTACGCGCTGCTCGTCGAGGCGCTCAATCACGGTAGCATCGAAGATATTGATCTCGCCGATAAAGCTGGCGACAAACAGGTTTTTTGGCTCTTCGTAAATCTCACGCGGGGTACCGTCCTGCTCGATTTTGCCATCGCGCATCACCACGATGCGATCGGACATGGTCAGGGCCTCTTCCTGATCGTGAGTGACGAAGACGAAGGTGATCCCGAGCTTACGCTGCAGCGCTTTCAGTTCGTTTTGCATCTGCTTGCGCAGTTTGTAATCCAGTGCCGAAAGAGACTCATCGAGCAGCAGTAGGCGCGGTTTGTTAACCACCGCGCGGGCGATGGCCACGCGCTGCTGCTGGCCGCCGGAGAGCTGGTGTGGTTTGCGCTGGGCAAATGTTTCCAGCTGCACCATCTTTAAGGCATCCATTACCCGTGGGGTGATTTCTGCCGCCGGCGTTTTTTGCATCCGCAGGCCAAAGGCGACGTTTTCGAACACCGTCATATGCGGAAACAGGGCGTAGCTTTGGAATACGGTATTGACGTGGCGGTTTTCCGCCGGAACATGAGTAATATCGTGATCTTCGAGATGGATCCGTCCGCTATCGACGTTTTCCAGGCCGGCGATAAGGCGCAGAACGGTGGTTTTACCGCAGCCAGAAGGGCCAAGCAGGGTGAGAAACTCACCATTGTTGATGGTCAGGTTAAGGTTATCGATGACCGTTTTACCATCAAAGCTCTTGCGAATTCCCGCCAGTTGCACCAGCGGCGAACGCGAACGCGGTTGTATATTCAATTTTTGACTCTGTCCCATGTAGACGCAACGGAAAATCGCTGACCGCTGCGGGGTTTGTGATTAACCACCTTTGGGGTTGCACGTTTTTAATAAGGGCCAGCATTCTACGGCAAACGAGGGTAATCGCCAATCCTTGATACGCGCGGATAGTCTACCTTTACACCATAACGTCGGTCCTGTTATTAAATTTCGCTTTACGGACTAAGAATGACCTGACGCAATATTTGTCTTTTCTGGCTTATGAATAATGTTGTCACAAAAGAAGAGGGTGGCTACATGGATAAATTGCTTGAGCGTTTTTTGCAGTACGTTTCTTTGGACACGCAGTCAAAGCCTGGCGTTCGTCAGGTCCCCAGCACGGAAGGGCAGTGGAAGCTGTTACGCCTGTTGCAGGCGCAGTTGGAAGAAATGGGACTGGTCAAGGTAACGCTGAGTGAAAAAGGGACGGTAATGGGAACCCTGCCCGCCAACGTCGAGGGCGATATCCCGGCCATCGGCTTTATCTCTCACGTCGACACGTCGCCGGATTTCAGCGGTAAAAACGTCAATCCGCAGATTGTCGAAAACTATCGCGGCGGCGATATCGCGCTGGGCATCGGCGATGAGGTGCTCTCGCCGGTGATGTTCCCGGTACTGCATCAGCTGTTGGGACAGACGTTGATCACCACCGACGGGAAAACGTTGCTCGGGGCCGACGACAAGGCCGGTATTGCCGAAATCATGACCGCGCTGGCGACCCTGCAGGCGAAAAACATCCCCCATGGCGATATCCGCGTGGCCTTCACCCCCGATGAAGAGGTGGGTAAAGGGGCGAAGCATTTCGACGTCGAGGCCTTTGATGCCCGCTGGGCTTATACCGTTGACGGCGGCGGGGTCGGCGAACTGGAGTTTGAAAACTTCAACGCCGCCTCGGTGACCATTAAAATTGTCGGCAATAACGTGCATCCCGGCACCGCGAAAGGGGTGATGGTGAATGCGCTGTCGCTGGCCGCACGCATTCATGCCGAAGTGCCGGCCGATGAGGCGCCGGAGACCACCGAAGGTTATGAAGGTTTTTATCACCTCACCAGCATGAAAGGCAGCGTTGATCGGGCCGAGATGCATTACATCATCCGCGATTTTGACCGTAAGCACTTCGAGGCGCGTAAGCGCAAGATGATGGAGATCGCCAAAAAGGTCGGCAAGGGGCTGCACCCGGACTGCTATATCGAGCTGGTAATCGAGGATAGTTATTACAATATGCATGAGCAGGTGATCGCTCATCCGCACGTGGTCGATATTGCCCGTCAGGCGATGGTGGACTGCGATATTGAACCGCAAATGAAGCCGATCCGCGGCGGCACCGATGGCGCGCAGCTCTCGTTTATGGGATTACCGTGCCCGAATCTGTTTACCGGCGGCTATAACTATCACGGCAAGCATGAATTTGTCACTCTGGAAGGGATGGAGAAGGCGGTGCAGGTGATCGTGCGTATCGCCGAGCTGACGGCGGCACGAAAAGGGAAATAGCCTCCTCAAACGGACCGTGTCGGACAAGATGCCGGATGGCGGCTAACGCCTTATCCGGCCTACGGTTCAGCCGGCGGCTACAGAACCCGTAGGCCCGGCAAGCGCAGCGCCGCCGGGCGGTGAACAGCAGTGCGGGTGCCTGTCTTTATGCCGGATGGCGGCTTCGCCTGATCCGGCCTACGGTCCAGCCGGTGGCCACAGAACCTGTAGGCCTGGCAAGCGCAGCGCCGCCGGGCGGTGAACAGCAGAGCAGGTGCCTGTCTTTATGTCGGATGGCGGCTTCGCCTTATCCGGCCTACGGTCCAGCCGGTGGCTACAGAACCCGTAGGCCTGACAAGCGCAGCGCCGCCGGGCAAAAGCGATAAGGCTAATACTGAGGAGGGAACCTCACATGTCTGATTATCGTCGCAGTTATATCCCCGGCGGCTGCTGGTTCTTCACCGTTAACCTGCAAAATCGGCGCAGCGATCTCCTGACGCGGCATATTGTTCATCTGCGTGCCGCTACAGCGTCTGTTAAAAGCAAAAAACCTTTTCTGATTAACGCCTGGGTGGTTTTACCAGAGCATATGCACTGCATCTGGACCCTGCCTGAGGGGGATACCGATTATTCCGGTCGCTGGCGGGACATTAAAAAAATGTTTACCCGAGCGCTGGCGCAGGGCCATATCTGGCAGCCGCGATTCTGGGAACATGCCATCCGTAATGAAGAAGATTACCGGCGGCATATGGATTACGTTTATATCAATCCCGTTAAGCACGGTCATGTCCGTCGGGTGCAGGATTGGCCGTATTCGACCTTTCATCGCGATGTTCGCCGGGGATGGTATCCGCCGGCTTGGGCGGGTGAGGTAAGCGAATTTGATGCAGGCGAGAGGCGATAATGCTCGGGTAAGACATTGCCGCCATCGAAACCACAAAGTGCCGGATGGCGGCTTCGCCTTATCCGGCCTACGGTCCAGCCGGTGGCTACAGAACCCGTAGGCCCGGCAAGCGCAGCGCCGCCGGGCAGGATGGAGACTCAGTCGCCAAAGAACCAGTAGCCGCTGTTGACCAACGCTGCCAGCATGGCGAGGAAAGAAGGATCCTCCAGCGCATCGCCAAAATGGTCGGCGCGCAGCGTCAGATGGGTGGCTAAAGCATCCAGTGCCGGACGATGTGGGGAGTTGATCTTCTCGCCGTTGACGAACACCTCGCCGTCAATGCGCAGCACCCGCAGGCCGCCCAGCCGTTGCAACGTGTCGCCCTGCTGCAGGGAATCGTAAATTTCATCTGGCTGATACGGCGGCTCCGGCGGCGCGACGTCGAGCTCATGACGTGACTGGGTGATAAACTCGCCGAACCACTGCTTAAAATGCTCCGGTTGGTTAATCAGTCCCAGCATCATCTCGCGCAGGCGGTCCAGTTCGGCCGGTAAAATATCGGCCGGATGATCGCGGGACGGCACGTCCGGATCGGCGTAGCGCTGGCTGCCCAGTTCGCGCTGGAGGACATAGTCGGCAAAGCCGCTGAACAGCTCGCGGGCATTCGGCGCACGGTAGCCGACCGAATAGTTAAGCGAGTTTTCCAGCGAATAACCCTCATGCGGGAATCCTGGCGGAATATAGAGAATATCGCCCGGCTCCATCTCTTCATCGATGATCGCTTCGAAGGGATCAACCTGCAGCAGGTCAGGATGCGGGCAGTGCTGTTTCATCGGCACCTTTTCCCCAACGCGCCAGCGCCGACGGCCGGTGCCCTGAATGATAAACACATCATACTGATCCAGATGCGGGCCGACGCCGCCCCCGGGTACCGAGAAGGAGATCATCAGATCGTCGATACGCCAGTCCGGCAGAGCGCGGAACGGATGCATCAGCGCCGCAGACGGCTCATGCCAGTGGTTAACCGCCTGCACCAGCAGGGACCAGTTGTTTTCACTCAGGTGATCGTAGCTTTCAAAGGGACCGTGACTGACCTGCCATTTTCCATCCTGATGGCTGACAAGGCGGCTATCGACCTCGCTCTCCATGGCCAGTCCAGCCAGTTCGTCCGGGCTTAGGGGGTCGATAAAATTGGCGAAGCCGCGCTTCAATACCACCGGCCGTTTCTGCCAATAGCGTTCGATAAAGTCGGGCCAGTTAAGCGTTAATTGATAATCCATATTGATATTCCACTGCAGGTGTCTGACAGGGATTATAACGGATGCGGCGCCCCGGCGATGCAGGCGCCGTTAAAAAACTCAATGATTAACCCTGTTTATCTTCCATCAGCTGGCGGCCAAACACCACCTCCATGCAGGCGCCGCCGAGCAGGCTTTCGCCAGCGATAATCTCCCCGTCATATTGCTCGACGATTTCGCGGGCGACGGAGAGCCCCACGCCCTGGCCGGGACGCAGCGTATCTGCCCGTTGGCCGCGGTCGAAGACGGCGCGGCGCTGGCTCTGCGGGATCCCGGGGCCATCGTCCTCCACCAGAATGTGCAGATGGCTGTCGGTGGTCTGGCGTACGGAAACTTCCACGAACTCCAGACAGTACTTACAGGCGTTATCGAGAACGTTACCCATCACCTCCATAAAATCGTTCTGCTCGCCGACGAAAGTGATCTCCGGCGAGATGTCGAGCGAGATATTGACCCCTTTGCGCTGATAGACCTTGTTGAGGGCGGAGGTCAGGCTGTCGAGCAGGGGGGCAATCGGGTGCAGTTCCCGGCTCAGCAGGGTGCCGCCGCTGCGCATGCTGGCGCGATGCAAATAGTAACCAATCTGCTGTGAGATACGGCTTATCTGCTCCAGCATTACCGGCTCAGCCTCGTCGACGCTGATCTTCTCGCCGCGCAGCGAGCGCAGGGTGCTCTGCATCACCGCCAGCGGCGTTTTCAGGCTGTGGGTGAGATCGGTGAGGGTGGTGCGGTATTTGTCATAGCGTTCACGCTCGCTGCGAACTAGCCGGTTAAGGTTGCTGACCAGCCGGGTCAGCTCGCGGGTGGTGTTGGGATTGAGCTTTTCGCGGTGGTGCTCCTCCAGCTCACGTACCTCTTTCGCCAGCGACTCAATGGGCCGCAGGCTCCACCATGCGGCGACCCACAGCAGGGGGATCACCAGCAGCAGGTTGGCGGCCAGCACGTAGATAAACCAGCTCCACACCATATAGCTGCGCTTGAGCTCCACCGGAATGGTATCAACCACCACAATGCTGAGCTGGGGCATTTTGCTGGTGGCCGGGTAGAGGTTGATCGCCACCGAGTGGGTCATCTCTGAGTCGTCGCCCTGCTCGCGGATGGCATCCAGCTGTTCCTGAATCTCGTGGTTGTTGCGCAATAGCATGCTGCTGCTGTCGACATCGGCTTCGATCTCATGGAAACCATTGCGTTTTAGCCATTCCGGTTGAATACGTTTCGCCAGCCAGGGGACATCGCGCTGCGCCCACAGCAGTTTACCCTGCTCATCGTAGATAAGGGTCACCGTCGGGCTTTCCATATTCAGATTTTCCGGGATGTCGACGTCAATGGTGCCGTTTTCCCATCTCGCCAGCATATAAAAGAGATTGCTCTCGCCGCGCAGCAGGCGAAAGGTAGTTTTATCGAAGCTAACGCTATAGCCCACCAGGGCTACCATGCCGTAGGCCAGGGAGAGCACCAGCACCACCCCGGCGGTCGCCAGCAGGAAGCGAACCCGTAATGACAGTGGGAAAATATGCCGCAACAGTCCCTTCATCAGCGTAGTTCGAACAGATAGCCCTGGCCGCGCACCGTGGTGATGACGTCCTGTGGGTATTCAGCCTGAATTTTCTTGCGCAGCCGACCCATCAGCACGTCGATGGTGTGGCTTTCTCGCAGTTCGGCGTCCGGGTAGAGCTGGAGCATCAGCGAATCTTTGCTGACCACTTTTCCGCGGTTGCGGATCAGGGTTTCCATAATGGTGTACTCAAAGGCGGTCAGCTTGATCGGCTGGTCGTTGACCGACAGCTCACGCCGGGAGAGGTCGACCTGGAACGGCGGCAGGGAGATCACCTGCGAGGCGAGGCCGCTGTTGCGGCGCAGCAGCGCCTGCATGCGGGCGGCAACCTCTTCAATATGGAAAGGCTTGGTGACGTAATCATCCGCCCCGGCGCTCAGCACTTCCACTTTATCCTGCCATCCTTCGCGGGCGGTCAGCACCAGCACCGGCAGCGACACGTCGTGGCTGCGCCAGCGGCGGATCAGCGATAGTCCGTCCTCATCCGGCAGGCCGAGGTCGACGATGGCGATATCCGGGAGATGCTCGCCCAGATAGTAATCCGCTTCCCTGGCATCTTCCGCCGCATCGACCTGATGGCCCAGCTCCTGCAGCTGAACTTTGAGATGGTGACGCAGCAGGGCGTTATCCTCAACCACGAGTACGCGCATGGCTGTTCTCCCTTCCTGTGTTGATAGTAGTTTGACGCTTAGTATATACGCAAAATATAAACGGCTGTTAAATAAAGCTTTTTATAAAAAGGGCGCAAAACACCGGCTGCCAGGCCAGCATTGGACGATGCCCTTTGCGCTGCGTGCATGGAACTCCTTCATTCTATGCGTAATTTCAGCAAACGCCCAGCGGCAGGGCGCGGACAATGAGCGAGTTGGTGATGTTAATTTTTTGTGTAATAGTGCTGGAATGAGCCCACAATGACGCCGCAGGTTATCCATTATGTCTCAGCAGCAGAGCGCGGACTGGGTCAGGCTGGCGCAGTCGCCCAGCCAGACGGAACGCATCGAAGCCTTCTTCGGCGGCCACGGCTACGAGCCGCACCGGCATGATACCTACGCTATCGGCCAGACGATCGCCGGCGTGCAGAGTTTTCACTATCGTGGTGGGCTCCAGCACAGCCTGCCCGGCGGAACGATGGTGCTTCATCCGGACGAAATACATGACGGCGAGGCGGGTACCGAGGCCGGCTTTCACTACCGCATGGTCTATATCGAACCGGCGCTGATCCAGAAGATACTCGGCGGCAGGCCACTGCCGTTTATTCCCGGCGGCCTGTCGGCGGATCCGCGCCTGCGGTGCGCCGCGCTGCCGTTATTAAAAGCGGTCACGGACACCTTCGAGCCGCTGGAGGAAGAGGACGCCCTGTACGACCTGGCGCAGATCCTGGCTGTGGTCGGCGGGCAGCGTTCCCGTCGCCAGGCGTTTGACTATCGGTCGGCGGAGAAGGCCCGGGAGTATATCCATGCCTGTTTTATGCAGGATATGACCCTCGACACCTTATCGCAGGTCAGCGGCCGGGACCGCTGGAGCCTGAGCCGGGATTTCAGAACGCTGTACGGCACCAGCCCGTGGCGTTACGTCATGATGCGCCGGCTCGACTATTGCCGCCAGCGGATGCGCGCCGGGGAGCGTCTGGTGGATATTGCCGCCGACGCGGGCTTTGCCGATCAGAGCCACATGACGCGCCAGTTTATCAGCCGCTTTGGTCTCTCTCCGGGCCGCTGGCTGCGGGCGATCCGCGGTTAGCGCGGCGCAGGTTGCACAATCGTTCAAGCGTTACCGCGGCGAGGCGAACTATGCTGACTGCCTTTATCACAAGGAGACAGTCTATGTATCAACTCGTTAATCTTGCACACAAATTTTCCCTGTTCAGCGAACAATGGCAGCCCAAAGTGGTGGCCGAAATGAACGACTATCAGTTCAAGATCGTGCGCATCGCCGGCGACTTTATCTGGCACAGCCACCCGGAAACCGATGAGACGCTGATGGTGGTGGAGGGGGTATTGCGTGTGGACTTCCGCGACGGACATGTGCTGGTGAAGGCTGGGGAGATGATCGTCGTGCCACGAGGAGTGGAACATAAGACCTCGGCGGAGACAGAAGCGAAGCTCATGCTGATTGAGCCGCGCGGCGTGCTGAATACCGGCCACGAGGGGGGCGAGCGGACGGCGGTGAACGACGTCTGGATTTGATTGCTTTCCGGCGACAAAACGCCCCTCTTTCCGGTTGAAAGAGGGGCAGGGCGATTACTTCAGCTCATCAACCATAGTGGTAGCCCGACCGATATAGTTGGCCGGGGTCATCGCTTTGAGGCGCACTTTTTCCTCTTCCGGCAGGGCGAGGCTGTCAATAAACTGCTTCATCCCTTCCGCGTCAACGCGTTTGCCGCGGGTCAGCTCTTTCAGCTTCTCGTACGGTTTTTCGATACCGTAACGGCGCATCACGGTCTGGATCGGCTCAGCCAGTACTTCCCAGTTGTGATCCAGTTCGTCCAGCAGGCGATCCTGGTTCAGCTCCAGCTTGCTGATCCCTTTGAGGGTGGACTGATAGGCGATCAGCGCATAGCCGATGCCCACGCCGAGGTTACGCAGAACGGTGGAGTCGGTCAGGTCGCGCTGCCAGCGGGAAACCGGCAGTTTGCTGGCCAGGTGCTGCATGACCGCATTGGCCAGACCGAGGTTGCCTTCGGAGTTTTCGAAGTCAATCGGGTTCACCTTGTGCGGCATGGTTGAAGAGCCGATTTCACCCGCGATGGTCTTCTGTTTGAAGTGGTTGAGCGCAATGTAGCCCCACACATCGCGATCGAAGTCGATCAGAATGGTGTTGAAGCGCGCGATGCAGTCAAACAGCTCAGCGATGTAGTCATGCGGCTCGATCTGGGTGGTGTACGGGTTCCACTGAATGCCCAGCGAGGTGACGAACTCTTCGCTGAACTGATGCCAGTCGACTTCCGGGTAGGCCGCGATGTGGGCGTTGTAGTTACCCACCGCGCCGTTGATTTTACCGAGGATTTCCACCTGGTTCAGCTGACGGTACTGGCGCTCCATACGGTAGGCGACGTTCGCCATCTCTTTACCCATGGTGGACGGCGTCGCCGGCTGGCCGTGGGTACGGGAGAGCAGCGGCACATCGCGGTACTGGGTCGCCAGCTCTTTCACGGCGTCAATCAATTTGCGCCAGTAAGGCAGAACCACTTCGTCGCGGGCGGTTTTCAGCATCAGCGCGTGGGAGAGGTTATTGATGTCTTCAGACGTACAGGCGAAGTGAATAAACTCTGACACCGCGTGCAGCTCGGCGACGTCAGCGACTTTCTCTTTCAGGAAATACTCGACCGCTTTCACGTCGTGGTTGGTGGTGCGCTCGATGGTTTTGATGCGCTCTGCGTCTTCGACGCTGAAATCGGCGACGATTTTGTCAAGGAAACCGTTTGCGTCGGCAGCAAAAGCAGGAACTTCCTTGATCGCTGCGTGGGCGGCCAGTTTTTGCAGCCAACGTACTTCCACCTGAACGCGGAATTTCAGCAAACCGAATTCGCTGAAGATACCGCGCAGCGCGCTGACTTTATCGCCGTAGCGGCCGTCGACAGGGGAAACGGCGGTCAGTGAGGATAATTCCATAGATCACAACTCCGGGGTTAAATGAGCAAGAATTTGCTTTGCCTGGTTAACCAGACGATTACGGGAAAACATAAGCTGCAGACGTCCGCCGCCCACCTGATGCCAGAGCACCGCGGCGCGAATACCCGCCAGCAGCGCGGAGCGAACTTTCGCCTGCACCTGCGGGCTTTGCAGCACAGCAGGCGAGCCGGTCACCTGAATACGCGGGCCCAGCGGGCTTATCACGTCGACATAGATGCCCGCCATGGCGCTGAGCAGCGTTTCGGACTGCAGGTCAAAGTGCTCCAGCTGACGATGCAGGCCGGCGATGCGGTTGCCGAGCGTGTCCATCGCCCCTTTACTGGCGGCGAGCTTGCGCTCCAGCACCATCAGGCTCAGGGTATAACGCGTCAGTTCCGCATTGAGGCCCTGACGGCTGCTGGTGTTGAGCACCCCGAGCAGCGTTTCAAGGCCGAGGCGAAGATTGGCTTCACTGCCACCGAACACCGCCAGCGTCGACTCGGGATCGAGGTCGATGATGCTGTTCAGCGACACATGCAGGGCATCGCTGTCGCAATGTCCCTGGTGCGCCAGCTGCTGAACCAGTCGCGCCGCCTGGCAAACGCCCGCCAGCGCCAGGGTGATGTCATAGTAATTCTTCGCCACACATACTCCTTGTCAGCCGCCGGAGCGATTCGTCCCGGCGGAAATAACGCGCGTTCAGGACTGCAGAGGCAGTCGTTGTTCAATAATACCGCCGCCGAGGCACACTTCACCGAGATAGAATACCGCAGACTGCCCCGGGGTGACCGCCGCGACCGGCTCATCAAAGCGGACTTCGATACGGTCTTCATCCAGTGCGGTGACGGTACAGGGGATATCGGTCTGGCGATAGCGGGTTTTCACCGTGCAGCGCAGGGTGCCCTGCAGCGGTTCACGGTCAACCCAGTGCAGCTGTTGGGCAATCAGGCCGACGGACATCAGGCGCGGATGATCATGCCCCTGGGCGACGATAAGAATATTGTTCTCAACGTCTTTATCGACCACGTACCACGGATCTTCGCTACCCTCTTTGGTGCCGCCGATACCCAGCCCTTTACGCTGGCCCAGGGTGTGATACATCAGCCCCTGATGGGTACCGATCTCCTCGCCGTCGACGGTGAGAATTTTGCCCGGCTGCGCCGGCAGATAGCGGCCGAGGAAATCGCGGAATTTACGCTCGCCGATAAAGCAGATGCCGGTGGAATCTTTTTTCTTTGCGGTGATCAGATCCAGCTCTTCGGCGATTTTACGCACCTGCGGTTTTTCCAGCTCACCCACCGGGAACAGGCTCTGGGCAATCTGCTCGTGGCTAAGGGTGTAGAGGAAGTAGCTCTGATCTTTGTTGCCGTCGAGGCCGCGCAGCAGCTGGCTTTTACCGTCGACATCGGCGCGGCGCACATAGTGCCCGGTGGCGATATAGTCGGCGCCGAGATCTTCCGCGGCGAACTCGAGGAAGGCTTTAAACTTAATCTCTTTATTGCACAGAATATCCGGATTCGGCGTGCGGCCGGCTTTGTACTCTTCCAGGAAGAGCTCAAAGACGTTATCCCAGTATTCGGCGGCAAAGTTAACGGTGTGCAGTTCAATGCCCAGCTTATCGCAGACCGCTTGCGCATCGGCAAGGTCGGCGGCGGCGGTGCAGTATTCCTCGCCGTCGTCTTCCTCCCAGTTCTTCATGAACAGGCCTTCCACCTTATACCCTTGCTGCAGCAGCAGGTACGCGGAGACCGAGGAGTCGACGCCGCCGGACATGCCGACGATCACTTTTTTCTGGCTTTCTGACATGGAAATACTCGCTACATTGAACTTCGAGGCGGCGTATTCTAGCACGCGCTCACCGTTCATTCACCCCCTGTGAACGGCCAGTTAAAGGCGCCGATCAGCGACAGCGGCTGGCGCGGGTCCTGCAGGTAGCAGCGAATGCTTTCGGCAACCAGCGGCGAGCGCAGGTTCGGCGCGTTAAGAATTTCCTCAGCACTCAGCCACAGGCAGCGATCGATATCACTGTCATGCGGTTCAGTGGCGCACAGATCGCTAAGTTCGATGGCGAACAGGAAGCGCAGAAACGGCGTATTATCGGGAGCGACCCACTGATGCATGCGGATGAAGTGCTGCGGCGTGGCGCGGATTCCGGTCTCTTCCCACAGTTCGCGTTCGGCGGCCTGCAGCAGCGTCTCATTGGCTTCCAGATGGCCCGCCGGCTGGTTCCACAGCGCTTTGCCGTTAATGGTCTCTTCGACGATGAGGAATTTATCCTCGGCGTGTACCACGCAGGCAACGGTGACATGAGGTTTAAACATCGCTTTTCCTTTTTGGTTATTCGGCTCTACGCCATTCGCCATTCGCCAGTCCGTCGAGCGTATAGCCGCCCATGGCGTAGCGGATCAGGCGCAGGGTGGGGAAGCCAACGTGGGCGGTCATCCGGCGCACCTGGCGGTTACGTCCCTCGTAGAGGGTGATTTTCAGCCAGCGGGTGGGGATCGATTTGCGCTCGCGAATAGGCGGGTTACGCGGCCACAGCCACGCGGGCTCCTCAACAAGTTCAACACCGGCAGGCAGGGTGGGGCCATCGTTGAGCGTGACGCCGTCACGCAGCGCGGCCAGCGCCTCGGGCGTAGGCTCGCCTTCTACCTGAACGTAATAGATCTTGCCGGTGCGTTTACCCGGCTGGGTCAGCTTCGCCTGCAGCGCGCCGTCGTTGGTCAGCACCAGCAGGCCTTCGCTGTCGCGATCGAGCCGACCGGCGGCATAGACGCCCGCCACGGGGATAAAATCTTTCAGCGTGCTGCGCCCGGCTTCATCGGTAAATTGCGGCAACACATCATAGGGTTTATTGAACAAGATCACAGTTTTTGGCTGGCGTTCTTTACGTTGTCTGGTGACTTGTTGTGTGCTGAATCGCTCAACGCGATGTTTTCTAAATGAAGTTTTCTGCATGGTATTTTCAGGCTCTATCAATTGCCGCATTATAGCCTAATTACGAATGCCTTTCATGGACGCAAACATTCAGGTAGTATTGACATGCTCATTACAAATTATTAACAAAAAATTGCTCAAACCGATTCGCACTACAGGCAGGAAGGCGACACGGACGCGATAGCTCCGGTTAGCGGGAAGACCCGGTACGCCGAAGCTGGCCGACTCAGCCAACACCAGGCTCGCGTGAAGAGGGAAGAGCAGAACCAGAAGCGCTCGAAGGAGAGGTTAATGGAAAGCAAAGTAGTAGTTCCGGCGGAAGGTCAAAAAATCACCCTGCAAAACGGCAAACTGAACGTCCCTCACAATCCGATTATCCCGTTCATTGAAGGTGACGGCATCGGCGTTGACGTTACCCCAGCGATGCTGAAAGTGGTTGATGCCGCCGTTGAGAAAGCCTATAAGGGCGAGCGTAAAATTTCCTGGATGGAAGTTTACACCGGTGAGAAATCGACCCACGTCTATGGCCAGGACGTCTGGCTGCCAGCTGAAACCCTCGATCTGATTCGTGACTACCGCGTTGCTATCAAAGGTCCTCTGACCACCCCAGTCGGCGGCGGCATTCGTTCTCTGAACGTGGCGCTGCGCCAGGAGCTGGATCTTTACGTCTGCCTGCGTCCGGTACGTTACTACCAGGGCACCCCGAGCCCGGTTAAACACCCGGAACTGACCGACATGGTCATCTTCCGTGAAAACTCCGAAGATATCTATGCGGGTATCGAGTGGAAAGCCGACTCTGCGGAAGCAGACAAAGTGATCAAATTCCTGCGCGATGAGATGGGTGTGAAGAAAATTCGCTTCCCGGAACATTGCGGCATCGGCATCAAGCCGTGCTCTGAAGAAGGCACCAAACGCCTGGTGCGTGCCGCGATTGAATACGCGATCACCAACGATCGTGATTCCGTCACTCTGGTGCACAAAGGCAACATCATGAAGTTCACCGAAGGCGCGTTCAAAGACTGGGGCTACCAGCTGGCTCGCGAAGAGTTCGGCGGCGAGCTGATCGACGGCGGTCCGTGGGTGAAAATCAAGAACCCGAACACCGGCAAAGAGATCGTGGTGAAAGACGTGATCGCCGATGCCTTCCTGCAGCAGATCCTGCTGCGTCCGGCGGAATACGACGTTATCGCCTGTATGAACCTCAACGGCGACTATATCTCTGACGCCCTGGCGGCGCAGGTTGGCGGTATCGGTATCGCCCCGGGCGCCAACATCGGTGACGAGTGCGCGCTGTTCGAAGCGACTCACGGTACTGCGCCGAAGTATGCCGGCCAGGACAAAGTGAACCCGGGCTCCATCATCCTGTCCGCAGAGATGATGCTGCGCCACATGCAGTGGTTCGAAGCCGCAGACCTGATCGTCAAAGGCATGGAAGGCGCTATCGCCGCCAAGACCGTGACCTATGACTTTGAACGTCTGATGGAAGGCGCTAAACTGCTGAAATGCTCAGAGTTTGGCGACGCGATTATCGCGAACATGTAATCCCGTTGGTGGATTAAGTAAAAGCGGGAGCCGATGGGCTCCCGTTTTTTTGGGCGGGTGCGGAGCTTCCCCACAATTTTCCCCAAAACTGGTTGAAGATCATTCTGCTTTTTTACCAACGACTATCCACTCTTTGTCACGGTCATCCCGGTATCTGTTCGTCATTTTCATTGTCTTATGACCTAACAGGATCGGGGGATCATTGCCTTGTTTACGATATGAGGTGCCCACAAATTCTTAAATAAATATGCTCAATAGTTCGCTTCCTGAAGTCATCTCTGCGGGAAATTGACTTCCCGCATTTAAATCAGAAAGCCCCTGGCCAGCGCTGAAGTTTAATCAGGCGGATTTATTCGCTACCCGTGGCGATGCAAGACATATTCAGTTTGGGTCACTATGGAAATCAGCAAGGTAATAGCAGGATATGTCGTTATGAGAATCTCCTTCCCTTGAAAAAAGATGACAGCATACTGATTTCACTGGTGATATGCGGAGAGTGATCTACTGAACAATAAAAATGAAACTGGTGATGTTATCGAGGTATTGAGGGTGATTGATGTATTAAAACCGTAGTGTAGGGGAGAGAAAGTTGCCCCTTCTTCTTATAAATTCCCGCGCCCTGAAAAAATTTATATATAAACAATTTTATACATTACTTGTTCAAACAATGACTATACTCTATCTGGCATCCAATTTCCTTGGTTGAGGGTTAATGTGTATTCCAGAATATCTGGAGGCCGCTCGATCAGAATATCTGACAATGAACACCGGGAAACCTAATGAAACTACGAATCCTGTCGTCAGCGATTCTACTAACGCTGATGTTTTCACCGCAAGTATCGTTCGCTGATGCACCACTTTCTCCGCTGATGAAGCAACTGAATAATGGTAACTGGCTGCCGCAGCAGGAAGCTCAGTCACTCAGTGATGAGCTTTACTACCAGGATGCCATTCAGGCATATATTCAGACGCTTCCTTTGCTTAACACTATTGGGCTGCGTGACGGTTCAGAGGCCGCTTTTGGTAAAGGCTATAACGTTCTGCCTATCTGGAAAGAAAGAATGGATAGCCGTGCCGTCGTTCCGACGCCTAACGGTGACGTGATCTACTCGATGAGCTACCTTGATTTAAAGGAAACGGGCCCGCTGGTCATTAAAGCACCGCCAAACGTCATCGGTATGTTCACGGATTTCTTCCAGAAAACCATCACTGACGTGGGGGCTATTGGCCCGGATCGCGCCAGAGGTGGTCTCTACCTGCTGCTACCTCCAGATTATGATGGTCCGGTTCCACAGGGCTATTATGCTTTTAAATCTTCCACTTACAATGTTTTCCTGTTTTTCAGAACGATCATGGGTAAGGGCGATGGGAAGCCAGACCCCATTCCTGCAGTGAAAAGCGCAGAAACAACGCGAATCTATCCGTTATGGGATGTGGAAAAAGATGTGAAACCGATGCAGTTTCCGGATGCCAGCGGTAAGCGCGTCAATATGATGTATCCCACGGATGCCAGCTACTGGCAGAAGCTGAAAGCATTTGTCGATTACGAACCTGTTACTGCCATACCTGACTCAACCCGCAGTGCACTGTTAAGCATTGGTATTGTAAAAGGGAAACCGTTCAATCCGACGGCGAAACAGCAGGAAATGCTTAACAAAGCCGTCGTGACTGCTCCCCGAATGATCCTCGCCCGCCGCCAGGTTGGACGTGACGACCAGAGACAGCTTTACTATAAAGACAGGCAATGGGAGAACTCCTGGGCAGGTGCAACTGCAGAATGGATGCAGTACGGTACGCTTGATACCAATCAGCGTGCGGCGTTCTTCCAGATAGCGTATTCCAGTGCAGCTGCAATGGTGATGCATACTACCGGCGCAGGTTCTAAATATCCTTATGCCACCAAAGATAATACCGGCAAGTTTCTGAATGGCAGCAATACCTATAAGTTACACCTGCCGCCTAATCCACCTGCGGCGCTGTTTTGGGCTGTCACTGCGTACAATATTACCGATGGCACCATGCCTGAAACCGATCAGCTACTCCCCTCAACGAACGGTTATTACAACATTCCAAAAAATAAAGATGGCTCTATCGATCTTTGGTTTGGTCCCAGTAAGCCAGACGGTGTAGAGGACAGCGCATTTATAAAAACGGTACCCGATCGTAACTTCCTGGTGGCCTTGCGCCTCTATGGTACAGAAGATGGATTCTACGATCAGACATGGGTCCCGGATGACCTGATCCAGACCAATAAATAACTGAGAGAAACAAAGTGAAATTACGCCATCTTGCATTATTTACAGCCATAACCCTCAGTACAGGAGTGTTTGCGCAGAGTGCACCACTGACAATCCCTCACCCGACAAAGTTTGATCAACTTACCCAACCGTCCGCTGACGTGATGATGCCTGAAGCCTATGTTAAGGCTGTCGCGCAGCAGGCTTACATCTGGGGTTGGCCGATGGTCAACCAGTTCAACAGGCGCGAAACTATCACTAAGGCGCCTTATCCAGCCCTCAACGGTGGAATGGTTCCGGTTGCTCCGATGGGTCAGCTAAGCATGCTGACTGACTACATCAAGCCGGAAGAAACCTTTGTTACCTGCCCAAACCAGGATGTCGCCTATGGGCTGGGTTTCTTTGAGCTGGATAAAGAGCCTGTTGTTATTCAGGTTCCTGATTTTAAAGATCGTTTCTGGGTCTACGCTATTTACGATGCCCGCACTAATCAGATCGGCAATGTCGGTAAGCCCTATGGTACCAAGCCAGGCTTTTATCTTTTGGTTGGGCCTAAGTGGACAGGTGAGACACCGAAAGGATTTAACGGCGTCATCCGGTCATCCACAGAAATGGCCAACGTGATCCCGCGCGTACAAATGGATGACACTCCCGAAGATCGAAAAGCGATTCAGGCGCCGATCAAAGAGGTGATGACCTATCCGCTCAGCCAGTTTGACGGCAAAATGAAATCCTATGATTACGCGAACATCCCCGCCATTGGCGATAAGCCAGATGCCAGTGCGGGCGAAACCAAATGGGTTGTTCCTGAGAAATTCTTCGATCAGTTTGTGAATGTTCTAAATAATGTACCGCCGCTTCCCGGCGAAGAAGCAATGTATGCTCAGTATCGCCAGCTTGTTGAG
This sequence comes from Klebsiella africana, assembly GCF_020526085.1. Lineage (NCBI taxonomy): Bacteria > Pseudomonadati > Pseudomonadota > Gammaproteobacteria > Enterobacterales > Enterobacteriaceae > Klebsiella > Klebsiella africana. Next base: position 3,159,935 of record NZ_CP084874.1, on the reverse strand, counting down.
GCCGGAAAGAAAAACCCGGCAATCCGCAAGTGGATGGACGAAGCGGCAATTGAGACAGATAAAACCGTTATTGCCGAATTCTTCAAATGGAAAAATAACGGCGTGCCTGCAGGCAATGGCTGGAATCGTTCGAAAAATAATGCGGAATTTGGTGTCGATTATTACAATCGTACCGGCACGGCTAAATCGAACATGTTCGATAATAAACCCAACGAGACCCAGTATTTCTACACCGATAATGATGCCGCTGGAGCGCAACTGTCCGGCGAGCATAGTTACACTGTGACCTTCCCGAAAGGTGAGCTTCCGCCAGTGAAAGGGTTCTGGTCATTAACGCTGTATAACAGTAAGCACCTCTTTAGCCCTAATGAACTGAATCGCTACTCACTGGGTACCAAGAATAAGAACCTTAAATTTAATGATGATGGTTCTCTGACGCTCTATGTCAGCAAAACACGTCCTGCGGAGGACAAAATCAACAACTGGCTTCCGGCTCCTGACGGCACGTTTTCGCTCTATATCCGCGCATACTGGGGTGAAAAACCGATTCTGGATGGCAGCTGGCAGCCACCTAAAATAGAAACGGCGAAATAATCATCAGGTGTTATGCCATGCTTTCTGCGTGGCATAACACCCATCTTATTCAAGTAAGATACATATCATCACTGATGTGCTCACACATTATTTTTTAAGTCAGATTAGAAACTTATCCAGGTTGGCCAACCCTTGCTTATCCTTAACGGGGAGTGCATTCGCTTACCTATCCAGGTGCTTCAATGAAAATAAAATCAATTATATTAACGGGAATATTCGCTTCATCATTTTCTCATGCCAGCGCCCTCTATTTTTATGAGGTCGCAACGGAAGATGCGGCTCTGGCCGGTGCCGGACAAGCAGCCCGAGCTCAGGATGCCTCAACGCTGTTAACCAATCCTGCAGGAATGACTCGCTTACCTGACCATATGGTCACTGGCGGCTTACAGGCTATGGGGGGGGATATCACCTATACGCTGGATAACGAGTCCGGCGGACGCCAGAGTCCTGGCAATGTCATGAAGCTGTTTCCCAATGCGAGCATGTTTTATACACAGCATCTGAGCGATACTGTATCTGCTGGTCTCGGCCTTTATGGTAACTATGGACTGGGGATCGATTTTGGCGACTGGGCAGGCGATCGTCTTATTAAAAAAAGCACTATGGTTGCCATGACGCTCAGCCCCGGGATTGCCTGGCAGATCAATAATAAAATTTCTGTTGGTGCAGCCGCCGGGCTGAACTACGGCTTGCTGTCCTTAACGCGTAATGTCGATGGCAACGACGAAAAACAACGCGACCATGACTGGGCAATGAACTATCGCCTCGGCTTGCTGATGGCGCTGACCGACCAGACGCGCATGGGAATGACATGGACCAGTAAAACAGATTATCACTTTAATATTGATGGTAAGGCTCGATTCCCTCATCTGCCAAACGTCGAGTATGACCTGCCTGTTTCGGCGCAGATCCGCGCACCACAACAGCTGATGGTGAGTATTGTGCATGATATTGATAGGCAGTGGTCTTTAATGGGCGATCTTGGATGGCAGGACTGGAGTCAGTTTGGCAGTCCGCAAATTACTATCAATGGCAGTTCGGGTAGCCAAACTAATCGTCTGAAGGATACCTGGCATACCGCCGTTGGTGTACAGTATCGGCCCGATCGGCAATGGCGAATTAACGCCGGTGTCGCCTTTGACACTACCCCCTATCATTCACAACGTGACGTGGCGCTCACATTACCTACTGGTGATGAGTGGCGGTTTGCTACCGGCGCACAATACCAGCTTACACCGGCAAGTAATATCGGGGTTGCCATTGAATATCTCCATATGCAAACGTCTCAGGTGAAAACGACCGCCTTTGAGGGAGAATACACCCATCCATGGTTATGGTTCGCGAGCGTGAACTATAGCTATCAGTTCTGATAAAAATAGCGACGGCGTCAACCGGTAATTTGCTGATAGTGCTGTTACTCCCTGTGTGGGAATCGCCTGACAGCTGACGGCTGTTTACTAAATTACGTGACTTGCCGGAAGGCTGCTGGACTGACACGAAGTGACTAAAAAAGCGGATTGCTATGGTTAACCCTCCTTGCCCAGATTCAGTATTCACTACCTGCTCACTTTCAGATTAAACAGCCGGGACAGCGCCGCTCTGCCGCTATCCGTCACTTGTACTTCCCGATATCCCGGCGCGCGCGTTATCCATCCTTTTTGCAGGAACAGCGTCATTAGCGCCGAGCCGGCGTCGCCTCCCAGATGAAAACGTCTTTCGCTCCAGTCGAGACAGGGGCAGCAGGGCTTACGCCGTGGGCGGGCGTTCAGTACTGCGCCAAGGCGTTCAAGCTGAGTTTTACCGGCTGACGTCAGGGCCAGGCCATCTGCCGCCAGCCATTTTTCCCGCAGCATAAATTCATAAATATTGACCGCCAGTTCGCCCGCCAGGTGATCGTAGCAGGTTCGGGCGTAGCGAAGCGTAACCGGCGTGCTGGTGGCCAGCGCCTTATACGCCTGCATTGAGACGCCCATAAGATTTTCCAGCAGCCCGGCGATATGCGGGCCCGCCAGGCGGTAATAGCGGTGACGCCCCTGCGCGAGACACACTACCAGCCCGTTGTTGAGCAGCCGGGCAAGATGGCCGCTGGTGGTGGAGGCGGACACCTCGGCGACGGTGCTAAGCTCAGTGGCAGTCCATGCGCGCCCGTCCATCAGCGCGCAGAGAATACTGACCCTTGACGGGTCAGAGAGGGCTGAGGCCACCATCGCCATAGCGGTTTCCAGCGCCTCCTCTGGCTCACTGCCTTGCTGCGTTTTCAGGAGATTCATTCAGAAAATATGGCCCATTTTTCGGTCACTTCCGCTGCCCGGGTGTCATCATCAGTAATGAGAATGAGCCGGTTACGGTGGTCGCTGTACTGTACCAGAATAGTAATGCCGTTGCGGGCAAGGGTCGCGGCGATTTCCCCCAGTTCCCCGGGGCGTTGCTGGGGTAACTTTCGTATCAGAGGGCGGCACACATTGCTGACCGTAAAGCCAGCCTCGGTCAGCACCCTACGGGCTTTTTCGCCGTCTTCCACCAGAAAATGCGCATGTCCGGCATCAGGCGTGGAGAACACGCCGCCGCCTTCGAGGCCCACGCCGTTGTTACCCAGCGTCTTACCCATTGCGCCAAGCGAGCCCGGCGAGTTGCTGAGAATGACATGAATATCATACATCGGGCTGTGCTCCTCGATCCGATGAATAATCCCGGAACACACGGGCTACGCGTATTCTGTAGAAAGAAAAAATCGATGCTTTACCTTCGCGCTGGGCAGCCAGATGCCGCTCATTTTGCTGCCAGTGGGCCACCGAAGCTTCATCTTCCCACCAGGATAACGAGAGGATTTTGCCGGGCGTACTCAGGCTCTGAAAGCGCTCAATGGCAATAAACCCCGGCGTGTCTGATAGCAAAGGCGTCAGCCCGGCCGCCAGCTGAAGATATCTTTCCTGTGCTTGTGGTAAGGCGTCGGCCTCAAAAAGTACCGCAATCATAAGTCTGCTCCGTGGTGAATGTCCCTGCAGTCTACTGACGGCCGGAGCAGGAAGCTTCGGTGGGCAACGAAATATGCCAGTTGGCAGATAAGCGATGGTAATGGCAGTTTGCCAGTATATTTTCGCGCTTGTGAACGGCAAAAAAAGAAAGCGTTTGATGCCCTGGTGCGAATTGCGGCCTTACGGTTTGAACAGGCCAGAGCAATAGCCGAAAGGATCCCGTTTGTCAGCCATGGGTCGCGCCTTCTGGCTTGTTGCTCTCCTTTCACATTTATTTTCACGACGGCCAGGATACCTGTCTCGTGCCTACTGCCCATGGCGACGCAGGGTAGAGGCGGGGTGTCGCCGAAGCGCCTCTGCGGGACGCACAGGGCGCCGCACCAGTTCGCCGCCACAGTTTGGGCAACGACCGTGCAGCCGCGCCGTCATGCAGTCCCGGCAAAAGGTGCACTCGAACGAGCAGATAAACGCCTCGGGTGAGTCTGGCGGCAGATCTTTATCACAGCATTCGCAATTCGGGCGTAACTCGAGCATTAACTTCTCCTGTGGTTAACGGCGGTATCAGCGACGGCGGGTCAACGTATGCTGTTTTTATATCACGGCCCGGACTGGCTGCCGAGGAGGGCGGATTAACTTCCGCCTCAAAGCGTTGCCTTCCCGGGCTGCATCCCCGGCACAAGGATGACTTTGCGGCATGCCTCTTCGCGTTTCTCAAAGATCTGATAGCCGCGCGCGGCCTCCTCCAGCGGCATATGGTGAGTGACGATCTCCTCAGGGGTGAGCAGCCCTTGCTCAATCAGCGCCAACAGGTCCGGTAACCAGGCGTGGACGTGGGTTTGCCCCATCCTGAAGGTCAGCCCCTTATCAAAGGCATCACCAAACATAAAACCGTGAATGAAACCGGCGTACACGCCGGGCACGCTGACGATACCGCCGCGGCGCACGGCGGCGATGCACTGGCGCAGGGCTTTGCCGCTGCTGCCCTCGATTTTCAGGTTGCTGAGGACGGTTTCCGTGAGGCTGCCTTTCGCCTCGAAGCCCACGGCGTCAATCACCGCGTCGACGCCGCGATGTCCCGGCGTGTTATCGATAATCCACTGCGCCGGGTCGTCATGGGTGTCGAAGTTTATCGGGATCGCGCCATAGCGCTGCTGTGCGAAATCGAGTCGGTAATCGTTATGATCGATGATAAATATCTGCTCTGCGCCATTGAGCCTGGCGCAGGAGGCGCACAGCAGGCCTACCGGGCCGGCGCCAAAAATAGCCACGCTGCTGCCGGGTTTGACCTCGGCGTTTTTTACTGCCTGCCAGGCGGTGGGCAGAATATCTGACAGAAACAGCACCTTTTCATCGGGTAAGGTGTCCGGCACTTTAAACGGTCCGGTATTGGCTTTGGGGACCCGAACATATTCTGCCTGGCCGCCCGGGATCCCGCCGTACAAATCGCTGTAGCCGAACAGGGCCGCAGGTGGCGTGATCCCTTTGCGGTTGAGCGTTGCCCCCTGGCCGCTATTGGTGCTTTCGCAGGCGGCATATTGCTGCAGGCGACAAAAGAAGCAGTCTCCGCAGGCGATGACAAACGGGATAACCACCCGGTCGCCTTTGCGGACCGCGGTGACCGCGGAACCCGCTTCCACCACTTCACCCATAAATTCATGGCCGAAAATATCGCCATGGTGCGTGCCGGGGATCTTGCCACGATAAAGATGCAGATCGGAACCGCAGATCGCTGTTGCGGTGACGCGCAGAATAATATCGTCCGGTGCCTCAAGAGCCGGGTCAGGCATGGTGTCGACACTGACATGATGGGGACCGTGATAAGTGAGTGCTTTCATTGTATATTCTCCGGAAGAGTACGACTGATCGCCTAAGGCCCAGGGTATCGTGACCCGACGCGCTTGCCGCCGACAAGTCACCTTAAAAAATAAAGCGTAGAGCACAAATAATGTAGCTGCGTGATATTCAAGTCGCTGAGCGTATTCTACGCTTCGCTTATTTCACGTCTGGTTTGTTTAAATTAGTTTCCTATTTTCATTAAGCGTACTAGCCTTAATCATGCATGATATTCGCTCCATTTTTTATTTGATAGCCGCTCCCCCAGCGGCTTTTTTTATTGATAATTTTTAGAAAAGTTCTGAATTTCAGGCTGACGAAGCGTATCGGTGCCGCTTCGTTATATCACTCAATCGGACTACTCCACAGGTATAAATAATGGGAGGGGAACGGGTATTATTTCCCTGAACACAGTGGGTTACCGGAAAAAGTACCGCCTGGTTATTTTTAAGGTATCTTGTAGAATTATTCCGAATTACTGCTGAAAGGCATCGAAAAAACGGAATAATAATTTGACTAACCAGCATTACCCGCTAGATTTAAATATCGAACGACGAGTGATACGGAATATTTTCGTATCGTACTGACATAACCGATATACATGAGGTGAAATATGGCAGAGCATCGTGGTGGTTCCGGTAATTTTGCTGAAGACCGTGAAAAAGCTTCTGAAGCAGGTCGTAAAGGTGGTCAGCACAGCGGCGGGAACTTTAAAAATGATCCGCAGCGTGCGTCCGAAGCGGGTAAAAAAGGTGGACAAAACAGCCACGGCGGTGGCCGCAAGTCCGATAATTCCTGATTATCCTTTTCCTTGCACCCTGAAGTGAAAGTATCTCCTGCGAGTCTGTATAGACTCGCAGTTATTTTCTGACTCCAGAAGGTATTTCTATGAATATGAAAAGCATTGAAGATGTATTTATTCACCTGCTCTCAGATACCTACAGCGCAGAGAAACAATTAACCCGCGGGCTGGCTAAACTGGCCAGAGCGGCGTCCAGTGAAAAACTCAGCGCGGCGTTCAATGCTCATCTCGAAGAAACCCAGGGCCAGATTGAACGTATTGACCAGATTATTGAGCAGGAATCCGGCCTGAAAATCAAACGCATGAAATGCGTGGCCATGGAAGGATTAATCGAAGAGGCCAATGAAGTCGTTGAGAGCACGGAAAAAAATGAGGTGCGAGATGCTGCGCTAATTGCCGCTGCGCAAAAGGTCGAGCATTACGAAATTGCCAGTTACGGTACCCTGGTCACTCTCGCAGAACAGCTGGGTTACAAAAAAGCAGTCAAATTGCTGGCCGAAACGCTGGAAGAAGAAAAACAAACCGACGTTAAATTAACCGATTTGGCGGTAGGTAATATTAATAAAAAAGCGGAAAAATAAACGCTCCCTGACACGAGGAAAAGACGATGAATCACGTTGAACATTATCATGACTGGCTCCGCGATGCGCATGCCATGGAAAAGCAGGCCGAATCCATGCTGGAATCGATGGCTGGCCGTATCGATAATTATCCCGATCTCCGTGCCAGAATTGAACAGCATATTAATGAGACCAAACGGCAAATTACCGTGTTGGAAGAGATCCTCGATCGCAACGAAATTTCGCGTTCGGTGATAAAGGACTCGATGAGTAAAATGGCGGCCCTTGGCCAGTCCATCGGCGGGATGTTTCCTTCCGATGAAATCGTCAAAGGCTCGATTAGCGGCTACGTCTTCGAGCAGTTTGAGATTGCCTGCTATACCTCTCTGCTGGCGGCGGCTGAAAAAGCGGGCGATACCGCCTCTATCCCGGCGATCGAAGCCATTCTGGCGGAAGAGCGGGAGATGGCCGACTGGCTGATTAAACATATACCCCAGACAACGGAGCAGTTTCTCCTGCGGTCGGACGCTGACGGCGTAGAAGCGAAAAAATAACCCAGGAGGCAGGCTTATGTTTCGTCATGTGAAAAAGTTGCAGTACACCGTACGCGTTGCTGAACCCAATCCGGGGCTCGCGAATTTACTGCTCGAGCAGTTTGGCGGCCCTCAGGGCGAGCTGGCCGCTGCGTGTCGTTATTTCACCCAGGGATTAAGCGATGACGATCCTGGCCGCAAAGACATGCTGATGGATATCGCAACAGAGGAGCTGAGCCACCTGGAGATCATTGGCACGCTGGTCGGCATGCTAAATAAAGGCGCAAAAGGGGAGCTGGCGGAGGGCACCGAGAGTGAGGCGGAACTGTATCGTTCGCTCACTGCCAACGGCAATGATAGCCATATTACCTCGTTACTGTACGGCGGTGGTACTCCGCTGACCAACTCGGCGGGCGTGCCGTGGACGGCGGCCTACATTGATACTATCGGCGAACCCACCGCCGACCTGCGGTCGAATATCGCGGCGGAGGCGAGGGCGAAGATCGTCTATGAACGCCTGATCAACGTCACCGACGATCCTGGGGTGAAAGATGCCCTGGCATTCCTGATGACCCGCGAAGCGGCGCACCAGCTCTCGTTTGAGAAGGCGCTGCAGTCGATTCGCAATAACTATCCACCGGGCAAACTGCCCCCCATTAGCGAGTACGCTAACACCTACTACAATATGTCTGAAGGTGGAGAAGTACGCGGCAGCTGGAACAGTGACAAACACTTTGATTATGTCAAGGATCCGCAGCCGGCGGTGGATGGTGGCGATGGCGGCGCTTCTGTCAGCCTCACACCAGAGCAGGAAGCGCTGTGCAAAGCGATGCTGAAGCGAACACAGTCTGACCCGCAGGGTGATCCTTTGACCGGCGCCGAACTTGGTGCCGGGAAGCAAAACACCTCATCATCGGCTAAGTGATGTTCGCATGAGCCCCGGTTGCGACCGGGGCGCTTCACAATGATGGGTGTGAAATATGTTTGAATTCGACGCGTTTCATCTTGCCCGAGCGCAATTCGCCTTTACCGTTTCCTTTCATATCCTGTTTCCGGCTATCACTATCGGTCTTGCCAGCTACCTGGTGGTGCTTGAAGGATTGTGGTTACGAACCCGGGATAACGTCTGGCGCTCACTCTACAACTTCTGGCTGAAAATTTTTGCCGTCAATTTTGGCATGGGCGTAGTCTCCGGATTAGTCATGTCCTATCAGTTCGGCACCAACTGGAGCGGATTTTCGCAGTTTGCCGGCAGTATTACCGGCCCACTGCTGCTGTATGAAGTACTGACCGCCTTTTTCCTTGAAGCAGGTTTCCTTGGGGTGATGCTGTTTGGCTGGAGCAAAGTGCCGCCAGCGCTGCATTTTTTCACCACCTGCATGGTAGCGCTTGGCACGCTGGTCTCCACCTTCTGGATCCTGGCCTCCAATAGCTGGATGCAGACGCCGCAGGGTTTTACCATCGAAAATGGCCATCTTATCCCGCAGGACTGGCTGGCGATCATCTTTAATCCCTCATTCCCATATCGCTTGTTCCATATGGCGATAGCCGCCTTTCTCAGCAGCGCCATGTTCGTCGGGGCTTCGGCGGCGTGGCATCTTCTGCGCGGGAATGACTCGCCGGCTATCCGTAAAATGTTGTCGATGGCGATGTGGATGGCGCTACTGGTCGCGCCGATCCAGGCGGTGGTAGGGGATATGCATGGTCTTAACACCCTTGAGCATCAGCCGGCAAAGATCGCGGCCATCGAAGGGCACTGGGAAAACCGCCCTGGCGAGGCCACGCCGCTGCTGCTGTTTGGCCTGCCGGATATGGAAGAAGAACGAACCCGTTATGGTTTGGAAATCCCCGCTCTCGGCAGCTTGATCCTCACCCACAGCCTGCATAAACAGGTGCCGGCCCTGAAAGATTTCCCTAAAGAGGATCGGCCTTATTCGCCTGTCGTTTTCTGGTCATTCCGCATCATGGTTGGGATGGGGGTATTGATGATCGCCTTAGGGGTCTGCAGCGCCTGGCTGCGCTATCGACGTCGACTGTACCACTCGCGGGCATTCCAGTGGTTTGCGCTCTGCATGGGGCCCGCCGGCCTTATTGCCCTGGTCGCCGGGTGGGTGACCACCGAGATGGGCCGCCAGCCGTGGGTGATCTACGGTTTGCTGCGCACCCGGGATGCGGTGTCGTTGCACAGCACACTGCAGATGGCCATCAGCCTGCTGGTATTTATTGTGGTTTACTGCGCCGTGTTTGGCGTGGGGTATTACTATATTTTCCGGCTGATTAAAAAAGGGCCGCAGCCGGTGACGGAGCTGACCTCACACACCGCGGGCACGCCGGCGCGTCCGCTCTCGGCGGCAGAGCCGGTGCGCGATGAGGAGAACGCATCATGAGCATCGATATCTCGGTGATTTGGTTTGTCATCATCGTCTTCGCCACCCTGATGTATATCGTGATGGACGGTTTCGATTTAGGCATCGGCATGTTGTTCAGCGTGGTACACGATGGCGAAGAGCGCGACGTGATGGTCAATAGCGTGGCGCCCGTCTGGGACGGTAACGAAACCTGGCTGGTGCTCGGCGGGGCGGGGCTGTTTGGCGCCTTTCCGCTGGCTTACGCGGTGATCACCGATGCGCTGGTCATCCCGCTGACGGCGATGCTCATTGGTCTGATTTTTCGCGGCGTGGCGTTTGAGTTTCGTTTCAAAGCGATCCCCTCGCACCGTACCTTCTGGGACTACGCCTTCGCCGGCGGCTCGCTGCTGGCGACCTTCAGCCAGGGGATTGTCGTTGGCGCGTTTATCAATGGCTTTGCGGTGGCTGACCGCCGCTTCGCCGGCTCGACGCTGGACTGGCTCACCCCCTTCAATCTGTTCTGCGGTCTGGGACTGGTGGTGGCCTATCTGCTGCTTGGCACCACGTGGTTGATCATGAAAAGCGAAGGCGCGCTGCAGCAGCAGATGCGCGAGCTGACCCGCAAGGTACTGCTGGCGTTGATGGTGGTGATTGCGGTGGTCAGCGTCTGGACGCCGCTGGGCTGGCGCTATGTGGCGGAACGCTGGTTTACGCTGCCCAATTTCTTCTGGTTCGTGCCGGTGCCAATTTTGGTGCTGACGCTGAGCCTGTGGATCTGGCGTCTGAGCGCGCGCCCCGCCAGCCACGCCCGCCCGTTTATTCTGACGTTGGGCCTGATTTTCCTCGGCTTCAGCGGGTTGGGGATCAGCGTCTGGCCGAATATCATCCCACCGCATATCTCCCTCTGGGATGCCGCTGCGCCGCCCTCGAGCCAGGTGTTTATGCTACCGGGCGCACTGCTTATTATCCCGGTAATCCTGATGTATACCGCCTGGAGCTATTACGTCTTTCGCGGCAAAGTGTCCGGCAGCGAAGGCTATCATTGAGAGGCCAACAAAAGCGGGCAGCTGAGTAACCGGCTTGCCGCGCCCCTCCCGGTCAGGGATGACCGGGAGGGGCGCGGACAAACCGGCGATCTGTTGCATCTTCTCGGGCCGGGTGTTTATGCCTTCGGGGAGGGGATCTTAATAATAAACCGTTCGTTAACCCGGGTGATTTTCGCACCCGTCTCGCCAAACTCGCTGGCGATTTTAAAAAAGTCGTCAGCGGCGACATCAAAATCGAGTTCGATTTTCTGATGCTGTCCGGTTGCCAGTAATTCATAGAAATGATCAAGGCTGCGGGCTTTTTCGCTAGGCATCTTATTTCTCCATGGTAAATCAATCAGCAGGGTATTTATTGCTTACGGCGCTTTTACGGATTATTCAGCAGGATGACAATCATATCTGATATAAGATTATGCAATGACTTTCTGGTTAGGGTGGGGCGATATTATCCTGTTGTTAAACCTGTTGCCGCTCGTTTCCCTGCAAGGTCAGAACGAGAGGGACAATCCTGCGGCCCGGTTGATGATAGACATTTTATGATGACAAATTAATGACAATAAAATGAACCATGAAGGAGAGCGGGCGTTTAAAACGCTATACCATTTTATGTTGTGGCTGTTAAGGCAGTTCTTAACTACTTTAAGGTAATGGGGTGTCATTTTGTTATGGCCAACGGCGAGGGAACAATGATGCAATTACTTGATTTATTCGCAGGATTATTATGGTTAAGCTGCGTTATTTTCCTGCTGTTTGTTCTGGATGTGGTCATCACTCGTTATCTGTATCGTAAATAAGCGGCAAGGGCCGTGGCGGGGAGCATAGGGGACGGCGCCGGAGAATGATAGAATAGCGCCGGGCTAAATGAGAAAGGAACAAACGGTGGCCGGGAGAATTGATTACGATATTGAAAAATACCAGTTTACCGAAGCCGACGAGACACCGCGACTGCGGGCGCAGTGGCGCGAGGTATACCAGGAGTGTCGCCAGCTGCAGGCCGGGGCAGAGGAGCGCCTGCGTATTGCGCTATTGAACGTCGACTATGTCACCAGCTTCGAGTTGCCATTTCGCCTGCTACTGGTCCGGGCGCCGCAGCTTATCGCCAGTGTGCGCGAGGCATTACAGCTCAATCGTAAAGCCGCCATATTCAATGGTAAGCGCTATGGCTGCGTCTACAGCCTGAAACAAGATTTACAGGCTATTCCGGAGGCCTTTCATTACCGCCTGTCAAACCGCATTCGTCGTGTCGATCCGACTGGGTTGACGGCCTCCCCGTACCAGCAGATCGCCCGGGAGATAAAGCCGGCGCGGGAGCGACTTGAGCGGGCGCTTCGCGCCGGTTTACCGGTCACCGCTCTCGATGCCCTGTTCTGGTTTGGCAGCCAGCGGGTGGCGGCAGATATTGCGCAGTTGCGGCGATCCGGTATGCGGATTGTCACTGAAGAGGTTGAGGTCAGCGACAATCTGTTCAATACCACCCGGCGGGTACCAGTTTATCGCCTGGCCAGCGTATGAGGAGGCAACCCTTCGCCCAGCCGCTGTCTTTGCAGACAATTCACCACTGCCCCATCAAACCAGACACATCGCCCCCTGGCGGCATGCCGTGGGGCGGGTGCCAGCCACGTGCTGGCGATGAGCATGAACAGCATCAGCGCCAGCGTAACCACGTTTATTCTTTTCACTGCCCAGCACCCACTTCACGTTGCCTGGCAGCAGGGTAATGGGAAAGTATGACGGTTCAGTGACTGAAATGTTTTTCCCATTGGTAGCATGAAGTAACAGGCGGGGAGAAGAGGGCGATGCGTTTATCGCTTCAGGGCATCACCCGGGAGCGAAAACTGGCGGCTTGTATTTTTCATTTTTATTATGCATCGCTTTTTTTAGCGTAGTGGCGGAAAGCAGGATATCAGTTTTTACTACAGGGGATTCGTGGTAACTACCTGGTTTGAAACAATATTTTAATTGCTGTTTCGCCAGGTGTTGTAGCAGTGGCTAATTTATATTAATTCAATTTACCGATCAATAAATTATAAGTTGATAGATTTTGTCTATTGAATGATCCTTATCGATCATTTTAAACTATTTTTGTTGCCGGGAAATATATGACATGCTTTAACCCTTTCTTATTTTTGGTATTTTTTAAATGCTTGAAGAAAATGTGAAAAATACCTTATATCGCTTCGTACTGGAGCCGGCTATTAGCGATGATGGCGGCTACCACTCGTGGGAATTGCTCACTAAAGACATTATAGCACCGGCACAAAATATCACCTCATCGCCAACGTTTTCTTTCTCCACGCTTACCGACCGCGACAAGATTTCACTATTCACTCGCCAAATCGAGCTGCTTGCTGTATTTGATTTTTCCCGGCTGGATAATAAGCCAGTATCGTTGAATATTGATGATTTATTAAGCCAGTTGATTCTGGCGGACCGCTACCTCTGTGATTTCTTACGCTCCTGTAAGCATATCGCGCTGGAAATCAACGAGAATTTTCACGAGTTCAGCGCCGGGCGTGAGCTGACCACGCTGAGCGCGCTGGCGGCGCTTTGCCCGGTCTGGCTGGATGACTTTGGTCGCGGACGCACTTCTTTCGCCTTACTGGACAGATTCCGCTTCGATTGTGTCAAAGTGGATAAAGATTATTTTTGGGATAAAGAAGACGACCCCAGATTGCCCGGCCTGTTACAGGCTATCTCTGGCCTGACTCGCCATGTCATTGTCGAGGGGGTGGAAACCGAGAAGCAAAAACGGCTAATCAGATCGGCCGGCAATATCATCGGTCAGGGTCGTTACTGGAAAGATAAATACATCTTTTTGCACTGCTGAGTTGCCGGTAAGCAGATTTTTTTACTTGCCACGCTTTATTTGTCCAGTTTTAAATTAACCCTTTGTTACAGATAGTCTTTATTAGCACAGTGATAATCCAGTCTCTTTTTTTGCCTTAAGGATAACTCACTGTGAATACTCGCTTGCGTAACACCCTGATCGCCCTTGTTCTGACCACCAGCTTTACCGCAGCCAGTCAGGCGTCGACTTCGGCTGACGTACCCTCGGTCTCGCAGGATCCGGTTGTCCAGCATTTGAAACTAAGTGAGGCGCAGGTCGCCAAAATCCAGGCGCTGCGTCAGGGGTTCGAAAACAATGTGAGCCAGATTAAAATCAGCGGCTATCAGGACGGCGCTCTGGCTGAGGTTATTCACTCCGGAAAATGGGATGATGCTAAAGTCAAACAGCAGCTGGCCGCCTTTGGCCAGCTGGATCAGCAGGTGCGCTATTATCGGGTGAAATACTACTTCGACGTAAGCCAGGTGCTGACGCCTGATCAGCGTGAGCAGGTCAAAAAAGATCTCGCTGCCGCTATCAACTAACGCTGTCTCAGCCATTCGTCCCCGATGACACTGAATGTGAAGAAGCCGCCGTTTACCGGCGGCTATGGCTTATTTTGCGTTGCCCTGGTTTTTTTCCAGCCGTGCGAAATACTCCGGCGCGAACGGACGTGGATCAACCTCGGCAAACGGTGCACGCTCGAAGTGCGATTTCAGATCCCACGGCACGGTACAGTCGAAAATCGTCTTGCAGCTGATGCCCTTGCCGCGAATCGACGTGCTGTATTCCGGCGTCTGGGACGGATCCAGCTGATGACCGCGAATGCCGGGGATTGTCGTAATGCTGACATCCCCCTGCATGCGGGTGGTCATCGCCCACAGGATATCGTCGCTGTCAAAGATATCGACATCTTCATCAACCAGAATAATATTTTTTAGCTCGGAATAGGTCGCCAGTGCCAGCAGCGCGGCCTGTCCCTGACGCCCCTCGTCGGCAGGCTGACGTTTTTTCACCTGCAGAATGGCCAGGAATTTACCGCCGCCCGCGGTATGGGCGTAGACATTTTGTAAAAAGCCCGGGATAGCGGCCTCGACAGCATTCCAGATACTGGCTTCCGTTGGCAGCCCGGCGAGGGTGGTATGCTCTTCACCCGGCCCTACCAGCGTCTGCAGAATCGCATTGTTTCGCATGGTCACCGCTTTGACTTTAATGACCGGCAGCGACGGATTAGCGCCGCCGCAGTAGCCAGGAAATTCCGGCATCGCGTGGCCGCTGTTGGTGTGCTGATCCTCTCTGACGCGCACGCCCGGCAGCAGCTCACCCTCGATTACGATCTCGGCGCGAGCGATGGCTTTCTCCGGGACGCTGACGCCCTGTACCAGCTCCACCGGACGTTGACGCAGCGCGCCGGCGACGCCCAGTTCATTATAGCCAAACGGTGTGGTTGGCGCTTCAAAGCAGGCGCCGATATAGATAGCCGGATCGAGCCCCATATTGATGGTAATCGGCAGCGGTTTGCCTGCGGCCTCGGCTTTTTGACGAAACACTTCGATATGGCGGCCAGCGGCGAGAAACATCGACAGCTCATCCCGGCCCTGCACGCACAAACGGTGGATGGTGACGTCGGTCAGCGAGGCGTCGTCAGGATCGCTGGCCAGCGCCAGGCCCAGGCAGAAGAAGGGGCCGGCGTCAATCGGGGTGTTAGTGGGCGCTGGGATCAGTTTGCGCAAATCAAAGTCCGGATCGTCGGCACGAAATACCTGCTCCTGACAGGGGGCGCTGCTGGCCGGCACGACCACCGGCGCGACCGGTTTTTTGACCGCTTTACCCACTTCCAGAGCCAGTTGAGAGGCTTCACAGCCCAGCAGCAGCGCGGCGCGCTGGCGGCTGGCGTGTACCCCTACCAGAATGCGCGAGTGCGGATAGCCTTTAATATTGTTAAACATCATTGCCGGACCGATACGGGTGGGGCGTTTAACGGTACCGCCCGCGCCGATATGGCGATAGACGCCAGCCAGTTCGGCGTTAGGGTCAACTGGATGATTGGTTTCGAGGTACTGATTGTCATGCTGTTGCAGCAGCGCGATGGCGTCGCGCAGATCCTGAATCGGTGCGGTCATGATGTTCTCCTTAGCGTGTCAATGCCGTCAGTATGCTTTGCAGGCTAAGTATTATCAATTGCATCATTCATGCTTTATTGATAAGTTTTTTATTATCAATAAAGCCTACGGAGTACGACGATGTCCTTTCGTTCGTTACGCCATTTTGTCGTGGTTGCCGAAGAGTTACATATGCACCGGGCGGCGGAGCGGTTACATATTGCCCAGCCCGCCCTCAGCCAGCAGATTAAACAACTGGAGCAGCGCCTGGGCGTGGTGCTTTTCTCCCGCGCTAACCGCCGCCTGACCCTCACCGCCGCGGGCGAGGCTTTTTTACACAAGACGCGGCTGGCGCTGGAAATGGCCGATCAGGCGGTACTCGACGCCCAGCGCACCGCGCGAGGCGAACAGGGTAGATTACATCTGGGGTATGTCTCCAGCGCGATGTATGACAGTAAGCTGCCGGGGCTGTTGCGCGCGTTGCGCACTGACTGGCCGGGCATTGAGCTGTCGTTGGTGCATGGCGATGTCCAGATGCTCTACGAAGCGCTGCAGGACCTGCGCCTGGATATCGCCATTATCCGCGCGCCGCTGGCCTCGCCGCCAGACGAGCTGGTGGTCAGGCCGTTTGTGCGGGAAAAGCTCTGTCTGGCGCTCTATCAGCAGCATCCGCTGGCGGGCGTGGGAGCCCTTAATCTGGCGTCGTTGCGAACAGACAACTGGATCTCGCTTGACGATCCGCAGGGCACCGGGCTGGAGCAGGTATTTATTGGCGCCTGTCGCGTGGCGGGCTTTACGCCGCAGGTGGTGCAACGCATCAACGACGTCACTTCGATGATTAGCCTGGTCTCCGCCGGGGTGGGGGTAGCGCTGGTTCCGGTCTCGGCGCGGGCGTTACGCCTTGATAACGTGGTGTATATCGATCTCCAGGACCGGCTGGCGGAGAGTGAACTGAGCATGGTTTACCACCGCCATATCCGTTCGGCGGTGGTACGGAAGGTTATTTCGCTGCTCAATGCCAGTGAGCAATAATCCTGGTTAGCCGGTCTTCAGGCGGCCAAAGCTGACAATTCTTGAACGGCCCAGCTCTTTCGCCCGGTACAGCGCGGCGTCCGCTGCGCGCAGCAGACTGTCGCTTTGGGTGTGTTGCGGGTAACTGGCGATGCCAATCGATACATCCACCTGACCTATCTCGGTCAGACCATCGCGCAGCGTCATATTATGTACCTGGGTATAGATCTCGCTGGCGCACTGGTGCGCCCCGGCTTCGTCAATACCGGGGAGCAGCACTAAAAACTCCTCGCCCCCGTAGCGGAAAGCCATGCCAGTATCGCGCACCGCGCGTTGCACAATGGTCGCCACGCTTTTAATCACCAGATCCCCGGCCTCATGACCGTAGCGGTCATTGATCGCTTTAAAGTGATCGATATCGATCATCAGACAGCTCAGCGGGGTGTGGGTATGAACTGCCAGCGCCATCTGCGAATGCAGCGCTTCGTCAAGATGATGGCGGTTACGCAGGCCGGTCAGAGAGTCGAACAGCGCTTTTTCCAGCAAGGCGCTGCGCAAACGCTGATTGGCCAGCGCCAGGCCCAGCGCTTCGGCCATCAGCTCCAGGTAGGCCCGGGAAGGGGCGTCACTGGCGGTGACATTCTGGAAGGTCAGCAGGCCAATGGCTTCGCCCTGGGCGATGAGCGGTACGCAGAGCGACTGACCGGCGTGCGCCTCCGGCAGATGATAGCAGGTGATATCGGGCTCACCCTGCACCGGCGGATGGCTGAGTCCCCGGCGTATTGCCCAGCAGTCGTCGGGGGAAAAGGACGTCGTCTCCCCGGCGGGCGACAGCCACTGCGCCACGCAGTGCATCTGCCACGGATCGGTATCCAGAACATACAGTTTCCCGGGGATCGTCGGGGCGATGTTCGGCGCAAACCGCTCTGCCACTTTAATCACATCCTCAATGGTTTCACAGCCCTGCAGACGCTGGGTCATGCGCGCCAACAGTTCACGGATCGCCCAGTCGGCGTCGCGTTGCTGTTCCAGCTGCTGGCGGGCCAGGCCGTTCTCGCGAAAAATGCGGATCGCCTGGGCCATATCGCCAATCTCATCCACCTGGGTGAAGTGCGGCGTCTCCACCGCATAATCCTGGGAAGCGAGACGCTGGACCACGTCGCTCAGGCGAACCACCGGGTACAGCACCCGCCGTTTGAGAATGAATCCGAGAACGAACAAAAACATCAGGGCGGTCAGGCCGACCATGATTTCCGACAGCGTACGCCAGATCCGCGAGCGCTCGGTGGCCTGGTCGATAGCGACGGCGGCGCGATGCTCAAGCATCTGGCGGAAGCGATCGATCTGCGTCTGCATGCGCTCCAGTTCGGTCTCGTACGCTTTGCCGTACAGCACCGCAATGGCTGCTGGCGCGTCGCCGCGAGCGACATGCGCTAAGGCGGCCTGCTGTTCATCCTGTAGCTCATCGGCGATCTGCAGACCGTCGTGCAATAGCGCCAGCTCCTCGCGGCTGGCGCCATTATCTTTCAGCCCGGCCAGCCGGTGTTCAATGCTCTTGTCGGTGTGCAGCAACTGTTGATACTGCTGCAGCGTTTCTGGCGTAGGCTTAACCACGTACAGCCGCGCGAGGTCAGACTGCTCCCAGGCGTCGTTTTCCACTTCGTCGGAGAGGGTATCAAAGACCTGGCGCTGCTGTACCGCCTGGCGTTCGGCGCGATCGGCGCTGGAGGCCATGAGCATAGCGCTCCCGGAAGCCAGCGTCAGGCCGACGGTGATCCCGTAAGCCCAGTTGGTGATGGTGGCGATTCTCACCCTGTATTTCCTTGCATGCAGATGAAGCTGTTTTAATTATAGAACCCGTCCCCGCCATGACGGCGACCCGCTTCAGGAGCGGCTCTCACGGCCAGGATGTTCGAGGGTCTGAAGAATGATGGCATGTAGCGTTGCCGCATGGCGGCGTAAAACGAGAAAGACATCGCTATCCAGAGCGCCATTTATAACATCCGCTTCCATAATCTGTAAGGCTTCCTGACAGACCATTCCTTTTCGGTACGGGCGATCTTCGGTCAGGGCGGTAAAAATATCGGCGATGGAAATAATCCGGTCGGCGAGCGTCAGGTGATATTTGTCGAGATGCAGCGGGTAGCCGCTGCCGTCCAGTTTTTCATGATGATTCGACGCCCAGTTAATAATGTCGCCGAGCTCGCTGTAGTCGCTGAGGAGTTCGCCGGTCATGTAGCTGTGCTCGCGTACCTGATTCAGCTCGTCGTCATCCAGCTCGCCCTCTTTTTCCAGAATAGAAAGAGGGACATAAATCTTACCAATGTCGTGCAGATAGCCGGCAATCTCAATTTGCAGACAGGTCGGCTCCGGCAACTGCATCCAGCCGGCAAGCTGGCGGGCGATTTCCCCTACCATAATGCTGTGGCTGGCGGTAAAGCTGCTGTAGGTGTCGACAATTTTGGCAATCAGCAGGCAGATATCTTTCAGACCGTGAATATCCAGATAGCGCGTGTTGATGGGGGCAATGATCTCCAGCAGCCGCTGAATATGGCCGGGATGAAGGTGCTGCCAGAAGTTCGCATTTTCAGCGACCTCGCACAGGGTATCGCAGAGTGGTGGGTCGATCTCCCGGTGCAGGGAGACGAACTGTTCCACCACCGCCCGCGTGGGCCAGGCCGCAACGTGGCTGTCGGCCGGCAGCAGCCGTTCAAAGGCATCGGCAAAATAGACGATATGCTGTTCGCGGGAGCCCCGGTGGGTCGAACTAAAATGGTGATCGCGAATAAAAGGGACGATGGCCTGGAAGGTCGCTAATCCCTCCAGCATCGCCACGCCCTGGCGCTGATGCGGGTCATGGATGTTATCGATAGCATCCAGCGAATGAATGGGGCGTTTATCTCCCAGCACGCCGATATCGTGCAGCAGCGCGGCGCAAAAAATGGTTTGCTGCCGCTCGGCGGGCAGTCCCAGCCTTTGCGCCAGCATCAGGGCGATTAAGGCTGTTCGTTGCATATGCCGGTGCAGTTCAGGGTTAATGATCTGAATGACTCTGGTGGTCAGCATCAAGGCTGACCTCAGGGCAATACGCATTTCTGTTCTCCGTACGCGTTACCTGGCGGCAAGACTGACCACCCTGGTGACGGAAGTGTCGATAATCTGATCGCAATGCGTGTTGTGTGATGTGTGGCTGTACCGGTAAATACTCGGAATGTATGGATTCATGTCATGTGCCCGAACTGGAGACAGCCGTGCACCATATTTGGGCAATGTGCAGGCAAGAACCTTATTATTGTCTGATAGTTAACCATTTCCCCCCCAAAAAATAAATAAATACTGGCAAGCCCTTTGCATTAAGCAAGCGTAAGTTTGATTAATGTCTATGAAGGGAGTGACCTGTATGAATTTTAGAGCATTACTGGCTATCGCGTTACTGACGATAAGCAGCGTGGCGTTCAGCGAAACGCGCTTACCGCATATCGTCATTTTAGCTACCGGTGGAACGATTGCCGGTTCGGCGGCGAGCAATACCCAAACAACCGGCTATAAAGCCGGGGCGATTGGGGTGCAGACGCTGATTAACGCCGTGCCGGAAATGAGTAAAATCGCTCACGTCGAGGGCGAGCAGGTGGCGAATATCGGCAGTGAGAATATGACCAGTGACATTATCCTGGCGCTCTCGAAGCGGGTGAATGCGTTATTGGCACGGGATGATGTCGATGGCGTAGTGATCACCCATGGCACGGACACGCTGGATGAAACCCCATATTTCCTCAATCTGACGGTGAAAAGCAACAAGCCAGTGGTCTTTACCGCGGCGATGCGTCCGGCGACAGCGATCAGCGCCGATGGGCCGATGAACCTGCTGGAAGCGGTCACGGTCGCCGCCGATCCTGATGCCCGAGGACGCGGGGTAATGGTGGTGCTTAACGACCGCATCGGCGCGGCGCGCTTTGTCACCAAAACCAATGCCACTTCGCTGGATACCTTCCGGGCGCCAGAGGAGGGCTACCTCGGTGTCGTGGTGGGCGGGAAACCCCAGTTCGAGACGCGGGTAGATAAAATTCACACTCTGCGCTCGGTATTTGATGTGCGTCAGCTGAAGACCCTGCCGAAGGTGGTGATCATTTATGGTTACCAGGATGACCCGGAGTATATGTATGACGCGGCGATCGCCCATCATGCTGACGGCATTATCTACGCGGGAACCGGGGCGGGGTCGGTGTCGGTACGAAGCGCTGCGGGCATCAAAAAAGCGCAGCAGGCGGGCATCGTGGTGGTACGCGCCTCCCGTACCGGTAGCGGCGTGGTGCCGCCGGATGACAGCCAGCCTGGGCTGGTGGCCGACTCCCTCAACCCGGCGAAAGCGCGTATTCTGCTGATGACGGCGCTGACGCAGACTAAAGATCCGCAGCTGATCCAGCAATATTTCCACACCTACTGATCTTCTGCCGCCGGAACGTCCTTCACGCCTTCGCGGCGGTTTGCCTACAGTGATCCGACGTCGGGTCACTGTCCGCGCTAAAGTCAGTGCTTTATACATGTAAGGCGTAAAGAAATATTTTTCTAACGGTGGGTGAGGGCGGTATTAAAGTGCAAATAACTGGCAAGGCGCTTATTTTTAAAGCATCTTTAAATAAGTCTATTCTTAATTATTCCCTTAAGGCGATTTTAATATTCCTGCTACCGACGGATAAAAGATGCTTCTCTTTGAAGCAGGAGCGCTTTTATTCTTTTGCGCTACAGACGACGATCTTAGGGACGCGAGCAGGCGGCGGGCCGCGTGGCTGAGCGGGCCTCAGACCCCGGCAAACAAGGCGTTCTCGAGCAGGGTTTCGGTTATGTCCGATAGTAATGCTGATAATTAGCGTGAAAATGATATACATGATGAATATATTAAGCGGAAGATAAGATTTAAGTTTACATTTAGTAACATTTGTGCCGCAATTATGTTTTTTTGTCAGCTTGCTGTTTTTTACTTGCCGGAGGGAATTTCAGCGGATTAGTATTGTCGAACTTGCTGTACGTACCGCCTAATGATGATAAATGGATTCTGTTTTCCTTAAGCGTTACCACATAATTAATGTTTACAGGAAAAATCATGGCCTGCGTATTTAATAAACAACTTTTACATCCGCGTAACTGGCTGACCTGGTTCGGGCTCGGCATCCTCTGGTTAATCGTGCAACTGCCTTATCCGCTGCTGCATTTTATCGGCACCAGCGTCGGACGTCTTTCCCGACGCTTTCTCAAACGCCGCGAACATATCGCCCGGCGTAATATCGAACTCTGCTTCCCGGACATGTCGCCGGCGGCGCGCGAAACTTTGATCGATCAAAACTTTATGTCGCTGGGAATGGGGCTTATCGAAACCGGCATGGCCTGGTTCTGGAGCGACGAGCGGGTCAAAAAATGGTTTGATGTCGAGGGCTTTGCCAACCTTAATCATGCGCTTAGCGGCGGCAAAGGGGTGATGGTGGTCGGCGTGCACTTTATGTCGCTGGAGCTGGGTGGGCGGGCCATGGGGCTGTGCCGTCCAATGATGGCCACCTATCGTCCGCACAACAGCCCGCTGATGGAGTGGGTGCAAACCCGTGGACGCCTGCGCTCGAACAAAGCAATGATCGATCGTAACAACCTGACCGGCCTGGTGCATGCCTTAAAATCAGGCGAAGCGGTGTGGTTCGCGCCGGATCAGGACTACGGTCCCAAGGGCAGCGTCTTTGCGCCGTTTTTCTCCGTCCCCCAGGCGGCGACCACCAACGGCACCTATGTCCTTTCCCGTCTATCGGGCGCGAAAATGCTGAGTATCAGTATGGTGCGCAAGCTGGGTCGTAAGGGCTACAGCCTGCATATTAGCGAAGTAATGAATGATTATCCGGGTGAAGATAAGCAGATCGCTGCCGGCTATATCAACAAGGTCATCGAGCGCGAAATTTTACGCGCCCCTGAGCAGTATTTGTGGGTGCACCGTCGTTTTAAAACCCGCCCGCTGGGTGAACCTTCCGTCTATTAACCTTCCCGCACAGGCTGCGCTTTCAAAATCCCGACAGTTGGGGTAACGTGAGCCGGATCATGTTTTAGTCGTGCGCGAAGGAGTGCAGAGTGTTCGCTGAGTTTGGTGTTCTGAATTATTTGACCTATCTGGTCGGGGCGGTATTTATCATCCTCGTTCCTGGCCCGAATACGTTTTTTGTGCTGAAGACGGGCATTGCCCACGGCGTGAAGAAAGGCTATCTGGCGGCGGCTGGCGTCTTTATTGGCGATGCGGTACTGATGTTTCTGGCCTTTGCCGGCGTGGCGACGCTGATTAAAACCACGCCGGTGCTGTTTAACGTCGTGCGCTACCTCGGGGCAATTTATCTGCTGTGGCTGGGGGGCAAAATGCTCTATGCGGTGCTCACTCAGCGCGACGGCCAGTCCGATGCCAGCGCGGAGCCGGCGAGCGCGATCCTTAAGCGCTCCCTGACCCTGAGCCTGACCAATCCGAAAGCGATTCTGTTCTATGTGTCGTTTTTCGTGCAGTTTATCGATGTGAATGCCAAAACGCCCGGCGTGGCGTTCTTTATCCTGGCGCTGACCCTCGAGGTGATTAGCTTCTGCTATATGAGCTTTTTGATCCTCTCCGGCTCGTTTGTCACCCGCTACGTCAAAACCCGCAAAAAGCTGGCCAAACTTGGCAATAGCCTGATTGGTCTGGTTTTCGTCGGGTTCGCCGCGCGCCTGGCAACCCTGCAGTCCTGATCTCCACGGGCCGGTTACCCGCTGACCGGCCCGCTGTCGCTTATTCTGCCCTGTAACAAAAACCCTTCATTTTTTATTGCATTGGTGTTACATATACAGCCGTTTATCGCTCAGCAAAAAGGAAGCCCGGATGATTCTGCAAAAACTCCTCAGCAATAAAAACTGCAAAAAATACTGTCTGTCGCTTGCGGCGGTGTTTGCTATCGCGCTGGCGGTGGTGGGGCGGGCGACCTTCGGGGGCGTGGTGAGTGAGTACAATATGCCATACTCGGAGTGGACAACGTCCATGTTCTTCCTGCAGGGGGCGATGGTGACGGTTTACAGCATTGTGTTTACCGCGCTCTTTGCTATTCCTCTTGGGTTTATTTTTCTCGGCGCCGATCGTCAGGATTAAGCGTCAACGGGCGAACCGCGGTTCGCCCTGTCTTATTCGCCCATCAACAGCGTGAAGGATTAATCATCGTCATGATAGTGATGATGGTGGTGATGGCGATGGGAGTGGTACCCGTCGTCAATAATGCATCCCGATAACAGCGTGCATAGCGCAATAATCACCGGTAACACGATCGGTTTTTTCATCCCTTACTTCTCCCGCTATTCTTCTTTCCCCGGGGCAGAAAATGCCACAGTGGATAACGTGAGTGTAAAGGGTTAACTTATTGATGGGATAGGATAAATCCGCAAAATCGCCGCGGCGATCACCACCAGCCGAGCTGAGTGCCAGCCACCGCCACGATGGCGACAATCAGCATAATAATGGTGCTTTTTTTCATTATGCCCCACCCGGCGCCGCATAGCCGCCGACAAAAAACCAGCCGAGAAAAACGACAGCGATAATAAAGATCGCCACCGGAAAAAGAATACCCAATTTCATGATAGTGTCCCTGTACCCACGAGTGATGCCCTGCATGATACTGGATATCGCGCGACTTTAGTCAATATGAATGAAATTCTCCTGCCGGCGGGACTTCTTATCCAGGTACATTGCTTCATCGGCGGCGCGCAAAGCCGCTTCAACATCGATACTCTGCGGATCGCAGGTAATTACCCCAAAACTGGCTCCGGCATAGTCGATCCGTTGCGCACCGAGGGAGTAGACGCCGCACAGCGCATCGCGCAGTGCGGCAACATACGTCTGCTGCGCCGCGGAGTCCTGGGCGCTACCGACAATCAAAAACTCATCGCCGCCAAGGCGGCCAACGATATCCTCACGGCGCGCGACGGCGGTGAGCCGTTCGCCGACCTGCACCAGGAAGCTGTCGCCGCACGGGTGGCCGAACCGATCGTTAATGGCTTTGAAACCGTCAAGATCGATAAAAATGAGCGTAACCAGCTGCTGCTGGGCGCGGGCGGCGGCAAAGCGTAGCGCCAGCTGCTTAAACAGCGCACGGCGATTAGGAAGCTGGGTGAGCTCATCGGTCGACGAGTGCAGCTCCAGCGCGACGTTAGCCGCCTGCAGCTGTTGCACCAGGGTGTCTTTTTCCACGTAGTGGGAAATGAGCTTCGCGAACAGGCCCATGACCTGTTCACCTTCAAGGTTATAAGGCTGTTGTTGCCGGCTGGTGGCGCAGAGGGTGCCGAACAGCGAGCCGTC
Organism: Klebsiella africana; assembly: GCF_020526085.1. Classification (NCBI taxonomy): domain Bacteria; kingdom Pseudomonadati; phylum Pseudomonadota; class Gammaproteobacteria; order Enterobacterales; family Enterobacteriaceae; genus Klebsiella; species Klebsiella africana. The sequence continues at coordinate 3,134,969 of NZ_CP084874.1, read as the reverse complement.
GGCCAGGCGGACGGGAATGCTGAAAAAGGTGGCGATCCCCAGCTCCTGGGCGGCGATGCAGGAGTGCCAACGACGGGCAACGTCATTGCAAAACGTGCACTGATCCTCAAGGGCGCGTTTGCACAGGGATTCATTCCACGGGACGGAAAATCCTTCCGGGATCTGCATTTCGCTGCTGTTATGGGCGAACATGATCTGCTGCCGCTGGGCGATGGTATCAATGCGGGTGAGGTAGGTGGACTCCATTCGCGTCACCGCCTCCAGCATCTCCAGAAGCTGGCGCACCAGGGTTTCCAGGGACTGTTCCGCAGCGAGGGTTTGCGACACCCGGGCAAGAATAAAATCTGACATGAATAATACAGCTCCAGCACGCCAAACGTCACCCCAGCATATTGGGCTGCAAACGGACATCAGCGTCGAATAAACAGTGATATTTTTAAATCTATCACATCTTACTGGGGAATACTTGTCCACGCGGTGGGAAAAAAGCCCCGTCGGGTGCGTTAGCCATCCCAGATATAACGGCTTTCAACGGTGCAATGCGGGATTGCGCGGCACGCAAGACCGTTGAAAGCCATAACACATTACCCATCTGTGGACATTATGTGGACATTTCGCACATCAGCGCCACCTCGCAGCGGGTTAAGTGAGATCGCGTCCTGAAGGTATTCCGGCGCAAAATGAGCGTAGGCCATAGTTTGCTCAATTCGCGCATGCCCAAGGATCCTCTGTAACGTAATGATGCTTCCCCCATTAATCATAAAGTGCGTCGCGAAACTGTGGCGTAGTGCATGCGTCGCCTGGCCGGTCGGAAGATCAGGTTTTACTTCCCTGAGTATCTGCCTGAAGTCAGAATAAGACGCCTTACCAAATAACAACCCTCGCTTACCATCAGCTATGAGTTTTGCCACTTCCGCTGAAACAGGAACAGTCCGCTGCTTGTTACTCTTGGTTTTAACGAACGTCACACGGTTCTGTATGATGTGTTCCGCCTTGAGTCGAGCCGCTTCGCCCCAGCGAGCACCAGTACTTAAACAGAGAACAGCTATCTTCTTGTTGTCACCATCCAGTTTAAAGAGCAAGTGTTTGATTTCGTCCTCTGTCAGATAGCCAGTTTCGGGGACATCTTCTTTCAACTTCTTCCGCCCTCTGATCGGATGTTCACCTGAAAACAACTCGGCCTCGATAAGAGCTGTGAACATACCACTGATGCTGTTGAGATCACGGTTAATGGTGGAAGCTTTGATGCCCTGGCTTCTTCTTGCCGCGTAATACTGACTAATCAGCGCTTTTGTAATCTGAAAAGCACAAGGATCGTCGGTAATCCTGCAAAAAATATCTAACTTGTTGCGGTTTATCCGACCGTGCTCCTCATGCTTGCCTTTCAAATTCCACCAAAGCTGTATCAGTTCAGACAGATGCCGCTTATCCGTCGGTTTTGATAACCATTCTTTGGTGTGGTGGTTGAACTGGATATGCTTCTCGAAAGCTACCGCTTCACTTTTCTTATCAAACTTCCTGCGGATACGCTTTCCATTGCGACCAGCAGGCCTGATGTCCACTTCATATCGACCATCATCGAGTTTCTTAATAGTCATAAGAAAACCCTCCGATGGGTGCGTTTGCCTTTCGGCCTCAACGCGTTGCAATTATGTGATGAATACTTTTCGACCAATAATAGACATTTGAAATGTATGTAGGACTGGTTAATTGTTAACCAGTCTTTTGGTCTGAGTGCTGCGAGGTTGTTAAGTCTTGCCCAAAGTGTGCGAGGGCCGGTGCGATTTGACCGGCTTCAGGCGAAACCTGATCGGTCATAAACCACAGTGTGTATTTCACGAATCTAGGGTGTTGGAAGATTTTCATGATTGGTTCAAGGCTCGCACTTTTTGTACCAGCCTCATAGCCAGAAAGTGTGCTGTAAATTACTCCTGTTAACTCGCTGAATTGCCTACGATTAAGCCGTTCTGACTCCCTGATAAGCTTCAACTTCTCTGAAATAGGGATTGACATAAAAACCTCTTTGGGAAAATATTACGCGTATGGATAATAAATTTTCATTTGAGTAAGTCTCTTAACGGGCAATTAAAACCCATTAAGAGCAATTAATTACCTTAAAGGAGAATGTAACAGATGAGCAAACAGCTTGTAAGTAGCACGGATGCTGTGCCTTATCAGGAGTTCGCCAGACTCATCGGGAAAACCCCTGCAGCGGTGAAGGGCATGATCGAAAAAGGGAAGCTTCCTGTAATCGAGATGACCGATCCCCAGTCAACTTCTGGCCGTGCGGGCGAGTACTGGGTTTACCTTCCAGCCTGGAACAACGGCATGAAACTGGCCTACGAAAGTCGTCCGAAGGAGATCAGGGAAGGGTGGTTGATGTGGCTTGGTCTCGGTGAGCCAGGTCGATAGCCGGTTTCAGGAGAGGAAACATGAAGAACGGTAGCCGCGGATCAGTATCACAGCTCAATAGCAAAACCAGCCTCTACTGTGGTTTTACTATTCTGAAACTCCCACGCAAAAAACCGTACAGCCGCCAGCGCTATCAAATTACGCACACAGGCCATTATTACGGCATCGACTTTGCTTTATCAGAAGCATGTCGAACGATTGACAGAATCATGAGTAAAAAGCACTTCATTGCTTTTTAATCTCTGGGGGCGAAAATGAAACTCGAATATGCAGAAAAAATTAACTCGCTTTTACAATGCTTCCATTTCAATAAAGAGTTTCTGGAATGGAATCATGATTACTCTCTCCAGCTTTTACGCCACGGCGTATCCCACCTCTATCATTTCGCGATGCTTCAAGGCGAGAATGATGAATGCACTCTTGAAGAACTCCGCAACATCATTATTTCCGTCACCGATGGTGATATCCCTAAACCATACGACCTGCTATCTCTGGACGCTGAGCAACTGAAGAAGGCTATGAAGTTTGTTCAGCCGCAGGAGGTAACCGTAGAGGTTACACCGGAGATCCTGGAACACCTGAAACTGGGAGCTAGAGCCTCCTGGCGGCTGGAGCCCCCTCGCTTTAACTGATCATCGGAGTACGCCATGTTCACCGAAGAAAAAACATCCTTTGAACAGGAAATGCTGATTCGAGAAGCAGTGGAAAGTGCCGAGCAGGGGTTCACTGTACATCTAAAAAATGGCGCTCGTATCACCATTAGTTCAAAAAGCCCGTCTAAAGATTTAATAATTTACGGGCTCGAAAAAGCAATTCGCGGTAATCACGATCGCGCGCGAATGACCTTTATTGATTTCATGTATTACTGGCATGAAAGGATATTCAAGCAGATTAAAAGAAAATCGCGCTAAAACAATTAATTAACCCGTTTCAAAAATAACGGCATTTACTTTGCCGGGGATACGTTTTGCCTTTTTCAGGAGGTTGCATGTCGGTTGCGTCAATAAAGCCGGAAGGCGGAATAAGCGATCCAGAGTTTATGGGAATCAGCACCAATGCGCGCAAAGGCGAGCGCGCCCACTTACTCGGATTGCTGCGCATCCGTATGGGCCTGCTGAAAGAGCAAGGCCTTACCCCCGAAGAGATTTATTCAGCACTTGAGCAGTGGATAGCCAACCACGAAACAATCACCAGCGAGGGCAGTAGACCATGAATCACGTAATGATCGATTTGATTAACGTTAGTAAGAAACCGTCATCACATCTGTGTGCCATTGAAGCTGTGTTTTTTGAACCCTCAACAGGGCAGATCGGAAAGGTTTTTTATTCTTCGATAGACATTCGTAAATCTGAAAGCTTGAAGGGCCGTATCAGCATTAGTACGGCATTCGATTGGATGAAAAAAGACTCTCACTGGCGCGCCGAAGTAATGAGCGCAACCGAAGCTGAAGAAGATGCACTTTGCAGCCTTGCTGCTTTCATCGCCGACAATACCTGTCCCCGGAACGCGGCGTTATTCGTATGGTTCAAAGATGCCCCGGAAAAACTGGTTTCACTTCGTTATGCCGTGGATCGCTTAGAGGTGTCAGGCATTTTCCCTGAAGGCACAAAATACCGCTGCATTCGTTCACTTCTCGACCTTGCTGCTGCCACAGACTATGCGCCTCATGCGAGAAGCGCCCTGGCATGTTACACGCTCACTGACGCGCGATATCAAGCGGAGCAAGTCTGCGAAATCTGGCAGCGCTTAACCTCCCCACACATTGGATCGCTGTGAGGGCCGCCATGCATTCGCATTTATCTGTGGTTTGTAACGCGCCGTTGCCGGTTTGTAAGAGGGCGCTTGCCGCCCTGAATTGCTTTGCTCGTGGACAGCGTAATTACACCCGCGTCAAGCCACACGCCTATCTCGTGATCCGCATTGGCCTCCGTTGGCGTTTGCTCAGCAAAAACGGTGGTAAGCAGTGGCGACTGATGACCCATGAAACCTATAACCAGGAATGCCGCAAATGATTAAATCACCTCTTAAGTGGGCTGGCGGTAAAACCCGCGTGTTGCCGGAGCTGCTGAAGCACTTACCTAAAGCTGATTGCTTGATTGAGCCCTTTGTAGGCAGTGGCACAGTCTTTATGAATACGGAATACCGCCGCTATGTGCTTTGTGACAGCAATCGCGCATTGATCAATTTCTTCCTCGCGCTCAGGGAAGACCCTGAAAGATTGATACTGATCGCCAGGAACGTATTCAGAAATGGCGATAACGAAGATAGCTATTACGAAGAGCGCAAGTTGTTCAACCACCTGTCGTGGGATGACGAGTGTGCAGATGATTACGTTGTACGGTGGGCTGCATCATTTTTATACCTGAACCGCCACTGCTTTAACGGGCTTTATCGCACCAACAGGGATGGCGGTTTCAATGTTCCATTTGGCAGCTATAAGGCGCCTTATTTTCCAGAAGCAGAAATGCGCCTATTTGCCGAAAAGGCGCGGGATACTCACGCGCTCTTTCTTTGTAATGATTTTCGTACTTCCATTCCGTACGTCGCCAGGAATCGCCTGGACTCCGTGATTTACTGCGATCCACCGTACATCCCGACTAGCAAAACAGCCAATTTTACCGCTTACGGCAAGCCATTTACCCTGGATGATCACCGCGCTTTGGTTACGGCGTTGCTGGACGTTAATCGCCAGCATGGAACGCGATCTGCCATCTCGAATAGCGACACACCAGAAACACGCCAGATCTACTCCGCTTTCAATCTCCACGCCTTCAGAGTTCGACGTTCCGTTAGCGCCAAAACCCGCGATATGGCCGGTGAAGTGATTGGCGTTCTTCGCGTGTGTGGTGGTTGCGGTCGTTCTGGTGGTGGCGGTTGTCCGGACTGTGGGGCGGTGATGGGTGATGCGACATATGCCGAAATGTTTGGCGTGCCGGCTTGTTGTGGCGTATCCCAGGCAAAATAAGATAACGACGGTGAGCTATGCCTGATTCCACAGCCCTGGCATGGAGCTGGAATGCCCAACGGCGGGCTATTAATCCAAGCAACGCCGAAGAGTCTGCAATTGAGTATCTCACCCCAAAAGGCGAGCGTAAGGCACTTGCCTATAGCGATCTTGTTGATGTTGTTTATCGGGTACCGTTGCGCCCTCGTGATGGGGAGGCGCGCAGGGCATTTGATCGCACAAGACTGGAGCGTCATCTGCGGCGCCGCGTCCAGGCTCTCCCTGCGTTTATCCGCAAGCGTTTTTCAATGCACCTGGAAACTCTGGACCGTAGGAACCAGAAAGAGGCTGTACGCTGGTTATTCAATACGTTTGAGCGCCATGTATTGCGTCGAGTTGATGCGGTAAACGCACAATATCTGCCACAAGGTAATCTGCCTGCAATTCTCTTTCCGCTACGTAATGATTTTCATCTGCTGCCATGGGCAGATAAAAAGCGCCTGAAAAGACTGGCGTATAAGCTCGCGAACCTGATGAAAAGCGAGTTTATGCGCGAGTTTGATTTTCGGTACGAGAAAACGGCAGATGTGGAGTTTTCCACGATCTACGCTTACGGCGCCATTGCCAGTAAAGCGACCTCACTCAACATTGCAATCCCTGGTTGGAAACAGTATTGCGATGAAGTACTGACAGCAGAAGATGCATTACGTGTCATTGCTAGACTTCAAAAGGAAAAGTGGTGGCTAGGTAAGCTCCGCAAAATCCATGACCGCTGGCGCGAGCACCTCCTGATCGCCACTAGCTACGTCAGCAAAGTGGCATCACCCTATTGCTCTGAGCCTTGCTTCAGGGAGTGGATAGCACAAAAAAAAGCCAACTTTGAATACCTTCAGGCGATGGAGCTGGAAGACCAGGACACTGGGGAGCGTACCTCCTTGCTCGATAAGGTCATGGGCAGTGTTTCCAACCCGAAGATCGCCCGTCATGAATTGATGGTGCGCATGCGCGGTTTTGAGGATATGGCTAACGAGATGGGACTGGTTGGCATGTTCTACACGTTGACCGCACCGTCACGTTATCACGCCACACATGTGCATTCCGGCAAGCGCAACGATAAATACTGCAATGCCAGCCCACGCAAAACTCAAAAGTACCTTTGCAACGTCTGGTCACGTGTACGCGCCAAATGGGGAAGGGAAGGCATCCGCACATTTGGTTTCCGTGTAGCCGAACCACACCACGACGGAACGCCGCACTGGCACCTGCTGTTATTTCTCCGCCCGGAAGAGGTGGAGCTTGCCACTGATATTTTTCATGAGTACGCCCTCCAGGTGGATGGAAGCGAACCCGGCGCGGCTCAGTATCGTTTTACTGCCAAACCAATTGATGAAGAGTTTGGATCGGCAACGGGATACATCGCAAAGTACATCTCAAAAAATATCGACGGTTATGGAATGGATGGCGAGTTTGATCACGAGTCAGGCAAACCCGTTAAAGAGATGGCAAAGCGCGTGCGGGCGTGGGCTTCACGCTGGAGTATTCGCCAGTTTCAACAGATTGGCGGCGCGCCTGTATCCACATGGCGCGAGCTAAGGCGCCTAGGAAGTCGTGAGCTTGTCTTGCACCCGGAACTTGAAGCTGCCCGTGCTGCTGCTGATGCGCCCGACTGGCCGGGATACGTCAACGCCCAGGGCGGCCCGTTTGTAACTCGCGATTGTTTGCGTGTTCGTCTCAATTACGAATACACCGAAAACGGCAATGATTATGGTGACACAGTCGCCAAAATCAGCGGCGTCTATTGTCCTTTTACGGTCAGTGAATCGGTCATTTATACCCGCACCAACGATTACAAAATCGTACCGAAGCATAAGCCATCGTCGGTCGAGAATTTGACCTTAGAAGGCCGCGACGCGGCCCCTTGGAGTTCTGTCAATAACTGTACGGAGTACAATGATTCGGCCGAAAAAAACATCAACAGAAAGGACAGAACTCCCGTGACATATCCTAGATTTAAGACGATATTCACGACAACAAAGACTTAAGGCCACGGACAGGATAAGGAATGACTCTCACGAAAGCTCAGCCCAAGCTTTTGCACGCAACACATGGAACCCGCAATGGACTATTAATGATGAGGCTGTATTGCTATGGGGCCAAAAGTTGCCACAGGAAAGCATACGAAGCTAACAAGCTATGCTGCTACGCAGCAATTGCGGGTTGCAGAGAACATTACATTGCCGCCTCGGCAATGTATCAGAAGCAGAAGCTGCATTGATTTGCAAAGAGTAATAAAAATTCCCACTAGATATTAAAAAAAAGGGACAAAATAGTACCAAAATACGTGAAATTGGGGCAGTAACCTAAGTCTGCGAAGAGATTACATACTGAAGCGAAGCAGTAATTGAAATAGAAAAGTGGTGTTACTTCACCATTAAACACATTGCCTTGCTTTGTGGAAATGTTACCTTATCAATTATCAGCCATGATTAAAAGTTACTTAGCTAACTAATTGATGTGTTGTTACAATAACATTGATACTAACCCTTAAAGCTTGGTAAGGATGATACATGAAAGGTAATGTGCTTGGCGATATTCGTGCTGAACATGATGAAAGAATGCTTGAAGCATCTTTTTGGCAAACCACTGACTACAAAGCTCTTTTAGAGTCATACGATAGGTGCATAGTAGTTGGTCGAAGAGGAACAGGTAAGAGCGCCTTAGTACATATGTTATCAAAGCACTGGAAGGCGAAGCCTAAGACTTATGTTATGACTATCAGTCCTATTGAAGAGCAAATTATTGGTCTTAGAGATGTTGTATCTCTTTTTGGTGAAAATTATTTACATATAAAAGCAGGAAGTAAATTAGCCTGGCGCTATGCAATTTATATGGAGATTTTATCCGAAATAGCGAATCATTATAAAATGAAAAATGATTTGGACTATAAAAGTGTTGAGAAACATTTGCTATCTTGGGGACCAAAAAAACAAAACATTAGTAGTAAGATAAGGAAAAAACTCTTATCAATTTTAGATATGGGTAAGGATGTAAAACCTTCGACAAGGATATCTGATTTATCTGATGAATTTGAATTAGATTTATTAGAAGAAGTTATTTCTGAAGCTATTGATAAATCTAAGAATCAATTTGTGATTTTTGCGGATAGGCTAGATGAAGGTTATACTCCCGATGATCTTGGCGTTGCGATTGTGGATGGCTTTATTCAATCTGTCATTGACATTAAACAAAATCTACAAGAAAAGGTGATAGCTTTTGCTTTTGTCCGAGATAATATTCATAGAGCAATATCTAAAATGGACCCTGACTTCACAAGAAATATCGAAGGTCAAATTTTAAGGTTACATTGGGATGAATATAATCTTTTTAATCTTGTATGTAATAGAATGCGAGTTGCTTTTGGTTCAACAATAGAGAACAACACGCGAGTCTGGAATGCATATACAGCTAATGAATTACAATCCAACACGGGATTTAAAGAAACATTAAAGTTAACCTTATATAGGCCTAGAGATATTTTGGTTTTACTGAATGACGCATTTTTAAGAGCTGCGACACATGCAAGATCAAAGATAGTAATAGAAGATATTAAAGCCACGGCAAATACTATATCTCAAAATAGATTGAACGATTTACTTAAAGAATACGAGAATGTTTTCCCAGCATTAGATATTTTCACTTCGTTATTTTCCAATAGTAAATCAGATTTTAGTATTTCAGAAGCATCAGAAGTTATAAATCAGGCATTTGAAATTAAGGAGATTAATAATAAATTAAAATTGCAAGATCTTCTTTTGTTTGAAGATCCAGTCCAAGTAATAAAAAGATTGTATAGTGTTGGTTTCTTTGGTTTATATAATCAACAATCGTCATCATTCATTTTTTGCCATGATGGTAAAGAACCTGATAAGGATTTTACTTCTAGCTCAAGATTGTTGATTCATCCATGTTATTGGTTGGCGCTTGGTGTTCATGAATCAGAGATAACCTCTGATGCAGCAGATGACATTCATGACGAATACGACATAGAGGTTAGTTCTGTCGCCGTTGAGCAACGAAAACAGAGAATAGGTTCAATGATTCAAGAGCTAAATAATATTCCTGAAGGGATGGAAGGTGCTGTCGATTTTGAAGCGTGGGCATTAAAAGCTATTAAGATCCTTTTTGCGACTAATTTAACAAATATTGAGTTGCATCCTAATAAAAATGGCCTCCAGCAAAGAGATATCATTGCCACTAACCTGGCAGAGTCTACAGTGTGGAATAGAATATTAACTGACTATGGTTCACGTCAAGTTATCTTTGAAATAAAAAACTATAAAGACTTAGGTGCCACAGAGTATAGGCAAGTAAACTCTTATCTCTATAAGCATTATGGGCGATTGGCTTTTATAATTAATAGAGATCATACTGAAAACTTGGAAAAACATAAAGAGTTAATGTGGGTTAAGGAGCTTTATGATAACAATGATAAACTAGTTATTAAATTACCATCTAAGTTTCTGGAGAGGCATTTGTCAAAAATGCGGAGCCCTCAGAAACATGATGAAGTAAACAAGCAGCTTAGTAAATTACTCGATCAGTATATACGTGTGTATTTAAATAACAAATGCAAATGAAATTTTATTTAAGCGACTGGTTTTTTCAAGAGGGCTTTTGGTAATTAAGAAGTGCATTGTAAAATTACTTGGATTGAAAGAATTATATTAAGCAACCCTGTATGGCGGGGTTGCTTAACTCTTTAAAAATTTTCTAATATGAGTAAGCATAATATTGGTTAGCCCTATAGCAATTATCATTGTGTGGTCGCTTTTATTTTTCAAATTAAAACTCGGTAGATTTTTATTCCTAATAAATCAGTCGCTTGCTTTTACGTTATATCTATGGAAGTTCAGAGTCGCCTATATCCTATATCCTATATCCTATATGGTGCATCTTTATTGAAGTAGTATTCATCACTTCATCTGGGAACGAATGTTATCTGAGGTGTTCCGTTCATACAACTCATCAGGATAGTCGGTATTAAGTACTCTTTCGTAACAGTAAGTTATCAAGAATTCTTTTATTATAGTCTATGTTAATTTCCTAATGTTACTTTTGAATAGTTGCACAATGGCGCACAAATTTGCACTTTTTTCTGATGGACTGTATTACCGTAATGCACAAGCACAATGTGGACTACGCTCTGTTTCATTCAAACACAGATATTGTGAGAATTGCTGCGCGCAGGTGACGGGGGGCAAGCCCCCGCAAACGGGTCAGGGTAGGGAAGGCGGGAGAATACGCAATTTGACGGTTTCTGCGTCACGGTGAGCGGTCGTTTTGGTTGGAGGCATGCCTTTTGCTGGGAAAAAGCAGCGACGCGCAGAGGGGCGCTGATGCGGGATTTTTTCAGCAGAAAAGATGAGGCCAGCGAAAACGCTGGCCTGTTATAAGTGGCTGATGTTGTTTAAAGAAACTGAGTTTTCTGGCGGTTATTTCTCAGCGGTAAGCAATGCGTAAGGGTTAAAGCGGATCACTTCTTCTCCGATCCACTCATTGACCACCTTCAGCGCCTCCATTACGGGCGTCAGCTCGTTGATAGCGTAGACCCGGGCGGCTTTCTCGATATCCCCAAATGAGCCGTTTCCCTCTGGCATGGCGCCCATCAGCTGCGGCGGGATACGGTGCGCTGCGAGTATGTCGTCACGTGTGGCGTTCTTAATGTTGATAAACTCATCTTTCGCCGTGATCTGCTGGAAGGGGAGGATTTGCACGCCGTCTTTGCCGCCGCCTGGCGCATGCAGCAGCAGGTTTTTAAATGCGCCTTTCCCACGCGCACCGGTCAACGTCTCTTTGACTGCCTTCATGCTTTTATCATCAACCTGTCCAGCGCCAATATAGACAATACATCCAGCATGCGATCCGTTGTCGTAGTACAACTTACGGAACATGTCAGCGGAGTGGGCCAGGCTGGCGGCCAGCAGTGCTGCCATATATTCCGGCATACCGTAGACCTCCTGATTAATATCAGGGTTCAGAACGTGACAAACCGTTCCTGATTTGAACGTGTGCTCTTCTTTCCAGCGCCGGATAAACCAGTATTGATCGAGATCTGTGCTCCCACGCCGGGTGTACTTCGCCAGAGAGTGTTTGAAGGGTAGCGGGCCGCCCAGGCGATTACGCGGCAATTCGAGATAGGCATTGCCAAAAGTGAACCAGTCCAGCGCAAACGCGGAAAAGGTCTGGCGATTGAGCAGCTTGTGCGGGATAAAACAGCCGGTGAGCACATTTCGTTTGAAATACAACGCCGACTCATGCCAGGCGCTCTGACGTGGAGCTTTAGCCAGCCCGTAAAAATCCACTGGCGTCTCATAGTATCGCCCGTTGTCCATGCAATAGAGATTGTCCAGCAAATCGGCCATATCCCGCACGGGATAAGGGCCGTCAAAGCTGAACGCTGTCAACGCGGGGTCGGCCTTCAGTGACTCCACAATGTCAGGGCCGGCGGTGCTGGCTATCGGCTTTTTACCGTATTTCTTTTTCAAAGTTACCATCCCATTGCGAAACCACCGCCGCCACTTTCCTGGCCCAACGGTTCATTAATAATCGAAAGCATGGTTGCCCAAGCCATATCACCATGGCTTACGCCGCGCGATCGGTCCGTTTCGTAAGTGATGAAACCGCCGGGCGTAACAACTTTGCGAACAGCGTTAAAGGCTCTGACCAGGCCCTGCTCGCTGCGGTCATATTCCCAGCGGCCGGCGCGGATGACCTGCAACATTTTGAGGACAAGGGCGCGCTTGGAAGAGAGGCTCATCTGGTAGCAAATAGCGGCTGGGAACCAGTTTTTAACAATCTGCCAGACCGCCTCCCCGACGCCTTGCCCGTCAATGGCGATGTGAGTGACGTTGTAGCGCTCGGCAGCCTCTTTGATGACCGCCGCCTGCTGTTCAAACTCAAGCCCTCGCAGTTGCTTCAATTCAACCGTTCGAAACCGGCCGCCAGCCACAAGTGGAGGGACCGTCACGGATAGAGCACCGGCATCACCATTGCCGCTGCCGCCGTTGGCGTCGTAGCCCAGCCACACCTCACGTTGCCCCATAGGGCGACTGGCGAACGGTTTCCAGTCGGGCCAGTCGTCATACCCGTCAGCGCCGCACCCCAGTAACTGGCTAAGATTGAACGCGCTTTCGCCGTCTTTGACGAACTCGCACATGTACAGGTTTTCAAATTCATCGGGGCTGTTTTCGTCCCGGATTTCATCAATGTCGGTGTAGTCCCAGCCGTTGTTGATAGCGTCCTGAATAGTGACGATCTGCCGCCACGTTTTATCCGGGTAAAGCACGCCGCTATGGGTTTTCTTCCATGAAACGTCAAAGTCAACGCGCTGCGCTTTAGGCCGTTTCGCATTCCATCGATCGCCGGTCCAGAACTGATAGGCTTCATGGCTTTCGCTGGATGGCGTGGAGAAGTACGTGCGTGTTAAGCCTTTGAGCGTTGCCATGGCGCCGGCAACTTTGCGCAGGTTGATAAAGTTTCCTGTCCAGAAAAACTCATCAAATCGCAGGTGGCCGGTGTACGACTGCGCCGTCGCCGCCGACGTCCCGAGAAAATGCAGCTCCGCGCCGTTTGACAACGTGATTTGCTCACCGCCTTTAAGTTCGACGTCCACCTCTTCAGCCGCTTTACGGATGAAGTTGCGGAACTGGAGCGCCTGCTTGCGGGACGCCGACAGAAAAATTTGGTTGCGCTGATAGTCGTGCTTAACGTCCGTTCTCAGTGCGCCCAGTAATGCCTCGCGGGCAAAGTACCAGGTTGCACCGATCTGCCGCGATTTGAGGATCATCCGGTTACGCTGATCGCGCTGTTCGTACCAGCCGCGCTGGTGCCATGCGAGAGAGTCGAGAATTTTTGAGCGCAATGCATCGATCTGCTCCTCGGAGAAGTGATTTTTCTTCTTGCGACGACTGGTTTTTTTAACGCCGGTGGTAGTGGTGGTCTGCCCGGTATCCAGCCTTTTCAACTGCCGGGTTAACAGATCAATCTCTTTGAAATCGCCACTGGTTTTATTGTCCTTCGCACTCAGCTGGCATAGACGGGTATCAATGGATTGCGTTACCCGTTTGATAGGCGTTGTGTCGTCCCACTCGTCACGTTTTTTCCAGGAATAAACCGTGTTTGAGTTGATACCCATGAGTCGCGAAATTTCGGCGGGCGGGTAACCCTGCCAGTAGAGCTGCTTTGCCCTTAATCGAATAAACGCATCCTGAATCATCACTTCCCCCTTTTGAGCAGGGAGATTACCTGCGCGCGATCCCCGCGGCTCGGGCTTTCAGGTCTGGCCGTTCTCCGACAACAAAACCGCGTGGCGCCGGGCTTTCAGGCTCTGCGATGATGCAGCGACTGACATTAATCAACAGGATAAAACGACATGGCCAGCACGACTAAACCCGCCCGCAAAAAGTTTCGCGTTGCGGTTTCCGGCGCCACCGTTGACGGGCGCGAGATCCAGCCGCAGCACCTCCGCGATGCGGCGGCGAGCTACAACCCGGCCGTTTACGGCGCCCGCGTGAACGTGGAGCACTATCTCTCCATGCTTCCTGACAGCAATTTTGGCGCCATGGGGGATGTTGTTGCTTTAAGCGCGGAGGATATCACCGAAGGGCCGCTGGCCGGTCGTACGGCGCTCTATGCCGAGATCGACGCTTCGGCACGAATGAAGCAGCTCACCGATGAAGGAAAAAAAATCTATTCCAGTATTGAGCTGCATCCGCAGTTTGCCCTTAACGGTAAGGCGTATGTGGTCGGCCTGGCGATGACGGACACCCCGGCAAGTCTGGGGACTGAGCGCCTTAAATTTGCTGCGCAGCAGCGCGCGCAGGTGATGGCCTTCAATAACCAGCAGATCGAGGCGCCGCTGTTCTCTGATGCGCTTGAAGCTGAAGTGATCGAACTGGCCGCTCATCGCAGCGAGGAGGGCGTCAACTGGTTCAACCGCGTGATGGGCATCCTTGGTAAAGGCCAGAAAACCGACGATCAGCGGTTCAGTCAGTTGCATCAGGTTGTTGAAGCCGTTGCTCAATCTCAGGCAGACCAGATTGACCGGTTCAGTGCCCTGGAACAGGACCGCCAACAGGATAAAGCCACCATTCAGCAACTGACCAGCGAACTTAACGAGCTGCGCGGTCAGCTTCAGCTCCAGCCCGCAGAAAATTACAGCGCACGACCGGCGGCAACCGGCAACAGCAGCGTGCAGCTTGCAGACTTCTAAGAGGTAACCATGGAAAACCAGACCCGCGAACTATTTGATAAGTACATTGTGCGCCAGGCACATCTGAACGGTGTCTCACCCTCAGCCGTTGCCAATCGTTTCAGCGTCGATCCGACTATCCAGCAAAAACTGGAACAGGCCGCCATGGAGTCGGATGACTTCATGAAGCTGGTTAACCACTTTGGGGTTAAAGAGCAGGAAGGGCAGAAAGTAAAAATTGGCAGTAAGGGACCGATGGCGAGCACCAATAACAGCTCGGACGGCACCAACCGCCGTAACCCTGCACCGAACCATAACAAAGAGCCGCAGAACTACCACTGCCGCAAAACCAACTATGACTATGCGCTTTCGTATGCGGAGCTGGACGCGTGGGCCGGTCACCCTGAATTTCAGTCATTAATCAGTAATGCGATGGCCCGTCAGCTGGGGCTGGATCGCCAGATGATTGGCTTTAATGGCACGCATTACTCTGAAAACTCCGACCGCACGACCTATCCGTTATTGCAGGATTGCGGCGTTGGCTGGCTGCAAAAGATCCGCAATGAGGCGCCGCAGCGCATTATGCCAGGTATCACGCTGACTTCCCGTGATGAGAATAACGCGGTAATTGCGTCAGGCACCTACGGCAATATTGATGCCGCCGTGCTCGATGCACGCCACAGCCTTATGGATCCCTGGTTCCGCCGCGCTCCCGGTCTGGTGACTGTGCTCTCGTCCGATCTGCTGCTGAAAGTGAACCTGCCGAAAGTGAACGCGCTCAGCCAGACCAATCCGAATACCGAACTACTGGCCGCGCAGCTCATTGTCAGCCAGGAAAAGATCGGCGGCCTGCCGACGGTCTTTGTCCCGGGCATTCCTGAAGATGTCGTGCTCATCACCAACCTGAAAAACCTCTCTGTGTACTACCAGAAAGGCTCCCTGCGTCGCTCTATCCGGGAAGAGCCGCAATACAACCGCGTGGCGACTTACCAGTCCAGCAATGATGACTATGTCATTGAAGAGTACGGCATGATTGCCATGATCGACGGCGTGACATTCGCCTGATAATCCCCATCACATGGCGGGCAGCAAGCCCGCCCAGGAGAATGAACCCATGCTGACACCGGCACAAAGACACTTTCAGAAGGTCATGGCAGAGAGGCGGGGCATCAGTGATGAGCGTGACGCGGAGACGCGCACCGCGCATGAGCAGATCCTCTTTCGCCTGCATATGCATAAATCTTCGCTAAGCCAAATCCAGTCCCGCCAGGCGAAGGCCGCTGTAAAGGCCAGCATCCTTCCTGAGTTTCAGGGATGGATTGACGGCACGATCGAGGGCGACAGCGGGCGCGCGGATCCGGTCATCCCCACGCTGATGGTGTGGGCGGTGGACTGCTCCGACTATGCGCTGGCGCTGCGTATCGGGCGCTATGTCGTTAAGCATGGCCTGAGCATGCCGGATGACAACTATCGCCGCCCGGCACCCACGGTACTGGCCGAGGAAATCTGCAATCCCATTCTGAACCTCGCCACCACGGACGCCGGAGCCGATTTGTCAGGCTATATCCCCATGCTGGACGAGCTGGCCGAAATTGTGGCTGACAGTGATATGCCGGATGAGGTCCGCGCGAAGCTGTGCAAGGTGAGGGCGTTTTGCCGTCGCGACACGGAAGACGCGGAAACCAAAGGCGAAGCGCTGAAACTCTTCCGGGAAGCCATGAGCCTGAACCCTGGTGCCGGTGTGAAACGGGAGATCGCTTCTCTGGTCAGCGCTTTGAAAAAGGCGCCGCAGACCAGCGCGGCAAGTGGTGATGCGAAAGATGAGATTTCATCCAGCGACACAGCAGCAACCGAAACACCCGCAACAGAAAAAGCAACACGAACGCGCAAGCAGACGAAAACGGCGGCCGGCACTCAAAAAGCCACCCGCAAAACGGCGGCAAAAAAGACAACGAAAACCGCCACAAAGTAAACGCCAAAGCGTAATGAACTGGCCCCGCGCCACAGGCGGCGCGCCCGGCGATCTGCCCGTAATGCGGTCTTTTTACCGGACGCCCACCGCCTGACCTACCGGAGAAACGACGATGAGTTTTATCGCACAGCGCCCCGTCAGACCTGCTGAAAGTGATGTGACAGACGTGGACGACGGCGGCGCACAGATTGCCATCGGCACTTTCTGGCCGACGGTAAAACTCCACGATCTGCGCCTGGCTGCCCGCATCGCCGGTGACATTACAACATCCCGATTAATGCATATGGCAACGGAGGCCGCGCTGCATGTCGCGGATCAATTGAAGGACTGGCGCAAGCAAAGGGAAGCGGAAGGCGCGGAGTCACTGGCTTCTGTACTGCTGACTTCCGCCGGTGAACCTGTCGAGCAGATTAACGGCGAAAGCGCAAAAGTTTATCGCTTCCGACGTGCGGTCTACTCCTTCACGCGCGCCAGTGTTCTGGAGGGTTACAGGGATGTTGGCACCACGCCAAAAGGTGACAAAGACGCCGAAGCCCTGGACAGGCAAATAGATGATCTCTGGCGGGACGGACGCTGGAGTATCGCTGACATTCGGGAAGAAGCCCGTATCTATGCGGAGCTGTTCTGATGAAAGTCAGGGCGTTGCAAAACGACACGGTTGATCAGCTCTGCTGGCGTCATTACGGCAAAACCGCAGGTGTCACGGAGAAGGTGCTCGAAGCCAATCCGGGACTGAGCAACCAGATATTTTTGAATGCCGGGCAGGAGATCGAAATGCCCGTGATAACCAGCGAGGTGGAACGGGTAACCGTCCAGTTATGGGAATGACTCTGGATCGTATTAACGAATATTTTGCGTTTGCAACATCCGCCCTGGTGACCGGCGTGGGCGT
Source organism: Klebsiella africana (assembly GCF_020526085.1). Taxonomy (NCBI): domain Bacteria; kingdom Pseudomonadati; phylum Pseudomonadota; class Gammaproteobacteria; order Enterobacterales; family Enterobacteriaceae; genus Klebsiella; species Klebsiella africana. Next base: position 3,117,499 of record NZ_CP084874.1, on the reverse strand, counting down.
GATGACCGTCAGCGAAAAGCTGGCGCTGGCTGGACTTCTTCTGGGGATTGTTTCCGCCGTCCGGCTGGCGATTCACCGCCGCCGCATTGAGCAGGCCAGCCAGCGCCGTAACGATTTGATCGAGCAGATTCTCCGCCAGGCGGAAACTCGCAACCTGTCGGACCGCGAGCGGCAGCTGCTGGAGCAACTGCACGGAGACAAACCTGCATGAAGAACATCATCAAAAAATGTTCGATTGCGGTGATTGTGGCTCTGGGCATTTCGCTGGCGCCCGGGAGCGTCAGAACGTCGAAAGAAGGGCAGCAGAAAATTGCAGGTTGGGAAGACTGCCGCAGCACGCCTTATTACTGCACGGCGGGTGCTCTGACCATTGGTATCGGCTCCACGGGCGGCGTAGAAAACCGCGAATACAGCAACCAGGAAATAGCGCGACGCTGGATCAATGATCTGCAACGGGCAGAAAACTGTATTAATAACAATTTTCACGGCGCCTACATGCCGCAACTCACCTTTGAGGCTATGACGGATGCTGCCCTGAATCTGGGCTGCACCGGGCTGATGTGGTTCACCGACAAAAACGGACGCAAGCAGAGGACCACGATCTGGAAGCATGCCCAGGCCAGACAATGGCCGCAGATGTGCAACAGGCTGACTGATTTCGTCAATGTGGGCGGTAAGCGCTCCGCCGGGCTGGTTAACCGGCGCAATGACTTTAAAGCCTGGTGCCTGCTGGGCCTGAGTACGCCGTCATGAGGGCGGGCAGTGTGATTGTAATGCTTGTCCTGTTGGCCGCTGTCTTGTGGCAGACCGACCAGCTTAGCGAGGCCCGGACCCGCAACAAGCTGCTGACCGAAACGGCGACCGGTTACGACCAGGTTATTCAGGAAGTGAAGGCGACCGCCATACAGACCCATAAGTTACTGGCAGAGGTAAAAGTCCGTGAGCAACAGCGTAATGCAGAAGGGGAGCGCCGACGTGAAGCAATGCAGACCGCGTTCAATGGTGACACGTGCGCTGTTACTCCTGTGCCTGACGCTGTCAGCCGCAGCCTGCAAAAACGCACCGCCCGCGCCGATCATTCAACTGGTCCGTGAACCCGTCCCGGAGAGCCTGACCGAAGAGACACCACGCCCGGCGCTGGATAAGCCAGTGACCTGGGGCGCGGTGGCGATATTCAGCGACAGGCTGATGGATGCGCTTGATGCATGCAATGCTGACAAAGCGGCAATCCGCCAGTGGGACAGTCTGCGCCAGAACACCCGAAAGGAGCCATAAATGCTGAAGATAAACACACTCCGCGCCGCCATAGAGAAAGCAAATACCTGGTGCCGGGCGAACCCGGAAGCCTGGACGGTGTTTGTTGAAGAGGGTGGCATTGAAACTACCGGTGAAACGCCGTCGTTCATGTATCGCTATTCTCTGGTGCTGTTCGTCATGAACTACGCAGGGAGCATTGACGACTTCACTCTGCCGCTGATGGCCTGGCTCTGGTTTAATCAGCCCGATCTACTGCTGAACCCCGATAAAAACCAGCAGATTAAATTCACCACACTGATTAACAACGATGACACCGCCGATCTGATGTTTGAGCTGCCGGTACATCAGCGGGTACTGGTGCAACTGGATGAAAAAGGCGTGCCGTGCGCCGAGCATTTGCCGGAGCCTCGACCGCGCGTGCTGGCCCCTCACGCCGCAGGCTGGGGGCTGGTATTTGAAGGCATGCTTCAGGAGGGCGGAGCGTGAGCGATCGCATATTCAGCGAGCTGGATCAGGTCTTTCAGGACATCCTCGACGGCGTCAGCCCGGCGGGACGCACCCGTACCGCGCGCAAAATTGGTCTGGCACTGCGTCGCAGTCAGCAGCGCCGTATCGCGTTACAGAAAAACCCGGACGGCAGCGGCTATGCCGTGCGCCGCCGTAAGGTTTACCGCACCCAGCAGGGGATCAAGTTCTTCTGGAATAACGAGGTGCGGGCGCTGAAAAACTGGCGCGGCGGGCGCGGTAAATATGGCCGGACAATCACGGGTTTTGACGAGAAGCGCCGGGATATCCGCACCTTCTACCGGGCCGATATCGAGCGGTATCTGGAAATCAAAACGCAATCAGCTACGCATTCAGAGACAAAAAAAGCACCGATGTTTACCCGCCTGCGCACCCTGCGTTTTATGAAGCTCAGGCCGGACGCGGGCGGCGTCACCGTAGGATTTGACGGCATCGCTGCGCGCATTGCCCGTATTCACCAGTACGGCCTCAAAGACGAGGTTGGTCCGGGCGCTTACGCGCAGTACCCGGCGCGTGAACTACTGGGCATAACTCCGGCAGACCTGAGCGCTACGGAAAACGCCGTTATCAGCAGTCTGGGCGGTGCGTCATGAATGCTGAGCTGATGCGCCTGCTGGAAAACATTCTGCGCCTGGGCGTCGTGGAACAAATCAGCGCCGACAAGAAAGCGGTGCGCGTTCGCTCCGGCAGGTTGCTGACCACCTGGATCCGCTGGAACGTCACCCGCGCAGGGGCATTCAGCATCTGGCTGCCGCCCTCGATAGGGGAGCAGGTCTGGATCGGTTGTCCGGGCGGCAACCCTGAAAACGCGTTTGTGATTGGCTCTGCATACAGCGCAGATAATCCGCCAACGGGCAGCAACCTGCTGGAAATCAGCATCACCGCACCGGATGGCGCGCGCCTGCATTACGACGCCGCCGCCGATGCCGGAGCACTGTCCGTGACCGGTATTAAAACCGCGCATATCCAGGCAGAGACCCGCGTCACGCTGGACACACCGGAGGTGGAATGCACGGAACACCTCAAAACGCGCACTTTCGAACTGACCCACGGCGGCACGATGGCCGGTGATGTGTTCCATTCCGGCGGCGTGTTGCAGTCAAACGGGATCACCGCACATGAACATAAACACGGTGGCGTGCAGTCTGGCGGGAGTACCACGGGAGGTCCGCAATGACAGCCAGTTATACCGGGATGAACCCGGAGGGCACCGGCGCGCTGACCGATCACGATCAGCTCTGGCAGTCCGTGACAAAAATCCTCACCACGCCAACAGGCTCCCGTGTGATGCGCCGGGACTTTGGCAGTGTGGTACCTGATTTACTCGATGCGCCACAGAACACCGTCACCCGCATGCAACTGATGGGCGCCACCGCTATTGCGCTGGCGCAGTGGGAGCCGCGGATCAGTCTGACCACCGTCAATGTGGTGTTTTCAGAAACAGGCGCGGTGACTGCTGAACTGGCCGGTACTATCACGGAAACCATGACAGAAACCAGCAACACCATCAGGTTAAGGAGCTAGTGTGCAAACGTCCGTCGATTTATCTCAGATCCCACAACCTGATATCGTCGAGGTGCCGGATTTTGAAACGGCGCTGGCTGATATCCGGGCGCTTATCGTGGCGGCCATGCCTGTGGAACTTCAGGCTTCTGTGTCTGCTGCGCTGCTGCTGGAATCTGAACCGATGGCGGCACTGGCCCAGGCATTCACCTATCGCGAGATCCATCTGCTGCAACGTATCAATGAAGCAGTGCGCGCAGTGCTGCTTTCGAGCGCCCTGGGGGCGGATCTCGATCAGGTCGCTGGGAATTTTGACACTGAACGCCTGCTGATTACCGAAGCCACCGACGAGGCTGACGCAGTATATGAAAGCGACGAAGAGCTGCGTGGCCGCACGCTGCTCTCATGGGCTCGCCTGAGCACGGCGGGCGCCAGAAATGCCTATCACTATTTTGCGCGAGGTGCGGATGCGGATGTGCTCGATGTGCGCGCCTATGGCCCTGAAACCCATAACCAGGAAGGACGCGTTTTTCTCTACGTGCTGTCACGTACCGGAGATGGGACTGCCCCGCAGGCGCTGCTTGATAAAGTCCTGTCAGCGGTAAACCCGGAAGACGTGCGTCCGATTACGGATTATGTGGCTGATTATGTCCGCTCCGCAGTGATTGTGAATTATCAGGTGGTTGCTGACATTTACGTCCCTTACGGCGTGGACACCGCCACGGTGCTGGAAAAAGCCACCGCATCACTGAACGAATACACCGCCTCTGTGCATCTCATCAACGCCACAGCTGCACGGTCGGGCATAGACGGGGCGCTGCATCAGGACGGCGTTGTTACCGTCGATTTGCATTCACCGGCCGCCGACGTCGTTGCGACGATGGGCGAAGCGCCTCATTGCACCTCTGTGAAAATCAATCTTGTGGTGATGGACCATGACCGCTAATTATCCCGCCAGCATTCTGCCCCCCAACGCCACCGCCGTGGAGCGGGCCATCGACAGAGCCAGCGCCGCAGCGCTGGAAAGATTGCCTGTATATCTGATTCGTTGGGTTAAAGATCCGGACAGTTGCCCGCTGGCGCTGCTGCCGTGGCTGGCGTGGGAATATCAGGTTGATACCTGGAATATTAACTGGTCAGAACAAAAGAAACGCGATGCGATCAAGCGTGCCCACTACATCCACCGCCATCGTGGTACGGTCGCCGCCGTCCGTCATGCCCTGGTGGACAGTCCTTTCGGGACGGATATTGTTGAATGGTTCAATCAGAACCCGAAAGGGGATCCGTATACCTTTCGCCTGAACGTGTATCAGAACGATTTGCCGGTGACGGAATACGACCAGCAGGATCTAAAACTGGCGGTGCTGCGCGCCAGGAACCTGCGCAGCTGGTTTTCCGTTCATGTATTTGGCCGACTTCAGGGAACCTCGTATGCGGCCGGTTACATGTACGCCACGGAGAAAATCACGCCGCGCTTTGTCCCGTTGCAGGTGGTTTTATCCCGCTACGAGCTGAATCTGGCCCCCGGGGACGCGGAAACGGTCACGGTGACAATTCTCCCCGAATACGCGGAAGATAAAACCTTTACGGTAACTACATCGGATCAAACAATCGCGACCGCCCGGATAGTAAACGGCGATATTCTGGTTACGGGCATGAAGCGAGGTACCTGTTCGGTCACCGTTACGACGACTAATGGCGTCAGTGCGGTGATCAGCATAAAAGTGGTCGCGGTAATGAAGTTCATTACCCGCATCGACAGTGCAACTAGGCCAATATTCTTTGCTCATATGGACGAGGGTTTCACGGTTGACTATGGCGACGGCATTGACAGCCGGGACTACCGTTTCGATCCCGCCGGTGAAGCTTCAGGTTGGGTTATTCCTACACGTGAATTAGTACAGGGAAAGGAATACACCATCACGGTTAAGAACACGGAAACCGCCTGTCTGCGCAGCCGTTTATCTAACTATTCTTCGAAACTGAACCCTGTTGTGGAATTGATTAGTGTTACAGGGGAAAGAGGTCATCTTTCAGGGTTCGCTTTGGATACCACCGGATTAATGGCTATTCGTCCCGGAGCATTTGACGATTTGCCAAACGTGAATAACTGCAAAAATATTTTTACCAACTGCTCGTCGCTTACAGGTATTCCGGCATCGTTGTTTTCTCGCATGAAGATAGAGGATTTTTCAGACGCATTCAGAGGGTGTACATCGCTTACTGAGGTTCCATCGGGGCTATTTGCAAACCAGCCCGATGCGATCGACTTCTCATCGGTATTTGCAGGCTGCACCGGCCTGATCAGTATCGGCAATAATCTGTTCCACAGCTGTGTATCTGCGGTGAATTTCAGTTACGCGTTTGATGGTTGCTCAATGCTTGCAAATATCGGCACGGGAATATTTACAGGATGCGGTTCAGCAGGGACATTCTCTTATAGCTTCAGGGCGTGTAAAAATCTTCTTGTCTTGCCTGCTGATATGTTTGCGGATGTTCCGGGCGGCGCATTCACCGGCGTATTCCAGAATTGCACGGCACTGACGGCAATTCCCGCCAACCTGTTTAAAACATGTTCTGAAGCGAATCATTTTGGCGGTGCATTCACTGGCTGTTCGCAGCTTCTTTCTGTTCCTGCCGGTCTGTTTGCTGGTCTGTCGAAAGTGACCTATTTCGGCACGGTCTTTTCTGGTTGCAGTTCGCTGAAAACGGTCGGCGCGGGTTTATTTGCCGGGTGCAGCCAGGCGCAGACATTCGCCTCTGCATTTTACAGCTGCCGCTCTCTTGAAACTGTAGCGAAAGATATTTTCAGCGGCTGCGTAGAGGTGACGACCTTTGCCAGTACGTTTTATGGGTGCAGCAGCCTGACGGCGCTCCCGTCTTTTACTGACTGCGCGAAAGTCACCACTTTCTCATACGCTTTTGCTAACTGTGGATCGCTCACGAAAATTGATGCTGACGCTTTTGCTGAGAAAGCGCTGATAACGACATTCACATACGCTTTTGTAAACTGTACTTCGCTGGTTTCTGTGGGGAACGGCGCATTTCGGGGATGTAGCGCGTTAACCAGCCTGGGCTATACGTTTTCAGGTTGCCGCTCTCTGGTTTCTCTCGCGGGAGATATGTTTGCCGGTTGCGCCAAAGTGACAGTCGTCGATTTCTTGTTCGAAAAGTGCTCCGCGCTGGCTGGACTGCCAAAACAACTATTCAGCGACATGGTGTCCCTGAAAGGCATGGGATCGACATTCCGGGATTGTACTGCACTCATCGCGCTACCATCCGGCCTGCTTGGTGGTTGCATCAATCTCACTTCGTTAACGCTGACATTCTCGGGCTGCACCTCACTGGCGGTATTACCCGGCGATTTACTGAAAAACAACACATTGCTGACCAGTGCCGGATCGACGTTCTACGGTTGCTCCTCACTGATAAATATTCCCCCGACGCTGTTCGCGTCCTGTTCGCTTATTACCTCTTTTGGCGCCACGTTCCAGAATACCGGCGTGGAGGAGATACCGGAAAACCTGTTCAGCGGCAACCCGCTGGTGACCTCTTACGGCCAGACTTTCAGGGGCTGTAAAAACCTGCGCTCAGTGCCAGCCGGTCTTTTTGCCGCCAGCATAAGTGCCACGGTATTCACGAATGTCTTTTCGGAATGTAGTGCGCTGGAAATCGTCGGGGCGGGATTACTCAACACCACGGCGGTCACGACGGTGGGGTATCTGTTTGACGGCTGCGCGTCATTACGCAGCGACGTTAACACGATATTTAATCTTGCGAGTTACCCGGAGATTGTCACCACAACGGCAATATTCAGGAGCTGCGCATTACTGACCGGCAAAGGCCTGGTATTTATGGGTAAGGTGCCGAACGTCACCGCGCACTATTACGCGTTTTATGCCTGTGCAGGTCTGGACGATTACGACGATTTACCCGGCAACTGGATAACGAACAAATTATGAAAACATTCAATCAATTAAAAAGCCTGATCGACTTTTGTCAGACCGATGCGTTTTTCCTGGAACACCTGAACCGACTTCAGATCGCTGGCGTGATTTATCTTGATGAAGGCGATATCGATGCTGACCGCAAGACCGTAAGTGATGATTTTTATGATCGACTTGCCAGCGTGTACGGCATTGAGCCAGAAACAAAAAGTGAGGAGGCATAATGGCCACGGGACTGACACTAACCACGGTGGGCGCCGCCGAAATCGAGGCCGCGTATCAGGCGGGGGAGGTTGTGGATATTACCGCTGTACTGATCGGCGATGGTGGCGACGTGATATTGCCGACCGATCCCGATGAGCTGGCGGCTGTGACGGCGCTTTTTGGACAGTTTGGCCGTGAAACCTTTGATTCTGATTCAAGCTATGAGGGGTTTATCAGCGGTCAGATCGTTATCAATTGCCAGGATTATCCGGGTAAAACGCTCAGAGAAGCGGGGCTGGTCAGCGCTAAGGGTACGCTCATCGCTTACGGCACATACCCGGCGACATATCTCCCGGCGCAATCGGACTCCATCATCAAAGAGATCATTCTGACGCTGGTGCTGACACTGACGCACAGCTCAAATGTGCAGCTCATTATCGATCCGGCGCTTGCCACGATAACGCAGGAAACAGGCGATAAGCGCTATCTGCGGCGAGCGCAAAATCTTTCTGATTTAAACGATACCAAAGAGGCCCGGGAGAATATGGGGCTGGGGAACTCAGCTACACGGAATGTAGGTACCGAGGCGGGAACGGTAGCTGCGGGAGATGACTCGCGCATCACCGGCGCACTTCAGAAAGAAAATAATCTTTCCGATCTGAGCGATACATCCGAAGCCCTAAAGGCGCTGGGACTCAATAGCGACGGAGCGGCTTACAGGGCAATTGTTGACGCTATTTTTTACGTTGGGATCGTTATCTCAGGTGAGCAAAGCCCGGCTGAGCGGTTCCCCTGGCAGACATGGGCTGATTTAAGCGAAACATTTGCTGACAGGGTTGTCAGGATTGGTTCTCAGTATGGTGTGACCGGCGGCAGCAACAAGGTGAAACTCGAAGCCGATAATCTGCCACCGCACTGGCACCGATCGGGTGACAGGTCCCCCGGGGCAACGTGGGATCCGACCACAACACATGGAACAGATAACCAGAAAAGTGGACCGCTGGCGCTTACTGAGGGAACTTATGTAGATTCGCAGGGACTGACGCAAACTCAAAACAAAGCGATAGATGTGACAAACGAGTATGTTTCATTGTGTATGTGGAAACGTGTTGCATAGAAAATGAGATTAGTTCGAATAGTAACGCAGGCAAATGGACCGAAACTTTATATTGTATTTTCATTATGGAAAGCAGTTTGCGCTATTTGAGTGATTGGCTATTTATCGATAAAAATTTCTTGCTGTATTTTTTGTATGTTATATATTATTTATCTATCATTAGTTTTGGTGGGGTGTTAATTATGGACGCTAATGCTTTCATTGATATGTGTAATAAGGGTTTTAAGTTTGCTGAAGTTGATGGCGAAAATAAATTTAATGGATGTGAAGAGGTATACAAACAGGCTGGGATGTTAATGAGTGAGCCTCGTAAAGTACTTGGCATTATTGAGTATTTGCGACAAAAATTAATAATTTTTCATCACAAGAATAACTTAGATTATTTAAAATACACACCAGTTTTGTATGTTATACAAGAAGTGGCAAGGCGAAGGGAAAATGATATTGACACTACATCAGTCTATACGGATTGGGAGAGGTTGGTCTCTCTTATAATAAAAAACAAAAAGCATTTCCATCAATTTTCTGAAGTGAAAAATTATAGGGTTGAGGATAAGTATCATAACTTTGCATTATCTTACATTCGATTGCGAAGTCTCGGAGTTGAATTTACGGAGAAAGATTTTCATTTTTACATAGCTGAAAATAGTCATTCTTTAATAACAAATAAAATAGATGAAATTTGTAAAGCATATGGTGGGGAGAGACTTTTAAACACACTAGCTGAGTGGTTAGGAAGGACGTATAATCCAATTGCAGGCCGATTTATGGAATATCGCCATGTTTCGTTCGGTGGAGATAGCATTAAACCTGCAATTCCTTTTGGTTATCTTTTGGCAATTGCTTCAAAATATAATGGAGTTAATGGGTATGCTAACTCAAATTTATTTAATCAGCTATTGCTATTGGTTTCTGATATAATTGTTGTATATGAAATTCAACCTTACAGCATATTTGAGGCTATGTATCTCAGAGACGATGCATTTATAAGTTTTATTAGAAATAATTTGCTTTATGATAGCTTTGTTGGAATTCCTCAAATAAATTCTTCTCATGCTGCTTCATTAATTAAATATCTCAAATTAACATTTAAGGAACCATGTTATATTTCACATAATATTAAGGTGAAGGATTTAATTCGCATCTCATTGGCATTGATTTCTTGCGCATCAAATAAAAAGTTTTGTGATATAAATGCCAAGGAAATTGCTAAGAAGGCAAATATTCCGGAGTATAAAGTAACTTTAATCCTAGATAAGGTATTGAGCTTTCCATCTGAGCATGTTAATGCCTATTTACGATTCCCTCCTATAAGTACAGATATTAATCATTTTTTTAAACCAGTAATAAAAACTTCAAAGGCGTATAAAGTTTATCCCAAAAGTATTGCCTCTTTAGGGTGTCTCAATACCATATGTAATTTCATATCATTCCCTAATGGCAAGTGGTCAAATAAAATTGATAGTGAACTTGGTTATGCTGTTGAAAATTTTCTTCGAGAAGCTTTTGTTGGAAAGGGTATAGAAATAGCATATGGTGACCGCTTAAATGGGGATGTCAAACTTGAAGTGGATTTGTTGTGTGAGACAGATGATTGCATCTACATATTTGAAATGAAGAAGAAAGGTTTGACTCGGCAAGCCCAATCTGGGAACGAAAGTCACATATTATCAGATCTCGCTGATAGCGTTCTTAGATCGCATTATCAGGCAATGCGTATTGAAAATGTTTTAAATAATTGTGAGTTTTTACATTTAAAACATAATGATGTTGAAAGTTCGATAACTTTAAAAGGTAGAAGGGTTATACGTATTTCAGTTAGTCTTCTAGACTTTGGAGCCTTACAGGATAAGACTGTCTTACAACGACTCCTGACTATCGCGATTAATAATAAATTTAGCAGTGAAGATGAGAATGAAAATAAAAAATTAGAAAAATGGAGGGAATACTCTGAAAAGTTAGGTGTTCTTGCTTTTGAAAATAAGGAATTAGGTGATGGGAGAGTGCCATTTCATAATTCTCTTTTCATGAGTATACCGCAAATTCTCTTTTTGCTTGATAAGTCAAATGATGCGGGTGAATTTTTTAAGTATTTACGGTTTTTTATTTCAACGACTACAGGTAGTCGAGATGTGTATACTGATTTTTTAAGCTATATAAATATATTGGGTCAGAGTGAAGTTGATGGAGGACATAAATGAAAATTAACTACAGCAATAAACTAATGGAATGTTATAACCATTTGTTTCGATCTTATTGTTAAGTAATGGTAATCATTGTTTATCATGCGGCAGTTGAAATGTAACGTGCCGGTATAGTCTGCTGGCATAAATTACATTATTCTTGCTCAGGGCTTTAAAATCCTCTTATGGTTCATTAAATTTTATTGGGCTCTATTTTAATATTATATTTTAGGGTTGCTATCATTTCTTCGATAGAGGTATTTTGCATCCGCTCCCTGATATCTTCATCAACCCTCTGCAACGAAAGCGTGAACTCAATTTTTTTCGCCTTACCGTAGCGATCAAACTCCTGATGCGTTTCCTGCAACCCGGTGATGACATACATCCCGTAAATGGACCCGACGCCATCAATCAGCGGCCAGGCCAACCCTGTGTAGGCCATCGTTGAAACTGCACCCAAAGACAGGTTGCCGCCAGTGATTTCAGGATACAGCAACCCACCCAGCGTCAGTTGGTTCTCGCCTGCACCAACGTACTGCCATTTTGCACTACGGCCCACACGATCATTTTTAACGTGCCGCCAGTTACGGGACAGCTGCAATTGCTGATAGGGCAGTGTCCTGAGTTCAAATACAAAGAGCCCGAATACCATCATCATAGCTATAACTCCTGTTAATCATGGTCCCGGAACGAACCCCGGGCAGCGCGTTGCTGTTTGTCAATTTCTGCGCGGACCGCTTCGCCAACAAGTCGCGCCAGTTCGCGCGGATTGCTGCTCTGAATGCCGTGCAGATGGACGTGAATATCACCGGGAAAACTACCACCTGAAGCCGCAGCCGCCGTGTGGGTGCTTTGATTTCGGCGTACCGGTTGCCATGCTTGCGTCTGTTTTATCAATGGTTCGCCAGCGGCGATAACCGGGCGAGCGCTGACAGACTGGCGGACAAGCCTCGATTCCTGCCATTCACCACGCACTGCAAAGGCTGGGGGGAGATTTTTAAATACAATGTCACCCGGCCCGATACGTTTTCGCTTTTCCTCATCTAAAAGGCCTTTAGTGTTATCCGCGATTTGGCCCAGCCGCCGCTCTGTTCCAGAGTTGCCCCCGAGCACATTGGGCGGCGGGGCACTGCCTTTGCTTGCAGGCTTTTCAGATGACCATTGCCACTCCCTTTTAACCATGCGCCCGGATTTTTCATCCCATTCCCACATAACCGGAATAGCCCTGAGTCTGGCCGCTTCCAGCCTGGCTCTTTCAATGCCATCGGGGATGAGATCGAGCTTCTCCAGTAACCAGCCGACGCCTTCCATTAACTTCTGAAGGGGCCAAAGCAGAACGCTAAGTGCGGTCCCCAGGACTTCGCCAAAAGTCTGCCCGGCGCTGGCGCATTTGTTTAGCGCCTCGCGACTCTCCTCAACGGGCGTTAATACTTTTTTAAACCAGTTCCAGACGTTTTTGACGCCATCCCCAATGATCCCGAAAACGGGCGCCAGCCGGGAAAATGCGTTATAAACTGGCGCGAACCCCTGGATGACGCCTGTAAAAAAACCGCTAAAGAAGGCCTTAATTGGTCCCCAGTATTTCCAGATCAGTACTCCAGCCGCTACAAACGCAGCACCCACTAAGCCGATTGGGCTCAATAGCATTGATAAGCCGCCACTCAGCGCCGCAATTCCGCCTTTCACAATACCGAGCAGAGCAGGGATCCCGGTTAGCCGCAGTGCCAGCCCGCCAACGCCTTTTGACAGGGCGCTGATAGCCGTCCCCGGAGAGGTAAAGGAGCCAAGTAACGCACCGCGCAGTGGTACCATCATTCTGGTTAATACGCCGATGCGTCCGGCCAGGTCGCTGAGTAAAGCCTCCCATCCGCTAATTTTTGTCAGTGAGCTGCTGCCCACAGCACTCAACATGCGGAATGCTGATACCGCACCTCCGATTCCGCTCCCGCCGGACAGAAGCGCAAACCCAAGTCTGAGCTTCGCCAGCGGACCTATCAGCAGACCAGCAGCTAATGACATACCACCAATTACTGCGGTCAGTGCCAGTGCAGTCCCGCCGGCGAGTAACAACGTTTGTGAAAGTCTGGGGTTTTCTTCTACCCAGCTTTGAACAGTGCCAATAGCCCGGCTAAGCCCCTGTGTCAGTCTGCGCAATGGGCCGTCTACTGTCTCCGCCACAGAAATGCGGAACGCCTCCCACGCGCTGTCCAGCTCCTTCAAATCGCCACCAAGGTTGTCTTTTTTCTTGTTAGCGACGGCGAACGCCTCCTGATTTTTATGTGCTTCAGCAATTTGTTCATAGAGTGACTGGAGGTAGCCATCACCTGCGCCGTTGACCAAAGACTGGAGGCTCGTAAAACCCTCTTCTCCGGCGATATCTTTGAAAAATGAAACCTGATCCACCTCGCCAAAGCGGGAAACGCGTTTTTGTAGATCGAGAAGAATATCGAACGGACGTCGCATCTTTCCGCTTGCGTCGGCAGTCTCCACTCCCAGCTCTTTGAGTGCCTTTTTGGCTGCCGTAGTGGGGGAGGCCAGTCGGGAGAGCGAGCGACGCATTGCCGTCCCGGCCTCGCTGCCACGGATACCCACCCGCGCCAGTGTGCCGGTCATCGCCGCGGCTTCTTCTAGGCTAATCCCAAGTCCTGCCGCTACCGGCCCGACAACTTTCATTGTTTCGCCGAGGCTGCTAAGCGTGGTGTTGGTACGGGTAAATGTGCCTGTCAGCACATCGCTGACGCGGTCCATTTCCCCGGCGTCGAGGGCGAACTGTGAAAGAATATTTGAGCCGATGTCTGCCGTTTCACCCAATTCCATGCTGCCCGCCAGTGCCATATTGAGCACGCCTGGCAGCGCGGCACGGATAGCATCAGGCGTAAAGCCCGCCATTGCCAGAAAGGCCTGGCCGCTGGCGGCGTCGCGCGTGGTGAAGGCGGTTTCAGCGCCGAGTTTTTTTGCCTGGGAACGCAGAGCGGCCAGTTGTGAATCGCTTTTATCGAGCCGCGTCAGCGCCTGGACGTTTGACATTTCCTCATCAAAACCAACCGCAGGCGACAGGAAGCGTCCGGCGCCGTACCCGACAGCGGTTGCTGTACCTAATGCTATAGCACCGCCAGAGCGCAACTTTCCGGCCATCTGCTGCGCCCCCTCGTAACGTTTACGAGCTTGAGTGACCGCAGCAAGTTGCCGTTTTTCCCGTTCAAGGGATTGGTTGTATTGTTCTGTGCGGCGTATAGCGTTGCCGATGGTGGCGCTACTACCGGAAAGCATGACGCCATGCTGGCGCAGGGCTGATGCACTCTCACGGAGGCGGGCCACTTCCGTCACACGTTTTGCGGTCAACCGATCAAGCCGCTCACCCAGTCGCGACATCAGTATTTGCTGTTTTTCCGTCAGCGTCCCGTTTTTACGTTGCGCTTCTGACAAGCCATCAAAGCGGGCGCGGGCACGTGAGATGGAACGATCGGTTTTGCCGACGGCCGCGGTCATTCGCTGAAAAGTGGCACTGCTCTTATCGAGCCCTTTCAGGGTGGATTGTGTTTTTCTGAGGGAGTCGGAAAGGCCACCCGCACTCTGGCGGGCAGCATTAACGGGGCGGGTAAATCTGTCGATAGCGCTGAAAGCAACGCGTATATCAAGACTCTTCATCACTGGCACCACTTCGAAGCGCCGCCCGCTTGCGCCAGGCTATCACCTCGCCAAGAGCCATGCCGAAAACTTCAGAGGGCGGCCAGTTAAAAATAACGGCAATATCAGCAACCAGATCATCGATCTGGTCAAACGCAACGGTGATTACTCGCTCTCCGTCTCCGCCACGTTCGACGCTCCAGGCTCCGGCGGATTCAAGAAAGGGACCAGAAGCTCTGCCAGCCCGATAAAGTCCAGAGTGTGCATTTCGTTGATTTCTTTTTGTGTCAGCGCAGGCGCGGTGACCCGCGTCAACAGCGTGGCAATTGAGTCTGCATCCATATTGGCAACGCGGATAAGATTCAGGCCGCGCAACGATCCGGCCTGACTGATGGCGCCGGTGATTTCCACCTGACCGATCTCACTGTCTTTACGAACTACCGGCTGCATCAGCTTGAACAGGTTTTTAGTTTTTTTAGCCATGTTAAAAATCTCCGGGCGGCATCTTTGCCACCCTCTGAAAGGTTATTAATTGCCCATGCCAAGGGCGGAGGTGATGCGGTCCGGGAACATGTTCTGACCGTTCTTTTTGTAGATGAAATTCAGCAGATCGATTTCGATAATGGGCTGATCATCAATGGAGAATTTGTAGTAGGTGGATTTAAAGGTGTAGCTTTCCTCCGTGTCTTCTCCCTGTTTTGAGTCTCCACCGTCGAGTTCAGTAAATCGCCCGCGCAGCTCTACCTCGACAAGCTGGCTTTCGCCATCAGTGAAATATTCACCCGCAAAGCGCAGCCGCGTGCCGTCAATTTCTGCTCCGTATTCGAGAAACAATGCTTTGATGACACCACCAAATACAATGGTGGAATCCAGCGCGCCAGCCTCAAGGCCGAGATCAACACCGACCGCACCCAGCATGCCACCGCCCTGATAGTCCTCTACCTTTCGTGACAGTTTGGGGCGAGTGAAAGAGGTCACTTTTCCCAGATAGTTGTCGCCGTTAACAAAGCAGCTAAAAAGCCGCAGTTTGTGAGGAATAGCCATTATTCACCCCCGAGCGACGCGAACGCCGGTTCGTAAAAATCATCAGTAAAGGTCTGGTATAGCGTCAGATCTTCAAGCGGTGGGACCGGGCTGTAGCTATAGCGCACAATCAGTTTTCCCTGGCGCAAATCCGTGGTGCCGTTGTCCAGCGTGTCATACCAGCAGTCAGCGCCGATAAGCTGGCCGGCAGTGACTTTTTTGCTGAGAGCAGAGCGGATGCCGCTTACCACATCTTTCACGTTGGCCGGAGTGAGCGGGCTGTCAACAGAGGTAAATTGCGCCTCCGCAATACTGTCCGCCAGGATCTGCGCGGTACGGGTAAACACCTCAAAAGTGTAGGTTTCGGTGTCCGTGGTGCGGTTACCCCAGAAGCGGAAACCGTCACGCTTGATAAGCGTCGTGATTTCGTTGTTGTTCAGCTCGTTAGCGTCGCTGTCTTCTGCCTGCAATGCCCAGAACACATCCTTCGAAATACCCAGAACGTTATTCACCACAATATTCGACAGCGATTTGTGCCAGCCCTGGCTGTTATCAATAGCGGCGCGCAGGCCGCAGGCGTAAGCCGGGGCGGGAAACGTTTCGTTTTCATCCGTCAGGGGGTTGTAAGCGATGAAGTCCGGCCAGATCAGCATCAGCTCGCGGTAAGCGAAGGTTTTGCGATAAGCAATAGCCTCCGCCATGGTCGCGCAGCCGTTACAACCGGCATAAACAAAAGCCCGAAGATTCTGGGCAATCACGCAAAGCTGTGACGTTACCTCCTCGGTGTCGTAGTCCGGTACCGCCAGGATGCGCGGACGATAGCCGGTTTTGGCTTCCGCCGTCAGCAGGGCATACATTCCCGTATAGCTGTCGCCATCTGTTCCGCCAATAACGGCCTGGGACTGGCTGGCGCCGTTACCGGAAGCCTCTTTCACCCGGACAATTACAACGCGCGGGCTGCACTGATCGGAAATGGCTTTGAGGACTTTGTAAAGTGACCCGGTTTTACCTGCCTTTCCGAGGACGTTACGTACCCGTGTCAGCAGAACCGGCGTATTGAGCGGGAAGGTTTCCGGATCGGCGTCATCAGCAACCGCAACAATACCAATCACGCTGGAATCAATGTCATTGATTGCCTGCTGTAGGTCGGTATTTTCGCGAGAGCGGACGCCGTGAAAACGAGTTTCAGACATAAGTTCACCATCATGTTGCTCTTTAAGTTCAGGGCAATATTCAACGTTAAGTCTGCTGGCGTCGCCTGGTTGCCGGTCTTCCCGTTCGCTGACAACAAAAAGGGATTCAGCCCCGCGCGCGGGCATGGAATCATCAGCAAAAAACGGGGGAGTTATGTCGATAGCAGACACGCTGACAACAGCAGCCGAAGCGTATGTAGAAAAATTAAGTGAGGTCGTAAAAACACCGGATTTTAGTATCACGCTGGGTGGGGTTGCCCTGACCGAACTGGCCGACCGCATCACCTCGCTATCTGTTACAGATAACAACGGTTTTGATGCTGACCAGCTAACCCTGTCAGTAGATGACTCTGACGGGGTAACAGATTTACCCCCACGTGGTGCGGAGCTGGCGGTGTCCATCGGCTGGCTGGGTGAGGCGTTGATCTACAAAGGTCTCTACACCGTTGACGAGGTGGGGCATAGCGGGCCGCCGGATGTTATCGACATCACCGCGCACAGCGCTGATTTTCGCGAAGAGATGAACGTCAGGCGGGAGGTGTCCTGGCATGATGTGACGGTAGAGCGGGTGGTATCGGCCATAGCCCGGCGCTATGACCTGAAGCCGATGATTAGCGAGGCTCTGATCGACATTGAGATCGACCATGCGGATCAGACCGAAGAGAGTGACATGTCGTTTTTAACGCGCATGGCGGAGATGTTGGGGGCCATTGCCACCGTGAAAAATGGCTGTCTGCTGTTTATCTTGCCTGGGGGCGGCGTCAGTGCATCCGGTAGGGCGCTGCCATCGGCTGAGATAACCCGTGCCAGCGGAGATCGTCACAGGTTCCGCATTGCCGATCGCGATGCTTACACCGGCGTGAGGGCGTACTGGCTGGATCTTAATTTCGGCAAGAAAAAACCGGTCAAGGTCACTAAGCGCAAAACAAATACTGCCAGAAAAAAGGCTGAGGAGAAAAGCAGCCGGCCGGAGGGGGATTACATGGAAGGCGCTGAAGGTAACGTGTATGTTTTGCGTAAAACCTATCAGAACGAAACGGCGGCCAGGCGCGCAGCTGCGGCAAAATGGATACAGCTCCAGAAAGGCGTGGCACAGTTTTCGATAACCCTGGCGCGCGGCCGCGCCGATTTATATCCGGGTATGCATCTGACCGTGTCGGGCTTTAAGCCTGAAATCGATACTCAGGATTGGATAATTGCCAGAGCGGAACATGTGATCGGTGATAACGGATTTACCACGAAAATGGAGCTTGAGGCGAAAATAAGCGACTGGATTGCAGAAACTGAACAGTAGCGGCCATAATAGGCGTGAGTTCAACTCCCTATGGGAGATCATCATGTTTGTTTGTCCCTACTGCGGCGCAAACGCCCGTACCCGCACCAGCCGCCGGTTAAGCGAGTTCACCATCCGGCAATATCATCAATGCCAGAATCTTGAATGCAGTGAGTCATTCACGACACTTAACACCGTAGAGCGCAGAGTAACGAAGCGCTCAACCAGCGCAGATCCATTGCCGCCAGGATTCATCCCCGGCGACGCTTTCCCGGCTTCTCATTACGGGAACAGTCAACTTAGTCTTGCAGTATAAAAATAGCCCCCCTGGAAGGGGGCTATTCTTGTCAATGTGGTCGATATGTGGACACTTTTGAAATAAATCCTTTTATTTCAATTTATTAAATCCCAAAAAAAAGCCCCGTCGGGGGCGACGGGGAAAAACTCATTGATTATGGAATGATCTGTTCTCTGGTCAGTTCGAGAACAGGGGCTACTCTACGGGGCAAAAGTGCAGGCAAGATGGAGAAAACGTGAAGATTAGGGGTAAAATTACCGGACATTGAAGAAAGGGAGAAAAGATGAAAAAGTTACTGGCTATTTTGCCCCTGGCGCTGGCCGGCTGTGCCCAGCCGCAGCCCACTGCGCCGACGAAAACCATCGGCATGCCCAATCCCGCGGCAGTGTACTGTCAGCAATCCGGCGGTACCCGGGTGCCGGTGCAAACGCCGCAGGGCGTCAGCACCCAGTGCAAACTGCCCAGCGGCGAAACTCTTGACGAGTGGGCGCTGTGGCGCCGGGACCATCCGGCTAAATCGTAACCGGTAGGGCCGCCAGCCAGGCGGCCAGCACCTGGGCATGATTCTGCTCGGTGTTCTTCGCAGCGTATAGCAACGTCAGTGGCTGGCGCTGCGCCAGCGCCGCCAGCCGCAGGCCTGTTTCGCGATGGGTGTCGAGCTCCTGACGATAGCGCTGGCTGAAGTGGGTGAAATCGATCGCCTCGCCGTGAAAGGCTTTTCGCAGCTCTGTGGAAGGCGACAACGCCTTGCACCATTCATCACAGGCCAGCGCCTCTTTTTTGAGCCCCCGCGGCCAGAGACGATCGACCAGCACCCGATAGCCATCGCTGCTTTCCTGCGGGTCATACACCCGTTTACACTGAATCATCATCCTGCTCCCTCTGTGCCATCCAGGCGAGCAACTGCGGGATTTGCCCGTCGGAAAATACCGTGATGCCGTGGGCGCGCAGCAGCTCGGCCGCGACCCCAGCGCCCGCTTTGCGTCGTGCGCGAAAGGAACCGTCATAAACAAACTGGCTGCCGCAGGTGGGGCTGCCGTCGGTGAGTAACGCAGCCTGACAGCCCGCTTCCCGGGCGGCGTGGAGCGCCAGCCAGGCGGCCAGCTGATAATGTCCGGTAACGTCGCGGCCATCACTTTCCACGATCCGTGCCCGCCCGGCAAGGACATCCCCGCCGGTGCCGCCGACGATCTCCGCCGGCAGACGAGGTGTAGGCAGACCGGCCGCCAGTTCCGGGCAGTGGATCACCAGCCGCTCCGCCTGCTGCCAGCGGGACAGCGTCGCCGCCAGCTGTGCCTTCTCGCTACCGTTATACCGCACCTGGAATCCCATCAGGCAGGCGCTGACCAAAAGCTTACTTTTCATTCTTTCTCCCTTACGCGCTTGCTCCAGTATACCTCACCCGTCAGCCACGACGGCGGGGTGAAAATAAGGATTGTGTTCCGCCGGGGGGATCGCTATTCTGACGTGCCTTGTGCTGCCCGTCTCGTCCAGACATAAGGAACCTGCTATGAATACTCCTTTACGCCTCGCCCTCGTCGGCGATTATCACCCCGATATTGTTGCCCATCAGGCTATTCCCCTGGCGATAGACGATGCCGCCGCCGTGCTGGAGCAGCCGGTGAAATATGACTGGCTCGCCACCCCGTCGATTGTCTCCGGCGAGGCGCTGGCGGAGTACGATGCCGTCTGGGTCGTTCCCGGCAGCCCGTATCGTCACCCGGAAGGCGCGTTTACCGCGATCCGCTATGCCCGGGAAAACAGCATTCCTTTCCTCGGCACCTGCGGCGGCTTTCAGCATGCGGTGATTGAATACGCCCGCAACGTGCTCGGCTGGCAGGACGCCGGACATGCGGAAACCGACAGTGAAGGGCGGATGGTGATCGCTCCCCTCAGCTGCTCGCTGGTGGAGACCTCTGCCGTCGTCGAGCTGCGGGCGAATACGCTGATTGCCCGCGCCTATGGCCGGGAGAGCATTGAAGAGGGCTACCACTGCCGGTACGGCGTGAGCAGCGCGTTTGCGGCGGAGCTGGAGCAGGGCGATCTGCGCGTCACCGGCTGGGATGAGGAGGGTGAGATCCGCGCCGTCGAGCTGGTGACGCACCCGTTTTTTGTCGCCACCTTGTTCCAGCATGAACGTCATGCGCTGGACGGGCGTCCCGCGCCGCTGGTGCAGGCGTTTCTTCGCGCCGCGGCACAATAAACCCACCGGCAGCGGGCGCTGCCGGTCATCTTCAGGCGTGAATTTCCCGGTCGCGCCCGGCCAGGGCGCCGCAAACCGCCATCACCAGCGAAATCAGCGCCACCGCCATCAGCGGGATATGCCAGTCGCCACTGGCATCGTGGATCCTGCCCATCAGCGGCGGCCCGCAGGCGGCCAGCAGATAGCCGACGCTCTGCGCCATTCCCGATAACGCCGCTGCCTGATGCGCCGAGCTGGCGCGCAGGCCGATAAACGTCAGGCCGAGGATCATGGTGGCTCCGGAGCCAAAGCCGAACAGCAGTGTCCAGCCGATCGCCAGCTCAGGCAACAGCCACAGCCCGGCGGCGCTGATGGCGCACATCAGGGCGACCAGCACGGCGATCCCGCGCTGATCGCGCAGCCGATGCAGGATCAACGGTATCGCCAGACCGGGCGCGGCGGTCGCCAGCTGCAGCAGGCCATGCAGCGAGCCGGCCTGCGCTTCGCTATAGCCCATACTCTGCAGAATCGACGGCAGCCAGCCGATAATCACGTAATAGACCAGCGAGTTGATGCCGAGGAAGAGCGTCACCTGCCAGGCCAGCGCCGACCGCCAGATCCCCCGGTTATGTATGGCGCCTGAGCCGGTCAATGGCGTTTCTGCCCGGCGCCGGGACTGCGGCAGCCAGCTGAGGATCGCCAGCAGCGGAAAGACCATCAGCAGCAACAGCGCCCCGCGCCAGCCGAATCCGGCCGTCGCCACGGGGACCACCAGCGCCGAGCCAAGCGCCGCCGCGCCGCCCATCGTCAGGGAATAGGCGCCGGTCATCCGCGCGACATGCTGGGAGAAATCCCGCTTAATCAGCCCGGGCAGCAGCACGTTACCCAGCGCAATGCCGCAGCCGATCACCGCCGTGCCGATAAACAGCAGCGCAGCGGAGGGCAGGGAGCGCAGGGCAATGCCGGCGCAGATCAGCAGCATCGCCAGCAGCAGGCTACGCTCCATGCCGAACCGGCGGGCAACCCCTGCCGCCAGCGGTGAGACAAGGCCAAAGGCCAGCAGCGGCAGGGTAGTAAGCAGCCCGGTCTGGGCAGTGGTCAGGCCATAGTCGCTACGAATAGCGTCCAGCAGCGGTGCCGCGCCGGTAAAGACCACGCGCAGGGTGGTGGCGATGAGCAGGATACCGGCAATCAGCAGCGCGGGGCGGCGGCCGGTGGAGGAGATCACAGAAGACATATCATTCTCAAAGTAACTAACGAGGGGCTTACGATAGCGACTTTGTCCCCTGTTTAAATCAAGCTAAAATGACAGATTATCGCTAATATCGGACAACACAATGATCGGACTGGGTCTGGATGGTTATGAACCGGACAGTGGCCACGAATCGGCCATTGCCTTTCGTATTCAGGTAGTGGAGGCGGAACAGTATATTCCGGCGCATTCCCACCGTAAGGGGCAATTGATCCTGGCCCTGCACGGCGCCTTAACCTGCGAGGTAGAGAACGCGATGTGGATGGTGCCGCCGCAGTATGCGGTGTGGGTTCCGGGACAGCTTTCCCACAGTAACCGCGCCACGCCTGGCGCCCAGGTATGCTTCCTGTTCATCGAGCCGGGCGCCGCGCCGATGCCGGATCGCTGCTGTACGTTAAAGATTTCGCCGCTGGTGCGGGAGCTGATCCTTACGCTGGCAGAGCGCGGCGGGGAGTTGCTGGCCGCCCCCGCCACGGCCCGGCTGGTGCAGGTTCTGTTTGATGAGCTACCCCGGCAACCGCAGGAGCATCTGCAGCTGCCGGTATCAAACCACCCGAAAATTCGTCAAATGGTGACGATGATGGCCGAAGATCCGGCGCGCTGGCAGACCCTGAGCCAGTGGGCGGCGGTGTTCGCGATGAGCGAGCGGAATCTGGCCCGTCTGGTGGTGCGCGAAACGGGGCTGAGCTTTCGCCGCTGGCGCCATCAGCTGCAGCTGATCCTCGCCCTGCAGCTGCTGATCCGTGGGCAGACGGTGCAGCAGACGGCTCAGGCGCTGGGCTACGATTCCACCACCGCCTTCATCACCATGTTTAAAAAAGGGCTCGGACAGACACCGGGCCGCTATCACGGTAGCCTGGCTACGACTTCCCAATAAACAGCGAGATGATCCCGGCGGCAATCAGCGGCCCGACAGGGACGCCGCGAAACAGGGCAACGCCGAGTACCGTACCGACCAGCAGCCCGGCCACCAGATGCGGCTGGGAGCCCATCAGGGAGACACCGCGCCCGCCGAGCCACGAGACAAACACCCCGACCGCAATCGCCAGCAGTGATTTCCAGTTCATAAAGGAGTGGATCAGGGTTGACGGCGGCAGTGTGCCGCTGGCGATAGGCGCCATCACGCCGATGGTCAGAATGATGATCCCAACGGTCAGCCCCTGTTTCTCAATCCAGGGAAAGAAGGTATTCAGCGGCGTGACGCGCACGATAATCAACACGAGGATGGAGATCGCTACGGTGGTGTTATGGCTGATAAAGCCGAGCGCCGCCAGGCCCAGCAGGATCAACAGGGTGGTATCAAACATGTACAGAGGTCCTTGCCAAAAAAGAATGCCAAAAAATATCCCGCTTACTCTACGCATCGTGGCGTGAATAAACAGGATTTTTACGCCATGCGGCGGAAATCTGGGCGGATGCCCGGTTAGCTAAGGCGGCGAAAGGTCACGATCTCTGGTCGGGCGATATGTAAATAATCCTCGGTATCGAGAATGATCGACCGATCCAGGCGTCCGGCGTTAAAGGCGATTTGCGGAAAGCGCTCAAACAGCAGCGGGTCGGCCACCAGCCGCAGCGACGGATGGAAGCTGAAGGGGGGAATGGCACCGAACACGCAGGCGGTGAGGGCATCCACTTCCGCCGGACTGGCCAGCGAGGCTTTGTTGCCGCCGATATGCCGGGCCAGGCTGGCGAGGTCGGCCTGCCGATCGGCAGCGAGGATCGCCAGCACATGCTGGTTGACGCCGTTTCCTTTCACTTTACAGACTAACGCTTTCGCGCCCTGGCCAAGCGCGGTGCCGCGGATCGCCGAGACGGCTTCGCACTGGCCGACCGCGTCGTGCGCCATCACCCGGTAGCGCGCCCGGTGCTCGTCGAGCAGCGCGCACAGCCGCTGGTGGATATTACCTTCTACTGCTTCAAGCATAGCGTCCTCCTGACATCATAAAGCAGCCAGCTTAGCGCTGTTGCGCCAGCCTGCCAACGGTGGGCCAGGAAATTCACTATTCACTCATTATTGCTTCACAGTGCTGTGGTGCAATCCCGCAGGCGCAGATGAGTTTTGTAAATAAAAAAAAGAATGATTTTTATTTTCAATCGAACTTTTTTTATTTCGCTCAGTCTCTATCGGACGACACAGAATATTAATAATTGCCGTAATGAGGTTAGGATGATGCACGATGCAACCATGCAGGGTTCCCCACGCAAGAAGTTTAATAAAATAAGGGAGCTCAACAGACGGCGAAATTACTTTACTAAGAAAGTACGTAATGCCCTGCGGGTGGGAGTGGCGAAAGCGCTCTGGGATCGCCGACGCCGTCAGCCGGTGGATTTGTCGTCCGCGAAAACCGTCTTACTGATGCGCAATGAGGGGGCGGTCGGCGATGTGGTGGTAGACTCTGCGCTGGTGAAATGCCTGCATGAGTCAGGCTATATCGTTGATTTTCTGCTAACGACATCCAACAGCCAGGTGATGCGTTATAACCCGCGGATCCGCCATATTTATGAAGCCGAACCGGTCAATTCCGCCGATTTTTTGCGTAAATTTAACCATAACGTTCCTCGTGATGTTATTAATGAACTGGCTAATAATAAGTACGATATTATTATTGACCCTTCGTTATTCGATATTCCCGTGCATCGCCTGCGGCTTTTCCGACAAATAAAAGCCAAATCAGTGCTCGGGTTTAATAAATGGCCATCGATTAAGCACTACTCCCACTCGTTTGATTTTGACTGCCAGCGCTGGCACGTGACGAAGACATTCGCATTGATCGCCGATTATCTCAAACTGGACACTCGCGGGCTGGACGGTTACGACCTGGCGGTTCCCGGGCAAATTATGCAGGAGGTTGCGCAGTATCTGGCGTCGCTAAGCGGAAAAGCAGTGGTGATTAATATTTTTGCCGGCCACGCCGACCGCAGCCTGTCTCAGACGCAGCTGGCCGAACTGCTCGACAAGCTGCGGGCTCGCCATCCGGAGCTGGCGGTTATTCTGCTCGATCACCGGCGCGAGATCCGCCTCCCGCTGCCGCCGGAGGTGGTGATTAACCCGTTTAATACGCTGCACCATGCGATGGCGCTGATTGCCCAGGCGGAGCTGATTATCTCCCCGGACACCTCGGTGGTGCATATGGCGGCGGCGTGGAACAAACCGCTGATCGCGGTCTATAAGGACGTTCTGCTTAATAATCGGCTGTGGGCCCCGGGCTATGACAACGCCAGACAGATTATTGTTAAATGCGGGAAGGTGCATGAGCATCACGAACTGGTGGATAAAATTATAGCGGCGCTACCGGAGACGCTGTGAGGGCGATGAGGAAGGGCCAGCAGGCATGCCCGGGAAGCTCACCTGCTGGCCGTATGCAAGAGCCAGCAGGTGAGCGAAGGTTGCATTGCCAGTCTGCAACCGCCGCTATTGTACTGTTGCCCGCTGCTCTGCCACATCCGGGAAAGCTCTTAAAGAGATGGCTGCCGCGAACGATAGGCGGCATCACTCTTCAGTGAGCCACATATCCGCCTCTTCAAACATCTCCTGCACCGTGCGGCTGATCAGCTCTTTTTCATGCTTGCTGGCGTCGGTATTGATCGCGGGCAGCGTCATCATCGGCTTCACGCGCACTTCCGCCTCCGGAAAAATGCGCTGCATGCGTTTGGTCAGCTCGTTAAGAATGGTCTCTCTGGCGCCCGGCAACCCGGCAAAATTGCGCTTGTCATAAATCAGTTCCACAAACATCTTCTGTCCTCTGTATGCTGATCGCGGGCGATAGTTTTACTGTATTAATGTACAGTGTCAAGCGAATGCCGCGGCGCTTCTCATCCGCCACCTCGCGCGGCGACCGGGCTGTGCGCAAAAGCAACAAACGGTTCGCCACCGCCGAAAGCGACCTTTAGTGACATCAAGGAGTTATCTCAGTGCTAGCGATTGATAGCCAGCGCCTATATTGACCGACAAAACCGGCAAAACTACTGTATATATATTCAGTATTATGTGGTGGGTTGAAAAATGAACTTTTACACGCCGGTTGAGCTACGTCAGATTATCTCCTTTCCCTTTTTTGCCGACCTGGTGCAGTGCGGCTTTCCCAGCCCGGCTCAGGACTATGTCGAGAAGCGAATCGACCTCAACGAGCTACTGGTGCAGCATCCCAGCGCGACCTATTTTGTCAAAGCCGCTGGCGACAGCATGATCGATGCCGGTATTGACGAAGGCGATCTGCTGGTGGTGGACAGCGCGCGTAAAGCGGAGCATGGCGATATCGTGATTGCCGCCGTCGGCGGCGAATTTACGGTAAAAAAGCTGCAACTTCTGCCGCGAGTGCAGCTTAACCCGATGAACCCGGCCTATTCGCCCATCGTGGTCGGCCGCGAGGAGACGCTCGATATTTTCGGCGTCGTGACCTACATCATCAAGGCGGCGGGCTGATCATGTTCGCGCATTGTGATGTGAACGCCTTCTATGCCAGTTGTCAGACCGCCTTCCGGCCAGACCTGAAGGGGCGGCCGGTGGTGGTGCTGTCGAACAACGACGGCTGCGTGATCGCCCGCTCGGCGGAGGCGAAGCCGTTTGTGAAAATGGGCGAACCCTACTTTAAGCAGAAGGCGGCGTTTCTTCGCTACGGCGTCGTGGCGTTCAGCAGTAATTATGAGCTGTATGCCGACATGTCCAACCGGGTGATGACCACCCTGGAAGAGCTCGTCCCGCGCTGCGAAATTTACAGTATCGATGAGGCCTTTTGCGATGTCAGCGGCGTGCGCCATTGCAGAGATCTGACCGACTTTGGCCGGGAAATCCGCGCCACGGTGCTACAGCGCACCCATCTGACGCTGGGCGTCGGGATCGCGCCGACCAAAACCCTGGCGAAGCTGGCCAACCACGCGGCGAAGCAGTGGCAGCGGCAGACGGGCGGGGTGGTGGACTTATCCTGCCCGCAGCGGCAACGGAAGCTGATGGCGCTGCTGCCGGTGAGTGAGGTCTGGGGTATCGGGCGGCGGATCGGCAAAAAGCTCGAAGCTATGGGGATCGGCACAGTACTCCAGCTGGCGGAGAGCGATATCCGCTTTATCCGCAAGCATTTCACGGTGGTCCTCGAGCGAACGGTACGGGAGCTGCGCGGCGAGCCTTGCCTGGCGCTGGAGGAGTTTGCCCCCGCTAAGCAGGAAATTATCTGTAGCCGTTCGTTCGGGGATCGCATCACGGCCTATGAGGATATGCGCCAGGCGATCTGCAGCTATGCCGCACGGGCGGCAGAAAAGCTGCGCGGCGAACATCAGTACTGCCGGTTTGTTTCCGCCTTTGTCAAAACCAGTCCCTTCGCGCTGAATGAACCCTATTATGGCAACAGCGCCTCGCTAAAGCTGCTGACGCCGACGCAGGACTCCCGGGATATTATCGCCGCGGCGACGAGCTGTCTGGATGCTATCTGGAAAGCGGGGCATCGCTATCAGAAGGCCGGCGTGATGCTCAGCGATTTCTACAGCCAGGGCGTCGCCCAGCTGAATCTGTTCGACGAGCTTGCTCCACGACAGAACAGCGCCAGGCTGATGCAGGTGCTCGACCAGCTGAATGCGAAAAATGGCAAGGGCGCGCTCTATTTTGCCGGCCAGGGGATCCAGCAGCAGTGGCAGATGAAGCGGGAGATGCTCTCGCCGCGCTACACCACACGATACGGCGACCTGCTCCGCGTCAGATAACGCGCGCTATCCCCGTACCGCGGCCGGAAACACCGCCGCCAGCCAGTCAATAAAGACGCGGAGCCGGGGCGGCACGTGCCGGTGCCGGGCATAGATGACGTGAAAGGGATAGGGGGCCGGGCGCCAGGCGCTGAGGATCTCCACCAGTTCACCACTCGCCAGCGCCGGTTTCAGCGAATAGGTAAACGTCTGCACAATGCCTAAGCCCGCCTCGCCAGCGGCAATATGCGCGTTGCTCTCATTGATGCCGAGATGGGGCTCTGTCTTCAGCTCGGTGCTGACGCCGTGACGCGTAAAGCGAAACGGGAACGCTCTGCCGCTGGCCGGCGACAGATAGCTGATGAGCCGGTGGCCATGATGGAGTTCATCCGGCGAGGCGGGGGTGCCGTAGCGCTGAAGATAGCCTGGGGTGGCGCAGGTGACCAGCGTCGCCTCGCCGATTTTACGGGCGATCAGCGTCGAGTCTTCCATCGGACCGCCGCGGATGGCGCAGTCAATATTGCCGCTGATGAGGTCCGCGGGTTTATCGGCCACCTGCAAATCGATACGGATATCCGGCCAGGAGGTCATAAAGTCCGCCAGCAGCGGGATCAGCACATCGCACGCGGTCGACCCGCCGATGGCGATCCGTAGATGGCCCTTCGGCTTATTGTGGGCGGTATTGAAAGACGCGTCGATCTCTTCCAGGTCTTCCAGCAGACAGCGGGCTTTTTCATAGTACTCCCGTCCTTCCGGCGTCACGGTAATACGCCGGGTGGTGCGCTGCAGGAGGGAAACCCCAAGGTGCGCTTCCAGTTGCTGGATGGTTTTGCTGAGCGTGGCGTTGGGCATATCAAGCGAGTCCGCGGCGCGGGTAAAGCTGCCGGCTTCGACAACGCGGGTAAAGGCTTTGAGGGCTGAAAACCGGTCCATTATTCGCTGTATCCTGGTTAGCGGGCGTCCATTATCCACGGAGGGGAAAAGTGTTTTTCAGATTAGGCCATTTTTCCGCCTCACTGAGGCGATTACAGTGCTTTCCATACCTGGCGGGGCGCTTTCGCGAACCTGGCCTGTTTATACTCTAACCAAGGAAATGCACCATGAGCAAAAAACTTGCGGATAAAGTGGCGTTAGTGACCGGCGGCAGCACCGGTATTGGCCTGGCGTCGGCGAAAGCGCTGGCGGAGCAGGGCGCGAAGGTGTATATCACCGGCCGCCGTCAGGATGCACTGGATGCGGCGGTCAGTTTTATCGGGCCTGCCGCCCGGGGGATCCGCGCCGATGCCGGCGTGTTAAGCGACCTTGACGCGGTATTTGCGACCATTGCCGAAGAGTCCGGCCGGCTGGATGTGTTGTTTGCCAATGCCGGCGGCGGGGATATGCTGCCGCTCAGCGCCGTTACCGAAGCGCACATTGACCGGATTTTTGCCACTAACGTGCGTGGGGTGGTGTTCACCGTCCAGAAAGCGCTGCCGCTGCTCACCGATGGCGCCTCGGTGATTTTGACCGGCTCTACGGCGGCGGTTAAAGGGACGGCTAACTTCAGCATCTATAGCGCCAGTAAAGCCGCGGTACGCAGCCTGGCACGCTCCTGGGCGCTGGAGGTTAACGATCGTGGGATCCGCATCAATGTGGTCAGCCCTGGGCCGGTGCGTACTCCGGGTCTGGGAGGACTGGTGGCGGAGGCTGATCGTCAGGGCTTGTTCGACGCCCTGGCCGCGGACGTACCGCTCGGACGGCTGGGCGAGCCGGAGGAGATTGGCCGGACGGTGGTATTTTTAGCGTCTGACGAGTCGAGCTTTATTAACGCCGCAGAGATCTATGTCGATGGCGGACTGGCGCAAATCTAAGCGCCAGCCGTCGCCGCACTGACCTGACCGGGCAGAGGCGCTTTCAGCAGGGCGATCAGCAGCGTACTGCCCACCATGATCCCCGCCGCCAGCCATACCATTCCCGACAGGCCAGCTGAGGCGATCAGCTGGCCGCCAGCAAGCGCCCCGGTGCCGATCGCGGCATTAAAAATAGCCACGTAAATGGCGGACGCCGGTTGGGCGACCGGGCCTGCGCTGCGCAGCAGCCAGGTCTGTAAGCCGACGAACACAATCGCGATACCGGCGCCCCACAGGGCTAACAGCAGCCCGCTAAAACAGAAAGGCAGGGGAGCAAGTCGTCCGGTGCCGAGGAGCGCCAGCGCGCCCCCGCTCAGCAGCAGTGAAGCAAAAATCAGCCCCTTCAGATGACGATCGATAAGCTTACCCGCGATAACGTTACCCACCAGCCCGGAGATCCCTGACAACAGCAACAGACCAGAGAGGGCGGTCGCCGGTACTCCCTGAAGTGTTATCAGCAGCGGTTCAACATAGGTGAAGTCGGCAAAGTGAGCGGTAATGATGCAGGCCGTGGCGCCATACAGGCCGCAGAGCAGCGGATTACGGAAGATCTCGCGATAAACACGCAGCCTGACGGGGGGGGGCGCGGCCAGAGCGGGCAGCGTCGAGCATAGCGCTGCCGCTGCGGCCAGTGACAACAGGGCCACCGCCAAAAACGCGTGTCGCCAGCCCGCCAGGGTGGCGATAAAGCTCGCCAGCGGTACCCCCACCACGCTGGCCGCCGACACGCCGCCAAAAATAATTGCCGTCGCCAGCCCCAGCCGGTGCGGTGGCACCAGCTGCGCGGCGACGATGCCAATTAAGGCCCAGAAGGCGCCATGCGCCAGGGCGCCAATCATGCGGGCGCTCATCAGGGCGAACATGGAATAAGACCGGGTCGCGGCGAGGCAGGAAAGCGCCAGGGTTAGCATCAGCCCGACCAGCAGCGCCTTGCGTGAAATACGCGCCGGCATCGCGCCGGAAAGCAGGGCCGCCAGGGCGCCCACCCAGCCGTAGGCGGTGACGGCAAGCCCCATACCGGATTCCGTCTGGTGAAAATCCGCCGCCAGGGCGCTGAGCATGCCCACAGGCGCCAGTTCGCTGGTGACGATCGAAAAGGCGCAGATCCCGAGCGCAATGACGGCTATCCAGACGCGCGCCGGGGTTGGGTTAAGGGGTAAAGCAATCTCTTTCATGTCAGGCGTATCCTAAGAGGAGGAAAGCCGCGCAAGATGCACGGACGTTCAGGTGAGGAGAGAACAGGCGATCGGATGGCCTGTTTGTCTCCGTGAGCGACGTGCAGTATCCTCCCTGCAAAATTGATAAAAAAGAGCAGAAAACGGATAGCCGTTTTCCATAATTGGAAAATAGATGACAGCAGAGTTTAACTGGGATGATGCGCGCATTTTCCTCGCCATCGTCCGGGCGGGAACGCTGAGCGGCGCCGCCGACAACATGAACATGGGGATTGCCACGGTGTCCCGCAGGCTGGATCGTCTGGAACAGGCGCTGAAGGTCCCGCTTTTTAGCCGCCATCAGAACGGCTATCGCCTGACCGACGATGGCGAAGCCCTGCTCGCGCGGGCGGAGGCGCTGGAATACGCAGGCCTGGCGTTCGGCGAAGCGGCGCAACTGCAGGGGCATGTCGCCGGGGTTGTCCGCCTGGCCACCTCGGATAACCTGGCCACGCATTTTATTCTGCCCTCCCTGAAAGGGCTCCTGGACCACTATCCCGACCTGCGGGTGGAGGTGCTGAGCGGTGTGCGGTCGGTGAACCTGCACCGTCGGGAGGCCGATCTGGCGATCCGTATGGTCAAGCCTGACGTCGGGCATTTAACATTAAAGCGGCTGGGGACGGTGGGGTTTGGCGTCTATGGCGCCGCCGGCTATCTGGCTGGTGCGGACGGCCTGTCGCTGAGCGAGGCGGACTTTGTAGGGTGGCCGGAAACTCACCAGCACCTGCCGGCCGCACAATGGATCACGCGCATCCTGCGCGGGCGACCGTGTAAAGTCGAAGCCAATACGCTTGTGGCCCAGGTTGCTGCGGTATCCGCGGGCCTCGGACTGGGCGTCCTGCCGCACTTTATGGCGCGGGCCAGCGGCCTGCACTGCCTGCAGCCGGAGATCGGCGCGGATCAGACACTTTGGCTGGTGATGCATTCTGACCTGGCCGGGTCCAGACGCGTACGGGTTATCGCCGACCATCTCATCACCCTTTTTGCGGACCATAAAGATCGTCTGGCGTTGCCCTGAAGGGGCGCGGCTTGGGCGTGTATCGATAAGACTGCCCGAGGCTGACGAGTTGTGATTTTTTTCCGCGCCAGCTAACAGGGATACTCGCCGCGCAAGATTCGGCCCAATGCTGCTGCGCAGTCGAAAATACTGCAGAGTGAGAGGATATCCCCGTCCGGCAAAATAATTTTGTGTTGTTGCCCGCGCTGCATTGTTGCACTCCCCCAGAAATGCCTGTCGATGTTAGGGTGAGACGTTTATCACCACAGGAGAACGCAAATGATTGTCAGGACCTGGCACGGCTGTGTGCCATTGCAACATGCTGAGGGGTTTGCCCGTCACCTTGAGCGGACCGGCGTGGAACACGCTCAGAGCATCGCCGGCAACCGGGGGGCGCTGGTGCGCCAGGAAAACCAGGGCGAATGGGCGCATTTCTTTCTTGCCACCTACTGGCAGGATCTCGCGGCGGTCAAAGCCTTCGCGGGCGAAGACTATCACGTCGCGGTCACCTATCCGGACGACGACGCATTCGCACTCCTCTCCGACCCCTATGTGTTTCAGCATGAAGTCGAGGCCGTGTCGCCGCTGTAGGCTGATGACCGGGCAGGAGGAAGATCGGCCAGCAACAGACGGTTGCTGGCTGCGTGCGATCGACGTCTACCTTGCATGGGCAGCCAGCCGCCGCTGGGTGAACGTGGCATGACGGGAACACTCAGCGCGTGAGGGCAGCAATAATGGCGTCCTCCATTTTCTCCGGCGTCGTGAACGGCGCAAAACGCCTGAGGGGTGTGCCGTCGCGAGCGATGAGGAACTTGGTGAAATTCCACTTGATCCGTCCGCCGAGCACGCCGGGCAACGCTTGTTTCAGATAACGAAACAGCGGGTGTGCGGCGGGGC
Organism: Klebsiella africana; assembly: GCF_020526085.1. NCBI lineage: Bacteria > Pseudomonadati > Pseudomonadota > Gammaproteobacteria > Enterobacterales > Enterobacteriaceae > Klebsiella > Klebsiella africana. Next base: position 3,085,248 of record NZ_CP084874.1, on the reverse strand, counting down.
CGTTGACGTCCACTTTCGCAAACATCGGGAAGCTCACGCCGTAGTTAACGTGACAGGTCTGCTCGATTTCATCCGCACCGCCGGGTTCCTGCTTACCAAACTGGTTGCACGGGAAACCAAGCACTACCAGCCCCTGAGCCGCGTACTTTTGGTAGAGCGCTTCCAGGCCAGCGTATTGCGGTGTGAAGCCACAATGGCTGGCCGTATTCACCACCAGAACCACCTTGCCAGCATAGTCAGCCATGGAGAAGGTCTGGCCGCGCAGGCGGGTAGCCGTCAATTGATAAAAAGGGGTCATAGCAGGCTCCTGAGAGTAGCAACAATTCAACGCAGACGATCGCGCGAATGTTTGAAGCAGATTAGGAAGTTATGATACACAGGGTTAGGGGTTTGTACTCGGAGTGTTAAAAAAATCTCCTGATGTCATAGAGAAAACCGCGAACAGGAACGGCTGAAAATGATGAAATTGGTCTTATCGCTGCTGGTGATGGTAATGCTCGCCGGATGTACCAGCACGCCAAACTTGCCGCCTGGGGATACCATTGTGGCGGTGAAACCCACTGGGTCCGGCATTATCGCCAGCTCAGCGAAATACAGTTACCGTTTTTTCCGTAACGGCATGCCTCAGGAATATCAGCGTTATAAGACATTTTATGAACGCTTTCACCAACAGGCTTCCGGCGTGCGGGTTAACTTTGTCGTGGAACAACATGAGGTGACGGCGGAATATCTGGTGGTGATGGATCAGCGCAAACTGGATGCCGGGCAGCATAGCGAGCTGGTGAATCAGTATCATGCGGTGCAGATTGATAACGATCGCCTCGGGGTGTTGTTTAAAGCGACAGGATTTTGGACTGCATCGGACGCGTCAGATCTGGCCGCCGCCTACCGGTTAGCGCACCCCGTTGTGGTATCAATCAATGATAAGACCAAAACGATTAGCTCGCTTGGCGCCGTTGCCCTGGCCCCGTTGTTTCCGTTTTACATGATGTATGGATGTGCCACCGGGCCTTGTGTCTGAGAAAAACAGCCAGCAAGTCACTCGACTCACTGGCTGAGTATTTAATTAAGCTTCACTTTTAGATGACTGCTTGTGAAACAGTTCGCGGAATACCGGGTAGATATCCTCCTGGTCGCGAATATGCTGCATGGCGAAATTTTCAAAGGTCGCCTGCAGATGTTCATACTCGCGCCACAGGGTTTGATGCGCCCGGCGGGTAATTTCGATGTAGCTGTAATAACGCACCACCGGCAGGATTTTCTTCGCCAGCAGTTCGTGGCACAGCGGGGAATCATCGGCCCAGTTGTCGCCATCCGACGCCTGGGCGGCGTAGATGTTCCACTGCGCCGGGTCATAACGCGCCTGCACCACTTCATCCATCAGCTTCAGGGCGCTGGAGACGATGGTGCCGCCGGTTTCCTGAGAATAGAAGAATTCGTGCTCATCCACCTCTTTGGCCTGGGTATGGTGGCGGATATAGACCACGTCGACGTTTTTATAAGTCCGGCTGAGGAACAGATACAGCAGGATATAAAAACGCTTGGCCATGTCTTTGGTGGCCTGGTCCATCGAGCCTGAGACGTCCATCAGACAGAACATCACCGCCTGGCTGGAAGGCTCCGGCCGTTTTTCGTAATTTTTGTAGCGTAAGTCAAAGGTGTCGATAAACGGCACCCGTTCAATTTTGGCGCGCAGCTCGGCAATCTCTTTGCGCAGGCGCTCCTCCTCCAGCAGCTGCACCGGTTCGCTGCGGCTGATGGCTTCCAGATCCTCCTCCAGGGCGCGCAGTTCACGACGCTTGCCAGCAGTCATCGCCGTACGGCGGGCCAGCGAGTTCTGCAGCGAACGCACCACGCTGATGTTGGCTGGCACCCCATTCGAGGTAAAGCCAGCGCGATGAGTTTTAAACTCGTTCAGCTGCCGGTGCTGATTCTTCTTCAGGTTCGGCAGGGCGAGATCTTCAAATAACAGATCCAGGTACTCATCTTTCGAAATCTGGAAGACAAACTCATCCTTTCCTTCACCATCGGCGCTGGCTTGCCCCTGACCACCGCCACCGCCGCCGCCACCGCCCTGCGGGCGCTCAATGCGGTCGTTTTGCACAAAATGGTCGTTGCCCGGGTGGACGCGGTTGCGCAGGCCACCGCGACCCTGATGAAACATCGGCTCGTTAATATCGTCCGTCGGGATCGAGACGGATTCTCCGCTCTCAATATCGGTCACCGAGCGCTTGTTGATGGCCTCGGAGATCGACTGTTTGATCTGCGCCTTATAACGGCGCAAAAAGCGCTGACGGTTGACGGCGCTTTTGTTTTTCCCGTTCAGGCGTCGGTCTATGAACCAGGTCATATGCCCTCCTGTACTGCATTAGCCAACTTTACTTATCATCATTCAACTGCAGTTGACCCGGCGGCGTGCCGCCGGGCTTGGCGCATCAGGACGATTTACGAACCCGCAGGTACCACTCGCACAGCAGGCGAACCTGTTTGCGGGTGTAGCCTTTCTCCATCATGCGGTCGACAAAGTCGTCGTGTTTTTTCTGCTCATCGGTTGATGTTTTGGCATTAAACGAAATGACCGGCAACAGCTCCTCGGTATTAGAGAACATTTTCTTCTCGATAACCGTGCGCAGTTTCTCGTAGCTGGTCCAGTTCGGATTACGTCCGCTGTTGTTGGCTCTGGCGCGCAGCACAAAGTTGACGATTTCGTTACGGAAGTCTTTCGGGTTGCTGATCCCGGCCGGCTTCTCAATTTTCTCCAGCTCCGCATTCAACGACTCACGGTCAAACAGCTGCCCGGTATCCGGATCGCGATACTCCTGATCCTGGATCCAGAAGTCGGCGTAGGTGACATAGCGATCGAAAATGTTCTGCCCGTACTCGGAGTAGGATTCCAGGTAAGCGGTCTGGATCTCTTTGCCGATAAACTCGGCGTATTTCGGGATCAGATAGCCTTTGAGGAACTCCAGGTAGCGCTCGGCGTTCTCCTGTGGGAACTGTTCACGCTCAATCTGCTGCTCCAGGACATAGAACAGATGCACCGGGTTGGCGGCCACCTCGACATGGTCGAAGTTAAACACCCGAGACAGGATCTTAAAGGCAAAGCGGGTGGAAAGCCCGTTCATCCCTTCATCCACCCCGGCGTAATCGCGATACTCCTGATAGGATTTCGCTTTCGGGTCGGTATCTTTCAGGCTTTCGCCATCATAGACCCGCATCTTCGAGTAGATGCTCGAGTTTTCCGGCTCTTTGAGACGCGACAGAATCGAAAAGCGCGCCAGCGTTTCCAGGGTGCCTGGGGCGCAGGGCGCATGGGTCAGCTCACTGTTGTTGAGCAGTTTTTCATAGATGCGGATCTCTTCGGAGATACGCAGGCAATAAGGCACCTTGACGATATAGACGCGGTCGAGGAAGGCCTCATTGTTCTTGTTATTACGGAAGGTCACCCATTCCGATTCGTTGGAGTGGGCCAGGATGATCCCATTAAACGGCAGGGCGGAGATCCCTTCGGTGCCGTTATAGTTCCCTTCCTGGGTGGCGGTCAGCAGCGGATGCAGCACCTTAATCGGCGCTTTAAACATCTCGACGAACTCCATAATCCCCTGGTTGGCGCGGCACAATGCACCGGAGTAGCCGTAGGCGTCCGGGTCGTTCTGCGCATAATGTTCCAGCTTACGGATATCCACTTTACCGACCAGCGCCGAAATATCCTGGTTGTTTTCATCACCGGGTTCGGTTTTGGCGATGGCGACCTGCTCGAGAATCGATGGCCAGACTTTGACCACGCGGAATTTAGTGATATCACCGCCAAACTCGTGCAGGCGCTTGGCCGCCCACGGCGACATAATGGTGCCGAGATAGCGGGTTGGGATGCCATACTCTTTCTGGAGGATCTGGGCATCCTCCTGCGGATTAAACAGGCACAGCGGGTGATCGTTGACCGGGCTGCGCTCGCCGTTGGCGCTCAGCACATAAATTGGCACGCGCTGCATCAGCGCTTTCAGCCGTTCAGCCAGCGACGATTTACCACCGCCCACCGGCCCCAGCAGATAGAGGATCTGTTTCTTCTCTTCCAGCCCCTGGGCGGCATGCTTGAGGTAGGAAACGATCTGCTCAATGGCGTCTTCCATACCGTAAAACTCTTCAAACGCCGGATAACGTGCGATAACCCGGTTTGAAAAGAGACGGGATAGCCGCGGCTCGAGAGCCGTATCAACCATGACGGGTTCACCAATGGCCATCAACAGACGTTCTGCCGCATTGGCATAGGCACTGCGATCTTGCCGGCAGATGGTAAGAAACTCCTGCAGTGTGAACTCTTCGTCCTTGGCAGCTTCATAGCGCTGGCGATAGTGATCGAATATATTCATGGCATGCCGTCCTTTCGTTTTTTAGCACAGGTTGAGAGCCGTTCATATGAATAGTGGGGGCCCCCGGAAGACATAAGCTGAACATCGCTCTCCCGGTATCCAGCAACCCTTATGCCAGGTTGCGGGGCGGTAGCGTGAATGTGCCCTGCAATTACACCTTCTAAATTTAAGCGTAGATGCATTTAGAAATCTTGCATGACGCAGAAAATCAATTTCAATGACATATCAATAACTCATCCTGAACATGACGCTTTTTGATTCGCCAGGACGCGAAGCTGTCACCGGGTTGTCACCTAATGGTAAGAGAAGGGTGGGAAAGTGAACGATTTGTGTCATGTCGGGTAAAGAATTTGAGGCATGAGACCTACGACGGTAAACTGCACGGGCTGATTATTTGACAACGGGAATATGGATTGTGACTAAAATCAAACTTCTGGCACTCGGCGTGCTGATTGCGACGTCCGCCAGCGCGGCGCATGCCGACGGGAAGTTCACTCTTGGGGCTGGCGTAGGCATCGTTGAGCATCCGTATAAGCAATATGATGCGGATGTCTATCCGGTGCCGGTCATTAGTTATGAGAGCGATAACTTCTGGTTCCACGGGCTGGGCGGGGGGTACTACCTGTGGAATGACACCAACGATAAACTGTCGATTACCGCCTACTGGTCACCGATGTACTTCAAGCCGGGCGACAGCGACAGTGAACAAATGCGTCGTCTGGATAAACGTAAATCGACGGTGATGGCCGGTCTTTCTTATGTCCACAACACGCCCTATGGCTTCTTGCGTACGACGATTGCCGGCGATACGCTGGATAACAGCAACGGTATCAACTGGGATCTCGCCTGGCTGTACCGTTACACCAACGGTAACCTGACGCTGACGCCGGGTATTGGCGTGGAGTGGAACAGCGACAATCAGAACGAATACTACTATGGTGTCTCCCAGCATGAGTCTCGTCGCAGCGGTATGCGCAGCTATGACCCGGACAGCAGTTGGAACCCGTATCTGGAGCTGTCGGCTAACTATCGCTTCCTTGGCGACTGGAGCGTTTACGGTATCGCGCGCTACACCCGTCTATCGGATGAAATTACCGACAGCCCGATGGTGGACAAATCCTGGAGCGGCCTGATCTCCACCGGGATTACCTACACCTTCTGATTGTGCATTATCACAGTGCACTTCATGCATCAAAACAGGGCCTTGTGCCCTGTTTTGCTTTATGGTGGTGCAGAAAGCTAAGGAGGAGGAGATGGTGACAAAAACAGTACGCTTTGGCGAGCAGGCGGCGGTTCCGGCCATCGGGCTGGGCACGTGGTATATGGGCGAAAATGCGGCGCAGCGTCAGCAGGAAGTGGCTGCACTGCGTGCGGGCATCGACCATGGACTGAGCGTGATCGATACGGCGGAAATGTACGCTGACGGCGGGGCGGAGGAAGTGGTGGGCCAGGCGATCCGCGGCCTGCGCGACCGGGTGGTGCTGGTCTCCAAAGTCTATCCCTGGCATGCCGGCGGAGCGGCGATGCGTCACGCCTGTGAAAACAGCCTGCGCCGGCTGCAGACCGACTATCTCGATATGTATCTTCTGCACTGGCGGGGTGATATCCCGCTGCAGGAGACGGTTGAGGCGATGGAGAAGCTGGTGGCCGAGGGCAAGATCCGCTGCTGGGGCGTCTCTAACCTGGACACCGACGATATGCAGGCGCTGTGGCGGACGGCGGGTGGCGAGCATTGCGCAACCAACCAGGTGCTCTATCATCTCGCATCGCGGGGCATTGAATACGATCTCCTGCCCTGGTGCCAGCAGCACAGTCTGCCGATGATGGCCTACTGCCCGCTGGCGCAGGCGGGGCGCTTACGCAATGGACTTTTTCAGCATACCGATATCATTAATATGGCTAACGCGCGGGGGGTGACGGTGGCGCAGCTGCTGCTGGCCTGGGTGATTCGTCATCCGGAAGTGCTGGCGATCCCGAAAGCGGCCAGTATTGAGCATGTGGTGCAGAATGCCGCTGCGCTCGATATCGTCCTCAGTGCGGAAGAGCTCGCGCAGCTGGATCGCCTCTATCCGCCGCCGCAGCGAAAAACCCGGCTGGATATGGTTTAACCCACAGCGCATCCCGGTAGAGAAGAGAAAAAGCCCCGTGATAAACGGGGCTTTTTGCGGTTAGCGTGTTTTCACGCTGATGGTCTGCGCCAGGCGAGAAGGGGTCTCTTCGCTGGCTTTCTGCGGCTGGGTTACGCAGCAGGTTTCGACGCAAACGAAGGTTTTGTAACCATCGTCCGGCATGTCGCCCATGCTGACGGACAGCGCCGGGCCCGGGTTCCAGGCCACCACGTTGTGCTGATGATGATGCACCACGTCGATAGTGCGGTTAAGCGCATCGTCATGGATTACGCTGCAGCTGTCGGCGTTGAGATAGACGCGATCGGTGCGGTCCGGGAAGGTCTGCACGCCGTTGCTCAGGACGCCTTCTTCGGCATTGTTCACTTTATCGATATAGCGCTCGCCAAGACCGCTCACTTTCACCGCCGCGATATCGCCGACGTTGAAGTAGGTATGCAGGGCAGAGGTGGTTTCGAATTCACCGTGGGCTTCCAGCTCGATTTCGCAGGTCTTGCCCAGCTTAAAGCGGGCATAGAGGGTGAACTCGTGCGGCCAGAGCTTGATGGTTTCGGCGCTGTGCTGGAGCGCAAAGGTCAACATCACGCCGCTGTCGTCTTCGTCATGGCCTTCCAGGGTCCACGGCAGATTGCGGGCAAAACCGTGCGACGGCAGACCCTGCTGCGCCGATGGGCCAAACCAGGGCCAGCAGATCGGCACGCCGCCGCGCAGGGCGACGCCCTGTTTAAACGGGGTGTTGTTGCTCAGCCACAGGACGTCTTCTTCACCGGCGGGTTTCCAGGAGAGCAGGTGCGCCCCCTGCAGCGCTACAGAGGCTTTCACCTGCGGATGGTCGATAACAATCAGCTCCAGGTCGTCAAGCTGGCGACGGGAGATAACGGGCGAAATAGTTTCATTCACCGGGAGAGCAAAAATCTTATTTATCATTGTGCAATCCTATCTCTGCAGACAAAAAAAAGAGCGACCGAAGTCGCTCTTACAGATTACTGGTTCATCTCAACTTATTTGGAGATGTGAGCAATCAGATCCAGAACTTTGTTGGAGTAGCCGGTTTCGTTGTCGTACCAGGAAACCAGTTTCACGAAGTTGTCGTTCAGTGCGATACCTGCTTTAGCATCGAACACGGAAGTGCAAACTTCGCCGTTGAAGTCGGTGGAAACAACGTCGTCTTCGGTGTAACCCAGAACACCTTTCATAGCGCCTTCAGAAGCGGCTTTGATGGCTTTCTTGATTTCTTCGTAGGACGCTGCTTTTTCCAGACGAACGGTCAGGTCAACAACGGATACGTTCGGAGTCGGAACGCGGAACGCCATACCGGTCAGTTTGCCGTTCAGTTCTGGCAGTACTTTACCTACTGCTTTAGCAGCACCGGTAGAGGACGGGATGATGTTCTGAGCTGCGCCGCGGCCGCCGCGCCAGTCTTTGTGAGACGGGCCATCAACGGTTTTCTGGGTAGCGGTGGTAGCGTGGACGGTGGTCATCAGGCCTTCAACGATACCGAAGTTGTCGTTGATAACTTTAGCCAGCGGTGCCAGGCAGTTGGTGGTGCAGGATGCGTTGGAAACGATGTCCTGGCCAGCATAAGTGTCGAAGTTAGCACCGCGAACGAACATCGGAGTGTTGTCTTTGGACGGGCCAGTCAGAACGACTTTTTTCGCGCCAGCGGTGATGTGTTTACGAGCGGTTTCGTCGGTCAGGAAGATACCGGTTGCTTCAGCAACAACGTCAACACCAACTTCGTCCCACTTCAGGTTAGCCGGGTCACGTTCAGCGGTAACACGGATTTTTTTACCGTTAACGACCAGATGACCGTCTTTCACTTCAACGGTGCCGTCGAAACGACCGTGAGTGGAGTCATACTTCAGCATGTAAGCCATGTACTCTGCGTCTAACAGGTCGTTGATTGCAACGATCTCGATGTCAGAACGTTTCTGAGCAGCACGGAAAACAATGCGACCGATACGGCCAAAACCGTTGATACCTACTTTGATAGTCATATATTCCACCAGCTATTTGTTAGTGAATAAAAGGTTGCCTGTAAAATTACAAAAACCTTACGCAGCGTCAAGCGGAATCGTGTCAATCATTGCGACAAATCAATCCTGAGCAGACCTTTGCGCGATTGATTTGCCTCACTCTCCCTTTGAGCCCAATTCCATATGGGGACTGCGCGCGGAATTTTAAAGGGCATTTAAGATAAAAATGTGATTTAAGTCACAATTATCTGGCTGCCTGCGGGCACCGGATAAGTTTAGAACAAAAGTGTACGCTTCATTGTTAATGTTTTGTTAGAATTGCAGCGAAAGTAGTCCATTGCAAAGTGAGATGTAAGCCTATGGCGAATAAACCCACCCCGGAAGAGCTGAAAAACGGCTTGAGCGAAATGCAGTTTTACGTGACGCAGCATCATGGCACCGAACCGCCTTTCACCGGACGACTGCTGCACAACAAGAAAAATGGCGTGTATCACTGCCTGGTATGCGATGCCCCGCTGTTTAACTCCCAAACCAAATACGACTCTGGTTGCGGCTGGCCAAGCTTCTACGAGCCGGTAAGCGATGAGGCCATTCGCTATCTGACCGACAACTCGCACGGCATGCAGCGCATCGAGATCCGTTGCGGAAATTGTGACGCCCATCTCGGCCACGTGTTTCCGGATGGTCCGCAGCCGACCGGCGAGCGCTATTGTGTCAATTCGGCGTCGCTAAGCTTCACTGATGAACAGAATGGCGAGCAGATTAAGGGTTGAAGAAACGATTCAGCAAATTATTCCAGGCGGAGGTGAGCGGAAGATGAATATTGAGCAAATTATCGACAGTATGACGCCGGAAGTGTATCAGCGTCTGGCGACGGCGGTAGAGCTGGGAAAATGGCCGGATGGTGTGGCGCTGACGCCGGAGCAGAAGGAAAATAGCCTGCAGCTGGTGATGCTCTGGCAGGCCCGATATAACACCGACGCCCAGCATATGACCATCGACACCCGCGGGCAGATGGTGATGAAGAGCAAACAGCAGCTGAAAGAAGATCTTGGCATCGTGCCGAAGCCAATCGCCACCGTTAAGCTGCAATAAACTGCTCGCTGGCCTGGAGCGGTTCCGGCGTTGGGTGATCCCACGCCGGACGGCGTCAGGCTGAACGACCGCACGCAGCGGTCAGAAAGACCTGCTTACTTTTTGTTCATCATCGCTTTCAGATCGGCAAACGGGTTGTAGGTGGCCTCGCCGACGCTCTTTTGCGCATCTTCGCCCGCCACCACCGTGGAGCCATACTGATCCGCTTCAGTGTACTTGGAATGTTCGTGATCGTGACAGTACAGGCACAACATCTCCCAGTTACTGCCATCTTCCGGGTTATTGGAGTGGTCGTGATCGATGTGATGCACCGTCAGCTCGCGTAGATTGGAGTAGACAAACTCCCGTGAGCAGCGTCCGCACACCCAGGGAAAAAGCTTGAGCGCCTTTTCGCGGTAACCCACTTCCAGACGTGCGTAATTTTTGGGGATATAGGCCATGGCCCCCTGCCTCCTGTCAAACGGTTAAGCTGCGCCAGCCCCTGGCGCAGCGGATAACAGGCATCATAACCTATCCCGGGCGGCGCGATATACCTGCATTGCAGGTGATGCTGCCTGCGTCACGCCGCCCGGCGCCGACAATGCGGCGGAACAGCCATGATTAGTGTTTGATCCCCAGGGATTCCGCCAGCTGGCGGGCCAGCTGGTTCTGGTCATCGGCGCCATATTCCCAGAACATCGCCCCGGCGAGGCCCTTCGCCTTGATATAGTCCGCCTTAATGGCTACCGAGCGCGGGTTCTCATAGGAGAGGGCGAACAGCGGCTTGCCCTCCGCGGACTGCACCGACAGCCACGGGACTTTCGCCTCATCGTCCCAGTGCTCGGTAAAGCGTTTCTGCGGATCGTTGAGCAGTTTGCCCACGATATCATTGTATTTCACGTAGGTGTCTTTGCTCAGGTCATAGCCCAGCGAGGCAAACAGCGCGATCTGTTGTGGCCCAAAATAGGGCTGGGTGACCGGATTGTTTTGCGCATCCGCTTTCGTCCAGTCAATCCCCGGCTCGACCGCCCGTTTCGGTACCCGGCCATAAAAACCAATCCCGAGGTTCATCTGGCTGGGTTTAAGCCCGGCGGCCAGGTAATTGTTGACCACAAAATCGGCGCTGTATTTATCCGCCGCAGCGACCGTTGGCCAGTGGCTGGAGTCATACAGGTTCGAGTTGAAGTACTGTGTGCCGTAGGCCATGTCGTAGGTCATCAGGTTGATGTAGTTCAGCACCGGGGCCACCGCTTTGACGTCCACCCAGCTTTTCGGGCTCTCGGCATTGGCGCCCACGGCGATAGTCACCAGCTTTTGCTCACCGACTGCCTCGCGCAGCGATTTCAGCAGGGCAGTGAAGTTGTCGCGGTCAGCCGGCTGGCTGGCCACCAGTCCCCAGGCGCCGTTGACCGGAAACTCCCAGTCGAGGTCAATGCCGTCCAGACCATATTGCTGGATGATTTTCTGCGCGGAACGAATAAAGACGGCGCGACTTTCTGCGGTCGCCGCCGCGCCGGAGAAACCACGCGCGCCCCAGCCGCCGACCGACAGCAGGACTTTGAGGTCCGGATTCTGTTTACGCAGGGCGGGGAGCTTTTGCAGATCCGCCTGCACCTTCGGCGACAGCCAGATCTCGTGCAGATGAGCAGGATCCTTCAGGGCCGCATTGGTCTCGTCTTTTTCATCGTTATAGATAAGGCCAAACGAGTAGTTGAGATGGGTGATCTGCCGGACGTCCAGCTTATCGATATCACCGCCCGGCCCGGCAGTGACGTCGCCGCCGCCGTTGAAATAGCCGACGGACATCAGCGGTTGGGCAGAGAGCGCAGAAGCGCAAAGCAAGGGCAAGGCTGCCAACAAGGGCAAACGTTTCATAGTGGTTCCTCTTTGACATAAAAAAATAACCACGCCACGGAAATGGCGTGGCGAAAAAACAGCCTTGCCAGACTAGCAGCAATAACCTGTTGAAACTGCGAGAGAGTTCAATTTATGGACGATAACGCGGCGGCAGAAGAGGACCCGGCGCGGACGCGCCGGGGGAGGGATCAGGCGTGGGTTTCCCGCCAGTCATCAAGGGTATAGAGCGTGGCGCCCGCGGCGGCCATCTCCATAAATGCCTGACTGCTGTCCTGCGGCTGCAGATTCACCCCGCGGCAGCCGTCGGTAATGACGTTGACCGCGTAGCCCAGCGCCAGGGCATCCAGCACGGTGAACTTGACGCAGTAATCGGTGGCGAGGCCGAGCACGGTCAGCTCCACGACCCCCTGACCACGCAGCCAGCCGTCCAGTTCGGTTTTCTGACGGTGACCGTTGTCAAAGAAAGCGCTGTAGCTGTCGATGACCCGGTTTTGCCCTTTGTGAAACACGGCGGCGATCGCCTGCTGCTTGAGCAGCGGATGCAGCGCCGCACCTTCGCTGTGTTGCACGCAGTGATCTGGCCAGAAGGTCTGCGCCAGGCCGTCGAGTTCGCCCTGGGTGTAGGGTTCTACCTGGTGCTGGCTGGCAAAACTGCCGTGATCCGCTGGGTGCCAGTCCTGGCTGGCGACGATGGGTTCGCCGCGCGCCAGGCTCCAGTCGATAAGCGCATTGGCTACGTCGACGGTGCTGTCACCTTCAGGAACCGCCAGCGCGCCGCCGGCGCAAAAGTCGTTCTGCAAATCAACCAGTAACAGCGCTCGCTGTGCCATACGTCCTCCTTACGCTTCGTCGGGGGTGAGTTCGCCACGCAGATTTTGCTGCATTGCCGCGCGAATGGCGTCAACGTCCAGCTGCTGGCTAAGCAGATAGTGTAGCTTGGTCAGCGTCGCTTCCACCGTCATATCGAAACCACTGATGACCCCCGCCTGGGCGAGGGCGTTGCCGGTGGCATAGCCGCCCATGTTCACCTTCCCGGACATGCACTGCGTCAGATTGACCACTACAATGCCGCGCTGGCTGGCTTCCGCCAGTACCTGAATAAACTCGCCATTCTGCGGGGCATTGCCGACGCCATAGGAGCGGAGGATCAGGGCTTTCACCGGCTGGCGCAGGAAATTACGCACCACGTCGGCGGAGATGCCCGGGTAAATCGTCACTACGCCAATTGGCTGCGGGGTAATAGGGTGCACGATAAGCTCCCCGCTGCCCTGCGGCGCCGGCGGGGTACCGAGACGACGGATATGGATCCCGGCCTCCAGCAGCGGCGCGAGGTTTGGCGAGGCGAAAGCGTCGAAGCCGTCGGCGTGGGCTTTGGTGGTGCGGTTGCCGCGGAATAGTCGATTGTTGAAGAACAGCGCGACTTCGTTAATCGGGTAGTTGGCGGCGACGTACAGGGCGTTGAGCAGGTTAATCTGACCATCAGAACGCAGCTCGGCCAGCGGAATTTGTGACCCTGTCACAATCACCGGTTTGCCGAGATTTTCCAGCATGAACGACAGCGCCGAGGCGGTAAACGCCATGGTGTCGGTACCATGGAGGATCACAAAGCCATCATACTCCTCGTAATGGCTGCGGATATCGTCGGCGATGTGCTGCCAGTCCTCGGGGGTCATATCGGAGGAATCCATCAGCGGATGGTATTCGTGGATCGTGAAGTCCGGCATCTCCGGACGATGGAACTCAGGCATCAGCGCCAGCTGACGCTGCAGATGGCCGGAAACGGGTACATAGCCGTGTTCAGAGCGCTGCATACCGATGGTCCCACCGGTGTAGGCAACGTAAATCGATTTTTTTTGCATAGCATCGCTTAGGTTGGTCGTAGACAGGCGCAGTATAAAGAGACGCAGGAAAAAATACAGCGTCGGTCGCTTGCTTTGTGGCGGTGCTGGCAGGAGAGGGAAAAAGGCGGCCCCGGGGGACGGGGCCGCCACTGCGTATTAACGAATATTGGCGCAGGTCAGGCAGAAGGCATAGCGGTTCTGCGGGTCGTTGAACGCCGCCAGCTTATCGCTCTCCGCTTTCACCGTCTCGGCCGCCGCGGCAACCGGCGCAGGCAGCCAGGCCTGAATAGCCGCCGGCAGCGAGGCGCGTACCGAGCCGGTCAGGCTGTCCAGCACCATCGAGAAGAAGGTCGGCTCTTCCTGATAGTAGTTGAGGTGCCAGGTTTTCAGCTTCGCCAGCTCGGCGGCTTTGGCCACCGCGTCGTCGAAATCGCCGAGGCTGTCGACCAGGCCGTTGGCTTTGGCATCTTCCCCGGTCCAGACGTGGCCCTGGGCGATCTGGTCGATTTTCTCCGGCGTGCTCTTACGGGCGTTGGCCACCAGGGTGATAAAGCGCTGATAGCCGTTCTCTATGCTCAACTGCATCAGCTGCTGTACTTCCGGCGGCAGCGCTTTGGTGCTGGAGACATCGGCCAGCGGCGACGTGGCGACGCCGTCGGTGTGGACGCCAATCGACCCGAGGGTATTTTCCACGGTATTGATCACCCCAAAGATACCGATGGATCCGGTGAGGGTGCTTGGGTTCGCCACGATGTAATCCGCCGGGGTGGAGATCCAGTAACCGCCGGACGCCGCCATGCCGCCCATCGAGACCACTACCGGTTTACCGGCGGCTTTGGCTGCCGCCAGCTCTTCACGGATAATTTCTGAGGCGGTCACGCTGCCGCCCGGGCTGTTCACGCGCAGAACGATGGCCTTAATTTTCGGGTCGAGGCGCGCATCGCGAATTTGCGCGGCGGTGGTGTCGCCGCCGACGTTCCCCGGGGTCTCCTCACCGTCCATGATGGCGCCATTGGCAAAGATGACCGCGATGGCGGAACCCTGGTCAGACGGCGTCTTCACGTTGTAGTCGTAATAGCTGATCGCTCGATAATTGTTATCCGCTTTGCTCCAGCCAAACTGTTTGGTCAGCGCTTTTTCCACTTCCGTGGAGGTCGCCAGCTCATCCACCAGCTTATTGTCCAGCGCATATTTCGCTGTATCGCCGCCCACTTTACGCAGGCCATCGATAATGCCCTGGGCGCCCGGGAAGAGCTGCTGGGCGGTGATCTGGCGGTTGGCGGCAATGGTGTTGAGGTAGTTCTGCCACAGTTCGCCAATCCAGCGGCTGTCCGCTTCGCGGGCAGCAGGGGACATATCATCGCGGATGAATGGCTCGACGGCGGATTTATAGGTGCCGACGCGGAAGACATGGGTGGAGACCTTCAGCTTATCCAGCAGCGATTTGTAGTACAGCCCATTGGTGGCGAAGCCGTGCAGGTCTACCTCGCCCTGCGGCGAGAGCCAGATTTTGTTGGCAAAACTCGCCAGGTAGTACTGTCCCTGGCTGTAGCTGCTGCCGACGGCATAGACCGGTTTGCCGCTGTCGCGGAATTCGCGCAGCGCTTTGCCGATGTACTGCATGGACGGCTGGTCGCCGCCGACGAAGTTTTTCAGATCCAGCACAATACCGGTGATATTGCGGTCATCCTTCGCCTGGCGAATGGTCTGCACGATATCGAACAGAGAGTTCTCCTGCAGACGGTCCGAGCTGGCGCCAAACAGCTGGCGGCCAATCACGCCGAGCTTGCTGCTGGCAGAAGGTTTATCCACCACCACGCCGGTAATATCCAGCAACAGCGCGCCGCGTGCGGCATGTTCGCTGGTGGTGGTGCTGAACTGGCTCCAGATACCGATACACACCAGCACCAGCACCAGGAAGATCGCATTCAGAGCCAGTTTGCGAATAAAGTTGAGTATCCGCCACGTCCATTTAAAAAAGCTGGCAATCAGTCGCCAAAGGGTTCGCATCTCTTCTCCCTAACGTTATCTAAAAAGGGCAGGCCGCGCAGGGGCCGCCGCGTCTGGCTATCCTAAAGAGTGAGCCGTCGGTTGTCAGCAGGAATCACCGACCGCGCTGTAACAAAATCCTTGCGCATGTTAATTTTATGAAAAATGACATCACAGGAGTTATAAAAATGGATGCCCTCGAACTACTGCTTAATCGCCGGAGCGCTTCCCGCCTGGCGGAACCGGCCCCGGCGGGCGAACAGCTGGAAAACATTTTGCGCGCCGGGCTGCGCGCCCCGGATCATGGCACCCTGCAGCCGTGGCGCTTCTTTATTATCGCCGATGACGGCCGCGAGCGCTTCAGCCAACTGCTGGAAAAAGGGGCCAGAGAGGCCGGCCAGGATGAGAAGGGAATAGAGAAAGCCCGCAATGCGCCGTTCCGCGCACCGCTGATCATCACCGTGGTCGCGCGCTGTGAAGACCACCCGAAGGTGCCGCGCTGGGAGCAAGAGATGTCCGCTGGCTGTGCGGTGATGGCGATGCAGATGGCGGCCCTGGCCCAGGGATTCAACGGCATCTGGCGCAGCGGAGCATTGACCGAGAGCCCGGTGGTGCGGGCCGGCTTCGCGTGCCGCGAGCAGGATAAAATCGTCGGCTTCCTCTATCTGGGCACGCCGCAGCTGAAAGCCTCAACCACCATTGCCCTGCCGGATAGCGCGCCGTTTGTGACGCGGTTCTGAGTCGGTGCTTATTATGCCGGGTGGCGGCTGCGCCTGACCCGGCCTACTTATTCGGCTCTGACTGTCTGTAGGCCCGCGCAAGCGCAGCGCCGCCGGGCGATGTCATCAGGCTCGGAGCTGCTTCTATGCCGGGTGGCGGCTTGCGCCTGACCCGGCCTACAACCCCTACCATTCGAATCAATCGCGGTTTTTGTAGCCCGGATAAGGCGCGCCAGGCGCCGGATCCGGGAGTTTAACGGCGATGACGTTACTTCTGCCTTTTCGCGAATTCGTCTTTGGCTTTCTGCAACTGCTGCTGGAAGGCCGGATTGGTGTGCAGCGTAGCGACCACCGCGGAGCCGACGATGCGCGCCGCATCGACATCGCTCTGCCAGTGATAGCCGCAGATCACCCGGCTCTCGCCGAGCTCATAGCCGCGCTTCAATATTTCGTTTTGCCGCTGCGGGTTGATCTCCGCCAGCACCAGGGCGGTGGCCCAGCCGATAGAGGTATGCCCGGACGGGTAGGAGCCGTTTTTCGCCAGCTTGTCCTGTTCTGTGGTGTTGCAGGTGGAGACGCCATAGAACGCAAACGGGCGAATGCGCATGTATTTCTCTTTCGCGCTGCGGGTCGCCAGGTCGCCGGCGTCTTCAATCATATTGGTCAGCAGTTTGTGAAGCTGCGGCGCGTCTTTTTCAGTGATCGGCGAGCCAAAGGCGCTGGAGAAGGCGTTAGCCACGCCGCCCGCGCTGAGGTTGGCATCCTCTGCCGCCAGCTTCCCGCGCTCGGTATTGCGTAGCAGACGTCCCTGCTCATACATCGCCTGATCGTTTAAAAATGCGATACTGCCCACCGCCGGTGGGGGTGGCAACAGCGCCAGGCTGTCGATGGCCTGGGCGTTGGTCAGATAGTAGAGATCGGGCTTGGTGGTGACATCGTTTCCGGGGGGAACCAGCGCAAAGGCGTTAACGGAGAAGAGACTGGCCAGGCAAAGGGCAAGAACACGCTTTTTCATTAGAATTTCCTTACGTCATAATCATTCCAGAGAAGACAGTCCTGTGTTGTCACATTTCTGTCATCTTTAAGTAAAAGTGAAAATGGTGAGGAAAAAATTGCCGTGTCTCGCAAAAACGGCTTTTTGTCTGCTTAATGAGCAACCATACGCGATTTCAGACTGTCGTACTTACCACCCTGGCGTTTGGGCGCTAACATAGCGGGATTGCAATGACAGGAGATGTCCATGAGCGAGCAAGCCATTCGTTTAACGCAATACAGCCACGGAGCCGGTTGTGGTTGTAAGATTTCCCCAAAAGTACTGGAAACTATCCTGCAGAGCGAGCAGGCGAAGTTTGTCGACCCAAACCTGCTTGTCGGCAACGAGACCAGCGATGATGCTGCCGTTTACGATCTTGGCAACGGCACGTCAGTCGTCAGCACCACCGATTTCTTTATGCCGATTGTCGATAATCCGTTCGACTTTGGCCGCATCGCCGCCACCAACGCCATCAGCGATATTTTCGCCATGGGCGGGAAACCGATTATGGCGATTGCCATCCTCGGCTGGCCGATCAACACCCTGGCGCCGGAAATCGCCCGCGACGTGGTGGAGGGTGGGCGCTTTGCCTGCCAGCAGGCCGGGATCGCGCTGGCGGGCGGCCACTCCATTGACGCTCCGGAACCGATCTTCGGTCTGGCGGTCACCGGCGTGGTGCCCACCGAGCGCATCAAGAAAAACAGCACCGCCCAGGCGGGCTGCAAACTGTATCTTACTAAACCGCTGGGGATCGGCGTGCTGACCACCGCGGAGAAAAAATCGCTGCTCAAGCCGGAACATCAGGGATTGGCGACGGAGACCATGTGCCAGATGAACCTCGCCGGCGCCGCGTTTGCCGCCATCGATGGGGTGAAGGCGATGACCGACGTCACCGGCTTTGGCCTGCTCGGTCACCTCAGCGAGGTGTGCCGCGGGGCGGGCGTGCAGGCGCAGTTGCGCTATGCCGATATCCCGAAACTGCCGGGGGTGGAGGACTATATCGCCGCCGGCGCGGTGCCGGGCGGCACCGGGCGCAACTTTGCCAGCTACGGCCATCTGATGGGCGAGATGCCGACAGAGTGGCGGGATCTGCTGTGCGATCCGCAGACTTCTGGCGGCCTGTTGCTGGCGGTGACCCCGGAAGCGGAGGCGGAAGTACAGGCCGCCGCGGCGGAGTTCGGCATTAAGCTGGCCGCCATCGGCGAGCTGGTGACCGCCCGCGGTGGGCGACCCATGATCGAGATCCGTTGATTCGATGCGGTTGTTTATTGCAGAAAAACCGAGTCTCGGTCGGGCTATCGCCGATGTGTTGCCTAAACCGCACCGCAAAGGCGATGGCTATATTGAGTGCGGCAACGGGCAGGTGGTCACCTGGTGTATCGGCCACCTGCTGGAGCAGGCGCAGCCGGACATCTACGACAGCCGCTATGCGCGCTGGAATCTCAACGATCTACCGATTGTGCCGGAGAAATGGCAGCTGCAGCCAAAACCCTCTGTCACCAAACAGCTCAATGTGATCAAGCGTCTGCTTGGCGAGGCGCAGGAAGTGATCCATGCCGGCGACCCGGACAGAGAAGGGCAGTTGCTGGTAGACGAAGTGCTCGATTACCTGCAGCTGGCGCCGGAGAAGCGCCAGCAGGTGCAGCGCTGTCTGATTAACGATCTCAACCCGCAGGCGGTGGAGCGGGCGATCAACCGCCTGCGCGCCAACAGCGAGTTCGTGCCGCTCTGCGTGTCGGCGCTGGCGCGGGCCCGCGCCGACTGGCTGTACGGCATCAATATGACCCGTGCCTACACCCTGCTGGGGCGCAACGCCGGCTATCAGGGGGTGCTCTCCGTGGGGCGGGTGCAGACCCCGGTACTTGGCCTGGTGGTCCGTCGCGATGAAGAGATTGAAAACTTCGTCGCCAAAGATTTCTTCGACGTGAAGGCGCATATCGTCACGCCGCAGGAAGAGCGCTTTATCGCCACCTGGGTGCCGAGCGAAGCCTGCGAACCTTACCAGGATGAAGAAGGGCGCCTGCTGCATCGTCCGCTGGCCGAGCATGTGGTTAAGCGCATCGAAGGCCAGCCGGCAATCGTGACCGGCTATAACGATAAGCGCGATTCCGAACCCGCGCCGCTGCCGTTCTCGCTGTCGGCGCTACAGATTGAGGCGGCCAAACGTTTCGGCTTCAGCGCGCAGAACGTGCTGGATATTTGCCAGAAGCTGTACGAAACTCACAAACTCATCACCTATCCGCGTTCGGACAGCCGCTACCTGCCGGAAGAGCACTTTGCTGGCCGCCATGCGGTGCTGAATGCGATTGCTGTCCATGCGGCGGATCTGCTGCCGCAGCCGGTGGTGGATCCGGAGAGCCGCAACCGCTGCTGGGATGATAAAAAGGTCGACGCGCACCATGCGATTATCCCAACCGCCCGCAGCAGCCAGGTGAAGCTCACCGATAACGAAGCGAAGGTTTACACTCTCATCGCCCGGCAGTATCTGATGCAGTTCTGCCCGGACGCGGTGTTCCGCAAATGCCAGATTGACCTCGAGATCGCCAACGGCAAGTTTGTCGCCAAGGCGCGTTTTCTGGCCGAGGCGGGGTGGCGGACGCTGCTCGGCAGCAAAGAGCGCGATGAAGAGAACGACGGTACGCCGCTGCCGGTGGTGGCCAAAGGCGATGAACTGCTGTGCGAGAAGGGCGAAGTGGTGGAGCGTCAGACCCAGCCGCCGCGCCATTTTACCGACGCCACACTGCTGTCGGCGATGACCGGGATTGCCCGCTTTGTGCAGGATAAAGATCTGAAGAAGATCCTCCGCGCCACCGACGGCCTCGGCACCGAAGCGACCCGTGCAGGGATTATCGAGCTGCTGTTTAAGCGCGGCTTCCTGAGCAAAAAGGGGCGTTATATCCACTCCTCAGAGGCCGGCCGGGCGCTGATTCACTCCCTACCGGAGATGGCTGCGCGCCCGGATATGACCGCCCACTGGGAATCGGTCCTGACGCAGATCAGCGAAAAGCAGTGCCGCTATCAGGACTTTATGCAACCCCTGGTGGGGACGCTGTTCCAGCTGATCGATCAGGCGCGGAGCACGCCAGTGCGTCAGTTCCGCGGCCTGGAGGCGCCGGGCGGGGCGAAAAAGCCGTTCAGCAAAGGTAAAGGCAAGCCGAAAGGCAAAAAAGCGGCAGACGATACCGCGCCGCCGCCGCAGTAACCCGCCGGTGGTCGCGAGGATGAGATTCCCCTGGCCACCGTTTCTCCGCCAGCCAGACCAATGGTCTACACTAAACAGCCGGGCAGGGCTTGACTATTTTCCCCCTGAACGCGTCTTCGCCCTTCCCGATATTGTTGCTCATTTCTTTCACCGGCGATAAGGAGGACCCGTGAAATATATCGCTATCAGCCAACCGGGCGGCCCGGAGGTATTGCAGATCCGCGAAGGAGAGATCCCCACTATCGGGGAGCATGAGGTGCTCATCGAGGTGAAAGCGGCGGGCGTCAACCGGCCGGATATTCTGCAGCGCCAGGGTCTGTATCCCATGCCTGAAGGCGTCACCCCCGTGCCCGGCCTGGAGGTGGCGGGCGTGGTCGCAAAAGTCGGCGCGCAGGTCACAGCGTTTACGCCCGGCGATCGCGTTTGCGCGCTGACCAACGGCGGCGGTTATGCCGAATACTGCGCTGTGCCGGCAGGCCAAACGTTGCCGATCCCGGCGGGCCTTAGCTTTACCGAAGCGGCCGCCATCCCGGAAACGTTCTTCACCGTCTGGGCGAACGTCTTCCTGCTGGGTAAGCTGCAGCCTGGCGAAAGCATCCTGGTGCACGGCGGCGCCAGCGGGATTGGCACCACCGCGGTCCTGCTGTGCCACGCGCTGGGGATGACCGTCTATGCCACCGTTGGCCAGGACGAAAAAATCGCTGCGCTGCGTCCCTATGCTACGGCGATTAACTACAAAACCGATGATTTTGCGGAGAAAATCAGCCAGCTGACCCACGATGAAGGAGTCGATGTCATTCTGGATATCGTTGGCGGCCCTTACTTTAACCGCAACCTTGGATTACTGAAAAAGGATGGACGGCTGGTGATCATCGGCTTTATGGGCGGGCGAATCGCTCATGAGGTTGATATTCAAACCCTGATGCTCAAGCGAGCCACCGTCACCGGCTCGACCATGCGTGGCCGGACGGCAGCGGAGAAACAGCAGATTGCCGAGGCGCTGCACCGTCACGTCTGGCCGCTGCTAGAGGCAGGGAAATGCAAGCCGCTGATCTACGCCAGCTACCCGATGGCGGAGATTGCCGAGGCGCATGCCTGTCTGGACAGTGGTCAGCATCTGGGAAAAGTGGTGATAACGATGACGTCGTGAGACGCATCCCGGCGGGTAGCCGCCGGGATGGAGGGTGGCGGTTAAATCACGCCCTGGGCCAGCATGGCATCCGCAACCTTCACGAAACCGGCGATGTTCGCGCCGCGCACGTAGTTGGTCTGCTTCGCTTCGCCGCCGTACTGCACGCAAGCGTGGTGGATATCCAGCATGATGTGATGCAGGCGGGCATCCACTTTTTCCGCTTTCCAGCCCATGCGCGCGGCGTTCTGCGCCATCTCCAGACCGGAAGTCGCCACGCCGCCGGCGTTGGCCGCTTTGCCCGGGGCAAACAGCACGCCGGCTTCCAGGAACAGGTCGGTTGCGGCGATGGTGGTCGGCATGTTGGCGCCTTCCGCCACGGCCTTGACGCCATTGGCAATCAGCTGGCGGGCGGCATCGACGTCCAGTTCGTTCTGGGTCGCGCAAGGCAGGGCAATATCCACCGGCACTGACCACGGCTGCTGGCCTTCAAGATAGGTGAGGCCAAATTCGCGGGCGTAATCGGCCACGCGGCCGTGGGCACGCTCTTTAATGTCGATCAGGCGGGCCAGTTTTTCTTTGGTGAAGCCCGCTTCGTCAACCACGGTGCCATTGGAGTCGGAGGCGGTGACCACCCGCGCGCCAAGCTCCATCGCTTTCTCAATGGCGTATTGCGCGACGTTGCCGGAGCCGGAAACCGCCACGCGAGCGCCTTCGAAACCGAGGCCGTGGCGTTTGAGCATCGCTTCGGTGAAGTAGATCAGGCCGTAACCGGTGGCTTCCGGACGGATCAGGCTGCCACCAAAGGAGAGACCTTTACCGGTGAAGACGCAGGCGCTGTTGTTGGAGAGCTTGCGCATCATCCCGGCCATAAAGCCGACTTCGCGGCCGCCGACGCCGATATCGCCCGCCGGTACGTCGGTATCCGGGCCAAGGTGGCGATAGAGCTCGGTCATCAGCGCCTGGCAGAAGCGCATCACTTCGCCATCGCTTTTGCCTTTAGGATCGAAATCGCTGCCGCCTTTCCCACCGCCCATCGGCAGAGTGGTCAGGGCGTTTTTGAAGGTCTGCTCGAAGCCAAGGAATTTGAGAATCGACAGGTTAACCGACGGGTGGAAACGCATCCCGCCTTTATACGGGCCGATGGCCGAGTTGAACTGCACGCGCCACGCGCGGTTGACCTGGACCTGATTGCGGTCGTCAACCCACACCACGCGGAACTGGATCACGCGCTCCGGTTCCACCAGACGTTCCAGCAAAGCAAGCTGACGATAGCGCGGATTTTCCTCAAGGAAAGGCCACAGGGTGGTCATCACCTCCCGGACGGCTTGAGCAAATTCGGTTTGATGAGGATCGCGCTGTTGAACGCGGGTGAGAAAGCCTTCCAGAGTGCACGTCTGATCCATAGATATCAGTTCCCCTTATGGTTGTGGTTGCATGTATTTATTATGGTTCGGTCCTTGAAAAAACCGATTTTCCGACTATAACACCGCTAATCCTTAGGCAAGCAAGGAAAAATTGAGCAGACAACAAAATTTATAATTGCTCGCTCGTCATAACTAAAAGCGATGACGAGACGGCGGGCGGATCAGCGGACGGAAAGGGTAGGGCGCTGGGCAATAAAGGCGTGCAGCAGCGGAATATCGGCCGGGGCGAGATCGAGGGCCAGCGCTTCTGTGGGAAGGCACCAGCGCAGCTGACTGTGATAGTGGGCCAGCGGTATGCCCTGAAAGTGCGGCACCCACCAGGCGTGCAGATGGATCCGGCGGCCGGAGACTTCCCGCTGATGGCTGGCAATATAGCAAGCCGGGCGGGCGATGATGCCCATCTCCTCCTGCAGTTCGCGGGCCAGCGCCTGCGGCTGGCTTTCACCCGGCTCCACTTTGCCGCCGGCGAACTCCCACATCCCCGGCTGGTCGGCGTGGGGCGGGCGCTGCGCCAGCAGAATCTGGCCATCCTGTTCAATAATGGCCGCGACAACATCAATCATTTTTAGCATAAGCATCAAGGTTAATAAGACGAATCTGGCCTATTATCACCGCCATAGACCTTGACTGACAACCGCCAACCCCGCTGGAGACCTCCGTGCTTGATAGCCACTTGCATCCGCGCCTAAAACCCCTGCTTAACGCTGTCGCTGGCGCCCTTGACCGCCCGGGTATTTCACCGGACGGGCTGACGCTGCTCGGTTTTGCCATCGGCGTGCTGGCTCTGCCCTTTCTGGCGCTGGGGTGGTATAGCGCGGCGCTGGTCGCTATTCTCCTCAACCGCCTGCTGGATGGTCTGGATGGCGCCCTGGCGCGGCGGCGCGGGCTCACGGACGCGGGCGGCTTTCTCGATATTGCGCTGGATTTTCTCTTCTACGCCCTGGTGCCGTTCGGCTTTATTCTGGCGGACCCGCTGAACAATGCCCTGGCGGGGGCCTGGCTGCTGTTTGCCTTTATCGGCACCGGCAGCAGCTTTCTCGCTTTTGCCGCCCTGGCGGCCAGGCACCAGATCGCCAATCCCGGCTACGCCCATAAATCGCTGTACTATCTCGGAGGACTAACTGAGGGGACGGAGACCATCCTGTTGTTTGTCCTCAGTTGCCTGTTTCCGACGCATTTCGCCTGGCTGGCGTGGCTGTTTGGCGCGCTGTGTTGGCTGACGACGGCGACGCGCATCTGCAGTGGCTACCAAACGTTAAAGCGGGTGGCGACACCGTTATAACGGCGCGCGTCGCCGATGAGGGGCGACGCGCAGCGGTGGGTGGAGTTACTGACTGCTTTCCGGACCGCGCTCTCCGCGGGCGACCGGATTGTGCGGGTTGCTGCTCCATTCGTACCAGCCGCCGTCGTACACCGCGACGTGCGGCCAGCCCATGGCGCGGGCATACATAAAGGTTTCC
Source organism: Klebsiella africana (assembly GCF_020526085.1). Taxonomy (NCBI): domain Bacteria; kingdom Pseudomonadati; phylum Pseudomonadota; class Gammaproteobacteria; order Enterobacterales; family Enterobacteriaceae; genus Klebsiella; species Klebsiella africana. Next base: position 3,061,045 of record NZ_CP084874.1, on the reverse strand, counting down.
GAGGCCCGCCAGCCGGTCCCGCAATAGAACGCCACTTGCTGGCTCGGCAGAATGTTCCACTGGCGCCACAGGGCAGCGATATCGTCGGCGCTGCGCATGGTGCCGTCCGGGTTATGGAAATCCTCCATGTGCGTGGAGTCGCTCCCGGCATGGCCCCAACGGGCACCGGCGATGTCGCCCTTCGGTTTGATATAGCTGTAGCCGCTGGTGGTGCCGATAAACTCCGGCCACGAGCGGACGCTGACCAGCGAGGCGTCCTGACGATGCAGCAGCCCGCGGGCCTGCTCGGTATCCAGCATCAGCTGCGGCTGGCCGGGGATCGGCGCGCCGAAATCTGGCGCAGGCTGCTGGGCCGACGGCATACCGCGCTCTACCGGCAGCCCGGCGTCGGACCAGGTCTGCCAGCCACCGTCAAGCAGGCGCACGTCTTTGACCCCGGCGTACAGCATGATCTGCGCTACCCGCGCTGCGGCGTAGACGTCGCGACCGTAGAGGATCACCGTGGTGTCATGCCGGATGCCGTGCTTCGCCAGCATTGCCTTCAGCTGCGCGTCGGACACTTTATTCCACAGCGGTTCGCTCTCCACCTCATTGGTATCGATATAGCCCGCGCCAGGGATATGGCTCAGCAGATAGAGCTTCGGCGCTCCCCAGGCGGCTTCAAACACTTTCCAGTCGCCTGCCGGGGCGGCGGCGACCGCTTTTCCTTGCTGTAGGTCGTGCAGCCACTGGGGGTAGACCAGCTGTTCAAAGTGCGGCAGCTTTTGCAGACGGTCGGTCTGGCTCAGCGCATCGCTCAGCGTGCTGAGCCGGGTGAACCCCGCTTGTTTCAGCCGTGCCGCGACGCTGGCGTTATCCTCCGGGCTGCCGTACAGCGCGATGGGGGTATCGGACTGGAGCTGGTGCTGCTTAGCCCAGCCGCGGAGCTGATCGTCGCTCATGGCGCCGAGCCAGCGGGCGGAAAGATTCAGGGCCTGCGGCTCATGGCCTTCCGGGCCGTTGGCGCGCTGCGGCCAGCCGTTGTAATAAGCGCTCAGGCGGGTGTCAATGGCCACGCCGTGCTGCTGTTGCAGATGAGATAAGGTGAGCGCAGGCATGGTTTCAGCGGCGCAGGTGGTGGAAGCAGCAAGCCCCATAAGCAGGGCGAGTGCGGTCAATTGAGAAACACGTTTCATCGAAATGCCCGACGGTAAAAAGTGGAGGGCGTATTCTCCGCTCGCCAGGCATCGATTTCTTTGCGGTAACGCAGGTTTGCACGCTATTACCCTTCATTGCCAGCGCTCCATCGCCAGGCAGCGCCCCGCCGGCGGACTGTCCTCGCGATCGTGGGTGACCAGGATCGCCGGAATGGCCTGGCGGGCCAGTTCCTCAAAAACCCAGCGGCGGAACCCGGCGCGCAGGGTGGCATCCAGGCGGCTGAAGGGCTCATCGAGCAGCAGCGCCTCGGGGCGCGCCAGCAGCGCACGTAGCAGGCTCACCCGCGCCCGCTGCCCGCCGGAGAGCGTGGCCGGATCGCGTGGGGCGAAGCCAGCCAGTCCGGCGCGGTTGAGCGCCTGCTCGACTGCGACTTTTCGCGCCTCGCCGCGCACGCATTCCGGCAGCGCCAGCTGTAAATTTTGCCCGACGCTGAAATGGTCGAACAGCAGAGAGTCCTGAAACAGGATACCGATGCGCCGACGCTCCGTCGGCAGCGTATCGCAGCGCCGTTCGTTGAGCCACAGCTCGCCTTCGGCGCGAAAATCGCCTGACAGGGCGCCAATCATCCAGGCAAACAGCGTCGATTTCCCGCTACCGGAGGGGCCCATCAGCGTCAGTACCTCGCCAGGCGCCACCGAAAAGGTAACCTCCCGTAGCAGCGGCTGGCGTTTCACGCTCAGGGTCAGATGGTTTACGGTTAGCACTAGCGAAGTCCTCGTCGATAGCGGCCCGCCAGCCAGGCCAGCAGAGCCGTCAGGGTAAAGCATACTGCCGGCAGCAGTAACTGCCACAGCGCCTGGGCGGCGAGCGTCTGCACCTCGCCGCCGCTGCTGAGCGCCACCGCCTGGCTGGTGAGCGTCGGAATTCGGCCAGCCCCCAGCCATAGCGTCGGCAGATACTGCGCGATACTCACGGAAAAGCCCACCGCCAGCGCGGTCAGCAGCGGGCGGGTCAGCGAGGGCAGGATCACCAGCCAGAAAATACGCGTGGCTCCCCAGCCGAGCGTGCGGGCGATAACCGTCAGCCGCGGGTCGCGCTGGCGCCAGGCCGGGCGCAAAATAAACAGCATCCAGGGCACTACCCACAGCAGATGGCCCCACAGGACGGTCAACCAGTCGCCGTCAAGCCAGGCGTACAGCGCCAGCCGATACTGGCCATCGGCCAGCGGCAGGGCTGGCAGCACCAGCGGTAGCCAGACCCAGCCATCCCCTCGAGCCGGACCGCAGGCCAGCCACAGCAGGCAGACGGCCGCGCCGAGGGCGCAGGCCGCCAGCGCCAGGCCAAGGCTGTTGCCAAGAGCATCCATCTGCGGCGGCGTCGAGCGGGCCAGCCCCGCCAGCAACAGGGCGCCCAGCAGGCCGCTCAGCGGCAGCAGCGTCGCCAGCAGGCGCCCGGGCAGGGCATGGGGATGAGGGTGACGAACACCGCGTAGATCGGGCAGACGCCGACGCTGTAGCCGCCATCCGCCCCAGGCGATCAGCGCCGTCCCGCCGAGGATCGCCAGCAGCAGCAGGCTGGCCAGCGTCCCTTTGGCCTGCTGCAGGTCGTCGCCCTGGCTTAACCACTGCCACGCCAGTACGGCGAGGGTGGGCGGATTGCCAGGCCCCAGCACCAGGGCGACATCGACCGCCGACAGACTCCAGGCGGTGGTGGCCAGCAGCACCATGCCGAGGGCGGGGAGGGTGGCGGGCAGCACCAGCCAGCGCAGGCACTGCCAGCGGCCATAGCCGAGGCTCTTCAGGGCGGTCGCCTGGTCGGCGAGGCGTTTCTCTCCCAGCAGGCCATAGATCACCCACAGCACAAAGGCGCTCTCTTTCAGGGCCATCGTCAGGCCAAGCCCGATGCCGTACCGGTCAACCGGCGGCGTCAGAAACGGCAACTGCTGCCAGAGCCAGCCCCCTTCGGCGAACAGCAGCAGCGCCGCCGTCGCCAGGGCGAGATGGGGCACCGCCAGCAGCAGCGGCAGACGGGAAGCCAGCCGCCGCCAGCGGGCCGAAGGCCAGAGGGCGGCGACGATGGTCATGGCGATCAGCAGCGCGCCGCCGACGGACAACAGGGTCGAGACGAGGGTGGCGGCCAGCGCCTGGCCCAGCTGCGGGTCGGCGAACAGCGCCCGCCAGTGGGCCGGGGAGCACGCAGCGCCCACCAGTTCCCCGGCGGCGGGGAGCAGCGGCAGATAGATCGCCGCCATCGTCCCCCAGGCCAGCAGGATCAATGAGTACCGTAGCGGCGCAGCCATTCCTGCTCCAGCGCGTCAACCCATGCCGCGTGGGGCTCGGCAAGCACCGGCGGTAGATCCTGCGGCACGGTGGCCGCCAGCGCCTGGCGCTGACCGTCAGGCAGATGCTGCGGGTCCAGTACGCTTGGATCGCCCCAGACGGCGGCATCGGCCTTGCGCAGCTGCGCTTCAGGCGAGAGCAGGAAATTGGCCACTACTTTGGCGCCAGCGACAGCGCGGGCGTTAGCCGGGATGGTAACGAAATGGACGTTGCCGAGGGTCCCTGCGATAAAGCCGAAGCTGTAGCTGTCCGTCGGTAATTCGCCGCTGGCGGCTTTCTGCCGGGCGTGCAGCGGGTTAAACGTCAGCGATAAGCGTAGGGTGCCACTGTTGAGCATAGCGTCCATCCGTGCTGGCGACGCCGGGAAATCCTTGCCCGCCCGCCACAGGGCCGGGTGCAGCGCATCGAGATAGCGCCACAGCGGGGCGGTGACCGCCGCGAAGGTCGCCGCCTGCGGCGGCTGGCGCAGGGCGGCTGGCTGATCGGTGAGAGCGAGCAGCAGTTGCTCCAGCAAAGCGGTACCGGTGAAGTCCGGCGGGCGCGGGTAGGTTACGCTGCCCGGATGGGCTCTGGCGAAGGCCAGCAGCGTCTGCGGGCTGGTGGGCGGCTGCGGCGTTTGTCCGCGGCGGGCGATAAACGTCAGCTGGGCGCTGCCCCACGGCGACTCCGCGCCCTCGGTGGCGACAGAAAAATCTTCCCGTACCGGCTTTCGCAGATCGACATAGCGCCAGTTGGGCAGCGATTCGGCCCAGCCGGTGAGCAGCAGATCGGCCTGTTTAAGTGTGCGAAAGTTTTCGCCGTTGATCCACAGCAGATCCACCGACCCGCCCCGGCGACGACCGGCCTGCGCCTCGGTCTGGATGCGTTTCACCGCGTCGGCGGCATCGGCGACAGGCACAATACGCAGGTCGATTGCGTAATAGCGTTTGACCTCTTCGCTGACCCACGCCAGATAGCGATTGACGGCCGGGTCGCCGCCCCAGGCGTTAAACCAGACGGTCTGTCCGCGGGCTTCCGTCTGAATCTGCCGCCAGCTGTCGTCGGCATTAACCGCCAGCGGCCAGAGCAGCAGCAGGCACAGACAGAGGCTGTAATCACGCAAACGGCGCATCGTTACTCCTTATTCTGCGAGGAAGCGGTGGGTATCTGGCACAACCCCTGAGCCGGGATCGCCATCGCGGCATTGAACCGCGCCGATAAATTTTGCAGACCAATCAGGGCAGTCAGCTCGGTGAGCGCCTGGGCGTCAAAATGCGCGGCCAGCGCGCTGCGCAGGGCATCGTCTACCGCCGGTGGTGTCTGGGTGGCGGCTTCGGCATAGGCCAGCGCCAGACGCTCTTTTTCGCTAAACAGCCTACTGCTGCGCCAGTCAGCGACCGCCAGCAGCTTGTCCTGGCTCCCGCTCCGCGCCGCGAGGGTCATGCTGGTGATATCGATACAGAATTCGCAGTGGCACAGCTGAGCGATGCGGGCGCTGACCAGCGAGCGCAGCACCGGCTCCAGCGGCGAGCGGCGGCGTTCAATATAGCCCACGAACAGCGAGACCAGGTAAAACAGCCATGGGATCCGTCCCCACCAGCGAATGGGGCTCAGCACCTGGCCGTAATGCCGGCGATGCAGCCAGGCCTGCGGACGAAGGATCAGGGGGACAGAATCCAGCGGAGGTAAGCTCATGGCGACGATCTCTTATGACGTTCACGGTAAATATTTTTGGCGATAGAGATGACTACCGCCAGGGCAAAAAGCAGCGAAAGCCCGGTGGCCAGCCAGAAGGTGCCCCCGGTGAGCAGACTCCCGGCCCAGGAATAAACGATGGTCGCCGGCAGCTGGCCCACGCCGGTGGCCAGCATAAAGGGCCAGAAGCGCAGCGTGGTCAGCCCCGCGGCATAGCTGACCGGATCAAACGGGACAAACGGCAGCAGGCGGCAGACCAGGATCGTCTGCGGGCCAAAGCGGGTGAAATAGCCGTCGACACTGCGCAGCACCGCGCGGCCGGTGAGTTTCTCCACCACTTCGCGCCCCAGCGCTCTGGCGATGCAAAAGCAGAGCCCGGCCCCGACCATGGCGCTGAACCACGACAGCGCCCCGCCCCAGAAGGCGCCGAACAGTGCGGCGTTCGCCAGGGTAATCAGGAAAGCTGGCAACGGGGCGACGATCGCCTGGAGAATCATTAGCGCAAAAGAGACCAGCGCGGCCTGCGGTCCCCAGGCGGCGATAAACCCTTCGACATGCTGCGGATCCAGCGAGGCTAACGCCGTCAGACTCTGCTGCAGAAAGGCACGCCCGCCAGGGAACCACAGCCAGGCGGCCAGAGCGGCGACGACCACGACGGCAAGGGCCAGCCGGGCGCGGCGCAGGTGACGACGATCAGGTTGGGTCATGGCGCACCTCCTCACTGCACGCTGCCACGCGACGGGCGCGGGCAAAGCGTTTGCCCAACTGCACCAGGGCAAACAGCAGCCCGCCGGCGAGGCTCAGTTTGAGCGCGAAGGCGAGAGTCACCCCCTCGCGGGCCAGTTCGCTGGCCATCACCGAATAGATGACCAGACCCGGCAGGGTGGTCACCGCTGATATCAGGGTAAAGGGCCAGAAGCGGATCGCCGTCAGGCCGTAGGCGTAATTCTGAATGTTGTAGGGAAAGAGCGGCACCAGGCGGGTGAGGATCAGAAAATCACTGCCGCTGCGGGCGATACCCCGCTCAATCGCCTGAAACACGGCGGTATGGCCCACATAGCGCTGCAGCAGATCGCGCCCAAGCCAGCGGGCGATTAAAAACGACAGCGAAGAGGCGACGATGGCGGCGGCAAACGAGAGCAGGGAGCCTGTCAGCGGGCCGAAGAGCATCCCACCGGCGATCACCAGCAGGCTGCCGGGGATGAGACACAGGGTGGCAATGATAAACAGCGCAACATAGACCAGATAGCCCCAGGCGCCATGATGGCGCAAGGTGTCCTGAAGCAGATGCAGGTGAGTCAGCAGATCGTGGAGACCGACGCGATGGCTGATAACGGCCAGCGTGGCCACCAGCGCGAGAAGTCCCAGCCCTTTACCAATGGCCGGATGACGGCTTCTTTTGCATGAGGGGTGCTCCTGTACAGTCTGGACGCGGTGGACATCAAAAAGTGCGCGCGACAGTATCCTGTTCCGACAACGGTCACAATGCTTTACCGTCGCTTTGTTGATTTTGCTCAGGAAATTCTGCCCCCCGCACAGCGGGAGGCGAGAGTAGGGCGTGAATTATGGCTGGAAGGTAGCCCACACCGGCGCGTGGTCGGATGGTTTTTCCATCCCGCGGATCTCATAATCGATCCCGGTTTCCACGCAGCGCTGCGCCAGAGGCTGACTGGCCAGCAGCAGGTCGATGCGCAGCCCACGGTTATCGTCGAAGCCTTTGGAGCGGTAATCAAACCACGAGAAGTGCTCATTATTGTCGGGGTTAGCCTGACGCCAGGTATCCACCAGGCCCCAGCCCAGCAGGCGGTCCATCCATTCCCGTTCTTCCGGCAGGAAGGAACATTTGCCGGTGCGCAGCCAGCGTTTGCGGTTCTCTTCACCGATACCGATATCGAGATCGGTAGGACTGATGTTCATATCGCCCATGATCAGTACCGGATTCTCTTTGTTGAGTTCGGTCTCCAGATAGTTCTGTAGATTCTGATAGAACGCCGCTTTGGCCGGGAATTTGGTTTCATGATCGCGGCTTTCACCCTGCGGGAAATAGCCGTTAATCACTGTGACGTTGCCGAAGGGTGACGGGATCTCCGCCATGATGATGCGGCGTTGAGCCTCTTCGCCATCGTCCGGGAAACCGCGGCGGACGGCAATCGGTGTCTCTTTGGTCAGCAGCGCGACGCCATAATGGCCTTTCTGCCCGTGATAAAAGACGTTATAGCCGAGTCTGGCGACCTCTTCGAGAGGGAACATGTCGTCGTGAACTTTGGTTTCCTGCAGGCCAATCACGTCCGGGTGGTGTTTTTCGACGATGGCGGCCAGTTGGTGTGGGCGGGCACGCAGGCCGTTGATATTAAAAGAGACGAATTTCATAGTCGCTGCCACTGTGCAAGGTGAATAGTGCAGGGATGGTAGCAGAAATTCGCCAGGCTGGCTGCCACCGGATGCGTCATTCTGCCAATCGCTGCGCATGAGCGTGCCGTGGGTGCCCCTTTTGCGGGCATGCCGCGCCAAAAAAGGGCAAATAGCTACGATAAATTTCGCAGAGGATCACAATTACAGAATTATATCTTACCGTTGCATAATTTATCTTCTTTAATCACTGTTTATCCCCCTTTGTCGGATACTTATTCACTAAATATGCATTTTATGTGAATAGCGTTCGGCTGTAACTCATTGATTCTGCGTTATCTCATCCGGTTTATGCATTTTTATCGCTGGCTGGCACGAACCGTGCAATCTACATTTACAGCGTAATAACTCATATTTATTAACATTATTGCTACTTTTAATTTACCGGAAGAGGTCGATATGTCTCAGTCAATTACGCGTAACCACTTTGATGAATGGATGATGCCGGTCTACGCGCCAGCGGCGTTTATTCCGGTGCGGGGCGCCGGGTCGCGGCTGTGGGATCAGCAGGGCAAAGAGTATATCGATTTTGCCGGCGGCATCGCCGTGAACGCGCTGGGGCATGCGCATCCGCGTCTGGTGCAGGCCCTCACCGAGCAGGCGGGCAAGTTCTGGCATACCGGCAACGGCTATACCAATGAACCGATCCTGCGGCTGGCCAAAATGCTTATTGATGCCACTTTCGCCGATCGGGTCTTCTTCTGTAACTCCGGCGCCGAGGCCAATGAGGCGGCGCTCAAGCTGGCGCGTAAATATGCCCACGATCGCTTTGGCAGCGAGAAAAGCGGTATCGTCGCCTTTCAGAACGCTTTCCACGGGCGGACGCTGTTTACCGTCTCGACGGGCGGTCAGCCGGCCTATTCTCGGGATTTTGCCCCGCTGCCGCCGCAGATCCAGCATGCGGTGTTTAACGATCTCGAGTCGGCAAAGGCCTTAATCAACGACCAGACCTGCGCGGTGATTGTCGAGCCGGTGCAGGGCGAAGGGGGCGTGGTACCGGCCAGCGTCGAGTTTTTACGCGGCCTGCGCCAGCTTTGCGACCAGCATAACGCCCTGCTGATTTTCGATGAAGTGCAGACCGGGGTCGGACGCACCGGCGAGCTGTATGCCTATATGCACTACGGCGTGACGCCCGATGTGCTGACCACCGCCAAAGCGCTGGGCGGCGGCTTCCCTATCGGCGCACTGCTGGCGACAGAGGCCTGCGCCAGCGTGATGACCGTCGGCACCCACGGCACCACCTACGGCGGCAACCCGCTGGCCGGGGCGGTGGCCGGTGAGCTGCTGTCGATCGTCAACACCCCGGAAGTGCTCTCCGGCGTCAGACAGCGCCACCAGTGGTTTTGCGAACGTCTGCAGGCGATTAACGCCCGCTATGGCCTGTTCAAGGAGATCCGCGGCTTGGGACTGCTGCTCGGCTGCGTGCTAAACGACGCCTGGGCCGGGAAGGCGAAAACCCTCAGTAACCTGGCGGCGGAAGAGGGAGTGATGATCCTGATCGCCGGCGCCAACGTGGTGCGTTTCGCGCCGGCGCTGAACGTCAGTGAAGAAGAGGTGAACAGCGGGCTGGATCGCGTCGAGCGGGCCTGCGCGCGTTTCGTGGCAGGAGTCTCATCATGATGGTTATTCGGCCGGTGGAGCCGGGCGATTTGCCCGGGCTGCTGAAGCTGGCAGCGGAGACCGGCGGCGGGCTGACCTCGCTGCCGGTGGATGAAGCGACCCTCGCGGCGCGGATCGCCCGCTCGCAGCAAACCTGGCGCGGCGAGCTGCCGAAAAGCGAGCAGGGCTATGTCTTTGTGCTGGAGGAGAGCGAAAGCGGCGCAGTGGTGGGCATCTGCGCGATCGAGGTGGCGGTGGGGCTCAACGATCCCTGGTATAACTACCGGGTCGGCACCCAGGTCCATGCCTCGAAGGAGCTTAACGTCTATCAGGCGCTGCCGACGCTGTTTCTTAGCAACGATCATACCGGCAGCAGCGAGCTGTGTACCCTGTTCCTCGACCCGCAGTGGCGCAAAGAGGGCAATGGCTATCTGCTGTCGAAATCACGCTTCTTATTTATGGCCGCCTTTCGTGAGCGCTTCAATGACAAGGTGGTCGCCGAGATGCGCGGAGTGATTGACGAGCAGGGTTACTCACCGTTCTGGGAGAGCCTGGGCAAGCGCTTTTTCGCTATGGAGTTTTCCCGTGCCGACTACCTGTGCGGCACCGGACAGAAGGCGTTTATTGCCGCCCTGATGCCCAAGCATCCGCTGTATATCGATTTCCTTTCCCCTGAGGCGCAGGCGGTGATCGGCAAGGTTCATCCGCAGACCGCCCCGGCCCGGACGGTGCTGGAGAAAGAGGGGTTCCGCTACCTGAACTACATCGATATCTTCGACGGCGGCCCGACTCTGGAGTGCGACATTGACCGGGTACGGGCAATCCGCAAAAGCCGTCTGGTGACTACCGAGGCCGGCGAAACCCGGCCCGGCGACTGGCCGCTGTGCCTGGTGGCGAACGAACAGTATCACCAGTTCCGCGCTCTGCTGGTGCATGCCGATCCGGATGGCGACACCCTGACCCTCAGCGCCCGCGAGCTGGATATGCTGAAGTGTCATGCCGGCGACCAGGTGCGCATGGTGCGCCTGATCCCTGAGGAGAAAATCGCATGAGTCTGTGGATTAACGGCGAGTGGCGGCCCGGCCGTGGGCCAGGCTTGAGTAAACAGGATCCGGTTAACCTGAAGATTGTCTGGCAGGGCGAGGCAGCGGATGCCGGGCAGGTCGCCGAGGCGGTGGCGGCAGCCCGCCAGTCATTTCCGGCCTGGGCGCGGCTGCCGTTTGCCGACCGCCAGGCGATCGTCGAAAAGTTTGCCGCTCTGCTGGAAGCCAGCAAGGCGGAGCTGACGGCGACGATCGGCGCTGAGACCGGAAAACCGCGCTGGGAGGCGGCCGGGGAAGTGACGGCGATGATCAACAAGGTGGCGATCTCGGTGAAGGCCTACCACGTCCGCACCGGCGAACAGCACAGCGATCTGCCCGACGGCGCCGCCACGCTGCGTCACCGGCCGCATGGCGTACTGGCGGTGTTTGGCCCCTATAACTTTCCCGGCCATCTGCCGAACGGGCACATCGTGCCGGCACTGCTGGCGGGCAATACCGTGGTCTTTAAGCCCAGCGAACTCACCCCGCGCAGCGGCGAAGCGGTGGTGAAACTATGGCAGCAGGCCGGCCTGCCCGCCGGGGTGCTCAACCTGGTGCAGGGCGGTCGGGAAACCGGGGAGGCGCTCAGCGGCCAGGCGGATATCGACGGACTGCTGTTTACCGGCAGCTCGACCACCGGTTTTCATCTGCATCGCCAGCTGGCCGGGCAACCGCAGAAGATCCTCGCACTGGAGATGGGCGGCAATAACCCGCTGATCGTCGACGATCCGCGAGACGTGGATGCCGCGGTGCATCTGACCATCCAGTCTGCCTTCATTACGGCCGGCCAGCGCTGCACCTGCGCCCGGCGTCTGCTGGTCCGGCGCGGAGAGGCGGGGGATGCCTTCCTCTCCCGGCTGGTGACGGTGAGTCAACGGCTGATCCCCGCGGCGTGGGACGCCGAGCCGCAGCCGTTTCTCGGCGGGCTTATCTCTGAGCAGGCCGCGCAGAAAGTGCATCAGGCCTGGCTGCAGCGGGTCGCCGCTGGCGCGGTCACCCTGCTGGAGCCGCGGTTATTGCAGGCCGGGACGTCGCTGCTGACGCCGGGGATTGTCGACATGAGCGACATATCCCAGGTCGAGGATGAAGAGGTGTTCGGCCCGCTGCTTGGCGTCTGGCGCTACGATACTTTCGAAGAGGCGATTGCCCTGGCCAACGCCACCCGCTTCGGCCTCTCCTGTGGGTTAATCTCCCCGGAACGGGAAAAGTTCGATCGGCTGCTGCTCGAGGCGCGGGCGGGGATAGTGAACTGGAACAAACCGCTGACCGGGGCGGCGAGTACCGCGCCGTTCGGCGGCACCGGGGCGTCCGGTAACCATCGTCCGGGGGCCTGGTATGCCGCCGATTATTGTGCCTGGCCGATGGCCAGCCTTGAATCGCCGACCCTGACGCTGCCCGCCAGCCTGAGTCCGGGGCTCGACTTTCTGGCCGGGGAGGCGTCATGACCGCCCGCGAAGTCAACTTTGATGGTCTGCCCGGACTGACCCATCACTACGCCGGGCTCTCCTTTGGCAATGAAGCCTCCACCCGGCACCGCTATCGGGTGTCGAACCCGCAGCTGGCGGCGAAGCAGGGGCTGAAAAAAATGAAAGCCCTCGCCGACGCTGGCTACCCGCAGGCAGTGATCCCGCCGCAGGAGCGTCCCAACGTGGCGCTTCTGCGCCAGCTGGGCTTTAGCGGCAGCGATGAGCAGGTGGTGGCCCGGGCGGCCCAGCAGGATCCGGATCTGCTGTCGGCAGTGAGTTCGGCTTCGGCGATGTGGGTAGCGAACGCGGCGACGGTTTGCCCCTCCGCCGATTCGCTGGATGGCCTGGTACACCTGACGGTGGCGAATTTGCAGGATAAATTCCACCGCGCCAGCGAAGCACCGACCACAGAGGCGCTGCTGCAGGCGATTTTCCCCGACCGCACGCGATTTGCCATCCACCCGGCGCTGCCCGCCTCGGCCTGGTTTGGCGACGAAGGGGCGGCGAACCATAACCGTCTCGGCGGCGAGTATGGCGCACCCGGCGTCCAGCTCTTTGTCTATGGTCGCCGCCGGGGGAGCGAGGAGGCGCCGCGTCGCTATCCGGCGCGGCAAACCCTTGAGGCCAGCCAGGCGGTGGCGCGCCTCAATCAGGTCAATCCTCGCCAGCTGATCTTCGCCCGCCAGCATCCGGCGGCGATCGACTCGGGGGTTTTTCATAACGACGTCATCGCGGTGAGCAACCGTCAGGTCCTGTTCTGCCATGAGCAGGCCTTTGCCGACCAGACCACGCTTCTCCAGCAGCTGGCGCAGCGGGTGCCGGGTTTTACGCCGCTGGTGGTTCCCGCCAGCCGGGTCTCGGTGGCAGAGGCGGTTGCCACCTATCTGTTCAACAGCCAGCTGTTGAGCCGGGCGGATGGCAGCATGGCGCTGATCCTGCCCCAGGAAGCGCAGGAGCACGCTGGTGTTTGGGAATACCTCAATGAGCTGCTGGCCGGGGATAACCCCATCGCTGCGCTGCAGGTGTTCGATCTGCGCGAGAGTATGGCTAACGGCGGCGGTCCGGCGTGCCTGCGCCTGCGGGTGGTGCTGACGGACGAGGAGTATCAGGCGGTCAATCCGCACGTCCTGATGAACGATACGCTGTTTGCCACCCTCAATGACTGGGTGGATCGCTACTATCGCGATCGCCTTACCCAGGCCGACCTCGCCGACCCGCAACTGCTGCGGGAAGGGCGTGACGCGCTGGATCGGTTGACCCAGATCCTGCAGCTCGGTTCGGTTTATCCATTTCAGCAATAAGGGGGCGCGGTGGAACATTTTCTGGCATTAACCCTGGCGGGGCGTTTGCCCCACCATTTTCACGGCGAGACGGCCCATTTCCGCTGGCACTGGCTTGGCGAGGGGATCCTTGAGCTGACGCCGCATGCGCGCTGCGAGCGCGGGCTGGTACTTTCCTGCGCCATCCATGGCAACGAAACGGCGCCGGTGGAGATTGTCGACCGGCTGGTGCAGCGGCTGGTTCGCGAGCAACTCCCGCTGCGCTGGCGGCTGCTGGTGATCGTCGGCAACCCGCCGGCGCTGCGGGCGAATAAACGCTATCTGCACAGCGATATGAACCGCATGTTTGGCGAGCGCTGGCGGCAGTTCCCGGCCAGCGAGGAGACGCAGCGGGCGCAGCGGCTGGAGCAGGCGGTGGCCCGCTTCTATCGCGACCACGATGGCCCGCGCTGGCACCTCGATCTGCATACCGCGATCCGCGGGTCGCTACATCCGCGCTTCGGCGTGCTCCCGGCCCGCGATACGCCGTGGGAGGAGGATTTTCTTCGCTGGCTGGGCGGCGCCGGGCTCGAGGCGCTGGTGTTTCATCGCCAGCCCGGCGGGACCTTCACCCACTTCAGCTGCGAACGGTTCGCGGCGCTGGCCTGCACTCTCGAACTTGGCAAAGCGCTGCCGTTGGGGGAAAACGATCTGACGCAGTTTGCCGCCGCCGAGAGGGCGCTTTCCCTGCTACTGGTGGGGGATCTGGCCATTGCTGACGCCCCAGCGCCGCTGCGCTACCGGGTGGTACAGCAGATCACCCGCCATAGCGATGATTTCCGCTTGCATATGGCGGATCAGACGCTGAACTTCACCCCCTTCGAACCCGGCACGCTGCTGGCGGAGGAGGGCGAGACGCGGTATGTGGTGGGGCCTGAGCCGGAGTATGTCTTGTTTCCCAATCCGACGGTGGCGAAGGGACTGCGCGCCGGCCTGATGCTGGAGAAATTATCCTGAGGGCAAGCCGTCCGCCGGGCGGCCTGCTTTATTTCGCGCGTCTTTTTTCGCCATCTTATTTTTTCGTGCGCCAGTGTAAATTTGCAGATTATTCCTGGTAGAATGCTTTGTTTTTAATCTCCCCTCCTTTATACTCTCCATAATTTCTCTGAAAAACAGTACGTTATTTATTTTTTATTGCAATTCTTCGGCTAAATTCCTTATTTTCTCCATAATTGGCGAGAAACTGTTTTTTACACTTTCATTGTTTTACTCTTGCTCTGACTAATTGACGATTAACGTCGTAAAGTTAATCTCGTCAACACGGCAACGCGCCGTAAGAATAACGTAAAGTAAGGATTGAATGATGAAGAAACTCACTGCACTGTTTGTTGCCTCTACTCTGGCTCTGGGCGCGGCTAACCTGGCACATGCCGCCGACACCACCACCGCGCCGAGCGACAGCAAGCCGATGATGCATCATAAAGGCGGCCCGGGTCAGCATGACATGATGTTTAAAGGCCTGAACCTGACCGATGCGCAGAAACAACAGATCCGCGACATCATGAAGAGCCAGCGTGAGAACATGAAGCGTCCGTCCCTCGACGAACGCCGCGCGATGCACGATTTGATCGCCAGCGACACCTTCGATAAGGCGAAAGCGGAAGCGCAGATCGATAAGATGGAAGCGCAGCATAAAGCGATGGCGCTGTCCCGCCTGGAAACGCAGAACAAGATCTACAACATTCTGACTCCAGAGCAGAAAAAACAGTTCAATGCTAATTTTGAGAAGCATCTGACAGAACGCAACGCGCCGGCAGGTAAAATGCCTGCACCTGCTGAATAATGTAGCGAACTGAATCAAGACCGCCGGTCTTGCCCAATAATGCCATCAGGCGTTGGGCAGGGCCGGCGGTTTTTTTATTGGTGGTTTCTCAGCCAAGCGGGTGCAGCGGATAATCTCCGCCGAGCAAAGGCTTACAGAGGATCTTGTAACCATCCTGGTCAAATCCGGCGGGCAGACGGGTCAGCTCAGCGGCCTGGTCGAGCGATTCAACGGCGCCCAGCCACAGCCAGTTATGAATGACGTGATACTGCGTCATGTCCGGGCCGCGCTCCTCCAGCGCCACCGGCCCCGCCCACGGCCAGCATACCAGCTGCAGTCTGCTCATCTGCGCCAGCAGGCGCTCTCTGTGCGCCTCCACGCTCTCCTTTCCACAACAGGCCCCGGCGCAGCGGCCCAGCGCGGAGCGAAAGCAGGCGCGGCCGCGGCTGAGCGGCTCCAGGCCGAGCAGGCCATAACAGAGGCGCTGTTCGTCAGCGAGGCTCTGCAGCATCTGCAGCGCCGCCCGCCGGTTGGCGAAAAGACCATAGAGATGCTGCTGGTGCGAGAAATCAACCTCGCGGGCATAGACAATCTGCGGCCGGTCGTCCGCAAGTAACCAGGCGCAGAGCTGCTTGTTACGCCGTAGCCGCTTGTTGAACAGCGGCTGCTGCTCTTTAATTAACCGCGCCTCCAGCAGCAGCGCTCCCAGCTCGCCTGCGGTGCGCTGCCAGGTGATACGCCGCGACTGACGCAGCATCGCGGCCTCTTCGGGCGTGCGCAGGTGGGATAACACCCGGCTGCGGAGGTTGACGCTCTTACCGATATAGAGCGGCATCGTGTCGCTGTCGCCGTGAAACTGATAAACGCCTGGCAGCTTCGGCAGCGCCTCCAGCCACGGGCGAAGATGTTCGGGATATTCATAGATCGCCGCCGCTTCAAACTCCAGACGCGGGGCAGATTGCTTTCTGGCCACAATAACTCCTGATACTGTCTATCTATCCAGTATAGCAGGCCGTTTTTGCGGCGAAAAGCGCAAAAAATAACCCCGGCGCGGGCCGGGGCGGAAAAGGGACTATTTTTTCCAGAAATCGTCAAAGACGGTGATCGGCGGCCGACGCTTGTGTTCGGTTTTCAGATACCAGCCCTCGATCGTTTTGGCGATGCTCGGGTCCAGCGTTTTGCCTTCCAGATAATCGTCGATGTTCTCGTAGGTGACACCCAGGGCCACTTCATCCGGCAGGGAGGGGCGATCGTCTTCCAGGTCGGCGGTGGGCAGCTTCTTATACAGATGTTCCGGGCAGCCAAGATGGGCCAGCAGCTGTTTGCCCTGACGTTTGTTCAGGCGGAAAATTGGGTTGATGTCGGTGCCGCCGTCGCCATATTTGGTGAAGAAGCCGGTAATCGCTTCCGCCGCATGGTCGGTACCGACGACTACCCCTTTGGTCATTCCGGCGATGCTGTACTGGGCCTTCATTCGCTCACGGGCTTTTTCATTTCCGCGAACGAAGTCGCTCAGTTCGATGCCTGCTTCGCGCAGCGCCTGTTCGCTGGCCAGCACCGCAGCTTTAATATTGACTGTCAACACCCGGTCAGGCTGGATAAAGGCGATGGCGTCCTGGCAGTCCTGCTCATCCGCCTGCACACCGTAGGGTAAACGGACGGCGATAAACTGCAGGCTGCTGTCGCCGGTTTCGGCACGCAGTTCGTTAATCGCTATCTGGCACAGTTTTCCCGTCAGGGTGGAGTCCTGACCGCCGCTGATACCCAGCACCAGCGATTTAATAAACGGGTAGGTCTGCAGGTAGGACTTCAGGAAATCGACGCTGCGGCGGATCTCGCCTGCGACATCAATCTGCGGCTTTGCGCCCAGCGCCTGAATAATCTCTTGTTGTAGCGTCATCGCGCCCTCCGAAAGTGAATCTGTTTGGCAAGCTGTTGGCTTAAAGCTACCTCTTTGCCGCTGAAACGACAAGGACCGGGGTTTTGACTGCCGGAAAAGAAGGCAATCAATGACATAGGTTTTCATTATAGATGCTGTACCGCGCGTTGCGCCGCCGTCCGACGTCGGTAGAACAATCCTGTTTACGCAATAACACAACCTGACATGATTTCGCAGTTCGGCTTGAAAAATAACACTATTTATTCCAGGCTTATCGTTACACAGTAGAAGAGAGGAACCAAAATGAACAAAAGCTTAGCAGGAATACTGGGCGTCACCGTCGCGTTAACCTTACTCGCGGGCTGTACCGCTTACGACCGTACCAAAGACCAGTTTACTCAGCCGGTGGTGAAAGATGTTAAGAAAGGGATGTCGCGTCAGCAGGTGATGCAGATTGCCGGCAAACCTTCAACGGAAGTCACCATGGTCCATGCTCGCGGCACCTGTCAGACCTACATCCTCGGTCAACGAGATGGTAAAGTGGAGACCTATTTCGTTGCCCTCGACGAAACAGGCCATGTGATGAACTCCGGCTACCAGACCTGCGCCGAGTATGATACCGATCCACGCAACGCCAAGTAAGCTTCCTACTGTTTACTGAGTTCTACGTAAGCCCGACCACCGGTCGGGCTTTTTTGTGAGTCATGATGCTTATTTAATTGCGCGAATTATTTGGGTGAAAATGTGAGGGTAGTCAAAACCGGAGGTCAATGAGAGACAATTCTGTTCAACAGCGAATTATCCTGGCGGCTCAGGTTGCCGTATACTCAACTCATAAACAGAATTAACCGGATGTTACCAGTCTTACCGGCTCGCAGCGGTTGCTGAAGCCCTGGTCTCACACATTGAGGAAGCGTTCATGGAAAAGAAACACATTTATCTCTTCTGCTCGGCAGGCATGTCCACGTCACTGCTGGTCTCGAAAATGCGCGCGCAGGCAGAAAAATACGAAGTCCCGGTCATTATTGAAGCCTATCCCGAAACCCTCGCGGGTGAAAAGGGACCGGAAGCCGACGTGGTATTATTAGGACCACAAATTGCGTATATGTTACCGGAAATTCAGCGTCTGCTGCCGAATAAACCGGTAGAAGTCATCGATTCTCTTCTCTATGGCAAGGTGGATGGCTTAGGCGTATTAAAAGCCGCCGTCGCGGCCATTAAGAAAGCTGCAGCACAATAATTTTAAATTTTAAAACTCGATGTATTTTGACGCCTGGCGGCACCCCGTTGCCGGACGTCAAAAAATAAAGAGTTTATTTTCCCGTCAAAGAGTAATTTCATACATCATCGCCGTAATAGTTTATTGCGGCTTTTAAGGGTATTGACTATGAGTAAAGTGATCGACTCGCTTGAAAAGGTACTCCTTCCTTTTGCAGTAAAAATAGGAAAGCAGCCGCATATTAATGCGATTAAAAACGGATTTATTAAATTAATGCCGTTGACCCTCGCCGGGGCCATGTTTGTATTAATTAACAACGTTTTTTTGAGCTTCGGCGAAGGCTCTTTCTTTTATTCCATGGGCATTCGCCTGGATGCCTCCACCATTGAAACCTTAAACGGTTTTAAGGCTATTGGCGGAAACGTCTATAACGGTACCCTCGGGATCATGTCACTGATGGCGCCGTTCTTTATCGGCTCCGCGCTGGCGGAAGAGCGCAAAGTTGACCCGATGGCCGCTGGCCTGCTGGCGGTGGCGGCCTTCATGACCGTGACCCCGTATAGCGTGGGCGAAGCCTATGCGGTGGGCGCCAACTGGCTGGGTGGGCAGAACATCATCTCCGGGATGATTATCGGTCTGGTCGTTGCGGAACTGTTCACCTTCGTGATCCGTCGCAACTGGGTGATTAAACTGCCTGACAGCGTGCCGGGGTCGGTATCACGCTCTTTCTCCGCGCTGATCCCGGGGTTCTTGATCCTCTCCATCTTCGGCATTATCTCCTGGGCCCTGGCGAGCTATGGCAGCAACTTCCACCAGATCATCATGGACTCTATCTCCACGCCGCTGGCGGCGATGGGCAGCGTGGTTGGCTGGGCATACGTTATCTTTAACTCCCTGCTGTGGTTCTTCGGCGTGCACGGTTCTCTGGCGCTGACCGCCCTGGATAACGGCATCATGACCCCGTGGGCGCTGGAAAACATCGCGCTGTACAACCAGTACGGCTCTGTTGATGCGGCCATTGAAGCGGGCAAACAGTTCCACTTCTGGGCTAAGCCGATGCTCGACTCCTACATCCTGCTGGGTGGTTCCGGGGCGACGCTGGGTCTGATTATCGCCATCTTTATCGCTTCTCGCCGCGCTGACCATCGTCAGGTTGCGAAGCTGGCGCTGCCGTCAGGCATCTTCCAGATTAACGAACCGATTCTGTTTGGTCTGCCGATCATCATGAACCCGGTGATGTTCATCCCCTTCGTGCTGGTCCAGCCGATTCTGGCGGCCATTACGCTGGCGGCTTACAGCCTGGGGATTATCCCACCGGTGACCAACCTGGCGCCGTGGACTATGCCGACCGGTCTGGGGGCGTTCTTTAACAGTAACGGCAGCGTTGCCGCCCTGCTGGTGGCCCTGTTCAACCTTGGCGTCGCTACCCTGGTCTACCTGCCGTTTGTGGTGCTGTCGAATAAAGCGCAGACCGTTATCGAGCAGGAAGAGAGCGAAGAAGATATCGCTAATGCACTGAAATTCTGATACCGCGCGGTACGGGCAGCGTCCCGTACCGCCTGATAAATGAGGGAAATATTATGTTTGATCTGGACAACATCGACGCGGTAGAAACCCCGGAAAATGACCTCGAAGAGGTAGTGATGGGGCTGATTATCAACTCCGGACAAGCCCGCAGCCTGGCCTATGCCGCGCTGAAGCAGGCGAAACAAGGCGATTTTGCGGCGGCGAAAGCGATGATGGAGCAGTCGCGCCAGGCGCTGAGCGAGGCGCATCGCGTGCAGACCCAGCTTATCGAAAGCGACGAGGGCGAAGGGAAAATGAAGGTTAGCCTGGTGCTGGTGCATGCCCAGGACCACCTGATGACCTCCATGCTGGCCCGTGAGCTGGTCGCCGAATTGATTGAGCTGCACGAGAAGGTACAATAGGCCATCGCGACGATGAGGCAGCCCAGAATGATGACCACCGAGATCAGTACCGCCAGAGAACAACAGCTGTTCAACGGGAAGAACTTTCATGTGGTCATCTATAACAAAACGGAAAGCGTGAGCGGGCTTCACCAGCATGATTACTACGAATTTACCGTGGTATTAACCGGGCGCTATTACCAGGAGATCAATGGCAAACGGGTGCTGCTGGAGCGCGGGGATTTCGTCTTTATCCCGATGGGCTCGCACCACCAGAGCTTTTACGAGTTTGGGGCGACGCGCATCCTTAACGTTGGCATCAGCAGACGCTTCTTTGAGAAACACTACCTGCCGCTGCTGCCGTTTGGCCTGGTGGCTTCGCAAGTCTACGCCGTGCAGAGCGCTTTTCTCGGCTACGTTGAGTCGGTTATTGCCTCACTCAATTTTCGCGAAACGGAATTTGATGAATTTATCGAGCTGGTCTCCTTTTATGTCATTAACCGTTTACGTCACTATCGTGAAGAGCCGGTTGCCGACGTAACGCCGCAGTGGTTAAAAAATACCGTGGAGGCCATGCACGATAAACTGAAATTCGGTGAGGGCGCGCTCGAAAATATGGTTCGGCTTTCCGGAAAAACGCAGGAGTATTTAACCCGGGCAACCCAGCGCTATTATGGTAAAACGCCGATGCAGATAATTAATGATATCCGTATCAACTTTGCCAAAAAACAGCTGGAAATTACCAATTATTCGGTGACGGATATTGCGTATGAATCAGGGTACAGCAGCCCGAGCCTGTTTATTAAAACCTTTAAAAAACTGACGTCGTTTACGCCGAGCAGTTATCGCAAACATTTGACCAGTATTAATTAAACCCACGCGGTGTTCGCCGCCAGGTTTATATCGAAAATCATTCAAGTTAACTGTCCGCATTGTTGCGGAGAGCGGCCTGCGTCCAGGCGCAGCGCCTAAGGGAGAAAAAGATGAGCCAGAAATTAAAAGTAGTCACTATTGGCGGCGGCAGCAGCTATACCCCGGAATTACTGGAAGGATTTCTGAAACGTTATCATGAACTGCCGGTAACCGAGCTGTGGCTGGTAGACGTGGAAGAGGGCCAGGAGAAGCTCGATATTATCCATGCGCTGTGCGAGCGGATGGTGGAAAAAGCCGGCGTGCCGATGAAAGTCTATAAAACACTGGATCGCCGCGCAGCCCTGCAGGGCGCAGATTTCGTCACCACCCAGCTGCGCGTGGGCCAGCTGAAGGCGCGTGAAAAAGATGAGCGCATCCCGCTGAGCCACGGCTACCTGGGCCAGGAAACCAACGGGGCAGGCGGGCTGTTTAAAGGGCTGCGCACCATCCCGGTGATTTTCGACATCGTGAAAGATGTGCAGGAGATTTGCCCCGACGCATGGATCATCAATTTCACCAACCCGGCGGGCATGGTCACCGAGGCGGTTTATCGCCACACCAATTTCAAACGCTTTATCGGCGTGTGCAACATTCCTATTGGCATGAAGATGTTCATCACCGACGTGCTGCAGCTGAGCCCGAGCGATGAGCTAAATATCGACCTGTTCGGTCTGAACCACCTGGTGTTCGTCCGCGATGTGCTGGTTAACGGTGTCTCGCGCTTCGACGAACTGCTGGACGGCGTGGCCTCTGGCCGCCTGACCGCGAACTCGGTGAAAAACATCTTCGACCTGCCGTTTAGCGAAGGGCTGATCCGTTCCCTGCGCCTGATCCCATGCTCCTACCTGCTCTACTACTTTAAGCCAAAAGAAATGCTGGCGATTGAGATGGGCGAGTACTACAAAGGCGGCGCGCGCGCCCAGGTGGTGCAGAAGGTGGAGAAACAACTGTTCGAGCTATATAAAAACCCGGATCTTAACGTCAAGCCGAAGGAGCTGGAGCAGCGCGGCGGGGCCTATTACTCCGATGCCGCTTGCGAAGTGATTAACGCTATCTATAACGACAAGCAGACTGAGCACTATGTAAATATCCCGCATCATGGCCATGTCGATAATATCCCGGCGGACTGGGCGGTAGAGATGAGCTGTACCTTAGGTCGCGACGGCGCGAAGCCAACGCCGCGCATTACACATTTCGATGAGAAGGTGTTAGGGCTTATCTACACCATCAAGGGGTTCGAAGTGGCGGCCAGCCAGGCGGCGATCAGCGGTGAGCTGAACGATGTCCTGCTGGCGCTGAACTTAAGCCCGCTGATCCATTCCGATCGGGACGCCGAGCAGCTGGCGCGGGAGATGATTCTGGCGCATGAGAAATGGCTGCCAAACTTTGCGGCGACTATCGAAAAACTCAAATCGTAACGGGAGCGGCTAATGGAACGCGTATTGATCGTCAATGCCGACGACTTCGGCCTTAGTAAAGGGCAGAACTACGGCATTATCGAAGCCTGCCGTAACGGCGTGGTGACATCGACCACCGCGCTGGTCAACGGCGCGGCCATTGACCACGCCGCCCAGCTGAGCCGCAGTACCCCGGAGCTGGCGGTCGGGATGCACTTTGTACTGACGCTGGGCGAGCCGCTGTCGGCCATGCCGGGATTAACCCGCGATGGTCGGCTGGGCAAATGGATCTGGCAGCAGGCGGAAGAAGGAAGCTTGCCGCTGGAGGAGATTGCCCACGAGCTGGCGTGTCAGTACCGCCGTTTTGTCGAACTCTTCGGCCATGAACCGACGCATATCGACAGCCACCACCATGTGCATATGTTCGCTCAGATCTATCCTATCGTGGCGGCCTTTGCCCGTGAGAAGGGGATTGCGTTACGCATTGACCGCCTGGTGGCGGCGCAGGGTGGGCTCGATCAACAGGCGGCGCGCAGCAGCGCAGGCTTCAGCAGCGAGTTTTACGGTGAAGCGGTCTCTGAGGAACTGTTTCTGCAGACGCTGGATGCCTCAATCGCCCGCGGGGAGCGCTCCCTGGAGGTGATGTGTCATCCGGCTTATGTCGATCGGATCATTATGGACAGCGCCTACTGCTATCCACGACTGGATGAGCTTGATGTGCTGACATCTGCCTCGCTGAAAGCGGCAGTGGCCGACCGGGGCTATCGTCTGGGAACTTACCGCGACGTGTAAGCCCGGTGGTGGAAAGGGAAAGTGAATCAAGCCCGGCACCGTGTGCCGGGCTTTTTGCTATGCCGGAATAGCGGCGATTTTCGGGCTTCTCGACCACACACGGTGGGCCGTCATCAGGGCGAGCAGTTTGTCCGCCGCTGGCGTGTCGAGCGCATCGGTGACGATAACCCCTTCTTCCCCCTGGGGCGGAACCTGCAGAACAGACGTCAGCTGCCGGGCATCACCTGCCAGCAGAATCGGCTTCAGATGCTTATAGGCTTCCAGCAGGTAATAGCGCGCATCGCCGCTCTGGCTCAGGGCGCTGAGATCGCCGCCAGGCACCACCACGGCATCCACCGTTAGCGATGGAGAACCGGCGAAAGTGCCGGCGATCGGCAGCGGAGAGCCATCATCGGCGATGACTTCGCCCATCCGTGAGTAAAGCAGCTTACTGTGCACGCCCTGGGCCTGCAGCGCCTGCAGGAGCTGAACCAGATCCTGCGCTGAGGTGCGTTCATTGAGCAGGACGGCCACCACCCGACCTTTCACATCTCCTTCGGCGTCGGCGTAGAGGCTGAGGCTGGGGTCTTTCTCCACGCCATTGACCGGGGCGGGCAGGGTAAGGTTGCGCTGATCGTCGCTCAGTTCGATACCTAAATTCGCCCCGACCGCTTCCGCAAGCCGGGTATCGATATGGGCCAGGTGATCGACCACCCGCTCGCGGATCCAGGTGCGGACCACTTTGCTGAGCTCGAAGCTGAAACCATCGATAATATGCTGCTGCTCAATCGGCGTCTGGCTCAGCCAGAACAGACGGGGCTGAGCGTAATATTCGCCGAACGAAGGGCTGCGCTGGCGGATTTTTTCGCCGTCGACGCGCTCGGCGAGGGACTCAAAGCCG
Source organism: Klebsiella africana (assembly GCF_020526085.1). NCBI lineage: Bacteria > Pseudomonadati > Pseudomonadota > Gammaproteobacteria > Enterobacterales > Enterobacteriaceae > Klebsiella > Klebsiella africana. Next base: position 3,037,272 of record NZ_CP084874.1, on the reverse strand, counting down.
CCGCGTTTGGCGGCTGGCGGCGTTTCACGCGGCCAGTTGTCGTTAATTGAGTTGGGCTCGTAGTTGGCCGGATTGGTGTCAATATCCATCCGGTGCATCCCGTCACGCTGGAAATTGTGATACGGGCAGGTCGGACGGTTGATGGGGATTTCATGGAAGTTCGGCCCACCCAGGCGGCTAATTTGCGTATCGGTGTAAGAGAAGAGGCGCCCCTGCAGCAGCGGATCGTTGCTGAAATCAATGCCCGGGACGATATGTCCGGGATGGAAGGCCGCCTGTTCATTTTCGGCAAAGAAGTTATCCGGGTTGCGGTTGAGGACCATTCTGCCAACCCGCTGCACCGGCACCAGCGCCTCGGGGATGAGCTTGGTGGGATCTAGCAGGTCGAAGTCAAAATCAAATTCATTCTCTTCGGGGATCAATTGCAGGCCAAGCTCAAATTCCGGGTAGTCCCCGGCTTCGATGGCCTCCCATAGATCGCGGCGATGAAAATCGGGGTCGCGACCGGTCAGCTTCTGCGCTTCATCCCACACCAGCGACGCCTTGCCGGCGACCGGTTTCCAGTGGAAGCGAACGAAGGTGGCTTTGCCCTCGGCGTTAATCAGACGGAAGGTGTGAATACCAAATCCTTCCATGGTACGGTAGCTGCGCGGGATGCCGCGGTCGGACATCGCCCACATCACATTGTGCAGCGTTTCCGGTTGCAGGGAGACATAGTCCCAGAAAGTATCGTGGGCGCTCTGCCCCTGAGGGATGGCCCAGTGGGGTTCAGGCTTCACGGCGTGGACGAAGTCGGGGAACTTCAGCGCATCCTGGATAAAGAAGACTGGGGTGTTGTTGCCCACCAGGTCAAAAACTCCCTCGTCGGTATAAAACTTGGTGGCGAAGCCGCGAATATCGCGCACAGTGTCCGCCGACCCCGCGCCGCCCTGCACGGTGGAAAAGCGCACAAAGACCGGAGTGATCTTATCGGCAGCCGAGAGAAAATCGGCTTTGGTCAATGCCGCCAGGCTTTTGTAGGGTTGAAAGTAACCGTGGGCGGCAGAGCCGCGGGCATGAACGATCCGCTCCGGAATACGCTCATGGTCAAAGTGGGTGATCTTCTCGCGCAGAATGAAATCTTCCAGCAGCGTTGGGCCGCGGGTGCCAGCGCGTAGTGAATTCTGATCGTCGGCAATACGTACGCCCTGGTTGGTGGTCAGCGGAACGTCTTCTCCGCCTTTGCGCTGCGGTTCGAGGGCGTCAAGTTTGCTGCTGTGGGTTTCCGGCGCTTTCAGGCTGCCGGGGGCTGTCGGTTCGGCGCCTGGGGCGGTGGGTTTCGGCGTCGGGCGCCACTCCCGATCGTCCGGCGCCAGCGAGTCGAGACCCGGCTGCGCTTCCTCGCTGTCATGGACCGGTGCCTGTTGGTGGTGAGGGTTCGGGTGCTTATCAGACATTACTCGTCTCCTGCTTTCATTGCTAAAAGTGGTCGTTGATAGACCAAAACCCTTCTAACTATAGAACATTACGCTGTCTGCGCCCGGCGAGGGGGCAGGGAGTTATCCTAAAATGCGCATCGGCGGCAGGGGGGCGACGAACGGGTCCACAATCGGCTATGATAGAGGTTTCTGTTTCCCGCTCTGTTTAGTGAATCCATTTGTTATGAAACCATTGCGCCAACAAAATCGCCCTGTCATTAGCTACGTGCCGCGCGTGGAGCCTGCGCCTCCGGAACATGCCGTGAAAATGGACCATTTTCGCGATGTCTGGATTTTGCGCGGGAAGTATGTCGCTTTTCTGCTGATGGGGGAGCATTTCCGTCGTTCACCGGCGTTCAGCGTGCCGGAATCGGCGCAGCGCTGGGCTAACCAGGTGCGTCAGGAAGGTGAGATAGAAGCCTGAGTCAACTGCAGAAATAAAAAAACCGCTGAATGATCAGCGGTATTTTTGTGCTTGCCGTTTAGCGATGCGCCAGTTCGGCCTCTTCTTCGCTATCGAAGATCGACTTATCGGTCTGGCGCAGCCACTGGCTGGTCAGGGTGCCGGCGGTCATTGAGCCGTTAACGTTCAGCGCGGTACGCCCCATGTCGATCAGCGGTTCGACGGAGATCAGCAGCGCTACCAGCGTCACCGGCAGGCCCATCGCCGGCAGGACGATCAGCGCGGCGAAGGTCGCGCCGCCGCCCACCCCGGCAACACCCGCCGAGCTGACGGTGACGATGCCCACGAGGGTGGCAATCCACATCGGATCCAGCGGGTTGATGCCCACGGTCGGCGCGACCATCACCGCCAGCATGGCCGGATAGATACCGGCGCAGCCGTTCTGGCCGATGGTGGCGCCAAAAGAGGCAGAGAAGCTGGCAATCGACTCCGGCACGCCGAGACGACGAGTCTGCGCCTCAACGTTCAGCGGAATGGAGGCGGCGCTGGAGCGGCTGGTAAAGGCGAAGGTGATCACCGGCCAAACTTTACGGAAGTACTTCAGCGGGCTGACGCCGTTAATCGCCAGCAGCAGGCCGTGGACGACAAACATAATACCCAGCGCAATGTACGAGGCTACTACGAAGCCGCCAAGCTTGATGATGTCCTGCAGATTCGACCCTGCAACCACTTTGGTCATCAGGGCCAGCACGCCGTAAGGGGTCAGCAGCATTACCAGACGAACCAGCTTCATTACCCAGCCCTGCAGGGTATCGATGGCGGTCAGCACGCGCTGGCCTTTTTCCACATCCTCTTTCAGCAGCTTAAGCGCTGCGACGCCGAGGAATGCCGAGAAAATAACGATGCTGATGATGGAGGTCGGATTAGCCCCGGTCAGGTCAGCAAACGGGTTCTTCGGCACGAAGGAAAGGATCAGCTGCGGGACGCTGAGATCGGCCACTTTCCCCACATAGTTGCTCTGGATGGCGTTCAGACGGGCGGTCTCCGCGCTGCCCTGGACCAGTCCCTCGGCGGTGAGGCCGAACATATTAGTCACCAGCACGCCAACCAGGGCGGCGATCAGGGTGGTGAACAGCAGAGTACCGATGCTCAGGAAGCTGATTTTCCCCAGCTGCGAGGCATTGTGCAGGCGGGCCACCGCGCTAAGGATGGAGGCGAAGACCAGCGGCATAACAATCATTTGCAGCAGCTGAACATAACCGTTGCCGACGATATTGAACCACTGGATGGAATCCTTCAGCACCTGGCTGTCAGACCCGTAGATCAGCTGCAGCGCCAGACCAAAGACCACGCCAGTCGCCAGACCGACCAGCACTTTTCTGGCCAGGCTCCACTGTTTATGGCGTGTTTGCCCCAGCGCAAACAGTAATACGGCGAACACGACTACGTTCGCTATTAATGGAAAGTTCATCCCCGTTCTCCTGATATTTTTATAACCTGGGCTGGTGGATAACCAGCTCTTATGACCGCAAGATTAGCAGAAGGCGTTATCAAGGACTTATATTCAAATGGAATGGGTTATAACCAAACGGTGTTTTCCGCCGCTTTATCGCCCACTCTGGTGACTAATGAAGCGATTGAAGGTAATTTGCAGGGAATTGATTACCCCGGATGACCAGCGTATCGCGCTGTTATCCGCCAGCGTCTGCGGCATCCAGACGGCATAGACGAACAGCGCCATACACAAGGCGCGTTCGAGCTGATTGCCTTTGCGCGGCGCGAGGATCGGCAACCGGAAGCGCCACCGGCAAGGCCACAGTAGCGGCACACCGGCGGGGGTGAGCATATCGGCGAGAATGTGGCTAAGATAGCCCAGCACCAGGCCCTGAAGGGCATCCGCCGGGATAATCCAGCTGTCAGGCACTTTCAGATAGAACAGCGTCAGCGCGCCAAACACCGCCAGCAGGCTGTGGGTAAAGCCGCGGTGGCCAAAAGCCCGCGCCACGGGCTTTGAGATCCAGCTCAGCCGTTGGCCAAGAAAAGACTTAGGGTGATCGATGTCCGGCAGCAGGCAGGTCAGGACCGCAGAGGGCACAATATGCCACCAGTCGCCCTGCGCCAGCACCGGCGTTAACTCTGCGTTTTTGGCAAATACTGCGCAGGCGATTGAAAAGAAGAGATGGCCTTCCGCCGTCATGATCATACACCCTAAACTGTCGATTCATACAGTATAGGGTTTTTATACAGTGTACGGAAGAGGTGACGGTGTAACTCTTTGTCACAAACTCTTAGCGCGCCAGCCATCCGCCATCGACGGCCAGCGTGTAGCCGTTAACATAGTCGGCGGCAGACGAGGCGAGAAACACCACCGGTCCCTGCAGATCGCCCGGCACACCCCAGCGCCCGGCGGGAATGCGCTCGAGGATCGCCTGGTTACGCTCTTCGTCTTCGCGCAGCGGCTGAGTGTTATTGGTCGCCATATAGCCGGGCGCAATGGCGTTGACGTTGATACCCTGGCTGGCCCATTCGTTGGCCAACAGACGGGTGAGGCCGAGCAGGCCGCTTTTCGAGGCGGTGTAGGAGGGCACGCGAATACCGCCCTGAAACGAGAGCACCGAGGCAATGTTGATGATTTTCCCGCCGTCGCCCTGATGAATAAACTGTCTGGCGACCGCCTGGCTAAGGAAAAACACGGCTTTAAGATTCAGGTCAATCACCGCATCCCAGTCGCTTTCCGGGAAATTCAGGGCATCATGGCGACGAATAGTTCCCGCGTTGTTGACCAGAATATCGACCCGACCCATCGCCGCCACGGCCTGGTCAACCAGGGCAGTCATATCACTCTGATGGCTGAGATCCGCCTGTATGGCATGAAACCGACGTCCCAGCGCCTGAACCTGTTCGGCCGTATCATGGGGGATCTTGCGGTTAATGCCGACGATATCGCACCCGGCCTGCGCCAGGCCCAGCGTCATTCCCTGTCCCAGGCCGGTATCGCAACCGGTCACGATGGCGACCTTACCCGTCAGGTCGAAGGCGTTCAGTATCATATTCACCTCTGTCAGCTGATCTTCAGGCGTACCATGACGCCACCTGTCCCCAGCATAGAGGCAGAGAAACAAAATTACAATTAAAATGAAACTGTGTTTTGATTTAAGTTCTGGCGGCGTGACAGCGATTGTTGCACCCGCCAGTGGTCTTAGCCGAGCAAGTTCTCTGCAGTGAGGGCCAGCAGTGACGGGAGCTTGACGTCCGCCAGCACAAAGCGCGGGTCGCGGCTATTCTCCGCTTCCGGCACCACGATAGCCCGCATGCGCGCGGCTTTGCTGGCGATCATGCCGTTGACAGAATCTTCCAGCGCGACGCAGCGCTGCGGGTCGACTCCCAGGGCAGCGGCGCAGTTGAGGTAAACCTGCGGGTGCGGTTTGCTCCAGGGTAAATGCTCCGCAGAGGCGAGCGCATCAAACTGGTCGCGCAGTTCAAACATAGCGAGCACTTTTTCCAGCATCATCAGCGGCGAGGCCGAGGCCAGGCCCACCTTCAAACCCTGAGCTTTACACAGGGCCACCGCTTCGCGCACGCCCGGCAGCAGCGGACGGGAAGCTTCCACCAGCTCGATGGCGCGACGGATAATGCGCGCGGTAGCTTCCGCCCGATCTACGCCGTGCCACGGCTGCTGCGTGTACCACAGATCCACCACCAGGTCGATTCGCAGACCGAGCAGGTCGGGCAATTCATCGCGGCGACGGGTATCCACCCCCAGACTTTCCATGACCTCGACTTCCGCCTGATCCCAGAGCGGCTCCGAGTCAATCAGCAACCCGTCCATATCAAATATCGCGGCCTCAATGCGGCGCTTCGCTGACATATGTCCTTCTCCTGTTGCGTAATCAGATAAACGAATCGGCAATCATGGTATATCATACCGCGCATTATTGGGCGAAATTCGCCGTGGCAGATAGACTTATACTCGACATACTCGGGGGAGCGAGGGAAGCCAGCGCCACGCAACTGGCAGCAGGCGAACCACCAACGCGTCTTTAACAAGGGGAACTCATGACGTACCAACAAGCTGGACGCATAGCGGTTATTAAACGCATTTTAGGATGGGTTATCTTTATTCCCGCCGTGCTGTCGACGCTGATTTCTGTGCTCAAATTTATGTATGAGCACAGTGAAAAGAAACCCGGCATTGATGCGGTAATGATGGATTTTGCGCACGTGATGATTGAGATGATGCGCTTTAACACGCCGTTCCTGAACTTTTTCTGGTACAACTCACCGCTGCCGGATTTTCACCATAGCCTGAACATCGGCTTCTGGATCATCTTCATTCTGGTGTTCGTCGGCATGGCCCTGCAGGCTTCCGGCGCGCGGATGGCGCGGCAGGCGAAATTTCTCCGCGAGGGGATTGAGGACCAGCTGATCCTTGAGCAGGCCAAAGGCGTAGATGGGTTAACCCGCGAGCAGCTCGCCGAACGCATTGTGGTTCCGCGCCATACTATCCTGGTGCAGTATTTCCCACTGTACGTGCTGCCGGTGATCGTGATTGTCATCGGTTACTTCTTTTTTTCGCTGCTGGGCTTTCTGTAAGTCAGGTGCCCGGCAAGCCGGGCACCTTCTTATTCCGCTGGCAGAGGACGTGGTTTTCCCTGATTATCAACGGCAACGTAGATAAACAGCGCTTCCGTCGCCTTGTAGCGTTGGCCAATCGGTTCTGAAGAGACTTTTTTCACCCACACTTCGATGTTAATAGTTACCGAGGTGTTTCCGCGCTTCACACAGCGGGCGTAGCAGCACACCACGTCGCCAACGGCGACCGGGCGTAAAAAGGTCATCCCATCCACCCGTACGGTCACCACGCGACCTTGGGCGATCTCTTTGGCCATAATGGCGCCGCCAATATCCATCTGCGACATCAGCCAGCCGCCAAAAATATCCCCATTGGCATTCGTATCCGCCGGCATGGCAAGAGTACGTAAAACCATTTCGCCCTTTGGGGCGAGATCTGTTGTTGTCATGCTCTACTCTGTTGTGGTCAAAGACGATCAGCGGGATGCTACTATGAAAATAGCTCAGTGAGAATAGGGGAATACGCCCGCTGGCGCGGGCGCGGTGGTTCAGAAGGAGAGGGTCACTCCGGCGTAATACGCGCGGCCAGGCTCATTGTAGGTCGAGGCGCCGGCATTTTCGCGATACAGTTGCTTATCAAATAGATTACTTATTCCGGCGTTCAGGCGAATATCCCGGTTTAGCTGATACTGAGTACCAATACCCACGATGGAATAGGCGCCAACCTCGGTGGTGGCAAGGGTTCCGGTTTCGTTGCGGATCTCCGCATACTGACGCGGCTTCTGACGGCCATAAAGCGTCCAGTTAACATTCGCAGACAGGGCGTCGTTTACCTGCCAGTCGAGCATCGTGTTAACGGTATATTTCGGGATGACCGACAGCGGGTTGCCTGTCTCTTTACTTTCAGATTTGAGCATCCAGGTGGCATTGGTCCGCCAGCTGAGGATATCAGCCAGCACCGGGATCAGCAGATTTCCTTCCAGCCCCTCGACCACGGCTTTGCCGCCGTTCTGCCACTGCAGAATATTATTGCCGCTGGAGGTATAGCCCAGCACCTCGGTTCCGGAGACGATTTTGTTTTTGTAATCGTTGCGAAACCAGGTGACTCCGGCTGCGTAACCATTAAGGTTAAATTCGATACCGATCTCTTTGTTAATACTGATTTCCGGATCGAGGTCAGGGTTGCCCAGCAGATAGCAGCTGCCTTCGGCGATCGTGTTCGGACAACCGTTGCCGCGGGTGGAGAGCAAATAGCCCTCACTAGATTGATAGAGGTTAGGCGCTTTAAACACGCGCGCGATACCGGCCTTCAGCGTGAACATATCGCCCAGCGCTTGAGACACGTTGAGGCTTGGACTCCAGTTGCTACCAAACTGATTATGATAATCAAAGCGAATGCCGGGGATCAGGTTGGTGCCGGGTACGGCTTCGATATTATCCTCCAGATAGATCCCGGTGAGAGTGGCGCTGTTTTTGGTACTCCGTTGCGCAGGATCGCCCGACGTTCCGGGGATAGTCTCGCCGTTGCTGTTAGTGGCCTGCATCGATGCCGGGTCGTCGAGCTTATCATGATTCCATTCCATTCCCAGCGTCAGCGTCTGGTCTGCCAGCCAGTAAAAAGGCACATTGAATTCCGAGGTAGTACGCCAGGATTCCAGACGGCTGGTGGCATAATCTTCACTGTTGATCATACCTTCGACGCGGCCGGTAGAGCCTTCCTGCAGTCGGGTATTGTTGGTTTTCTCGTAGTAAACACCGGCTTTGGACTGACCCCAATCCCATAGACCGTTGTAGGTCAGTCCCCAGGACTGGCGATAGAGGCGATTAGTTTCGTGGCCGTACAGGGAGTCTACCAGCCCGTTCGGGCTAAGATTGCCGTTGCTGTATTGAGTATCACCGGCATAGATATTCCCCTGACGGCTGTAGGCGTAGCTGAAATCGAGAATTTGTTGCGGGGTCATTTTCCATGACAGTAGGGCGTTAATGTCTTTATTGCGGACCCCTTCACGTCCCGCAGCGTAAGAGCCGTTTTGCGCATGGTTAATGTCCCAGGCGTCGGGTTCCGTTTTATTGATATTGCCATACAGGCGCATGGTCAGCGCCTCGCCGGCCAGTGGGCCGCTGAGATTGAAATTAGCGCGATTAGTCGTGCCTTCCTTGTTGTTTTCCGGCTGATTGGTGAAGAAAGAGAGCGAACCGTGCCAGTTGTTGGTCGGGCGTTTGGTAATGATGTTGACCACTCCCCCCGCCGCGCCGGAACCATAGCGTGCGGCAGCCGGACCGCGGAGAACTTCAATTCGCTCGACCATTTCGGCAGGTACCCAGTTGCTGTCGCCCCGGGTATCGCGTTCGCCGCGCCAGCTATAGCGAACCGCGTTACGTGACGTGACCGGTACCCCATCTATCAGGATCAGGGTGTTCTCCGGCCCCATGCCGCGAATATCAATCTGGCGGTTGTTGCCCCGACTGCCGCTGGCGCTGTTGCCGGTCAAATTCACCCCGGGCATTTTACGGATGATGTCTGAGAGATCGTTGACCGGCGGCTGCTTAGCAATATCCTCTGCCGTGATAATCGACACCCCGGGCTGTTGCTTAAGCGCCTCTTCCGCCGTACTGCGCACAATCATCGTTTCGGTATCTTGTTCTGACTCTTCAGCAAAGGCGTTCGGGACGAGCAGACTGGATATGACCAGCGCCAGGGTCGTTGGAGCATAATATTGCAGCGATCTCATATAAATATCCTTTTCAAAGCCAATAAAATGAGATCGAGAATATTAATGATAACCATTATCATTACAATGTAAGGAAATGAATCTCCATAAAATCCTCACAATTACCGCAATTTTTTATGCTGTTGAGAGAAATCATGTAGGGAACTTGCGTATTGTGGCGGAAACGCTGTCAGGTTATGTGCGGAAGTTGTGATTGCAGGGAACGGTTGCCAGCGCAGTGAGATCGTCCGGGGTGAGCGCGGCGCGCGTTGGCGCGCCGGCGGAGCAATTAGTGGTGGTCGTCCTGGGGCATATGACGGTAGATGTAGATCCCGCTCAGCAGCGTAAAGACCAGCGTGAGGGCGGTTAAGCCAAAGACCTTGAAGTTGACCCAGATATTTTGCGGCAGCCAGAACGCGATATAGATATTGGCCAGCCCACAGAGGATAAAGAATACTGCCCAGGCCAGGTTAAGCCGCGACCAGACCTGCTGCGGCAGGGTCAGCTCTTTGCCCAGCATGCGCTGGATCAGCGGCTTTTTCATCACCCACTGGCTGAACAGCAGCGCGCCGGCGAACAGGGCATAAATCACCGTCACCTTCCATTTAATAAACTCATCATTGTGGAAGAAGATGGTTAACCCGCCAAAGACGGCCACCAGCACAAAGGTGACCAGCGCCATTTTTTCGACTTTACGATAGCGCACCCAGCTGTAGATCAGCACGATGGCGGTCGCCACAATCAGCGCCGTGGTGGCGGCATAGATATCGTAAAGCTTATAGAAGGCAAAGAAGACCACCAGCGGTAAAAAATCCAGAAACTGCTTCATACATCGATCCCGTCTTTCAGGACGGACCGGGGATGCCCCCGATCCTGGTTAAAATTAGCTGCGGATAAGCATATATACGCGGAATAAATAGATCAGCAACAGGGCGGAAATCAGGTTGCTGATGGTGTTGATGACCACTGCCCCTACATTCGGCGTCAGGACGGCAAAACTGGAAGCGAGCAGTAACAGCAGGGTTTTTGCCGCCAGCCAGCCAATAATGGCTGGCGCCACCAGCCGCAGGTTGGCCCACGCCAGGCGCATGCTGCTGCGCATGGCGCTGAGGATGCCCATTTTGTCCTGTACCAGCATGATCGGCGCAAAGGCCAGCACGATGGCCAGCAGCACGCCGGGCACCAGCACTAACATCATCCCCATTTGCACCAGGAAGGTGGTGAACAGGATCAGCAGCAGCAGCTTCGGCAGCACCGGCGCCGAGGCGCCGATGGCACGCAGGGCGCTGACACGATGACCGGCAGAGACCAGCTGGATCAGCAGCAGGATGCCGCCGACAAGGATCGCATTACCCACCAGACCTGAAAAGGTCGATGCCGCCGAGGCGCGCAGCAGAACCTGCTGCTGCTCCGGCGTCATGTTCTGCACCAGCTCGAACAGGCCGGCGCTACCGGCGAGGTTATCCCCTTCGCTGAGGATCGACAGCTGCTCGTCGCTGGGTGAAAAGGCATGGCCAAGTACTACCGTGATGAACGCGCACAACAGCGCAATCAGCAAAATGGTAATGAACTGATTACGAAAAAAATTCCCGGTGTCACGGTAGACGGACTTCGCCGTGATAGACATGCATTCTCCTTGAGTGTCGCAGGTGTTAACTAGCCGGCGATTGTACCGCAAATCGTTGCGTCGTAGCACTCTCTGCGCCGGTCAGGGCAGGTATATCTTTGTAAAGAGGCCGCAATGGTGGCAGGCCGTAGCGCGCCCGTGCCCGGTTGCAGGCATCGTTTTCCTCGCCATTTTCCCCGGACATGGCGAATTCGCGGCACGGTGAGGGCCGGTTTTCATAGATAGTGCAGTGGACGGCCTCACCAATGTTGCCAGACAACGCTGCGCAGCGGCTCTGGCGTTGGTTAGTGCCGCTCATGCAGCGCAGGAAGGGGGTCAGCGGCTCGGTCAGCGCAGAGGGGACCAGGCCACCCGCGTCGTCGGCTTCCGCCCAGTAGAAAGAGACTCGAAAATACGCACAACAGGCACCGCACGTCATGCACGGGTTGATTTCACTCATAATTACACCTGAAAAAAACGCATCAACACAGATTGTCGGCAGTTAACTTATCCAGCCGCCTCAGCGGCGGCAAGAGGGGCAGAAATAATTTTTTGTTCGAATAGTGAAAATTGATGTGAAAAGGAATCAGCACATTGCGATCGGTTGCAAAAATTAATCTGGATCAATAAATGTTAAATCTAAGGATTTAGTGTGATCTAAAACAGATCAAACGTAACTCGTTATAGGTATATTTGGCCGCGCTGAAAAACCATAATGAGGAAGTGGATATGAAGAAGTTAGCAGCGGCGGCATTGATTCTTGGCACGCTTTCTACCGGCAGCGTCTGGGCGCATGAGGCGGGTGAATTTTTCATTCGTGCCGGGACCGCTACCGTCCGTCCGACGGAGGGCTCTGACAATGTGCTGGGTAGCCTTGGCAGTTTCAACGTCAGTAACAACACCCAGCTGGGTTTAACCTTTACCTATATGGCGACCGATAACATTGGCGTGGAATTACTGGCGGCAACGCCGTTCCGTCATAAGGTCGGCACCGGGCCAACCGGGACCATCGCCACCGTTCATCAGCTGCCACCCACCCTGATGGCGCAGTGGTACTTTGGCGATGCGCAAAGCAAGGTGCGCCCGTACGTGGGGGCCGGTATCAACTACACCACCTTCTTTAATGAAGACTTTAACGACACCGGTAAGGCGGCCGGGCTTTCCGATCTGAGCCTCAAAGACTCCTGGGGCGCGGCGGGGCAGGTTGGCCTCGATTATCTGATTAACCGCGACTGGCTGCTGAATATGTCGGTGTGGTACATGGATATCGATACCGATGTGAAATTCAAAGCCGGCGGCGTGGACCAGAAAGTCAGCACCCGCCTGGATCCGTGGGTGTTTATGTTCTCCGCAGGCTATCGGTTTTAATCTCTGTTGAAAACTGGCCAGCGGACGGCCAGTCTATTGCCTCGTCCTCCCTGCTTGCGATCAGCGGATCATACTTCCGTCCACTGGCGCAGCAGGTTGTGATACATATTGAGCAGGGAGAGGACCTCTTCTCCGTCGCCAAAGCGGGCCTTCAGAGACTGGATGGTACGGTCCAGGTCGTAGAGCATCGCGCGCTGTTTATCGTCGCGGACCATCGACTGGATCCACAGAAAAGAGGCCTGACGTACGCCGCGGGTGACCGGGGTGACGCAGTGCAGGCTGCTGGCGGGATAGAGCACCAGATGCCCGGCCGGGAGTTTCACCCGGTGCTGGCCATAGGTGTCTTCCATCACCAGTTCACCGCCCTCATAGCTCTCCGGATCGCAAAGAAATAGCGTTGCCGACAGGTCAGTGCGCATCCAGCCCGCCTCGCCGATCTGGCGAACGGCGCCATCGACATGAAAACCATAGGTCTCACCTGGCCCATAGCGATTAAACAACGGTGCGGAAATCGTCCGCGGCAGCGCGGCGGAAAAAAACTGCGGATGGCCGCGCAGCGCGTCGAGCACAGCGGTCTGCAGCTGGGCATACAGCGGCGTTCGGGTATCGATCTGCTGGTTCTGTTTGACGGCCGCCCCCTGGCTGCCGACCGTAACCCGCCCGTCGACCCACTCGGCCTGCGCCAGCTGTCGGGTAAATTCCGCCACCTGGTCTGTCGATAGCACGTCAGGAATGTGATACATCATTGCGGTGTTCTCTCTAAAAGGTGGGGCGCAACGGCCCCACGCACAAACTCAGAAATGGACGTTCGCCGTCAGCATAAAGGTACGGGGCTCGCCCGGATGATAGCGATAGCCGCTCTTGTTGATGGAGGCCACGTAATCGGTATCAAACAGGTTGTACATATTGAGCTGCAGATCGAGGTTGCTGTTGACCCGATAGCCCAGTTTGGCATCGGCGACCCAGTAGCCCTCGGTGTGATCCGGGGTACCGACCGCGCCATCGCTGCCCCGGCGCAGGCTCCCGACATAGCGCACACCGCCGCCGACGGACAGATCGCTGGTGGCTTGATACTGCGTCCATAGCGTAAAGGCATGTTTCGGGGTGTAGGCCAGGGCGGAAGATCCATCCTGCGCCACATTCTGCCCCTCTGTCACTGTCGCATGCTGCTGAGTGTAGCCCGCGATGATCGTCCAGTCCGCGGTCAGGTTTCCGGTCGCGGAGAGCTCATACCCCTCCACGCGCTTTTTGCCATACTGCGACCAGGTCCCGTCATCGTTGGCGGCCACTTCGTTTTCAATATCCGTACGGAATAACGCCGCGCTGAGCAGCAGACGTTTGTCGAAGATTTGCCACTTGGTGCCCAGCTCGCTGGATTTTGCCTTCTGCGGCTTAAAGTCGGTGCGGTTAGCGCTGTTGCCGCTGCCGCTGGCGGCCAGGGCGAAGCTGCTGCCCCCCGGCGGCTGCTGTGAGATAGCGTAGTTGACGTAGACATTGCCCTGCTCGGTTAAGTGGTACAGCGCCCCGGCTTTCCAGTTAACCAGATTGCCGGATTTGGCGGTGTCGACGGTGGTGACCGGGCTGCCGGTCGACTGGCCAGGCGGGCAGGCGATAGCCCCGCGTCCGCTACCGCCGCAGGCGGTGGCGCTGTCATATTTGGTATGGTAATTGTCGAGACGCAGTCCGCCGTTGACCTCAATCCGCTCGGTCAGCGCCAGCGTATCGAAGGCATAAATCCCGAAGGTATCGGTCTGGCCGTTGGCGTTCGCCCCGTTTCTGTCCAGCCCGCCAATCGACAGGTGACTCACCGGATGGTAGAGATTCACCGCCGGCGCGGTCAGGGCGTTAACGCCATAGTTGGTCTGGTTTTCCCGGGTGAACTCCACGCCAGCGCTGATGTCATGGCCTATCGAGCCGGTATTGAACGTCGAGGTGATATTGGTCTGGTTGGTCAGAATGCGGTTGCTGACATCTTTGGTATTAACCAGACGCGACCAGCTCCAGGTGTTGACGTCATTGATATCAGGAGCGGTGATATTGCTCGCGCCGCCCATCACCGCGGTCAGAAGATACTCCTGTTTCACCCGCGACCAACGGGTGGTATTGCGCACGGTGGTATTGTCCGTCAGATCATGTTCGAAGCGCAGGGTGCCGCTGTCGGTGGTGGATTTATCATAATCGGAGTCGGTGCCATAGAAATTGTTGGTATCGACCTTGCCGGCGGAGTTGAGCGCGGCATATTTCGGCGAAGGCGCCGAATAGCCCGGCAGGCCGACGGTGGGGATCCCGCCATCCGGGGTGTTGTTCTGCCGGACGTGCAGATAGTTCAGATACAGACGAGTTGGGGTATCGAGTCCGAAGGCCAGCGACGGTGCGATGCCATAGCGTTCGTTTTCAATGCGGTCCCGACCGGCGTCATGGGTTTTTTCCCCCATCAGGTTCAGACGGAACGCAGCGTTATCGCTAAACGCCTGGTTAAGGTCGAGAGTGCCCCGGCGCGACCAGGCGCTGCCGATGCTGGCTGAACCGTCGATCCCGGAGTCAAGGCGCGGCTGCTTGCTGATCATATTGATCGAGCCGGAGGGCGCGCTGCGGCCATAGTCCGTGCCGGCGGGCCCTTTGATGACTTCCACCTGCTGGGTATTGAAGGTATCGCGCGTCACGCTGCCGATGTCGCGAATGCCGTCCACATAGATGCTGTTAGAGGTATCCACGCCGCGCATGTAGATGGCATCTCCGGTGGTTGAGCTGCCATTCTCCCCGGCATAAAACGCCCCGACGCCGGGGACGTTTTTGAGGGCGTCAGTCAGGTTGGTGACGCCCTGATCTTTAATCACCTGTTCCGGGATCACGGTGATGGTGCGGGTGGTATCGACCAGCGGTTTATTGAATTTCGGATCGGCAGAGGCGCCGGGAGAATAAAGTGAAGGTGGGCTGGCTTCCACCACCAGCGTCTCTTCACTATTTTTGACCGATTTTTCCGCTGCGATGCCCGTTGCCGGTGAGGCACCCAGACACAGACCCGTAAACAATGCCAATGAGTTGAAACTGCCGAAAGGCAGAGAAGCGTTTTTTTCCATGATAAATGCAGGCTTATTTTTAGTTATTAGCACATCTCACACCGCGCAAAAGCGACGTTATTCGTCGTCTGGCTTGCGCTGACCCGGTGTGACTTCATAAATGATAAAAAGAATAGTTATCATTCTTCTTAATATTTACATAGAAAAGTTGACGTTTAAACTTATTTCTTCATCGCAATTTACATAATTCACAAATTTTGAACGAAAAGGGTGGTATTGGAGCGAAAGGGCGGCTGAAAGAGGCCGGAGACAGGCCGCGCTGCGAAGTGACAGGCGCGAGGGTTAACCCAGCGCTTCGTGGCTTTTGGCATAAAAGATGCCCTCCTTCTGCGCGAGGAGGACGCCGTTCTGGAAATTGGTGTAATGAAAAATAGGGGACCACCGATCCCTCTGCAGGCTCTGTACCGCGACCGCGTGGTCGGGGTGATGACCAGCGAGCGTTCTCTCGCTGCGTGACGGAGAACGATGCCGCGCCGTATGTCGTCTGGAGCAGGCGCCGGGCCACCGCTGGCGGCGGCAGCTGGTGCGTGAGGTGTGTTGCGAGTAAAAAAAAGCCCGCACACGTGCGGGCAAAAATACTGGAAGCAATGTGAGCAATGTCGTACTGAATACCTGAGTTATTTACTCAACTATTCAGTAATGAGAAAGATAATATTTCTCATTTAAGATATCAACCCCATCTTTTGTGCGGAAGCGATTTTTTTATCCGAGGGTAAAGACCGTGCGCTTCTGGCTGTCGTCCTGCGGCCAGGCCGCCGCGATCTCCTGCAGCGGCCGCGGGGTAGTGGCGATGGTCAATTTACCCGGCACCGCCGCCTGCAGCATTTCACCCGTCGCCGCCAGCAGTTGCGGCATCGTCAGGCTACCGATACCGCTGCCCATCAGCAGGAGTGGGGCGGAACGCAGCACTGCGCCATTTAACGCGATATCGGCGCCAGCCAGGGATCCCACCTGCACATAGCGCACCGGACTGCCGGCAGGGGTATATTTCGCCAGCGCCGGCAATAACAATTCCGCGCTGCGCCCCCACAGATAATCGATAACCACATCAATCTGTGCGGCGCTGGCCACTGAAAACTGTTCAGTCACTGTTTTATCATCAGCGTTTAACTGAATGCACACATCGGCGTCCAGCGCCGCCAGCGCCTGCGCATTACGCCCGGTCGCAATGATTTTTTTTGTCCCCAGATAGCGGGCAATCTGCACCGCCAGTTGACCGGCGCTGCCGGTGGCGCCGTTAATCAGCACCGTTTCACCGGCCTGGAGCTGGGCGCGTGTCACCAGCGATGCCCATGCGGACATGCCGGGATTGGCCATCGCCGCCGCGCTAACATCATCGAGCGCATCCGGCACCGGCAGGCAATTCTGCAGGGCAACCGGCGCCCGCTGCGCCATACTGCCGAAGGGGGCGGTGGGGAAGGCGAAGTAGACGCGCTGGCCATTGGGTAATGTGCCGACGCCATCGATACCGGGCACAAAGGGCAGATTGCCATCGAAGCTGTAATGGCTTCCAGACGCCCGGGCCTTGACCACATGGCTCATCGCGGCGGCGCGGATGTCAATGAGCGTCTGGCCCGGCGCAGGCTGCGGCTCGATAAAATCGGCCCAAACCGGGCCTTCTGCAAGGTCAAAAACCACGGCTGCTTTCATAAATTATCTCCTGTCGGGGATTATGTGTAAAATACACATATTGTTTTGCAGCACTATACGCGGAAAATTAATACATGCAAGATGCACATAATGACTACGACATTACCGATTTTCACGGCGCGCTGCTGGATATCATCAGCGTGATGAACCAGCCGCTGCGCGACGAGCAGATCCTCCAGGCGGCCGGCGT
This sequence comes from Klebsiella africana, assembly GCF_020526085.1. Taxonomy (NCBI): domain Bacteria; kingdom Pseudomonadati; phylum Pseudomonadota; class Gammaproteobacteria; order Enterobacterales; family Enterobacteriaceae; genus Klebsiella; species Klebsiella africana. The sequence continues at coordinate 3,020,235 of NZ_CP084874.1, read as the reverse complement.
CCAGCTGGAACAGATGCTGTTTCCGCTGCTGGTGGCGGTAGGGCGCCATGGCCCGGTAGGGGTGGTTGAGCTGGCGGATCATTTAGGGCGCGATTACACCACCGTCAGCCGCCAGGTGAAAAAACTGGAAGCCCAGGGACTCGCCTGTAAGCAACCTAACCGTCATGACCGACGGATCAGTGAAGTGACGCTTAGCGCCAAGGGACAACGGATGATCGACAGTATTGCGCTAGCGCGGCGGCGGTTAATGAATCAGGTGCTGGCGCAGTGGCCGGAAGAGGAGGTGCAAGCGCTGTTTCGCTTAACGCGCAAATACGCCGACAGTCTGCAGCAACCGAGCTAAATTCTCGCGTGCTGCCGCCCTGGCGCAACAATCATCTTGTTCGTCACAAATCACGGGTCAGCTCGTCGATGTTGTCGGAAAGTATCTCCAGCAGGGATCGCACATAGATATTGTTATTTCCCTGATGCCACATCGCGCTGAGGGGAAGGCCTTCGATATGTTTTTTGGGCGTGAGCGCAAGGTATTTCACGCCGTCCGCATTCATGTCTTTATAGGACGCAGGCACCAGAGCAATACCGAGTCCAGCGGCAACAAAACTCAGGATAGTCTGCTTCTCTTCAGCATACTGCGCGATAACAGGCATGCTGCCACCTTCCTTGAAAATATTCATTGTCAGGTCATGGCTGTGACGCCGGGTGCGTCTTTCCGGCAAGATAACCGGCTCGTGCCGAAAGTCATCGATACTGACTTCATCATAACTGACCAGCCGGTGGTTAGCGGGCACGGCGAGCACGCAGGTTTCATTGGCGATAAAACGCGTTGTCAGCGTGGCATCAATGTGTTCCGGCGGGCGCACAAAAACCACATCCAGCCATCCTGAAATGAGTCGGGGGATAAGTTTGTGAGATTTATCTTCCGTAAGATGAATATCTGCTTCAGGAAAACGCCTGACGAAAAGATTAAGCAATTCAGGAAGTAATCCTTTGGCTGCGCTGTCGATAGCCCCGATCCGCAACGTTCTTTTCTGCAACAGGCTATTTTTCCGGAATCGCTGCCGTAGCGCATCGAAATCAGCAATGACCGTTTTGGCCTCATTTAAAAAGGCGGCGCCTTCAGGCGTTAGCGACACGTTGCGTGTCGATCGATTCAGTAGCCTGATCCCCAAATCATCCTCCAGTAGTTTGATAAAGCGACTCAGTGACGCAGGCATCATTTCGAGTTTACGGGCAGCCCGGCCAAAGTGAAGCTCATCACCTAATACCACAAAGCAACGTAGCTGATTTATATCCATTTTTTCACCAAAAGCTGATTATGCAAATTATTTATATAAAGCCGTGCCGATGATAAAGCGGTTCAAAACTTCATACTGGGTTTATTACAAAACGATAACAACCCTACATCACTATGGAGCATCCCGTCATGAAAAACGACCTCGAAAAGAAGGTGATGCGTAAGGTTACCCTGCGCATTATTCCTTTCATCATGCTGCTGTACTTCATTGCCTTCCTTGACCGCGTCAATATTGGCTTTGCCGCCCTGACCATGAATCAGGATCTGGGATTTTCACCCACTGTTTTTGGGCTGGGCGCCGGCATTTTCTTCTTGGGTTACTTTCTGTTTGAGGTACCGTCAAACTTAATTCTCCATAAAGTGGGCGCCCGCATCTGGATCGCCCGCGTCATGATCACCTGGGGATTCGTCTCGGGCTGCATGGCTTTTGTGCAGGGCACGACGAGCTTCTACATTCTGCGTTTTCTGCTCGGTGTGGCGGAAGCCGGTTTCTTCCCGGGGATCATTCTCTATCTCAGCTACTGGTTTCCTGCCGCCAGGCGTGCGCAGGTCACTGCCATCTTTATGGCCGCAGCCCCCCTGTCGACAGCACTGGGATCGCCCATTTCGGCCGCACTGCTCGAGATGCATGGCTTCCTCGGCTACGCCGGCTGGCAGTGGATGTTTGTACTGGAAGCGTTCCCGGCGCTGGTGCTCGGTGTTGTGGTTCTGTTCTTCCTGACGGATCGTCCGGCCAAAGCCAAATGGCTAACTGATCAAGAGCGTGCCTGGCTGGAAAACGCCATGCAAGACGAGGAGCGGGCACGGGCGGCAAAACAGAGCCATTCCAGTGCATGGCGAGGGCTAGCGGATATACGCGTCCTGGCGCTGGCGCTGGTCTATTTCGGAACCTCAGCCGGGCTGTATACGCTTGGCATCTGGTCCCCGCAAATCATTCGCAGTTTCGGTGCTTCTTCGCTGGAGATTGGTTTCCTGAACGCCTTTCCGGCGGTGATCGGCGTCATCGCCATGATCCTCTGGGCGCGTCATTCCGATCGAACCAAAGAGCGCAGCTGGCATGTCATTGGCGCCTGCCTGCTGGCGGCAGCCGGGCTGATATACGCCGGTAACGTCAACACATTGTTTACCGTAATGGTTGCCTTAACGCTGGTCACCGTGGGGATTAGCGCATCAAAACCCCCGCTGTGGAGCATGCCAACCCTGTTCCTCAGCGGCCCGGCTGCGGCCGCTGGCATTGCCGCTATCAACTCCATCGGCAATCTCGGTGGTTTCGTCGGGCCGATGATGATTGGCGTGATCCGCGAGCAAACCGGTAGCTACAGCTGGGGCCTGTACTTTGTCGCCGGATTGCTGGCGCTCTCGGCCCTCGTGGTCGTGATTCTCTCTGCCAGAGCGAACAAATCGCCGACAGCAGAGCTTCCACATCCTCATACTCATTAACTGGAGAAATAACGATGCGTCACTACAAAATTGCTGCTATCCCTGCGGACGGTATCGGACCGGAAGTCATTTCGGCAGGTATTGAAGTCTTGCACGCGCTGACGCGCCACGATCCGCAACTGAAATTTGATGTAGAAACCTTTGACTGGGGGTCAGACTATTACAAAAAACATGGCGTGATGATGCCGGAAGAAGGGCTGAACACGCTGAAAGCATTCGATGCCATTTACTTCGGCGCGGTGGGCGCGCCGGATGTCCCTGATCACATCACCCTCTGGGGCCTGCGCCTGCCGATTTGCCAGGGCTTTGACCAGTACGCCAATGTGCGACCCACCAAAATTCTGCCGGGCGTCACTTCACCGCTGCGCAACCGCGGGTCGGGCGATCTTGACTGGGTCATCGTGCGTGAAAACTCCGAAGGTGAATATTCTGGTAACGGCGGCCGTGCGCACCGCGGTTTACCTGAAGAAGTCGGTACCGAAGTGGCAATCTTCACCCGTGTTGGGGTGACGCGCATTATGCGCTATGCCTTCAGACTGGCGCAGTCTCGTCCACGTAAACTGCTGACCGTGGTGACCAAATCCAACGCCCAGCGCCATGGTATGGTGATGTGGGATGAGATTGCCGCCGAAGTGGCGCAGGAATTCCCGGATGTGCAGTGGGACAAAATGTTAGTCGATGCCATGACACACCGTATGACGTTGCACCCCCAGACCCTGGATACCATCGTTGCCACCAATCTGCACGCCGATATCCTTTCCGACCTGGCCGGCGCGCTGGCGGGTAGCCTGGGCGTAGCGCCGACGGCGAATATTGATCCTGAACGCCGCTTCCCTTCCATGTTCGAACCGATCCATGGTTCCGCATTCGATATCACCGGCAAAGGGATTGCGAACCCCATCGCTACGTTCTGGACCGCAGTACAGATGCTTGAACATTTGGGCGAACGCCATGCCGCTGCGCTGATTATGGAGAGCATTGAGCATGTATGTGAAAAAGGCATTCTGACGCCAGATGTCGGTGGCTCAGCCAATACCGCGGAGGTGACACGCGCCGTGGTGCACTACATTGATGCCAAAGCTAACATTGCCGAGACTGCATAACCATGAATAACGAACAGGCTGCAGAGATCCTGCAGGATATTTTTCAACATGCGGTCAACAGCGCCCGCGCCGGGCCGGTGACCCTGGCTAATCTGCCGGAAAAACCTCGCGGCCGTTGTGTGGTGATCGGTGCGGGTAAAGCGTCCGCGGCAATGGCGGCTGCCGTGGATGCGGCCTGGCCGGATGTGGCGGTGTCGGGCGTGGTGGTGACGCGTTACGGTTACGCGGTTCCTGCGGGCCGCATCCGCATTATTGAGGCGGCACATCCCGTATCAGATGCCATGAGCGAGGTTGCCGCAATGCTGATTGTGGAGACGCTGCGCGGTTTAACTGCTGATGATCTGGTGCTGGCCTTGATTTCAGGAGGAGGATCGGCGCTGATGGCGCTGCCCGCCCCGGGGTTAACGCTGGCAGATAAGCAGACCATCACCCGGGCCCTGCTCCATAGCGGGGCCAGCATCAAAGAGATGAATCTGGTACGTCGTCATCTCTCAGCGGTGAAAGGCGGAAAGCTGGCGACCATGGCGCAACCGGCGCGCATCGTATCACTGATTATCAGCGATGTGCCTGGCGATGATCCGACGGACGTAGCGTCTGGCCCTACCGTTGCCGATAACAGCGCACCACGTGATGCGCTCCGGGTACTGCAGCGGTATGGCATTGCGATCCCGAAGTCCGTTAGCGAACGGCTAAACCAGCCGGCCGGCCCGGTGGAAAACGCCGCGACAGGCGAGGTCAGGCTTATCGCCACGCCAGCGATGGCGTTAGCGGCGGCGGCTCTGGCCGCACGACAACATGGACTCACCCCTCTTATTTTGGGGGATGCGATAGAAGGTGAAAGCAGGGAAGTGGCGGTGGTCATGGCCGGTATGGCGAAATCGGCGAAGCAGTATGGTCACCCGGTTTCTGGGCCTGCTGTACTGTTGTCAGGTGGCGAAACCACGGTGACAGTAAACCACACTCAGCCTGGAAAAGGGGGGCGCAATACCGAGTTTTTACTCAGTCTGGCCTGTGCGCTACAGGGGGAACACGGTATCTGGGCCATGGCGGGAGACAGCGATGGTATTGATGGCACAGAAGATGCCGCAGGCGCGATAGTCTTCCCGGACACCCTTGCGCGCGGCAAGCTGAGCGGTCTTAACGCAGTGCAATATCTGGATGGCCATGATAGTTACTGCTATTTTCATGCGCTTAATGATTTGCTGATCACCGGCCCGACGTTAACCAACGTCAATGATATTCGGGCAATATTGATTGCCTGACCGTATCGCTCTCCTGTGCCAGGGAGAGCGATATTTTCCCTTCCAATATTGTTCAAATCTTCGGTATCCGCCCGCCATCCCTTTCCACGCTAAAGCGCATCGCCTGGCGTCGAGGTGCCGAGCATCGGTCCGTCTGATGTGCTGGCGTGCAAGATGACATGGGGGGAGGTAACGCGAGGAAATCGCCGCCTGGCGCGATGCCAGGCGGCTGATGGTCAGGCGGTTTTGGTCGCCGCCTTCAGACTCTGGACGAAGGCTTTCAGTTCGTCGAGCATGATCTGCGGCTCATCGAGGTGGCGTTCGATGATTTTGACGATGGCGGAACCGGAGATAGCCCCGGCGGCCCCGGCGTCAATGGCGGCGCTCACCTGCTCCGGCGCGGAGATACCAAAGCCCTGCAGCGGCGGTGCGGCGTGATATTCCGCCAGCTTCTCCACCAGGTGGTGCAGCGGTAGCGCGGCGCGATTTTCCGCACCCGTCACCCCGGCACGCGACAGCAGATAGGTGTAGCCGCGGCCATAAGAGGCAATCTGGCGCAGTAAATCGTCATCCGCATTGGGCGGGCAGATGAAAATCGGCGCGATATTATGACGCATCGCCGCCTGGCGGAACGGGGCGGACTCTTCCACCGGCACGTCGGCCACCAGCACCGAGTCGACGCCGACGCGTTCGCACTGGGCATAGAACGCATCGATGCCCGGGCTGAAGACAAGATTGGCGTACATCAGCAGGCCGATTGGGATGGTTGGATGCTTCTGGCGGATCGCCGCCAGCATCTCAAAGCACTGCGCCGGGGTTACCCCCGCGGCGAAGGCGCGCAGGGCCGCGCCCTGGATGGTCGGGCCGTCCGCCAGCGGGTCGGAGAAAGGGATCCCCAGCTCAAGGGCATCGGCGCCGCCTTCGATCAGCGCATCGATAATTTTCAGCGACTGCTCCGGTCCCGGATCGCCAAGGGTGACAAAGGGAACGAAGGCGCCTTCCTGGCGATTTTTCAGTTGGGCAAACAGCGTTTCATAGCGTTCCATCAGATTTCCCCTCGCGCTTTCAGGATGTCATGTACGGTGAAAATGTCTTTGTCGCCGCGGCCGGAGAGGTTAACCACCAGCAGCTGTTCTTTTTCGGGGTTCTCGCGCATCATCTTCAGCGCGTGGGCCAGAGCGTGAGAGGACTCCAGCGCCGGGATGATCCCTTCGTGGCGCGAGAGCGCTTTAAACGCGTCCAGCGCTTCGTCGTCGGTGATCGACACATAGTCGGCGCGACCGGTGCTGTTCAGAAACGCGTGCTGCGGCCCAACGGACGGGAAGTCCAGCCCGGCGGAAATGGAGTAAGATTCCTCGATCTGGCCGTCGGCGGTCTGCATCATCGGCGACTTCATGCCGAAGTAGATCCCCACGCGGCCATGCTTCAGCGGCGCGCCATGTTCCCCGCTTTCGATACCGTGCCCGGCCGGTTCCACGCCGATCAGGCCGACGTTGGTTTCCTCGATAAAATCAGCAAACATGCCGATGGCGTTTGACCCGCCGCCGACGCAGGCGATCACCGCGTCCGGCAGGCGGCCCTCTTTTTCGAGGATCTGCGCTTTGGTTTCTTCGCCAATCATGCGCTGGAATTCACGCACAATGGTCGGGAACGGGTGCGGACCGGCAGCGGTGCCCAGCATATAGTGCGCCTTTTCGTAGCTGCCGGACCAGTCGCGCAGCGCCTCGTTACAGGCATCTTTCAGCGTGGCGGAGCCGCTGTGCACCGGGATCACCTCGGCACCCATCAGGCGCATACGGAAGACGTTCGGCGACTGGCGCTCGACGTCCTTGGCGCCCATGTAGATACGGCATTTCAGGCCGAGCAGGGCGCTGGCCAGCGCTGAGGCGACGCCGTGCTGGCCGGCGCCGGTCTCGGCGATAATCTCGGTTTTGCCCATCCGTTTGGCCAGCAGAGCCTGGCCCAGCACCTGGTTGGTTTTGTGCGCGCCGCCGTGCAGCAGATCTTCGCGTTTCAGGTACAGGGTGGTGCGGGTGCCTTCGGTCAGATTCCGGCATTTGGTCAGGGCCGTCGGACGACCGGCGTAGTTTTTCAGCAGGTCGGTGAATTCCGCCTGAAAGGCCGGGTCCTTCTGCGCGCTGACAAAGGCTTCTTCCAGCTGGCGCAGGGCGGGCATCAGGATCTGCGGCACATACATGCCGCCGAATTCGCCGAAGTAGGGGTTCAGTAAAGTGCTCATTATTGCTCCTTAATATGCGCGCAGCGTCTGGAATACGGAGGCCAGCTTGCTGGCGTCTTTTATCCCGGGTTGCGACTCTACGCCTGAATTGAAATCGAGTCCGGCACAGCCGCTTTTGGCCGCTTCCACACAGTTATCCGCCCCCAGGCCGCCCGCCAGCATGACGTTGCGCAGATCCTGGCCCTGCAGCAGGCTCCAGTCAAAGCGCTGGCCGCTGCCGCCCTGGCCGTTGTCGAGCAGGTATTTGTCGACATGGCGGAGCGTACGGGCCGGGAAGGTTTCGCCGACGCTCAGCGCTTTCCAGATGCGGACGTTGTCCGCGAGGGCGTCGCGCAGCGCGTCGATATAGGCCTGGTCTTCATCACCGTGCAGCTGTACGGCGGCCAGCCCCAGAGCCTGGGCGCGGGCGACCACCTCGTCCAGCGGCGCATTGCGAAACACGCCGACGTACTGCAACGGCGCAGCGGCGATCACCGCTTTGGCCTGGGCGTCATTCACCGCCCGCGGCGAAGTCGGGACGAAAATCAGGCCACCGTAGATGGCGCCGGACTCCCAGGCCACCTGGGCATCCTGCGGGCGCGTCAGGCCGCACACTTTGTTCTCGCCGAGCAGCACGCGTTTAACCGCTGCTTCCAGATCAGCCTGTTCCATCAGGGCGGAGCCGATCAGGAAGCCGTTGGCGAAGTGGCTCAGCTCGCGCACTTCAGCATAGGTATGGATGCCGGATTCGCTGATCACCGTGACATCCGGGCCGAGACGCGCCGCCAGCTGACGGGTGCGGTTAAGGTCAATCGACATATCGCGCAGGTCGCGGTTGTTAATGCCCACCACCTTCGCCTTCAGGGCGATGGCGCGCTCCAGCTCCTCTTCATTGCTGACTTCGGTCAGCACGCCCATATTCAGGCTGTGCGCCACCGCGGAGAGCTGGCGATATTGTTCATCGTCGAGCACCGAGAGCATCAGCAGGCAGGCGTCGGCCTGATAGTAGCGCGCCAGGTAAATCTGGTAAGGGTCGATGGTGAAGTCCTTACACAGGATCGGCTGCGGCGCGACCTTGCTGACGATCGGCAGAAAATCGAAACTGCCCTGGAAATATTTCTCATCACACAGCACCGAGATCGCCGAGGCGTAGTGCTTGTAGATACTGGCGATCGCTGCCGGATCGAAATCCTCGCGAATCAACCCCTTCGACGGCGAGGCCTTTTTGCACTCGAGAATAAACGCGGTGCGGGTGCCAGCCAGTGCGTCATAGAAATTGCGCTGCGTCGGAACGACCTCATTCTGAAAACTGGCTAACGGTTGTTGTTGTTTGCGGGCTTCCACCCAAATCGCTTTGTCGGCAACGATTTTTGCTAAAACGGTTTGCATTCTTTACCCTCTTGCCGCTAAGGCGGTCACTCTGTCATAGGCCGCGCCGCTGTGCAGCACATCCAGTACCTGCTGAGCGTTAGCTTTCAGATCTTCATGCCCGTGTAAACGCATCAACATGGCGACGTTGGCGGCGACGGCGGCTTCGTGAGCGGCTTCACCTTTACCTTGTAGCAAGCGCGTCAGAATGTCACGGTTTTCTTCCGGGGTGCCGCCCGCCAGCTGCGCCTGATGGTAAGGCGTCAGGCCGAAGTCGTCGGCGGTTAGCTGATAGCTTTTAATTTCCCCGTTATGCAGTTCGGCCACCACCGTAGGCGCATGCAGCGAGACTTCATCCATCCCACCGCTGTGCACCACCGCCGCGCGCTGATAACCCAGCACGCGCAGGGTCTCGGCGATCGGCAGCACCAGTTCCGGGCTGTAGACGCCAATCAGCGCCAGCGGCGGATGCGCCGGGTTGATCAGCGGCCCCAGCACGTTGAACAGGGTGCGGGTCTTCAGCTGCTGGCGGACCGGCATCGCATGGCGGAAACCAGTGTGGTATTTCGGCGCGAACAGGAAGCACACCCCCAGCTCATCGAGCGCGGCGCGGGATTTATCGGCGTTCATATCGAGATTAATGCCGAAGGCCGCCAGCAGGTCAGAAGAGCCTGATTTACTGGAGACGCTGCGGTTGCCGTGTTTTGCCACTTTTAACCCGCAGGCGGCAGCGACAAAGGCGCTGGCGGTGGAGATATTGATGCTGTTGCTGCCGTCGCCACCGGTGCCGACGATATCGGCAAACAGGTAGTCCGGGCGCGGGAACGGCGCGGCGTTTTCCAGCAGCGCGGTGGCGGCGCCGGCAATTTCCTGCGGCTGCTCGCCGCGCACTTTCATACTGACCAGCGCGGCGGCCAGTTGCTCAGGCTTCACTTCGCCGCGCACGACGGCGGAGAACAGCTGGTGGCTCTCCTGCTGGCTCAGGGTTTCCGCCTGGTACAGCTTCTCGAGGATCGGCTGGAGGGTGTTGGTATGCTCCAGCTTCTGCAGCGCCCAGGCCAGAGTCTGCTCCAGCAGTCGCGCGCCCTGAGTGGTGAGGATCGATTCCGGGTGGAACTGGAAGCCGCACACCCGATCCGCATCGTGACGCACGGCCATCACCATACCGTTGAAATTGGCATTAATCGTCAGCCCGGCGGGTATATTGCTGCCGACCAGCGAGTGATAGCGCGCGACCGGTAGCGGGTTAGCCAGACCGGCAAACATCGCCAGGCCGTCGTGCTCAATGCTGGAGGCTTTGCCATGGAGGATCTCGCCCGCCTGGCCGACATAGCCGCCGTAGGCTTCGACAATGGCCTGGTGGCCGAGGCAGATGCCGATGATCGGCAGCTTGCCGCGCATACGGGTCAGCAGTTCCGGCATGCAGCCAGCTTCGCTCGGCGTACCCGGGCCCGGGGAGAGCATCAGCACCGGGTTGTCCATGGTGCCCAGACGCTCAATCAGCGCCTGAGCCGGGACGGAGTTGCGATAAATCACTACGTTATGGCCGTTGGCCCGCAGCTGGTCTGCCAGGTTATAGGTAAAGGAATCGATATTATCGAGCAGCAGAATGTCAGCCATCAGAAAATCTCCTTCGCGTGATGGGCCTGGGCAATGGCGCGCAGCACCGCGCGGGCTTTATTTCGGGTCTCATCCGCTTCCGACTGGGGAACCGAGTCGAGCACAATGCCGGCGCCGGCCTGGACGGTAGCGATACCCTCCTGAACATAGGCGGAACGGATGACGATGCAGGTGTCGAGGTCGCCGTGGGCGGTGAAATAGCCCACCGCGCCGCCGTAGCTGCCGCGGCGTTTACCTTCGGCGGCGGCAATCAGCTGCATGGCGCGGACCTTCGGTGCGCCGCTGAGGGTGCCCATATTCATGCAGGCGCGATAGGCGTGGAGGACGTCGAGATCCTGACGCAATTCGCCTACTACACGGGAGACCAGATGCATCACGAAGGAGTAGCGGTCAACCTTGGTTAAATCGGCGACATAGCGGCTGCCCGGGGTGCAGATGCGCGCCAGGTCATTACGCGCCAGGTCCACCAGCATCAGGTGTTCGGAAAGCTCTTTATGGTCGGTGCGCATTTCCAGCTCGATGCGGCTGTCGAGATCGCGATCCAGCGAGCCGTCGGCGCGGCGGCCGCGTGGCCGCGTGCCGGCGATGGGGTAGATCTCAATCTGACGGCTAACGGCATCATACTTCAGCGAGCTTTCCGGCGAGGCGCCGAACAGGGTGAAATCATTGTCCTGCATAAAGAACATGTACGGGCTGGGGTTGCTCTTCTTCAGCACATCATAAGCGGCCAGCGGCGACGGGCAGGGCAGCGAGAAGCGGCGGGACGGGACTACCTGAAAGATTTCCCCGGCGCGGATCGCACGCTGCATTTTACGCACCACCGCGCCGTACTCTTCATCGCTCTGGTCGACGTCGCAGCGCATTTCGGCCACGGTGGTGACCGGTAGCGGCGCCGGCGGCTCGTTCAGCTGCTGACGCAGCTGGCTCAGGCGCTGCTCCAGGCGCTGTTTTTCACTCTCCAGCGGGGTGAAGAGGCTGGCCTGAATGCGGGTATGCTTGGTCTGATGGTCAATGACCAGCAGGGTCTCCGCCAGATAGAAGCAGTAGTCCGGGCAGGCGGTGTCGCTTTGCAACTGCGGGAGATCTTCAAAACCGGCCACCAGGTCATAGGCGAACAGGCCGCCGAAGAACATCGCTTCACGCTCGTTGGCGGGGACGGTCACCAGCTCCTGCAGGAGACGGAAGGCGTCAAACACCGACAGCGAGCAGAGACGCGCGTCTTCATCGAGCAGGGTGCTGACCGCGGGGAAGGTCAGGATGCGGCCGTTGGGCTGGCGCTGATTGGCGATCCCGGAGGGCAGCGCGCCGTCCAGCAGTTCCAGCAGCGCGGCGCCGTTAGCGGAAAGTGCCTGAATAGTGACAGTGTCACCAAGAGCGGTGATGCGCAGCGCGCTGTCGACCAGCAGCAGGCTTTTTAAGTCATCTTTGCTGTCGATGTCAGCGGATTCCAGCAGCAGCGTAGCCGGACGGGCGCCGCACAGTTGGTGGAATAACGCCGTCGGGTTCTCCCGGTAGATGGCGTCGCTGGTGAGAAGCTCGAGTGCCGGTTTAGATGTTTGCATTATGGTTCTCGCCTGTTCGTATTATTTTTGTCCAATAAAAAGCCCGCTCATTGGCGGGCCGGGTATCTGTATGCTAAATGCAAAACGCGATCACGCCGCCCGTTGTCAGGAGGTGCGCCACCAGCTGTGCAGAGTGATAACGTGCTTTTTCATCGTGATACCCCTTCATGTGAACTTGCGTACTAGTTAACTAGTTCGATGGAATAAAGTCAACCCTTGTTTGCAGATTTTCTCTGCCTGTCGGTATGATAATGCGCTTATTTACCTTGATGTCCAGCAGGAGTCCTTTTGAGCGACAGCCAATACGCAGTGATTTACGATCTGCACAGCCACACCACCGCCTCTGATGGGCGGCTGACTCCGCAGGAACTGGTCCATCGCGCCCATGAGATGCGCGTTGGTACGCTGGCGATCACCGACCATGACAGCGTGGCGGCGATCCCGGCCGCCCGGGAAGAGATCGCCCGCGCCGGATTACCCTTAACGCTGGTGAACGGCGTCGAGATTTCGACGCTCTGGGAGAATCACGAAATACATATCGTGGGTCTGAATATTGATATTGCGCACCCGACGATGACCGCCCTGCTGGAGGAGCAGAAAGCGCGGCGCCAGCAGCGCGGTCAGATGATTGCCGAGCGTCTGGAGAAGGCGCGGATCCCTGGGGCCTGGGAAGGTGCGCTGCGCCTGGCGGACGGTGGCGCCGTCACCCGCGGCCATTTTGCCCGTTTTCTGGTAGAGGCTGGCCATGCGAAAAACATGGCGGAAGTCTTCAAAAAATACCTTGCTCGTGGGAAAACCGGTTACGTGCCGCCGCAGTGGTGTACAATAAAACAAGCGATTGATGTCATTCATCATTCTGGCGGCAAGGCGGTGATAGCCCATCCCGGGCGCTACGATCTCTCCGCCAAGTGGCTGAAGCGGCTGTTGGCCCACTTTAGCGAGCAGGGCGGTGACGCCATGGAAGTGGCCCAGTGTCAGCAGGCGCCCCATGAGCGTGCCCAGCTGGCCGCCCTGGCCGTGCAGTTTGGTCTTCTGGCGTCGCAGGGTTCCGATTTTCATCAGCCCTGCGCGTGGATCGAGCTTGGCCGTAAGCTCTGGCTCCCTGCCGGCGTGGAAGGTGTCTGGCACAGCTGGGAAGCGGCCGCCGAATAAAAATTGAGAGGGAAGTATGAGCCAGTTTTTTTATATCCATCCGGATAACCCGCAGGCGCGGTTGATTAATCAGGCGGTGGAGATTGTGCGTAAGGGCGGGGTGATCGTTTATCCGACCGACTCCGGCTACGCGCTGGGCTGCAAAATTGAAGACAAGGGCGCGATGGAGCGGATCTGCCGCATTCGTCAGCTGCCGGACGGCCACAACTTCACCCTGATGTGCCGTGATCTTTCCGAGCTGTCGACCTATGCCTTTGTCGACAACGTGGCGTTTCGCCTGATGAAAAACAACACCCCGGGCAACTACACCTTTATCCTTAAGGGGACTAAAGAAGTGCCGCGCCGGCTGCTGCAGGAGAAGCGTAAAACCATCGGCATGCGCGTCCCGTCTAACCCTATTGCTCAGGCGCTGCTTGAGACTTTAGGCGAACCGATGCTCTCCACGTCGCTGATGCTGCCCGGCAGCGACTTTACCGAGTCCGATCCGGAAGAGATCAAAGATCGTCTGGAGAAAGTCGTGGACCTCATCATTCACGGCGGTTTCCTTGGACAGCAGCCGACCACGGTTATCGACCTGACGGAAGATACCCCGGTGGTGCTGCGCGAAGGCGTCGGCGACGTGAAGCCGTTTCTCTAAGACTAACTGCCGGGCGGGGCATCATGCGCCGTCCGGTATCCCGCGTTTTTTCCCCGACGGCACGACAATCATCCATAGCGCTACACAGACCAGCAGCGCGCCGAGAATCAGTCCTTCCTCCACGGTCTCTCCGAGGCACAGATAGCCCCACAGCGCCGCAAAAGGTGGGATCAAAAAGGTCACCGACAGCGAACGCAGCGGTCCTATATCAGCAATCAGGCGGAAATAGAGAATATACCCTGCCGCCGTGCAGACCACGCCCAGCATGACTATCGCTATCCACGGCAGACTCTGCCGCCAGTCTACCGCTGGCCCATGCCAGCAGGACCAGAGAAAGAAAGGAAACAGAAACAGCGTGGCGCCGACCTGGCTACCCAGCGCGACGCGCTCCGCCTCAAGGCCGCCTCGCTGCTGGATCCAGCGGCGGGTCAGAAAGCCGGCCAGACCGTAACAGGCGGTCGCGGTCAGGCAGGCGCCTATCCCCGGCAGCAGCAGGGCGGCGCTAAGGCCAGATGTCGGGCGCGCGATCACCGCCACGCCAATGGCGCCCAGTATCGCGCCGCCACCTTTACGCACGGTTAACGGTTCTGCAAAGCATAACGCGCCGATCAGCACCCCCATCATCGGTGCCGTGGCGTTCAGTGTGGCAGAGTACCCTGCCGGCAGCCACTGCGCGGCCAGGCAGTACATCAGAAAAGGAAGGCCTGAATTAATGACCCCTAGCTGTAGAGTGAATATGAGTTTTCCCTGATAACCGCCCCATTTACCCTGCACGCCGAGTAACAGCCCGAGCGCGATAGCGGCGAACAGTACGCGAAGAAAAGCGCTGTTCATCGCCCCGAAGGCCGGGGTGGTGATGCGCATAAACAAAAAGCTGGCGCCCCAGAGAGCGGCGAGTAACAGCAGGCGGCCATAGTCGATAACACGCATGATTGACTCCTTGTAGTCACGAAGGAAATCAACTGTAGAACTCCCGTGCAGCGTCCGACAAACGCGTTATGCTTACATGATTAAGTTTTTCTTAACTGAGGTTCCATACCCATGAAACTCCCGCCGCTGAATGCGTTGCGTTGCTTTGAGGCGGCGGCACGGCTGCTCAGCCTGAAGCTGGCCGCCAGTGAGCTTTGCGTAACGCCCAGCGCCGTCAGTCAACAGATTGCCCGCCTGGAGGAAGCGCTAAATACCCCGCTTTTTATTCGTACTCCCCGACAGTTACAGTTAACGGCTGTGGGGGCGATCTACCTGCGGGCTATTCAGCCCGCGTTTCTCCAGATAGCCGCCGCCACCCAGCGCCTGCAGGTGCCCCCGGAGCCAGAAAAGGTGACTATCAGCTGTACCAGCGGCTTCGCCATTCAGTGGCTGCTGCCGCGGCTGGCTGATTTTGAACGACGCTATCCGCAGATAGAGATCCAGATCGGCACCACCAACCGGCGAGTGGATTTGCTGAGTGAAGGGATCGATTTTGCCGTACGTCATGGTGTTGGCGGCTGGCCGGAACTGCAGGCTTACCGCCTGCTGGATGACGATCTGATGCCGGTCTGTAGCCCACAGCTGATCGCTCCGCGCCGGACCCTCACCGAGGCGAGCGAACTTCTGCGCTTTCCTCTGCTGCATGATGAGCACCGTGAAGACTGGGCGCTGTGGTGCGAGGCCGTAGGGCTGGAGGCGCATTCCGCGCGGCGTGGGCCGGTGTTCATTGATTGCAACGGCGTGATGGAGGCGGCGTTTGCCGGTATGGGAATGGCATTACTGCGACGCTCATTCATAGAGGCTGCGCTGGCGCAGGGCCGGCTGATTGATCCTTTGGCGCAGCCCATCGCCTGTCCGCTGGCCTATCATCTGGTTTACCACGAGACCGCGCTGCTGGCGCCTGCTAATCGCTGTTTTCGCGACTGGCTGCTCAACCAGCCCCGGCCGTTGCTGAGCAGGGCGCGTAATGAGTGGGGCACGGTCCGGTAAAGACCCCTATGCGTGAATGCGCACAGGAGAATAAGGAAAATCTGTTCCATACTCAAGGCGCGGTGCGGCGAACAGAAGCTTTCCCGACGAAGTTAGTGTAGTATGTTCGGCCACGAATACGGGCTCGCGGTGAATGTGCTGAATGCGCCGACGAGACTTTACGTTAAAAGTATATAGGTAACAATGAGTTGTGCTTTTGGCCTCATTGTTTCATAAAGCATACCAGACGCCTGGGAAGGCGACACCTTAAGGAAGCTCAATGAGCGAGAAACTGCAAAAAGTGCTGGCCCGCGCCGGCCACGGCTCCCGCCGTGAAATTGAAGCGAAAATCGAAGCTGGCCGCGTCAGCGTCGACGGTAAAATCGCCACCCTCGGCGATCGTGTGGAAATCGTCCCCGGTTTAAAAATTCGTATCGATGGTCATCTGATCTCGGTGAAAGAGTCTGCCGAGCAGATCTGTCGCGTGCTGGCTTACTATAAGCCGGAAGGCGAGCTGTGTACCCGTAACGATCCGGAAGGGCGCCCGACGGTGTTTGATCGTCTGCCTAAACTGCGCGGCGCGCGCTGGATTGCCGTTGGTCGTCTGGACGTGAACACCTGCGGCCTGCTGCTGTTCACTACCGATGGCGAACTGGCCAACCGCCTGATGCACCCGAGCCGTGAAGTCGAGCGTGAGTACGCCGTTCGCGTTTTCGGCCAGGTGGACGATGATAAACTGCGCCAGCTGTCGCGCGGCGTACAGTTAGAAGATGGTCCGGCAGCGTTTAAAACCATCAAATTCACCGGCGGTGAAGGGATTAACCAGTGGTACAACGTCACCCTGACCGAAGGGCGTAACCGCGAAGTGCGTCGTCTGTGGGAAGCGGTCGGCGTGCAGGTCAGCCGTCTTATCCGCGTGCGCTACGGCGATATTCTGCTGCCGAAAGGTCTGCCGCGCGGTGGCTATACCGAACTGGACCTGGCGCAGACCAACTACCTGCGCGAGCTGGTGGAGCTCACGCCGGAAACCAGCTCTAAGGTTGCCGTTGAGAAAGACCGTCGGCGGTTGAAAGCCAATCAGATCCGTCGGGCGGTGAAGCGTCACAGCCAGACCAGCGCTAATCCGCGCCAGGGTAACAACAGCAACCGTCGTTCCAGTACTCGCAATAAGACTAACGGTTAATATTATGTGTTCCGGTGGCTTGCCGCCGGAACGTGTACTTCCTTTCGCGCTATCAGGCCCTCAGTAGTCAATCCCCATCTGCGCTTTAATCCCGGCATCA
Source organism: Klebsiella africana (assembly GCF_020526085.1). NCBI lineage: Bacteria > Pseudomonadati > Pseudomonadota > Gammaproteobacteria > Enterobacterales > Enterobacteriaceae > Klebsiella > Klebsiella africana. The sequence goes on along the minus strand of NZ_CP084874.1, from coordinate 3,003,379 downwards.
AACGCATGCTTGACCGGGCGTAGTTCGCTGACTGTATCGGCCAGTTCAATAATATCGCGATGGCAGCCGCGGCCGGTGATGATCACCGACTGATGGGCAGGACGCTCACGCAGGGCGCTCAGCACCGACTCCAGCGGCAGGTAATCGTACGCCACCATGTAGGTCAGCTCGTCCAGCAGCACCAGATCGAGCTGATCGTCAGCGAGCATACGGCGGGCATGCTCCCAGACCGCCAGACAGGCGGCGGTGTCGCTGTCGCGATCCTGGGTGTTCCAGGTGAAGCCGGTGGCCATCACCTGAAATTCGACGCCGTGGGGTTCCAGCAAGTTGCGCTCGCCGTTAGGCCAGGTCCCCTTGATAAACTGGATCACGCCGACTTTTTTGCCGTGGCCGACGGCGCGGGTTGCGGTGCCAAAGGCGGCGGTGGTTTTACCTTTACCGTTGCCGGTAAAGACCATCACAATGCCGCGTTCGTCCTGGGCTGCCGCCACCCGGGCGTCAACTTTATCTTTCAGCCGCTGCTGGCGTTCGCGGTAGCGTTCATCACTCATTGGGCAATTCCTGGCTTACGGCCCGGTTGGGCGTCAAAGGTCATTCCCGTCTTGCGACGACTGTCGTCACCCATCAGCCACAGATAGACGGGCATAATGTCAGCGGGGGTTTTCAGTTTTAGCGGATCTTCCGTCGGGAATGCGCTGGCGCGCATCCCGGTGCGAGTGCCGCCGGGGTTGATACAATTTACTCGCAGGTGGCGGCTTTGATACTCGTCGGCCAGCACCTGCATCATGCCTTCGGTGGCGAATTTGGAAACGGCATAGGCGCCCCAGTTGGCGCGGCCCTGACGACCGACGCTGGAAGAGGTGAAGACCAGCGAGCCCGATTCCGAACGAAGTAATAAAGGAAGAAGCGCCTGGGTCAGCATAAAGGTGCCGTTGACGTTCACCTGCATCACCTGCTGCCAGACCTCCGGCTTCTGCTCGTCCATGGGGCAGATGTCGCCGAGCAGGCCGGCGTTGTGCAGCACGCCGTCAAGGCGGGGATAGTGCATGCTGATCTGCTGTGCCAGCTGCTGGCACGCCTGCGGCGTACAGGTGAGCAAGTCGAGGGTAAACCAGCGAGGGGGAATGCCGCCCTCGCGCTCAATCTCCTGGGCGACAATGCGCAGTTTATCGTCGTTGCGACCCAGCAGAATCACACTGGCGCTATAGCGGGCGTAGGTCAGGGCCGCTTCACGACCAATTCCGTCGCTGGCCCCGGTGACCAGAATGATGCGATCTTTCAGCAAGTGGCGTTGCGGTTGATAATGCACGGCGACTCCTTTGGCGATCGGCTGCCGATCGCGCTTCATCTTTGGTATCTCACTTTTGCGCTGTTATGCCTGAAAGCGTCCGCCATTGCAATCGGCGAAGCGGAAAGTATTCACAAAATTAATATCTTGCAACGATTTCAGTCTCGCTGAAAAAAAACTGGAATCGGCTACGCAGAGGACACAAAGCACAAAGACTTCTCGCCAGCGGCTGAGGTACACTGTGCAGCAACGTCAGTGCTTTACACAAGGTGAAAACGTGGAATTACTTGCTCAGTACGGCTTATTTTTAGCCAAGATCGCGACCGTTGTTGTCGCCATCGCGGTGATTGCCGCTATTATCGTCAACCTCGCTCAGCGCAAGAAGCAGCGCGGCGAGCTGCGGGTGACCAATCTTAGCGAGCATTATAAAGAGATGAAGGAATCGCTGACGGTGGCGCTGCTGGACGGCCCGCAGCAGAAGCAGTGGCATAAGGCGCAGAAGAAAAAGCAAAAACAAGAGGCGAAGGCTGCCAAAGCGCGGGCGAAGCTGGGTAATACCGAGCCGGAAGGCAAGCCGCGCGCCTGGGTGCTGGATTTCAAAGGCAGTATGGATGCCCATGAGGTCAATAGCCTGCGGGAAGAGATCACTGCGGTGCTGGCGGCGGCGAAAGCGCGCGATCAGGTAGTTATTCGTCTGGAAAGCCCCGGCGGAGTGGTGCACGGCTACGGGCTGGCGGCTTCTCAACTGCAGCGCTTGCGTGACAAACAGATCCCGCTGACGGTGGCGGTCGATAAAGTAGCGGCTAGCGGCGGCTATATGATGGCCTGCGTGGCGAACAAGATTGTCTCGGCGCCGTTTGCGATTCTTGGGTCAATTGGCGTGGTGGCGCAGATCCCGAACCTGCACCGCTTCCTGAAGAACAAAGATATTGATATCGAACTGCATACCGCCGGGCAGTACAAACGGACGCTCACGATGCTCGGAGAAAATACCGAAGAAGGGCGGCGCAAGTTCCGTGAGGATCTCAATGAGACGCACCATTTGTTCAAGGATTTCGTTCATCGGATGCGCCCGGGACTTGATATCGAGCAGGTAGCTACCGGCGAGCACTGGTACGGGGTGCAGGCGCTGGAAAAAGGGCTGGTGGATGCGGTTGAAACCAGCGATGAGCTGCTGCTGGGGCTCATGGAGAGTCACGAAGTGATTGGAGTGCGCTATCAACAGCGCAAGAAAATGCTCGACCGCTTCACCGGCAGCGCGGCGGAGAGCGCCGATCGACTTCTGCTGCGCTGGTGGCAGCGCGGTCAGAAACCGCTGATGTAAATAGCATAACGCGAGGCCAGGGCCTCGCGTTATTGTTTTCACCGGTCTTAATCGACCAGGTGGTACTTGTCCGACAGCTCGTGAGCGAGATACTTAAACATGTTAAATACCGCTGTACTCTTCGGCGTCGGTAGTCCCTGCTCATCAAGATAAAACTCACCGCTAAACACCAGGACATTGTTGCGCTGAACGACGTCGGTGGCTTCGATACCGGCTAACGTATCCTCATGTTCACGAATAAGTTTGTTGGCTTTTTCGAGCAGCGTCTGGCGATCGATTGGTTGGGTTGTACCTTGCATAACGGACTCCTCTTTTTCTCCGCGCGTAGTGTACGCCGCGCAGCGGCGTGGGGCAAATTTTCCATGGACAAAACAGGGGTAATCGTAACCAGTGGAGAAACAGCCGTTTACTGGCGGGATTTGCTTTTGCATGCTAATAAAGTTGCGTAACGAATTTTATCAGGTACAGTGTGACGCTTTCGGCGATCTGGCAACAGATTTGCTTGACATTCGGCCAAAAATTCTTCGTGCTATGTCACCTGACGAGAAAAAGTCAGCAAACTCAAGCGCCTGGTTTTACGGAAATGAAACGGGTGTTCAGGGTTGATATTCACCGACGGTGCCGCAACATATGAGGCAGTCGCCAGTGGAGGGTGTATGAATGTGCGATGTATTCCTGGATGAATCAAATTAGGTAAAGGTGAATATGGGTAAAGCTCTCGTTATCGTTGAGTCCCCGGCAAAAGCCAAAACGATCAATAAGTATCTGGGTAATGACTACGTGGTGAAATCCAGCGTCGGTCATATCCGCGATTTGCCGACCAGTGGATCAGCTTCCAAAAAGAGCGCCGACTCTACCGCCACCAAAGGGGCTAAAAAGCCTAAAAAGGACGAACGCGGCGCTCTGGTTAACCGCATGGGCGTGGACCCATGGCATGACTGGAATGCGCACTATGAAGTACTTCCGGGTAAAGAAAAGGTAGTTTCAGAACTCAAACAGTTGGCGGAAAAAGCTGACCACATATATCTCGCAACCGACCTTGACCGCGAAGGGGAAGCCATTGCCTGGCACCTGCGGGAAGTGATCGGCGGCGATGAACAGCGTTACAGCCGCGTGGTGTTCAATGAGATCACCAAAAACGCGATTCGTCAGGCCTTCGAAAAGCCGGGCGAACTGAATATCGATCGGGTTAACGCCCAGCAGGCGCGCCGCTTTATGGACCGCGTGGTGGGCTATATGGTCTCGCCGCTGCTGTGGAAGAAAATTGCCCGTGGTCTTTCTGCCGGGCGCGTGCAGTCCGTTGCGGTCCGCCTGGTGGTGGAGCGTGAGCGTGAAATTAAAGCGTTCGTCCCGGAAGAGTACTGGGAAGTTGATGCCAGCACCACCACGCCAGGCGGCGACGCGCTGCCTCTGCAGGTGACCCATAAAGACGATAAGCCGTTCCGTCCGGTCAGCCGTGATGAAACCATGGCGGCGGTATCGCTGCTGGAAAAAGCCAGCTACAGCGTGCTGGAGCGGGAAGACAAACCGACCAGCAGCAAGCCGGGCGCGCCGTTTATCACCTCCACGCTGCAGCAGGCGGCCAGCACCCGTCTCGGTTTCGGCGTGAAAAAGACCATGATGATGGCTCAACGTCTCTATGAGGCGGGGCACATTACCTATATGCGTACGGACTCTACTAACCTGAGTCAGGACGCGCTGAACATGGTTCGCGGCTATATCAGCGACAACTTTGGCAAAAAATATCTGCCGGAGAGCGCTAACCAGTACGCCAGCAAAGAAAACTCGCAGGAAGCGCACGAAGCGATTCGTCCTTCTGACGTGAACGTCCTGGCCGAAACGCTGAAAGATATGGAAGCGGATGCGCAGAAGCTCTATCAGCTGATCTGGCGCCAGTTTGTCGCCTGTCAGATGACGCCGGCGCAATACGACTCCACCACGCTGACCGTGGCAGCGGGTGATTTCAAACTGAAAGCGCGCGGTCGCACCTTACGTTTCGACGGCTGGACAAAAGTCATGCCGGCTCTGCGCAAGGGCGATGAAGACCGGACGCTGCCGGTGGTCAAACAGGGCGACCGCCTGAGCCTGGTGGAGCTGACGCCTGCGCAGCACTTTACCAAGCCGCCGGCGCGCTTCAGCGAAGCCTCGCTAGTGAAAGAGCTGGAAAAACGCGGCATCGGCCGTCCGTCGACCTACGCGTCGATCATCTCGACCATTCAGGATCGTGGCTACGTGCGGGTAGAAAACCGGCGTTTTTACGCAGAGAAAATGGGCGAGATCGTCACCGACCGGCTGGAAGAAAACTTCCGCGATCTGATGAACTACGACTTCACCGCACAGATGGAAGATCGTCTCGACCAGGTGGCCAACCACCAGGCCGAGTGGAAAGAGGTGCTGAACCACTTCTTTGGCGATTTCACCACCCAGCTGGAGACGGCAGAGAAAGATCCAGAAGAGGGCGGCATGCAGCCGAACCCGATGGTGCTTACCAGCATCGACTGCCCAACCTGCGGTCGTAAAATGGGGATCCGTACCGCCAGCACCGGCGTTTTCCTCGGCTGTTCGGGTTATGCCCTGCCGCCGAAAGAGCGGTGCAAAACCACCATCAACCTGGTGCCGGAAAACGAAGTCCTCAACGTACTGGAAGGCGATGACGCGGAAACTAACGCCCTGCGTGCTAAACGTCGCTGCCAGAAGTGCGGGACGGCGATGGACAGCTACCTTATCGATCCCAAGCGTAAACTGCACGTCTGTGGTAATAACCCGACCTGCGACGGCTATGAGATTGAAGAGGGCGAGTTCCGCATCAAGGGCTATGACGGCCCGGTGGTGGAGTGCGAGAAGTGCGGTTCTGAAATGCACCTGAAAATGGGGCGTTTCGGTAAGTACATGGCCTGTACCAACGACGAATGTAAAAACACGCGTAAGATCCTGCGCAATGGCGAAGTGGCTCCGCCGAAGGAAGATCCGGTCCCGCTGCCGGAGCTGCCGTGCGAGAAGTCTGACGCTTATTTCGTCCTGCGTGACGGGGCGGCGGGTGTCTTCCTGGCGGCCAACACCTTCCCGAAATCACGGGAAACGCGTGCGCCGCTGGTGGAGGAGCTTTACCGCTTCCGCGATCGTCTGCCGGAAAAACTGCGCTATCTTGCCGATGCGCCGCAGCAGGATCCGGAAGGCAATAAAACACTGGTACGTTTTAGCCGTAAAACGAAGCAGCAGTATGTTGCCTCCGAAAAAGAGGGTAAAGCGACCGGCTGGTCAGCCTTCTTTATCGACGGTAAATGGACGGAAGCTAAAAAATAATGGCGTTCGTTCGGGCAGGAAAAGCACGCTTTTCCTGCTCCTCCGACCGGCAGAGATAGCGGATATCTCTGCCGTGTCGTTTCTCCCTTCCGCATGGGTTTTTTGCCCCTTATAACCACCTATATTATTTTTCGTTAGTGTCTATACACTGTAGATATAAATGATATAGTGGTTATAGTTAATCCCTTTTTTATTATTAAAACGTCTTATACATCATCGCTTTCAGGATGCGTTGCGGCGCCACTATGGCCAACTGCCGGTAGACCCGGGTCTTCACAGCCGACAAGTTGCCTGAACGTAAAGTGTATTAAGCGGCTTCATTTTACGCGCAAACGGATATCAGCCATGAAACTACAACAGCTTCGCTACATCGTTGAGGTGGTTAACCATAACCTGAATGTTTCATCCACCGCCGAAGGGCTTTATACCTCCCAGCCGGGCATCAGTAAGCAGGTCCGCATGCTGGAAGATGAGCTGGGCATCCAGATTTTTGCCCGCAGCGGCAAACATTTAACCCAGGTGACACCGGCCGGGCAGGAGATCATCCGCATCGCCCGCGAGGTATTGTCGAAAGTCGACGCTATCAAATCTGTCGCCGGGGAGCATACCTGGCCTGATAAAGGCTCGCTGTATGTGGCGACCACCCATACCCAGGCGCGCTACGCATTACCCGGGGTGATCAAAGGCTTCATTGAGCGTTATCCGCGCGTCTCGCTGCATATGCATCAGGGTTCGCCGACCCAGATTGCGGAGGCGGTCTCAAAAGGTAATGCCGACTTCGCTATCGCCACCGAGGCGCTGCATCTGTATGACGATCTGGTGATGTTGCCGTGCTATCACTGGAACCGCTCGATTGTGGTCACGCCTGAGCATCCTCTGGCGACGAAGGGCTCGGTATCCATCGAGGAACTGGCGCAGTACCCGCTGGTGACCTACACCTTTGGCTTTACCGGCCGTTCCGAACTTGACACCGCGTTTAATCGTGCGGGTCTGACGCCACGCATTGTCTTTACCGCCACTGACGCCGATGTTATCAAGACCTATGTTCGTCTGGGGCTTGGGGTCGGGGTGATCGCCAGCATGGCGGTGGACCCGGTTTCGGACCCGGATCTGGTGAAGCTGGATGCGAACGGTATTTTCAGCCACAGCACCACTAAAATTGGTTTCCGTCGCAGTACCTTTTTACGCAGCTATATGTATGATTTTATTCAACGCTTTGCCCCTCATCTGACCCGCGATGTGGTAGATACCGCCGTGGCGTTGCGTTCGAATGAAGATATTGAAGCGATGTTCAAAGATATAAAACTTCCGGAAAAATAACCCTGATAAAAATAATGGCATTCCTTGTGGGAGTGCCATTAACTATCATGGCCCTTATTTAACGACGTAAACCTCGAACCAATCACAAAATTAATAAATTCTGGTAACACGTTTGCCATTATGCCCGCCGCGATCAAATAACCGGTTAAATATATTCCATCAAGCCTAAATTCACTGGATTAATCTTTTATCCATAATTAAGATTTATCTGTACCTGATGATTTGAGCAATTGGTGGTGACAATATGATAAGTAATATCGATTACATGAAACTGGCGATGTCATACGAGAATGACAAAACCGAAATCGATCCCGTTCTGCGTAGTCGCGTATGGGGCGTAGTGTTGGTAGGGCTGGCGATGTTCTGGAGCATCATCGCGCTCACCATCTGCAACATCTGGATTGTCAGCTAAAGCTGTAGGTCATCGTTGTAGATACATGTCATTTTTATGACAGTGAAAGGAAACTGTAATATAAAATTAGTGACCGGCAATACAGGGAGAATATATTTTGCCGCGGGATTTATCCAACCAGAAACCACTCATAAGAGCTAATCATCCCTCGCTGACAGATTAGCTCTTTTTTTGTCCTCATGTACTAATACAATATCGCCTTTAACCACCTCGTTGCACTATTTTGGTGCCTTTTCGCCGGTATTAAGATAATTCCCGTTCCAGGACCTGCGCCCTCCCGGCATTTAGCAATTTGGGTTGTTATCAAAGTGTTATGCTCAGTATGTGTTATCTTTAATGGAGACCCTGAGGAGAATCAGGGTATGCCATCCCTGAGATAAAGGAGGAGCTATGTCGTCAACCCTACGAGAAGCCAGTAAGGACACGCTACAGGTCAACGAGAAAACCTGGCACTACTACAGTCTGCCGTTAGCGGAAAAAGAGCTGGGTGATATCAGTCGGCTGCCCAAATCGCTGAAGGTGCTGATGGAAAACCTGCTGCGCTGGCAGGACGGTGACTCGGTAACTGAAGAAGATATTCGTGCCCTGGCCGGCTGGCTGCAACAGGCCCATGCCGACCGGGAGATTGCCTATCGTCCGGCTCGCGTCCTGATGCAGGACTTTACCGGCGTGCCGGCGGTGGTGGATCTGGCCGCGATGCGCGAGGCGGTGAAACGCCTGGGCGGCGATACCGCGAAAGTGAATCCGCTGTCGCCGGTTGACCTGGTGATCGACCACTCGGTGACCGTCGACCGCTTCGGCGATGACGAAGCCTTCGAAGATAACGTCCGTCTGGAAATGGAGCGTAACCACGAGCGCTATGCTTTCCTGCGCTGGGGACAGCAGGCCTTCAGCCGCTTCAGCGTCGTGCCGCCGGGCACCGGTATTTGTCACCAGGTCAACCTCGAATACCTCGGTCGGGCCGTCTGGAGCGAAGAGGTGAATGGGAAGTGGATGGCGTGGCCGGATACTCTGGTAGGTACGGACTCCCATACCACCATGATTAATGGTCTCGGCGTGCTTGGCTGGGGCGTGGGTGGGATTGAGGCGGAAGCCGCCATGCTGGGCCAGCCGGTGTCGATGCTGATCCCGGATGTGGTGGGCTTTAAACTCAGCGGTAAACTGCGTGAAGGTATCACCGCCACTGATCTGGTACTGACCGTTACCCAGATGCTGCGCCAGCACGGTGTCGTCGGCAAATTTGTTGAATTTTACGGCGACGGGCTGGATACCTTACCCCTGGCCGACCGCGCCACCATCGCCAATATGGCGCCGGAGTATGGCGCCACCTGCGGCTTCTTCCCGATCGATGACGTGACGCTCAGCTATATGCGTCTCAGCGGCCGTAGCGAAGAGCAGGTCGCGTTGGTGGAAGCTTATGCCAAAGCGCAGGGCATGTGGCGCCAGCCTGGCGATGAGCCGGTCTTTACCAGCACCCTGGCACTGGATATGGGCAGCGTTGAGGCGAGCCTCGCCGGGCCGAAGCGGCCGCAAGATCGCGTGGCGCTGGGCGATGTGCCGAAAGCCTTTGCCGCCAGCGGCGAGCTGGAGGTTAACCACCTTCAGCGTCAGCGTCAGCCGGTAGACTATACGCTGAACGGGCATCATTACTCGCTGCCGGATGGCGCCGTAGCCATTGCGGCCATCACCTCCTGCACGAACACCTCCAACCCCAGCGTGCTGATGGCCGCTGGTCTGCTGGCGAAAAAAGCCGTGGAACGTGGCCTGCAGCCGCAGCCGTGGGTAAAAGCGTCTCTGGCTCCAGGCTCGAAAGTCGTGTCAGATTATCTGGCTCATGCCGGCCTGACGCCTTACCTCGACCAGCTCGGCTTTAATCTGGTGGGATATGGCTGTACCACCTGTATCGGTAACTCCGGTCCGTTGCCGGAACCGATCGAAGAGGCGATCAAAAAGGGCGATCTGACCGTTGGGGCGGTGCTCTCCGGTAACCGTAACTTCGAAGGGCGTATCCATCCGCTGGTGAAAACCAACTGGCTGGCCTCCCCGCCGCTGGTCGTCGCTTACGCCCTGGCGGGGAACATGAATATCGACCTCACCCGCGAGCCGTTGGGGCAGGGTAAGAATGGCGAGCCGGTTTATCTTAAAGATATCTGGCCGAGCGGGGAGGAGATTGCCCGCGCGGTGGAACAGGTCTCCACCGAGATGTTCCGCAAAGAGTACGCGGAAGTGTTTTCCGGTACTGATGAGTGGAAAGCAATCAAAGTGGACGCGTCAGATACTTATGACTGGCAGGAGGACTCCACCTATATTCGCTTGTCGCCGTTCTTTGACGAGATGGACGTCGAGCCGCAGCCGGTGGAGGATATTCACGGCGCACGGATCCTCGCTATGCTGGGCGATTCAGTAACTACTGACCACATTTCGCCGGCGGGGAGTATCAAAGCCGATAGTCCGGCAGGCCGCTATCTGCAGGAGCATGGGGTTGCCCGGCGTGACTTTAACTCCTACGGTTCCCGTCGCGGTAACCATGAGGTGATGATGCGTGGCACCTTCGCCAATATCCGCATTCGCAACGAAATGGTGCCGGGCGTGGAAGGAGGGATGACCCGCCATCTACCGGATAGCGAACCGGTGGCGATTTACGATGCGGCGATGCGGTATAAAGCCGAAGGCATACCGCTGGCGGTGATCGCCGGCAAGGAGTATGGGTCAGGTTCCAGCCGTGACTGGGCGGCCAAGGGGCCGCGCCTGCTGGGGATCCGGGTGGTGATCGCCGAATCCTTCGAACGTATCCATCGTTCCAACCTGATCGGAATGGGCATTTTGCCGCTGGAGTTCCCGCAAGGTGTGACCCGTAAAACGCTGCAGTTGACCGGGGAGGAGCGGATTGATATCAGCAACCTGGAGTCGCTTCAGCCTGGCGCGACGGTGCCGGTCACGGTTACGCGGGCTGACGGCACGCAGGACGTGATCCCGTGTCGGTGCCGTATCGACACTGCGACCGAGCTGACCTACTACCGCAACGATGGCATCCTGCACTACGTCATCCGTAATATGCTGTAAAGCAAAGGGCCAGCATCGCTGGCCCTTTCTCTTTGGTTACGCTGATTTATTCCGCCGGCTTGCTGTTCAGCAGATGACCCATCTTGGCGGCTTTGGTGTCCAGATAGTGGGCGTTTTTCGGGTTGCGCCCGACAATCAGCGGCACGCGCTCCACGATGTTGATCCCGGCTTCGGTAAGAATTTCCACTTTTTTCGGGTTATTGGTTAATAACCGCACTTGCTCAACGTTGAGCAGTTTGAACATATCGGCGCACAGGGTGAAGTCGCGCTCATCGGCGGCGAAGCCAAGCTGATGGTTCGCCTCGACGGTGTCATAGCCCTGGTCCTGCAGCGCATAGGCGCGAATTTTATTCAATAACCCGATGTTACGTCCTTCCTGGCGATGATAGAGCAGGATCCCCCGGCCCTCTTCAGCGATATGCGACAGGGCCGCCTCCAGTTGAAAGCCGCAATCACAGCGCAGGCTAAACAGGGCATCGCCGGTCAGGCATTCTGAATGTACTCGGGCCAGAACGGGCGTCTGCCCTGAAATATCGCCATAAACCAGCGCGACATGATCCTGTCCGGTTGCCAGTTCTTCAAAACCCACCATCAGGAAATCGCCCCAGGGGGTTGGCAGTTTGGCTTCTGCCACACGTTTAAGCTGCATGTGATTCTCCAGATTCTGTCAGCACCTGAATGTGCTTTCTGTTTACCGCTATTTTGCCACAAGGCCGGGACGTTCTCCTAATCGCGAACGGTTAGCCGCGTGGAAAGCGCACAAACGAACCAGTTTCCGCTATGATGTTCATCTACAAGGAGAAGGAGAGAAAATGCTGTTAATTGCCCGACGAACCGCTCTCGCGGCGGCGCTGCTGCTGATCATGCCCCTTGCCGTCTGGCTGTCTGGCTGGCTGTGGCAGCCAGGGCTGCCGGTCGCCTGGCTGAAAATACTGTGGTGGGTGACAGAAACCGTGACCCAGCCATGGGGGATCATCACGCATGTTGTGCTGTGCGCCTGGTTTCTCTGGTGTCTGCGCTTTCGCCTGCGCGCGGCGCTGATCCTGTTCCTTATCCTCGCCGCCGCCATCCTGGTGGGACAGGGGGCGAAATCCTGGGTCAAGGCGCGAGTCCAGGAGCCGAGACCCTTTGTCATCTGGCTGGAAAACACACGCCAGGTGCCGGTGACGCAATTCTATGCGTTGAAGCGCAAAGAACGCGCTAAACTGGTGCATGAACAGCTGGCACAGGCGCAGGATATCCCGCCCTTTTTACGCAAGCACTGGCAGAAGGAGACCGGGTTTGCCTTCCCGTCTGGTCACACGATGTTCGCCGCCAGCTGGGCGTTGCTCGCCGCCGGGCTGCTGTGGCCGCGTCGGCGCTGGGGCACGATCGCGGTGCTGCTGGTGTGGGCGACGGCGGTGATGGGCAGTCGCCTGGCGCTGGGCATGCACTGGCCGCTGGATCTCATCGTCGCTACGCTGATCTCCTGGCTGTTGGTCACCGTGGCCTGCTGGCTGACGCAGCGTCTCTGCGGACCGCTCTCACCGCCCGGGGAAGAGGCGCAGGATATTAAAAAACGGACAACCGAAGCAGAGTAATGTTGATTTTAGCGGCATCCGACCGCATATCCTGACGAGTTGCCATGCTTTTTCATTCCACCGCTGCGGCGAAAATGATACTTTATAGGGCTGAAAGCGGGCTTTTTTCGCGCAACCCACATAACGGGAAGTCATGTGAAATATTTACTCATTTTCTTACTGGTGTTAGCAATCTTCGTCATTTCAGTAACGCTGGGGGCGCAGAATGACCAACAGGTCACTTTCAACTATTTACTCGCTCAGGGTGAATTCCGCATATCGACGCTGCTGGCGGTGCTGTTTGCCGCGGGCTTTGCCATCGGCTGGCTGATCTGTGGCCTGTTCTGGCTGCGGGTGCGTGTCTCACTAGCGCGCGCGGAGCGTAAAATTAAGCGTCTTGAGCATCAGATTGCCCCCGTCAGTCCGGCCGCTGCCGACGCAGGCGTGCCTGCCGTGAAGGAATAACCTCTTATGCTGGAGTTGTTGTTTCTGCTTTTACCCGTTGCCGCCGCTTACGGCTGGTATATGGGCCGCAGAAGTGCACAACAGTCCAAACAGGACGATGCGAGCCGCCTGTCACGGGATTACGTGGCGGGGGTAAACTTCCTGCTCAGTAACCAGCAGGATAAGGCCGTCGACCTGTTCCTTGATATGCTGAAAGAGGATACCGGCACCGTCGAGGCGCACCTGACGCTCGGTAACCTGTTCCGTTCCCGTGGCGAGGTTGACCGCGCGATTCGGATCCACCAGAGCCTGATGGAAAGCGCATCGTTAACCTACGATCAGCGCCTGCTGGCCGTTCAGCAGCTGGGGCGCGACTATATGGCCGCCGGGTTGTACGATCGCGCGGAAGACATGTTTAAGCAGCTGGTGGATGAGACCGATTTTCGTCTCGGCGCCCTGCAGCAACTGCTGCAGATCTATCAGGCGACGAGCGACTGGCAGTCGGCGATTGAAGTGGCTGAACGACTGGTGAAGCTGGGTAAAGAGAAACATCGTGGCGAGATCGCCAACTTCTGGTGCGAGCTGGCCCTACAGCAGATGGCGGCCAACGATCTGGATAAAGCGATGGCCCTGTTGAAAAAAGGTGCCTCCGCTGACCGCACCAGCGCCCGGGTGTCGATCATGATGGGCCGGGTGTGGATGGAAAAGGGTGATTACGCCAAAGCGGTGGAAAGCCTCGAGCGGGTTATCGATCAGGATAAAGAGCTGGTGGGCGAGACGCTGGAGATGCTGCAGACCTGCTACCAGCAGCTCGGTAAAGCCGATGAATGGGAAGTTTTCCTGCGGCGCTGCGTTGAAGAGAACACCGGGGCGACTGCCGAACTGATGCTGGCGCAAATTCTTGAGCAACGGGAAGGGGTCGAAGCGGCGCAAAATTATGTGACCCGCCAGCTGGAACGCCACCCGACCATGCGTGTCTTCCATAAGTTGATGGACTACCATCTCAACGAAGCGGAAGAAGGGCGGGCGAAAGAAAGCCTTGGGGTGCTGCGAAACATGGTTGGTGAGCAGGTGCGCAGCAAACCGCGTTACCGCTGCCAGAAATGCGGCTTTACGGCGCATACTCTTTACTGGCATTGCCCATCCTGCCGCTCCTGGGCAACCATCAAACCGATTCGCGGCCTCGATGGCCAATAGAGTCAAAAAAAAAGTATTCATTAGTTACAACATCCTCATTGGTTTTTCGACTTTATGATTGGTGACCCCGGCAGCGCCATCGTTTGACCAGGGCAAATACAGCGGCCTGTCATTTTGTTAGCATCACAGGTAGAATGCTGCCCGTTTACCTTTTTTGCGCCGCTCAGGCGCCCATCAACACTAAGGTCTGGTCATGACGTCTACAGCTATCACATCTTCCCGCGCTGTCACTTCCTCTCCCGTAGTGGTTGCGCTCGACTATGACAATCGCGATAAAGCGCTGGCCTTTGTCGACCGTATCGACCCGCGCGACTGCCGTCTGAAGGTGGGTAAAGAGATGTTCACCCTGCTGGGGCCGCAGTTCGTACGCGAGCTGCACCAGCGCGGGTTTGAGGTATTCCTTGACCTTAAGTTTCACGATATTCCTAACACTACCGCCCGTGCGGTGGCCGCAGCGGCTGAGCTGGGCGTATGGATGGTGAATGTCCATGCCTCCGGCGGGGCGCGAATGATGACCGCCGCGCGGGAAGCGCTGCTGCCGTTTGGAAAAGATGCGCCGCTGCTCATCGCTGTCACCGTGCTCACCAGCATGGAATCCAGCGACCTACAGGATCTGGGCATTACCTTATCCCCGGCGGATTATGCGGCGAAGCTGGCAGCGCTTACTCAGCGCTGCGGTCTGGACGGGGTGGTGTGTTCAGCTCAGGAGGCAGTGCGCTTCAAACAGGAACTGGGGCAGGCGTTTAAACTGGTGACCCCGGGGATCCGTCCGCAGGGCAGCGACGCTGGCGATCAGCGGCGGATCATGACCCCGGAGCAGGCCCAGCAAGCAGGGGTGGATTATATGGTGATTGGTCGTCCGGTGACGCAGTCGGCCGATCCTGCCGCAACGCTGCGGGCGATCAACGTCTCGTTGTCAAAGGAGGCATAATGAGCGATTCCAATAGCCGCCTGGTTTACTCCACGGAATCCGGGCGTATCGACGAGGCAAAACCGGCGCCAGTGCGCCCTAAAGGAGACGGCATTGTACGTATCCAGCGTCAGACCAGCGGTCGCAAGGGCAAAGGCGTCTGCCTGATTAGCGGCATTGATGCCGATGATGCTGCGCTAACGGCCCTGGCGGCAGAGCTGAAAAAGAAATGTGGTTGTGGCGGCGCGGTGAAAGATGGCGTGATCGAAATCCAGGGTGATAAACGCGATTTACTCAAATCGCTGCTTGAGGCGAAAGGGATGAAGGTTAAGTTAGCCGGCGGTTGAGCACTATTTCTGCAATATTTAAATCTTCTGCTCAAATAACAAGGCCGCGGTGAATGCCGCGGCCTTGAATCATTTTACGTGCGTAAGTCAATTCGTGTGAATTATTCTTTTATTTGGTCAGGTAATTATATTATTTGCCGACCTGGTGACCAATAATACCACCGACTGCTGCCCCGCCCAGGGTACCGAGCGCGCTACCGTCAGTTAACACTGCCCCACCGATGGCGCCCGCGCCAGCACCGATTGCGGTGTTGCGATCGCGTTTGGACATGTTAGAGCAAGCGCTCAGAGACATTGCTACAGTGACAGCCAGAACGACAGCAGCCATTTTTTTGCTCGTTGAAGTCATCATTTTTTTCTCCTGAATAATCTATTCATGGATACAACGCTCCTTTAAGCATAGCCTGAAATAGCAGCTTTAGGGCAATACCATGAAGTTAGGGTGCGCAGGTGTCACGAAAATCACGCAGGTGATAGTCACTTCCTGTTATATCGCTAATAATAATTTTACTTTTTTTAAAATTTATCGTCAGGTAAAAAGTCTTAATTAACGGCTCGGAATACTCTCAGAGCGTCAGAACACCCCGTCCACTGCTATGGTGTGGAGCGGGGCGAGAGAATGTCAGGTGTGAGGGACGATATCGACGAGGAGACCACTACGGATAAGCTGATCGCGGCACGCGCCCGGCAGCCGATCGTCGGTGATAACGCGATTAAAGCGGCCGGCAGGCCCCAGAGGATAGGGGTGAACCGCGCTGAATTTAGAGCTGTCGCTGAGGATGATCGCCTCGCAATGTTTTTCCAGCACAGCGTTTACTACATCCGCACGCATCATATCGCGGCCGGTAAAGCCGGTGTCTGCTTGCCAGCCATCGATCCCGATGAAGGCTTTACTAAAATGTACCTGCTGAATGAACTGGCGGGTCAAGGGGCCCACCATGCTCTCACTGCGTTTCTGGTATATCCCGCCCAGCAGGATCACCTCTCCTGGCGTCTCTTTCAACAGGTGGGCAATATAGCTGCTGACGGTGATAATGGTGATATCTCCCCGTTCAGCCAGGGTACGCGCCAGCAGGGCGTTGCTGCTACCGTTTTCGATAAACACGGTTTCGCCAGCGTTCACCAGCGCCGCTGCCCGGCTGGCCAGTTCACGCTTAATGGCAAAATGAGTCATCATGCGGGTTTCGACATCTTCGCTGTCCAGCGGGACGGCATAACCATGGGTGCGGCGCAGATAGCTCTGCTTCTCCAGCAGATTCAGGTCCTGGCGAATAGTGACCTCTGAGACACCGGTCATCTTCGCCAGATCGGCGACGCTCATGCGGCCTTTATCGATGACCACTTGCAAAATACTTTGTTGTCGGGCGTTCATAGCAACATCACTGTTAGGGGGCTATTTGGCGTGCAACCGGAATGAATAGCCGGTTGCGGAATAGGTGATAATCAGATTTCCCAGGGAGCCTTAGGCTGGTTTTGTTGCTCCGCGTCGTCCGCCGCCAGCGCCAGCAGCTCCGCTTTGAGGATCTCCAGATTATGGATTGCAGAGTGATAATCACCGGCAACCAGAATATCCAGCACGGTATCGATACGTTGAGCGAGCAGGTGGGCATTCACATCTGACATGGCATTATCCTGGTAACAAAAACGAATGAAATCAATGATGCTAAAAAAGAGTGAAAAAGAGAAGCGAAAAAAACGCACAACCTTAATCGGTGCGACGGAAATAGCTGGATGGAGAGGAAAGAAGCAGCGGTTCCCGCAGGAACCGCTGAGATGATACGTCAGGCTGCCGGACGCGCAATAATGCTGCGGGTTTCCATGCGGACTTCGGCGATGGTGACATCGATAACGTCGGTGACTTTGTAGACCACTTCGCCCTTGATCTGCACGGTGCCGTTCTCCTGGCTGCACACCAGTTCGTCGCGTACGGCGTGGAGGAATGGGGCCGGAATAAAGGCAACCGCGCCATTGTCCACCAGACGTACGCGCATCCCGCCGCGGCTGACGTCGATAATCTCCGCCGCAAAGCGGGTATCGGTCCCGGCTTTGTCGTTGAGGAAACGGGCATACAGCCAGTCAGCGACATCGCGTTCCGCCATGCGGTTAAGACGACGGCGCTCCGCCATCTGCACGGTGGCTTCATCCTGCGGACGCGCAATGGTCTCACCTTTGATGATGGCCTTCAGCAGACGATGGTTAATCATGTCGCCATACTTACGGATCGGCGAAGTCCAGGTGGCGTAAGCTTCAAGCCCAAGACCAAAGTGCGGGCCCGGCTCGGTGCTGATTTCCGCAAACGACTGGAAGCGGCGAATGCGGCTGTCGAGGAATCCGGTCGGCTGGGCGTCCAGTTCGCGGCGCAGTTTGCAGAACCCTTCCAGGGTCAGAACCTCCGTCGGGTCGACATGTATGTCGTGGGTTTTCAGCAGGGCGGCCAGCTGTTCGGTATTCGCCGGGTCGAAGCCGGTATGGACGTTATAAACACCGAAGCCGAGCTTGTCGCGCAGAACGCGTGCGGCACAGATGTTGGCGGCGATCATCGACTCTTCAACAATGCGGTTGGCAATGCGACGCGGTTCCGCGACGATGTCCAGCACTTCGCCTTTTTCACCAAGAACGAAACGGTAGTCCGGACGGTCTTTGAACACCAGCGCATGGGTCTGGCGCCATTCGCTACGACGCTGACATACGTCCTTCAGCAGCGTAATCTGCTGGGCGATCGCGTCGCTGCCCGGCTGCCAGCTGCCGCGGCCTTCCAGCCAGTCAGAAACGTCGTCATAGGCCAGCTTGGCTTTTGATTCGATGGTGGCGGCAAAGAATTCGATGTTGTCTTCGATGGTGCCATCGGCTGCCAGAGTCATCCGGCAGGCCAGTACCGGGCGCTCTTCGTTGGCACGCAGGGAGCAGAGGTCGTCTGACAGCTCGCGTGGCAGCATCGGAATATTGAAACCTGGCAGGTAGTTGGTAAAGGCGCGCACTTTTGCGGCGTTATCCAGCTTGCTGCCTTCGGCAATCCAGGCGGTCGGGTCGGCAATGGCGACCGTCAGCAGCAGTTTGCCATCGGCGCTAGATTCAGCATACAGCGCATCGTCCATATCTTCGGTGCTGGCGCTGTCGATGGTGACAAAGTCGAGAGCGGTTAAGTCACGGCGGGTCAACCCTTCGTCGAGCATCTCAGTGGCGACGCCGTCCGGGGCTTCTTTTTCGAGATTATGGCGCGCCAGCGTTACCCACCAGGGGACGAAGTGATCGTCACTAAAGGTGATAAACTGGGTCAGCTCCGCGTAAAACCCACGGTCGCCTTTTAATGGATGACGGCGCATCTCGGCGACGGCCCAGTCACCTTGTTTAAAATCGTGCTCAACGCCGCGGGCGGCGCGGCAGGGAATGGCGTCTTTCAGCAGCGGATGGTCAGGAACGATAGCGAGGCGATCGTCTTTCTTCTGGACTTTACCGACGAAACGGGTCAGGAAGGGCTCAACCAGGGTCTCTGGTTCGGCGCTTTCGCGATCTTTTTCAGAATGGATCACCGCGACGATACGGTCGCCATGCATCACTTTTTTCATCTGCGGCGGCGGAATGAAGTAGCTCTTCTGAGCGTCCACTTCGAGGAAGCCAAAGCCCTTTTCCGTGCCCTTAACGACCCCTTCCGCGCGCGGCGTCTGGGAATGCAGTTGCTGTTTAAGCTGCGCTAGCAGCGGGTTATCCTGAAACATAATTAGGTATTTTCGTGGCTAAAAGAGCGGCTGACATTTTTACGCGAATATGCCTGCCGCAGCAAGCGCTGTTTCAGCAATTTACGTCTGCTGACGCACATTGCCGAGGGCGATTTTCAGCCGATTCATCCAGCCGCACAGCCCGCTCCAGGTCAACAGATCAATCGCCTGCGCTGTGGAAAGTCCATATTCCGCGAGGGGCGTTAGCTGTGCGGCGCTAAACCGGTCCGGGGAACGGGTTAATAACTGGACCGCGATGACAAGCACGCGCGACTGAGGGTGCCGGGCAAGCCAGCGATGGAGAGCATGCTCGCCTTGCCGTAGATGGCTGGCGAAGTCCTCTTCCCCTTGCCAACGATTGAGCCAGGCATCAAAACAGGTAGCACTGCCATTGGTCCGCGCTGTGAGTAAGGCGACCTGCGGGACAAAGGCATCGTCAGTGCTGAGCTGGCGTATTAATGTCTCCAGCGGTGCGATCAACGGCGGGTCGCAGGCCAGCAGCGGGGCTAACTCGCCAAGGCCGGGCAGCGACTGCCAACTGGCGATGCGATGCTGGCGCTCATCATCGGCGTACTGCAGATCGGGATCTTCAAGGTCGCTCTGCCACTCTCCTGGTGGCGCGGTGAACAGTTCGGCGGGGGCCTCTTCTTGCTGAGGCATGCCGGGGATCCAGCGCACCGGGAAGCCCAGCGCCGCCTGCAGGACGGCAATTGCCCGGGCCTGGAAGCCGACGAAACCAATAATCTGGTTGATCAGAATAATATCCCGGCTGGTTAATCCGACTTCATCCAACTGGCTGCGGGAGAGGGCGTTAATCACGGAGGGGGAACCAGCAAGCTGACGAGCATATTGGGTGATCTGCGCCAGGCGGCGGTTGCTCTCGCGCGAAGAGTCGGGCCCCGGCAGAGGGGCCAGGCGGGCGGCGTAATGGTTACACAACCGCTGGACGCCGAAGACCTGGGCGACAGTCAGCGCGGTGCTCAGGCGATCGTAGGCAGTAAAGGTCTGCAGGCGGCTGATTGTCACCTGATCGGGAAACAGCAGTCCGGCCAACTGGCGAGCGGGGTGTAGCCAGCCTGCGTGGATGTGCAGCCAGGCTTCCGGCAGCGTCAGGTCCAGCAAAAAGCGGTCTTCAACATGGGCGGCTTCAGGGACAAGCGGTAGAACATCCACCGGGCAGATTGTTGACTGGGTTTCGTGATACCAGTGGTTTTTGCCATTCACGCGGCGTGGCTCCATGGGCTTTCCTTGTTCGGTATGTGGCGAACCGCCGTTCCGCGGATCGTTTATGCAGAACTATCCTGGCGTAACCCGGAAGCAGGAGAAAATATTGATACGTGCTAACAAATAGCCGATTGGAATAACAAGGGGAGCGCAAGGCGTGGGAAAGGAAGCACCCTCCTCACCGGGGTGAGGAGGGGAAGGAACTTATTTCAGTTCCAGCTCGTTCATGGCGGCGATATTGAACCCGCCGTCTACGTGAACGACTTCACCGGAGATACCCGCAGACAGGTTGGAGCACAGGAAGGCTGCGCTGTTACCCACATCTTCAATGGTGACGGTGCGACGGATCGGGGTGACCGCTTCGCAGTGCGCCAGCATTTTACGGAAATCTTTAATGCCAGAAGCAGCCAGCGTACGGATCGGGCCGGCAGAGATGGCGTTGACGCGAACGCCTTCCGGACCCATGGCGTTGGCCATATAGCGGACGTTAGCTTCCAGAGAGGCTTTGGCCAGACCCATCACGTTGTAGTTCGGGATGGCGCGCTCTGCGCCCAGGTAGGAGAGCGTCAGCAGAGCCGAACCCGGGTTCAGCATGGTGCGGCAGGCCTTAGCCATCGCCACAAAGCTGTAGGCGCTGATGTCGTGTGCGATTTTGAAACCTTCGCGAGTGACAACGTCAACGTAGTCGCCGTCTAACTGGTCAGCCGGGGCAAAACCGATAGAGTGGACGAAACCATCGAATTTTGGCCAGACTTTTTCCAGCTCGGTGAACAGCGCGGAGATGCTCTCATCTTCAGCAACGTCGCACGGCAGCACAATGTCAGAACCCAGCGCGGCAGCAAATTCTTCGACGCGACCTTTCAGTTTTTCGTTCTGATAGGTGAATGCCAGTTCCGCGCCTTCACGGTGCATTGCCTGCGCAATACCGTAGGCGATGGACAGTTTGCTGGCGACGCCAGTGATCAAAATGCGCTTACCGGAAAGAAAACCCATAGCTTTAATCCTTATCGTTATTGCTTATTTTTACTTTAACAATCATAACCTTAACATTGTTATTTCAAAATAACTCAAATTTAGCCGGGAATTATATCCCACTGACGACCCCTTGTGTCACGATATTTTTCAGCCGCGCCCGCGGCGTGCGGGGCAAAAGCGTATCGCGATAGCTCCAGTATACTCTCTCTTCTGATGATTATTTGAGCGCGATCTCCGCCAGCAGCAGACGTCCATTGCTGCCCAGGGGATGCAGATCCCCCGGGGATCCACCGCGCCAGCAGAGGCCGCTGCCGGCGGCGCAGCGCCGCCCTGACAGATCCCACTCGCCCTGCAGCACATAAGCGACCCCTTCGCTGGCCGGGTGTTGTGCAGTGCTCACCATTTGCACCGTCGCCGATGCTCGTCCGCGCTGGGTCATGATATTAAAGTCCAGCCCTGGCTCAACGATCCCAACGCTGGACAGGGCCCATTCGCCGGGGAACGCCCACGGCTGCCAGAGCGTCAGCGGCTGGTTGATATTCTCGCCACACAGCCGTAACGGCTGTCCCGCCAGCAGGGTGATCACCCGGTCAACGCCTGGGAAAGGGGAGAAAGGACCATCCGCCTGCAGAGTGGCGATGCTCGCTCGCCAGAGAAAGGGAGCGTCTGGGTCTGGAGCGGGTACGCGGATGATTTCGCGCGTTTCTCCGCCGCCGTTTTTCCACGGCGTGACGGGAAGCGACGAAAAGTGAAAAGGGACCATCATGGGAGCACACCTTAGTTAATTGCTTCCGGCGTCAAAGATAAGCGCCGCCTTGAACTAGTTTAGTAACTTTCTGTAATACAAATATTTTACATATTCGTCACAAAATGAGAGTGCATGCAAGGCGGTAAGTTGTCAATGCTTGTATATACAAGAGCGATTGAGTGAGGTGATATTAAAACAATTTAAGTGAGGAACCTATGTCTTCGTTTTCGTCTACAGGCGGGCAGTCAAAGCGTAATTATGCTGGGATGAGTGAAAGGCGGTCAATTGATTACATCCCGGAAAGCGAACGGCATGGACACCCTTTTAGCCAGTTCACTCTGTGGTTTGGCGGCAATCTGCAAATTACGGCAATTGTCACCGGCGCTTTAGCCGTTGTGCTGGGCGGCGACGTCGTGTGGTCGCTGGTCGGGCTTCTGGTCGGTCAGATGCTGGGGGCCGCGGTGATGTCGCTACATGCGCTGCAGGGACCGCGACTCGGACTTCCGCAAATGATCCTTAGCCGCGCCCAGTTTGGCGTTTTTGGCGCGGTGGTGCCGCTGGTGCTGGTTTGCATCATGTATATCGGTTTTTCTGCCAGCGGCACCGTCTTGGCCGGGCAGGCAATGGCCAAACTACTGAATATCTGCCACGTGGCGGGGATGCTGATATTCAGTGCGATTATTATCGTTATCGCCGTCCTCGGTTATAAGGTGATCCACAAGCTGGGCAAACTGGCGAGTATCGTCGGGATTCTGGCCTTCGTTTATATGTTCATCACGCTGCTACTTTCGGCCGATCTCAGTGCGCTTGCGCACAATAACCATTTTTCGCTGCCGACGTTTTTGTTAGCCGTATCGCTCTCCTCATCGTGGCAGATCGCTTTTTGCCCCTATGTATCCGACTATTCACGCTACCTGCCACGTGATGTCTCCGCCATGAAAACGTGCTGCTCGGTGTTTTTCGGCACCGTGTTGGGCACCCAAACGTCGATGACGCTGGGCGTACTCACGGCGGCCATTGCCGGCAGCGCGTTCCCTGGTCACGAGGTGAGCTATCTGGTGGGATTAGGAAAGAGCCAGGCAATGGCCATGATTATCTATTTCGCTATCTGCTTTGGTAAAATTACCTTCACTACCCTGAATGCCTACGGCAGCTTTATGTCGCTGACCACCATTGTTTCCGCCTTCCGCCGGCAAACTGTGCTGTCGCCAACGTGCCGCATTGCATTCGTGGTGCTGATGGTGGCAGCTTCATGCATTATCGCGCTGCTTAGCGAGCCCGCTTTCTTAAAGCATTTCACGCATTTTCTACTGTTTTTGCTGGCGTTCTTTGTGCCGTGGAGCGCCATCTGTCTGACGGATTACTATCTTATCTCGAAGGGCGCCCTCGATATTCCGGCGCTAAGCGACCCGCATCAACGTTATGGTTTCTGGAACCTGTACGCGATTAGCCTGTATATCGTTGGTGTGCTGATCCAGCTGCCGTTCATTGAGAACCCGTTGTTCCACGGTTCACTCACGTGGATCTTCGCCGGTAATGATGTGTCATGGATGATTGGCTGGTTTGGTACCGGGGGGCTTTACTACGCGCTGCGCCGCTTTGACCGCCGGTTGCTGCCGGCGCAGAGTCTTTTCCCTTCCTCCTGAATGACAGGGGCGGCGTGAGAGTCGCCCCTGCGGGCTATTTCCCGTCTTTACGCCAGGCATCGGCAGTGAGGGCTTCACCGAAGTGGCCGGCGATCAGGCGACGGGTCAGGTCGTGCAGCGGTGAGGCCAGCACATCGGCAGTGCTGCCGCGCTCGACCACTTCGCCGTTATGCATTACCAGCACCTGATCGCTGATGTGCTTCATCATTCCCAGGTGCTGAGTAACATAGATATAGGAGATGCCTTGTTTCTCCTGTAGCTCCAGCATCAGGTTAATGAGCTGGGAGCGCATCGACATATCCAGCGAGGCCAGCGCTTCATCGCAGACGATGACCTTCGGGCGCAGGATCAGCGCCCTGGCGAGGCCGAGACGTTGCTTCTGACCTGGCGCCAGCATATGGGGGTAGTAGCTGACGTGGTCCGGTAGCAGACCGACCATGCGCAGGGTGTCGATAATCTGTTTCTGCCGCGCCTCGGCGTCGAGATCGGTATTCAGGCGCAGCGGAAAATCGAGGATCTGCGAGATGCGCTGGCGCGGATTCAGCGAGGTCGACGGATCCTGAAAGATCATGCGAATCTTCTGGCTGCGGTAGGAGTAATCCCCGAAAGTTAGCGGATGATCGTCGATGAGCAGTTCGCCGCTGGTGGGTTCCACCATGCCCGCCAGCATCTTCGCGAGGGTGGATTTCCCGGAGCCATTCTCGCCGATAATCGCCAGCGTCTGCCGTTCGCGCAAAGTGAAGCTCAGCGGCTTAACCGCCTCCACAGTCTGGCGGTGAAACCAGCCGGTGCGGTAGCGAAAGGTCTTACTGAGTTGGCGAACTTCCAGCAATGTTTCGACCATTTCACTCTTTCTCCATGTTCAACGGGAAATGACAGGCGTACAGATGGTTACGCGCCCCGGTAAGACGTGGCGTTTCGATACACTCGCGCTGGGCGTACGGGCAGCGCGGCCCGAGCCGACAGCCGATAGGCAACTGCTCCAGCAGCGGGATCGCTCCAGGCAGGGTGTTGAGGCGACTTTTATGCGGCATGGCGCTGCCAAAATCCGGGATCGCGCGGATTAACGCCTGCGTGTACGGATGATGCGGGAGGGTGATTAGCTCCTCGCTGGGCCCGCTCTCTACCGTCTGCCCGCAGTACATGACGTTGATTTTATCCGCCCATTTGCTGAGCATTTGCAGATCATGGCTGATCAGCAAGATGGTGGTGTTGTTGTTCTGGTTGAGCCGCGTCAGCAGGCGAATAATCTGCGCCTGGGTGGTCGGCTCCATGGCGTTGGTCGGCTCGTCGGCAATCAGCAGACGCGGCTGGTTCGCCAGGGCGATGGCAATCATCACCTTCTGACACTCGCCCTCGGTCAACTGATAGGGGAAGCTGCGCATCGCGTCTTTGTGATCTTTAATGCCCACCCGGTGCAACAGCTCAATGGCCCGGCGTTTGCGCCAGCCCAGCCGTTGCCACCAGCGCCCCTTATAGGTCCAGCCGGGGATACTCTGAATCAGCTGTTGGCCGATGCGCTCAGAGGGATCCAGACAGGACTGCGGCTCCTGAAAAATCATCGACACGTTATGGCCGATAAGTTTCCGGCGCTCGCGGTTCGACAGTCGCAGCAGGTCGATGTCATCGAACCGCATACGGTCGGCCGTGACCCGCCAGTTGTCTTTAGTCACGCCGCAGATAGCTTTGGCAATCAGGCTTTTCCCGGAACCGGATTCGCCCACCAGGCCGCGGATCTCGCCCTCGGTCAGGGTCAGGCTGACACGATCGACGGCTTTTACCCAGCCTTCGTTGGTTTTAAATTCGATGGTTAAGTGACGAATATCGAGTAACGGCATTATTGAACCCCGGCAATGATCGCCCGGCGAATCCCGTCGCCCAGCAGGTTGACCAGCAGTACGCTGAGCATGATCGCCGCCCCGGGCAGCATGACGGTCCACGGCGCCACATAGATAAGCTCCAGCGCATCGCCCAGCATCGCTCCCCACTCCGGGGAAGGCAACTGGGCGCCGAGGTCAAGAAAGCCCAGGGCGGCGATATCCAGGATGGCCATCGACAGGGCGCGGGTGATCTCGGTCACCAGGCCGGAGGCGATATTGGGCAGAATGGCAAACAGCAGAATATTCAGCGTCGAGGCTCCGTCGAGGCGGGCGGCGATGATGTACTCTTTCTCCAGCTCGTCGTGGACCATGCTGTAGACGGAGCGCACCATGCGCGGCAGCAGCGCCAGCCAGACGGCGAACATCGCATGGCTGAGATGCGGCCCGGCAAAGGCGACGACGATGATCGCCAGCAACAGCGAGGGGATGGAGAGCAGGGTATCGAGGATATGATTCATCACTGCCGAGCGCAGGCCGTGGGTTGAACCGGCAATCACACCCAGCACCAGGCCAAACAGCGTAGCGCCAAGGGTGACGACAAAAGCCCCGCCAACGGTGGGCGCCGCGCCGCTTAGCAGCCGGCTCAGCACATCGCGGCCGAGGTCATCGGTCCCCAGGAAGAAGGAGACTTCGCCGTAGCGCGACCACGACGGCGGCAACAGTTGGTAGCCCAGAAACTGCTGGTCGATGCCGTAGGGGGCGAACCAGCCGCCGAAGACGCAGAGCAGCAGCAGGCCCGCGCAGCCGTACAGGCCGATCATCGCCGTGGTGTCGCCATAGAACTTACGCCATACGGTGCGCAGCGCACCGGGCGGACGCTTTTCCAGATAAACGCTATCGTAGGGCATACCATTCCTTATGTTTCAGCGGGTTAGCCATGGCACCGAGAATATCGGAAATCACGTTGACAATAATAACCAGCGCGCCAATGACCATGACGCCGGCGGAAATTGCCGCGTAGTCCTGCTGGCGGATGGCGTTGATCAGCCAGCGGCCCAGTCCGGGCCAGCTGAACACCATCTCGGTGATCATCGCCAGGGTGAGCATGGTGGAAAACTGCAGGCCGAGACGCGGGATCACCGGCGGCAGGGCGTTATGCAGTACATGGCGCAGTAGAATTTTGCGTCGCGACACGCCGCGGGTGGCGGCCGCTTTTACGTAGTTGGTGTCATACACCTCGCTGGTGCTGATGCGCATCAGGCGGATCACTTCAGTGGTGGGGGCGACCGCCAGGGTCAGCACCGGCAGCACCATATGCCGGGCGGCGCTGACGATCATCTCATGGCGCCACGGCGAGTCCGAGAGCCAGGCGTCGATCAGTGCGAAACCAGTGACGTTTTTTACCTCATACAGTAGATCGAAACGGCCGGAGACCGGAAACCAACCAAGGGTCAGGGAGAAAAAGAGGGTCAGCAGCAGCGCCAGCCAGAAGACCGGGATCGAGAAACCGACCAGCGCAACGGCGCTGATCAGCGTATCGGGCCATTTGTTGCGCATTACGCCGGCGATCATGCCCACCGGAATGCCAATCAGCAGGGCAAAGCCAAAGGCGAGGATGCACAGCTCCATGGTCGCCGGGAACACCTCGCGCAGCTGCTCAGAAATCAGTTGGCCGTTAATGCTGGAGACGCCAAAATCCCAGTGCAGCACCCCTTCAAACCAGAACAGCCAGGCATTCCACAGCGAGGCCCCCTGCAGCGGGGCATGAGGGGTGAAATAGCTCAGGCTGAAGCCGACAAAGGTCAGAAAAAAGAGGGTGACCAGCAACAGCAGCAGACGGCGCAGGGTAAAAATAATCATGGTTTTTTCACCTCTTCGGTTTTCTCCCGCGATACGCCAGCGAACGAAGCGTTACCGAAGGGGCTGAGCACCAGGCCTTTCATATCGTAGCGATAAGCCTGCAGCCGCAGCGATGAGGCCAGTGGCAGGACCGGTAGTTCGCGGGCGAGGATCTGCTGCGCCTCTTTGTACGCGTCCATCCGCGAGGCGAGCTGCTGCGAGATCAGCGCTTTTTGCAGTACGTCATCAAATTCCCGGTTACACCAGTGGGCAAAGTTGGTTTGCGAGGCGATCGCCGCGCAGCTCAGCAACGGCCGGAAGAAACTGTCCGGGTCGTTACTGTCCGTCGCCCAGCCGGAGAGCGTCAGGTCATGGTTCATGTCCATCAGCCGCGCCTCCTGGAAGCGTCCCTCCACCGGCATGATAATCACCTTGACGCCAATCTGCGCCATATCCGCCTGGATAAGCTCCGCCGTTTTCAACGGGCTGGGGTTCCACGCCTGCGAGCTGGTGGGCACCCACAGCTTGAGGGTCAGGTTTTCCAGCCCCAGGGCTTTCAGGCGGGCGCGGGCCTCCTGCGGATTATATTCAGTAATTTTAGCGTCGTTATCGTAGGCCCACGAGGCGCGCGGCAGCATGGAGGCCGCTGTCTCCGCGGTGCCATAGTAGATGGACTGCATCAGGCGCTGGTTGTTAATGGCCAGCGCCAGGGCATGGCGCACCTCCGGGTTATCCAGCGGCGGCTTGGCGGTGTTGAAGGCCAGCCAGGCGATGTTCATGCCCGGACGCAGCGTCAGGCGCAGGCGCGGGTCGTCACGTAGGATCGTCAACTGGCTGGCGGCAGGCCAGGCCAGCACGTCGCATTCTCCGGTGAGCAGTTTCGACAGACGGCCGGTACCGCCGGAGCCGAGGTCGACGACCACCTGGGGCATCAACGGCTTACCGCGCCAGTAGCCGGGGTGGCGCTGCAGGCGGATGTACTGCCCGGTACGATATTCGGATAACTGGAACGGACCGGTACCCACCGGCTGGCGATCCAGCTGCTCCTGACGATCATCTTGCGTTAAGCGGGCGGCGTATTCGGCAGAGGTAATCGACGCATAGTGAGTGGCCAGATGCCAGAGGAACGAGGCGTCCGGCCGCTTGAGGCGAAACTCCACGGTTTGATTATCCAGCTTACGCACGCTCTCCACGCTATCAGCAAACTGCAGACTGTCGAAGTAGGGGAAGTTGCTGCCGTTGACGTTGTGCCAGGGATGGTCGCGGTTAAAAATACGGCCAAAGGTGAAAATGACGTCATCGGCATTAAAGTCCCGGGTCGGGGTAAACCACGCTGTGCGCTGAAACGGGACGTGGCGGCGCAGGTGAAAGCGGTACGTAGCGCCGTTATCGAGAACCTCCCAGCTCTCCGCCAGCTCAGGGACCAGCCGGTAGGTATAGGGGTCGACGTCAAGCAGGCGATCGTAGATCTGCGCCGCCAGCGTATCGACGATCAGTCCGCTGCTGACTTTCTGCGGATTAAAGGTATTCACCTGGCCGCTGACGCAATAGACGAAACCGCTGTCGCGGATATCGGCGCGGTCGGGGAGCGCAGGGGCGGCAAAAGCCTGCCCACACAGCAGGGAAACCGCTGCCAGGAGAGATGACAATTTCAGGCGCATATTTTCTGTTTGATTATAGAGTTGAACTCTATCTTATTAAGATTAATAGACATTCACCACCGCCTTCAACAAGTCTGAGGGATAATGCGGTTACCGGGGGCGTATAGTATTCAGTCAATTGATTAAAATAGTCGCGGAACCGAGTCTGTATAGTGAAACATGGTAACTTTTTATCGCCCATATCGCCAGTCAGGTCTGTTTGGCCGCGGTTTGCCAGGCGCCGAGGGAACACTGCACTGAGTATAGCGGGGAAGAACGAGCGTGGCCCGACGGGGGCAACAATGCGCCCGTCGGGTGTTTAGCGGGGGGGAAACGCCTTTGTTAAAGTGACAGTGTCACTTTCTGATAATCCATATTCCGCAGGTCCTCCAGCAGGCCGGGGCCGACGGGTTGCCACTGCAATCGCTCACGGGTCCATGCCGAACTGGCGCGTAGATCGAGGGCGGTAAACGGCGCAAACCAGCCGAACCAGGCGTCGGCCTGCGACTCATCCAGGTGGGTCAGCGGCAGATTTAAGCCCCGGGCGATGACTGCGGCAATATCGCGTAATGCGATGCCCTCTTCGGCCACCGCATGATAGCGCTCACCGGCCGCACCTTGCAGCAGCGCGCTGACATACAGACGTGCGACGTCATCGACATGGGCGGCGGACCAGCGGTTGCTACCCTCGCCGCGCAGGGCTACCGCCCCGTTGGCGACCGCACGTTCGATATAGCAGGTCAGCAGTCCCTGACGCACGGTGTCATGCACCTGCGGTAGGCGGACCACCCTGACATCCACGCCCGCCTCCAGCAACTGCTGGCCGGCGAGCTCTGAGGCGGTGCGCGGGCTGGGGTGCGCTGAGTTGAAGAACGACTCCCGGGCCGGGGCGCCGCTCCCGTCGTCACCCATCAGCGTGCCGGAGGTGATCACCAGCGGCCGCGTGCTGCCCCGCAGCGCCTGGCCCAGGGCCAGGATCACCTGTCGATCCTTCTCGCAGTTAGCGGCAAAGCGGCTGAAGTCGTGGTCGAAGGCGGTATGGATCACCGCGTCGGCGTTCCCGACACCAGCCAGCAGCGAGTCCGGGGCGTCCAGCGTGCCGCGATGCACCTCGGCGCCGGCCGCCTTCAGGGCCTGTACGGTGCTTTCGCTGCGCGCGAGGCCGATAACCTGATGGCCCGACGCCTGTAGCGCCGGAAGAATACGTGAGCCGATAAATCCGCTCGCGCCGGTAAGAAATATACGCATGATGAACCTCCTGAACGGGATTTCAGGCGTATCCTACCTGCGATGTCATACTCTAAAAGTAGAGACATTATCGGGGTATAAATTCTAACAGGCAGAACCCACAGGCAGACGATGAACACTTCTGACAACCATGCATTAGGCGATTTTCTTCGCGCCCGGCGACAGCGCCTCGATCCGGTGACGTTTGGCTTTCCGGCGGGACGCCGACGCACCCCCGGCCTGCGCCGCGAAGAGGTCGCCCAGCTCGCCAGTATTAGCCCGACCTGGTATACCTGGCTTGAACAGGGGCGCGGCGGGGCGCCATCCCGTGAGGTGCTGGAGCGGATCGCCCGCGGTCTGCGGCTGACCTCCCCGGAACGTGAACATCTGTTTATTCTTGCGTTTGGCCACCCGCCGCAGACGCGTCTGACGGTGACGGATGATATGACGCCGCGGCTGCAGCGGGTGCTTGATGCTTTCACCATTCCGGCGATTATCCGCACCGCCAGCTGGGACGTCATCGCCTGGAATAGCGCGGCGGCCAGGGTGCTGACCGACTACGGCCAACTGCCGCTGGCGGAGCGCAACGTGCTGCGTCGTCTGTTTACCCGGCCTGAGGCCCGCTCCACTCTGCAGGACTGGCAGACGGTGGGGCAGCTTATCGTCAACGCCTTCCGCGCCGACGTCACGCGGATGGGCGCCACGAAAGAAACTGACCAGTTGATCGCGGAGCTCAGCCAGCAGAGCGTTGAGTTTGCCCGTTTCTGGCAAAGCCATGACGTCGCCGGCCATGGCGAGGGCTATAAGCGCATTAACCACCCGCAGATGGGCCCGCTCGATCTGGAGTTCACCTCTTTTGCCGTGGAAGGCCGCCCCGATCTTTCCCTGCTGGTCTTTCATCCGGCAACGACGGAAAGCCAGCGGAAAATTCACGGTTTACTTCAGGGGGCGGGATCCTCGCCGGAGGAGAGCTGAGGGGTAAATTCATACAGCACCAGCGCATTGCTCTCCAGCGAGTCGACCCGCAGCCAGTGCCCGTCAAGCTGGACCTCCTCCACGCCGAGGGCCGGACGGGCCTGATGCATCAGCCACTGGTAATCCTCGGCGTCGGGGCCACTGCGGCTGCGAAAGGCGTCGACCAGCGGGAATAAAGCGCCATGATGCTGATCGAACAGGTGCTGTTTGACGCGCCAGCCGCCCTCCAGACCCTGCAGCCGCACACTGTAGGGCTGGCTGAAGCGCTGGATAAAGGCCGCTTCGCTGGAGAGCCAGGGATTGTAGACCACCGTATTGCGCAACAGCAGCTGGTAGTGTCCCTGGTGGTGCAGCAATAGCAGGTTTTTATCGTGAAACAAGATCTCACCGCGTAGCCGCCGCCAGAGCCACAGTACCCAGTAAACCGGGCGAGGCAGGCCGTGCAGATAGTGCAACGCCAGGCTGGAGGTATCGAGTTTCCCGTTGGCGCGGGCTTCCCCCTGGAGGCCTGAATTTAACCAGAAGCCTGCCAGCCAGACCTGGTCCGCCACTCCCAGCAGGTTATCCATCAACAGCGCACCGCGAAAAAAGCGCCCGTTGGTGTCCCGCGTATCGCCGGTCAGCGTATTCCACGAGAGCAGCCATAGCGGCAGGTTAAGCTGCAGCTGACGCAGCGCACTGTGGATCTGCCGCAGTTTGTGCACCGGATAGTGCTCGCTGGAAGCCAGACTGCTGCTGTCCGCCTGCGCCAGATCCAGCTGTTCGTTGGCATCGGCCTGGCAGGCGAGAAAATCGGCTTCCGCCAGCAGCGGTGAGTGAAACAGCGGATCGTCCCCGGGGTCACTGGCGGCAAAGCGGTGCCAGATGCCCAGCTGCGGCTGCGGCAGCAGGCGGTCAAGAACCTCGCGCTGCTGCCGCCAGGCCGCCTGGCGGGTAGCTTCGCTGGCCTGCGGCGACCAGTGCCAGACAAAGCGCCAGCTGTTGAGCGTCGCCGCTGGAAAATGGTTGGCGGCGAGTTGCAGAAAGCGCTGCAGCAGATCGCTGCGGGTGGTGACGCCGGTGTGCAGGATCACATGCCAGCCCATCGCCGCCAGCCAGCTGAAGATCTGCTGCAGGTTGTACCAGCAGGCGTAGCCCGCCATCTGTGGATCGTCCCATCCGGTACCGAACAGCCGACTGCTGAGAAAGGGATCGTTGATATCGATGGCATACACCGGCAGGGCGCGGTGCAGCTGCTCGAGTTCCCGGCGCACATCCTCTCGCAGTAGATCGTCAAGCTCGCGAACGGTCACCACCATCCGGGTATGGCGCAGCATGGCGGCACGCGTCGGGCGATCGCGCAGGTTAATTTCCCGGTTCTGCGGTGGGTTGATCGGCAGCGGAGGGTTTTCCCGGTCACGTTTCTCCGGTTCATTGAGTCGGGCATACAGCCGGTCGAGCGCCACCGGTTGCCAGCGGTCGGCCTGCAGCGGACGCGGCCGGGCAAGCTCTCGGGGATGCTGTTCACGGTACTGGCGCGGCGTCACGCCGTGCTGGCGCTTAAACAGATCGCTCATCATTCGCGTACTGGCAAACCCTTGTTCGCGGGCAATTTGCTGGGCGGGTTTGCGGGTGGTCAACAACTGATCGGCGGCGTGGCGCAGGCGGAGTGCGGTGAGATACTGGACAAAACTCATCCCGACCTCTTTGTGAAATAAGCGTGACAGCCAGGCCTCGGAGACAAATTCCGCTGCCGCCACTTCCTGCAGCGAGAGGCGGCGCTGATAGTTGGCGTCGATCCGCGCGACCACGCTGGCTATTCGCCGGCTCCAGTTCTCAGTCCCGCGGCGCGGCGTGGAGGCGATGGGCTGGCTGAAGCGTGTGGCCAGCAGGAGCGCTATCTCACTCAGCCAGCGATTGGCCTCCAGTCGGTAATGGCCGGGATGATTGACGAGACCACTCACCAGCAGCTGGCGCATCAGGCGGCGCAGGCCGTCATCGGCATTCCGGGTGCGCGGCGTTATTTGGTAGTCGACGGCAAAAAAAGCGCTGTCAAGGCGGGTCAGCCAGCTGGCAGAGAGAGTCAGGATCATCACCGCGTTGGCTCCGGCGCTGCGCAGGCTCCAGCGACGGTTGCGGTTAACGATCGCCAGCCCGTCGGCGGCGAGCGGCTGCGGCACACCTTCTGCCTCCGTCAGATTTATGCTCCCCTCCAGCACCCACAGCAGCATCAGCAGATCGCTTTCCGGCTGGTTCAACTGACGTACATCGCGCACGGTAACGCTAAAGTCGCCTGAATGCTGCTCCACGTGACACTCCTCTGTAGACAAAAAACAACCGGTTGTTTTTTGTCATAACCGATATGTATGAAAAACACTCATTGATTTCTCGTCAATATAAAACAAAAAAACGCGCCTGAAAGCTGTTTTACCCGCATAAACTCGACTGTGTCGTGCAAACACAACACAGGAATAACAAAAATGACACATCCGTTGCTTGAAGCCTTGCAGGTCAACGAGGCGCAATTTATTGCCCTGCGTCGCCAGTTCCACCAGCAGCCGGAGATCGGCTTTGAAGAGCATCAGACCAGCAGCGAGGTTGCCCGACTGCTTAGCGAGTGGGGATACGAGGTTCACCGCGGCCTGGCGGGCACCGGAGTGGTGGGCACGCTGCGCGTCGGCGAGGGGAAAAAACGTCTCGGCCTGCGGGCAGATATGGATGCCCTGCCGATGCAGGAGCGGAGCGGGAAGCCGTGGGCAAGCCAGGTTGACGGGCGCTTTCACGGCTGCGGCCATGACGGGCACACCACCACGCTGCTCTATGCGGCTGAATATCTGGCGCGCACCCGCCAGTTTACCGGGACGCTGCAGCTGATTTTCCAGCCCGCGGAAGAGTTGCTGTACGGCGGGCGGGTAATGGTTGAGGACGGTCTGTTTGACCAGTTCCCCTGCGACGCCATCTTCGGCTTGCACAATATGCCGGGGCAGCCGCTGGGCAAGATCGGCCTGCGCGACGGAGCGATGATGGCCTCCTCCGATACGCTGCATATTGAAGTGAAGGGCGTTGGCGGCCACGGCGCGGTGCCGGAACATACCGTTGACGCCACGCTGGTGGCCTGCCATATCACCCTCGCGCTGCAGTCGATCGTCTCGCGCAATATCACCCCGTTTGAACCGGCGGTAGTGACCGTCGGCAGCATTCAGGCCGGACACGCGCCCAATATCATTAACGACCATGTGCTGATGAAGCTCACGGTGCGCACCCTCAATGAGCAGGTACGTGAAACCGTTTTGCAGCGGATCCACGATATTGCCGTGGCCCAGGCGGAGAGCTTCAATGCCACCGCCACGCTGACGCATATCAACGGCAGCCCGGTATTGCGCAACGATCCGGCGACCAACGCCATGGTGCGGGAGGTGGCGACGTCGCTGTTCGGTGCAGAGCAGGTGGGCGAGGTGAAGCCGTTCATGGGCAGTGAAGATTTTGCCTTTATGCTGGAGCAGCACCCGCACGGTAGCTATTTCACTATCGGCGCGGGCGACGAGCCGGACCGCTGCATGGTGCATAACCCGGGATATGACTTCAACGACGCGCTGTTGCTGACCGGCGCGGCGCTGTGGTGCGGTCTGACGGAACACTATCTGCGCTAATCACGAGAGACGGGAGGGCCATGCGATGAGCACTGTCACAATAAGCGACACCCCGTTTGTCGGCAACGATCGCCTGCTGGTGGGGATTGTGTTAAGCGTTTTAACCTTCTGGCTGTTCGCCCAGTCGGTGATTAACGTCGTGCCAGCGATGAAAAGCAGTCTTGATATCTCCCTTGAAACCTTAACTCTGGCCGTCAGCCTCAGCGCGCTGTTCAGCGGCTGTTTCGTGGTCGCCAGCGGCGGTCTGGCGGACAAGTTTGGCCGGGTGCGGATGACCACCCTCGGGCTGGGGCTGAGCATCGTCGGCAGCGCCATGCTGGTAATCGCTCAGGGGCCGGGGCTGTTCCTGGCCGGCCGGGTGCTGCAGGGGCTGTCGGCAGCCTGCATTATGCCAGCGACGCTGGCGCTGATTAAGACCTGGTATGAAGGGCGTGCGCGGCAGCGGGCGGTCAGCTTCTGGGTCATCGGCTCGTGGGGCGGCAGCGGTCTCTGTTCCTTCGTTGGCGGAGCTATCGCCACCGGACTGGGCTGGCGCTGGATCTTCGTCTTCTCCATCGCCGTTGCCCTGCTGGCGCTGGTGCTGCTGCGCGGTACGCCGGAGAGCCGCAGCGCCAGCGCCAGTCAGCATAAGCTGGACGTTGGCGGCCTGCTGAGCCTGATTGCTGCGCTGGTGCTGGTGAATCTGTTTATCAGCAAGGGCCATGGCTGGGGATGGAGCAGCCCGCTGTCGTTGACCATGCTGGTTGGGGCGCTGGCGGCGGGGGCGGTATTTATCCGCAACGGCATGCGCAAAGGCGAGGCGGCGCTGATTGATTTTGCGCTATTCCGCAATCGGGCCTACGGTGCGGCAGTGCTGTCGAACTTTCTGCTCAATGGGGCGATTGGTACCATGATGATCGCCAGCATCTGGCTGCAGCAGGGGCACCACCTGACGCCGCTGGAAAGTGGGATGATGACCCTCGGCTATCTGGTGACCGTCCTCGCGATGATCCGGGTCGGCGAGAAGCTGCTGCAACGCTATGGCGCCCGGCTGCCGATGATGGCCGGCCCGGTGTTGACCGCTATTGCCATCGCGCTGATATCCTGTACCTTTCTCGATAAGGCGCTGTATATCGGGGTGGTATTCGCCAGCAACGTGCTGTTTGGCCTCGGGCTGGGCTGCTACGCCACGCCGTCAACGGATACGGCGGTGGCCAATGCCCCGGAGAACAAGATCGGCGTCGCCTCGGGGATCTATAAGATGGGCAGCTCGCTGGGCGGGGCGATGGGCATTGCTGTGACGGCGTCACTTTTTGCGCTGTTTTTACCGCTGGGCATGGCCCATGCCGCCCAGTATGCCCTGTGGTTTAACGCCGTCTTATGTCTGGGGGCAATGGCGGTGAGCGCGCTGCTGCTGCCGGGCGCCTCTCACAGCTGATGCTTTTTCAGCAGCGCGCGGAGCTGGTGATAGGTTAATCCTAACAGCTCCGCCGCTTGCTTCTGATGATACTTCGCCTGCTGCAGACTCCGCTCCAGCAGGCGTTTTTCCTGCTGGAGCTGAAAATCACGCAGATCCAGCGGCAGGGCGGGCAGCTCATCGCCGGACGCGGCTTCCGGCGGGGAGCCGGTGGTCTGACGAAAAGGATTAATAATAATGGCGTCCAGCTCATGCTCGCTGTCGCCGTGGCGATACACCGAGCGCTCGACGACGTTCTTCAGTTCGCGAATATTCCCCGGCCAGCGGTAGCCGAGCAGCGTTGCGGTCGCCCGCTCGCTAAAGCCGGGAAACAGCGGCAGGCCTAGTTCGCGGCACATCTGAATGGCAAACTGGTTGGCGAGCAGCATGATGTCGCTCTGCCGTTCGCGCAACGGGGGAAGCTGCACCACGTCGAAGGCCAGACGGTCTAGCAGGTCGGCGCGAAAATGGCCTTCCTCGACCATCTGCGGCAGATCGGCGTTAGTGGCGCACACCAGCCGGACGTTAACCTGTAGCGGCTGGCTGCCGCCCACGCGCTCCAGCTCGCCATATTCAATCACTCTTAACAGCTTCTCCTGCACCAGCATTGGGGCCGTCGCCAGCTCATCGAGGAACAGCGTCCCGCCGTCGGCGCGCTCGAAGCGTCCGGGATGGCGTTTGCTGGCCCCGGTAAACGCCCCGGCTTCGTGGCCGAACAGCTCCGAGTCGAGCAGATTATCGTTCAGCGCTGCGCAGTTCAGCGAGATAAACGGTCCCTGCCAGCGGCTGGAGAGGTAGTGGAGTCGGTTGGCGATAAGCTCTTTCCCGGTACCTCGCTCGCCGATGACCAGCACTGGTTTATCCAGCGGGGCCAGCCGGGAAACCTGTTCCAGCACCTCGAGAAAGCTATTGGCCTCGCCCAGCAGATTATCCTTGTACTGCGCCATGATGAATTTCGCCATTAAGTAGTGGAATTAACCAAGCGACTGTAGCAATGCCCAGCACATTTCGCAACCACCTTGTTTAAAATCAATAAGATAAAAAGTTGGCACGCCATTTGTATTAGCTAAGCCACAGGTGAATGCCTGAAACCAGAACTATGAGGATTGAAATTATGGGTATTTTTTCTCGTTTTGCCGACATCGTGAACGCCAACATCAACTCCCTGCTGGAGAAAGCGGAGGACCCACAAAAGCTGGTGCGTCTGATGATCCAGGAGATGGAAGACACGCTGGTGGAAGTGCGTTCGACGTCGGCCCGCGCGCTGGCGGAAAAGAAACAGCTGTCCCGTCGTATTGAGCAGGCAGTCGCCCAGCAGGCGGAATGGCAGGAAAAGGCCGAGCTGGCGCTGCGTAAAGAGAAAGAGGATCTGGCCCGTGCGGCGCTGATCGAAAAACAGAAGCTGACCGACCTTATCGCTCAACTGGATCATGAAGTACAGCTGGTGGATGAAACCCTGGCGCGCATGAAAAAAGAGATTGGCGAGCTGGAGAACAAACTCAGCGAAACCCGCGCCCGTCAGCAGGCGCTGGCGCTGCGCCATCAGGCGGCGAGTTCGTCCCGCGATGTGCGTCGCCAGCTGGACAGCGGTAAACTGGATGAGGCGATGGCCCGCTTTGAGTCCTTTGAACGCCGCATCGATCAGATGGAAGCGGAAGCAGAGAGCCACCGCTTTGGCAAGCAGCAGACGCTGGATCAGCAGTTTGCCGAACTGAAAGCGGACGACGAAATCAGCGAGCAGCTGGCGGCGTTGAAAGCCAAAATGAATCAGTCCAACCAGTAAGTACGATTGCGCGGCGCGGCGTTGCGCCGCGGCTCACCCCCTGTAAGGAGTACACATGAGCATGCTTTTTCTCGCCATTCCGCTGACGCTGTTTGTGCTGTTTGTTCTGCCGGTCTGGCTGTGGCTGCACTACAACAATCGCGGCGCTAACGGCAGTCTGACGCAAAATGAGCAGCAACGGCTGCTGCAGTTGACCGATGACGCGAAGCGGATGCGCGAACGTATTCAGGCGCTGGAAGCGATCCTGGATGCTGAACATCCGAACTGGAGGGACAAATAATGGCCGGACTGGATCTGAATAAAAAACTGTGGCGTATCCCGCAGCGCGGGATGGTAAAGGGCGTCTGCGCGGGCATTGCTCAGCATCTTGATGTCCCGGTGAAGCTGGTGCGCCTGATTACCGTGCTGGCGATGATTTTCGGCCTCTTTTTCTTTGTCCTGGTGGCCTACATCATTTTGACTTTTGCTCTGGATCCGATGCCGGACAGTGAGCTTTACGGCCACAAAGCGCCGAGCAATGGCGATCTGCTGGCCGCCGTGGATGCCGAACTGGCCTCCGGTGAACAGCGTCTGCGTGAAATGGAGCGGTATGTCACCTCCGACACCTTTACGCTGCGCAGCCGCTTTCGCCAGCTGTAAACCCTGTTTCTAACGAATGAGGCAACGCATGAATAGCAAATGGCAACGCGCCGGGCAGCAGGTGAAGCCCGGTCTGAAAATCGTCGGTAAGCTGGCGCTGCTGACCGCGCTGCGTTATGGCCCGGCGGGCGTTGCCGGCTGGGCGGTTAAATCGGTCGCGCGTCGGCCGCTGAAAATGCTGCTGGCGGTGGCGCTGGAGCCGCTGCTCAGCCGGCTGGCCAACCGCGTCACGCGCGGGATGAAATAATGCCGCCGTGGGGAAGGCGCAAAAGGATTAACGTTGTCCTGCTTATCCCCGGCAGATAGCTTATGATGACGAGACATACCTTCAGGGCATAACGGACTGGCGATGAAGCGACTGAAAACTGAATTGAATGCGCTGGTCAACCGCGGGGTTGACCGGCATTTACGTCTGGCGGTGACCGGCCTGAGCCGCAGCGGTAAAACGGCGTTTATCACCGCGCTGGTCAACCAACTGCTGAATATCCACGCCGGCGCTCGCCTGCCGCTGCTGAGCGCCGCACGCGAAGAGCGGCTGCTCGGCGTCAAGCGCGTACCCCAGCGGGACTTCGGTATTCCCCGATTTACCTATGATGAAGGCCTGGCCCAGCTGTTCGGCCAGCCCCCCATGTGGCCAACCCCGACGCGCGGGGTGAGCGAGATCCGTCTCGCGCTGCGCTACCGTTCCAATGACTCCCTGCTGCGCCATTTTAAAGACACCTCCACGCTGTATCTGGAGATCGTCGATTATCCGGGCGAGTGGCTGCTCGACCTGCCGATGCTGGCACAGGATTATCTGAGCTGGTCGCGACAGATGACCGGGCTCCTGCAGGGCCAGCGTGCGGAGTGGTCGGCCCGCTGGCGGCAGCTGTGCGCCGGGCTGGATCCGCTGGCTTCTGCCGACGAGGCTCGGCTGGCGGATATTGCCGCCGCCTGGACGGACTATCTCCACGCTTGTAAGCGTGAAGGGCTGCACTTTATCCAGCCCGGGCGCTTTGTCCTGCCCGGCGAAATGGCGGGCGCGCCGGCGCTGCAGTTTTTCCCGTGGCCTGACGTCGACGCCGTCGGCGAAGCCAGGCTGGCGCAGGCGGAAAAACACAGCAACGCCGGTATGCTGCGCGAACGCTATAAGTACTACTGCGACAGGGTGGTGAAGGGGTTCTACAAAGAGCACTTCCTGCGCTTCGACCGGCAGATTGTGCTGGTGGACTGTCTGCAGCCGCTCAACAGTGGGCCACAGGCGTTTAACGATATGCGCCTGGCGCTGACCCAGCTAATGCAAAGTTTCCATTACGGACAGCGCACCTTGTTCCGCCGACTGTTTTCGCCGGTCATCGACAAGCTGCTGTTTGCCGCTACCAAAGCTGACCACGTCACAGTGGATCAGCACAGCAATATGGTGTCGCTTCTGCAACAGCTGATTCAGGACGCGTGGCAAAACGCCGCTTTCGAAGGGATCAGTATGGATTGCCTGGGGCTGGCGTCCATTCAGGCGACCCAGAGCGGTCTAATAGAAGTGAATGGTGAGAAAATCCCCGCCCTGCGCGGCAACCGCCTGAGCGACGGCCAGCCGTTGACCATCTATCCCGGCGAGGTGCCTGCGCGCCTGCCAGGCCAGGCCTTCTGGCAGCAGCAGGGATTTCAGTTTGAAAACTTTCGTCCGCAGGTCATGGATGTCGATCGGCCTTTGCCGCACATTCGTCTCGACGCGGCGCTGGAATTTTTGATTGGAGATAAACTGCGATGAGCGAACCGTTAAAACCGCGGATTGATTTTGATGGGCCGCTGCAAGCGGAAAAAATTCCGCCGCTGAAAAGCGCCCGCGCCTTTGACACCCTGGAGGCCGACAACTTCGCGCCAGCGCGACTGGTGACCGGCGAAGAGGAAGAGGGGGCGGCGGAAGCGGTGGTGGAGTCGGTCCTGCGACCCAAACGCAGCCTGTGGCGACGGATGGTCAGCGCCGGACTGGCGATTTTCGGCGTCAGCGTCGTGGCGCAAGGCGTGCAGTGGACGGCCAACGCCTGGCAAACCCAGGACTGGATTGCGCTGGGCGGCTGCCTCGCCGGGGCGCTGATCGTCGGGGCCGGCGTCGGATCGGTGGCCACCGAATGGCGCCGCCTGTGGCGACTGCGCCAGCGCGCGCACGAACGCGATGAAGCGCGCGATATGCTGCACAGTCACGCGGTCGGTAAAGCCAAAGCCTTTTGCGAGAAACTGGCGCAGCAGGCGGGTCTGGATCAGTCGCATCCGGCGCTGCAGCGCTGGTATGCCGCGATCCATGAAACGCAAAGCGATCGTGAAGTGGTGAGCCTTTATGCGCAGCTGGTGCAGCCGGTGCTCGATGCCCAGGCACGGCGGGAAATCAGTCGTTCGGCGGCGGAGTCGACGCTGATGATTGCCGTCAGCCCGCTAGCGCTGGTGGATATGGCCTTTATCGCCTGGCGGAACCTGCGGCTGATCAACCGAATCGCCACGTTGTACGGCATTGAGCTCGGGTATTACAGCCGTCTGCGACTGTTTCGCCTGGTGTTGCTGAATATCGCTTTCGCCGGCGCCAGCGAACTGGTGCGCGAGGTGGGGATGGACTGGATGTCGCAGGATCTGGCGGCCCGGCTGTCGGCGCGCGCCGCACAGGGCATTGGCGCCGGTCTGCTGACCGCCCGTCTCGGGATCAAGGCGATGGAGCTGTGCCGCCCGCTGCCGTGGATCGCCGATGATAAACCGCGGCTCGGCGATTTTCGTCGCGAGCTGATTGGGCAGTTAAAAGAGACCCTGCAGAAAAGCAAAACCCGCCCGGAAAACTAATCCCAACTCAGAGACATTTCCGGGCGGCGGCTTCGCCTTGCCCGGCCTACAGGGCAGGTTGGATCCCGGATCACCCAGGCGTTCATCTAACCACTGACCGCCTGACTTTACGCCACAGCGCCCATTTTTCCGCCATACTGTCAATAATTGTTGACAGTTAGCTTCCCGAAAACCCATTCCTGGCCTATTATTCTCCCGTCATTGGCACTTTTAGGGTGAACACTCCCATGCGTCTTGAAGTCTTTTGTGAAGACCGTCTCGGTCTGACTCGTGAATTGCTCGATTTGCTGGTGCTGCGTGGTATTGACCTGCGCGGTATCGATATTGACCCTATTGGCCGAATTTACCTCAATTTCGCCGAACTGGAGTTCGCCACGTTCAGCAGTCTGATGGCAGAGATCCGCCGTATCGCCGGCGTGACAGACGTGCGCACCGTGCCGTGGATGCCGTCTGAGCGTGAACACCTGGCACTCAGCGCCCTGCTGGTGGCGATGCCGGAGCCGGTGCTGTCGCTGGATACCAAAGGTCGGGTGGAGCTGGCCAACCCCGCCAGCTGCCTGCTGTTTGGCCAAAGCCAGGCGAAGCTGCGTAACCACCCGGTGGCCCAACTGATCGCCGATTTTAACGTCCAGCGCTGGCTGGAGAGCAGCCCGCAGGAGACGCATGCGGAACATGTGGTGGTAAATGGGCAGAACTACCTGCTGGAAGTGACCCCGGTCTATCTGGAAGGGGAGCATAGCGAACGTGTGCTGACCGGCGCCGTGGCGATGCTGCGCTCAACCGTACGCATGGGACGCCAGCTGCAGACCATGACCAGCCAGGACACCAGCGCCTTCAGCCAGATCCTTGCGGTGGGACCGAAAATGCGCCACGTGGTGGAGCAGGCGCGCAAGCTGGCGATGCTCAGCGCGCCGCTGCTGATTGTCGGCGACACCGGCACCGGCAAAGATCTGCTGGCCCATGCCTGCCATCTGGCCAGTCCGCGGGCGGGCAAACCCTATCTGGCGCTCAACTGCGGCTCCATTCCCGAGGACGCGGTCGAGAGCGAGCTGTTTGGCGACGCGCTGCAGGGCAAAAAGGGCTTCTTCGAGCAGGCCAACGGCGGCTCGGTGCTGCTGGATGAAATTGGCGAGATGTCGCCGCGTATGCAGACCAAGCTGCTGCGCTTTCTCAACGACGGCACCTTCCGACGCGTTGGCGAGGATCATGAAGTGCACGTCGATGTCCGGGTGATCTGCGCGACGCAGAAAAACCTGATCGAGCTGGTGCAGAAAGGGCTGTTTCGCGAAGATCTCTATTATCGCCTCAACGTCCTGACGCTGTATCTGCCGCCGTTGCGCGATTGCCCGCAGGACATTATGCCGCTGACGGAGCTGTTCGTGGCCCGCTTCGCCGACGAGCAGGGGATCCCGCGGCCGAAGCTCTCCGCCGATCTCAGTACGGTGCTTACCCGCTACAGCTGGCCCGGCAACGTCCGCCAGCTGAAGAATGCCGTCTATCGCGCGCTGACCCAGCTGGAGGGATTCGAGCTGCGTCCACAGGACATTCTGCTGCCGGACCATGACGTCGCCTCGCTGCCGGTGGGCGAGGAGGCCATGGAGGGGTCGCTGGACGACATCACCCGCCGCTTTGAGCGCTCGGTGCTGACCCAGCTCTATCGCAGCTACCCCAGCACCCGTAAGCTGGCGAAGCGGCTGGGAGTGTCGCATACCGCCATCGCTAACAAATTGCGCGAATATGGTCTGAGTCAGAAAAAGGGCGACGAATAATCCCGTCCAGGCCGGCGATTCGCGTCGCCGGCATCCCGGCCTGCAAAGTGGGCTAAACCTGTATATACTGGTTTTTTAATCCTTTTTCCGGGGTGGTGCATCTTGGCGTCGCGTCGCGCGATAGGGCACTGGCTGATATTGCTGCTGCTCTCTGTTCTCTTTTCCTCGCTGCTGTTACGAATACACCTGCCGGCAGCGCTGCTGCTGGGGCCGCTGATTGCCGGTCTCATTTTGAGCCTGCGCGGGGTGAAGCTGAGCATCCCTCGCCCCTGTTATCTG
Source organism: Klebsiella africana (assembly GCF_020526085.1). Taxonomy (NCBI): domain Bacteria; kingdom Pseudomonadati; phylum Pseudomonadota; class Gammaproteobacteria; order Enterobacterales; family Enterobacteriaceae; genus Klebsiella; species Klebsiella africana. Next base: position 2,960,063 of record NZ_CP084874.1, on the reverse strand, counting down.
GCGGCGCAGGCCATCGTCGGCTGCATGATCGCCCGGGCGATTAATCCCTCTGTTTTTGGCGTGCTGTTCAACAACTGGGCGCTGGTGCTGGCGATCCTGTTGACCACCCTGGCGATCAGCGGCCTTACCGGCTGGCTGCTGGTCCGCTACAGCGCGCTGCCGGGCGCCACTGGCGCCTGGGGAAGCTCTCCCGGCGGCGCGTCGGCAATGGTGGTGATGGCCCAGGAGTACGGTGCCGATGTGCGGCTGGTGGCGCTGATGCAGTATCTGCGGGTACTGTTTGTCGTCGGCGCGGCGGCGCTGGTGGTGCGTTATGCGTTGGGCAATGAAGCACAGGAAATGACTCAGGATATTGTCTGGTTTCCATCGTTGACCCTGAATTTCCTTTTCACGCTGCTGCTGACGGCGCTAGCCTGTTGGCTGGGCATGCGGCTGCGTATCCCCTCCGGGGCCATGCTGCTGCCGATGCTGCTCGGCGCGCTGGCGCAGGGCAGCGGTTGGCTGATGCTGGAGCTGCCGGAGTGGCTGCTGGCGATAGCCTATGCGCTGCTGGGCTGGACGGTAGGGCTCCAGTTTAATAAAGCCATTTTTCTGCTGGCGCTGAAGACGCTGCCGCAGATTATCGCCTCCATCCTCGGGCTGATCCTGATGTGTGCCCTGATGGCCCTCGGCCTGACCCACATTCTGCAGATGGACTTTATGACCGCCTACCTGGCCACCAGCCCCGGCGGCCTGGACACAGTGGCGATTATCGCCGCCGGCACCCGGGCGGATATGTCGTTCATTATGGCGCTACAGACGTTGCGGCTGTTTACCATTTTACTGACCGGCCCGGCGATGGCGCGGGCTATCTCCCGCTATGCGCCACGGCAATAAAAAGCCCCCGCAGAGCGGGGGCTGAGCAAAGAGAATGTCCGCAGGCGCGATGCGCCCGGGCAATCTGTTATCAGGCTTTCAGGGCGGCCAGCGCGGCGTCGTAGTCCGGCTCTTCGGTAATTTCGTTCACCAGCTGGCTGTAGACGACCTGATCGTTTTCATCGATAACAACCACCGCACGGGCAGCCAGGCCAGCCAGCGGACCGGTGGCGATGGCGACGCCGTAGTCAGCGAGGAACGACGCGCCGCGCAGCGTGGAAAGGGTCACCACGTTGCTCAGGCCTTCCGCGCCGCAGAAGCGGGACTGGGCGAACGGCAGGTCAGCGGAAATGCACAGCACGACGGTGTTGTCCAGTTCAGCGGCCAGCTGGTTGAATTTACGCACTGATGCGGCACACACGCCGGTATCAATGCTCGGGAAAATATTCAGTACTTTACGTTTGCCGGCGTACTGGCTCAGCGCGACGTCAGAGAGATCTTTGGCGACCAGCGTAAACGGCTGCGCTTTAGCGCCTGCCTGCGGAATGGTGCCCTGAACAGAAACGGGGTTGCCCTGGAAATGCACGGTTTGTGACATGGTTATCTTCCTGTTTACATATAGTTAACGTCGCGAGTAGTGTATGACATCCGCCAGCTACACGGCAAACCCTATTTAACATTTACCAGAGAGGACAAGGGAATGCGTAACGTGCGAGTGTATGAGGAAGCCTGGCCGCTCCATACCCCTTTTGTGATCGCCCGCGGTAGCCGCAGCGAGGCAAAAGTGGTGGTAGTGGAACTGGAAGAGGACGGCGTGAAAGGGGTGGGCGAATGCACACCGTATCCCCGCTATGGCGAGAGTATCGCCTCGGTCATGGCCCAGGTGATGGCGATCGGCGAGCAGCTGGAGGCGGATCTTACTCGCGAACAACTGCAGCGGTTGCTGCCGGCAGGCGCCGCGCGCAATGCCATTGACTGCGCGCTATGGGATCTGCAGGCGCGACGCGAAGGCAAAACCTTGCCCCAGCTATTGGGCGTGGCGTTGCCTAACCGGGTGATCACCGCCCAGACGGTGGTCATTGGCACGCCGGATCAGATGGCGGCCAGCGCTGCGGCGCTGTGGCAGACAGGGGCCCAGCTGTTGAAGGTGAAGCTTGACGATCGACTGATCAGCGAGCGGCTAATCGCTATTCGCCAGGCGGCGCCGGAGGCCACGCTGATTGTCGACGCCAATGAGTCCTGGCACAGCGAGGGGCTGGCGGCGCGCTGCCAGCTGCTGGCTGACCTCGGTGTGGCGATGCTTGAGCAGCCGCTCCCCGCCGACGACGACGCGGCGCTGGTAAACTTCGTTCATCCGCTGCCGATTTGCGCCGACGAGAGCTGCCATACCCGGGAGAGCCTGCCGCGGCTGCGCGGGCGCTATGAGATGGTCAATATCAAACTGGATAAAACGGGCGGCCTGACCGAAGCGCTGGCTCTGGCCGGGGAGGCGGAACGGCAGGGATTTGAACGGATGCTGGGCTGTATGCTCTGCACCTCTCGCGGGATCGCCGCTGCGCTCCCTCTGGCGCCGCTGGCGCGCTTCGCCGACCTCGACGGCCCGACATGGCTGGCGGTGGACGTTGAGCCGGCGCTGCGGTTCAGCACCGGCGTGCTTCATCTTTAAGCCTGCCAGCGCAGCAGGTCGGTCATCGCCGGCAGGTAACGCTCCGTTGCCTCGTCGGCGGAGACCGGAGGGAACTCGGCGGTGATGCAGGGGAGTCCAATATCCGCGCACCAGCTGCCAAAGGAGCCCGGCGTGTCGTAGCCCACGCTACCCACCAGCGGCAGGGAGAAGGCGTCGGCCAGCCAGCGCCCCAGCGGGCTGTGGCCCGGGTCGTCGATACAGGCCAGCGGATCGTGAAAGGAGACCACCCACGCCGGATGGATCTGGTGGATCAACTGACACAAGGCCTCGGTCTCCCGTTCCGAACCCGGCTGCTCGCCGGTCAACAGCACCACGTCGCGCTCCTCTGCCGCGCTATTCCAGCGGTAAACCGTTTCCCCTTGCTTCCAGTTGGCTGCCGGAAAGTTACGGTTGAGGTCAACGCCGCGGGCATTGGCGCGCAGGCCGAGCTGACAGCCGTCAGGATTGACCGTCAGCACCACGTGGTGACGGCGCAGCTCGGGTTTCAGGGTGCGCAGGGCGCAGGAGAGGGTCACAATCGACGAATTCTCATCACCGTGGGTGCCGGCAATAATCAGCCCGCTACGGCTGTCGGCCTGCGGCGCAGGAAACCACAGCAGCGGCGCGCCCAGTTCCGAGCTGCCATACTGCCGGGTTCCCGGCGGAAAGTCGCCGCGCTGCGGGCGTGGACGTGAAATAGACATAGGGCTTCCTGTGTGTCGTTATTATTTAGTGTTAGCGAAAAGCGTGTCGGGATCAAACCCATTCCCTGAGGCGAGAAATCCGACGGCACATCAATTTTCTATCATATGTCGTTTGCAATTTCAGGTGATGAAACAAATAATTATCGCTCTGTTGGCGGTATTTTTTTCATTTTAAAGGGGATCTTATGAAGTATCCTGTCGCTTTGACATGCGGCGCGCTGTGGTTAGCCAGCGTATCTTCTCTGGCCTGGGCGGCGGACGTACCGCCGGGCACGGTACTGGCGGAAAAACAGCTGTTAGTGCGCCATATCAAAGATGAACCCGCCTCGTTAGATCCCGCCAAAGCGGTGGGCCTGCCGGAAATCCAGGTGATCCGCGATTTGTTTGAAGGTTTAGTCAATCAGGATGCGAAAGGCAACCTGGTTCCAGGCGTAGCGACCCGCTGGCAGAGCAACGATAACCGCGTCTGGACCTTTACCCTGCGTGATAACGCCCGCTGGTCAGACGGCACGCCGGTTACCGCCGAGGATTTCGTCTATAGCTGGCAACGTCTGGTGGATCCGAAGACCACTTCGCCGTTCGCCTGGTTTGCGGCGCTGGCGGGGATCGCTAACGCGCAGAACATTATTGACGGCAAAGCCGCGCCGGAGACCCTGGGGGTCACCGCCGTCGACGCCCACACTCTGCGGGTGCAGCTGGATAAACCACTGCCGTGGTTCAGCAACCTGACCGCCAGCTTTGCCTTTTACCCGGTGCAAAAAGCGAATGTCGACAGCGGGGCGAACTGGACGCGGCCCGGCAGCCTGGTAGGCAACGGCGCCTATGTCCTGAAAGACCGCGTGGTGAATGAGAAGCTGGTGGTGGTGCCGAACACGCACTACTGGGATAACGCCAAAACGGTGATCCAGCAGGTCACCTTTGTGCCGATTAACCAGGAGTCCGCCGCTACCAAGCGCTATCTCGCAGGGGATATCGATATCACCGAGTCTTTCCCGAAAAATATGTACCAGAAGCTGCTGAAGGATATTCCGGGGCAGGTATATACCCCGCCGCAGCTGGGTACCTACTATTACGCTTTTAATACTCAAAAGGGGCCGACGGCGGATGAGCGGGTACGGCTGGCGCTGAGCATGACCATCGATCGCCGGGTGATGGCGGAGAAAGTACTGGGGACCGGGGAAAAACCGGCCTGGCGCTTCACGCCGGACGTGACGGCGGGCTTCACCCCCCAGCCGTCACAGTTTGAGAGTATGAGTCAGGCCGAGCTTAATGCCCAGGCGAAAGCCCTGCTGGCTGCCGCCGGCTATGGCCCGAATCGTCCGCTGAAGCTGACGCTGCTGTATAACACCTCTGAGAACCACCAGAAGATTGCCATCGCGGTGGCGTCGATGTGGAAGAAAAACCTCGGCGTGGAAGTGAAGCTGCAGAACCAGGAGTGGAAAACCTATATCGACAGCCGTAACACCGGCAATTTCGACGTGATCCGCGCTTCGTGGGTAGGGGACTACAACGAGCCGTCCACCTTCCTGTCGCTGCTGACCTCCACCCACAGCGGAAATATCTCGCGCTTTAACGATCCGGCGTACGACAAAATCCTCGCCCAGGCGGCGGTGGAGAATTCGGCCAAAGCGCGTAACGACGATTATAATGCGGCGGAGAAGATCATTATGGTCAAAGCGCCGATCGCGCCGATCTACCAGTACACTAACGGCCGGCTGATTAAGCCGTGGCTGAAAGGCTACCCGATCACCAATCCGGAAGATGTGGCCTACAGCCGTACCATGTATATTGTGAAGCACTAACCGGTCGTGGTTGCCTGAAGATGTCAGGCAACCATCGCTGAACTCCGGGCTGGCGCGGCTTACAGCGCCAGTTTCTCCTGCTCTCCTTCTCCCGATACAGCAGAAAGCATCACTTTTCTGGCAGTATGGCCGACTGATGCCCGGTTCTACCATCTAGTCGCGAAGCATCAGAAGATCTCATCCGCCGGGTTTTTATCATGATGCTCAACGTATTCGGCAATCATACCATCCGGATGCCGAACCAGCATGTTCCAGCCGGTGGGCACGGCCTTCACCGGGTTGATAATCGTTGCCCCGGTGGAAGGCAGATGTTTCTCCCAGGCGGTAATGTCGTTGACCAGGAAGGTCGCCTCGGTGGCACGAAAAGGCGCCAGGCTTTGCTCGGTTCCGCCGATTAAAAGCACGGAACCCACCTGCGCCAGTTTGAGATCGTATTCGGGATAGTCAAAACGCAACCTTGCCTTTTGCGAGATGAGGTTTTCATAAAACGAAACGGTTTCTTCAAAGTGGACAATCAGCACGCATCGACGGATCAGAATATTGAGGACTTTCATTATATCTCCTTCGCCATTTTCTCAGAGATAGCGTAGCAGCACTGAGGTGGAATGTAAGGCTCAAGTAGCAGAAGAGTGTGACGTATAGTTATGGCCTGCGTATAAGAAGATATCGGCAATGACCTTGTGTGCTGGATAAGAAAAGTTGCAGTTAAAAAATATTTATTTTGTAATGATGCTGTGGTGTGATTGCTGAGCATACGATTAGCAGGATGATTAAGAGGGGCTAGATGGAAAGTTTAATTTCTTCAATATGGAATTTTGATGGACTGATTAATAGCGCATTAATTTTTGTTACTTTTGGTTTATTAGGGGTGTTTATCTGGAAACGGGCAGGATCCGCATATTCTTTATTGAACCGGCTATGGGAGTTCTGCCTGGGAGGGAAAACGTTTCACGACGGTAAAATAAATGCATATTTCAATGAGAGAAATGATGTTGAACGTTTTAATGTTTTATTTAATGTCGGCGCAAGAAATAAAGAAGAGATCAAGTCACTGATTAACTGGACGAAGAAGAAAAACATAGATATTCGTCATGTCACAGCCGCGAAAGGATGGTTTGAAATATCAACGCTTAAGGCAATAAAACCATTATTTATCGCTAATGTTGGTGTATTTGTCTCTTGTGTGTTAACTATGCTGCTATTATCAAATTTTATGTTGCTGGCAATGAAGCCATCCGCACTAGTACGATTAGGCGACGACAAGTCATGGGTTTGGGTTAATGATCATATTGCTGAGAGTTCGATCTGGACCAATAATTACCTTCCCCTGAACTGGACTGAGTGGAAGCTCGATAAAAAACAGTGTGAAAGTGAAGATTTCGATAAAACGGCTTTCTCAGAAAAAGCGGGGATAAGTGTGCGCTCGGTTGACAGGATTTGTGAGAACTTTTCAAATGGTTCGTTGAGTGATACTATAAATAATATTATTAAAAATCAAAAACTGGCATGGGTTTTGGCTATTTACCCCTTTATCTTTACGATTATTTGCTTTTTTAGCTTGTTACGCAGAGGTGCTGCTTCTAAACTTTATAATGAAGTACATAACTCACAAAATTAATATTTATATAAATTCATTTCCGTCTGGCATTACTGTTTGCATCGATCGCAATTAAATGACAGGTCTGAGTACAGAAGTTGTCTCTGGCCGCTACCGGTTGCCCGCTACCCGCAGGCAACCTCTGCTACATCCGCAATGTATCAATGACCGCTCTCAGCGCGGGCGACACATTGCGGTGCGGGTAATAGAGAAATGAACCTTCCAGACGCTGGCTATAACGCTGGAGCACCCGGATAAGCGTGCCCTGGGCGAGATCGTCGGTAATCAGTTCTTCCGGGACATAGGCCAGCCCCAAACCGAGCCTCGCCGCTTTGGCCTCCATATAGCTATCGGCGAAAGCCCACTGTCCCTGAGGCGGGTGGGTGATTTTTTTGCCATCCACATTAAGTTCCCAGGCGTAAAGGCTGCCGTCGCCGAACTGATAGGCGATGCAGGGGTGGGCGACTAAATCGGCGGGCGTTTGTGGAAAGCCGTAGCGTCGAAAATGTTCCGGTGTACCCACCACCGCCATCTCCATATCGGGCGAAATGCGTACTGCAATCATGCCGCTTCCGACTTCCGGGCCCAGACGTACGCCCGCATCAAATCGCTGCGCAATAATATCGACAAACCGGCTTTCGCTGATCAGTTCCAGTCTGATATCGGGATAGCGTTGTTTAAATACTGCCAGCTTCGGCAGCAGGACTTTATCAATGGCATGCTGGCTGGCATTGATGCGTACCGTACCGGAGGGCGTTTGACGATAGTGGGCCAGCGTGGCGAGTCCCAAATCTAAGGCGTCGAAACCGGATTCGACATTCTGATAGAGCTGCTCACCCGCCTGAGTGAGCGACAACCGGCGGGTGGTACGCACCAGAAGCTGAACGCCCAGGCGCTCTTCAAGTTCACGAACCGCACGGCTTACCCCGGACTGCGCCAGGCCAAGTCGTTGCGCTGCGGCGGTAAAACTGCCTTCCCGCACCACCTGCATAAACAGATAGAGGTCATTGTAGTTTTCCCGTTTCGCCATTCTCCCGCCTCGTAACTCGCAGCTATTTAGAACAATATGGTATTAATCTTAGCATTTTCCACCCCCTAATAAGAACCATTACTGCTGGCTACACTAAGCGCACGACAACAAAGCACAGCAGCGTTGTCTATTGGAGACATGCATTGATCACATTTATTTAGGGGAATTTTGATGACGGTTTTCACCAAAAAACTGACAGCTGCGTTACCCGCCATGCTGCTTTGCGCCTCATTAAGTGGAGTCACAACGATGAGCTATGCTGAGACAACTAACCCGAATGCGCCTGTTTCATTGGTTGAAAAATGGGATAAAACGTTTGCTGAGAGTTCGAAGGTGGATCACCGTAAGGTGACCTTCCAGAACCGCTATGGGATAACCTTAGTAGGGGATCTCTACCTGCCGAAGGATCGCGGCGACCGCAAACTGGCAGCCATTGCCGTTAGCGGTCCCTTCGGCGCGGTAAAAGAGCAGTCCAGCGGCCTGTATGCCCAGACGCTGGCCGAACAGGGGTTTGTCACCCTGGCGTTTGACCCATCCTATACGGGTGAAAGCGGTGGCTATCCACGTAACGTGGCCTCGCCGGATATCAATACCGAGGATTTCAGTGCCGCGGTGGACTTCCTGGGCCTGCAAAAAGAGGTGGATCGTAACCGTATCGGTTTGCTCGGCATTTGTGGCTGGGGGGGTATGGCCTTAAACGACGCGGCGATGGATACGCGCGTCAAAGCGGTGGCGACCAGCGTCATGTATGACATGAGCCGCGCGATGGGGCATGGGGTAGGCGATGGCAAAGACCGCTATAGTACTGCCGATCGCCGCGCCGTACTGCACTATCTGAACGCACAGCGCTGGAAAGATGCGGCAAACGGCACTTTCGCCCCCGGCGGGCATGACATTTATGTTGATGGTAAAGGCAACGTCAGCGCTGCCGATCGTATTTTGCCAGAAACCTTGCCCGCCAATCCCAACCCGGTCCTGAAAGAGTTCTTCGACTATTACCGTATGCCGCGTGGTTTCCATCCGCGTTCGGTTAATTCAACCGGGGCATGGAATGCAACGATGCCTCTGTCGTTTATGAATATGCCGCTGCTGAGTTATGCCAGCGAAGTGACTATTCCGACGCTTATCGTGACCGGTGAAAAAGCCCATTCACGCTATTTTGCCGAAGATGCCTTTAAGGCCATCGGCAGTAAAGAGAAAGCGCTGGTGATTGTCCCTGGCGCAAACCATGTCGACCTCTATGACAACGTCGCGGGCAAAATCCCATTTGCCAGGTTCGAGCAGTTCTTCAAAACCAATCTGAAATAGATCTCCTGTGTCGGAGACATCCCCTAAGCCGCCTGCAGGCGGCTTTGTATTGTCGGAGATAAAGAATGTCTGCATTAGGTAATACCCGGGCACACTGGAGCGGCGTCCTGGCGATGACGCTGTGCGTATTTGTGCTCATTGCCTCAGAATTTATGCCGGTCAGTCTGTTGACACCCATCGCGGGTGATTTACATATTACCGAGGGATTAGCCGGTCAGGGCATTGCGCTTTCGGGCGCGCTGGCGGTACTGACCAGCCTGACCATTTCCCGTCTTACCGGATCGCTGGATCGTAAATGGTTGCTGCTGGGGCTCACGGCGCTGATGGCGGCCTCTGGAGTGATTATTGCCCTGGCGTCCAGTTTCCCGGTTTATATGCTGGGCAGAGCGATGATCGGGATCGTCATCGGCGGCTTCTGGTCGATGTCGGCGGCAACGGCCATTAGGCTGGTGCCGCAACGCCAGGTCCCCCGCGCACTTGCCATCTTTAACGGCGGCAACGCGCTGGCCACCGTTGTGGCAGCGCCGCTGGGCAGCTACCTGGGGGCCACCGTCGGCTGGCGCGGCGCCTTTTTATGTCTTGTCCCGCTGGCGGTGCTGGCCTTCGTCTGGCAATGCGTTAGCCTGCCGTCGATGAAAAGCCCGCGCGCACCGCAGCGGCAGGGATCGGTGCTGCGTCTGTTCCGTCTTTCTACGGTATCCCTGGGATTGCTGGCCTGCGGACTGTTCTTTATGGGACAGTTTACCTTGTTTACCTATGTGCGACCGTTTCTGGAGACGGTGACCCAAGTCAGTCCTTCTGGTCTGTCCCTGATATTGCTGGCAATGGGTATCGCCGGTTTTGTCGGCACGCTGCTTATTACGACCGTTCTGAATGCCCAATTTTATCCGACGCTGGTGGCTATCCCGTTGTTAATGGCCGCGATTGCCGGAACGCTTCTGCTGGCCGGACAGTACATGGGATCGGTCGCCGTACTGTTAAGCCTGTGGGGCCTGCTGGCGACGGCGGCGCCCACCGGCTGGTGGACATGGATTGCGCGGACCCTGCCCGAGGATGCGGAGGCGGGCGGCGGGCTGATGGTTGCCGTGATCCAGCTATCGATAGCCCTCGGGTCAACGGCAGGCGGTCTGATGTTTGATAGTCTGGGATGGCGCAGCACTTTTGCATTGAGCGGTTTGTTACTGCTGGCAGCCGCAGGAGGAAGCTTCCTGCTCTCTGTCAAACACAGGTCATCTCAGCGCAACGCGATTAATGAACTGGATGCATAGGTCAAATCAGGATTGACTGTCTAATCGGGATGGCGTTTTTGGCTTACCATTGCTTTTTTACATCATGAGGGCTTCAGCGTGGAATATTCAGTATTAAGTAACGCTCGCAAAATGCCGATGCTGGGTTTCGGCGTTTTCAAGGTGACCGATAAAGCGGAGTGTAAGCAGGCGGTGTTGAACGCCATTCGCACCGGTTATCGCCTCATCGATACCGCTGCCGTCTACGACAATGAAGATGCCGTCGGTGACGCCGTCCGTGAAGCTATTGCACAAGGTCTGTGTACCCGCGATGAGCTTTTTATTACCTCCAAACTCTGGGTCCAGGATATGGCCAACACCGGGATGGCGAAAGCTGGGATTGCCGCGTCCTTAAAAAAATCGGGCCTGGAATACTTTGATCTCTATTTGCTACATCAGGCAATGGGCGATTATTTCAGCGCCTGGCGTGCGCTGGAAGAGGCCTATGACGCTGGCAAACTGAAGGCGATTGGCGTTTCTAACTTCTATGCGCATGTGTTGGTCAACTTCTGCGAAACCGTCAGAATTAAGCCGATGGTAAACCAGGTCGAATTGCATCCTTATTTCGCGCAGCCCGCGGCGCTGGAAACCATGAAACGCTATCACGTTCAGCCTGAAGCGTGGGCGCCGTTAGGCGGTGGCAGACATAACCCGTATCAAGATGCATTGCTTCAGGGGATCGCCGATGCGCACCAGAAAACCATTGCGCAGGTTGTTCTGCGCTGGAACGTGCAGCGTGGCGTCACGGTGATCCCTAAATCCACCCGCCAGGAGCGCATTGAAGAAAATTTTGCTATCTGGGATTTTGTATTAACAGATAACGAAATGGCGCAAATCAGTGCCCTGGATTTAGGTTACGTTGGCGAAGCGGTCAAACACTTCAACCCTGAGTTCGTTCGCGGCTGTCTGGGGGTGAAAATCCACGACTGAGCGGGGCATAGCGTGAAGCCGCCTGCGCTCTGCGCCGCAGCCAAAGGTGGCAGCCAGTGGTCGCCTCAGCCAGTGCGTCGCGCAGAACATCAGGCACAGTTTGGTCGGGCGAGCCCGCCAGGCTCTCCAGCTGCTGGAGCACCCCGGCAAGGCGTTGAAAGCCGAGGGTGACCGCCTCGCCGCGCAGTTTATGGGCGGTTCGGCGCCACGTCTCCCGGTCATTAGCATCAATGGCGTGGGTGAGGGCGATGATTGCGGCGTCAAGCCCTTCAGCGAAAAGTCCCAGCAGCTCCTCGACCAGCTCAGGATCGTCGGCGCACTGTTTTAACAGGTGGGCCTCGTCCGGCAAGCCTGCCTTTTCCTCCAAACCACTATCTTCCGTTGCGCCGACGCGGGCGATGGCTTCCCGTAGCGCCTCAAGACTCACTGGTTTGGCGATATAACCGTCGAAACCCATCGCCAGACAGCGCTCTCTATCGCCCTGCATCGCGTGGGCGGTCATGGCAATCGCGGGCTGGTGCTCCCGACCCAGCGCCAGCGTCTCTTCCCGCACCAGGCGGATGGCGGTCTCACCGTCCATCTCCGGCATTTGCAGATCGATAAGCAGGAGATCCCAGCAGGCGGCGCGCCAGCGCTCCAGCGCCTCCCGGCCGTTGTTCACCACCTCGCAGCGGTGGCCAAGCTGTTCCAGCAGCCGTTTCGCGACCTTCTGATTAACCAGATTGTCCTCGGCCAGCAGGATATGCAGCCCGGTCTGGTCCATGACCGGTTCCGCAACGGGGGCAGGCGTTGACGCCACCACCGGTGTGGGCACCAGAATACCGGTGATAACCTGATGCAGTTCGCGCTGCGCCACCGGTTTATGCAGATAGTGGGCGATACCGATGCGCTTGAGCATATTGACGTCAAAATGGCGGCTCATGGAGCTGAGCATAATGATCTGGCTTTGCCGGGCTTCAGGCAGGGCGGAGAGCTCCAGCGCCAGCGATACGCCGTCCATATCCGGCATTTGCGCGTCCAGCAGGATCAGCGGCCAGGGCGGCCCTTCGGCGGCCCGACGTAACGCCTCGCCGGCGTTGTCCACGCAGGTTGGTATCAGCCCCATCTGGCGAAGCATAGTGTCGAGCAGGCGCAGGTTGGTGCTGTTGTCGTCAACCACCAGCACCCGCTCGTTGTTGAAGCGTCCCGGCGGGGCGTTAGCGGAGGCGGCGTGCAGACTTGCCAGCGGCAGGGTGAAGGCAAATTCACTGCCCGCCCCGGGCAGGCTCTCCACCGTCAGCTCGCCGTCCATCAGGCTGACCAGGCGGGCCGAAATGGTTAACCCCAGACCGGTGCCGCCGTAGCGGCGGGTGGTGGAGCTATCGGCCTGGCTGAAGGCCTCGAAGATTGCCTTTTGCTTTTCCGGGGCAATGCCAATCCCGGTATCGCGAATGCGAAAGCGCCAGCGGCTTTCGTCGTCGGCCGGCGCTATCGCCAGCAGAACCTCCCCCTGATGAGTGAACTTCAGCGCATTACCCAACAGGTTAGTCAGGATTTGCCGCAGCCGGGGGCCATCGACGATCAGCACCTCCGGTACCGCAGGGGAGATATCCACCAGCAGCTCAATACCCTTTTCGCTGGCGGCAGGCATATGCGGGCGGATCAGCGACTGGATAAAGGGGCGGATCTCCAGCGGCTCTTCGTCCACCTGCATCTTGCCCGACTCAATGCGTGAGAAATCAAGAATGTCGTTAATAATGTGCAGCAGCGACTGGGCTGAGCTCATTACCAGCGAAAGGTACTCCCGCTGCTCTGCGGTGAGCGGCGTGTCGAGGCACAGCTGCGTCATGCCGAGAATGCCGTTCATCGGGGTGCGGATTTCGTGGCTCATATTGGCGAGGAAGGCGCTTTTCGCTTCGTTCGCCTCACGGGCCGCCTTCGCCGCCTCAATGGCCAGCAGCTCTGCGGCTTTGCGCCGGGTAATATCCTGCAACGTCCCGATCACTCGCTCTGCCTGTTGTTGCATATTGAGGGTGACAATCTGCCCGGAGAGCAGCATCCAACGCCAGCCTTGCGTCGGGTGCTGGACGCGAAGCTCACATTCAAAAACCGGCATATGCTCGTTTTGCGAGGCGATCATCGCCTGCTGCAGGGTAGCGCGATCGTCCTCATGGATCAGATTGAGCATAAAGCTCAGCGGGTAGTGCCACTGTGCCCGCGACTGGCCAACCATCGCCAGCAGGGTGTCATTCACCTGCAGGTTGTCGTGGGAGACCTGCCAGTCCCAGATACCGATCTGGATCGATTCCGCGGTGAATAAAAAGTCGTCATGAAGCTGATGACGCGAGCGCCGGGCGTCGTCAAGCTCAGTGATATCGGTATGCAGGCTGACAATTCCGCCATCCCCCAGCCGCTGATGCTGGACGTACAGCCGACGTTTTCCCGACTGTCTGACTTCGCAATGGTTCGCCTGGCGGTAGTTGCGGATAATCGTCTCGCGTAGCGTCTGTTGCCGGCGAGGGGCAATGTTATATCCGGCATCGATAAACTTCTCCGCCAGGCTCTCAAGAGAAGCGCCGACGGCGAGCCAGGGCGCGATCGTTGGATAAAACAGCGCCACCTTATCATTCCAGGCCTGCAGTCGTTCGCGCTCATCGTAAATCATCACCGCCGAAGGCAGGACGTTGAGGTCGGCACGGTTAGCGGCATGCATGATCAGTGACCTGTGGTTTGATAGTGGAGCTCTGCCTGGCGGCGCAGATACTCAAGCCCGGGGGCGATCGCCATCGCCCATGCGGTAAGGATTTCTTCATCGCACAGCGGATCGCTGGCGCGGACGGTTTTGAGCATGGCTTCCCGCCAGAGGGCAAAAAAACGCGGCGGCAGACGCAGGCCTTCCTCGCTCTGTGCCCGCGCCAGCCGTTCCAGAAAATCGGGTACAAAGAGGTCGCCGTTGACCGCCAGCATGGCGAAAAAGCTTTTAAAGACCATCTGCTGGCCTTCCTCGCCGGAGCGTTGGGATAAGTGCTGCTCGGTTTCCGGAGACATATGGATAAAGGTGCTGTAGAAGGCCTGAAAGAAGCGCTGTTTGTCGTGATCCGGAACGACGCGATTCAGGCTGGCCTCAAAGAGATCGCGATAAAACTTCATGGTGCGCTCCTCATAACCCGCTCGCCCGGCAGGCAGCGGCCGGGCGGGTTAAATTCCGCAGACGACACGCGCTGGCCATGCATGAGTTTTCCCCTTGCAGGATTTCCTCGTTGCTATTCTGCGGTAAAGCGGGCCGCCGCTCATTCGTCTTTATCCAGCAGCACCCACACGTTACTTTTGCTGACCAGCCAGTTATCGCCAGTTTGTCGCTGAAGTCGATTGGTGTTGCCGTCAGGTAGGAGTATAGCCTGGTTGACAACCCCATTACTGATGAGCAAGCCAACCCGCGACTGACTAAACTGATAGCGTACAGCGGCAGGTTTCGCGAAGGCACGGTCAGCCTGATTTGGTTCCTGCCGATTTAGGAGGCGCAATGTCGGCACAGCACGTCCTGATTGTTGAAGATTCGCTGGTTTATCGTCGGCTGTTGAGCCGGATGTTGACGCAGTGGGGCTATATCGTCAGCGAGGCGGAAAACGGCGTCGCCGCACTGACGATTCTCGAGAACCAGCCCATCAGTCTGGTGATTAGCGACTGGGAAATGCCGGAGATGAACGGCCTGACGCTGTGCCGGGAGGTTCGCCGTCGCCAGTTTGGCCACTATGTTTATCTGATATTGCTCACCGCCCGCGAAGATCCCGGTGATGTAACGCAGGGGTTTGACGCCGGGGCTGATGATTTTCTCAGCAAACCGGTGGAGCAGAGCGAACTGCGGGCGCGGCTGCACGCCGGGGCGCGGATCCTCTCCCTCGAAGCCGACCTCGCCGCGCGTAATACGCGGCTGAGCGAAGCGCTGCGGCAGATTGAACAGGATCTGGAGCTGGCGGCGCGCATTCAGCAGTCGGTTCTCCCCGCCCATCAGCTGCGCCATCAGGGGTTTTTCTCAGACTGGATTTTCCTGCCGTCGGCCTGGGTGTCGGGGGATATTTTTAACGTTTTCCCGCTGGGCGATCGCCTCGGATTTTACTGCGTGGATGTTTCCGGGCACGGCGTGGGGGCGGCGATGATGTCGCTCGCTGTCGCCCGCCAGTTTCTGCATGGCCGGGCCGTTGAACGATTTCTTTCCTCTGCCGATAACCAGCCGGCGTCGCCTGCTCAGGTGGTGACGATCCTCAATAGTCGTTTTTGCAGTAACGAAACAGAGATCGTCAGCTATTTCACCCTGATCTATGGCGTGATTGACCTGGCAACGGGTGAGGGGAAACTGTGTCAGGCCGGGCATCCTACACCCTTTATCATTAGCCCGGAAGGCGGTGTCCGGCCGGTCGGCAGCGGCGGAGCGCCGGTGGGGTTGATAGACGATCTCTCATGGACCGATGTCAACTTTTCGCTCGCGCCGGGGGAGCGGCTGTGCCTGTTCAGCGACGGTATTACCGAATGCGAAAACCTGAACGGTGAACAGTTTGGCGAAGCGCGTTTGCAGCGCTGTCTGCAGGATGGCGTCACGCTTTCGCTACCCACGCTGCTGGCGCAGTTTGCCGGGCAGCTTACCCGCTGGCGCAATGATGCTGACCGGGAGCCGCAGGCAATGGCTGATGATGTTTCACTCTTGATTATTGAACGTACAGGGGACAGTGATGAAAATTGAAACCGAACGGCAGGCCTCGGTCACGATCCTGACGCCGGCGGTGCGTCGGCTGGATGCGTCCGTCGCAGTGGCCTTTAAAGCGGCAATCGCCGAGGAAATAGGCGAAGCTCGTGCCGATCTGATTGTTGATTTCAGCAAAATCGATTATATCGACAGTAGCGGTTTGGGAACGTTGGTTTCCCTGATGAAAATGATGAATGGTAAAGGAGTAATGACACTGTGCGCGTGGAACCCCGGCATTCGCAATATGTTCACCCTGACCAGAATGGATCGTATTTTCCGTATTAGCGAGGATCGCGTTTCAGCCCTTGCGCAGTTAAATCCGTGACGTTCCCGTGAATAATATCATGATGTTTCCTGCCCAACTTACCTCGCTTTCGCCGCTGGCGGCGTGGTTGACTCAACAAATGGCGCCGCTGCCTGTCGGGGAGGAGTGGCGCTTCGCACTCGATCTCGCCGCCTGTGAAACGGCGACGAATATTATTCGCTATGCGTTGCATGAAGATGGTCAATGCGTTTTTCGCGCGGAATTTTTCGCGGACGATGACCGTGTGACGCTGCGCTTTATCGATGCGGGAGAGATCTTTCCTGCCGAACGCCTGGCGCTGGCGCGTGACGATGAGCACTTTGATGTCGATCCGTTAGCGGAAGGCGGCAGAGGCTTGCGGCTTATTCTGCGTGCGGTGGACTATTTTAATGTGGAAACTGGCGCCGGGGAGAATGTGACTACCCTGATAAAAGCGTTGCCTGATACCGGCCTTAGCCATGCCACCGACGATCGCTGCGGGTGAGGGACCAGACGTTGCCCCCGGATGAATCACCGGGGGAATTTCCCCACCCGCGTTCACCAGCTTCATCATCTTATTGCTGTGCCTGGGCGGCGGACAGCGCGCCCAGGTGATGAGGACGGATAGTATCTAATGTCATCATGGCCGATTTGCAGAAAATGCATTTCGCACCAAAAGGGTTTTTTTCAGTGACGTCAAACTGGGACGTTCTGTACTGGGAGCCATGGCAGCATGGGCATCTAAAATGGATATGTTCGATCATAATATAAACCTTGTATGGGTGATGTTCTGTTGAAAAGACAATGGTCGTTTTCAGGAAAATTAACGCGGCTGATTTTAGTTGGTGGTAAGCCGGGTTCGGGGTCAGATAGAGGACTTTTTAAGGAGCCGACAGGGATCTGACAGGGCCTGTTTACAGAAAAAGCAAACTACTAACGGGACTGCTCAAAGGAAGGTGGTATCAGGGATAACGCCTGGAGATGAGAACACGTACTCAGATAATAACTTTTTGTCTGGTAAATCGACTAAACGATTAACGCACGAGCCGCGAATAATAGCAAACGTTATTTTAGCCTTCCGGATGCCTGCTACCCCAGGGGAGTCTTCATTAGCGCCGTCACCCAGTTGATAAATACCTGTACCCGGGCAGAGAGCTGCCGGCTGCTGGGATAGAGCAGGGAAAGCGGCAGCGGCGCAGGACGATAGTCAGCGAGTATTTCAATCAATGCGCCAGTCGTCAGATCGGCCTTAAGACGGGGCAAGGGCGCCTGATACAGGCCAAAGCCAAGCCTTGCCGCTTCGGCGCCGACGTCGGCATCCGAAGTCAGCAGCCGACAGGGCAAACTGACCTCGGCCTGGCGGCCATTCCGGGTAAAGATCAGCGGCAATGTACGCTGCGTGCGTGATGACACAAATCCGATCATCTGGTGATCCGCCAGAGCGTCGATCGTATCCGGCGTGCCGTACCGGGCGAGATAGGTCGGGCTGGCGCAGGTGATCTCCTGCAACCCGGCGAGCGGCCGGCAGATCATCTCGCTGTCGGGGAGATGGCCGCCGCGAATGACGCAATCGACTCCCTCGCGAACCAGATCGACGTCACGCTCGCTTTCGCCGATCTGCAGCGTAATGTCCGGGTAGCGGGCGAGAAACTGCGGCAGCGCGGGCAGAAGCAGGGTCCGCGCCAGGTTGCCCGCCACGTCTACCCGAATGGTGCCGGAGATGCTCCCCCCGGCGCTGCGATTGGCCTCCTCAAGGGCCGCCAGAATGGACACGCAGCGCTGATAATACAGCGAGCCTTCTGCCGTCGGCCGTACGTGCCGGGTGGTACGCTGTAGCAGCCGCGCCCCGAGACTGACTTCCAGCGCTTTAATAGCCGCGGTCGCTACCGGCCGGGAAACCCCCAGATCCGCGGCAGCGGCACTGAATGAGCCCCGTTCGACGATGCGCACGAACAAGGTCAGCGTATCCAGTTTATCCATGACATTGTTCCAGCTGGCAAAACTATCCTGTCGCCCAACGCGGTCTTATCGTCGGCATTCAGGGGCTTATAATCGCTCATGTTTTCAGCAGAGAGAAAAGGAGAAAACATGAACAATAGCGCAAAAATCGCCCTGGTGACAGGCGGCAGCCGCGGCCTGGGACGTGCGACCGTCGAAGCGCTGGCCCAGCGCGGCGTAAATGTAGTACTGACCTACAAAATGCGTCTTGCCGAGGCGAACGAGGTGGTTACACGGGTTGAAGCACTGGGCGCCCGGGCGATCGCGCTGCCCTTCAGCGCTGGCGAAACTGACACCTTGGACGCATTTGTTAGCGCTTTTCAGGGTGCGCTGACGGAGCTGGGTGCCGATAAATTTGATTATCTGGTCAATAATGCTGGCAACGCCAGCGGCATGGGATTTCTTAACGCCACGGAAGCGGAATTCGATGCGCTGTATCGCATCCATGTGAAGGGCGTTTTCTTCCTCAGCCAAAAACTATTGCCGCTGCTGGCCGATGGCGGGCGAATAGTGAATGTTTCGTCCGGGCTAACCCGAATTGTGATGGCGAACCGGGCGCCCTATGCCATCATGAAATCCGCGGTGGAAACCCTGACTCGCTATATGGCGTTTGAGCTGGGCAGTCGCGGAATTACGGTGAACTGCGTGGCGCCTGGCGCCATCGCCACCGATTTCAGCGGCGGGGTGGTGCGGGATAACCCGCAGGTCGCTCAGGCTGTCGCTGCGATGACGGCGCTGGGCCGGCCTGGCCTGCCAGAGGATATCGGGCCGATGATCGCCTCGCTGCTATCTGACGATCATCGCTGGGTGAATGCCCAGCGCATTGAGGTTTCCGGGGGAATGCGCATCTGAGCGAAGAAAACCGGGGCTGTTTTCATCCGTAGTCAATCGATATATCAGTGGATGCCGATATAGCGCGACGCTGTGCAGAGATAAGGAAATAAAGATCTGCCGCGCGGCTCATTAAATATTAGTGATTGACCTTATTGCCTGAATGCGCAAGATTATTGTTGAATAAACAGTCAATATGCTAAATATATTTAATGCACTTATGAAAGGATTTAAGTTATGGATTTTGAAAATAAATTGACCAGTAAGATCCTTGATCCCATTCACGGCACTATTCGTTTGACGACACTCGAGATTGCATTTATCAATCACCCCCTGTTCCAGCGCTTACGCAACATTAAACAGAACTCTTTTTTATATAAGGTGTTTCCCTCTGCGGTGCACAGCCGCTTCGAACACTCTCTCGGGGTGCTGCATTTATCAAGTGAAATACTCAATAATTTACGCCTGAATGCGATACGCTATCAAAAGAAATATGATGATGGCCATGTGTTTGGTCATATCGATCAGATACCAAAACACAACATTCAGGAGTTAAGACTCGCTGCCCTGATGCATGACATCGGGCACGGGCCTGTATCCCACCAGTTTGAGAGTTTTATGCCCAGTAAGCGGGATTTCTCCGATGTTTTGCCCACAGCCTACCATTCGATCATTGATGCAATAAGCAACCCAGAACAGAAAGTTGAACACGAACAGCTTTCGCTGTTGTTCAGCCTGATGATTTATCATGATCTGAAAAAACAGAGTAAGGTCGATGACGAAATAAATATCGAAAATGTGTTAAAAATTATCGAAAAAAGATACGGTGACCAACAGATCATTGAGAAAATTAATGGTAAGGCAACAGATATCCTGCCGTTAATGACCTCGATCATCTCTTCCTGTCCGATCGATGCCGACCGGATGGATTACTTGCTCAGAGATGGCTATTTCTCCGGCGTCAAGTGTGGCATCTACGATTACAATCGCTTGTTTATGTCTATTGTGCCTGTCGAGGAAGAGGGAAAACTGTACCTTGCTTACAAAGAGAGTGGAATTGACTCGATCGCTGAGTTTATCGGGGCGCGCTCAAGCCTTTTCTCACAGGTGTATTACCATAAAACAAACCGCGCCTTTGCGACGATGTTGAGCACATTATGCGAGATTATGCAAAGCAAGGATCCACAAAATGTCATTATCTCTGACGTTACCGACCGTATCGTTGACCATAGCGATGAAAGCTTCATCGACGCGCTGAAGGAGTTTTATTTGGCGTGCAGTGATGATTATTTTTTGAATGACAAGCTTGGTGAATGGATAGATATCAGCGATACCGAAGCGGTTAATAAAAAAATACTTGATGACATTATTAACCGACACCCATGGTCGAAGGTCTATGAGGCCAAACACTCTGTGTATAAAGCTGACATCGCTGACAAGGAAAATAAGGCGTGGAAGAGTCAACTCACCGGGTTATTGACTTCTGTATTACAGCCTCATTTCAAACCACATGAATTTGCCGTTGATATTGTCTCCGACTGCGCCTTTAAAGACCTGGAGAAAACCGAAGTTAAGCTTTTGGTAAAGGATCTTAAGAACCGCTACGAAATAAAATCATTAAATAAGTGTGGTGATAAGTTAAATCAGTATCAAATCATCAAATATTGCATTCGGGTATTTGTTGACCGCGATATCAAAGAACGCGTAACTTCTGAAATAATCCATAAAATCAATGAAATAGTGGTAAAGCAGATCGCATTGCTGAATTGATGATGCCTGCCAGGGCTGCGATAAACCTTTCAGGGTCTGGTTTTTTAACCAGCCCCTGAAGATAAGCGGTAAATCGTGGCGCATCCCCGCCATCGGCATAACATACAACAGCGCGTTTACCCGAGACTAAACACCGCGCTGAGGCATAGATTCCCGCAGGGGAGCGGGTGGCTCAACAAAAACGCCAGCTCAGTATGGTTATTCCGCCAGCAGGGCGGCGAATTTCGCCAGCCACTGTGGATGAGCAGGCCAGGCGGGGGCGGTAACCAGGTTACCGTCTACATGCGCCTGGTCGATACCAATATCCGCATAGTGCCCGCCGCTCAGGCGCACTTCCGGGGCACAGGCGGGATAGGCGCTGCAGGTGCGGCCCTGGAGAATACCGGCGGTGGCCAGCAGCTGTGGGCCATGGCAGACGGCGGCGATAGGTTTACGCGCGGCGTCGAACGCCTGTACCAGTTTAATAACCTCCTCATTCAGGCGCAGATACTCCGGCGCCCGGCCGCCGGGGATCACCAGCGCATCGTAGTTCTCGGCCTTTACTGCGGCGAAGTCAGCGTTCAGCGTGAAGCGATGGCCCGGTTTTTCGCTATAAGTCTGGGCGCCGTCAAAGTCATGGATCGCGGTCATGACATAGTCGCCAGCGGCTTTATCCGGGCAGACGGCATCGACCTGGTGGCCAATCATCTGCAGTGCCTGAAAAGGAACCATCGTTTCGTAATCTTCGGCATAATCGCCGACCAGCATCAGGATTTTCTTGCTCATCTTTGTGTCTCGTTGTGGGCGAAAGGTGTCTTAGATATAGCCTGGCGACTTGCAGAATGCGAACCGTTCAGGGTGCCGACGACGGTGTCGTGAGCGTCTTGTAACCGGGCTCATGTTTTTGGCTAACGACAACTTTGTTCGACATCGCGTTGTGGCGCGTTATCCGCAAAAAAAATCGGTTGTGGGGAGTAAGGGGAGCAGAAGAATATTGTTACCGCTTAGATTTCGCGCCAGGACTATTAAGCGTCCGCCGCGAAGGGGCAATCGGATGGTAGCCAGATATTTTCCCTATGAGTAATTTATCGCGTTGTTACGCTAAACTTGCATGATGAGCGGATTATACCGCCCCGGTTGTCTCTATGATTTCCTTTATTCATCCGCTTAATGCTTTAGCCCGCCTTATAGTACCCATTGCAAACATTCCTTTGGTGCATTATTTATTGAATTTATTATTGACGATTGTCCCACGTTTTGAATATTAATATTCATGGTGCTTTTATTTTTGTGATGAAAGGGTGTACTTATGAATAAATATATTTGTTAGGTGGTTAAGTTGATCGGTAATCCATTTTTGCTTTATCATCGTCACGTTTCACATCAATATATCTTCAATAATTATTCCTTAAGGAAAGGAACTGCTATGGCTGATACGTTCCAGAATGAAGTCCCCAAGGCGCGCATTAATCTTAAATTATCTCTTCATACCGGCGGCGCGCAAAAGAAGGTTGAACTACCGCTGAAGCTGCTTACCATTGGCGATTTTAGTCATGGTAAGGAGAACCGGCCTTTATCAGAAAGAGAAAAAATCAACGTCAATAAAAATAACTTTAACAGCGTACTTTCGGAATTTAGCCCGGAAGTAAACCTCTCGGTGCCAAATACGCTGGCCGGCAATGGCGAAGAGGAGAACGTCAGACTGCGTTTTACCCACATCAAAGATTTTGAACCGGAGCAGGTTGCCCGGCAAATTCCGCAACTCCGCGCCATGCTGGCGATGCGTAACTTATTACGCGATCTCAAATCCAATCTGCTTGATAACGCCACTTTCAGAAAAGAGCTTGAGGCAATCCTGAAAGATCCGGCGCTGTCCCAGGAATTACGCGACGAAATGAGTGCGCTTGCCCCGAAATAAGTGCGGAGCAAGTCTGTTAATGGATTAACCGGGAAAATGCTAATGTCTGTTACCACAGAAAACGCCCCTGTTCAGGGGCAAACCACGCTGCAGGAAAACAGGGCGGGCGAGGGCGTTTACGCCTCGCTGTTTGAAAAAATTAATCTCGCCCCGGCGTCTCGCCTCGGGGATATCAACGACTTTCTGGACGATGCCGCGCTCTCCGAAGCGCCGGCGGCGGAACGTCTCACCGCGGCGATGCAGGTATTTATGGAGCGCATCCGCCAGTCCGGCCAGCGGGTGGAAAAGCTCGACAAAACACTGATTGACCACCATATCGCCGAACTGGATTTCCAGATAAGCCGTCAGCTGGACGCGGTGATGCACCATCAGGAGTTTCAGCAGGTCGAATCCCTGTGGCGCGGCCTCAAACAGCTGGTGGACAACACCGACTACCGCCAGAACGTCAAAACGGAGATCCTTGACGTCGCCAAAGACGATCTGCGCCAGGACTTTGAGGACGCGCCGGAGCTTATCCAGAGCGGCCTCTACTGGCACACCTATACCGCGGAGTATGACACTCCCGGCGGCGAGCCGATCGGCTCGGTGATCTCGGCCTATGAGTTCGACGCCAGCCCGCAGGATGTGGCGCTGCTGCGCAATATCTCCCGCGTCTCTGCGGCCGCCCATATGCCGTTTATCGGCGCCGTCGGCCCGGCCTTCTTTCTGAAAGAGACCATGGAAGAGGTGGCTGCTATTAAGGATATCGGCAACTACTTCGATCGCGCGGAATATATTCGCTGGAAATCGTTTCGTGAAACCGACGATGCCCGCTACATCGGTCTGGTGATGCCGCGCGTGCTGGGTCGTCTGCCGTACGGTCCGGACACCGTGCCGGTGCGCAGCTTCAACTATGTCGAGCAGGTGAAGGGCCCGGACCACGAAAAGTATCTGTGGACCAGCGCGGCGTTCTCCTTCGCATCTAATATGGTGAAGAGCTTTGTTAACAACGGCTGGTGCGTGCAAATTCGCGGTCCGCAGGCGGGCGGCGCGGTGAAAGATTTGCCTATCCATCTGTACGATCTGGGCACCGGCAACCAGGTGAAGATCCCTTCCGAGGTGATGATCCCGGAAACGCGGGAGTTTGAGTTCGCCAGCCTGGGCTTTATCCCGCTGTCGTACTACAAAAATCGCGATTACGCCTGCTTCTTCTCGGCCAACTCCGCGCAGAAACCGGCGCTGTACGATACCGCCGACGCCACCGCCAACAGCCGCATCAACGCACGTCTGCCTTACATCTTCCTGCTGTCGCGCATCGCGCACTATCTGAAGATGATCCAGCGCGAGAATATCGGCACCACCAAGGACCGGCGGCTGCTGGAGCTGGAGCTGAACACCTGGGTGCGGAGCCTGGTGACCGAAATGACCGACCCCGGCGACGAGCTGCAGGCCTCCCATCCGCTGCGCGATGCCAGCGTGGTGGTGGAAGATATCGAGGATAACCCGGGCTTCTTCCGCGTGAAGCTGTACGCGGTGCCGCACTTCCAGGTCGAGGGGATGGACGTCAGTCTGTCGCTGGTTAGCCAGATGCCAAAGGCGAAGGCGTAGGTTCGGACGATGATGAAAACGGAACGTCCGTTGTGGGGCCGGGGCATTATGGTGTCGCCTCAGCATTTTCAACAGCAGGCTGCGTATGCAGCCTGGACTGCGGAAGTGATTGCCCGGATGGGTCTTAACCACCCCTGGGGAGTGGTTGAGGCGACCTTCGAACCAGAGATGCTCAAACTGGGCCGCCTGCAGGCTCACAGGCTGCAGGTCCGATTCCAGGATGGCACGATGATTGATACGGACAATGCCGATGCGCTGCCGTCCGCGCTGTCGCTGGACAGGGTGGACGGCGAGGTGGTGATCGTGCTGGCGCTGCCCCTGATGCAGGCGAATGGCGGCAACTGCCTGAAGCCGGAGGAGATGGCTGAAAGGCCGGTGCGCTTCCGGCAGCGCTGGCGCGATGTCCGCAACCAGTTCGGGGACGATACCCGGCAGATTGCCGTCATGCAGCCGGAGCTGACCCTCCGTTTCGCCCACCAGGACAACAGCGATTACCTGACCTGTCCGCTTGTTCGCCTGCAGCGGGACTCGCAGGGGGCCTGGCTTATCGACGAGACGTTTCTCCCGCCGCTGCTGCAGATCCAGGGCAGCCGCTGGCTGGCGACGCAGCTTGAACAGCTGCTCGTCCAGCTCCGGGCTCGTCTGACGCGCCTGATGGCCATGCGTCGCGAAAGCAATGAACGGATGGCTGATTTTGCCGTGGCTGATGTCTCTCTGTTCTGGTTGCTGAATGCGCTGAACAGCGCCGAGCCGGTGCTGGGGTACTTTCTGCGTTACCGGCAAAGCCCGCCGGAACGCCTCTACCCGGAGCTGGCGCGCCTGGCTGGTAGCCTGCTGACCTTTTCGCTCACCCATCAGGCGAATGCCGTCCCGATCTATCAGCATGACCAGCTGAACGCGGCTTTTCCGCCGCTGTTTGATTTACTGAGCGACCTGCTGGAGGCGAGCCTGCCATCGCGGGTGGTGGCGATTGCGCTGGAGCATGATGTCCGGCTGCACTTCTGGCAGGCGCGTCTGCACGATGCCCGGCTGCGGGAAGGGGCTGATTACTACCTGTCGGTTCGTTCGTCGGTACCGGTCGCCCAACTGCAGGAGCAGTTTCCGCGCCAGTGCAAAGTGGGCAGTCCGGATCATGTCAAAGCCATCGTCAACTCCTCGCGGACAGGGGTGCCCCTCACGCCATTGCGTCATGTGCCGGCGGCGATCCCGCTGCGTCTGGAAAATCAGTATTTCAGCCTCGATGTGTCCCACCCTCTGGCGACGGAAATGCTGCAGAGCGGCACCTGTATGTTTTACGTGCCGGGGATGCTCGGTGAGCCTGAACTTGAACTTTTTGCGGTACTACGAACGTGAATCAGCCTAAACGCGGCAACGCCGCGTCCATTGATATTGATGCGCTGCTGCAGAACACCTGGCTGCAGGTTATCAGCCTGCGCCACGGCCCGCAGTTCCGCGATGAGGAAGGGTACACGCTATGGCAGCGCTGTATTGCTGATGTCGGGCGCGTGCAACATGAGCTCAGGGCGAGTGGGCTTGATGACGCCAGCTGTCAGCATATTCTCACCGCCCAGTGCGCGCTGCTCGATGAAGCCGTGAAAGGGCGCGGCGTGGAGGATGAGGCCTGCCTGCAGTGGTATGACATTCCGCTGCAGGGGCACTTCCTCGGCACCATGGACGCCGGCGACACCCTGTGCGAGCGGATGCGTGATGTGTTGCGTGAACCGGCGCCCAACCTGGCCGTGGTCACCTGTTTTCAGCGGGTGATGCTGCTGGGTTTTATTGGCAGCTTTCGCTCCCTCCACGACCCCGAGCGCCTGAAGCTGGTCAACGCGCTCGGTGAGCGTGTTCCTCCTTTTCAGTGCCCGGCTACTGCTCCCGTACTGGTAGAGAGTCGCGCCGGTCTGGGGATAAGCGGCTGGCTGGCCTCCTGGCCGGTACGTACTGGCCTGAGCGTGGTGGTGGTACTCGCCCTGTGGTGGGGGCTCAACCACTGGCTCGATCACCTGCTGCTGACCCTGTTGCCGGGGGCCGTGAAATGAGCCCCGCGCAGCAGCGCGGGCTGGCGCTGTGGGCCAGTCTGCTGAGTGCGCTGGTGTGCCTGCTATTTTTGCCGGTTCCCCGCTGGGGGGCGTGGCTCATTCTGCTGGTCACGCTGGCCCTGATCATCGGGATCTGGCGCATTGCCAGTCGTCGTGCCGGGCGTAACGTCGCATCAACCCTGGACCCTCTCCCGGCGGGCGCTTATCGCCAGCCGGTGGTCCTCGTTTGCGGCGACCTGCCGAGTGTCTGGCCGCCAGCGTCACCGGTGCGAGTCCTCAAACAGGGCTGCTGGATCCGCGTGGAAAAGACGGAGGAGCTGCAGCAGGTCGCGCGCCAGGTATTGAGCCAGCGGCCGGAATGGGGGCCTCAGCTGTCGGTGCTGCTCTGCGTCTGCCCGCAGCGGCATGCGCAAAGCGAGCGGCTTACCAGCCGTCTGCTGGCCCTGCGCTGGCAACTCAGCCAGCTGCGTCAGCAGACGGGGTATGCCGTACCGCTGGCGCTGCAGGGGCAGGTGGGCAGCGCGATGAGTCGCGACCTGTTGTGGCAGGCGGCGATACCGGGTGAAGCGGTGAAAGTCTGGCAGCCCTCCTGCGCCCCCTGTTCCGTACCGGCCTGGGTAAGTGCCGGCGGGGCGGCCGCGCTGGAGCAGCAGGTACTGATGAACAGCCTGATGGGCTGGTTTGAACAGCACGTCCATGCCGTGTTGACAGAAGAGAATACCGACCTGCCGCCTCTGACCCCAGCGGCTGTGCTGTGGGGCCTCGGGCCCTTGCTGCCTGGAAGTCTGGCGTCATCGGCCTGGACGACGTGGTTATCCCGGCTTAGCGGCCTGTCGCGGGTAGCTGGCTGGCAGCCTGTCGAGAGCGACACCGGGGACGCTTCAGCTTTGCCGGAATTCATCCTGCCGCAGTTACCGGCGGGACGGGGACTCACACCACGAGGCAGGGCCTGGCGCGCGGCGCTCGCGATTTTCACCCTCGCGGCTGTCGCCGCGCTGCTCAGCAGTGGCTGGAACAATCGACAACTGCTGCAGCGCGTGGGCGTCGATATTGCCCGTTATGAGCGGATTGCGATGGATGATTATCGACCAAAAGCCAGCGCTGTCAGGGTACTGCGTGAAGATGCTGCGCTGCTCGATAGCTGGGCGCGTAACGGCGTCCCGCTGCGCCTGAGTCTGGGCTTGTATCGCGGGGAGCAGATTCGCCTACCGTTGCTGGAGGCGATTCGCGGTTACGTGCCGCCGCCGCCGCCCAGGCCGGTGCAGCGCATCGCGCCGGCCGTCATCCGCCTTGACAGCATGTCGCTATTCAATACCGGGAAATGGGTACTGAAGCCCGGTTCGACAAAGCGGCTGGTCAGCTCGCTGATGGACATTAAGGCCAGGCCCGGGTGGCTAATCGTGGTGGCGGGCCACACCGACAGTGTGGGTGAGGAAAAAGCCAACCAGCTATTGTCGCTGAAACGCGCGGAATCGGTCCGCGACTGGATGCGCGATACCGGTGACGTGCCGGACAGCTGCTTTGCCGTTCAGGGCTATGGCGAAAGCCGACCAATTGCAACAAACGATACGCCGGAAGGCCGTGCGCTGAACCGTCGTGTCGAAATCAGTCTGGTGCCGCAGGTAGACGCCTGCCGGTTACCGGACCAACCCTCTGCGTCATCCCAGGATGATGGCGCTTCACTACACAATGGAGAGTAATTCCATGGCAATTCCTGTTTATCTTTGGCTGAAAGACGACGGCGGCGCGGACATTAAAGGGTCTGTCGACGTTCAGGATCGTGAAGGCAGTATCGAAGTGGTGGCTCAGGAGCATAACCTGTACATCCCGACCGATAACAACACCGGCAAACTGACCGGCACGCGTATTCATACGCCGTTCCTGTTCACCAAGGAGATCGACTCCTCCAGCCCCTACCTGTACAAGGCAGTGACCACCGGCCAGACCCTGAAATCCGCTGAGTTCAAGTGGTACCGAATCAACGATGCCGGCCAGGAAGTGGAGTATTTCAATACCAAACTTGAGAACGTCAAGGTGGTGAAAGTGAATCCCCTGATGCACGACATCAAAAACCCCGCCTACGAGAAGCACAACCATCTGGAACAGATAGAGCTGCGCTACGAGAAGATCACCTGGACCTATAAAGACGGCAACATCATTCACTCCGATAGCTGGAACGAACGCGCCACCGCGTAATTGCCCGTCATATTTCGCGCCGCTGGCGCGCAGGCGACGTTCGCTCATCCCGGCTGCATCGTTATCTCTGCGGCCGGGGATTGTTGCGGGCGATCGCCTGATGCGGGCAGCGTTTCTCTGCCCGCCGTTTTTTGCTGAGCGCCTGAGGTACGGGTTCTCAGCAAAGAAAAACACAATCTGTCTGCCTGACCTTGTGCGCTTGGGGTTCCTGTTCGGGAACAGCGACGGGCGGTAGCGTGTCCGGAATCAATAAGAGAGGATCTCATGGAAAATCCAGCCAGTCTGTTACGCCGTCTTAATCCCTGCTGTGCCCGCGCAATGGAGGGGGCTGCCTCCCTGTGCCAGACCCGGGCGCATGCCGAGATCCTGCCCGAGCACTGGCTGCTTAAGCTGCTGGAACAGGGGGAAGGCGATCTGACGGTGCTGGCGCGGCGCTATGAATGGGATATGGATGCGCTGTGGCAGGATCTGCTGAACTGGCTGGATAAACAGCCGCGCTCGGTTCGTCATCGTCCCCAGCTCTCTGACCATACCCTGAGGCTGATGCAGGAGGCCTGGCTGATTGCCTCGCTCAGCGGCGAAGCGCAGATCCGCAGTGTTCACCTGCTGATGGCGCTGGTTGAAAAACAGAATCTGATCCAGTGCGATGGCCTGTGGCCGCTGTTAACGCTGGGCCAGCGTCAGCTGGAACGCCTGCGCCCCTTGCTTGATGCCCAGTCCGACGAACGTCCGTCAGCCCAACAGGAAGCGGCGCTGGCGCAGCCCCATGGCGGGGACGTGGAATTTGTGGGGCGGCCTGCGGGCGGCGAACTGAACGCGGATGGGCTCAACCCGGCGCTGCAGAACGCGCTGGACAAATTCACTCTCGACGTCACCGCCAAAGCCAGAGACGGCCTGATTGACCCGGTGTTCGGACGCGACACGGAAATCCGCCAGATGGTGGATATTCTCTCCCGTCGGCGTAAAAACAACCCGATCCTCGTCGGTGAGCCGGGCGTGGGCAAGACCGCCCTGGTGGAAGGCCTGGCGCTGCGCATTGCCGAAGGCAACGTCCCCGACACGCTGAAGCCAGTGTCGGTGCGCACCCTCGACCTCGGTCTGCTGCAGGCCGGCGCCGGGGTCAAAGGCGAGTTTGAGCAGCGGCTGAAAAATATCATTGAGGCGGTGCAGCAGTCGCCTTCGCCGGTGCTGCTATTTATCGACGAGGCGCACACGATCATCGGCGCGGGTAAT
Source organism: Klebsiella africana (assembly GCF_020526085.1). NCBI lineage: Bacteria > Pseudomonadati > Pseudomonadota > Gammaproteobacteria > Enterobacterales > Enterobacteriaceae > Klebsiella > Klebsiella africana. The sequence goes on along the minus strand of NZ_CP084874.1, from coordinate 2,930,331 downwards.
CAGGCGGGCGGCGCGGATGCCGCCAACCTGCTGAAGCCGGCGCTGGCCCGGGGCGAGCTGCGGACCATCGCCGCCACCACCTGGTCTGAATACAAACAGTACTTCGAGCGCGACCCCGCGCTGGAGCGCCGCTTTCAGATGGTCAAGGTGGATGAGCCGGACGACGACACCGCCTGCCTGATGCTGCGCGGCCTGAAGTCCCGCTATGCCGACCACCATGGCGTTCATATCACGGATGACGCGGTGCGCGCCGCCGTCACGCTGTCACGACGCTATCTCACCGGCCGCCAACTGCCGGACAAGGCAGTGGATTTACTTGATACCGCTTCCGCCCGCCTGCGCATGAGTTTGGATACCGTGCCTGAGCCGCTGACCCGCATGAAGGGGCAGCTCACCGCCCTGGCGATGGAGAAGCAGGCGCTGCTGGAAGATATTGCGCTGGGCAACAGCGCCCACGGCGAACGGCTGGCGGCCATTGAGCAGGAAGAGATCCGCCTTATTCTGGCGCTGGATACCCTCGAAACTCAGTATGGTCAGGAGCTGCAGCTGACGGAAGCGCTGCTGGCCTGTCGCCGCGATATCTCCCGCCAGGCGGAAATTAGCGATCTACAAACCGCGCTTATTGCTGTCCAGCAGGGCAATCCCCTGCTCGGGCTGGATGTGGACGTCCGCACCGTGGCGACGGTGATTGCCGACTGGACCGGCGTGCCGCTCTCCTCGCTAATGAAAGATGAGCAGACGGGACTGCTGAGCCTGGAGGAGCGTCTCGGCAAACGGGTGGTTGGCCAGGATGAGGCCCTGAACGCCATTGCCCGACGCCTGCGCGCCGCGAAAACCGGCCTGACGCCGGAGAACGGTCCGCAGGGGGTGTTCCTGCTGGTCGGGCCGAGCGGCACCGGCAAAACGGAAACGGCGCTCGCCCTGGCCGAAGCGCTGTTCGGCGGCGAGAAAGCGCTGATCACCATCAATCTCTCCGAGTATCAGGAGCCGCACACCGTCAGCCAGCTGAAGGGTTCTCCGCCGGGCTACGTCGGCTACGGCCAGGGTGGGATCCTGACCGAGGCGGTGCGCAAACGCCCTTACAGCGTGGTGCTGCTCGATGAGGTGGAGAAGGCCCATCGCGATGTGATGAACCTGTTCTACCAGGTTTTCGACCGGGGGATGATGCGCGACGGCGAGGGGCGTGAAATTGACTTTCGCAACACCGTGATCCTGATGACCGCCAACCTCGGAAGCGACCTCCTGATGCAGCTGCTGGATGAACAACCGGAGGCCAGCGAATCAGACCTGCACGAGCTGCTGCGCCCGGTGCTGCGCGGCCACTTCCAGCCGGCGCTGCTGGCCCGCTTCCAGACGGTGATTTACCGTCCGCTGCCGTCGGCAGCGCTGCGCGCCATTGTCGGCATGAAGCTCGGGCAGGTGAGTCAGCGTCTGGCTTGCCATTACGGAATCACCACCACCCTCAGCGAGAGCCTGTTCGACGCCCTGACCGAGGCCTGCCTGCTGCCGGACACGGGCGCCCGCAACGTCGACAGTCTGCTGAATCAGCAGATCCTGCCGGCACTGAGTCAGCAGCTATTGAGCCATATGGCGACGGGGCAGAAACCGCGTCATGTAACGCTGGGATATAACGAAGAGGAAGGCATCGTGATGGCGTTTGACGAGGGGACGATAGCCGATGAGTGACGTGAAATCGTTGCTGTTCAGCCACAACCATCATCTGCTTTCGGTGAAGGGATGTGAAGCCGGGCTTGATGTGCTGGCCTTCGAGGGCGATGAAGCCCTGAGCCAGCCATTCCGCTATCGTATTGAATTCACCAGCGCAGACCATGCCATCAGCAAAGAGATGATGCTGATGAAGGCAGCCTCCCTGACGCTGCAGGCGCCGGTGGCTCAGGGCTTCGGCATCAATGTTCAGCAACCCGTGCGGGTGATCCAGGGCGTGGTGACGGGGTTTGAACGGCTCAGTACCTCCAGGGATGAAACGCACTACGCGCTGACGCTTCAGCCACGCCTGGCGCTGCTTAACCGCTCGCACCAGAACGCCATTTACCAGGACCAGTCCGTTCCGCAGATTGTGGAAAAAATCCTCCGCGAGCGCCACGGCCTGCGCGGTCAGGATTTTCTGTTCTCACTGACAAAAACGTATCCGCGACGCGAGCAGGTGATGCAGTACGGTGAGGATGACCTGCGCTTTATCACCCGTCTGCTGGGTGAGGTGGGGATCTGGTTTCGCTTTTCCGCCGACACGCGGCTGCACATCGACGTCGCGGAGTTCTGCGACAGTCAGCAGGGCTATGAGAAGGGGCTGACGTTGCCTTCTGTCCCGCCGTCAGGGCAGCAGTCGGCCGGGGTGGACGCGGTGTGGGAGATGGCATGCCGCCACCGCGTTGTGGAGCAGCAGGTCAGTACCCGCGACTACAACTACCGCGAGGCGACGGCGGACATGAACGTGCAGGTGGATGTCACCCGCGGGGAGACCACCACCTTTGGTGAGGCTTACCACTGGGGAGATAACTACCTGACCGCGGGGAATGTCCATGACCGCCATCCGGCGCCGGAGTCCGGGGCGTTTTACGCCCGCCTTCGCCATGAGCGTTATCTGAACGACCAGACCCGGATGCAGGCCACCACCAGCTGCCCGACGCTCAGCCCGGGACAGGTGTTGAAGGTCACCGGCGCAGAGGAGGTGGCCAGGGAGTTTGCTGAGGGCGTGCTCGTCACGGCGATGCACAGCCACGCCCGGCGCGATGCCGACTTTGCGGTGGAGTTTGCCGGCATACCGGACAGCCCGGACGTCGGCTACCGGCCTGAGCCCGGTGCGCGTCCGGTGATGGCCGGGACGCTGCCGGCCCGCGTGACCAGCACCCGGGAAAACGACACCTACGGGCATATCGACAAACACGGGCGCTACCGGGTGAATATGCTGTTTGACCGGGCGCGCTGGGAAACCGGGTTCGAGAGCCTGTGGGTCCGCCAGTCGCGGCCGTATGCCGGAGACACCTACGGTCTGCACCTGCCGCTGCTGGCGGGGACGGAGGTGGCGATTGGCTTTGAGGATGGTAACCCCGACCGGCCGTATATCGCGGGCGTGCTGCACGACTCGGCGCACGGCGACCACGTCACCATCCGCAATGACAAACGTAACGTCCTGCGCACCCCGGCCAACAACAAAATCCGCCTCGACGACGAGCGCGGGAAAGAGCATATCAAGGTGTCGACGGAGTATGGCGGCAAGAGCCAGCTGAACCTGGGGCACCTGGTGGACAGTGACAGGCGGCCGCGCGGCGAAGGCTTTGAGCTGAGAACCGACAGCTGGGGCGCTATCCGGGCACAGAAAGGGATATTTATCAGCGCGGACGGGCAGGCGAAGGCTCAGGGGCAGGTGCTGGATATGGAGCCGGCGGTCAGTTTGCTGAAAGGTGCGGTGAATCAGGTCACGGAATGGGGAAGCATTACGCAAACCCATCACAATGTTGTCCCAGACACCGGCCCATTAAGCGCACTGACCGCAGGCACCAGCGAGCTTAAACAGCCGACATTGCTGATCTCGGCGCCGATGGGGATTGCCGCAGTCACGCCGGAAACAACCCTCCTGCACAGCGGTAACGGGCTGTATCTGCAGAGCCTGGGGGAGGTCAACATCACCACGGCACAGCGCTGTTCATTGAATGCCAGCCAGACTATTTCACTGCTGGCGCAACAGGAGGGGATGAGGCTGGTCTCTGCCAAAGGCCCGCTGGAAGTAGAGTCGCACGGCGATATTCTGTCGCTGACCGCGCTAAAAGATATCACCGTCCAGTCAACCCAGGGGCATCTGCAGTTGACGGCTAAAAATGGCATCACCCTGGGGTGCGGCGGTGCATATATCCGTCTTACCCCACAGGGAGAGGTACAGATCCACGGACCTGGGGTGATTAGCCTTAAGGGGCAGCATGATTTGCAGGGGCCGGCCAGCGAGGCGTTTCCCTTGCCTGAGCTACCGGCATCGGTGTGTAAAGAGTGCCTTAAAAAAGCCCAGGCGCTGGCGCAGGGCTTCGTGCCGCGGGAGGCATAGATGACCAGACAATGGATTGAGGAGGTTGCCGGAACCTGTCGGGCTTTCGGAACGGATTATCTGCATGTCATTATCGATCAGGCGGGGGTGGATTTTTCCTTCATTCCGGCGCTGAATTCGCTGTCAGTTGAGTGGCAGTCGCTTTTTCATGGACTTCCGGAAGCATTTATTGTCGATGATGCACCGCTGGTGGCGCGCTTTACGCTTGATGATCTTGAGCAAATGCGCTGGTTACAGGATATCAGCCAGCAACTTGCCATCCAGGCGCCGCTGCTCCTGTTCTGCACATATTGGCCCTTTTCGGCGCTAGCGAACTGGCTCACGCAGTGTATGGATATTCTGCAGGAAGGGCGCAGCGGAATTTTACGCTTTTACGATACCCGGGTATTTCCGCTGTTGTTTACGCACATTCTCAGTGACGAGCAGCAAGAGCCATTGATGCGTCCGGCCCTGTTTTGGGCGTGGCAGGATCTTGACGGCCAGGCGAAAGGCATCAAGGGCAGTGGTCTCCCGCCGGAACGCGATGAAAAGGCGCCAAAAATAGAACTCAGCGATCGCCAGCTTGAGCATCTGATGTGTATCAGCGATGTCATCGTCATGTTGTCGCACTGTGCTCCGCCTGCGGGCATGTTTGACTCAAGACAGTCACTGTTTTCGGCCTGTTACCAGGGCATGGTGGAGGCGACACGCCAGGGTCTTCTTCTGGATGACGCTCGTGAAGACTGGGTAATGAAGAAGTGGCTTGCCGACGTAAAAACCAGTGAGAGACCTTCAGAATGAAAAGCCTGGTCTGGCTGAGTACACCCCTCTCTTCATTACCCTCAAACCGACAGGGAGAGTCCGATGAAATCTGCATTAATCAGCCCGCTGCTGGCGGGTCTGCTGCTGTTAACCGGCTGCGCACAGCCAGCCGCACAGGCCGGAGGCGGCGGAGGCGGCACCATTGACGCCATCAACCACACCAAATGGGCAATTAACCACTTCAGTATCAATGGCCAGTCGGGGATCGACATTATAGGTCCGTTTCAGGGCGGCGGCGGTGGCTGCTGCTTCAGCGTGCCCGCCCGCTGGACGCCGGGTATGACGGTGCGCGTTGACTGGGAAAGTGGTGAGGCATCGACTGAAGGTTTTCCTGGATTTGCTGATTACGAAAAATATAAAGCCTGGGAGAAAAAAATGAGCTCTCAGAATCGGCAGCACAGCAAAACCGTTCCGCTGCCTGACTATAACGGCCAGGACGTGTGCGGCATTACGGTGCACTTTTTACCCTGCGATGACGTGAAGGTGACCACCAGCTGTTACACCTACGGCAGTCCGTCCTACCCGATAAAAGAGCCCGTCAGGATGAAGGATCCGGCCGCCTGTCCGAAGTAGCACGCCTTCGTTTCCCCGGGGTGACATCACCATTCCTTCATTACCCTCAACCGACAGGGAGAGTCCGATGAAATCTGCATTAATCAGCCCGCTGCTGGCGGGTCTGCTGCTGTTAACCGGCTGCGCACAGCCAGCCGCCCGGGCCGGAGGCGGCGGTGGCGGAACAATAAAAGCCATCAACCACACAAAATGGGCAATTAATCACTTCAGTATCAATGGCCAATCGGGGATCGACATTATAGGCCCGTTTCAGGGCGGCGGAGGCGGCTGCTGCTTCAGCGTGCCCGCCCGCTGGACGCCGGGTATGACGGTGCGCGTTGACTGGGAAACCGGGGTGGGTTCATCTGCGGGTTTCCCGGGATATGAAGATGAGAAGAAGTTTTTAGAGTGGGCAAGGAATATTAAAGCTCAGAACCGTCAGCACAGCAAAACCGTCCCGCTACCCGACTATAACGGCCAGGATGTGTGCGGCATTACGGTTCACTTTTTGCCCTGCGATGACGTGAAAGTGACCACCAGCTGCTGGTCACCGAGAAATGCGAACTATCCGATAAAAGAGCCCGTCAGGATGAAGGAGCCGGCCGTCTGTCCGAAGTAGTTCGCCTCCGTTTCCCAGGGGTGGCATCACCATCCCTTAATTACCCTCAAACCGACAGGGAGAGTCCGATGAAATCTGCATTAATCAGCCCGCTGCTGGCGGGGCTGCTGCTGTTAACCGGCTGCGCACAGCCTGCCGCACAGGCCGGAGGCGGCGGTGGCGGCACCATTGACGCCATCAACCACACCAAATGGGCAATTAACCACTTCAGTGTCAATGGCCAGTCGGGTATCGACATTATAGGTCCGTTTCAGGGCGGCGGAGGCGGCTGCTGCTTCAGCGTGCCCGCCCGCTGGACGCCGGGTATGACGGTGCGCGTTGACTGGGAAAGTGGTGAGGCATCGACTGAAGGTTTTCCTGGATTTGCTGATTCAAAAAAATACAGAGAGTGGAGAGATAATTTAAAACAAAACAACCGTCAGCACAGTAAAACCGTCCCGTTGCCCGACTATAACGGCCAGGATGTGTGCGGCATTACGGTGCACTTTTTACCCTGCGATGACGTGAAGGTGACCACCAGCTGTTACACCTACGGCAGTCCGTCGTACCCGATAAAAGAGCCCGTCAAGATGAAGGAGCCCGCCGTATGTCCGAAATAACCGAAACCCATGCCGCCTGGGTCCCGCCGCCGTTTCCGCCGCAGGGACGTCTGCCGGGCCGGGCGCTGCAGGTTGGGCAGAACTGCCATCAGCAGAACAGCGACGAGCGGCGCTACCACCAGGAACTGTGCCTGGCTGCCGGACGGCGCGTGGAGCCGCCGTGCTGCAAGACGCTGCACATCAGCCTGTTTTTCGACGGTACGGGTAATAACCTGAACAATGACCTGCTGCTCTCTGACCCGAAGCACCCGACCAATATCGCGCGTTTGTTTCGTGCCACAATTGGCGACGGCACCGCCGGCGGCGTCACTGATACCAAAAAGATGCCGCTGGATGGGGTAAAAGACAGTGGAGGAAAATACTTCAAGTTTTATATTCCCGGCGTGGGCACCCCCTTCCCGGAAGTGAATGACCCGGACTATTCCACCATGGGTCTGGTGGGTGCAGTTAAGGGTGAGGAGCGGATTAACTGGGCGCTGCTGCGGATTATTGATGTGCTAATGCGCCTGAGTAAGGACAAGGAAAACAACAGCATAAAGCTGTCCGAAGGAGCCAGCCGTGAATCCCTCAAAAAAATGGGTACCAGCTGGAACCGGCTGTGGTTTGGCGGCAGCCATAACCGCTATGAAGAGTTCACTCGTTTGCTGAATGATTTGGCCTCTGATTTGAAGCCCCTGATCATTCAGCCTGAGCCGGGCAAGCCGAAACTGACAGGCATCAAGCTGTATGTCTATGGTTTTTCCCGCGGTGCGGCAGCGGCGCGCACCTTTGTGCGCTGGCTGAGCGAACTGCTGCCCCCGCCGGCAGCGGAGGGTGAAAAACCGCCGCAGTGCCTGCAGACAGGCGGGATGCGGCTGCCCGTCAGCGTGGAGTTTCTCGGGCTGCTGGATACGGTGGCCTCCGTCGGGGTGGCGCATGTGGTGCCGGTTGCCGACGGGCATATGTCCTGGGCAGACGGCACGATGGAGCTGCCGGATGATGAAACCTATGGCGGGCTGATAAAAAAATGTGTTCACCTGGTCTCCGGGCATGAGCAGCGTCTCTGCTTTCCGCTGGACTCGGTGCGGCGGGCAAACGGCAAATACCCGCCCTGTGCCACTGAGGTGGTTTACCCGGGAATGCATTCGGATATTGGTGGAGGATATCCGCCGGGGGATCAGGGGAAAGCGAATGGTGAGGATGACAGCTTATTGCTATCTCAGGTAGTTTTGCATGACTTGTATGCTTCAGCATTTTCTGCTGGCGCACCGCTAAAAGTACCTTTACAAGCATTGCCTGAGGATAAGAAATCGGATAGCTGGCGTTTGATGCCTTTAGATTCTATAAAGGAATTTTTAATCCATGGTGACTTATTCAACCGCTTCAACGCCTGGCGTGAACTCACCCTGGGCCAAACCACGCCGAAAACGTTCGATCCCGAAGCAGCCTCTCACTACGAACCACCTGCCGCCGGCGGCAGTCTGGAAACCGTCATTGCTGAGCAGATGGCCTGGATCACCGCCTGGCGCATCGACCGCTATGCCAGAGGCTCGATGCTGAAAACGCCCTTCTATCAGCGCGCCACGAATACCGAAGCGCTGCCTGCCGCGCGGAAGGCGGCAGAAGTGATTCGTGATAAAGAACAGGAGAAGGTGCTAAGTGCTCGCCAGAACCAGATAGCAAACCAGCCTCCTGACAGGATGGATGAGCTGGTTCTGCAGCCGGGCGTGAAGGATTTTGACCCAAAGATGGATCAAACCCAGCTGTTCGACGCGGCGAAGGAGTTCGGAAAGGATTACCACGACGGTTACCGTATTCCGGATAACCTGGCGCAGCTGGTGCTGGATACCGTGCTGCAGCCGGTGATTTTCGTTCTCAATACCGATGATGAAGCGCAGGAATACCGGCGCATGAAGCGTGACGGAGAAGCCCGGGTGGCCGTCCTCTTTCCCGATGCCGGGGAGGCCAGCAACGCGGAACAGCCTGCCGGGCTGGTGAGGGCGCTGTTTGATGACCAGATACATGACTCACGCGCCTGGTTTATGTATGCCGCGCTCGGCACGCGCGAGATGTGGACCGGTTACTTCCGCTACCGGATGATTTACTTCAGCGAGCGCTGCAGTAAACCGCTCTCGCCGCTGGTGCTCGCCGGAGACCTGGTGGGTTTTGCGACCGTGACCGCGGGTGTCGTGCTCAGTTTCCGGCAAAAGCGCCTGACCGGCAAGCTGGCCGGGCTGGCTGCGACAGGCGCCGTGCGCTCGCTGGAGGTGGCGGTGCTGGACCAGATAACCGGGGAAGCGCTGCCGGAGCTGCCCGGAGGGGAGCAGCTGCGGGCATTTACCCACGAGCCGGGAACCGTTGTCGCACAGCAAAAGGCGCGGAAAGCGGACGAGCAGCTGGCGCGGGGGCAAGCCGCGCTGCCGGCCAGCTGGCTGGAGGACGTTCTGACGACAACGGTCTGAACGCGGATAAGGAGGAACCGATGGACAGGGATAGCCCGATGACATCTGCATTAATCAGCCCGCTGCTGGCGGGTCTGCTGCTGTTAACCGGCTGCGCGCAGTCAGCCGCACAGGCCGGAGGCGGCGGAGGCGGCACCATTGACGCCATCAACCACACCAAATGGGCAATTAACCACTTCAGTATCAATGGCCAGTCGGGTATCGATTCAATAGGCCCGTTTCAGGGGGGCGGAGGCGGCTGCTGCTTCAGCGTGCCCGCCCGCTGGACGCCGGGTATGACGGTGCGCGTTGACTGGGAAAGTGGGGAAGCTTCAACTGATGATTTCCCGGGATATGAAAACTGGAATAAATATCTTGAATGGGAAAAGAAAATAAAAGCCAGTCATCGGCAGCACAGCAAAACTGTCCCGCTGCCCGACTATAACGGCCAGGATGTGTGCGGCATTACGGTGCACTTTTTACCCTGCGATGACGTGAAGGTGACCACCAGCTGTTACACCTACGGCAGTCCGTCGTACCCGATAAAAGAGCCCGTCAGGATGAAGGAGCCGGCCGTCTGTCCGGAGTAGCACGCCCCGTTTATTCAGGCTGGCATCACCTTCACTTAATCACCCTCAAACCGACAGGGTGTAGTGGCACAGTAAATTTGGCCACCTGATTAAAGGTGATATTCTCACCTCAACACAAAACAGGTGACTTAATGAACAAGAAAACTAAGCGTACTTTCACCCCCGAGTTCAGGCTGGAATGTGCACAGCTGATTGTTGATAAGGGCTACTCCTATCGACAAGCCAGTGAAGCGATGAATGTCGGTTCTACCACGCTTGAGAGCTGGGTACGCCAGCTCAGGCGAGAGCGCCAGGGGATTACGCCCTCTGCCACACCTATTACTCCAGACCAGCAACGTATCCGCGAGCTGGAAAAGCAGGTTCGTCGCCTGGAGGAGCAGAATACGATATTAAAAAAGGCTACCGCGCTCTTGATGTCCGACTCACTGAACGGTTCACGATAGTTGCCAGACTGAGTGACAGCCACACGGTCGTCAGCCTGTGTTCTGCTCTGGGAATACACCGCAGCAGTTACCGATACTGGCGAAAACGACGCGATACGGTTAATCCGGCGCGAGTCAGGCTGTGCAGCGAAATACGCCGGGCGTGGAATCAGAGCCGGGGCTCAGCAGGGGCGCGCACTCTGGCTGACATGCTGACCCAGAACGGCGTCCCGATGAGCCGTTACCGTGCGGGGCGTCTGATGAAATATCTGAACCTGAGCAGTTGCCAGCCCGGAAAACATCAGTACAAAAATGCCCGTCAGGAGCATACCTGCCTGCCGAATCTGCTTGAGCGCCAGTTCGCTGTGCCCGAGCCAGATCGGGTATGGTGCGGAGATATTACGTATATCCAGGCAGGAAATCGCTGGTGCTATCTGGCGATCGTTATGGATCTTTTTGCCCGCAGGGTTATCGGCTGGAGTCTGTCAGCGCATGCCAATACCGCACTGATAAGCAACGCTCTGCGGATGGCTTATGAGACGCGTGGTCAACCGCATGATGTCATGTTCCATAGCGATCAGGGAAGCCAGTATACCGGTCTGAAATATCAACAACTTCTCTGGCGTTACAGAATAAAACAAAGCGTCAGTCGGCGGGGAAACTGCTGGGACAATAGTCCCATGGAACGCTTCTTCCGCAGTCTGAAAACAGAATGGGTACCGGTGAATGGTTACGCAGGCAAGGACGAAGCCCGACAGCAAATTAATGGTTACATATTGAACTACTACAACAGCGTCAGACCTCACCATTATAACGGTGGGTTGACTCCGGAAGAGTCTGAGAACAGATACCATTTTTACTGTAAAACCGTGGCCAATATTACTTGACCACTACAGGGAGAGTCCGATGAAATCTGCATTAATCAGCCCGCTGCTGGCGGGTCTGCTGCTGTTAACCGGCTGCGCGCAGCCTGCCGCCCGGGCCGGAGGCGGCACCATTGACGCCATCAACCACACCAAATGGGCGATCAACCACTTCAGTATCAACGGCCAGTCGGGCATCGACATTATAGGTCCGTTCCAGGGGGGCGGTGGCGGCTGCTGCTTCAGCGTACCCGCCCGCTGGACGCCGGGTATGACGGTGCGCGTTGACTGGGAAAGTGGTGAGGCATCGACTGAAGGTTTTCCTGGATTTGCTGATTCAAAAAAATACAGAGAGTGGAGAGATAATTTAAAACAAAACAACCGTCAGCACAGTAAAACCGTCCCGTTGCCCGACTATAACGGCCAGGATGTGTGCGGCATTACGGTGCACTTTTTACCCTGCGATGACGTGAAGGTGACCACCAGCTGTTACACCTACGGCAGTCCGTCGTACCCGATAAAAGAGCCCGTCAGGATGAAGGAGCCCGCCGTATGTCCGAAGTAGCACGCCTTCGTTTCCCCGGGGTGACATCACCATCCCTTCATTACCCTCAACCGACAGGGAGAGTCCGATGAAATCTGCATTAATCAGCCCGCTGCTGGCGGGTCTGCTGCTGTTAACCGGCTGCGCGCAGCCTGCCGCACAGGCCGGAGGCGGCGGTGGCGGAACAATAAAAGCCATCAACCACACCAAATGGGCGATCAACCACTTCAGTGTCAACGGCCAGTCGGGCATCGATTCAATAGGCCCGTTTCAGGGGGGCGGAGGCGGCTGCTGCTTCAGCGTGCCCGCCCGCTGGACGCCGGGTATGACGGTGCGCGTTGAATGGGAAACCGGGCAGGGTTCATCCGCGGGTTTCCCGGGGTTTGCTGATGAGGCGAAATACCTTGCCTGGAAAAAAGGGATTGATGCCCAAAAGAGGCAGCACAGCAAAACCGTTCCGCTGCCCGACTATAACGGCCAGGATGTATGCGGCATTACGGTGCACTTTTTACCCTGCGATGACGTGAAGGTGACCACCAGCTGCTGGTCACCGAGAAATGCGAACTATCCGATAAAAGAGCCCGTCAGGATGAAGGAGCCCGCCGTCTGTCCGAAGTAGCCCGCCTTCGTTTATTCAGGATGGCATCACCTTCACTTAATCACCCTCAAACCGACAGGGAGAGTCCGATGAAATCTGCATTAATCAGCCCGCTGCTGGCGGGTCTGCTGCTGTTAACCGGCTGCGCACAGCCTGCCGCACAGGCCGGAGGCGGTGGCACCATTGACGCCATCAACCACACCAAATGGGCAATTAACCACTTCAGTATCAATGGCCAGTCGGGTATCGATTCAATAGGCCCGTTTCAGGGGGGCGGTGGCGGCTGCTGCTTCAGCGTGCCCGCCCGCTGGACGCCGGGTATGACGGTGCGCGTTGACTGGGAAACCGGGCAGGGTTCATCTGCGGGTTTCCCGGGGTTTGCTGACAGGGCTAAATATAAAGCCTGGATAGCAGACATTGATGCCCAAAAACGCCAGCACAGCCAAACCGTTCCGCTGCCCGACTATAACGGCCAGGATGTGTGCGGCATTACAGTGCACTTTTTACCCTGCGATGACGTGAAGGTGACCACCAGCTGTTACACCTACGGCAGTCCGTCGTACCCGATAAAAGAGCCCGTCAGGATGAAGGAGCCCGCCGTATGTCCGAAATAACCGAAACCCATGCCGCCTGGGTCCCGCCGCCGTTTCCGCCGCAGGGACGTCTGCCGGGCCGGGCGCTGCAGGTTGGGCAGAACTGCCATCAGCAGAACAGCGACGAGCGGCGCTATCACCAGGAACTGTGCCTGGCTGCCGGACGTCGCGTGGAGCCGCCGTGCTGCAAGACGCTGCACATCAGCCTGTTTTTCGACGGTACGGGTAATAACCTGAACAATGACCTGCTGCTGTCTGACCCGAAGCATCCGACCAATATCGCGCGTTTGTTTCGCGCCACCATTGGCGACGGCACCGCCGGCGGCGTCACTGATACCAAAAAGATGCCGCTGGATGGGGTAAAAGACAGTGGAGGAAAATACTTCAAGTTTTATATTCCCGGTGTGGGCACCCCGTTCCCGGAAGTGAATGACCCGGACTATTCGACCATGGGTCTGGTGGGTGCAGTTAAGGGTGAGGAGCGGATTAACTGGGCGCTGCTGCGGATTATTGATGTGCTAATGCGCCTGAGTAAGGACAAGGAAAACAACAGCATAAAGCTGTCCGAAGGAGCCAGCCGTGAATCCCTCAAAAAAATGGGTACCAGCTGGAACCGGCTGTGGTTTGGCGGCAGCCATAACCGCTATGAAGAGTTCACTCGTTTGCTGAATGATTTGGCCTCTGATTTGAAGCCCCTGATTATTCAGCCTGAGCCGGGCAAGCCGAAACTGACAGGCATCAAGCTGTATGTCTATGGTTTTTCCCGCGGCGCGGCAGCGGCGCGCACCTTTGTGCGCTGGCTGAGCGAACTGCTGCCCCCGCCGGCGGCGGAAGGTGAAAAACCGCCGCAGTGCCTGCAGACAGGCGGGATGCAGCTGCCCGTCAGCGTGGAGTTTCTCGGACTGCTGGATACGGTGGCCTCCGTCGGGGTGGCGCATGTGGTGCCGGTTGCCGACGGGCATATGTCCTGGGCAGACGGCACGATGGAGCTGCCGGATGATGAAACCTATGGCGGGCTGATAAAAAAATGTGTTCACCTGGTCTCCGGGCATGAGCAGCGTCTCTGCTTTCCGCTGGACTCGGTGCGGCGGGCAAACGGCAAATACCCGCCCTGTGCCACTGAGGTGGTTTACCCGGGGATGCACTCGGATATTGGTGGAGGATATCCGCCGGGGGATCAGGGGAAAGCGAATGGTGAGGATGACAGCTTATTACTATCGCAGATCCCACTTAATGATTTGTATGAAGCCGCTTTTGAGGTTGGAGCACCGTTGAAAGTTCCTGAAGGTATTTTGCCTGATGACTTGAGCGCTCAACGTTGGAGAATTATGGATGCGGATACCCTCTCCGAATTCGATGTTGATACACCACTAGTCAAACGCTTCAACGCCTGGCGCGAACTTACCCTGGGCCAAACCACGCCGAAAACGTTCGATCCCGAAGCAGCCTCTCACTACGAACCACCTGCCGCCGGCGGCAGTCTGGAAACCGTCATTGCTGAGCAGATGGCCTGGATCACCGCCTGGCGCATCGACCGCTATGCCAGAGGCTCGATGCTGAAAACGCCCTTCTATCAGCGCGCCACGAATACCGAAGCGCTGCCTGCCGCGCGGAAGGCGGCAGAAGTGATTCGTGATAAAGAACAGGAGAAGGTGCTCAGTGCTCGCCAGAACCAGATAGCAAACCAGCCTCCTGACAGGATGGACGAGCTGGTTCTGCAGCCGGGCGTGAAGGATTTTGACCCAAAGATGGATCAAACCCAGCTGTTCGACGCGGCGAAGGAGTTCGGAAAGGATTACCACGGCGGTTACCGTATCCCGGATAACCTGGCGCAGCTGGTGCTGGATACCGTGCTGCAGCCGGTGATTTTCGTTCTCAATACCGATGATGAAGCGCAGGAATACCGGCGCATGAAGCGTGACGGAGAAGCCCGGGTGGCCGTCCTCTTTCCCGATGCCGGGGAGGCCAGCAACGCGGAACAGCCTGCCGGGCTGGTGAGGGCGCTGTTTGATGACCAGATACATGACTCACGCGCCTGGTTTATGTATGCCGCGCTCGGCACGCGCGAGATGTGGACCGGTTACTTCCGCTACCGGATGATTTACTTCAGCGAGCGCTGCAGTAAACCGCTCTCGCCGCTGGTGCTCGCCGGAGACCTGGTGGGTTTTGCGACCGTGACCGCGGGTGTCGTGCTCAGTTTCCGGCAAAAGCGCCTGACCGGCAAGCTGGCCGGGCTGGCTGCGACAGGCGCCGTGCGCTCGCTGGAGGTGGCGGTGCTGGACCAGATAACCGGGGAAGCGCTGCCGGAGCTGCCCGGAGGGGAGCAGCTGCGGGCATTTACCCACGAGCCGGGAACCGTTGTCGCACAGCAAAAGGCGCGGAAAGCGGACGAGCAGCTGGCGCGGGGGCAAGCCGCGCTGCCGGCCAGCTGGCTGGAGGACGTTCTGACGACAACGGTCTGAACGCGGATAAGGAGGAACCGATGGACAGGGATAGCCCGATGACATCTGCATTAATCAGCCCGCTGCTGGCGGGTCTGCTGCTGTTAACCGGCTGCGCGCAGTCAGCCGCACAGGCCGGAGGCGGCGGAGGCGGCACCATTGACGCCATCAACCACACCAAATGGGCAATTAACCACTTCAGTATCAATGGCCAGTCGGGTATCGATTCAATAGGCCCGTTTCAGGGGGGCGGAGGCGGCTGCTGCTTCAGCGTGCCCGCCCGCTGGACGCCGGGTATGACGGTGCGCGTTGACTGGGAAAGTGGGGAAGCTTCAACTGATGATTTCCCGGGATATGAAAACTGGAATAAATATCTTGAATGGGAAAAGAAAATAAAAGCCAGTCATCGGCAGCACAGCAAAACTGTCCCGCTGCCCGACTATAACGGCCAGGATGTGTGCGGCATTACGGTGCACTTTTTACCCTGCGATGACGTGAAGGTGACCACCAGCTGTTACACCTACGGCAGTCCGTCGTACCCGATAAAAGAGCCCGTCAGGATGAAGGAGCCGGCCGTCTGTCCGGAGTAGCACGCCCCGTTTATTCAGGCTGGCATCACCTTCACTTAATCACCCTCAAACCGACAGGGAGAGTCCGATGAAATCTGCATTAATCAGCCCGCTGCTGGCGGGTCTGCTGCTGTTAACCGGCTGCGCGCAGCCTGCCGCCCGGGCCGGAGGCGGCACCATTGACGCCATCAACCACACCAAATGGGCGATCAACCACTTCAGTATCAACGGCCAGTCGGGCATCGACATTATAGGTCCGTTCCAGGGGGGCGGTGGCGGCTGCTGCTTCAGCGTACCCGCCCGCTGGACGCCGGGTATGACGGTGCGCGTTGATTGGGAAAGTGGAGTCGCATTTGCCAGAGACATTCCTGAAATTCCTGAACCTGCTTATCCGAATTATAAAGGGCAGGATAATAAAGTCTGGACCGAAGAAATAGCAGAATATAACCAACAAAAAAGAGTTTGGTATAAAAAAATCAAAGCACTAAAACGCCAGCACAGCAAAACCGTTCCGCTGCCCGACTATAACGGCCAGGATGTGTGCGGCATTACGGTGCACTTTTTACCCTGCGATGACGTGAAGGTGACCACCAGCTGTTACACCTACGGCAGTCCGTCCTACCCGATAAAAGAGCCCGTCAGGATGAAGGAGCCCGCCGTCTGTCCGAAGTAGCTCGCCTCCGTTTCCCAGGGGTGGCATCACCCTCACTTAATCACCCTCAACCGACAGGGAGAGTCCGATGAAATCTGCATTAATCAGCCCGCTGCTGGCGGGTCTGCTGCTGTTAACCGGCTGCGCACAGCCAGCCGCCCGGGCCGGCGGCGGCGCCATTGACGCCATCAACCACACAAAATGGGCGATCAACCACTTCAGTGTCAACGGCCAGTCGGGCATCGACATTATAGGCCCGTTTCAGGGGGGCGGTGGCGGCTGCTGCTTCAGCGTGCCCGCCCGCTGGACGCCGGGTATGACAGTGCGCGTTGACTGGGAATCAGGCGTTGGTGGTTCTAAAGGTTTTCCTGGATTTGCCGACAGGGAAAAATACAAGGCCTGGAAAAAAGGGATTGATGCCCAAAAGAGGCAGCACAGTAAAACCGTCCCGTTGCCCGACTATAACGGCCAGGATGTGTGCGGCATTACGGTGCACTTTTTACCCTGCGATGACGTGATGGTGACCACCAGCTGCTACACCTACGGCAGTCCGTCCTACCCGATAAAAGAGCCCGTCAGGATGAAGGAGCCCGCCGTCTGTCCGAAGTAGCACGCCCCGTTTATTCAGGCTGGCATCACCCTCACTTAATCACCCTCAAACCGACAGGGAGAGTCCGATGAAATCTGCATTAATCAGCCCGCTGCTGGCGGGTCTGCTGCTGTTAACCGGCTGCGCACAGCCTGCCGCACAGGCCGGAGGCGGCGGTGGCGGAACAATAAAAGCCATCAACCACACAAAATGGGCAATTAACCACTTCAGTATCAATGGCCAGTCGGGCATCGACATTATAGGCCCGTTCCAGGGAGGCGGTGGCGGCTGCTGCTTCAGCGTGCCCGCCCGCTGGACGCCGGGTATGACGGTGCGCGTTGACTGGGAAACCGGGGTGGGTGATACAGAAGGTTCCCCTGGCTTTGGTAATGATGAAAAGTACCTTGCCTGGGTTAAGAAAATGAAGGCTCAGAACCGTCAGCACAGCAAAACCGTTCCGCTGCCTGACTATAACGGCCAGGATGTGTGCGGCATTACGGTGCACTTTTTACCCTGCGATGACGTGAAGGTGACTACCAGCTGCTGGTCACCGAGAAATGTGAACTATCCGATAAAAGAGCCCGTCAGGATGAAGGAGCCCGCCGTATGTCCGAAATAACCGAAACCCATACCGCCTGGGTCCCGCCGCCGTTTCCGCCGCAGGGACGTCTGCCGGGCCGGGCGCTGCAGGTTGGGCAGAACTGCCATCAGCAGAACAGCGACGAGCGGCGCTATCACCAGGAACTGTGCCTGGCTGCCGGACGTCGCGTGGAGCCGCCGTGCTGCAAGACGCTGCACATCAGCCTGTTTTTCGACGGTACCGGCAATAACTTAAATCATGACTTTTTTATCGCGAACCCGAAACATCCGACCAATATCGCCCGGCTGTTTCGGGCGACTATTGGAACGGGAACGGCTGGCGGGGTGCCGTCTGACGATCAGAGCAAGCTGTTTGATGATGACGCCGAGGGGGACGGGAAATATTTTAAATTCTATATGCCCGGCGTGGGCACCCCCTTCCCGGAAGTGAATGACCCGGACTATTCCACCATGGGTCTGGTGGGGGCAGTTAAGGGGGAGGATCGGATTAACTGGGCGCTGCTGCGCATAATCGATGTGCTGATGTTTAGTGCCACCGAAAAATGGCTGACCACCACAGAGAGTCGTCGTTCACTGAAAGAAATGAGCACCAGCTGGAACCGGCTGTGGTTTGGCGGCAGCCATAACCGCTATGAAGAGTTCACTCGCTTGCTGAATGGTCTTGCCCCGAAACTGATGCCGATGCTGATTCAGCCTGAGCCGGGCAAGCCGAAACTGACAGGCATCAAGCTGTATGTCTATGGTTTTTCCCGCGGCGCGGCAGCGGCGCGCACCTTTGTGCGCTGGCTGAGCGAACTGCTGCCCCCGCCGGCGGCGGAAGGTGAAAAACCGCCGCAGTGCCTGCAGACAGGCGGGATGCAGCTGCCCGTCAGCGTGGAGTTTCTCGGGCTGCTGGATACGGTGGCCTCCGTCGGGGTGGCGCATGTGGTGCCGGTTGCCGACGGGCATATGTCCTGGGCAGACGGCACGATGGAGCTGCCGGATGATGAAACCTATGGCGGGCTGATAAAAAAATGTGTTCACCTGGTCTCCGGGCATGAGCAGCGTCTCTGCTTTCCGCTGGACTCTGTGCGCCGGGCAAACGGCAAATACCCGCCCTGTGCCATTGAGGTGGTTTACCCGGGAATGCACTCGGATATTGGTGGAGGATATCCGCCGGGGGAGCAGGGGAAGGGGAATGCTGAACATGATGGGCATTTGTTGTCTCAAATAGTGTTACATGACATGTATTCAGCAGCGTTTAACTGTGGCGCTCCGTTAAAGGTTCCTAAACAGGCGTTGCCTGAAAAATTTAAGTCACAAAGTTGGAGAGTCATTCCTCTTGATCTAGATTCTCAGTTCTTTGTATCTGAAGTTTTAAGTGCACGCTTCAACGCCTGGCGCGAACTTACCCTGGGCCAAACCACGCCGAAAACGTTCGATCCCGAAGCAGCCTCTCACTACGAACCACCTGCCGCCGGCGGCAGTCTGGAAACCGTCATTGCTGAGCAGATGGCCTGGATCACCGCCTGGCGCATCGACCGCTATGCCAGAGGCTCGATGCTGAAAACGCCCTTCTATCAGCGCGCCACGAATACCGAAGCGCTGCCTGCCGCGCGGAAGGCGGCAGAAGTGATTCGTGATAAAGAACAGGAGAAGGTGCTCAGTGCTCGCCAGAACCAGATAGCAAACCAGCCTCCTGACAGGATGGATGAGCTGGTTCTGCAGCCGGGCGTGAAGGATTTTGACCCAAAGATGGATCAAACCCAGCTGTTCGACGCGGCGAAGGAGTTCGGAAAGGATTACCACGACGGTTACCGTATTCCGGATAACCTGGCGCAGCTGGTGCTGGATACCGTGCTGCAGCCGGTGATTTTCGTTCTCAATACCGATGATGAAGCGCAGGAATACCGGCGCATGAAGCGTGACGGAGAGGCCCGGGTGGCCGTCCTCTTTCCCGATGCCGGGGAAGCCAGCAACGCGGAGCAGCCTGCCGGACTGGTGAGGGCGCTGTTTGATGATCAGGTGCATGACTCACGCGCCTGGTTTATGTATGCCGCGCTCGGCACGCGCGAGATGTGGACCGGTTACTTCCGCTACCGGATGATTTACTTCAGCGAGCGCTGCAGTAAACCGCTCTCGCCGCTGGTGCTCGCCGGAGACCTGGTGGGTTTTGCGACCGTGACCGCGGGTGTCGTGCTCAGTTTCCGGCAAAAGCGCCTGACCGGCAAGCTGGCCGGGCTGGCTGCGACAGGCGCCGTGCGCTCGCTGGAGGTGGCGGTGCTGGACAAGATAACCGGGGAAGCGCTGCCGGAGCTGCCCGGAGGGGCGCAGCTGCGGGCATTTACCCACGAGCCGGGAACCGTTGTCGCACAGCAAAAGGCGCGGAAAGCGGAAGAGCAGCTGGCGCGGGGGCAAGCCGCGCTGCCGGCCAGCTGGCTGGAGGACGTTCTGACGACAACGGTCTGAACGCGGATAAGGAGGATCCGATGAATAAAGTCATTCGCAAAGGCGATACCCTGCGGGAGTATGGGGGCAGGGTGCTGATGGGGCATTATCAGTGTTTTGGTCTGGGATTCGCCTGCAAGGGCGACCCGGTCAAGTGTAACAAACACGGTATGACGACCATTGCTGAAGGCAGCGCACGAACCACGATTGATGGCCAGCCGGTTGCGCTGCACGGTCATCGCTGCGCCTGCGGCTGCACGCTGGTCAGCTCTAACCCAGACTGCGGGGTTGATCAGTGAGGCCGGTACCGGAGTATCCCCCGTACGGAGACGCGCGACCGCCTGGTACGGCCAGGTGGCTATCGGCTTCGGCCCTGCTGGTCCTGCTTAGCGGCGGGGTCAGCGCTTTACTTCCCTCGGCAGAAGGAAAAAGCGCCCTGGCCGCCACCGGGATCCTGTTGGCTCTGGTGCTGGCGGGTACCGGCTGGTTGATCCGGCTGCTGTACTACCGCATGAGCGTGCATAACGCCAGGTTCTATGACCAACTGGTAGCATACGAACAACAGCAATGGTGGGCGGAGCATCGGCAGCCGATCGGGTTACAGGAAGGTCTGTTGCTGGGGCCCATGGGCAAAACGACCACTGACTGGCTGCGGGTGCTAAGCCGTCACCAGCGTCCGCCAGAGGAAGAGAACGAGGGCGGCGGCAGGGCGCTGCGAGCGCCATACCTTTCAGTTTCTGAGGCTATCGCCCGCGAAAAACGGCTGGCGGAACTACTGGTGATGGAATGGCAACGACAGCGCAGTGAAAGAACGCTTACGCCGCCGCTGCGTTGCTACTGGCAGGGAACGGAGCTCGCCTGGCAGGCGTTTCGTGCACAGATGACCCTCACTGTTGCGCAGATGACACTACCATCACGCCCGCATGCCTGGCGTGGGGAGGCCAGCCTCGCGGAGATAACACACGCTCTGGCGGAAGCTGACCCCCATGACACTGTGCTTATCGCCGGATGTCAGGTGGTTGTCGCCCAGCCGGGGGCCGTAAAACCCGCCGGAGAATCTGCGGTAATGTGGCTCGCCGGACGGGACGGCCCGGTGCTCCTGACCAGGGGGGAAATCTATTGCGCAGAAAAAGGGGAGGCCCTGACTGCTGTAGCCGCTCGTGTGCTGGAGCAGAACGAACTGAGCGGCCCCCCGGAAGCCTGTGCGCTGTTTTTTCAGCCGGGACTGGAAACGCTGGCGCACAGCGGTTGGGATATCAACCTGTATCGCCAGGATGCCTGTTGGGGAGACATCGGCGAGATGGAAGGCTTGACCGTTCTGTCGCTGGCGGCGATCTACGCCGCGCACTACCAACAACCGTGTGGCTGGCTAGCCCGCGATCCCTTGAATACCCTCGCAATTGGAATTGTAAAACCTGATGGACAACGTCAATAAACCTGTAGCTATCTCTGTGGCGGCTACGGTTATCGTCTGTATTGCTGCGGTCACGCTTGTGGTGCTCCTGGGCGGGCTGGCATGGTGGCTGTGGGCGATGGATCGTGCCACGCAGTGGGAAACGCTGCGCCCGCTTATCGCCACGGGCTTTATTATCTGGGGGATGGCACTCAGCCTGCTGGTACTGGGGTTTATGGCCTTTCGACTGCTGATAAAAGATAAGGTTAAGCCTTCAGCCGCGCCTGTGCGGCAACCCACCAGGCCTGCCGGGGGCGAAGCCCTTTATGCCCCGCTGAAAAAGCACCTTCACGCACGTTACCGCCTGCGCTGGCGCCGCAAAGTCCGCCTGCTGCTGGTCACCGGCGACGATGCAGCAATCGAACAACTGGCGCCTGGTCTGCGTCAGCAGCAGTGGCTTGAAGGTAACCGCACTGTGCTGATTTACGGCGGTAACCTGATCACAGAGCCCGACCAAGAAAAATACGCCGCGCTGCGCAAGCTGCGTCGTGGTCGTCCTCTGGACGGAATTGTGCGGGTGATGCCGTCGTCTCTCACCCTGACGCCGCAGATAAGTGAGAGCGACCTGCGCGGGCTGGAAAAAATCAGCGAACTGCTGCGCTATGCCGCCCCGGTCTGGCTGTGGAAACTGTGCGACAGTGAGTGGCCGCAGGCTGACCGCGCGGTGCAGGCGGTAGGGGTTAGCTTCCCGTTACGCGCTACCGAGGACGATGTCGCCCGTCAGCTTGCGCAGATGCTGCCCACGCTGCGGGAGCAGGGGATGCGCCAGATCGCGGAGGAGACCCGCCACGACTTTCTGCTGCGTCTGGGGCAGCGGCTTATCGACGGGGGGATCGCGCAATGGCGCTGGCAGCTGGCGCCGTGGCTGACCGCCTCGCGGCAGCGGCTTGCGCTGCGTGGCCTGATGTTTAGCCTGCCAGAGCCTCGTACCGTAGATCCGTATCAGGAAGCTGATGCCCTGCCTGCGAACCAGCCTCATCTCCTGACGCTGCCCGCGACCTGGCAGGGGATCGTCGATGACTGCGGCCGTTTACGCGGGCATCACGTGGGAATGGCATGGGAGCGGGGCCTGGCGTGCGGTCTGCTGGCCATCCTCGGCCTGTGGGCAGCGGGACTGCTGCTCTCCTTTGCCCTTAATTACAGCCAGATTGCTACAGTCGCGGGAAAAGCCCGCGACCTGGTGGCCCACCCCTCCGTTTCTGACTATCAACTGACGGCCCTCCATGCCCTGCGCAATGAGGCCGGCCGTCTCGTGCACGATGGGCAGAATGGCGCTCCCTGGTATCGGCGCTTTGGTCTGGACCATCATCAGCAACTATTAAACGCCGTCCTACCCTGGTACGGTGTGGCAAATCATCGCCTGATACGTGACCCGGCCAATGCCGCGTTGCAGCAGGCGCTCAGCGCGCTGGTCAACTCCGCCCCCAATAGCGACCAACGAGCCAGGCTGGCGAAACCGGGCTATGACCAGCTGAAAGCCTGGCTGATGATGGCTCGTCCGGATAAAGCCGATGGCGCATTTTTTGCGCAGACCATGAAAAAGGTCCAGCCGACGCGAATGGGGATCTCGACCGGTCTGTGGCAAAGTCTGGCGCCGGATTTGTGGGCCTTTTATCTCTCCCTGCTGCCCGAGCGGCCAGAGTGGAAGATCATCCCGGATGCGCAACGGGTGAGTCAGAGCCGTCAGGTTCTGTTGCAGCAGCTAGGTCGCCGCAATGCCGAAAGCACCTTATATGAGAACATGCTTAAATCCGTGCGTCGTAATTTTGCCGATGTGTCGCTGGAAGACATGACCAGTGGCACCGATGCGCGCCGGCTGTTTACCACCGATGAAGTGGTCCCGGGGATGTTTACCCGCCAGGCATGGGAAGGCGGCATTCAGCAGGCCATTGATAAGGCAGCCAGCTCGCGCCGGGAGGAAATCGACTGGGTGCTGAGCGATTCGCGCAAAACGGTGTCGACAGACCTGTCGCCGCAGGCGCTGAAAGCGCGTCTGACCCGACGCTACTTCACCGATTTCGCTGGCAGCTGGCTGAATTTTCTCAACAGTCTGCGACTCAACCCGACGACCAATATCGCCGATGTTACCGACCAGCTCACGCTAATAAGCGATGTCCGCCAGTCGCCGCTGATTGCCCTGATGAATACCCTTGCCTGGCAGGGGCAGGCGGGGCAACAAAGGGAGGGGCTGTCGGACAGCCTTATTAAATCGGCCAAAGACCTGGTGGGCGGGAAAGACAAGCCGGTGATCGACCAGTCGGCCGCCGGCCCGCAGGGGCCTCTGGATGACACCTTCGGCCCACTACTCCAGCTGATGGGGAAAAACACCGGCAGCAACGTCATGTCGGCCGATAGCACCCTGAGCCTGCAAACCTATCTGACCCGTATCACCCGCGTGCGCCTGCGCCTGCAGCAGGTTGCGAATGCCTCCGATCCGCAGGAAATGATGCAGGTCCTGGCGCAGACCGTCTTCCAGGGGAAAAGCGTCGACCTGACCGACACGCAACAGTACGGTAGCCTGATTTCGGCAAGCCTTGGCGAAGAGTGGAGTGGCTTCGGTAATACTCTGTTTGTGCAGCCGCTGACTCAGGCCTGGGAAACCGTGCTTCTGCCGTCGGCGGCCAGTCTGAATGATAAATGGCGCCGCTCGGTGGTGGCCAACTGGCACACCGCCTTTGACGGACGCTTTCCGTTTGCCGCCAGCAAAAGCGATGCCTCCCTGCCGATGCTGGCTGAGTTTGTGCGCAAGGACAGCGGGCGGATCGAACGTTTTCTCACGACGGAGCTGAACGGTGTCCTGCATAAAGAAGGCAGTCAGTGGGTGCCGGATAAGGTCAACAGTCACGGCCTGGTCTTTAATCCGGCCTTTCTGCGCGCGATCAACCAGCTAAGCCAGCTGTCCGACATTCTTTTCACCGACGGCAGCCAGGGGATCAGCTTTGAGTTACAGGCCAGGCCTGCCCCGGAGGTTGTCGAGACACAGCTGACGATAGACGGCCAAAAGCTGCGCTATTTCAATCAAATGGCCGACTGGCAGACTTTCCGCTGGCCGGGGGAGACGTATAAACCCGGCACTCTGCTGACCTGGACCACCGTCAATGCGGGCACGCGTCTGTTCGGTGACTACAGCGGTACCTGGGGTTTTATTCGCTGGCTGGAGCAGGGTAAGCGCCATCCGCTGGATCGCAGCCAGTGGATGATGAGCTTCACCGCCCCGGATGGTCGCACCCTGCAGTGGGTATTGCGCTCTCAGCTTGGGAGCGGCCCACTGGTGCTTCTGGCGCTGCGCGGATTGACCCTGCCGGATCAGATTTTTAGTGTCGATGCGGCTGAGAGCGCACATGCCCTGACGACGGGGGGAGGGAATAGTGACATGGATGAGATGGAATTATGAGTATTTTACAAAATCTGGTTGCCGCCAGTCAGTTGGATGAAAGCGTACTGCGCCAGCAGGCCCGGTCACGCCAGACTCAGTGGCAGTCCTGGCTTGCGCCAATCAGTGATAGCCAGCCCACCGGGAGCGATCCGGGCTATGACGATGATTTTCAGCGTATCCGCGAGGAGGTCAATAAGATCTCCGGTGTCGATACCGAACTGATTTGCCAGCTGGCAGAAAAACTGCTGACTCAGACCTGCAAGGATCTGCGCGTGATCACCTTTTACGTTTGGGCGCGTCTGCAGCGCGATGGCGAAACCGGTCTGGCGGAGGGCGTTACGCTGCTGGCGGCAATGCTTGAGCGGTTTGGGGCTATGCTCCATCCCCAGCGTGAACGTAGCTGTAAATCGGCGCTGGAATGGCTTGGCAGTCGCCGGATGTCGGACACTTTGTCTCTTTATCCGGAAGTGGACATGACCACTATGCAGGTCATTATCGGGGCGTTATTGCTGGCGGAAGCCTCTTTTTCCGGCTTGGCGGAGGCATCCCGCCCCGATCTTTCCGGGCTATATCAGATACTGGAGAACCGCCTGGTGCAAAACGGCGGAGCCCGCAGTCTGGTGCCGCAGACCAGCCGCGAAGAACACGATCTGCTGCCCCAACATGCAGACACCGCACCGGTAATGCATACCGTCACGTCAGGTCGTGATTTGCTCGATCAGGCTAAGGTGCTGGCGAAATATCTGCGCGAGTGTCCCGGCGGATGGCTGGCAGGTCATCATCTGATGAAGAGTGTGCGTTGGGATACGTTAACGGAGTTACCGCCGCTGGATGCCTCCGGCCGGACACGGCTATTGCCTCCCAAGCCTGAGAGTAAAGCGCATCTTAAGCGGTTGTATTTGCAGAAAAGTTGGTCAGAACTGCTGGAGCATACGGACACGCTGTTGGCGCAAGGCGTCAACCATCTGTGGCTGGATGTGCAGTGGTACGCCTGGCAGGCGCTACTGAAACTGGATGCTGACAGTGTACGGGCCGATATCCTGTGCCGGGATATGAAAGGGCTGCTGGTTCGTCTGCCGGGGCTGGAAACTCTGGCATTTAACGATGGTACGCCATTTGCCGATGAAGTGACGCTCAACTGGCTTAACGAACGAGTCCTGGATGAGATGGCCGGATGGCAAGATGAGCCGGTGATGGCGGCGACCAACGCTGATGAGGTGCTGTCGCTGGAGCCAGAAGTGCTCACCCGCGCGGACGCTGAAGGTATTGAGTCGGCGTTGAACTGGTTACAGGCACAGCCGGGCTATACCACCAGTCGCAATCGGTGGCTGATGCGCTTACTGATGGCGCGGGTCAGCGAGCAGTACGGAAAAAATGAAATGGCGCTGCATCTGCTGGCGGAACTCGACAGCCGCGCCCGGGAAATGACGCTCGAACAATGGAAGCCGGAGCTTATCTTTGAGGTCAAAGCCCGCCGACTCCGGCTGCTCAGAAGCAAAGCCGGGCGCAGTGAGGCAGAAAAAAATCGCTTGCTGCCAGAAATGGAGTCATTGCTTGCCGGGCTTATCGCTCTGGATCCCGCTCGCGCCGCGGTGCTGTGCGCATAATTCACGCATCATTCACATTGCACTCCCTGCACCTGCAGTTCTCTGCATATCTGAAAGCTATTACTCATTCTGGTGATTTATGGACGATTTAACCTTGCGTTATTACGACGCTGAAATGCGCTACCTGCTGGAAGCGGGTGAAGAGTTTGCCCGCGCGCATCCTGAGCAGGCGGCAATGCTCAATCTCGACAAAGCGGGCGCCCGCGACCCTTTTGTCGAGCGCCTGTTTGAAGGTTTTGCCTTCCTGATGGGCCGCATGCGCGAGAAGCTCGATGACGATCTGCCTGAGCTGACCGAAGGCGTGGTCAGTCTGCTGTGGCCACATTATTTACGTACCATTCCCTCGATGTCGGTCGTGGAATTCACCCCCGACTGGCCGGAAATGAAAGAATCGATGACGATAGGCAAAGGTTTTGCAGTACTTTCCCGGCCGATCGGTGAAAAGGGCACGCGCTGCCGGTACACCACCACCAAAGCACTCGTTCTGCAGCCGTTGTCCCTTGAGCGCGTCCAGCTGGCTACCGATACGGATGGCCGGTCGGTGATCACGCTGCGCTTTACCTGCAGCCAGCTGACGGACTGGCGCCAGGTCGATCTCAGTCATATTCCGCTGTATTGCAACGCCGATGCGCCGCTGGCCTGCGCCATGCACGAGGCCTTTACCCTCAATGTGGCCCGGATGTGGCTGCGCATGCCCGATGAGGTGGACAGAAGGCCGCTGGACGGGTATTTCAGCGCGCTGGGATTTGGTGAGGATGACGGCCTCTGGCCTGAAGATGGCCGCAGTTTTCGCGGTTACCAGCTGCTGCTGGAGTATTTTACCTTCCGCGAAAAGTTCATGTTCATCGACCTGCGCGGCCTGGAGACAGTGGATTTACCGGCCGGAATGGCGTGGTTTGAAATCGATGTCGTGCTGGCGGAACGCTGGGAACATGACTTCCGCTTCAGCGAAAAGCAGTTGCGCCTGCACTGCGTGCCAGTGATCAACCTCTTTCCGCTGGAGTCCGATCCGCTGACCATCAATTCCCTGCAGACCGAATATCCGCTGCGCCCGATGCGCGTGCAGGACGGCCACACCGAAATTTACACCGTCGATTCCGTGATCTCCTCGCACCAGCAGGTTTATGCGCCGTTCTCAAGTTTTCGCCACAAAGGCGGCATGATGCGTCATGACGCGGCGGATTATTACTATCATACCCGGGTGCGCCGTGGCCCCTCGGGGCTGTACAACACCTGGCTTATCGTCGGCGGAGAAGCCTTTGATAATCATAGCGTACCGGAAGATGAAAGCCTGTCGCTGACCCTCACCGGAACCAACGGCCAGCTGCCGCGTCGCGCGCTGCAGAGCACCGTGCTCGATACGGTGATGAAAACCACTTCGGCCAGCGTCGCGGTGCGTAACCTCTGCGCGCCGACGCTGCCGTGCTATCCCCCCGCCCAGGACCGTTTTCACTGGCGGGTGCTGAGCCATCTGGGCAGCAGTTTTCTTTCCCTGATGGACAACGCTGAAGTCCTGCGCGGCACCCTGGCGCTGTATGAATGGACCGACAGCGAGATGAATCGTCGGCGTCTGGAAGCCATCCTCGACGTGAAGCACCGCGCAACAGAGCGCTTTGCTCAGGGCCATCTGGTGCGCGGCGTGCAGATTGAAGTCACCCTCGACAGTCACGGCTTTGCCGGACGAGGCGACATATGCCTGTTTGGCGAGATGCTTAGCCGCTTCTTCGCGCTCTACACCGACATCTATTTGTTCAACCGCCTGATTATCATTCTGCAACCAACCGGAGAACGACTGGAATGGGAAGAGAAGCACAGCCGACGCATTCCCGGCTGACCCCGCGGCTGGAGGCCGACCTGCCGCGGATCAATTTTTACCGCTTCTGCCAGCTTCTGGAAAAACGGCGTCCCGGCCAACCGCTGATGGGGGGAACCAGCCATCCGGCTGACGATCCGGTGCGTTTTTACCCGCATCCGGGAATGGGATTTCCCGCCAGCGAACTGAAGGCCGTGGAATACGATGAGGCCGATGACAGCAGGCCGCCGGTCATTCGCGCCACCTTTATGGGGTTGTACGGTGTCGATTCGCCGCTTCCGACGGCATATCTCGATGATATCGCCCAGCGCAGGGAAGGGCATGAAGCGCTGCAGGGCTTACTGGATATCTTCAGCCACCGGATCATGACGCAGTTTTACCGCATCTGGCGGAAATACTCCTGGCCCGCCACCTTTGAGCCCGGCGGCACCGATCGTCTCTCGCAGTCGCTGCTGGGCCTGGCGGGGCTGGGCATCCCCGGCACGACGCAGCATATCGCCTCGCCGGCGTCGCGCTTTCTGGCGCTAACTGGCGTGCTGCGTCAGCCGGGCAAAACCCAGCAAGGGATCCAGGCGCTGGTCACCCTGCTGGCCCCGGAGACCACCGTCAGGGTGAGCCCGTATAGCCTGCGTCCGCTGGCGATCAGCCAGCCGCTGGGGTTTTACGGCGATGACGACTTCTTTCTCGACGGCAATACGCCGTTGGGTGACGAAGCGATGGACGCCAGCAGCCAGCTCCTCGTCGCCCTTACCACCGACAATCCCGCGGAGGCGCAGGGCTGGAAGCCTGACGGCCCGCTGTTTCGGGACTTTCTCATCCTGCTGCGGGTATACCTCGGCTGGCGATTCCGGGCCAACATCACCCTGACCGCGCCGACCCGACTGCTGGCCGTCCCGCCGCTGGGGGACGAGCCGTTCTGGCTCGGTATGAACGGCGTGCTGGGCGTGGGGGAGGGCGAGAGTCAGGACGATATTCCTCAGACCTTTACCACCGAGCTGGGTACCTATACGGGCCTGCAGCCTGCCACCTTATCTCAAGGAAACCGACGTGTTACGTATAAGTTTGACTAAAACCGCCTGCCTGCTGCCCCTGCTTGCGCTTTGCCTGAGCGGATGCGGGCTCACCCAGCGCGTCTCGGAGGGAACAAAGTCTGCTTTCAACGCCGTTTTTTATAAGCAAATTAATACACTGCATCTGGACTTTACCGCGCGTGAAGCGCTCAACACCGATGCCAGAGAGAATCATTCGCTCTCTGAACCGGTGGTGGTGCGCATCTATCAGCTTAAAGATCGCCAGACCTTTGACCGGCTGGTTTACCAGCAACTGCTGGAGGAGGGGGATATTTTGCTCGCCGCCGATCTCCTCGCCAGTCGCGATGTGGTGATCGGTCCCGGAGGGGATGCCAGTCTGAATATGCCGCTGGAAGCGGAGGCGACGTTCGTGGCGGTTGTCGGCCTGTTCCGCCATCCGGACACAGAAAGAAATACCTGGAAGCAGCTGCTGGCGCGTGAGGAATTGGATCCGGACAAGCCGCGCATTTTCACCGCCGAAAATAACCAACTACGGCTCAGGCCTGAAGCGGCGAAGTAACGTCGAAAACAAACCTTTGCGGCGGGGCCATCGCGCCAGTTCACCCTCAACCTTCGTTAACCAGCGAACTGGCGACAATCATCTTCATCCGGCCCCAGCGGCTTCACCACAGCACAGGGAGATAACGTGACAGCGAGGGAACGTTTTTTTAAGAAACTGCAGCAACAGCAAAATCCGCGGCGGACAGCGGTCCTCGACGGGTCGGCCGCCGCGGATATCGCCAGGTTTCGTCAGCAGATGGCGGCGCTGGCTCAGCAGATAAATCAGTGGTTTGACGGAACCGGTATCGAGGTGGTGATTTCAACCCGCCATCTCCACGACCTGAGCACCCTTGGCTACAGCCTCAACAGCGGCATCTGCCGGTACGATATCCCGGCCATTCGTCTGCAAAACGGCGAGCGCAGCGTCAATATCGTGCCGCAGCAGCTGTTGGATGGCGTGGAAAAGGGGATCGTGACGCTGAGTCTCGAGACACCCGGCGGTGCGGGCTCCCGGGAGGTGTATTATCTGAGCCTGGCGCCGGAGGATGGCTGGATGATCCGCAAGGCGCACCAGTCTCCAGAGGCGCGGCTTATGCTTACCGAAGATCGTTTTTTTATGGCGGTCGACAGTCTGGCCTGATGATACCCTGCGGGCCAGTACGCCCATGCGGCGGTGCAAAGCGCGCGCCGCCCTGGGCCATCAGGCGCCAAACGCCCCGTCGATGGTGTGCATGGCGCCAGTAACAAACGACGCCTCCGGACCGGCCAGCCACGCCACCATTCCCGCCACCTCTTCCGGGCGGCCATGACGCTTAATCGCCATAAAGCTGTGCATCAGCTCTTTCATCGGGCCGTTCTCCGGGTTGGCATCGGTATCAATTGGGCCGGGCTGGACGACGTTGACCGTAATGCCGCGCGGGCCAAAATCCCGCGCCAGGCCGCGCGCCAGCCCCTGCAGGGCCGATTTGCTGACCGCATAGGCCGCCATTCCCGGCACCGGCATGCGATCGCCATTGACTGAGCCGATGACAATAATGCGCCCGCCTTCCGGCATCCGGCGCGCCGCTTCCACGGAGGCATGGTAGGGGGCATGAATATTGATGCGGAACAGGCGATCGATAGCATCGCTGTCCTGCTCGAGAGCGTCACCGAAAATCGCGATCCCGGCATTGACCACTAACACATCCAGCGGGCCGCTGTCGCGGACCAGGCTTATCACCGCATCGCGATCGGCGCTGTCCGCCTGCACCGCCGTGCTGCCGGTCTCTGCCGCCAGCCGCTCGGCCGCATCCGGCGAACCGGAATAGCTAAACACCACCGATGCGCCATCGGCGACAAAACGCCTGACGATCGCCGCGCCAATTCCCCGACTCCCACCTAAAACCAGCACTGATTTGTTGTGAAACGCTGTCATATCCCGCACCTCATGATATTGTAGTGATGATTACAATATGCTGCGGCAAAACAGGCTGTCAAGGATTAATATAGTGACCACTACAAAACCAGGGCGTACTCCGGGACGTCCCCGCCAGTTTGATGCGGAACAAGCCATTGAAACGGCGCAACGCCTCTTCCACGCGCGAGGCTACGACGCGGTGAGCGTGGCCGATCTGACCCAGGCTTTCGGCATCAACCCCCCGAGCTTTTATGCCGCTTTCGGCAGCAAGCTCGGGCTGTATACCCGCGTCCTGCAGCGCTACAGCCAGACCGGGGCCATCCCCATCGACGCCCTGCTGCGAGACAACCAGCCGGTGGCGGCATCGCTCATCGCCGTGCTGCAGGAGGCGGCTCGCCGCTATGTGGCCGATCCGGCCGCTGCCGGCTGCCTGGTGCTGGAGGGGGTACATTGTCAGGATGCTGACGCCCGGGTGGCGGCAGGCGAATGGCATGCTGCGGCCAGAGCCAAAATCCAACAGTATATCGCCCGCCATCGTCCGCAGGACGCGCTGCGGGTGACTGACTATATGGATACACTGATGCTTGGCCTGTCGGCGAAAGCGCGGGAAGGGGATAGTCTGCCGCGTCTTCTGGAGACCGTGCGGCTGGCAGGCCTGGCGCTGGAGCGCCTCCTGCCAGCCTGAGTTGTCAGATGGTTTGTCCGCCCGACACCTCGATCCGCTGGGCGGTCACCCAGCGGTTATCGTCGCGCAGCAGGCTGGCGATCATCGGCCCAATATCCTCGGGAACGCCCACCCGTCCCAGCGCCGTCATGGCGGCAAACTGCGCGTTTACCCCTGCGTCGTCCCGCACCAGCCCACCGCCAAAATCGGTGGCGATAGCGCCGGGGGCGATGGTATTGACGGTGATACCGCGCCCGCCCAGCTCGCGGGCCATATACACGCTCAGCATCTCCACGGCCGCTTTGGCGGCGGCGTAGGCGGAGAAGCCAGGATAGGAGACGCGGGTCAGCCCGGAGGAAAAGTTAACAATCCGTCCGCCGTCTGCCAGCAGCGGCAGCAGGGTTTGTACGAGGAAAAATACCCCCTTAACGTGGACGTTAAACAGCCCGTCGAACTGCGCTTCGCGCGTTTCGGCCAGCGGGGCGAATTCGCCGTGCCCTGCGTTATTGATCAGATGGTCGAAAGTGGCCCGCCCCCAGACGCTGGCCAGCGCGCTGCCGAGGCTGTCGGCGAAGGCCGGGAAGCTGGCGGTTTGCGCCATATCCAGCTGCAGGGCGATGGCCTTGCGCCCCAGGGCGCGGATGTCGGCGACCACCGCTTCCGCCTGTTCGAGACTGCCGCGGTAGGTGACGATGACATCCCCACCCTGGCGGGCGATATCCAGTGCGGTCTGACGGCCAAGGCCGCGGTTGGCGCCGGTAATAAGTGCAATCTTAGTCATGTTCGGTCCTCTCTGGTATGTTGAGGCTCTACAATAGGGGCCGCGCGTCAGGCCGGGTTGCCCAATCCTTGTTATTTTTTGCCCATTTCTCTCCGTTCACTCCCTTTTCCCGGGAAATAGCGCATACTCAGGCTTTAAAACTTGCCTGAAAGGAACGTATGCGCGACGCCCTGTTCGATCTCTGCCGCCGGTTTGCCGATGCTCATGTCGATAGCAGCGGGGTGGCGGCTACCCCGGTTCCCGGTATTACTCTGGTGCGGGCCCTGCATCCTGGTGACCTGCAGGCGGCTATCGCCAGGCCGCTGGTGGCTATGCTGCTCCAGGGGCGCAAGAGCGTGACCACCGGCCTGGCAAGCTTTGACTATGGTCCGGGCGAGGCGATGGTGATTGCCGCGGATGTCCCCACCACCAGCCAGATCACCGAGGCCAGTCAGCGTTTTCCCTATTACGCGCTGGTGCTGGAGCTGGACCTGGCTATCCTGCGCGAGCTGCAGGAGGCCGGGCCGTCAGGGCCGGAGGAAGCGCCCCGCGTTGGTATCGAACCGATGAATGCCGATGTGACGGACGCCGCGTACCGGCTGGCAAGGCTGTTTGAACAACCGGGGGCGCTGGCGGTGCTGGGGGAAGGTCTGCGGCGGGAGCTGCATTACTGGCTGTTGCAGAGTGTCCATGGGCCGGCCATCCGGGCGCTGGGCGCCGTGGACAGCCATTCGGCGCGGATCCGCCGGGCGGTGGCGATGCTGCGCCGGGATTTTATGCAGCCAGTCAGCGTCGACGCGCTGGCCGATGCCGCCGGGATGAGCGTCTCTGTCTTTCACCGTCATTTTCGCGCCATGACCACGCTGTCACCGCTGCAGTTTCAGAAGCAGTTGCGCCTGATCCACGCCCGCCGCCTGATGCTGGCGGAAGGCATGAGTATCGCGCAGGCTGCCGGGGAGGTGGGCTATATCAGTGTGTCGCAGTTTACCCGGGAGTATGCTCGCCTGTATGGCGCGCCGCCGGGCCGCGATCGTCGGCGGGAAAAAATGAGCGCCTGACCTGCCGCGCGGGCAGGCGGCAGCTCATCCCTGAGCCTGGCGCCGGTGGTTTAGTCCGCGATTTTCGCCGTGATATGCACTTTGTTGCCCATTCGCGCTTCAGTAATGCGATAGGCGGTTGCGCCCTCGCGGGCGGCCTGCTGGCGGATTTTGCTCTCCGCATGGTCCAGGGTATCGCCGGTGGCGGTGATGGTTCTGGCATTTGCCGCCAGGGGCAGCAGACAACTCAATACGATCAGTGGAATCAACTTGTTCATCGTCATTCTGTCCTGTGAGAGAAAATCAGCGCGCGGCCTGCAGCCAGCCGGCAATGTCCTGGGTCGGCAGCTGGTGGCGGGCATTCCAGGTGTCGCCCATCGGCCACCACACGCCATCCCCCCGGGCGAAGGCGGCGCGATAGCGCAGCATGGCGTCATCCGGGTCTGTCCGCAGCTGCTCCAGCAGGGCGGGCAGGGTGTGGACGGCTTTGCTGAACGTCTGCTGCGTTACGCGCTCCACGGTATCCGCCAGCTGGCGGTAAGAGGTCGTTTCGCCGGCAACAAACACCACTTCGTTGACGATCCGCGGCTGATGCAGATAAATCGCCGTGGTCAGGCGGCCAATATCCGCCGGTGAGGTGACGGTCACCTGGGTATCCCAGCTGCCAAGGGCGTGAAGGGTTCGGTTGGATAAATTCACCACATCGAAGTCTGGTTCGAAGAGAAAGCTGGTAAACATCCCGGTGGAGACAATGACCCACTCCGTGGCCTGCTGCGCGCGCAGCAGGGTCCGGACATCGTACTGCTCGTCCCAGACCGGCTGGCCGCTGCCTTTGCCGACCACATCGTAATTGACGCCAAACTGCCAGGGAAAATAGCGGGGTACCCCGGCCGCCAGCACCGCGCGGGTGATTTTCAGCTGTGTCCCCGGACCGGCGACAAACCCCATGCAGTTAATCACGGTGGTGAATCCGCGAAACTCACCGGCCAGTGTCTCCATGGCGCTACCGGCGATGTCGACGGCGAGGAAGGTGGCTCCGGCGTCGGCCAGCGCCTGATGGTTTGCTGACCGCAGCTGGCCGGCTTCATCCCAGGCCCCCGGCGAGACGATAACCGAGACCGTGCCCTGGCGCTGGATCACCGCCGGCACCAGCGCATCGAGAACGGCAGCGCCCAGTTGTCCCGCTCCCAGCACCAATACCTTTTCCTCATGATTAAGATTATCAGTTTTCATTTTGACTCCTTGCTCAGTTAAGCCCTGTGTTGGCTGGCTACGGGCTCAGTGTAGGGGGGCGGACGACATTCGATAAGGGCAGCATTTCGGGTTAGACTGTTCGTAATAATGGGATAATGAGCGCCGGGGGGTAACGAAATGGATAAACTGGATGCCATGCAGGTCTATGTTGCGGTTGTGGATGCCCACAGCTTCGCCCGCGCGGCGGAGGTGCTCGGGCAGCCGCGCTCCACGGTATCGCGGGTGGTGAAGGAGCTGGAAGCCTGGCTCGGGGCGCAGCTTCTCCAGCGCACCACCCGCAAGCTCAGCGTGACGGCGGAGGGGCGCCGGTACTATGAGGAGTGTAAAAGGCTGCTGGCCGAGATGGCGGCGATGGAAGCCTCATTCCCCGGGCGCTCGGCTCAGCCCGCCGGGCGGTTCAAGGTAGGGATGCCGCAATCCCTTGCCCGCCACTGTATTCTGCCGAGGATCGGCGAGTTTTTGCAGCAGTATCCCGACCTGGAGCTGATCCTCTGCTCAAGCGACAACGTGGAAGATATTATTCAGGAGGGATTCGACTGCGTGATCCGTACCGGACGGATCGAAGATTCCACCACCCTGGTGGCGCGGCCTCTGGCCCGCTACCGCTGGATAGTCCTCGCCTCGCCGGCCTGGCTCGCAGCCCACGGCCGGCCGCAGAGCATCGACGAACTGCACCAGCACCGGGCGGTGGGCTACCTGAATCACCGTACCGGGCGGACCATCGACTGGCTTTTCTCCCTCGATGATGGCGACTGCGCGATCCGCATGCGGGAGACGCTGGTGGTTGACGACACCGATGCCTACATTCAGGCCGGCATTCAGGGGCTGGGCCTGATCCGCGTCGCCAGCTATCTGGTGCAACCTTATCTGCAGAGCGGGGCGCTGGTCGCCTGTCTGGAGCAGGCCGCTTCTGATCTTCCTTTGTCGCTGGTCTATCCGCAAAACCGCTATCTGCCGCCGGCGGTGCGCGCGTTTTATGACTGGAGCAGGCGCATTTTGCAACCCCCGCTCAGCGAGGCCTGATGCCGGGGCATCGGCCCGGTTATTGGCCGCGCATGGCCTGTTTTAACCTCGCCACCAGCCAGTTCAGCGCCGGATCCTGCGCCCGCCGTTTATGACGCAAAATGCACAGCGTAAATTCCGGATACGCTACCGGCGGGGCGTCCGTGCGCAGCGCATACTGCGCCTGCCAGCGCTGCGCCAGCCCCTGCGGGACGGTGGCGAACAGCGGCAGGGTGGTCAGCAGCAGGGGAAAGGTGGAGAAATTCTGCGTGGCAAAGCGCACGCGCCGCGCGAGCCCCTGGCTGGCGAGCTGGCGGTCAATTTCACCGTGGCCGGTTTCGCGATAGGCCACCATTACGTGTTCCCAGGCGACAAAGTCGCTCACCGACAGCGGGCCGCGGCAAGGGATCTGCTGCGGCGACCACAAGGTGGTGACTCCCATGGTCATCACCGGCTCGCTGACGATCTCCCCCCGGCTCTGTTTGTTGACAGACACCGCGACATCAATGCGCTCTTCCTCCAGCAACTGGCGAACCTGGAAGGGGTCGGCGGCTATCGACTGCAGTGAAACCCCGGGCGCCTCCTGCATCAGCCCGGGTAACAGCGGGGGCATCAGCCAGTGTTCGCTCCAGTCGCTGAGGCCGATGCGAAAAAGCTGCTGCGCGCGCGCCGGGACGAACTCCCCGGCGCCAAACATCGCCGAATGCAGGTTTTCCATCAGCGGCTGCAGGTCGGTCATCAGCGCTTGCGCCCGCGGCGTCGGCAGCATGCCTCTGGCGCTGCGCACGAACAGCGGGTCGTCAAACATCTCGCGCAGGCGTTTCAGCGCCCCGCTGATAGCCGGCTGGCCAAGATGCAGCACCTCTGCGGTACGGGTGACGCTCTCTTCGCGGTACAGCACCATCAAGACTGTCAACAGATTCAGATCGATACGACTAAAATCATTTTCAATGATTTTCTTCATTATGATAATCAATTTGAATGTGGGTTATCCCGGCAGCATAGTGAATATCACCCCGATAAATCAACCAGCGCAATGCGCGCGGAGGGAGTGATGCAAACTTACCAGACAGGCGATAGCCTGATTTTCAAAGTACCGGAGCGCGAGATTACTCTGCAGCCGGCGGCGCTCTTTCCACAGGCGTTCCCGGTAGCGGAGGCGGACAAGGTTATTCAGCCGATTGCGCTGTCAATCCACAGCTGGGTGGTGCAGACCCCCTACGATCTGATTGTTATTGATACCGCCACCGGCAACGGTCGGGAGCGCGGCGGCAATCCGCTCTATCATCAACTTAACACGCCGTATCTGGAGAATCTCTGCGCCGCGGGAGTGAACCCGGAGGACGTGACCCTGGTACTACTGACTCACCTGCATACCGACCATGTCGGATGGAATACCGTCTGGCAGGACGATCGCTGGGTGCCGCTGTTTCCCAACGCCCGCTATCTGTGCTCGGCAAAAGAGCTGTCGCGGGTGAAAAATAGCGAACGCTACCGGGCGCTGTGGCTTGACAGCCTGCTGCCGGTGATTGAGGCCGGCCAGCTGGAAACCGTCGATGTGGCGACCCGGCCGCGGGTCGGCGGACGGATCGACTTTATCCCCACCCCCGGCCACAGTCCCGACCATGCCGCGCTGATCCTCGCCGCCGGAGATGACTACGCCTGTTTCTCCGGCGATCTTCTGCATTCCCCGATCCAGTTTGCCCATCCGCAGTGGAACTCAGCGTTCTGCGGCGATCCCCGACAGGCGGAAGCTTCGCGACGGAAGATGATGGCGTGGGGGGCAAGCCATCATGCTCAATGGTTCACCGGGCATTTTGCCGGGCCTTCCTGCGGCTGGCTGGAGGAGGATAAGCAAGGTGAATATCGCTGGCGAGAGGCCGGGCAACAGGCTGCAGATAAAGGGGAAGAGTGATGAATAATGCGCAAAGCGTGTTGGTTTTTGGCGCCACCGGTCAGCAGGGCGGCTCGGTGGCGCGGGCGCTGCTGCACCGCGGCTGGCAGGTTCGGGCGCTGGTCAGGGATCCTTTCTCCGCCGGGGCCGTCGCACTGGCGGCGCGGGGAGCCGAGCTGGTGGTAGGTACCTTTGAAGACCGGGCGGCAATGCGGTCGGCGATGGCCGGGGTCGACGGTGTCTTCAGCGTCCAGCCCAGTTCGCCGGGAGGGACGGTGACCGATGAGCAGGAGGTACGCTACGGGATAACCATTGCCGATCTCGCCGTCGAGTGCGGGGTGAAGCATCTGGTGTACAGCTCCGGCAGCGCAGCGGGGGAGACGCCGACTGGCGTAGCGCATTATGACACTAAAGCGGAAATTGAACGGCATATCCGCAGTCTGCCGCTGGCGGCGACCATCGTGCGGCCCGCCACTTTTATGGAGCTGCTGGTGATGCCCGGTTTTGGCCTTGATGAAGGTCGTTTTCACTTTTTTATGTTGCCGGAGGGGAGAATGCAGGTGCTGGCGGTGGAGGATATCGGCCATCTTGTCGCGGCGGTTTTTGCCGCGCCGGCGCGGTTTGCCGGCAAGACGTTCGAGATCGCCAGCGACAGCGTGACCGGTCGTCAGCTGGAGGGGTTATTCTCCGCGGCGGCGGGACGGCCGATCCCCTATTCGCGTTTCTCCGACGAGGTGCTGGCCGCCAGTCCGTTTCTGCATAAGCTGACAGGGCTGGTGGACGACGGACGGCTGGCCGGGCACGCCGACCTCGACGCCATGCGTCAGCTGCACCCGCAGCTGTACACCTTCGCCGGCTGGCTGGCCGGCCCCGGCCGTCCCGCCTTCGAGCGAGCGCTGACCACTGCGGCCAGCTGGGCGTTTGATCGTTAAAGGCGGGCGTTTCGTTAGCGCCAGGCGTGCTGTCTCGTCGGTGACCGACTGCCGCTAGCCGGCAGTCAGGATCGCATCGGCCAGCACCGCGAAAATCCGCTCTGCGCGCGGGGCATGGGACGGCTGCTCCCGCAGCCAGGCAAGCGCGGCGATCAGATCGAACAGTTCGTCTCCGCTGAGATCTGGCCGTGCCTGCCCGGCCTGCTGCGCGCGGGTCAGCAGCGACGTACCGGCGGCGCGCAGGGCAACGCAGGCGCTGTGCAGGGCGGATTCAGGATCGTCGATGGCGCTCATCAGCGGAGCGATGATCCCGCGATGCTGATGGGTAAACGCCACGCTCTCAGCCAGCCACTCCAGCAGCGCCGTGGCAGGATCGGCGGCGAGCAGAAGCGACTCAGCCCGGGCGGTTAGCGCCGCAAAGCGGCTGCGGAGCAGGGCTTCCAGCAGACTGTCGCGGTTGGGAAAGTGGCGATAGAGGGTTCCCATTCCGACGCCCGCCCGGCGGGCGATATCGCGCAGCGAGACCTCGGCGCCTTGCTCCACGAAGACGTCCCGGGCCACCTCGATTAACAGATCATAATTTTTTCTGGCATCAGCTCTCATTGGCGTTCCTTGACAATCGGAGCACTGCTCCATATATTCGGAACAGTGCTCCGTTAAATATAACGCATTTCCATATGAGGAGAAAGCGATGTCGACGCAGATGATGAAGGCCGTTCAACAGCACGCCTTTGGCGGGCCGGAAGTCCTGAGCTATGAGGATGCGCCACTACCGATGCTGCAGGCCGGCGAGGTGCTGGTGCAGGTGCACGCGGTGGGCGTGAACCCCCCGGATAGCTATCTGCGCGATGGTTATCAACAGCTGCCCCCGGAGTGGCGGCCCGAGGTCCGCTTTCCCTTGATCCTCGGGACCGATCTCTCCGGGGTGGTGGTGGCGCGGGCGGATGACGTCCGGGAGGTGGCGGTCGGCGACGACGTGTACGCCATGGCGCGTTTTCCCGAAGGGGCGGCAGGGGGCAGCCGTGCTTACGCCGAGTACGTTAGCGTGCCGGTCAGCGACCTGGCCCGCAAACCCCTAACCCTGAGCCATCAGCAGGCCGCCGCGGTGCCGATGTCGCTCCTGACCGCCTGGCAGTTCATGATCGATCCCGGGCATGAGGTGGCGAATCCGCTGCAGCCGGGGCCGCATCGGCCGGTGCCGCTGGCGGGTAAACGCGTCCTGGTCAACGGCGCGGCGGGCGGCGTTGGTCATTTCGCCGTGCAGCTGGCTAAGTGGCAGGGCGCCGAGGTGATTGCCGTCGCCGCGGGCTGTCATGAAGCCTTTTTGCGTCAGATCGGCGCCGATGCTTTTATCGACTATACGACCACCGCGGTTGAGGAGGCGGTACGTGACCTGGATCTGGTCATCGATGCGCCAGGCGGGGCGGACAGCGGCCGTTTTCTGCGTACCCTGCGGCACGGCGGCGCGCTGTACCCGATCTTTCCGCTCGGCTTTGCCGGGGCGGAAGAGGCACGACAGTGCGGAGTGACGGTCTCCACCACCCAGGTACGCTCCAGCGGCGCGCAGCTCGCCCTGCTTGCCGACCTGATGGACGCCGGGGTCATCCGGGTTGCTATAGACAGCGTTTTCCCGCTTGCACAGGCGCGCAGGGCCCACGAGCGAGCAGCGCAGGGCCATCTTGAGGGCAAAATCGTACTGTCGGTGATGGACTCGTCAGCCGAGTAATCCCCGCCAGCCAGGGTTGCGTTTTTTGCTTCTCCCGGCGGCGGACTAAAACAGCGCCAGCCGGGCAAGACGGTCGAGCGCGTTGCTCAGCGCCTCGTCCCCTGCGGTCAGGCTGATGCGAATAAATCCTTCCCCCCTTCGCCAAAACCAGTGCCCGGCGCCACCAGAATATGCGCTTCCTGTAGCAGCAGGCGGGCAAACTCCTGCGAACGGTAGCCGGGCGGCACGCCGAGCCAGAGAAAGAACGTGCCTTGTGCGGTACGCGCCGGCCAGCGCAGTGCGGCCAGTCGACGCAGAACCCACTCCCGACGGTGATGATAGACCGCCGTCAGCTGCGCAATCCGTTCGGCCGGCAGGTTGAGCGCGGCGATCGCCGCATCCTGAATCGCGCCAAACACCGTGCTGTAGCTATGGGTGTGCAGCTTTTTAAACGCCCGGATAATCGAGGCGTTGCCGACCGCGAAGCCGAAGCGCCAGCCGGCCATATTAAAGGTCTTGGAAAAAGTGTAGGTTTCCACTCCCCACGCTTTGGCGTCGGGCTGGGAGAAGAGGCTCAGCGGCGCATCGCTGGCCGCGCTGCCGATGGCCGCATAGGCAAAATCGTGCAGGATCGGCACCTGGTGACGACGAGCAAACTGCAGCGCGCTGGCGAACAGCGCCGGCGTGGCAAGGGCGCCGGTTGGATTATGCGGGTAGTTAAGCACCACCAAACCGGCTTTGTCAGCGACCTCCCGGGGGATATCGTCAAAATCCGGCAGGAATTGATTCTCAGCCCTGAGCGGCAGGCCATAAAACGCCGCCTGGGACTGCAGCGCCGCCGAGCGGTAAATCGGATAGCAGGGATCGGTGGAGATGAGGAATTGCCCGGGTCTGAGCAGCGCCCGCGGGATGCCGCCAATACCGATATGCGAACCCTGAAACACGGCGACTTCGCTATGCGGATCGATTTCCACATCATACTGCCGGCGATAGAACCGGGCGATCGCCTCGCGGACCTGCGGTTTGCCCCAGAACGACGGGTAGCCATGGTTTTCACGACGATGAATGGCGCGCTGCAGTGAGTCAATGACTTCCGGTGGCGTGGGTTGATCCGGACTGCCGCTGGAAAGATCGATCAGCGGCAGCGCTTCGGTGTTGACCTCCGCGGCCAGTTTTTCCAGCAGGCTGAACAGATTCTCTTCCAGGGCGTCCACCAGCGGCGAAGCAGTAAAATCAGGCATAATATTCCCGGTTTAAATCACGAATAATTAACCATCTTTAAGGGATTTATTGCGGCTGGCTAAATAACAAAATACGCAAAGGATTCTTGTTTTTAGGATATGTCGATATAGCAAAAGTTAATGAGGAATTAGCAAAAGGAAATCCGGCGTTCTGGCTTACAACCCACAGTCGGCTGTGATTTAATCGCTCAATATCGCCAACCTTCCAGGAAAATACCTTATGAACAAGTCAGTTGCGCTCGGGATGACTCTCGCCCTGTTGTCGGTCACCTCTTTTTATGCCGCCGCCGATGATCATCTTATTCGCGTCGGCTTTAACCCCGGGCCGTATAAAGAGCAATTTGAGAAAGGCGTCGCGCCCTATTTATTGAGCAAAGGATATAAAATCGAATATAAGGATTTCAGCGACGGTATTCAGGTGAATGATGCAGTAGCCCGCGGCGATATCGAAGCGAATATTATGCAACATCCGGTATATCTGAAAGCAATTAATGAGCGGCTGGGGATCGATAACGTGGGTATTGTGCAGGTCCCCACGCCGCCGATGGGGCTGTATGGTGGGAAACTGACCACCCTGGGTACCCCGGCGGCAGGCACCGTCGTGTCGGTACCAAACCAGCCGTCGAATGAATATCGCGCGGTACTGGTGCTGGAGAGCCTGGGCTGGGTGAAAATTAAACCAGACAGCGATCCGGCCACTTTTTCGCAGCGTAACATCGTGGATAATCCTTACAAAATCGTCCTAAAAGAGATGGATAATGCCCAGCAGGTTCGCGCTCTGCCGGACGTCGACTATGGCCTGATTCAGGGCAATTTTGCCGTCTCCAGCGGTATGTCCCTGACCTCGGCATTAAAACTGGAAACAGCCACCAGCCATTTTATTAATGTCGTGACCGTCGCCGGTAAAAACCAGAAGGCGCAGTTTGCCAAAGATATTATCGATGGCTACCACTCGGCCGAGTTCAAAAAATATATTCTCAGCCATCCGCAGTATGATGGTTACCTGCTGCCTGGCTATTTAAAATGAATAACGCGATGATAGAATTTCGCCACGTCAGTAAAAGCTTTTCCAGGAAAGGACATCCGGTTCTGGCCTTGCAGGATATTAATCTCAGCATTGAGCGAGGCGATATTTTCGGCATTATTGGCTACAGCGGGGCAGGAAAAAGCACCTTATTACGGCTGATTAATCGTCTGGAAACGCCTGGCGAGGGCGAGGTACTGTTAAACGGCGAGCCGCTACAGGCCTGTAGCGGCCAGCGCCTGCAGGCGATCAAAAAAGATATCGGCATGATCTTTCAGAATTTTAATCTGCTGAATTCGAAAACCGTTTTCCATAACATCGCCATCCCGCTTATTTTGCAGGGGCGCGACAAGGCCTTTATCCAGGCGCGGGTTGCGGAACTGCTGGCGTTCGTCGATCTGAGCGACAAAATCCACAGTTACCCTAATGAGCTGTCGGGCGGACAAAAGCAGCGGGTCGGTATTGCCCGGGCGCTGGCCACCAACCCGTCGGTGCTGCTGTGCGATGAAGCCACCTCGGCGCTTGACCCCCACACTACGGTGCAGATCTTACTGCTCTTGCACGAGATTAATCGCCGGTATGGCATCACCATCGTGCTGATCACCCATGAAATGTCGGTGATCCAGAAAATCTGTCACAAGGTGGCGGTGATGCAGGCGGGCCGTATCGTTGAGCAGGGGACGGTTTTCGACCTCTTTGCTCAGCCGCAGCATTCGGTCACGGCCAGTTTCGTGCAGTCGGTGGTGCACGACCGCCTGCCGCAGCGGGTGGCGTCGCTCCTGCAGCGCGATAACGGCGCCCGGGCTTTACGTCTTGAATTTATCGGCGCGACGGCGCAGCAGCCGATCATTAACCACTTGATCCGCGAGTATGCTGTCGAGGTAAATATCCTGTTTGCCAGCATGTCCGAAGTTCAGGGCCGGATTCTGGGATTTATGATTGTGCAGCTCCTCGGCGAGCCTGACGAAACCGAACGCGCCATCACCCATCTGGCCGATGCAGGAGTGAAAATCACCCATGTTTGATCTTATTGATACCGCCATCACCGGCGAGCAGTTTCTGCTGGCGCTGCATGACACCCTGATTATGGTCGCCGTCTCGCTGGGCTTTGGCGCGCTGATCGGCGTCCCGCTGGGGATTGTGCTGGTGGTTTGCCGTCCCGGCGGCATCGTGGCCAACCCGGTGGTGCATCAGGCGCTGAATCCGCTGATTAACGTGCTGCGCTCGCTGCCGTTTATCATTTTGCTGATTGTGATCCTGCCCTTCACCCGACTGCTGGTGGGCACCACGATCGGCACCGCGGGGGCCATCGTGCCGCTGATCGTTTTTGTCGCCCCCTACATTGCCCGGCTGGTGGAGAGCTCGCTGCTGGAGGTGGATGAGGGGATCCTCGAAGCCGCGGACGCCATGGGCGCTACCCCCTTGCAGACGGTCTGGCACTTTATGCTGCCGGAGGCGGCGGCATCACTGATTCTGGCCCTCACCACGGCGACCATCGGTCTGCTCGGCGCCACCGCCATGGCGGGTACCGTGGGCGGCGGCGGAATCGGGGATCTGGCTATTACCTATGGCTATCAGCGCTTCGACGCCTTTGCCACCCTAACCACCGCTCTGGTGCTGATTGTGATTGTCCAGCTTATCCAGACGCTGGGCACCCGTCTGGCTCGCCGACTGCGCCGCGAATAACTGCCAATTCGCACCGGGATCCGCGCAAAAAAGATATGATGATCTTCAACGTCCTCCTGAATGGCAGGGCGATATTATTGCGGCGTAAAGCAATTCTGAGAATATATATAAAGGATTATATAATTAAGATAAATGCTAACTGCTTATATCAATCTGAAAATAAATAAAGGGGAGGAGACTGCACGCTTTTTGATTGATCTTGCCAACGGCTTTGCTACTATCCAGGCGGCATTCGCTTTTATTTAATAATGTCTGAGAATGGAATAGTAAAATACATCATGGAGTATGGCATGAAGCATGTACATAAGCTGGCCTGGATTGGCCTGTTCGTCAATATTATTATCTGTTTTGTCGCGCGAAACTTATTATTAGAGGAGGGACAACTGAACTTCCATCGTGGAGTGGATAGCATGTGGTCCTGGCTGGTGCTGGCCCTGTTTATTGCCGTGGTGGTTCAGGCGGTCAGCATAATGCTGTCAGGCCGCTACCCTTATCTGGCCATCGT
Organism: Klebsiella africana; assembly: GCF_020526085.1. Classification (NCBI taxonomy): domain Bacteria; kingdom Pseudomonadati; phylum Pseudomonadota; class Gammaproteobacteria; order Enterobacterales; family Enterobacteriaceae; genus Klebsiella; species Klebsiella africana. The sequence goes on along the minus strand of NZ_CP084874.1, from coordinate 2,885,475 downwards.
CCTGGCGTTTGTTGGCGGTATCGTGATGGTGCCCGCCAGCGTGATCTTTCTGGTGGGTAGTCTGTTCAGCTTGCAAACGCGGATTAACGCCGGATTTACGCCCTGGCGATCAACCACAGCAGTGGCCGCGGATGACAACCAGCTATTAACCTTTAACGCCTCAGGCTTTTATCCACAAGGGGCGCTGGCGCTCATCGCCGGGATCATTATTTTAATGATTGGCATGGGTATCGGCGGAGTATTTATTGCCGCCGGTATTGTTGCGCTGTGCAATGGCTATCGTCTGCAAAATCGGGTGGTGATTGGCGTGAGCGGCGAGTCGATGATATTTACCCCAGGGCTCTATGCCGATACTTACGTTATTCCCTTGCGGGATGTTGCTGTGGTTGAACGCAGCAATAATGATGCGAAAGTTCGGCTGCTGATCCCGTCCAGCGGCAGGAGTTTTATACTGCGCAAAAAAATGTTGGCTGGCGATAACGTTAATGACGCCTTTGCCGCCATTCTGGCAAAACTGACTACCGTTTAATGCTGGCAGGATAGAGAAGCCGCCAGGCGGCGCGAGGCGTCCTGGCGGTTAAAGATGGGGTTAGCCTGCGCGGCTACCGCATCAGCCTGTCTCGCACGAACAGCACTGCCTGTTAATCCACGTTAGTAAAATAATCGCGCGCGGCGGTCTCGACGCGTTTCGCATCCAGCCCGGTCTTCTCAGTGATCTGTTCGATAAACGATTTAAATTTTTCGCTCATCACGTTACCCCCTTCCCAGTGGGCGACGTAGAATTTGCACTGATAGCGATAAAAATGGAGAGTGGTATCTCCTAACGTGTAATACATGAGCTTCTCCTGTCCAGTAATGCGGTTGCCGCGTCCACAGCGTCAGCAACCTTGTTCTCATCACGATCGATCTGTTCTCTATCCTCCTCCCAAATGGCTGAAATTTCCAGCGGAGGTTTGCCCCTGATGGCAGGATAATGAAGGGCTAATATACGGACAGGTAGTGATTTTTGCTGACAATGGCGAAGGCGACCCGATTACCGGCAGTTGCGCAGGTAACCGGGGGAAACAGGCAGGATTAGCGCAGCGCGTTGCGCTCGTCCTCGGTCAGGTCCAGGGACTGTACCACGCCGCTTTCCGCGGAGCGCACCGCCGCTTCCAGCACGGCCATCACCGCCAGCGCTTCTACCGGCGGTACCGGATTGGCAATCTGACCGTTCAGCGCGTCGCGGATCTGCATATAGTACTGGCGCTGATCGCCCTGCGGAGTGGTCTGAGTGCGGGCCTGCAGCGCGGCATCATAGATAACCAGCGGGTCATCATCTTCACCCCAGCCGGCGCTTCCCGGCGCCACGCCTGCCAGCAGTTGGCTCTCCTGCTGGTCGGCCCGCGCTTTGAAAACGCTGCCTTTATCACCGTGCACGGTAAAGCGCGATGAGCCGCCCGCGACCAGCATGCTGCAGTGCAGGATCACTTTATGCGCTGGGTAGTTTAGTACCACATGCGCCCAGTCGTTGATCTCCGCGCCGTCGCGTAGGGTCGCGATGTTGCCTTGCACCGACTGCGGCAAACCAAACAGCTGCAGCGCCTGGTCAATCAGGTGCGGCCCCAGGTCGAACCATAAGCCGCTGCCCGGGACGTTCTGCTCGCGCCAGCGGACGCGGACTTCCGGGCGGAAGCGGTCGAAATGCGACTCGAAGTGTTTCACCGCGCCGAGGGTGCCTTGCTCAATCACCTGACGGATCCCGAGATAGTCGCTGTCCCAGCGGCGGTTATGGAAGACGGAAAGCAGGCGTTGTTTTTCCTCCGCCAGGGCGATCAGCTCCCGGGCTTCCTGCATATCGAGAGTGAAAGGTTTATCCACCACCACATGTTTGCCGGCGTTCAGCGCCAGACGGGCCAGCGGTGCGTGGGTGGCGTTGGGGGAGGCGATGACCACCAGGTCGACATCCGGATGCTGAACCGCTGCTTCCGGGGAGGCTATCACTGTGACGTCCGGCAGGTCGCGTTTGACCTTCTCTTCATCGCGGGAAGCGACGAACGCCAGGTTCAGCCCCGGCACCGAACGGATAAGCGGCGCGTGGAAGGTCTTACCGACAAAGCCATAGCCAATCAGGGCGATATTTATCGTGTTGTTACTCATTAGGTTCTCCACGTTGTTAAGCGTCAGCAATATGTACAGAGAGGGCGGGATCATCCCCCAGCTCAGCCCAGGGACGATCAAGAAAAAGATGGTGAATGTCGCTGAGCCCGGCCACCAGCCACGGCTCACAGTGGTTCACTTTGGTATGATCTGCTACCAGCCAGCGCTCGGCGCTGGCGGCCAGCATGGCGCGTTTAACATCGGCATCGGCTTCGTGGCTGGCGCTCAGGCCCAGCCCGGCATGCAGGGCGCAGGCGCCGAGGATCGCGATATCGGCCCGGTAGCGGGCGACCAGCGACAGGGTGGCGCTGCCGGCGAAGAGCCGCTGTTCGCTGTCCCACTGGCCGCCAAGCAGGATCAGCTGAATGTCGGCGCGATCGCTGAACAGCTGGGCGATATCCAGAGAAGCGGTGATCACGGTCAACGGCCCTTTAAGCTGCGCGGCGACCGCCAGCAGCGTGCTTCCGGCGTCGAGAAACAGCGTCGAGCCCTGGGGGATATGGGCGGCGACCAGCTCGCCGAGACGCTGCTTCGTCTGGGTGAGCAGGGCATTTCTTCCCTGGCGCGTCATCGCCGGCACGTTAAGGGCGATGGCGCCGCCGTGGCTTTTCTGCAGCACGCCCTGTTTTTCCAGGTCGCTCAGATCGCGGCGAATAGTATCGGCCGACACCTGCAAGGCGTCGACCAGTTCACTAATGCTCAGCTGGCCGTTTTCACTCAGCCTGTCGAGGATGTGTTTTTGTCTGGCAAGCTTATGCATGGCAAGAGATTCCGCAAAATAACGCAATAAAAAGCATAATACAGCAATAAAACGCAAAATAAACTGCAAAACATTGCACAAAGAGGGCCGATGCGTGAAGAACTTGATTTCACAACACTTTAACGTTAAATGAGGAGAGCGGTGCGACCCGGGGCGAAAGCGCTTTTTAATGAAGCCGTTAGCTAATCTTCCTGGGCAATAAAAAGCGAAAATGCGCGCTATCGCATACCTTATAGAGAGTGTGCGCTATCTGACAGGCATGGATTAACGGAGGTAGAGTGGACGCGATAAAAGGCTCGGAGTTGCAGATACCGGACGCGATCTTCGCATGGGTGCTCGACGGGCAAGGGGGCGTGAAGCCGCTCGCCGATGACGATATTATCAACAAAGACAAGCCTTGCTGGCTACATCTCAACTATACCCATAGCGACAGCGCCGACTGGCTGGCGGCTACCCCGTTGCTGCCCAATAACGTACGCGATGCCCTGGCGGGGGAGAGCACCCGGCCGCGGGTGACGCGGATCGGTGACGGGGCGCTGATCACTCTGCGCTGTATCAACGGCAGCACCGATGAGCGGCCCGACCAGCTGGTGGCGATGCGCCTGTATATGGATGAACGGCTGATCGTCTCCACGCGTCAGCGCAAAGTGCTGGCGCTGGACGATGTGCTGGGCGACCTGAAGGAGGGCAATGGCCCCACGGATGGCGGTAGCTGGCTGGTTGAAGTTTGCGATGCCCTGACCGATCATGCCAGCGAGTTTATCGAACAGCTGCACGACCGCATTATCGACCTCGAAGATGATCTGCTTGACCAGCAGGTGCCGCCGCGCGGTTTCCTCGCGCTGCTGCGCAAGCAACTGATCGTGATGCGCCGCTATATGGCGCCGCAGCGCGACGTATACGCCCGTCTGGCCAGCGAGCGGCTGCCGTGGATGAGTGACGATCAGCGGCGGCGGATGCAGGACATCGCCGAGCGGCTGGGGCGCGGTCTGGATGAGATCGACAGCTGTATCGCCCGGACGGCGATTATGAGCGACGAGATAGCCCAGATTATGCAGGAGTCGCTGGCGCGGCGGACCTATACCATGTCGTTGATGGCGATGGTGTTTCTGCCCAGCACCTTTTTAACCGGCCTGTTCGGCGTCAACCTCGGCGGGATCCCGGGCAACAGCTGGCATCTGGGATTTAGCCTCTTCTGCCTGATGTTAGTCGTTGTCATTGGTGGTGTTGCATGGTGGTTACATCGTAGTAAATGGTTGTAAAGAATCGCCTTTTAGCGGCCGCATTGCCGGGAAAACCCGGCAATGTTTGAGCGAAATCAATAAACCATCTACCCATTCAGGGCAATATCTCTCTCGCAGGTGAATGCAACGTCAAGCGATGGGCGTTGCGCTCCATATTGTCTTACTTCCTTTTTTGAATTACTGCATAGCACAATTGATTCGTACGACGCCGACTTTGTTGAGTCGGCTTTTTTTTTGCGCTCTCCGGACCAGCTTCTACCCTTACTAAGACACCCGACGGTTATCAGGCCGTTGACGCCAGCGGGTACGCCCGTCTCACATTCCGGGAGGCCTCTATGCATTACGCTTCAGGGCTGACAGCCCAGTCTATTCCCATCTCGCCCGAGCCGAACGATCCGGTTCCTTTACCCGACCCACGACCGCGTCCGCAGCCCCAGCCCGATCCGCCGCCTGACGAAGAGCCGATTAAATTGTCGCATCAGGCGCGGAGATCTGCGAGGATACGCGCCTGCAGATTGTCTGCCTTTTAATACGAGAATACATTGTGACCGCTTTTTCTACCCTGACTGTTTTACCTGCCGCCCAATTAGCCAACCTTAACGAGCTGGGTTATCTGTCGATGACCCCGGTTCAGGCCGCCGCCCTGCCGGCGATCCTCGCGGGGAAAGATGTGCGCGTGCAGGCAAAAACCGGCAGCGGAAAAACGGCCGCATTTGGGCTGGGTCTGCTGCAGCATATCGATCCGGCGCGCTTCGAGACCCAGTCGCTGGTGTTGTGCCCGACCCGCGAGCTGGCCGATCAGGTCGCCGGTGAGCTGCGCCGCCTGGCGCGCTGCCTGCCGAACATCAAGATTCTGATGCTCTGCGGCGGGCAGCCCTTTGGCGCCCAGCGAGATTCCCTCCAGCATGCCCCGCATATTATCGTCGCCACGCCGGGCCGTCTGCTCGATCATCTGCAGAAGGGCACGGTCTCCCTTGACGCGCTGCAGACCCTGGTGATGGACGAAGCGGACCGCATGCTCGATATGGGTTTCAGCGACGCCATTGATGAGGTGATCCGCTTCGCACCGGCTGACCGGCAGACGCTGCTGTTTTCTGCCACCTGGCCCGCGGCAATTGCGGAGATCAGCGGCCGAGTGCAGCGTCAACCGCAGACCATTGAGATCGATACTGTCGATGCGCTCCCGGCGATTGAACAGCAGTTCTTTGAAGTATCCCGCCACGGTAAGATTGCCCTGCTGCAGCGCCTGCTCAGTCAGCATCAGCCCGCATCCTGCGTGGTGTTTTGCAACACCAAACGCGATTGCCAGGCGGTCTGCGATGCGCTCAACGCCGCCGGGCAGAGCGCCTTGTCGCTGCATGGTGACCTTGAGCAGCGCGATCGCGATCAGACGCTGGTGCGCTTCGCCAACGGCAGCGTCCGGGTTCTGGTGGCGACTGACGTCGCCGCCCGCGGCCTGGACATCAAATCCCTGGCGCTGGTGGTGAACTTCGAACTGGCCTGGGATCCGGAGGTACATGTTCACCGTATCGGCCGTACCGCCCGCGCCGGCGAACAAGGGTTGGCCATCAGCTTTTGCGCGCCGGAAGAGGCGCAGCGCGCCACTATTCTGGCCGACATGCTGCAGCTTTCCCTGAACTGGCTGCCGGCGCCGACGGGCAACACCATCGCGCCGCTGACGGCGGAGATGGCGACGCTGTGTATCGACGGCGGGAAAAAGGCGAAAATGCGCCCGGGAGATGTGCTGGGCGCCCTGACAGGGGATATGGGTTTTGACGGTGCCGATATTGGCAAAATTACCGTCCATCCGGCTCATGTCTATGTGGCGATCCGCCAGAATATGGCGCAGAAGGCCTATAAGCAGTTACAAAACGGCAAGATTAAAGGCAAAGCCTGCCGCGTTCGACTGCTGAAGTAAGGGCCGGTTAGTGCGTCTCAGGCGGCGGCCTGAGACGCGTGAGGGTTACTTCACTTCCACCACGTTCAGACGCAGTTCATCGAGGCGGGCGTCTTCTTCTTCCGGCTGCCAGCCGGCGGGCTGCAGGGGAATATCTTCCCGGTCAAACGCCAGATCGCCACCGTCCACCACCTCGGAGCCGTGGGTGATACTTTTAAAATCAAACAGATTGACGTCGCTCAGGTGCGAAGGCACCACGTTCTGCATTGCGCTGAACATGGTTTCGATGCGTCCGGGATAACGCTTATCCCAGTCGCGGAGCATATCGGCGATCACCTGGCGCTGCAGGTTTGGCTGCGAGCCGCACAGGTTGCAGGGAATAATCGGGAAGCCTTTGGCCTGGGAGAAGCGCTCGATGTCTTTTTCGCGGCAGTAGGCCAGCGGGCGGATGACGATGTGTTTGCCGTCGTCGCTCATCAGCTTCGGCGGCATCCCTTTCATTTTGCCGCCGTAGAACATATTCAAAAACAGCGTCTGCAGGATGTCGTCGCGATGATGGCCGAGGGCAATCTTGGTCGCCCCGAGCTCGGTGGCGGTACGATAGAGGATGCCGCGGCGCAGGCGAGAGCACAGCGAGCAGGTGGTTTTTCCTTCCGGGATCTTCTCTTTTACGATGCCGTAGGTGTTCTCTTCGACAATTTTGTATTCAACGCCCAGCTGCTCAAGATACGCTGGCAGAATATGTTCCGGGAATCCGGGCTGTTTCTGGTCGAGGTTCACCGCCACCAGCGAGAAGGAGATGGGCGCGCTTTTCTGCAGATTACGCAGGATCTCCAGCATGGTATAGCTGTCCTTGCCGCCTGAAAGACAAACCATAATGCGGTCGCCCTCTTCAATCATGTTGAAGTCGGCGATCGCCTCACCGACGTTGCGGCGCAGACGTTTCTGCAGCTTATCGATGTTGTATTTCTCTTTCTTTGTAAGTTCTTGATTTTCTTGCATTATTAACATTCTCAAAAGCTAAAAGGGGCATATAGAGGGCAACATGTGTTAAAGCCCAAGCCGGGAACTCAACATAGAAACCTGGTCGCCGTTCATCTCTTCTATCCATGTACTATAAACGTCGTACACCATTTGCGCGTTTCATGCCCCATCTGATTGGCTATAAAAGACGGGTTTGCGCCAGCCGTCAGGAGCCAGCAGGCAAAAGTATGCCGCGTATGGTACGGATTCCTGCGGCGAATGCCAGCGCGTTTTACTGCAGCTTCCCATCTGCTGCTTGTGCGGCCTGGCGAGTAGCCGGGTTCATGCTCGACTTTCCGTCTTCGCGACATGAAAACAAATCGCAATTTCTGTTCCTCGCTTGAGCCGTATTCCCTGCGGTGAAACGTGGTGGTGGATACCGGATGGCCAGCCGTCAGTTCGTGCTGCGCTTTCAGCGCTTCCAGGGCAGGGCCGGGCAGCTGAATCGTCCGGTTTCCTGCTGCTAATGCCATACCGCCGCTTTTTGCTGAGGCGCTAGTGAGAGCTACTTAATTCATTCGGGAGAGCTTTCTGGAAGGCTGATTCTGATACCTCTGAGCTAAGTGAACGGTTTGATGACGCTAGCTTAGGGAGTATTAAGTTAGAAAAATGAACGTTCATTCGTAAAATGAGCATGTCGAGGGGGGCTTAAACATGAAGTAGAACACGTAAAAGCGGTAAAAAATACCGGTGATATGTATGATGTTGATACTTACGAGTTATGATGCCGAAAAAGCCATATTGAAGTTCACACAGCATGGGGGTAAATGATGAACAATAAAAAAAGCATTTCTGATTATACCGAAGCTGAGTTTTTAGCTCTTGTAGTAAAGATATTTAATCCAGATAATACAACCGAAGATGAAGATATACAAAATGTATTAGAGTTTGAAAGTATCTCTGAACACCCTGATGGTTCTGATGTGATTTTCTATCCTCCAAAGGGTCGAGAGGATAGTCCGCAAGGGGTTGTTAAGGAAGTGAAAGAATGGCGGGCCAAGAATGGCAAGCCTGGTTTCAAGGGGAGCTAATCGGGACCGATACGTTATCTTACCTATCCTAACGTAATAATAGATGACTTCTTATTTAAACCCGCGCCGGCGGTTTTTTTATTACGTTGAGTTAATTATCGAGGAAAGTAGCTCACAATTTTTTTATCAACCAGCCCTAATGATGCCTTCGGAGCCTGAGCAACTTCCTTAACTTATGCGCATTGAGGAAATTCCCGATGCAAAAGACAATAAGAACACCATGGTCTGCTCCTTATTGATTAATACATTATGATGTCAGCAATGTCGGCTTTTAGCATAGTGCGGCTATTATCACGTTATAGGATTTAAATAGCCTCAATCAATTCCGCCCCCTGATTCTTAACGTTGCCCACCGCTCGGGAAACGGGGTGCCATGTGAAATGATCTGCAGGTACAGCACCATCTGCAATTATCTCATTCACCTCGTTTCCTCGAATATCCTGCCTCATCCATTCCCGGGCGGCTTCAGGCGCCAGAACCAGCGGCCGACGGTCATGAATATCGACCAGCCCTTGGTCAGCAGCAGCTGTCACTATCAAAAATCCTTCAGCTTCGTCTCCGCGTTCAAATGGTGTACTTCCGATAGCAGCCATGAATATCGGTTGGCCATCAGTACGATGAATGAAATAAGGCTGTTTCTTGTCACCTTGACGTTTCCATTCAAACCAGCCATCGGCAAAGCAGATCGCCCGACCGCGCTGCCACAGCGGTTTAAACATCCTGCTGCTGGCTGCGGTCTCAACCCGGGCATTAATCAGCGGCGATTTATCCCACCATCCCGGGGCATAACCCCAGTGAACGGGGTCGAGTTGCAGTTGCTCATCACGTTCGCTCAGGAGCAAAACCTTTGTCCCTGGCGCCACGTTGTATCGGCCGATTGGTTCTGGGTCAAAGGCGATATCGCGCTCAGCTTCTTCGGCAAGATAAGCCAGATATTCTTCACGTGTCTGTGATTGAGCAAAGCGTCCACACATGGTTACCTCCGGTCTTTAGACTGAAAGTATAGACGTCGAGTATGGACACTGACCGAGTGGGTAAGTTTTCGTTCTGGAAGTACCTCGCAAAAGAGGAGCATACAGGGGGTATTAAATGATAAATAGAGGCAATTAAGGGCATAAGAGATGTAGATTGGGGTTGCGGGACGTAGTCCGTGTGGGGGTTGTATTCAAATATAAAATCAAGAAATTCAGTTGGTTGGTGTCGTTCGCAACTTATTGATGTTGTACTTTTTTCTGATTTCTTGATTTTGCAGCATGGAATAGTGGCTTAATTCGCAGTGTGGCATCAGAAGAGCACGCATTCTGCCAGCCGCTGAACAACGTGGCGCTGGCGCGTAGCAATTATTGAGGTTTGACAGGCAACCGTGGGGTGTATGGCACGGATTCAGGGGCGGAATGTCAGCATCTTTCCGACACTTTTGGCAGCGAGCAGCCAGGCGGGGGTAAGTGATGCGGAAAGTAAAAGCCCGCCGGGCGGCGGGCTGTGGCGTTAGCGGACCACCAGGACCGAACACTCGGCGTGACGAACCACCGCGGCGGCGTTGGAGCCCAGCAGATAAGTTGTGATATCCGGCCGATGCGAAGCGATGATCACCAGGTCGGCTGGCAGCGACTTGGCCAGCGCAAGGATTTTATCTTTTGGCGATCCTTCCGCGACGTGAAAATGCATCCGGTCTTCCGGGATGGAGAACTGCCTGGCAATCTCTTTCAATTGCGTTTCAGAACCCTCACGCAGCTCATCCATGCCGGGAAGCTCAGCGGTATAGGCCATTCCCAGTGAGGCATAATAGGGCAGAGAAGGGATCACGGTGAGGAAATGTACCTCGGCGTCGTCAATCCGCGCTTCCGATTCAACGTGACTGATAATGCGTTCAGTAAATTCCTTATCAGAGATATCGATAGGGACAAGAATCATTCTGCTCATAAAACCTCCTGTTTAAGTATCCCCTCATATTGTAAGGCAATATGGCACATTTTGTATCATGACCACGGTCACATTTTGACATTAACGTAGCTTGCGTTCGGGAAATTTTCCTTTAATCACGCCGTCATAAAATCGTCCTTTTGATACCACCTGTAAAAAGTCACGAAAAATACGCGGTGGGACCCCGATATATTGTAATGGCGGCTGGTGATAAAAATAGATTTCCAGTGTGGCGGAGACGTCATCGTAGGCGACGGAGATAATTCGGGAAGATTTTACCGGATGGTGGTGCATCATGGACGTCCTTGGGCAAGCACTGACTGGCCATGACTATATCATTAAACGGACGGCTATTTTAGCCTGCGAGATATAGCGTTTTGTTTTATCTGCAGCGAGGCGGGTGGGGGAAAGCCCGCCGGAACCGGCGGGCAGGCGCATCAGAACTGGTAAACCAGGCCCAGAGCGACGATGTTATCGGTAGAGATACCGTTGTCTTCGTAGAATTTGTCGTTACCATCCAGCAGGTTGATTTTGTAATCAACATAGGTGGACATATTACGGTTGAAGTAATAGGTCGCGCCAACGTCCATATATTTGACCAGATCTTTATCGGCATAGCGGCCGTTATTGTACAGATCTTTGCCTTTGGACTGCAGGTAGGAGATGGCCGGACGCAGGCCGAAGTCGAACTGATACTGCGCGGTGACTTCGAAGTTTTGCGTTTTGTTGGCGATACCGCCACCGTTGGTACTGCTGGTAGAGCCGTATGGCGTCATATTGCGGGTTTCAGAGTACATGGTCGCCAGGTAGATATCGTTGGCGTCGTACTTCAGGCCGGCGGTCCAGGCGTCCGCTTTGTCGCCTTTGGCGTATCGTTCGGTGTGAGTATAGTGTTGCTGGTCGGCTGTACGGTCAGACGAGGTGTAGGCTGCCGCCGCGCTGATGCCCATGCCGAAGTCGTAGGAAGTGGAGAGGCCGAAACCATCGCCATTGTCGAAACGAACATCGCTGTCGCTGCTGCGGTTATTGGTGCCGACGTTGATATCCTGCGCGTTCTGGCCTTCGTTTTTACCCTGATACTGCAGGGCGAAGTTCAGACCCTCCACCAGGCCGAAGAAATCGGTGTTGCGGTAGGTTGCGACGCCATTGGCGCGGCCTGCCATAAAGTTATCCGCATAGGTGTAGGAGTCACCGCCGAACTCCGGCAGCATATCGGTCCAGCCTTCAACGTCGTACAGCACGCCGTAGTTACGACCGTAATCGAAAGAGCCGTAATCGCCCACTTTGATCCCGGCGAATGCCAGACGGGTCCACGCCTGATCGCTGGCGCTCTCGGTGTTGTTGGCCTGAACGTTATATTCCCACTGGCCATAGCCGGTCAGCATATCGTTGATCTGAGTTTCGCCTTTAAAGCCAAAACGCAAATAAGTTTGATCGCCGTCTTTTTTCGAGTCGCTGGAGAAATAATGCAGACCATCTACCTTGCCATAGAGATCTAATTTATTTCCATCTTTATTATAAATTTCCGCTGCATGAGCAGCACCGGCAGCTAATAAAGCCGGAATGACGAGGGCCAGTACTTTTCTTTTCATGAAGAAATTCCTTTAACTGTTTTTATGTTTTAGCTTCCGGAAAGGAAGTGAACTCATGCTAAAGGAGCGGTCTGAGATCCGGTAAGACTCAATTGTTACGATATAAGTAAAATCTAAAATAAATAATACCAATGAAATGGTGATAATTATGCTGAATACATTTATAGATAATATACAAAATAAAAATTATACATGTCCGCGCTAATCACGTATTATTTGCGCGTTATATGCCTTTATTGTCATGCCAATAATTTATTGTTGCCGTCTCATTCTGCGGAATGATTTTGTTTATCGGTAAAACGACAAGCCCGAACGTTATGTTCGGGCTTTTTTTATGGCCAAAGGTGACGGGGCGGTTAACCTTCGCTTGGCGATTTCTCCGCTTTGCCAGCCAGCTGGGCGAGGAAGTCATAGCGCTTCTGCAGATCGGCGGCGGCGTCTTTCCATAGCTGCTCTGCCACTTCAGGCTGCTGGGCGTTCAGGCGGCGGAAACGTTGCTCATTAAGCAGCGTCTCGGCCAGCGCGTCTGACGGCGGTCGGGAATCCAGCACCAGCGGGATCTTGCCTTCGTCTGCCCGACGCGGGTCGAAGCGGTAGAGCGGCCAGAAGCCGGTGGCGGTCAGTTGACGCATCTGGTCGTGACTGAGCGCCAGATCGTAGCCGTGCTCTTCGCAAGGGCTGTAGGCGATGATCAGCGATGGCCCCGGATACGCTTCCGCTTCCTGAATCGCTTTCACCGTCTGGTTCAACTGGGCGCCCAGCGAAATCTGCGCGACATAGACATGACCGTACATCATCATGCTGACGCCCAGATCTTTACGCGCCTTGCGTTTGCCATGCTCGCCAAACTTGGTGACTGCCCCCAGCGGCGTGGCTTTTGACGCCTGTCCGCCGGTGTTGGAGTAACACTGGGTATCCAGCACCAGAATGTTGACGTTTTCCGTCAGGCTCAGCACATGGTCCAGGCCGCCGAAGCCGATATCGTAGGCCCAGCCGTCGCCGCCGATCAGCCAGACGGATTTCTCCACCAGCGCGTCGGCATCGGTCAACAGCTCTTCAGCTCCCGCCACGCCGGCCAGCGCCTGACGCAGGGCTGCCACCTGTTCGCGGCGAACTTCCGGCGTCGCCTCGGCATGCAGCGCTGCGTTCAGCTCTGCCGGCAGTTTGTCGGCAAATTCGCTCAGCAGGCGCATCACGCGCTGGCGATGCTGGTCGACGGTCAAGCGGAAGCCGAGCCCAAATTCGGCGTTATCCTCAAACAGCGAGTTGGCCCACGCCGGGCCGCGGCCGTTGGCGTCGGTGGTATAGGGCGTTGAGGGCAGGTTACCGCCATAAATGGAAGAGCAGCCGGTGGCGTTAGCAATCAACATCCGGTCGCCGTACAGCTGAGTAAGTAGTTTGATATACGGCGTTTCGCCACAGCCCGAGCAGGCACCGGAGTATTCAAACAGCGGGCTAATCAGCTGCGAGGTGCGAATATCAATCCGCTCCAGTTTAGTGCGGTCGATTTCCGGCAGGTTGAGGAAGTACTCGTAATTGACCTTCTCCTCTTCCACATGCTCCAGGCGCGACATCATATTGATGGCCTTGATCTCCGGGTTCTGGCGATCTTTTGCCGGGCACACTTCGACGCACAGGTTACAGCCGGTGCAGTCTTCCGGGGCGACCTGCAGAACGTATTTCTGTCCGCGCATATCGCGGGATTTAACGTCCAGCGAATGCAGACTGGCAGGGGCGTGCTCCATCTCTTCCGGCGCGACCACTTTGGCGCGGATCGCCGAGTGCGGGCAGGCGGCGACGCAGTGGTTGCACTGAGTACACAGCGCTTCCTTCCAGATGGGGATCTCTTCGGCGATGTTGCGTTTCTCCCAGCGGGTGGTGCCCATGGGCCAGGTGCCGTCCGGCGGCAGCGCGGAAACCGGCAGCGCATCGCCGAGGCCGGCCAGCATTGCGGCGGTGACCGTTTTGACGAAATCCGGCGCGGCGTCGGAAACCACCGGCGGGCGGTTGGGACTGCTGGCGTTCACCGGCTGGAGCGGCACTTCCGCCAGTGATTCTCGGGCCAGGGCCAGCGCCTGCCAGTTGCGCTCCACCAGCTCCTGGCCTTTGCTGCTGTAGCTTTTGGCGATCGCTGCCTGCAGTTCTGCCAGCGCGCTATCCCCCGGCAGGATCTGGGTCAAATGGAAAAAGGCCATCTGCATGACGGTATTGATGCGCGCCCCGAGGTTGCATTCACGGGCAATTTTTGCCGCGTTGACCACGTAAAAATGCGCTTTTTTCTGATTCAGGGTGGCCTGGACTTCCTGTGGCAGGCGGGACCAGACCTCATCGGCGCTGTACGGCGTGTTGAGCAGGAAAATACCGCCGGGCTTTAGCCGCTCGGCCATCTGGTATTTATCGATAAACTGCAGCTGGTGGCAGCCGACGAAATCAGCCTGCGAAATCAGATACGATGAACGGATCGGTTTTTCACTGACCCGCAGATGCGAGACGGTGAGGCCGCCGGCCTTCTTGGAATCATAGACAAAATAGCCCTGGGAGAACCACGGGGTCGAGTTGCCGATGATTTTAATGTTGTTTTTGGTGGCCGACACGCTGCCGTCGCTGCCCAGACCGTAGAACAGGGCCTCGAGCTTCGCCTCTGCTGGCAGGGTATTTTCACCCAGCGGCAGCGACAGGTTGGTCACGTCATCATAGATCCCGACGGTAAAGCGCGGCTTAGGCTGAGCGGACTGCAGTTCACTGAATACTGCCAGCACGCATTCCGGGCCGAACTCCTTGGAGGAGAGGCCATAGCGGCCGCCGATAGTGCGCGGCAGCGTCTCGCGCTCGCCGCGATTAAAAGCTTCCGCCAGGGCGGTCATTACGTCGAGATACAGGGGCTCCGCATGGGCGCCGGGCTCTTTGGTGCGATCGAGCACCGCTACTGCCCGGGCGCTTTCCGGCAGCGCTGCCAGCAGGTGGGCGGCAGAGAACGGGCGATAGAGACGCACTTTCAGCACGCCGACTTTCTCGCCGCGGCTCAGCAGTTCATCAACCACCTCTTCGCAGGTGCCGATGGCCGAGCCCATAATGACGATCACACGCTCTGCCTGCGGGTGGCCGTAAAACTCAAACGGTTTGTACTGGCGGCCGGTGGCGGCGGCGAAGTCATCCATCGCTTTTTCGACATGATCATAGACCGCGTCGTACCACGGGTTGGTGGCCTCCCGCGACTGGAAGTAGGTGTCGGGGTTAGCCGAGGTCCCGCGGATCACCGGGTGTTCCGGATTAAGCGCGCGCTGACGATGCTCGGCGATCTTATCCTGTGGCAGCAGGGCGCGAATGGTGTCATCCGCCAGCGGGGCGATTTTGTTGATTTCGTGCGAGGTGCGGAAACCATCAAAGAAATGAATAAACGGCACCCGGCTTTGCAGGGTGGCGATATGCGAGATCAGCGCGAAATCCTGCGCTTCCTGGACGCTGCTGGCGCACAGCATCGCACACCCGGTCTGACGGACGGCCATGACATCGGAATGGTCGCCGAAGATCGACAGCGCGTGGGTGGCGACGGTGCGGGCGGCGACGTGCAGGACAAACGGCATCAGCTGGCCGGCCAGTTTGTACAGCGTGGGGATCATCAGCAGCAGGCCCTGCGATGAGGTAAAAGAGGTGGAGAGGGCGCCGGTCTGCAGCGCGCCATGTACGGCGCCAATGGCACCCGCCTCTGACTGCATTTCGACCACGCGGGGGACATCGCCCCAGACGTTTTTCAGCCCATTGCCGGCCCAGGCGTCAGCCTGTTCCGCCATCGTTGAACTGGGCGTGATCGGGTAGATGGCGATAACTTCACTGGTGCGAAACGCGACGGAAGCGACCGCGCCATTACCATCAATCGTAATCATATGAAGACACCCTTACATTGCGCAAAAGAATGGACGCGTGAAACCGCGACGCGCCCTGTAATTATATAAGGGGTAGTTTAGCAAACCGTTGGCGCCGCCATTTTTGCATTTGTGTCCTCAATGCGCCGGGTATCCGTGACCAGATCAATATTTTGCGTGGTTCGCAGAGAAAATGGCTGCCTGCCGGGAGATGAACCACATGCGCCGGGCGGCATGGCCGAGGCAGATCAAGCTTTAGGCAAAAATTTGCTAGAAAATGTTAATGAGACGCATAAATACGTGTTTACCCTCTCGACGCCGCGCAGCACGCTGCCTATTATTCTTGGGTTTGCTTTTTTAAGACGTTTCTGAGGGGAGAGAGAATGCGAGCTGCGATGTTAGTAGGATGTGCGGCGCTGTTGCTGTCGGCGTGCAGTAGTGAACCCGTTCAGCAGGCCACGGCGGCGCACGTCACGCCGGGAATGCGGGCGGCGATGAGCGACGCCGGTCAGGCCAACTGCGCCATGATAGGCGGCTCGTTATCGGTGGCTCGTCAGCTCGATGGTTCGGCGATTGGCATGTGCGCGCTGCCGAACGGCAAACGCTGCAGCGAGCAGGCGCTGGCGGGCGGCAGCTGCGGCTACTAACAGCGGCCCCGTCGCGGGGCAGCGTCAGCGGCACCTCAACGCCGGCTAGTGCATCAGGTCGGCGAGCTTATAGACCAGCGTCTGGTCGGCGGTCGCCAGCGTCAACTGGCTTTCCGTCAGATCGACCTGCGCGCCCTCGCGCAGCATCTTACCGATCGTCGCATCCAGGGTATTGAGCTGGGCGTCGTTGCACAGCATCCGGGTCATCGCCAGCGATTTGACCTTTAGCTCGCCGTCTGACACTTTGCCTTCTCCGCTAAAGCCGTTGCACATATTGCCAGATACATACATCTTGCCCGTAATAGCCATCTTCTCGCCGAAGCTTAGCTCCAGCGGCCGGTCGCTGGCGTTAACCGCCTGGCCGTTGACGCTGGTCAGCACGAAGCGATGATGCTGCAGCTGTTCCGCACCGGTGGACACTTTACTGTTATAGACACAGCCGGACAGCAGCATACCTGCCACCAGAAGCGCCGCAAATTTGTTCATTTTTACTCCAAAACATTCACATAACTAATAAAACCAAGCCAGTGTAACGGTATCGCAGCGGGGATCTGTGGGGATTATCTGAATGTGCTCCCCCCGGGAGAGGAGCACAAAAGGGAAAGGCGTCAGACGATGGCGTTCGGGCAGGTTTCGCCGTTGGCGACCTGCTGCAGATTGCCCAGCGTGGTCTCCGAAATGCTGATCAGCGCCTCGGCGGTAAGGAACGCCTGATGGCCGGTGAACAGCACGTTATGGCAGGCGGAGAGGCGGCGGAAGACGTCGTCCTGGATAACGTCGTTGGATTTGTCTTCAAAGAACAGATCGCGTTCGTTTTCATAAACGTCCAGCCCCAGCGCGCCAATTTTCTGGTGCTTCAGAGCGTCAATGGCCGCCTGGGAGTCGATCAGCGCGCCACGGCTGGTGTTGATCACCATCACCCCGTCTTTCATCTGATCAAACGCCTGGCGATTCAGCAAGTGATAGTTTTCGTCGGTCAGCGGGCAGTGCAGGGAGATCACGTCCGATTCCTTATACAGCGTGGCGAGATCAACATATTCCACCCCCAACTCCAGCGCGGCGGCGCTTGGGTACGGGTCGAACGCCAGCAGGCGCATGCCGAAGCCTTTGAGGATCCGCAGCATTGCCACGCCAATTTTCCCGGTGCCGATCACCCCAGCGGTTTTGCCATACATGGTGAAACCGGTGAGGCCTTCGAGGGAGAAGTTGGCATCACGGGTACGCTGGTAGGCGCGGTGGATGCGGCGGTTGAGCGACATCATCATGCCGATCGCATGTTCAGCGACCGCTTCGGGCGAGTACGCCGGCACGCGGACCACCCGCAGGCCAAGCTCTTTCGCCGCCTCGAGGTCGACGTTGTTAAATCCGGCGCAGCGCAGGGCGATATACTTCACGCCGTGGGCTTTTAGCTCTTCCAGCACCGGGCGGCTGCCGTCGTCATTAACGAAGATACACACTGCTTCACAACCGTTGGCGGTTTTAGCGGTCTTCGCTGTCAGCAGGAAGTCGAAGAATTCCAGTTCAAAGCCGTATGTATCATTAACGTGCTGCAGGTACTTTTTATCGTACTGCTTCGTACTATAAACCGCGATTTTCATAAGACTTTTCTCCAGTGATTATACCGTCACGGTAGCATATTTAAAATAATCGTACAATTATTAAAAAATAGTTTAATGAGAAGGTGCTAATCCTAATTCTAGAGCATATCGTGGACTTGCGGAATCTCCTTGAAAGACAAAGTTTTTTCACCATAAACTCAGGCTGAAAGCGCCGGGGGAGAGCAGTAGCAGCGGCCATAGCAGACCGGAGCTGACGTTGGCCAGCTGGAACGACCATAGCGGCAGACCGCTGGCGCCGCTGACGAAGGGCAGGCTGGCGCGCAGGGGAGAGAGAAAACGGCTGAAGAAGATAGCCCACAGGCCATAGCGCTGAAAAAAGAGTCGGCTGCGTGCCAGCCGCTCGGCGGTCAGCCAGCGTAGATGTGTGAGGCGGTGACGGTAGCGAATGCCCAGCCGCCACGAGAGCCAGAATCCGCCGATGGCGCCGAGGCTGGCGCTGGCCCACATTAGCAGGAAATGCCCGAGACTGGCGGAAGCGAATGTCCCCAGCAGCAGCAGGCCGGAGGTGCCGGGGATTGCCAGCGAGACCAATGCGCAGGATTTAGTGAAGGTAAGCAGAAAAACAATCAGCAAAACCCATGGATAGTGGTCCTGTGCGCTCTCTATGAGCGAGATAATTAACGACACCGCTTCTCCCGCAAGCCATTCCTGTCTGGCTGGAGTGTGGCAGGGAGTGCTTAAACAAAAGCTAAATGGTGACGAGCGATCGTCGCGCCGCGAGTGCGGCTGGCAACTATGCTTTAACAGGTCGCAAACTTTCACTCACTGGTCGAACGTGTCACAATGAGCGCCTTTCGGCTTTTACTTATGTTGAATCAGGATATTAACTGCCCATGAAGGGTAAATATAAAGCCGCCATCGCGCTGGTGTTAGCGCTGGTGTTATTGCCGCTAACGCTGTTGTTGACGCTGACCCACTGGGTGCCGACGCTGGCGGGCATCTGGCTGCCCGTGGGCACACGTATCTCGCTGCAGGAGAGTCCGCGCCTGACGCGGTCGGCCCTGCTGATCCCCGATCTGCGTTATCTGGTGGGCGACTGTGAAATCGCCCGCGTGACCGATGCCCGTCTCTCGCGTCCCAGCCGCTGGCGGCTGCACATTGGCCAGCTGAATATTAATAGCGCCTGTCTGAATAAACTACCGGCCAGCGATCCTACGCCGGGGTCGCCGCGCACCCTCGCCGAATGGCAATCGATGTTGCCCTATAGCTGGTTAACCATTGACAACCTGCGGCTGGCGCCGTGGGAGAAATGGCAGGGGCGGTTGGTGATGTCATTGACGCCTGCGCAGCAGGATATCGGCTTTGCCGGTAAGGAACTGAGTCTGCAGGCGCGCCTGCGCGGCCAGGCCCTCACCGTCAGCCAGTTCAGCGCCCGGCTGAATGAAGATCAGCCGCCGGTGAAGCTGGTAGGGACCTTCCATCTGCCGCTGGTACCGGATGGTCTGCCGGTTGACGGCCAGATGCAAGGCACCTTCGAATTCCCGCAGACCGCGGAATGGATCGATGCTGAGCTCGAGTGGCAGCACAATCGCGGCCAGCTGCTGGTAACGCCGCGCGGCGAGGTAGAGCCCATTCTGGACCTGCCGTGGGAGATCACCCCCGAACGGATCACCATCAGCGACGGCCGCTGGCGCACCCGTTACGAGGCGTATCCGCTGCGCGGGCGGGTGGCGCTGTCGGTGGGCAACTGGCAGCAGGGCACCGAACAGATGATCGTCAGCGGCCGCCTGAATGTTCTCACCGAGGGGCATGCCGGGAAGGGTAATGCGGTGCTGAATATCGGCCCTGGCAAACTGAGCATGGATAACAGCGACCTGCCGCTGCGGCTCACCGGCGAGGCCAAGCTGGGGGAGATGATCTTCTACGCGGCGCTGCCGGCCCAGCTCAGCGGGCCGCTGGTCAGCCCACAGCTGGCGTTTCATCCCGGGGCGCTGCTGCGCTCGCGCGGACGGGTGATCGACGCGCTGAATATTGACGAAATCCGCTGGCCGCTGGCCGGGGTAAAGGTCACTCAGCAGGGCGTCGATGGCCGCCTGCAGGCCATCCTTCGCGCCCATGAGCAGCAGATGGGCGACTTTACGCTGCACCTGGACGGTCAGGCGAGCGATTTTCTGCCCGACAGCGGCCGCTGGCAGTGGCGCTACTGGGGCGAGGGACATTTCACACCCATGCAGGCGCGCTGGGATGTGAAGGGCAGCGGGGAGTGGCGCGACAATGCCATTACCCTGAGCAGCCTCTCCACTGGCTTCGACAAGCTCGAGTACGGCACGATGCGGGTCAGCACGCCGCGTCTGACCCTCGAGCAGCCGATCCGCTGGCTGCGCGATGCTGAGCATCCGCGGCTGACCGGCGCGCTGTCGCTGGATGCGGCAAAAACCACCTTCACCGGCGGCAGCTATCTCCCGGCGTCGACGCTGAAATTTGCCCTCGACGGCCGTGACCCGACAAGATTCCAGTTCACCGGCGCCCTGCATGCCGAGAAGATTGGCCCGGTGCGGTTGACCGGGCGCTGGGATGGCGAACGGCTGCGCGGCCAGGCATGGTGGCCAAAACAATCGCTGACGGTGTTCCAGCCGCTGGTGCCGCCGGACTGGAAGATGAACCTGCGGGAAGGCAGCCTCTATGCACAGGTGGCCTTCTCGGCGGCAGCCGGGCAGGGATTTGAGGCAGGCGGCCATGGCGTCCTGAAGGGCGGCAGCGCCTGGATGCCGGATAACCAGATCAACGGCGTCGACTTCGTCCTGCCGTTCCGCTTCAGCGACGGCCACTGGCAGCTGGGCACCCGCCGCCCGGTCTCCCTGCGCATTGGCGAAATCGTCAACCAGGTCACCGCGCGCAACCTGACGGCGGATCTGCAGGGCACCTGGCCGTGGAGCGAGGCCAATCCGCTGCAGCTCAGCGACGTCAGCGTCGATCTGTTAGGCGGTAAGTTGACGCTGCTGCAGCTGCGTATGCCGCAGCGCGACCCGGCGTTGATCCGCCTGCAGCATATCTCCAGCAGCGAACTGACCAGCGCCGTCAAGGTGAAACAGTTCGCCATGTCCGGCGCGGTGAGCGGCGCGCTGCCGCTGTGGCTGGAGAATAATCAATGGATTATCCACGACGGCTGGCTACGCAATGACGGGCCGATGACCCTGCGACTGGATAAAGACACCGCCGATGCGCTGGTGGCGGACAACGTCTCCGCCGGGGCGGCGATCAACTGGCTGCGCTATATGGAGATCTCCCGCTCTTCGACGCGGATTAATCTCGATAATCTGGGCGTGCTGACGCTAAAGGCTACCATTAACGGCACCAGCCGGGTGGAAGGGAAAAGCAGTACCGTGCAGCTAAACTACGCTCATGAAGAGAATATTTTCGATCTGTGGCGCAGTTTACGCTTTGGCGACAATTTACAGGCGTGGCTCGAACAGAATGCCATGCTGCCCGTGCGGCGCTGTACGGACGGTAAGACGTGTAAGGAACCTAAATGAAGAAGCTGTTACTGGCCATGGTGGCGTCGATGCTGCTCGCCGGCTGTACGCCGCGCATCGAAATCGCGGCATCGAAAGAGCCCATCACCATCAATATGAATGTCAAAATTGAGCATGAGATCCATATCAAGGTCGATAAGGATGTGGAAAACCTGCTCAAATCCCGCAGCGATTTGTTCTGAGGCGACGATGAGAAAACGACTGTTAACCGCGGCGCTGACGCTGGCTTTACTCAGCGCGCCCGCGCTGGCGTTGACCCTGAGCGAAGCGCGCCAGCAGGGGCGGGTAGGGGAGACGCTGAACGGCTATCTGGCGCCGCTGCGCCAGGATAAAGAGACCTTAGCGCTGGTGAAGCAGATCAACGCCGCGCGCAGCGAAAGCTACCAGCAGCTGGCGGATGACAACAATCTGCCGGTGGATGAAGTGGCGAAAATGGCCGGGCAGAAGCTGGTGGCCCGCGCGCAGCCCGGCGAGTACGTCCAGGGATTGAACGGCCAGTGGCTGCGCAAATAATTAGCGACAGCGCTTGCGGTATTCCCCCGGGGTGACGCCAAAGCGCTGCTTAAAGGCGGTGGAGAAATGGCTATGGTCACTGAAGCCCCAGCGGTAGCCGATCCCCGCCAGCTTTTCATCGTCATGGACGTTCTGTAACGCCTGGGCGCACAGATCCAGCCGTCGGTTCTTAATATACTGCGCCACCACCAGCCCTTGGTCGGCAAACAGCCGGTACAGGCTGCGTACCGACATGCCCGTCTCGCTGGCCAGCCACTCCGGGCGCAGATGTTCCGACTGAATGGACGCATCGATTAACGCAATAATCTTCTGAAACTGCTTTTCCCGCCGGGAGGGGGCAGGCTCGCGCTGATGCAGCACCGGGCGCAACAGGCAGGCGATCGCCTCCAGCGCGGCTTCGCTCTCGCTGGCGGAGAGCGTCGTGCCGGCCATGCTTTCCAGCAGCAGTCGCTGGCTGAGCTGGACCATTGGCAGAGATTTGTCCAGCCGGCAGGCGGTGGCGATGTCGCCTGTCGGTGCCACCCGCTGGCGCGGCAGCAGCAGCGAGGCCTGTCGCGAGGTCTGCTGCCAGACGATGGAGCAGGGGCGGGCGGCGTCGATTAACGTGATATCGCCCGCCGCGAGCGTCACCTGGCGATCGTCCTGTTCGATCACCGCTTCGCCGGTGAGCTG
The DNA here is from genome assembly GCF_020526085.1 of Klebsiella africana. NCBI lineage: Bacteria > Pseudomonadati > Pseudomonadota > Gammaproteobacteria > Enterobacterales > Enterobacteriaceae > Klebsiella > Klebsiella africana. The sequence goes on along the minus strand of NZ_CP084874.1, from coordinate 2,863,079 downwards.
AAACACGGTATAGAACCAGGCGTCGTTATCACGTTTTATCTCATTGCGCGTGCGGTAGAGATTAACGCCGGCGGCGGTGACCGTGCTGACCTTGAGGCTGCCGGCGTAGCGGGCGTCAATCTCACCGTGGAATCTCTCCTCCAGCGGCCGGGCGGCGAAATGGCCGCAGACCTGATTGATCGTCGCCAACCAGCGCTGATACGCCAGCCCCCCCTCTGCCGTGGTCATCATTCGCCCTTCTCCTGTAATAACAATGTTTCTGCATTGTTGCATTTATGTCGCCTCAGGCAAGGGCGCGATGACGGGTATATGAAAGAACTATTACCCGTGGCACATTTCTGCGAGGGCAGACGACGGAATTGCGGCGACTGTCACAGCGGCGCAAACGAATGTCACAGAGAAAAAAGCGCCAACTGCCAACCGGACATAGACTGAAAGCACGATCCGCGAAGAATAAGGAAAGGGTATGTCCACCTCTCAGATAGCGCTGCTTGCCAGCGTCCAGCAGTTTTTAGACCGTCAGCATGGCCTGTATATCGACGGCGCCCCCTGCGCCGCGCAGAGCGAAAACCGGTTAACCGTCTGGGATCCGGCCACCGGGCAGGTGATTGCCACCACCGCCGACGCCAGCCCGGCGGATGTTGACCGGGCGGTGATGTCCGCCTGGCGCGCTTTTGTCGATCGCCGCTGGGTCGGGCGCACCCCGGCCGACCGTGAACGCATCCTGCTGCGTTTTGCCGATCTGGTGGAGCAGCACGGCGAAGAGCTGGCGCAACTGGAAACCCTCGAGCAGGGCAAATCCATTGCGATCTCTCGCGCTTTTGAGGTCGGCTGCACCCTGAACTGGATGCGCTACACCGCGGGGCTGTCCACCAAGATTAGCGGCCGGACGCTGGACGTTTCGATCCCTTTCCCGCAAGGGGCGCGTTACCAGGCGTGGACCAAAAAAGAGCCGGTCGGGGTGGTGGCGGGCATCGTCCCGTGGAATTTCCCGCTGATGATCGGCATGTGGAAGGTCATGCCGGCCCTGGCGGCGGGCTGTTCGATCGTCATCAAGCCCTCAGAAACCACCCCGCTGACCCTGCTGCGGGTGGCGGAGCTGGCGACCCAGGCGGGCATTCCTGACGGGGTATTCAACGTGGTGACCGGCAGCGGCGCCGGCTGCGGCGCGGCGCTGACCGCCCATCCGCAGGTGGCGAAGGTCAGCTTTACCGGCTCGACGGCGACCGGGAAACAGATTGCCCGCGTGGCCGCCGACCGCCTGACCCGCGTGACGCTGGAGCTGGGCGGCAAGAATCCGGCGATTGTGCTCAAAGACGCCGACCCCCAGTGGGTTATTGAGGGGCTGATGACCGGAAGCTTCCTCAATCAGGGGCAGGTCTGCGCCGCCAGCTCGCGGATCTACATCGAAGCGCCGCTGTTTGATACCCTGGTCAGCGGGTTCGAGCAGGCGGTGAAATCACTGCAGGTGGGGCCGGGGATGCAGGAGACGGCGCAGATCAACCCGGTGGTCTCCCGGGCCCACTGCGACAAAGTGGCGGCCTACCTCGAAGAGGCTCGCCAGCAGAAGGCAGAGCTTATCAGCGGCAGCGGCGGACCAGATGCGGGAGGGTACTATATTCCGCCGACGCTGGTGGTAAACCCGGACGCCGGGCTGCGCCTCAGCCGTGAGGAGGTGTTTGGCCCGGTGGTGAACCTGGTGCGAGTGGCCGACGGCGAGGAGGCGCTGCGCCTGGCCAACGACAGCGATTTTGGTCTGACCGCCAGCGTCTGGACCCGCGATCTAACCCAGGCCCTGAACTACACCGACCGTCTGCAGGCGGGGACGGTATGGGTCAACAGCCATACCCTGATTGACGCCAACCTGCCTTTCGGCGGTATGAAGCAGTCTGGTACCGGCCGCGATTTCGGCCCTGACTGGCTCGACGGCTGGTGCGAAACCAAATCCGTCTGCGTGCGTTACTAGCCCTCCGTCGGGGAAGGCGAAAGGCTTTTCCCGACGCTCCGCTTGCCGACCTCCGGTCTTTCTCGCTACTGTGGAGGGCAATCTTTGCCTAATCTGGGCGGTGAATCATCAGGAGGTCTTCGGCATGACAGCATTTCCTAAGGTTGCACTAATTGGTCCCGGCGCCATCGGCACCACGATTGCCGCCGCCCTGTTTGAGAGGGGAAGGGCGCCGATGGTCTGCGGGCGCACCGCCCATTCGGCGCTGGTACTGCGCACTGACGAGGGCGAGATCGTGGTGCCCGGCCCGGTGCATACCGACCCAACGGCGATAGCCGCCCCCTTCGACCTGGTGTTTGTCGCGGTGAAAACTACCCAGACGGAGGCCATCGCCCCCTGGCTGACGGCCCTGTGTTCCGCTGACACCGTGGTGTGCGTGCTGCAAAACGGCGTTGAGCAGCGCCAGCAGTTTGCCCCCTTGTCTGGCGGCGCGACGGTGCTGCCGTCGGTGGTCTGGTTCCCGGCGCAGCGCGATGCCGATGCCTCTGTCTGGCTGCGCGCCACGCCGCGCCTGACCCTCCCGGATCTGCCGGGGGCAGAGCGGGTACAGCAGGCGCTGGCAGGCACCCGCTGCGCGGTGGAGCTGGCGGCGGATTTTACCACCGTGGCCTGGCGCAAACTGTTGCAGAACGCGGTTGCCGGACTGATGGTGCTGACCGGACGACGCGCCGGGATGTTCGCCCGGGAGGACATCACTGCCCTCGGGCTGGCTTATCTGCGCGAATGCCTGCAGGTGGCGCGGGCGGAAGGGGCCGCCCTGAGCGACAGCGTGCCGGAGGAGATTATCGCTGGCTTTCACCGCGCCCCTGCCGACTTAAGCACCTCTATTCTGATCGATCGCCTGAATGGCCGACCGCTGGAGTGGGATATTCGTAACGGCGTGGTGCAGCGTCGCGGGCGTCAGCACGGCATTCCGACGCCGCTCAGCGATATCATCGTCCCGCTGCTGGCCGCAGCCAGCGACGGGCCGGGTTGACCCGGGCAGGCGCAGGGTTAATCGACCAGGGAGGGATCGAGGTCGATCATCAACTGCTTCATTTCGGCAAAGTGCCGCCGCGAGAAATCGGCAATCCTCTCCCGGTCCAGGGCGCCCGCAGTAACCCCGACGCGCAGGTGTGAGCCACTGGAGGCGGGATCTGCTATGATCCCGCCTTTCGCTGTCTGGAGCCTGTCGATGTTCAACGACGCCATTGTTTATGACCGCTACGGGCCGCCGGCCGACGTGCTGACCCTGAAACGCCTGCCGCTGGCGCCGCTGGCGGGGGGGCGGGTGCGGGTCAGGATGCGCTTTGCCCCGGTGAATCCTTCGGATCTGATCCCCGTGACCGGTGCCTATCGCCACCGCACCCGACTGCCGGCCGTCGCTGGCTATGAAGGCCTTGGCGAGGTGGTCGCCGCGCCATACGGCAGCCGGCTGTCCGCGGGACAGCGGGTGCTACCTCTGCGCGGGGACGGCACCTGGCAGCGGTTTATCGATCTGGATGAGACCTGGCTGGTGCCGGTGCCGCCAGCGGTTGACGATCTGCTGGCCGCCCGCGGGTATATCAATCCGCTGACCGCGATGCTGATGCTCAAGCGCTGGCCGGTTGCCGGAAAACACCTTGTGCTGACCGCGGCATCATCCTCCTGCGCCAGTCTGCTGGGACAGTGGGCGCTGGCCATGGGGGCCCACTCGGTGAGCGGGATTATTCGCTCGCCCCAGCACCGGGCGCGCCTGGAACAGGCCGGGATCTATCCGATCCTCGATACCGACCGGGCGCTGATGGAGAAGGTCAGCCAGCACAGCGATCTGGTGTTTGACGCGGTGGGCGGCGAACTGGCGAATACGCTGCTGTCGGTGCTGCCCGCCTCGTCGACCCTAATCTCCTATGGGCTGTTATCCGGGCGGCCGCTGACCCAGACGCGCGGTAGCGCGACGGTGCGCAAGTTTCATCTGCGGGAGGCGTTGCCGACACTCAGCGTGGCGGCGTGGCGGGCAGCGTTTGACGAGATTTGGCAGCGCTTGCCAACGACTACGCAGCCGCCGGCCCAGCGCATAGCGTTGAACGACTGGCGGGCGGCGATTGCCGCCGCCGACCAGCCGGGAAGAGGCGGTAAAATCCTGCTCGATTTTACCGCGGGTTAAGATTACTTTTTCTTCTCGCCAAGGGTTGGGGTTTCGTCAAAAAAGTTCCACGGCTTGAGCAGCGCGTGCGCCCATTCGGTCGGCATGATCGGCCACTCTTCGGCGCGCGCCACGTGAGTGGTGCCGGTGGTGATCCACACGACGTCATCGTGGTTAGTTAGCGACTCATCATCCTTCGCGTACTGGCCCAGGCCGGTATCGTGGGCGGAACGGTTCGGGTATTTCCCTTCCGGATATCGCTCTGTCGGGTGGTAGCGCGTCACCCACAGCTGTTTATCCATAAAGCTCAGACGATGGTAGATCCACTCGTCCGGGGCGAATTTGGCGCCGGTCGCCGCCGGATGCGTACCGCCGGCATACGGGATAATTTGATAAGAGACCGGGTTGCCCATGCGGTTCTCTTTGCTGGTGTTGCTCAGCAGGCGGATAGTGCCCGGGTCAAATTTCTGCGCCGCTTTTTGCTCGCTGTCAATCGTGTACTGATTCACCTGCATGGTACTGGTGCGCGGGCCACCGGCGGTGTTGGGCTTCACTTCCGGGTCCATCGCCACCAGGGTGTTGTTCTCGCCGTCCACGTCGAGGTCGAGGCGGAAGTTATAGATGTGCTGGTGGGTGGTGCCGACAATATTATGGTCGATCAGCGTTCCGTAGCGGGTATCCTCTTTGGCGCTGGGGTCATGCATGGTCTTCGCCTTCACACCTTTAACAGCTTCAATGCCGGTGGCACCGGCGTCGATACCGATGGTGCCGTTGTCGTGGAACACCCAGTCAAAGATATAGTCGTAGTTGCCGACGGTGCTGATCCAGCGCACCACCAGCTCCCGGCGTTCGGTGCTGACGTTGGGTTTGCCCATCTCCAGGTGCTTATATTCCGGTCCGGCATAGCGTTCGAATATGGCCACCGCGCCTGGAATCATGGTCGGTTTGCCGGTGTAATCGGCGATAGTTTCGTCCAGCAGTACCGCATTTGACGGGGCATCCTTGCCGCGGACAATCGGCGATGTCAGAGTGCCCATGCCGTAATCGCCGGAGTCGAGGTAGGCTTTGAAATACCAGCCGACGTCCGGGTCGCCGTAGGGAACGATCATCCCGCCGAGGGAACCTTCATACATCACCTGGCGTTTTGTGCCGTTATCGTTGTAGGTCACCGTTGAAAGAATGGGTCCGACGCGGGAGTTAAGACGCAGGTGGAAATCCCAGTTCTGCCAGTGAATGGTATCCCCGGTAATGGTGTAGTTTTTGCCCTCTGGTTCTGTAATATCCAGCGGTTTCACCGCCGGGGCGTTGCGGTCGCGGCCATCATAAGGGCGGGGTTCCATTGGCACCGGGATCACCGGGCCTTCTTCAATTTTGATAATTTTCTTCGCTTCAAGGTCGACCACCGCCACCAGGTTTTCAATCGGGTGCGCCCAGTAGTTGCCGTCGCCGGTATCCAGATAACTGACGACCTTCAGCAGACGCGCATCCTGCTGCAGGCCATCTTTGCCATCAAAGTAGCCAACGGTGAGCGGGGTGGTAACCACTTTGCCAGGATCGGTGATACCGTGCTTTTTCAGCACCTCAGCGAATTCGCTGCTGGCATTGATAATGTTCTGCACGCTGACAAAATCATCGAGCAGCACCATTCCGTGGGCGTTTTTAACTGGCTTCCAGGAGAGGATTTTTTTGTTTTGCAGATCGACGACGGCTTCAATCACGTGTTTGCCATCGAGCATCACCACATCGGCGGTGCGCGGGGCATCAACGGGCGTTCCCTGCAGGGCAAAGGCCCATACCGCCGCCTTGTCCGGCTCGTGTAAGGAAATCTCCGTAAAGCGGGTATTCGGCTGGAATTCCGGCGCGGCTTTAACAATGGTCACCGCTTCACCGATTTCCGCCGCCGAGAGCGAGTTTAGCGGGTGAGGGCGCTTTTCTACCTGGAAGGTCTGATCGAGACCGGACTGGAACACATCGTTGATAAAGGTATCGGAGACCCAGGCTTTACCCTCCTTCATTACCACCGGCACCGGTAGATCAAGGGATTTACCGTTGACGATCGCCGTTTTGGCGCCGGGCTTGACTTTGACGTAAGCGCCGTCTTTTATCAGGGTAAACATTTGCGCGTAGTCATCCCACTGCACATCGGCGCCGAATTCCTGCAGCGTTTTATCCAACGGCACCATGTGCGCTTCGCTACCGTGAGCGAAGACCGGTGATTGCCAGGCGCAAACCACTGCCACGGCCAGCGCCAGCGCGGTTTTACGAGGAGAAAATTTCAAGCCGTTTGCCATTGTGACCTCATCTTATTGTTGTGTTGTCTCTTGCCGCTGCGAATGTCGGCTTTGTCACCCTTAAGCTACCAGCCAGCGGCGCCGGGGCGTTTGTTTGCTTTTGCCAGCTTGTTTGTCAGTTTTGCCAGACGGACGTAAAAAATGCCTCCGCAGAGGCATTGAGAACGTGAGCCGATTTTTTTGCCGGGTGGCGGCTGACGCCTTACCCGGCCTACCCAACCGGGTCTGACTGTCTGTAGGCCCGCGCAAGCGCAGCGCCGCCGGGCGATTTTCAGCGCATCACGCCGGGAAGTCTCCCTGCTGGCGCGCCACCAGGGTAAGAATGGAATACAGCGCCACCGCCTGCTGGTGCTGGTTGAAAATCTCCACCGCCCATTCAACGACGCCGGTGGCTTTCTCATCGGCGCTGCGCTGCCGCTTAACCGTTTTCCGCTTACAGGTCAGGCGAACCTGAATGGTGTCTCCCGGTTTGACCGGCTCAATAAAGCGCAGGTTTTCCATGCCGTAGTTGGCGATAACCGGCCCGACGCCGGCATCGACGAACAGCCCGGCCGCAGCGGAGATCAGGAAATAACCGTGGACCACCCGCTCGCCAAAAATCGACTCGGCGGCGGCGATTTTGTCCATGTGCGCGTAGAAATGATCGCCGCTCAGGCAGGCGAAGTTAACGATATCCGCTTCGGTCAGCGTTCGGCGCGGGGTTAATAAGCTATCGCCAGGCTGGATCTCTTCGAAGTATTTACGGAACGGGTGAATGCGGTCTTCATTCACCTGAGCGCCGCGCACCCACTGCTGGCCGATGGTCGCCAGCATCGTTGGGCTGCCCTGGACGGCGGTACGCTGCATATAGTGTTTCACCGAACGCAGCCCGCCGAGTTCTTCTCCGCCGCCCGCGCGGCCAGGGCCGCCGTGTACCAGCTGCGGCAGCGGCGAGCCGTGGCCGGTGGACTCGACCGAGGACGCCTCGTTAAGGATCTGAATACGACCATGCGCGCGGGCGGCGCCGAGGATAAACTCGCGCGCCAGCTCGCCGCTGGCGGTGACCAGCGTACCGGCCAGACTGCCGCCGCCGGCGCGCGCCAGCGTCAGCGCATGCTGGCGATCGCGATACGGCATTAACGTCGCCACCGGACCAAAAGCTTCAATCGCGTGAACCGCCGGCGTTTCATCCGGCTGTGAGCAGTACAACAGGGTCGGCGGGAAAAACGCGCCGGCCGCGCTGAGGTCCGCCTCTCCACCGAGCAGTACTTCGCAGCCAGCGGCTATTAGCTTATTGACGCTCTCTTGTACGTCCTGACGCTGCTCGCTATTGACCAGCGCTCCCATTTTTATGCCTTCCTGCGCAGGGTCACCGACGGTTACTTTATGCAGGCGGGCGATCAGTGCATCGCTAACCGCATTAATCTGCGCCAGTGGCACGATGATTCTGCGGATAGCGGTACATTTTTGCCCGGCTTTCGCCGTCATCTCGCGGACCACTTCCCGAATAAACAGCGCGAATTCCGGATGCTCCGGCGTGACGTCTTCACCTAATACGCAGCAGTTGAGCGAATCCGCTTCCATGGTAAAGGGAATGGATTTAGCCACCAGGTTAGGGTGCGCCCGCAGCTGCTGACCGGTGGCGGCTGAGCCGGTAAAGGTCACCACGTCCTGGCTATCGAGATGGTCGAGAAGATCGCCGGCGCCGCCGCAAATCAGGCTGATGGCGCCTTCCGGCACCAGGCCGCTGTCAACAATCGCTTTCACCATCGCCTGGGTGAGCTGGGCGGTAGCGGTGGCCGGTTTAATGATAGCCGGCATGCCGGCAAGCCACGTGGGCGCCAGTTTTTCCAGCATTCCCCAGCAGGGGAAGTTGAAGGCGTTGATATGGACGGCGACGCCTGACTTCGAGGTCAGCACGTGACGTGCGGCAAAACCGCCCTGTTTGGAGAGCGGGATGAGCTCGTCTTCCGGCCACAGGATATCGTCCGGCATTTCGCGGCTACCCAGTCCAGCATAAGTGAATAAAGTACCGATACCGCCTTCAATATCTACCCAACTGTCGGCGCGGGTCGCGCCGGTTTGCGCGGAGATGGCGTAGAACTGATCTTTCTGCTCCAGCAGGTGTTTCGCCACCGCTTTCAGCATCGCGCTACGTTCAATAAAGGTCATCGCCTGCAGAGCCTTACCGCCGCGCTCAATCGCGAAGCGGCGCGCCTGCGCCATATCCAGACCTTCACTGGTCACCTCCCATAGCGCCGCGCCGGTGATGGCGTGATGGATAGTACGGGCGCGGCCCCGGCCGGTCTGCCAGGCGCCGGATAAGTAGCTGGCTAACTGCTGCATCGCAAATCTCCAAATGTGTTACGTGTGATATCTATAAATAGTTCTTTTATGAATCATAAAATGCAAGCCTATATTTAATAAATTATTAACATTGTGATCGCGATGGAGTTACGTTTTAGGTTTAACTGGCTGTATTTATTGTGGTTTACAAAAGGTTTTGCGGAGATCATCACAAAAGGAGCAAACAAAATTTGTGGTTTTCTTTAACCAATATGTAACCTTCAATGAACAAAGTGATTCACATAAATGTTTTTATTGTGAATATCGGAATCATAAAAGGTGATGACGTGACAGAAGAACAACGCTTTGACCAGCGCATCGCGCAGGAAACGGCCATCGAACCGCAGGACTGGATGCCGGACGCCTATCGTAAGTCCCTGATTCGGCAGATAGGCCAGCACGCGCACTCGGAAATCGTCGGCATGCTGCCGGAAGGCAACTGGATCACCCGCGCGCCGACGCTGCGCCGCAAAGCGATCCTGCTGGCTAAGGTACAGGACGAGGCCGGACACGGGCTGTACCTCTATAGCGCCGCGGAAACGCTGGGCTGCGCCCGGGAAGACCTGTATCAGAAAATGCTCGACGGGCAGATGAAATACTCCTCCATTTTTAATTACCCGACCCTGAGCTGGGCCGATATCGGCGTGATCGGCTGGCTGGTCGATGGCGCGGCCATCGTCAACCAGGTGGCACTGTGCCGGACCTCCTACGGCCCCTATGCCCGGGCGATGGTCAAAATCTGCAAAGAAGAGAGTTTTCACCAGCGCCAGGGATTTGAAGCCTGCATGGCGCTGGCGCAGGGCAATGACGCACAGCGGCAGATGCTGCAGGATGCCATTAACCGCTTCTGGTGGCCGGCGCTGATGATGTTTGGCCCTAACGATGACAACTCGCCGAACAGCGCCCGCAGCATGGCGTGGAAAATCAAACTGCACTCCAACGACGAGCTACGTCAGCGCTTCGTCGATAACACCGTGCCGCAGGTAGAGATCCTCGGTATGACCGTCCCGGACCCGGATTTGCGCTTTGATGAAGCCAGCGGCCACTACCGCTTCGGCGAAATCGACTGGCAGGAATTCAACGAGGTGATTAGCGGCCGTGGCATTTGCAATCACGAGCGGCTGGCCGCCAAGCGTAAGGCCTGGGAAGAGGGCGAATGGGTGCGCGAAGCCGCGCTGGCCCATGCGCAAAAACAGCAGGCCCGCAGCGCGGCATGAGGAGAGACAACATGAGCAAAGTTTACTGGCCGTTATATGAAGTGTTCGTTCGCAGCAAACAGGGGTTATCCCATCGTCACGTCGGCAGCCTGCACGCCGCCGATGATCAAATGGCGCTGGAGAACGCCCGCGATGCCTATACCCGCCGCAGCGAAGGCTGCTCAATTTGGGTGGTGAAGGCCAGCGAAATCGTTGCTTCGCAGCCGGAAGAGCGCGGCGAATTCTTCGACCCGGCGGAAAGCAAAGTCTACCGTCATCCGACTTTCTATACCGTGCCGGACGGCATGGAACATATGTGAGGCGGCGATGAATACCCCTAACCCCGTAGCCACCTACGCCCTGCGGCTTGGCGACAATGGTCTGGTTCTGGCCCAGCGTTTAGGCGCCTGGTGCGGCCATGCTCCCGAGCTGGAGATCGATCTTGCGCTGGCCAACATCGGCCTCGACCTGCTCGGCCAGGCGCGCAATTTTTTAAGCTATGCCGCCGAACTTAACGGCTGCGGCGACGAAGATACGCTGGCCTTTGGCCGCGATGAACGCCAGTTCAGCAACCTGCTGCTGGTGGAGCAGCCCAACGGTAATTTTGCCGACACTATCGCCCGTCAGTTCTTTATCGACGTCTGGCACGTCGCCCTGTTCGGCCGACTGGTGAACAGCCGCGACGCGCAGCTGGCGGCCATTGCCGCTAAAGGGCTGAAAGAGGTGCGTTACCACCAGCGCTTTAGCCGCGGCTGGCTGGAGCGTCTGGGTAACGGCACCGAGTTATCAAATCGCAAAATGCAGCAGGCGGTCGACAATCTGTGGCGCTTCACCGGCGAACTGTTCCTGGCTGATGAAGTGGATCTCCGCCTGGTTGAGCAGGGTATTGCGGTTGATCCGCGCGAGTTGCAGGCCGAATGGCAAAGCGCGGTACACACCGCGCTGCTCGACGCCGGTTTAAAGATCCCGCAGGAAGCGGCCTTCCGCAGCGGCGGCAAACAGGGGCTGCACAGTGAACATCTCGGCCCGCTGCTGGCGGAGATGCAATATCTGCAGCGTTCGCATCCCGGACTGCAGTGGTAAGTGAGGTGACTATGCAACGTCTTGCCGATATCGCTCCTGCAGAGGTTCGCACCATCTGGGGGTTATTAAGCGCGATCCCGGATCCGGAAGTGCCGGTACTCACCATCACCGACCTCGGTATGGTACGCAGCGTCGCGCGCCATGGCGACGGCTGGGTGATTGGCTTTACCCCGACCTATTCGGGCTGTCCGGCGACGGAGCATCTGCTGGGCGAGATCCGCACGGTCATGAGCGAGCATGGCTTTCTGCCGGTGCATATCGTTCTGCAGCTGGATCCGCCGTGGACCACCGACTGGATGAGCCAGGATGCCCGCGAGCGCCTGCGCCAGTACGGCATCAGCCCGCCCCAGGGGCACGCCTGCCATGCGGACATGCCCACCGAGGTGAGCTGCCCGCGCTGCGGCAGCACCCATACCTCGCTGATTAGCGAATTCGGTTCCACGGCCTGTAAAGCGCTCTATCGCTGCGACAGCTGCCGCGAACCTTTTGATTACTTTAAATGTATTTGAGGTTGCCATGACGACGTTCCATTCGCTTAAGGTGGCGAGAGTCGAGCCGGAAACCCGCGATGCGGTGACCATCACTTTTGCGATCCCGCAAGCCCTGCAGGCGGAATACTGCTTTCGTCCGGGCCAGCATCTGACGCTAAAAGCCCGTCTGGGCGGCGAAGAACTGCGCCGCTGTTACTCCATTTGTCGCAGCCGCACGCCCGGCGAAATTAGCGTCGCGGTCAAAGCTATCGACGGCGGGCGCTTTTCGCGCTACGCCCAGCACGATATCCAGCAGGGTATGGAGCTGGAAGTGATGGTGCCGCAGGGGCATTTCGGTTATCAACCGCAGGCCGAACGGCAGGGTGAGTATCTGGCGATTGCCGCCGGTTCCGGGATCACGCCGATGATGGCGATCGTTAGTGCGACGCTGGCGACCGAGCCGCAAAGCCGCTTCACGCTGATCTACGGCAACCGCAGCAGCCATAGCATGATGTTCCGCCAGGCGCTGGCCGATTTAAAAGACCGCTATCCGCAGCGCCTGCAGGTGATACATCTGTTTAGCCAGGAGTCGATGGACAGCGATCTGCTACAGGGGCGCATTGACGGCGACAAACTGCGCCAGCTCGCTGACCATCTGCTGGATTTTAGCCGTTTCGACGAGGCCTTTATCTGCGGGCCTGCGGTGATGATGGATGAGGCGGAAACGACGTTACGTGAACTTGGCGTAGCGGAGAAATCGATTCATCTCGAACGCTTTAATACCCCCGGCGGCAATGTGAAGCGCGCCGCCGGCGTGCAGGCGGAAGGGCGCACGGTAACCATCCGCCAGGACGGGCGCGATCGGCTGATCGCCCTCAGCGCCGAAGACGACAGCATCCTGGATGCCGCATTGCGTCAGGGCGCGGATCTACCATTTGCCTGTAAGGGCGGGGTTTGTGCCACCTGTAAATGCAAAGTGCTGCGTGGGGAAGTGGCGATGGCCGCCAATTACAGTCTGGAAGCGGATGAGCTGGCGGCGGGCTACGTGCTGAGCTGCCAGTCGTTACCGACCAGCGGCGATGTGGTGGTCGACTTTGACGCGCGGGGGATGGCATGAGTGACCTGCTGATCCACCGTCATGATCGGGTGCTGCAGCTGACGCTAAACCGCCCGCAGGCCCGCAACGCGCTAAATAATGCCCTCTTAACCCAGATTGCCGAGACGCTGGAGGCGGCGGCAGTCGATGGCAGCGTCAGCGTCTGCGTTATCAGCGGCAATCCGCGGTTCTTTGCCGCCGGGGCTGACCTCAATGAAATGGCTGAAAAAGATCTGCCTGCCACCCTGGATGATATTCGCCCACGGTTGTGGGGGCGAATCGATGCCTTTACTAAACCGCTCATCGCTTCGGTCAACGGCTACGCGCTTGGCGCCGGCTGCGAGCTGGCCCTGCTGTGCGACCTGATTGTCGCCGGCGACAACGCCCGTTTTGGCCTGCCGGAAATTACCCTCGGCATTATGCCGGGCGCGGGCGGCACCCAGCGGCTGATCCGCAGCGTGGGCAAGGCGCTGGCCAGCCGGATGGTGCTGAGCGGCGAGAGTATTGACGCCCGCCAGGCGCAGCAGGCCGGGCTGGTCAGCGATATCCATCCGGCGGCGTTAACCGATGAGTATGCCTTGCAGCTGGCAACCACCATTGCCCGCCACTCGCCGCTGGCGCTACGAGCGGCAAAACAGTCGCTGCGCCTGTCGCAGGAAGTCAGCCTTCAGGCCGGTCTGCAACAGGAGCGCCAGCTGTTTAGCCTGCTGAGCGCCACCGAGGACCGCCGCGAAGGCATCGACGCCTTCTTACAAAAACGTACACCGGAATTTAAAGGACGCTAATCGTGGAAGCTTTCATTCTCAGCGCAGTGGAACAGGGCGTCATGACCATTACCCTCAATCGCCCGGACCGCCTTAACAGTTTTAACGACCTGATGCATCACCAGCTGGCGGAATGTCTGAAGCAGGCCGAGCGCGATGACGGCGTACGCTGCTTGCTGATCACCGGCGCCGGTCGCGGCTTTTGCGCCGGCCAGGATTTGAACGATCGCAATGTCGACCCCAGCGGCCCGCCGCCGGATCTCGGCCTGTCGGTAGAACGCTTTTACAACCCGTTAGTGCGCCGTCTGGCGGCGCTGCCGAAGCCGGTTATCTGCGCGGTCAACGGCGTGGCCGCCGGCGCGGGCGCGACCCTGGCGCTGGGCTGCGATATCGTGCTGGCCGCGCGTTCGGCCAAATTTGTGATGGCGTTCAGCAAGCTCGGCCTGGTGCCGGACTGCGGCGGCAGCTGGTTCCTGCCGCGGGTGGCCGGCCGCGCTCGCGCGATGGGGCTGGCGCTGCTGGGCGATAGCCTCAGCGCGGAACAGGCCGCGCAGTGGGGAATGATTTGGCAACTGGTGGATGATTCAGAACTGGCGGATACCAGTCTGCAACTGGCGCGTCATCTGGCGGCGCAACCGACGTTTGGTCTTGGGTTGATTAAAAAGGCGCTGCTGGCGGCGGAAACCAATAGCCTCGATGCGCAGCTGGATCTGGAGCGCGATTATCAGCGTCTGGCCGGGCGCAGCGATGATTACCGCGAAGGGGTCAGCGCGTTTCTGGCCAAACGACCACCACAGTTCAGCGGGAAATAGGCCATGACAACATCCTTTGCCACCGTGGCGGTGATCGGCAGCGGCACCATGGGCGCCGGTATTGCCGAAGTAGCCGCTGCCGCCGGACATCCGGTGCGTATTTTCGATATTAATCAAACCGCGATTGCCCAGGCGATCGACGGCATTGCTATGCGTCTGGCATCACGGGTCGAGCGCGGCAAACTGGCGTCAGAGCAGGCCGACGCGCTGCTGGCGCGCCTGCATCCGGCTCACGATTTAGCCGCGCTTGCCGACGCGGATTTAGTAATTGAAGCGGCCTCTGAACGGCTGGAGGTCAAAACGGCGCTGTTCGCGCAGCTGGCGGCGATCTGCGCGCCGTCAACGTTGTTGACCAGTAACACTTCGTCTATTTCGATTACCGCCCTCGCCGCCGGGGTCAAAAACCCGGAGCGGGTGGCCGGGCTGCACTTTTTTAATCCGGCGCCGGTGATGAAGCTGGTCGAGGTGGTGAGTGGTCTTGCGACCTCCGCAGAAGTTGTGGAGCAGCTGTGCCAGTGCGTAAGCGGCTGGGGGAAACAGCCGGTGCGCTGCCGCTCAACGCCCGGTTTTATCGTTAACCGCGTAGCGCGTCCATTCTACGCTGAGGCCTGGCGCGCGCTGGAAGAGCAGGTTGCCGCCCCGGAGGTTATCGATGCCGCTTTGCGTGACGGCGGCGGTTTTCCGATGGGGCCGCTGGCATTGACTGACCTGATTGGCCAGGACGTCAACTTCGCCGTGACCTGTTCGGTATTTAACGCCTTCTGGCAGGACCGCCGCTATCTGCCGTCGCTCCTGCAGCAAGAGCTGGCGCAGGCCGGGCGGCTGGGTAAAAAGAGCGGTCACGGCGTCTATCGCTGGCCTGCGGAGACGCAGCCGGACGCGACGCTGCCGCCGGCATCCACTGGCGCGAAATCCGTCACCGTTATAAGTGACAACGTCACTGAATTAGATGATCTCTTGTTGCTGGAGACCGCAGGCGAGACGGCGCTGGCGCTGAGTGTGAAGCATCACCGCCCGGTGGTGGTGTATGACCTGTGCGCCAGCGATACGGTGGTGCTGGCCGCAGCGGCGACCAACGCGCCTGCGGCCACTGATAAGGCCGTGCATTACTTCCAACAGCAGGGCAAGAAAGTGCTGCGTATTGCCGATTATCCCGGCCTGCTGGTGTGGCGCACGGTGGCGATGCTGATTAACGAAGCGCTGGATGCGGTGCAAAAAGGGATCGCCAGCCCGCATGATATTGATACCGCGATGCGCCTTGGCGTCAACTATCCGCACGGCCCGCTGGCATGGGGAGAACGCCTTGGCTGGCGGCGGGTGCTGCAACTGCTGGAGAACCTGCAACACCATTATGGCGAGGAGCGCTATCGCCCCAGTTCCCTGTTGCGCCAGAAGGCGCTGATGGAGAAGCACCATGAGCAATGATCCGTGGCGCAACGCGCGCGTGATGTACGAAAAAGATACCTGCGCCAGAAAGATGGGGATCGAACTTATCGAAATGGACGACGGTTTTGCGCAGATGAGCATGACCGTCTCGGCGGACATGCTTAACGGCCATCAAACCTGTCACGGCGGTCAGCTATTTACGCTCGCCGATACCGCTTTCGCTTACGCCTGTAACAGCCAGGGGCTGGCGGCGGTGGCTTCGGCGGCAAATATTGATTTTCTTCGTCCGGCGTTTGCCGGCGACAGGCTGGTCGCCACCGCCAGAGTCAAACAGCAGGGCAAGCTGACCGGTGTTTACGACATCGAAATTGTTAATCAAAAGCAAAAGATTGTGGCCCTGTTCCGTGGCAAATCGCACCGTATCGGCGGCACAATCACGGGAGACGTGTAATGCGCGACGCCTTTATTTGTGACGGGATCCGTACGCCGATTGGCCGCTACGGCGGCGCGCTGGCCAGCGTCCGCGCCGACGACCTGGCGGCGATCCCGCTGCGTGAGCTCCTGAGTCGTAATCCCGGGCTCGACCCGGCAGCAATTGATGATGTGATTTTCGGCTGTGCGAATCAGGCCGGGGAAGATAACCGCAACGTGGCGCACATGGCGACGTTGTTGGCCGGTTACCCGCATACCGTGCCGGGCACCACGATTAACCGCCTGTGCGGATCGGGGCTGGATGCGATCGGCTTTGCCGCCAGGGCGATCAAAGCCGGCGAGGCCGATCTGCTAATTGCCGGCGGCGTGGAATCGATGTCGCGCGCGCCGTTCGTGATGGGAAAAGCCAGCGCGCCGTACCAGCGTCAGGCGGAACTCTTTGATACCACCATTGGCTGGCGTTTTGTGAACCCGCTCATGGCGCAACACTTCGGAACTGACAGCATGCCGGAAACGGCCGAGAATGTAGCTGAATTGTTAAATATCAGCCGGGCCGATCAGGACGCTTTCGCCTGGCGCAGCCAGCAGCGCACGGCGCAGGCCCAGCGCGACGGCATTCTGGCGCAGGAGATCGTGCCGGTGCAGATTGTCGGCAAGAAAGGAGCGGTCAGCGACGTGCGCGAGGACGAGCATCCGCGCCCGGAAACCACGCTTGAGCAGCTGGCGAAACTGAAAGCGCCGTTCCGCCAGGGCGGCGTCATTACTGCGGGCAATGCTTCCGGCGTCAACGATGGCGCCGCGGCGCTGATCATCGCCAGCGAACAGCAGGCCGCTATCCAGGGGCTCACGCCGCGGGCGCGTATCGTGGCGATGGCGACGGCGGGTGTTGAACCGCGCCTGATGGGGCTGGGGCCGGTACCGGCGGTGCGTAAAGTGCTGGAGCGGGCCGGACTCAATATTAACGATATGGATCTGATTGAGCTGAATGAGGCCTTCGCCGCGCAGGCGCTGGGGGTACTCAGACAGCTCGGCGTGCCGGATGATGCGGCGCATGTGAATCCCAACGGCGGCGCCATCGCGTTAGGCCATCCGCTGGGCATGAGCGGCGCGCGGTTAGCGCTGAGCGCCAGCCTTGAGCTGCAACGCCGGGGCGGGCGCTATGCGCTGTGTACGATGTGTATTGGCGTGGGTCAGGGCATTGCCATGATCTTCGAGCGAGTGTGAGCTAATTTACCTGCGAGTACCCTACAATGATAACTACTACAAAATTAGATCCGATTGAAACCGCATCGCGTGACGAACTGCAGGCCCTGCAAACCCAGCGCCTGAAATGGACGCTGAAGCATGCGTATGAAAATGTGCCGATGTATCGCCGCAAATTCGACGCCGCCGGCGTGCACCCTGACGACTTTCGGGAATTAAACGATCTGCAAAAATTCCCCTGTACCACTAAACAAGATCTGCGCGACAACTATCCCTTCGATACCTTCGCGGTGCCGATGGAGCAGGTGGTGCGCATTCACGCCTCATCCGGCACCACCGGCAAACCGACGGTGGTGGGATATACGCAAAACGATATTGATAACTGGGCCAATATTGTCGCCCGTTCGCTGCGCGCGGCCGGTGGTTCAGCAAAAGATAAAATTCACGTCGCCTACGGCTATGGCCTGTTTACCGGCGGCCTTGGCGCGCACTACGGCGCGGAACGCCTGGGCGCGACGGTGATCCCGATGTCCGGCGGACAGACCGAGAAACAGGCGCAGCTGATCCGCGATTTCCAGCCGGATATGATCATGGTGACGCCGTCCTACTGTCTGAATCTGATTGAAGAGCTGGAACGCCAGATGGGCGGCGATGCCCGCGGCTGTTCATTGCGGGTCGGCGTCTTTGGCGCTGAGCCGTGGACGCTGGCGATGCGCGCGGAGATCGAGCGCCGCCTGGGGATCACCGCCCTGGATATTTACGGTTTGTCGGAAGTCATGGGGCCGGGGGTGGCAATGGAGTGTCTGGAAACCGTTGACGGCCCGACCATCTGGGAAGACCACTTCTTCCCGGAAATCGTCAACCCGGACGACGGTACGCCGCTGGAAGATGGCGAGCATGGCGAATTGCTGTTCACCACCTTGACCAAAGAAGCGCTGCCGGTGATCCGCTATCGTACCCGCGATCTGACGCGCCTGCTGCCGGGCACCGCCCGCACCATGCGCCGTATGGACCGCATCAGCGGACGCAGCGACGATATGCTGATCATCCGTGGAGTGAACGTCTTCCCCTCACAGCTGGAAGAGGAGATCCTCAAGTTTGAACATCTGGCGCCGCACTACCAGTTAGAGGTCAATCGCCGCGGCCATCTTGATTCGCTGGCGGTGCGCGTTGAGCTGAAAGAGAGCGGGCTGGCGCTGAGTCACGAGCAGCGCTGCCAGATTTGCCATCAGCTGCGTCACCGCATTAAGTCGATGGTTGGGATCTCTACCGACATTACTATCGTCAACTGCGGCAGCATTCCGCGCTCGGAAGGGAAAGCTTGTCGGGTATTTGACCTGCGTAAAGCGGTGGTCAGCGGTTAATTCTCTCCCCGGTAGCCCGGCTGAGGCCTTTACGCCGTAAGCCGGGAATTTCCTGTGCTATGATTCATAAAGGAAAAATATAACAACAGCATGAATCAGATGAGTAAACTCGACGCCTTTATTCAACAAGCCGTGACGGCGACGCCGATCAGCGGCACGTCATTAATTGCCTCGCTGTATGGCGACGCCTTATTACAACGCGGTGGGGAAGTGTGGCTGGGCAGCGTCGCGGCGCTGCTGGAAGGATTAGGCTTCGGCGAGCGCTTTGTCCGCACCGCGCTGTTTCGCCTCAATAAAGAAGAGTGGCTCGATGTCGTGCGTATCGGCCGGCGCAGCTTCTATCGCCTGAGCGATAAAGGACTACGTCTGACCCGGCGCGCGGAACATAAAATCTATCGGGCGAGCGCCCCGGAATGGGACGGTACCTGGCTGCTGCTGCTCTCGGAAGGCCTGGATAAAAATGTGCTGGCCGACGTCAAAAAACAGCTGCTGTGGCAGGGCTTTGGCGCGCTGGCGCCCAGCCTGCTGGCCTCGCCGTCGCAAAAACTGGCGGATGTCCAGTCGCTGCTCCACGAAGCGGGCGTCGCCGAAAACGTTATCTGTTTTGAAGCCCATTCGCCGCTGGCGCTCTCAAGGGCAGCGCTGCGCGACCGCGTAGAGGAGTGCTGGCATCTCACCGAACAAAATGAGATGTACGAGGCGTTTATCGCCTTGTTCCGACCTCTACTGCCGCTGCTGCGCGACTGCGATCCGGCCGAGCTGACGCCTGAGCGCTGTTTCCAAATTCAGTTGCTGCTGATCCATTTTTATCGCCGGGTGGTACTCAAAGATCCGCTGCTGCCGGAAGAACTGCTGCCGGCGCACTGGGCGGGGCAAACCGCCCGCCAGCTGTGTATCAATATTTATCAACGTGTGAATCCCGGCGCGCTGGCGTTCGTCAGCGAGAAAGGGGAAAGCTCGGTGGGCGAGCTTCCGGCGCCGGGGCCGCTCTATTATCAGCGCTTTGGCGGTTTGCCGGGCGCATAAGGAGATTGCATGCCGATTTATCAGATTGATGGACTGACGCCGGTGGTGCCGGAGGAGAGCTATGTGCATCCGACGGCGGTGCTGATTGGCGACGTGATCCTCGGCAAAGGGGTCTATGTTGGGCCTAATGCCAGCCTGCGCGGCGACTTCGGCCGCATCGTGGTCAAAGACGGCGCCAATATCCAGGATAACTGCGTCATGCACGGCTTCCCCGGTCAGGACACGGTGGTGGAAGAGGAGGGCCACATCGGCCACGGCGCAATCCTGCACGGCTGCGTGATTGGCCGCAACGCGCTGGTGGGGATGAGCGCGGTGATTATCGACGGGGCGGTCATTGGCGAAAACAGCATTGTCGGCGCTTCGGCCTTTGTCAAAGCCAACGCCGAAATGCCCGCCAACCATCTGATTATCGGCAGCCCGGCCAAAGCGATTCGCACCCTGAGCGAACAGGAGCTGGCGTGGAAAAAACAGGGTACCGGTGAATACCAGGCGCTGGTGGAACGCTGTAAGCAGACGCTGCACCAGGTGGAGCCGTTGCGGGAAGTGGAAGAGGGGCGTAAGCGGCTGGAATTTGATGAAAACCTGCGGCCAAAAGCCGCAACCTGAGGGGTAAAATTATGGCAGAGAAATTATCCGCTCACTGTCACTGCGGTGCGGTGGCGTTTACCGTGGAGCTCAGCGACGGCTTCAACACCGTTCGGCGCTGTAACTGCTCATGTTGTCGCATGCGTGGGGCGGTCGCGGTCTCTTCGCCGCGTTCAGGAATAGAGGTGGTACGTGGAGGGGATAAGCTCACAGAGTATCGCTTTAATACAGGGGAAGCCGTGCACTTTTTCTGCTCGGTATGCGGGATCTACACCTTTCATCAACGGCGATCAAACCCACAGCAGTATGGGGTGAATGTGGCCTGCATTGACGGCGTTTCGCCTTTCGATTTCCCTTGCGTGGAGGTCAACGACGGCGTGAATCATCCAAAAGATGGCGGCGGAGGCGTGGTGGGGTATTTACGCTACGAGAAAAAGTAAAACTCTCCTCCCGCAGGAAGCGAGAGGAGTGGAAATCTTAGGCTGCAACCACGCTGTCGATGGCCGCTTTCGCGTCAGACTGCGCTTTGGCCGCGACTTCCGGGCCGTAAGCGATACCTTCGGCGAACACGAAGTTCACGTCGGTGATGCCGATGAAGCCGAGGAAGGTGGACAGGTACGGGGTGACCAGGTCAGTCGGGGTATCTTTATGGATACCGCCGCGGCTGGTAACGACGACCGCGCGTTTACCGGTCACCAGACCTTCCGGCCCTTTCTCGGTGTAGCGGAAGGTAACGCCGGCGCGAGCCACCAGGTCAAAATAGTTTTTCAGCTGTGTCGGGATGTTGAAGTTGTACATCGGCGCAGCGATAACAATCACATCGTTGCTTTTCAGCTCGGCGATCAGCTCGTCGGAAAGGGCCAGCGCTTCCTGCTGACGCGGAGTCAGCGGCGCGTCGCTCGGACGCAGGGCGCCAACCAGTTCGCCATCCAGAACCGGGATCGGATTAGCGGCCAGGTCACGCACGGTGATCGCATCGCCAGGGTGTTTTTCCTGCCATTGTTCAACAAAATAGTCGGAAAGCTGACCAGATTGTGAGTACCCTGCCAGAATACTGGATTTCAGAACTAATACTTTGCTCATGGGTGTTTCCTTTTTTTAATGTGATTGACGGGTCAATGCCCTGGTGCTTGTTGACACTGTATTCACAATCGCGCCACAGAGATAGCGCAATATATCGAATCCTATGTTCAGATTTTTTGAAAAAGGCACGAATGACACAGATGTGGTACTCTAAGGCAATACTTCAAAAGAGATTTTCCCGGCAGAGCTCTGCCCGATAACGCTATGACAGAACAACAAAAAATCACCTTCCCCCAGCTTTATCAACAGCTCGACGGCCTGATGCTGCGCGACAAAACGCGCTTTGCCCGCCGTCTGCACGGCGTGAAGAAGGTTAAAAATCCTGAATCGCAACAGGCCATTCTGCAGGAGATGGCGCAGGAGATAAGCCAGGCAGCCGGTAAAGTCCTGCTGCGCGAAGCGGCGCGTCCGGCCATCACCTATCCGGAAAATCTGCCGGTTAGCCAGAAAAAACAAGAGATTCTCGAGGCGGTACGCGACCACCAGGTGGTGATCGTCGCCGGGGAGACCGGTTCGGGTAAAACCACCCAGCTGCCCAAAATCTGTATGGAGCTGGGCCGCGGGCTGAAAGGACTCATCGGCCATACCCAGCCGCGTCGCCTGGCAGCGCGGACCGTCGCCAACCGTATTGCCGAAGAACTGCAAACGGAGCCGGGCGGTTGCATCGGCTATAAAGTCCGCTTTAGCGATCACGTCAGCGACAACACCATGGTCAAGCTGATGACCGACGGTATCCTGCTGGCGGAGATACAGCAGGATCGCCTGTTGATGCAGTATGACACCATCATTATCGATGAGGCGCACGAGCGCAGTCTCAACATTGATTTTCTGCTCGGCTATCTGAAAGAGCTCCTGCCGCGCCGTCCGGACCTGAAAATCATCATTACCTCGGCGACCATCGACCCGGAACGTTTCTCAAAGCATTTCAATAATGCGCCGATTATCGAAGTCTCCGGGCGGACTTACCCGGTGGAAGTGCGCTATCGGCCGATAGTGGAAGAGGCTGACGATACCGAACGCGATCAGTTACAAGCGATTTTTGATGCGGTTGACGAACTGGGGCGCGAAGGGCCCGGCGATATTCTGATCTTTATGAGCGGTGAGCGGGAAATTCGCGATACCGCCGATGCGCTGAACAAGCTGGATCTGCGCCATACCGAAGTGCTGCCGCTGTACGCCCGTCTGTCCAACAGCGAGCAGAACCGCGTCTTCCAGCCGCACAGCGGACGACGCATCGTGCTGGCGACCAACGTGGCAGAAACCTCGCTGACCGTGCCGGGCATTAAATACGTTATCGATCCCGGTACGGCGCGTATCAGCCGCTACAGCTATCGCACCAAGGTGCAGCGCCTGCCGATCGAGCCGGTTTCCCAGGCGTCCGCCAACCAGCGTAAGGGCCGCTGCGGCCGCGTCTCGGAAGGGATCTGTATTCGTCTTTATTCGGAAGACGATTTCCTGTCGCGCCCGGAATTTACCGACCCGGAAATTCTGCGCACCAACCTGGCGTCGGTCATCCTGCAGATGACCGCCCTGGGCTTAGGCGATATCGCCGCGTTTCCGTTTGTCGAAGCGCCAGATAAGCGCAATATTCAGGACGGCGTGCGCCTGCTGGAAGAGCTGGGCGCCATCACCACCGATGAGCAGGCCACCGCCTATAAGCTAACGCCGATGGGCCGCCAGCTCAGCCAGCTGCCGGTGGATCCGCGTCTGGCACGCATGGTGCTGGAGGCGCAGAAGCACGGCTGCGTGCGGGAAGCGATGATCATCACCTCCGCGCTGTCGATTCAGGACCCGCGTGAGCGGCCGATGGACAAGCAGCAGGCCTCCGATGAGAAGCACCGCCGCTTCCACGATAAAGAGTCCGATTTCCTCGCTTTCGTCAATCTGTGGAACTACCTCGGCGAGCAGCAGAAGGCCTTGTCGTCGAATCAGTTCCGCCGCCAGTGTCGGGTCGATTTTCTTAACTATCTGCGTGTGCGCGAGTGGCAGGACATCTACACCCAGCTGCGCCAGGTGGTGAAAGAGCTTGGTCTGCCAGTCAACAGCGAGCCGGCGGAATACCGCGAGATCCATACTGCGTTGCTGACCGGTCTGCTGTCGCACATCGGCATGAAGGATGCCGATAAACAGGAGTTTACCGGGGCGCGTAACGCCCGCTTCTCCATTTTCCCAGGGTCCGGTCTGTTTAAAAAGCCGCCGAAGTGGACGATGGTGGCCGAGCTGGTGGAGACCAGCCGGCTGTGGGGCCGCATTGCCGCGCGTATTGAGCCGGAGTGGGTGGAGCCGGTAGCGCAGCACCTGATCAAGCGCTCATACAGCGAGCCGCACTGGGAGCGGGCGCAGGGCGCGGTGATGGCGACGGAAAAGGTCACCGTCTACGGCCTGCCGATCGTTGGGGCGCGTAAGGTCAACTACAGCCAGATCGACCCCGCGCTGTGCCGGGAGCTGTTTATCCGCCATGCGCTGGTGGAGGGCGACTGGCAAACGCGTCACGCCTTCTTCCGCGAAAACCTGAAGCTGCGCGCGGAAATCGAAGAGCTGGAGCATAAGTCGCGCCGTCGCGACATCCTGGTGGATGACGAGACGCTGTTTGAGTTCTACGACCAGCGCATCAGCCACGACGTCATCTCCGCCCGCCACTTCGATAGCTGGTGGAAGCAGGCCAGCCGCGAAACGCCAGACTTGCTCAATTTTGAAAAGAGCATGCTGATTAAAGAGGGGGCGGAGCAGGTCAGTAAACTGGACTACCCGAACTTCTGGCATCAGGGCAACCTCAAGCTGCGGCTTAGCTACCAGTTTGAACCGGGCGCTGACGCCGACGGCGTGACGGTGCATATTCCGCTGCCGCTGCTCAACCAGGTGGAGGAGGCCGGATTTGAATGGCAGATCCCTGGTCTGCGTCGCGAGCTGATTATCGCGCTGATAAAATCGCTGCCGAAGCCGGTACGGCGCAATTTCGTCCCGGCGCCGAACTATGCGGAAGCGTTTCTTGGCCGGGCGACGCCGCTTGAGCTGCCGCTGCTTGATTCGCTGGAGCGCGAGCTGCGTAAGATGACCGGCGTGACCATCGACCGCGAAGCCTGGCAGTGGGATCAGGTGCCCGATCATCTGAAAATCACTTTCCGGGTGGTGGATGATAAAAACAAGAAGCTGCAGGAAGGGCGTTCGCTGCAGGCGTTGAAAGACGCCCTGAAGGGCAAAGTGCAGGAGACGCTGTCGGCGGTCGCTGATGACGGTATTGAGCAGAGCGGGCTGCATATCTGGAGCTTTGGCACCCTGGCGGAAAGTTACGAGCAGAAGCGCGGCAATTATAAAGTGAAAGCCTGGCCGGCGCTGGTGGACGAGCGCGACAGCGTAGCCATCAAGCTGTTTGATAATCCGCAGGAACAGCGGCAGGCCATGTGGCGTGGTCTGCGTCGCCTGCTGCTGCTCAACATCCCGTCGCCGATTAAGTATCTGCACGAGAAGCTACCGAACAAAGCCAAGCTCGGGCTCTACTTTAACCCGTACGGCAAAGTGCTGGATCTGATTGACGATTGCATCTCCTGCGGCGTTGATAAGCTTATCGATGAGGCGGGTGGTCCAGTGTGGACGGAAGAGGGCTTTAGTCAGCTGCACGATAAAGTGCGCGCCGAGCTCAACGACACGGTGGTGGAGATCGCCAAACAGGTCGAGCAGATCCTCACCGCGGTGTTCAATATCAACAAACGGCTGAAAGGCCGCGTGGATATGACCATGGCGCTGGGGCTGTCGGATATCAAAGCGCAGATGGCGGGCCTGGTGTATCGCGGCTTTGTCACTGGCAACGGTTTCCGCCGTCTTGGCGATACGCTGCGCTATCTGCAGGCGATTGAAAAGCGTCTGGAGAAGATGGCTATCGATCCGCACCGCGATCGCGCGCAGATGCTTAAGGTAGAGAGCGTGCAGCAGGCATGGCAGCAGTGGCTGAATAAGCTGCCGCCGAACCGCCGTGAGGACGACGATGTCCGCGAGATCCGCTGGATGATCGAGGAGCTGCGGGTCAGCTTCTTCGCCCAGCAGCTGGGCACCCCATATCCTATCTCGGACAAGCGAGTGTTGCAGGCGATGGAACAGATCACGCCGTAATCTCCTCCTTTACCCCGCCCGGCGGCGCTCTGCTTGCCGGGCGGGGCGTATTCCGCGGCTGACGCGAATCAATATGCCGCACCCGATAATCTTCCCGCCCCTGATGTGACCCACCCCGGTTCTCCCGGAGGTAAAATTAACGAATTCTGAAAATCGCCCCGGTGGCTTGGGGAACCTGCTTTATTCACCTATTTTTAGCCTCGCTTTGCAGGATAAACAGGACACGGAGTCGATTTTTGCGATGATGGCTATGTACAGACAACTTACGCTGATGCTGGCAATTCTTGTTATTACGGCGTGTAAACCCTTCGTTGACGCTTTCTCCTGTGATGAAACTCAGCGGGCGATCAACGATGCCAATTTTTTTATTTTGACCTATCTTACGCCGCTGAAGGGCGAGGTGCAGAGCGTGCAAATCGTCGGTAGTCAAAATAACGAATCTGGTACTCTTCGTTTTGCCCAGTGCCGCCGGCTGGCAAGTTATGAGCGAGCAAAAAACTTTAATACCACGACGGACTCAACGATAGTCAGAGATAATGTTCACTGGAGAAATGATAAAGGATGGATGCGGGAATATATCCGACAGACCCGGAGCGCGACGGGAAATATCAGCAAGATGATTATACGCACACAGTTTTATACCGATAATCTTGGGCGCATTGTGCGCGCTGAAAACATGTCTGTGACGCAGCAACCGCCCAACGTCCTGAGCACGACCACCTATCAGTATGACGATCGCCACCGTCTGGTACGTAAAACGGTCAATGGCGGCATGATGGCCATGTTGACAGTCAATTATAGCTATACAGAGGGGCACTTAAGCCGCCTTTCCGACTCGGACTCCACCACAACGCTGCGTTGGGATGAAAAAGGGCGATGGTTATCCGAGGAAAGAACCACCACGTATAGTACAAAAAACCAGTCGCGCTGTTTAGGCTGGGACCCCGAGGGGAACTGTAGCGGAGAATATAGTGAACATGACGGATACGGCGGAAAAAGAGAAGAGTCTCTTCACTATAAATATACCTATTATCCCTAATGATCGTCAGCGGAAGACTGCCGCGGTTGACGCGTCCAGACGCCGGCTTTCTCCCTCTCCCTGGGGGAGAGGGCCGGGGTGAGGGCATCAGGCCGCCCGAATCTCACCCATTCACCCGTGCTAGCGTAAACCCATCCCATCCCTTGATGCCCACCGTTTGCAGCGCGGTGGCGGTGAGCCGCGGGTTATCCCCGATCATTTCGATAAACCGACGTACGCCCTGCACCCGCGCATCATCGCTTTGCCCATTAATCACCTCGCCATCGCGCACCACATTATCGCCCACGATCAGCGTCCCGGGGCGGGAATAGTGCAGCGCCCACTCCAGATAGTGAGGATTATTAGGTTTATCGGCATCAATAAAGATCAGGTCGAACGGCTGCACATCCGCGAAATTTTCCAGCGTGTTCAGCGCTGGCCCTTCAATGAGTTCAATACGATCGTTTAGCCCCGCGAGGCGGATATTCTGGCGCGCCACCCCCGCATGCGTCGGGTCGGCCTCGAGGGTAATCAGCTTTCCGTCGGCGGGCAGCGCACGCGCCATCCAGATGGTGCTATAGGCGCCGAGGGTGCCAATTTCCAGGATCCGCCGCGCCTGGGTCATGCGCACCAATAGCGCCAGAAGTTGCCCCTGATTGGCCGCGACATCATGTTCAGGTAGCCCGGCGCGTTTGTTGTTTTCCAATACCTGACTCAGTACGTCATCATCAGGAATCAGCGAAGAAATCATGAAATTATCGACAGCAGACCACTGGTGTTGCATTGGTTGACTCCCTGGTGGTAGTAGTGGCCGGGTGGCGCGAGGCTGTCCCGGCCTGAATATGGGTTTCCGCTCTCTCCCTGGTTGAGGTTTCGCGTGCGTCACGCGTTCAACCAGCCGCCTCCCAGCGCCCGATACAGATCGATCTGCGCCAGCAGCAGGTTGTTCTTCACCTGCACCACGCTAAGCTGGGTGGAGAACAGCGTTCGCTGGGCATCAAGCACATCCAGATAAGAAGAGTAGCCGTTACGGTAGCGATTTTGTGCAATACGTAAGGTTTCCTGGGCAACGGTCTCTTGTTCCTGAAGCTCGGTTAACTGTTCGCTGTAGCGACTGATGGCATCCAGGCTGTCATTGACCTCTTTGAACGCGCTGCGCACCGTTTTCTCATAGCTATAGAGCGCCTGGTTGCGCTGGGCCATGGAGATATCCACCTGGGCATTTAACGCCTGGCGGTTTAGCAGCGGCGCCAGAATACTGCCGCCAAGACTCCACAGCCGCAGCGGGTTGTCCAGCAGATCCGGCAGCGTCCGGTCCTGCAGGCTGCCAGTAGCGGTCAGGTTAATAGAGGGCAGCAGCTGCGCCTGCGACGAGGCCAGCGTAGCGTCGGCAGCCACCAGCTGGCGCTGGGCCTGAGCGATGTCCGGACGGCGGTTGAGCAAGGTGGACGGCAGCTGCGACGGCAGACGCAGCGGGGTAAGCTGGGCGAACTCGCCGCGTTTTACCGCGCCGGGGTTATCACCGAGCAGCACGCTGAGCGCATTTTCCTGCTGCGCAATCTGGTGCTGCAGCGGCGGGATCTGCGCCCGCGTTGACCGCAGCTCCGAATCCGCCTGCATCAGCTCAAGGCGTGAAGTATACCCGGTTTCAAACTGACGTTTGGCCAGGTGCCACGCGTCTTCCCGTGATTTCAGCGTCTGCTGGGTCACCCGCAACTGCTCATCCAGCGACAGCAGCGTGACGTAGCCAACGGCCACCGAGCTGGCGACGCTCAAGTTGGCCGCGGCGGCGGCGGCTTTCTGCGCCTCAAGGCTGGCCCCGGCGGCGCTGGCCGCGCTGCGGTTCGCTCCCCAGATATCGACATCATAGCTGGCGGTTAGACCGCCTTTGTACAGCGTGCTGTGGATAGGCAGGCCGGTGGCGGCGGACTGCGCGCGGGCGCGGGTGCCGGTCAGGCTGGCGTCCAGTGACGGAAACAGGCTGCTGTCGGCGGCATATGCCCGCGCCTGATACTCATTCACTCGCTCACGGGCGATCAGCACATCGCTGTTATAGCGCAGCGCCTGGTCGACATACTGATTGAGCGTGCTGTCATGAAAATTACGCCACCATACGCCTTCCACCGGGCTCGCCGGGCCAACGTCGGCCCGCCAGGCGGTAGGTATTGTCAGGGTCGGCTGCGCGCGCTGCACATCGGCAGATTGACAGCCGACCAGCACCAGAACGATAGCAAGGGTGACCGGACGGATCATGGTTGTTTCTCCGCTCGGGTATCGATGGTTACCTGCACCGACATCCCAGGTCGCAGGCGTTCGCTGTTGTTCTGCCCATCGTTGACCGTAATGCGCACCGGGATGCGCTGGGCGATCTTGACGAAGTTGCCGGTGGCATTGTCCGGAGAGATGGCGCTGAATTCCACCCCGGTCGCCGGGGAGATGCTCTGCACCTTGCCGTGGAAAGTCTCGCCGTTGAGCGCGTCAACGGTGAAAGTGACCGGCTGGCCGACACGCACATCGGCCAGTTGGGTCTCTTTGAGGTTGGCAATCACCCAGTGCTGCGGCGGAACCAGCGAGGTCAGATGGGTTCCGGCGCTGACATAGGCGCCAAGACGCACCGAGATCTGCCCCAGCTGGCCGCCGGTGGGGGCGATGATCTGGGTATTTTGCAGGTCGATCTGCGCCAGCTCAAGCGCCGCTTTGGCGCTGGCCACGTCGGCCTCCAGCGAATCGCGATTGACGATGGTCGATTCACGGTCCTGGCGCGACATCTCCAGCGCCGCTTTCGCCTGTTCAATATCCGCAACCCCTTGTGCCGCGCTGGCCCGCGCAGAATCACGCTCGCGGATCGACAGCGAACCATCGGCAGTCAGCTCCTGTACCCGTTTTAAATCGGCCTGGATTTTCAGATTCTGCGCGCGGGCGTTTTGCAGCGCGGCTTCATTTTTGGCGATCGTCGCCTCGGCGCTTTTGCGCTGCTGGAGGTTGTTGCGCAGCGCGGCCTCCTTCATCGCCAGAGTCGCCTGGGCCTGATGCACCCGCTGCTTATAGATGCGATCGTCTATCTGGAACAGCACCTCGCCCGGCTGGACAATCGCGAAATCTTTGACGTTGACGGCGGTGATGTAGCCGTTGACCTGGGGGCTGATAAAGGTGGTCTGCCCGCGCACATAGGCGTTATCGGTAAACTGGCTATGCCGGGTGAACGGCGGCAGTTGCCAGGCATAAAGGATCACCAGCACGCCGATGAGGCCTATCGCCGCGGCGGTGAAAATGGAGACCACGCGAATGTTATTCCGGGTGTTGGCCTGTTGTTTGGCCGCATCCTGCTGACTCATAACGACTCCAGAGATGAAATGATGGTAATTATTTGCTGCCGGTGGCGCGTTTTAAGGCGATACGGGCGGTCAGTCGTAAGCGAATTAAGCGCCAGAACACCCACACTAATGTGCCGGCGGAGATCGCCGCCGTCAGCAGATAGGTGTCATTCCAGGCGAGAATATTGGCCTGCAGCGTCGCAGCGTTTTGCAGCAGGGTGGTGGCCTGAACGTTGAGCAGGGTGCTGTCGCCAATCTGGTTCTGATACATCTGGCTGTACTGCTGCAGCCGCTCGACGATCAGCGGGTTGAGGGTGGTTATCTGGTCCGCCAGCTGGCTGGAGTGGAATTTCTCCCGCCAGGTCTGGAAGGTGCCGAGGATCGCCGAGCCGAGCAGCCCGCCGATGTTCTGGCTCATGCCGAACAGCACCGAGAAGCTGACCAGGTTGCGCGGGTCGGCAAACACGCCGCCAATACCGGCGAGCATCGCCGGGGCCAGAAAGAAGGCGCTGCCGAAGCCGAGTAAAAACTGGCTGAACATTAATTGTTCCGGACGGGTGAGGGCGTTGGACTGGCTGTCGAGCAGCGAGGCTATCATGATCAGCGCCAGGGCGGTGGCGGTCGGCCAGTAGAGCTTTTGCGGGTTGAGCGTCAGACAGCTGGCAATGATCCCGCACAGAATACCGGCGAAAATCGACCACGCGAGGTTAGTCATCTGTTCGTTTTGCAGGCCAACGTACTGCAGCCAGCCGATGACCCCGGTGTTCTGCTCCGCCAGCACGATGCGGATCAGCAGCATAATCAGGCCGAGGCGTACGATGCTGCCGCTGGAGAGCCATTTGGTATTGAGCAGCGGGTTGCTGCGGTTATGCTCGAAGGTAATCGCAGAGACGATCAGGACCACCGCTGCCGCCAGCGCCCAGCCGATCCACGGCGCTTCAAACCACCACTCGAGCCGCCCCAGTGACAGCACGGCGCACACCAGCGCCATGCCGGGCGCCAGCAGAAAGAAGGTAATAAAATCCTTCTTCTCGAACACCTTTTTACGATCGCTCGGCGGCAGTTTCAGCGCGATGACGCAGGCCAGCGACACCAGCGCCAGCCCTAGTTCAAAAAAGTAAAGCCCGCGCCATTCATCTATCTGCAGCAGCTCGGTGGAAAAGAGGCGCGCCAGGGGAATGGCCAGCGACGAGCCGGTAATGCCGATGGTCAGTCCTTTCAGGCGGTGGCGTGCGGGCCAGGCCTGCACCTGATAGTAGATCCCCAGCGAGCTGAGCGCTGCGGCCACCATGCCGTGGGCGGCGCGAACCATCATTGCCGAGCTGAGGTCGTTGACGAACAGGTGGAAAAAGGTGACCAGCACATAGAGCACCAGAAAGCCTTCGGTGAAAGCGCGCAGTCCGAACTGCTGACGAAATTTCACCAGCAGCAGGTTGATCGAGACGTTGGTCATCACATATACCGCTGGCAGCCAGGCGATCTCGGTCGACCAGGCGGCGAAAGTGCCTTGCAGCAGCTGTAAGTTGGCGGTGACCACCGCGTTGCCTAGCGCGCCGGTGAGGCACACCAGCAGGCCGACCACGCCGTAAGCGAGGCGTTTCTGCGGACTATGCAGCGGCGTAGAGGGCGAGCCAAGCAGGGCCGGTTTTTCATGCGGTGCCCAGTCATGCGGGGCATAGGGGTTATCCTGGCGACGGGGCATTATTTCTTCTCCACTTCGCGCAACAGTTTTTCCAGCACCCGTTGAGTTTGCTCCCGCTCCTGCGGGGTAATCGCCGTCAGGATCTCTTCACGCAGATCGTCTGCTACCGTTTTGACCTGCTCATACAGCGCCATTCCCTGGTCGGTGGCGACCAGCAGCCGCTTACGTTTATCACGTGCGGTGGTGACGCGCTCCACCAGTCCGAGGGCGACCAGGCGGTTGATCAACGGCACAATGGTTGGGCTCTCCACCCCCAGCTCCTGCGCCAGTTCGCTTTGCGACAGCGGCTGCGGCTGGCGGGCAATGGCGGCGACGGCCACCCAGCTGGCCTGGCTCAGGCCGAGGTCTTTCAGCCGGCGATTAACCGCCAGCCGCCAGTGATGGGCGGTGAGGTATAAGAGATGGGAGAAGTTAAGCTGTCGATTGTCCATAGGTCGTCTGTCAATATCGTTAGAGCTCTAACGAGTTTATGCCTGACGACCGGCGGAATTCAAGGTGAAGGATAAAAAGAGGTTAACGGTATGTGCGTTTATTGTAGTGAACAGGAGAATTCCCCTCACACCTGTTACTCATGGAGGATGCTCTTGTTCTGCGCCATCACCCAGGAGATAAAGGCGCGCAGGGGCGCGGGAATATGTTTGCGGCTCGGATAGTAGAGGCAGAAATGATCCGCCGGGTAGCGGTAGTCCGCCAGCAGATGGACTAGCGTGCCAGCCCTGAGCTGCTGCGTCACCAGCGACTGGTAGACGAAGGCGATGCCTAATCCGCTCTCCGCCGCCTGGATCATTGCGCTATCGGAATCGACCACCAGATCGCCTTCGACCGCAATCTCGCTGAGCTCGCCGTTGGGGCTAATAAACTCCCAGCGGTACGTCTCACCACTGGGAAAACAGCGGTTAATGCAACGGAAATTAACCAGCGACTGCGGGGTATCGGGCTCACCGGCTTTGCGAATATAGTCCGGGCTGGCCACCGGGATTAGCGACAGCTTCTCGCCAAAGGGAATGGCAATCATATCTTTAGGTACATCCTGAGAATAACGAATGCCGGCGTCAAAACCAGACTCAATAATATTGATTTTCCGATCGGTGGTAAACAGTTCGAGGGTCACGTCAGGACAGAGATTTTTAAAAGCAATAAAATAGTGGTGAAAAAAGAGGTCAACAACAATCCGTGGTAAATTGATTTTAACCACGCCTTCCGGCGTTTGGCGATGATAATTCAGGCTATCGACCACCCGGCGATAATCATTGACCACTGGCGTGATGTTTTTAAGAAATTCCTCACCCACCGCGGTTAAAGACAAACTGCGCGTTGAGCGATTTAGCAGGCGTACGCCTAACTTTTCTTCCAGATGATTAATAGCAGCGGTAAGGGCCGGCGGTGAAAGATTTAACGCCTTAGCGGCCTGGCGAAAACTACCATGTTTCACTATAAGCATCAATATTTCAATTTGTTGCAGATCGGGCAAAGTTTTCATTGTTAATTTCCAGCTAACACCGCATTAGGAATAGATTAATTGTTATCAATATGAAAGGGAAGTATATATTTAATACCGTTCAGCAGTTAAGGAAAATAAAATGAAAACACGTTATCTTGGAAAAGAGAAATTTCAGGTTTCCGCATTAGGTCTCGGATGTATGGGGATGAGTTTTGCCTATGGTGGCGCTGACACGTCGCAGGCGATAAATACGATCCATGCCGCCATGGACATGGGCGTGACCTTTCTGGATTCCGCCGAGGTATATGGCCCTTTCGATAATGAAATTCTGGTGGGAAAAGCGATTAAAGGTTGTCGTGATAAGGTGCAGATTGCCACCAAATTTGGATTTCGTATTCTGCCCACCGGCCAGGGTCTGGAGCGGATGGCCGGCGTTGACAGCCGTCCGGCACATATTCGCGAGTCAGTGGAAGGGTCGCTGAAGCGACTGAATATCGAGACCATCGATCTGCTCTATCAGCACCGCGTCGATCCGGCGGTACCGGTGGAAGAGGTGGTGGGCACAATGGCTGACCTGGTTAAAGAGGGTAAAATTCGCCATATTGGACTGTCGGAAGTCTCTGCTCAGACGCTGCGCCGGGCCTGCAAGGTGCATCCGATTACCGCCGTGCAGACGGAATACTCGCTGTGGAGCCGCGAGCCGGAGGCCGGGATTCTCCACACCTGCCGCGAACTGGGAGTCGGCTTTGTGCCCTACAGCCCGCTTGGCCGCGGCTTTCTGACGGGGACAATTACCGATCCCGGCGTTTTGGCAGCGGATGATTTCCGCCGCCATCTGCCGCGCTTCCAGGCTGATACCCTGCGCAAAAACCAGCGGCTGCTGGCGCGCCTGCAACAGGTAGCCATTCGCTATGACGCGACGCTTGCGCAGATTGCACTTGCCTGGGTGATGAGCAAGGGCGAGGATATCGTGCCTATCCCGGGGGCGAGGAAAATTGCTCACTTGCGCGACAATGCCGGCGCCGCGAATATTACCCTTGCGCCGGAGGACATTCTTACCATCGAACATATTTTCGCTGCCGATAATGTCACTGGCTTACGCTATACCCAGGGCGACTTTGATTTAATTGAAAAATAATCCCCTTCGGGCAGAGGATTTTTATCATTTACGTGACGTTGTCACATTTTTTGGCCAATTCTCCGTCAGATAGCGCACCTCCTCGGCGGTTAACGGTGCGGCAGCATAAAAAAGGGGCGGCGCAAGGCCACCCCTGATGCGGTTGCTGATGGGGATCAGCCCGGATAGATGCCGCGGTCTTTACGCGCCATCAGAATGCGCTCGCAGGCCACGATATAGGCGGCGGTACGCAGGGTACACGCTTTCTCGGCGGCTTTATCGCAGACGTGCACGATAGCGTCGGTCATGATGCGGTCCATCTTGGCGTTGATCTCCTCTTCGCTCCAGAAGAAGCTGGCCATGTCCTGCACCCACTCAAAGTAGCTGACGGTCACCCCGCCGGCGTTGCAGATAACGTCCGGCACCACGATCACACCGCGCTCGGCCAGCACGTCGTCCGCTTCCGGATAGGTTGGGCCGTTGGCCCCTTCCAGCACCAGTTTGCAGGTCAGCTTCTCAGCGCGCTCGCGGGTGATTTGCCCTTCCAGCGCCGCCGGGATCAGGATGTCCATCGGCGTGGTCCAGAAGGCGTCTTTATCGATCTCCTCGGCGCCCGGGAAACCGGCAATCTGTTTTTTCTCTGCCTGCCAGGCGGTGAGGGCGGCCATATCGATTCCGCCTTCGTTATACAGGGTCGCGGTATGATCCTGAATAACCACGATACGAGCGCCGACGCCGGCGAACAGGCGGGCCGCTTCGCTACCGACGTTACCAAAGCCCTGCAGCGCCACTTTGGCGCCTTCAATTTCGATACCGGCGCGACGAGCAACTTCCCGACCGGTGACAAACACGCCGCGTCCGGTGGCTTTTTCACGACCGAGGGAGCCGCCGAGGTGGATCGGTTTGCCGGTGACCACGCCGGTGATAGTCGTCCCATGGTTCATGGAGTAGGTGTCCATCATCCATGCCATTACTTTGCCATTGGTGCCGACGTCCGGCGCCGGAATATCTTTCTGCGGTCCGATAATAATGCCGATTTCGCTGGTATAGCGGCGGGTCAGACGCTCCAGTTCACCTTCCGACAGGGAGAAGGGGTCGACGCGAATGCCGCCTTTGGCCCCGCCGTAAGGAATATTGACCGCGGCGCACTTAATAGTCATCCAGGCAGAAAGTGCCATGACTTCGTTAAGATCGACATCCGGATGGTAGCGAACACCACCTTTACCCGGTCCACGCGACAGATTGTGCTGAACGCGATAGCCCTCGAAGTGGCGGATGGTGCCGTCGTCCATTTGCACAGGGATGTCGACGATCAGCGCGCGCTTCGGATGGCGCAGGGTTTCCACCCAGTAGGCAAGATCGCCGAGATAAGGCGCGACACGGTCGATCTGGCGCAGGTAGGTGGTCCATGGAGATGTACTACTTTCAGATGCGTAAGATAACTTTTCCATAAGAGTCCTGTTTCTCAGTGTTATTTATGTCGTGTAAAACCGTGGAATAGCTACAGCAGTAAACTCTGTGCAATGAATGGTATCACCAATTTTATAAAGCGGTATTTGACGGCAATTCCGATTTTTAAATTTTTGTTAGATTTTTTATTTTTTAAGTGAATAACTACGCACGTCAACCACCCGCAAGCTGTGCATTTTAATTCACTTTTTATTCACTTAAGTGAATAAGAAAATATTTTTTCTATGTTTTTCATTATCTTGATGATCTTCAAAAAGTGAATAAATTGCGTTCCCCTATATTGACAATCTTGTTGTTCACAGGCCAGCATTAGCCCACACAACAACATGGCATTAACCATGAATTAACAATTACCCGTAAAAAGAATAGGGCTTAATTTTTCTGTGGTGAATATTTTTACCATCGCAGCGGGCGCGCTCGTGCCAAAAATAAGCCGAGGGGCAGGGTTAATGTCGATTGTCCAACGCGACGGGAGCGTTTTCCGTCGTCTTACGTTCCGGAGATAAATTATGTCAGGCAGTATGACTCGCGAAGATTTTGACGCTTACCTGGTTCCCTGTTTTGCCCCCGCGCCGTTTATTCCGGTGAGGGCGGCGGGCTCCCGGGTCTGGGACCAGCAGGGGAAAGAGTATATCGATATGGCGGGCGGCATCGCAGTGAACGCCCTGGGCCATGCCCACCCGGCGCTGGCTGAGGCCCTGCAGGATCAACTGGCGAAACTGTGGCATATCGGCAATGGCTATACCAACGAGCCGGTGCTGCAGCTGGCGAAAACTCTGGTACAGTCTACCTTTGCCGACAAGGTGTTCTTCTGCAACTCCGGCGCCGAAGCCAACGAGGCGGCCCTTAAGCTGGCGCGGAAATACGCTCACGATAAGTTTGGCGGTGAAAAAAGCGAAATCATCGCCTTCAACCACGCCTTCCATGGCCGTACGCTGTTCACTGTATCCGTTGGCGGCCAGCCGAAATATTCCAGCGATTATGCGCCGTTGCCGCAGGGCATTACCCATCTGCCCTATAACGATATCGAGGCGGTCTCCGCGGTTATCTCTTCCCGCACCTGTGCGGTGATCGTCGAGCCGATCATCGGCGAAGGCGGTGTGATACCCGCTGACCCGGCGTTCCTCCAGGCGCTGCGCACCCTCTGCGATCGCCATCATGCCACTCTGATATTCGATGAGGTGCAGACCGGGGCGGGCCGTACCGGCCATCTCTACGCCTACCAGCACTACAACGTCGTCCCGGACATTCTCACCAGCGCCAAAGGGCTGGGGGGCGGCTTCCCGATCGGCGCGATGCTGGCGAAAGAGGCCTGGGCGCAGGTCTTCCAGCCCGGCACCCATGGCACCACCTTCGGCGGCAACCCGCTGGCGGCAACCGTCGCTAACGCCGTGCTGGCCCATCTCGATGCGCCGCTGCTGGCGGGCGTTGGCGAGCGCCATGCGCTGATCGTCGACCAGTTGAATGCCCTCTCTGCCCGTTACGATGCGTTCAGCGCCGTGCGCGGTACCGGTCTGCTGATCGGCGCTGAGCTGGCGGGGCCGCTGCGCGGCAAGGCCAAAATGTTGACCAACCTGGCGGCGGAAGAGGGGCTGATCGCCCTGATTGCTGGCCCGGACGTGCTGCGCTTCGCGCCGGCGCTCAATATCCCGCAGGCGGATATTGTGGAAGCCTTCGTGCGCCTTGATCGCGCCGTTGCCCGCTTAACCCGCTAACCGGGAGGACGGCCTGTGATGCTATTTCGTCCCGTACGGGAAAACGATCTCGACGACATCGTCCGCCTTGCCGCGCGGGCGGGAGTCGGTATGACCTCCTTACCGCATGATGCCGGGCGCCTGGCGGCCCGGATCCGGCGCAGTATCCAGACCTTCGCCGGCGAACTGCCGCGCGGCCAGCAGGGTTTCCTGTTTGTGCTGGAGGACACCGCGCTGGCGCGGGTAGTGGGGGTCAGCGCCATTGAAGTCGCAGTGGGCCTGGACGAGCCATTTTACAATTTTCGCATTCAGAAAACGGTGCGCGCCTCGAAGGCGCTGGGAGTCTATAAACCTCAGGAGCTGCTCAATCTTAGCTATGACCACACCGGGCACAGCGAGCTGTGTACGCTGTTTCTCGATCCGGCGTATCAGCGCAACCGCAATGGTCTGCTGCTCTCCAAGGCGCGCTTTTTATTTATCGCCGCCTTTCGCGAGTGGTTTTCCCCGCACCTGTTTGCCGAACTGCGCGGCTGCAGCGATGAGCAGGGGCAGTCGCCGTTCTGGGATGCGCTGGGCCATCACTTCTTCGACATCCCGTTCGCCGATGCTGACCGGCTGACCGGCACCGGCATGAAAACCTTTATTGCCGAACTGATGCCGGCTTACCCGATCTATATCTCACTGCTGCCGGAAGCGGCCCGCGGGGTCATCGGTCAGGTACATCCCAATACCGCCCCGGCGCGGGCGATCCTCGAAAAAGAGGGATTTAGCTGGCGCGGCTCGGTGGATATTTTCGATGCCGGTCCGGTGCTGGAGGCGGACACCGATCAGATCCGCGCCGTTCGCGACAGCCAGTGCCTGCCGGCCCGGCAGCTGATGGGCGACCTGCCGGCGCCGACTCTCGTCGCCAACGGCCAGTTCGACAATTTCCGGGCGCTGCTGGTAGCCCACGAAGAGCAGGTCTCACTTGACGCCGCCGCGCTGGACGCGCTGCAGGTCAGTGACACCGACCGCGTTTATACGGTAACCCTGAATCCAGAGGACAACAGATCATGGCGGTAAAAGCACAGTTTATAGCCGGGCAATGGCAGCCGGGCAGTGGCGCAACGATGAGCAAACTGGCCCCGGAGGATCAGTCGCTACTGTGGCAGGCGGCCAGCGCGGGGGCCGACGACGTCCAGGCGGCCTGCGCCGCGGCGCGCGCGGCGTTTTATCCCTGGTCGCATCGCCCGCTGGCCGAGCGTATTGCCGTGGTGGAGCGTTTTGCCGCGCTGCTGGAGACACATAAAGAGGCGCTGGCGACCCTGATTTCCCGGGAGACCAGCAAGCCGTTGTGGGAGACCCGCACCGA
Source organism: Klebsiella africana (assembly GCF_020526085.1). NCBI lineage: Bacteria > Pseudomonadati > Pseudomonadota > Gammaproteobacteria > Enterobacterales > Enterobacteriaceae > Klebsiella > Klebsiella africana. The sequence continues at coordinate 2,824,640 of NZ_CP084874.1, read as the reverse complement.
AGTGCAGGCGATGATCGGCAAGGCCGCGATCTCTATCGAAGCCTATCACCAGCGGACGGGCTTTCACGAGTCGACGCTGCCGGACGGAAAAGCACAGCTGCGCCACAAACCGCACGGCGTGATGGCGGTCTTTGGCCCCTACAACTTCCCGGGCCATCTGCCCAATGGGCATATCATTCCGGCGCTGATCGCCGGAAACACCATTGTGTTTAAACCCAGCGAGCTGACGCCGGCTACCGCCGAAATGACCGTCCAGCTGTGGCAGCAGGCGGGCGTCCCCGACGGGGTGATTAACCTGCTGCAGGGCGGAAAAGCCACCGGGCAGGCGCTGTTGGAAAATCGTGATATCGATGGCGTGCTGTTCACTGGCAGCGCGGCGGCCGGTTTCCACTTCCATCGCTACTTCGGCGGCCAGCCGGAGAAGATGCTGGCCCTGGAGATGGGCGGCAACAACGCGCTGATCGTCGCCGACGTGGCCGATGTCGATGCGGCGCTGCATGTGATTATCCAGTCGGCGTTTATCTCTGCTGGGCAGCGCTGCACCTGCGCGCGCCGGCTGATCGTGCCGTGCGGCGAGCAGGGGGATGCGCTGCTGCAGCGGCTGGTAGAGGCCAGCGCGCAGATCCGCGCCGGCAAGTGGGATGATCAGCCGGCGCCGTTTATGGGCGGGGTGATCTCTCTCGACGCTGCGCAGAACATGCTGGCGGCGCAGCAAAAACTGGAGGGGCTCGGCGGCAAGGTGCTGCTGCGCATGCGCCAGCCAGACCCGCACTCCACGGTGCTGACGCCGGGGATCGTCGACGTCACCGGGGTCGAGGTGCCGGACGAAGAATACTTTGGCCCGCTGCTGACGGTTATCCGTTACGACGGCTTCCCGGAGGCCATTCGCCTTGCCAACCAGACCCGCTATGGCCTGGCCGTCGGGCTGATCTCCAGCGATGCGGCGCAGTTTGAACAGCTGGCGGACGAGGCGCGGGCCGGGATCGTCAACTGGAACAAGCCGCTGACCGGCGCCTCCAGTAAAGCGCCGTTTGGCGGGGTGGGCGCCTCCGGCAACCATCGCGCGGCAGCGTGGTACGCCGCTGACTACTGTGCCTGGCCGATGGCCTCTCTGGTCAGCGATACGCTGACGCTTCCGGCGAACGTATCGCCGGGCCTGCCATTCTGATAACGGATCCTGTGAGGACATATGTCTGGTTTTGAAGCAAACTTTGATGGCCTGGTCGGCCCGACGCACCACTACGCCGGACTCTCCGTCGGCAATGAAGCCTCGCAAAATAACCGCGATGGTCTCTCTAACCCTAAGAAGGCGGCGCTGCAGGGGCTGTATAAAATGAAAGCCCTGGCCGATCGCGGCTTCGTGCAGGGCATTCTGCCGCCGCAGCCGCGGCCGAATCTCCGTTTGCTGCGCGAAGTCGGTTTCCAGGGCAGCGATGAGCAGGTTATCCGGCAGGCGGCCCACGCGGCGCCGCAGCTGCTCTCTGCCTTCAGCTCCGCCTCGTCGATGTGGACCGCCAACGCGGCGACCGTCTCACCGTCGGCGGACAGCGCTGATGGCAAAGTCCATTTCACCGTCGCCAACCTCAACAATAAGCTGCACCGTATGCAGGAGGCACCCACCACCTCGGCGATCCTGGGGGCCACGTTCGCCGATCCGCGCTACTTTGCCCACCATGCGGCGCTGCCGCAGCATGGCGACCTCGGCGATGAAGGGGCGGCCAACCATAACCGCTTCTGCCGGGAGTATGACCGACAGGGGGTACAGTTTTTCGTCTATGGCCGACGCGCCAGCGGCGGCATCGCCCCGGTGAAGTATCCGGCGCGGCAGACCCTTGAGGCCAGCGAGGCGGTGGCTCGCCTGCATCAGCTGGATCCGCGCTACACGGTATTCGCCCAGCAGGCGCCGCAGGCTATCGATCGCGGCGTGTTTCATAACGACGTCATCGCGGTCAGTAATCGCCATGTGCTGTTCCACCATCAGCAGGCGTTTGTCGATCAGGCGACGGTGCTGGCCACGCTGCGGGCTAAAAGCGACAGTCTGGATATCCCGTTCACCAGCGTGGAAGTGCCGGACGAGCGGGTATCGCTTGATGACGCCGTGGCCTCATACCTGTTCAACAGCCAGCTGCTGAGCAAACCTGACGGCAAGATGCTGATCGTGGTCCCGGAGGAGTGCCGCCAGCGGGAAAACGTCTGGCACTATCTCAGCGACCTGGCCGCCGACAGCGCATCGCCGATCGATGAAGTGGCGGTCTTTGACCTGCGGGAAAGCATGCGCAACGGCGGCGGCCCGGCCTGTCTGCGGCTGCGGGTGGTGCTCAACGAGGCTGAATGCCAGGCGGTCAACGCCCATAGCCTGATGAACGACGAACGTTATCAACAGCTGACGGCATGGGTGGAAAAACACTATCGCGACCGGCTGCATGCCCGCGATCTGGCGGACCCGCAGCTGCTGCGCGAGGTTTATCAGGCGCTGGATGAGCTGACGCAGATCCTGCGTCTGGGCGCGGTCTATGATTTCCAGCGTTAAGGAGCGGCAGATGGAGCACCTGGTTAACGATTTACTGCACTGCCGCCTGCAGGAGTGGACCTTCCCGGCGGGCATCGAGGCCCGCTGGCTGGGCGAGGGCATCCTGCAGCTGCTGCCGACGGCGCCATGGCGCCAGGCGACGATCCTCTCCGCCGGCGTGCATGGCAATGAGACCGCGCCGATTGAACTGCTGCTGCAGTTGACCCACGATCTGAGTCAGGGGCGGCAGCCGCTCACCCAGGCGCTGCTGATCGTCTTTGGTAACCTGCCGGCGATCCGCGCCGCGCGTCGCTATCTGCATAACGACCTGAATCGCCTGTTCGGTGGCCGCCATCTGGCGGTCACCCCGGGAAATGAGTCGCGGCGGGCTTTTGCGCTGGAGCAGGCGGTGCAGACCTTCTATCGCGCCGCCGATGCGGCGGGGCCGGTCAGCCGTAGTCATCTCGATATGCATACCGCCATTCGCGGGTCGCTGTATCGCCAGTTTGCGCTGCTCCCGGCCCACGCGGGGGATTTTTCGCCCGATTTCTACCAGCTGCTGCAGGCCAGCGGGATGGATGCCATCGTGCGCCATACCGAAGCGGGCGGCACCTTCACCCATTTCACCTGCGAAAAGTTCGCCGCGCAAAGCGCTACCCTGGAGCTGGGGAAAGTGATGCCGTTCGGCGCCAACGATCTCAGCCTGTTCGCCGCTACCGACGCGGCGATCCGGGCCTGGATCGCTGACGCGCCGCTGCCGCCGCGCGACAAAGCGCCGGTGGACTACTTTCTGGTCGAGGAGAGCATCATCAAGCGCGAGCGGGAATTTACGCTTAATCTCGCGGCAGATGTTGAGAACTTCACCGCGCTCCCGGCAGGGTATGAGATCGCCCGCCAGGCAGAGAAACGGTGGGTGGTGCAGGCCCGGGCCCCCTATATCCTCTTTCCGAACGCCGGGGTCGCCACCGGCCAGCGCGCCGGGCTGCTGCTCCGCGTCGCGGCCCTTCGCCTCCCGCAACCAGCCTGAGGAAACACCATGACTGAACATCAACATCAGGCGCCGCCTGCCGCCGGCGGTGAGGGCGCGTCACAGCTAAAGCGCGGGCTCAGCGCCCGCCATATCCAGATGATTGCCCTCGGCGGCGCCATTGGCACCGGGCTGTTTATGGGGGCGGGGCGCAACATCGCCGTCGCCGGCACCTCGATTCTGGTGATCTATGTGCTGGTCGGGTTCTTTACCTATATGGTGATGCGGGCGATGGGGGAGCTGCTGCTCACCCGCCATGACTACCGCTCATTTGCCGACTTTGTCGGCGAGTATCTCGGGCCGCAGGCCAGCTTTTACCTCGGCTGGACCTACTGGTTAAGCTGGGTGGTGACCTGTATCGCTGACGTGGTGGTGTGCGGGAGCTATATGCAGTACTGGTTCCCGGAACTGTCGGCGTGGATGCCGGCCCTCAGCATGCTGGCGATTCTGTTCCTGCTTAACCTGCTGTCGGTGAAAATGTTTGGCGAGGCGGAGTTCTGGTTCGCCCTGATCAAGGTGATCACCATTATCGCCTTGATTGGCACCGGCGGCTGGATGATTGCCACCGGCTGGACCTCCCCGGACGGCGTGACGGCCTCCCTCAGCCATCTCACCGACCCGACGGCCTTTATGCCTCACGGTATCACCGGCTTTTTCGCCGGTTTCCAGATAGCGATCTTCTCCTTTACCGGCATTGAGCTGCTGGGGACGATGACGGCGGAGACCCGCGATCCGCAGCGCATTTTGCCCAAGGCGATCAATGCCCTGCCGCTGCGGATTATCATCTTCTATCTGCTGTCGATGGTGGTGATCATCGCGGTCGCCTCGTGGCCGGGGGTGTCGGCAGAGACCAGCCCCTTCGTGACGCTGTTTGCCAAAGCCGGGCTGCCCGCGGCGGCGGCGGTGATTAACTTTGTGGCGCTGACCTCGGCGATGTCCTCGGCCAACAGCGGCGTCTTCTCCAGTACCCGCATGCTTTACGGCCTGTCGGTGGAGAAGCATGCGCACTGGCAGTTTCGCATCCTGTCGCGCAGTACCCGCATTCCGGTGCGCAGCCTGCTGTTCTCCTGCTTCTGCATGCTGATTGGCACGCTGTTGCTGTTCCTGGTGCCGAACGTGATGACCCTGTTCACCATCGTCTCGACCCTGGCGGCGATTATGGTGGTGTTCAGCTGGGGAATGATCCTCGTGGCCTATCTGGTCTATCGCCGTCAGCGTCCGGACCTGCACGCCGGGTCGATCTTTAAGATGCCCGCCGGGGTGGTGATGAGCTGGGTGAGCCTGCTGTTCTTCGCGTTCGCTATCTTCATCATGATCTTTGATCCGGATACGCTGCTGGCGCTGTTGGCTTCCCCGCTGTGGTTTATTGCACTGTGGGGCTTCTGGAAGCTGAAGCAGCGGCGCGAGGGGCAGCTTCAACTGGACAACCAGAGCGCCTGACAGCCATCGGCCAACATGGCCGGCTAAGCGGGAGGTGAAGACGTTACGTCTGTTTGTGCCCGGTGGCGGCTGGCGCCTTACCGGGCCTACGTGCTTACCGGACCTGGGAGGAGCGGTTTCCCCCGCGGCGTGATCCCTCCCCAGGCCCGCGCACGCGCACCGCCGCCGGGCGGGATAGTCGGCTCCGTAGCGGCTTTTCTGCCCGGTGGCGGCTGGCGCCTTCCCGGGCCGGACCTGGGATGAGCGGTTTCCCCCGCGGTGTGATCCCCCCCGTAGGCCCGCGCAAGCGCAGCGCCGCCGGGCGACGCTACCTGCCCAGACGGCGGCGGTTAGGCGCTTTCCGCCCGGGAAGGGGCCGCACCCGGCGCGGACTTCATCCGGCTGGCGCAGAAAATTGCCAGCAGCGAAATCGCCACCGTAATGCCCAGATAAATAGCCACCGGCCGCCAGTCGCCGTCATATTTCGCCAGCAGGCCGGTGGCGATAAGCGGCGCGGTGCCCCCGGCCAGCGCGGCGCCAAGCTGGTAGCCGAGGGTGATCCCGGTATAGCGCACATTGGCGCTGAAAATCTCAGAGCACAGGGTGCCAAGCACCGCGGTTACCGGCGCCCACAGGATGCCGAAGGCCACGATCGTCGCCAACATGATGCCCCAGCCGGTGCCGGTGTCGAGCAGCAGGAACCACGGGATAATAAACAGCCCCAGCAGCACCACGCTCAGGGTGTACATCTTTTGCCGCCCCACCTTGTCTGACAGTAGCCCCATCAGCGGGATCATCACGGTGGCCACCAGCGCGCCCAGGGTCACGGATTCCAGTGCCTGTGACTTCTGGTAACTCAGGGTGGTGGTGGCATAGCTGACCACAAAGGTGGAGAAAATATAGAAGGGCGCGGTCTCCACCACCTTCAGACCAGCGGCAATCAGCACTTCGCGCCAGTGGTGTTTGATCGTTTCGCGCAGCGGTGCTTTTGCCACCTGGCCGGATTTTTTCACCTGCTTAAAGGCGGGCGTTTCGTCGATATCTTTGCGGATCCACAGGCCGAGAAAAACGAGGACGGAGCTGAGCAGGAACGGTATGCGCCAGCCCCAGGCGAGAAACTGCGCCTCATCAAACAGGGTCATCAGCGAGACGATGAAGGTCGCCATCAGCATGCCGATGGTCACGCCGGCCTGAGGAATGCTGCCGAAAAAACCTTTTCGCTTTTCCGGCGCGTATTCGTAGGCCAGCAGCAGCGCGCCGCCCCATTCGCCGCCGATACCCATGCCCTGAATAATGCGCAGGGTAATCAGCAGGGCCGGCGCCCAGAGGCCCACCATCTCGTAGGTGGGCAGCAAGCCGATCGCCACCGTGGCGCTGCCCATCAGCGACAGGGTCAGCACCAGCGTCTTTTTGCGGCCGATGCGATCGCCGATATGGGCGAAAATGACGCCGCCAATGGGACGGATAAAAAACGTCAGCGAGAAGGAGAGCCAGGAGAGGATCAGGCCGATGACCGGGTCGACCATCGGAAAGAAAATTTTGTTAAACACCAGTGCGGCGGCGGTGCCATAGAGAAAATAATCGAACCATTCGATGGCGCTGCCTGTCAGGCTCGCTATCAGTACCTTCTTGTTTTTCTGCAGAATGGATGCAGTGTTGTCTTGTGGATTGCTCATTACGAAACGTTCTCCCGCCACGGTAAATAGGTCAGGTGTCACTCTGGGTGAGCAGGGTGCAACCTGGTATGAAAAAGGTTGTGTAATTGTTAAGCAACTTAGGGTTGAAGGTTACAATTGGCAAGTTCATCGCTGGCAAACTGGGCGTTATGGCGCGGTTTTGACTGGTGTAACCGCGAAGCTATTTTTTATTTTCCACCTGATTTTGCTGTTTTTTGTTATTTTCATAGTGAGTTGTTCAGGTGCAACCCGCCTGTTTTTAGATGTTTCTTGTTATTTCAAAATCGTTACAAATCGAGGCCGCTTTGCGTCCCGCCAGGCGGCGTTTATGATGGCGCAAGCTTCCTCTCCGATCGGCTGAGAGAGGATTAAGGAGACAGAATGGCAGAACAATTTCCTTCGCTATCGGCGGCGACGCTGGCGGCGGCTAACCAGGTCGGCGCCTGGCTGGCGCAGGACGATCTGGCGACGCTGCCCGCGCTGCCGGAGGTGGACGTGGTGGTGCTGGCCGGCAACGCCGTGATCCCGACCATCGACGCCGCCTGCCGGCTGGCGGCGGCGCAGGTGGTCCCGCTGCTGATCAGCGGCGGCGTCGGACATTCAACGGGCTATCTTTACGAGGCGGTGCGCCAGGATCCTCGTTACCGTACGTTGCCGGTGGACGGACGCCCGGAAGCGCATATTCTGGCGGATATCGCGCATCACTTCTGGCATATCCCGCGCTCGCGGCTGGTGGTGGAGGACCAGTCGACCAACTGCGGCGAGAATGCCCGTTTTACCCGGACCACGCTGGAGAGCCGGGGGATCCCCCATAGTCGCGGGATCGTCATTCAGGACCCCACCATGCAGCGGCGAACCATGGCTACCTTCGCCCGCGTCTGGCAGGGGGCGACGCCGCCGCCACAGTGGCTGAGCTTTCCCGGCTGCTCGCCGGTGCTGGAGCAGACCGATGACCAGCTGGGGTTCGCCGGCGGCGGGACTGGGCTCTGGCCGGTTACCCGCTACCTGGCGCTGCTGCTGGGCGAGCTGCCGCGTCTGCAGGATACCCCTGAAGGATACGGTCCGCGGGGGAAAGACTTCATCAGCCACGTGACCTTTCCGCCGGAGATCCTCGCTGCCTGGCGACAGCTGCGGGAGGACACCCAGCTTGCCGGGGCGCTGCAGGCCCGCACCCTCGGCTGAAAACTGCCCGTTTGCGGCAGATTTATCGCAAACGGGCAATTTGTGTTATTGAAATGTAACTTCAAGCGGGGGCTTTTGGCCCGCTTTTATGAGTCAGTTCACAGAATTGCGTCAATGTGCTGCCGAACAGCGGCTTATCCGCTCGATATTTAACAAAAAAATCACCTGTTAAATACAAATGCACCACAGGAGCAGCCATGACAGCACCCGTTCAACACCCGATGTATATTGATGGCCAGTTCGTTTCCGGTCGCGGCGACGGCTGGATCGACGTGCTTAACCCGGCGACCGAAGCGCTGCTGTCGCGGATCCCGGACGGGACTGCCGAAGAGGCGCGGCTGGCAATTGACGCCGCCGAGCGCGCCCAGCCCGCCTGGGAAGCACTACCGGCCATTGAGCGCGCAGGCTGGCTGCGCAAAATTGCCGCGGGTATTCGCCAGCGTGCAGAAGAGATTGCCGGGCTGATCGTGGCTGAAGGCGGCAAGATCCAGCAGCTGGCGGCGGTGGAGGTTGCGTTCACCGCCGACTATCTCGACTATATGGCCGAATGGGCGCGCCGTTACGAAGGCGAGATCGTGCAGAGCGATCGCCCCGGGGAGAATATCCTCGTCTTTAAACGCGCGCTGGGGGTGACCACCGGGATCCTGCCGTGGAACTTCCCGTTCTTTCTTATCGCCCGCAAGCTGGCCCCGGCCCTGATCACCGGGAATACCATCGTCATTAAGCCCAGCGAATTTACGCCTAATAATGCCATCGCCTTTGCCGAGATTGTCCATCAGGTTGGGTTGCCGAAAGGGGTCTTTAACCTGGTGCTGGGCCGCGGAGAAACCGTTGGTCAGGAGCTGGCCGGCAATCCGAAGGTGGCGATGGTCAGCATGACCGGCAGCGTGGCGGCGGGAGAGAAAATCATGGCCGCTGCGGCGAAAAATATCACCAAAGTGTGCCTCGAACTCGGCGGCAAAGCGCCTGCCATTGTGATGGACGATGCAGATCTGGAGCTGGCGGTGAAAGCGGTAGTGGACTCGCGGGTGATTAACAGCGGGCAGGTGTGTAACTGCGTCGAGCGGGTCTATGTTCAGCAGGGCATTTACGACCGCTTCGTCAACCGCCTCGGCGAGGCGATGAAGGCCGTGCAGTTTGGCGATCCGGCGGCGCGGGATGACATCGCGATGGGGCCGCTGATCAACGCAGCGGCGCGGGATCAGGTGGCGGACAAAGTGGCGAAGGCGGTGGCGCAGGGGGCGCGAGTGGCGCTTGGCGGCCAGCCGCTGGAGGGCAAAGGCTATTTTTATCCGCCGACCCTGCTGCTGGATGTGCGCCAGGAGATGGACATTATCCACGAGGAAACCTTCGGGCCGGTGCTGCCGGTGGTGGCATTTTCGACCCTCGATGAGGCGCTGGCGATGGCCAATGACAGCGACTATGGCCTGACCTCCTCGATCTATACCCGCGATCTGAACGTAGCGATGAAGGCAATTAAAGGACTGAAGTTCGGCGAAACCTATATCAACCGGGAAAACTTTGAGGCGATGCAGGGTTTCCACGCCGGCTGGCGCAAATCGGGGATCGGCGGCGCTGATGGCCGCCACGGGCTGAATGAGTACCTGCAGACCCAGGTGGTCTATCTGCAGGCCTGAGGCACTCAACACAGAACCGGCGGACAGCTCAGGCTGCCCGCCGTTCGCTTAGCGGGCAAATTTCTCCAGCACGCGGATCAGCTGGGTGACGAAGCCATATTCGTTATCGTACCAGGCGACGGTTTTCACCAGCTGTACGCCGCCGGCTTCGACAATCTCCAGCTGGGTGGCATCGTAGATCGAGCCGAAATGGCTGCCGATGATGTCGGAAGAGACGATCTCCTCTTCGGTGTAGCCGAAGGATTCGTTACCCTCGGCCGCCAGCTTCATCGCCTGGTTCACTTCATCCGCAGTCACCTTTTTCTCCAACACTGATACCAGCTCCGTCACTGAGCCGGTTTTGGTTGGTACGCGCTGGGCATGGCCCTTCAGTTTACCGCTCAGGGCGGGGATCACCAGGCCGATGGCTTTGGCCGCGCCGGTCGTGTGCGGGATGACGTTTTCTGCTGCCGCACGGGAGGCGCGCAGATCTTTGCCGCGCGGCCCGTCCACCAGCGACTGGGTGCCGGTATAGGCATGGATGGTGGTCATGGTACCCACAGTGATGCCGAAGGCATCCTGCAGGACTTTGGCCATCGGCGCCAGGCAGTTGGTGGTGCAGGAGGCCACGGAGATGATGGTGTCATCCGGCGTTAGAGTGTCATCGTTGACGTTGTAGACGATGGTTTTCATCTCGCCAGCGGGGGCGGAAATCAGCACTTTGCGCGCGCCAGCCTGGAGATGGGCTTGCGATTTCTCTGCCGAGGTGTAGAACCCGGTACACTCCACAATCACCTCGGCGCCTGCCGCCTGCCAGGGAATATGCTGCGCCTCTTTTTCGGCATACACGGTGATGGTCTTGCCGTTAACGATCAGCGCATCTTCCGTAAAGTCGACGCTCCACGGGAAGGGGCCGTAGTTTGAATCATGCTTTAACAGGTAGGCCAGCACCTTTGGCGAGGTGAGGTCGTTGATAGCCACCACTTCCAGGCTGCTGTCGACCTCTAATAAACGGCGTAACACCAAACGTCCGATACGACCAAATCCATTAATCCCAAGTTTACTCATGGATATTCTCCGGTTGGTAAAACGACTCGATGCGATAAAGCTCCTCCAGGCTTAGTCCTGCCTCCCGAATTGGTCAAATGACAATCTGTGCGGTATGCCAGGGCTTGCGGGCCGAAGAGAGAAAAAGTGAATGTTTTCCCGGTCTTTTTTAGCGCTGACAGCCGGGAATAATTTTTGTTACTGGCGATGAGGGCGCCGCTTGCTGGCGAAGCGGCGAAAAGCGTCTATGCTTAACTATTGAATAGCTTAGTAAAATATTGACGTTAGACGAAGGGAGAGGTTATGGGATTCTGGAGAATTGTTTTCACTATCATTCTGCCGCCGCTGGGGGTACTGCTGGGGAAAGGCTTCGGCTGGGCGTTTATCCTCAACATTATTCTGACCCTGTTGGGCTATATTCCTGGTCTGATCCATGCCTTTTGGGTGCAAACCCGCGATTGAAGATGAACCGCTAGCGACGCCCCCCGGCGACCCGTTCAGGGGGGCAGCAAACGCTCCTTAAACAGCAGGGTATTATCCTTCGACCAGTAATGGCGGGAATTGTCTTCAAGATCGACGGTCCACTTAAATACCCCGGCGCTGGCCAAATCCCGGCAGTACTGTTCAAAATTGATGGCCCCGGCGAAGTGGCGGATAACCGCGGCTCTGGTCAGACAGTGGCTGACCTCAGTGCACACGCGGAGCAGGCCACGAGCGCTTTTTATCGAAATAACATCATCGTTCGCCATCACGAAATTCACATTGCCGGTAGTGACAAAGTAGATGTAGTAGGAAACCTGATGCCGCCGAAGTTCACCGGCGAAGGTGGCAAAATCAGCATCAGCGCAAACTTGTTCAAAAAAATGACCCAGCCTTGCCAGCAGTTCCATTCCTATCCTTACGGTGTTGCCGTGTCGGGCGGCTGCGCGTACGGGCAGAAACCATTCACGAAATCACTTATTCATTTTTAAATAATATAGGCGCGTTATATTAATGGTTATTAGGTAACTGGAACATCGTTTCAAGTGTTACAAGCTATTGCAATCGTTTGCCAGCCTGGGCTAGTGAAAATGGAGGGGCGAGATGTGAACAAAAGCGATAAGCGCCGGCGATGAGGAACGCCGGCGGGGTAAGGGCTGGCCAGCTGAGATTATTTCTGGATCAGATAGCGAATGGTCGGGCCATCCTGCTGAATATCCAACACCGTATAGCCATGATTTTGGGCATCGAGCGGGATATTGTTGATCGACTGTGGGCAATCGCTGACTACTTCGAGGATCTCGCCTTTTTTCAGGGAGGGCATTGCCTCCAGGGTGGCAACGGCCGGATAGGGGCAGGGCTCGCCGACCATATCCAGGCGATAATCAGGGACGATGTTTTTCATGCGCTTTCCTTCACGGTCCGGACCGCCGACGACTGGCGGCGGAAAAAATGTCTTTCCCACGCGATCACCAGCAGCAGGGCGATCAGCAGCAGCAGATAGGTCGCCAGCAGCCCGCCAAAGGGGCCGAAGGCGTTCAGCAGGTTGATTTTCTGCCAGTGGGTGGCGAGCGGGGCGGCGATATCGTCCCAACACCAGGCGAGCAGCGTTGAGCCGATGACGTTGCCCAGCCCCACCCACCAGTAGTGAACCTGGCCCTCTACCGCCCGGTACATCCAGCCGGTTTCACAGCCGCCGGCCAGCACGATACCAAAGCCAAACAGCAAGCCGCCAATCGCCGCGTTGGGACCGGCCCACATAATTTTCGGTGCCATCCCCAGTTGCACATAGCTGAAGATACCAATGGCGCTCGCCGCCATGCCGAAGATAATCGCCTTCGCCATCACCGTCCGGCCGGTGATCCACATATCGCGAAAGGCGGAGGTAAAGCAGATCTGGGCGCGCTCGATAAGCAGACCGAAGCCGATGCCGAACAGCATCGCCAGGCCGAGCGCCGGGTGGTCTGCGGCGGTGAGGAGGCCCCAGCCGATCATGGCGAAAAAGACCACCATCCCCAGGCGGAAGCGGCGACGCGCCTGCTGAGGTTTTTGGGTTAACGGCGAGGCGGCAGACACCTTTTGCATTTTTACCGGGATGCGAAAAAGGGGCAGCAGCGTGAAGCGGGCGCCAAACCAGGAGCCGATGGCGGTGGCGATGGCAAACAGCCAGGCGTGCAGGGAGAACTGCGGAATGCCGGTGAAAAAGGCCGCCAGGTTGCAACCCATCGCCAGTCGTGCGCCGAACCCGGCAATGATGCCCCCGGCCACGGCCTGCACAATGCGGATCCGGCTGCGTGGCAAGCGCAGTTTGACGTTATTCGCCCATAGCGCGGCGGCCAGGCAGCCGCCGAACATGCCGATGATCATCCTGCCATCGATGCGGGTCAGCGGTGTCCCGTCGAGATGGATCAGCTGGTAATAGCCCCACTGTTCGCTGTGGACGCCCAGCAGCTGCAGCAGCTGGCCACCCCAGCGGGTGAATTCGCCGGTCACCGCCCAGAAGGTGCCGGTGATGCCAAAATAGTAGGTAGAGAGAATGCCCGCGGCGATGACCGCTGGAACAGGGGACCAGAACCGGATAAGCCAGGCCTGTTTGAAGGATTGCCATGTCATAAAAATGCCTCTGAACTCAGAAGGTATTAAAGGTCGATAACCGACCGAAGGGAGCCGATAGTACGCGTCTTAGCTCCCACTTTCTCTGTTTTGGATCAAGGCTCTACCTGTGGCGACAGCGTCATGTTTAGCCGCCGCGACCAGCCGCGGTCTGTCTGATTGCCCTTTGGTTTAGCTTCGCGGTGCTAGTATGCCGGGTTCTTTTTTTCGGTTATGGCGTAGGTTGCTGAATGTTAAATAAATTATTGCTTTTGTTATCAGGACTGCTGATAGTTGCCATGCCGTCGGCGCAGGCCGGAGAAATAAACCTCTATTCGATGAACACCGGCTCTTATGTTTATCATATGACCGGTAACCACGGACAATATAACGAGCATTTCAATAACAACTTTTTCTCGGTGGAACGCAAGTTTTCCCCGAATTCAAAATACAGCGTGCTGGTCGGTACCATGAAAAACAGCTTCGACGATCGCTGTCTGACACTCGGCGTGCGCCGCGACTGGCTAAAAAACGATACCGGCTGGGTGCTGAAAGGGGTGTATGCCTATACCGGGGAATTTTTCTTTGACGCCTTCAGCCACTGCGGTGACTCCGGGACCTACCGCACCGCCAAAAAAATCACTGGCGTCGGTTTTTCGCCCTATCTCTATCATGGTCTGCAGTATAACTTCACCGATTACTTCGGCGTCGAAGGTGGGATTATTGTGCCGGCGATCTTGGTGATGAGTGTGCAGTGGAGCTTTCGCTAAGCGCCTGGCAGACCGGGGGCAGCACAGGAAATCGTCTCAGATAGCCTGAGACTGATGACCTGGCGGTCGTCTCAGGCCATCAGTGCAGGGCCGCAGGGATTAATGGAAGCCGAGGCGAATCAGATCTATCGGGCAGAAACGACCTTCGCGGCCGTCGATTTCAACGCAGTCTGCCCGGCGCAGCTGTTCAGCGGTTTTCCCCTCGCCATGGATAGCTTTAATCACCCCGGTTCCCCCATTGCCAGCGATCATTACCATACTGCCGGTAGCAATAGCGTTACGATTACGGTCATAGGTTTTCATGGTCTCCTCCTCAATAAACCTGTGTGGAAGCAATGATTAAGCGCCTAAAGTAATACGCTTTTTTTCTTAAAAAAGTTTTGAGGATAATCAAAAAATTTTTAAACAAGCAGAGGCAACAAGGCTGGGGTTCACGTCAGTCTAATCTGCCGCAGATGCAGGCAATATGTCTGCCAGGTTACTGTTTTATGACGAAATTATTAACCTTGCCAGCCCGCGGAAAATAGCGAAAGATGGCGCTGTTTGGGCATCAACGGTGCCAGAGCCTGTCCTGAGGGAGCCATGAGTCAAGACGTCACCGCGAAGATGTTAAAGCCCGATTTTGATAGTGAAGTTTCCGGTCTGGTGCATGGTTATCTGTTTCATGAACAGCGCCCCCCGCAGCCTATTCTCTCTGGTGAGGTATGCGCCCGTTATCAGGCGCTGGCCGACGATAAAGCCTTTATCTGGTTGCATCTTAATCTCAATCACGCCACCGCCGAGAAATGGTTAACCAGCCACTTTCCGGTGGCGGACTTTTTCTTCGAAGAGATCCGCAGCGGCTCGCACACCACCCGCATTGAGCGACAGGGGGAAAATCTGTTCGCTGTGCTCAACGATGTGCTGTTTCGTCCGCAGGATACCAGCGCGGAAACCGCCACCCTGTGGCTCTACTGTAGTCCCAGGCTGGTGGTGACGGCGCGCTTCAAACCGTTGCGGTTTATCGAATGGATGCTGCCGCGCTTGCAGACGCTCAGGGTAAACACGTCTACCGAGCTGCTGGCTTTTCTGCTGGAGGAGCAGGAGGAGGTCCTGGAGCAGGTCGTCCGTCAGGCCAGCCGCCATGTCGACCTTATCGAAGAGCGTCTTCTGAGCAATCACGTGCAACGCAACCGGGCCGATCTGGCGCGGCTGCGGCGGATGCTTTTACGCTTCCAGCGGCTGCTGGCGCCGGAGCCGGCGGCGATGTTCCGGCTGCTTAACCGGCCGCCGGCGTGGATGGATCGCGCGGTGGTGCAGGCGTTTCGTCAGTTTACCGAAGAGTTTAGCGTGGTGCTTAACGACCTGTCCGGGCTGATCGAGCGCATCAGTCTGCTGCAGGAGGAGATTGGCGCCCGCCAGCTGGAGCAGAGCAACCGCACCCTCTACACCCTGACGGTGATCACCGTCCTCGCGCTGCCGATTAACATCGTCGCCGGTTTCTTCGGCATGAACGTCGGAGGGATCCCGCTGGCGAGCAACCACCACGGGTTTATCCTGCTGGTGATGATTGTCGCCGTCTTTACTCTCGGCGCCGGTTACCTGGCGTTCCGCCGGCGCGATGATCTGTAGATAGCGCGTCGAATCAGCTGAGGCTGCGCAGGGCGGCAATCAGTCCTTCGACACCGCGTTCCAGCTTCTCGCGCGGGCAGCCGACGTTGAGGCGCAGAAAGCCGTTGCCCTCAGAACCATAGGTATAACCCGGCATAATCGCCACCTTCTGTTCGTCGATCAGCGCCTGCTGTAGCGCGCGATCGTCAATGTTCAGGGGGCGCAGGTCGAGCCATGCCAGGTAGGTGGCCTCCGGCGGCTGCCAGCGTAGTGCAGGGAAGGCATTGTTGAGCGTGTCGGCCACATAGCGCATATTCGCCTGCAGATAGTCACGCAAGGCGTCGAGCCAGGGAGCCCCGTCGCGGTAGGCAGCGATATGGGCAACCAGCGCCGGCACCGAGGGTGACGAGAGCCCGTCGCGCCCCTTCAGCGCCTGCAGGTAGCTGTCGCGCGCGTTCGCCTCGGGGATAAAGCCGTAGGCCCCGGTTAGTGCCGGAATATTGAAGCTCTTCGAACCGGAGGTGAACAGCGCCCATGGCCCCTGAGCGACCTCGCTCCACGGGATATGGCGGTGTTCGCCCCAGGTCATATCCATATGAATTTCGTCGCTAATCACCCTGACGCCATGTTTTTGACACAGGGCCGCCATGGTCTGGAGCTCCTCGCGCCGCCAGACTTTCCCCGTTGGATTGTGCGGGCTGCACAGCAGCAGCAGGGTATTCTTTGGATCCGCCAGCACCGCTTCGAGTCGGGCCATATCGCAGTGCCACTGGTTTTCCGTCAGGGTCAATGGCACCGGGGCAATCTGCCGATGGTTCGCGGTGATGGTCTTATAGAATGCATCGTAGGCAGGGGTATGGACGACGACGCCGTCGCCTTCGCTCGACCACTGGCGGATGGTTTCCGCCACCATGTAGATAACCGACGGCCCGTAGACCACCGTATGCGGATCGATGACGCTGTTAAACCGGCTGGCGTACCAGTGGGCAATCGCCCCGAGAAACGCCTCGTTCTGCCAGCGGCTATAGCCGAACACCCCGTGAGCCAGTCGCTGGCTGAGGGCATCGAAAATGCACGGAGCGGTGGCAAAGTCCATATCGGAGATGGTAAACGGTAGCAGATCGGCGGCCCCAAACCGGTCGGCGACATAGTCCCACTGCGTGCACCAGGTACCATGGCGGTCGATGGGGGTAGCAAAATCAAACATCGAAACTTCCTTAGCGAATGTCCCCCTCCGCGTAGAAGGGGGATCAGTGGGGTCAGGCCTGCACGGTATTCATCAGTACGGCCATTTCATCTTTTACCGACTGCACCTGCGGGCCAATGACTACCTGCAGGTTATGCTGATTGAGCTGAACCACCCCGATGGCGCGATGGGCTTTCAGCGCGGCGGCGTCCACTTTGCTCATATCGTGTACCGACAGACGCAGACGAGTAATGCAGTTATCCAGCGAAACAATGTTCTCTGCGCCGCCGAGCGCCGCCAGAATTGCCGGCACGTTATACCCGGATTTGCCGATGGTGCCAGCGACGGCTTTCTCCACGCTGGCGGCGGTGTCGATATCTCGACCCGGCGTTTTCAGATTGAAGCGGGTGATGGCGAAGCGGAAGATGGCATAGTAGACCGCGAACCAGATAGCCGCCACCACCGGCACCAGATACCACTTGGTCGCCAGGCCATGCAGGATGCCAAACACCACGAAGTCGATGATATTGCCGTCGGTGTTGCCGATGGTGACGCCGAGCACCGCCATGATGGTAAAGCCGAGACCGGTCAGCAGCGCGTGGATGACATACAGCACCGGCGCGACGAACAGGAACAGGAACTCCAGCGGCTCGGTGGTGCCGCCGACCACACAGGCGATCACCCCGGAGATCAGCAGCCCTTTAATTTTATGCCGGTTTTCCGGGCGGGCGCAGTGGTACATCGCCAGCGCGGCGCCCGGCAGGCCGCCAAGGAAAGCCGGCATTTTACCCTGCGACAGGAAGCGAGTGGCGCTTTCGGCGAAGCCGTGGGTGGTCGGGCAGCTCAGTTGCGCCTGGAAGATGGTCAGCGCGCCGCTGACGCTGTGGCCGCAGACGTCGAGGGTACCGCCGGCTTCGGTAAAGCGGATCAGCGCCACCAGGATGTGGTGCAGGCCAAACGGCAGTAGCAGACGCTCGCCGGTGCCGAAGATCATCGGGCCAAAATCCCCGGCGCTGTTGATCATCTTCCCGAGGGCGTTGATCCCCATGGCGAAGACTGGCCACACCAGCGGGATCGCCAGCCCGACCAGCCCCAGCACCACGGTGGTAACGATCGGCACGAAGCGGGTGCCGCCGAAGAAGGCCAGGGCGTCCGGCAGGCGAATGTTATGGAAGCGTTCATGCAGCAGCCAGACGATAATCCCGGCGATAACCGCCCCGAGGATCCCGGTATCGATCGACGGAATGCCGATAATATTCTGGATATTGTTGGCCTTCAGGATCGCGGCGTCGGTGGTGGGCAGAATGCCTTTCGCGGTCAGCCAGAAGTTGACCGCCAGATTCATGACCGCGTAGCCAACGAAGCCGGCGAAGGCGGCGACGCCTTTGTTTTCTCGCGCCAGTCCCAGCGGGATGGCGATACAGAACATGACCGGCAGGAAGCTGAAGGCAAACGAGCCGACCTTGCTCATCCAGATAAAGATGGCCTGCAGCAGCGGCATATCCAGCCACGGCAGCAAAGTCAGCACATCGTGGCTGCTTAACGAGCTGCCGATCCCCAGCATGATCCCGCAAAACGAGAGCAACGCTACGGGCAGCATGAAGGTTTTTCCCAGCTGCTGGAAAAATTCCCATAAAGTGATTTTTGGTGCTGTTTTCGCCGTCATAGCACGGTTCCTGATTCATAAAGTGGTCGGGAAGAACTAACGCCACGGCAAGATAAAACGTTTTACCACTTTTTAGTGCGATAAAAATCACATATTCAAGCGATAATAACGTTTATAAAGATCGCACAATGATAAAACGTTTTATCGACAGGCAAGGGAGTCAGCCAGCAGGTTATGGCAATCGCAAAAAAGATCACCATCAATGATGTGGCGCTGGCCGCCGGCGTCTCCGTGAGTACCGTTTCACTGGTCCTGAGCGGCAAAGGGCGCATCTCCAGCGCCACCGGCGAGCGGGTTAATCGGGCTATCGAACAGCTGGGATTTGTGCGCAACCGTCAGGCGGCCTCGTTGCGCGGTGGGCAAAGCGGGGTGATTGGCCTTATCGTCAGCGACCTGTCAAAACCGTTTTATGCTGAATTAACTGCCGGCCTCACCGATGCCCTGGAGAGGCAGGGGAAAATGGTATTTCTTACCCAGGGAGGCCGCAGCGGCGAGAAGATGGCCCAGCGGTTTGATACCCTCGCGGCGCAGGGGGTGGACGGGGTGATTATCGCCGGGGCGATCGACCGCGGGAGCGAGCTGCGCGAGCGGGCGGCGGAGGCGGGGGTGCCGCTGGTGTTCGCTTCTCGCGCCAGCTACCTTGACGATGTCGACCTGATCCGCCCGGACAACATGCAGGCGGCGCAGCTGGTGACCGAGCATCTTATCCGCCGCGGCCATCAGCGGATCGCCTGGCTCGGCGGGCAGAGTGCTTCGCTGACGCGCGCCGAGCGGGTCGGCGGCTATTGCGCCACCTTGCTGAAATACGGCCTGCCGTTTCACAGCGAATGGGTGCTGGAGTGCGAGACCAGCCAGAAGCAGGCGGCGGAGGCGATGACCAGCCTGCTGCGCCAGAATCCGACCATCACCGCCGTGCTGTGCTACAACAACGTGGTAGCTACCGGCGCGTGGTTCGGTCTGTTACGGGCTGGAAGACAGAGCGGGGAAGATGGGGTCGAGAGCTACTTTGAACAGCGGGTGGCGCTGGCGGCGTTTGCCGACGTGCCGGAGGCCGCGCTCGATGATCTGCCCCTCACCTGGGTGACCACCCCGGCGCGCGAGATGGGGAAAAGCCTGGCGGATTCAATGCTGCGGCGCCTGGAAGAGGGTACTGGCGAGGCGCGAAATCAGATAATGCCCCCGCGGCTGGTGACGCGAAAATGACGGAGACGGCGCGCGATGGCCGTCTCCTGTACCGCTAAGTTACGGCTGCGGGGCCGCGTCGCCCTGCTGAGGAGCGGCGTCATCCTGCTGGGGCTGGCCTTCCTGCGGGGCGCTGTCCGGCAGTGAAGGTGCTTCCAGACCAAACATCGCAGCGAAATCTTGCAGCGGCATTTTCTGGCCGTTCAGCGTCACCTGGCCGTTCGCGTACTGCAGACTGCTGCTGATGGCGTTATCTTCCATGGTGGTAATGCGGAACATCTGGCCCATCGCCGCCAGGCCTTTGACCTGCTGATCGGCAAGCTTGGCGGCATCGGCCGGCTGATAGCCTTCCAGACCGGCGATCTTAGTCATAAACTCCGTCGCCATATCCACCGGGATCACCACTTTGCCGTCCAGGGACTGCACCACGCGATCCAGGCTGTCTGCCAGCGTCTGCGGTGGGGCGGTCACCTGGGCCGGATCTTTTAGCAGAACCGACAGATTCAACGTGCTTTCCCCTTTGGCATTGCGCCAGCTCAGCGGAGAGATAGTTACCGACGGGTTGCCTTTGAGCAGGATCGGCAGCGCATTGAACAGCGTTTCGGTGAGGGCCTGCTGATACAGCTCCGGATTCTGCGCCAGCTCCGGTTTCGCCAGCAGCGCCTGAGACTGCGCGCTGTATTGCTGACTGAACTGGTGCCACGCCTGACCATCGACGTTATCCACTTTCAACGTTAGTTTGCCGCTGCCCATATCCTGCCCCTGAAGTTTGAGGCTGTTAACGGTGTAGTTTACCTGGCTGTTCACGCCTTTGCCGTCCTGGGTCAGCGTGGAACCGCCGTCCAGCGCCATACCGTCGATCAGCGCCAGCTCTTTGCCTTCGACGCTGATGGCCAGTTTATCGAGGGTCATTTTTTGCTGGCCGATGCGTTCGTTGAAGCTGGCCAGCTCGGTGGCGCCATCGGTGGTCAGGTTGACGAAGCGCAGCTGTACCTTCTGGTTATATTCGTTGAGCGCATCGATCTGCCCGCTGCCGGCCTGGCCCTTCAGACTGATGTTTTTGCCGTCGCGGTCGGCGTCGAGCTGGAACTGGCCGCCACTGAAGGTGACTTTCTCATCGCCTTTGGCATAGTCGAGGGCGTTAAGGACGATAGCCGACTGGCTGTCACCGCTGTAGGCGATGCGCGTATCGACAGTAAAGGGGGTGTCGCCTTTGGCTATCTCGAACAGCGCCTGGCTGGCGTCGTTTTTCACCAGCGTGGTGTGGACGGAAGCCATTGCCGGCGCCAGATTAAAGGCTTTTAACGAGGCCAGCGGGAAGGGGCCATGATCGACCACTTCGTCAAGCACCACGCTCTGCCCGGCGGCCAGCCAGCCGTTAGCCTGACCGGCGATCGGCTTGACCACCAGCTGCAGATGGCTGCTGAACAGCCCGCGCTGGTAGTCCTGATAGCTCAGCTCCAGACCTGACTCCGGCGCGCTGCTGCGCAGCTGGGCGTTGGCCTGCTGCACCATATCGGCAATCCGGCCTTCCAGCTGTTTGCCAGTGAACCAGGCGCCGCCTGTCCATACCACGCCCAGCGCCACGATGATTCCTGCTGCGACCAGCGATTTTTTCATAGCATTTATCCATAAATGAAGCCAGGCGGAGAGACCGCCTGGCTGAGTTGTCACCATCAGTAAGCGCGACCTGAAAGGTCAGTCACTTACTGGAGCTTATTGAACACGCGCGCCACACGGCCGCGGCCGCTGACCTGTACCGGTGATTCACTGGCGGCCACGAAAGCTGACTCGCCCGGCTTGAGGGTCAGGTTTTGCTCACCTTTGTGCAGCACGGCTTCGCCATCGATACAGAACACGATCGCCGCGCTTGCCTGGGCCAGATCGCTGGCTTCAGCGGAGAGATCGTGCAGGGAGAAGGCAAAATCTTCCACCGGGATCGGGAAGTCCAGCTCTGCGCCGTGACGCTGCGGCTGGGTCAACAGCTCACCCGCCGGTTTAGCCTCGAACTTGACGTTAGCCACCAGCTCAGGAATATCAATGTATTTCGGCGTCAGGCCGGCGCGCAGTACGTTATCCGAGTTGGCCATCACCTCCAGCGCCACCCCCTGCAGATAGGCGTGCGGCGTTTCAGCAAACAGGAACATCGCTTCGCCTGGGTTCAGCTTCACCACGTTCAGCAGCAGCGGGGAGAAGAGGCCGCTGTCGTCTGGATAGAATTCCGCGATCAGGCGGATAGTCTGCCACGGTTCGCTCTGTTCACGATCCAGTACCTCGCGCAGCACCTGCAGCGCTTTGGCTTTTTCCTCACCCTGCATATTTAGCAGGCTGGCAAACAGCTGGCTCAGGTGAGTCGCGTCCGGCTGCTGCAGGAAGGCGTCGATCGCCGGATGTGCGCTAGCCACCGGCTGCAGCAGGGTGACAATCTCGCTGAACTCGCGAAATGCATTCATCGCCAGGAATGGCGTCAGGGCAAAAACCAGCTCCGGCTTGTGGTTCGGATCTTTGTAGTTACGCTCGGCGGCGGAGAGCGGGATGCCGGCGGCGTTCTCGCGGGCAAAACCTTCTTCCGATGCCTGCTTGTTGGGATGCACCTGAATAGAGAGCGGCTGAGCGGCGCACAGCACTTTAAACAGGAACGGCAGCTCACCAAAACGGGCGGCAACCTTGTCGCCGAGCAGGGCGGTTTTATCCGCGTCAATCACCTCGCGCAGCGAACGCGGCTGGCCGTCGGCCGCCATGATCTGCGAGCTGCTCTTCGGATGCGCCCCCATCCACAGCTCTGCCATCGGCAGATTGTCCGGGTTGGCAATGCCATACAGTTCAGTTAAAGCGGTGTGGCTTCCCCATGCGTAGTTCTGTACGGCGTTGATCAGCTTTTGCATTCTCATTCCCTGTATCAATCAAAGTAAAAATTATCGCTCTATTAAACCAGCAAACGGTGGAGAAGCAACTGCTGAAAGAAAAAGTCGTCCCTGTCTCAGTTTTTGTTAAAAAATTGTGTAAGATTGAGCGACTCGCTTTTCTACAGGCACATGGAGTCCCTGCCTGAAACATAATCAGCCAAAGCAGTAAGTGAGAGTACAATGTCGAATAAACCGTTTGTTTACCAGGATCCTTTTCCCCTCAAAAAGGATGACACCGAGTATTATCTCCTCAGCAGTGATTACGTCTCCGTCGCCGAATTCGCCGGCCAGGAAGTGCTAAAAGTTGACCCTCAGGCGCTGACCCTTCTGGCGCAGCATGCTTTCCACGACGCCTCTTTTATGCTTCGCCCGGCGCATCAGCAGCAGGTGGCGGATATCCTTAACGACCCGGAAGCCAGCGAAAACGACAAATACGTCGCGCTGCAGTTCCTGCGCAACTCGGATATCGCCGCCAAAGGCATTCTGCCTACCTGCCAGGACACCGGCACCGCGATCATCATGGGTAAAAAAGGCCAGCGCGTGTGGACCGGCGGCGGCGATGAAGCCGCCCTGGCGCAGGGGGTGTACAACACTTATATCCAGGACAACCTGCGCTACTCGCAGAACGCGCCGCTGGATATGTATAAAGAAGTTAACACCGGTACCAACCTGCCGGCGCAGATCGATCTTTATGCTACCGATGGCGATGAGTACAAATTCCTCTGCATCGCCAAGGGCGGCGGTTCGGCGAACAAAACCTATCTGTACCAGGAAACTAAAGCGCTAATCACCCCGGCGAAGCTGAAAAACTACCTCGTCGAGAAGATGCGCACCCTCGGTACCGCCGCCTGTCCGCCGTACCACATCGCGTTTGTGATCGGCGGCACCTCGGCGGAAGCGACGCTGAAGACCGTGAAGCTGGCGTCCACCAAATATTATGATGGCCTGCCCACCGAAGGTAACGAGCATGGTCAGGCGTTCCGCGACGTGCAGCTGGAGCAGGAGCTGTTGCTGGAGGCGCAGAACCTTGGTCTCGGCGCGCAGTTCGGCGGCAAATACTTTGCCCACGATATCCGCGTGATCCGTCTGCCGCGTCACGGCGCGTCCTGCCCGGTAGGGATGGGGGTTTCCTGTTCCGCCGACCGCAACATCAAAGCCAAGATTAACCGCGACGGCATCTGGATCGAGAAGCTGGAGAGCAATCCGGGGAAATATATCCCTGAGCATCTGCGTCAGGCCGGGGAAGGCGAAGCGGTGAAGGTGAATCTTAACCAGCCGATGAGCGAGATCCTGGCGCTGCTGTCGCAATATCCGGTGTCCACCCGCCTGTCGTTGAGCGGGACTATCATCGTCGCCCGCGATATCGCCCACGCCAAGCTGAAAGAGCTTATCGATAATGGCGAAGCGCTGCCCCAGTACGTGAAAGATCACCCAATCTATTACGCAGGCCCGGCAAAAACGCCGGACGGTTACGCCTCCGGCTCTCTGGGGCCGACCACCGCAGGCCGCATGGACTCTTACGTCGATCTGCTGCAGTCCCACGGCGCCAGCAAGATCATGCTGGCGAAAGGTAACCGTAGCCAGCAGGTGACCGATGCCTGCCATAAACACGGCGGCTTCTACCTCGGCAGCATTGGCGGCCCGGCGGCGGTGCTCGCCCAGCAGAGCATCCGCAGCCTCGAGTGCGTGGCGTATCCGGAGCTGGGTATGGAAGCCATCTGGAAAATTGAAGTGGAAGATTTCCCGGCGTTTATCCTCGTCGATGATAAAGGCAATGATTTCTTTCAGCAGATCCAGACCTCGCAGTGCTCGCGCTGCGTGAAGTAACCCACGCCGCCCTCCGGGGCGGCGCTGGTCGATGACAAACCTGTTTTCGTTATGGTGAGCGCCTTTCTGCCGGGTGGCGGCTTTCGCCTTACCCGGCCTACGAAAAACAGCAATATCAATAAGTTATGCAGTTCTTTGTAGGCCCGCGCAAGCGCAGCGCCGCCGGGCAATCCCGACGATTGCATTTTGTCAGCGGTCTGGGCCGCCCTCCGGGGCGGCTTTTTTATGTCGCTTCGCGGCACGAACCACCAAAACAACTTATAAATCTGGCCAATACTTAGTCTTTTAAGCAGGTGAGCTTTGTCGCTATGACGTACTTTGAATCCAAGGAGAAAGTAATGACAACGCATCGCAGTGAAAAAGACTCGATGGGCGCCATCGACGTCCCGGCCGATAAACTCTGGGGCGCCCAGACCCAGCGCTCGCTGGAGCATTTCCGCATCTCGACTGAAAAAATGCCCGGGGAGCTGATCTACGCCCTGGCGCTGACCAAGCGGGCCGCGGCGAAGGTTAACCAGGACCTTGGGCTGTTGACGGCGGAGAAAGCCGGGGCGATCGTCGCTGCCGCTGACGAAGTGCTGGCCGGAAAGCACTCGCAGGAGTTTCCGCTGGCTATCTGGCAGACCGGCTCCGGCACCCAAAGCAATATGAATATGAACGAGGTGCTGGCCAACCGCGCCAGTGAACTGCTGGGCGGTGAACGGGGGATGGCGCGAAAAATTCATCCCAATGACGATGTGAATAAAAGCCAGAGCTCGAATGACGTGTTTCCCACCGCCATGCACGTCGCGGCGCTGATTGCCCTGCGGGAAAAAGTGATCCCGTCGCTGCAGGCGCTGCGGGCGACGCTCAACGAAAAAGCGGTGGCCTTCAGGGATATCGTCAAGATCGGCCGCACCCATCTGCAGGACGCCACGCCGCTCACCTTAGGCCAGGAGATCTCCGGCTGGGTGGCGATGCTGGACCATAGCCTTAAGCACATTGAAGCCAGTCAGCCGCATCTTGCCGAGCTGGCGCTGGGCGGGACGGCGGTAGGAACCGGGCTGAATACCCATCCGGAGTATGCCGTGCGGGTGGCGGCCGAGCTGGCGTCGCTCAGCGGACAGCCGTTTGTCACCGCGCCGAACAAATTCGAAGCGCTGGCCACTGTCGATGCCCTGGTCCATGCCCACGGTGCGCTGAAAGGCCTGGCGGCCTCGCTGATGAAAATTGCCAACGATGTCCGCTGGCTGGCCTCCGGTCCGCGCTGCGGCATTGGTGAAATCGCGATCCCGGAAAACGAGCCAGGGTCGTCGATTATGCCCGGCAAGGTTAACCCCACCCAGTGTGAAGCCCTGACCATGGTCTGCTGCCAGGTGATGGGCAACGACGTGGCGGTGAATATCGGCGGTGCTTCCGGCAACTTTGAGCTTAACGTCTATCGCCCGATGGTCATTCATAATTTCCTGCAGTCGGTGCGTCTGCTGGCAGACGGTATGGCGAGCTTTAACGAGCACTGTGCGGTGGGTATTGAACCGAATCGCGAGCGGATCAGCCAGCTGCTCAATGAGTCGCTGATGCTGGTCACTGCGCTGAATACCCATATCGGCTACGACAAGGCGGCGGAAATCGCTAAAAAAGCGCACCATGAGGGGCTGACCCTCAAAGCCTCAGCGCTGGCGCTGGGCTACCTGACGGAAGCCGAATTCGACAGCTGGGTGCGCCCGGAAGAGATGGTCGGCAGTCTGGCTATTCGCTAGCCAGCCAGAGGTGCAGGCGCGGGATCAGTAATCTCAGCGACTGCGCCTCCGGTTTGTAGCGATACTGTACATTGTCGGCATCGTAGTTCAGCAGCTCGCCAATATCCGGCACGCTGACCCCCTGGCTGCCGGAAATCAGGGCAATCAGCGGGCTGGGGCAGGCATACTGTATCTGTTTCTGCTCGCTGGCATACCAGACGCGGGCAATCGGCTGCACCTTCACAGGCCGTTTGATTTTCAGCCGCGCCCGCTGCGGCAAGGCGGCGATATCCTGATACTCCCTTTCCAGTTTGCTCTGCCACTGCTCCCGGGTCCACGGCGGCACCGCCCGCGGCGACTGCAGGCTTTTCTCCAGCATCATCAACACCTGGTCGCGGGTCAGATTCTTGATAACGTGCTTATTGGCCCAGCCGAAGCGGATGGTGCTCGGGTCGACGAGGGGCGTCAACGTGCGGTAGGCGCTAAGGGTGATCAACCCCGGCAAATGACGGTGTACCCACTCAAAACGGGCGGTGGGGGGGAGACCGGAGTCGACGGTGACGATCTTCTCGAAGGTGGCCTTCAGGGCATTGATATGCTGAATACGCGCCAGCAGATCCTGCTGCTTTGCGGCGGTGACCTGCAGGCAGATAGCCCCCGGCAGGCGGACGGCGGCTTTGCTGCTGCGGTTTTCCGACTGCTGCTGGATAAACAGATGGCTGTAGTGGCGCAGGGCGCGCGCCAGGGCTGCTTTGCCGATATGCTGCACCACCGGAATGGTGGCCAGCGGATCGTGCTCGGCATCCTTACCGATCGCCGGCAGTTCAAATACCCGGCCCGCCAGCAGACGGCAGTCACTTAACGCCTGCTGGAGCGCCTGCAGCTCCAGCTCGATCTGGCGAAAGGTATTATTCAGACGTTCAACGAGGTCGTAGCTGGCCATCATTACCACCTTAGTTACAACATACTATTGGATTTTTGCAGCATACCCAGCCCGCGGCTTCTGCGCAAGTTTTATTCAGGCAGAGGTAAAATCAGGCAGCTGATGATAGACCGGCCAGCTAAAGCAGAAGCGGGCGCCGCCGAGAGGGCTGGCCTCGCAGCGTACCTCGCCGCCCATCGCCTGGGCGATACTGTGGACAATCGCCAGGCCGAGGCCACAACCTCCTGTCGCCCGGTCCCGGCTGGGGTCAAGGCGAACAAAGGGCTCAAACACCCGCTCGCGTTCTTCGGGGGCGATTCCCGGACCGTCATCCTCAACCTGCAACGAGGCACGCGATCCCTGCAGCGTCAGGCTGACCGCCACCCGCTGGCTGCTGTAGCGCAGGGCGTTATTGACCAGATTATCCAGCACGCGCTCCATCAGTCGCATATCCAGCGCGCCGTAGTTACCGTGGGTCAGCGTCGCCAGGCAGACATCGCGCTGAGGGTTGACCATCTGGATATCCTCGACATGGTCACTGATCCAGGCGGGAAAATCGGGCGTGGTTAGACTGAGCTCCGTCTGCGGGCGGTCAAGGCGAGCGTAGGTCAGGAGTTCTTCAATCAGTGCCTCCAGCTGGCCGATATCGCGGTTCAGCGCCTGCGATTCCGCCTCGGCGAGGTTTTCGCTCATCTCCAGACGGTAGCGCAGACGAACCAGCGGCGTTCTCAGCTCATGGGCGATACCGTCAATTAGCTGCTTCTTGCTGGCAATAAGCGCATTAATGTTATCGGCCATTTGGTTAAAGGCCACCCCGAGTCGCTCGAAACTGGACATACTGTCGAAGTGAATGCGCTCTGTGAGATGGCCTTCGCCAAAGCGCTGAGCTGCGGTCTCAATGCGCAGCATGTCCTGCCAGTGCGGACGCATCCAGATAAACACCGGAAAGGCCAGCGAGATGGCGATAAATGCCATCAGCGCCACGTCCAGCAGGCGCATTTCATGCAGAAAATAGAGATAGGGCACCGGGCCCACCGACAGCACATAGTGGCTGCGGGGAATACGTTGAATAAAGGTGTACTGATCGTCGAGGGCGACAATATCGCCGGCGCGCAGGTGTTGCAGAGAACTCTCTGAGAGCTTAAATTTGCTCATCGGCTCGATGTGCAGATCAAACGATAAATTCAGGTCCAGCTCTTTAAGGGTCTTGCTCCAGTCGCGCGGCGGGATTTCTCGCAGCTCGCTGCGCATCAGATACAGCGAGCTTTTCATCAAATCGTCAAGCGACTGCCGTCCGGCGCGCTCCGCGGTAAATTTATAGACCAGACCGACCAGCATGGTCATCACCAGAAAGCAGACGAAGAGCAGAAGATAGAACTGCACGAACAGCTTTTTCATTACATTACCGCGTATTCAAAAGAGAAACCTGTCTGGCGCCCCAGGGGCCATTCCTGCACGACGGGGCGTAACGTCATCGCTATCCCTGCGCCAGGCGTGCAGGAAAAACGGATAAGCTATCAAAGCAGGGTTTATGCCCCCTGACAATAGTCAGCCACGGGAACGATACGGTTTAAAAGTGACAACGTCACTTTTGCAATGATTTATCTACCCTCGGCGGTGGCCGAGGCGATCGTATTCCGCGCGCCGATGGATACGCTACTCGCGATAGTAGGGAATATCGACCGGATAGGTGGTCGTCAGACTCAGCAACCGACAGCGCACCAGCTTTTCCGTTTCGGCATACCAGTAAGCAAACTCACCGGTGGTCTGGTGGTAAATCATCTGATCGAGGTTGGCAAAGGGGATCACCAGCAGCGGCCCCTGGCGAACGTGGCCGCCGCCGGTTTCAAAGTGATGCTGCCCCCAGGATTGCTGGGTATGTTCATAACGGTGAAGGATCACCTCGATTTGCCCGCGCTGCGGACAGAGGAGACGAATATCGGCGTTGTCGAGGGAAAATGCCCAGCCAGAGAGAGAAGTGAACAGTGAGAGTGCCAAAAGTACAACGTATTTCATCATGCAAAAGTCCTGTGTTTTCAGGCTTTATGCCATTCTGAACACGCTAAGTCCTTGAGCACAATCATATTGAGGAGTTATGTGATGGGGTTCTGTACGGCTAATTCTATTGATTTAATCAATATGACAAATTTCGGTAATGAATCTGCGCGCCAGGGACGATCGCAGCAGGCAGCACAACGTGATGCCTTTGCCGCTGGCGGGCGCGCAATGAGCGGGCCCCTCGCAGGGCCGCAGAAGGACCGCTTAGTTATCCCAGGCGTGAGGGGCGAACAGGTAGCCTTTGTTGCGAACGGTCTTAATACGATAGGGCTCCGTGGCGTTGTCGAGCAGTTTTTTGCGCAGGCGCGAGATAGCCACGTCGACGCTGCGATCCATTCCGTCATAGGTCACGCCGCGTAGGTTTTTCAGCAGTGCATCGCGATCCATAATCTGCCCGGCGTGGGTGGCCAGCTCCCACAGCAGGTCGAAATCGGCGGTCGACAGGGCGACGTTTTCTCCGCCAAGCAGCACCTGGCGGTTGACCGGATCAATGGTCAGCGAGCCGAAGGAGATGGTTTTGTGTGGCGTGAGCGTTGAGGGGGCGGATCCGGCGCCTGTCGGGGCAATATGCTGGCGCAAATGCAGACGCAGTCGCGCGAGAAGCACCGCTGGCGGCGTGGTTTTCAGGATATAATCGCTGGCCCCCATCTCCAGGGAGAGGATATGGTTCATATCGCTGTCGAGCGACGTCAGCAGGACAATCGGCCCTGTCCATTGTCCCCGAAGATCGCGACACAGCGTCATCCCGTCTTTGCCGGGCAGCATGATGTCCAGCAGCACGAGGTCTGGTTTCTCCCGCGCGATAACCTCCTCTGCGCGGTCGCCACGAGGCTCGACCACCACATCCATATCATGCTTGCCGAGATAGGCGGCGATCAGCGCGCCTACCTCAGGGTCATCCTCAACGAAAACGATTTTATTCATGTCTATCGCACATCAGTAAAAGAAGTAACATACACCGCGCTTATTTTACCCGCCATTACTCTTTTATAAACAGCGCTAAATCCGCTATGCTGCCCTAACTTCTTGATTCATTGTTAAGGCAAACGGACATGGGGCTGTTAATCAAAGGGCTGCTGGGGGCGTTGGTGGTGGTGCTGATTGGCGTGCTGGCGAAAACCAAGAACTACGCTATCGCTGGTCTGATCCCGCTGTTTCCCACCTTTGCGCTCATCGCCCATTATATTGTTGCCAGCGAGCGGGGCGTCGAAGCCCTTCGCGCGACCATCGTGTTCGGCATGTGGTCGATTCTTCCCTATTTTGTCTATTTGGTATCGCTGTGGTACTTCACCGGGATCATGCGCCTGCCGTTGGCGCTGGCAGGCGCGGTGGGATGCTGGGGGCTGTGCGCCTGGCTGTTAATCCTCGGCTGGAGCCGCTTCCACTAACGCAGTGGGCGGCCGCCGTCGACGGCGAATGAGCGGCCGGTGACGTAGCGGCTGCTAAACAGGTAATCGATCAGCTCGCTAATCTCTTTTTCGCCAGGGGCGATTTTCATCAGCGATTTATCCAGCGCCTGCTGACGATAGGCCTCGTCGTCACCCTCATTAAACATGATTAGCGACGGCGCGATGGCGTTGACCTTAACCTCTGGCGCCAGCTTGCGAGCGAAGGAGCGGGTCATGTTATCCAGGGCGGCTTTGCTGGCGGCGTAGGCGATATGTTTATCGCTCCCGCGCTCCACCACGTAATCGGTGATATGGATAATGTCGCTGGCGGCATGGCCGTGGCCGCGCAGCAACGCCTCCAGCGCATGGTTGAGCAGATAGGGGGCGTGGACGTGGATCTGCATCATGCGGTTGATGACGGTGCTCAGCGGGACGCCCGGCTTTTCCGCCATCCAGTCGCTGGCGTTGTGGATGATAGCGCGCAGACCGTTGGTGTGTGATTTGACTGCTTCAGCGAAGGTCAGAATGCCGTCATCGCTGCTAAAATCGGCCTGCAGGCAGAGCGCGCCCGCTTCGCGCAGGCCGTCAATCGCCGGATAAGGCGTACGATAGCTGACGATGACCGGCTGGTGCTGTTGCAGAAAATGGTGTGCCAGAGCGAGGCCGATGCGGCGGCCTGCTCCGGTGATCAGAATCGGGCGGGGCTGTTGTTCAGCCATGGGTATCTCCTATGCGTTCTGCGGCAGGGCGACCGCTTACCCCACCAGCATCCACGTTGCCGGCACAGCGGCAACCAGCAATAAACCAATTAGCGCCACTTCGCGGCGTTTGAGCGAACGATCGTGCTGGTGCGTACGTCGGGCGTACAAAAAGACCAGAAGACCCGGAGCGTAAAGTACCACCGACAACAGCAAATGCACAGGTCCCGACGCGTATAATAACCATAAGCCATAAATGCAGGCGCCGATAGCCACCGCTTTGTGCAGCGGGCGTGTGGCGATTTTCAGCAGAAAGGCGCCGACCAGCAAATAAGGCACGAGGATCATTTCTGACGCAATAGTCAGCAGCGTGCCGTAGTCCGAACCGGTCAGCCAGATCAGCACCAGCGATATTTGAACGCTGATATTGGTCAACCACAATGAGGCGGAGGGGGCGTTGTTGCTATTCTGACGGGCAAACAGGCGCGGGAAGGCTTTGTGGGTGGCGGCGAGGTAAGGCACTTCAGCGGCCATAATAGTCCAGCTGAGATAGGCGCCACACACCGACACAATAAGTCCGGCGGCAATCACGATCTCCCCCCACGACCCCATCAGCCTGACCATTAGTCCCGCCATCGATGGGTTACGCATTTCGGCCAGTTCGCTACGCGGCACAACGCCCAGCGACAGCAGGGTGACTAACAGGTACACCGCGAGGGCCGACAGCACCGCCAGCAGCGTCGCACGGCCAACGTCGCGCTTGTGTCGCGCCCGCGCGGACACGACTACCGCCCCCTCCACGCCGATAAACACCCACAGGGTGATCAGCATGGTGTTTTTGACCTGCTCCCATACCGGGACGCCCAGCGCCAGGCCGCTGAAATCGAGGCGGAACGTATCCAACTGAAAGGCCAGGGCGGCGAGCGCGATAAACGCACCCAGCGGCAGAAGTTTGGCGAGGGTGGCGACCAGGTTAATCCCCGCAGCCGTCTGGACACCGCGCAGGACCAGAAAGTGGACGACCCACAGCAGACCCGACGCGCCGACGATGGACTGCCAGGTATTACCATCGCCAAACAGGCGTAGTTCAGGGGTATCGGTGAAAAAACTGAGCGCCGAAAAGACGATGACCAGATAGGAGACGTTGGCGACCACCGCGCACAGCCAGTATCCCCAGGCGGAACAGAAGCCGATCAGCTCGCCGAACCCTTCGCGAGCGTAGGTGAAGATCCCGCCGTCGAGGTCGGGGCGAATACGGGTCAACAGCAGCATGGCGAAAGCGAGAAACAGGATCCCGACGCCAGTGATCGCCCAGCCAATGAGCAGAGCGGAGGGGCTGGCCACGGCAGCCATATTTTGCGGCAAACTGAATACGCCAGCGCCGAGCATTGAGCTAAGGACCAGGGCGGTCAGGGCGCTCAGGCCCAGTTTCTTTTCCATTGCATTCCCGAGGTGAAAATGGCTGTTCCAGAATATTTATTTTGCGAAATCGCATAAAAATGGAGGATTGCGCTAAGGCGCGGGATTTTACGGAGTGTCCGGGGGCCATGCAATGGCGGGGAATGAAAAAATATGAAAAGGCGGCATTGCGCCGCCTTTTTAGCCAGTCAGCAGCGATTATTTGTACAGATCGGCGCTGATGGTGATGTTGCCGCCGCGTTCCTGCCACTGGCGGGTGATGTGGTAGTACTTCGCCCCTTTCTTCGCCGCGCGTTTCGCCGTCTGATAGGAGATTTCGGTCATATTGCCGTAGTTGCCGGTGAACTGAATGTTATCGAACGGCACCATTTGCGCCGCAGTCACTTTGTTCACTTCTTCGACTTTAGTGCCGTTCGGCAAGGTGACAGTGTAACGTCCACCTTTCGAAGACTGAGTCTCAAAGAAACGACCGACGCCGGTACCTGACCCCACCGCGGCGGTGGTAGCGACGCCTGGAATTTCAACGTTCTTCGCCGCTTCGCCGCCTTTGGCCAGCGCTGCGCGGCCAGCGTCAGAGTCAGCCGGGATAGCGTCCGGGCTCTGCAGCACGCGTTTTTCAGCATCTTTTTTGTAGATATAAGCGGTAATGCGCTGGTTGCCACCCTGGTTGGCGTCCACCTGACGCACGATAAAGAACGCATAGGCGCCTTTCGCTTTTGCCGCTTTGGTGATGGCGTCGTTCACTTCCGGCTGGCTGCGATAGAAGCCCTGAACGGTGACGGTGTCGTACGGCATCAGCTCAACGGCTTGATCCTTCGGTAACTCCATCACACCGTTGATAATACGATTTTTTGGCGCCTCCGCTTTCGGTGCATCCTCTTTATAGAGGTCTGCCGTGACGCGCCAGTTGCCGCCATTGCCGTAGTCCGACGTATCGACAACATAGAATGAGGCCGCGCCGTCTTTGTCAGCTTTGCGCGATACTGCCTGTACCGCATCGCCAATGGCATTAAAGCGGCCGGTGACGACAACGCGATCGTAGGGCTTCAGCGCAGCCGCCTGCTCCGGGGTCAGCTCGGTCGCTGCATGGGCAGACAACGTGGCGGTTGTCAGGAGAGCAGACGCCAGGAGGGTGTTTTTAAGCTTCATAAAAATAATCCTTTGCCTTGCGCAAACCATATACTGGTGTTGTTGTTGACTGAAAACATTTGATTATTGCATTTAATCGCCGTGACTGTCTGCGTCATTTTTTGCATGCCGCCCAAATCGTATACTCCGGAAAGATAACATTTTTCGATATGTTGAAAAAACAGCCGCTTGACCAGCAAAAACGATAATCAATACCACTTTTATTAGTTAATGTAATGTTAATACAATGATCCTAATGGCGATAAATGGCGTGTTATGCCGCCGGATAAGCGGATTATCAGGCCTGAAAGGCATATTCAGGTAAATATTGCTGCCCGGAACCATCTGTGCTGACAATAAGCAATAAAATCAAAAATTGTGTTTTATCGTTGTAGATCACAATCGCTATTTTCAGTAGGTTATAAAAAGTTTGTTACTGTTTCATTTTGCAGTCAGCGAAAGACGGCGAGAAAGTTGTCGCGGTCTTGTCGTTGTTGGTCAGAAAAGTAAACCATCATCAAAAACCGATGGAAGGGAAAACTATGCGTATTGGTGTACCACAAGAGAGGCTAGCCCAGGAGACCCGGGCCGCCGCCACGCCGAAGACCGTTGAGCAACTGCTCAAACTCGGCTTTAGCGTTGCGGTCGAAAGCGGCGCCGGGAAACTGGCCAGCTTTGACGACGAGGCCTTTGTCCAGGCTGGGGCTGAAATCGTGACCGGCAACGAGGTGTGGCAGTCTGATGTCATCCTCAAGGTCAATGCCCCGAATGACGATGAAATTGCTTTGCTGAATCCGGGGACCACGCTGATAAGTTTTATCTGGCCGGCGCAAAACCCGCAGCTGATGGAAAAACTGGCGGCCCGCAATATCAACGTAATGGCGATGGATTCCGTGCCGCGTATTTCCCGCGCCCAGTCGCTGGATGCGCTCAGCTCAATGGCCAACATCGCCGGGTACCGCGCTATCGTTGAAGCGGCGCATGAATTTGGTCGTTTCTTTACCGGGCAGATTACGGCGGCAGGCAAGGTTCCGCCCGCCAAGGTGATGGTCATTGGCGCCGGGGTGGCCGGTCTGGCGGCGATTGGCGCCGCCAACAGCCTGGGCGCTATCGTTCGCGCCTTCGATACCCGTCCGGAAGTGAAGGAGCAGGTGCAGAGTATGGGCGCCGAGTTCCTTGAGCTGGACTTCAAAGAGGAAGCGGGCAGCGGCGATGGCTATGCGAAAGTGATGTCAGAGGCCTTTATCAAGGCCGAAATGGCGCTGTTCGCCGCCCAGGCGAAAGAGGTTGATATCATCGTCACCACGGCGTTAATCCCGGGCAAACCGGCGCCGAAGCTGATCACCCGTGAAATGGTCGACTCCATGAAATCGGGCAGCGTGGTGGTCGATCTCGCCTCGCAAAACGGCGGTAACTGTGAGTACACCGTGCCCGGTGAAGTGGTAACCACCGCCAACGGCGTAAAAATTATCGGTTATACCGATCTGCCGGGCCGTCTGCCGACCCAGTCCTCCCAGCTCTACGGCACCAACCTGGTGAACCTGCTGAAGCTGCTGTGCAAAGAGAAAGACGGCAACATTGTTATCGATTTCGATGACGTGGTGGTGCGCGGCGTGACCGTGGTGCGCGAAGGCGAAATCACCTGGCCGGCGCCGCCGATTCAGGTCTCCGCTCAGCCGCAGGCTGCGGCGAAAAAAGTCGACGCGCCGAAAGAAGAGGTGAAACCGGCGTCGCCGTGGCGCAAGTATGCGCTGATAGCGCTGGCGATTATCCTCTTCGGCTGGCTGGCCAACGTGGCGCCAAAAGAGTTCCTTGGCCATTTCACCGTCTTCGCGCTGGCCTGCGTGGTGGGTTACTACGTGGTGTGGAACGTCTCTCATGCGCTGCATACACCGCTGATGTCGGTGACGAACGCCATTTCTGGCATTATCGTGGTTGGCGCGTTGTTGCAGATAGGCCACGGCGGCTGGGTAAGCTTCCTGAGCTTTATCGCGGTGCTGATCGCCAGCATTAATATTTTCGGTGGTTTTACCGTGACTCAGCGCATGCTGAAAATGTTTCGCAAAGGATAAGGGGTAGCACATGTCTGGTGGATTAGTTACAGCTGCATACATTGTTGCTGCAATCCTGTTTATTTTCAGCCTGGCGGGACTGTCGAAACACGAAACGTCACAGCAGGGCAACTATTTCGGCATCGCCGGGATGGCCATTGCCCTGATCGCCACCATTCTGGGGCCGGACGCCGGCAACGTCGGCTGGATCATCCTCGCGATGGTGATCGGCGGGGCGATCGGTATTCGTCTGGCGAAGAAGGTCGAGATGACCGAGATGCCGGAGCTGGTGGCTATCCTGCACAGCTTCGTGGGTCTGGCGGCGGTGCTGGTAGGTTTCAACAGTTACCTGCAGCATGAAACCGGTATGGAGCAAATTCTGGTCAATATCCATTTGACCGAAGTGTTCCTCGGCATCTTCATCGGTGCCGTCACCTTCACCGGTTCGGTGGTGGCGTTTGGTAAACTGCGCGGCAAGATCTCCTCCAAGCCGCTGATGCTGCCCAATCGTCATAAGCTGAATCTGGCGGCGCTGGTGGTCTCCTTCATTCTGATGGTGATTTTCGTTCGCTCTGGCAGCACCGGCACCCAGGTTCTGTGCCTGCTGGTCATGACCGCGATCGCGCTGGCCTTTGGCTGGCACCTGGTAGCCTCTATCGGCGGTGCGGACATGCCGGTGGTGGTGTCCATGCTCAACTCCTACTCGGGCTGGGCGGCAGCGGCGGCGGGCTTTATGCTGAGCAATGACCTGCTGATCGTCACCGGCGCCCTGGTAGGCTCTTCCGGCGCCATCCTCTCTTACATTATGTGTAAGGCGATGAACCGCTCCTTTATCAGCGTGATCGCTGGCGGCTTCGGCACCGATGGTTCCTCCAGCGGCGGCGATGAAGAAGTGGGCGAGCATCGCGAGATTAGTGCCGAAGAGACGGCGGAGATGCTGAAAAATTCGCACTCGGTCATCATCACCCCGGGCTACGGTATGGCGGTGGCTCAGGCGCAGTATCCGGTGGCAGAAATTACCGAGAAGCTGCGGGCGCGTGGCATCAAGGTACGCTTTGGCATCCATCCGGTGGCCGGGCGTCTGCCAGGGCATATGAACGTCCTGCTGGCGGAAGCCAAAGTGCCTTACGACATCGTGCTGGAGATGGATGAGATCAATGACGATTTCAGCGACACCGACACCGTGCTGGTGATCGGCGCCAACGACACCGTCAACCCGGCGGCGCAGGACGATCCGAAGAGTCCTATCGCCGGCATGCCGGTGCTTGAGGTGTGGAAAGCGCAGAACGTAGTGGTCTTTAAGCGTTCGATGAACACCGGTTACGCCGGCGTACAGAACCCGCTGTTCTTTAAAGAGAATACCCATATGCTGTTCGGCGATGCCAAAGCCAGCGTCGATGCGATCCTGAAAGCGCTGTAATGTAACATTATTGTTTTACAACGTTTGTTTATAAGCCGTCTCCTGTGAGACGGCTTTTTTATATGTAGGAGGATGCCTGGAATTGTTCATAAAATAAGCGGCGAGAGATGATATAATGTCCCGGTTCTTACATCAGACAGAGGATATTATGGATACCGAGTTAACCCCAACGCAGATGGCTATCGAATTCTTACGCCGCGACACCACCGCCATGACCCCAGCGCAGTATCTGAAAAAGCTCAAACTGCTGGAGCTGGAGTTTGCTGACCTGATGGCGCTCTCCTCGCTGGAGCTGAAAGAAGAGATCGATCTGGCCTGGCGTCTGGGTATCCACTAAGTCATTCATTCTCACTGGACAATGACGGGGCCGCGAGCGGCCCTTTTTTATGCCTGACGGATGGCGGGTAAAAAAATCCCCCGCGAGGCGGGGGAGGAAGAGCATAACAGGGACTGCTAATCGTCGTCGTCGTCGTCCAGTTCCACCGGCGTCTGGTAGGCCTCCGGTTTAAGCACCAGCAGGTCGCAGCGCAGGTGGTCGACAACCTGTTCCGCGGTATTGCCGAGGAACGCCGCCGACAGCCCGGTCCGTCCAACGGTCCCCAGCACCACGATCCCCGCCTGCAGATGCTCGGCGAGGTCCGGGATCACCTCTTCAGGCAACCCTTTTTCGACGTGAGTGAATTTTTCATCGATGCCAAACTTCTGCCGCAGCGCTTTCATCGCCAGCAGATGCTGGCCGCGGATCGCGTCGTTGTAGACGCTGGGATCGAAATCCGGCAATTCAATTGCGATATTGATTGGGGTGACCGGGTAGGCGCCGATCAGGTGCACTTCAGTGTGGTTGACTTCTTCCGCCAGCGACAGGGTTTCGCGAACCAGCTTCTCGTTGAGGGTGTTGTGGTAATTCTCCTCGCTGGCGAGATTGACAGCCACCAGCGCTTTTCCGCCTTCCGGCCATGGCTGGTCTTTGACCATCCACACCGGGCAGGGGCATTTACGCAGCAGATGCCAGTCCGTCGGGGTAAAGATCACCGCTTCCAGCTTGTCGTGCTGGTGGGCCATCTTCAGCAGAAGATCGTGTTTTTCACTGACCACTTCCTGAATAATGGCCTCGAAGGGACGGTTGTGCCACACCACTTTCACGTCAATCGGCACGCCCGATTCAATATAGAATTTCGCCTGCTCGCGGATCCAGGCGGTACGTTGGGCAATGACGCCCTGGCGCATTGCCGTCCGCTCGTCCGGCGACAGCAGGGTGGTCATTTCATAGGAAAAATCATAGATCGGCAAAAAAGCTTTGATGCGTCCACCAATCCGTTGGTGCAGGTACACCGCTCGCCTAAGCGCCGGCTGGTCGTCCTGATTAGGATCGATTACTACCAGCATGCTCTGATACTTCGCCATACAGGGTCTCCTTACAACATTTCCCCCAACAGCAAAATCAGCTACTTAGCAATTCGCTTAGGGGTTTAGTGTGGGGTTTTGTGTGTGGTAAGTCAAGGAGCACCCCCACACATCATAAGGCTGATAGCATTATACGCTAAAGGAAGGGAAGCGGGGAACATAGCCCCATAGGAAGGGGCTAGTGAATCACATTTGTTTCTGAAAGGCTTTGATGATGGGTTTACCATCTTCATCATAGTATCGGCTATGCCGAATCTCTTGTGGTGTTCTGCCTAAAGCCTCAGCAATGATTCTTTCACCTTTAGGCCAGTGCTTTGTTAGAGCATTAGCCAGTGTTGAATCTGCTAAGCCGTTCTCTCTGCTTAGGGCGGCTAGTGAAATGCCTTTCTTGTGAAGTGCTGCAATGATGTCTGCTTTGTGCCAATCCATACCAACAATCCTTTTGGTGGTGAACATAACAGGGTTTGCAGACCGCATAGACACGGCAAGCCGTTAGGCTTCCCCGCTACGCTCACCATAATTAGGATGAACGACAGCGCCCCAAATGTTGATGAACATTCAGGTAGTCTATGATTAGGGCTGCAAATCCCTGGCTCTACGATTTAGCAAAGCAAGTTAATGTTAACCGAAAGGGAACACTATCAAAGAACTAGATAGCTCTCAGACTCTTGTTAAAGAGCTTGGATTTTGAAGGCTTACGAGTGATAACAGGGTAGTGCATTTCTTTCAGAGAGCCACTCTCTAAACAAGCTGTGATAGCTTTCTTATCTTCAATAGCTTTGTAGTGTTTAGCTGTCCAATCGTGGCTAATTTCGTCTTGCTAACAGTAGCCACTGAACTGTTATTAGTAGACCAAACAAAACTGGCAGTAGCTGACAGAGCCATAAGATTAACAGTACGTGATTCACCTTGCATCATCCCCTTCAGTTGATTCTCTAATTCCCGCTTAATTTGCCACGACCATTTATAGCTGTTTGGCTGCTTCTTAACGTAGCTTGTCAAATTACCAATGTATTTACGTTTAGCAAATGCTTCAGCATGTGCCTTTTCTTTATAAAGGGCTGCATGAGTAGTAGCCAGTTCTGCTTCATCCTTTTTGAATCTGTCAGGATTGGACAGCACAGCATTACGCCGTGCCTGTTCACCTGCAATAGCTTTAGCCATTTGTAATTGTTTCGCAGCTTTCTTTGCTGCATTCACTTCCTTGTTGAACATTTTGATTCTTTCGCCTTGTTTCCCATGCTTTCCCACGACCGCCTAAGCAGCCACAGCTTTTTAATTGTCCCGATTTGAAGTTAGAAAAGTTAACATCTTTAACCAGTCCACAAT
The DNA here is from genome assembly GCF_020526085.1 of Klebsiella africana. Lineage (NCBI taxonomy): Bacteria > Pseudomonadati > Pseudomonadota > Gammaproteobacteria > Enterobacterales > Enterobacteriaceae > Klebsiella > Klebsiella africana. The sequence goes on along the minus strand of NZ_CP084874.1, from coordinate 2,784,931 downwards.
CACAGAGACACTTTAATTTAGTGGTTGTGGTATTTATACCTAAATATGAAAACTCCAGAGCAGTGAGCATATTTATTTTAACGCCAATAAACTGTTTGTATCTCTTCAGCCTTAAAGCATTCTTTTCATCTAATGTTAGCCGTGGATTACTTCGACGAGCAGGAGGGATTGCAATTATTTTTTCTTCTCTGTTCGTTCTTACTTTTGGCTTGCGTATCTCTGGCTGTTTCTCTGGCTCTTTCTTTGGAAGATATTTAGATATTGAGCGCTTGTAAGTTATCGTAGTCATTGAGTCTGGCTCCTGTATCAATGTAAATATCTCCCCAACGATAGGGGAAAGTACCTGCATAGAATCTACCCGGTGAACGGTCTTTAATGTCAGCTAACAGAGCTGCATTATTTCGTTTGGCTATCTCATTGGCTAGGGTGTTAATGGGGCGGGTATAGTCTACAATCTCCCGCTTTCCCTTTCGGTATTCTTCATCGCTATAGCCAGTGTCAAATTCAAAGGTGTAATTTTCATCCCACGGCAAATTATCTATTTCTGTCATATCTACGCCCCTTTTCAAGTTCTTCATTCCGTTTACATCCACAGCTAATAGTTTTACCACGTATCAAATCCTGTAGACGTGGCTTAGATACATTCCCACAAGAGCACAGGCAAACTACATGCCTCCAATAATATTTGTCCTGTGGGTCTTTAAACACCTTCAGTGCTTTCAATCTTCCAAACTGTTTCCCTTCAATATCTTCAGGGAAATATTTCATTCCATGACCCATTGTCTTATTCTCCTTCAAATCGTTTGGATAACGCATTCTGAGACGTTTTATTGCTCAAAAGGTATAATGTATCGCCTAACATCTTGTAAGGCTTACCGCTCTGTTTGCAGGTGCGTAGAGCACCACTCTCAATACGATTGATAAGCTTGTTAAATTGTTCTTCATAAGTGGTGCAATTATATTGAGTGGGAACAGCTGCAAGATAGTTAACGTTCTGATACCAGAAACCATCCTCATAAAGTATGTAGATATTCCCATCTTGCGTGTGCCAGTTGTTTACAGTGATAACAGGAAACATGTTTTATCCTCTCCGGTAAAATTTAGGTGTGTGTGAATCAGCTGTTTCTTTCTCTTTTTCAAGACGTTGATTCATTAGTTCAATGGCTGACTCAATACCCCAGCACTTAGCCTGTTCAATCACTGGCTCAAGCGAGTATTCATAGTTAATGAGTCTTGCGTGTTCCTCGATAGCCGCTGTAACGTCCTCTATCGACTCAGGAGCTGCTTTCTCTGGTTCAGGCTGGTGCTGCACTGGTTCAGGTGCTTCAGGCTCCTGTGGGGCTTCCTGTGGCGTCTTACACAAGCTCACTACTGGCTCATTGTCAAAATCAGCTTCATCGTAGAGATTGCCGCTCTTTTGTTCGATGTACGCTTGCTGCTGTTCAGCACGTTCAGCCTTGCGTTGTCCACGATGTTCTTTGATAAGCTCCTTCACGTTTGTATCGTTAAGAATCTCCAGCTCTTGGAAGTTAATCACCGTGAGGAAGTTTGCATATCCGGGATTCTCTTCTGACTGGACAAGACCTAATGCCTCCAGTTTTTTGAGATAGTTTTTAACTGTCTTTAGGTCAACACGAAATTTAATAGCTAATTCTTTTTGACGTGGGAAATATTGCTTACCATAGTTAACCGTTTCATTCAGGAAATCATCCATAAGTCTGCAATAGAACACAGCCAGATTACAATCAATCGCTTCACACCGCTGATATAAAGCTGAGGGAATAATTGTATATTCTTCATCTTTCCACAGCTCAGCGGTCCGATATACTTTAGACATTAGTTAGCCTCCTTGCGGGAAAGGGCAATCACGGTATAGTTACCACGGCCTTTTTCTTTCTTAATCATATTGGCTCGTACCAGACGCTGAACAGCATCGGATGCAAAGTGTTTAGATTTACGAAAGTGATTAGCAATATCTTTCAGGCTACATTGTACAGCATTATCATATGCCACTTCTGACAGGTAGGCGTACACACATAAATCTGAAGTATTGATGAATACGGGGATGTTAAAATATTCTCTTTTGGGTACATATAAAAACATAGATACTCTCCTAAATTGTTAGTCTGTATCTATATAGTACTAAAACAAATGAGAATTATTCCGTTTTTGGGATGAGGTAATTATGAGTCTAATTAGTTACCGTTTGGGGGTAGGGTAAATTTTCCCTGGGGGGGTAGGGGAATTTTGGGTAGGGGGGGTAGGGATAATTCCCCCCCCCATACTAACAGTTAACTAGCAGTTGAAAGAAAACGCTGAAGAAAACAAGAGTATTAATAATAGATATTATTATTACAGTTAGCCCTAACAAAAAAGGCCTCCACTATGGGAAGCCCTTCATGATTCTCTCAGCGTATTGACTCAGCGTTTCATTGCATGCGCATCACATTGTATGCGCTGCTTGTAGTGGGCGAAGTATAGACTACCCTTAGCCCCTGAAGGCGTTAGCTCAAAGAATCCATTACTGCCATTATCCGCCATTCCGTGAAACAGGGCGAATGAGCTGGTAGATGTTTCCAGAGGAAGGGAAAGCGTTTCAGCCTTGTATGTAATATCCAGCCAATCACCGCTACCCGGCTTAATCGAAATGGTTTTGTAGTTTGATGAGCTACTCCCGTCAGTGCATTTAACTGTCCCAGCAAAGCAGGGAGCAGACAGAGCCAAAGCCAGAAGGGCTACAGAGAATTTAATTTGCATGTGTAATCGCCTTGCATTGTAATCAGTTTAGTTGCATCGCCAGAATCATGACCGTCTGCACCAATAAAGCTCATATCCATCACCAGCATATATGACTGACCATTATCAGAATCAAATTCATAGTTAATGATGGTCTGACCGCTCAAGCCGTATGCATACAGCATTGTGTTCTGAAGGGCACCACGGAATAGTTCTTTATCACCCCGGTACAGGGCAATGCTTCCCGTATCAATCTCAAACAGAGCATGCCCGGTGCTCATAGAGCCTGTCACGTTCCTATCAATGGCATATCCTCCACCACACACGATATCGTGAGCAAAGGCCGTACAGCTGCAAAGAGCAAATGCCCCTGCAATAAGTAAACGTTTCATTTTTCGCCTTTAATCAATACGGTTAAATAATTCCATAAACTCGATGAGAAAATCTACCCGGTTTCTTCTCTGCTTCCTGCGTTTATGAAGGTTTGCACATGGAAAATGTGTATCTCCTAATATTTTCTTTATTCCACAGAAATGTTTATATACTTCATCGTATTCTGCACGTGTGAGCTTTATCATTCACTTAAAATCCCGTGAGTTTGCTGAAGTGCAATAGCTAATCAAAATAGCAGCAGGTGAACAAAATAGCCCTAACCAGAAGTAGCGATAAAAGGCTACAGTGGCGGGTTCCTCTCCACAGATTTTATGTGAGCAAATGGCAGAGACAACAACAACCGCCAACACCCAAAAAATAACGGGGATAACTAAAATATCCAAAGTGTTTTTCCTTGCTTGAGTGAATTTAAGGAAAGGGAAGCTTGTTCCCCTTCATTAACGCCACTAGTAGCAAAAGCCGCCTGTGTGGTGCTTACCGTAGCCACCATGAATATGTTCACCCCTTGGACAAGCAAAGGCACCTACAGCCACACACAGCAGGATAACGCCTAGTAAAGTTTTCATTGTCTATTTCCTACCTCACCCTGATTAGAAAGAACTTCATCTAAAGTTCTCACAGGTTTATTAAATGCATTTTGAAGGGTGTTTTCAGAATCACTATCGGATTCACCATTCCAGTTAGAGGGATTTAGTTTCTGTTCCCACTCATTGACAGTCTTTTCCACTACAGGGGAATAAGGCTTACCATTTCTTTCTAAAGCGGCAGATTCTTTAGTTCCCGGTTTTACACATGGAAAAGTTTGCGTACCGTTTCCAAAATATCCAGCCTGAAGGATTGAATACGGCACCCCATCTTTTATATCGGTGTAGTATAAATAATGTACTTCCTCCTCTCTACCTTCAGCATCTGGCTCACCATAATATGCTTCATCCTCAGTAATCGGGTATTGCATCTTAGCCTTATTGTAAAGTTTGCCGTCGATACGTGCAGAGCCATCTGCAAGCGTCTCTAACGTGCGATATTCATTACCGCTACCATCCGTCGTGGATGTTGGACAAATCCACTGAGAAGCGGATACAGAGCCGCTAAGTAGCATTAGCGCTATTAGGGTTAACTTTTTCATTCTTACCACTCCTTAGCCGCTGCATCAGCAGCCGCTTTAGCCTGTGCTGCTTCCTGCTGCTGATAATAAGCATCCAGGCGTTTAGTTTCTGCTGCTCTCTGTGCTGCTCTGGCTTTGGCTTCACGTGCTGCCTGTGCTTCACGTGCTTCTCTTGCCTCAGCCTCTCTATCCCGACATACGCCCCTGTGTTCACCAATCCAATTACCCGGAATTGAAGAACCATAATCATGCGAGTTCATATAAGGGCTAAGATTGATAGCCGTAATCAAATCATCTGAAGAGTTAAACCACAGAATATAGTAAGCACCATCAATTAAAGATTTATACGTCTTAGATGTAGTCCCGGTGCTAGAGTCATATTTAGATGGAAAATAGTTTGATTGCTCAGTCCAATTTCCATCTATTTGCACACCCACACTGTTAATCTGAACGGAAACGGCATCACCTGCTGCGCTATGACACTGATAATTTTCATCAGCCATTGCACTTGCAGAAATGGAAGCTAAAACTACAGCTAAAAATAAACGTTTCATTAGTAATCACCTTTAGCTGATTTTTTGGCTGAACGATAAGCCATACCCAAAAGACGCCAGAAGCCAACCCACAGACCCGGCAGCATTGCCAAAATACCTAAACCAATTCCCCACGGCGTTAAATCTTCAGTTTTACTAAAGAATTCATGTTTAAGCTCAGTTGAGGATTTAATATTAAAACTCATATCTGAAGTAGTAGCCCACGCGCAAGAGCTAACATAATCATTAAACTCTGTGGCAAAGTTATCATAGTTAATGCCTGATTGATGATTGGTTAAATACACGCTCCACGGCATGCAGCCCGAAGTATCATCGAAGTATTGATACTTCTGGTTAAAGAAATTGTGATTTTTATACTGTGGCTTAGCTGAGAAATGCTTAATGATATCCGCTTGCTTAGTTCCAGCAGGAACATTAAAAAACACAGTGCCTGAACCGTCTGTAACATTCATCACGCCATTTTTAACCGGGAAACGGTCGTACCAGTCAGAGCCGTTTTTATTCATATTATCGTTCAGGGTTTTTAGCTCTACCATGTGCCCTTCATCAGAATACCTAAACTCATTAGCCTGATACATAATGCCAGCAGATACCACGGCAACTAATAAACCATAACCAGCAGCACGAAATGCAATATTCATTTTTAAATTCTCATTCAATGTTCAGATAATAAAAAGGCTCTACACTGCACCCTGATTAGTAGTGCATAGCCTTTTCATTTTTAACTGCTCGAAAATGAGCAGTTGGATTATCCCCGCCAGCTACTAACCAAAGAGCGCTGAACCATTACGCTATGCACGTGCTTCTTCAGTGCTCCCTGCATCGCTGTGTATGCAATATGCTCACCCATAAAGAAAACCCACATAGGCAGCTTAGAAGCCACCACAACCCAGCCAGTAATGCCATTAAGCTGGAAGTGTACGTGATGTACTACAACCTCAGATTTAGCCATTTACCTGTACGCCCTCATTAAGCCACTTCAACGGCTCTGTGAGGCAGTTTGCCCCACAGCAAGCCATCTGCCTTGCCTTATGCTTTATCGTCGCTCTCAGGCTCACTGGAAGCTTCCTGTGCAGCTGCTTCCTTCTCACGTCCTTCGTGCAAGATGGCAAGAAGTTCTTTAGCTGTCTTGTCAGTCTTAGCCATTCCCTCTAACCGCTTCTCTTCATCCTCGGAAACATCCAAAGAGCCAGTAATGATGGTTTCATTCATACGCTGCTTAAACACATCCTCTGCCTCTGCTTCAGTCTCAGCAGGCTCAAACGGACTGGTGTTAGGTGCTTCGTGTCTGGTGTCCTCATCGATATCTCTCACCATCTCTTTAGCATCCTCGTTACCAGCTTCAGCCATATCAATCAGGCGTCGCTTGTCAGCTCGCTTGAATATGCCCCAGCCCTTTTGGTCGTACTCATCACTCCCAATGAATTGTTTCATCTCTCTAAGGAACACATGGTCAGGCAAACGACCAGTTAACGCCTGCATTCTGATTGCTAAGCGGGCTTGTCGCTCTTTTTCAAACTCCAAATCAATCAGTTCAGCTACACGGTTATAAGCCGCCTCTAATTGTTCCTCTGTCATGAGGTTTTTAGCCACATCAATGAACAGCCATTCAGCATGGGTAATGCTGTGCATTTGCTCCTGTGGCTCTGTGCTGGCTCCTGCAAGCTGACTGGCCCACTGGTTAACACTGGTGGTTTTGGTGGCTTTAGGGCTTACCGTGGTGTTTTCCTTGTCCATCCAGTTCTTAATGGTTACGGCTGATAAACTAATGTCATTATCTTTACACCACTTCATAAGGTTGTTGGCGTTGAAGTCCACATTGAATGCAGGACGCAACTTAAGCACTTCAGATTTACGATGTGCATCACTTTCTAGCAGGTCTACATTCACAGCATACTTTTTGAAAAGAGGCTGCATAATTTTGTTTACGTCTACAGTTGGTTTAGCCATTTTATAAATCCTCATTAATAAGATATAGAAGGGCGGCATACACCGCCCATAGTTAATTAGTTAAGCGTAAGGGTAGATATCATTTCTAAATCCACCCTGAACGGCTACAGGCTCGCTTTCAGCCTCTAAACCAATAAATGCACATTGAGAGGCAATATCTCTCACCACATCCCGTTGCTCAGGGGTTATACCTTCACATGCTAAAAGGCTTTTACATTCAGTAAGTGCTGCATTCATAGAAGCTCTACCATTCAGGTAGCTATCTCTGAATATGTTTTCTAATTGATTTACCTGCATCTGTACTCGCTGGATACGGTTATTAATCACGTTTACTTCCTCATTAGTTAAAACATCAGTTGTTTGAACTTCATCATTTGAAGCCCTCACAGTTGATGTTTCAGTAGCAAAAGCCAATTCTTCAAGCTGAGCAGCACAGCGTTCTAAATCTGCAATTACCTGTGCTTTACGTGTCCAGCCTTCAACCGGGAAATCAAAAGTGGTTGTGTAACCTGATTGTTCTACGCAAATGTTCCACTCTGTTACAACCTTGCCAATACTTGCTTTCTTATTGTTGCGCAGCACTTCAATTAAGCTCTTAGCAGTATTCATAAGTGCATGTGCATTCAGGTTGGTAATATTCACTTTCACTTCCTTAATATGTTTTCGTTGCCCCCTTAACGGGGAGGGCAATAATGCTCTTATACATGATTACCTACAATTGATATCTGTAGATATTGCTGCAGATAAGCACTAATAGCTTAGCTCTGAATGATGAATAACCGATTAAATTCATACGGTGAATATACGGGTGAAAATACGGCGTGATTAATAAACTATTTATATGCCTTTGCATCATGTCTTATCAGAGAATTATCGATCTGTATCAGTGGTTTATTCTCCATCTTGACGCGTAGAGGCTACATTCATAAGGATTATAATTAGCATGAATATGAACAAAAACCCTTACGCGTCAGTTATTTACAGTACACTGAAGGAAACAAAAGACCAAAGAACAACACCATACACTTACTGATACAGCCACACTAAGACTCATTGCACGCGCACAGGGCTAGTCATAGTTGATAGGTTGAAAGTCTTTGAAAGTCTTTGAAAGTCTTTGAAAGTCTAAAGCGCGTAATAGTCACCAGCCGTTAGCCAGAAATAGCACGAATAGCTAAATGATACAGTTGGTGTGCTTCACTTACCCCTCACACTGATAGCAATGCATTCAGGCTTAACCCAGCAATAGCGGGCATTGCCATAGTCTGTGTAGAACTCTGTATCTGATAGGTGCAGCTCAGGCTTCACAGGACGCTCTGTGAGGCTCTATCAAAGGGCAGGTAATACATTGCATACCTACGTGCTTGCAACGCAGTACAGAGCGATACAGGAGCTTTGAACACAATCAATCACAACCTATAACATTCAGGCAATATACCCCCACGCACCCCCTTTGAGAGTTTTTATTTAGCGCTTTAGACCAAGAGCGCAAAATTTAAAAAATCAGAATTATTTAGACCATCGCTAGTTTATTTCCATTGTCTAAATCCTTTGGAGATAAAATATATGCTTACTGGGATTGAGTTAAATTCCCTGAAAAATAAATTTAATTATGATGGCAATACTGGATTGCTGCTGTGGAAAGGTAGCAATAAAATAGCTGGAACAATAGCTAAAACTGGATATGTGAAAGTTAGCTACCCGTTTGAGCATGGCTATCTGCTCTTGTCTAATCACTTCATCACGGTACTGTTTCAGAGACAGATAGACAGCCTCATAGGGTAGGTTCAGTGGTTCTAGTTCCAGATACCGGATAGAGACAGCTGCACCACGTTGTGAAGCAATGGCTGCTTCTTTGGTACGTAAGGCAAGGTAGAGGGTTCCAGTCTGATAGCGTTTACGGAACACATAGCCATCTTTGGTAGTTAGTGAAACGTGAGGGATTTTAGCGGTATTCATAACATCATCACCTGTAAGGAAATTTTCTGAGAAATATCTTAAACCCTTGTATTACGGGCTTCTTAGGCGAGGATGCTAAGTGACTGAGTGAGGGGGGTTAGATTCCTTACAACTGCAGCTACCGTCAGTTATTAAAAAGATAACCTATATGGATGAATTGAAACAGGGGAGGAGCCTGGTCAGATCAACAAATCTGAAAAAATTGCCGATCCTGACCAGGTATTGCGCAGAGATTAAGCCACGTTGCGCGCCTGTCCGGCCAGCTGGGCCAGCAGATCGCTGTTTTCAATGGTGATGTATTTGCCTTTCACCGCCAGCATGCCGCTTTTCTGAAAACGACCCAGCAGACGGCTAATGGTTTCGACGGTGAGGCCGAGATAGTTGCCGATATCGCCGCGGGTCATGGTCAGCCGGAATTCACGAGGTGAGAAGCCGCGCTGGGCGAACCGACGAGAAAGGTTATAGATAAACGCGGCCAGACGCTCTTCGGCATTCTTTTTGGAAAGCAACAGGATCATATCCTGGTCGCCTTTAATCTCACCGCTCATCAGGCGCATCATCTGCTGCCGCAGATTGGGCATTTTTCCGGAAAGATCGTCAAGGGTTTCGAAGGGGATCTCGCAGACCATTGAGGTTTCCAGCGCCTGCGCAAAGCTCGGGTGCAGACCGGTACCGATGGCGTCAAAGCCCACCAGATCGCCCGCCAGATGGAAGCCGGTGATCTGCTCATCACCTTGCTCGGTGATGGTGTAGCTTTTGATGGTCCCGGAGCGAATAGCGTACAACGATTTCAGCTCATCACCGGCTTTGAACAAGGTTTGACCTTTCTGGATAGGCTTTTTCCGCTCGATAATATTATCCAGCTGATCAAGCTCATGCTCGTTCAGAGTAAAGGGGATGCAGAGCTGGCTAATGCTGCAATCCTGACAATGGATTGCACAACCGCCAGACTGAATGCGTCGAATAATTCGCTTCTCAGGGATCATATGTCTGCTCAGGCCTTAATTGATATTGGTCAATTTTAACATCTTTTTGATCAGCAGGTAAGTCTTCAGGCTCTGAAACACGTAATATCAGCAGGGTAAATCAAAGCGGGCATATATCTGTTTGATTAATAATAGATTATTCAGCGACATTTGATTGTAAAATTACCTGAAGATTCCAGAAAAGGCATTTTCAGTCAAAGTAAAAGATACCCTTCATGGCGCAATAACCACTCTTTTCGCTGCACACCCCCGGCATAGCCGGTCATGGTGCCGTTGCGCCCGATGACCCGATGACAGGGCACCACGATACTCACCGGATTGGCGCCATTGGCGGCGCCCACCGCGCGCGCGGCGCCGGGGCGTCCGAGCGCCTCGGCCAGTTGGCCGTAGTGCATCACCTGGCCACAGGGTATATCGCGTAACGCCTGCCAGACCTGGCGCTGAAAAGGGGTGCCGGCGGTAGCGGTTGGCAAGGTCTCGATAATCGCCAGATCGCCGGCAAAATAGTCGCTCAGCTTACTACTGAGACCGCCGGGATTACGACAGTCGACGCGCTGATAGCCTTCCCGGCGATAGTGTACGTCGAGCAGCGTTTCCATCCGATTGCGATGCTCATCCCACTCGACGGCGCGCAAATTAAACTGTTCGTCGCAAAGCACCCACAACGGCCCCAGCGGGGTATCCATTTTATCCTGCAGCAAGGTCAACATCGTTTCTGTCATCCACCATCGTACCTGTGGAGCACACGATACCACGTGCTGACAGCGGTCAACTATACTCCCAAAAGATAAATCCCGATCATGGGCTGCATTCAGCGACCGCCATGATGATTTATTTTTGGATCGATCCTGGCAGGTTATCGGGCATGGTTTTTGTTACGTTTAACAGAAGACGCCGCGCCTGCGCAGAGCTTGCTGCGTTGCCGCGGCGCGGTTAACAACTCTGAGGTGGGGCTATGCAATATATACTGACCGGCGTACTGGTATTGATCGTCAGCGGCTTAGGGATCCACGCGCTGACGCTGGTGATTGAGAGGGGATATAAAGCGTTGTGGTATAAATTCGCCAGCATTGAACAGGCCAGCCGCAAAGTGAAGATTTTCCGTTAGGGTGACGCGGCCGTCCCTGGCGCATCAGCGGGTTAAGGCAGCCGCGGATAGATGCCAGGGCCGATAGGCAGTCCCACCAGATACCAGCCTACCAGCAACAGCAGCCAGACGGCGAGAAAGATCATCGGGTAAGGGAGCACCAGTGAGTAGTAGGTGCCAAGCCGGGCATCCGGCCGGTAGCGCTGTAGAAAACCGAGAAACAGCGGCACAAACGGCGATACCGGCGCCAGCGGCAGCACCGATGAATCGGCGATGCGAAACAGGATCTGCGCAAACGCCGGATGAAAGCCCAGCAGCATAAACATCGGCACGAAAATCGGCGCCAGGATCGACCAGATGGCCGAGCCGCTGGCGATAAACATACACAGAAAAGCCGACAGCAGCGCAAGGCCGACAAACGCCGGAACACCGTTCATGCCTGAACTCTCGAGCAGATCCGTCAGCCCAACGGCCATAAATTTGCCCATATTGCTCCAGTTAAACATCGCCACGAACTGCGCCAGCGGGAAGACCATCACGATAAACCCGGCCATCTCTTTCATCGGCTCAATCATTAACTGCGGCAGGTCGGCCTGGCGGCGAATTTTGCCGGTGGCGATGCCATAGGCCAGCGAAACAACAAAGAAGAAAAAGATAATTAGCGGCACGATGCCTTTGATAAACGGCGAGGGCATGACCGTATGCTGAACCGGATCGCGAAGAATACCGTTCTCGGGAACCACCATCAGGGCGATGACCGCCACGAACGCTAGCGTCGCCACGCCGGCGATGCGCAGGCCGAACCGCTCCTCGGGGGTCAGTGTCTGCAGCTTTTCCTCGCGACTGCCTTGCCACTGGCCCAGCCGCGGCTCCACCAGCTTATCGGTGATCAGGCCGCCGACGAGTGTCAGAACGATCACCGAGGTCGCCATAAAGTACCAGTTGTCGATTACGCTGACGTGCAAAGAGGCATCGATGGATTTTGCCGCCTCGGTGCTGATCCCCGAGAGCAGCACGTCGGTGGTGACAATCAGTAAATTAGCGGTAAAGCCACAGCCTACGCCGGCTATCGCCGCCAGCAAGCCAGCGACAGGATGCCGGCCGACGGCAAGAAACATCAGCGCGCCCAGCGGCGGCATAATTACCAGCGCCGCATCAGAAGAGATATGGCTGAAAAAGGCGATAAACAGCACCATATAGCTGGCATAGCGGGCGCTGACGTGCGAGGCCATTTTCACCATCAGCGCCGGCAGCAGACCCACGCGCTCGGCAAAGCCGGCGCCCAGCACCAGGGCGAGGATCGCCCCCAGCGGCGCGAAACCGCTGAAGTTTTTAATCACGTTTGGCAAAAACCAGTGCAATCCTTCCACGCTGAGCAGATTTTTGACCACCACCCGCGAACCGTCAGTTGGGTTTTGTACCCCAACGTTGAGGGCGGAGAGGATTGCCGTGGCGGCGATAAGCACCGCGATAAGATAGATAAACAGCAAAAACGGGTGCGGGACCTTGTTACCGATCTTCTCTACCCAGCCATAGCGCTTTCCGCCGGGGGAAGATGACGGTATGGATGACATACTCATGGGCGTTCCTCTGTTGTCGTTGTTGTGTTGGGCAGGCCAGCTCCCGTACTGCCGGCGGTTATTATGGGCGGTGCGTGCCGCGATGCCGGTCAGCGTTGGCCAGGAGTGGCCTCTCTTAAGTGGTTATCGTAAAACGGACGGTCTCACCTCCGCCGGGATCGGGCAACGATAGGGGCGTTCGGCCAGTACCTGCCTGAGCTCTTGCTGGCTGGCCTCCAGCAGGGCACTGTCGCTGAATAAACGGATGGCGGTCGCGCCGAGGACTTTCCCCGCCAGCAACATGCCCTTATGGGCGATGGAAGTGCGGCCCTGGCTCACCAGCTGCCAGCTATGCAGCGGGGTACCCACCGCGAAGCACGGGCTGAAGCACTGGGCCACCGGCGCTTTCCAGCTAACATCGCCGACGTCGGTGGAGCCGGCGAGGACGTTATCCGTGGCCGCCCAGGGCGCCACCTCATCAATCAGCAAGGTGTCGCGGTGGCGGCGGGCAAACGCTTTGCCTTCCTCGCCACTGGTGCCGGCAATATTGTGCAGGCTGTTGTTAATATCGTTGGCGCTGAGAGTGGCGCGGATCGCCGCGGCAAAGGCGCGTTCCTCGTCGCTCCAGTCAGGGGTACCGTAATGACAGACCGCCTGATACATCGCCGCCTCAAGCGTGCGGTTGGGCAGATAGCTGGAGCAGGCCTTTTCAAAGCGGCAACTGACGTGGGTCTCGGTCATCAGCGCGGCCCCCTGGGCAATCTTCTCGATGCGGGCGAAGATTTGCTCAGCGTCGGCCATCTCTGGCGCGCGGATCAGATACAGCACTTCCGCCTGCGCCTGCACCACGTTGGGCGAGACGCCGCCAGTATCGGTAATGGCGTAATGAACCCGTGCCTTCTCGATAATATGTTCATTGAGGAAGTTGCTGCCGGTGGTCATCAGGGTGACGGCATCCAGCGCGCTCCGGCCCAGGTGCGGCGAATTAGCGGCGTGGGCCGCGGTGCCGGTAAATCGCCATGCCGCCTGAATATTGGCGAGGGTGCGGGTGCTGAACATCCCGGCCCAGGCTTCCGGATGCCAGGTCAGCGCCGCATCGACATCATCAAACAACCCTTCGCGCACCATAAAGGTTTTTCCCGAACCGCCTTCCTCGCCGGGACAACCGTAAAGCGCAGGGTGCCGCTGTCGCCGTGCTGCTGCAGCCAGTGTTTAGCCGCGACCGCTGCGGCGAAAGCCGCAGTACCGAGCAGATTGTGCCCACAGCCGTGGCCGTTGGCTCCCGGTGTCGAGGACGTCGGTTCTGCGCAGTGGGCCTGCTGGCTGAGTCCCGCCAGAGCGTCAAATTCGCCGAGCAGGGCAATGACCGGTTTGCCCTTGCCGACGCTGGCGATAAAGGCATTCGGGATCCCGCCGGCATCGCGGGTGAGCTGAAAACCTTCCGCCTCCAGGGCGTCGGCCAGCCGTTGGGCGGACCAGAACTCCTCAAAGCGGGTCTCCGGGTGGTCCCAGATGTCGTCGGCGATGGCGCAGCAGGTGTCGCGTTGTGCCTCAACCACCTCGTCCACAAACTGAAAAATGGCTTCCATCACACCCCCTGCTGCCAGGGAAAGTTAAGCGCGACGCGCGCCAGGGTTTCGACTGCTACCGCCATCACGCTCTCGTCGAAATCAAATTTCTCGTTGTGGTGACCGGCACTCAGTTCAGTGCCGAAAATCATGTACGAGGCGAGGCCGCCGCGCGCCTGGACCCGGGCCATCATCAGGGTGGCGTCTTCCGATCCCGCCGGGGCGGCGATGCGATCCACCGCCTGTTGCACACCGGGTACCTGAGCGGCCTGTTCGCGTAGATAGTTCACCCACGCCGGCGACGGCGCGCTGGCGGTCGCCGCGCCCATCATGCGCAGTTCGTAGCGGGCTTCGTACATCGCCGCCGCCCCAGCGACGACGTGCTGCGCCCGCTCGAACACGTACTGGTTAATGGCTTCGCTTTCGCCGCGGGTTTCCACTTTTAACAGCGCGGAAGAGGGCACCACGTTGCGCCCGGTACCGGCCTGCATCACCCCGACGTTGACCCGCGAGGCGCCGGCGCTGTGTGGCGGGATGGCGTGCAGGCCAAGAGCAGCCTGGGCGGCGGCCAGCAGCGCGTTGCGCCCGTCCTCGGGCTTGCCGCCGGCGTGGGCGGCCACGCCGCTGAACTGCACGTCGAATTTGGTGGTGGCCATAAAGTTGTCCCCACCGCAGACGACGGTGCCCGCCGGGACGCCGGTGCCGATATGGATCGCCGTGAAATAATCCACGTCGTCCACCACGCCGGCGGCCACCATCGCGCGGGCGCCGCGGGTGCCTTCTTCAGCAGGCTGGAAAATCAGTTTGATCACCCCGTTTAGCTGGTCAGCGTAGTGCTTCAGGAGGTGCGCGAGCCCCAGTCCGATGGCGGTATGGCCGTCATGGCCGCAGGCGTGCATCATGCCGGTATTGCAGGAGGCGAAATGGTCGCGATGGGGGCGGTGACTGTCGTCGTGCTGTTCATTGAGATCGAGGGCATCCATATCGACGCGAAAGGCCAGGGTTGGGCCGGGACGTCCGGTGTCAAGCGTGGCGACCACGCCAGCGAAACCACCTTCAAACGCCGGTAACCAGCGCTCCGGCGCGCCCTGTTCGCGGGCTCGCTCGAAAGCCCTCGCCAGGGTCTCCTCGTCCGGCAGCCCCATCCGGCTGTCGGCATCGATAACATCGCGGCCTAGCGCCAGCTGGTAGCCGAGTCCGTGGAGGATCTCCGCGACCTTGCTGGCGGTGCGGAACTCCAGCCAGCCGGATTCCGCGTGCAGGTGAAAATCACGGCGCCATTGGGTCATAGAGGGCGCCAGCTGGCGCAGGTATTCATCAAGTTGCGGCATAGCTTATCCTGTCATAAGTAAAAAATGTGACGGCGTTCACGATGTGATAGCTTTTGTTTATCGCTAACGCGCTACAGGCCTTAACACCCTTAACCTGCCACAGCCTGATGGATTACAGTAGATGTCATTTTCTTCTGTCTGATAGACAATGGTTATCACCAAAAGCATGGCATTTCAGATCAAATTTCATCAAATTCGCGCCTTTGTCGAAGTGGCCCGGGAAGGCAGTATTCGCGGCGCCAGCCGCTCGCTGGCTGTTTCGCAGCCGGCGCTGACCAAAGCGATTAAAGAGCTGGAGGAGGGGCTTTCCGCCCAGCTATTTGTCCGCCGCAGCCAGGGGGTGGCGCTGACCGAAAGTGGCGAAAGTTTTTATCAACATGCGAGCCTGATCCTCGAGGAGCTGCGGGCGGCGCAGGATGAACTGCTGCAGCGCCAGGGGGAACAGGCCGGGCAAATTAATATAGGCCTTGGCGCCAGCGTCGCCCGGTCGCTGATGCCGTCGGTGATCTGCCGCTTTCATCAGCAGCATCCGCAGGTGAAGGTGAGGATCATGGAGGGCCAGCTGCTGGCGATGATTAACGAGCTGCGCCAGGGGGAGCTGGATTTCACCATTAATACCTATTACCCCGGGCCGTACGACCATGAGTTCAGCTTTGAAAAACTGTTTGAGAAACCGTTCGCGGTGTTCGCCCGCGCGGGCCATCCGGCGGCGCAGGCCACCTCGCTGGGGGAGCTGATGGAGCACCACTGGACCATGCCGACGCCGCGGGGCAGCTACTTTAAGCAGCTGCAGGAGCGCTTCGAACAGCTGGGGCGGGAGCCCAAGGTGGGGATCGTCTGCGAAACGTTCTCATCCTGCATCAGCCTGGTGGTGAAAAGTGATTTTCTCAGCATCCTGCCGGTGGAGCTGGGCAACGACCCGCTGATGGCCGACAAACTGGTGATGATCCCCATCCGTGAAGTGTTACCCACCGCCACCTATTATCTGATCCAGCGGCGCGATACCCGGCAAACGCCGCTCACGGCGTCGTTAATCACCCTGTTTCGCCGCCAGAGCCGACAATTGTTTCCTTAATCGTCCGTCGCGCTCACTTTGCCAGCAAACGCGGCTAAACGCGTTGAGGGGGCGGCGCGAGGCGGCTATAGTAGCTGGCGACAGCCGCTGGAGGAGAGCCCATGAACCTTGATGACAAATCCCTGTTTCTTGACGCCATGGAAGATGTCCAGCCTCTGAAACGTAACAATGACGTGCACTGGCATCCCGGGCGCAACAGCCGCGCCCCGCAGCGCGTCGATACCCTGCAGCTGGATAATTTCCTCACTACCGGCTATCTGGATATCGTGCCGCTCGCCGCGCCGCTGGAGTTTAAGCGCGAAGGTTTGCAAAGCGGTGTGCTGGATAAGCTGCGGCGGGGGAAATACAGCCAGCAGGCGAGCCTCTCCCTGCTGCGCCAGCCGGTGGAACAGTGTCGACAGATGCTCTTCGCCTTTATGGTGCAGGCGCAAAAAGAGGGATTACGCAATGTGCTGATCGTTCACGGCAAAGGCCGCGACGATCGGTCCCACGCCAATATCATCCGTAGCTATCTGGCGCGCTGGCTGGAAGAGCTGCCGGAGGTGCAGGCCTTCTGCGCCGCGCTTCCACATCACGGCGGCAGCGGCGCCTGCTATGTCGCGTTGCGTAAATCGGCCGAGGCGAAGCAGGAGACCTGGGAGCAGCACGCCAAGCGCAGCCGTTAGCGCAGAAGCAGCGTTAGCTCGCGGGCGGCTTTCTGCAGCTCCGGCAGCACGCGCTCGATCATCTCGCGGGCCGTCATCTGGCCCGCATGCACCCCGACGTTGAGCGCCGCCTGCACCTGTCCCTGAGCGTTAAACAGCGGGACCGCGAGGGAGCGCAGCCCCATCTCCAGCTCCTGATCGTTGAGGGCATACCCCTGCTGATGCACCCGTTTCAGTTCGGCGCGCAGCTTCGCCACCGAATCCACCGTCTGCGGGGTGTAGCGGATCATGGTCACCCGGGCCAGCATATCGTTGAGCTTCTCCTCCGGTTGATGGCTAAGCAACACCCGGCCCATCGAGGTCGCCCACGCCGGAAGGCGGCTGCCGATATCCAGGTCGATGGTCATAATCCGCGAGCTGGAGGCGCGGGCGATATACAGGATATCGTCGCCGTCGAGGGTGGCGATGGAGCAGGACTCATTGAGCATTTCGCTCAGATGCCGCAGCACCGGCTGCGCCGAACGCGCCAGCGGCGTCGAGGCCAGCCAGGCGTGGCCCAGCGCCAGGATCCGCGGTCGCAGCTGGAAATTCTTACCGTCTTCGGCATAGACGAACCCCAGCTTGCTCAGGGTATACAGACAGCGGCGCACCGCGGCGCGCGGGATGCCGGTCTTCTGGCTAATCTGCGAGATAGACAGCAGGGGCCGCTGCGGCGTGAACGCCTGAATCACCTCCAGACCCCGCGCCAGGGAGGCCATAAAGTTCGGATCGCCCTTAAACGGATCGCCGTCGCCGGTCAGTAAATCGTCTGGATGCTTGTCCATGTTTGTTCCCCATATTTGCCATCGATCACATTCTTTCGCTAAAGATAACCGATGTTCGATTATCGCACCATATTTCGATTATCGCCCTTGACCGACATCGTTAAGCGGGTCACATTTTGTGCGAACAACGAATAAAAGTGCGATTACCGCACATCACTGGAGCGACCTGATGATTGATAAAAGCGTATCAACGCTGAGCGAAGCCATCGCCGGGATCCACGACGGGGCGACTATTATGATCGGCGGCTTTGGCCCCGCCGGCCAGCCGACCTTTCTGATTGACGCCCTGATTGACCAGGGCGCCCGCGACCTGACCATCATTAATAACAACGCCGGCAACGGGGAAGTGGGTCTCGCGGCGCTGCTCAAGGCGGGCCGGGTGCGCAAAATGATCTGCTCCTTCCCGCGCCAGGTGGATTCGCAGATTTTCGATGACCTCTACCGTCGCGGTAAAGTGGAGCTGGAGCTGGTGCCGCAGGGCAACCTCGCGGCGCGGATCCAGGCCGCCGGCGCCGGGCTGGGGGCGGTGTTTACCCCCACCGGCTACGGCACGCCGCTGGCGGAAGGCAAGGAGACACGGGAAATCGACGGTCGCCACTACGTGCTGGAGTACCCGATCAAAGCCGATTTCGCGCTGATTAAAGCCCATCAGGGCGACCGCTGGGGCAACCTGGTCTATCGCAAGGCGGCGCGCAACTTTGGCCCGATCATGGCGACAGCGGCGAAAACCACCATCGTGGAGGTCTCGCAGCTGGTGGCGCTGGGCGACCTCGACCCGGAAAACATCATCACTCCCGGCATTTTCGTCCAGCGCGTCTTCTCGCTGGAAAACCTGACTGCCGCGCAACGCGCCTGAGGAGCCCGACATGCAAAAACTGACCCGTGATGAAATGGCCCAGCGCGTGGCCCGCGATATTCCCGAAGGCGCTTACGTCAACCTCGGCATCGGCCTGCCGACCCGCATAGCCAATTACCTGCCCGCTGACAAAGAGGTGTTCCTGCACAGCGAAAACGGCCTGCTGGGCATGGGGCCGAAACCGCAGCCCGGGGAAGAAGATCCCGAGCTGATCAATGCCGGTAAAGAGTATGTCACCCTCCTGCAGGGGGGCTGCTATTTCCACCACGGCGACTCCTTCGCCATGATGCGCGGCGGCCATCTCGATATCTGCGTGCTGGGGGCCTATCAGGTCTCCGCCAGCGGCGACCTCGCCAACTGGAGCACCGGTGCGCCGGATGCGATCCCGGCCGTTGGCGGGGCGATGGATCTGGCCATCGGCGCCCGCCAGGTATTCGTGATGATGGACCACCTGACCCGTGACGGCGAGTGCAAGCTGGTGGCGCAGTGCAGCTACCCGCTGACCGGCGTCGGCTGCGTCAGCCGGATCTATACCGACCTGGCGGTGATCGACATCACCGACCGTGGCCCGGTGGTACGGGAAATCTTTAACGGCCTCTCTTTTGAGGAGCTGCAGCGCATCACTCCGGTGGCGCTTACCTTTGAACAACTGGCGGAAAGCGCGTAAGGAACCTATGATGAATCAGGCATTTATCTGTGATGCGGTGCGTACACCCTTTGGCCGTTTTGGCGGTGCCCTGGCGACGATGCGCGCCGACGACCTCGCGGCGCTGCCGCTGAAAGCGCTGCTGGCGCGTAACCCGGGACTGGATCCCTCGCGCATTGACGATGTGATCTTTGGCTGCGCTAACCAGGCCGGGGAAGATAACCGCAACGTGGCGCGGATGGCGCTGCTGCTGGCCGGTCTGCCGGAGAGCGTGCCCGGGAGCACCATCAACCGCCTGTGCGGTTCCAGCCTCGATGCGATCGGCGTTGCGGCGCGAGCCATTAAAAGCGGGGAAACACAGCTGATGATCGCCGGCGGCGTGGAAAGCATGTCCCGCGCGCCGTTTGTGATGGGGAAAGCGGAGAGCGCCTTTAGCCGCAGCATGCAGATGGAAGATACCACCATCGGCTGGCGCTTTATTAACCCGCAGATGAAAGCCCTGTACGGTGTTCATTCCATGCCGGAGACGGCGGAAAACGTCGCCGATGAGTTTGCCATCGCCCGTGCCGATCAGGACGCGTTCGCCTTACGCAGTCAGTTGCGCACCGCCGCGGCGCAAGAGGCGGGGCGTTTCGCCGATGAGCTGATCGCCGTCCAGGTGCCGCAGCGCAAAGGCGAGCCACTGCTGTTTAGCCGCGATGAGCACCCGCGCAGTACCTCGCTGGAGGCGCTGGCTAAACTGCGCGGCGTGGTGCGCGCCGACGGCAGCGTCACCGCCGGAAACGCCTCCGGCGTTAACGACGGCGCCTGTGCGCTGCTGCTGGCCAGCGAGACGGCGCTGGCGGCTCACGATCTTCAGCCGCTGGCCCGGGTGGTCGGCGTGGCGACGGCGGGCGTCGCGCCGCGGATCATGGGCTTTGGCCCGGCGCCCGCTGTGCGCAAGGTGCTGGCGCAGACCGGCCTGACATTAGGCCAGATGGATGTCATCGAGCTGAATGAAGCCTTCGCCGCGCAGGCGCTGGCGGTGACCCGCGATTTGGGCTTACCGGACGATGCCGCCCATGTGAATCCTAACGGCGGGGCGATTGCGCTGGGCCACCCGCTCGGCGCCTCCGGCGGCCGGCTGGCGATGACCGCAGCTTATCAGCTGAAACGGACCGGCGGCCGCTACGCTCTGTGCACCATGTGCATCGGCGTTGGACAGGGGATCGCCCTGATTATTGAACGTGTTTAAGGAGCCAGAATGAGTTTGTTGACCCCAATGCTGCGCAGCAGTCCGCTGACCGACTGGTTCAGCGACGCGCAGCGGGTGCAGGGCATGCTGGATTTTGAAGCGGCGCTGGCGCAAGCACAGGCCGCCTGCGGGATAGTGCCGCCGGAAGCGGTCGGACCGATTGTCGCGGCCTGCCGCCACGAGGCGATCGATTTTGCCGCCCTCGGCGAGGCGGCGGTGGGGGCCGGTAACCTGGCGATCCCGCTGGTGAAACAGCTGACGGCGCAGGTAAAAGCGCGAGATCCCGAGGCTGCGCGCTACGTTCACTGGGGCGCCACCAGCCAGGACGCCATCGACACCGGACTGGTGCTCCAGCTGCGCGGGGCGCTGGATGCCGCTGAGACCCTGCTTGAGCAGCTGTTGGCGGCCCTGGCTCTTCAGTCGGATCGTTATCGCGATACCGTGATGCCGGGGCGGACCTGGATGCAGCATGCGCTGCCGGTGACCTTTGGCCTGAAGCTGGCGGGCACCCTCGACGCGCTCCTGCGCTGGCAGCAGCGGCTGCGCGAGATGCGTCCGCGGCTGCTGGTGCTGCAGTTTGGCGGCGCCGCGGGCACTCTGGACGCGCTAAAAGAGAAAGGGCCGGCGGTTGGTCAGGCGCTGGCGCAGATCCTCGGTCTGTCGCTGCCGGATACTCCATGGCACAGTCAGCGCGATCGGCTGCTGGAGGCGGGCGCCTGGTTTGCCGGCGTCTGCGGCACGCTGGGGAAATTCGCTAACGACTTTTCCCTGCTGATGCAGACCGAAGTGGCTGAGGTCGGCGAGCCGGTGGCGGAAGGCCGCGGTGGCTCGTCGACAATGCCGCATAAGCGCAATCCGGTGGCCTGCGCGGCGATCCTGACCGCCGCCCAGCGCACGCCGGGACTGATGGCGACCCTCTACGCCAGCCAACTCCAGCAGCACGAGCGGGCGCTGGGCGGCTGGCAGGCGGAGTGGGAGACGCTGCCGGATCTGATTACGCTGGTGGGCGGGGCGCTGGCGCAAAGCGAAGCGCTGGTGCGCGATATGCTGGTCTTCCCGCAGAAAATGCGCGCCGATCTCGATATCACCCACGGGCTGATCATGGCCGAGGCGGTGACCCTGGCGCTGGCGGAATTCATCGGCAAAGCCGAGGCGCATCATCATATCGAGGCGCTGTGCCGTCAGGCGCTGGACCGTCACTCTCCGCTGGTCGATCTGCTCGCGGCTGACCCACAGGTCAGTCAGTATCTCTCTCGTGAACGCTTAACCACGCTGCTGGATCCGGCAACGGCGACCGGCAGCGCCGAACGCTTTGTGCGCCAGGTACTGGCGCGTTATCAGGAGCAACGTGATGAATCTTGATTATCAACTTGACGGGCCGGATGGCGCGCCGGTTATCGTCCTCTCCAACTCGCTGGGCACCACCCGGGCGATGTGGCAGCCGCAGATCGAGGCGTTAACCGCCCATTTCCGGGTGCTGCGCTACGACACGCACGGCCACGGTAAAACGACGAAAAATGGCAAAGTGACCCTCGCCCAGCTGGGTGAGGATGTGATTGCGCTGCTCGATCACCTGAATATCGACCGCGTCTGGTTTTGCGGGATCTCGATGGGCGGTCTGACCGGCCTGTGGCTGGGCCGCTTTGCGCCGGAGCGTTTTCATGGTCTGGCCGTCGCCAACACCGCGGCGCGCATTGGCGATCAGGCCAGCTGGCTGTCGCGGGCGCGGGCGGTACGCCAGGAGGGGATGGCGGTGGTGGCCGCCGGAGCGGCAGACCGCTGGTTCACCCACGCGTTTCGCCAGAAGGCGCCGGAGGTAGTCGAGGCGCTTTGTCATCAGCTGACCCATACCGATGCTGAAGGCTATGCCGCCTGCTGCGAGGCGCTGGCCGCCGCCGACCTGCGGGGCGAAGTGGGGCAGATCCCGCTGCCGACGTTAATCATCGCCGGGGAAAGTGACCCTGTCACTACGGTCGGTGACGCTCATTTCCTGCAGCAGCAGATCCCCGCCTCCGAGGTGGTGGTGCTGGCGGCATCGCATCTGTCTAACATTGAGGCGCCGAAAAGCTTTACCTCGGCGCTGTTGAGCTTTTTCCAGGGGGAACGCCATGGATGATAAACAGCGCTATCAGGACGGGATGGCGGTACGGCGCAAAGTATTGGGCGACGCCCACGTCGACCGTACGCTGCAGCATCTGACGCCGTTGAATGATGAGTTTCAGGACTTTATTACCCGCTATGCCTGGGGCGAGACCTGGACGCGTCCGGGGCTCGATCACCATACCCGCAGCATGATCACCATTGCTATGCTGATCGCTCTCAATCGTGAGGCGGAGCTGAAGATGCATCTGCGCGCGTCGTTTAACAATGGGGTGACCCGCGATGAGCTGAAAGAGTTGATCATGCACGCTGCCCTGTACTGTGGGCTGCCGGCGGCCAATGCCACGATGCATCTGGCGCAGCAGGTGTTTGACGACATCGACGCCGCGCAGGGTTGAGTCGTCGTCCGAGTCGGATTGCCCGGCAGTCGTTGTAGGCCGGGTAAGGCGCCGATAGATTGCCTTCCGGCGCAGCGCTTGTCGGGCCTGGGAAGCGAAGATCGCCTGTAGACCCCGTAGGCCGGGTAAGGCGCAGCCGTCATCCGGCGAAATGGCGGGTATGGCGCCGATAGATTGCCCTCCGGCGCAGCGCTTGCCGGGCCTGGGAAGCGAAAATCGCCTGTTGACCCCGTAGGCCGGGTAAGGCGCAGCCGCCACCCGGCGAAATAACGGCACAAGCGGAAATGTCCCTGTTCGTACTATGTTTGGCAGGGCTACAACTTCTATGCTAATTCCGGGCAGATTGCGCTCCCGGTTGATCTTCTGCGTTATGTCTCTTATGGCGCAGGGAGCGCACAGGGGGCGGCCAGTCGCCGCCGCCCCCTGTACCCCCGGGCTCCGGCCAGCAAAATCGCCGCTGCGCGGTCCCTTCGACTTATCCCGGCAGGCTTCGGGTCGGGCCGAGGCAGCGTCCGTGCAAAACACGGCCCTCAGCCCGCATCCATGCGGGCTGCCCCGGCCTGCCGGGAACGTCTCAGCGATTTTGAGGCCTCCAGCACCGGCAGTTTCAGCAACAATGGTGGATAAATTAACGACAGGTCGTACGTACGTAGGCCGGGTAAGGCGCAGCCGCCACCCGGCGAAATAACGGCACAAGCGGAAATGTCCCTGTTCGCACTATGTTTGGCAGGGCCACAACGTTTGGCAGGGCTACAACTTCTATGCTAATTCCGGGCAGATTGCGCTCCCGGTAGATCTTCTGCGTCATGTCTCTTATGGCACAGGGAGCGCACAGGGGGCGGCCAGTCGCCGCAGCCCCCTGTACCCCCGGGCTCCGGCCAGCAAAATCGCCGCTGCGCGGTCCCTTCGACTTATCCCGGCAGGCTTCGGGTCGGGCCGAGGCAGCGTCCGTGCAAAACACGGCCCTCAGCCCGCATCCATGCGGGCTGCCCCGGCCTGCCGGGAACGTCTCAGCGATTTTGAGGCCGCCAGCACCGGCAGTTTCAGCAACAATGGTGAATAAATTAACGACAGGTCGTACGTACGTAGGCCGGGTAAGGCGCAGCCGCCACCCGGCGAAATAACGGCACAACCGGAAATGTCCCTGTTCGCACTATGTTTGGCAGGGCCACAACGTTTGGCAGGGCTACAACTTCTATGTTAATTCCGGGCAGATTGCGCTCCCGGTAGATCTTCTGCGTCATGTCTCTTATGGCACAGGGAGCGCACAGGGGGCGGCCAGTCGCCGCAGCCCCCTGTACCCCGGCCTGCCGGGAACGTCTCAGCGATTTTGAGGCCGCCAGCACCGGCAGTTTCAGCAACAATGGTGAATAAATTAACGACAGGTCGTACGTACGTAGGCCGGGTAAGGCGCAGCCGCCACCCGGCGGAAATGCCGCTATATTATCCCTTATTTATTTCTCAGGCTCCTGCGGCGCGACGGCCGGGGCGGCGAACCACGCATCCTGCGGCACCACTACCGCCGCCTTTGGCTGCATTACAAAGTTCGGTGACATAATCTGCACGCCGAATTCGTTGAACACGTCAATAATGCTGCTATGCAACGCGTTGCGACCTTCCGGCAGCTTCGTAGTGGGTAATAAGCGCACCTGCAGCTCATACGAGGTATACCAGTCGAGCAATCCCAGCTTACGCACCACCGGCGCAATTTGCTGATCGACCCCGGGGGTGCGTCTCGCCGCCAGCTCCAGCAACGCATGAACCTGACGCCACGGCGTATCGTAGCCAATGGTGACGCTGGTGGTGAGGTTGATCCCGCCGTCGGCGCTTTCGGCGCTGAGATTAATAATTTTCCCGCTCACCACCACCGCGTTCGGGACGGTAACGATGTAATTTTCGCGGGTGAGAATTTTGGTCGCCAGCACGCCAATCTCGCTGACCTGACCCTCATTATCGGCGAGGCGGATCCAGTCGCCTTTGCGCAGCGCCCGAGAGTAAATCAGCACCAGGCCGCTCATGGCATGGGTCATCACCCCGGTCGACCCGAGGGTCAGCATCAGGCCGAAGAACACGCTAATGCCTTTGAAGGCGAGGGAGTTGGCGCCGGGAAGGAACGGATAGGCGGCGGAGAGGGCAAACAACCAGATGACCACCGAGATCAACCGGCGGGTGGCGCTGACGGTTTCCGGATGGATGCCTGGCACCTGGATGCGCCCGGCGGCGACCTGGTCGAGAACCACCTTCACCAGGCGAATGATAAGCCAGGTGAGAAGGAAAATAAGCACCACGATCATCAGCCCCGGCAGGGAGGCAACAATCGACAGAGAGAGGTCGCGGATCACCCCGAGCGACCAGTCGCCCAGTGATTCGCTCCACACGCGTGTCCACGGAAACAGGCTGAAGGCCCAGCTCAGCCAGAGATAACAGGCCAGTACACCGACAAGGATCGCCAGCACAGCATAGAGTCGAACTTCAATATTGCCGAGGTAGCGCCGCCAGTGCTGCGGAATGGCGCTGCGTTTTTCGAGGATCCGCAACAGGAAAAAACGTCGCACCCGCCGCCAGGCGCGGAAGGCGCCGTAGTAAAACAGCGCCAGCAGCAGCCCCCCGGCCAGCGCTTTGCCTGTGGAGAGCAGCAGATAGCGAGTGTTGAACTGTTCTCGCAGACCGGTGCGCTGGGCTTCCATACGCGCCAGCACCCGCTGGGCCGCCTGGTCGAGGGTTAAGTCATCCCCCTCGTCGAGATCCGCCTGGCTCAGCAGCAACACCGGTTTGCTGTTCATCAGGAACAACCGTCCTGGCTGACCATAGCGGATAACCGGTACGACCCGCAGCGGCTGGCGAATATCATCTTCGGTAAAGGCGCGCAGGGCGCTGCGGGTGCGCAAAACGCGTTCTTCAGGTGTCGTCTGGCCAAAGGTGGCCTGCAGCATCACCATCGGCTGATGGAAAATGTACACCGTGCGTGCCTGCTCGCGTGCGGTTGGCTGCTGTCGCGGTTCGGCGGCCAGCGCCGGCTGGAGCACCAGCAGCGCCAGCGCCCAGAGGATAACGATGCTCATCCTGTTCATAGCGGCACCTGAGATAAGAATTATTGTTATTTTTCAGCAAAAAACGGAGGGCTTGTAGTTGAGCATAGCCTGGCGCGAAGTGAATTCAAGCTGGGGGCGCGGACATAAAAAAAGCCATCGCCCAAACGGCGATGGCCTGAATCAACGTCAGAGGAAAGCGTTAACCGTGCTGTTTACAGCCGGCGCACTGCTTATTCTGGATCTGCTGGAAGAAGTCGTTACCTTTATCATCGACGAGGATAAACGCCGGAAAGTCTTCGACTTCGATTTTCCAGATAGCTTCCATCCCCAACTCCGGATAAGCCACGCACTCGAGGCTCTTAATGCTTTGCTGGGCGAGCACTGCCGCCGGGCCGCCGATGCTGCCGAGGTAGAAGCCGCCGTGTTTGTGGCAGGCATCGGTCACCTGCTGGCTGCGGTTGCCCTTGGCCAGCATCACCATGCTGGCGCCGTGCGATTGCAGCAGATCGACATAGGAATCCATACGTCCCGCGGTGGTCGGGCCGAGGGAGCCGGAAGCGTAACCGGCAGGCGTTTTTGCCGGGCCCGCGTAATAGATCGGATGATCTTTGACGTACTGCGGCAGCGCTTCGCCATTATCGATAAGCTCTTTCAGCTTGGCGTGGGCGATGTCGCGGGCCACGATAATGGTGCCGTTGAGGCTCAGGCGGGTGGAGACCGGATGTGCCGACAACTGCGCCAGGATCTCGCTCATCGGCTGATTCAGGTTGATGCTTACCACCTCGCCTTCGCCGGCCTGACGCAGATGCTCAGGAATATATTTCCCCGGATTGCTCTCCAGCTTCTCGATCCAGATGCCATCGCGGTTGATTTTGGCTTTGATATTGCGGTCGGCGGAGCAGGAGACGCCCATGCCGATCGGGCAGGAGGCGCCGTGGCGCGGTAGACGGATCACCCGGATATCGTGGGCGAAGTATTTCCCGCCGAACTGCGCGCCGAGGCCGAGGTTCTGCGCTTCCTGCAACAATTCCTGCTCCAGCTGCACGTCGCGGAACGCCTGACCGTGTTCGTTGCCTTCGGTCGGCAGACCGTCGTAATAGCGGGTCGAAGCCAGTTTCACGGTCTTCAGCGTCGCTTCCGCCGAGGTGCCGCCGATCACAAACGCGATGTGGTACGGCGGGCAGGCGGCGGTACCGAGGGTGCGCATCTTCTCAACAAGATAGTTTTTCAGCTTCGCCGGAGTGATCAGCGCTTTGGTTTCCTGATAGAGATAGGTTTTATTGGCGGAACCGCCACCTTTCGCCATGCACAGGAATTTATATTCTTCACCGTCGACGCTGTAGAGATCGATCTGCGCAGGTAGGTTGGTACCGGTGTTAACCTCTTTATACATATCCAGCGGCGCGTTCTGCGAGTAACGCAGGTTATCTTCGGTATAGGTGTTGTAAACGCCCTGCGCCAGGGCGGCTTCATCGCCGCCGCCGGTCCAGACACGCTGGCCTTTTTTCCCCATGATAATCGCGGTGCCGGTATCCTGGCAGGTTGGCAGCACGCCCTTGGCGGCAATTTCCGAGTTGCGCAGGAACTGCAGGGCGACATATTTATCGTTATCGCTGGCTTCCGGGTCGAGCAAAATCGAGGCGACCTGTTGCTGATGGGAGACGCGCAGCATAAAGGCGGCGTCGTGGAAGGCCTGCTGAGCGAGCAGGGTCAGCGCCTGTGGCTCTACTTTCAGGACCTCCTGGCCATCAAATTCGGCGACGGAGACGTGCTCTTTGCTGAGCAGATAGTATTCCGTATCGTCGTGCGCCAGCGGAAACGGATCCTGATAAACAAACGGTTTAGTCGACATAGTCACTTACTCCATAAAGATAAAAACCGCCGGGGTAGTCCCGGCGGTTATGAATCAGAACATCATGGACATCCACGGATAGCCAATCAGCAGCAGGGCGGCCAGGAAGATGGCGCCAAAGATGGTGCCGAGGCGCCAGTAATCTTTAGTCGGCAGGTAGCCGCTGCCGTAGTAGATTGGGCTTGGGCCAGTACCGTACGGGGTGATGATCCCCATCACGCCCAGCGAGGTGACCATCAGCAGGACAAACACTTCCATATTCATTCCCGGGATAGTCGAGGCAATGGTCAGCATGGCCGGCAGCAGCGCGGTGGTGTGCGCGGTGGTGCTGGCAAACAGATAGTGCAGCAAGTAGAACGCCAGCAGCAGGACGATGGTCGCCATCCCCGGCGAGATGCCGCTCATCAGCGCGCCGCCCTCTTTACCCAGCCAGGCGATAAAGCCGGTGGAGGAGAGGCCGTCGGCCAGTGCCACCAGGGTGGCGAACCAGACAAAGGTGTTCCATGCCGCTTTGTTGTTGGTGATATCGCTCCACGAGAGCACGCCGGTCCACAGCATCAGCACGATAACCAGCAGGGCAGCCAGCGCCGGTTCGATCCAGTCGGCGGCGAAGATCCACATCATCAGCGCGAAGCAGACGAAGACCAGCAGCAGAATTTCATTGCGTGACAGCTTGCCCAGTTTTTCCAGTTCACGCGCGGCCCACAGTGGCACTTCGTTATTGACTTTCACTTCCGGCGGGTAGAACCAGTAGGCCAGCAGCGGCATGGCCAGAATCAGCAGGATACCCAGCGGCAGGAAGGCGATGAACCAGGTGCCCCAGGAGATATTGATGCCAACAATGCTTTTGACCAGCGCCAGGGCCAGCAGGTTCGGGGCCAGCGCCGACAGGAACATCGAGCTGGTGATACAGGCGGCGGTGATCGCTACCCACATCAGATAGGAACCGATTTTACGTGCGCTCGGATCGTTTGGCTTTGAACCGTACAGCGGCGGCAGGTTAGCGATAATCGGGTAGATAGTCCCCCCGCTGCGTGCGGTGTTAGACGGTGTAAACGGCGCCAGCAGCAGATCCGCGAAGGTGATGGCGTAGCCGAGCGTCAGGCTGCGACGGCCAAGATATTTCACCAGAATCAGCGCCAGGCGGCGGCCGAACTGCGTTTTATCGTAGCCGGCGGCGAACATGAACGCGCCGAAGATAAGCCACACGGTGGAGTTGCCGAAGCCGCTCACCGCCCACTTAAAGGAGGCGCCGG
This sequence comes from Klebsiella africana, assembly GCF_020526085.1. Lineage (NCBI taxonomy): Bacteria > Pseudomonadati > Pseudomonadota > Gammaproteobacteria > Enterobacterales > Enterobacteriaceae > Klebsiella > Klebsiella africana. The sequence goes on along the minus strand of NZ_CP084874.1, from coordinate 2,755,786 downwards.
CCATTTTGAAGCCTGGCGCGGCCATCTGATCCGGGCTGAACAGCAGCCATTGGCTGCACAGGGCAATAACTACCACGCCGGTGATGCCGATAACGGCGCCGGGCAGCGGTTCAAAAATCAACCCGACGATCACCCCGACAAAGATAGCGAAGTAGTGCCAGGCGTACGGCGGTAGGCCGTCCGGGACCGGGACGAACAATAACAGCACGGCAACGATAATCGGCAGCGCCATCATCAGGAGACGTTTTTTATTCGCAGTCGTTGGCTTGACTGCACCGGCAGGCGGTATGGTTGTCTTTTTCTCTTTCATAATGAGTATCTGCAAGTTGTTGAAAATAACGTTTACGCCAGCGACATGCTCAGTGGTTTCTTTAATTACAAAAGTTACTTTAGTTTTTATTTTGCGTTTCTGAGTATCGACAGGGCGCTTATTTAACGCGTTTTATGAGGCGTTAAATTAAATTTGTTGGTTATTTATATATTGCGCTTTCAATGGCCGTTGCAATTGATCAAGATCAAGAAAAGCCGGTGATTTCACTATTTTTTTATTATCAGCATAACCCTATATGGTGAGGTGTTAATTTGGCTAAAATATCGATAGATGTTAAAATATAAATGAACAATAAATGCTAAAATTATTTTTTGTTTTTGTATGTGTCTGATTTTGCTGTTTTTTATTGTTTTTCTTTGTCATTAATTATGTTAACAAAAGTATCATAAATGTTATCGCACATTTGTATTATGTAAATGTAATTTATTATTTTAATAATACAATAGAGGTAGTGATGTTATTGTTGGGGTTAAATAGTTTTATAACTAACGTAATTAGTTTAGTAACTAAAAAACGCGCTATATTATTGGCATGACAGCAGGAATTAAAAACCACAACCAATAATGATTCCGTCACCCCATTCTGAGCTTTTAATATTTTAAAATCTGGAGCGTAACTTATGACCAGTAACGAACGTATTTTGCAGCCATTTACTTTACCAAATGGTACCGAGCTGAAAAACCGTTTGCTCATGGCGCCGATGACCACCTGCACCGGTTATTTCGATGGCACCGTCACCAGCGAGCTGGTGGAGTACTACCGCGCGCGCGCCGGCAGCATCGGCACCATTATTGTCGAGTGCTGCTTTATTGATGACTACGGTCTGGCCTTCCCGGGTGCGATCGGCATTGATAATGATGAAAAAATTGCCGGCCTGGCGAAAATCGCCGAGGCGATCAAAGCGCAAGGTTCAAAAGCGATTCTGCAGATCTACCACGGCGGCCGTATGGTCGACCCGCAGCTGATCGGGGGGCGCCAGCCGGTGGCGCCGAGCGCCATCGCCGCTCCGCGTGAGGGCGCCGCCATGCCGCGAGCGCTCAGTGGTGAAGAAGTGGAAGGGATGATCGCCAAGTTTGGCGACGGCGTCCGTCGCGCGATCCTCGCCGGTTTTGACGGCGTCGAAATTCACGGCGCCAACACCTATCTCATCCAGCAGTTCTATTCGCCGAACTCCAACCAGCGTGACGACCAGTGGGGCGGTAGCCGCGACAACCGCGCCCGTTTCCCACTGGCGGTGCTGGATATTACCCACAAAATGGCCCGCCAGTATGCTGACGATGCCTTTATCATCGGCTATCGCTTCTCGCCGGAGGAGATGGAGGTCCCGGGGATCCGCTTCGACGACACCATGTACCTGCTGGAAAAACTGGCCGCCCGCGGTGTCGATTATCTCCACTTCTCGGTGGGGGCCACCCTGCGCCCGTCTATCGTCGATACCAGCGATCCGACGCCGCTGATTGAGAAATACTGCGCTATGCGCTCTGAAACCCTGGCCCAGGTGCCGGTGATGGGGGTCGGCGGGGTAGTCAACGCCGCTGATGCCGAGCAGGGCCTCAATCACGGCTATGACCTGATTGCGGTAGGCCGCGCCTGCATCGCCTATCCGGACTGGGCGTCACGTATCGCCGCCGGCGAAGAGCTGGAGCTGTTTATCGACAGCACCCAGCGTGAAGCGCTGCACATTCCGGAACCGCTGTGGCGCTTCTCGCTGGTGGAAGCGATGATCCGCGACATGAGCATGGGTGATGCCAAATTTAAACCGGGGATGTTTGTTGAGACCGTCCACGATGACGCCAATGAGCTGGTGATCAACGTCAGCCTCGAAAATGACCATATTGCCGATATCGAACTGGCGGCGAGCCCGGTGCAGACCGTGGAGTTCACCACCAGCTTCGAAGAGATCCGTGAACGTATCCTCACCGCTAATACCCCGCACGTAGACGCGATTTCCGGCGCCACCAGCCAGAGCGAAGCGGTGAAAAAAGCGGTCGCCAAAGCGATGCTGAAATCCAGCAAAGCGCTGGCGGCGGAAGAGGGCGGCAATGACGCCGCGCCGAAAAGCTATGATGTGGTGGTGGTAGGGAGCGGCGGCGCCGGTCTGGCGGCAGCCATTCAGGCTCACGACGAAGGGGCCAGCGTGCTGATCGTCGAAAAAATGCCGACCATCGGCGGGAACACCATTAAGGCTTCTGCCGGGATGAACGCCGCGGAAACTCGCTTCCAGCGCGTGAAAGGGATTCAGGACAGTAAAGAGCTGTTCTATCAGGAAACCCTGAAAGGCGGCCACAACAAAAACAACCCGCAGCTACTGCGTCGCTTTGTGGAGAATGCGCCGCAAGCCATTGAGTGGCTGGCGGACCGCGGCATTATGCTCAACGATATCACCACCACCGGTGGGATGAGCATTGACCGTACCCACCGTCCGCGCGACGGGTCAGCGGTCGGCGGCTATCTGATTAGCGGCCTGGTGCGCAACATCACCAAACGCGGTATTGACGTCCTGCTGGATACCTCGGTGGAAGAGATCCTGATGAGCGGGAATGAGGTTAGCGGTGTACGTCTGGTCAACGACGAGAAAGAAGTTATTGAAGTACAGACCAAAAGCATCGTAGTGGCCACCGGCGGCTTCAGCGCCAACAGCGCGATGGTCGTGAAGTATCGTCCGGACCTCGAAGGCTTTGTCACCACTAACCACAAAGGGGCTACCGGGAGCGGTATCGCGCTGCTGGAGCGCATCGGCGCCGGCACCGTGGACATGGGCGAAATTCAGATTCACCCGACCGTTGAGCAGCAGACCTCGTACCTGATTTCCGAGTCGATTCGCGGCGGCGGGGCGATCCTCGTCAACCAGCAGGGTAACCGCTTCTTCAATGAGATGGAGACCCGCGATAAAGTCTCGGCGGCGATTATCGCTCTGCCGGAACACTATGCGTACATCGTCTTTGACGAGCATGTACGGGCGAAAAACAAAGCTGCCGACGAGTACATCGCCAAAGGCTTCGTCACCAGCGCCAGCTCACCGCGGGAACTGGCGGAGAAACTGGGGATGGATTACCATGCTTTCCTCGCCACCCTCGAGTGCTACAACGGGGCGGTGGAAAAACAGCATGATGAACAGTTTGGCCGCACCACCGCGCTGCGCGCGCCGATCAACGAAGGTCCGTTCCACGCTATTCGTATCGCCCCCGGGGTGCACCACACCATGGGTGGCGTGACCATTAATACCGATGGCGAAGTGCTGAATGTGGCGCAGCAGCCGATCCGCGGCGCCTACGCCGCCGGTGAAGTGGTGGGCGGGATCCACGGCGGCAACCGTATCGGCGGTAACGCGGTCGCGGATATCATCATCTTCGGTACCCTCGCGGGCCATCAGGCGGCGAAACGTGCCAGAGGATAACCTGTAACCTTGCTCCTGCCGGGCTGGCGCTTTCGCCGCCCGGCTTGCCCCTTCTAAGGAGAGCCCGATGTCCGATAACCGCGTCTATAGCTACTCCGCCGTGTTGATGGGCTCGCCCATCCTGCTCAAACTCTGTTCCCACGATGAGGCGATGGCCTCCCGCGTTTTCCAGCTTATCAAGCGCTACGAAGACCTGCTCACCGTTAACCGCGCCGAGTCGCAGGTGATGGACATCAACCACGCCGCCGGGCGTCATCCGGTCACCGTCAGCCGGCCGGTCTTTCAGCTGATCCAGTGCGCCAAAGCCGCCAGCATGGTGCGCGACAGCGCCTTTAACCTCGCCATCGGCCCGCTGGTGAAGCTGTGGCGAATTGGTTTTCACGGGCACAGCGTGCCTGTCGCGGCTGATATCAAAGCCCGACTGGCGCTGACCCGCCCACAGGAGGTGATCCTTGATGAGGCGACCTGCAGCGTGTTTCTCCAGCAGCCGGGGATGGAGCTGGATCTCGGGGCGATTGCCAAAGGTTATATCGCTGACCGCGTGCGCGATTATCTCCGTCAGCAGCAGGTCGAGAAGGCGCTGATTAACCTCGGCGGCAATGTGCATACCCTCGGCGAATGGGCCATTGGCCTGAAAAAACCATTTGCCGACGCGCAGGCGCTGATCGGTTCCCTGACGATCAACGGGCAATCGGTGGTCACCTCGGGGACCTACGAGCGCTATTTCGAACAGGATGGCAAACGTTGGCACCATATTCTCGACCCGCGCAGCGGTTATCCGCTGGATAACGAACTCGATAGCGTGACGGTTATTTCCGCGGATTCTTTAGACGGCGATATCTGGACTACGCTGCTGTTCGGCCTCGGCGTAGAGAAGGGCTGCGCAGCGCTGCGTCAGCGTGAGGATATCGACGCGATTTTCGTCACCAAAAATCGCGACATCATTCTCTCATCGCGGCAGCGGCTGCGTTTTTCGCCGCTGGACAGCGGCTATCGTGTTACTGACTGTACTGCTTAAGCAAACTGTACTGCTCAGCGACCAGGCGGTAGCGATAGACCGGCCGCCCGGTAGCGCCGTAGTGAATAGTGGTATAGAGAATATTGATCTGCGCCAGCCAAATCAGATACTTGCGGCATGAAACGCGGGAGATATTCACCGCCGCCGCCAGCTCATCGGTAGAGAATTCGACATCCGGATGGGCGTCAATCCACTGGCAGAGTGTGCGCAGGGTTTGCGCGGTTAATCCCTTAGGCAGCTTGCGCGCGTCGCTGGCCTCTGGCGCGCCGCCGTGCAGCAGGCGGTCAACGTCGGCCTGTTCGTAATAGGGCTGGCCGGTTATCAGCTTGCGCTTCTCCCGCCAGGTGGTGAGCGCCTCTTCAAAGCGCGGAAACTGGAAAGGTTTGATCAGGTAATCGACCACCCCGTAATGCATGGCTGTCTGCACCGTGGCGGCATCCGCTGCCGAGGTGATCATGATGACATCGATAGCGCGCCCCGACTCGCGGATGGTCGGCAGCAGATCGAGCCCGCTGTCCTGCTGCATGTAGACATCCAGTAGCACCAGATCGATCTCCTGCTGCGGATCGTTAATCATCTCCTGAGCCTGACTGAGCGTCGAAGCGCTCCCGCTGCAACGAAAACCGGGAACCCTTGCCACATACAGGCGATTGAGTTCGGCCACCATCGCATCATCGTCAACAATCAACACATTTATCACGCACGTTTCCTTTTACTATCCCAGGGGAGATGAACAAAAAATTGGGTAAATACGCCAGGTTCCGATTCGACGGCAAGGGTGCCGCCCAGTTCGCGCAGCTGCTGGTTGGCGAGAAACAGCCCGACGCCCCGATTCTCGCCTTTGGTGGAGAAGCCTTTGTTAAAGATAGCGTCGATGTTGTTTTCCGGGATCCCCGGCCCGTCGTCGCTCACTTCACCGCTCAGCCAACCGTCCTGGTAGTGCAGCAGCAGGCCGATCTCTCCCTCCGCCTGGCCGGCCATGGCGTCCAGCGCATTCTCGATAAGATTGCCCAGCACCGTTACCAGCACGGTGACCTGCTTCTCATTCGGACAATCCGGTACCAGGCTCTCTTCCGCCAGCGTCAGGGTAAAGCCGCACTCGGTGGCGCGCTGAATTTTACTTATCAGAAAGCCGGCCACCACCGGGGATTTAATGCGGTGCTGAATATCACCGATATCCGCCTGGTAGCGGTGGGCGGTTTGCAGCACGTATTCCTCAAGTTTGCCATAGCTTTTCATATTCAGCAGGCCGAGGATCACGTGCAGTTTATTCATAAATTCATGGGAGGTGGTGCGCAGGGCATCCACATAGCTCATCATGCCGTCCAGCCGTTGCAGCAGCTGGCTAACCTCGGTCTTATCGCGGAAGGTACAGATCGCGCCGACCACCGCCTCCTGGCTGCGGATGGGCACCGTATTGCTAATCAGCAGCAGGCCATTGCACCCCAGTTCGCGGTCATACATCGGCTCGCCACTTTGCAAAACGGTCAGCAGGTCGGCGAGCAGTGGGCTTGAGGCGAGGGTCTTGTCCGGGCCGGAAAAAAGGATCTCCTGCGCCGCGGGGTTGATGAGATTTACCTGGCCATGGGCATCGACGGCCACCACCCCCTCCTTGAGAGCGTGAAGCATGGCCTGACGCTGTTGAAACTGGGTGGAAATCTCCTGCGGCTCCAGCCCCAGCAGCACGCGCTTGAGGCCGCGCACCAGGCTCCAGGTGCCCAGCGCGCACACCAGCGCGCTGAACAGGATGGTCAGCAGCACGTCCCAGCGGCTGTTGGCGATCTGTTCGTCCACTTTACTCAGCGAAATGCCGACCACCACCACGCCGATTTGCTGATGCTGGTCATTGAATACCGGGGTAAATACCCGCAGCGCCGGGGCCAGCACGCCGTGGTTAATAGCAACGTTCTCTTTGCCCTGCAGCGTCGGCAGAATATCCTGGCCGATGAACGGCTTCCCGATGATCGAGCTATCCGGATGCGAATAGCGAATGCCTTGCATATCGGTGACGATCGCATACAGCAGGTCGTTGCGCCGGGTAATGGTCTGGGCCAGCGGCTGGATGATCTGCTGCTGCGGGGGCGCCTCCAGCCCGCGCTTCACCTGCGGCATATCGGCCATGGTACGCGCTACCGCCAGCGCGGTCTCTTTTAGGCCATCGCGCGTGGCATTGCTGATCTGCATATACCACAGGGCATACACCAACAGCAGCACGGCGCCGATGACGCTGCCGATCATCAAGGACACGGCGGTGCTCAGCTTTAACGGTAAGGTGCGTTGGCGCACGCGAGGCGGGTGCTCAGATGCCTTCATGACAACCCCGGATAGATTCAGTGAAAGAGTATTATCGCCGATAGCGCGGCATTCATAAAGCCGTGTAATCAAAGCAAAAGGCCGCTTTTGCTACGGCAGACGCCGCCTGCGCAGGGTAAACTGGCGCTTTTCGCCACAGGCTTAAGGCAGACACTATGGAACTGGCTTCTCTGGTCCGGGATATTCTCCGGCAGCAGCACGTTGAACGCTTGGCGCAGCATCGTGAACGGGATTACGAAGCGGAAGCCGAGTGGGAGATCGCCCGCTGGCGGCACCGCAGCGGGGTGGTGATCCAGCACCGCTATGAGCTTGAGATCGCGCAGCAGGATAGCGCATCCTGCCCGGAATGCTGGATTGACTGGCAGGTTATCGACGCTGCCGGCGAGGAGGTCAACCCGATGCGCAAACAGTTTTATAACCTTTGCCAGCAATCCTTTTGGTTGGCCATGCAGGCGGGTGGTGAAGATGAGACTTCAGACAGCATTGCTCAGATAACCGACAATCACCCGTGAACGGGCGTTGGGGACGGTAAACTGTGACCCCGACGGCGGTAAAGCGCAGAACATTCCCCGTATAGTGGCGACAGAGGTTAAATAGTCCTGATGAATATAAGGATATGCATCAGGCCGCTGATTTTGCCGAGATGCGCTTTTTCTGTCGTAAATGGAGGTTGTTATGAGCAGTTCGCTAACCGCGTCAATGCAGGCACGCCGTCACCCCGATACCACCCACATCGATCGTCTCGCCACGGCTGACATGCTGGCGATGCTGCATCAGGATGATAAGCAGATATCGGAGGCGGTCGGCGCCTGCCTGCCGGAGATCGCCCGGCTGATTGATATCGCCACCGCGACGATGGGCCGGGGAGGGCGTCTGATCGTTATCGGCGCGGGCGCCTCGGGCCGGACGGCCATCGAGGCGGTCAGCGACTATTCGCCGGAAGGTAAACACGCGCTGGTCGGGCTCATTGCCGGCGGGCCGGCAGCGGCGATGGCCGAGATGGAAACCGCAGCACATAATTATGATCTTGGCGCCTTTGAACTGCAGTCGTTGGATTTTAGCAACCGCGATATGCTGCTGGCGCTGACCGTTAGCGGCAAAACGCCGTGGGTGTGGGGGGCGATGCGCCACGCCTGGTCGCTGGGCGCCCCGATTGCGGTCGTCACCCAGCAGCCGACCAGCGAGGCAGCGCAGCTGGCGGATATCATTATTGCTCCACAGACCGGGCCGGAGGCGGTAGCGGGGTTAGCCAATCCGAAGGCTCAGCTGGCCCAGCGGCAGATTGTCAATATGCTGACGACCGGACTCGCGATCCGTGATGGCAGGGTGTACAGCAATCTGCGGGTCGATCTGCAGGCTAACGGCCCGCACTGGGCAGAGCGGCAGATAGCGATTGTGATGGCGGCTACTGACTGCACCCGCAGCGAAGCCAAAGCCGCGCTGGCCAGCTGTCATCAGCACTGCCGCACCGCGATCCTGATGCTGCTCAGCGGGCTGGACGCCTGGCACGCGCGTGAATTGCTGACGAAACACCACGATCATCTGCGTCTCGCCCTGCGCGAAGCCCAGCGCAGCGCTGTCACCTCCGCCCAGTAATCCCTCCTCTGCCAGGCGCGCGCAATGAACATGCGCGCCTGGACTTTAGTAATTAAAGAAATGCTTATCTTTTATTTTATCGAGCAATGGCGCTGAATTTTCAACGTTATTGTTTTATGCCGTGCTATTTTATTTTTAAATTTACTTTTTTAAGTTAAATAATCGTTTGATTAAAAGTGTGAGAGTGTAAGTGATATTTTAAAATAAAGTAAAAGTGCGTTAATATGCTACCTCTTATGACCGTGTGCTACGTGATAATTCTATTATGCCTGCAATGAAAAAAACGATTATTTCCTTTACCGCATTAGCCATGTTTGTCAGCGCGGCGACGCACGCTGAAGCGGATACCTCTAAAAAAACCGACTTCCTGCTGATTGGCGGCGGGATCATGAGCGCCTCGCTCGGCACCTGGCTGCAAGCGCTGCAGCCGGACTGGGATCTGACCATGGTGGAGAAACTGGACGGCGTGGCCCTGGAATCTTCCAACGGCTGGAATAATGCCGGTACTGGTCACTCGGCGAATATGGAGCTGAACTATACGCCGGAGCGGGCCGATGGTTCGATTGACGTCAGTAAAGCGCTGGATATTAACGAACAGTTTATGATTTCCCGTCAGTTCTGGTCGGCCCAGGTGAAGCGCGGTATTTTGCACGATCCGCATTCCTTTATTAATTCCACACCGCATATGAGTTTTGTGTGGGGCGATAATGTCGATTATCTGCAGAAGCGTTATAACGCGCTGCAGCAGACCACCTTATTCCAGGGAATGAAATTCTCCACCGATCACGCGCAAATTAAACAGTGGGCGCCGCTGGTGATGGAAGGGCGCGATCCGCAGCAGAAAGTGGCTGCCACCTGGACGCCGGTGGGCACCGATGTTAACTACGGCGAAATCACCCGCCAGCTGATCGGCAGCCTGAAGAAAAACAGCCATTTCAGCCTGCAGACCTCCTCTGAGGTAACGGATTTCAAACGCAATGCCGATAACTCCTGGCACGTGACGATTAAGAACGTGCAGAGCGGGGAAGCGCAGACTATTGACGCCAAGTACGTCTTTATCGGCGCCGGCGGCGGCGCGCTGAAGCTACTGCAAAAAACCGGTATTCCGGAAGCGGACAACTATGCTGGCTTCCCGGTGGGCGGCTCGTTCCTGATGACCGAGAACCCGGCGGTTACTGCGCAGCATCTGGAGAAAGTCTACGGTCAGGCTTCGGTCGGCGCACCGCCGATGTCGGTGCCGCACCTTGACGCTCGTTATCTTGACGGTAAGCGCGTGGTACTGTTTGGACCATTCGCCACTTTCTCGACCAAGTTCCTGAAAAATGGTTCGTTCTTTGATCTGCTCAGCACCACCACTACCGATAACGTGTTGCCGATGACCCACGTCGGTCTCGACAACTTCGATCTGGTGAAATACCTGGTTAGCCAGGTGATGCTCAGCGATGATGACCGTTTCGCTGCGCTGAAAGAGTACTACCCGGACGCGCGTAAAGAAGACTGGAAACTGATCCAGGCCGGCCAGCGCGTACAGATCATCAAGAAAGACGCAGAGAAGGGTGGCGTACTGAAGCTCGGTACCGAAGTGGTGGTCGATCAGCAGAAAACCATTTCCGCGCTGCTCGGCGCGTCGCCGGGGGCTTCCACCGCCGCGCCGATCACCCTGAACGTGCTCAAGCAGATGTTCCCGCAGCAGTTTAACTCGCCGGAGTGGCAGAGCCGCATTCACGCTATTGTGCCGAGCTACGGCCAGAAGCTGAACGGCAACGTGGCGCTGACCCAGCAGGTATGGGATGACACCGCTGCGGCGCTGCAGCTGACGAAGCCGCCGGTGATCCAGATGCCAGCGGCGGCGCCCATGGCGACCGCCAAACCGGCTGAGCCGCAGCGCGAGGCCTCGCCGCAGCATGATATGGCGCTGTAACGCCACATTCGTGCGGTGAACATCAGGGGAAGACCACGGTCTTTCCCTGATGATTAAAATCAGTGTCTGATGACGTTTCGCTTAGCAGCCCTGGTGGATGGCCTCGCAACCTGACGATTTTGCATGTTGTGTCCCCGGTGTATCGAGCCCATTTATGAATTTTATTCATAGCCTTGATTGGCCTGGCGGGGATTGTCCGTGTCCCTGAAACAGCTACCATTGCGGGCCGTTTTTCCGCCTTTCTCTCCTTAACGGATAGCCTAAATGACGTCATCGCATCAGCGCGCCACCAGTGGGGCGCTTTTTATTTTGATTCTGAGCGGCCTGATGGCCTTCACCTCACTCTCCACCGACATTTACCTGCCGGCCATGCCAATGATGGCCGCACAGTTGCAGGGCGACGCGGAACTGACCATCACTGGCTTTCTGATTGGCTTTGCGCTGGCGCAACTGGTATGGGGGCCGATAAGCGATCGACTCGGGCGTCGCATACCGCTGTTTATCGGCATGGTGCTATTTATTATCGGCTCCGCAGGCTGTGCGCTATCGACCACTATCGATCAGATTGTTTTCTGGCGCGTATTTCAGGCCCTGGGCGCCTGTACCGGGCCGATGCTGGCGCGGGCGATGGTCCGCGATCTTTTTGCCCGTACCCGCGCGGCGCAGATGCTTTCGACGCTGACTATCGTGATGGCGATTGCGCCGATTGCCGGCCCGCTCATCGGCGGACAGCTGATTAAATTCACCAGCTGGCACGCGATTTTTTGGTTGCTGGTGGCGATTGGCGGGCTGATGCTGGTTGCGCTGTGCTGGCTGCCGGAAACCCTGCCGCCGGCGCGGCGTCAGCAAGGGTCGCCGCTGGGCGCTTTTCGCAACTACGCCGCGCTGGTGAGAAACCGCACGTTCATGCGCTATACCCTCAGTCTGACCTGTTTTTACGTGGCTGCTTACGCGTTTATCACCGGTTCGCCGGATGTCTATATTCGCTATTTTGGCGTCGCCCCGCAGCATTACGGCTGGCTGTTCGCGGTCAATATTGTCGGCGTCATGCTGATGAGCGTGGTGAACCGCCGGCTGGTTCAGCGTCATGCGCTGGGCACTTTGCTGAAAGCGGCGCTGGCGGTATCGGCAATTGCCGTTAGCGTACTGGCTGCCGGCGTGCGTTTTCAGGTCGGCGGCCTGCCGCTGATCGTGGTGAGTATATTCCTCTATTTCTCAATGAATGGGGTGATTGCTGCCACCTCCACCGCCGCAGCACTGGATGAGGCCGGGGAATATGCCGGTTCTGCTTCGGCGCTAATTGGATCGCTGCAGTACGGTAGTGGTATTGTCTCCTCGCTGCTGCTGGCATGGCTGCATGACGGTACGCCCTGGACCATGGCATGGATTATGGCGGCGTTTACTCTTGCCAGCCTGTTTCTGGCATGGATTCATCGCCGTGGCAGCGGCAGACAATAGCGGTCGCCATCAACACAGTTTGAGTGGTTATTGTTATACTGGCCCGAATTTGTATAAGAAAACGCTAACCAGGAGTGTGGAAGGGCCATGCAAGACGATATTAACCAGGAGATCACCTTCCGCAAGCTGTCGGTCTTTATGACGTTTATGGCGAAGGGCAATATCGCCAGAACCGCCGAAGCGATGAAGCTCAGCAGTGTCAGCGTCCACCGCGCGCTGCATACGCTCGAAGAGGGCGTCGGTTGCCCCCTGTTCGTTCACAAAGGGCGTAATCTGCTGCCGCTGCAGGCGGCGTGGACGCTGCTGGAATACTGTCAGGATGTGATGAGCCTGATGAGCCGCGGCCTTGAGGCGACGCGCAAGGTCGCCGGCGTCGGTCAGGGACGGTTGCGTATCGGTACCCTCTATTCCCTGACGCTGGAAACTGTTCCGCGCATCATCATGGGAATGAAGCTGCGTCGTCCGGAACTGGAGCTGGATCTGACCATGGGTTCCAACCAGATGCTGCTCGATATGCTGGAAGACGATGCGCTGGACGCTATCTTAATCGCCACCAATGAAGGGGAGTTCAACCAGACCGCTTTCGACGTGGTGCCGCTGTTTGAAGATGATATCTTTCTCGCCGCGCCGGCGACAGAGCGGCTGGATGCCACTCAGCTTGCCGACCTGCGTGATTACGCCGACCGGAAATTTGTCTCGCTGGCGGAAGGGTTTGCCACCTATGCCGGGTTTCGGGAGGCGTTTCATATTGCCGGTTTTGAGCCAGAAATTGTCACTCGGGTAAATGATATTTTCTCGATGATTAGCCTGGTGCAGGCGGGCGTCGGTTTTGCGCTACTGCCGGGACGGATGAAGAAAGTCTACGAGAAGGATGTGCAGCTGTTGAAGCTGGCGGAGCCGTACCAGATGCGCCAGCTGATCTCGATTGTTTATTCTCACCACCGTGAGCGCGACGCCGATCTGCTGGCGCTGGCCGCGGAGGGGCGAATGTACGCCCGCAGTCTTAGTCACTAAGTCGCTGCGCCAGATGGCGGGCGACGTCCACACCGCTGCGTTCCAGCGAAAGTGTCTCACCGCGCCAGCCCGCCTGGCGCGTCAGGCAAGTGAGTACCCCGCCGGGGGGCATTTCAATGGCTAAGCGCGCGTCGCGCTCATCGGCGGCAATCATCGCCTCCTGCCAGTGGACCGGGCGCGCCATATTCATCGCCAGATCGTCAGCGATCCGCTGTGGGTCCCACAGTACGCGCGCGGTTGAGCCGCTTAAATAGGCGCACCGTGGGCGCTTTAAGCTGACGCCGGCAAAGGCTTTTGCCAGCTCAGCGGCGGGTTTATCCAGCAGCGCGCAGTGCGACGGAACGCTGACCGCCAGCCGCTGGGCCTTACTGGCCCCCGCCTGCAGCGCCTGCTGCGCCACCTCGGCCATGGCCTCATCACGGCCCGCGATCACGAACTGCGTTTCGGCGTTCAGGTTGGCGAGATAAACCTCGTGGCCCTGCAGCAGAGCCTCAATCCGCGAGCGGGTCAGACCCATAATCGCCGTCAGCCCGTAACCATCGGGATAGGCCTGCTCCATTAAGTCCCCACGCAGGGCCACCAGACGCAGCGCGCAGGCGAAATCGAGCGCGCCGGCAATCACCGCGGCGGGAAACGCGCCGATGGACAGGCCGCTGACCATCTGCGGATTGACGCCCTGGCGCTGTAGTTCACGCGCCCAGGCCACCCCGGCGATCAGCAGACAGAGCTGGACCGCACGGGTGTGTTGTAGCGCGTCGGCGCTATCGAGAGTATTGACTTCATCCCCCAGTACGGCGCGCGCCTGGGTGAGGATCGCTTCGCGATCGGGGATCGCCGCCAGCATGCCGGGACGCTGGCCGCCCTGGCCGGGAAAGGTAAACAAAATCTTCATCATTCCTCCCTGTGCCACGGCGTCGCGGTTACGCGCGCGCCGCGGGATGTTTTCAATAGCGCGCGGCCATCGCGCAGCCATTCATTAAGGGCAAAAGCGCCGTACGGTGTTTCGACCTGGGTATCGGCGCGGCATGGGAGTTGGGCCACACGGGCCTGCCACTCCCGTAGCGCCTCGTCATCCAGTGGCTGCGGTGCGCGGATCAGCAGATCCAGATCGCTTGCCGCATGGAGTACCGGGATCTCAGTGGCCAGCGCATAGCCGGTGCTGCCGGTGACGCCCCAGCGCCAGGACCAGGGGTGTAAGGTAAGGGAGATAGCCGCCTGAACCGGCGGCTGTGAAACAAAAGGGGAGCCCAGCAGACGCTCGCGCTCCACCAGCATTTCCGGCGTCACGCAGCGCACGATATGCTGCGCCTGGACCCAGCCGGCGGCGCGCTGCTCGCGCTTCATGCCTCGCACCCCCACCGGGATGCGGGCCTGGTCGTCAACGTCGCGCCTTACCACCACCGGCAGCGTGGCTCGCCACTGCTGAGCCACCCACGGCTCGGCAATAGCTTCCAGGGCGCTGGCGTGGTTTAACCAGATTAAATCGTGGGGACGCGGCGTTGCTGACATGGTTTACAGTCCTGAAGTCAAAGAGATAAACAGCGGTAGCGACAGGATACACAGAACCGAGCTCAACAGCAGCACGGCTTCAGCATCCGGAGACTGTACGCCAAAGCGGTTGCCGAAGACCACGCCGAAGAAGCCGGCGGCGAGGGCAATCATCAGGATCGCGGTAATGGCGATAGAGCCGTGCAGGCCCAGCACCATCACCAGACCCCAGGCAATAAACGGCTGCACCAGCAGTTTGACGATAGTGGAGGTGGCGATCAGCGCATTGAGCTGCAGTTTACGCGCCGACAGGATCACCCCGGTGAGGAACAGCGCGGCGGCGGTGGCGGCCAGGCCCAGCGGTTTAATGGAGGCCAGCAGCAGATCCGGCATTTTAATGCCGATAGCGGATAGCACCACCCCGAGCAGCGGGCCCCAGACGATCGGCTTTTTCACCGAACGCCACATCAGCACCGGCAGCATCGCCAGCGTGGAACCGGTGTTTTCACCGGCGGCGCGGGCTTTTTCACGTTCCAGAATCAGCAGGCAGAACGGGGTCATCAGTACCGAGCCGCAGGCGATAGAAACCGCCACCGACAGCGAGGTTGACGCGCCTTCACCCAGCACGCTGCCGAGGATCGGCAGACCCAGCGCGGCATAGTTTGGCAGGGCGACGGTGAGAGTCAGCACTGCGGCATCCTGCGGCGTGCGCTTGAACACGCTGGTGGCGAGGAAGTAGATCGCGGCATAAGTGATCCACATCGCGCCGGTCAGGACCAGCACCAGCGGCGACTGGGCGACGATACCGGCCCATGGGGTTTGTACCGTGGCGCTGAACAGCGTGGCGGGTAACGCAAAATCCATTACAAAAATATTGAGCAGCGAGACGTTTTTGTTATCTACCATCCCGGCCTTACCGGCCCAGAAGCCCAGCAGCATAATCACGAAAATGGGCGCGAGGGCATGAATAATCACATAAGTCATAAATCACCTGTAAATAAGATAGAGTACTGGCGCGATTGTTATTTTTTCTAAAAGCCGCCCTTGCCCGGAGCGTTTATTACGCGCTCCGGGGACGGCTTCCGGCAGGTTTTCTTCTACTAATTACGTACGAACGTCTTACCAGCTGGCGCGCATGCGATCGCGAACCAGCTGTGAGCTGCGGCGATTTTCGGCGCCCAGGCGGCATTTCAACGAAGGATCCTGGCGGGCGTCAGCGATGGCGTCGCGCAGGGTGCGGCTGACCAGCGACAGATCGCCTTCGTCTGGCGCATCCGGATTGCTGATATCGAGCAGGGCGGAGAGCAGGCCAAGGGTCGCGTAGTTGCTGACGTCGTAGGCCATCGGCGGGATCGTCGCCGCCAGTTTCTCCAGCGCTTCCACGCTGCGCAGCGTAATGCGCGCTGCCGATTCTTTACCCATGGCGTGGACCAGCACGCCGCTATCGTTAAAAGCGATCAGGCGGTTGGCCTGGTAGCCATGGGCCAGAAACGCGCCGGACATGGCTTTGCCGACGATTAGACCAATTACCGGGTGGCCGGCCAGACGGGCTTTAGCGTAAGCGCCTGCCGCCCCGGCCAGCGCCTGGTGGATGCCGAAGGCTTCTTCGCGGCGGCCATAGGCCTGGCTCGGGACATCAATGACCGCGACGATTGGCCGTTTGACAGGCTGGTCGGCGTCGGCGGCAATGGTTTCGTTGACCACTTTCGCCAGCGTCCAGCCTTCCAGTAGGCCGACTTCGCCGCCGGCGGCGCGTGGGTAGTGGTTGTTAGCGTCAGGCACCACGGCGATAAAACGCACGCTTTCGCCATCAATCTGGCCATCGGCGACCTGCACCGAAGGGCACAGACCACTCATCAGCGGCGCGTCGGGCGCCAGTTTGTTCAGCCATAGCGCGGCGCGGTTTGGGAACTGACTCATTATTTATCCTCCCGGGCAAAAAGCTGTTTAATCTGCGCGGTATCCGCCTGCTGGCGGGTATCGAACTGGCTCAAGCGACGCAGATAATCGTCATAATTATCGCTGCGGTGCTGTGCCGGTACGCCTTTGGCTATCGCCTCGTTCATTGCGGTTTTAACAGCGTTAACGCCATCGTTAACCAGCGCGTCGACCAGGCCGCTGGCGGCGCGAATTTCCCCGCCGGTCATGCTCCAGATAAACGGCCGGTTGCGGGAGTCGTACTCTTCAATGCCGGCTTCCTGTTCGATAACCTGCGGGCCGTTGAGGCCGAGACGGGCTTCACGGGTGACGATAAGGTAGCTGCACAGCGCCGCGGCGATGGACATGCCGCCGAAGCAGCCGACGGTACCGGTAATAATGCCGACTACCGGGGTGTAGCGGCGCAGGTCGACAATCGCGGCGTGAATATCGGCGATGGCGGCCAGACCGAGGTTGGCCTCCTGCAGACGGACGCCGCCGGTTTCGAGACACAGTACCGCCTGGGTCGGGATACCGTTGCGGTTATCTTCCGCCGCCAGCTCCAGCGCGGCGGCCATTTTGGCGCCGGAGACTTCGCCCATACTGCCGCCCTGGAAGGTGCCTTCGATGGCGATCACCACCGCAGGTTGACCGTTGATAGTGCCTTTGGCGACTACCATTCCGTCGTCGGACTGCGGGACGATGCCCTGTGCGCCGAGCCACGGAGACATAATGCCTTCAAACGGATCCAGCAGTTCGCGGTAGCTGCCGTCGTCCAGCAGGGCGTGGGCGCGTTCGCGAGCGCGCAGTTCGATAAAGCTGCGATCGTTACGCATGAGCGGCCTCCTCAAAGACTTGTTCAATACGAATGCGGGCGACGCCCGGCGTAGCGCCGAAGTCGTGAATAATCAGTTGTCCGGCAGGCAGGCCGTTGATCAGATTCAGCCTGTCGAACAGCGCCTGCCAGCGCGCCTGGCTGTTATCTACTGAGGTGGTGATTTGTACGTTGAGCGTGTCGCTCTGTGCGGCGGTATAAAGCACTTCCATATCGCCTGAACCTACAACCCCTGCCAATGCTTTGCCGCTGAGGGCGCGGTTGGCAGGAAATGACAATGTAATCTGTTCCATAACATCCTCTGAATGCGTTAGCCGGCAACCCGGTCGAGAAACAGGGTGGCGGCAAGGAGATCGGCCGCGCCACCCGGCGAGGCGTTGTGCGCCAGCATTTGCGTATCAAGACGCGCCAGCGCGGCGCGACCAGCGACGCTGGCGCAACCGCCAGCGGCCAGCACGTCGCGGGCACCTTGCTGCATGGTGTGCAGGCCGGACATGCCGGCGCGCGACAGCACGCAGGTATCGCTCAGCGAGGTCATGATGGCCATCAGCGCATCAAGCCGCGCCTGCGGCTCGCTGGCGCCCTGCGCACGGCTTTTTAGTAACTGCGGCAGCGCCAGGGTGGTGATATGTGGAAAACCGCGCTGCGCCTCTTCGCGGGCGCCTGGCACCTGCCAGCGGCGGCTGGCGCGTAGCCCTTTACTGAAGCTTTTCGGCGCCTGTCCATCGGGCAGGCGGGCGAGGGCGGCGGCGGTGTCGGCGATCGCCTGTGACTGACCCTCTCCACCCAACATCGCCACCGCGCTGACCAGCAGGCCCAGCGCCCAGATAGCGCCACGGTGGGTGTTAACCCCACCCGTCGCCAGCATCATCTGCGCTTCGCCTTCGCGGCCAAGGCGGCCGACGGTTTCGCGCAGCGCGATGTCCGCCGGGCGACGCCAGCTTTGCTCGGCCAGCGCGTGAAAGGTCGGCTGCAGGCTGCGGGCGGATCGCTCCATCAGCGCCAGATTCAGGTCCTGATGCGCGCCGTTGCCGCGGCTATCCACCAGACCCGGTTTCGGGCTCAGACGCGCTTCGTCAATCAGACAGGCGCTGGCGGTATCGGCCAGCCAGCTGACGCGACTTTCGGCGAGTTGGGGGGAGAGTATTTTCATTACCAGCTCCGGAATTTAGCCGGTGGGTTGTACAGTCCGTCGGACCATTCCACCAGGTCGGCGACGCTGCCAGCGGCCAGCAGGGAGCGGGTAGCATCGCTGCGGCGGATCCCGAGATCTTCCGGGTAGACCACTTTGCCACTCTGGCGCAGCGCGGCGACGCGTTTGGCGTCCACCCCAAGACCGATATCGGTGATCCCGGCCACCGCGGCGACCATTGCCCGGCGCTCTTCAAGGCTTTCCGCGCGATACAGGTAGGCGATACCTTCTTCGGTCAGCACGTGGGTGACGTCATCGCCGTAAATCATCACCGGCGCCAGCGGCATGCCGGAGGTTTTGGCGACGTCGACCGCATCGAGCGTTTCAACGAAGGTCGGTTTCACGCCGGCCTGGAATGTTTCGACCATCTGCACCACCAGTTTTTTACCGCGCTGCATTGGATCTGGCTCGGTGATCATATTGAGCCAGGCTGGGGTGGCGTGGCGGCGCCCGTGCGGGTCGTGGCCCATGTTCGGCGCGCCGCCGAAGCCGGAAAGCCGGCCGCGGGTGACGGTTGAGGAGTTAGCCAGACCATCCACCTGCAGGGTCGAACCGATAAACATATCTACCGCGTACTGGCCTGCCAGCTGGCAGAAGGCGCGGTTAGAGCGCATCGAACCATCCGGGCCGGTAAAGAAGATATCCGGTCGGGCGCGGATATACTCTTCCATCCCCAGTTCGCCGCCGAAACAGTGCACACTCTCCACCCAGCCGCTTTCAATCGCCGGGATTAAGGTCGGATGCGGGTTCAGCGTCCAGTGTTTACAGATTTTTCCTTTCAGTCCGAGCTGTTCGCCGTAAGTGGGCAGCAGCAGTTCAATGGCGGCGGTATTAAAGCCGATACCGTGGTTAAGCGACTGCACCTGATGTTCTGCGTAGATGCCTTTGATCGCCATCATCGCCATCAGAATGTGTTCTTGCTTAATCAGGCGCGGATCGCGGGTGAACAGCGGCTCAATAAAGAACGGTTTGTCGGCAACCACCACGTAATCGATCCACGAGCCGGGAATATCAACGCGCGGCAGGTCGCATTCGTCGTCCACCAGTTCGTTAACCTGGGCGATAACAATCCCATCATGGAACGCAGCGGCTTCCACCAGTGCCGGGGTATCTTCAGTACTGGGCCCGGTATACAGATTACCTTTACGGTCAGCTTTGTAGCCGGCGATCAGCGCCACATTCGGCGACAGGTCAACGTACAGGCGGGAATAGAGTTCGATATAGGTGTGAATGGCGCCGATTTCCAGCAGGCCATCTTCCAGCAGTTGTGAAATACGCAGGCTCTGCGTGCCGGAAAAGGAGAAATCCAGCTTACGGGCAATGCCTTTTTCAAACAGGTCGAGGTGCTCGCTGCGCCCGACGCTGGGCATAATCATATGCAGGTCGTGGATTTTTTGCGGATTGACTTCCGCCAGCATGCGGGAGAGGAAATCAGCTTGTTTCTGGTTGTTGCCTTCCAGTACTACCCGGTCGCCGGGGGCGATCAGATTTTCCAGTACGCTGACCAGCTGGTCAGTGGGGATGACCTTGCCGGCGATCTTCACTTCGGCCAGTCGCCGTTGTTTTTCCGTCCGGCGACGGTTCCAGACCCGCCCCGTCGTTTGTTCGGCATTCATTATTAACCTCCTGATTCGACAAATCGTTTGTTTGTCCTGGTGGTAGTTAGTGTGCGTCGCGTGGCGCTGGGCATCAATTAAGCGTAGAGGAAGATCGTTAGCTTGAGAGTAATAATTTCGAGTCGCCCTTTGTGATGAGGATCACTAATACAAAAGGTGTAGTGGTCTACTGCGGGCATAAAGGTGAGGGCGTGGGCCGGCCTGATGCCAGCCCGGAGAAAGATTATTCTTTACTTACATCACTGAGTAAGAAGGCAATACTCTGTCCGCCGCTGGTCTGCTCCAGGGCAATTTTGACGATGATTGTCAATGGCACCGACAGCAACATGCCGACCGGACCCAGCAGCCAGCCCCAGAAGATCAAGGACAGGAACACCACCAGCGTCGAGAGTCCCAGGCCGCGTCCCATAATCCGCGGCTCCAGAATATTACCGAACACCAGGTTAACGATCAGGTAGCCAGCCAGCACCACCAGCGACTCGTACAGGCCGCCAAACACCAGGACTTGCAGAATAGGCGGGATAGCCGCCAGCACGGAACCGATATTGGGAATATAGTTAAGCGCGAATGCCAGCAGTCCCCACATAAAGGCGAAGCGTACATCCAGCAGCACCAGCATGCCCCAGACCACCAGGCCGGTGACCAGGCTAATCGCGGTTTTCAGCACCAGATAATGCGACACGCTGTCGATGGCCCGCTGGATGGCGCCCATGCCTTCAACCGGGCGGGACATCAACTGCTGCAGCTTGGCAGGAAGCTGGGGAACTTCCAGCAGCATAAATACCACCGTCAGCAGTAACAGAAAAATCGAGGACATGGCGTTCGACAACTGCGTGAGCAGGCTGGTCACCAGGGTCATCACCGCGTTAGGGTCAATGTATTTATTCAACTCCACCACCGAAACGGTGAACCCCATGCGCTGCAGCCACGGGGCGATGGTTTGCATCGGCTCATAGAGATAGTTGCGATACTGCGGCAGGGTGCGCGCCAGCTCGTTCAGCGAGGTCCCCAGCGAGGCCAGCAGCACCACGGCCAGCATGACAATGAGACCAATCAGCAGCGAAATCGCCAGTACGCGCGGCACCCGGCAGCGGACCAGTAGTTGTACCAGCGGATTGATGATCACCGCCAGAAAGAGGGCAAGAATAAAAGGCACAATAATGTCCGCCGCAAAGCGAATGCCGGTAAGGATGATCACCAGCATGCCCAGCATGATGACCATCTTTAATCCGTTAAGTGTAATAATGGGTTTAGCCATAGGGTCCCGACCTCAATCTTCCTTGCCTATTAACAGGTTGCGTTACATTAGCATAATGACGCTTTTTTGCAGAATAAACGCATTGAAGCAAAACGGTGGCGTAAAGAATTGCAAAGTCTTTGAATTAAATGTAGCACTGTGCTACAAATTTAGCTGTGTATAACTACTGAGGACAATTTTCATCCGCACTGGACGAGAAGCAACACCGCGGATAATTGTAATTCTATGGACAATCAGTTCAGGATGTATATTTTAAATCACCCCGCAGTATCCCTTTCTTTTTCCCGTTTCGCCGGCGAGCAGCACTGGCATTCGGCGCTATAGTCACCTTTCTTACTGCCTGAGCTGGCGCCAAGCGCACAGCGAAATCTACGTCAGAAATTTTCCTGTTTACGCCTTGCGTAAACGGTAATGGATTATATTCTCAAGCAGGAGAAGGGAACATGTTTTATTGGATTTTATTAGCTTTAGCGATTGTCGCTGAAATTACCGGCACCTTGTCTATGAAATGGGCAAGCGTGAGTGGCGGCCACACCGGCTATATTTTAATGCTGGCGATGATAGCCCTGTCATATATTTTTCTTGCCTTTGCAGTTAAAAAAATTGCCCTTGGCGTGGCCTATGCACTGTGGGAAGGGATTGGCATTTTGCTGATTACCCTGTTTAGCGTGCTGTTGTTTGATGAGAGTCTGTCGCTGCTGAAAATAGCCGGCCTGACCACCCTGGTGGTGGGGATCGTTTTAATTAAGTCAGGCACGCAGAAAAAGGCGTCGAAACCGCAGGAGGTGACCCATGCAGCAGTTTGAGTGGGTTCATGCCGCCTGGCTGGCGATCGCCATTGTGCTTGAAATCATCGCCAACGTTTTTTTGAAATTTTCCGACGGTTTCCGCCGCAAGATTTACGGCATCCTGTCCCTGGCGGCGGTGTTGGGGGCGTTCAGCGCCCTGTCACAGGCGGTCAAAGGGATCGATCTCTCAGTCGCCTATGCGCTGTGGGGCGGCTTCGGTATCGCAGCGACCATCGCCGCCGGTTGGGTATTGTTTGGCCAGCGCCTGAACAACAAAGGCTGGGCGGGAGTCATCCTGCTGGTGGCCGGCATGGTGCTCATTAAGCTCGCCTGACGTCTTGCCGCCTGCAAAGCCAGGCGGCAACACAGACTCTATGCTGTAAGCTGCCCTCACGCCCGGCCCCGCTGTTATTGCGTCAGGTGACGATGAGGGCAGCGCAGGTTCACGGCTTTCGGACAATATCTTCCGCCAGGACGTGGTCAATACTGCTATTCTTCGCCGACCTCGGTCCATTACTCCCCGGCCAGCGCCTCGAGCTTATCACGAAAGCCGGTGACGGAAATGGCGCGGTTGTCGGCCCGCCAGCGATCCTGCGGACCAGGAGCGGAGCTTTGCACGGCGATCACCTGCCAGCCATCCTCGGTCTTCAGGAGCAGCGGCGAGCCGCTGTCGCCAGGCAGGGTGTCGCACTGGTGCGACAGCACGCTGCTTTGCGCCCAGCCAGTGACAATGCAATCCTGATGGCTGTAAAGATTATCCAGATGATCTTCAGGATAACCTGACTGGGTCACTTTACGGTCTGCCGCTTTCAACGCGGCGGTTAAATCGGCCTTACTGCCCGGGAAAAGTGGGATCGGGGTGATACCCGAAGGGGCATAGCGCAGTACGATCAAGCCAAAATCTGACGGCGCCGCGGCGGACGGGACAATCCAGCCATCGCCATCGGCCTTCAGACGCTTGCCTAAACCCGGCTCCACCCGCCCATCAATACCGTGAATCTCATACACCCAGTTGCCGTTGCGAGAAATAAAGCGCAGAGCAACCGCTTTGTCCGGCTTGCCGCGCGGGGGGGTTAACAGACAGTGCCCCGCGGTCAGCGCCAGATGCGGAGAGATGAGGGTGGCCGTACACAGATTGCCGCTGGCGGTTTCCAGTTGGCCAATCGCATCCCATGGGCTCTCTTCAGGATGGCTGACGGCTTTACGGTCATCGTGGCCGAAAAAGAGCGTTTTAATATCTTTGGCGCTCAAACCGCTCTCATCGGCATGGGCGCCCAGAGGCAACAGATAAAATGCACACAGTAATAACAGAACGTCTCTACGCATATCACTCTCTGGGGAGGCTATGATGTCTATTGACAGTAGCAGGAGATTTAAGTTTTTGAAAGTAAACACTAATTCCAGTCAGCCCAAACGGCAATCTTTACCGGAGCGCGACCAGGAAGACTGCCGGCTAAACCGTCTGATTTCAAACAGTTAATGCTAACAGGCTTCACTGATTATTTCCGCAGAAAGCGGCGTGCGGCGCAACTGAATTCGTGTATCAGAACGTACTGAATCCGGCGAATAATTCATCAATCGTGTACTGAGATTATTCCTGAAATGCCGGTGGTTAGCTGAAAAATAAAGTGCTTAACCGCTAAAACTTCACCGGAATTCGCACTTCTTTACGCCTCTCGCAATTATTTTCAATGCGAAACATTTTCTCACCGAAAACGTTGTTACGGTCAACCTGCCGTTGAGTAAATAGAGAGGTAATACCGGCGATGATACCTCAATTCTATTTCCCCGTGGTTCGGAGGGTATATGTCTAAAAAAGGTATTCGCGCATTGGTTTATGTTTCCCTGGTCTCGGTCGCTATCTGGGGCGCGACTGGCTATCTGGTGATGGAAGCGGTGCGCGCACTATAAGCGTCTGGTCACCGTGAGATGGCTGGCGCGCGATAGTTCATGACTTAAATGTCGGGCGTCTTCGGGCGCCGGGCATATTTTTGCGCTGTGGAAATTTTCAGGGTAAGCAGACGTGGGAAGGCGTACGGTGACAGCTGCACGGCATTCATTTTCTGCAAGGCCTGCAGATGCAGCAAAATTAGAGCGGGATGGATAGGATTAATAGAGGAAAAAGCGGGTAGCAACCACTGCGCAAATGATTAGCAGGATCAGGATGAGCTCAAAACGATAGCGCCGCAGCATAGTGCTCTCCAGAAAAAACGGCGCTGAAACAGCGCCGATTATTTAAGAAGGTTGGTTCACCGGGAAGAATTATGCTGCCGGCTGTGCAGCCGGTTTAGCGGCCTGGTGTTTAGTGGTTTTGTGGTGTTTTTTCGCCGCCTGGGCTTTCTGAGCTACCGGTTTAGCCGCAGCTTTGTGGTGCTTTTTCGCGGCCTGGGCTTTCTGCGCAGCGGCTGGTTTAG
This sequence comes from Klebsiella africana, assembly GCF_020526085.1. Classification (NCBI taxonomy): domain Bacteria; kingdom Pseudomonadati; phylum Pseudomonadota; class Gammaproteobacteria; order Enterobacterales; family Enterobacteriaceae; genus Klebsiella; species Klebsiella africana. Next base: position 2,731,230 of record NZ_CP084874.1, on the reverse strand, counting down.
CTTCTGCTTTTTTGTGTTTTTTAGCGGCCTGGGCTTTCTGGGCTGCAGCGGGTTTAGCGTCTGCTTTTTTGTGTTTTTTGGCAGCCTGCGCTTTCTGCTCTGCAGCCGGTTTTGCCGCAGCTTTGTGCTGTTTTTTGTGATGGGTGGTCTTGGCAGCCGTGCTGTGGGTAGCAGCTAGCGCCTGAGTGGTGCTTGCTGCATCAGCAGCGAAAGCGGCGGAAGAGAGACCCATAGCAGCGGCAACGACCAGAGCTAATACTTTTTTCATTCTGATATCCTCGAAAAGTTTTCTTAATTTCAACCCCACTGCGGGGCCGGTGAAATCACTATATGCTTGTCTTTTCGGGCTTTCCGTGAGTGTTTGGTATCGGCGTGTAACCGAATGTACAAGCCAGAAGGGAAGGACGCGCCGGGCAGCCCGGCGCGCACGATCATAGATAACGGGCGGTAAGATGGTCGCGGAAATAGCGGCTGCTAAGTTCTTCGCCGGTGGCCTGCTGGATCAGCTGCGAGGTGGTGAAGCGGCTGCCATGCTGCCAGATATTCTGCCGCAGCCAGTCGAACAGGGCGCTGAAATCCCCTTCGGCGATATCGCGGTCTAAGGTCGGCAGTGCGCGGCGGGCGGCGGCCATCAGCTGCGCGGCATACATTGCGCCCAGGGTGTAGGAAGGGAAGTAGCCAAAGCCGCCGTCGGTCCAGTGAATATCCTGCATGCAGCCATCGCGATAATTGCCGGTGGTCGACAGCCCCAGCCAGTGCTGCATTTTCTCATCCCACAGCGATGGGATATCTTCCACCTCAATGTCGCCGTCGATCAGCGCGCGTTCAATTTCATAGCGCAGGATCACATGTGCCGGGTAGCTGACCTCGTCGGCATCGACGCGAATAAAGCCCGGTTTCACTCGCTGATTCCAGGCGACAAAATTATCCGGGCTGAAGGCCGGCTGGTCGCCAAAGCGCTCGCGCACCGCCGGCAACAGGCGGTTGAGGAAGCGCTCGTTGCGCCCCAGCTGCATTTCAAAGAACAGGCTCTGCGATTCGTGAATGGCGGTGGAGCGGGCGAGTCCAACCGGCTGGTCGATCCATGGCCGGGGCAGGTTCTGTTCATAGCGGGCGTGGCCGGTTTCGTGGATCACGCCGAACAGGGCGCTGAGCAGATCGTTTTCATTGTAGCGAGTGGTAATGCGCACGTCCTGGGGGACGCCACCGCAGAACGGGTGGGCGCTGATATCGAGGCGGCCGCCGTCGAAGTCAAAGCCGAGGATACGCATTGCCTGCAGGCCCAACTCCCGTTGTTCAGCAATCGGGAAAGGCCCCTGCGGGGCGATCAGCGTCCGCTTCGCCTGCTTCTCCACCGCCTGACTAAGCAGGGAAGGTAGCCACGATTTGAGATCGGCGAACAGGCTGTCCAGCCGGGCGCTGGTCATATCCGGTTCGAAAATATCCAGCAACGCGTCGTAGCGTGAGCCTCCCCTGGCATCGGCGCGGATCTGCGCTTCCTGACGGCTCAGTTTGACCACCTCGCGAAGATTGTCGGCAAAGCCCGTCCAGTCATTGGCGGGACGCTGGCTGCGCCAGGCATGCTCGCAGCGGCTGCCGGCCAGCGATTTTGCTTCCACCAGGCTCTCCGGCAGCAGCGCCGCCTGATCGTACTGACGCTGCATTTCGCGCAGGTTGGCCTGTTCAACATCATTAAGATCCTGCTGGCGGGCCTCCTGTAGCCATTGTCCCACTTTTTTATCGGTCAGGATCTGATGCTGCAGCACGCCGAGTTCGGCCAGCGCTTCGCTGCGGGCGACGCTCCCGCCCGGGGGCATCATCGCGAACATATCCCAGCCGGCGATGGCGGAGAGATGTGAAAAGCGCGACAGGCGCTGAAAGGTGCGGGTAAGCTGCTGATAAGGCGTATTTTCAGTCATAGTAGCGTGCGGTCCGTGACAGGTGAATAAAGAGATTATCGGTCTGGTTCTACACTATCCTGATACGCCCCGCGGGTCGAGCGTTGCGCACAGGGGAAGGGAAAGACACATGGCGGGAGAATAAGCTCACCTCTGTGATCGGTGTGACAGAAAACGGTAACATATCGGTACTAAACTGTGATCGATTACACAGGTCTGGAGGTTCGGGGGTGGTTTATGAATCCGTTCACCTGGCTGTTTATTGCTTTATTGTCCATTGATGCCTTGAGAGAGTTGATGGGTTTGTCATCCATCATGGGCATGTGGTGAAACGTGGCCCGCAGGCCACGTAACAAACGACTATTTCAGTCGCCGATGCAAGCACGTGCCGGTCAGAAGCGCGGCAAGGAGCAGTAGCGCGATAAAGCCTCCGACGCCGTTCCAACCGTAGTGGTGCCAGAACACCCCGCCTAACGTCCCCGCCAGACTGGAGCCTAAATAATAGCTGAACAAATACAGCGATGACGCCTGGCCGCGGGCGCGGCGGGCGCGGGGGCCAATCCAGCTGCTGGCAACCGAGTGCGCGGCGAAAAATCCCGCCGAAAACAACAGCATGCCGATGAAAATGAGCCACAGTGAAGAAAAGAGCGTCAGCAGCAGACCGCAGAGCATCACCGTCGTAAAGCCGAGCATTACCGGCCCGCGGCCATAGCGTACCGTCATGGCGCCCGCCTTCGGTGAACTCCAGGTACCGGTGAGATAGGCCACCGACAGTAGTCCCACCACAGCCTGGCTTAACGACCATGGCGACATCATCAGCCGGTAGCCAATGTAGTTAAACAGGGTGACAAAGGCCCCCATCAGCAGAAAACCCTCGACGAACAGCAGCGGCAGGCCGCGGTCGCGCCAGTGCAGGCGAAAGTTAATCAGTAATGTTTTTGGTCGCAGCGAGGTGGGACGGAAATGCCGAGACTCAGGCAGGATGCGCCAGAACATAACGGCTGCAGCCAGCGCGAAGCCGCTGATTACCGCCAGCGCCACGCGCCAGCCGAAGAAATCGGTGAATACCCCAGTGAGCAAGCGGCCGCTCATGCCGCCGATGGAGTTGCCGCTGATATAGAGCCCCATGGAAAAGGCGACAAAGCTGGGATGAATCTCCTCGCTCAGGTAGGTCATGCCGACCGCCGCTACGCCGCTCAGCGACAGGCCAATCAGCGCGCGCATAATCAGAATGCCGTGCCAGCTGGACATCATCGTCGACAGCAGCGAGCAGCAGGCGGCCAGCAGCAGGGCGGTGACCATCACCGGTTTGCGGCCAATGGCATCGGAGAGCGGGCCGGTAAACAACAGGCCTACCGCCAGCATCGCCGTGGCAATGGAGAGTGAGATACTGCTGCTGGCCGGCGATACGCCGAACTCGTTCGACAGTACTGGCAGGATCGGCTGCACGCAGTAGAGCAGGGCGAAGGTGGCCAGCCCGGCGGAGAACAGCGCGAGGGTGACGCGCATAAACTGCGGGGTGCCGCGTTTAATAAACTGATCCGGGCGGGATGCACCAGCGACGCTGACCTCGCCCGCCGGCACGGTGTCAACGGTTGTTGTACGACTCACAGAGAATTCCTTGCGTAGAAGTTGCTGCTTACCAACAGAGTGTTGTGACCATTCAGCTCACATTTTTAGGGTATGAAAATGTAAATATTCTGTCTAATATATTAATAATCTCAAATAAGACGTTTTAAATATGAATATCGAGTTGCGTCATCTGCGCTACTTTATCGCTGTCGCCGAAGAGCTGCATTTTGGCCGCGCCGCAGCGCGACTGAACATCTCGCAACCGCCGTTAAGCCAGCAAATTCAGATCCTCGAGCAGCAGACCGGGGCGCGCCTGTTCGCCCGTACCAACCGTAGCGTTAGCCTGACGGCGGCCGGAAAGCAGTTTCTCGCTGACAGCCGTCAAATCCTCGCCCAGGTGGATGACGCGGCCGCCCGCGCCGCGCGTTTGCATCATGGGGAAACTGGCGAGCTGCGTATTGGTTTTACTTCGTCGGCGCCTTTTATTAAGGCGGTGTCGGATACGCTGTCGATGTTTCGCCAGCGCTATCCGGATGTGCATATTCTGACGCGGGAGACCAACACTCGCGAACAGATCGTGCCCTTAAGCGAGGGAGCCCTCGACCTGGGACTGTTGCGCAATACTCAGTTACCGGACACCCTGGCATGGGAGCGGGTGCTGCGCGAACCGCTGCTGGCGATGGTGCCGGCCAACCATCCGCTGGCCCGTCAGCCCTCGGTCAGCCTGGCGGCGCTGGCGCGTGAACCTTTCGTCTTTTTCGACCCACATGTCGGCACCGGCCTGTATGACGATATCCTCGGCTTGCTGCGCCGCTACGGGCATACGCCGGTGATTGCCCAGGAGGTGGGGGAGGCGATGACCATTATCGGCCTGGTGGCGGCCGGGCTGGGAGTGTCGATTCTGCCGGCCTCCTTTCAGCGCGTGCAGCTCAGTGAAATGCGTTGGCTGCCGATTGACGAACAGGATGCGGTGTCGGAGATGTGGCTGGTGTGGTCGAAGCATCATGAACAGGGGGCGCTGGCAAAACGCTTTCGCGATGCGCTGCTGGCCTGGAAAACCGAGCAGAATTGAGACGAAAACGGGCTGGAAATGTGCAGTAAATCACAAGGCTAAGTAAAAATTTGACGTTCACCATCGAAGTGCTTCACCATAGCCGAAAGTTTATTTCGAAGCGCGAAAATAAGGGAGTCAATGGTGGTAGCGGATAGTCAACCAGGCCATATCGATCAAATTAAGCAGACCAATGCGGGCGCTGTATATCGCCTGATTGATCAGCTCGGCCCGGTTTCGCGTATCGACCTCTCCCGATTTGCGCAACTGGCGCCTGCCAGTATCACCAAAATCGTCCGCGAAATGCTGGAAGCGCATCTGGTGCAGGAGACGGAGATCCAGGAGCCCGGTAGCCGTGGCCGCCCGGCGGTAGGACTGATGGTGGAAACCGAAGCCTGGCACTATCTGGCGGTGCGCATCAGCCGCGGCGAGATCCACCTTTCGCTGCGGGATTTAAGCAGCCAGCTGGTGGTTGAAGATCAGCTGGAGCTGGCGCTCACCGACAGTACGCCGTTTCTCACCCGCGTTATCGACCACATTGATCGGTTCTTTATTCGCCATCAAAAGAAGCTGGAACGCCTTACCTCCATCGCCATGACGATGCCAGGAATTATCGATACCGAAAATGGCATTATTCATCGCATGCCGTTTTATGAGGATGTCAAAGACGTTCCGCTGGGCGAAGCACTGGCTAATCATACCGGCGTGCCGGTCTATATTCAGCATGACATCAGCGCCTGGACCATGGCGGAATCGTTGTTTGGCGCCTCGCGCGGCGCGCGGGACGTCATTCAGGTGGTGATCGACCATAACGTGGGCGCCGGGGTTATCACCGATGGTCGCCTGCTGCATGCTGGCAGCAGCAGCCTGGTGGAGATCGGCCATACTCAGGTCGATCCCTACGGCAAACGCTGCTACTGCGGCAACCATGGCTGTCTGGAAACCATCGCCAGCGTGGAGAGCGTGCTGGAGCTGGCGCAGATGCGCATGGCGCAGTCGATGAGCTCGCTGCTGCACCAGCGTCCGCTGAGCGTTGAGTGGCTGTGCCAGGCGGCGCTGCAGGGCGATCTGCTGGCCAGAGACATTATTAGCGGCGTGGGTAACCACGTCGGTCGCATTCTGGCGATCATGGTCAACCTGTTTAACCCACAGAAAATCCTCATTGGCTCGCCGTTTAATCTGGCGGCAGACATCCTTTTTCCGGCAATTTCCAGCTGCATTCGGCAACAATCGTTGCCCGCCTACAGCCAGCATATTGCTGTCGAAAGCACCCAGTTCTCCAACCGTGGAACGATGGCTGGTGCGGCGCTGGTCAAGGATGCGCTCTATAACGGATCCTTACTCATACGACTGTTACAGGGTTAACATTTTTTCATAGTCGCACCAAAAATTGCGCTATCTCAAGCCGACCCCCAACGGCATCACGTAGACTTTGCCCACTGTTGATTATTTCTTTCCCGTATATTTCATCGACAAAACTGTGGGGTTAGTGATGTTTAAGCGTTTCTTTATTACAGGTACAGACACCTCTGTCGGGAAGACAGTGGTTTCCCGTGCGCTGTTGCAGGCACTTGCTGCCAGAGGCAAAAGCGTGGCCGGGTACAAGCCTGTGGCGAAGGGCAGCAAAGAGACGCCGGACGGTTTACGCAATAAAGACGCGCTGGTACTGCAGAGCGTCTCAACGCTGGCGTTACCCTATGAGGCGGTCAATCCCATCGCCTTAAGTGAAGACGAAAGCAGCGTGGCGCACAGCTGTCCGATTAACTATGGTCTGCTGTCGGATGGTTTGCAGCGGCTTAGCGGGCAGGTCGAACACGTGGTGGTTGAAGGCACCGGCGGCTGGCGCAGCCTGATGAACGACCTGCGGCCCCTTTCCGAGTGGGTGGTGCAGGAGCAGCTCCCGGTACTGATGGTGGTGGGGATCCAGGAAGGGTGCATCAACCATGCGCTGCTTACCGCCCAGGCAATCGCCAATGACGGGCTGCCGCTGATCGGCTGGGTGGCCAACCGGATCAACCCCGGTCTGGCGCACTACGCTGAAATCATCGATGTGCTCAGCAAAAAGCTGCCGGCACCGCTGGTTGGCGAACTGCCGTACCTGCCGCGCGCCGAACAGCGCGAGCTAAGCCGCTACGTCGATTTAGACATGCTCGGCAACGTGATGGCGATAGATCGAATCCCGGCGTAACGTCCGCGACAGCACAGACGACACGACGCAGGTTATCAGCAGGCCGGGCAGCAGCGTATACTGCCCGGTCATCTCACAAATCATCAAAGTAGACATGATTGGCGCATGAGTCGTGGCAGCCAGAAACGCCGCCATGCCGGTCAGACCCATCATGATGGTCATCTCTTCACTCCCCGGTAGCCACAGCCTGCTGAAGCAGGCAAACAGCATGCCCATCGCCAGGCCGACAAACAGCGTGGGGGTAAAGACCCCGCCAGGCGCGCCGGAGCCGCTGCTGGCCAGCACCGCCAGCAGTTTGCAGATGAAGATGCCCACCAGTAGCGCACCGGACGGCGGCAGCAGCAAATAGCTTTGCACTACGCTGTAGCCGTTGCCCCACACAGCCGGGGTGATGAGCGATAAGCCACCGACAATCAGCCCTCCCAGCGCCAGCTGCCACGGCGGCGCCAGTTTCAGTTTAACGAATCCGCGATGGCTGTAGTCCATCAGCCAGATAAACAGCGGCCCGCACAGCCCGGCCAGCAGGCCAGTCGCCAGCATTAAGCCATAGTGCAGGGCGCTGAGATTCTGCTGCAACACGACGTGATACAGCGGCGCGGCGCCGCCATTGAGAAACTGCGTCAACAGCAGGGCGATCACCGCCGAGATCACCACCGGCCCAAGCGAGGCCAGCATCAGCGTGCCAAAGAGAATTTCAGCGATAAACAGGCTACCGGCCAGCGGGGCATGATAGGCGCTGGCCATCCCGGCGGCAGCGCCGCAGGCGACCCATAGCTTCCATTCACTCTGCGGCGTGAAGCGGCGGGCAAACAGCGAGGCCGCCAGCGCGGCCAGTAGGATCATGGCGCCTTCCCGGCCAATGGCGCTGCCGGTCACCACGACCAGCAATGACGCCAGCGATTTCACCAGGCTTGCTGGCGTATCGAAACAGCCATCGCCGGTCTCCAGGGCTTCCATATAATCGGTGGCGGCATGCGGACGGGCGACGCTGCGCCTTTGCCAGAGCCAGAGTAACGTTCCTGCCGCCAGGCCGCCCAGCGCCGGGGTAATCAGTCGGCGCCATGCCGGCAGCGACTGTGCGGCGTTGACCAGACTCCCGCTGTTGTTACTGAGAAACAGCGTTTCCAGCACGACCATGGCGTGGCGAAACAGCGCCACCGCCAGCGCGGCGAGAAGACCAATCAGGGTGGCGATCAGCAGGCGGCGAAACATCACCTGCACATCAGGATAGGGATGGAGACGGTGCATCAGTCACGGCAAGGTTCGGAAAACATGGCCTTATTGTGATAGGGAATAACCTTAGATGCAAAAGCGATAAGTGCGGGTGAGCGACCGAAAAGGGGCACTTTAACACCGCGCCGGATACCGGCGCGGTGACAGGATTAACGATAAAGCGGTTTCTCCGCCACGGCGATCGGCAGATTCTCCTGCCACTGCGCCAGGGTCGCCTGCGCCAGCTGACCCAGCGCCTGGTAAAAGGGGTGGGCGGCGTGGTCGACAAAAACGCGCAGGAAGCGCCCCGACCACGGCAACAGATGCCAGGCCAGCAGCTGAGCGAATAACGCATCCTGCTCTGTTTCGCACAGCCATGCCGCCAGGAGTAGCAAGGTGCCGAAATGATCTTCCGGTTCGTTGTCATCGGCCGCCAGCGCGATGCCGTTCTCGCGCATCCACTGGCGCAGAGCCAGCGTGGAATCGCCAAACAGTACCGACTCCTTATCCAGCCAAACAGAGCCCCACGGCGGCGCCGGCAAGGCCCACGGCCCGATAAACAGGCGCTGCCAGGCTTCAGGCAACGTCTCTTCAGCTGAAGCGGTAAATCCTGACGCCAGCGGGGCCGCTACCGGGAAGGGCCACTGCTGCTGCCAGCTCCCGTCCTGGAAGGCGGCGACCAGCGGCGCAATTTCCGCGCTATTCGGCGCATAAGAGAACAGCGCGCCCAGGGTGCGGGCGCTTAACGCGACGGCGTCGCGGTTTGGGATCGGCATCATCACTTTATTCCTTACTGCGGCGCGCTCGGGCGCGCCGTCTCATTAACCGGCAACCGCCATACCAACGGTCATATGCAGACCATAAAACAGGCCGCGGCCAATACATTCGGCGATCAACACCAGCAGCAGACCAACCAGCAGCCCCATGGCGCGCGGCGACTGGCGACGGATCAGCGGGCATAGCCAACAGCCAAGACCCAGGGCCAGCAGTATCAGGCGTAGCGCCTGCAGCTTGCCGTAATCTGGCAGCAGAGCGGCGGCCTGCTGGACTGAGCTATGAATGGCGCCGAGCCCGGCGCTTTGCATAACGATAACTGCGGCGCTGATGACCAGCGCGGCCACGCTCAGTCCGGCAAAAAACCAACCGTTAAACTGCACTTTCGCCAGCCGCAGCAGCAGGGCGGCGAACAGCGGCCCGCTGAGCAGCACCGTCAGGAAAAAGGCGCTGGTGGTATAGCCATTGTACCATGTTGGCACGGTATCGATTTGGTAAACCCGGGTCATCGCCAGCACAAACAGCAGACCCAACAGCAGAGTGACGATCAGCCAGACTTTTCCCAGTACCACCGGCATTTTCCCCAGCACCGCCAGCAACCACCAGAGTCCGCCCACGGCGAAGAACAGAGCGCCGCTGGCGATTTCGTTGCTCAGCGCCGAGGCGCCGACGCGGTTCAGCGAGTTGAACGCGCGCAGTGGCGAACCGAGATGCATCACCGAAGCAAGAAACCCGATGCCCATCAGCAGCCAGATAAAAAACATGCAGCGTACCAGTCGCTGTCTTGCGGCGTGCTGATCCGCCAGTGACAGCCAGCCGAGGCCGCTAACGATGATCGCGCCGACCACGCATTGCCCCAGTACCGTAAACAGCACCAGTGGCCATTCATGCCATCCGCTTCCCATCTCACACCTCCTTTGGGTTCGCCAGGTAACCGGTGGTATCGCCACACGGCCGGGCATTGGCGTTAGGTTTGATCACTATGCTCGGCCGGGTGAAGTGCGCCGACGGCAGCGGGGCCACCGCGGCCAGCTGGCCGTGCTTTGCGCGCAGCTCGGCAATCGGCCCGAAATCGAGCGCCCGCAGCGGGCAGGACTCGACGCAGATCGGTTTTTTCCCCTCGGCGACGCGCTCGTGACAGCCGTCGCACTTGGTCATATGGCCTTTGTCGGCGTTGTACTGCGGCGCGCCGTACGGGCAGGCCATATGGCAGTAGCGGCAGCCAATACAGACATCTTCGTTGACCACCACAAACCCATCTTCGCGCTTATGCATTGCGCCGCTCGGACAGACCTTGGTACAGGCCGGATCTTCGCAGTGGTTACAGGCGATAGAGAGGTAATAAGCAAACACGTTTTGCTGCCAGACACCGTTGTCCTCCTGCCAGTCGCCGCCGGCATACTCATAGATGCGGCGAAAGCTGACCTCGGGGGTAAGATTCTTGTAGTCCTTACAGGCCAGCTCGCAGGTCTTGCACCCGGTACAGCGAGCGGAGTCGATAAAGAATCCATATTGCGTGCTCATGGTTTACTCCTTACACCTTCTCGATGTCGACCAGGTTGGTGTGCTGCGGATTCCCTTTCGCCAGCGGCGACGGGCGGTGGGTAGTCAGGGTATTCATGCAGGCGCCATGGTCGACCCGGTCTCCGGCCATATTAGCGTCGTGCCAGGCGCCCTGGCCCATCGCCGAGACCCCCGGCATGATGCGTGGTGTTACTTTTGCCGGAAGACGGACTTCGCCGCGCTGGTTGAACACTCGCACCAGATCACCGTTTTTAATCCCGCGTTTTTCCGCGTCAAGCGGGTTGATCCACACCTCCTGACGGCAGGCGGCCTGCAACACGTCTACATTGCCGTAGCTGGAATGGGTGCGTGCTTTATAATGAAAACCAAACAGCTGCAGCGGGTACTGGCTGCGCAGCGGATCGTCCCAGCCTTCAAATGTGGAGGCGTAGACCGGCAGCGGGCTGATGACTTCGTCTTTCTCCAGCTGCCAGCGGGCGGCAATCTCGGCGAGCCGACTGGAGTAAATCTCAATTTTGCCGGACGGCGTTTTGAGCGGATGTGCGTCCGGATCGCGGCGGAAGTCCTGATAAGCGACGAAGTGGCCGTTCGGATCTTTACGCTTGTAGATGCCCATCTGCTTCAGATCGTCGTAGGCCGGCAGCGCCGGATCTTTCGCCACCATTTTGGCATACAGATATTGCAACCACTGTTCCTGGGTGCGCCCCTCGGTAAAGCGCTGGTATACGTCATCGCCGAGTCGTTTCGCGACTTCACTTAAGATCCAGTAAATAGGTTTGCGTTCGAACTTCGCCGAGGTGGCGGGCTGGATAAAAATCAGATAGCCCATATTGCCAGCGTAATCATTGGGGATGATATCTTCCTGCTCGACGGTCATCAGATCAGGCAGCAGCAGGTCGGCGTATTTCGCCGAGGAGGTCATAAAGTTGTCGATAACCACGATGGTTTCGCATTTACTCTCATCCTGCAAGATATCGTGAGTCTTATTGATGTCGGAGTGCTGGTTAATAATGGTGTTGCCCGCGTAGTTCCACAGGAACTTGATCGGCACATCCAGTTTCTCTTTGCCGCGCACGCCGTCGCGGGTGGCGGTCATCTCCGGGCCACGGGCGATGGCATCGGTCCAGGTGAAGCAGGAGATGGCGGTCTTGACCGGGTTTTCCAACACCGGCAGGCGCTCAATGGTGATGGTGTAGGTTGACTCGCGGGCGCCGCTGTTGCCGCCGTTGATGCCGACATTGCCGGTTAAGATTGGCAGCATGGCGATCGCCCGGGCGGAAAGCTCACCGTTGGCCTGGCGCTGCGGTCCCCAGCCCTGGCAGATGTAGGCCGGTTTGGTCATACCGATTTCGCGCGCCAGTTTGATGATGCGATCGGCGGGGATGCCGGTAATACGCGCTGCCCACTGTGGCGTTTTGGCGACCCCGTCATCACCTTCGCCGAGAATATAGGCCTTATAATGGCCGTTGGCCGGGGCGCCTTCCGGCAGCGTTTTCTCGTCGTAGCCAACGCAGTATTTATCAAGGAAAGGCTGGTCAACCAGATTTTCGTTAATCAACACCCAGGCGATACCGGCCACCAGCGCGGCGTCGGTGCCGGGGCGAATGGGGATCCACTCATCTTCCCGACCGGCGGCGGTATCGGTGTAGCGTGGGTCGATAACGATCATCCGCGCGTTGGAGCGCTCGCGGGCCTGTTCCAGATACCAGGTAATGCCGCCGCCGCTCATCCGGGTCTCCGCCGGGTTGTTGCCGAACATCACCACCAGCTTGCTATTTTCAATATCCGAGGTGCTGTTGCCGTCGTTACTGCCGTAGGTGTAGGGCATGGCGCAGGCAATCTGGGCGGTGCTGTAGGTACCGTACTGGTTAAGCGAGCCGCCGTAGCAGTTCATCAGCCGCGCCACCGGCGAAGCGGATGGCGACGAGCGGGTGATGTTGCCGCCGACAATCCCTGAAGAGTAGTTAATGTAGACGGCTTCATTGCCATACTGCGCTACCACGCTTTTCAGTCGGTCGGCGAGAGTATCCAGCGCTTCCTGCCAGCTGATACGCTCGAATTTGCCTTCTCCGCGCTTGCCAACGCGCTTCATGGGATAGTTAAGGCGATCCGGGTGATTGATGCGTCGGCGAATCGAACGCCCGCGCAGGCACGCGCGCACCTGATGATCGCCGTAGCGGTCATCGCCGGTGTTATCCGTTTCGACGTAGACCACTTCATCATCACGCACGTGCAGCCGCAGGGCGCAGCGGCTACCACAGTTGACCGAACAGGCGCCCCAGACAATGCGGGTGTTGTCGCCGGTAGCCTGTTGTACCGCCGCCGCGGCGCGGTGCAGCGTAAAGGGCAGGGTAAGCCCGCCGGCGGCCAGCGCGAGGGAACCGAGGGCTGTGGATTTGAGTAGCGCGCGTCGGGTGACGCCGCCGGGAGATTCCTGATTCGACATTGCTCACTCCATGATCGTTATGTTGTACGGAGAAGGGCCTCTGTGCCATTAACAGACGCAGGGGTGAGCGATAATACGTTATGGGTAATTGGCAGATCTTATCCCTGGTCAACCAGAGATAAGATCTTTCATTTGAAAGTCACAAGCGGTTTACTGCGCGTCGCTTTCGGCAGGGGTATCGCTGTTACGCGTATAGGTGATTTTGAAGGTGTCGTTGGCGCAATGACCGACCACCTGAACGCCGGGCTGGTCTGCCTGGTCGTTGGGCACAATGGCCAGGCTAAATGCCGATTCTGGTACGCCATTGTTAATGATCTTTTGCTGAATGTCGTTCTTTACCCGTTCACAGGAATCGGGCGCGGCCAGCACGGCAGTGGAGCACAGCAGCAGTGCGGCGCCGGTCCAGAGGGATAGTTTCATCTTACGCTCCTTATCGATGTTATCCAGATTTAAGCATAGCAGAACTGGTGTAAACAATTGTATTTGCTAATATGATCGGATGTACACAAAAGGAATCGCCTGTGAAAAGATTGTATTGGCTTATCCCGGTAGCGCTGCTGCTGACGGCGTGCGACGGTAAAAGCGCCCCGGAAGCCTTCACCCCCGAGATGGCGAGTTTTTCCAATGAATTTGAGTTCGATCCGCTTCGTGGGCCAGTGAAAGATTTTAGCCAGACGCTACTGGATGAACACGATGTGGTGGTCAAGAAGGTGAGCGCTCAGCTCTCCAGGGAAGGGTGTTTCGATCTGCTGACCCTGGAAGATGTGGAGAACAAAACCGGCGCCACGCTGCTGCTGGATGCCAACTATTACGTCGACGGGCGCACCCACGAGAAGCGACTGCGCCTGCAGGGCAAGTGTCAGCTGGCAGAGATGCCCGCCACCGGGGTCAGCTGGGAAACCGATGATAACGGCTTTATCATTAGCGCTCGGGGCAAAGAAACCACGGCTACTTACCGCTACGACAGTGATGGCTATCCGTTGGGCAAAACCACCACCGCCAAAGAGGAGCGATTTACTGTCGCCTCTACGCCGTCAAAGGATCCGCGCAAGAAAATGGACTATACCGCTATCAGTACCTTCAACGATCGCACGCTGGGCACGGTGCGCCAGACCTGCGACTATGATCGCCATGATAATCCGCTGAGCTGTGAATTGCAGGTTATTGATGAAAGCGTGCAGCCGCCGCTGACCCGCCACTACACGATTAAAAACCGCATCAACTATTACTGAGCTGTCGGCTTCAGCAGGGATGGTCCGGGCGTTTTGTGCTCCGCCAGATACTGATGCTGGAACAGGCACATGCGGATGGTATTACGGTACTCGCCGTTAATGAAAAATTCATGGATCAATTCACCCTCGACCATAAAGCCGAGCTTACGGTAAATGTGGATCGCTTTTTCATTCTCTTTATCGACGATCAGATACAGCTTATACAGATTGAGCACGGTAAAGCCATAGTCCATAGCCAGCCGCGCGGCGCGTGTGGCGAGGCCTTTTCCCTGGAAGTCGGGGGAGATGATGATCTGGAACTCGGCCCGGCGGTGCACATGGTTGATTTCAACCAGCTCCACCAGTCCGGCTTTATCACCATTGCATTCGATGACAAAGCGGCGCTCGCTTTGATCGTGAATATGTTTGTCGTAGAGATCGGAAAGCTCAACGAAGGCTTCGTACGGCTCTTCAAACCAGTAGCGCATTACGCTGGCGTTGTTATCGAGCTGATGGACAAAGCGCAAATCTTCGCGCTCAAGGGGGCGGAGTCTGACGTGTAGCGCGTCGTTCATGAGTGATCCTGTGGTTAACGCTGAAAAAAACGATATGAAAGGCGGCGCCCGCAGGCGCCAGCGTTGTCAGGAGGCTGATTCAGGGATTGATAGCCCGGCCGGTGCGACGATCAAGGCAGCGCAGGGTGTTCGGCTCCCAGTAGGCATTGACGTTGGCACTCTTCTGGCAGTTATCCTGCGCGTCGAAAGCGACATCGGTTTTGTCCCACTCTTTTTCCGCCCGTTTATTGACCTTCTGGCGCAGGCTGCGGGTGTCGTTCCATTGCTCTTTTTCCATCGACGCCTGCTGACGGCTTTGCGCGCTGTCGCCAGATTCAATCACCAGCCGGTCGGTGGCGGCGAATGAGCTGGAGGTATAGACCACGGCGCTTAACGCCAGAATGGCGGTCAGGCACCAGCGTTTATTCAGTGTCATGTTCATCACGATTTCCTTTAAGTGATGGGTAAACCCCTCAGGTTAAGTTTACTACAGCTCTTTTACCGGGCATAGCCGACAAAACAGCGTGGGGCAGAGGCTATTATCGCGTACAATAGTTCAACGGCCGGTCTCTATTTACGAATCTTTTAATGCTCAAAACAACGCTGCTGTTCTTTGCCACCGCCCTGTGTGAAATCATCGGCTGTTATCTGCCATGGTTATGGTTAAAACGCGGGGCCACGCCGCTCTTGCTGATCCCCACCGCTCTGGCCCTGGCGCTGTTTGTTTGGCTCCTGACGCTCCATCCTGCCGCCAGCGGACGGGTGTATGCCGCTTATGGTGGGGTATATGTCTGTACCGCGTTGCTCTGGCTGCGGGTGGTGGATGGCGTCAAGCTCAGCCATTACGACTGGGCGGGTGCGGCCATTGCCCTGTGCGGCATGCTAATCATTGTGGCGGGCTGGGGAAGGGCTTGAACCAACCCTATGTGATCCCGGCCACCTTTTTTAACCCTGATTCTTGTATGGTAGTCGACCTGTTGCCTTACTTATCAGACATCATATTTGGTTATGACTCTGTAAGGAACAATGATGGCCATCGAAACACTTGCCGCCCATCCGGGCGCGACGCCTGTGCGCATCCGTCGGGTGCAGAAGATCACATTAACGCTGTTATTTATCGCCGGTATCGTTAACTTTCTTGATCGCTCTTCGCTCAGTGTCGCCGGGGAGGCGATACGCGCCGACCTGGGGCTGAATGCTACCGAGTTCGGAGTACTGCTCTCCGCCTTCTCGCTCTCCTACGGCTTTGCGCAACTGCCGTCCGGTATATTGCTCGATCGCGTTGGGCCGCGGATTGTGCTGGGCGCCGGACTGATTTTCTGGTCCGCGATGCAGGCCCTGACCGGGATGGTTAATTCGTTCTCACATTTCATTTTGCTGCGCATTGGGCTTGGGATCGGCGAAGCACCCTTTATGCCCGCAGGCGTGAAATCGATCAATGACTGGTATGCGCAAAGAGAGCGCGGCACGGCGGTCGGGATATTTAACTCCTCGACGGTGCTGGGGCAGGCCATTGCGCCGCCGGCCCTGGTCATCATGCAGCTGGCCTGGGGCTGGCGGACGATGTTTGTGGTCATTGGCTTAGCCGGGATCGCGGTCGGCCTGTGCTGGTATATAGGCTATCGTAACCGTCGGCAATTTACTTTGCAGGAAGAGGAGCAGCGCTATCTGGCCAGCGAGGAGCTGGCCCGCCCGGCGCTGAAGTTTAGCGAATGGCTGGCGTTGTTCAAACGGCGCACCACCTGGGGGATGATCCTGGGCTTCTCCGGTGTGAACTACACCGGCTGGCTGTATATCGCCTGGCTTCCCGGCTATTTGCAGGCGCAGCAGGGGTTAAGTCTGGCCCGGACCGGCTGGGTGGCGGCGATCCCGTTTCTTGCCGCGGCGGTGGGGATGTGGGTCAACGGCCTGGTGGTCGATGCCCTGGCGCGCAGAGGTTACGATCTGGCAAAAACCCGCAAAACGGCGATCGTTATCGGTCTGGTGCTGTCGGCCCTGGGCACTCTGCTGGTGGTTCAATCCTCCACGCCGACCCAGGCGGTCGCTTTCATCTCCATGGCGCTATTCTGCGTTCATTTCGCCGGGACTTCGGCCTGGGGGCTGGTACAAGTGCTGGTGGCGGAACATAAAGTAGCTTCGGTGGCGGCTATTCAGAACTTTGGCAGTTTTGTGTTTGCCTCGTTCGCGCCGATCGTCACCGGATGGGTAGTGGATACCACCCATTCTTTCAACCTGGCGTTGGTCATCGCCGCCGGGGTGACCTTTGCCGGGGCACTGTGCTACTTCTTTATCGTCAAAACCCGCATTGATTAACGACACTCGTCGAGCCATCAACAGCAGGCCCGCAGGGACGCGCGGCCGCCATGTTCTTCTCTTCTCGTTGCCCTGCGCTATCCCTCACTGCGGTAATGGCAACCAACCATACGCTGATATTACCCGTTGAGATCTTCTTGTATGGTAGTTGACAGAAATCAAAGATGTTATACCAATTGCGTGAGAAGGTGGGTGGCGCAAAGGCATTCTCCTCGAGAGTTCTCCCCGAGAATGGTTGATGAGACACATAACAATGAGAGTCATCATGGAAAACACCCTCTTAACCGCCCACGCCACGCTGCCTGGCTACGATCGCAGCGCACTGATCCCCCGTATTGTCCACCTTGGCTTCGGCGCGTTTCATCGTGCCCACCAGGCAGTCTACGCCGATATGCTGGCCAACGACCACGGTAGCGACTGGGGCTACACCGAAGTGAATTTGATTGGCGGCGAACAACAGATCGCCGATCTTCAACAGCAGGACCTGCTGTATACCGTGGCTGAAATGTCTGCCGACGCGTGGACGGCACGCGTGGTCGGGGTCGTGAAACAGGCGCTGCATGCACATGTCGACGGCCTTGAAACGGTGCTGGCGGCGATGTGTGAGCCGCAGGTGGCCATTGTCTCCCTGACCATTACCGAGAAAGGTTATTGCCACTCTCCGGCCAGCGGTCAGCTACAGCTCGATCACCCGCTGATTGTCACCGATCTGCAAAACCCGCACCAGCCGAAATCGGCGCCGGGCGTGGTGGTGGAGGCTTTATCTCGCCGCAAAAAGGCGGGGCTGCCTGCTTTTACCGTGATGTCCTGCGATAACATGCCGGAAAATGGCCACGTGATGCGCAACGTCGTCTGCGCCTACGCCCGGGCATTAGACGAGGACCTCGCCGCGTGGATTGAACAGAACGTGACCTTTCCGTCGACGATGGTGGACCGGATTGTCCCGGCCGTTACACCGGAAACCCTCGATAAAATTGCACAACTGACCGGCGTGCGCGACCCGGCCGGGGTGGCCTGCGAACCTTTCCGTCAGTGGGTCATTGAGGATAACTTCGTTGCCGGACGCCCACAGTGGGAAAAAGCGGGGGCGGAACTGGTCGCCGACGTGGTGCCTTTCGAAGAGATGAAGCTGAGAATGCTCAATGGTAGCCATTCGTTCCTCGCTTATCTCGGCTATCTGGCCGGTTATCAGCATATCAACGACTGTATGCAGGACGATAACTACCGCCGTGCGGCGCTGTCGCTGATGCTGGACGAACAGGCGCCAACGCTGAAGGTGCAAGGGGTGGATCTGTCACGCTATGCCAGTTTGCTGATTGACCGTTACAGCAATCCGGCGCTGAAGCACCGCACCTGGCAGATTGCCATGGACGGTAGCCAGAAACTACCGCAAAGGATGCTTGACTCGGTGCGCTGGCATCTGGTGCACCAGCGTGATTTTACACTGCTGGCGCTGGGCGTGGCAGGGTGGATGCGCTACGTTGGCGGCGTTGACGATGCGGGCCAGGCAATCGAGATATGCGACCCGTTGTTGCCGGTTATCCAGCAAGCGGTGGCTGCCAGCGCCGATGGCGAAGCGCGAGTCAAAGCGCTGCTGGGTATTGAGGCGATTTTCGGCGTGGAACTGCCGCAGGAGTCACGCTTTGTCGCGGCGGTAACCCGCGCCTACCTCGCGCTGCAGCAGCAGGGGGCCAAAGCCACTGTTGCCGCCTGGGCTGAGGCACAATAATTATTGTCCGGTGCCGGCCAGGGGGGCGGCACCGACTCTTCGGTTATTTCTAACCCTTTCCGCTGATATTTCCTTTTTTTTGCTATCGATCGTTTTTGGTGTGAGAAAAATATGATCGAGCGCAATGTCTATACATAACTCTATATTTCCCTGATTTACTAGAGATAATTAGTTATTATTTTTCCGAGTAATGGCTGGTATTTAGCCCTCAGAATGGCATAGTTAAGTCATTGAAAAAGAACTTTCTCTGGAAAAGGAGTACGGGCCATGTATAAAAAAATTTTATTGCCTGTTGATGTCTTTGAAATGGATTTAAGTGACAAAGCTGTGCGTCACGCCGAATTTCTTGCCTCCGCAGAAAATGGCGAAATTACCTTGCTTAACGTCCTGCCGAACAGTAGTCGTTCGCTATTACGCGGCTTTGCGGCGGATATCCGTAAATTTGAAGCGTATATGAAAGAAGAATCGGAGAAAAAGATGCGTGAGGTGGCGCGACTGTTCGCTATTCCCATGTCGCGGATCCATACCCGAGTGGTGTTTGGTAACGTGCGTGATGAGATTCTGGCCATCAGTAACAACGAAGACTTCGATGTGATTGTGATTGGCTCGCGCAAACCGGGCATTTCCACTCATCTCTTAGGCTCCAACGCCGAATCCATTCTGCGCTACGCCAAAACGCCGGTGTTGGTGGTCAGATAATCCTCTCAGTCACGACGGCTGCGCGAATCTTACCTGGCAGCCGTCTGACCATTACTCTTCGCTAAACCAGTCGCGGTTTTCCTGGCGGATCAGCAGTACGGATTCGCTGATTTCATGCAAATGGACATTCATCGCCTGTTCAACAGTTACCGCGTCGCGTTTTTCCAGCGCGCTGAAAATCTCATGATGCTGACGCAAAAGCATCTCCGGGGAGGTGATATGGTCCAGGCTCATGTAGCGCACACGGTCAATGGCGGCTTTAATATTTTCCACCGTGTCCCACGCCAGCTGGCAGTCGGCAATGATGGACAGCTTCTGGTGAAATTCGTCATCGAGCAGAAAAAAATCGTTTAGTTGCTGCCGGTCGACGGCAATCCGCTGCTGATGGAGATTCTGTTCCAGCTGATAAAGTTGTTCATCGTTAATCATGCCGGCGGCACGGCGAACCACCGCGCACTCAATCGCCTGGCGTATAAAGCAACCATTACGTACCTGCGACAACGAAATTTTGTTGACGTAGCTGCCGCGCTGGGGACGTATCTGGATAAGTCCGTTTTCCGCCAGCTTGATGAAGGCCTCGCGTACTGGCTGACGTGACACATCAAAACGCACGGAGACTTCTTTCTCCGACAGCGGCGTGCCTGGCGGGATCAGGCAGTGAACGATATCCCGACGAAGGATGCGATAGATTTGCTGATTGACGGGTTGTGTCGGATTCAGTTGCGATTCTGCGGCCATTGATGGTTACTTTTTAAGGGATTATGCGCACTATTTTACGCGTTTTTTGCGGTTCCGCCCATACCCGGCCCGCAGGCCGGGTGGCAGGCGATTAGCCCTGGCGGTGGACGCTGAGTCCGGCAAAGCTCTGGCTGACCGGCATCATTTCCAGAGTGTTGATGTTCACGTGTTTTGGCAGGGTGGCGACCCACCAGACCGCTTCAGTCACATCTTCCGGGGTCAGCGCTTCGGTATTCTCGTAGGTTTTTCCGGCTTTGGCATCATCACCTTTAAAGCGAACATTTGAAAACTCGGTGCCCCCAACCAGACCTGGCTCAATGTCGGTCACGCGCACCGCGGTGCCGTGCAGGTCGGTACGAAGATTGAGGCTGAACTGACGGACGAAGGCTTTGGTCGCGCCATAGACGTTGCCGCCAGCGTAAGGCCAACTGCCTGCCGTGGAGCCAATGTTAATGATATGGCCGCGATTGCGCTCCACCATACCCGGCAGGACCGCGCGGGTCATATACACCAACCCTTTATTATTGGTGTCGATCATATCTTCCCAGTCTTCCACGCTGGCGCGGTGCGCCGGCTCCAGACCAAGCGCCAGGCCGGCGTTGTTCACCAGCACGTCAATAGCCTGCCACTCAGCGGGCAGGTCGGCAATCAGCGTCTCAATGGCGGCGCGATTGCGGACATCAAGCTGGGCGATATAAAGGTTATCCCCGAGCTCGTCTTTCAGCGTCTTCAGGCGCTCTTCACGACGTCCGGTAGCAATCACTTTATGGCCGTTGGCGACGAAACGGCGAGTAATACTTTCACCAAAACCGGCGGTGGCGCCGGTGACCATGATAATCATCTTACTGTTCCTCAACGCTTTTTGTGTTTTCATACCATAGCACGCACAGACGGTGACCGGTAACGGAAATCATTGCGACCCCGTAAGGAGAAGCCTAATCTTACAGGATAAGCCTGTGCAGGAGAGAAAGATGTCTGAACAAAATCCCTTTTTTAGCGTCAGTTTGTTGCCTTACCAGGCCCCGCCGTTTGATCTCATTCAGGAACACCACTATCGCCCGGCATTTGATGAGGGCGTCCAGCAGCAGCGTGCGGAGATCCGCGCGATAATCGACAACCCGCAGCCGGCGAATTTTACCAACACTCTTGAGGCCCTGGAGCAAAGTGGACAGCTGCTGGCGCGGGTCACGCGGGTATTTTTCGCCATGGCCGGCGCCCATACCAATCCTTATATTCAATCACTGGATGAACAATTTTCCGCCGAGCTTGCTGAGCTGGGTAATGACATTTGGCTCAACGAGGCTTTATTTCAACGGGTAAATACCGTCTACCAGCAGCGTGACGCGTTGGCGCTGGACGGCGAGTCCCATCGTCTCCTGACCCTGACGTGGCAACGTTTTGTTCACGCCGGGGCGACGCTGGCTCCCGAGCAGCAAGCGGTGCTGCGCACACTGAACACCGAAGCGGCCACGCTGCAAAGTCAGTTCCAGCAGCGACTGCTGGGAGCGGCTAAAAGCGGCGGCCTGGTGGTTGATTACCGGCATCAACTGGATGGTCTGACCGATGAGGAGATTGCGGCGGCGGCAGACGCAGCGCGTGACAGAGGGCTCAGCGACCGTTGGTTGCTGACGCTGACCAACACCACCCAGCAGCCGCCGCTGCTCTCTTTGCGTGACCGACAGACGCGGGAGAATCTCTTTGCCGCCGCCTGGACCCGCAATCAGCAGGGCGATGAGCATGATACGTGTGACCTGGTGCTGCGGCTGGCGGCGATCCGCGCGCGCCAGGCGGAGCTGCTGGGCGCGGCCGATTACGCCAGCTGGGCGCTGACCGATCAAATGGCGGCTTCCCCAGCGGAGGCCTTGACCTTCATGCGCCGGATCGCGCCGGCAGCGCGGGCGCGGGCAGAACGAGAGCTGGCGGACATTCAGCAGGTTATCGATAACGAAGGTGGGGATTTTCGCGCGACGGCATGGGACTGGCTCTATTACAGCGAGCAGGTACGGCGGGCCGCCTACGCCATCGACGACGCGCAGCTTAAACCCTATTTTTCCCTCGAGCGGGTGCTGCACGACGGCGTATTCTGGACGGCCACACAGCTCTTTGGCCTGCGCTTTGTCGAGCGCTTCGATATCCCCGTCTATCACCCGGATGTTCGGGTCTGGGAAATCTTTGATGACAACGGCGAAGGGATGGCGCTGTTTTACGGTGACTACTACTCACGCGACTCAAAGAGCGGCGGCGCCTGGATGGATGTGTTTGTCGAGCAGTCGACCCTGCGTGAGCAGCGCCCGGTGATCTATAATGTGTGCAATTACGCCCGGCCGCAGGCAGGGCAGAGCGCACTGTTGTCGTGGGATGAGGTGATCACGCTGTTCCATGAGTTTGGCCATACCCTGCATGGGCTGTTCGCCAGCCAGCGTTACGCCAGCCTTTCCGGAACCAATACCCCGCGGGATTTTGTCGAGTTCCCGTCACAGATTTTCGAGCACTGGGCCAGCCAGCCGCAGGTGTTTGCTCATTATGCGAAGCACTATCAGTCCGGTGAGCCGATGCCGGAGGCGCTACGCGATAATATGTTGCGTGCCGCTACATTTAATAAGGGTTACGACATGAGCGAGCTGTTGGCCGCCGCGCTGCTTGATATGCACTGGCATAGCCTGTCGACCTCGGCGTTACCGGAAAACGTCGATACATTTGAGCAGACGATATTGCGGGATGAACAGCTGGATCTGGCGGCAGTGCCCCCGCGCTATCGCAGCAGTTATTTCTCTCACATCTTCGGCGGCGGCTATGCGGCAGGCTATTACGCCTATCTGTGGACGCAGATGCTGGCTGATGACGGCTATCAGTGGTTCGTGGAGCAGGGGGGCTTGACCCGCGAGAACGGGCAGCGCTTCCGCGACGCGATTTTGTCACGCGGGAACAGCACTGATTTAGCGGAACTTTATCGCCAGTGGCGCGGGCACGATCCACAGATTGAGCCGATGCTGAAAAATCGCGGCTTGAGTGCGTAGCGGGTTTTTCGCCTTAAATATATTCTGCGGCAAAACCGCTCGCCGAGAGGTTCATCATCGGCAGCGGTATTTGCGCTAATGTGGTGATATCAGTCATGTGACGATGGCTTTATCGTTTATTGTTATGCCTGGTTTAACCCTTTTTACGATTAATTTTTAAAACCTCAATCATCCACCAATAAATCATAATAATGTCAGCTTTTTGGTTGCTTTTCGGAATTATCGCATAAGGCTTTACCTTTATCTGAAAGGGTTGATGTTGGGTTGTCTTTGAAAAGTTATAACCCGTATTATCTGCTCAACATCTTTATCTTTGGAAAGGTCGTATATGAGTAATTTTTTATTATTAGTTCTCGCAGTGGGCTTGTTATTAATGTCATTATTTTTTGGTCTTTCATATGTTAAGGACCGAAGGAAAGTCAAAATGCGCTTTAACAAACCGCGTCGTTAACGGGTTATACCGGAGGATAGCGCATGGGCTACGGATGAAAATATCGCCAGCTCTTGCTTTGTATCAATTTGGAATTTTTTCATTATATTTATTTTATGTGAAAAGACCGTCTTGTGGCTGATACCCAGCTCTTGCGCTATCTGCTGGTTGTTCATTCCCGCATTTATCGCATCGATAATAAATAACTGTGACTTTGTCAATGTTAATCTCGGGCATTTAAGACAGCGACGGCTGTCTTGCTCCGGTTTGACAACTCCTGGCCTGCATAACTCCTTCAGACGATGAGCTATTAGCTTTTTAATGCTCTGCAGATCGCTATTTTTACTGATGAACATCGCCTCCTGCAGGCAAAGCGGTAGCCGGTCAGTGCGTATAAGCTCGGTTTTGGCAACGAACACGAAAATACGACACTGACGAGGGGTTTTCTTGAATAATGGATGGCATAGGTAATGCTCGCCGGTTTCCATTTCAGTAAAAAATATATCCGCCAGATTAATGGTGTCGGGGCTACAGGTGTGCAGTAAAAAGGGGGTAAAGATATTCTCTTCATTCGCGATTTCGATAAGAAGTTCGCAAATCCCGCGCTGCAGGAAAATATTCTCAGTGTTAATTAAAAAATCAGGCATAGTGATGTTAAACACAAAGTTGATAAATGTTAATGAATCATTTGTAAAGCAGGGTTGCTTTATAGATATGGGATTAGGATATTTCTAATAAACAATAAAATCAATAAGTCCAATTTTGGACTTGATGTTCTGAGTTCTGTATTATTTCTTTTATATCAAGGAGTTGTGCATTATGTTATTTCGTGGGTTTACAACGATTTGGCACAAACTGCTTAAATTGTTTATCCAGCGAACATTTATTTCGAGTCATGATATATTAATTTAAGTTATGCATTCACTATGTGAATAGGTTTTTCAAAATAAGAGGGCACAGCCTCGCGCTTTCTGCGTCAACAAAGCCAGAACGAGGCGTACGGTGGTGATCGCGGGAAGAGAGGATGTTTCGCCGCTGCAGAAGAAGGTGGCAACGGCGGGCTAAAAGATCAGTTATCAGGGTTGTTCGAGACGCCTTTCCACACCATTCCCAGGCCGATTAGCATCGACGCGAGGAGGAGGGTGAAAAGGCTGGTGGAGATATAAATGCCGATCATGATGATGCCTCAAAAGATGCGTATGCATTCTGTTAGGCATGGGCTCGCACGAAAGGTTCCTTCCTCTCGCGGGTATATTTCCGTCACTGGCCCGCTCCCTGGTCACCAGGTTCGCTGCGACTCTGAGCGGCGACGCGGGTGGCCGGCATTTGCACGACCCGGCTCAGGAAATGACACCGTGGCGCTAGAGCGCCTGTAGAGTGTGGCGCTCGGGGTGTTGACAATGCCCCCGGTAGGTTATATATACATGTCGCTTCTGTTTATTGAATGTTAAACAGCATCAGTTATGGGATGCAGAAGCGCTATCGCCCCCGCCGTCCGGCGGGGGTAATTATCAGGGCGGGGCATATATATAGTGCGGCCCACAGAAAGAAAAATTTTTACCCCCCCCCTTGAAAAACGCCCAATGGATATTATTTTATATAGCGGACAAGCAATGCTTGCCTTTATGTTGAGCTTTTGAATGGATATTCAGGAGGTTAATTATGGCACTCAAAACCTTGTCAGCACTCCCGGTATTTGCTGATTCCCTTTTTGCCGATCGCTTTAATCGTATTGACCGTCTTTTCAGCCAGTTAACTGGCGATACGCCGGTGGGCACATTACCGGCCTACGATTTACAGAAAGTGGATGACAGTAATTTTCTGCTCAGCGTCAGCGTGCCTGGCTGGAAAGATGAGGAGCTGGAAATAGAAACCGTGGGCGGTAATTTACATATTACTGGTAAACGCGCGCAAAGCGAAAATCAGTCCGACAGCAGCCAGGGCTGGATTTATAAAGGCATTCGCCGGGCTGATTTCCAGCTCAGTTTCTCGCTTCCTGAACACGCCCAGATTAATCAGGCGCAGCTGGATAGCGGGATCTTAAAAATTGCTATCCATCAGGAAATACCCGAGAGCGAAAAACCGCGCAAAATTGCTATTGAGAATCAAGGCCGGGTTATCGAACACAAAGTTTGATTTCGCCTCTGCCCTAAGGTTGTTCATTTCAAGGCCCGCGCAGCGGGCCTTTATTTTATCCGCTCGAGGCGGTGTTAAGGGCCTCCCGGCAACCAGATAAATCGATATGCTATCCTGTAAACAGGGCCTGCGAGGCTGTGATCCTTTTAAATTCGACGAGGAGTCAGAATGACTGACGAAATCGATAAAGACGCACAAAATACCCATGAATTGACCGCTGATGTGGCTCGGGTACTGATCGCGCGCGGTTGGCGACTGACTACGGCGGAATCCTGCACCGGGGGGAATCTGGCGGCAGCGCTCTGTGCACAGGCGGATACGGCGGCCTTTTATGATACCGGCGTAGTTACCTTTAGCGATGAGGCCAAGCGCAACATACTGCGGGTTCGCGCGGAAACCCTGGCAGTACACAGCGCGGTCAGCGAGGCCTGCGTTAAGGAGATGTCCACTGGTATTCTGGCGCTAGCCGGTGCCGATATTGCCATCGCCATCAGCGGCTATGCGGGACCAGAGGGCGGGGAAGACGGCACCCCTGCCGGCACGGTATGGTTTGCCTGGAATTTCCGCGGCGAGATTGAAACCCAGCGGATGCGTTTTAGCGGCGATTGTGAGGCGGTGGTGGCGAAAGCGGTGCGTTACGCCCTGGAGGCACTGGGTGAAAAACTTTCCCACTGGCTGTGAGGCTTCCACGCACCGCGACCTTACAGGTCTGTTGTCTGGCGCACCACCGGCCAGTGGATGTCACCGATCCCGTTAAGACAGGGTCGCGAAAAGAGAAACCCCTGAAACAGGCGAATGCCTACCGACTGCAGCCAGCACCACTCTTCGAGGGTTTCGACGCCCTCGGCGACGACCGTAATGCCCAGATCCTCGCAGCAGCGGACCACCGAGGCGACAATCGCCTGTTTAGTGCCACTGATATGAATATTGCGCACCAGCTCTGCATCTACTTTGATTTTATCAGGCTGAAAGCGGGTCAGTAGCGACAATCCGGAATAGCCGGCGCCAAAGTCATCGATGGCGACTCTCATGCCAGCAACGCGCAGCGCTTTAAGCACCTTACTGAACTGGTCGAAGCAGGAGATAACCTCTGTCTCGGTAACCTCAATCAGCACCTGATTCGGTCTGAGACCTGCCACCTGCAGACTCTCCATTAGCCACCCTACTGCGTCAGGATGGTTATATAGCGACCCGGGCAGCAGGTTGATCGCCAGCTGCTGTTTGCCAAGCGGCAACTGGCCGGCGAGAGAAAAAGCAAAGGCTTTGCTTTCCAGATCAAATCGGTAACGATCCTCGGCAGGGATGGCGGCAAACATTTCTACAGGAGAACCGCCGGTTGGGCTGCGGATCAGTGCCTCAAAGGAAGAGACCCGCTTTTTAGCCGGCTCGACAATCGCCTGCAGAGCAAACTGGCAGGGTTGACCCGGCAGATTGCGCGGCGGCACGGTAGCAGAGGAGGGCACCATCGTCCAGCGAGAGGGCTGCAAAGCGTCGGGCAGACAATAACGTCCGCCGTCAACGATGAAGGCACTTATCAGCCTGAACATTCGGTCATTGATCGGCTCGGATTCACCGAACGAGCTAAAGAGCAGGATTTCCTCCAGCGCCGCGTCGTTTGCGTAATCGCGAAGATCCAGCATATGCATCCCAACGTTCAGGAAACGGCGGTAGGCCGAGTAGTCGCGCATGAGCTCCACCACGTCACGATGGCGGGGGTCGTTTTGTATTTCACTGAATAACGCCTCAAGGCTCTCCTCGTGCCCTTCCAGTACCTGGAAGAACTGCAAGCCGTTAAACAGTAAAATGCCGGTGATCCCAAGGGGTAAGTTTTTGTCGCTGGCATGATAGCGAAGGGCGTTAAGATCGATATGCGGGTGAGCAGGATCGACTTGGCTGCGGTAAATCAGGGTGGTTAACATAGTCATTCCAGTCGCTGTGGCAGAGTGAGATGGTCTGCGCAGCGCGTAAACAGGGAGGTATGGCCTGACCTCGGAGAGGGAAGCCTGTATTTTCCGACATTCAACCAACCGTGATGTCCGCTACGCGGAACGGGAGCTTCACTTTGTGATTCCCCTCACTCTACAGGGAATTATATATTTAGCTATCTTTTTCTCATCCTCAATGGAAAAAGGCCCTCACAGGCCTCTCATTCCCCTTCTGAGGTACTGGTGCAGCGTTTAAATTTACTACTTAAAATTCGCCACCAGGAATTATCCTACCATAGTATTTCTCGCTCTCAAAAAGTGGTGTTGGTCTTGCCTGAATAAAATTGAGTGAATATTATCAGTCTAAATTAAATTATTTTATCAGGATTGATATGAGCGATCTGTTTATTATTTTGTGCCTTGTTTTATGTCCCATTATTTCTTTATGGAGTGGTATTTCTTATATAAAGGAAAGACGCAAAAGACGATACGTCTTCCGTTCCAGACGATGACCTGTGAATGGGGTGAACTAACGATTCACATCAGCGTCTGGCGAGTAATTGTACAAGATTGTTAAATTGCTGGCGGCTATTCAACTTAAACTTACTCATAATATTTTTTTTATGCGAATGAATCGTTTTGTGACTAATTTTTAGCGCAGCGGCGACTTCATGCGGACTTAGGCCAATACTAAACGCGTAAATAACTTTGGTTTGCGCATCGCTGACCGACTTACATGCGCAATTAATGCAACGCCGCAGGCGATTGAACGGCTGGTCTTGCCGCGATAGCAGAGGACGCTCAATGGCGTGAGCTATCTCATCTTTTAGACGCTGAACGCAAGCGTGAGGGGGCATAAAAACCGCATGCCGTAGACAGTTGGGTAAACCCTCTTCGACGGTAGTGTGGTCATTGTCCGGGAAAATAAAAAGCGAGTATTGTTCTGGGGCATGCTGAAAAAGATCATGACACAGGTACCATTCACCCGCGACCATTTCCGTGAATACCACATCAGCTTGCGCCATCGATCCTGCATCCCATTGTTGAGAAAACTGATAGTCTTGCCGCCCGGCGGCCTTCATCGCTTCATCAATTAGTTCCGCAATAGCGACCCGCAAATAGTGATTTTTTATATTGAACAAAAAATGAGTCATATAACTTCCCTGTGGGCATTAAATAACATGTCAGGATAAATTAAAGAATATAATGATGATGCAAAGACTATTTTTAGCCGAGGTAATCTAAGGGATGTTTTTCATTAATGCAATATCTGGTAAGAAAAGTGAGATAACGGTATATTGTTATGCGAAAGTTCCTAATAAACAAAACGTTAAGTATATATATGCCGGTATCTTAAGTGGTTTCTTGTTTTTTTATTTTTGCGATGCATAAAAAGCTTAGTGAGGGCCATTACTTGTTGCTAAAATTAGCGGAGGACAAGAATACAGGAAGTATGCGGTACTTATGAAGCAGATGCTCTATTTAAAAATGCTGGCGTGGCTGGAGGATAATATCTACTGCAACCCAGCTATCGATGACCTGGCGCAGTATATGGGCTATTCGCGTCGGTTTGTCTATGAAGTGTTTTATCAGTATGGCCAGTTACCCATCGGACAGTATATCCGACTGCGGCGGTTGACTATCGCGGCGGTAAGTTTGCGATTAACCCGGCAGCCGATCGCCGCTATTGCCTGGCAGTTAAGCTATGACTCGCCGCAAACCTTTTCCCGGGAGTTTAAGAAGCGCTTCTCGCTCTCGCCTCGGGAATACCGATGCGCTGTGCATTGGGACACGGCTTTGCTGTTAAAGAAATTTGACCCCGAGGGAGAGAGCCTGCCTCTGGCCCGTTTCTGTTCGCTGCCTGAAAGGGTCTATCGTGGCTCTTCAATGAAGTATGAACTGTGCCTGTCGGATATGGTATTGCAAAGCCCCGCGAAGACGGCTATCAGACAAAAGGTAGACCGCTTTTTCACCGCCGGCGGCGACAGCCTCTCTGTGTTATCCGATTATTATGCGGCGAGAAACAATGAGCTTAACGTCGAGGTTAACGCCTTTGTCGGTTGTCATCTGCAGCGAGCGGCACTGCCCGCGCTGAAGATGAACAGCACGCTGACGACAAGGCCCGGGCTATATGTTGGCGTCGAATTCTACGGTAGTTGGGCGCGCTACGCTCGTTTATCCAGCGATCTGTATATGGAGTTGTTGCCAGCGCTGGGAGCAAGCCGACGAGAGGGGGTCGATATTGAATGTTTTGTGGAGCGTCATACGGAAGGTGGGCCAGCGGCGGAAAGGCGCTATCACGTACGCTATTTCATTCCGGTAACGCTTTCTGGCGAGGTGACTGCCTGTCAGCGCCCCGGTAACTACCAAAATAGATAAAGGTGGCCCAGGGGCCACCTTCGCGAATATCACAGCACAAACCACAGCAGCCAGGTGATGAGAAAGCCCGTTACTCCCATAATGGTCGTCAGCACGGTCCAGGTTTTTAACCCGTCCGGCACTGAGAGCCCGAGGTAGCGGGTGACGACCCAGAATCCGGCGTCATTGACGTGCGACAACCCGAGCGAGCCGAAGCAGGTCGCCAGCGTCACCAGCACCAGTTGAATCGGATCCAGCCCGATAACCGCCTGAGACAGCAGACCGGAGGTGGTGAGGATCGCCACAGTGGCCGAACCCTGCGAGGCCCTGAGCACCAGCGACAGCAGAAAAGCGGCGGGCATCAGCGGCAGATGAATGGTCTCCAGCGCCTCGGCTAAGGCATTGCCGATGCCGGAGGCGACCAGTACGCCGCCAAAGGCACCGCCAGCCCCGGCGACGAGGATCACGTCCGCCGAAGAGGGGATCGCGCTGCCAGTGACTTCGCCCAGCTTTTTCAGGCTCATGCGCCGACGGATGCCCAGCGTCCAGCTGGCCAGCCCCAGGGAGATCAGCAGGGCGACCGGCGGGGTACCAATGACGGTCATCAGCTGGCGAACCGCGCTTTCCGGTAGCAGCAGCGCCTGACACAGCGTCCCGGACACAATCAGCATGATGGGCACCACGATCAGCCCACCGATAACCAGCGCATTCGGCGGCGGCAGACGAGTCTGTTGCGCGTTAACGGAGAGGTCCGGTACTTCCGCCGTTTGCTGCTGCTCCAGCACGTTAATCGACAGATGATAATGGCGTCGATTGATAAAGCGGGCGACAAAATAGCCCACGATACCGACGACCACCGACACCCCAATTCCCGCCAGCATCAGCCAGCCGACATCGCTATGCAGAATGCCTGCCGCGGCCGCTGCGCCAGGGTGGGTGGGCAGCGCCACGTGGACGGTTAGCATCACGCCGGCCATCGGCAGGCCAAACTTCAGCGGCGACACGTGGGCGACTTTGCTGAAACCGTAGATTAACGGAATGATGATGATAAAGCCGACTTCAAAAAAGACCGGGGTGCCGAGAATAAAAGCCACGATGGTTAAGGCGGCAATAGTCCGTTTAGAACCCAGCACGCCGGTCAACGTTTTCGCCAGCGATTCGGCGCCGCCGGATATTTCAATCAGCACCCCCAGCATTGAGCCCAGAATAATAATGCTGGCGATGTGGCCGAGCAGGCCGCCCATGCCTTTTTCGATGGTCGTAATAATTTTATCTGCCGGAATGCCGGTGGCGAATGCCACCAGCAGACTGACGATCAGGAGCGCCACAAAAGGATGCGCTTTCGCTTTGATCACCAGCAAGAGCAACAGCACTACGCTGGCTAACGCAATAAGTAACAGCGCCGATGTCGACATAGGTTTGCCTCGGGTATTAACAGGTGTACAGAGAGTTTTTTTTTTAGAAAACGGTGTTTATTTTTTTCGGTAGGGCGAGAACCACCCCAGCCCGGAAAGCGTGTCTGCCCGGGGGATATATTCGCAGCCGATCCAGCCGTCATAACCGGTTTTATCCAGAAGCGCGTAAAGCCACGGATAGTTTATTTCGCCTTCATCCGGTTCATGACGGTCGGGCAGAGAGGCAATCTGAATATGGCGATATTGGCCGGCGTATTCGGTAATAAGATGGCTTAAATTACCGTCCACTTTCTGCGCGTGAAACAGATCTAACTGCACCGCCAGGTTTGGCCTGTCGACCCGTTTCACCATCGCCAGCGTTTGATATTGGCTGTGGTAGAAATAGCCCGGTTTGGTCTGCGGATTCAGCGCTTCGATGAGTATCCGCTTGTCGTGACGGGCAAAGCTCTCTGCGGCGTAGCGCAGGTTATCGATCAGTACGGACTCGCAGGCTGCGCGATCCGCTCCTGGCGGCACCACGCCGGCCATGATATGCACCTGCGGGCAACCGAGCTGGCAGGCATACTCCAGCGCCAGCTCAATATTGCGCCGGGCCTCCGCGCGTCTCCCGGGGACGGCGGCGAGACCCCATTCTCCGGCGTTGACGTCGCCGGGCGGGGTATTGAACAGCACCAGCTGCAGCTGGTTCTCCTGCAGGCGCTGTCTGATTTCCCCGGCGGCATACTCATAGGGAAACAGAAACTCCACGGCCTCAAATCCCGCCTGGGCAGCGGCGGCAAAGCGGTCCAGGAACGGCAGTTCGGTAAACAGCATGGATAAATTTGCAGCGAATTTTGGCATGGTTTTATCTCAGTTCATTCACTTCGTCAGCGGTCAGGTAGCGGATCTCGCGATTGCCGAGGGTAAACATCAGCCGCGCGGTTTCTTCCAGCTCTTCGGTATTGTTGGTGGCTTCGCGCAGCGATGAGCCGGTGACCACAGGACCGTGGTTGGCCAGCAAAAAGGCGTTATAGCGCGGCGCCAACCCGGCCAGCGCCTCGGCAATACGGTCATCGCCCGGTCGGTAGTAGGGAACCACCGGGACGTCGCCGACGCGCATCACCACGTAGGGGGTAAAGGGGCGGATACAGTTG
This sequence comes from Klebsiella africana, assembly GCF_020526085.1. NCBI lineage: Bacteria > Pseudomonadati > Pseudomonadota > Gammaproteobacteria > Enterobacterales > Enterobacteriaceae > Klebsiella > Klebsiella africana. The sequence continues at coordinate 2,698,907 of NZ_CP084874.1, read as the reverse complement.
TGCGGATCGAGCCCCTGCAGGCAGGAGAGCGCGGTCAGGTAGTGGCTGTGCAAGTGGACAATCGCCTTGCAGGCCGGGTTGTGCAAATAGACCGCCCGGTGAAACGTGACCTCTTTCGATGGTTTGTCGCCGGAGATCCATTCCCCTTGCAACGTCACCACCGACAACTGCTGAGCCTGCAGTTCCCCGAGGCAGGAGCCGGTCGGCGTCGCCAGCAGGTTGCCATCCGGCAGCAGCAGCGACAGATTACCGGCGGAGCCGGTGGCATAGCCGCGGCTAAACAGCGAGGCGCCAATCTGCACCATTTCCTCTCGCAGTTGTTGCTCAGTCATGACGAAACTCCTGCTGGGCACGGGAAAAGAACTGGATATCGCCGAAATTACCTGATTTCAGCGCCAGGGAGAGCGGCTGGCGGGTGTCACGCACCCAGGGAACGCCGGGGGAGATGGTCGGCCCAATATGGAACGCCTCGACCCCCAGCGTCTGCGCCACAATGCTCGACGTTTCCCCTCCGGCAACAATAAAGCGGGTAAATCCTTTCGCCTTCAAGGCGGCGGCAAGAGCGGCAAACAGCTGTTCCACCCGTTCGCTGCTGGCTTTGTCGCCATACTGCGCCTGGATCTGCTGCAGCGTTTGCGGCTCGGTGGTGGCATAGATCATCGGCGCCAGTGGCGCATCGCGCTGCGCGTCCACCCAGTCAGTCAGCGTCCTGACGTAGCTCTCCAGATCGGTAAAGCAGGCGCTTAAGTCGACGGCGCGGGCGGGGGCCTGTTCACGATACGCCGCCACCTGGCTGTTGGTCATCACCGAGCAGGAGCCTGAGAGCACCACCGCCGGGCCGGCCAGCGGCATGCCCGCCTGAGCGCTTTCACCGCGGGCACCATGGCGCTGCGCCCAGTCGCGGGCGAGGCCGATGGCGAGCCCGGAACCGCCGGAGACCAGCTTCATCTCGCGCAGCGCCACGCCCTGGGTGAGCAGATCCTGTTCACTGAGGGCGTCGAGCACCACATAGCGCACCGCCGGATCGTTGACTACCGCCAGCGCGGCGGCGACCGCCTCCGGCCCCCGGGCGACAATTGGCCAGGCAATCAGCGCGGCTTTTCCGCGCCCCTGGCGCTCAACTAAGCGCCCCAGGTGCGCATCCTCCATCGGCGTCACCGGATGGTGGCGCATCCCGGACTCATTCAGCAGTTGCTCGCCGACGAACAGGTATCCCTGATAGACCGTGCGGCCGTTCACCGGCAGCGCCGGGGAAATCACCGTCCGCATCTCACCCAGCTCGGCCAGCAGGGCATCCAGCACCGGACCAATGTTGCCCTGCGCGGTGCTGTCGAACGTGGAACAGTACTTGAAATAAAACTGCTGACAGCCCTGGGCCTGCAGCCAGCGCAGGGCCGCCAGCGACTGGCTGACGGCCATTTCCGCCGGGCAGGAGCGGGTTTTCAGGCTGATGACCACTGCCTCGCTGGTCAGCGGAAGATCGCGGGTCGGCACGCCATTCAGTTGCACCGTCGGCATGCCGTTGCGCACGAGGAAGCTGGCAATATCCGTGGCGCCGGTGAAGTCATCGGCAATGACACCAAGCTGCATGTTGTCTCTCCTCACTGTTTGTGGCCCGGCAGGGTGATGCCGTTGAAAATCTTGATCACCGCGCTGTCATCTTCCCGGCCGAATCCGGCATTGCTGGCGGAGGTGAACATATTCAGCGCGGTGGTGGCGAGCGGCAGCGGGAAGGTCAGCGCCCGGGCGGTGTCATTCACCAAACCGAGATCTTTGACAAAAATATCCACGGCGGATTTTGGCGAGTAATCGCCATCCAGGACGTGCTGCATGCGATTCTCAAACATCCAGGAATTACCCGCCGCGTGCGTTACCACGTCGTACATCGTCTCCAGCGGGATCCCGGCGCGGGCGGCAAGCGCCATCGCTTCGGCGGCAACGGCGATATGCACCCCGGCCAGCAGCTGGTGGATAATTTTTACCGTTGAGCCAAGGCCAATGTCGCTGCCGATGCGATAGACTTTGCCGGCCACCGCGTCCAGCACCGGCGCCAGGCGGTCAAAGGCGGCATCGCTCCCGGAAGCCATCACCGTCATGTCGCCGGCGGCTGCTTTCACTGCGCCGCCCGATACCGGCGCATCGAGCATCAATAGCTGGTACTCCGCCAGCGCCGTGGCAATGGCCTGGGCATCGGCGGAGGCGATAGTGGACGACACCATGACGACGGTGCCCGGCTTCAGGTGGGCGGCGAGGCCGTTCTCGCCGAACAGGATCCCTCGCACCTGGGCGGCATTGACCACCAGCAGCACGACCGCATCCAGTTCAGTGGCGAAAGGCACCGCGCTGGGGCCCGCGTCTTTGGCGCCTGCCGCCAGCAGTGCGCGACAGTTGTCGGGGTTGATGTCAACGCCCCAGGTGTTCAGGCCCGCCTGCAGGCAGGCGCGGGCGGCGCCCATGCCCATTGAACCCAGTCCAATCACGCAGACGTTAGTGTGTACAGCCATGATGGTCTCCTTGTGAATATTCGTTAATTAATGTGATTTAATGATAGAATAAAGCGTTATAATGTGAATTTATGTGAGAACTATCACGAATAACCCACATGAATATAAAAAATTCACAGGCGGAAAGAGGCTGCGCAACGGCGATTCTTGCCCTAAAATAGCGTAAAAACAGCGGTAAAGCGCGATAACAACATAGGGTGTCGCCAGATGCACAGCGCAAGTTGTGACGTCGGGTGTGAAAAAATGGTAAGGGGAGAGTGGTGATTCCAGTAGAACGACATCAGCGTATTTTAGCCCTCGTGGAGCAGCGTGGGGCGGTAAGCATTAATGAGCTGACGGAGATCCTCGGCGTGTCCCATATGACCATCCGTCGGGACGTCAGTAAACTGGAGGAACAGGGGCTTCTGGTCAGCGTCTCGGGCGGCGTACGCGCCGTCAGCCGGCTGGCCACGGAACCCAGCCATCTGGTGAAAAGCACGCTGCAGAGCGAGGAGAAACAGGCGATTGGCGCGCTGGCGGCGAGTCATATCGCCAAAAACAGCTGTATCTATCTGGATGCCGGGACCACCACCCTGGCGCTGGCGCGGGCGATCCTTGACCGGGATGATCTCCAGGTGGTCACCAATGATTTTGAGATAACCCAACTGCTGATCGATGCCAGCCAGTGCGGTGTGATCCACACCGGCGGCACGCTGTGCCGGGAGAACCGATCTTGTGTGGGCGAATCGGCGGCGCGTACGTTACGCCACCTGGCTATCGATACGGCTTTTATCTCCGCCAGCGGCTGGGACAGTCGCGGAATATTCACCCCTGATGAGAACAAGGTTACCGTCAAGGAGACCGTCAGCCAGGTCAGCGCGAGAAGCATCCTGCTGTGCGACAGTTCGAAATACAATCAGGTGGCCACCTTTATGGCGTTACCCTTGACCCGATTCAGCACCATCATTACCGACCGGCATCTCTCCGATGCTGCCGCCAGTCATATCGCCCGGCACGCCTGCGAAGTGCTGCGGGCCGGATAACGCGCGGCACCGCCGGGTTAGCGTTGCCAGTGCTCGATCAGCGCGGCACCTATCCCGGCGATCTGCTGGTTACGCTCGGCCATACTCGCCGGGGTATCCCGCAGATAGATCACCACAATGCGCTCCGGTTTGCCGTCCGGGCCGAGCAGGGCGACAATGCCGCGCGCACCCCGTTCGCCAGCCCCGGTCTTATCGGCGATAAACCAGCCCGGCGGCACTACGGCGCGGATCAGCGGGCCGGCAACCCGATCGTCTACCATCCACTGCAGAAGCTGCTGTTGCGAACGGGCGCTCAGATGTTGTGCGGTCAGTAGTTTACGCAGCGTGGCGGCCATGCTGGCCGGGGTGGTGGTGTCGCGCGCGTCGCCGGGAAGCGCCTCATTCAGTTCTGTTTCCCAGCGGTCAAGGCGCGTGACGTTGTCACCGATCTGGCGCAGAAAGGCAGTCAATCCCGCAGGGCCGCCGACGGTGCCCAGCAGCAGATTGGCGGCGCTATTATCGCTCATAGTGATGGCGGCGGTGCAGAGTTCGCCGACCGTCATCCCGTCGGCAAGGTGTTTTTCGCTGACCGGCGAGTAAGCCACCAGATCCTGCTGGCGGTAATGGATCCGTCGCTCCAGCTGTTCGTCACCGGCATCCACCCGCGCCAGCACCGCGCCGCAGAGCAGTACTTTAAAGGTGCTCATCATGGGAAAGCGTTCATCGGCGCGCCAGGCGGTCAGCGTGCGGCCGCTGGCCAGATCCATTTCTATCATGCCCACGCGGCCCGACAGCTGGCTTTCGCTTAGTTTAATTTGCTCAAGCGGCTGCGGGCTGGCGTGTACCGCCAGCGGCAGGGAGGCTAACAGGGAGATAACACACAGGCGAACATAACGCATAATTGCAATACTTCCTTGAGTGAGGGCTGATAAAGGCGCGTAAAGGAGCGACAAATAAGAATAACCCGGCGTTTTGCTGATTCACAATTCCTCTTTTTTCCTTCATCATTTGTCATCTTTTATTTCGAATAATCAATATCTAGTCCTGCCTAAGCACGCTATTTTTTGACTCAAGGCCGTAATGAACGATAAGAAAGTACGTAATGCCGCACTCTGGCTGGCGCCGTGTGTTGACGACCACGCCCGCCGGTCCCTGCGGTTCGCCAACGCTATATGCCATCCCGGGAGGAACTGGTGCACCCGATAATTAAGGTCATGCTGGTGGGGGGTAAAGCGGACGGGCTGTTGGTCAGCGTCGCTGGTGACGCGACCGAGATCTCGGTGACGCCTGCGCAGTACGGTGCGCTGTCCGGGCAACCGCTGAGCTACCGTATTGTAAGCCAAACCATTGACGATGAACGCTATTTTTTTGGCGTTTTCAGCGACGCCCATCAGGATAGCGATAAGCTGACGCGGGTCGCTCTGACTCGTGGAATGAAAAAAATGTTCTGTTAAACCCTGCCCGAAAGAGGGCGTAAGAGGGTATGCCGGGCGCCGCTGTGCTACTGTGGCAGCCTTCTATTTCCGGGGCCGGACGCATAATGATTCAGTACATTCGTATTCAAAATTTTCGCTCAGTGAAGGATATCGCGCTGGAGCTTGGGCCGTTGAACATCGTTTTCGGCCCTAACGGCTGCGGCAAATCCAATATCTACAACGCTATCCACCTGCTGACGGCTGCCGCTGACGGCAGATTGTCGGGGTTTATCAGTGAAGAGGGCGGTCTGGAGAATATGATGTGGTCCGGGGAGCGTTCGCCCCTCGATCGTCATCCCCGGCGGCTGCAGATCGCCTGCCGGACCGACAGCTTCGATTATGAGCTGCAGATAGGCTTCCCGGAAAAATTGCCCTATCCGACGCAGTTCATGCTCGATCCCATCGTTAAAGAAGAGAACATCTGGCTGGCCGGCTACTCCCGCCGGCCTTCCTCCCGCGTACTGCAGCGCAAGAATCAGGCGGCGTTCCTCGTCGATGTCACCGGGGAGAAAAGTACTTTCACCGAGAGCATCTATGAAAACGAGTCGGTGTTCGGTCAGCTTGGCGAGCCGCACCGTTTTCCCGAAGTGTCGCGGGTGCGGGAGACTCTGCGCCGCTGGCGTTTTTATCATGAGTTCGCCATCGGCCGCCACTCGCCGCTGCGCCAGCCGGCCGTGGGGTACCGTTCGCCAGTCCTCGACAGCGACGGCCAGAATCTCGCCGCCGCCTTTCAGACCATTGTCGAGATCGGCGCGGAGGAGATTTTGCACGAGATCCTTGCCGACGCCTTTCCCGGCTGCCAGTTTTATTGTGAAAACGAGCACTCGCGTTTCGCTCTGAAAATGCGCCGCGAAGGGATCCGCCGCCCGCTGCTGGCGGCGGAGATGTCCGATGGCACGCTGCGCTTTTTGTGTCTCGCCGTTGCGCTGCTCAGCCCACGCCCGCCGGCCTTTCTGGCGATCAATGAACCGGAGAACAGCCTGCATCGCGACATGTTGCCCGCGCTGGCCCGGCTGATTATCGAGGCCTCGCGCTACAGCCAGATCTGGCTGACCAGCCACTCGGCAGAGCTGGCGGAACTGATTGCCGCCGGGGCGCCCTGTCAGCGCTATGCGCTGGAGAATCGCGGCGGGGAGACGCGGATTGTCGAGTGAGCCCCGTCATCCCTGACGGGGGCGCTGGAGTCAGGCGGGGCTCTGCGTCTCTGCAGTCGGCAGCAGACGGTTGCCACCGCGTAGGGTGACGAACGAGAGCAGAGTGAAGCTCAGGGTGATACACCCGAGGATCAGATAGGCCTGATGGAAGCCGACGGTGTCGTACATCCGGCCCACCCAGGCGGAAAGCACCACCCCGGACAGCTGTTTTGACAGATTAAAACCGATCAGGAACAAGGTGGCCGAGAGGCGCGGGTTAAAGGCGGAAGAGATATATTTAAAGGTTCCCACCAGCAGGAAGGGGATCTCAAACATATGCAGCATCTTGAGGATCACCACCTCCACTGCCGATGAGGCGAAGGACGACCCGAGAATACGCACCGACATGATCATCCCCGCGGTCAGCAGGGCGTTTTTGGCGCCGATGCGGTTCACGATGGCCGGGGCACAGAACATAATTAGCGCGTTGAGCAGCTCGCCGCCGGTGGTAACAAAGCCAAACACTTCGGTACCGCGCTGCGGGCTGGCGAAAAAGCTTTTGAAAAAGTTCGCGAACTGCTGGTCAAACACATCGTAGACGCTGGCGACACCCACCACATAGACGATAAAGCCCCAGAAGCGCGGCATACGCAGCAGCTCTGCCGCCGTGCGCAGCGAAAAGGCCTGGTGGTTGGCGCCCAGCGCCTCGATAACCTGGGCGCTGTTGCTGCTTTCCGGCCGCGACAGCCAGAGCAGCAGACCGAGTACCAGCGCAAAGCCGGAGGCGATCCAGAAGGTGATATTGGGATCGATGCCGAACAGTACGCCGGTTATCGAGGCGCATAGCGCCCAGCCGACGCAGCCGGCAACCCGCACTTTGCCATATTCAAAGCGGTTGGCCCGGCTGACGCGTTCGATATAGGCTTCCACCGCCCCGGAGCCGCTGGAGAAAACAATCCCCAGGTAGATCCCGCCTACCAGCGAACCAGCGATAATATTCATCTGCAGCAGTGGGGAGAAAACGAAAATAAAGAACGGAGCGAACAGAATTAACAGCACCGTAATGGTCCACAGCAGATGTTTGCGCAGGCCGAGCTTATCCGACATCAGGCCAAACACCGGCTGAAAAATAATGGCGAATAACGAGATAGACGAGAAAACGATCCCGGTTTCCGTTTTAGTTAAATGGTTAACGTCCGCCAGCCACACCGGAAAAAACGGGAAGTAGGCCGACATAATGAAATAGTAAAAGAAAAAGAACAGCAGGAAATAGACAAAATTATGCCGTTCTCGAGGCGCCAGTTCTGAGAATTTCATCACCATGATCCCTTGTTATTCTGTTTGTAGGGTGGGGGCTGTCGCCCCCACGGATTTAAAGGCAACGCAATGAGACCTCGTACTGCCAGCGTGTTTGGGTCAACAGCCACTGCGGCAGCACGCTTGGGGTCCAGGAGTCATCGCCTCCCACCCCCATATGCAGGCCGTCGAGGGTGATCCACACGCCGTCTTCGGCCTGCATCTTGTGCCAGTGGTCGGTCTCCATCAGCTGACGGGTGCTCCATGGCTGAACGGAGAAGTGGAAATGACCGCTAACATGCCAGCGTCCCCAGTCCAGCGCCTGGGTATCACAGCGCAGGCCGTTTTCCGTCGGGAAGATGTAGGGGGTGGTCATCGCCGCCAGCGGCTGCTCCCAGCGGGCGAAGCAGGCGCTGCTCCGCCGGTCGGGATAGTTCTCATGCGGCCCCAGCCCCAGCCAGCTTACCGGCGCCTGCTGATCCACCACCTGGAAGTGCAGCCCGATCCGCGGCAGCGGCGGCAGGGTTTCCGCCCGTTCGCCGTCCACCGCCAGCTGCAGCGTACCGTCCGCGGTGAAGCGCATGCGCCAGTGGCTGACAATCACTACTTCTTCGCCGCGCAGATAGTGCCAGCGGCAGTCGACGAGGGTTTCATTTGCCAGGCGCTGCGCATCGCACTGGACGCAGTGCGCCTCAAGATCGTACAGACCGGCGCTTTTCCAGCGCTCCACCCAGGCGTTGGGGTCGATGCGCTCCACTTCGCTGACCCCGATGTCGTTGTCGAGCGGCGCGCGAATAAACTGGTCACGCAGCGGGGTTAACAGCTGCTCCTGACCGCCAACTGACCAGCGGCTCAGCAGACCCGTCCGGCGGTCGATGGTCCAGCATTGCGAACCGGCACGGATCTGCCAGGCTTCATCGCTGACGATAAGATCCGGAGCGCCGGCAGACACCGTGGGCGCCGGCAGCGCCAGCGGAGCGGGCAGGAGAAACTGTTGCCAGGCCACGCGGTGCTCCGCTTCTGACCAGGCGGTCGCCCGCGGCTGGGCCACCTCCAGCGTCAGCCACACCGCGCGGGCGCCTTCCGGCAGGCTCAGGCTGTCGAGCAGCGTTATCTCGTCGCTGCCCTCAGGGGGCAGCGCCAGGGTCAGGTTGCCGTGGTGTAAGGTTTCACCGGCCGACTGCACCTGCCAGCGCAGCACTTCGTTATCGGTTGGGCGGAACAGGTATTCGCTGGTAATGCGCACCCGCAGCGGTGAGGTCGACAGCAGCGTGAACTGAAAATACTGCTGGGCGTGCTTCGCCTCTACCAGTGACGGATGCGGTGTGCGATCGGGGAACACCAGTCCATTCATACAGAACTGGCGGTCGTTAGGCTTATCGCCAAAATCACCGCCGTAGGCCCAGCCGACGCTGCCGTCGTCAAAGATTTTGCGGATCGCCTGGTCGGCCCAGTCCCAGATAAAACCGCCCTGCAACCGAGGATACTCGCGGAAGGCCTGCCAGTAATCGGCGAAGTTGCCGAGGCTGTTGCCCATCGCATGGGCGTACTCGCAAAGGATCAGCGGCCGCTGCTCACCGGGCAGGCTGATCCATTTTTTGATGCCCCATTTGGGTACCGCCGGGATCGGCTGGTCGCGTTCGACGCGGGCGTACATCGGACAGATAATATCGGTGGCGGTGGTATCTGCGCCGCCGCCCTCGTACTGCACCGGACGGCTCGGGTCGTTGCGTTTCAGCCAATGGTACAGCGCTTCGTGGTTGCCGCCGCCGCCGGATTCATTGCCCAGCGACCAGATGATAATGCACGGATGGTTGCGGTTGCTCTGTACCATCCGGGTGACGCGGGCGCTGAAGGCTGGCAGCCACGCCGGATCGTCGGACAGCCGATTCATCGGCACCATGCCGTGGGTTTCAATATTGGCTTCATCGACCACGTACAGACCGTAGCGGTTGCAGAGTTCATACCAGCGCGGGGCGTTGGGGTAGTGCGAGCAGCGCACGGCGTTAAAGTTGTTCTGCTTCATCAACAGAATGTCCTGCACCATATCCGCCTCGGTGACCACCTGACCGCGCAAATGATGATGCTCATGGCGGTTAACACCGCGGATCAGCAGCGGTTTGCCATTAAGACGCAGCAGGCCATCGACAATCTCGATGCGGCGAAAACCGATGTCCCACGCTTCGGCCTCCAGCAGTTCGTTGCCGCGCCACAGGGTGACCACGGCGCGATAACAGTTCGGGGTTTCCGCGCTCCAGTGCGCTGGCGTCGCCACCGCCAGGGAGAAATCGACCCGTTCCGCGTAGTGACCGCGCTCATCCACCGTCGGAGTGCCTAACGGCTGCCGCCCGGCGGCGATCTGCTCCTCGCCGCGCCACAGGCTAACCCTGACGCTGAGCCCGGCAAGCGCCGACTCTGTTGCTTCGACGGTCGCCTGGACCTGCACAGTGCCGTCGCGGTAGAGGGCGTCAAGGGCTGGCGTCAACTGCACGTCGCATAGCCGTTGCTGCGGCTTATTCAGCAGCCACACCGAGCGGAAAATGCCGCTCATCCGCCACATATCCTGGTCTTCCAGCCAGCTGCCGGCGCTCCAGCGCATGACCATTACGCACAGGCGGTTGTCGCCCGGGCGCAGGAAGGGGCTAAGATCGAACGCCGCCGGCAGGCGACTGTCCTGCGAATAGCCGACCCACACGCCATTGCACCACAGATGAAACGCCGAGTTGACGCCATCGAAAATAATCTGCGTTTGCCCGTTCTCGCGCCATGTATCCTCAACCTTAAAGTGCAGCGAGTAGCAGCCGGTCGGGTTATCCTCCGGCACCCGCGGTGGCGTGGTATCGATAGGATAGCGGACGTTGGTGTAGATCGGCGCGTCATAGCCCTCCATTTGCCAGTTGGAAGGCACCGGCGTGCCGCGACTGCCCGGCAGATCCTGCGTCAGCCACTGAGCATCGACGGCAAACGGGCTGCGGGCGTAAGCAAACTGCCACTCGCCATCCAGTTGACGGCGGTGGGATGAAGGCAGGTTATCGCGGGCGGCAAGCTCATCGCGCCAGCTGGCGAAAGCGGGATGCGCGGGCAGGCGGTTAAGGTGGGTAATGGTCTGGTTCTGCCAGTCCTCACGGGCGAGGACGGCGTGAAAGTCGGGGGCCTGGCGGTGCTCGGTATTGTGGATTTGCATGTGAATACCCAATAAATCAGAAAAATGTCATTCGCTAAACAGGATGATTAACGTTATCGGGTAATTTGGTTTATCCAGCAATCACGGGGAAATTGAAATTAACAGACGATCACGAAAGCGGGGGCAAAGCGCTGTTTTTTTGTCGCATATTAAACATAAAATGTTAGCGCACGACATTGTTATTACTGAGGAGAAAATATGCCGCGTCGTACCGCAACCCTGGAGGACGTCGCCCGCGCGGCGGGCGTGTCCCAACAGACGGTATCCAGAGTGCTGAACCGTCCTGAGGTGGTGTCAGCTCGCACCCGCGAGCAGGTGATCCGCGCGATGCAGACGCTGCACTATGTGCCTAACCGCTCGGCGCAGCTGCTCGCCGGCAAAGCGGCGCCCTCCATCGGGCTGATTACCGCCTCGCTGACGCTGCATGCCCCCTCGCAGATCGCCGCCGCGATAAAGAGCCATGCCAGCCTGCATCAGTTGGAAGTGGCGATAGCGATGCCGGCGCAGGCCGATTTTGCCGCGCTGCAGGCGCGGCTGGATGAGCTGCGCGCCCAGCATATTCGCGGGGTGATCGTCAGTCTGCCACTGGAGAGCGCCACCGCCGAGCGGCTGGTGCAAGAGAACCCGGATATGGCCTGCCTGTTTCTTGATGTCTCTCCGGAGGCCGATGTTTGCTGCGTGCGTTTCGACCACCGTGACGGCTGTGGGGCCTGCGTGCGCCACCTGTGGGAGCTGGGGCATCGCGAATTTGGCCTGCTGGCGGGCCCGGAAAGTTCGGTTTCCGCCCGTCTGCGTCTCGCCAGCTGGCGCGAGGCGCTGCACAGTCTGAATATTGCCCGCTCTACCACGGTGTTTGGCGACTGGAGCGCCGCCAGCGGCTGGCAGAAAACCTTTGAACTGCTGCACCTGCAGCCGCGGATCAGCGCCATAGTGGTGGCGAACGATCAGATGGCGCTCGGCGTGCTCAGCGCGCTGGCCCAGCTCCATCGCAGCGGCAGCCAGGCGGTATCGGTGACTGGATACGATGATACCGCCGATAGTCTCTACTTCCAGCCGCCGCTCACCACCGTGGCACAGGACTTCGATCTGCTGGGCAAGCGAGCGGTGGAGCGGCTGATTGCCCTGATGGCGGCCCCGCAGCTGCGGATCCGCGAGCTGTTGCCGACCCGGCTCATTGTGCGCCAGTCCGCCTGGCCTGTCGCCGCTGCGGAGGACCGGCAGGAGACCCTCGCGCATCTGAAAGCGCTGGTGGAGAGGCTTTAGCGCTGGCCGTTGAGGCTTTATTGAGGTTGACCATGTTAACGTCGTCACTAAACGTAGAGAGGTCAGGATTATCTCTCTGCGAAAAATGCAAAACACAATCTATCCATGCAAGCATTGATTTACCGCCAGTCATATGGCGGTTTTTTTTGCCGCTTCCACCCTGTACCGACTGCTTCAGCCCGGCTTTCCGTCTGGCATATCCTGCCGCGGCATGCTAGATCTTGCTTTCGGGAGACGACGGAAGGCAAGGTTATGATGGTGATAGCGGGTAAAGAGGCGATCGCGCGGGTGGACTGGCAGCGGGTGCGAACCATTATCGCCGAGGCCGGGTTGAATGAGCGCGATGTTCAGCAACTAGAGCAGGCGTTCCGCCAGAGCACCTTCTGCTGGTTTGGCTATGACAACGGGCAGTTGATTGCCGTGGCGCGAGCCATCAGCGACTGCACCTGGAGCAGCTATCTGGCGGATGTGGCGATCGTCCCCGATCGTCAGGGGCAGGGTTACGGGCAACAGCTGATGCTGGCCATCCGGGAGCAGCTGCTACCCTTTGGCAAAATTTTTATCTATGCGGTGGCCGATAAAATCCCATTCTATCAGCGCTTTGGCTTTGCCATGTTGACTACCGGGATGGTCTGCGCCAGCGAGGAAAGCATGCAGAAAATGCAGGAGCAGGGCTATATCCGCCAGCTCTGAAAGCTGACGCTCAGGAACGCCTGGCTTAAACGTGTAAACCAGGCGCAGGCTGTCAGAGGGGGCGTTCGAGTACGAACAGATACGCTTCCCGCGACCAGAACAGGGCGGTACGGCGGCGCTCCACCGACATGGTTTTCACTTCCCATTCCTCACGGGTATAGCTGCTGAGAAACTGGCTCATCTTGTCAGGGTCAGCCTTGGCTTCGCCAAAAAACAGGCTGCCCAGCAGCCCCTCTTTATAGATCACTACCCGACACTCTTTCTTCATCATCGACCCTCCTGGCGACCGGTTTACCGTGGCCGTCTATTGTCCGTGGCCGCGACGATTTTGCAATCGGAGAAGGCGTAAACTGTTTACGGTACTGCAGCGGGCTGAGCGCGAAGTGCTGGCGAAAATGGTGGCGCAGGGTGCCGGCGCTGGCAAACCCGCAGCGCTCAGCGATCTGATCGACGCCCATCGTGCTCTCTGTCAGATGCTGGCGGGCGCGCAGCAGTCGTTCCTCCAGCAGCCAGCGGGCGGGCGTTTTACCGGTGGCCTCCTCAAAGCGGCGCAAAAAGGTGCGCGTCCCCATGCCGGCGCGCTGCGCGAGGGAAGCGACGGTATGGCTGGCGGCAAGATGCTGGTGCAGATAGTCAAACAACTGACCGAGGCGCAGGCTCTCCCGGCTGCGGGCTACCGGGCGCAGGACCTGCTGCGCCTGACCGCCGTCGCGATGGGGAGAGACCACCAGGCGGCGGGCGACGACGTTGGCCGCTTCGCTGCCGAAATCTTCGCGCACCAGGTACAGACAAAGGTCAATTCCCGCCGCGCTGCCGGCGGAAGTCATCAGCAAAGCATCGCCCACGTAAAGCACATCTTCCACCACCTGGATCTGCGGAAAACGCGACTGCAGCGCAGCGGTGTAGCGCCAGTGGGTGGTCGCCTGGCGGCCATTGAGCAGCCCGGCGGCGGCGAGAACGAACACCCCGGAACAGATGGAAATAATCCGGCATCCGCGGGCGTGGGCGGCGGCCAGCGCGGCGCACAGCGCCTCGGGGACCGGGGCGTCGATGCCGCGCCAGCCGGGGACTACAATCGTATCTGCCTGGGCGAGAAGTTCTGGGCCGCCATCGGTCATCAGGCGGATGCCGCCGGTGGCTCGCAGAGGGCCTTCATCGACGGCGGCGACAGCGAACTGGTACCAGTTGTCGCCCATTTCCGGGCGCGACAGGCCGAAGATCTCCACCGCTACGCCAAACTCAAAGGTGCACAGGCCATCGTAGGCGAGGGCGACCACCTGATGACGTGACGGTGTCACAGAAGGGGTTGTCAGAATGTTAACGTTTTCTGTCATGGTAGCCGGCAGATAAGGGTGATGGGCGTCAGTAAAGTAGTGTTATCACAGACAAGGAGAAGACGCCATGAGTGTAGTAACCCAATTTACCCCCGCCACTTCCGCTGAGGCTATTCGCTGGTTCCGCCACAAGCTGCATCTGGAGACCGACTGCGCCGATGTGCACAGCGCCCAGCGTGTCGGCGAGGTCGACTTTGTCCTGCTGCACGTGGTCGGCAGCGAGGAAGCTTTCGCCAGACGTCACCTGCCCGGTGCGCAGCATCTCCCGCACAGCCAGATCACCGCCAAGCGAATGGCGGCCTGGCCGGCGGATACCCTCTTTGTGGTCTACTGCGCCGGGCCGCACTGCAACGGCGCCGACGTTGCCGCGCTGAAGCTGGCCGAGCTGGGGCGGCCGGTGAAAATGATGCTCGGCGGACTCACCGGCTGGGAAGATGAGGGCTATGCGTTTGCTTCCGGTGAATGAAAATTTTTCATGTACCATGAAATATTCTCGTTTGCGACCCGCCAGTCTGCATGCCAGTATCTGGACATATAGCCATCCAGAAGTCTAAAAATTCAAATAATGAACTATCACGGTGGGCAACTAACACGCCCACCGCTAAGGAGACAGCATGCAACGTCAACAGGCCCCGTTCCGCGCAGACATCGTCGGCAGTTTTTTGCGCCCGGACAGCATTAAACAGGCGCGTCAGCAGTTGGCTGAGGGGATTATCGACGCCGGTCAGTTACGTGAGATTGAGAATAACGCCATTCGTCATCTGGTCCAGCAGCAATGCGACTGCGGCCTGCACGTGGTCACCGACGGTGAGTTTCGTCGCGCATGGTGGCATTTCGATTTCTTCGATGGCCTGCAGGGCGTTGAGCGTTACGATGCCGAGCAGGGGATCCAGTTCAACGGCGTACAGACCAAAGCGCACGGCGTTCGCGTCACCGGCAAGCTGGCGTTTGGCGACCACCCGATGCTGGAGGACTTCCGCTATCTGAAAAGCATCAGCGGCGACGCGCAGCCGAAGATGACCATTCCCAGCCCGAGCGTGCTGCACTTCCGCGGCGGGCGGAAAGATATTGATGCCACTGTTTACCCGGATCTTAGCGACTACTTTGACGATCTGGCCACTACCTGGCGCGACGCCATCCGCGCGTTTTATGACGCTGGCTGCCGCTATCTGCAGCTGGACGATACCGTGTGGGCCTATCTGTGCTCCGATGCCCAGCGCCAGCAGGTACGTGAGCGCGGCGAGGATCCGGATGCGCTGGCGCGTATTTATGCCCGGGTGCTGAACCAGGCGCTGGAGGGTAAGCCGGCCGATCTGACGGTGGGCCTGCACGTCTGCCGGGGTAACTTCCGTTCAACCTGGATCTCGGAAGGTGGTTACGAGCCGGTTGCCGAGGTGCTGTTTGGCGGCGTCAATGTCGATGCCTTCTTCCTGGAGTACGACAACGACCGCTCCGGGGATTTCGCGCCGCTGCGCTTTATTCGTCCCGGCCATCAGCAGGTGGTCCTTGGGCTGATCACCACCAAAAACGGTGAGCTGGAGAACCCGCAGGGGGTGAAAGCGCGTCTCGTCGAGGCCGCGCAGTACGTGCCGCTCGAGCAGATCTGCCTGAGCCCGCAGTGCGGTTTCGCCTCCACCGAAGAGGGCAATGCCCTCAGCGAAGACCAGCAGTGGCAAAAAGTCCGTCTGGTGACCGCCATCGCCGCCGACATCTGGTAATTGCTTTCTTAGCGCAGCGTTGCACCGTAATGAAGCAACGCTGCCATCTTCTTCGCCTCCATCGCCCTCCTGTTCCGCATCCTGCGGTTTTCACAACCTGGCACCGTTTTTGCCTTATCACCTCTGGTTAGCTGTTAATTCTTTATTTTTTGCGCTACTCAGGAGTGAATCATGCAACGTAGAACGTTATTAAAAGCTTTTGCACTCTCCGCCTCTGTGATGGCTATGGGTCTCTCATTCCAGGCCTATGCCGCCGACACCATCAAAGTCGGGATCATGCATTCGCTCTCCGGGACGATGGCGATTTCCGAAACGCCGCTGAAGGACGTCGCGTTGATGGCCATCGACGACATCAACGCCAAAGGCGGGGTGCTGGGCAAAAAGCTGGAGCCGGTGGTGGTCGACCCGGCCTCCAACTGGCCGCTGTTTGCCGAGAAGGCGCGCCAGCTGCTGGCCCAGGATAAAGTGGCGGTGGTGTTTGGCTGCTGGACCTCGGTCTCGCGTAAATCGGTCCTTCCGGTGTTTGAGGAGCTGAACGGTCTGCTGTTCTACCCGGTGCAATACGAAGGGGAAGAGATGTCCCCCAACGTCTTCTATACCGGCGCGGCGCCTAACCAGCAGGCTATCCCGGCGGTGGAATACCTGCTGAGTGAGGACGGCGGCGGCGCTAAACGTTTCTTCCTGTTGGGGACGGACTACGTCTATCCGCGCACCACCAATAAGATCCTCCGCGCCTTCCTGCATGCCAAAGGGATCCAGGACAAAGATATCGAGGAGGTCTACACCCCGTTCGGCTACAGCGATTACCAGACCATCGTCGCCAATATCAAAAAATTCGCCGCCGGTGGCAAAACGGCAGTGGTCTCCACCATTAATGGCGATTCCAACGTACCGTTCTACAAAGAGCTGGCTAACCAGGGTCTGAAAGCGACCGATGTGCCGGTGGTGGCCTTCTCGGTGGGGGAAGAGGAGCTGCGCGGCATCGATACCAAACCGCTGGTCGGCAACCTCGCGGCATGGAACTACTTTGAGTCTGTCGATAATCCGACCAACCAAGCCTTCGTCGCCGACTATCGCGCGTATGCCAAAGCGCACAAGCTGCCGAATGCCGATACGGTGGTGACCAACGATCCGATGGAGGCGACCTGGGTGGGTCTGCATATGTGGGCGCAGGCGGTGACCAAAGCGGGCACCACCGATGTCGACAAAGTGCGCGAGGCGATGGCCGGGCAGACCTTCAACGCGCCGTCCGGCTTTACCCTGACCATGGACGCGACTAACCATCATCTGCATAAGCCGGTGATGATCGGTGAAATTGAAGGTAACGGTCAGTTCAACGTGGTCTGGCAGACCGATAAACCCGTCCGCGCGCAGCCGTGGAGCCCGTGGATCCCTGGTAATGATAAGAAACCTGACCATCCGGTGAAAACCGTCAGCCAGTAAGCGCCAGGGCCGGCGGGGCTGAAGCATAGGGACCGTCGGCCGCTGACCAGAGGAGAACGACATGAACGCATTGCGTCTCATGAGTGTGTTGGCGCTACTGCTGACCTTGCTGCCATGGCGGGCGCAGGCCGCGGAGGCGGACGACTTCGTTGCCGCCAGCCGCAGCCAGCAGGCGCAGCTGTTGATCCAGTGGGCGGCAGCGCCGCAGGCGAATCGCCTGCCATTGCTGCGGGCGTTAACCACCGAAAGCCTGGTGATGGATGACGGAAAACATGCTTTCCGTACCCGGCAGGGCGGATTACAGCCATTGGGCGCTGCCGCCGCGCCGCAGGGCGAAACCCGGCCGGTCCGTCTGACCAACCGGCTGCGTAATCTGGCTGCCGGCGCGTTGGCCAGCCACCTTATTTTAAGTGACAACGTCACAGAGCGAACTTCCGCCGCGCGTACGCTACAGCGGGAAGCGACCCCGGCCATGGCCGCGCTGCTGCAACAGCGGCTGCAGGCGGAAACCGATGATAATGTGCGGGGCCTGCTGGAGGTGGCGCTGGCGCGCCTGCAGCTCACTCAGCCTGAGGCCAGCGCGCGGCTGGCCGCCGTGACGCTGCTCGGTCATTCGGCGGATCCGGAGACCCAGGCGCTGCTGATCCCCTTTACCGATGCCCAGCATGAGCCGGATGCGACGGTGCGCGAGGCGGCCAGCGACAGCTTGCAGAAGATCAAACATCGTCTGCTGCTCGGCGATCTGCTGGGCCAGGCCTTTATGGGGCTGTCGCTGGGCTCGGTGCTGCTGCTGGCGGCGCTGGGGCTGGCGATCACCTACGGCCTGCTGGGGGTGATTAACATGGCCCACGGCGAGATGTTAATGATCGGCGCCTACAGCTGCTGGCTGGTCCAGCAGGCGCTGGCGCAGCTCGCGCCGCAGTGGCTGTCCTTTTATCCGCTGATCGCGCTGCCGGTGGCGTTTCTGGTGACCGCCGGGATCGGTATGGCGCTGGAGCGCACCATTATTCGCCATCTGTATGGTCGACCGCTGGAAACGCTGCTCGCCACCTGGGGGATCAGCCTGATGCTTATCCAGCTGGTGCGGATGCTGTTTGGCGCACAGAACGTCGAGGTGGCGAATCCCGCCTGGCTCTCCGGCGGCGTGCAGGTTCTCCCGAACCTGATCCTGCCATGGAACCGGCTGGCGGTGCTGGCGTTCGTCCTGCTGGTGCTGTGTTTTACCTGGCTCATCCTGAACCGCACCCGTCTGGGGATGAACGTCCGCGCCGTGACGCAGAACCGGGCGATGGCCGCCTGCTGCGGCGTGCCAACCGGGCGGGTGGATATGCTGGCTTTTGGCCTCGGCTCCGGTATTGCCGGGCTGGGCGGCGTGGCGCTGTCGCAGCTTGGCAACGTCGGGCCGGAGCTGGGTCAGGGCTACATCATTGACTCGTTTCTGGTGGTGGTGCTCGGCGGCGTCGGCCAGCTGGCCGGCAGCGTGGCGGCGGCCTTTGGGCTGGGCATATTCAACAAAATTCTCGAACCCCAAATGGGCGCGGTGCTGGGCAAAATCCTGATCCTGGTGATGATTATTCTGTTTATTCAGAAACGCCCACAGGGTCTGTTCGCGCTGAAAGGGAGGGTTATTGACTGATGAGCCAACCAATCACCTTAACGCTGGCGCAGCGCGCGCCGCGGCCTCTGCGCTGGCTGGGGATCCTGCTGGTGCTGGGGCTGCTGTGTATGCCATTCCTGGCGCTGCTGCCGGCCTCGCATCCGCTGGCGGTGCCGAGCTGGCTGCTGACGCTGAGCGGCAAAATCCTCTGCTACGCCATCGTGGCGGTGGCGCTGGATCTGGTCTGGGGCTATGCGGGCATGCTGTCGCTGGGGCATGGGATTTTCTTTGCCCTCGGCGGGTACGCCATGGGGATGTACCTGATGCGCCAGGCGGCGGGCGATGGTCTGCCGGCGTTTATGTCTTTTCTCTCCTGGAGCGAGCTGCCCTGGTTCTGGTGGGGCACGCAGCATTTCGCCTGGGCGATGGCGCTGGTGGTGCTGGTTCCCGGTCTGCTGGCCCTGGTTTTCGGCTGGTTTGCCTTTCGCTCGAAGATCAAAGGGGTCTATTTCTCGATCATGACCCAGGCCCTGACCTATGCCGGTATGCTGCTGTTCTTTCGCAATGAGACCGGGTTTGGCGGCAATAACGGCTTCACCGGTTTTACCACGCTCCTGGGCTTTCCGGTCACCGCCACCGCCACCCGCGCCGCTCTGTTTATGGCGACCGTCCTGCTGCTGTTGCTGACCCTGTGGCTGGGCGCGGCGCTGGCGCAGAGTAAGTTTGGCCGGATCCTCACCGCGGTACGTGACGCCGAAAACCGGCTGATGTTCTGCGGGTACGACCCGCGCGGCTTCAAGCTGCTGGTATGGACGCTGTCGGCGGTGCTCTGCGGTCTGGCGGGGGCGTTATATGTCCCGCAGGTGGGGATCATCAACCCCAGCGAAATGTCGCCGACCAACTCCATCGAGGCCGCCATCTGGGTGGCGCTTGGCGGCCGCGGCACCCTGATCGGCCCGGTGCTTGGCGCCGGGCTGGTCAACGGCGCGAAAAGCATTTTCACCGTGGCGATGCCAGAGTACTGGCAGCTGTTTCTGGGCCTCATCTTCATTATCGTGACCCTGTTTTTACCCCGTGGGGTGATGGGTCTGCTGCGTCGAGGAGACCGCTAATGCAACCGGATGAAGGACTGTTTACCCGCCAGCTACCCGGCGATCGCTTTCGCGAACAAACCGATCCGGTGCTGCAGCTGGAGAACATCAATGTCAGCTTTGACGGTTTCCGGGCGCTGACGGATCTGTCGCTGGCGATAGGCGTCGGCGAACTGCGCTGTGTGATCGGCCCCAACGGGGCGGGCAAGACCACCCTGATGGACGTGATCACCGGCAAGACCCGGCCACAAAGCGGCAAAGCGCTCTATGACCAGTCGGTGGATCTGACCACACTCGACCCGGTGGCCATCGCGCGTCACGGCATCGGGCGCAAGTTTCAGAAGCCGACGGTCTTCGAAGCGCTGACGGTGGCGGAAAATCTCGCCCTGGCGATGAAGGGGGATAAATCGGTGTGGGCCAGCCTGCGCGCCCGGCTGAGCAGCGAACAGGACGATCGGCTGAATGAGGTGCTGCGCCTGTTGCGTCTTGACGGCGAGCGCTACCGCCAGGCCGGTCTGCTGTCCCATGGTCAGAAACAGTTTCTTGAGATCGGCATGCTGCTGGTGCAGGAGCCGCATCTGCTGCTGCTTGACGAGCCGGCGGCCGGCATGACCGATGCGGAAACGGAGTATACGGCGGAGCTATTTCGTACCCTGGCCGGACAGCACTCCCTGATGGTGGTGGAGCACGACATGGGATTTGTCGAGACCATCGCCGACCGGGTGACGGTCCTGCATCAGGGCCAGGTGCTGGCGGAGGGATCGCTGCGCGAGGTGCAGGCCAATGAGCAGGTCATTGAAGTCTATCTGGGACGTTAAGGAGCGCCAATGTTACAGGTGAGTCAGTTACATCAATACTACGGCGGCAGCCATATTTTACGCGGGGTGGATTTTTCCGCCCGCCAGGGCGAAGTCACCTGCCTGCTGGGGCGCAATGGCGTCGGTAAGACCACGCTGCTGAAATGTCTGATGGGGCTGATCCCGGCGCGCAGCGGTGAAGTGCGCTGGCAGGATCAGAACATTACCCATCGCAAACCGCACCAGCGGGTGCAGGCCGGGGTCGCCTACGTCCCGCAGGGACGCGAGATTTTTCCGCGCCTGACGGTGGAAGAAAACCTGCTGATGGGGCTGTCGCGCTTTTCCGCTCGCGAAGCGCAGCAGGTGCCGGAGGAGATCTACCAGCTTTTTCCGGTGCTCAGGACCATGAAGCAGCGGCGGGGCGGTGACTTGTCCGGCGGTCAACAGCAGCAGCTGGCGATCGGCCGCGCGCTGGCCAGCCGTCCGCAGCTGCTGATCCTTGATGAACCCACCGAGGGGATCCAGCCCTCGGTCATCAAAGAGATTGGCGAGGTGATCCGCCAGCTGGCGAGCCGCGGAGATATGGCGATCCTGCTGGTGGAACAGTTCTATGACTTTGCCGCCGGGCTGGCGGACCACTACCTGGTGATGTCGCGCGGCGCCATCGTCCAGCAGGGCAAGGGTGGTGATATGGAGCGCGACGGCGTGCGCGCTATGGTGACCATCTGACCAGGCCGGCGGCGGTCGCGCCGCCGGTTTGCAGGCTATTTGCGCAGCAGCCGCTGCAGGCGCGCCTGGCGCCAGTTTTTGATCCATTCCCCGAACACGAACAGGCGTAATCCTCTCACCACCAGCAGGGCGCCCCAGATCAGGGCCACCCAGCCGGACCAGGCGTACTGCGGGTTTGTGAAGTGGTTGAGCACCGCCAGCAGCACGCAGACCACCAGCGCTACCGACAACGAACGGAAAAAGCGGCTCTCCTGATGCACCCGCGCTTTGGCTTCCTCGATGCGCAGATCGAGCGAGGCTTCCGGGCCCGGCGCGTCTTCCCGCCTGGATTCGCCGCCGATCTCGGCCACCGTCACCTCAAAGACCGCGGCGAGGGCGCTGAGGGTCTCCAGCCCCGGGCGTTCGCCATTCTCAATACGCTGGATGGTGCGGACGCTGAGACCCGCCATTTCGGCCAGCTGCTCCTGGGACCAGGCGCGCTGCAGCCGTAATTGTTTGACCTGATTGGTGCTGTTCATATTCGTATGCTCCATAACGTTCTGCGGATGTAAACCTGTGATGGAGTATGGTGAACCGGGCCGCCAGCCACCACGACAGCGACCCGACAACGGCCCGACATCAACCCGACAGCCGCATGCCAGCTGGCGTCAGGCGTTGGCCATCGGAGAATCCGGTTGCCAGGGGCGGGCATTGATCCCGCGGAAAATCATCAGCCAGGCGGCGACAATCGCCACGATAAGAATGGCAAAAAGCGACCAGTGCGGCAGATGAGTGAGGATCAACCCCGTCAGCATCGGGTTGAATGCCGCCCCCAGCCACCCCAGCGACTGGGCGGAGAAGTAGCTGGCCTTCATCCCCGGCGGGGCAATATGGTCAATCAGCATATACTCCCCGGGGGCATAAATCACTTCCCCGAGGGTGAAGATCGCCGCCGAGATCCCCCACGCCCACAGGCTGGCGCCAGAGAACATAAAGCCCACAAGGCCGATCACAAAGCAGACGGTGCCGAAGGTCATCAGCGGGCGGATATTTCTCGCGCTCAGCCGTCGGCCAACCGCGTACTGCAGAGCGACCACCACCGCGGCGTTGACCGGCAGCACCACGGCCACCACTTTCTCGGCGAAGTCGCTGCTGGCGACCACCAGCACATATTGCGAGAGGCAGGAGGCGAAGGCGCCGCCGACGAAGGAGGCCAACAACCCGGAACAGGTAAACCACAGCAGCGCCCGGTCGCGCAGCAACACCGACGGTGACCAGGGCACGGCGCCCTGCTGGACCGCGGCGGCACCATCCCGCTGGAGAAACAGCTGAATAAACACCAGAGGAAAAGCGGCGCAGGCGGCCGCCAGCCAGAACGGCAAATTGATGCTGTGCATCACCAGCAGGGTGCCGATGGGCGGCCCGACGGTCCAGCCGATATTGAGGATGGTGTAGTTCAGCGAGAAGATGCGCGCTTTTTTCTCTGCCGTCAGCCGGTCGGCAAACCAGGCTTTTAGCACGGTGGAAAACACCGAGTAGGCGCAGTTGATCAGCGCAAAGAAGATCACCACCAGGGGGGCGTTATTGACCAGGGGTATTGCGCTGAAGCCGAGAATGAACACCAGCACTGACCATACCATATAGCGCTTTTTGTCGAACTTGTCCGCGAGGATGCCAAAGCCCATGCTGAACAACACGCCGACCACCAGCGCCAACGACAGGGCGTAGCCAATCACATCCACCTCCAGCTGAAAGCGTCGGGTGAGGTAGATAGTCATAAACGGCAGTGTGGCGCCGCGGCCAATAGTTAATAGCAACGACGATGCCAGCAGCGCAATGGTGGAGCGCCGGAGAGTGGTGATCATGATTTCCTTGCCTGTCATGTTGTTATCATTTTATGTCTTCGATCACAAATAACACGGCCATTACGCCTTGTACAGGTCGCCCCGGCCGCCGGGCGCACTTCCGGGCCTGCCAAAAATAATGATCTATCCCGGCGGCCGCTTTTTCGCTACTTTGATTTTGTTCACAAAAATTCCAATAACGACAGAGGCAGGGTATGACGAGGAAAGATGGACTGCTGGCGCTGCTGGTAGTGGTGGTGTGGGGGCTTAACTTTGTGGTGATTAAGCTGGGATTGCACAATATGCCGCCGCTGATGCTGGCGGGGTTGCGCTTTATGCTGGTGGCCTTCCCGGCGCTGCTGTTTGTGTCCCGCCCGGCCATTCCGCTGCGTCTGCTGCTGGGCTATGGCCTGACCATTAGCTTTGGTCAGTTTGCCTTTCTGTTCTGCGCTATCGGCCTGGGGATGCCGGCCGGTCTGGCTTCGCTGGTGCTGCAGGCGCAAGCCTTCTTCACCATCATCCTCGGCGCCTTCGTCTTTGGCGAACGGCTGCAGGGCAAGCAGCTGGCGGGGATCGCCCTGGCGATCTTTGGCGTGCTGGTGCTGGTGGAGGGCAGCCTTGGCGGGGAGCACGTGCCGCTGGTGGGCTTTATGCTGACCCTGGCGGCGGCGCTCAGCTGGGCCTGCGGTAATATCTTCAACAAGAAAATCATGTCGCATACCGCCCGGCCGCCCATTATGTCGCTGGTAGTGTGGAGCGCGTTGATCCCGGTGCTGCCGTTTATGCTGGCCTCATGGTTGATTGATGGCCCGCAGACCATGCTGGCGAGTCTGCAACACATCGATCTGCTGACGATACTGTCGCTGCTCTATCTGGCGTTTATCGCCACTATCGTCGGCTATGGCATCTGGGGATCGCTGCTGGGGCGCTATGAAACCTGGCGGGTGGCGCCGCTGTCGCTGCTGGTGCCGGTGGTGGGAATGGCCAGCGCCGCACTGCTGTTGGGGGAGACGCTCAGCGGACTGCAGCTCACCGGGGCGGTGCTGATTATGGCCGGGCTCTACATTAACGTCTTCGGCTTACGTCTGGTGCGGCCGGGTATGGCCCGCGGATAAAAAAAAGCCCCGGAGACGGGGCTATACACAATTATGC
Source organism: Klebsiella africana (assembly GCF_020526085.1). Lineage (NCBI taxonomy): Bacteria > Pseudomonadati > Pseudomonadota > Gammaproteobacteria > Enterobacterales > Enterobacteriaceae > Klebsiella > Klebsiella africana. The sequence goes on along the minus strand of NZ_CP084874.1, from coordinate 2,674,674 downwards.
GTGTAATGGCATCACAGGTCGTGCTGCTGGTAGTACGGCACGCCAAGTTCGTCAGATTTATCATTACCAGCCGCCATATGATTGAAATCAAATGGCGAATCATTATGTTCGGAAGGGATAATCATTGTATCACGCTGGTTTTGACGCACCGGCGTGGTGTTTTGCTCCGCATAGCTGAGGCTGGAGGCCAGCGACAGGAGTACGATAGCTGCGGCAGCGAATAGTTTCATGATTTCCTCAATACGTCTTTTATAGTGCAGGCGATTAACATCAGTTATTTAGCGGATGTAGATAGCGGGACTCGCCAGGTACATTCGTTATGCGATACTTGTGGGGCGGAACATCGAAATAGTTCTTGAACGTTCGCGTCAGGGTCTGCTGCGACTCGAAACCGTAGCGCTCCGCCAGGTACAGGATTGGCTCATTGCTCTGCTTGAGCTTTTGCGCAATCTCCGTCAGCTTGCGGCTGCGGATGTACTGGCCGAGAGAATGGCCGGTCTCTTTCTTAAACATACGTTGCAGGTGCCACTTGGAGTAACCTGAGCGCTCAGACACTTTTTCCAGCGACAGGGGCGATTCCAGGTTATCCTCGATCCACGACAAAATACTATGGATAGTGATGGCGTCATTATTACGTCTGGACATCATCTTACCTCTTCTTATTTTTACGGCAGGACCTTCTTGAGCAGTTGCTCAAGCATGGCGACTTCGTCCGCCGACAGATTTTTCGTTAACTCCTGGTGTAACTTCTGACCCACAACCTGATGACACTGCTCGCAAAGGGCTGCACCGTCCGGCGTCAACTGCACCAGCACGCCGCGCTTGTCAGCGGGGTTGGGTAACCGTTCAATCCAGCCTTTGCACGCCAGGCGGTCAAGCATACGCGTCATCGCGCCCGGGTCGACGGAAAGCACGGTTTTCAGCTCAACGGGGGTAATACATACTTCGCAACGAATGGAGCAGAGCACGCGAAACTGGGTCGCGGTAATATCCATAGGTGAGAGGTAGTCGTTGAGCAGGCGATCTTTTTTCTGGTTAACCATCTGGATCAAGCGACCCAGCGGGATCATTTCATTAAACAGGTCGCTGGTACTTTTCATGATGGTTGCCCAGGCAAGTAATTAGTTGCAGGTGATACTATTGCCCAGGCAATCATAAGTCAACATTATGAATTCGCCGATGCCACGATTTGCTAAAAGAAAAATATCTGACGTGGGTCACTGTTTGCGGTTTTTCTAACGCTTGTTAATTTTTAGCGGAAATGGTTTATCACCCGAGCTGGTGTCGAATCCAACGAAGCCGGTATACTCACGGAACGAAATCATCCTGAAAAAATGAATTTAAATGGGACTTTAATTAACTATGTTCGATTTGTTTAAAGCAATAGGGCTCGGCCTGGCGGTGCTTTTGCCGCTGGCTAACCCACTTACAACCGTGGCGCTGTTCCTCGGCCTGGCGGGCAATATGAACAACGCCGAGCGTAACAAGCAGGCGTTAATGGCATCGGTGTATGTCTTCGCCATTCTGATGGTGTCGTGGTATGCCGGTCAGGTGGTGATGAATACATTCGGCATATCAATACCTGGGCTGCGTATCGCCGGGGGATTGATTGTGGCCTTTATCGGTTTCCGCATGCTGTTCCCCCAGCAAAAAGCCCACGATTCGATGGAAGCGAAGATCAAATCGGAAGAATTGCAGGATGAACCGACCGCCAATATCGCCTTTGTGCCGCTGGCAATGCCCAGTACCGCCGGCCCGGGTACCATCGCGATGATTATTAGCTCCGCCTCGACCGTTAAACACGGCGTGGACTTCCCGGAGTGGGTGGTGCTGGCGGCACCGCCGATCATCTTTTTACTGTTAGGGGTGATTCTGTGGGCTTGTCTGCGCAGTTCCGGCGCGATTATGCGTCTGGTTGGCAAGGGTGGGATCGAAGCGATTTCCCGACTGATGGGCTTCCTGCTGGTCTGCATGGGCGTGCAGTTTATTATTAACGGTGTGCTGGAGATCATTTCGACCTGGCATCCCTGACCGCCCGCGATGCGCAGAGAGACAAAGCCCGCCGGCGCGATACCGGCGGGCTTTTTTGTGCGACGGATTCAGGAGTGGTGCGGCTGATGGTCTTCCAGCGATACCGGCCAGCGGCGGAAAATCATCAGCGACCAGACCAGCGCCACCAGTGCCGGAATGGCGCCGACATAGCCGACAGAGGCCATCGACAGATGCAGACTCACCTGGCTGCCGACCAGCGCCCCGGCGCCAATGCCGATATTAAAGATGCCCGAGAACAGGGACATGGCGACGTCGGTGGCATCCGGCGCGGAGGCCAGCACTTTCACCTGCATACCGAGGCCAATAATCATGATTGCCACCCCCCAGAAGATGCTAAGCAGCATCAGGTGGTGCGGGTTATGCGAGGCCGGCAGAAGCAGCAGCAGGCAGGCCAGCAGCAGGCCGATTGCCAGGCTTATCAGCCCTGACGCATGCTGGTTACCGAGCTTGCCGAACAGAATACTGCCGATAATACCGGCCCCGCCAAGGATCAGCAGCAGCACGGTGGCAAAGTTGCCGCTCAGGCCTGCCACGGTCTGGACAAAGGGCTCGATATAGCTGTAGGCGGTATAATGGGCGGTCACCACCACCACGGTCAGAATATATACGCTGACCAGCGCCGGGCGGCGGAACAGCACCGGCAGGCTTTTCAGCGAGCCAGAATGTTCGCTCGGCAGGGTCGGCAGCAGTTTCACCAGACAGGCCAGGGTGGCTAACGCGCCGAGGCCGATCGCCAGGAAAGTCATTCGCCAGCCAAAGTACTGGCCGATAATGCGGCCAATCGGAATACCAAATACCATCGCCAGCGCGGTACCGGTGGCGATCAGGCTCAGCGCCTGCGCCCGTTTACCCGGCGGCGCCATGCGGATAGCCAGCGCCGAGGTTATCGACCAGAACACCGCATGCGCAAAAGCGATGCCAATGCGGCTGATCACCAGCACGTCAAAACTCCAGGCAAAAAACGACAGGACGTGGCTGGCGATAAACAGAATAAACAGGCCGATAAGCAGGCGCCGGCGCTCCACTTTGCTGGTTAGCAGCATAAACGGCAGCGACATCAGCGCCACCACCCATGCGTAGATGGTCAGCATCATGCCCACCTGCGCGGTTTCCATGCCGAAGCTGTCGGCAATATCCGACAGCAGCCCGACAGGGGCAAATTCTGTAGTGTTAAAAATAAACGCGGCAATGGCCAACGTCACGACACGTAGCCACGCTACCTTGCGTGAGACCGTATTCGTAGTCATAAGCTCTGGACTGGTGATTCAGGGGAAGATGTGACGCTGATCTTAAAACGATTGCTGGCGAAAAGACAATCATTTTGTGATCTGAGTCTCATTTCATCGCAAGGGGCTGGCTGCGGTTAAGCAATTAATTTTGCTATGGATAGTGTCAGGAAGACGCTTTTATGTCATGTTGAAGGAAAGTAAAAAAAGTAAGGACAGTGTATGCAGGAAATTCAATTTTATCTGGTCGATGCTTTCAGCGATAAAAACTTCGGTGGCAATGCCGCTGCCGTATGCCCCCTCAGCGAGTGGTTAGCCGACGATGTGCTGCTGAAAATGGCCCAACAGCATAACCAGTCCGAAACGGCTTTCTTTGTCCGTACCGACGAGGGTTATGAGCTACGCTGGTTTACCACACTCGCCGAGATCAACCTCTGCGGCCACGCGACCCTCGCCGCAGCGCACGTTATTTTCGAATATCTCGACCATCCTTCGGCGACGATTCTCTTTAGCACCCGCTTTGTTGGTGAACTGCGGGTCACCCGGAACGGCGACTGGCTGACGCTCGATTTTCCGGCGTGGTCGACAACCCCGGTGGATAACCCACCGGCAGATTTGCTGGCCGGGCTGGGACTCGAGGCCGCCGTTGAAGTGCGGGAAGGGCGCGATTATCTGGTGGTGCTGGCGGATCGCCAGCAGGTTGAAGCGGTGCAACCGGATATGGCGCGGCTGCGAACGCTGGGCAAAATGATCTGCGTCAGCGCGGCGGATGAGGAGTATGACTTTGTCAGCCGCTTCTTCTGCCCGGGGGAAGGGGTGCCGGAAGATCCGGTCACCGGTTCCGCCCATAGCATGCTGATCCCCTGGTGGGGCGAAAAACTAGGGAAAACCACCATGATGGCGCGCCAGGGTTCCACCCGCGGCGGCGACCTGCGCTGCCAGTGGCAGGGCGACCGGGTGCTGATCGGCGGCCAGGCGACCACCTATCTGCGCGGAACGATTTACCTGCGAGGGTAACAATGTGTTTACGCCCGGTGGCATCCCCTACCGGGCGGATTGGACTTAATGTTGTTCAGCAGCATTAAGGACGGGTGATTTTTCACCCTTGTCATTGATAGGTTCAATTTTACCCATCAGGAACAGGTAGTTGATTATCCCGATAACGACCAGAATGGCCGAGAAAATCAGTGCCCAGTTGAATGAGCCTGTCGCAGCAACGATCGCACCCGTAATGATAGGACCGACTGCGCCTCCCATATTCGAAACCGTATTTTGCAGCCCAGCGACAATTGAGACGCTATTTTTGGGGGCAACATCACCCGGTAAGGCCCAAACCTGTGATGCGGCGACCGTCGTGCCTGATTTGGCGACACACAAGAGAAAGACGGTCATAAACACAGAGTCGGTAAATGGTGCAAAGCCGATACAAAGTGCCATAAGCAAGCCGATAGTCAAAAACAGTTTACGGGTCGCTGTGAGAGACAGTATTTTCTTATGTACCAGACGATCTGAGGCCCAGCCAGCAAAAACCTCAATCACCATCCCGCATAATAAAGGCAGAGCGGCTACCATTCCCATTTTAATAAAATCCATACCTTTCTCTTTTACCAGGTAAGTGGGAAGCCAGGTAATGAAAAAATAGGACGTATAATTGATGGTAAAAAAACCGATGCACATTGCCCAAATGTTACGATAACGCAAGAGCTTATACCATTTCATTGGCAATACGGTTTTGTCGCCGTGATGTTGTTTTTGGCCATCGCGAATAATACGCACTTCTGAAGGACTGATGCGTTTGTGTTCTTCTGGGTTTTCAGCATAGATAAAATACCAGGCGATAACCCATAAAATGCCCACACTGCCGATGATCAAAAAGGTCAGTCGCCAGTCAAAGGTGTAGATCATCCAGACGATAAGCGGCATGGCAATCGCCCCGCCAAATTTTGACGCACTATCGAAGAGTCCGGATACGGTGGCGCGCTCTTTATCCGGAAACCAGCGTGCGGCGATCCCGGCGTTGCTGGGGTAGGCGGCGGCCTCGCCAACACCTAAAGCCAGTCGCAATGCCAGAAGTGATTTAAAACCCGTGGCAACGCCCATCATTGAGGTGGCAATTGACCACCAGGCGACGGCTAAACCAAGACCTTTTTTCTGACCAAAACGATCGGCGAACCATCCTGCGGGGATCTGTAATAACGAGTATGACCAAAAAAAAGCCGCCATGATAAACCCCATCATTTCGGGGTCGAGTTTCAGTTCATCTATTAGATGTGGGGCTGCGGCAGATAATACTGTCCGGTCGATATAGTTAATGGCAATAGCCAACCACATTAATCCGGCTATCCACCAGCGAATACGAGTAGTGTTAGCTGTCGTGTTCATATATTCGGCTCTGAGTAGATGTTCGTTATATTGGTGGGAATGGCATGCTTCCCACCTCGTTATTTACAGCGAATTCATAATGTTTTCAGGTCGTTCACCGCGACAGACGCAGCTAATAATATTGTTGACGCAGCGCGCGCTAATATTGCTAATTGCGCCATCCGTATATCCAGCAATATGAGATGTTGGCGCAAAATTCGCAAGCGTAAATAAAGGGTGCGTAGCGCAAGGCTCCTCGAGAAAAACGTCAGCTGCGGCTCCGGCGAGGTGTCCTGATTTCAGTGCTTCATACAAAGCGTGTTCATCAACAATGCCGCCTCTGGAAACATTAATCAGGAATGCCCCTGATTTCATCTGTTGCAGCCGGGCGGCATTAAACATATTTTCAGTTTCCGGGGTTAAAGGGGTATGCAGGCTAATAAAATCACTTTGCGCCGTCAGAGTATCCAGTGAGACATATTCAATCTGGTGTTCTTGTGCAAATTCTCTGTCTGGCCAGGCGTCGGTGGCGAGCACTCGCATATTGAATCCGCGCGCACGTCGCGCCACTTCCTTACCAATATGGCCTAAACCGACGATCCCCAGCGTTTTGCCATACACATCAGTGGCAAAAATACGAGGCCAGTTGCCTGCTTTCGTTTCACTGATGGCCTGAGAAATCTGGCGGGCAGTATTGAGAATTAAGCCAAAAGCAAAATCGGCCACCGCATGCTTGTTGGCATCAGGAACGTTAGTGACAAAAATTTTGCGCTGACGCGTAGCGTTAAGATCGATGTTATCCACACCAACGCCATGTTTGCAGACAATTTTAAGCCTGGGAGCTTTTTCCAGCAGAGATTCATTGATGTCGGTAAAGGCGACAATCATCGCTATGGCATCAGGCAGATGCTGAGCCAGCATTTCTGTCGAGGCATCGGCAGGCAACATGACCAGTTCCAGATCGGCCTCTTTCAGCGCTGAAATGGGCGCATCGTTGTATTTGGCGAATGAGGGCGAGGTGCAAATTACTTTCATAACCGTTTCCTGTTTACTGGCGACGCGTAGCGTCGCAAATACAAGGTCTTGCCCCAGCCAGTGAAGGCCGGGGCGGATACGTAAATTAGTGAAGGTAGGTGTTAATGATATTTTTAATCTGCTGCAGCTGTTGGTCACTGAACTGCACCGCGTAGCGGCTGTCGCCCACCTCATGACCCATTAGCTGCAGAGCTTTCTTCACCGCCGCAGGCGAGAACGCCACTTTATACAGATCGGTGCGCAGGCCCGTTACCTGCTCCTGGGCCTGGCGCGATCCGACGATATCCCCGGCGTGAAAGCGCGACCAGATGGCGTTAATTTCCGCGGGCGCGACGTTGGCAAGCCCCGAGATGCACGCCGAACAGCCGTCGACAAATCCCTGATGGATTAGCGAGTCCGGTCCGTTCAGAACGTCGAAACCGTCGATATCGCGCACCGCGTCGAGAAAACCTTTCAGGCTGTCGTAGCTGCCGGCGCTATCCTTAATGCCGACAATATTCTCGTGCCTGGCCAGCTGACGCGCGGTCTCCGGGGCAATGGTGTTCCCGGTGCGGGCGGGAATGTTGTAAAGAAAAAGCGGGACGCTCAGCGCGTCGGCGATCGCCGTATAGTGGTTAATCAGCTCTTCCTGCTTCAAGGGCACGAACCACGGGGTAATGGCCGATACCGCGTCAACCCCGAGGCGGGCGATCTGCTGGCCCAGCCGGAGAGTCTCGCGGGTGGAAACCTCCCCGATATGGGCCACCACCGGGACGCGACCGGCCGCTTCTTCCACACAGGTTCTGGCGACGGCGATCTTCTCTTCCTCATTGAGGACAAAAAACTCGCCGTTGGTGCCGCCGCAGAAAATACCGTTGCCCGCGGCGATCTGGCGCTGCACCTGCTGGCGTAGCGCTGGCAGGTTAAGCGCGCCCTCGGCGGTAAAGGGGGTGACGATGGCGGTCAGTACGCCGCTGATAGCTTTCCTCATTTTACTTTCTCCTGTTAGGCATGTTCTGGAAACAGCGTCTGGTAGATGGCCGCGATCTCTTCGCGGCTGACGCTGCAGGGGGCATTGTTCATCAGGCGTTTAACGTTTTGCGCCGCCGCGCTGAGGGCGGGAATGCTCTCCTGCGGCACGCCGAGCGCGGCCAGGTTGTCCGGCAGGGGCAGTCGTTTTACCAGCGCCGCCAGCCACGCGACCAGCGCATGGGATTTCTCTTCCTCGCTGAGCGTGCGATCCGCGTCGGGGATCAGATCCCAGACCTGAGCAAATTTCGCCACCGCGTGGGGGCGGATCACCCGCATACAGGGCGCCAGAAGAATGGCGTTGGCCACTCCGTGCGGCAGGTACCAGGTGCCGCCGAGCGGATAGGAGAGCGCATGCACCAGGTGGGTGCCCGCATGGTTAATCGCCGCGCCGCCGTACCACGAGGCCCAGAGCATCTCCAGCTTCGCCGTCAGATCCTGCGGCTGATTCACCGAGCGTTCGATATGGCGCACCAGCTTGTGCAAACCGATTAACGCGGCGTTATCGCTTACCGGGTTGGCGACGGTGGAGGTAAAGCACTCCAGCAGATGGCACAGGGCATCGATGCCGGTCGACGCCGCGATGCTGGCCGGCATGCTGGTGGTCAGCTCCGGTAGCAGGGCGACATAGTCCGGCAGGAGCACCGGGGAGATGACCCCCACTTTGGTCTGCTGCTCGGGGATTGCCAGAATGGCGTTCGGCGTCGCTTCGGAGCCGGTCCCGGCGGTGGCCGGGATCAACAATGAGCCGATCCGCCGTTGCGGCTGCTCGCCTGCCAGCAGGGCCGTCAGAGCGGGCGCCTCAGGGTGCAGAAGTACGGACAGCAATTTTGCTACATCCAGCACGCTCCCCCCGCCGATGCCAACAACCAACTGTGGCTGGCTGGCGCCCAGCTGGCTGACGATCTGCGCCACATCGTGATGGCTGGGCTCGGCCGGTACCGTGTCAATGACCTCAACTTCACGTCCCTCAGCCGCCAGCAGGCGATGGATCGCCTGGGTTGCTTCCAGCGCCCCGACGTTCTTGTCGGTCACCAGCAGGATAGAGGTTTTACCGGCCAATAACGGGAGCAGAGCCGATGAGGCACCCGCCCCGCTAATAATCGTGCTGTGTATCGTCGCCACGCGTTTCTCCTTGGTAGCAATTGATTATTTTCAATCATTCGTGAGTTATGGAACTCGTCTGGTGGGGAAAAGTTATAATTTATACGGCGGGTTAATAACTTGAGCTTGCTCACATTTAATCAAATATGATTGAATATAATCAATTCATGATTTCATCGACCACAAGGCAGGACAATGAACGACGGCAATAACAACGTGCTGGTGTTGGCGGATGACTTTACCGGGGCCAATGACGCCGGGGTCAGCCTCGCAGAGGCGGGAATGGCGGTGGAAGTGGCATTCACCGCCGGGCAGACGTCATCCGTGCGGGCATTAATTCTCAACAGCGACAGCCGGGCGATGACCGCCGCCGAGGCGGCGGATAAGGTCACCGCTCTGCTGCGCGACGCAGCGACATTCGTCCCACACTGGCAGGTAAAGAAGATCGACTCCACGCTGCGCGGGAACCCCGGTGCCGAGCTGGAGGCCATGATGGCGGTGCAGAACTGCCGGGTGGCGGTGGTGGCCCCGGCGTATCCGGCGGCCGGGCGGCATACCCGTGACGGACGCTGCTATGTGTACGGGGTGGCCCTCGATCAGACCGAATTTGCCAGCGACCCGAAAACGCCGGTGAGCCGGGCGGAGATTAGCGAAATTATCGCCATGCAGAGCCGTCTTCCCTGTCTGACCTTGAACGCTACCCAACTCCCGGCGGCATTAGCGATGGCGGGCGAGGAGAAGCGAGTATTGATTGTCGACGCCTGGGAAGACGGCCACCTGGATCAGGTGATCGACGCGGTCGCGCCCCATGCGCGGGAGACGCTGCTGGTCGGCTCGGCGGGACTTTGCGAGGCGCTGGCCCGCCGCCTTCGCCGCAGCGAGCAGGGGCCGCTGCTGGCGGTGGTTGGTTCGATGAGCGAGATGGCGCAGCGCCAGGTCGCTGCGCTGCAGGCCCACCCCCGGGTGAGGCAGATTGAGATTGACGTGGCGCGGGTCTTTAGCGGCTCGCCTGAGGATGAGGCCCGGCGGATCGCCGGGGTGCTGCGTGAGGGGCAGCACTGCGTGGTGACTACCCGCCCGGACAGCGCTGCCCGGCAGGGGATAGAAGCCCGGTGCCGTGAACAGGGCCTTAGCCGTGCCGCATACGGCGAGCACATCTGCGCCTGGCTTGCCGACGTCACGGCGCAGGCGGTGGCGCAGTGCCCTCCGGGCGCGCTGTATCTTTCCGGTGGCGATGTAGCCATCGCCGTCGCGCACGCGCTGGGTGCCAGCGGTTTCCAGATCCGTGGCCGGGTGGCGGCCTGCGTTCCTTACGGGCATTTTCTCGGTTGCCGCTGGTCGCGGCCGGTGATGACCAAAGCCGGAGGATTCGGCACCGACACCACGCTGTTACATGTTGTGAATTTTATTGAGGAGAAACTGAGTGTCTAAAATGATTGCAGTCACAATGGGCGACCCGGCAGGTATTGGTCCGGAGATTATTATTAAATCCCTCGCCGAGGGGGCGCTGAGCGGCGCGCCGGTGGTGGTGGTGGGCTGCGCGCAGACGCTGCGGCGGATCCTGGCGCTGAATATCACGCCGCGGGTAGAGCTGCGCATCATCGACCATCCCGCCGAAGCAGTATTTACCCCGGCGACGATTAACGTTATCGATGAACCGCTCAGCGATCCGCTGGGGCTGCGTCCTGGCGAAGTCCAGGCTCAGGCGGGCGATCTGGCATTTCGTTGCATCAGACGGGCGACCGCCCTCGCACTGGAGGGCGCGGTCGCGGCCATCGCTACCGCACCGCTGAATAAAGAGGCGCTGCATCTCGCCGGGCACGCTTATCCCGGCCATACCGAACTGCTGGCCCACCTGACGCAGACTACCGATTACGCCATGGTGCTGTATACCGAGAAACTTAAAGTTATCCATATCACTACCCATATTTCCTTGCGCCAGTTCCTCGATACCCTCAACCAGCCGCGGATTGAGACGGTGATTGGCGTGGCGGATCGGTTTTTGCGCCGCGTCGGCTATCCGCGTCCGCGTATTGCGGTCGCCGGCGTCAACCCGCACGCCGGGGAGAACGGCCTGTTTGGCGATGAAGAGATCCGCATCGTCGCCCCGGCGGTCGCCGCCATGCAGGCGCAGGGGATAGCGGTCACCGGACCCTGCCCGCCGGACACCGTGTTTATGCAGTGTCATGAAGGGATGTACGACATGGTGGTGGCGATGTACCACGATCAGGGGCATATCCCGCTGAAGTTGCTCGGGTTCTATGATGGAGTGAATATCACCGCCGGACTGCCGTTCATCCGCACCTCAGCGGATCACGGCACCGCGTTTGATATTGCCTGGACAGGTAAAGCGAAGTCTGAGAGCATGGCAACCTCCATTGAGCTCGCCATGCACATCGCGCAGGAATAACATGAAGGGATATAACCGGTTAGAGCAGATTATGGACTTCCTGAAAAGCCATAATCTGGTGACAGTCGACCAACTGGTGGCGGCGACCAACGCCTCACCGGCCACCATTCGCCGCGACCTGATCAAACTCGATCAGGAAGGGGTAATCAGCCGCACGCACGGCGGGGTGACGCTAAACCGGTTTATTCCTTCCCAGCCGACGACGCTGGAGAAAGCCCAGCGCAGCCCGCTGGAGAAGCAGGCGATCGCCAGTGCGGCGGCAGCGCTGGTGAAAGCCGGCGACGCTATCGTGCTTGATGCTGGCACCACCATGATTGAGCTGGCGCGGCAGATCACCCATCTGCCGCTGCGGGTGATCACCAGCGATTTACATATCGCGCTGTTTTTGTCGGAATTTAAGCAGATTGAAGTGACGATTATCGGCGGGCGCATCGACGACAGCAGCCAGTCGTGCATCGGCGATCACGGCCGCCGCCTGCTACAGACTATCTGGCCCGATCTCGCCTTCGTCAGCTGCAACGGCTGGGACCTTGAGAAGGGGATCACCGCCCCGACGGAGGAGAAGGCTGCCCTGAAGCGCGATCTGATGGCCAATGCCCGGCGGCGCATCCTGCTGGCGGACAGCTCGAAATACGGTGCCTGGTCACTGTTCAATATCGCTCCGCTGGCGTCGTTGACCGATATCGTCACCGACGCCCATCTTCCGGAAAAGACTCGCGAGGCGCTGGAGACCCTGTCCCCGCAGCTGATCATTGCCGACTGACTCGCAGGCTGCCGTCAGGGCAGACGGGCGATATTGGCTTTGATCACCTCTATCGACTGGCTGAACTTCGCCTGCTCCTCGCCGGCCAGCTGCAGTTCAATAATCTGCTCCACGCCGCCCTGGGCCAACACCGCCGGCACCCCAGCCGCTGCGCCGCTGACCCCGTACTCGCCGTCAAGAATACAGGAGACCGCCAGCGCGCGGTGACTGCCGGTGAAGATATTGCGGCAGATCTCGGCGATGGTGCCTGCGACGCCATATTCGGTGCAGCCTTTTCCGGCGTAGATCTCAAATCCCAGCTTGCGCACTTTGTCAGCCATCGCCTCGCGATCGAGCGGCAGCCCGGTGCGCTGCTGGTAGAGGTCGGCGATCGGCGAGCCGTACACCGAGGAGTGCGACCACACCGGAAACTGGGTATCGCCATGCTCGCCGAGGATAAAGGCGTCGATGCTCTGGGCGCCAATCTCCAGTTCCTGCGCCAGCAGGCGACGCAGGCGAGTGGTATCCAGCCACACGCCGGTGCCCAGCACCTGGCTGCGCGGCAGGCCGGACAGCTGCCATACCTGCCAGGTGATGATGTCGCACGGGTTGGTGGCCACCAGAAAGATGCCGTTAAACCCGTTGGCCATCATCGTCGGCACAATGCTCTTCACAATCTTCGCGGTGGCGGTTAGTTCATCCAGCCGGCTCTGGCCTGGGCGCAGCGCGCCGCCGGAGACAGTGATCACCGCGATATCGACATCGGCGCAGTCGCTGGCCTCGCGGGTGTAGATGGTCATCATCCCTGGCAGGTAGGCCGCGGCATCGCTCAGGTCCTGAGCGTGGGCCTCAGCGCGCTGTTTGTTAAGGTCGACGAGGATCAGCTCCTCGCAAATGCTCTGGTTGAGCAGGGCGTAGGCCGCCGACGCGCCGACGTTGCCGGCGCCAATAATCATTACTTTACGGGCTTTGGTGTGCATATTGAGGTCTCAAAAACGAACGACAGACAATAAAATTACTGTGTTTCAGCAAGTTAGCGCAAGAGGCGGGCGGCAATATAAGTTAATGCTATGCCGGGAAAAGCCGCCGGCCGCGCTACAGTGGTGTAAAAAAAGGAGCCCGCCTATGTACACCATCACCGACATCGCCGCCAACGACGCGGAATTTACCGCCCTGATTGCCGCCCTCGACGCCTGGCAGGAGACACTCTATCCGGCAGAGAGCAACCACCTGCTGGACCTTAGCCAGCTGCCGCCGCAGACGGTGATCGCCCTGGCGATCCGCAGCCCGCAGGGCGAGGCGGTTGGCTGCGGGGCTATCGTCCTTAGTGAGGAAGGTTTTGGCGAGATGAAGCGGGTCTATATCGATCCGCAGCACCGTGGCCAGCAGCTGGGAGAAAAGCTGCTGGCGGCGCTGGAAGCGAAAGCGCGTCAGCGCGACTGCCATACGCTGCGCCTGGAGACTGGTATCCATCAGCATGCGGCGATCGCCCTCTATACGCGCAACGGCTACCAGACCCGCTGCGCGTTTGCGCCGTATCAGCCCGATCCGCTCAGCGTGTTTATGGAGAAACCGCTATTTGCCGATCTTCGTTCAGCAGCGCTATAAACGCCTCCAGCTGGCGGGTTTTGGCGCCCCGGCGCCACACCAGCCAGGTGGTGAGCCAGCGCCACTCTTCGGCCAGCGGCCAGGCGGAAACCTGCTGATGGCCGGGCATGCTCTCCAGCATGCTGCGCGGGATCAACGCCAGGCCAGCGCCGGCGATGACGCAGGCCAGCATCCCGTGGTAAGACTCCATCTCGTGGATCCTGCCCGGGGTCGCTCTGTCGGCATGAAACCAGCTCTCAAAATGCCGGCGATAGGAACAGTTGGCGCGAAAGGCGTAGACGTTGGCCCCGTTCACTTCGCTGGCGCGGGCGATGGGTGCGTGGCCGTAGGGTGCGACGATCATCATCTCTTCAGGGAACACCGGCAGCCCCTCCAGGCCCGGATGCACCAGAGGGCCGTCAACAAACGCGGCGCTCAGGGCGCCTTCCAGTACGCCGTCGATCATCGTCCCGGAAGGGCCAGTGGAGAGCGCCAGATGAATTTTCGGGTAGCGCTGGTTAAAGTGGGCCAGAGTGCTGGGGATCCGTACCGCCGCGGTGCTCTCCAGCGAACCAAGAGAAAACAGCCCCTGGGGTTCGTCGCCCGCCACCACCATTCGCGCCTCGTCCACCAGGGCGAGGATCTGCTGACTGTAACGCAAAAAGCTGTGTCCCGCAGGCGACAGGCGCAGGCGCTGGTTCTCGCGGATAAACAGCTCAACGCCGAGGTCGGCCTCCAGCTGGCGGATGCGGGTGGTGAGGTTGGACGGCACGCGATGCACTTTCTGCGCCGCCTGGGTAATGCTGCCGGTGCTGGCGACAGCGTTAAACATCTCTAGCTGAGTCAGGTCCATGGTATTCTTCTTTTGTGAATGCGTTGCTTAATATTATTCATTTTCAATGAATGGAAAGGTAAGCCAGAATATGGTTACTTCGCAAGCAACGAGAGAGAGAATCACGATGAATTTATCTGCAACGCACGCCGTCTCCGTCAATCCGACTACCGGTGAGGTGGTCTCCTCGCTGCCCTGGGCCAGCGAAAGTGAGGTCGATGCGGCGATAGCGCTCGCCGCCGCAGGCTATCGCCAGTGGCGTCAAACGCCGCTCGTCGACCGCGCCGACGCCCTGCGCCGCATTGGTGCCGCGCTGCGCGCCCGCGGTGAAGAGGTGGCCCAGATGATCACTCTTGAGATGGGCAAACCGATCGCTCAGGCGCGCGGCGAGGTGGCGAAATCGGCCAACCTCTGCGACTGGTACGCTGAACACGGCCCGGCGATGCTGGCGACGGAAGCCACCCTGGTGGAAAATAATCAGGCGGTGATTGAGTATCGTCCGCTGGGCGCCATTCTGGCGGTCATGCCGTGGAACTTCCCGGTCTGGCAGGTGCTGCGCGGCGCGGTACCGATCCTGCTGGCCGGCAACAGCTACTTGCTGAAGCACGCCCCGAACGTGATGGGCAGCGCCCAACTGCTGGGCGAGATTTTTGCCGCCGCCGGTCTGCCGGAGGGGGTGTTCGGCTGGGTGAACGCCACCAATGACGGCGTCTCGCAGATCATTAACGATGACCGCATTGCGGCGGTGACCGTCACCGGCAGCGTCCGCGCCGGGAAAGCGATTGGCGCCCAGGCGGGCGCAGCGCTGAAGAAATGCGTACTTGAGCTGGGTGGCTCCGATCCCTTTATCGTGCTCAACGATGCCGACCTGGATGAGGCGGTGAAAGCTGCCGTCACCGGCCGCTATCAAAACAGCGGCCAGGTATGTGCGGCGTCGAAACGCTTTATTCTCGAAGCCGGCATTGCCGACGCCTTCACCCGCAAATTTGTCGACGCTGTCGCGGCGCTGAAGATGGGCGACCCGCGCGATGAGCAAAACTACGTCGGACCGATGGCGCGGTTCGATCTACGCGACGAACTGCACCAGCAGGTAACGGCGACCCTTGATGAAGGGGCGACGCTGCTGCTGGGCGCGGAAAAAATCGAAGGGGCAGGCAACTACTATGCGCCAACGGTGCTGGGCAACGTCACCGCCGGAATGACCGGCTTTCGCCAGGAGCTGTTTGGCCCGGTAGCGACCCTGACCACCGCTCGCGACGCTGACCACGCGCTGGCGCTCGCCAACGACAGCGAGTTTGGCCTGTCCGCTACGGTCTATACCACCGACGAAACGCAAGCCCAGCGCTTTGCCCGCGAGCTGGAGTGCGGCGGCGTCTTCCTCAACGGCTACTGCGCCAGTGACGCCCGCGTGGCCTTCGGCGGCGTGAAGAAGAGCGGGTTTGGTCGCGAACTGTCGCATTTTGGTTTGCACGAGTTCTGTAATGCGCAGACCGTCTGGAAAGACCGTCACTAATACATCGTTCGCCCCCTGACGACCGTCGTTCTCGTCTGCTATACTCGCCCACCGAATTTAGATGGTGGGCAAGGAGCCGCGTGTGGCGACGGTGATCAATAATGCAATGCTGGAAGCCATTCTGGCAGAAATCAGGCCGCTGATTGGCCGCGGAAAAGTGGCGGATTATATTCCGGCGCTGGCCAGCGTCAGCGGCGACAAGCTTGGTATCGCGATCAGTACGGTGGACGGTCAGCACTTTGCCGCTGGCGATGCCCATGAGCGTTTTTCCATCCAGTCTATCTCCAAGGTATTGAGCCTGGTGGTGGCCATGAACCACTATCAGGAAGAGGAGATCTGGCAGCGGGTGGGAAAAGATCCTTCCGGGCAGCCCTTTAACTCCCTTTTGCAGCTGGAGATCGAGCAGGGCAAACCGCGCAACCCGTTTATTAACGCCGGGGCGCTGGTGGTTTGCGACATGCTGCAGAGCCGGCTCAGCGCGCCGCGCCAGCGGATGCTGGAGATTGTCCGCCGTCTGAGCGGTGTGGCTGATATCGCCTACGATCCGGTGGTGGCTCGCTCTGAGTTTGAGCATTCGGCACGCAACGCCGCCATTGCCTGGCTGATGAAATCCTTCGGCAATTTCCATAATGACGTCGCCACCGTGCTGCAGAATTATTTCCACTACTGTTCGCTGGAGATGAGCTGCGTTGAGCTGGCACGCACTTTTCTGTTCCTTGCCGACCGCGGCATTGCCCCGCATCTCGACGCGCCGGTTATTGCGCCCATTCAGTCCCGCCAGGTGAATGCCCTGATGATGACCAGCGGCATGTACCAGAACGCCGGGGAATTCGCCTGGCGCGTTGGCCTGCCGGCGAAATCAGGCGTTGGCGGCGGGATTGTGGCGATTGTGCCGCAGGAGATGGCGATCGCGGTGTGGAGTCCGGAACTTGACGACGCCGGGAACTCGCTGGCCGGCGTGGCGCTGCTGGAGAAACTAACCCAGCGCATGGGGAGGTCAGTGTTCTGATGAACGATCAGGATCGCTTGTTTGCCCGCCTCGCGCGCTCGACGTTTCGTTCACGTTTTCGGCTGGGCACAAAAGAGCGGCAATACTGTCTCGATAAGGGGCCAGAAGTGATTGATCGGCATGCGGGCGATTTTATCCGCCAGCGGCTGGCGCCTGCAATGCCGGCCAATGATGGCAAGCAAACGCCGATGCGCGGCCATCCGGTGTTTATCGCCCAGCATGCGACCGCCACCTGCTGTCGCGGCTGTCTGGAAAAATGGCACGCCATTCCCCAGGGCCGTGCGCTAAGCGAAGAAGAACAACACTATATTGTGCAGGTGATCCACCACTGGCTGGTACTGCAAATGAACGGCCCGTCTGTGCGGTAATCTGCATTTGATCGGCGCCAGAGTATGCCTGATAAATAATCTCATGTTATGATAATCCGCTAACTTACTATTAACATAATAATTGCCTGAAACAATTAGACGGATAATTACTGAATGTCTTCACTGTCGATTCGGTCATTTACGCTGTTTCGTGAAGAACAACCCGTGCGCGACGCACTGGTCTTATTTACGTTAACGCTACTGCTGCATTTTCTGGGCGCCATGCTGCGTCTGGTGCAGGAGCTCTCTTTCTTCTGGCCGCTCAATGCTGTGATGGCCGGGATTTTTGCGCGCTATGTATGGCTTAACCGCAGTTATTTTTATGCCGTCTGTTTTGCGGCAATGCTGGTTTATGACGGATTAACCTCGCGCTGGGGGATGGGCTTTGCCTCATTGCTGATTAACTTCTCCAATATTGTTTTTATTGTGACGCTGGCGCAGCTGGTGCTGTGGGATAAACGCCGCGCCGATTCCATGCCCGGACCGATAAATGCGCTTAATTTATTCTGTTTCTGCCTGCTGGCCGCTTTGTTGTGTGCGGCTGTTGGCGCACTGGGGTCGGTAGATGTCGAGCGCGCAATGTTTATTCCCCAGCTGGCGGACTGGTTCAGCGAACAGTTCTCGACAGCGGTGCTGATCCTGCCGTTTATTCTGACGCTGACCTTGCCTTCGGCATTAAGCGGTTTTCGCTTTCGCCAGCTGTTGCCGGTGCTGGCGCTGGTCCTGTCAATTGCGCTTGGCGTGGCGGTGGGCGGCGCGGGCAGCATTACCTTCCCGTTACCGGCGCTGATCTGGTGCGCCGTTCGCTATCCGCTGCCACTGACCTGCCTGCTGACTTTTCTCACCGGCATCGGCGAAATACTGCTGGTCGCTAACTCGTTAATTCATTTTTCGCCAGATGCGCGAATGCAGCCGTGGCAGCTGTTTTCCACTCGGCTGGGAATTGCGGCCATGCTGATTAGCCCGGTGATTGTCGCTTCCAGCGTCGAGGCGATTAACATGCTGGTCAAACAGCTGGCTCTGCGCGCCGATTTTGATTTCCAGACCCGCGTCTATTCCCGTTCCGGGCTGAGCGAAGCGCTGAAGCGTCACGCGTTGCCAGCCGATAAGCTGCTGACGGTGATGGTCCTGGATATCGATGGCTTTAAGCGGGTGAATGACGCTCTGGGCCACGAGGGCGGCGACTGCGTGCTGACCCAGTTTGCCCAGCAGGTTCGGCAGCTGGTGGGTGAGCAGGGGATGGTGGCCCGTATTGGCGGCGAAGAGTTTGCGGTCGCCACCGTCGTCGACAGCACCCAGCAGGGCTATTTACTGGCGGAGAAGATCCGTCAAGGAGTGGAAACGCAGCCTTTCGGTCTGGGCCAGAATCCGATCCACTTGACCATCAGTATGGGACTGGAGACGCGCGAGGTGGGGCATACCCGCATCACCGAGCTGTTTAATCAGTTGCTGCTGGCGGCGGACGACGAGATGGTGAAAGCCAAACAGACCGGTCGCAACCGTATCTGTATGCCAGCACTGACGGAAAGCGCGCCATAAGAAAATCCTATACGCATTCTGCTTGTGTTAATTATTGGTTAAAAACATAGTGATGTGGTCGATAACAGGGAGCTTTTATGACCACATCCTTTTCACTGCGCACGCTCTCGCGTGACGATATTCTCCATCACCTCCCGGCACTAAGCGAGATCCTGGCAAGCTGCGTCAACGGCGGTGCCTCGGTGAGCTTTATGCTGCCTTTCGCGCCGCAAACGGCGATAACGTTCTGGCAACGCACGGCCGACAGCGTGGCAGCCGGGGAGCGCATCGTGC
This sequence comes from Klebsiella africana, assembly GCF_020526085.1. Taxonomy (NCBI): domain Bacteria; kingdom Pseudomonadati; phylum Pseudomonadota; class Gammaproteobacteria; order Enterobacterales; family Enterobacteriaceae; genus Klebsiella; species Klebsiella africana. The sequence continues at coordinate 2,655,615 of NZ_CP084874.1, read as the reverse complement.
TGGCCGCCCTTGACGCTGATGAATGTCCCGTCGGCACTGTGCAACTTATCACCAGCCAACCGGAAAACCAGCCCCATCGAGCGGATGTCGCCAAATTATTGGTTCACCAAAATGTCCGCCGACAGGGAATTGCCCAGGCGTTGATGAGCGAGCTGGAGCGTATTGCCCGGCACGAAGGGAAGACGGTGCTGGTGCTGGACACGGCGACCGGCAGCGGGGCAGAACAGTTCTACGTCCGCTGCGGCTGGGAAAAAGCAGGGGAAATTCCGCGCTATGCTTTGATGCCTGACGGCGAGATGACCGCCACCTCACTATTTTATAAGTTTCTTCCCTGACGGCCACTTTTGCAGATTGCTTTGATCAAAACAGGGTTTCACTGGTAGCAAAACCTGATAACTTATTGGACCAATTACTCAGGTTGTATGACTACTATTAGAGGGAACCCATTGTGAAAACTTTAAACCGTCGTGATTTCCCCGGCGCGCAGTACCCTGACCGTATCATTCAGTTTGGAGAAGGTAACTTCCTGCGCGCATTCGTTGACTGGCAGATTGATCTGCTCAACGAGCATACCGACCTTAATGCGGGCATCGTGGTCGTGCGGCCTATCGCCACAGATTTTCCGCCGTCGCTGAACACCCAGGACGGCCTTTACACCACCATTATTCGCGGTCTGAACGAGAAGGGCGAAGCGGTCAGCGATGCGCGTCTGATCCGCTCGGTCAACCGGGAGATCAGCGCTTACGCAGACTTCGACGCTTTTCTACGCCTGGCGCATAACCCGGAGATGCGGTTTGTCTTCTCCAACACCACCGAGGCGGGCATCAGCTACCATGCCGGGGATCGTTTTGACGACGCGCCGCCGGTCAGTTATCCGGCGAAACTGACCCGCCTGCTGTTTGAGCGTTACCAGCATTTCGCCGGTGCGGCCGACAAGGGATGGGTGATTATTCCCTGCGAGCTGATCGATTATAACGGCGAGGCGCTGCAGGCGCTGGTTCTGCGCTATGCCACCGAATGGGAACTGCCACAGGCATTTATCGCCTGGCTGACCTCAGCGAACACCTTCTGTTCGACGCTTGTGGATCGCATAGTAACCGGGTACCCGCGCGATGAAGTGGCGGCTATCGAGGCACAGACCGGCTATAAAGATGCCTTCCTTGATACCGCCGAGCATTTCTATCTGTTTGTAATCCAGGGGCCTGCTTCGCTGGCCAGCGAGCTGCGTCTCGATAAACTGGCGCTCAATGTGCGCATCGTGGACGATATCAAGCCGTATAAGGAACGCAAAGTGGCGATCCTTAACGGGGCGCACACCGCCCTGGTGCCGGTGGCCTTCCAGGCCGGGATCGACACTGTCGGTGAGGCGATGAACGATGCGGAGATTTGCGCGTTTGTCGAAAAGGCGATTTATGAGGAGATTATTCCGGTGCTGGATCTGCCGCGCGATGAGCTGGCATCCTTCGCCAGTGCCGTGACCGGGCGCTTCCGTAATCCCTATATTAAACATCAGTTGCTCTCTATCGCCCTCAACGGCATGACCAAGTACCGCACCCGTATTCTGCCGCAACTGCTGGCAGGGCAGAAAGCGCATGGCACACTGCCGCCGCGCCTGACGTTTGCCCTGGCGGCGCTGATCGCCTTTTATCGGGGAGAGCGGCAGGGTGAAAGCTATCCGGTACAAGATGATGCCGACTGGATGACGCGCTATCAAACGCTGTGGACCCGCCATCGCGATGGCCAGATGAGTACCCGCGAGCTGGTCACCACCGTGCTCAGCGTGGCGGATCACTGGCAGCAGGATCTGAGCCAGATCCCAGGTCTGGTGGAACACGTCACCGCCGATCTTGACGCTATCCTGACCCACGGTATGCGCGACGCCGTCAAACCTCTGTGCTGATAGTCCATCTATACACCCGGCTGCGGCCGGGTTTTGCAGGATCTTCTTTAGTTACAACATACTTTTATATTAACCCGTTACCGCCGGTCGGTAACTCCTCTACAAAGGGCTTTTTAGTGCCATATCGCGCTTCCTAAGGGGAGAATTGCCGTTAAGTCGCTTGAACAAATATCAGCGCAGGAAAATAATGGCCTGAACACATATTTCCTGCCAATGTTCGCAGGCTAATTCATTCATCTGTAAGGAAACTCGCATGGTCATCGATATCCGGGAAATACGGCCGCACGACAAAGCCGGGTGGCTTCAGCTTTGGGAAGGCTATACCCGTTTCTACGGCAGCCCGCAGCCGGAAGAGGTGACCGAATACACCTGGCAGCGGATGCTGGATGTTAACTCGCCTGTATTGGGAAGGGTCGCGGTGGTAGATGATGCGGTAGTAGGGTTTGCTATCTGCGTTCTTCACGAGGGAACCTGGGTCACCGCACCGATCTGTTATCTTGAAGATTTGTTCGTCGATCCCGTTTTCCGGGGACAAGGCATCGCCAGAACCATGATTAAGGCACTACAAAGCGAAGGGACGGACAAAGGCTGGTCGCGCCTGTACTGGCATACGCGTCGTGATAATCCCGCCCGTCATCTGTATGATGAGTTTACCCCGGCTGACGATTACGTACGCTACAGGATCACGCTTACGTCCTGAAGCGGTAAGAGGTTGTTAAGCTTTTCCCGCTATAACAGGGGAAACAGGCTCAGGAGAAGCAACGATGGAAAAACGTCTGGAAACAGTGGTCAATCTGATTATGTTTCTTTCGCTATTGGCTACGGCCTGGGATCTCTCGCTGGTGCATCATCTCGCCTGGTAGCAAATGATATAGTGCTGAAACGCGGCGCCTTTTGCGGCGCCGCCTGTCTTATTCATCCGCCATTTTCCCTGCACTAAAACTCCAGTCCTCCAGTTGGTTAAACTGGACAACCACCATCACGTCCTGCGGGCTGACCGCCATCTCATTGCTTAATCGCGCACAAAGCCGACGATAAAGACTCTGTTTCTGCGCCCGGCTGCGCGGTTTTCCGGCAAATATATGAAACAGCACGAAGCGGGCGCTGCGTCCGGCGCTGAGGTAGTGCGGGTCAAAAATACGCTGTTCGTCAGCGGTCTGTTCGATAAACTGAAATTTATCTGCTGACGGCACGTCAAACTCCGCCACCAGACACTCATGAAAGAGCGCCGACAGCTGAGCACACTCCGCGGGACGCCAGGCGGTACCAAGTGAAATTCGGGTCAGGGGCATGGCGCCTCCTGTGCGTTCAGGCAGGTTAGTGCGCTGGCTGCCGCCGGCCAACCGGCATAGAACGCCAGATGGGTAAATAATTCGACAATTTCTTCCCGGCTCAGGCCATTTTGATAGCCGAGCGCGATGTGCCACGGCAGCTGTTCAGTTTTGCCCAGCGCCGTCAGGGTGGATAGCGTAATCAGGCTGCGTTCGCGGGGCGACAGCTCGCTGCGTGCCCAGATATCACCAAACAACACCGTTTCGGTCAGCTCGGCTAGCTTTGGCGCGATAGCAGCCAGCGTTCGGCGATCGACAGGAGGAGTACTCATAATGATTCTCTTTGCAGGTTGAAGGAGTCATCACTGTCGCACGCTGACTAACATATTGAATATCGCAACATTCAGGATTATCAATCCTGAAAATCAGGATAGTATAGCAGATCCTTTACACCGTTCATCGCCAGGTTTTTCTACACACCCAGGGCAACGGTCAGGCGGCGATCTTTCGCGCCACGATAAACAGCCGTGGGAACCGCAGGAGCACCTTTCCGTTACACTGTAACGGATAGTGTGCGGCCAGCAATTCGAGATAACGTGTCAGAAAGGCGCGTCTGGCCTGCTCGTCCAGGCCTGCCAGATAGGGGCGTAACCCGGTACCCTGCAGCCAGTCGACAATCGCCTGATGAGAAGCGAGAGGATGGAAATAGGTGGTGCGCCAGATATCAACTTCACAACCCTGGCGGGTCAGCATATCGTACCAGGCGTCCGGCGGGAGTAAGGGCTGGCGGCCGCGGTCCGGCAACCCCATTTCGCTGGCAACCTGACGCATCAGGGTATGGGAGGGTTCCTGCCAGTTATCGGGCATTTGCACGGCAAGCGTCCCGTTGTCCGCCAGCTGGTTCACCAGATGGGGAAAGAGCGTCTCATGATCCGTAAGCCACTGCAGCGAGGCGTTGGCATAGATCACGTCTACCGGTTGCGCGGGCTGCCAGCGGGCAATATCGGCGTTAATAAACTCGCAGTCGGGTAAAGCCTGCGCCGCCTGGATTAACATGGCCGGGGAGTTATCGATACCGACAATCGTCGCCAACGGCCAGGCGGCGCGCAGCAGGCGGGTACTGTTTCCCGGCCCGCAGCCGAGGTCGACGGCGTGCTCGACCTGCAGATGGGCGATACGCGAGAGCAGATCGGCCGCGGGGCGGGTACGTTCAGCATCAAATTGCAGATACAACGAAGGATTCCAGTCGGCCATCGGGTGCAGTTCCTGTATGAGGAGGGAGACAGGGAAAAGCATAGAACGCGTCAGGCGGCATGTCAGCGATTAATGAACCTCAGCGGTCACTTTTGTACGTGACAGTGTCACAAAATAGAGCGTGGCTGGATTGCATCTGAGCTGTTAGCGGATCCTGGGATTGAGACGTTGCAGGCAATGCTTCTGCGCCCGTGGCGGGCGCAGACGCCTATTCAGCGTTCTTAAGCGCTTCGGCGCGGCTGGCGGTGGCGTAGACAAAATCCAGCATCGGCTCGAGATCGGTGTCATAGCCAGCCTGAATAATTTTGCCTCGCAGCCATTCGATTTCACTGGTGATATCGGGATGAAAAATGTTGTTATCCTGCGCCCGGCGCAGCCATTTCAGCAGAAAGTTATTCTTTCCTCTGATACCGCCCGATTTTTTCGATTTTCCGTGCATCTTCAGCGCGACCAGGACGCAGTAATAGAAATGAACGCGCTGATTAAAACTTTGGTGCATGTCTGTGTTTCCCGCCAGAATCAGGAATTCACCGTGTGGGTCAGTGATTCGGATTGGACTACGGTACCGGGCTGGATCGTTGCGCGAACTCTGTTGTCTACCGGTACCGTCCATGCATCTGTTGCCAGACGCTGAAGGAATGTTGGCATGGAAGCCGAATCGTCGTCAATTACCGATTCATTTTTTGACCAGGAGCGGGGCCTGGTCAAACTAGGCTTGTGACATCATCCGCTGTTGCCGATGTATGCGGAAAATTAGCAGGAATGCGAACGCCACCACGATCGCCGCCAGCAGATACAGCGTGGCGAGATCGTAGAACCCGGCGACCCAGCCGGCCAGCGGCCCGGTCAGCCCCAGCGCCAGATCAAGAAACGCCGAGTAGGTGCCGAGGGCGGTTCCCTGATTTTGCTCTTCAACCTGTTTTACCGCCTCAACCCCTAAGGCCGGAAAGACCAGCGAGAAACCCGAACCGGTGAGAAAAGCGCCGACGCCGGCCATCCAGGCTGACGGCGCCAGCCAGATAAGCAGCAGGCCGAGACTTTCGATGATGAAGCAGGCCAGGGAGACCGGGACTCCGCCAAAGCGGGTAATGGTATTTCCCAGCACCAGGCGAACGCAGATAAAGCCGACGCTGAACAGCGAAAGGGTAAACGCGGCGCCCTGCCAGCTGTGCGCGGCGAAGTAGAGGGTGATAAAGGTGGCGATAACGCCGAAACCAACGGTGCCAAAGGCCAAACCCAGACCATAAGGCCAGATTTTTCGCACCACCGCGTGAAAGGGCGCTCTGGCGCCGGCGGTCACCCTGACGTCCTGGCGGGTACGAGCGAACAGCAGACCGATGGCCGCAACCAGCACTACCACCGTAGCAAAGCCGCTGATGCCAAAATAGTGATTAAGGGTAACTCCCAGCGGCGCCCCGACCGCCATCGCCACATAGGTCGCCACGCCGTTCCAGGAGATAACCCGTGACGTGTGGATCGCGCCGACGGTTTTGATCCCCCACAGGGTGGCGCCGGTGGCGGTAAAGCTCTCGCCGACGCCGAGAAACACCCGCCCCGCAAGCAGTGCGGCAATGGCCAGCATCGGCGTTGCCTGCAGGACGACGGCCAGTAGCGTGAAGGCGCCACTGAGCAGACAGCAGACGATCCCGAGGCTGACCACTTTTTTCGGCCCCCAGATATCGGTATAGCGCCCGGCGTGGGGCCGGCTTATCAGTGTTGAGATGTACTGCAGACTGATCACAATTCCGGCCACAAAGGTGCTGTAGCCCAGCTGATAGTGAATATAACCCGGCAGAACGGCCAGCGGCAGACCAATGGAGAGATAGCAGATACAGGTAAAAACAACGATCGAAATAATGCGCAAATTGAGTTGTGTAGTGCTGACGGAAGTGCTCATAGGGATAAGGGGTTAATACAACGGGATGTGTAGCATAGCGCGCCGCGAGGACGCTGGCGAGTCGCGACCGCGTTTTATCGGTAACCGACGGGAACGATGTCTGTCCGAATGTAAATAACTGCTTTTACAGCGGATGATGCCCGTCCCGATCATCGTTAGTTCGCCGCCACCTGCGACGAATCGCGCACCATCCCCCAGGCGCGGTTTTGCAACACGGTGCGATAGCCGTCGCGGTCGACGAAAGTGACGCCATTCATCTCCCAGTAAGGGTTAAACGCCGTGACCCGCAGAAACCCGGCGGCGTCCATGGCGGCGCACTGTGCTTGCCATTCCGCCTGCTGTGGGTAATACAGCACCAGCAAATCTTCATCTCCTGGCGAGGGAGTGACGGGATGGTGGCGGCAGTGGGTGAATTCCAGATGCCAGCCCGCGTCGGGCGCGCCGAGCATTATCCCGCTGAATCCTTCATGATCGGTAAAGCTACCGAGCTGCTCGAGTCCCAGCCCGGCGCAGTACATGCTGGCGGTGGTGCCCAGTTCGCTGACCGGTCTGGCAATGCGCAGATGACAGAACGACATAATGACTCCTGTAAGGCGTAGGCCGGGTCAGGCGCAGCCCCCACCCGGCAAAAAAGCGGCATCATAGCCGCGACCTGCCAACCTGCCAACCTGCCGACCTGGCGCCCGGCGGCGCTGCGCTTGCGCGGGCCTACGGACCGCAGGATCCCATTAGCCTGAAAGCGCAGCTCTGTAGGCCGGGTCAGGCGCAGCCGCCACCCGGCAAAAAAGCGACGTCATGGCGCGACATGGCGAAAAGCGATTTTGTCACTCGGTTTGATACTGTAGCGGCAAAACGCCGCTGCGTTTGTCGGGAAGAGCTCTGGTGTGCCTCATGCCAGTGCATCGCGGTTTCCTTTTTCAGCTTAGTCGTTCGCCACACTTTGCAACAGCTTGCGCCACTCGCTCAGGGCGGGGGCGCTCAAGCCACTGCGCCAGATGAGCTGGGTGGTCGCCTCGCACAGCGGTTCGCTAAGGCAGTTTGCGGGAAGCGTCATCAGCGACAGCACGCTCTGCGGCAGCAGGCCGGCGTAGCGCCCGGACGCCATGCAGGCGAGCATGCTGTGATAGGAGTTGACCTCATGCACCTCGACGGCTGCCTGCTGTTCCGCCAGCCAGCGTTCTCCCAGCGCGCGGTAGCTGCATCCATTGGCAAATGCCGCGAACCGCAGCGGACCCGGGGTCTGCGGACGGACCAGCATCAGGGTTTCATGAAACACCGGGATAAATGCCAGCTCGGCAGGACAGGCCGGTTGACCATCGGCCCCAGGCGGCAGGCAGACCAGTGCGGCATCGAGGGCGGCGGTTAACACCCCCTCGGTTAACTGGCGGGTCGGTTGGGTGATGAGGGTGATATCCACCTGCGGGCACTGCTGTTGGAAGCGAGTAAGCAGCGGCGGCAGCCGGCTGGCGGCGGTCGCCTCCATCGCGCCCAGACGCAGGCTGCCGCCTGGGGTTGTTGGATGCAGAGCCTGCTTTGCCTCTTCCGCCAGGCTCAGGATCCGCCGGGCATAGCTGAGAAACTGCACGCCTGCCGGGGACAACACCATTTTTTTGTTGCCGCGAACGAAGAGCTCAACGGCAAGCTCTTCTTCCAGCTGCTGAATGCGGGTCGTGATATTGGACTGTACGCGGCCCAGCCGTTTTGCTGCCTGGGTGACGCTCTGCGTTTCTGCCACCTGAATGAAGATCTCGAGTGTGCTGTGGTTCATATTTTTCTTCTCAATATGATAATGATGTTGATCTTATCATCTTTAAAGGAGATGGTAAGCCTCCGGCATCGTTAATGCATGAGGAAACCATGAGCAACCCGCTGCTTTCGCTTCTTGATATTGATTATCCCCTGATTCAGGCCCCGATGGCGGGCGTCTCCACCCCCGCGCTGGCTGCCGCGGTAAGTAATGCCGGCGCGCTGGGCTCGCTGGGGCTAGGCGCTTCAACCGTTGCCCAGGCGGAAACGATGATAGCGGCTACCCGCCAGCTGACGGACCGTCCGTTCAATGTCAATCTGTTCTGTCATGCGCCGCCCCGGCGCGACGCCCGGCGGGAAGCCGACTGGGCAACAACATTACGCCCCCATTTTGCCCGCTATGGCAGTACGCCCCCGGATTCGTTAAAAGAAATCTATCAGACATTCATCGGTCATACGCCGATGCTGGAGCTGCTTCTCGACCTGTCGCCGGCGGTGGTGAGCTTTCATTTTGGCCTGCCTGCGCGCGAGACGATCCAGCGCCTGCAACAGCAGGGGATCGTCACCCTGGCGACAGCAACCTCGCTGCAGGAGGCGCTGGTCATCGAGCGCGAGGGAATTGACGTGGTGGTCGCTCAGGGCTATGAGGCGGGCGGACACCGGGGGATCTTTGCCCCGCAGGAGCCTGACGCGCAGCTGAGCACCTTCACCCTGGTGCAACTTCTGCGGCAACGGCTGACCATCCCGGTGGTGGCCGCCGGGGGTATTATGGACGGGGCGGGGATCACCAGCATGATGCAGTTAGGTGCGCAGGGCGTTCAGCTTGGCACGGCATTTTTACTCTGTCCGGAATCGGCGGCCGACGCCGGTTATCGCGCGGCGATCGCCAACAGCATCGATGGACGTACGGTGCTGACCTCCGCGATATCCGGGCGTCCGGCACGCTGTCTGGCGAATGCCTTCTGTGCGCTGGGGGAAGCCTGTCCGGCGAGCGCCGTGCCGGATTATCCGCTGGCGTATGATATCGGCAAAGCGCTGGCCGCCGCCGCGAAAGCCCAGGGCGTCCATGAGTATGGCGCCCACTGGGCCGGGCAGGGGGTGGGGTTGATCCGCGAGTGCGACGCCGCCAGCCTGGTTCGTCAGCTGGCGGCAGAGTGCGGCTGGAATTAATGTCTGACGTTTAGCGACGGTGGGCGAGGCTGCGCACCAGCCGATCGCCGGCCATTTGCACGCCCTGGACCATCGCCACCAGGATCAGCACCGTGCCAAACATCACTTCATTATTAAACCGCTGATAGCCGTAGCGGATGGCGAGGTCGCCGAGTCCGCCGCCGCCGATCACGCCGGCCATGGAGGAGAAACCAATCAGCATCACGATGGTCAGCGTGATCCCGGCCAGCAGCGTTGGCAGGGCCTCCGGCAGCAGAGATTTAAAAATCACGTGCCAGACGTTGCCGCCCATCGACAGAATGGCTTCGATTCTCCCGTAGTCCACCTCGTCGAGCGCGTTTTCCGTCAGACGGGCAAAGAACGGAAAGGCGCCGATGGTCACCGGTACGATGGCGGCGGTGCTGCCCAGCGTGGTGCCGACGATCAGGCGGGTAAAGGGGATCAGGGCGATCAGCAGCACGATAAACGGCAGCGACCTGCCGATGTTGATCACTGCGCCTAACAGCGCGTTCAGTTTCGGCATTGGCGCCAGCCCGTTGGCGCGGGAAATAAACAACAGCACGCCGGTGGGCAGCCCGATCGGCACGGTAAACAGGGCCGCCAGGCCCACCATATAAAGCGTATCCAGCGTGCCGTCGAGTAATAACGGCCACAAATCTTCCCAGCTCATGCTACTCCGCATAATGGCCTCCCCTGAACGCCGTGACGGGTAAGAAAATCCTGTTCAGCCTGCGGGTCGTGCAGCAGCGACTGGCGCAGCCGCGACCATGGGGTCACCAGCAGGTCGGCGAGTTTTCCGCTCTCGACAATCTCGCCCTGTTCCAGCAGCGCCGCGTGGTCACAAATGGTTTTCACCACCTCAAGCTGGTGCGTAATCAGCACAATGGTCAGATTAAGGCGCTGGTTAATATCCGCCAGCAGGGCCAGCACCGAGGAGGTGGTCTCGGGATCCAGCGCACTGGTCGCCTCATCGCAGAGCAGCACCTCCGGCCGGGCGGCCAGCGCCCGGGCGATGCCGACGCGCTGCTTTTGCCCGCCGGAAAGCTGCGACGGGAAAGCGGCGGCCTTTTCGCTGAGATCCACCAGTTCCAGCAGTTCGCGCACCCGGGCCTCGCGAGCGGCCCTCGGCACCCCGGCAATCTCCAGCGGCACCGCGATGTTGTCGGCGACGGTGCGGGCATGCAGCAGATTGAAGTGCTGGAAAATCATCCCGGTGCGCAGGCGATAATCCCGCAGCGCCGCCTTGTTCAACTGGGTAATATCCTGTCCGTTCACCAGAATGCGGCCCGAGGTGGGCCGCTCCAGTAAATTGAGACAGCGGATGAGCGTACTTTTGCCGGCGCCACTGCGCCCGAGAATGCCGTATATTGCCCCTTTCGGTATCTGCAACGCGATATCGTTCAGCGCCGGTCGGCCGGTTCCGGCGTAGGTTTTGCTCAGCCCTTCGATGGTTATCATGACTGAGGGGCCACCGGGATCACCGAGCCGTTGTAGGTTTTACGGATAAACTCCGCCACCTGCGGCGAGGTCAGATCTTTCGCCAGCGCCTTAATGCGCGGGTCATTCGCCAGGGCTGGGGTGGTTACCAGAATATTGGCGTACGGGTTATGCTCGGCGCTTTCCAGTCCCAGGGCGTCTTTCGCTGGCACCAGGCCGGCTTCCAGCGCGTAGTTACCATTAATCACCGCCAGGTCGACATCGTCGAGGGAACGCGGGATCTGCGGTGATTCAATCTCCAGAATCTTCAGGTGTTTCGGGTTCTCGACAATATCCTTCGGCGTCGCCAGGGTGGTGGCCGGGTCGGTAAATTTGGGGTCCAGCTTAATAAGCTTCTGCGCCTGCAGCAGGAACAGCGCCCGGCTCAGGTTGGTGGTGTTATTCGGCACCGCCACGGTGGCGTTTTCCGGCAGTGATGAGAAATCTTTATGTTTATGCGAATAGATCCCCAGCGGCTCAATATGCACGGTGGCCGCGACGGCGAAGGTTTTACCCAGCGCTTTCTCCTGATCCTTCAGATAGGGCACATGCTGGAAGTAGTTGGCATCCACATCGCCACTGGCCAGCAGTTCATTGGCGTTGACCCCGCTGGTCAGTTCCACCACCTTCAGATCGAGGCTGGGATCGATTTTTTTGATGTAGTTGAGGATCTCCGCGTGGGGAACCGGGTCCGCGGCAACGCGCAGCGCGGCAGCCTGGGCAGACGTCCATGCCAGAGAAAGAGACAGTGCGACCCCTGCCAGTTTAAAAGCGGCATATTTCATGGTGTGTTCCTTTTTAGTTATGGTTAAACGATCAATTGCTCGGCGCGTTCGCGAAACACGTCCTGATAGTAGCGTTCCGCCACGTCCGGATGGGAACGCAGACGGCCCTTGAGATAATTCCAGCCGACATCGCGCAGCAGCGGATTGTGCGGGTCGCTGTCCGGACCTCGCGCTTCACGCGCCAGCTCGGGCGGCAGGGTGTAAACCGGCACCACCGCGTCAAGCTGGGCGCCGAGGAAGAAAGCGATGGAGAGGCGCTGCTGCTGCGCCGGTGGCGACACCACGCGATGGACGGTGGCGCGCAAATACCCGTTGGTCGCCAGCTCCAGCAGTTCGCCAATATTGACCACAAAGCTGCCGGCCAGCGGCACGGCGTCGATCCATTGTCCTGGCGCGACCTCTACCTGCAGTCCTTTCTGCTCGTCCTGCAGCAGGAAGCTGAGAAAACCCGAATCTTTATGGGCGCCGACGCCCTGGCTGCTTTGGGTTTCCTGCTGGCCGGGATAGCGGATCAGTTTGATATGCTCGTTGGGTTTGTCGCCATAGAGCCGGTCAAAGGCATTCTCCGGGAGCTGCAGGGCTTCGGCAAAGGCGCGCAGCAGGCGGATGCCCACCTGGGTCATTTGCTGTTGCCAGTGAAGTAATACCGGTTTAAGCGACGGCAGGGCGGCAGGCCACAGATTCGGACCCTGCAGGCGCTGCCAGCGCGGGGCGTCGTCGCTGAGGGTCAGCGCCGGACGTTCGGCGCCGATATCAAACTGCTCTCGCCAGTCAGGCTGGCCGCGCGTCAGCTCTGAGGCCGCGCGGTTATAGCCGCGAAAATGGGGGGAGTGGATCATCGCCACCTGCTGTTTTTGCGCCTCATCGAGGGCAAAAAAGCGCTGGGACTGGCGCTGAACTTCATATTGAAGCGCGTCGTCGACGCCGTGGTTGATCAAATAGAAGAAGCCGATGTCGCGGGCGGCATGACGCAGGTCGGCCAGGAAGGCCGCTTTATCCGCGGGGTCCGCGTAGCGGGCCAGGTCGAGAATCGGCAGGGTGGTCGCGTTCATTGTGTTCTCCGAAAACGGGGTAATAAGTTATGGGTTGATTCAGGTTCAGGGTTCGGGCACAACAGCAGCGCATGGTGATTTCCTCTGTCCGGGGCTGAACACAGCTTGCCTCAAGGCCAAATAAGCAACCAATAACGTTATTTTCTAATTTATGACCGCGCGGGGTTCAGTGCTTTTGCGTTAAATAGATATAGGCGCGAAGCGCGTAATGAAGCCAGTTGCGCCCGTCGTTTAGAGCCAGTAAGGTAGGCGCACTTTTTAAATGCGGAACGGACGTATCGTAATGCACAGCTCGAAAGATCCCCTGCACGGCGTGACGCTGGAAGCGCTGCTCAATGCCCTGGTGGCGCGCTATGGTTGGGCGGAAATGGCCCGCCAGGTCAACATTAACTGCTTTAAAAGTGATCCCAGCATTAAGTCCAGCCTGAAATTCCTCCGCCGGACGCCGTGGGCGCGCAAAGAGGTGGAGGCTATGTATCTCGCCTCCCTTGATGATGACGCGCCGGTGGAGAAAGCGGATCCCTGGGCAAACTGGCAGAAAAAATAACCCTTACCACAGGACACCATCATGCAGAGCTGGAGCAGTAAAGATTTCACCGCCGACCGCGCGTGGGGCGCGCTGGATATTGCCAATTTTTCCGGCACCACCGTGCGTCTGCACTGGACCGACCAACCCTATATCTGGCACATCAACGACGGTCAGGAGGTGTTTGCCGTGATGGATGGTCAGGTGGCGATGCATGTGAAGGTCGACGGCGAGGAGCAGGTGATCATGCTGAACGCCGGCGATATCTTTTACGCCGAGGTGGGATGCGAGCATGTCGCTCATCCGCAGGGGGCGGCGCGTATTCTGGTGATCGAGAAAGAAGGGTCAGTCTGATCCCTCCGGCGGGCGATTCTTAGCCCGCCCTTTCATGACCGGTCAGACTCAACATACCGCGTTGATATAAATCACTTATCCAGCTTTCGATATATTTAATTCTTGTTTGCCATTCCCTTCATCCCAGCACTATCTTTTATCGCAGGCGCCTGACCAGGCACAATCGCGGGAGAGATTATGGCCACTTTGCAGTGGGACCACGCAGTACAGTTTGTGAATCAGCCGGAAGCAGCGATTGAAATCTTTGCCGACCAGCAGCTGCGGGCGGTGGCCGGAGGGCGACATCCGGGGTGGGGAACCCGTAATGCGCTGAGCTATTTTGGCCTGACCTATATCGAATTTCTCGCCATTTCTGACCCGGACGAACTGCGCGCCGCGACGGACAGGTTCCTGCTTTCGCGGGATGCCGAGCGGTTGCTGCCGGAGAACGAAGCGCTGTTTCGGGTGGCGCTGCGCAGCGACGACATCGACGCCACTCACGACCAGTTGCGTCGCACAGGGGTGACAGTGTCACCGATTGTCGATGGCCAGCGCAACGATCCGCAGGGCAATATCATCCGCTGGCGGATCTTCACCATCGATGGCGACACTGACGGGCTGGTCTATCCCTTTGTGCTGCAGTGGGGAGAAGACGATGCCACCCGGCTGGCGCGGCTGCGCGCCCAGGCGCTGGACGTGCCGCACCCGCTGGGCGACATTGTGCTTGAGCAGGCGGTATTCGAGGTGGTCAATCCGCAGGCGGTGCGCGACCGCTGGCAGGCGCTGCTGGGCTTCCCGCCACAGGGTGAGCAGGGGCTGGACGTGGGCGGCCAGTGGTTTACTTTCCGTGAAGGACCCGCCAACCAGTTGACCGAGCTGGTGTTTCGCGTCGCCAACCCGGCGCTTAAGGGGCAGCGCTTTCGTGTCGGCAACGGCGTGTATCGCTTTACATAAAGGTTGACTTTAGCGTGCCGTGGCGCGCAGGGCCCCCGGCGGCTGGCCGGTGATGCGTTTGAAAGCCCGGCTGAAGGCCGCCAGCGACTGATACCCGAGGCTGAAGGCGACTTTTTCCAGCGCCTGGCCTTCGTGGGTGATGTACTGCACCGCCAGCCGCATGCGCAGCTCGGTGAGATAGCGGGCGGGGGTGGTGCCGGTGGCGGCGAGAAAACGCTCGGCGAACAGCGAGCGCGACAGCCCCGCCTCCCGCGCCAGATCTTCCACTTTCCAGTTGACCCCCGGGCGCTGATGCATGGCATAGATGGCTTTTGCCAGCCGGGGATCGCGCAGGACCTGTACCCAACCGGTGGCGTTGCCACATCCGCACGCGACCCAGCCACGGACAATCAGCGCGGCCACCACGTCTGCCAGCCGGGCGAGGATCCCGGCATAGCCTGCCTGACGGGTGAGGGATTCCCGTTCCATCGCCGAGAGCAACGGCTGGATCTCCGGCCAGGTGTTAAGCAGGCTGCTGACCCGCATCACCTCGGGCATGGCCTTCACCAGCGGCTGCATACCGCCGAGCTCAAAATCCATACAACCGCTGAAAATGACGGCGCGCTCCGGGCAGTCCGGGCGGCCGCCGGCGTTGATACAGCTTACCGTGCTGCACACCGTTTCGCTGGGCAGCTGCGCCACATTGACCACCGTGGCCTGCGGATCTGAGAGCAAGGCGTGCCCGTCGCCGTTGGGAATAAACAGCGCATCGCCGCTCTCGAGGGTGAACTGTTCTCCGCTGGCCATGCGCAGCAGCACCGGCCCGCGGCTGATGAAATGGAACTGGGCTTTACCCGCCACGGCGCTAAAGCCGACGCCGAACGGGCGGGCGGTTTCGATGCGTCGGTAGTTAACGCCGGAGAGGCGCATCCCGCGTAACAGTTCGCTTGTCAGGTCGATGGTCGGCTGGCTCATAGCAATTCCGGACGAATAATCAATAACTGGAGAGTATGCATCATATATCGTCCAAAGGTAAGTCCCTAAGATGACCGGGATGTTAATAAAACTGGAGAGATGTATATGAGTTCCTGCATAGCTGCTGACGCGAGCCTGTCTCCCGCCAAACCGGCCTGGCGCGCCGTCTATGCCCTGGCCCTCGGGGTGTTCGGCCTGATCGTGGCCGAGTTTCTGCCCGCCAGCCTGTTAACGCCGATGGCCAGCAGCCTCGGCGTCAGCGAAGGGATGGCCGGGCAGGCGGTCACCGCGACGGCGCTGGTGGCGTTAGTCACCGGCCTGCTGATCGCCACCGCCACCCGCAATATCGATCGCCGCTGGGTGCTGATGTTCTTTTCCGTGCTGCAGATAGTCTCCAGCCTGATGGTCGCTTTTGCCGGTTCGCTGGCGTTTCTCCTGCTGGGCCGTCTGCTGCTGGGGGTCGCCATCGGCGGCTTCTGGGCGATGTCCACTGCCACGGCGATGCGTCTGGTGCCGGCGGCCCATGTGCCGAAGGCGCTGGCGATCATCTTTTCCGCGGTGTCTGTCGCCACGGTGGTGGCCGCGCCGCTCGGCAGCTACCTCGGGGAGCTGATCGGCTGGCGCAACGTGTTTATTCTCTGTGCGATACCCAGCCTGCTGGCGCTGCTCTGGCAGCTGTGGGTGCTGCCCTCCATGCGCCCGGAGAGCGTCGGGACCTTCTCCACGCTGTTCAGGGTGCTGCGCCGTCCCGGTATGCTGGGCGGCATGCTGGCGACAATCCTCATTTTTAGCGGCCATTTCGCCTTCTTTACCTACCTGCGGCCGTTCCTTGAGACCGTGGCGCAGGCCAGTGTCGAAGGGGTTTCGCTGATATTGCTCGGCTTCGGTATCGCTAACTTTATCGGCACCTCGGTGGCGAGCTATCTGCTGAGCCGTAGCCTGCGTCTGACCCTGGCGCTGGTGCCGTTGATGATGAGCGTTCTGGCGCTGCTGATGGTGACGTTCGGCCATCTGACCGTGCTGGACGGGCTGCTGGTCGCCCTGTGGGGATTTGCCTTCGGTCTGGTGCCGGTGGCCTGGTCCACCTGGCTGGCTACCACCGTGCCGGATGAAGCAGAAAGCGCGGGGGGTCTGCTGGTCGCCTCTATTCAGCTGGCCATCAGCGCCGGGGCTGCCGGCGGCGGGGCGGTGTTTGATTTGCACGGCGCCAGCGGCGTCTTCACCGGCAGCGGTCTGCTGCTATTGAGCGCGATGGTGATTGTCTTCACCGCCGTGCGGGTGAAACCGGTCGCCAGCGCTGACCAGCCGGTGACGGGCCGATTATCCCGCGAGATCGATAACTAAATTGGCCGACAGGCTGCGGGAGCAGCACAGCGCAATATGCTGCTCCGCGGCCTGTTTTTCCGCCGCCGACTGCACGGTATCCCGGTGGTCGACGGTTCCCTCGCGCACCGGCGTCAGGCAGGCGCCGCAGATCCCCATCTCACAGGAGAGCGGCACATCGACGCCATGCTCCTGTAGCACCTGGGCGATGGTTTTGTCCCCTGGCACCGGCCAGCGCTCCCCGGTTGAGGCGAGGGTGATGGTGAAGGTACCGTCCGCCGCCGAGGCTACCGTTGGGGCGGTCAGCTGGAACGCTTCGCTGTGCAATTGTTCCTCTCCCCATCCGGCCGCCCGCGCGGTATCGCGTACCCGGGCCATAAATCCGGCCGGACCGCAGAAGTAGACCCGGGTGTCGGCGTCCGGCGCCCCCAGATCCTGCGCCAGCCGCTGGCGCGGACTCTGCCCCTCGTCTGAGCAGTGGATCTGGCAGATTCCACCGGTTAGCTGGCGGGCGATCTCGGTGGCGAAGGCGGCCTCCTGCGCACGGCTAACGTAATAGTGCAGCGTAAAGCTGGCGCCGGACGCCGCCCGGGCGTGGGCCATCGCCAGCAGCGGCGTAATGCCGATCCCGGCGGCGAGAAGCACCACATGGCCGCCCTCGTGCAGCGGAAAGTGGTTGCGCGGGGCAGAGATCATCAGCGGTTGTCCAGGGCGCAGGGTGTCGTGAATATAACGGGAGCCACCGCGAGACTGCGACTCGCGGGCGATGCAGAGCAGATAGCGATCCCGTTCGGCCGGGCTGCCGGTCAGGGAGTACTGACGGATCAGCCCGCAGGGAAGATGGAGATCGATATGGGCGCCGGGTGTCCACGCCGGCAGCGGTTGCCCCTCGGCGCTCACCAGACGAACGGCCAGGTTTTTCGCGCCCTGGCGCCACAGGCCATCGACCACTACGGGGAATATGTCGCGCATATGACCTCCACTCATACCAGAAAGAAATCGCCAAAACCCATCTTCTTCAGCCCGCGCCGGTAGGCGATGGAGCTGCGGTCTGCCGGAATATGCGCCTCCAGGGTCAGATCCAGCGGCAGCCGCTCCGGACGCTGGGTCTCGACCATCAGGCGGTCCTCTTCAAACACCCGCAGGTTGAACGCATGTACGTCTTCCACCGGCACGTGCAGGTCGAAATTGCGGGCAATAGGGGCAAACATCCGCGTCACCCGGGACGACACCGGCGAGGCGGCGTTCATGATCACCAGCTTCGCATCGGCAGGGAAATGGATGGTCAGCGTGGCGGTGAACGGCAGATGCATTTCAAAGTGACGCAGCCACTGGAACCCATCCGGCGCGCGGAAATCGGAGCTGGCCGGGTAATTGCCCACCGAGCTCCAGTAGTCGGCAACAAAGCCGAACGGCGTCTCCTGCGGGGTGTAGTCCGGCACCTGCTGGTTGTCCGGGTCGGCAAACGTATCGGTGTGGATCCATGCGAAGTGGGCGACATCGAGAAAGCCTTCGACCTGGCGGCCGGCAAAGCCCTTTACCTCGAAGGCCGGGCAGTTGATTTGCTGAAAGCCGGCGTCGTCCCAGTGCGGCATGGTCGGTAACGGCGGCGGATTGTCCGGATCGCAGGCCAGGCAGGTCCAGATCAGCCCGTAGCGCTCCTCCACGGCGAAGCTGGTGAGATGCAGTTTGGCCGGAATGGGTTGCCCCGGACTGGAGGGGATGCGGTTGCAGCGGCCATCCTCGCCAAAGCGCAGGCCATGATAGGGGCAGACGATGCCTTCCTCTTCATGAAACCCCAGGGTCAGCGGCACCCCGCGGTGCGGGCAGACGTCGCGGGCGACTACCACCTGGCCTTTAATACGATAGATAACCAGCTGCTCGTCCAGCAGGGTAGCTTTCACCGGGGCGCCGGCAATATCGCAGGCGCGGGCCACCGGGTGCCAGCAGCGGGCCAGCCGCAGCCAGTCTTCCGGGTCAAAGGTGCAATGGGCGGGGGGCGTGGGGGTGGTTGTCTTCATGATTTCTCTTCCTGCTCACATCGGTGATTGTTTTATTGTTGTGAGATTATTGTTGTCATATTAGGGTGTTCACATCCATCACCATTAATTCACTCTGCTGTTGCAAAAAAGAGTACAGGGGTGCCATGAGTCCATTTTCCCGTTTCGCGCACTATTTTATCGCCGTAGCCCGCTGCGGCAGCTTGCGCCGGGCCGCCGAGCAGCTGCATATCTCCGCCTCGGCAATTAACCGTCAGATCCTGCAGGCCGAGGAGGCCTTCGGCACCCCGTTGTTCGAGCGTCTGCCGGAGGGACTGCGGATGACCACCGCCGGTGAACTGCTGTATGACAATCTGCTGCGCTGGCAAAAGGAGTTTCGCCAGACCCGGCAGAAATTTGATGAGCTGCAGGGGATGAAGCGCGGAAGCGTCAGCGTTGGCATGGTGCAGGCGCTGGCGGAAGGGGGCTTCGCCGCCGCGCTGGCGGAGATCATCACCAGCTGGCCGTGGCTGGAGCTGGATCTGCAGGTGGCCGACAGCCACACCGTCAGCCAGAAAGTGCGTCAGGCGGACCTGGACGTCGGCCTGATCCTCGATCCGCAGGGCCAGGCCGGACTCAGCGTGTTGGCCTTCGCCGAACTGGAGGTGGGGATTGTAATGCGTCCGGACCATCCCCTGGCGGGGGCGAAAGCGCTGTCGTTGGGCGAGCTCAGCCTCGAGCGGCATATCGTGCCCGGCGCGCCGCTGATCGTCCATGAGCGGGTGGCGCTCCTCTATCGCCACCATGACTTTGCGCCGGAGAATACCATCAGCTGCAATGATATCCGGCTCATCAAGTCGCTGGTGCTGCGCGGCAGCGGCGTGACGCTCCTCAGTCTGCTCGACGTGCTGGACGAGGTCCAGCGCGGACAGCTGGCCTTTATCCCGCTGCGCAGTACGCTGCTGCGACCGCTGACCCTGGCGCTGTGTACTGCGCCCTCGCGTCAGCTTTCGCGGCCCGCGCAAATGGCCATTCAGACGCTGAGTGCGGTGATTGAATCCATGGCGACGGTCAGCCCAGCGGCCCGCTGAGGATGGTGTCGCACATGCCGTTGATAATGCGCTCCCCGGTCTCCTCGCGCAGCTCCTGGTACCAGGCTTCGGTGAGCTGCATATCCTTCCCGTGGGTGATATCGCAGCGCTTGCGCGCCTTCAGCACCAGGTCACGAACCCGGTCGCAGCGCTGGGTCTCGTACTCGCGCAGGGCGGCCGCAATATCGTGGGTCTGGCGGAAAACGGCGCCCAGCACCACCGCATCTTCCATCGCCGCGCAGCCCCCCTGGCCAATATCCGGGGTGGTGCTGTGTCCGGCGTCGCCGAGCAGCGCGACGCGGCCGCGCACCAGGCGGCTGAACGGTTCGATATCGTGAATTTCAATACGGTTGGTGGTCTGCGGGTCGAGGGTGGCGATAAGCTGCTGCACCGGCGGCGCCCAGCCGGCAAAATAGCGGCTGAGGTCGGCGCGCAGAGTGTCGCGATCCTCCGCCAGACCCGCCGGCAGCGGCACATCAAAGAAAAAATAGAACCGGCCGGCGGAGACCGGCATCAGCGAGACACGCTTGCCTTCGCCGACAAAGGTCGTCCACTGGTCGCCGGGAGCCAGCGCTTCATCTATCTCCACCAGACCGTTCCAGTTGACGTAGCCGGCGTAGCGGCGCTGCGGGGTAAAGCCCAGCACCCACGGACGCAGTGCGGAATGGCTGCCGTCGGCGGCAATCAGTAGATCGCCGCTGGCGCGGCTGCCATCGGTAAACCACACCGTCACGCCGTCGGCGTCTTCTTCACAGCGGGTGACGCGTTTGCCGAACTGCACGCTGTCCCGTCCCCAGTAATCCAGCATTTCTCGCTGCAGCTCTGCCCGGGAGACCGGGCAGGGGCGGCTGCCGGTGCGTTCGATCAATGGCGTGAGGCTGAACTGGGTCATGTTCTCGCCGCTGCGGAAATCGCGATACGCCATCCGACGCAGCGGCCCGCCGAAGGTCTCCATGATGTCGCCCATGCCGAGGTGGGTCATGCACTTCACGCCGTTGGGCCACACGGAAATCGCCGCGCCGACCGGCTTGATCTCTTTCACCGCTTCATAGACATCGCAGTCGATCCCCGACTGTTTGAGCGCCACTGCCGCACTTAAGCCGCCGATGCCGGCGCCAATCACGATTGCTTTCATTTTTTTCTCCTTCTCCCGATGTTGTGACTGACTACAGCAATTTGCGTACCAGTTCGCCGGAGGGAGGAAAACCGCCTGCTCTAGACACAGAGAGAGGTCGTGACGCACCGCATCGGTGCAATGTGACGAATTGGTTGCCTTTTTATGAATCAAAAGTTTCTCAATGTTGCGTTAAGAATCTATTGTTTCAACGGTCTGGTTCAGCAGCGGCGGGAAGATATAGGTAAAGAGAGTGATTTAAGTTAATGATTATGAAGGGTTAATAAAATTTTCCGATCGTTTTTGTCGCCTCTGGCCTGCTTTGTGCACTAGCCCATGCACTTCTCTTTGCTACGGGATAACACCATGTCTGACGAACATCACAGCGGCCTGCTTTACGGCCTTGAACAGCGGATCCCACCGCTTCCGGCCTTTTTCAGCGCCCTCCAGCATGTGCTGGCGGGCCTGGTGGGGATCATCACGCCGCCGCTGATCATCGGCGCTACCCTCGGGCTTGGCGACTGGCTGCCGTATCTTATCAGTATGTCGTTGCTGGCCTCGGGCATTGGCACCTTTCTGCAGTCCAATCGGGTATGGGGCGTTGGCGCCGGGATGATCTGCATGCAGGGCACCAGCTTCGCCTTCCTCGGCGTGACGGTGGCCGGAGGGATGTGGGTAAAAGCGCAGGGCGGCGGGCCGCAGGATATGATGGCGATGCTGTTTGGCGTTAACTTTGTCGCCGCTCTGGTGCCGGTGATTGTCAGCCGCTTTATCGAACCGCTGAAGAAAATCTTTACTCCCATCATTACCGGCAGCGTGATTGCGCTGATCGGCATCAGTCTGATCAAGGTCAGCGTCATCAACTGGTGCGGTGGGGAAAAGGCAGAGGATTTCGCCAGCATGAGCAACATCGCGCTCGGGGCGGGTACTCTTGGGGTTATCGTCCTGCTGAGCTGCGCCAAAAACCGCTGGCTGCGGCTCTCCTCGGTGGTGGTGGGCATTGCCGTGGGCTGTGTGGCGGCAGGGCTGAGCGGTCAGTTCCATCTTCACAGCCTTGGCGACACTCTGTTTCGCCTGCCGACGCTGTTTCCGTTCGGCTTTCAGTTTAACAGCGCGATATTTCTGCCGGTCGCCCTGGTGTCGCTGGTCTGTATTCTGGAGGCGGTAGGGGATCTGACGGCCAACTCGCTGATTTCGCAACAGTCTATTGACGATCGCGCTTTTCGTAACCGGCTGAAGGGCGGTATCCTGGCGGACGGCGTCAGCTGTATGGTGGCGGCCATGCTCTGTGCTTTTCCGAACACCACCTTCGCGCAGAACAACGGCGTGATCCAGATGACCGGGGTGGCCAGTCGCTATGTCGGGCGCTACATTGGCGTGATTCTGATCCTGCTTGGACTGTTTCCCCCGGTAGGCGAACTGCTGCGGCAGATCCCGGCGCCGGTGCTGGGGGGCGCCACGATGGTGATGTTTGGCTGCGTGGTGGCGGCCGGGATCCGAATTATTACCCAGACTCCGCTGACTCGTCGCGATGTGCTGATTGTGGGTCTGGCGTTTGGCGCTGGCCTTGGCGTGGAGTCAGTGCCGGCGTTTCTAAGCCATTTTCCGCCGATGGTCGGCGATCTGTTCGGTTCAGCAGCCACCAGCGGTGGGCTGGTAGCGATAGCGCTGAACCTTATTCTGCCGCAGGAGCAGGCGGCGACGAAAACGATAAGGAGTCAGGATGATCGCGCTGAGTCAGTTTAACAGCCTGAGTAAAAATGAGGCAGTGGGGCTGCTGGCCCCCTGCGTGGCGATCCCGGCCTGGGGCGAGACGCTGGTGAGCTTGCGACCTTTCGCCAGCCGTCACTCGCTGCTGCAGGCCGCCCGTGAGGCGATGGATAACTGGAGAGAGGATGAGCTGAACGCAGCGCTCAGCGCCCATCCGCGGATCGGTGAAAAGCCGACCGGCGACCAGGCGCATGCGGCGCTGTCGCGCCAGGAACAGTCGGCGGTGGACAGCGAGAATGAGCGGCTCGCGCAGGCCCTGCGGGAGGGCAATGCCCGCTACGAGGCCCGTTTTGGCCGGGTGTTTTTAATCCGTGCCAAAGGGCGCAGCGGCGAAGCGATTTTGCAGGCGCTGACGCGTCGGCTGCAGCATACCGCCGATGAAGAAGTGGCTGAGACGCTTGTTCAGCTGCGGGAAATTACGATGTTAAGACTGGAAGGAGTGATTGGCGAATGAGTACCCTGAGCACCCATATTCTGGATATTTCCACCGGCACGCCGGCGGAAGGCGTGACGGTCAGCCTGAGTCGAGAGGGCGAGACGCTGGTGACCCTGGTGACCAACGCCCAGGGGCGTATCGCCACCTTTAGCGCCGCGCCGCTGCCGGCGGGGCGCTATTGCTTAACGGCGGAAACCGGGGCGTGGTTTGCCCACGCCGGGCGCGAGAGCGTCTTTACCCGGGCGCAGATTGATTTTGTTATCGGCGAGGCGGCAGATGACCATTTCCATCTGCCGTTTCTCATCGCCCCGGGCGGGTGGTCGACCTACCGCGGCAGCTAAATCCGGCTGCCCGTTGCCGGGCGGCGCTGCGCTTGCCCGGCCTGGATCGTTACGGAGCAGGCAGAGACAGCTCGTAGGCCCGGTAAGGCGCAGCCGCCACCGGGCATGTACAGGTGTCTCCGGCCACCATCCTTCCTGTTTTATCCCCACACAAGGATAATTATTCTCCTATCCCCACCAGGGGATAATCTTGACATTATCCCCATCAGGGTATAAAACCAAGTTTATCCCGACAGGGGGATAAATGATGGTGAGGAACAAGGCGATGAATTCCCCGCAGATATACAGTCCCGTGCAGCTGGCCAGCTACCTGAAGCTGCTGCGCCAGCAGAATCACTGGACCCAGGATGCGCTGGCCAGGCGGATCGGCATTAAGCAGGCCACGCTGTCCAATTTTGAAAATCACCCCGACAAAACCACCTTAACCACGCTGTTTAAGATCCTCCAGTCGCTGGGGGTGGTGATGACGCTGAACGCCAAAGCCACAGAGACGGCCCCGGCTCCTGATAACAACACGGACCTTGACTGGTAATGGCGACGCTTACCACCTGGATGAACAATGTGCGCGTGGGAACCTTAACCCGCCAGGCTAACGGGGCGCACAGTTTTCGCTATGACGAAGAGTGGCTGCGCAGCCCGCGCGCCAGACCGCTCTCGCTCTCGCTGCCGCTGCAGTATGGCAATATCACTGCCGATGCGGTGTATCACTATTTTGATAACCTGCTGCCCGACAGCCCGCAGGTCCGCGACCGGATCGTCAGGCGCTATCAGGCGCGCTCAAAGCAGCCGTTCGATCTACTGGCCGAAGTTGGGCGCGATAGCGTAGGGGCGGTAACCCTCCTGCCGCCGGGGGAAGAGGCGCATCTGGAGGCGTTGCGCTGGCAGACGCTGGACGAGGCGCAGCTCACCTCTCTGCTGACCGCCTACCAGTCGGATATTCCCCTCGGGATGATTACCGGCCAGGATGATTTCCGTATCTCGGTGGCTGGCGCCCAGGAGAAAACGGCGCTGCTGCGAATGGGCGATCACTGGTGTATTCCGCAGGGCACCACGCCGACCACGCATATCATTAAGCTGCCGATCGGCGAGATAAAGCAGCCGAATGCGACGCTGGATCTGCGTGAAAGCGTGGATAACGAGTATCTGTGCCTGACGCTGGCCAGAGAACTTGGCCTGGCGGTGCCGGAGGCGGAGATCATCACCACCCCGCGGATCCGCGCGCTGGCGGTGACCCGCTTCGACCGGCGCTGGGCGCAGGAGGGGCGGGTGCTGCTGCGTCTGCCGCAGGAGGATCTGTGTCAGGCCTTTGGTCTTCCTTCAGCGATGAAATATGAATCTGACGGCGGGCCGGGGATCGCCGCGATGATGTCTTTTCTGCTGGGCTCCAGTGAAGCCCTGAAAGACCGCAATGACTTTATGAAGTTCATGGTCTTCCAGTGGCTGACGGGGGCGACGGACGGTCACGCAAAAAACTTCTCAATTTACCTGTTGCCCGGCGGCAGCTACCGCTTAACACCGTTCTACGACATTATTTCGGCGTTTCCGGTGCTGGGCGGCACGGGACTGCATCTGCGCGATCTGAAGCTGTCGATGGGGCTCAATGCCACAAAAGGGCGGAAAACAGAGATTAACGCCATCTATCCGCGTCATTTTATGGCGACCGCCAAAGCGGTGAATTTTCCTCGGGAGCAGATGCTGGCCATCCTCCAGGAGTTTGCTGAGCGCGTGCCGCAGACTATTGAAAGCGCTCGCCGGACGCTGCCGGCGGACTTTTCCACCCACGTCTGGCAGGCCATTACAGAGAATGTGCTGAAGCTGCACGCCCGCCTGCAGCAAGGGCTGCAGGCGTTATAGCGAAGCCGGCTGGTGGTTAGCTCTGCGGTTGCCCCCAGCGGCTGCGCAGATAGTTGACCGCCTGTCGGGTTTGCGGCTGATTGAGGTTATTTTCGCGGAACAGGATCGTGCCATGGATCTGCGGCAGGGTTTCATTAAGGTCGAGCTGCTTTTTCAGCTCCGGCACGCCGCCATCCACCGTCCAGTCAGGCTCATTTTTGGACGGCTCACCCACTTTGTACAGCGCCACGCCGATATACAGCCGGGTATGCGTCGGCTTAACCACCTCGGCCCACCAGTTGGCCAGCACATCGTAGCGCGCGGCATCGCGGGCAAACGGCCAGTAGATCTGCGGGGCGATGTAGTCGAGCAGTCCCTGCTGCACCCAGCTGCGGGTATCGGCATAGGACTCATCATAGGCGGCGGCGCCCCGGGTATCGGACCCCGCCGGATCGTGCGAGCGGTTGCGCCACACCCCAGCCGGGCTCACGCCAAACTCGACGTTCGGATTGAGCTTTTTGATGGTGGTGGAGACCTGGGCTATGAGCTGCTGGGTGTTATGCCGGCGCCAGTCGCCCTTCGAAGCGTAACCCTGCCCGTAACGGCGGAAGGTTTCATTGTCGTTAAGCGGGGAAGCGGCGGTTTCGGTGTAGAAATAGTCATCGAACTGCACGCCGTCAATCGGGTAGTTCTGCACCACTTCAGCGACGATGCTGGTGATCCAGTCACGCACTTCGGGAATGCCCGGGTCGAGAACAAAGCGATCGCTGGCGGTGCGGATCCAGTTACGGTGCAGGACGAACACGCTGGCCGGCACCTGCGTGAGGGTGTTATTCAGCTCGGCAACGGTCGACGGTTTGGTGTTGACCGAGACACGATAGGGGTTAAACCATGCGTGAACCTTCATACCGCGTTTGTGCGCTTCATCCAGCATAAACTGCAGCGGATCGTAGCCGGGGTATTCGCCGATTTTGCCGGTCAGCATATCTGACCACGGCAGGATGTCCGACCGCCAGAGCGCGGTACCGTCCGGTTTCACCTGGAAAAAGACGGTGTTGATCCCCAGACGCTGCAGGTTATCGAGTTTGGCGATCAGCGCCAGCTTTTGCTGGGTGATGCGGCTTTCCGGCGTACTGGCGATAATCGACCCGACCGGCGGCCAGTCAAGGCGCGAAACGGTGGTGAGCCACACGCCGCGCACAGGCTCCCGGTGCGTCTGACCGGCTTTGACGGCAGCAGTGTTCGGCGGCGTGACAAGGGATTTAGGGGCTTTACTGGTGCAGCTAAACAGCATGCCAGCGGCGATGAGCGCCGCACCGGCCAGCGCCACTTTGCTGGCTAAGGGGAATCGACGAGAATGGCTGATGATGAACTCCCGTGTACTCAGATCGTCGCGTGTAAGAGCTATTCTCTTACGATTCGCCGGTCAGAGCAATTCCTTCGTCCTCTTCGTCCGTCGGTTCGCCATCGCCTAGTCATAATGCAAGGTATAGGTCGCGACGGCCGACACCTGGCCGGCGGTGATCCGGGAACGAGTCTGGTAGTAGCGGGCAGTGAGCGGCAGGGTAAACCGGCCCGCGCTCGCGCTGCCCAGCGTCATCTCATGATTTAGTGCGACCGGCTGACGATGGTAAAGCAACTGCACGCCAATACCCTGCGCCCGATCGTCGGTGGCGTCATTGCGCAGAACGCCATGCCCCCGGGTGGTAAGGGGCTCCGCGCCGTCAACACGCAGAGAAACCGTGACCGCGCTGTTGCAATCCAGTTGCAGCGCGAAAGGCGTGTCGCCGGTGGTTTTGCCGACGCCGCCGAAGTGGTCAAGCATCGCCGCAGGGAGCTTAATCAGCGCGGGCGTGGCGTCATTCACTGAACACCCTGCGGTGTTGACCCTGCCGGTTAAGTCTAACGCGGCCAGCGAGGTATGATCCGCCATTAAAAAGCGCTCGCTGTGATACTCAAGCTCGCCCGGTGTCGCCGCGGGGCCGGTTTTAATGAGCTCAATCGTCAAGCGGAAATAGCCCAGTTTCCACACTGCATCAGGCAAGGTAGCGGGATTGTTCACCCGTTGGCTAAACGGCGAGGGCGTCGGCCGGTCAGGAAAGCCGCCATAGCCGCCGATAGCGCGCAGCGATACGCGAACGCCAATGCCGGCGAGGTTGGTTTGATAAACCGTCGGTCGCGTCGCCCCGCCGGACAGCAGACTATCCAGCAGCAGCGGCGACAGCCCATGCGGGTCGTCCGCGCAGCGGATCCACTGTTCGCCGCCGTCGCTAAGGCGGTTCCAGGCGAAACTTTTGTGATACAGCGGGGTGCCCGGTCTGGCATCAGCCGGAACCGTGAGCTGCCCCACGTTCAGCCGAAGGGTGGAGGCCTGGCCGCGGACAAACACTGGCGTGCAGGCCCATCCGCTGACGGCCGGTAACAGGGCGAGTAACAGCGTCAGAGCGGCCCGACGCAGGAGAGTTAAAAATGACATGTTAACGTCTGCTGTAAAATGAGTGGATGGGGTGTCTGCGCCAGCGTCGGGGTGAGATCGTAGCGGGCAGTACAGTGCTGCTGAGGGCCTGGCCCCCATTGCGCATACAGGGTGCCTTTCGGCGCCAGGCCGGCGAGGTACACCTGACCCTCGCTGGCAACGATGCTGCTGGTGTCTTTGGCGCGCACTTCGCTGCCAAAGGGCAGCGGTTGTCCCTGCGACTGCAGTGTAAACAGCGCTTTATAACCAACGTGGGTGTGAAAGCGTGCCAGCACCACCGCGTCTTTGGTAGGCACCAGCGTCACGGTGCTGTTGGCCAGATCCACATTCTCCGGCAGCGAGTGGCTGTCGAGGGAGACGTCGTTGCGGTGATAGGCGGTGGCGAAGGGCAACACGGCGTACCCGTCTCCATTGGTGGTGATGGTTTTCTGGTTGGCGAGGGTCACACCGCTGGCACCACCGGCGTCAATCAGTACAACCGAACCATTCATTTCCGGCGTAAAGACCACCCCGTGGCGGTGAATCAGGATACCCCCGCTGGCGCCGTAGTTCAGGCGAGTGGCCTGCGAGTCGCGGCTGTAGCCGATATTCAGGTCGCCCATTCCACTGCTGTAGCCGGCCGTCAGGCTGCCGCTGTGTCCGTTTTGCTGGTCAAGCGTTTGGCTGACGGCGTAGCTAAGCGCATGATTATCCAGCACGGTGCCGTTGAGACTGACCATCTGACTGTCGGCACTGTGGCGGGAGGAGGTTAGGGTATAGCCGGCATAGCTGCCTGGCAGCAGATGGCTCAACGGCACAGAAAGTGACAATGTCACTATTTTATCGGACTGTGGCTCGTCGTCATCCTCGTTACTGTCGCTACTGTGAGAATCGCTGTAGCTGAGCGACCACGCGATACCGTGAAACTGGCTGCTGATCCCCATATTGGCGGTACGCTGTGTGGCGCCCCCTGACCAGTAGCTGTCCTGGTCGAGGCTCAGATAGAGGGTGATATCGTACGGCAAGCTCTGGCTGGCGGTGATTTGCAGGGTTGCTTTTTTGTTGTCGTTATCCTGCGAGTCGGCGTCGGGATCCGGGCTGGAATACGCCTCGCTCAGCGTGGCATAGCGCTGATGCGAATAACGCCAGCCGGTGAAGGTGAACTGTGTGCCAAGACGGTCAAAACCTTTGCTGTACTGGAGCTGCCAGGCCCGGCCATCGATCCGATCTTGCAGGTGCCGGTCGCGGGCGTTTAACAGCTGCAGCGAGAGCGCCCCGGCTTCTCCCAGCCCCTGTCCCGCGCCGAGCGAGAGGTTATGGTATTGCGCCGCGCTCTGCAGTCCGCCAAACAGCGTCAGGTTGTGGGCGAACCCGCGCA
The DNA here is from genome assembly GCF_020526085.1 of Klebsiella africana. Taxonomy (NCBI): domain Bacteria; kingdom Pseudomonadati; phylum Pseudomonadota; class Gammaproteobacteria; order Enterobacterales; family Enterobacteriaceae; genus Klebsiella; species Klebsiella africana. Next base: position 2,626,577 of record NZ_CP084874.1, on the reverse strand, counting down.
TCAGCGACAGCTGCATCATCAACGGCTGCTGGCTGGCATCGTCGCTATGATAGCGCCCGGCGACCAGGTTGTATTTCAGGTTGCCTTCGCGTTGCATGCTGGTCACCGAAGCATACGGCTGGGTGAAACGGCGGATTTCGCCATCCGACTCTTTGACGGCAACCTCAAGATTGCCGCTGCTGGCGGTGGGATAAAGATCGTCAATCACGAACGCCCCGGGGGTGACGTAGGTTTGATACAGCACGTAGCCATTTTGCCGAACCGTGACCTGGGCGTTGGTTCTGGCTATCCCGCGGATGGTCGGGGCAAAACCTTTCTGCGAGTCCGGGAGCATCGCATCACTGGAGGCGAGGGCAATTCCCTGAAACTGGACCGCGTCGAACACATCGCCCGACGTGAAGGTATCCCCGAGCGTCAGTTCACTCCGCCAGCGCGTCAGATCGCGCTCAAGCCAGGCGCCGCTGGTGGTCCAGTGGGGCTTATCGTCGCTGTTGGCGGTCAGGCTGTTGCTGGCGCGCAGGCGCCAGGCGCCGGCGTTCACGCCACTTTTCAACATCAGATAGTTATCGCGCTCGGTGTTGCCCTCGAGGGTGCGCTGGCTGGCGCCTGAATAGCGGTAATTGCTCTGAAAGGCGCTGATACCTTCATCCCACAGCGCAGAAGGAACATTATCCCTCGCCTGGTGCGTCATCAGCGCCTGGGGAATGGTCATTAACAGCCGTTGATGGGCAAAATCGAAATTAACCGTACTGCCCGGCAGCAGCGTGGTGAGTTCGAGGCATGAGCGGGGCGTTGCGCCGGGCGCCTGTGCCAGCACGGCCGGATTCACCCCCGCCTGCACCAGATCTGCCGGCTTAAGGCAGGGCGTCAACTGCCCACGATCGTTCTGGCGAAATGTGATGATCTTACGGGTGTCCAGCGTGACGCCGTTGACCCGCCAGTTCACCGGATAGTCGCCAGGTGGCTGACTCGTTTGCTGATTGAAGCGTTGCAGATCCACGGCAGGCAAATGGTCGTTTTTTTCCAGCAGATCCATATTAAAGGTCGCCTGGGCGTGCAAGGGCGCGCTCTGTCCGCCCAGCAGGATGGAGAGGCTAACGACGGTAACGGTATGAACCGGGCCGTGGCGCATCGCGACATCAGACGCTTAGTGCGCCGAAACGGAGGCGCTAAACGTCTGCACAGCGCCAAAGTCATCCAGAATGCGCCAGCTCACCTCGCGGGCGCAGGCCTCGCCGGGGAGTGCATACTCTTCACGGCTGTGAGGCGCAATTACGCTGTGCTCAAGCGGCGTTTTCTGGTTCTGGCCCGCGCAGGTGAGCGTGGTGATAGTCACATAATAGGGAGAGGCGTTTTCCGCCTGCAGGTGGTTGCCACTGACGTGCCAGCGCAGGTGCTGCGCCGCGTCGAGCGCCGAGCCGGGGAGCCCTGCCGGGCGATAAATTAACTTAAGTTGATTCTTAATGGCAAATTGCAGAATGTTCTCGCCAGCCGGTGCGGTATTGGCAGGGATCTCTTTGATGTTCAGGGTGAACAAACTCTCCCGGTCATGGGGCAGCTGCGGCGAGGTTAATAGTACGCGCAGATCGTTGCTGTCCCCGGCATCCAGACGGAACAATGGCGGGGTGACGATAAAGGGTGATTTATTATTATCAGCCAGATCGTCCACCCAGCTCTGAATAAGCACCGGATCGTGAGGATTGGTGTTTTTAACCGTGATGTCGGCCTCATGACTTTGTTCATTATAAATAACACGTGTGCCGGCAATGGCAACCCCGGCGGCAGACGCCAGGAACGGGCAAAAGAGAAGGCTCAGGATAAAAGCCACTTTATAACACTGCATAATTGAGGATCCGGTCACGAGGAATGAAAATAAGGGCAGGGGGATCTGCCCTTGATAACGACGGAAATCAGAACATTCTATTCATAAACAATATCAATATTGGCTGTGGCATTAATATTGCCGGCAGTCACATCCTGTGAGGAATCGCTTTTCAGATCGGCAATAAAGTTAAATGCAATATCACCGTTTTCGTCGGCTTGCGAAACCGCCGTTTTGCGCTGCTTGTCAAAGGTTAACTGAGTGCCTTCCGTTGAGCCGTCAGGGGAAGAGAAGACTTCAATGCCCACGCCTTTGGCGGTATCCGCGGCATCGGAGAGCGCCAGCACGGCGGCGCTGGTACCGTTAGCGTTGGTGTCCGGGGTACCTTCCAGGCTGATACTGATGTTCTGTGCCAGCGGACAGCCGGTCAGGTTAATGGTAAACGGTGTTTCTGCGGTTTTCGCTTCATGTGATTTCAGCGCCGACATATCGACGTTGCCAAAATCGACATTCACATCGCCACCATTGTTAGCGATCTGGCAGGACTCGTTAATAATTTTACCGGTGAAATTCAGTGTTCCCGCTGCGCGGGCGGTGGTCACAGTAGCCAGACTTAAGGCCAGCAGTGAACCAACAACCAGCAGGGTGCCTTTTTCTTTCATACTCAAACCTTATTAAATAATCACAAGTTAATAAAAGCGTTTAACATTTTTAAAGCATGTTTTTTATTTCTGTTCACAAAAGAACGGTAAGCATCGCTAATGTATACTGCCGTCGGGGGCGGGATTATACGGAGAACATCGTAAAGGCCCAATGATAAGATGTGTTAAGCTGTAACATTATTTATTTTTTAGTGTAAGTATAATCTCATTTGATATTAAAAATGGTTCCATACATATAATGCATTATTTCCAGTAAATAACTATTCCGGCATATTTTGGGTGAAAAGTTGCTGTTATTCCCGGCAGTTGAACGGACAGCCCGGAATAATTATTTACGCTGCCGCTATTTTGCAGTAGCGTGGAACGACGGCAGGAAGCCGCAGGTTGTAGGGCACAGTAACGATGCTGTGCCGCGCAGTGTCACCCGTTATCAAGGAAGATTGCTATGTCTCCGCTCCGTCTCGCTCTGTTATGTCTATGTCTGGCGCCGCTGGCGTCGTCTGCGGCACTCTCCGGTCAGGTTCATTTTTCGGGACGTGTCATCAATCCGGCCTGTTTGATCGCGCCGCAGCGCGATCGTATCGATGTTTCGTGCCAGCACCGTTCACCTGAACAGGTTGCCTTGACCGACTCCCCCCCTCGTTATGCCATGCCGGATAATCGCGGCGAGGTCAGTATTCACTGGCGAAATGCACAGCATAGTGAAGCGGATGTCATTATTCGCTATCGCTGAGGCGGGATAAAGGCAATGAAGGATAAGCGGATGCAGAAGGTAAAGGATAAACCGTTGTGTGGTTTATGCGCGCATCAGCCGTAACCAGCAGGAAGACGCGCGCGCAGAAAATCATTCATGAAAACAATTATTGCCGTCATCCGACGGCAGAATCAGGTGTTGTCTGGCTCCCGGGGATCACCGGGATCGGAAAGCGGCCCACTGTCATCCAGAAAGGGAAGAAACTCAGCGGATCCGCGATTGCTCATCGTCGCGTAATGTCAGCACCTCAAAGCCGTTGGCAGTGACGGCCACGGTGTGCTCCCATTGCGCGGAGAGTTTTTTATCGCGGGTAACCACCGTCCAGCCATCTTTTTTGGTCTTAATGCGGCTGTCGCCCTGGTTGACCATCGGCTCAATGGTGAACACCATGCCTTCCCGCAGCACGGCGCCTTCCCCGGGCCTGCCGTAATGCAGCACCTGCGGCTCCTCATGCATTTCCTGACCGACGCCATGACCGCAATATTCTCTGACCACGCTGTAACCATGGTCCTCGACCCAGCGCTGAATAGCGTGGCCAATGTCGCCCAGCGTTGCGCCAGGTTTCACTACCTCAATGCCTTTCCACATCGCTTCGTAGGTAGTCTTGACCAGCCGGCGGGCCAGCGGGGAGACATCGCCTATCAGGTACATCTTACTGGAGTCAGCGATCATGCCCGCTTTCTCGAGGGTGATATCGACGTTAACAATCATCCCGGACCGCAGATGTTCGGTCGCTTTGGGGATCCCGTGGCACACCACATCGTTAATGGAGGTGTTCAACACATAGGGAAAATCATATTGTCCCTTGCTGGCCGGGCGGGCGTGCAGCTGGTTGACGATAAAATCTTCCACTCGATCGTTAATCGCCATCGTCGTTACGCCGGGAGCAATAAAAGTATCCAGCATAGTAAACACCGACGCCAGCAGCTGGCCGGCATGGCGTTGCCGCGCGAGTTCATCGGCGGTTTTAATGATTATTGATGGCATTGATCACCTCCAGCAGACGGTCAGAGCCGGATTTCAGCATCAGCAGTTTAATCTGCTGGTGGTTAAGCTCGGGGTAGAGTTCGCTCATCATGCCCAGACGGATCCAGTATTCCGCCTGCGCATTGACGGAGCGGGACATGGCTTTGCTGGCATCACGAATATCATCGTGCAGCAGATCGGAGATTTTAACGATTCCCATAGATATATACCGTAATGATTCGTATATGTATCGTATACAATCCAGCGCGGGATGTCCTTGGCATTTTGTGGCGTGGAAGGCGAGCAGTATGCAAAAAAGCCCGACCAGCGGGCTTATATTCAGCATTTTTTCGGGTTAGAAATTCGCGCTGTTCACCATGGCG